>OZ246976.1:0-2901844 GCA_965232505.1 Phycisphaerales bacterium | reverse complement strand
CGAGTCGTCACCGACTCGTGGCGAGCAAGTACCGGGATTGATCCATTTACGTTCTATCTAGGCGAACTCCCTGAACGAACCGTCCCGAGGCTGTATTGGCCGTGATTTTGATATTTCATTACTAATTTCATGTAAGCAGAGACTATACGTTGCACAGATCTCCGTAGATGTTTGCATTCGTTGAGCAGAATCTGCACAGCGGACACAAACATCGGTGTTTAACCGGCTGCGGAAGTTCGGCTGTGGGGTCCCAAGATCATTTGATAAGCATCTCTGATTTACCCTAATTGGGACCTCATGCCGGCTCTCCGTGGTGATGACAGACCTTAAGGGTTGCGCGATTGGCCTCGCGTAGATCTTCTCCTCCCGGCCCGGCATGACACACTGTGCCGGGCCGTTTTTTGTGTCATAGATACAAAAAGCCGCGGACCAGTTCGGTCCGCGGCTGTCTCGTTCCAGAATGTAAGCGGGTCTTAGCGCTCGATCACATACGCCGCGTCGATGGCCTTTTTAATCCGAGTGCGGATATCGCTGAGGTGCGCGGTCGTGTAGGAGTCTGGGTTTCTCTGCAGAGCACGCTCGCACATCGAGTTGATCCGACTAAGCTCGGCGGTTGCCAGCGTGGCGATGGTGCGGAGAGATGGGGACGAGACGCCGTCGAGGAGCATGAGCTGGATCAAGCGTTCCGTGTGCTCGCGCTGGAGGTTCCGGCGGAAGCTGGAGATCGCGATATCATCACGCGATGAGCCGTTGGTTGGTGAGCACTCGCTCCAAGCTCGGTTGGTCACGGTGGTGACCAGCTCAGCGAGTGTGAACATGTCATCTGTATCGGCGCGGAACTCGTTGTCGTAGACTCGGCGGAGACGCGTCGGGTTCATCAGGAAGGTCAGTCCTGTTGCTTGCATGCCTCCGACAAGGTCGTGGACAGTCGCGGACGGATCGGCGAGGAGCTCGTTGATGCCTTGCGGGTCCCACCAGTATTCTTTGCCGAGGTGGCGGACGAGCTCAGGGGTGATCCCGAACGCTTCGTCTTCGAAGGTGTTGTCGATGACGAAGTTCATCGCGTCGCGCTGCTTGGATGCCGGGATGTCCGTGATCGGTGCGGGAGCGCCGGGATCGCCCTTGCGAGCGTTGGTGATGTAAGAACCACCCACGTAGGTCGAAGCGATGGACACGGACTGGAGGTGGGTGTTGAGGAACGCGTTGAAGCGTCTGCGTGCCTCGGACCAGGATTCGCCGTCGTCAACGATGTCGGAGACGAGCTCGGCGCGGAGTTTCTGGACCAGCGCGAGGCGCGAGCGTGCGAACTTCATGTTGTCGGCTCCGTTGTCCCATGTCGCGTTACGCGGATCAGCGCCGAAGGTGATCTCGGACTGCGGGATGAACAGGTGTCCCGGCTCCTGTGATTTCTTGAGGACTTCCTCGACCTCGGAATCGGGGCCGTATCCGAACGCGACGGCCCAGCGGTCGTATGGACCGACCTCGGGAGTCGCGTAGGGGCCTTGGACCTCACCAAGCTCGTGGTTGATGTTCGCGGCGATGTAATCCATCACCGAAGCGGTGGTCGCGCCCTCGATGTCTTCGGAGTTCATATCCGCGAGCGTGCGATAGGTGGACGCCGCCATGTTGTGCTGGAGACCGATGCAGTGTCCGACCTCGTGCGCGGAGATGTAGCGGATCATCTCTCCCATGAACTCTTCGGGAATCCCATCGAGCAGATCGGTGTTCTCGTCGCCCATCATCCCAGCCGCGAGAGCCGCGTCAGCGAGCGAGATGTCCACGCTGAGCATGTTCCCGATCGTGCACGCGGCGTTCATGTGATTGCTCGACATGCCGCTCCATGGATGGTCCGCGTGTCCGAGCTCGTGCTCGGTCACTGTTTCCACTTCCAGCGCCAGATTCCGCTGGACGAGTTCACGCGTCTCAGGTGGAGCAAGACGCACGCGCGGGTCCCAGTTGGGGTGGTCCGCGAAGAACGCGAGGGTTTCCGGATCGAACGCTTGCTCGGTCATCTCGTCAACGAAGGTGCCGAGCATCGAGGTGATGGCGCGGGTGAGACCCTGGTGCCAGACCACGTCGGCGTCGAGGATCTCTCCGGTGTAGGGGTTCGTGCGCGATGGACCGATCGCGTAGCCGAATGAGGACGCGTTCCAGCGGAAGAAGTTGTAGCGAGCGTCTTCCGGATCGATGTCCATAAACGCGCCGGTGTTGGCGTCTTGCTGACGGACTTCCAGCGCGCCGTCGATGCCGATCTCGCGGAACGCGTCGTTCCACATCTCGATGCCCTCACGGACATAGCGGCGGAAACGCACTGGGGTCGTGTGCTCGATGTACCAGACCAACGGCTGCTTCGGTGGCGAGAGCTTGAGCGAAGGATCCGCTTTCTGGATATTCCAGCGGGAGATGTAGCGATCGGTGATCTCGTTGTTTCCAGTCACACCGAAGTCCTGATGCCAGTTGTAGAAGTAGCCCACGCGAGCATCCGCTTTGCGGGGCTTGTAATCACTGCTGCCCTTGAGATTCGAGATGTTGTAGGTGAGCGAAACGATCTGGCCGTTCGGACGCGGCGCGGTGTACTCGAAGATCACGTTCTCAGGGAATGCTTTGACGCTGGTGACTCGTGCGAGTGAGCCGTTGATCGAGTACAGCGATGGGCCGTAGCCCGCGAAGACTGACGAACCAAAGAGCGCCGGCGCGTGACGCGTCGCGAGCGATCCCAGATCAACCACCGGACGCTTGTCTGGGGTGTGCGAGAGGATCGGGAGCGAGAGCAGCACGCGACCTGTGTAGAGATCGTCCACGGAGTCTTGTGCTTGCTTGTCCTGGTTGGTGCGTACGCTGAGGTTCGGAGCGACGAGCGCGAGCTGTTCACCGATCTTGACCCACTTGGCGTAGTGGGTGGGTCCCATGACGCCGGATTGCGGATCACCGCCTGAGACGGTGCACGCGATCATGATGGTCTGCTGGTCGTATCCCTTTGGGAACGCCGCGAGGAGCTTGCCGTTGTCCTTGTCGGTGTAGAGCTCGTAGAACGGGGCCGACCCATCGGTGACGGAGACGACTTTCGTGAGGTCCTTGGTCAGCTGATCGAACGGGGCTTCACCCGCCGCGGCGGGGGCTCCAGAGAATGCGAGAACAGCGGCGATCGTGAGTGCGTGACGAACGTTGCGTCGGCGTGACATGGTGAATCTCCTGCGCGTGAAAGAGGAAAGGATTGTTTGACACAGCGGAACTGCTAGGAGGGTGTACAAAGACCGCTCAGAGGGGTTGCAAAAAATGAACACTAAATCTCGCTATCAAAAAACCCGCACATGAGGTGCGGGCTTCGGTAGATCAGTTTGTGATCAGGAATCAGATGCCGACGGCTTTGCTCGTCTGAGCCATCGAGACCTTGAGAGCCGCGGCTTCGCGCTCACGAGTCAGCTTCTCAACCGCTTCCATCCGGTTGCTCGCGTCGTCCGGGATCACGCGTGCCTGAGCTTCTGCGAGCTCGGCGCGGGCTTCGGTTTCGATGATCGCTTCAGCTGCGATCGCACGCTCAGCGAGGATAATCAGCTCGTTGTGCGACATCTTGATGAACCCGCCGTCGATGAAGAACTCGCGAGATCCTCCCCCGGCGTCGCTTGGGAAGTCGAGACGGAGCTTGCCGAGTCCAAGACGAGCAACGATCGGTGCACGCCCGTGCTGGATACCCATGAGCCCGTCCCAGACTGGAACGGATGCGTAGAGGACTTCCTCGTTGAGGAGCTGTTGTTCTGGGGTGACAAGTCGGCATGTGATCGGGTTGGCCACGGCTGAATCCTCTCTGGGGTTCCTGACAATGAGCGAAGATCATAGCCCACTTTGAGCACGCTGAAAGGGGTTCAACACCCCGAATTGAGCAAGAAAACGCTCATTCCCCGCGTGAATCTGGGAGCTTGGATTCGATCTTGACCAGCAGGTCGCGGATCTCGCTGAGCATCTCGGATTGGGTGTCAGAAGCGGGGGCAGCAGCCGCGGGGATTGCCGCTTGCTTGGAACTCGAACTCCCCGACGCGAGCTGGTCACGCTGATCCAGCACGGCTTTGCGGAAGTCCACCGCGTTGACGATCCCGATGATGTTGACGAGCGCCCCGCCGGGACCTGAGGACTGACCAGCGGTCTCGACCTTGAATCCACGCAACCCGAAGTGACGCATGATCGGTCCCTGAAACATCTGGAGGTCGGTGATCTTCTCGAGCGGGATCGTGGACTCGGTTTTGTTCATGATCCCTTTTTTGATCTCGAGGGTCCGCTCGTTGAGCGTGCATCCGAGGTTCGCGATGTGTTTGGAGATGAGCCAGTTCCCGAGGATGACATAGACGATCGCTAACGGGATCCCGACGATCGTGATGCACAAAAGGAGTGATGTAGACCACAGGTAATAGTGCTTGATCTTGGGATCAAAATCCGCGTCCCAAAGGATTCGTTCTTCTGACATCGCTTGCCCTCTCGAGAAGTTAACACGAACAGCGTGAAACGTGCAGTATACCAAGTCTCAGGGGATGGACCAGATCAGCGAACTAGTATCAGTGAACCGGATTCGCAGCGGCATTGGTCTTGATCACGGGCTGGGGTTTGGGCTCAGCGAGGAGGTAGTTGATGACATCGAGCGCTGTGTAGCTCGTCGCGTCTGGTTTGAGGTAACGCGCGACTCCCGCGACGTCGTCGCCGCAGGTGATGAGTGGTTTCTCAGCCGTGCCGTCCCGCTGGATCTGCGGGAGATCGATGTTGGCCATGAGTCCGTTGCAGACGCACTTGCGTCCGACGGTATCCTCGATGAGTCCGCCCTTTTTCAGGTAATCGTCCACGGGTTCAGACGGGCATCTCCATCCGACCTTGCCGTTCTCTTTGCGGTACGCGTGACGCAGGTACCCAAGATCACAGATTCTGCTCCGAGCTTCGTAGGACTCCTGATCCGAGTGGGTCTGGTCCATCTGCAGCACCTTGAACGGGAATCCAGTCGGAGATGCGACGGGGTCGGTGAACACCGCCGCCTTCCCTTGGATGCTCATCTGGATGCCTTGCTTGCGGAACGCTTGATCGAGTCCTGACTCTTCGCAGAACGCGAACGCGGTCCCGACCTGCACGCCGGTCGCGCCCATGCGGATTGCTTCTTGGACACGCTCAGGTTCTGCGTAGGAACCCGCGAGCCAGAACGGGAGACCGATCGCATGGATCGCTTCGAGGTCGGCGACGTCGCGGTCGCCGTAGATCGGTTCGCCCTCGACGCTCAGTTGCATCTTGCCGCGTGGAGGCGCGTTGTGTCCGCCGGCGGTGGGGCCCTCGATGATGAACCCGTTGACCTTGCCGCTCGCTTTCTTCGCGAGCATGTTCGCGAGCGGAGCGGAGGAGACGATCGCGAGGAAGTCGGGACGAGGGACATCGGGGACATTCCCATCGCAGAACGCGACGGGATCGAATCGGGTCGCGAACTCTTCGCCTGCGAGAGCGCCCTGGACATCGATCTTGAGTTCCACGGCTTCCTTGGCCGCGAGCTTGTCCAAGATCCCGGGGATCGCTTTGGGGATGCCGGCACCCATGAGGACGTAGGACACACCCGCGAGCATCGCGCCGAAGATCGAAGGCAGGTTCGGGACCTGGATTTTTTCGAGGTAGTTGATCCCAACCGGGCCGTCGTGTCCTTCTTTCGCGAGGTACACCTCGACGAAGTTCGAAGCGACGAGCAACTCCTCGAGCTGTCTTGAGGGCTTCATGCTCGGGACGGCTTTGGGCTTAAACGGGACATTCTCCGCTTTGCCGCCCTCGACGAAGTAGCGATCCAAGATCCGCTGAGCGACTCCTGGGATCGGGAAGTGCGATAGAGCTCTGCGGACGTGTCCGCCCGGATCGCCGACCTGCAATCTGCGAGCGAGGATCAGGTCAAGCGCTGTGCCCGAGACCACACCGAGCTGCCCGGTCCGGGCAACCGCGTTGGCGAGGGTCCAGCTGGAAACACCAGCTCCCATGCCGCCTTGAATGATTGTGGGTAGGGGGCTTGTCATGAAGTCCATATCGTAGCCATGAACCGATCTTGAACGCTCCGAAACGGACTGTCATCGAGAAGTTGTACAGGTCTTCTCGAGCGTCAAAGCGCGGCTGTCTGGGTCGTTGATCATTTAAGAGGTTCGGGAACGCCCTCTGGGGGCTGAGAGTGAAGATTTCTTGACGCGGCCTTTGAATTTTGTACCGTCAAGTCTGTTTCCACGCCTCTGTCCGGGCTTCGCGCCAGTCTTGCCAGCCGGCTTGCCAACTCGCTTGCCGCTCGGCTTTCCAGCGGCTTTGGCTGAGGGCTTGCCTGTCGGCTTTCCAGATGGTTTGCCGCCGGTCTTTGACTTGCCACGATGCTTCTTCTTGGCGCCGGCGTGAGGGCTCTTTGGTGACGAGTAGCGATCCGATGCTCCGGGCATTCGGCGGCCGCGGTGCTGCTTCTTCGCTGTCCGCTCGCGAGGTTGCGGAGCGTCCATCGTGATGTCCTCGTGGTCCTGGGCGACAGGGACCTTGATCTTGATCCGACGCTCGATCGCGCGGTAGATGCCGACCTCTTCCTGGCTGCACAGCGAGATCGCGATCCCGCTGGCGCCGGCGCGAGCCGTGCGTCCGATCCGGTGGACATAGGTCTCCGGATCGATCGGCATATCGAAGTTCACCACGTGGGTGATCTCGTCCACGTCGATCCCGCGTGACGCGATATCGGTCGCGACGAGGACCTGCGTCTTCCCGATCTTGAATCGACGCATGGTGCGTGTGCGTGTATTCTGGGTCTTGTTGCCGTGGATCGCTTCGGCGCTGATGTCGGACTTGGCGAGGAACTTGACGAGCTTGTCCGCGCCGTGCTTGGTCTTGGTGAAGACCAGCGCTCTACCGACCTCTTCATCGGACAAAATCCGCTCCAGCAGGACCGCTTTGTTCGAGCGATCCGCGAAGTAGATCCGCTGCGCGATGAGCTCAGCGGTGGTGGACTCGGGTGCGGTCTCGATCGTGATCGGATCGTGGAGGATCGCATCAGCGAGGGCGCGGATCTCTTTGGACACGGTCGCCGAGAAGAACAGCGTCTGGTGTTCTTCTGGGATCATCCCGATCACCTTGCGGATGTCGTGGATGAATCCCATATCGAGCATGCGATCCGCTTCGTCGAGGACGAGCGTCTCGATTCGGCTCAGGTCAACATGTCCCTGATTGATCAGGTCCAGCAAGCGACCCGGAGTAGCGACGAGGACATCGACTCCTGCGTGCAAGGCGCGGACCTGCTTGCGTTGGTTGACACCACCAAAGATCACAGCATGGCGCAGGTGCAGGTTCCGCCCGTAGGCGACGAAGCTCTCGAAGATCTGCGTCGCGAGCTCGCGTGTTGGACACAGGACCAACGCTCGTGGTGATCTCCCTTGACGATCCTTCTGACGACCTTTCTTGCCTCGTCCTTCGTTGCTCGAGAGGTTGTGAAGGATTGGGAGTGCGAAGGCGCAGGTCTTCCCCGTGCCGGTCTGGGCGCATCCGAGGATGTCTCTTCCGGTGATCGCGACTGGGATGGATTGTGCTTGGATAGGTGTCGCGTCGGTGTAGCCCTTGTCGGCAACCGCGCGAACGATGGGCTCTGCGAGCCGCAGTTCAGTAAACTTCATTGTGTTGTATTTCTCGTATTCCGGTCAGTGAGTCGGGGATCGGGTTCCCGAGAATACCGGAAAGTCACTGACGCCTAGGCGATCAAAGCAATGCAACCGGCGTCAATATGTACCCAGCAATCCCGATAGTCTCCTGGGTGAGAAGAACACTAGGGCGAGGTGTGTGGGAAGTCCAGATTTACTAATGAGATACGGTGATATGAGGCGGCAGATTGACTGATTTCCCCTAGAACCTTTGATCCGCGTGTTCTTTCAATACCTGAAACATTCTGACCAGTTCTTGGTACACTCAGAGTCAGCCGATCGGCTGTGGGTCTTCTTTGTTCGATTCCAATGACCAAGGACATACTGGTGAATACTGATTTTTTACGTGCTGCCGCGTTTGTGCTGCCCTTTGCGTGTCAACCCCTGATCGCTCAGGATGCGATGGACAGCGGCTACCTCTCCAATGACGCGCTCGCTTCGGTGGTCCGAGAAATCGCCGGATCGAGTTCCAATGCATCGCTGAGCCGCATCGGATCGAGTCTGCAGGGGGAGCCCATCCATCTCATCACGCTCAGTCAGGACGATGATGTCGTCCGTCCCGGTTTCCTGATCGTCGCGGGGATCGATGGGCGGTATCTCGCGGGGACTGAAGAAGCGATCCGCATCTCCAAAGCACTGCTCGCAGAGCACACGGCTCTGCTTGAGCATATGACGATCTATGTGATCCCTCGCGTGAATCCCGATGGGGCGACGGCGAATCTGGACTCGCTGACATCAGGGATTGCAGGGAATGCGCGGAATCTCGATGAGGATCGTGATCGGGCGGTGAATGAGGACAGCTTCGATGATCTCAACGGCGACGGATACATCACGATGATGCGCCGTCTTGAGCCGACGCTTGACGATGTGCCGACGCATCTGCAAGACCCCGATGATCCACGCTTGAACATCGAACCAGACAACGAAGAAGATCAGCGAGCGGTATTCACGCTCTACAGCGAGGGGCTCGACAACGATGGGGACGGCTCGTACAACGAGGACGGCTCCGATGGGGTAGACCTTGATCAGAACTTCATGCACCGCTGGCCGGAGCATGAGCCGCATGCCGGGAGGTATCCGCTGTCTGAACCCGAGTCCGAGGCGGTCGCGCGATTCGTGCTTGAGCATCACAACATCCTGATGGCGCTGACGCTCGGTCGTCACGACAACCTGGTCAACGCGCCGGACTCGAAAGCGAAGGACATCACTGGTCGTGCGCCCAAAGCGATCGACGCCGACGACGCGGACCTGTACAAACTCGCGGGAGAGCTGTACAAGGACGCGACTGGAGTCGAGTCCGCAGCGAAGGAAGAGATCGCGGGCAGCTTCCATGCGTGGTTGTACGCTCAGCGCGGGATCGCGAGTTTCGCGGCGGTGCCTTGGAATCGTCCGGCGCTCGAGGGTGCGGATGATGAGAAAAAGTCAGACGCTGATGCTGAGAAAGAAGCCGAGCCCGAGAGCACGCTGACTCCATCGGGAGTCGGGGATATCAGTCAGGAGACACTCGACGAGCTCGCGGCGCTCTACGAACAGCAAACAGGCGAGGCGGTGGATGAATCGATGATCTCGATGATCACACCAGAGATGGTCGAGGGGTTCGCGGCTCAAGCGGGGATCGAGATCAAACGCATCCCGCAGGTCGAGGACGAAGAGCCGGATGCTGAAGAAGCCGAAGACAAGAAACCAAAGAAAAAGAAGAAGAGCGAAGACGCGAAGTGGCTCGAGTACTTCGAGCAGGAGGGGATCGACGGCTTCTTAGATTGGGAGCCTTTTGACCATCCAACACTGGGAGCAGTCGAGATCGGTGGATTCAAGCCATTGGCAAAGATCAACCCGCCGACCGATCAGCTCGATGAGCTGTCCGAGGGGCTGACGTCGTTCGTCGTCGAGCTAATGGACGCTCGTCCGGAGGTTTCGATCTCAGGGCCGGAAATCAAAGAACTCGCAGACGGCGTGTATGAGATCAGGGTTTCTATTGTCAATGATGGCAAGTTCCCGACGACCACCGCGTTCTCTCAGACCAATCGCACCGTGCGTCCCTCGGTGATTCGGCTCTCGACGGAGCTGGACAACATCATCACGGGACAGCGCGTCTCGCGTGTCTGGGGCATCGACGGGCACGGCGGGCGATCGGATCATCGCTGGATCATCCGCTCGGATGACCTGTCCAAGGAAACGATCGAGATCCAGGATCCGAGATTCGGCAATCACACCATCAGAGTCGGGAGCTAAGAATGAAGAAGCACACCACACGGTCAGTTTGTGTCGCCGCGGTTTTGAGTGTCTCCGGGCTCTGCGCCCCGCTCGCGCACGCGCAGCAGCAGGTCCCGTCGAGGGTCGATGTCTCGTGGAACCGGTTCTATGACTACGACGAGATGACCCAGATCATCAAGGACCTCGTCAAGGCGTATCCCGAGCTGCTCACTGTCCAGTCGCTCGGAAAGAGCGAGCAGGGACGTGACCTCTGGCTCATCACGTTGAACAACCCAAAGACCGGTGACGCATCGGATAAACCAGCGATGTACATCGACGGCAACGTCCACGGCAACGAGATCCAAGCGACCGAGACCGTGCTGTACTCGATCTGGTACCTCACCAAGAGCTACGGCGAGGTTGAGCAGTTGACCGAGCTTGTGGATCGCACAGCGTTCTACTTCCTCCCATCGCAGAATCCCGACGGGCGTGCGGAGTGGTTTGCCAATCCCAACACGCCACACTCGGCGCGGACGGGACAGCGCCCCACGGATAACGACTTCGACGGGCTGCTCGATGAGGACGGCCCGGACGATCTGGACGGCGACGGACACATCACGCAGATGTGGAAGTTCGACCCCAACGGCACGCACCGACGCAACGAGGTCGATCCGCGCATCATCGAGCGGGTCCCAGAAGGCGTCAAAGGCACTTTGAGCTGGCTCGGATCTGAGGGCATCGACAACGACGGCGACGGTCGCATCAACGAGGACGGTCCCGGCGGATACGACATGAATCGCAACTGGGCGAGCGACTGGCAACCCAACTACATCCAGTACGGCGCGGGGGATTTCCCTTTCGATCGTCCGGAGACCAACGCGGTGGCGCAGTTCATTCTGGATCATCCAAACATCGCCGCGGGTCAGAGCTACCACAACACGGGCGGGATGATCCTGCGTGGTCCCGGCGCGAGTTATCTCAAGGACCTGTATCCGTCGAGTGACCGCGAGGTGTACGACAAGCTCGGGCACGCGGGTGAGGACCTGCTGCCGTATTACAACTACATGATCATCCACGCGGATTTGTACACAGTCCACGGCGGTTTGGTCAACTGGTTGTCCGAGGGGCTCGGGATCACGAGCTTCACCAATGAACTGTGGACCAATGCAAGACGGATGCCCGATCCAGATCGTACGTTCTCAGCGACTGAGCGCATGCACTGGCAGGACCGCATGCTCTTCGGACAGACCTTTACGGACTGGAGCGAGATCGAGCATCCGGAGCACGGCAAGATCCTTGTCGGAGGTGGGACGAAGTTTTCATCGCGTGTGACGCCGCCGTTCATGCTTGAGGAGGGGTGCCATCGAAACTTCGCGTTCACGATGTTCCACGCTCAGAACATGCCCGAGCTGTCGTTCAAGTGGCACGATGTCGAGGACCTCGGGAGCGAGCTCTGGCAGGTCACTGTCGAGATCGAGAACACCTCAATCATCCCGACACGCTTAAGCATCGCTTCAACGCGCGGCATCGGTCTCCCGGATTTGCTGACCCTCGAGGGTGCTGATGTGGTGCTGTCGGGGACGCTCTCGGATCGGTTCGATCGGACACTGAATCCGGTCGAGCATCGTCCGGAGCGGCTGCTGGTCGAACGCGGCATCTCAGGCGAGGACCACAGCACGTTCCGCTTCATGGTCAAGGGGAAGCGGGGGCAGGAGCTAACCCTGCGGTACCAAGCCGAGAAGGCGCGAGACATTGAGACGTTAATCACGCTTGAATAAGCTGCGGAGCGGCACGTTTTTCAGAGAACAGATCAAGTATAAAAAAGCCCCCGATAGGGGGCTGATTTTGTGAGCTTGTTGACCGATTGATCAGATCAGATCGGGCGTGTCGGTGGGTTGGTGTCGCCCGCGTTGTTGCTGCCTGGGCGAGGACGGCCACCGGTGAATGGTGGGGCGCCGCCTCCGATGGTGCAGAAGCCTGGCTGGAAGATGGCGCGGTAAGCGCTGATATCGAAGAAGTCGATGATCCCGTTGTTGTTCAGGTCAGCTCGTGCGTCACCCGCGAAGTACCAGGAGAGGAAGAGGTTGAAGTCTGCCGCATTGACCACGCCGTCGGCGTTGAGGTCCGCGGGGCAGGAAGTGTTGAACGGGTTGCAACCGAGGAACGGTGCTTCGCCGGCGTCGTAACCATAGATCCGCACGCGGAACTCGATGACTTCCTTCTCTTCGCGGAAGGCACTGCCGGGGAGGCCGAACACGCCGAGCCCGTGGATGTTTGGCACAGCGGGATCTGTGTCGGTGGATGCTTCGCCTTCAATGTTCTCGCCGTCAGGACCGAAGTCGTAGAAATCAATACTCCAAGTACCGCCGGAGAGTTCACCCCAGTGCTTGAACGTGGTGATCGGGTGGCGGTAAAGGGCCACCGCGTCGTTGCCGACCGTACCTGTAGAGTAGATGAGTTCTGCTTCGTCATCAGTCAGATCAATGTCAAAAGATGTACCAAGCGAGTTATTGGTGGTTGGGTAGGTCAGATTTGATACGGTGCCGTACGGGCTGGTCAGGGTCGTGAAGATGTCATTGAAGCCATTGCCGTTTACAGAGAGCTCAACCACGATTGATTCGATGACGATGTTGTTCCGGACACAGAAGTTGATCTGGTTGATATCACCTCGGCTCGCACCGTCTTGAAGGATGGTGGTGGTCTCATTGATCTCAAGGAACTCCGCGTCGACGATCTCGAGAGGGACGCGTGTTTCTTCTTCGTCGCCAACTGTGCTGTCCTCGGAGACGAGGCCCGTGTCAAGCACGACCGGCTTTGGAGCGCCGGTCCAAGTTTCAGCTTTTGAGATCGCGAGTTCTGCATCAATCACACCAAACCCGAACTGGTCAGAGTGACGGATAGCAGCAACTCCGCCACCCGGCATTTCGTGGAGCGCTGCGTTTACCTGCCAGAACGACCACGAGTTAAACGCTGGATCATTTGCGTTTGTTGGGTCGCCAGCTTGTGCGAATGGCGAGATGTAGCTGCGGCTCGGATCAAAGGTCGGGAACTTCACGTCCGATGCGCGAGTGCTATCGAAGATGGACTCGAACAGGATGTGCTGGATATCGCGGATGGACAGGTTTGGGTTCGCTTCGAGCATCAGCGCGATGATCCCGCCGGCGATCGCAGCGCTGGAATGGTTCACGTTTGAAAGGTCAACGAACTGGGTGAAGTTCACTGTCCAGTCTGTGGATGCATCAGGAATTTCATCGAGGACGCTGCCGGGGATCGTTGCGAAGATCCCACGCGGCGCCGGCGCGCCTGGATTAAATGTGTTGTCAAACGATGTGAGGGGATTGGAAGTGCCGGTGTAGACAGATGCAAAGACACCCGGGCCGATCGCCTGGTTCATGTCTGCGTTGCCATCCTCGCCAACAGCGTTGATCAAGAAGGTGAGCCGGTCATTGGCGAACGGATACATGTACGTTTGAGCGTTGATGTAGCGTGGTCCAAGGAGTGGAAGGGTGGAGTCGAATGACCCGCCTTCTTCGTCATCGATGATCGACAAAGTTTTGCTGACAAAGAGCTCGTCGATGCCGCCGTGCTGGGACAAATCCAGCCCGCCCGATGCGGATCGATCGCTGTCATACGGATCGGGGAACGGAGGCATAAGGCCCAGCGAGAATCCGCCTGAGAACACAAAGATGGATCCTTTGCCTGAGCGGCCAAATCTCAGCGCGTTTCTGAAGAAGTCGCCTACGAAGTCCGCTCCTCGCCCGTCGTTGTACCCTGCTGCAAAGCTGGGTGAAACAAACTCGTTCGCACCTGGGGACGGGATGACTTTGAGATCCAGATTGTTGATCTCGTAGGTGAGCATGTTGGCGAGCAGGAGGTCGGTGCCGGTGCTCATGGTTGCGAACTGCGCTTCTGGAGCGATGCCGTGTCCGCCTTCTCCGTTGTCGCGTTCAGCGGCGATGATCCCCGCGACCGCGGTCATACCACGATCTGGTGGGAACAGGGTGGTATCGATCGGCATAGTGAGCATCGCGTCGTAGTTCGCGTCGATATCGGTGTGTGCAAAGTCGAGGTGTTCTAAGTTGCTCGGGCGCGAGATACCCACCGTCACGCCGTTGCCTGTGTAGCCCATCACGTCGTAGATGTTCTGCGTGATGTTGTTGTCTTTGTTCAGATACTGAGGGAGCGTGTTGGTCATGTGCCAGAAGTTGGCAAGACTTGGATCCGATGTACCCGCTGGCTCCACAGTCTGGTCAACCGGCTCTATGCCAGGAGCAACAAGTCCGTTGTTGATTCGTGCTTGCATGAGTGCTCTGGATTGAGCGATATGCTTCTGCGCGGCTCTTGCCATCGCTTCGGTGTTGGGGAGTCGGCCTGTGTCAACAAACGCGGCATTGACGGAGTCTTGAGCGCTGAGGATCTCAGCGACCTTGATCGCAGAGCGAACATCTTGAGTGGTCAGTTCCCACGCATCAGTACGACCCGCGAGACTGCCCTCGAGCACGACCTCGCCAAGTCCCTCGGGGAGTGCGTTGATCAATGCGCGAGCGTTGGCCATGCCTTGGACTCGGAGGATGACTTTATTGCGCATGAGCAGACTGTGAGGATCTACAAGACTGCTGACCTCTCCGATACTCGTCGCGGACGCTGGAGTCAGCACGCGAACAGCTTTGTGCTCCATGCCCTTGTACTGGACGGCGTGCAGCTCAGCGCTGTTGGAGCTCTTTGAAGCATCAACAGGTGCAGCGACTGACGTCGAAACCGCAAGCCCCATCGCGGCGAGAATCATGCGCTTGAGAAGCGGATTGGAAATGGTTCCGGGTGCATTGTTTGACTGCATTGAAAACTCCATCTGGTCGTCGTGTATCCGGGATTCGTCTTGTCACCATCATACCGCATTCTGGTTCGATTTTGAGCCAGAAATGCGGATTATCTGCTCTGGGAGTCCACATGCTCGGGTTCAGTGGACATCCGACGGCGAACGGCTCAGCGAAAAGGGGAGATCGCTGTGTTTCAGTGTTCTATTCGGTTGGAATCTGATCAAGGTTCCGGATAAACAATCCCGATTCCATGCAGATTAGTCCCTAGCTTGTTAGGCGGAAGGATGGGTCATCGAAGCGGGATCCAAGAGCTCATTGAGGCGATCCGCATCGAGTTCTCCTTGCTCCAGAGCGAGCTCCCGCACTGTCTTCCCCTGCTCGTACGCGGCGTACGCGAGCTTCGCGGACGCGTCGTAACCGATGACAGGAACAAGGCTTGTGCACATCGCGAGCGAGCCCTCGATCAGATCGGCGCACCGCTTGAGATCGGGTTCAAGGTCCTTGACGAGCTTGTCTTCGAACATCGAGCACGAGCCGGTCAGGAGCTGGATCGAGTCGAGGACGTTCGCGGCCATCATCGGCATCGCAACGTTGAGGTCCAGCAATGATCCGACGCCCCCAAGACCGCCGGTCGTGACCGCGGCGTCGTTGCCGATGACCTGACAGCTCGCCATTACGACCGCTTCGCAGATGACCGGATTCACCTTCCCAGGCATGATGCTCGATCCTGGTTGGACCGCTGGGAGCTTGAGCTCACCGATCCCGCAGCGCGGTCCGGACCCCAACCAACGGATGTCGTTGGCGATTTTGGACAGACTCACGGCGATGGTTTTGAGCAAACCCGAAACCTCGACGTAGCCGTCTTTGGCGTGCTGTGCTTCGAAGTGGTTCTGTGCTTCGCAGAACTCGATGCCTGTTTTCTCAGAGAGTTCTTTCGCGACGAGCCCGCTGAACTCTGGGTGTGTGTTGATCCCTGTGCCGACCGCGGTCCCGCCGATCGCGAGTTCCGAGAGTGTCTTGAGCGCGCGATTGAGTCGACATTCAGCGTGGCGCATCTGCGATGCGTAGCCGCTGAACTCTTGTCCGAGTCGGATCGGGGTCGCGTCCTGGAGGTGGGTGCGTCCGATCTTGACGATCGAGTCCCAGTCTGCCGCTTTCTTCTCGAGTGCTTCAGCGAGCGAGCGTACTGCTGGGAGGAGTCGATTGTTGATCTCAACCGCTGCCGCGATGTGCATCGCGGTGGGGAAGGTGTCGTTGCTGGATTGCCCCATGTTGACGTGATCGTTGGGGTGGATCGCTGAATCTCCCGCGAGGTATTCCGCGTCCTTGCTCGATCCGATCGGGGCGTTGTTTGAGAGGCAGACCAGATTCGCGACAACCTCGTTGACGTTCATGTTGGTTGATGTACCTGATCCGGTCTGGAAGATGTCGATCGGGAAGTGGCGCTCGATCCCACCGTGGTCTTTGAGTCCCTCGTTGATCTGGGCGCACGCTTGGACGATTTTGTCTCGCTTTGCTTCTGGGAGCTTTCCGAGTGACGCGTTCGCGTTGGCGGCAGCAGTCTTGAGGAGCGCAAAGGCGCGGATGATGGACTCGGGAACAGGACGTCCCGAGACTGGGAAGTTCAGCACCGCGCGCTGAGTGGAGGCGCCGTAGAGCACGTCGGCGGGGACGGTCATCTCTCCCATAGAATCTTTTTCAACGCGTGTCATCTCGGTGGTGGATTGTGCGGTGGTCACTACGGAGCTCCTTTGCGGTGCGGATATGCAGAAACAGGTCGGATCAAACGCCTGATCTATCATCGGTCGTTGTTCCAGATCATGATAGATCGCGTGCTCAGCGGAGCGTCCGAAACCGGAGTGAATTGGCTCCGTATTGTACAGCAGCCGGCGCATGCGTTACCCTGAGCGTGTGTGCATCGGCTCAAGCACCCGATTGGAGCGACATGACCATCATCTCCCGAATCAGTCCAGTAGCGATCATCGTGCTCTTGCTCGCGTGTGTGTGTTCGACCGCGTCTTCGCAGACCTCCGCGCACCCCGATTCGGTGTCTCCGCTCAAACCCAATCCGTATCTCAAGCACAACGAGCCTTGGAGATGGGACATCAAGTCGCAGTTGTTCTTGCGAGCGGGGCTGGTGACGTATCGCAACGGGAACTACCGCGCCGATTACAACGGCTCATGGACGCTCCAAGAGATCGAACTGATCTACCCGCTCGCTCGATCGGGGGGGCATTACTGGTCGCCCAATACCGAGATCGAGTCGTCGCTGCGGACTGATGACACGATCTATGAACTCAAACCGCAGACCCTGTACACCCCGGACACGAAGGTGCCGTATGTATGGTGGGAGGCCCAGATCAAGCAGGACGCGGATGATCGCGTCGAGCAGATCCACGCGATCCAAGTCACGCATGTCGTCAGCGCGGACACCGTGTTTGACGAGCAACTTGCCAAAGAAATCCCCTGGCCCGAGCAGTGGCCCGCGGACGCAGAGCGTTTTTTGACGCCTTTGATCGATCCGATCGCTGAGCCCGTGGATCTGATCGGACAGGACCAGCTCACCATGCTGGTCAACCGTTGGCTCGAAGGCAACGACCCAAAGTCGATCGACTCGGTCACGCTCGCCAAATACATGACCGGCAAGGTCCTCGAATATGTCCGAAACACACGCAGCGGGGTCATCTACGCTCCGACGCTGCATTACAACTACACCGATGACCAAGCGGTCGTCAACGGCGAGGTCGTCAGCGGATTCTCGACATTCCCGCGATCCTCGTGGTCAGGGTTCATCGTCCGCTCAGCGGATCAGATCGTGCAAGACCCGGCCGGCTCTGAGTATGACCAATCGGTGTTCCTCGCATCAGTGCTGCGAACAGTGGGGATCCCGGCTCGGACACTGATCTGCTACGACACACGCGACTACAGACAAGGCGAGGAACGCATCCGCGTGTTCGTCGAGTTCGCGCTCTACGACGAGGCGAGAGACCAGGTGCTCTGGATCCCGATCGACACCCAGCGCCTGCGCGACAACGGAAGAGGACCGAGCAACTATCAGCAGCGTTGGGACTACTTCGGGACCCACGACGAGTTGCATTTCTTCGCGCCCCTCGCGTACTACTTCCATCCGCCGGTTAACTACAACGCGTACGGGCTTCCGGCTTTATACGGGTTCAGGACCCCACGTGATCTGGGCAACACCGTGGCGCAGATCCTGTCACTGGACGTAGTCAACTCCCCGCTGCGTGCGGATGAACTCAATAGGCCTTGATATTCATCGAATCGCTTTGAAGACCGATCACATAGACGCGTTGATCGGCGCGAGCACCTGCAGGATCCCGGCGAGGACTTCCGCTGGGGTGCCGATCGCGTTGACCTCATGGACGAGACTCGCGTCGAACTGATCGAGCACCGGCCGTGTCTCGCGTTCGTACACCTCGAGACGATTGCGGATGACATCGATCTTCGCATCATCCACGCGTTTCTGCTCGATCGCACGTTTTTGCAGACGCGCGACCATCTCTTCGGGGTCTTTGGCGACGAGGTGGACAATGCCCTTGACGTCGATGTGCTCGGCCATCACCTTGGTTTGTTCGACAGTCCGCGGGATGCCGTCCAGGACGAGCAGGTCCGAGTGGGGCTTGTACTTGCTGAGCACGGTGAGTGCGCCGACGTACTGCTGCCACATCCGGACGGTGAGCTCGTCAGGGACAAGCTCACCTTTGCTCGAGTAAGACTCGAAGGTCTTCCCGATCTCCGAATGACGATCGAGCGTGCGGAACATATCTCCGGTGGACATATGGAAGAAGCCTGGGATGTTTCCGAGCAGTACTCCCTGCGTGCCTTTGCCCGCGCCGGGCATACCGAAGAGGAGGACTGCTTTATACGGATCTGACATTTGCATGACTCCTGTGGTCAGCGTGAAGCGGTCTGATGAACGTGCCGCACGAATGCGGGTCTTAACACTAGGTCGGCTTTCTCGATTCCGCGATTCATCAGGGGGGACTTCCCCTGAGAAAAAGAACGCCGGGCGTGCTCTGTCAAGCACGCCCGGAGAATGTTATTGCTGAATTTTCAGCGGATCATCGGTGGATTATGCACCCGCCTCGATCACTTCCTTCTGCAGGTTGCCCGGCATCTCGCGGTATTCCTTGAACTCCATCGAGTTGGCCGCACGACCCTGGGACATGCCACGCAGGTCGGTGGTGTATCCGAACATCTCGCTCAGCGGGACGTCGGCGGTGATTTCCTTGATGATGCCTTTGTCCTCGGTATCGAGGATCATGCCGCGACGCGAGGAGATGTCGCCGGTGACGTTACCGACGTATTCCTCTGGGGTCGTGATCACGACCTTCATGATCGGTTCAAGGAGCACCGAGCCAGCTGCGGAAACGGCTTCGCGGAGTGCGAGACGGCCTGCTTGCTCGAACGCGACCTGACTGGAGTCCACATCGTGGTACTTACCGTCGGTCAGCGTGACCTTGATGTTGATCAGCGGGAACGGAGCCGAGACGCCGCTCTTCGCAGTGTTACGGATACCGACCTCGACGGACGGGATGAACTCCTTCGGGATCGCACCACCGACGATCGCGTTCTCGAACGCGACGTTGTCGGTGAAGTCCAGACCTGCTTCTTCCGCTTGCTCAGCGGTGAACGGCTCGATGTTGATGGTACAGTCACCGAACTGACCGCGCCCACCGGACTGCTTCTTGAACAGACCACGGCAGCCATCAGCGGCCTTCTTGATCGCTTCGCGGTATGAAACGCGTGGACGACCAACTTCAACACCGATCTTCATGTCACGGATGAGCTTGTTCTTGATGATCTCAAGGTGGAGCTCGCCCATACCAGCGATGATGGTCTGGCCGGTCTCTTCGTTGTACTCCGAACGGAACGATGGGTCCTCGCGACGGATGGTCACGAGTGCTTCAGACAGCTTCCGCTTGTCGTCCGCGGTTTTCGGTTCGATCGACATCGAGATAACCGGCGGCGGGAACTCCATGCGCTCGAGGATGATCGGGTTGTCCGGATCACAGAGCGTGTCACCGGTCATCGAGTTCTTGATACCAACAACCGCGACGATGTTGCCCGCGCCGACCTCGTCGAGTGCGAGACGATCCTTCGCGTGCATCTCGAAGATACGCGACGCGATCTCACGCTTGTTGTTGCCTGGGTTGAGCGTACGAGTGCCCTTGACGAGCTTGCCCGAGTAGATACGCATGTAGGTGAGGTCGCCGTGGGTGTCGGAAACGACTTTGAACACGAGCGCGGAGAACGGGTCCTTCTCGTTGTTCTTGCGGGACATCTCGATGGTCTTGTCCTTCGGATCGGTGCCCTTGGTGTCTGGGACTTCCTCAGGATTCGGGAGGTACTCGATGGTCGCGTCGATCAGGCGCTGGACACCGACGTTCTTGAGTGCCGAGCCACAGAAGACTGGGTTGCACTCGAGGTTGATGGTGCCCTTGCGGATCGCGGCGCGGATCTGGTCAGGGGTGATCGAGTCCTCGTCCTCGAGGTACTGCTCCATGAGGGCGTCGTCGAGAGCCGCGCCGTTCTCGATGAGATCGTGGCGCCATTTCTCGGCTTTCTCTTGGAGTTCTTCAGGGATGTCCATCTCGGTGACGATCGCGCCCTGCGACTCCTTGTCGAAGTTGTACGCCTTCATCTCGAGGAGGTCGATGATCCCGACGAGGTCGTCGCCCTCGCCCCAAGGGATCTGCATCGCGATTGGGTTCGCGCCCAGGCGCTTCTTGATGGTGTCGAACGAGTACTCGAAGTTCGCGCCCATCTTGTCCATCTTGTTGATGAAGCACATGCGGGGCACGTTGTAGCGATCCGCCTGACGCCAAACAGTCTCGGACTGAGCTTCAACGCCCTCTTTGCCGTCGAACACGGCGATGGCGCCGTCGAGCACGCGGAGCGAGCGCTCCACTTCGATGGTGAAGTCCACGTGACCCGGAGTATCGATCAGGTTGATCTTGTACTCTTCACCCTTGTGGGTCCAGGGACAGGTGGTCGCTGCGGATTGGATGGTGATGCCGCGCTCTTGTTCTTCCTGGAGGAAGTCCATGGTCGCGGTGCCCTCGTGGACCTCGCCGATTTTGTAGCTCTTGCCTGTGTAGAACAAGATGCGTTCGGTGACGGTGGTTTTGCCCGCATCGATGTGGGCGCAGACGCCGATGTTGCGGATGTGTTGGAGGTCGGTGGCCATCGTGTTAATCCTTCTGTTTGACAGTCGTCTCTTGGTGAACGTCGGTTCTTGACGATTCCTTGGGTCGGTTCTGATTCACTACTCGGCTCACGAATCCGGGAGCCATACTCGGGATCAGCTTTCCGATCCCTCTTGACGTTTTTGAATGCTTTGGTACGGCAATGATGATGCTGTGTAATGCAATATCGAATCATGCTCAGTGCGTTTGAAGCACCGCTTTGCATGACCCTCTTCGGTCGGGATCTGGGTCGGATGAATCATCCATTCGACAGGACTCCGCTGGTCGCTCGATTGGTCTCTCGACACTCGAGGACAAACACTTAGAACCAAATACACAACACACTCCGCTCTGAATGTCGAGGGCAGCGATCGCCACGCTCTCCCATACCGGCGGAGAAAGTGCCTAATCCTAGCGGGCTCAAGACGATATTCAAGCGTAAACGGGCCCCGATACCGGATTCTCGGACCTTGGATCGCGGAAAATATCGCCTCTCAGCGAGCCCTATTGAGGGCCGAGGAGTGACATCGCCCGATCGCGAGCGTCGTCGCTGAGCATCTTGAGCGGATCGAGCTTCATTCGAGCTGATCGATCCATAGCTTCCTGAGCCCAGAGCCGAGCCTCGTCGGACTGTTCCAGCGAGAGCAGAAGATCCATAATCCGGATCGCGTGCTTGGGGTCGTGGGGGTTGAGTGAGTCCGCTTGGATCCAGGATTCGAGCGCCAGCTGAGTCAGCTTTGCGGGATCAGCCGAGGGATCAGACGTAGTGTCGAGCCGGGCGACGCTCAGCAGTGAATCCCCAGCCCATTTGAGCTCCGCGAAGGTCTCCGCTTCGTTCATCAGTTCCAGCGATGTGGACTCGACCCAGTCCCAGAGCTGGTCGCTCCCGGGCTGTCCGATCGCGTCCATCGCCATCGCGGCTTTCATCGTGTGCTCGAGAGCCGCGATCGTGAGGGTTGCGTCGTTCTGCATTGGCATCGAACGCAGCACTTCCGACGCCTGCACTCTGTGCGCGACCTCGATCGATCGCAGAACATCGTTGATCGCGTTTGGGTCTGCTGGGACGCGCATGCCGACGAGCAGCGAGAGTTGGTCCGCGATGCTCTGGATCGGTTCACCGATGCTCATGGACGCTTTGATCGACGCGATCTGCTGCGCCGGAACGGCGGCGTGCACGAGCGTCTGGTCACGCTGAATCATCCGCAGCGATCCGAGACCCGTGATGCCGAGCATTGCGAGGACGGCGAGCGTTGGGGTGAGTTTGTAGAGAGGGCCGCTCTTGATTGGGGTTGGCGGTTGCGGACTCGTCGTGCTGAACCCAACACCAACGCACATACCGAAGAGCGGGGCGCTGACAATCCACACCGGCGTCAGATCAAGCAGCGCGTGGAGCACCAGCACCACCGCCGCGCCGAGCATAGAGATCGCAAGCGTTCGGCTCGAGCACAAAATGCTCAGCAGCGCCGCGGTGAGTATCCAGAGCCCGATCCCAAAGAGCAGGATGAGCATGATCTCCAGATCGATCGCGCCGGCTTGCAATCGGATCGCGCCGACACCCGCGACGAGAGCGATCAACGCGATGATCCGTAGTCGCAACGCCCCGCTGATCGTGCTTTGGATGTCGTTGGATTGCTCAGAGGATTCTTTCGCAGAAACTCGTGCACTCGCGAGGATAGCGATCAGCACAAGCACCCACGCGATCCCCGCCAAACCCAGCTGCGCGATCAGATCAAACAGCAGGTTGTGCACGCTGGTGACATCCTCGGGACTGGTCGATGGTTTGTGGATCATGTACGCGTCTTGGAATCGTCCCGGCCCAACACCAAGCAACGGGTGGTGCTCGAAAATACGCAGCGCCCCGACCATGTACTGACCCCTGAACAGCAGCGACAGCTGACCGAGCATCGCGCCCGCCACGACACCCAACATGACAAGCACTGACGCGCCGATGGTGCTCGTTCCAATCCGCGAGAGCTTCCCCTGCTTGCGGACCAGAGCATACTGGACCACCACGAACCCTACGCCCGCGGCTCCGATCGCGCCCTTGGATTTGGAGATCACGAGCAAACCAAGGAAAACCGCCGCGAGCAAACCACTGGCGATCCACCAGGCGCGTTTGAGAGAGCAGATCGTGAGCATCAGCATCGCGATCCCGAACGCGGCGAGGAAACTCGCGTACACATTGGCAAGCCCGAACCATCCGGTGGGCTCGGGCTGACGGAGCCGGCGCTCGTAGCTGAGGACCTCGAACGAGCCGTCGCTCCAGCCGCGCGCGTTGAGGAACGCGTCGCGGTTCTGTTCGTACATCTCAACAGTGAGCGGGTGCTGGATATAGACCTGATGGATGCCGTAGAGCACAAGAAAGACGCCGCCCCCGATCAGGAGCGGGACGAGGAGCTTGTTCCACTCGGTCTGATGTGAAATGAACGCACGCGACGCAATGAGCGTGGTCATCATCGCACCAAGTGTGGACCCCTCGACGAGTGTCTGCGGATTGGTCACCAGATGGACGCACAGTCCCAGACACCCGATCCCAAACGACGGCCCGATCCATCGATCGGCTCTGGTCGTGATCGGAGTGGTGATCAGAACCACGACCCCCGCGAGCATGATCAGTGCGTTGAGCAGGACGCCGAATCCTGAGGTCAGTCCGACGATCGGGGTTTCAAACTCGAACGGGTCCGAGTCCCACATCGGGAAGGGTTCATGCGTGCTCAGAGCGCGGATCAGCACGAGTACCACCAGCATCGCCATCGATGCCTGCGCGACGATCACGGTTGATCTGGGGCGAAGACTCTGAGATGGAGCATCAGCAGCGTCAGGCATCGTCGTTCTCTGCAGGAGACTCAACTTTGGATCGGATCGGCGAGCGATACTCAAACAGAGCAATCGCTGCGAGGATCAGGACGACCTGCGTTCCGAGCAGCGCCGCTTCCCAAGCGCTCGCGCGCGTCAGCAGGATCCCGGCGATCCCTGAGCACGCGGTCAGCGCGTAGATGATCAAAATCGTGCCGCGGTTCCCGAGCCCACGATCTCGTAAGCGGTGGGAGAAGTGCTGGAGATCGCCGACGAAGGGGCTCTTGCCTTGCGAGATTCGGATCAGCGTGACGCTGGTGAAGTCATACAGCGGGACCGCGAGGACCGCGATCGGCATCAGCAGCGCGTACCAACTCCCCGACATCGGCGCTGCGGAGTCCTCGGGGATGTAGGTGGTCCGCACGGTTGTGATCGCAAGGACAAACCCAATGACGAGCGAGCCGCCGTCTCCCATAAAGATTTTGGCAGGAGGGAAGTTGAAGACCAAGAACCCGAGACACCCCCCAACCAGCAATGCGAGTACAACACCGATGAACCACTGTGCGTTCAGTATCGCCGCGACAAGAAACAAGCCCCCAGCGATCGCGGCGATTCCGGCGCTGAGCCCGTCCATGTTGTCGATGAAGTTCATCGCGTTGGTGATCGCGACGATCCAGACGATCGTTAGCACAATACTGAGCCATGTCCCTCCCGCGTATGCGTCGAGCATGGTTAGCAGTCGTGTGTCAAAGAAAGCCGTGAAGAGCATCGCGGGAATGAGCATGATGATCAGTTTGGACCACGGCCCCATCGGTCGTCGATCATCAATTAATCCGAGCAAGTGCAGCAGGATGATGCACCCCAGCAATCCCCATCCGAGCGTGATGCGATCCTGAAGATCGACCCAAACCGATTGAATCGGTTCGAGGAACCCAGTGAAGCTCGACGCATCGAGGACGCTCACGCACAGCATCCCGATCAGGATCGGGAGCCAGAGCGCCATGGCGATCCCGATGCCTCCTGTGTTGGGGATCGGACGCTGCTGGTTCTTGATCTGCCCCTCGATCGGCGCCGAATCGAGCGCCCCGAGCTTGGTGCTCACCTTGAGCGCAACGAACGTCCCGATCAGCGAGATCAGCGTCGCGGCTACGCACAGCATGAGCAGTAAGAGAACCATGAGAGACAGTGTAGCGATCAGCCCTCTGGTTTGGGTTGTGATGATTGATCAGGACCAACGAAACGTGGGGGAGGTTTCCCGAGCACCTTGGTACGGAAAGCCATCGCGCCGACAGAGAATCCGTACACCGCCACAAAGACCACTGCACATCCGAGGATGAGGAAGAATGCACGCCACGGATAGGGTCCGAGCAGATCGATCACCGATTCGCCGGGATGCTGACCCGATCCGAGGTACGCGTAGTTGGTCCCGAGGACGATGTTGAGCACAAAGACCAGCACCCCGAACCCGATCCCCGCGAGGGTCGCGAAGACAAAGTCCTTGAAGTTGGGACGGTATCCGAGGACCACCACGTCGTACAGCGCGACGCCGACGATCTGGAGATGGTTGAGCCAGTAGATCCAGAATCCGAGCGAGCGGTGCCCCTCTTTGAGGAAGGGGGTGACAAAGACCTGCGAGCTCAGACCCAGTCCCCAGAAAAGCGTGAGGGCGCGAGCTCTGCGATCGAGTGTCAGCATCGCCCAGGCAATGATCCAGACAGTCCATCGGCACATATGGAGCGGGAGCGAGTCGTCGATGTCCCATTGATCTGGTGTGAATCGGCGGAAGAAAATGAGTGTCTGCGAGATGATGATGAACCAGCCCACAGCATGGCGCAACTTCCGCTCTCTCATCATCCCAAGGTCAGTACCCTGAGCGAGCAGCACTCGACCAATCACGCACCAACCGATCATGATCGACAGACACACTGCGACGACCAACCAATGCTGGGTCGTGAACGCACGAAACTCCTGCGACCAATCATGTGTAGTTGTGCTGGGTGTGATTTGCATAAGCAAGATTTAACTGGCTGCGTGCTCGTGACGGAGCTGGCCGCACGCCGCGGCGATGTCTCGTCCTCTGCTGGCGCGGATATGGCAGTTCACACCCTGCTCACGCAGCACGTGCTGGAAACGATGAACGTCATCGGTACTCGGTCGATCAAACTGCAGACCCGCGACCTCGTTGTAGCGGATCAGGTTCACATTGGCGCGGAGGTCCTTGCACACGCTCGCGAGCTCGAACGCGTGGTCGCTCTGGTCGTTGACCCCGCCGAGCAGGATGTACTCCAGAGTAATCTCGCGTCCGGTCTTCTCAAACCATTTCTTGCACGCGGCTTTGAGCTCGTTAATCGTGGTGAACTCAGCCCAAGGGATCAGCTTTCTTCTCAGCTCATCGTTGGGTGCATGGAGCGAGAGCGCGAGCGTGACGGGGAGTTCGAGCTCATGTGCGAGTTTCTCGATCGCTTTGTGCATCCCGACAGTCGAGATCGTGATCTTGCGAGCGCCGATGCCCAGTCCCCACGGAGCCGCGATCGTGCGGACCGCTTCGACGACCGGCTTGAAGTTCGCGAGCGGCTCTCCCATCCCCATGAACACGACATTGGAGATCCGTCCCACGCCTTGGAGCTGATTGAGTCTCCAGACCTGCTCGACGATGCGTCCCGATGAGAGGTTGCCGTCCAGTCCTCCGATGCCGGTGGCGCAGAACGTGCATCCGACGGGACATCCGATCTGCGACGAGATGCACGCGGTCCGTCGATCCGAATCCGTCGCCGGGATCATGACGCACTCCGTCTGGCGCGTCGTGTCCGAATACGGCATCTCCTGTCCCAGGATCGGCAAACGCGACTCATGATCCACCGCGGCTTCGCGTGAATCGATCGGTGACGAGTCCGCGTCGTCGCTCCACTCGATGAGCAGTTTCTGTGTGCCGTCGGTCGCGAGCTGGTGCGCGACTGTTGGTCCGCTCAGGAAGGTCATCTCATTTTTCAGCATCTCCCGATCCGAGTTGGACAGGTTGCTCATCTGCATAGGGTCGATCACGCCTTTGAGATAGACCCATTCGAGGATCTGCTTGGCGCGAAACTTGGGGAGCCCGCGTTCTAAGCACCAGTCCGTCAGGGACTCTGGATTCATCGAGAAAAAATGGTGCGTCGGATGCTTCACGAAGCTCCTCCGGAGATCGTGAGCGGGACGGGGGTGTCGCCGTATTCATCCGCGGTGATGGTGGGGGCGCTGACGGTGATCCGTCGATCTTTGTGGTCGATGCCGTGGGTTTCCATGAGGCGCTTCAAGGTGAGCGGCAGACCAAACTCGACCGATTCCTCAGTGATGTCCGCGACATGGAGCGTCGCGTTGTGCTGCTCAACAAAGTGTCTGCAGATCTCAGAGACCAGGTCCTCCGGAGCGCTGGCGCCCGCGGTGAGCATGATCGTCTCATCACCCGTCGGATACCACGACGGATCAAGCTCTGACGCGTCATCGATGAGCACGCTGTTTGTCCCCATGGTCTGCGCGATTTCTGTGAGGCGAACAGAGTTGGACGAGTTCTTAGAACCCACAACGATCACAAGATCACACTGGGGCGCGACCAAGCGGACCGCTTGCTGACGATTCGTCGTCGCGTAGCAGATGTCCTCGGTCGGTGGTGCCTTGATATTCGGGAACGCTTTGACGAGCGCATCGATGATCAGCTTCGCGTCGTCGGTCGAGAGCGTGGTTTGCGTGAGGTAGACGAGTTTGTCGGGATCGTCGATCTTGAGATGCTCGATGCACTCTGGTGATTCGACCACTTGCGTCTGTCCCGGCGCTTCGCCCATCGTGCCTATGACTTCTTGGTGGTTCTTGTGACCGATGAGCAGGATCTGGTACCCCTGCCTCGCATAGCGCACGGCTCGGGAGTGCACCTTGGTCACGAGCGGACACGTCGCGTCGATCGCCGTGAGGTTTCTTTCCGCGGCTTGATCGCGGAGCGATGGGGGAATCCCGTGAGCGCTGAAGACCACGATGCTCCCCTCGGGAACATCATCAAGGGTTTCGACGAATCGGACCCCGCGGCCGATGAAGCGGTCCACGACATGACGATTGTGCACGATCTCGTGGTACACATATATAGTCTCATCCGGGAGCAGTTCGAGCACCTGATCGACAACATCGATCGCCATCCGGACGCCGGCGCAGAAGCCTCTTGGATTGACTAACACAATCTTCACAATTCAAAGCTCCGAACAATCCCGCGTGCACAATCCCTCGTAAACATTGCCGTGGGAACAAACTGGAAGCATCAAGCACGCAGAAACAGCGTTTCAATGCTCGAATCAATGGTAGCATCGCACCGCAAGCAGGCCCCCTAGACTCCCTCTGCAAACTCGCTAGGAGATACGAATGCACATGGTCCCTCGGCTCACCCAAATACTCGCGATTTCCGCTCTCACGCTTGCTTCACACGCTGTCCAGCCCGATGCGATGGAGCAACCAAACTCCGAAGCAGCGGTCAAGCAGTACGAGAAAGCACGCGAGATGATGCGTCAGTACGGTCTCGAGAACGCTCCAGCAAAGGCAGAGCACACATTCCGCCTCACGACCTACAACATCGAGAACCTCTTTGATGCGCACGACGATCCCGTATTGACAGGGCGCAACGACGACGCGGACGAAGCCAAACCAGAGCACGAGCTCGTCGCGACCGCGATGGCCATCCGTGCGGTCAATCCCGATGTGCTGTGCATCCAGGAGGTCGAGTCCGAAGCGGCGCTGCTTGAGTACCGCGATAGCTACCTCGCGGACATGGGATACGAGCACGTCGTTTCGATCGATGCCGGGAACGATCGCGGGATCGAGAACTCCGTGCTCTCCCGATTCCCGATCAGTTCTGTGAAGAACTGGCCCAACATGCCGCTCGGAGGAGTGCATCCCGAGAAATACGGCACACAAAAGAACTGGTACGCCGGAGAACCAATCAACTTCCGTCGCTCGCCGCTGATGGTCGATCTTGAGATCCCAGCAAGCAATGGCTCAGACGCGTGGACCCTCACCCTCTTTGTGATGCACCACAAATCAGGGCGCTACAACACCTACTGGAGAGAAGCCGAAGCGATCGGCACGCTCAAGCTCATCAAGGACGTCCTCAGGGATAATCCAGATCGAGCGATCGTCCTGCTTGGTGATTTCAACGCGGAGGTCGATGCTCAATCGGTGCAAACATATCTAAACGATGGGTTTGTGGATATCTTCGCGGATCACGCTTCCAAGAGCGAGTCAACGACGCATGAATCAGGCCGCCGAATCGACCTGATTCTCGCTAATAAAGCCGCTCTGAGCCGCATGAACACCGATTCAGCGTTCGTCTACGGCACCGCGGCGCGTCCAGAGGGTGTCAACTGGAGGGATATGGAGACCTTCGAGGGATACGCCGCGGATCATTATCCTGTGAGCGTGGATGTGAAGTATTGATGAGGATGACGCATCGTGGGGGGTGAATCGGGCGTGCTGCAACTCCAGACTCGATTCTCTGTTAGACTAACGCACTGGAAAGTGGAGATTCCCGGAGCGGTGTGTAGAATATGGACCCCGAGAACCGACAGGCCGGGGCGAGTGAATGAATGCTCAAAACTGAGCACCCACAACGGGAAACGAGGCAGGACGCATGAGTGACATCAAACCCTGGCAAATCATTCTGATCATCGCAGCGCTCTTGGTGCTAGGGTTTTCACTCTGGAAGAACATCGGCAAAAAAGGGGTAGATCTTCCAGACTCTGTCCTCGTCGTTGATGTATCGAGCGGTGACATGTACCGGATCAAACTTGGGAAACGCAACGGCGCGTATTTCCCTGAGCGGAATCCGGACACTGAAGAGCTCTCGCTCATGCCGGTTGTGAAAGATGAGAACGGGGACTGGTACATTGTTGGGCACGCACTTCCAACACTTGAGGATGTGACGGTGACCCCGAGCATCGTAAAGAATGCACAAACTGGACTTGTTGAGATTCAATCTGAAAAAGTCTTGGGGACGCTCAAAGCGGGACAGTAACTGAAGAAGTTCTTCGGAAACTTCGAGGAGTAAGAAATGCTGAATAAATCGAAAACCAGACCTAGCGGTTTCACGCTTATCGAGCTTCTCGTGGTGATCGCGATCATCGCGCTTTTGATCGGCATCCTGCTGCCTGCACTGGGCA
The DNA here is from genome assembly GCA_965232505.1 of Phycisphaerales bacterium. Lineage (GTDB taxonomy): Bacteria > Planctomycetota > Phycisphaerae > Phycisphaerales > UBA1924 > UBA1924. The sequence continues at coordinate 2,871,992 of OZ246976.1, read as the reverse complement.
GTGCGCGTGCTTCAGCACAGAAGCTTGCGTGCAGCGCCAACATGCGCAGCATCGCACAGCTGCAGTTCCAATACGCGCTCGACAACAAGGATTTCTTCACGGGTCCAAACACAAGCGGCTTCGCGTATGGCGGGTTCATCCCGATCGGCGGAAACGCTGACGACAGACTCGGTCCCGATGACCTCTATGGGAACACCACACCAACGACCCCAGTCATGAGACAGGACTGGATCTCGCCGCTGATCGGAGACGCCGTTGGCCTTTCCGCAGCTCGTCCAGACCGGATGCGCGGTATTCTGAATGACTTCGGTTGCGGGAGTGCTGGCGAGTTCAGTGTTCCATTCCGTGTGCAGTCTTATGATGACAGCGAAGAGTTCATCCAGATCAGCGAGACCGAAGGATTCAAGCAGGTGAGCTACCTTGCTCCGACCTCGTTCTTCTTTAAGTCAGGGATGTCCCGTGCGACAGAAGTGCTCCCTGGATATGGGATTCGTCGTTGGCTGATCGACTCACTTGGCAGCCAGCCGAGTTCTGCATGGGCTCCGATCGGTTTCCGTCACAAGGTAACTCAGGTTGGCACCAGTACCTCAGGGAAGATCATGTTTTCTGATGGGACTCGTTTCGCTAGCACCACGCTTGGCCTCGACTTTGATGGAGCACCAGATGCGGGCTGGGGTGGCAGCTTCATCGACTCCAACCCGATTGTTGACACCAGCACAGCGTTTGGTACCAACCCATTCAACAGCGAAGTTTCGACTCCGACAAATGTCAACCTCTCCTTCCGTCATAACGAATCGATTAATGCAGCTCACTGGGATGGCCACGTCAGCACGCTGACAGAACAAGACGCGAAAAGCGATCCAAACCCTTGGTATCCTACTGGATCTGTATTTACTGGAAACCAAGCGACCCAAGCTTCGATTGATTTCATGGAAGCGGCACAGGGTCACAGAAGTGTGAAGAAAATCTATTGATTATTGTCTTAGATTAACTTTGCTGGCTCAACACATAACCTCTATTTGTATTAATATGCATGCTGATCTATTTTTGAAAGGAGATCAGTATGTATAGAAATGCGATCGCATTAATTTCAGTGTCTGCGTTGCAAGGAATGGCATCAGCCGGAACTTGCGTTGATTACCCAGAATCATATTTTTTGATTACTTACGACGATACTTGCTTGCAGTGCACTAGCAGCACATCGTTTGCATCTGCGCATGCATTTACGACATATGCTGGGTGCACACAGCCAGGAAACATTCCGTGTAACACTGAATGTGCAGCGGATGTCGACGTAGATTCATCAGGGTGTAGTACTTCTGCATTTGCTGGTGCAGGCGGCGACTGCTTTGATCCCAACTATCGATGCGTATCTGCAATTGCACAGTCTTCGCACAGTAGCGGCACTATTTTCAGTCTTGTTGATCTTGATTTTCCATGTTGTATAAGGGCTGTAGATGGGTCGCACGATCAATCTGGTGGTGTAGTTGGTGGAGCGGCTGGAGTGCGGGTTGATTTTAACGTGAACGAACAGTGTCCCCTCACAGTAACGTATTCAGGGATCGATCCGTGCACGTCTACTTTGCCTACAACGGGACCTCGTGAGATTTTTGCTGGTGTTGCATTCACGAGTTGTGACAGTGTGTGTTTTGCTCAAATCCGCACTCCAAACGGATTTATTGAGATTGGTTCCGCATGCGGCCTTGCAACTGTGGACATCGATGTCTGTGGCCCAAGTGACTCGGTAAACATGATCACAATCGCCTTTACTGATGCACAGTTCGACCTGTCCGGTGACGGCCGATTCTCGCAAGTTGATGTCGATTTGCTCCAGGCTCAGGTCGGAAACTCCGCTACTGGGACGCTTGAGGATTTTGATGTCAATGGCAACGGTCTTATTGACAATGATGATGTAATGATTCTGCAGGAACTGATTAACTGTGGGCTGGGATCGGGTATCTTCGGAGATACAAACAATGACGGCCAAGCTGATTGTTGTGATCTAGCGGATTATGCTGGGGCTTTGGGCTCAGTTGTAAGTGATTCTTCTTATGTTGTTGAGCTTGACTTTGATCTTGATGGAGACATTGACAGTGTTGATCAAGCAGAATACAACAAAGTTTGTGTGGCTGATTTTAACGATGACTACTCATTGGACTTCCTAGATGTATCGGCGTTCTTGTCAGCCTATGGGATGATGGATCCCGCTGCTGATATCAACGGAGATGGATCATTTGATTTCCAAGATATTTCGGCTTTCCTCGCCATGGTAAATGCTTCATGTAGTTGATCCATTTTGCATGGACTAATTCAAACAAACTGAACCGATAACTATCGCCCTCCGGTTTCGGAGGGCGTTTTGTTTGGTGGAAGGTTGGTGCGGATATCCCCGGAACTTTGTCTTAACAATAGCTTATTTCCGTGAGATTTGCCTCCATTTCGGGGCTGATCTATGGTATGATTATGCGATGAATCCGACCGGAGCATGGGTGTTTCCGAGTCCCTGACCAGTTCTCAATCGGCACCCATATCCCAGATGGTTCATCTCTATGTGTTCAATAGAGTAGAGAGAAACAATTCCAACTTTGGAGAGAAAGAAATGAAATTCACAACTGCTATCGCAGCACTCGCTGGTATCGCCGCGGCAACCAACGCAAGCGTCACCATCAACGAAGTCCTCGGCTCGACCGCAAGCTCGGACACCGAGTTCATCGAACTGTACAACACCACTGGCGCCGCGATCGACCTGACCGGCTGGAGCATCGAGCTCTGGGACTCAGACGTCGACAGCACCGGCTTCATGGGCGCTGACGGCGGTGCACCATACGCACTGGCTGGCTCCATCGCTGCAGGCGGGTACTTCACCCTCGCCAACGCACAAGCTCAGTCGTTCCTCAGCTTCACCGCTGACATCACCTTCGGTGCAAACTCCATCGAGAACAGCTCGTACACCATGATCCTCCGTGACGGTATGGGCGACATCGTTGAGTCCGTCTTCGTCACCGACAGCGTCATGGACGTTGCAAACGACGGCACTTCGGCAATCACCCCTGACCTCGTCGTTGGTCCAGACGGCACCTTCCTCCCAGCTGGTTTCTACCGCGTTGGTGATGGTTCCTCGACCACCGCATTCCTCGAGTTTGACCAGGTCCCAGCATCCGCAACCGCTGGTTACGCAAACCTCCCAACCCCAGGTGCTCTCGCGCTCCTCGGCCTCGGTGGTCTCGCAACCGCACGTCGTCGCCGCTAATGGTGATGACACGCATCTGATCTTTCAGGTGTGCTGAATTGATCCACGATCCCGCCGTCCAGAATTGGGCGGCGGGTTCTTTTTTGTCTATGCTGTCGAACAAACAGTACTTCGTAGGGGATGTCGAGATGTCTACAGAACAAGTCCTTTCGTGGCTCGAGCAGCACGAAGAACAATCCATCGAACGCATGATCGATTGGCTCCGGATTCCCTCAGTCGGGACCGATCCAAAGCACGATCCCGACACGGCGAAAGCAGCGCAGTGGGCCGCGGATCATCTGAAGGATTCTGGGTTTAGTGTCGAGCTCATGCAGACTGGTGACCCCGAAGGTTCGGGTCAGCCCATCGTCCTTGCGACCTCTCCCGCAGATGCAGACTACTCGGGACCCCACGTGCTGTTCTATGGACACTACGACGTCCAGCCCGCGGACCCAATCGAGCTCTGGGAATCCGCGCCGTTTGAACCGATCCGCAAACCCGCAGAGGGCGAGATCGGGGAACGGCTTGTGGCGCGCGGCGCGTGCGACGACAAGGGACAGGTCATGATGTTCCTCGAAGCAATGCGAGGATGGTACGAAACCACCGGCAAGCCGGGCGGCGGGGTCCGCTATACCGTCCTGCTCGAAGGCGAAGAAGAATCGGGCTCCGTGAACCTTGAACGCTTCGTGGACCAGCACAAAGAGACACTTGGCGCGACCGATGTCTGCTTGATCTCAGATACCGGAATGCTGGGACGCGGGAAACCAGCGATCACCTACGGCGTACGCGGACTCACCTACCTCGAGGTCACCCTCACCGGTCCAGACCAAGACCTGCACTCGGGGCTCTGGGGAGGGAAGGTCCCGAACCCGATCAACGAGCTGGTCAAGGTGCTCAATCAGCTCTGGGACGACAAACGCCGGATCACGATCCCGAATTTTTATGACGGCGTGCGAGAACTGACGCAAGCCGAGAGCGATGCGTGGAAGAACCTCGGCGTGAATCCAGAAGCGGCGCTGCGAGGGATCGGACTCCCTCCAGAAGCGAGCATCGGAGAGGAGGGGTTCTCGTTTATCGAGCGCGAATGGGCGCGTCCGACCTGCGACATCAACGGCATCGTCGGTGGATACACAGGTCCAGGCGCCAAAACTGTGATCCCTTCCAGAGCGAGCGCCAAGCTCTCGTTCCGTCTCGTCGATGATCAGGACTCGGAAGTGATCGCTGAATCGGTGATCCAGTGGTTCAAAGACCGCACGCCTCCGGGATGCACATGGGAGTTCATCAACCACGGCGGAGGAGCACCGGCGACCTGCGCCACCGAATCCGAACCGTTGCAAGCAGCGTTCCGCGCCATCGAGCGCGGCTGCGGCGTCAAACCCGCGATGATCAAATCGGGTGGTTCGATCCCAGTCGCGGGACTGCTCAAAACCACTGTGGGTCTGGAGACCATCTTCATGGGATTCGGACTCGAGGACGATCGCGTCCACTCACCCAATGAGAAGTTCGAGCTGGATTGTTTCCGGATGGGCGCCCGCGCTCACGCGGCGTTGGTCGAAGAGCTCACGGGCTCAGCGGATTGAGCCGCCTGATCGACCTTCAGTGAATCAGGAATATCGCTCGAAGCGGACTCAGCGGGATCGCCGCTCAGTTCTTCACCCATCTCGACGGTGTCTTCGATGATGTCGGGAGGGAGCTCGCCTGAGATTTCTGCGAGGTGCAGCGCCTGCTGGTTAGAGAGCAGTTCCACGCGATTGCGCAGATCGTGCAGGGTCGTCTCGTGACGGATGACGTTCGCGTAGACGGAATACAGGCACAGCGCACAGATCCCCGAAGCGAGGAGGGAAATGAGCAGAATCATGGTGCCTGAATCGAGCATACTGAAGTGATGATCGGACGAATCTGAACAAAACTTTGCTCTCGGAGGGGTTGGACACGCAAGATTCGCCTTGAAGTTGTAGAATCGGCTTCCACCGGTTCCCAATGGGAGAGGTGGGGAGGGGGTCGGCCGCGGAGTTGGCTGAGTATGGAGGACGCGAACTTTGCGGTTCTGGATGTGTTGGTTGAGTCTGGTTGGTCTGTTGATGCTCGCTGTGCATCCAGTATCGGCGCAGGTGCCCGCGGAGCCCGTCGGAACCGGAGACGTCCAGCTCTCCATCATGAACCTTGGAGCGGGGGGGATGATCCGAGCTGGAGACTGGACGGGCGTCCAGGTCCAGATGCTCGATCAGGGATCGACCCAGCGTGAGGTCATCCTCCGCATCACCATCCGAGATTCCGACGGCGACGACGCGCAGTACGACCGAGTCGTGAGCGCCAATCCGGGACTCCCTCAGAGCTTCTGGTTGTACTGCTGGGTCCCGTTCCAGTTCGGACAGCCGAGCTTCGAGATCCACGCGTTTGAAGCTCTTGAGCGAGGGGGCGCCGACGAGGGGCAGCTCGGATATCGAGCGGGACGATTGCTCGGATCGGTCTCGCAGTACAACCCGATCTTCCAAGATCCTTGGGTCGCGATCGCCGGAGTCGTTGGAACGCGACAGCTCGGGATCGAGCACTACGCGACTACTGTGGACAATCGTTCATGGAGACCGCTTGGACACGAGCTCGTGCGCGTCGCTCCGGGACTGACGACGCTGACGATCCCCGATCGCTGGCAAGGGCTCGTCGCGATGGACTTCTTGGTGTGGGGGAGCTCGACACTCCGCGAGCATGATCCGTCCACGCTGTCACCAGAGCGCGCCCGCGCGATCCGCAACTGGGTCGAGCAGGGTGGGCATCTGATTGTGGTGATGCCGCCATCGGACGATCCGTGGTACGGCGGGAACCATCCGCTCAGGAGCATCCTCCCCGACATCGAGCGTCCAACACGACGCGACGGCGTGGACTACAACAGCATCCGTAGACTATTGACTGAATCTGCTGACATCGAGCTCCCAAGCAACGGCACGCTCACTACGTTTAAACCCGCGTCCGATGCCGAGCCCAACACCGCGGTTCCGGTGCTCAAGACCGTTGATGGCGAATGCATCGCCGTGCGTCGATTGGTCGGAGCGGGGATGGTCACGGTCATCGGGATCGATCTTGGCAACGGCGGACTCCGCCGACTAGGTCTCCCGGAACCCGAAGCACTGTGGCACCGACTGCTCGGGATGCGCGGCGACATCCAGCGTCCCAGCGAGATGTCTGACCAGCTCCTCGCTGATGTCCGCTCGCGGACTGTGCTGGAGTTTGATACCGAAGTCTCGGGAGAGATCGCGAAAACCGGACGCGCGATCCAAGGCGTGTTCTTCGGTCTGATCGTCTTCATCCTCTACTGGCTCATCGCGGGTCCCGGCGGATTCGCGCTGCTCAAACAGCAGAACAAGAGTCAGCACGCGTGGGTGGGGTTTGTGATCCTGATCATCGCGTTCACCGCGCTCTCATGGGTCGGCGCTTCGCTGCTGCGACCCAAGAAGGTCAACATCACGCACCTGACCATGCTCGAGCAGGTCTACGGCCAATCCCACTCGCGCGCCCGCTCATGGATGAGTGTCATGCTCCCGAGCTACGGCACCTCGGAAGTCTCAGTGGTTGATCCCGCGGAGTCTGGCGTGCTCACCACCGGCGCGATGACGAATCTGATCACGCCTTGGCAACCCAGCACCTCCACGGCTTCGATCGTGTCCGGATTCCCAGACAACACGGGCTACCGGATCGAGAGCCGATCCCCAGACTCGATCCGCGTACCGACGAGAGCGACGGTCAAAGACTTCCGCGTCGATTGGGGTGGCGTGTCGAGTTGGTCGATGCCGCATCCTGTGGTCGATACGGAGAGCTTCCAGGAGACGAAGCTCAAGCTTGACGGAGCCGCGGTGATCGGAGAGATCGTGCACGACCTTCCCGGAGAGCTGACCGATGTCATGCTCGTGGTGATTTCTGGACAGACACCGATCCGTCGCGAGGGGCAGGGACTCGGGACATCGATGATCTCGCGTGTGAATACCTGGTCGCCTCAGATCCCAGGAGGTGGGTGGGGTCCTGGGGAAGTGATTAGTCTCGAGGGGTACACCAAGCTCTCGGAAGAGAATCGCAATGCGGACAAGGGGGACTACTTCCGCGAAGCGATGTCGAGCGGGTTTGATCCCCTCTCGATCCAAGGCGCTCGCGGCGATGTCATGGATCGTCTGAAAGCGGGAAGGATGATCTCGCAGCTCCAGCCACCACGCTATGGCGTGCTCGCTGATGCGGTCGGGAACAGACTGGCGCATCGCAGACAACTCCATGGCTGGGACCTGGGGATGTGGTTCACGCAGCCCACGCTGATCGTGATGGGGGTGCTTGAGGTTGACGCGAACAAAGCGAGCGAGAACGGCTCTCCAGTCCCCGTGTTTGTCAACGGGCGGCGCGTCCCGGCGTCGGGTAAGACTCTGGTGACGTGGATTTATCCGTTCGAGCCCGATCCGCCTTCGTATGTCGGGGTGCTGGAACCAGAGACCGAGCAGAGCGAATCAGAAGAACCCAACGGGTGATTGAGCGTTAGGATTGCAGATATGCCAATGATCGAGACCATCAACCTGACCAAACGCTACGGTGAGCTGACCGCGCTCAACTCGCTGAACCTCACGATCAACGAGGGCGATTGCTTCGGTTTCATCGGTCCCAACGGCGCGGGAAAGACCACGACCATCAAAGTCCTCGCGACGTTGCTCAAGCCATCGTCTGGACAAGCACAGATCGCGGGACTGACCGTCGGCTATCAGAATCGTCAGATCCGCCCGCTCATCGGATACGTCCCCGACTTCATGGGCGCGTATCAGGACATGGTCGTTCATGAGTATCTCGAGTTCTTCGCCGCCGCGTACAACATCAACGGCTCGCAGCGCAAGAAGGTCGTCAACGACGTTCTCGAGCTCACAGACCTGACCTACAAACAAACCGCGGAAGTGAGCGGGCTCTCGCGTGGTATGCAGCAGCGACTGAGCATCGCACGCGTGCTGCTCCACGATCCAAAGGTCCTGCTGATGGACGAGCCCGCTTCGGGGCTTGATCCGAGAGCACGCATCGAGATCCGCGAGCTGCTCAAAGAGCTCAAGAAGATGGGCAAGACGATCCTGATCTCGTCGCACATCCTCCATGAACTCGCTGAGCTCTGCAATACCGTCGGGATCATCGAGAAGGGCGAGCTGCTCTTTAACGGCACAGTCGATGAGATCCTTCGCAGAGCGAAGGTCGGTCATGTCGTGCACGTCGGAGTCGCCGAGCGTCTGGAAGACGCCGCGAAGGTGCTGCAGACCATGCCTGGGATCGAGAAGGTCGCGATCGTCCAAGGCGACGGCACCGCGAGCGGAGGTGGATCAGGACGACTCATCCACGCGCAGTTTGATGATCGGATGGGCGGGAACTTCACCGACATCCCGAACGTGCTGATCAACAACGGCTTGCGGATGACGCACTTCCAAGAAGAGCCGGTCAATCTCGAGACCGCGTTCATGCGTCTGACCAAGGGTTTGGTGCAGTAAATTCAGCCCTCGCTGAGCTGAGTACGCATCCTTTTGCGTCCGATCGGGGTACCACCAACAGGCGATTGTGTGCCGAGTCTGGTATCATGCGCCAGTACTTTTTTGGAGACTCAGACAATGAAAACCCTACTCTCGGCCGTCCTGATCGCAGGATCGACCATCGCGTTTGCTGGACCACCGACCACCGAATCCGTGCCGGTCACCGACGTCATCCACGGCGAGCAGGTCGTTGACGAATACCGCTGGCTCGAAGGGGACAACTCGGACCCCGAAAACATGGGCCGACTGACCGACGACGTCGTTTCGTGGACCGACGGACAGAACGGCTACACCCGCTCCGTGCTCGACAACCTTCCGGGACGCGCGGCGCTTGAGAGCCGATTGCGTGAGCTGATGGAAGTGCCCTCGATCGGGACTCCGAGCGCGTACGGGAATCGATACTTCTACTCCCGTCGCGAGGGTGCGCAGCCCCAAGCGGTGCGGTACGTCCGCGAGGGACTCGACGGCGAGGAGCGTGTCCTGCTAGATCCACAGACCGTCGATCCGAGCGGTCTCACCACTATCTCGTGGACAGCTCCCAACGACGACGGCTCGCTGATGGCGTTCGGGATGTACACCGCCGGCGATGAGAACTCGACGCTCTACGTCATGGACGTCGATACCGGAGAGTGGCTCGCGGAAGAAATCCCCGGCAAGGTTCGTCTCTCAGGTTGGCTCCCGGATTCATCCGGATTCTTCTACTCGGCGCTCGAAGACCTCGACGACGCGTACTCGTCGGTCACCAAACTCCACAAGCTCGGCACGCACCATCGTCAGGATCAAGTGCTCTTCCGTCAGAAAGACATCGAGTTCTTCTACGGCGACCTCAATAAAACCGACGCTCAGCTCGAAGCACTCAAGACCACTTGGGGGCCTTGGGGCTCGCCTTCAGAAGACGGGCGATGGATGGGCGTTGGATACTGGACCGGCACCGCGGGTGTGGACCTGTGGATCGCGGATCTGTCCAAGTGGTTCCGTACAGGTGAACTCGATCTGGTCCCGATGGCGATCGGGAAGATGGGACGCGTCGGAGGCGCCTACTTCGACGGCGATCGCATGTTCATCCAGCACTCCTTCGACGCGCCCAACGGCACCGTCTCAGTTGTTGACCTGACCAACCCAGCGTTTGAGAACTGGAAGCCGGTCGTTCCGCACAACGATGACCTCGTGATCGAGGGCGTGAACTTCTCACGCGGGATAATCTCCGTGCAGTACCTCGATTCAGCGAAGACCCGGATCGCGATGTACGACTTCAACGGCAAATCCAAGGGCGATCTCGAACTCCCCGGCATCGGTTCTGGTGGATTGAGCACCTCCGACGATCGCACCGAAGCGTTCCTGAGTTTCTCGAGCTACAACATGCCCCGCTCGATCTACCGCGTTGATCTGGCAAGCGGAGAACGTGAGCTCTGGGCGCGTCCGGACGTGCCAGTCGATCCATCGAAGATCGAAGTGAAGCAGGTCTGGTACGACTCGAAAGACGGCACCCCGGTCTCGATGTTCATTGTCCACAAGAAGGGGCTCAAGCTCGACGGTAACAACCCAACGATTCTCTACGGCTACGGCGGGTTTGACATCTCGATGACGCCGTACTTCTCGTCAACCATGTTCCCGTGGTACGAAAACGGCGGGGTCTACGCGGTCGCGAACCTCCGCGGCGGCGGCGAGTACGGCAACGCATGGCACGAAGCCGGGATGCTCGATCAGAAGCAGAACGTGTTCGATGACTTCATCGCCGCGGGAGAGTGGCTCGTCGAGAATGGGTACACCAATCCGAGCAAGCTCGGGATCGCGGGCGGTTCTAACGGCGGTCTGCTGACTGGCGCGACCGTCGTGCAGCGTCCAGACCTCTTCAGCGCCGCGATCAGCGCGGTCCCGCTGCTGGACATGGTCCGTTACCAGAACTTCCTGATGGCGCGCTACTGGGTCCCTGAGTACGGCACCGCGGAAAACCCAGAGCAATACGAGTACATCAAAAAATACTCGCCGTATCAGAACGTCAAGCCGGGGACCAAGTACCCAGCCGTGCTGTTCACAGCGGGTGAGAATGACACGCGAGTCCACCCGCTCCACGCTCGGAAGATGGCGGCGCTGATGCAAAACGCGACAGGTTCAGATCAAGACGAAGAACCGATCCTGCTCTGGGTTGATCGCGACGCAGGCCACGGCGGAGGCAAGCCGCTCGAACTGCGGATCCGCGACGTCGCGGACCAACGCATGTTCATGATGTGGCAGCTCGGGATGCTCGAAGACTGAGCATCTGGTACACTCGGTAAGAATCAACGACCCCCGCGATCGGATTCGCGGGGGTCTTTCATTTGAGCGGAGCACGACATGGCGAAGAAGACTACAACGAAATCAACCAAGAAAGCGACGAAGAAGAAAGTCGCCAAGAAGACCACCAAGAAAGCAGCGAAGAAAGCCGCAAAGAAGACCACAAAGAAAGCTTCAGCCAACAAGACCGTCGCCAACACCAAATCCGTTGATGCGTTCCTCAAGAAAGCACCCGCCAAATACGGCGACGACTGTCAGAAACTCATCGAGATCATGTCGTCGATCACGAAGGAGGAGCCGAAGATGTGGGGGCCTTCGATCGTGGGGTTCGGGAGCTACCACTACGTCTACGACAGCGGACGCGAGGGTGATATGTGCTTGACCGGATTCTCACCCCGAGCCGCGGCGTTGTCGCTGTATGTGCTGTCGGGATTCGACGACAAACCAGAGCTCATGGAATCGCTCGGGAAGTACAAGACCGGCAAGGGGTGCCTGTATATCAAATCGCTCGACGACGTGCACATCCCCACGCTCAAGAAGCTCATCCGTCACAGCGTGAGCACGATCAAGAAACGCTACCCAAGCTGAGGTTGCCCTTTCAAGCTATCCCAGCAAGTCGATCGACCGCTTGCTCTGCTCGCGTCCGATCAGCATGACTCGCATGGATGCCTCGCTGAGGATCGAAGCGCGGATCGAGTTGGAGACCTCCTCCGCGTAATCGGTGTCGCGGATCTGCGAGCGTGCCGCGGCGGTGTTGACTGATTGCTCCTCCATCGCGCGGATGCGGGACTCGTTGCTCCGCTGCTCCATCCCGATCTCCGCTTGACGCTCGATACTCGCGTCTGCAGCCTCGATGTTCAGGTCCAGGTTCTCGCGCTCCAATGATCGCATCTGCGAGTGCAAGCTCGTCAAGTCCGATCCCAAGTGCTCCGAAGCGATCAATCCCGACGGATCGTCCGAGCCGCGATTGATCCGCAAGCCCGTCGCGAGGCGCTCCGCGGACTGTGCGAACATTCGGTTGCTGCGGTTGATCCCCTGCAAACCAATGGTCAACAGGGACGAACTCGATGGGCGGATCGCTTGCATAGATCAACTGTGCAAAACACGATTGACCTTCGCCAGCGAGTCGCGATGTGAATCGGTGCGGGTTGTGAGGATTGAAGCGATTCTGAGGGCGATCAGAATTCGATGCGAGCCATGAACTGGGTGGGTGAGCAATCAGGACGCTCGAGCAGGTGCGTGCTTGTGTCGATGGTCGTCACGTTCGCGTGGTCATCGTACTCGTCGGACTGATGGATCAGCGCTTCGCTGTGGACCATGTTGAAGTCAGGTGAATCGGTGTACACAGCGTACTGGAGTGACTCGGTCTGAGCGCCCACCTCGACCATGATGCACAAGCGATGCTGAGAGCTCGCTTGGTTGGGCCGGTCGTCGGTGACTCCCGCGTGGGTGGGGGACGATGCGGCAGCGATGAGAGCGATAGCGGCGATGGCTGATATGTCGTACTTCTTGGACATAGCTGATTCCGTGCGATTCAGAGGTGTAGTCAGGATTCCCAGATCAATCATTGCTCGGACGCGAGCGGCTGACCATGAAAGGTGTGTTCAGACTGCGATATATGGATAAAAAGTAAATCCGCACTGTCGGGCGAGGCCTTGACAATGCGGATTGAAGCAAGAGAGCAAGGCAGTGCGGCTGTATCAGCGGCGGCGACGGGCTATCAGCAGACCACCCATCCCGAGCATCCCGAGAGCCGAAGGGGTCGGGACGATGTTGATGGTGAGCTTGTTCATTCGACCCTCGAAGGACGAGAGGCGGAAAAACTCGATGTTCTCGCCCAGATCCATGCTGCTGATGCTGCGGGTCTCGGTCGAGCTCACGACGGTGTTTGCGAGCGCCAGATCGGTGGTCTCGCCGACCGCTTGGATGATGGTGCATCCCAGTCCACAGAAATCGGTCCAGGAGACCTCGACGGACTCGATGTACTCGTCAGGAGCGAGGGTGTTGACGGAGACGGTCACGAGATCCGAGTAGAGCCAGAGGGCGCCGGCGAACAGATCGTGCGTGTCACCGCCGCCCGTGAAGTCGGTATCTGTCCCGAAATCGAAGGTCAGTTCAGGGTTGTACGCAGGTCCTCCGGCATCGTCGCGGAAATCCTCGTGGATGACGCGGGCTTGGGTGGATGCGGCGATGAGCGAAAGTGCGAGCAGAGCGGCTTTGGTGTGCATGGTGGTCCCTCAAATATCAGTCAAACACAGCCCTCTCCAGATGGGCTGTACTGAAAGAGAACCCCAAAAGCAGGTGTTTGCAACCAAATTTGGCGGTTTTATTGGGTCTTGTCGTGGCGGGTAGTGTGGGAATAGAAAAACGCCCCTCGCATAGGCGAGGGGCGTCGGGGGAGTGGGTAACCGGTTGTTCGACAGTTACACGTTAGCTGCGGTTGCGACGGCTCGAAAGAAGCCCGCCGAGGCCCAGGAGTGCGAACGCGCCTGGTGCTGGGACGGTGGTGGTGGAGTATCCAGCCCCGTCGAACCAGCCCTGCGAGCCGCTCCATGCGGTGAGCCCGTTCTCGTTGTCGTACGAGGTCGAGAGGTTCCGCAGTGGGTGCATCCAGAGTCCGAGCTGCTCTTCGAATCCGATCCCGGTCCATTCTCCTGGACCCTCAGGTCCGGGGTATGCGGGATTGTGGCCGTTGATGAGCGAAGCGTCGAGCTCGAGGGTCATCTGGCGATTGCCGTCGAAGTCGGTGACGGATGCCTGGAGGATCGAGGCATCGTTGTAGTCGAAGATCTGGTCAGGAGCCTGCTCGCCGCTGGCTGGGGAGCCGTCGCGGTAGGTGAGCATGGTGTTCTGTCCGTTGTACGCGTACGCCGAGACGCGAGCGTTCGCTCCGGTCGCATCGAAGTAGATCAACGCGAGTTCACCAGCGTGTCCCTTTGGGTTCGGGCCGTTGTTGACCGCGAGGGTGTATCCGTCGGTGACCTGGTTTGAGAACAGCACCTGCCAGAGGAAACGGTTGGTATCGGTGTCAAACTCAGCGTGGATGGACTCGAAAGCCCCTCCATTCATGTTGAGTCCCGAGGTGCCGTCGGTATCGGCGGACCAGTCCCAGTGATAAATGTCTGCAGAAGCGCCCGAGGCGATCACGCCGGCGCAAACGATCAGTGCTGCTTTGAGTTGTGCGGTCTTCATGATTGTGTCCTTTGCATGATGTCGCGAGCATTGCGAGTCAGTTGTGAGGCGCGGAACTGCCACGCCTTGTGCCAAAGATACAAGACAGATTGAAGAGCACCATCCGTCTCCCAGATGCGTGGTTGTGGGGGGTGGGTCTGTAACGATTAGGCAAGAATGGTCGAGCGATAAGGGAAGGGCGGCTCCATCAATGAAAACAAGAAAGCCCCGAACAACCATGGCGGGTTCGGGGCTCTGGGTGGGTAGATTTTTTAAGCGTGGGTCAGGTGAGTTCGTTGATCAACTTCAACGACGACGACGGCTCGTGACGAGTCCTGATAGTCCGAGAATAGCGAGCGTTGCCGGAGTCGGGATAGGGACGGTCAACGCGAGGTTGTCGATCCCCAGGCCAAACTCATCGGTGATCCCGAAGAGCTCGACACGCGTGATGTCGAAGTAGCTGCTCAGGTCCATGTGGATGACGTCGGTGAAGTTGGCGTTCCCAACCACATCAAGCTCGGTGAACCCGCCGGCGTGGAATACTCCGAGCATCGCGACCACACCTGAGTCATTGTCGGAGACGACGTCGAGCGACACGTTGTTCGCCGCGACGCTGAAGTCCATGTAGATGTCGGCGTTGAAGTTGTCGGTGGTCGTCGAAATCCCCGCAGTCAGGATGTTGGGGCTCGATCCACCAACGAATCCGGCGCCCTCGAAGATCATGAGGATGTTGTTGTCACTCGTCGAGAACGTGACATGGTCGCTGAATGTCCCGTCGGTTTCAATCGGTGGAATCCCGCCCAACTGATCGTCGAAGTCCACAAGAACGTCCTGGGTGACCCCAGCGCTCGCGGCTAGTGAGCAAGCACCAATCACGGCAAGGAGTGAAACTGCTTTCATAAACATAGATCCTTTCAATACGTCTGCCCGGTCGTCGCCGGGGTCCCATTTCCCTAGGGACTTTCCCTCGTCCCGGGGCTGGTAATATGCCCGATAAAACCGAGAGAACCAGCGAAACTCGGGATTCGCGGATCAAAAATAGACAACTGTTCAATAGCTATGTGCGCATGAAAAAGCGTCCCAGTGGGACGCCTTTGTGTTTAAGTAGATGTGGTTAAGTTAGTTGCAGCCCATTCCGTATTCTGCGAGGTACGCGCTGACATCGAGGAAGTTGAGCGAGCCGTCGTCGTTGAGGTCCGCGATGCCGCAGGAGAGGTGGTCCCACTCGATGTAGTCAAATGCGAGCGCGCGCTTGGAGTTTGGAGCGAGCTGGAAGTGGAAGGTGTCCGCGTTGTTCCATTGGCGGAAGAATGGGATGCCATCGGGATCATCTGCTACGTGTTCGATCACGATAATTTCGTGATCGACGATCGAGCCGTCCCGGAGGGTCGTGACGGTGCAGATGATGTCTTCGGTCCCGCCCAGTGAAGAGTGGATCAGGTCAACCAAGAAGTTGACGGGCCCATCAAAGGTGAATGTGACTGAGCCACCGTCGGCAGGTTCCCAGAGTGAAAGGAATGCGGGGCCGTTGGTTCCTTCGACGTCGAAGTTACCGAAGTCGCCTTGTGAGACGCCGTTACCGAGCCACAAAGTCTCGTTGCTTGAGATCGTCATCCCCATGTCGGCGTAGAAATCTCCGATGCCAGGGGTTGAGAAGTCGAGCGACCCAGGACCAAAGAACGGGATCATCTCGTCAAAGAGTGCGATCCCGCTGCCCGGTCCGCCAGCGATTGCTGGTGCAGTGAGTGCCGCGGCAGCTGCGATTGCGATTTTGTTGATCTTCATATGTGTACTCCCTCGAAATTGAGCTGCGCAGAATGGCACAGCGGTGATGAATCACCCATCTAGGTGATTTGCCTTATATGCTAGTATGGAATCGGCAAAGTCGTGAACTCGAGATCAATAAAGTCGCAAGCGTATATTGCACAGAAGCTTGCGTGCATTGGGAGTGCTCTGAAAATTGTGTTCCGCGTAATAGGGGCTGATTCTCAGCGATGCCGTTCAGGGTGATTGATCGCTCCGAAGCGAGGATTCTCTCCCGTTCGCGCGGTTTCTTGCGCGTCGGCGATGTCGTAGAGGCGGTAGAACTCGGCGCGTCGGTTGGCACGGACGTAGATGTCCCATGAGGTGAATCCCGTGTCGCCGTAGGACTCGTTGGGATCGTCGTTGATGAACCCTTCGGGAGGGACGAAGACCCCGACGTGTCCATCCTTGTAATATGTCGTGCCCCCGCCGTTGTGGCGTGTGGTCCATTGATCGACGTTGCCCCATTCGCCGTCGGTTGAACCGAGTGCGGAATGGTTGTTAAACCACCACGAGCTCTCTTCGATGATGATGGGGAGTCCCTCCATTCGCGCGACCTTGCCCTCGTTCATGAGATCCGCGATCTGCTGACTGGAATACTGATCAACATCAGGCGCGGCTTCCTTGAACATATACACATCAAAGTCCACCTGATCCTTCGCGCCCTGCGCCGGCGCGTTGAAGGTGTAGTCGAAGTTGAGCTGTCCATCGCCGTAGACGTTTCGCAGTCTGATGGTGTCGGGGTCTTCCTCGATGCCGTGGGGGTCCTTGCGCTGATTGGTGGGGCACTCGACGATCTCGGTCGCATTGTCCACGTAGTCGAGCAGAATCCCCGCACCGCGCCGGCGAGTGCCTTGGTGGTTGAATGTGTACGCCCAGTTAATGAGGTTGAGATCGCCTCGGTTGTTGCGGGGTCCCTTGGTCGTGATGAACTTCCCGGTGGGCATCGAGTGCCCCTTGAAATCCATCGCGTACAGCGAATCAGCAAGACCAAGCTGACGCATGTTGGACATGCAGACAGTCCGCTGCGCCCCTTGTCGCGCCTTTCCCAGAGCGGGGAGCAAGATCCCGATAAGGATCGCGATGATCGCGATGACCACCAACAGCTCGATGAGCGTGAATGCATACAAAGAACGACGGCGCGTTGTGCGATTTGGAACCGAGGATAGTGTCAATCTGAGACCCCTGAATAGGAATGAATCAGGTTAACAGATTCGCGGCTTGATTACAAGCACTCTAAGCCGAGCAGCGCAGGATGAGTTTAAACTGCATGTCTATTGGTGACTTTATAGAGTCTTACATTTTGTTCGCTGTCTCTAGCATAAACCGACATCGATGGAACTGGCTAGGAAATACTCGCAGAAATGACAGTTCGTTCTATGTGCCGGAAGCGTGATTTGGTATGCTCAGGCTTCGTCTGTATAGCTTTGTTATCTGAAACAGGAGTCTGATTGTGCACAAATCATTCATCAGTGTGAGTATCGCAGGTTTGCTGATGATCGCAACGGTAATCCTTGCGTTTACCCTTGGGGCGTCACTCAACCAACCCCGCACCTCTAGTTCATTGATCCTTACACAAAATGAAGTTCGTCTTGAACGAGCAAGGCAAACTCAAAAGCAAGATGGTGAGCAGGATGTCGAAGGAACGGTTTCGGGAGTCTTTGTGTATCAAGGCGTACTTGCTGATGCGCTCGGCACACCGATCAGCAATCCGGTCGAGCTAACCTTTACGCTGTACTCGTTCCACCAGGTACAGTTCACACATTCGATGACTGAGGAGGTCGTGACGCCAGATCAGTTTGGTCGTTTCCAGATAGACATTCCATTGTCGAGCCCAGAATTCATGAGTAGTTTCGAGAACCTCATGCTGGAGATAAAAGAGACTGGGACATTAGAGGTCATAACTATTGTGCCAATCCAATACACTCCAAGAGCTTGGTACAGTCAGCGGGCAATCTTTAGCAATGAATCAGCGTTTGCAGATGAAGCGAGCTTCTCATTGTTTGCCGAGAATGCGGAGCACGCGTTTAGCTCAAACTCAGCGAACCACGCCGACACTGCTGGGAGTGCTCTGGTTGCGAGTTCCGCCAATAGCGCGATCAATGCACAGCATGCGGACTACGCAGACGTAGCGATCCAACTCGCCTTTGATCAGTCAGCAACGCCAACGATTATGCTCCCGTTCTTTAACAACCCCGGATCCGAGTTCAAGGCAACTCGAGTGGGCAACATCGTTCATTTGAGCGGGAATGTCCAGACAACCATGAACACGAACGAGCTCATTCAACTCGTATCGTTGCCGTCCGGCTTTCGTCCGTCAGCAACGAGAAATCTCATCGCCGGAGCATTCAACGCGGCGAATAACCCAGACATCACACCTGTGAGGATTCAAATCATGCCAAACGGCCAGGTCTTCGTAGGTGACGACCTCGAGGTGTTTGAAGACCTCTTTCTCGATGGTCTGAGTTACGTGATCGATTGACGTGATTATCCGAGCCAATCCTTCGCTTTGAGTCGTGCGGGGACGTATTCCTCAGTGACGTAGCTGATGTCCTTGGTGATTAAGGATTCCACTTCCATCTTGAAGCCGTTGGAGAGCATTTTCTTGATCTCTTTCTGCCACTGCTTGTTCTTCTCGAACCATGGGTAAGCCGCGATCTGTTTGGCGCGTTTGATGTCGCGGTCGTTGAGTGAGATCTTGACATCGTCACTGAGGTCGCAGCGTTCGAAGTCGATCGAGCGGATGCCGAGGTACTTCGCTTCTGGGATCGCGAGACGAGAGGACTCGAACGCAAGGGAGATCGATCCCTGCTTGATCACGCTGTAGATGTAGTGCCCCCAAGGGTCGCAATCGAGCAGGCAGTACACAGGGAGCCCGTGCTCTTTGTTCAAGCGGTGGAGCATGCGCCGCACGCCGCGTGTGGGTTGTCCCGATCCTTCGGTGAGGATGCAGTTGTGTTTCTCCCAGAAGCGGTCCTCGTTGAAGCGCTGCCAGACCGTGTCCTTCTCGACATGGAGGATGAACTTCGCTTTGACATCCTTGAACTGGATGACCTCAGGCTCACAGATACTCGGGATCGCATACCCGCCTGACCCCATCTTTCGGCAGTTGATCTCGTCGCCGTTATCAACGACCGTGATGTTCCCGACCATCGTCCCACGCTTCTTCGCGAAGATATGGAGTTCTTCGCGCAGCGACCCGAGCGAGACTTCGAGGTCTTCAAGGATGCCGTCGGATTCGGTCTGGTCGTCGAAGGTTTTCTCTTTGGTCCCCTCGATCGTGTGGAGTGACTTGTAGAACATCCCACGAAGCGAGAGCGTCTTGTCCGCTTGGAGGAGTTCATCGACGGACTTGCCGTGCAGGAGCGTCTGCATGAACTTGCGTGCTTGTCCGAGGTTGAAGAGCTGCCGCGTCCCGACGGAGTCGCCCATCTCGAGGATGCCCTTCTTCGCGTTCCAGTTCGTGTTGGACGCGGCTCGGATCGGGACATCCATCTCAGGCTCTTTGTCCGCGTGGACCGCCGTGACGATGCTCTGCGCCATCGCGCTGAGTTTGACGGAGGTCTCCTGATCCCGCTTGCCCGCTTTGTTGGTGCGAGCGACGGAGGACTTGCCCGCAGCTTTCTTCGCGGTCTTCTTGGTCGTCTTCTTGGTTACTTTTTTCTTCGCAACCTTTTTCTTGACGACTTTCTTTTTGGTGACTTTCTTTGCCATGGATTAGCCCCCGAACAGCCCGGCGGCCGCCTTCTTGGATGATGACTTCTTCTTGCTCGTCCGCTTCTTCTTACTCGTCTTGCTTACACGCTTCTTCTTGACGACCGGCTTTGCTTCCGCGACCGAACCGGACTCATCCGGATCACCGATCGCGCTGTCGAGGATGATCACATCGTCCGCTTTGGCGAGCCGCCCTTGATCGTCCTTGATGAACTTGCCCTCGTCGTCGAGCTGCGCATCCGCGATCTCGGTACGTGCCTTCGCTTGCGCGAGCAGCGCGTCGTAGAGCTCCTGCGTATCCGTACCAGTCAGGTAGTTGCACGCTCTGGAGATCTCCCCGATGTACCGCTCGAAGACATCGCGCTTCTGCGCATCGCGTTTCATGCGTTGGCGCCTGCGGATGTACTGCCCGAGCTTGCGGCCGCATTCCTGCAGCGCCAGTGACATCTCCTTGCGGATCTCGTCGTAGTCCGCGATCGCGTCCTTCGACTCGCTCGTAAACGGCACCCACACACTCGCCATATGGATCATCACCACAAGCGGCCCGACGGGGAGTCCGCCGCGGGGTTGCTGCATGCCGTAGTTCTTCCATGAGGTCTCGACCACTGATTTGAACGATGAGCACGCGCTCTGCTGATGCAGCAGCGGTACGCGGTTCGCGTAGCGGATCACGCGTGCCTGCTGATCTCCAGGAAGATCACCCCCAAACGCGATCGCGGCTTCGATCTGGAACGGATTCCCGCGATACACGCTCGGCTTGCGCGTCGATGCGGTGTAGAACTCCGCCTTGACGCCTTTGAGCAGTCCCGCGAGCATCTGCTTGACACCGATCGGTGAAAGACAGTCCGTCGGTGGAGCGCGGAGCTTCGCTTCTTGCAATGCTTTGTAGATCTTCTCCGCGTCCTTGGATTCAACAGTCTTGACCCAGGTGCTCCCGGAATAGGAGTTGCCTTTGGTGGACGCGGCGGCTGTGACTTCCTTGACCGTTGATGGCGGGACTCGACAGAACTCTTTGCGGAAGAATCCGCTGAGTTGTTTTTCTTCGGTTTTGTTGAGCATCGTCAGGAAGGTGCCAAGCTCGACGCCATATGGATGCGGCTTGATCTCTTCAGTCTCAGGAGGCAACTCGTCCACGGTGCGCGGATACACGATCCGATCGCTGAACTCTTGCGTGCGGACGATGCCTTGCTCGTCGGCTTCGACGCCATCATTCGCTTCAGCAAGATCAGGGTTCTCTCCCGCCTTGTCTGGCGGGATGAAAGTAATCGAGCAGTGGGGGTTGGATATCGCGGTCTGCTCAAGGTACGTCTCGACCGAGCCCTTGCCTCGGAAGAACTTTGCTTCCATCTCGATCGCGACGCGCGTCCCCGTGTTGTTGGGGAAGTCGTCGGTCTCGACATCGACGGTGACTTCTGGTTTGTTCTTGGTCGTGTCCATCGCGAGTTCGAGATGGTGCGCCGGCTTGTTCTTCTTTGGTCGTGTGGTGATGACCATGGGTTTGCCGGTCGTCATCAAGCCGTACATACCCGCGGCGGAGATCCCGATCCCTTGCTGTCCGCGTGACATTTTGAGTCGATGGAACTTGGAGCCGTATAGGAGTCGTCCGAAGATGTTCTCGACCTGCTTGCGGACGATGCCGGGGCCGTTGTCCGTGATGGTGACTATGTAGCGTCCGGGCTTGGACGCATGCGGTGGGGGAGTGATCTCCTCGATTTTGACTTCGATTTCCGGGAGGATCCCGGCTTCCTCGCACGCGTCGAGCGCGTTGTCCACGGCTTCTTTCACAGTGGTCAGCAATGCTTTGCGTGGATTGTCGAACCCCAGCAGGTGCCGGTTCTTTGCGAAGAACTCCGAGACGGAGATATCGCGTTGTTTGGACGCCATCGACTCAGCGTCGGCTTTGGTTCGTTTCGTACCTTTGGCCATTCCACCCTCCTTGGCGGGGCAAACTATTGAAGTTCCAAAGGTACAGCATACCCGATCCGCCCGGTTTTTGCTCGATTTGAAGCGATTGAAAGATCGAGCCGACCCGATGAATCCGCCGATCGTATCTTCATCGTGACCGACACGGAATCCACATCACTACCGGAATCACCACCGGCACCACCAGAGACGACCCAGTCCGAGCTTGTCCATGTCCCTTGTCACGGCTGTGGTTATGCCATCCCAAACACGCTCGGCACCACCTGCCCCGAATGCGGCTTGGTCAGGTCCAAAGCATGCGAGCAGCGCGAGGAGAAGAGGGCTGCGGTCATCGAGGGGTTTGCCCACACCCTCAAAGCCGCGTGCGTTGGGTGGTTCATGGTCCTCTTCATTTACGGCGTCGGCGCGACCGTCGGGGTCATGGGGAGCTCTCCAGCGCCATTCATTTTTGTCCTCTTCGTGATGGGGTTCGGGGTGTTCCTCGCAAACGCGATCGGGGTAGGGATTGCGAAGCTCGGGCCGGAGCATCAGTACGAGCTGATCTCGTCCGTGTGGGTCAAGAAACACTACTGGCTCCATGTCCCCTGGCTCTCGATCGCAGTGTTCACAGTGCTCGGAGTCATCATCGCGGTCCTCGCGCGGATCATGCCCGTCGATGTCGAGGGTTTGCTCTATGCAACAGTCAGCATCGAGCTCGTGCTCTGGGGGCTCGCTTCGATCCTTGGATTGATCAAATGGTTCATCGACTACGCCGACGAGCGACAGGAGATGGGGATCAGGAGCGACGGCGCGGTTGCTCCATTGCATCGACTCCTCGCGATCATGGTCTGGCTCGCAAGCGTCGGGATCGGATTCGTCGGTGGGGTGATCGGGACATTCTTCATGGGTTATGTCTCAGGTGTCGATGGCGCGGGATTCTGAACGTTTTTCAGCAGATTGGGCCGAGAATCGAGGGGGTGAATCCGCCCTACTAGGTTTGGACACCATCGATGCACGCGCTATCATTCCAACCGCGCCGGAAACAGCCTTCGGCGACCACCACACACAGAAATACACCGGAGCCATCCAATGGAAACCACCCTCATTATCCTCAAGCCAGACGCAGTCCAACGCGGCCTCATGGGCAAGATCATCACCCGCTTCGAGGAAAAAGGCCTCGCAATCGTCGGGATGAAAATGATGACCATCTCCAAAGAACTCGCCGGGACTCACTACGCCGACCACGCAGGCAAGCCGTTCTACGACGGGCTCGTCGGATTCATGACCTCCTCCCCAGTCTGCGTCCTCGCTGTCCGCGGCGTCGGCGCCATCGCGATCGCTCGCTCCATGATGGGCGCGACCTTCGGATCCAAAGCAGAAGCCGGCACCATCCGTGGTGACTTCGGTGTCTCCAACTCCTTCAACCTGATCCACGGCTCGGACTCCCCAGAAGCAGCCGCGAAGGAAATCGGCCTCTTCTTCGGAGAGGGCGACATCCAAGACCTCGACCGCGCGATCGAGGGCTGGGTCTACGACATGTCCGGCGGCGATCCCGAGTAAGCCGTCCGATATGGATACTTTCACTCAAAGAAGTATCCAGATCCGATCAAAATCATCGAGAAACCCCGGCATATGTCGGGGTTTCTTCATACTCCGCGTACCCTTATTTTCTTGCATCACAGGACAACGGCTGATACCCTAGTTCTAGTAGAGCGGGGAACGCGATCGCGGTCAATCCAGTTACGGCTCCTAGGAGGATGACAGAATGAATGTTCAGATGTTGATGCACGCCGCGACAGCGAGCGTGCTGGCGTGTTCCACAAGCATGACGCTCGCGATGGGCAGCTCAGACAATGACGTACAGTGGGACCTGCTGAGCCATGAAACGCGCTACGACCTCAGACCACTTGTTCCGATGGATGGCGAGTCATTCGATGTTCAGCTCTTTGCGGATCAAGGAGACCTCACCAGCGCCCGCGTCGGGTACTGGGTCGATGGCACCTTCGTCGGCTGGGTCGATGCGATCAACAGCGGAGTCCAGGGACCCAAAGCCGTGTGGTCTGCGACGATCCCGAGCACCGCTGGGACCGAGGTGCAGTACGTCTACGAACTGACCGACGGCAGCGACACCGATTACATCGGACCAGACGGCCCGAGCGATGCGGAACCAGCGAATAGATTCGTGGT
The DNA here is from genome assembly GCA_965232505.1 of Phycisphaerales bacterium. Classification (GTDB taxonomy): domain Bacteria; phylum Planctomycetota; class Phycisphaerae; order Phycisphaerales; family UBA1924; genus UBA1924. The sequence continues at coordinate 2,848,178 of OZ246976.1, read as the reverse complement.
CAACTTCAACACCCTCGAGCACGCACGTATGGGCGCGACCCCAGTTGACGGCGGCACCGTCTTCCGCGTCTGGGCGCCGACACGATCAAATGTCCAGGTCCGCGGTGAGTTCAACGGCTGGAATGTCGGCGATGCGCTCACCAAGGTCGGAGAGGACTTCATCGGATTCGTCGAGGGCGCTGAAGCAGGGGACATGTACAAGTTCTACTTCAACAACACCCACTGGAACACCGATCCCCACGCCGCGGCTCTGGTTCCGGGTGATAACCTCAACGCAAGAATTACCGATCCGTTCGCTTACCAATGGCAGAACGATGACTTCGTCGCAGCGCCGCTCGATGAGTGGGTGGTTTACCAGCTCCATGTAGGTACATTCTCAGGACGCAACGATCCAGCGGGTCCTGCTGGCAATCCCAGCGGCTACCGCGATGTTGGCGATCGCGCCTCGCATCTTTCGGAGCTCGGCGTTAACGTCGTCATGCTCAACCCAATCAACGAGTTCCCAGGGAGCCAGTCTGGTGGATACAACCCGATCTCTGTGTTCGCATGGGAGGACGCGCTCGGTACTCCAGATGATCTCAAGTACATGATCGACCAACTCCACGGCGAGGGGATCGCGGTGATCCTCGATGTTGTCTGGAATCACCTCTCGCCGACCGACAACTTCCTCTGGAACTTCGACGGATCACAGCAGTATTTCGATGCCATCGCGCAGGACACCCCTTGGGGCGCACAAGCAGACTTCGACAAGCAAGGCGTCACGGACTACTTCCTCGATTCCGTCTACCACGTCATGGGTGAGTTCCGCATGGACGGCTACCGACAGGACGCGGTCATGGCGATGACCGACTCTGGTTGGACGGCGCAGTGGAACTCCGGACAGAACCTGATGCGTCAGATGAACCGGATCATCAATCGCCGTTACTCTGACGCGCAGACCATCGCGGAGATCTACATCGATTCCGACTGGGTCCAGTCCGGCATCGAGTTCGATTCCCAGTACCACAACAGTTTCAAGAACTCGATCCGTGATGCGATCTTTGGTGCATCGTTCGGGAGTCCGAACATCGCGGGAACCGCCGCGGCTCTGGATGGAACAGGGAGCGTGAGCGGGACGGAGGTCTTCAACTACTTCGAGCTCCACGACGACGCTTGGCCTCTCAACGGGCACGAGCGAGCCGTCAAGGTGATCGATACCACGGCTCCAAACGACGACATCTTCGCGCGAGGACGCACGACCCTCGCTCAGACCCTCACCCTGCTCAGCAAGGGCATCCCAGGCATCCTCCAGGGAACCGAATGGCTCGAGAACGACGGCTGGGAAGAGAGCAAAATCGATTGGTCACACAAGACAACGTACAACGGCGTCTTCCAGATGTACCGCGACATCATCGCGCTGCGGACCTCCGAGCCTGCGCTGCGAGCGAACGAAAACGCGTGGGTCTTCCACTCCAACAACAGCGCCGATGTGCTCGCGATGGAACGCTGGATTCTGGGAGGGGACAACTTCGTCATCGTCGCGAACTTCTCCAACGACGATCAGCTCGGATACCGACTCGGTCTCCCTCGCGAAGGACAGTGGGATGTGGTGCTCAACACGCAGGACAGCATCTACTCTGGAAGCGGGGTTGGCACCAGCGGATCGATCGCGAGCGAAGCGATCGCCAATGGGCCGCACGCGCAGTCCGCTGAGCTGGATATCCCAGCGATGGGTGTGCTGATCCTCCAGCACAGCGTCGCTGAAGTGTGTGAAGCGGACCTGACGGGCGAGGGTGATCTGAACTTCCTTGATGTTTCGGAGTTCCTCGCGGCGTTCTCTATGGAAGACCCCCAAGCGGACTTCAACGCCGACGGCTCGTACAACTTCCTCGATGTCTCCGCGTTCCTCGCGGCCTTTGCGGCGGGTTGCCCGTAAGCGACCTCACATCTGAATGCAATAAAAAGAACCCCAACTCATGGTCGGGGTTCTTTGTTTTATATCAGATTCGAAATGATCAGCTTGTCACGGCTGGAGCGATCTTCGCGATCACGGCGGAGTCGAACTCCTGCTCAGCTTCAACGACAATCTGCTCAGCGATCTCGCGGCGATGGATCTCGACATCGCGAGGGAAATCGAACGCGACGCGTACGCGTTCTCCCTTGACGGAGGCAATCCGCACAACCCCGATGGGGTTCTTTGGATCGCCGATCACAACTTCTTCGCCTTCCCGTCTCGTAATGACAAGCATCCCTGGCTCCATATCTGCCCCGAGCATCGATGCCGGGGTGAAGTGCAGTATATCGAGATCCAAAGCCCACGCCAAGCAAATTCCCCAAGCAACTGCTATATCAGAGATTAGGAATCACTTACCCACAGAACTACCCACAGAGAACCCACAAACGCGGTTTTGACGCATCTGCTGCACTCCGCTACTGATAGAGAGTTTGATACCGGTTCTCAACTGACCGCTTCGACCTTGGTAATCTCAGGGATCCGATCCTTGAGCGTCCGCTCGATCCCGATCCGCAGGGTCATGTCCGATGAGGGGCATCCAACGCACGCGCCGTGCATCCGGATCGAGACGACACCCTCGTCGCTGACCTCGACGAACTCGATATCGCCGCCGTCGGACTGGACGGCTGGGCGGATCAAATCAATCACGGCACTGACTCGGTCGCTCAGAGATGTGGACTGCGTTTCCATAGACGAATGATAGCCCGATTGATGAGGGCATACACTCGCGTATGACCATTGCCCGTGTTTCAACCGTTCTGATGCTTGTTCTGATCCCGATGCTGTGGGGGTGCTCCTCCGGATCGCAGTACAAGCCCACCGGAAACCCGATCCTCGATGTCCGAAACCCCGATCTGCTCGAACGCGATCGAATCGCGGCCGCGGAGCAAGCGTGGGCCGAGGTCGTCGAGGGGACACGTGTCCGCGAGCGTACTCGGCAAGCATTCAAGAACCTCGCGTGGTCCAGTGCCACCTCTCCGGATCTCCGCTACACCACGCTCGATCTGCTCATGTCCGACACCTCTCCAGAAGGTGACGCGGACTCGGCGCGCATGGCGCGTTTGATCCTCCCAACTGAAGAAGATCGGCAAGCGGTGCGCATCATCCTCCAGCACGCGATCCGCGCCAAGTGGCAGGGACTGATGCCGGCGATCGTGCGTTCGTATGCGCGTGTGACTCCGGGATATCCCGATGAGCAGCGCATGGAGCGCAAAGCGATCGAGGCGCTCGAGCCGGGACAACCGATCGAAGCGGTCGTGTTCAGCGTGTTCCTCGATCCGCTCAAGGGCGCTTCGGACAGGGAAGAACGCTCCATTCTCCGCGTCGCGGATCGCACGCGTGATGACGCGTGGGGATTGCTGGGACGGCTCGACGCGGACGGCTCGCAGCGCGTGCGTCTGCTCGAGTCCAACATGACCCCAAGCGCCACAGACCAAGGCACGCAGCAGACGCTCGACGATCTCCGCGCGTGCTGGAATGACTTCGGGATCCTCCCGAATCAAGCGATGGAACTCGCGTGGTTGCGTCAGCTGCGTCACGCGACCGATGACGACTGGGCCGCGAAGAACGTGGTCTGGTGGGACGAGTCCCGGCTCGCCGTGTCGTACCTTCGCGGGAATCAGCGGGACGGGCTCGAACTGCGTCACCTCGAAGCACTCCGCTGGGCGCGTGCGAACCGCTCGGACTGGTTCTCGATGAATCGGCAGCAGTTGATCGATAAGATCCGCGATCGTCAGAACAGCCGCACGCTGGTGCGTCGCAAGCCCGACAAGGGGCAGCCATCTCGCAGAGAGCGCATCGAGGATTGGCAGAACCAGCTGAGCTGGGCCGATCTGCTCACGATCTTGGTGGTTGATGAAGCCGTGCGTTCTGATGTGGTCGTCGAGAAGCTCTATGTGCAGCGGGCGCTGGACAAGAAAGACACCGATACCGAATACGGCGGGATCATCGACGTAGACAACGCGAACGCGACGCACCGAGCCGTGCTTTTCCGTCCGCGGGCGCGTGATCGTGTGAGCGATGAGCGATTCGTCGCGAGCGACGACATGATGCGATTCTCGGATCGTGCACTGGCGCACTACCACTTCCACGCGAACGAACGCAACAACGAGAAATACGCCGGCCCTTCCTACGCGGACTTCATCAACGCGGAGAACTCCGGACGCACCTCGATCGTGTTCACCTCGATCAAGGAGGATGAGTTGAATGTGGATCTGTACCAGCCCGATGGGGTGGTGATTGATCTCGGGATCATCCGGCCGATCAAGTAAAGAACGTCGGGGGACACACATGGACTTTGTATTCATGAAGAACTATGTAGGCGACTACATAGCTATCCCTATTGATGAAGATCAAGTGCAGTTGTGTCCAGTCTGCGGAACTTCGCTTGGTGGTTGCGAAGCGTATTACGCGGATAAAGACCCAAGTTCAGAAGTCTGCCCTGGTTGCCATGTCCAGTTCGGAGACGACGATACGTTTGGGCGATCGGATTCAAAGAACATTGATGAGTACTTCCAGCTCCTTCGCAAAGAGTGGCTCGATCGAATCGGCTGGCTCGATTGGCAAGTCGATCAACTCAGAGATGTGCTCAACATCACTGTCGATCGAGAGAACAAAACCGTGCCGTTGGTGCGCGTGGCGGATCTAATGAAGGCACATCAGTCGGATTCATCACAAACCGAGTAGCACCTCGTCCGCGGGGACACTGACCTGCCGCTGCCGCTTTAGTTTTTTCTCAGGCATGCTCCCGAGCTCGTAGATCGTTGGGAGGTAGGTTTCACCGCGATTTGGGTCGGTGGATTTGAGGATGACCTCGTCGGTGCCGTTCCAGTGGATGAGGTCGATGGAGCCGTCCATGCGTTCGACGAGGGCGTTGCAGTTGGCGAGATCGGTCCAGCATCCCGAGTTGAGGTAGTCTGGGCCGTCGTCGTGGACCTTGATTTCTGGGTTATGGATGTGCCCGCAGATGATGCCGTCGTAGCCGTGGTCTTTCGCGTAGTGCAGGGCGCTCTCTTCGAAGTTCCCGATGATCATCGTTGCCTTCTTGACCTTGAGCTTGATGAACTTGGAGAGCGACCAGTAGCGCATCCCAAGCCTGCGGCGGATTCGGTTGACGATGCGGTTGATCCAGATGAGCGTCTCGTATCCACGATCGCCGAGCTTCGAGAGCCAGGGAGCGGTGCGGGTGACGAGATCGAACTGATGCCCGTGCAGGATCAGGTACCGCTTCCCGTCCGCCGCGGTATGTTCGACGCGCTCCGCGAGATTGATCTGTCCGAAGTCACGCGCCGCATCGTTGTCCCCAAGGAAGTGCATGAGGAACTCGTCGTGGTTGCCAATGGTGAGATGGATCGGCGTGTCCTTCTTCGCGAGCTTGAGCAGGCGCTGAACGACATTGATGTGTTCCTGCGTGTTCTTCGCTTTGAGGAGTCCCGCTTGTTTCCAGCGCCATATATCGATGATGTCTCCGTTGAGGTAGAGCGCATCGAACTCGTTCTTCTTGAGAAAGCTGTAGATCAACTCCGTCTCGGCCTTCTTGCTCCCAAGGTGGAGGTCCGAGATCCAGCACGCACGATACCGCATGGCAACTCCCTGTCGTGATTTGGACTGATGTGTGTCGGTTTGACTCGTGGGTCATCCGTGACGCGAGCAAGCCGTAGGTGCTTCACTCGCCGAACTTTACCTTTGGATGCGGATGGTTTGTGCGTGAAAGTCCAAAGCTCACACAACCTTAATCGCATTGACCGAATCTGCATACTTGGGGCGCGAGTGTAAAAATCTTCAACACAAAACATGCCCTATTGGTTTTAAACCACGATCGAAAAAAATCCCCGCTCACGCGCTTGGAAGGGCGATTTTGGGGCTCGTAGACTCTCCTCGTGACACTGAATGAACAAGAACAACTCATCGCACAGACCATCGCTTCCAAAGCGGATGCGCTGCTCGAAGACCTGATCCTCCACGTCGGCACCAAAACCGGAGGATTCAACGAGCAAGGCATCGAGCACACGCGCGACCTGCTGACCTCCAGATTGGTCGCACTCGGAGCGACGCACACACAGGTCGATCCCGATCCCAAGCCCGAATGGTTGCTTGGTGGGAAGCCTGGCCGGTACATGCCCACCACCTCGATCTGCGAGCGTCTCAATGGTGCTCAGTCCGGACGCGTCCTCGTCGCGGGACACATGGACACGGTCCACGATCCGGCATCCGATTTCAACAAGCTCACGATCTCCGACGACGGCAAGACGGCGCTGGGACCCGGATGCGTGGACATGAAGGGCGGACTGGTGATCGCCGTCGCGGCGCTCGAAGCACTCGAAGAATGCGGCGTCAGCGCGAACTGGACCTTCTCGCTCAACGCGGACGAAGAGACCGGCACATACCACTCGGCGCAAGCACTCCGCGATCAAGCGAAGCTCCACGACTTCGGACTGGCGCTCGAGCCCGCGATGCCGGGAGGGGAACTGGTCGTCGAACGCATGGGCGCCGGACAGTTCATGATCGAAACCTTCGGCAAGTCCGCGCATGTCGGACGAGCGTTCACCGATGGGATCTCCGCGGTCACCAAGCTCGGAGAGTGCCTCGTCGCGGTGGGGGACATGCCGGATCCCGAAAGAGGGCGCATCCTCAATATCGGACCACTCAAAGGTGGGCCTGTGACCAATGGGGTTCCCGATCACGCGCAAGCGTGGGGGAATGTGCGATTCCCGGATCAGACAATTGCCGATGAAATAGCGACCATGCTCGATGCACTCAACACATCCGGAGACGCGCTCCCAGGAGTCAAGGTGCATCGCAGCTTCAATCGTCCTGCCAAGCCGATGATCCCAGCGACCGAGTCGCTCGCGCTTCGAGCACGAGCGGTCGCGGAGGGGCTCGGGCAGAAGCTGCCGTTCGCAAAGACCGGTGGGGTCTGTGACGGCAACATCCTCCAGCAAGCAGGACTCCCAACCATTGACACCCTCGGGGTACGCGGAGGCGGTCTCCACACCCCCGATGAATGGATCGAAATCCCAAGTCTCGTTGAACGCTGCCAGTTGCTCGCGATCCTGATCGCGAGACTCAGTGCAGGCGGTTCCGAATCGTAAAGGTTATTTGTAAACAGAAGGACTCAATGAGATGACCACCCAAACCCAGACCGACACCACCGGAACCAAACTGCTCAACGATCAGACCATCCACGACACCTTTCACACTATCGTGGAACAGGTCGGGCAGTACAGCGCCCAGATCACGGACGTCCGTCCGCCGAATCCGGATCTCGCATCGAGCTTCGACGACATGCTCCAGGAAGCCGGGCGGATCAAGGGACGTCCGCTGCTGTACCCATCCATCAGCTCAGGTGTCGGCAACGGCGCACTGGTCGAGATGGCGGATGGCTCTGTGAAGTGGGACATGCTCACCGGGATCGGGGTCCACTTCATGGGACACTCCAACCCCAAGATCATCAAAGCACAGCTCGACGCGGCGCTCCTCGACACGACCAAACACGGCAACCTCCAAACCTCATACGACGCGGTCGAGTTCGGGAAGCGCCTCGTGGATCGTGCAGGGAAGTCGTCCAACCTCGCCCACGCGTTTGTGACGACCTCAGGCGCGATGGCCAACGAATCGGCGATCAAGGTCTGCTACCAGAAGCACGCTCCCGCATCGCGCGTGATCGCATTCGAGCACTGCTTCATGGGACGCTCCGTCACGATGGCGCAGATCGGCGACAGCGCCGGTGGTCGTCAGGGTGTGCCATTGTCCACTCAGGTCGATTACATCCCGTTCTACGATCCCGCTCGCGCCGAGCAGATGGGGGGCGAGACGAAGTTTATTGATTACGCCGCTCAGCGTCTGCAGGACTATGTCGATCGCTACCCCAAGCAGCACTCGTGCTTCATCTTCGAGCTCGTCCAAGGCGAAGGCGGCTTCAACGTCGCGTCGCGTGACTACTTCACCGCGCTCATGGACATCTGCAAAGCCAACAGCATCGCGGTCTGGGACGACGAGATCCAGTCCTTCGGACGCACCGAGGAGATGTTCGCGTACGAGATGTACGACCTCGGCGAGTACATCGACGTCTTCTGTGTCGGGAAGATGACCCAAGCGTGCGCGACGCTGTACACCGAAGAGTACAACCCCAAGCCAGGTCTGCTCTCAGGAACCTTCACCGGCGCGACCGTGGACTTCACCGCAGGAAACGCGCTGCTCGACGATCTGATGGCCGGCGACTACTACGGCAAGGACGGCAAGTTTACACAGCACCACGCAGAGTTCCGCAAGCAGGTACAGATCCTCGCCGACAAACATCCAGAGTGGTTCCCGTCGGGCGAGACCTTTACTGACATCTCTGGTGGTGTGGGCGGCATGATGCGTTTCACCCCGTTCGGAGGTGACCGCGCCAAGGTCATCGCGGCGTGCAAAGCCGCGTACGACGAGGGCGTGATCTGCTTCTGGTGTGGTCACGGCCCGTTCCATGTCCGCATGCTCCCGCCGCTCCCTGTCATGAAGATGGAGGATTGGCCTCGTGTGTTTGAGTGCATGGAACGAGCGCTCGCGAAAGCTGCTGGTTAAGGATCAGGAGCATACCAATGGACCGACTCCGCGAAGCACGACGCGATGATATCGACACCCTGCTCGAGCTTGCCCATACGGGCAACTTCATCAATCTGCCGCCGTTCAAGGACCGAATCGCTGAGATGCTCGATATCTCGGCGCGCAGCTTTGACGCGGTGCGCGAGAAGGGTGTTCCCGATGAGGACCACGATCGCACGCACGACAACTACATGTTCGTGCTCGAGGACGAGGACGGCAAGTGCCTCGGGACCTCCGCGATCCGAGGCGGGATGATCGCGACCGATCACCCCAATCTCTCGTACCAGCTCCTCAAGATGGTGCGAGAATCGACGCTGCTGTCCAAGAAGGTGCACCAGCCGGACCAGCCCGACAACGATCATGATCGCATGATCGTCTCTGGACGCATGGAGCATGTCTACGCGATCCTCTTCCAGGACAACGCGTGCCCCACGGAGCTGGGCGGAAACGTCATGCGCCACGATGCGCGCGGACGCGGTCTCGGGAAGCTCCTGAGCTACACACGCTTCCACTACCTCAAGCGTCACTCCGAGTGGTTCTCCGATCGCATCCTCGCGGAGATGATGGCGCCGATCGACGAATACAACGACGGCACCCCATTCTGGCGCGGCGTGATCCGCAAGTTCATCAACATGTCCTACGAGGACGCGGACCGCCTCTCGACGCATCAAGACAAACGCGAGTTCATGTACGAGCTGCTCCCGAAGTTCGTCAACCTGTCGCTGCTTTCAGATGACGTGCTGACCTCGCTGGGCGCGGTTGGTGTCGCAACACGACCCGCCGCGGAGATGCTCAAGGATGTCGGGTTCACGATCACGCACCGGATCGATCCGTTCGATGCCGGTCCCCACCTTGAGATGCGACTGAGCAACCTCAAGGCCCTCGCGTGCGCCAAGACCCCTGTCAAGATCGGGGAGCCGGGTCCAAACTCGATCGATGCGATTGTCTCGACGGAGGATTCTGATGACGGATTCGCCGCGGTCCGCACGCGCGTCGAGCATCCGTTCTCGCAGGACGCGTCGAGCGCTTCGGTCATCATCGATCACACCGCCGCCAACGCACTGAAGATCGCCAACGGCGCGTCGGTGACCGTGAGCCCGATGCGGTTCCAGCCCGATCGTCCGAGACCGGCCCCGATCCCGTCGATCCACCTGCGTGACGAGATCAAGTCGCGCCGTCCGGATGTCGCGGGAACCAAGCTCGCGGCGCTGCCATTCAGCGAGGTCGCCAAAATTATCCAGGACTACGTGGATCGCATCGCTGAAGACCTCGCTGATTGAATCCTGCTTGTCCATTCTGAGATTGGAGTTCTCTCTATGCCCCCCAACCACGCCGCGCTGTCTTCGCTCCCGAGCAACCTGATCAAGAACCAATGGGTCCCGATCCCAGGCAACGCGATCGTCTCGACGATGCCCGCGAACCCATCGCAGGTGATCTGGTCGGGAACGTCGAGCGTCCAAGCGATGGAGCAAGCGATCCAGAGCGCCCGCGAAGCGCTCCCCGCTTGGTCACGCACACCGATCGAGGAGCGGATCAAGGTCCTGCGTCGATTCCAAGAGATCGCTCAGTCCAAGGTCGAAGAGCTCGGTGATCTGATCTCGGACGAAACAGGCAAGGCGCAGTGGGAATCCAAAGCGGAAGCGGGACTGGTTCCTGGGAAAGTCGACATAACGCTCGAAGAGGGCGAGTTCAGCGGACGTCATCGCGTCAGCGATTTCAGCTTTCCGCTCAACGACACGAAGAACGCGCGATGCTTGTTCAAACCCCACGGCGTGATGGCGGTGGTTGGTCCATTCAACTTCCCCGCGCACCTTCCCAACGGACACATCGTCCCCGCGCTGCTCACTGGGAACACGATTGTCTTTAAACCCTCGGACAAGACCCCAGCCGTCGGTCAGTTCATCGCGGAGATGTACCAGCAGGCGCTCGAAGACTGCGGCGCTCCGGCAGGGGTCTTCAACATGGTGCACGGCGGCGTGGACGAGTCTGTGTCGCTCTGCAGCAGCGATCAGGTCGATGGGGTGCTGTTTACCGGATCATGGGCCGCGGGACGAGCGATCACGCAAGCGAATCTCGACCAGCCCGGGAAGATCATCGCGCTGGAGATGGGGGGCAACAACCCCGCGATCATCATGCCGGACGCGGACCTCTACCAAGCGGTCGTTGAAGTCACCCGCTGCGCGTTCAACACGACAGGACAGCGCTGCACAAGCACGCGCCGATTGATCGTGCACGAGGACGTCGCGGACAAGGTGATCCCGGCGATCATCAAAGCGGCGTCGAATCTCACAGTGGGAGATCCACGGAATCCAGAGCCCGTCTTCATGGGGCCGATTATTTCTGAACAAGCACGCGAGCAGGTCTTCGCGTTTGAACGCAAGGTCGTCGAAGCGGGTGGTCGTTTGCTGCTTGAATCCACATCCCTCCCAGATCACGAGGGGTGGTACTGCACGCCGAGCATCATCGAGGTCCCCGAGTTCACGCTCGGCGTGGATGATTGTGGGTGCGACGAGGAAGTGTTCGGTCCGCTCCTGCGGATCACGACGGTCAAGTCGCTCGATGAAGCGATCCAGCAAGCCAACGCGACGCGCTACGGCTTGAGCGCTTCCATCTTCACCGCAGACAAGGAATCCCAGGAACGCTTCGTCGCTGAATGCCGAGCAGGATGCCTGAATATCAACTGCGGCACCGCTGGCGCGAGCTCCAAACTCCCGTTCGGAGGTCTCGGATACTCCGGGAACCATCGACCAGCGGGCGCGTTCGCGTTGGACTACACCGCGTACCCAGTCGCGAGCATGGAAGAGACGGGCGACGCGTGTCTGGTCCCCAACGGCATGCGCGTCGAGCGCGACTGGATTCAGTAAACAGTTCAGCCCGAGTTTCGACGCAGATTGAGCACCAGCTCGACCTCGCCAACAGGCCGGTTGAGCTTGTTCGCGATCTCCATCGCATTAAGACCCTGGACAACCAGCTCGTCCACCTGCTCAGGGAACGTCATCGGCTTGGACGGGCGTGTCGGCTCGTCGGGATGAACATTCGAGCGTTCCATCGGACCACGCTCGAAGCGATACGTCGGCTGAGTTTCCTCGGCTGGGGTCGCCTCATTCTGCTGCGGCAAACGCTCGGCTCGGTCTTGATCCAAACGAGCGCGGTCGAGCGCTTCAGGTGGGACGCCTCGTGATTCTTTGGGAGCGTCCGTCGGAGCGGGGTGTGATGCTTGAGCTTGATCGAGCTGCTCTCTGCTGGCACGCTCGAGCTGCTCGATGCGTTCGTTCGCTTCTTGGAGCAGAATCTCGATCCGAGCGGCTTTGTTGTCTAAGACGGCTCCCATCCGGCGTGTCAAATCCTCGGCTTCCACGACCGCTCGCTGAGCGGGCTCCATGCTCACGTGCGCCTGACGATTGAGTTTTTCGATCCGCTCCGATGGATCACCCATCGTCCGCGTCTGGTGCTTGCGTTTGGATGATGACCGCCGAAGAGCTCGCATCATGACGATCAGCGCGAGCAGGATCCCCATCAGGAACAGCATCGAGGGGACGATCGGGTTCTCTTGCCCGTCGATCCAGGTCTGGAAGAAGCTCTCGCCGGTCGAGTCCTCGACCATCTCGCCTGTGAATGGATCGGTGGTGGGCTCGCTTGTGGTGTCGATGGCGGACTGATTGGTCAGCTCAGCATCCGTTTGAGCGGTGGTTTCTTGTGTCTCGGCTTTGAGATCTGCAGTACTTTGGGTCTGCAGATCCGTGTTCGAGCTCTCGTTGATGGTCAACGGCTGCTCGGTCTGCGAGGTATTTGATGGAGGTTGGGGTCCAAGCTGCACAATCGGTTCCTTCTTGCTCCCACCACAATATCATCTCCGCATGGACTCTGCCCGATCTTCGCATCCAGAATCGAGCCAAGGGAAGGATTTGGCGATGGATTTGTCCCGCAAGGACCCCATCGCGGCGCGGGTCCTGCGCCGATGGAGGGAGCTCAGCGGCACCACAAGCTCGCGAGACGACCAACGACGCACGATCGTCGCGTTCTCAGGAGGAGCGGACTCCACAGCGCTCAGCGCGATCCTCTCGCTCGTGGACCCCAAGCCGATCCTCGTCCACATCGAGCACGACCTCCGAGACCCTGAGCTGACCAAGAGGGACCGAGACGCGTGCGAGCGGATCGCTGATCAGCTCGGATGCCCATTCCTGGACCAAGCGATCCAGATCAAAGACCAGATCGGCAACGACGAAGCGAACGCGCGACACGCACGCTACCATGCGATCATCGAGATCGCGCAGCAGCAAGGCATCGCGTACCTCGCGACGGGACACCACGCCGACGATCAGCTCGAGACGATGCTGATGAACATCTCGCGTGGCTGCGGTGTCCGCGGACTCGCTGGGATCCATAACTCCAGAGAAGTCGACGGGATCACAATCATCCGACCGATGCTCGTCATGACTCACGAGGAAGCGGTCTCGATCTGTGATCGATTGGGTCTTGCGTATGTCCACGACCACACCAACGACGATGAGTCGATGACGCGGAACGCGATCCGTCATCAGCTCCTCCCAGCGATGCGGGCGCTCAATCCCGAGTTTGCCAGCCGAGCTTCGAGCAGCGCGTCTTCGTGCCGATCGACTCTGGAGGCGCTTCGGCACCTCGTGCGAGAGCACCTCTGGACGCTCGCGACGCTAACGGAATACTCCGTCGAGTTCGAGCGTTGTATGCTCGATGAGCAATCCGAAGCTGCCGTGGTCGAGGTGGTGTACCTCGCATTGGAGCAACTGGTTCAGTCGTCGGGACTGGATCGTCTCAATCAGCACACGCTTGAGAGCGCGGTCCGCATGATCAAGGATTCGTCCACAGAGCGGCGCGCGAGCCGAGTCGGTCCTATCGTCCTAGAGGTCCACGCGTCACGCGTGCGATTCATCAGGGCGGACGATGACGGACTGCGGGATTCATGATTCATCGAAGGAGTAGCGACTATGACCACAGAATCGACCACTGAATCCATCACCGTCACCCTCGTGGGACACTGCCGACCCGACATGTTCGCGCTGACCTCCGCGATCCGAGGTTTCATCCCCTTGGCTAACGTCGTCGGGATCAACGATGAATCGCAGATGAGCGAGCCGACGGATCTGTACGTCGTCAATCGCATCCTCGACGGCTCGTTCGCTAACGAATCAGGGATCGAACTGATCCGGAACCTGGGTGAGGGTGCCGCTCCCGCGATGCTCATCACCAACATCGAAGAACACGCACAGACAGCGCTCCAAGCGGGCGCTGTTCCGGGGTTCGGCAAAGCAAACATGCGGAGCCCCGAAGCACAGGCCGCGCTGCTCGCAGCGCTCAAGATTGAAAGCACAGCAGAATGATTGATACGAGTATCAAAGTCTCCGAATACCAAGCACGCCGTAAGAAGGTCTTGTCGGCACTCAAGGGCTCCGTCGGGGTCGTCTTCGCGGGAGACGGCGCTCCGCCGCTGCGTGGAGAGTGGTTCCCAAACTTTGATTTCAAGTACCTCACAGGGATCAGCAACGAGCCCGGTGCGTGCGTGATCTTTGATCCGACCAACCCCGATCCAAGGCGTAAGATCATGCTGCTGCTCAAGCCCGTCAATCCAGAGATGGATGTCTGGGATGGGTACCGCGATCTGGTGGACGAGAAGCTCCGCAAGAAGCTTGGCTTTGAGTCAATCTTCCGCACCAACTTCCTTCCCAGACTGCTCGGCGAAGCCGCGAAGCGGACCAAGTCGATGACCTGTCTCCATCCGCTGAGCACCTACACACAACCAGTGTCTCCCGATCTGGACATCTTCCAGAAGCTCACGAGCCGAATCCCAGGGAGCTCAATCCAGGATCAATCCGAACTGATCACGAGTCATCGCATGGTCAAGAGCAGCTCGGAGCTCAAGCACATCCGCAGCGCGATCAAAGCGACCGAAGTCGGGATCGATCGCGTGCTCAGAGCATCCAAAGCCGGGATCAACGAGCGTCAGCTCCACAACACGCTCGTTTCAGGATTCACAGACATGGGCGCCAAAACCGTCGCGTTCAATCCGATCGTCGGATCAGGGATCCGCTCCACGATCCTGCACTACAAAGAGAACGACCAGCTCACCAGTGACGGCGACCTCATGGTCCTCGACTGCGGCGCTGAGATCAACGGCTACGCGTCGGACATCACACGCACCTTCCCGGTCAACGGCAAGTTCACCAAGCGCCAGAAACAAGTCTACGAGATCGTCCTCAAAGCACAGAAAGCATCCATCGCAGCCGTCAAGCCGGGCGCGACGATGGTGCAGGTCGATCAAGCGGCTCGCAAGGTCATCACCGACGCGGGATTCGGAGACTTCTTCCTCCACGGCATCGGTCACCACCTCGGACTGGAAACCCACGATCCCGGAATCCAGAGCGCCAAGCTCAAGCCTGGGATGGTCGTGACCATCGAGCCCGGGATTTACCTGCAAGACGAGAAGATCGGTATCCGCATCGAGGACGACATCCTCGTCACCAAAGACGGGCGACAGAACCTGTCGAGCGCGATCCCCAAGAGCGTCGCGGACATCGAAGCGGCGATGAAGAAGAAGTAATCAGCCAACCAGTTTCTTCGCGTCCGCGATCAGGCGATCGACCTCGTCGGGATCGTCGTAGCGGTAGAGGCCGATGACTGTGCGATCAGGTCCGAGCAGGATCAGACGCGTCGGGTGGTTGATGAGTCGGCCGTTGTCCTCGTCCTCGCTGGGGTCTCCCAGATCGAACTTGAGCCCTTCCATGACCATCGTACGGACGATCGAGGGATCTCCAGTCGCGAACGCCCAGCGTTCCGCGTTGCATCGGTAGTTGGTCGCGTACTGATCGATCACGGCCGGTGTGTCCACACTGCCATCAATCGAGATGCTCATGAATCGCAGGTCCGTCCCCTCAGTCGCCATCTGCACGCGCAGCATCGACTGCGTCATCCCAGGACACCAGAGCGGGCAGCTCGTGAAGAAGAAATCGACGACGGTGTACTGACCATCGAGCGCCTCGTGCGTGATGGGTTCGCTGTAGCGATCCGTGAGCGTGAACTCAGGGACATAGAAGTCGGAGTACAGCGACGCGGAGTCCTCCGTCTCAAGCTCCTGCATCGGTTGGACAGTGCCGGCGCTTTGCTTGGACGACACCATGACGTACGCCACAATCCCGAGGGAGGTGAGCATGAAGAGTCCGAGCGAGAGCGCGAGGGTCTTTGCATTCATGCGTGAGTCTAGACGCGCCGCGACGCTCGTCCCATGACCGCGATCGCGAGCACCACACACGCTCCAGCAAACGCGAAGGTAATCAGCCAATTCAGACCGGTCGGCATTCCCTCGATCCCGACCATCCCGACGGAGGATCGGATCGCGCCGTGCGCCCAGGTCAGCGGATTGCACAGCGCGATCACCCTCAGCCAACCCGCGGCGTCGTTGATTGGGAAGACCGCGCCAGAGGTCAACCACATCGGCATGAGGACCGCGTTCATGATGCCGTGGAATCCTTGTGACGAGTCCACGATCCACGCGAGTCCCAGTCCCAGTCCGATCAGCGCGATCGAGATCAGCGCCAATCCAGCGCACGCGCCGAGCACACCTACCACGCTGAGCTGCACCCCAAGGAACGGCAGCGCTGCGAGGACGACCAATCCCTGTACCATCGCGACAAGCGCTCCAGCGCCGACTTTCCCGACCACAATGCTCCATCGAGGAGCCGGAGAGATCAGCGCGGCTCGCAGGAACCCATCATGACGATCCTGAATCAACGAGATCGACGCGAAGATCGATGCGAACATGACCGTGAGCGACGCGACGCCGGGGATCATGTACGCCGTGAGGTTGGCATCCGTGTTGTCCTGTCCGATCGCGCTGGAGAAACCGCCGACGATGAAGATCCAGATCAGCATCGGGGTCAGCACACTCGCGATGATTCGCGAAGGCTGACGCACCTGACGGATCAGCTCGCGTTTCCCAAGGCCGATCGCTGCTTGGAAGCCGTTCATGCCGGACCTCCGATGCTCTCAGTAATCCCCGCGCGAGCGTGCCACAGGTACACATCCTCCAGCGTCGGGGCCGCGAGCGTGACCGAGATCGGATCGCTTGGAACCTGCGGCGCGTGCTGAGCGTCCGCGTGCGAGATCAGCACATCCGTTCCGCGATGCACGCTGGGACACCCGATCTCTTTGCACCAGGATTCGAGTGCTTCATATTCTCTTTCGTCCCGGAGCTGCACCCTCAGGACTCGTTCACCCAGCGCGTCGATGAGTTCGCTTGGTGAGCCATCGACGACGATCTTGCCGTCACTCATGAGGATCACGCGATCCGCCTTGCTCGCTTCTTCCGTCAGGTGCGTCGCAAACAGCACCGCCATGGACGATCGTGAGCGGATGGAATCAATCGCGGACCACAGCGAGGCACGCGCCTCGACATCCAGACCAGTCGTGGGTTCATCGAGCAGCAGCAATCCTGGACTCGGCAGCAGCGCCCGCGCCAGATCCACGCGGCGCTTGAGACCACCAGAGAGCCGCCGAACCTGCTGGTCGATCCGATCCGTGATCCCGAGCGTCTCCGTGAGTGCTTGGGTGGATCCGTTGATCGAGTCTTTGCTCATGCCGTGGAGATCACCCGCGAGCCGAAGGTTCTCTCGCACCGTCAGCAGCTCATCGAGCGCCGGCGTCTGAAAGACAATCCCCAATCCATTCTCATATCCACGATGTACCGACCCCTCATCAGGGAACACCGTCCCGCTCAGGACCCCCATGAGCGTGGACTTGCCCGCCCCGTTGGGTCCCAGCAGCGCGACCGATTCGTGTCCGATGCTCAGCGAGACGCGATCGAGCGCAACGCGATCGCCGTCCTTGTTGGGATAGACAACGCGGAGCTGATCCACCTCGACGCAGCGCATCACAGCACCCCGCGGACGAACGCTTCGATGACAAACACCGCCATATACAGAGGCAGATGGACAATCGAACCAAAGAACACCACGCGAGCGGAGCGATCCGTCCGCAGACGCGCGAACCTGATTGACAGCCATACGAGCATCAATCCGAGCAGCACACCCGCGGCTCCTGTCGCCCAGCCGCTCAGCTCAGGGATGTATTTGAGCGGGAGCAGCGAGATCGGAATCAGCAGCAGCGACGAGAAGATCATCGCCGCGGCGGTGTGGTTCCCCGACTCATCCACGCTCGGGAGCATCCGGAACCCACCCTTGTCATAATCAACGCGGCACATCCACGCGATCGCAAAGAAGTGGGGGAGCTGCCACACAAACATCAGCGCGAACAACATCAACCCGATCGGATCAGTCAACGGCTCAAACCCGATCCCAGGCGCTACCGCGGTCGTCCCGATCATCGTCGGAAGCGCGCCCGGAACCGCACCAACGAGCGTATTAGTAATCGTCTTGGTCTTGAGAGGCGTGTACATCACCACATAGCTGATTGTGGTGAAGACAGCAATCAGCGCGGGCATCAATCCCAGCGTCCACCACAGCACTCCCGATCCCACGATCGTGAGCAGCAATCCGAACCAGAGCACAAACATCGGACTCAGCCGCGTCGATGGGATCGGACGCGTCTTGGTCCGATCCATGAGCGCATCGAGGTCCGACTCGTACCACATATTCAGCGCATTGGCACCACCGGACGCGAGAGCGGTCCCGATGACGCATCCGATGATCATGATGATCCAGTTGCTCAAACCCGTCAGTTGATAGTGGAGGCCACCGATCAGCAATCCGACCAGAGCCGTGATTGTGACCAGCTTCGTGATCCCAGGCTTAGTGAGCTCCACGCACGCACTCAAGAGACTCGAAGTCATCGCTTCGTTGGTGTCCGCGCTCTTGTTTTCGCTGATGGCATCGCTCACAACAGATCGTAGCCCGATTCAATCAGGGGTTGGGACAACCAGATCAACCCAGACCGGGAAATGGTCCGAAGCGAAGCCCTCTTCGTCCAGCACGCCGTGCCTCCACACCCCGGCATCGAGGACCTCGCAATCCGACGAGGGAAGCACATAATCCACGCGTAATCGGAAGGACGAGGTATCCATCTCATCAAGCCGCTCAACCCCGACACACGAGCGGGGCTCAACATCCGGCGCGACCTGCTGACTGCTCAGCAGATATGTACCGATCGGATTCCCAAGAGAACTCCCGTCTACCGGATCCGCGTTCAGATCTCCCAGAATCACGAATGGCGCGTCCTTTGCCAATCCGCCACGAACCCCAGCATCGTCGTAGAGTGATCCCTCGCCATCGATGTACGCACGGATCAGCTTGATCTCGTCACGATTCCGGTGCTTGTTCCGCATCTCGGGACCATCAAACGCCGGCGGGGTGGGGTGGGAGATCAACGCATGAAGCACGGCTCCACTGGGGAGCGTGATCGGGACATCCGCGAAGGTCTTGGACGACAGACGAAAGATGTCCCACGCTTGATCGCTGTAGTAGTTTGACCCATCCGGATTGGTTGGAGCGATCGCGCCTGGGAGGTCTTTCCACAGAAACCGCTGAAATGTCCTGACGGCATCGGTGTTGATGGTGAGTCTCGGATCGACGAGCAGCGCCATGCCGTATTGTCCTGGGAACCCTCCGAATCCGAAGCAGTCCCCGCCGTAGCTTCGTTGCTGTTGGGTTTGTCTTGTGGTCTTGGGTGGGATGGTCGGATCAACAGTTCCTGAACCATCGAGATCGATCCCGCTGTGGACTCCGGTGTTGGTCGCTGGCGTGAAGCTGACCATATCGATCGCTCTGAGATCCGCTGCTTGCGGGATCGCGAGGTAGTTGCGGATAAACAACTCAGCGGTGCTCATCTGCTCGCTGGATTGGCCGTCTCCCTGCAGCGTTTCGATCTCGTTGAGCAGCAGCACATTGGGTCGGATCCGCTGGATGACCTCCGCGAGGCGCTCGAGCCGACGATTGTCTGGTTCAATCGCTTCGCTATGACGGACATCTTCGAGATTGAACGTCATCACGCGGATCAGAGTGTCCGCGCCAAGCGAGGGAGCGCAAAGCACAAAGCCCAGCAGAATCGAGGCGAGCGGAATCCGTAAGCGTGCTATCATGCCTCTATTGAAGCAGCTCCAAGGCACCCAAGCCAGCGATCTGCACAATCTTGCCCCGATAGCTCAGCTGGATAGAGCAGCGGACTTCTAATCCGCAGGTCGTAGGTTCGAATCCTACTCGGGGTGTTTCCTATGCATGCGTCTCCCACATCAGATACCGCGCATGTCGCGATCATCGGAGCCGGCGCTTCGGGACTGATGACCGCGATCTCCATCGCACGTTCACTCGCAGACCAAGGCATCGATCCCAAATCCAGACGCATCCTCCTGATCGATGGCGCCAACAAGATCGGCATCAAGATCCTCGTCGCCGGAGGTGGACGCTGCAATGTCACCCACCACATCGTTGACGAGCTCCAGTACGCGACGACCAAACCCCCGATCGTCCGCTCGGCGCTCAAACGCTTCTCCGCACAAGACAGCATCGACTTCTTCGAGGAGCTCGGCGTCACCCTCAAGCAAGAACCCACGGGCAAAATGTTCCCGACCACCGATGACGCGCACACCGTGCTCCATGCGCTGCTTGATGAGGTCGAACGTCTCGGGATCACCATCCTCCATCCATGGCGTGTCGAACACGTCGAGCACTCAGAAGATGGATTCATCATCCACAGCGATCTCGAGCACCCCCCGATCCATGCAGAGCGTCTTGTGCTCGCAACAGGAGGCAAAGCGCTCCCCAAGTCTGGTTCGGATGGACATGGATACACCATCGCCCAGTCCCTGGGGCACACGATCACCAAAGACATCCTCCCGGCTCTGGTCCCGCTGGTCGCTGATCCGCGCAGCGACTGGGTCAGGGAACTCTCCGGCATCAGCTCGAGAGCGACGATCCACGCCGTGAGCTCGACTGGGAAGCGTCTCAAGTCGTTTACCAACGATCTGCTCTGCACCCACTTCGGATTGTCTGGTCCCGGACCGATGGACGTCTCCCGATACCTGAGCACCGCGAAGCTGAGCGACAAGGGGGCTTATCTCCAGATCAACTGGATCCCAGACGCATCCTTCGATCAGGTCGATAGCGAGCTCTCAACGCTGGGAAAGGCGCAGCTCATCACGCACCTGCGTTCGTTGATCCCGGAGCGTCTCGCGCGATCTCTCTGCGAGCAAGCGGGGATCGATCCGTCTATGCCGGGACATTCGATCACGCGTGAACAGCGCCGATCGCTCTCGCACCTGCTTACCCAGTGCGCCGTCTACATCCAGTCCGATCGCGGATTCACCCACGCCGAGGTCACTGCGGGTGGAGTGCCTATCGAGGAAATCAACCGCAAGAACTTCGCATCACGAACATGCTACAATCTCTGGCTCGTCGGAGAAATCCTCGATGTCGATGGACGGATCGGTGGATTCAACTTCCAGTGGGCGTGGTCAACGGGATTCATCGCCGGGAACGCGATCGCCAGATCGATCAGCAGCTCAATCACTCAAGGCGACTGATCGCGTGCCTGCTCAAGCGCCGCCATCCGTGCTCGGCTCTTCTGTGTCCGAGCATGATCAGCGCCGAACGTCGCCTCGATCACTGGATGGCTCTGCTGGAACGCGAGCTGTGCGTGATCGAACTTCCCGAGTTTGGTGAGGCACTCGCCGTAGTTGTTGCGGAAGATCGCGAGGTAGTAGTGGTTGGGGGGCAGCAGCGCCTCGCACATCGCCATGAGCTTCTCGAACAGCGCCTCGGATTCTTCGAGCCCGCCGTTGTTCATCAGCAGCATCGCGAGGTTGTTGATCGGAGACCACGTCTCGGGGTCCACGCCGCCTGAGGCTCGTTCTCGGATATCGATGACCTCTCGGTACATCGACGCCGCCTCATCGACCTTGCCCTGATCTTCGAGCAGGTACGCGAGGTTGCCCATCAGCACGAGCGTCTTGGTGTGCTCATTGCCGAAACGCTTCCTGTGACCTTCGAGCGAACGCTTTGTCAGGACTTCCGCTTCATCGAGTTCACCGATCTGAATCAAAGCCGCGCCGAGATTCCCCATCGAAAGAAGCGTCGCGAAGTGGTCTTCACCAAGCACGCGGATTCTGCGATCGCAGACATCACGGAAGATCTCGATCGCTTCCTGATCGCGTCCCTGCTTCTGAATGACGCTCGCGAGCACATCACGCGCGATCAGCGTGTGCGGATGATCGGGGCCGAGCGATTCGGAGCGACGCTCCACGACCTCACCCATCACGACCTCGCTCTCGGCGAGTCGCCCGATGTCCTTGAGCGCCACGCCCCGATTGTGCATCGTGACGAGCGTCTCCTTGTGATTGGGGCCTAGATGCTCCGCGAGGATCTGCTCGCACGCTTCCCATTCCGCGAGCGATTGATCGTGCTGACCACGCATGTGATGGATACGCGCCAACCCACTCCGGAGCTTCGCGGATTCGACCGGCATCCCAAGTGTGCTCACGACCTCGTCCGCTTCATTGAGCAGACGCTCCGCCTCGTCGTACTGTCCCAGCTCGGTAATCACCAAAGCCAAAGTGCTCTTGGCATCAGCGGTCAGCGAGTCCTGATCGCCCATCGACTCTGTCGTGACGCGGACCATCTCTCGCGCGTGCTGCTCCGCGGCACTGAGGTCACCCAAGCCAAGATATGTGTTGCTCAGCGCCATCCGGATCGTCGCGTGGACCCCAGGATGGTCCTGCAGATCAGACCCCACAGTGAGCGCCGCGGTGTCGAGAACCTCGCGGACCGTGAGTTCCTCGCCGAGCGTTGAGCCGGGATCAGCAGATCCGAGCATGTCCACCATGAACCGATTCACAGCGATCGCGCGTCCGCGTTCCGCTTCGGCGTGTGCTCGCGCCTGCTCCGCTTGCTCGCGCTGGGTTTCGGCGGTCGCCCATCCCTTGGTCGCGCGAGCCGCCTGATAGCTCGCGGCGATCACTCCAGCAATCAGCACCATCACCGCGAGACACGAGAGTCCAACCAGCGCCCTGTTGCGATTGACAAACTTCTGCCCGCGGTACCAGCGCCCTCCCTGCATCGCTTCGACGGGCTCGTTCTGGAGGTAATGCCGAAGATCCGCCGCAAGCTCCGAAGCCGCGGCATAGCGATCGCTGCGGACCGGAGCCATCGCTTTGGTCACGATCGCGCGAAGCTCTACATCAAGCCCGCTCGTATCAAGCTTGGGAGGTACGCACACGACCTCGAGTGCATCCTCGATGGTCTTGCCGTTGAGCCGATTCGGGAGCTGTCCCGTGAGCACCTCGTGGATCATCACCCCCAGCGCAAAGACATCGGTGCGTAGATCGATATCCGTGTCCCGACGGAGCTGCTCCGGACTCATGTACGGGATCGTCCCGACCAGTTCCTTGACTCCTGAGTCCTGCTCGAGCGACTTGGCCACCCCGAAGTCCAGCACACGTGCGCGTCCATCTTCATCCACGACAATATTGGCCGGCTTGAGATCGCGATGGACAATCCCACGCAGGTGCGCATGCTCGATCGCTTCGCAGATCGTCCGCAGCAGCTCGACCCGCGCCCGCAGTCCCAGCATGCCGGCGTATTGATCCAGTTCCTTCCCCTGCACGTACTCCATCGCGAAGTAGGGGTGGAAGCGTCCCTCGCGTTCGGTCTGTCCGGACTCGTAGATCGTCGCGATCCCAGGATGCTTGAGCTTTGCGAGCGACTCGGTTTCAAGCTCGAATCTCTTGAGCCGAGTCTCTGTCATCTTCTCGGCGTTCATCACCTTGAGCGCGACGGGACGTTTGGGGTTCTGCTGCTCGGCGAGGTACACCGTCCCCATCGCGCCGCGTCCGAGCATGCCTTGGATTTTGAATGATCCGAACCAGTCTCCCGATTCGAGGATCAGGTCCCCCCCATCAAACGCGGGTTCGTCGTCGTGCGAAAACTCCATCGTCTGCGACTCTTGGAGCTCGATCATCGTCATGACCTTGCGTCGAAGCTCAGAATCGGGATCGCACACGCTGTCGAGGTAGGTATCGCGCTCGCTGCCTTGCAAACGACCAGCGGTGAGCGCGATTTGGCGAGGATCAAGTTCCATCGTGACCCTATCTATACCACAGGAATCCTGGTGAGTTCACCCAATCCACGACGGAGCGTGCCGGAAGCCGTGCATTGCTATGTCTATTCGCACTTATCAGACGGGGCTCGGCTCGTGGACGCGCACGCCTTTTGGAAGGTAGGGCAGCAGCTCTTCCGGGACCCGCTTGAGTCCCCGCCGCAGCGCCTTGGCCACAGCGTACTCCAGCGATTCATGCATCCGCTGATGCACACGATCGGTCACGTTCAGCCCCAGCTCTTCCATCTTCTCGATCGAGAACTTCCACGCGTAGTACTCTTCCAAACAGCGGGGCTTGTAGGTCCCGAAACCGATCGCGTGGTGTCCGATCTCGTGGAGAAACACCGCCGCGGACATCGGACCTTTGGGTTTGGGAGACTCGATGAGTTTCGAGACCGTCCCGTCCTTGTAGAGCACCTGCCACGCGACTCCCGACATCGAGGTCCGCCACTTGCGGACGCGGACGCCGTGCTCTGCAAGCATCTGCTTGGTGATCTGCTCGTAGAGCAGTTGCATCGGTGTTTCGCGTTTCTTCGATGATGGAGCCGCTCGCTGGACTTGCTTGGGTTCGGGTTTGCGTCTGCGTGCAGGCTTTGGCGGTCGCTTCGGACTCAGTAGATCCCAGAGTGTCATCATGTGGAACGTCATGAGTTCTTCCCGATCAGCACTTCGCTGTCTTTGACCTGCCGCCCGTTGGCGTACGAGCCCCAGTCCATCGCTTTCTTCCCAGCCGGCTGGACCTCCAGCAGTCGGAGCGTCCCGCTCCCGCACGACACCAGCCCCGCGTTCGCATCCACGATGGTCCCGGGATCTGATTGGGAATCGGTCATGAACGATTCAGCACGCAAGACCTTCAGCGGCTGTCCGCGATGCTCCACCGTCACGCAAGGCCAGGGACTCAGCCCGTTGATCCGGCATCGGCATGCATCCGCACTTTGAGCGAAATCTATCCACCCATCGCTCTTGAGCATCTTGCTCGCAACCGTCACAAGCGAAGGATCCTGCTCGACCATCTCGACGCGGTTGTTCGCATGGTCATCGAGCACACGCATCACCAGGTCCGGCCCATCGAGCGAGAGTTGGTTATGAAGCTCGCTCGCTGTATGAGTGGGCTCGATCGGTCGCTCGGACTGTCCGAGCATGTATCCCGCGTCCATCTCCTTCGCGATCGTGATGACCGTGTTCCCAGCCGTCGCATCCCCCGCAACGATCGCGGCGTTAATCGGCGCCGCTCCGCGCCAGCGAGGGAGACGCGAGCCGTGAAGGTTAATCGCGAACCGATCCGCGATGAGCTTGGATCCGAGGTACTGCCCGTACGCGATTACGACCCACGCTTCAGCGTCCCAGCTCCGCACGACATCGCGTGCTTCATCCGTGTTGATCTTCTCCGGCTTGATGATTGGGACGTTCGGCAGATGCTCCGCGGCCCACTGCCCGATCGGTGTAGGGGTGGGGACCTTCCCGCGTCCCGCTTTGCGATCAGGTTGGGTCACGATGCCGGTGATGGTGTGTTCTTGAGCGAGTCGCGCAAGTGTCGGCACGCCGAAGGCACCTGATCCAAGGAAGACGATGTTCATGCGATCGCCCTCCTTACCGCTTTCGAGCTTTTTCCATCGCTTTGATCCGAGCCCGATTCTTGAGCCGCGAGGTCTGGCTCATCTTGTCAAGGATTAGCACCCCATCGAGGTGGTCGATCTCGTGCTGCCAGCATCGAGCGAGCAGTCCGCTCGCTTTGATCTCGATCTCATTGCCATCCAAATTCAGTGCTTTCATCGTGACCTTGCTGGGACGGCGCACCTCTCCGGTAATCCCCGGCAGCGACAGGCAGCCCTCGTCGAAGGGCTCGATGTCGCCGCTGGTCTCGACGATCTCCGGATTCACAAACGCTTGTGGTTTGGAGGTGTTGCAGGGGTACTCTGGATCGTTGGGATCTCCCTCATGCTCAGGGACATGCGCGACAAAGAGCCGCCAGCTGAGCCCGACCTGTGGAGCTGCGAGTCCGATACCCTCCGCGCCCTCCATCAGCGTGACCATCCGCTCGGCGACGGCCCGGACCTCTGGTGTCACCCCGATCTCAGGCGCTTTGGCCCTCAGGACCTCGGTGGGGTATATCTCGATACGGAGTTTGGCTGGATCTACAGTCATTATCTGATCGTATGTCCTGAAGATGATCGGTGCCGCGCCCCGATACCAATCTGCTTTCAAATCGCATACACTCACAGACCCCATCAACCGATGGTCTCAATCAGGAGCGTGCACACCCGTGGCGATGTTTGGCAAAAAGAAGAAGAACGACGAAGAGTCCGCAGTCGCGGAATCCACACACGAGGTCGCATTCAGCCCTGAGAAAGCCAAGGCGTTTTTCGATCGCGCCAAGTCGGTCCACGACTCCGAGAGCTACGAGTACGCGATGCAGCTCTGGCTCAATGGACTCCGTCAGGACCCCTCCAACATGGTCGGATTCAACGGCTTCCTCCGCTCCGCAGAGGTCTACGCCGTCGAAAACCCCAAGAAGGGCGTCAGCAAAGAGACCAAATCCGCGATCTCCGCAAAGGGGAACCTCGGGAAGTACATCAACGCGCTGCTCGACTTCGGTCTCAAACGCATGGATGTCAATATCTCAATCAAGGCAACCTCCGCCGCCGGGAAGCTCCAGCTCAAGGAGCCCACCAAAGCGATCGGAGAGCACGCTCTGATGCTCGCGAAGAACGATCCCAAAGCCAAAAAAGACATGTTCGTCAAGCTGCTCGACGCGTTTGAAGAAGCGAACGTCTACCAGCTCGCAGCAATCGCCGGCGAGCTCGCGTGCCAGATGGATCGCTCCGACGGCGACCTTGAGGTCCGCGTCCGCAACATGCTCGCGGCTCAGACCATGTCCTCTGGTGGGTACGACGACACGGAGCAAGGCGGGTTCCGCAAGAACATCCGCGACGCCGACAAGCAGCTCCAGCTCGAGCAGCAGGACTCGGTCGCCAAAACCGGCAGCACCAAAGACGACATCATCACCAAGACCGCCGCGGACTACGAATCGCGTCCAGACGACCTCGCAGCGCTCGGTGCCTACGCGACAGCGCTGCTCGATCGAGGCAAGAACTCCGACGAAGTCAAAGCGATGTCCCTCTACGGCAAAGCGTACAAAGCGTCCGGTCAGTTCCGCTTCCGTCAGCTCGCGGGGGAGGTCCAGATGCGCCGCGCGACGCGGATGATCACCAAGCTCAAGAAGCAGCTCCAAGCGGAACCCGACAACGCGGAGCTCCAAGCGAAGCTCGCCGACGCACAGCCCAAGTACGTCAAGCTCCAGATGGACGAGCTCGGACTCCAGGTCGAGAACTACCCGACCGACCTAGGTCTCAAGTATCGTCTCGGGAAGCTGTTCTTCCAGACCGAGAAGTACAACGAAGCGATCGAGCAGTTCCAGCTCGCACAGAACGAGCCCAAGCTCCGGCGCGAGGTCCTCAACCTCATGGGACAGTCCTTCATGTTCCTCGGAGGATGGGAAGACGCCGCGATCCAGACCTTCCGTCAAGCACTCGACGGCAAGATGGACGACGATTCCGAGCTGGGAATGGACCTCCGCTATTCGCTGATGAACGCGCTGACCCACAAAGCCGAGAAGGACTCGGACCTCGAATCTGCGACCGAAGCGGACAAGATCGCTGCCGCGATCGCGATCCAGCAGTTCAACTACCGCGATGTGCGCGAACGCCGCGAGGTCATCAAGTCGCTGATCAACAAGCTCAAGAGCTAACGCATGTTCGGGAAGCCTTCCCCCAAAGCCATCGCGATCATCCCGGCACGATTGGGATCTACCAGATTCCCGCGCAAAGCACTCGCCGACGACACCGGCAAGCCGATGGTCGTCCACGTCTGCGAGCAAGCATCCAAAGCAGAATCCGTAGATCCTGTCGTCGTCGCGACGGACGCGGAGGAGATCAAAGCCGCGGTCGAGGCGCACGGATTCGAAGCCGTGATGACTTCCGTCGAGCACACCAACGGCACCAGCCGACTTGCTGAAGCGGCGAGCATCCTGAAACTCAACCAATCCCAGATCGTGGTCAATGTCCAAGGCGACGAGCCGGAGATCGAACCCGAAGTAATTGACGGCGCAGTCCGAGCCGCATGTGCACAGCGTGTTGTTCGTGCGAACCCAGAAATGGGTTCACTCACCCCCGCACTCGGAACGGTGATCACGCCGCTCTCGTCAGTCAGCGACATCGAGAATCCCAACGTGGTCAAAGCAGTGATCGGGATGATCCATCCAGACTCAGAGTCTGCTCAAGCGTTGTACTTCAGCCGAGCCGCGGTGCCGTTTGATCGCAGCGACTCTGGGAACACTCTCTATTACCGCCATGTCGGGATCTATGCATACTCCGTCGCGTCGCTCAATACCTACCTGACGCTCGACGCGACTCCGCTTGAGCTTGCTGAGTCGCTCGAACAACTCCGCTGGCTCGAGCATGGATACCATATCGAAGCCGCGATCTGTGATTCGATGCAAGCCGGCATCGACACCCCAGAACAATACCGGTCCTTCGTCGAGCGCTTCAGCAGCACTCAATCCTGAGAAATTCAAACGATCTTGTCCACAAACCCCTCGCCGGGCTTGCAACCGATACCCCTGCGTTGGTACGATCGGACATGCCCCACCCGAGTGACGACACATCTCCAGGCGATCACCAGTCCAGTGACCTTCTCGCCCAGGCGGGCAATATCTCCGGAGCTGAGCGGGAGTTCTTCTCCCCCATGCCCGACGGCTACGTGCCGGGCAAGCACAAATACGTCGCGATCCTCGGCACCGTCATGTCCGGATTGGGCAAAGGCATCTTCTCTTCATCCATGGCCAAGGTCCTCAAAGACAAGGGCTTACGCGTCGCGCCGATCAAGCTCGAGGGATACCTCAACATCGATTCAGGAACACTGAACCCGTACCGTCACGGCGAGGTCTTCGTCCTCGACGACGGCACTGAGTGTGACATGGACCTCGGGACCTACGAGCGCATGCTCGATCAGGACCTCACCAAACGCAACTTCGTCACGGCTGGTCAGATCTACTCCGAGATCCTTGATCGTGAGCGCCAAGGGGTCTACCTCGGACGCGACGTCCAGATGATCCCGCACGTCACCGGCGAAGTGAAACGCAAGCTCCGCGAGCTCGCGATCCGAGGCGATGGATCAGGTCCCGCCGACATCGTGTTCGTCGAAGTGGGGGGGACAGTCGGCGACTACGAGAACGGCTTCTACATCGAAGCACTCCGCGAACTCGCGTTCGAGGAAGGGCCGGGATCGGTCTGCTTCGTCGCGTTGACCTACGTCATCGAGCCCCAGGCGCTGGGTGAGCAGAAATCCAAAGCAGCGCAGCTCGGGATCAAGCGTCTGATGGAATCGGGGATCCAGCCCAACCTCATCGCGTGCCGCGCCGAGAATCCGGTCGAGCACAAGGTCCGCGAGAAGATCGCGATGTTCTCCAATGTCCCGATGGAACGCGTGTTCTCGATGCACGACCGCGACAGCATCTACAAGATCCCTGACGAGCTCCGCGCTCAGGGGCTCGATCGAGAAATCCTCTCGACGCTCGGTCTCCATGACCGCGTTGACGCGATCGCCGAGGATAGGGCGCGTGTCCGCTGGTCAACCTTTGTTGAGGGACTGACCGCTGAGCGCATGCAGACCGTCAAGATCGGTATCCTCGGCAAATACGCCGAGCTCCGCGACGCGTACGCATCCATCGACAAAGCGCTCGAGCACTGCGAAGCGCACTTCCGAACCGATGTCGAGCAAGTCTGGATGGACACCACCCAAATCAACGACGCCAACGCCGCCGATCGTCTCCGTGACCTCGACGGCGTTATTGTTCCGGGAGGGTTCGGTTCCCGAGGAGTCGAGGGCAAGATCTCCTGCGTCAAGCACTGCCGAGAGAACGCGATCCCCTATCTCGGGATCTGTCTCGGATTCCAGGTCGCTGTCGTCGAGTTCGCACGCAACGTGCTCGGGATCAACGAGGCGTACTCCACTGAGTTCGATCCGATGACCTCCGCGGCTCTGATCTCCGAGCTCCCAGACCAAAAGAAAATCGAAGGACTCGGAGGCACCATGCGCCTCGGCGCTCAGGACGTCCAGATCACCCCCGGCTCGCTCGCGTCGTTCCTCGCCGACGGCAAGACCTCGATGCACGAGCGTTTCCGTCACCGCTACGAGGTCGATCCGACCTACATCGAGCGCCTCGAAGCGGGAGGACTGATCTTCTCAGGTCGTCACCCAGAGCAGCCGATCATGCAGATCCTCGAGCTCCCCTCGCACGTCGAAGCGGACGACTCGGTCGCGCCGTCGGAGCCGATCACTCACCCATACTTCATCGGCGCTCAGTTCCATCCGGAACTGACCTCGCGTCCGCTCACGCCTCAGCCGATGTTCATGGGACTCGTCGCGGCGTCGCTCAAGCACCGCTTCGAGCACAACGAGCAGCAATGGGAACAGATCCTCAGATCCACCCCGATCCTCAAACGCTGGCTTCGCTCCCCCAACGGACACACCCAGACTACACGCTCTTCGTGAGCGTGCTGCGGAGTGCCTGAGCGCTGTCGTACAGAATAATCGAGCTGAGAATGTCAGGCCTGCCCAGCGTCACGCAGCAGTTGTTGACCAGCGTCTGCGCGTGGAGCATCGCATCGAGCCTGGTCTGCACATCCGCGGTTTCTGATGATCGATAGATAAACGCGTGCGCCCCCCAAGGACGGTTAATCCCGTTGTCGGGCTGGAGCTCACGCGTATGCCAATCGACGAGTCTGTCCACGCGATCGTTCAGCGTAGTGTCATCCGCTTGAGCACTGAGATGCCAGAACGCGTGGAGCGCACTGAGCTCAATAAGCGTGCGATGCTCGATGGCATACGCATCGGGTTCGACCAGTCCACCATCGTCTGTGATCGCTCCGCGCCATGTTCCCTCGTTGAGCACAAGCGTATGCCAGAGCTGTGTGTCCAGATCGGTGTGGTCTGACGTGCTCTCTAGCGGGACATTCAGAACCCTGCAGAGCAAGGGAGCGTCCGTCGCTCTTCTGCATCCAAACTCGTCCTGGAACTCGTTGATGTACGCACGCTTGGTTTCAAGATCCGCATCAAACGGGAGCGACGCGATCGGGACGCTGATCAGCGCTTCGATATGCGTGATCCACTGCTCGATCGAAGGGATGTTGGGCTGATTCTCCACACCAAATCATAGAACCACCACAAGCGATCGGGTCTACGATTGTCCATGACACAAACCACGCTCAAGACGACTCCCCTCCACAAATACCACCTCGAATACGGCGGACAGATGGTGGACTACGCCGGGTGGGAGATGCCCATCAAGTACGAGACCTCGATCCACGACGAGCACACGCACTGCCGGACCAACGGATCGCTCTTCGATGTCTCGCACATGGGACGCTTGTCAGTCAAGGGGAAGGACGCCGCGCGATTGTTTGAGCGTGTCTGCTCTCGACGCATCGGGGATATGCAGCACGGCCAGTGTCGATACTCGTTCATGTGCAACGAGTCTGGAGGGGTGCTCGATGACGTCATCGTCAACCGCATGGACGACACCGAGTTCCTCGTCGTCGTCAACGGCGCCAATCGCGAGAAGATCATCGCGCACATGCAGCAGGTCATCAGCGATCGCGGATTCGACGTCAAGTTCGAGGATCGCACAGAGAAGACCGCGATGGTCGCGATCCAAGGCCCCAAGGTCATGGACCTGCTCAGCAAGGTCTCGTCAGAAGCCGCGGAGCTCAAGCGTTTCCGATTCATGGTCAAGAACCTGATGATCATGAAGGTCATCGTCGCGCGGACAGGATACACCGGAGAGAACGGCGTTGAGGTCATCCTCCCAGCATCCGCGGTCTCCATGGCGATCAACCTGCTCCAGAAGGAATCCGTCAAGGTCGAATCCGATCTCGATCTCAAGCCCTGCGGCTTAGCCGCACGCGACACGCTGCGCCTCGAAGCGGGACTCCCCCTCTACGGGCACGAGCTCGACGAGGAAACATCAGCGCTCGCGGTGGGGATGCCATTTGCTATGAACCTGGATAAAACAGTCGAGAGCGACGGCGAGACCTTCATCGGTCAAGAAGCGCTCATCGAACAGCAATCCAACGGCGGCCCAGGTCTCACGCTCGTCGGGATCGAGATCGATTCCAAGCGGACCGCGCGTCAAGGGATGTCCGTTCTCTCTGGAGACAGCACGATCGGTCGCGTGACGTCGGGATGCATGTCACCGACGCTCAACAAGTCCATCGCGATGGCGTACGTGGATTCAACGAACGCAGAAGCGGGATCAAAGATCGCGATCGACGCGGGACGAACCCAGCTCGAGGGCACCATTGTCCCGCTGCCGTTCTACAAAGCGCCGAAGCCGTAAAGAATCATAAAGTTCAGCACACGCGGCTTAGCAATCGTCCGTGTCGGACGACGAGCCCTCATTGCCGCACTCGACCCACCCCGCATCGGTGTGACGCACAATCGCGCCGGTGACCTGATAGATCACCTGCTCAGCGATGTTGGTGCAGTGGTCCGCCATGACGACCGCGAGATGAATGATCGAGTGCAGATCGAACGCGTGATCGACGCCGAGGCGTCCGTCCGCGATCCGCTGCTCGCTCTTCTTGACGATGACGTCATAAAAATTCAGCACCGTCCCCTCGGAGTTGAGCACGACCTTGGCGCGAGCCGCGTCGCTGTCCCCGAAGCAGCGGACCGAGTCACGCAGGATCCCGACGACCGAGTTGGTCATGACCATCGTTGTTTTCGGGAAAGTAGACGTCCGGTCTCCGAGCGAGACGACACGATTCGCTACATCCGCCGCAGCGTCCGCGATCCGCTCAAGCTCGTTGTTGACCTTGACCGCAGAGAGCAGCGCCCTGATCTGCTGCGGGGTGAGCGGACAGCCGTCAACCGACGCCCTCTGGAGCAGGTCCACAGCATCGCGTTCGATCTCTAGGTCCGCTTGGTCGACCTCGTCGTCTCGAGTCATCAGGCGCAGCGCCGTGTCCGAATCCATATCGAAGATGGTCTGGAAGCTCTGCTCAACGATCTCGCTGACCAGACTCCCTTGGTCGGCAAGGCGGCTCCGGATCGCGTCCAGGCGCTTATCAAACTGCTCGGGAGTGATGCCCATGTCTTAGTCCTCAACCAAATCATCAAGACTCACAGATTCATGCGCACGATAGCAGAATTCGCATGACCGTTCACCCCCATCGACCTATCCTCGATCAAATCAGAACGCTTTTGTGGAATTCCCACTCAACCGGAGACCCAGCCCATGGCT
This sequence comes from Phycisphaerales bacterium, assembly GCA_965232505.1. Taxonomy (GTDB): domain Bacteria; phylum Planctomycetota; class Phycisphaerae; order Phycisphaerales; family UBA1924; genus UBA1924. The sequence continues at coordinate 2,815,230 of OZ246976.1, read as the reverse complement.
TTCGACATCGATCTCGTCCACGCCCGTCAGATTCTCGACTCCCGCGGCAACCCCACCGTTGAGGTTGATGTTGTCCTCTCATCCGGAGCCGTGGGCCGCGCAGCGGTCCCCTCTGGTGCATCCACAGGAGAGAGCGAAGCCGTCGAACTCCGCGACGGCGGCGACGCGTTCATGGGCAAAGGCGTCGAGCAAGCGGTCTCCAACGTCAATGAGCAGATCGCTCGCGACATCGAAGGCATGGACGCACGCGATCAAGAAGCGATCGACCAAGCGATGATCGATCTCGACGGCACTCCAAACAAATCCAACCTCGGTGCCAACGCCGTGCTGGGTGTATCGATGGCGGTTGCCAAAGCCGCTGCAGAGACCTCTGGACTCCCGCTCTACCGCTACCTTGGTGGTTCAGCCGCGAAGACTCTCCCAGTCCCGATGATGAACATCCTCAACGGCGGCAAGCACGCCGACAACACGGTGGACTTCCAGGAGTTCATGATCCAGCCCTGGGGATTCGATGATTTCGGTCAAGCGTTCCGCGCCGGCGTCGAGATCTACCACCACCTCAAGTCCGTCCTCAAGGACCGCAACATGTCCACCGCTGTCGGAGACGAGGGCGGATTCGCGCCGGACCTCAAGGACAACGAGGACGCGCTGAAGGTGATCGAAGAAGCCGTGGACAAAGCCGGATACAAGTGGGGGGAGCAGATCTTTGTTGCGCTCGATCCCGCGACCTCCGAGCTGTGGAACGAAGCGGAGAAAGACGGCAAGAAGGGCTACAAGTTCTTCAGCTCGTCACAAGAGATCATCTCCTCCGATGATCTGATCTCCATATGGGCGGACTGGTGCAACAAGTACCCCATCCGCTCGATCGAAGACGGTCTTGCTGAGAACGACTGGGAAGGTTGGGCAAACCTCACCGCGAAGCTCGGAGACAAGGTCCAGCTCGTCGGTGACGACCTGTTCGTGACCAACAAGAAGTACGTCGAGCGTGGTGTTGCGGAGAAATCCGCGAACGCGGTGCTCGTCAAGGTCAACCAGATCGGATCGCTGTCTGAAACCTTCGACGCGGTGAACTACGCGATGAGCAACAAGTTTAACTGCGTGATGAGCCACCGCTCTGGGGAGACGGAAGACTCGACCATCGCTGACCTCGCCGTCGCGACCAACTGTGGTCAGATCAAAACCGGCGCGCCGTGCCGATCCGATCGCAACGCGAAGTACAACCAGCTCCTCCGCATCGCTGAGGAACTCGGAGACTCCGCGGTCTACGGCTCATCGACCTGGAACCACTGAAGCAACGGAACCGGTTGAGCGAAAGCCGGTACCATCTCTCGTATGGGTCAGTCAGAATGGAAATCCTCGTATGACGACGACGGCGACCGCTTCGCGGGCGTCAAGAAAGTCCTCGCGCGGATTTTCGGAGACGGCGAGAACCCACTCGCTTGGGGATTCCCGCTCCTCAAGTTCGCCGGGACCCAGTACAAAGTCCACCTGCTGATGGTGCTCTACCTGCTTGGGCAGCTGATCTTCACCCTGCCGGGACATAAAGCCGGCGCGGTGTTCATCCTCCCGATGCTCATCGCGCTGCTGCTCTTAGTGCTACTGCACGAGATAGCGCACACCTTCGTCGCGCGTCGGAACGGTGGGCAATCCGAACTCCGTATGCTCTGGCCCCTCGGCGGACTCGAGCCCGCTCAGTTTGAAGACCCCAAACCGATCGCTGAACTCCGCACCGCACTCGCCGGGATCGCGCTGCATGTAGCGTTGATCCCGATCTTCATGATCCCGCTCGTGCTTCTGACTGGCGGTTGGGACGCGGTGGTGTTCCATCCGCTGCAGCCGTCCTCGTCGATCTATACGCTGGAACTAACTTCGGATCTTTCAACCCCTTGGTGGCTTGTCGCGATCTGGGCGTTCCATGTCGTCAACCTGATCCTGCTGGTGATCAACCTGGTCCCGATGCTCCCGCTCGATGGATCAACTCTTCTTCGTATCTGGCTCGCGCGATCCAAGGGGGACATCGCGGCGCGACACCAAGCCGCGTTCATCGGACTCTGGGTCGCGACCGCTGTGGGTCTCCTCGGCATCCTGTTCCAGGACGCGGTGATCCTGCTGGTGATCGCGATCGTCTGCGGCATCGTCTGCACGCTCGAACGGCGCCGATTGCAGTTCCTGAGCTACGCGGACATGGTTCCTGGATACTCAGCAACATTAAGCAGCGAGCCCCAAATCCAAGCCGAGGAGCCCGACTCCCCAGATCAAGCGGAGCTCGACAGGGTCCTCGAAAAGATCTCAACGTCCGGAATTGAATCGCTGAGCCGCAGCGAACGCCGAACTCTCAAGAAAGCGACCGAATCGAGCCGAAAATCGGAAGGAAACGGTTGATTCTCCCAATCATTCCTGACTCCAGTCCCGCAAAGAGAGGCATCCTCCGCTATGGGCATTCATGATCGAGATTACAACCGCTCAGGATCCGGCTTCGGAGGTCCGCCGAGTAGAGGGCAGGGGATGCTCGTCCGCTCGCCCGGATGGTCGGTCAACACCTGGGTCATCGTGATCAACATCGTGATCCATATCCTCGCCGTGACCGTGCTCTTCCCGGGACTCTACCGCGCCGGATCGCTGACCATCGTTGATGGCTTCCAGCGATTGGAAGTCTGGAGATTGATCACCTTCCAGTTCCTGCACGACCCCTCAAGCATCTGGCACGTCGGGATGAACATGTTCGGACTCTGGATATTTGGTCCCATGGTCGAGCAGTATCTCGGAGGCAAGAAGTACCTCGCGTTCTATCTGGTCAGTGGTCTTGCTGGTGGTCTGCTGTTCTCGATCCTGACTGTGCTGGGAAATCTGACCGGCGCCAGCATCCCTGGACTGCTGACCAACAGCTTTGATACGCCGCTCATCGGCGCATCCGCGGGCGTTTTTGCGGTCATCGTCGCGTGCGCCCACATCAGCCCCAACACGACTGTCCAGCTGCTCTTCCCACCGATCCCGATGAAGCTCAAGTTCTTCGCGTATGGATACGTGGGACTCGCGCTCTTCCAGCTCCTCGTCGGATCGAGCAACGCCGGAGGCGAAGCAGCCCACGTCGGCGGCGCTATCGCGGGATACTACTTCATCCGCAACTCGCATCACCTCATGGATTTCTTCGACGTCTTTAACGACTCACGCTCCAAGAGTGGATCGAAGCGTGGTAAGCAGCCCAAGCAATCCAAGCCCAAAAAAGGAGCGCCGAGCAGCGATGAGATCGATCGCATCCTCGACAAGGTCGCTCAGTCCGGGATCGGATCGCTGAGCGAGAAAGAGAAGCGGACACTCAACGAAGCGAGCAAGAACCAGCGGAACGCAAGCTGAGCTCGACCTACGCTTGCTCGATGACCCAGCCGCTGAACTTTGAAATCCACTCCACGCTCGGTAACGCCCGCTCAGGAACCGTCCAGACGCTCCACGGCTCGTTCCAAACCCCTGCGTTCATGCCCGTTGGGACCAGAGCAACGATCAAGGGCATCCTCCCACAGCAGGTCAAAGAAACAGGATCGCAGATCCTCCTCAACAACACCTACCACCTCATGCTGCGTCCTGGATCAGAACTCATCCGCGACATGGGAGGCGTCCACAAGTTCATGAACTGGAACGGCCCGATCCTCACAGACTCAGGCGGATACCAGGCGTATTCAATGGCGGACATCAACGCGATCGACGAGGACGGCGTGTCCTTCAAGTCCATCCTCGACGGCTCAATGGTCCGCATGAACCCCGAGATCGCGATGCGCGTCCAAAACGAGCTCGGCCCCGATATCATGATGGCGTTCGACGACTGTCCTCCATCCGTAGACCCCAAAGCGGGACCGGTGAATCAGACCAGATTGCGCCACGCGGCTCGGCGCGATACGTCCAAACGCAAGCAGTACGACCACGCGGAGCGCCTCACCATCGCCAACGAGCGGACTGTCCGCTGGCTCGAACGCTGCAAAGCGTCGCACAGTCGCCCGCAGGAGCAATCGCTCTTCGGAATCGTCCAAGGCGGGACCGATCTGGAGCAACGCGACTGGTCCGTGGAGCGGATCTGCAACATCGATCTGCCGGGATACGCGATCGGAGGCGTCGCGGTGGGGGAGTCCACCGAGGACATCGCACGCATCGTCCGCCACACGGCTCCCAAGATGCCTGATTCCAAACCCAGATATTTGATGGGAGTGGGATACGAGCGTGACATCGTGTCAGCTGTGCTTTCAGGGGTAGACATGTTCGACTGTGTGCTCCCGACACGCAACGGACGCAATGCCAACGCGTTCACCACCGAGCCCGGACGCGACGGTCAGATCCGTCTCCGAAACGCGACGTTCGCGAGAGACCCGCTCCCGATCGAGCCGGGATGCAATTGCCAAGCGTGCAATCCCAGCAAATACGGCTGGGATACTCCGGACGGACAACCATTCACACGCGGATACATTCGGCATCTGTTCATGACAGGCGAGATGCTGGGACCGATCTTGGTGACGCTCCACAATCTCCGCTTCTTCCAGCGTCTGACGCATGATCTGCGAGAAGCGATCAACGCGGGCAGCTGGGACGGGCTCATCGCCATGCGTCCGCACCTCAAAGAACTGGTTGAGTCGTTCTAAACCCGAATCCTGACCAGATTTGCCCCATCCTGACCGATCCGGTGACCTACCATCCCTGCCCAGCGGGATTCACCCGTCAGGGACATGAAAGGTATCGCTGCATGGACATCAGCCCACCCACACTCATGTGGAGCACACATCCGTTCCTCGCACAAGACTCCGGTTCTGCCGGAGGCGTCCTCGGAGCCCCCTCAGGTTCCCCGACTGGTCAGACCGCGATCGGGACTCCCGGCGATCCAGGAGCCGGAGGCAACGCTCGTCCATCAAGCGGCATGGGATCACTGCTCCCCATCATGCTCGTCATGATGGCCGGGATCTTGATCATGACCTCGCTGTCTGGTCGCAAGGAACGCAAGAAACACGCCGCACTCATGGCGGGGCTCGGCAAGAAAGACAAGGTCCGCGCCGCGGGCGGGATCATCGGGACCATCATCGAGCTCAAGAACGACGAGGTGCTCCTTGAAACTGATCGAGCATCAAACACAAGAATACGTGTCGCGCGTTCATCGATCACCTCGGTGATTCAATCCAAGTCGACACCAAGCACCGAAGAAGCTACGGCTGAAGTCGCCGAATCCAAGCCGTAAATAAAGTTATTCATCCGCCGGACCCACCGGTTATCAAGAGGCATTGCATGCGTCACTTTACTCGAAACTCGATCATCGCCATCATCATGCTGGTCATGGCGTTCTGGGCAGCCAACCCGCCATCCAAAACCATCGGACTCGGTAAAGACCTCCGCGGCGGTGCGTCGCTGGTCTACTCCGTCCAAATCGACCGCACCGAGACCGCGTCGCAGGTCATCCCGAAGGTCATCGAGGTCCTCAAAAAGCGTATCGACCCCAACGGCCTCTACGAGATCCAGATCGTCTCGCAAGGACAGGACCGCATCGAGATCACGATGCCGCTCCCGAGCGATTACGTCAAGAACCTCCGCAAGGGATTCGAGGACGAGCTCGCCAAGCTCGGCGTGACCTCGATCGACGCCGACGAGTTCGAGCGCGTGATGGCCCTCGACAGCGAAGAGCGCACGGCGGAGATTGAGCGTCTGGGTGCCAACAGCCCCAAGATACTTGAGCTGCTCAACGAAGCCGCCAAAGCGTACGACGACGCGGAGCGTTTCCGTAAGCAGCTCGATGTCCTCTCTATCAACGCTGATACCCCAAAAGATGTTCTGGATGACCTTATTAATCGAGCAGGGGGAGCTGAGTTCGCGTACGACGCCGCACGAGACACCGTGCTCGACAGCGCGATCTCCCCTCAGGACGTCCGCAGAGCCCTCGAGCAGTCCATCGAGCAGAAGACCATCCGCGACGAAGCCGCCGACACCGTCGTGACGCTCCCATCCGAGCGTGAGCGCGCGCTCAACCGTATCCGTGAGCGTTACCCTGATCTCAACGACCAGCTCGATCAGGTCATCGAGGCCTACGACTTCTACAGCGCCAACCGCAACTCGCTCGACGATACCGCGGACCTCAAACGCCTCGTCCAAGCGGCGGGTGTCCTGAGCTTCCGCATCACCGTCGATCCATCGGGTTCAGGGACATCGAACTACACCCACCCCGAAGAAGCATCCCTGCGTGAGAAGCTCCGTAATGGTGGTCCGACCCAATCCGGTACACGCGATGCACGCTGGTTTAAGCTCAACAAGCTCGAAAGCTGGTTCGACTCCGTCGACGGCTATAACGCGATGATCGCTGATCCAGCGACGTACTTCGCATCTCGCTACAGATACGTGGTCGAGGAGTACGAGGGCGATTACTACATGCTCTGCTGGGACACACGCGGCCTCCGCATGACCCAAGACGACGGGCGTTGGAAGGTCGACAACTCACGCCGCTCCGTTGACCAGCTCGGTCGTCCCGCGATCGGGTTCTCGATGGACCCATCAGGTGCGAACCGTCTCGGCGAGCTCACTGGTCCAAACACCGGCGCGAACATGGCTGTGCTCCTCGACGACGAGGTCTACACCGCTCCGCGTCTCAACTCCCGCATCACCAGCTCCGGCATCATCGAGGGCGACTTCTCGCCTGAAGAAATCGACTACGTCGTCCGCGTGCTGACCGCGGGCTCGCTCCAAGCGAAGATCTCCGCTGAGCCGATCTCCGAGAACACCATCGCGCCTGATCTTGGTCAGGACAACCTCGAAGCGGGAGTCCAAGCCGGTATCATCGCGCTGGTCGTCGTGTCGGTCTTCATGTTCGTCTACTACCTCGGATACGGCGTCGTCGCGGTCGTCTGTCTCTCTGCAAACGCGATCCTGATCCTCGGCGCTCTCGCGCTCTCGCGTGCATCGCTGACACTCCCAGGTATCGCAGGCATCATCCTGACCTTCGGTATGGCGGTGGACGCGAACGTGCTCATCTACGAGCGCGTCCGCGAAGAACTCAACCGAGGTCTTGATCTGCGTCAAGCCGTGCGTCTTGGATATCAGAAAGCACTGTCATCGATCGTTGACGGCAACGTCACCAACCTCATCGTCTGTTTCGTGCTCGCCAACGTAGGCACGCAGGAAATCAAGGGCTTCGCGATCACGCTGGGTATCGGTGTGATCTGCACCATGGTCAGTGCGTTGTTTATCAACCACATCATCATGAGTCTTCTGGTGGACAAGATCCGCATCAAGAAGATGGCCATGCTCCCAACAGTCATCAAGCCGATCGAGCGTGTGCTCCAGCCGAAGGTCAACTGGATCGGACTCCGCTGGGTCTTCCTCGTGATCTCGCTCTGCTATGTGAGTCTCGGTATCGGGATGATCATCTTCCAAGGCGAGAAGATGCTCGACACCGAGTTCCGTGGTGGTACACAGGTCACCATGAGTCTCAAGCACTCGGATCCGTCTGATCCTTCATCGCCGCGATTGACTTCTACGCGTGCGGAGATCGAGGACCGCGTCCATCAGCTCGGTGAAGAAGTCGCCGAGGAATCCGCGATCCGGGCGCTTCGCGCTGCGGAAATCATCCCGGTCAATCCTCAGTCAGACGGCATCACCGCCGACAAGTTCATCATCAAGACACTCTCTACAGATCGTGAAGCCGTGGACAGCGCGATCGGCGGCGAGTTCCAGGACCTGCTGGACGCTCCTCCAGCGTTGGCCTTCCGATATGCGCAGAGCGACAATATCGCCGGCGCTTCGGTTTATCCGCTCCTCTCGGCACGCCTGGGAGAGAATATCGCACGCCCTGAGTACCGCAACAGCGTCTCCGATTACATCGGAGGCGTCGCGATCCTTGTCGAAGACATCCAACCAACCCCGACGCTCGAGAGCATCGAATCGCGTCTGGACATCACACGCCGCAAGACCGACTTCTCCGACTGTCTCGGACGTCAGTTCGAGATCATCGTCCTCGAGGGTGATGAAACAGCGGTCAGCTCGTTCGTGCTCCTGAGCGTGGACGAGGGGTTGACGTACTTCGACAACGCCGACGCGTGGTCGTCGGAGATCGCGAGCCGCGAGTGGGACCTCATCCGCGCCGCATTGACGACCTCGTCTGATCAGCTCAGCGTCCAGAACTTCTCCCCAGCAATCGCGGAGGACTTCCGAGCGACCGCGTTTGCAGCGGTGCTTCTGTCGCTCCTCCTGATCCTGATCTACATCTGGGTCCGCTTCGGTTCGGTCCGCTACTCAGCGGCAGCGATCGCGGCACTCACCCACGACGTGCTGACCGCGATCGGTCTGATCGCGCTCACGGAGATTGTCTACGACCACCACATGTTCACAGACTTTGCCAAGATGCTCCTCATCGAGCCGTTCAAGATCGACCTCAACCTCGTCGCGGCGATGCTGACCATCATCGGTTACTCGCTCAACGACTCGATCGTCATTATGGACCGCATCCGTGAGAATCGTGGCAAGCTGTCGTACGCGTCCAAGGAAGTGATCAACCAGTCCATCAACGAGACCATCTCGCGTACCGTCATCACATCGGGCACCACCTTGCTCGCTGTGCTGATCCTGTACGTCTACGGCGGTCAGGGTGTGCGTGCGTTCTCGTTCGCGCTCCTCGCAGGTGTGATGGTCGGTACCTACTCCTCGATCGCGGTCGCGGCACCGCTCGTCTGGTCACGGAAGAAGGACACGTCCAAGTCAACCGCTGCCGAGCAGCTTGAACTCCCAGAGGGCTGATACATCTTCGCGGGAATCTTGGTACACTGCCGATGAAGGATTCCACCATGGAAGATCGTTCATCAAAGCTCTACACCGGACTGTGCGTGCTCGTGCTGATCTGGATCGGTGTCTACTGGGCCTGGGAGCCCGGCGGTTCGACCAAGCCGAGGATATCGATCTCGACACCCGAGCTCACAGACGAGCCCGTAGATGATCCAGCTGATGAAGTCTCCCCGCAGATCGAAGAAGATCCCGAGCAACCAACCACTCAGCAGCTGCTTGTTCTTCCCGCGCCAGAAACCACGACCACTGAGCCGATCCAGACCAGCAATCAGCCGAGACTCATTCCTCCCGAGTTCCGGACCCACACCGTGGTCCGCGGCGAGATTATGCAAGACATCGCCGAGCGGTACTACGGCAAATCGTCCATGTGGAACGTCATCGCGCGGGCCAATCCGCGTGTCGATCCGCTCAAACTCCGCGAAGGGATGACGCTTCGGATCCCCGTCGATCCCAACAACATCCAAGGGATCGTTGATGCCGGAGACGATGCCGATGATTCTGCAGATCCGAGCGATCAAGAGCAAGCCGTGGTCGATTACATCGTGCAATCCGGAGATTCGCTCTCGCTGATCGCACAGCGTTTCTACGGCTCAGCTCGTCACGCGGACTTCATCTACGAATCCAATCGCGATCGACTGAGCTCAAAGGACGCGATCCGCGTCGGACAGACGCTCAAGCTCCCGCCGCTGGACCCATAACCCAGCGGGGACAGCACGCGATTCCATCGAGTCCCAGACCTAGAATCTTCCCATGTCCACGACGAATCCAGTCTACATCATCACCGGCGGCGCCGGATTCATCGGCTCAAACCTCGTTGCACGACTGCAGCGTGATGAGCCGGAAGCACGTCTCTATGTCGTTGACGATTTCACCACTGGGTCATACGCGAATATCGTCGAAGCGTGCGAGCGCCACAACGCCGGTCCGTTTCGCGGCACGATCATGCCCGACTCCATCACGGATCTGAACTGGCAGCCCGCGATCATGGGACTCGCGCCCAAAGCGGTCTTTCACCTCGCCGCGATCACCGACACGCTCGTGCTCGATGAGAAACAGATGATCTCGGTCAACACCGAGCCGTTCATCGACATCCTCGACGCGTGCATCGAGTCGGAGATCCCCCTCGTCTACGCGTCCTCCGCTGCGACCTACGGCACTCCTCCCCAAGCCGCTCAGGAAACCCCGTTCCCGATCGAAGCCGCGGGGAACCCCATGAACGTCTACGGCTTCTCGAAGTGGCTCATGGACGTCGAAACCAATCGAGCATTCGAGACCTCGATGATCGAGTCAGGCAATCGCCCCCAGGTCGTCGGACTCCGCTACTTCAACGTCTACGGCCCGGGCGAATCCCGCAAGGGACGGATGGCGTCGATGGTCTACAACCTGACCCAGCAGATGCTCAGCGGCAACAACCCAAAGATATTCGAGCACGGCCAGCACCAGCGTGATCAGGTCCATGTCGATGACGTGGTCTCGTGCACGCTCGCCGCGGCCAAGTCATCAGCCAAGCCGGGGATCTACAACCTCGGTTCAGGACGCGTCACAACATTTAACGCGATCGTCGACGCGATCAACGAAGCGCTGGGGACCTCGATGCCCCCAGACTACATCCCAATGCCGGAGCAGATGGTCCAGAGCTATCAGCACTACACCTGCGCCGATATGTCCGAAACCAAATCGGGTCTTGGATGGGAACCCGCGTTGGTTCCCGCAGATGCGATCCGTCAGTACGCGTCAGAACTCGCAGAAATCCACCAGAATCAACACAGCACGGTGAATCAATGACCGATACGACCATTCAGGAACTCAAGCCACGGAGAACAAGATCCATGCCTATGAAACGCGTGCTCGTCACCGGCGGTGCTGGATTCTTGGGATCCTACCTGTGCGAAAAACTCATCGCTCAGGGTCATGACGTCATCTGCTTGGACAACTTCTTCACCTCCCAGAAATCCAACGTGCTCCACCTGCTCGATCACAACAACTTCGAGCTTATCCGTCACGACATCACCCACCCGATCTGGCTCGAGGTCGACGAGATCTACAACCTCGCGTGCCCCGCAGCGCCTGGTCACTACCAGTACAACCCCATCAAGACGATGAAGACCTCCGTCATGGGAGCGATCATCACCTGCGGGATGGCCAAGCGCTGCAACGCCAAAATCCTCCAAGCATCCACCTCCGAGATCTACGGCGACCCCATCGTCCATCCGCAACCAGAGTCCTATCGAGGAAACGTCAACACCCTCGGACCACGCGCGTGCTACGACGAAGGCAAACGCGCCGCCGAGACCCTCTTCATGGACTACCACCGCAGACACGGACTCGATATCCGCATCGCGCGCATCTTCAACACCTACGGCCCGCGCATGCACCCATTCGACGGACGCGTGATCTCCAACTTCATCCTCCAAGCTCTCATGGATCAGGACATCACCATCTTCGGAGACGGCTCCCAGACCCGCTCCTTCTGCTACCGCGACGATCTCGTCGAGGGACTGATGCGACTCATGAACACGTCCGGAGACGACATCCACATGCCTGTGAACCTCGGCAACGAGGGCGAGTTCACCATCAAGCAGCTCGCAGAGATGACCATCGAGATGACGGGATCTAAATCCAGCATCGTCTACCGCGATCTTCCTGAAGATGACCCGATGCAGCGCAAGCCCGACACCACACGCGCCAAGCGTCTGCTCGACTGGACCCCAACGATCCAGTTCGAGGAAGGACTCTCACGAACCATCGAGTACTTCCGAGGCGTGGATCTGGACGAATACCGTGAGCCGACCCCAAATCACGTGATCGCGTGAAAGGGATCTCCCCGAGATTTGGTCGTGATTGATCCCTTCTGCGATCAAAATCCGATATATTCAGCGTATGCAGATCCCACGCTTCCCCAACGAGCCGTGTTTATTGATCACCGATGCCGGACTGGGTTCACTGGTCCTGTCGTCCATGGCTGCTGAGCAACCAAGCAAAGACTCCACGCGTCTCTACCCCGCGTGGTGGACCTCCCAGACCGATATGGACATCCGCATCCCGGCGATCGATCGCGCCATCGAGATGCAAGCGGACCTGCTCTCGTTGCCCGTGATCCGTGATCGAGCGGGATATCCAGAAGAAACTGGTTCTCGAAGCATGCCCGCGACGCTCGGTACGCATCAGACCCGGATGCTGCTCGACGCCGCGAACGTCGCGATCGAGCTGGGACTCAAGCGTGTCATCTGGCCGATCCGCGCATCGGAGCAAAGCAAGAGCACAGGTGAGAACGCGGACCTCGAAACAATCGCCGTCGCGATCGATCGAGCGCTGCTCGCCGCACGTCTCGCAACGCTCGATGCTCAGGAACAAGGCGGCGTCGAGGTCAGCATCGAGACCCCGATCATCGACCTCAACAATCGCGAACTCTCGGATCTCGCCGCGGACCTCAACGTGCCCATCAACTCGTGCTGGTGGACCGACGCGACGCTCCCCGATGCCCACGACCACTTCAAATGCTGGAACCAGCAGCCCACCACGGCATCGATGCTCGAGCATCGCCCGATGACCGAATCCGCTGCCGTCAAGAGCTGATCAAGAGCTGATCCAAGCCCCGAATTCGACGCCATAAACAGCGGTCAATCCAAGCGCCGCTGAATACACTCTTGGACTATGTCCAAGAACAGTTCACAAGCCGTCGTCCACCGCTGGTCACAGACCCTCATCCCAACCACGCGGGAAGCCCCGTCGGACGCGCAGATGCCCTCGCACATCTTCATGACCCGCGCGGGATACATCCGCCCTGTGGGATCGGGGATCTACAACTACCTCCCCCTCGCGTGGCGCTCGCTCCAGAAGATCTCGCAGATCATCCGAGAAGAACTCGACGCCGCAGGCGCGTCGGAGATGCTGATGCCCGCGCTCATGCCGATGGAACTCTACGAGGGAACCAAACGCGACCAGGACTACGGCGATCTCCTCTTCCAGCTCACCGACCGCCACGGACGCAAGACCGCGCTTGGACCAACCCACGAGGAAGTCATTACCGATCTGATGTGCGGCTGTCTCACGAGCTACAAGCAGTTCCCGCTCAACCTCTACCAGATCCAGACCAAGTTCCGCGACGAGTTCCGTCCGCGTGCGGGATTGCTGCGCTGCCGTGAGTTCATCATGAAGGACGCGTACTCGTTCCACCTCGAGCTTGAGGGTGATGCGGGACTCAACGCGACCTACGACAAGATGTACCAAGCGTACACGAACATCTTCACTCGCTGCGGCTTGGACTTCTCTCCAGTCGAAGCCGAGGCCGGACCGATCGGTGGTTCTGCATCGCACGAGTTCATGGTCAACTGCGTCAACGGCGAGGACACAATCCTGGTCTGTCCGCAATCCGGATACGCCGCCAATGTCGAGAAAGCAGAGATCGGCGAGCGGTCATTCTCGTGGGACCACGAAGCAACCACCGAAGTCGCCAAGCACCACACCCCAGGTATGCCGGGGATCAACCTCGTCGCTGAGCATCTGGGAACCGATGCCGCGGGAATGCTCAAGACCATCGTGATGCGATCGGTCGAAGATTCGCCGCGCTGGGTCCTCGCGGTGGTCCGCGGAGATCACGAGGTCAACGAGGGCAAGGTCCGCGACGCGGTCGGGGTCGGTGTCGAACTCGCCGACGAGAAAGAAGCGATCGCGGCAGGATTCGCGATCGGATACGTCTCACCCAAGATGCTCGACAAGCTCGATCTGGTCATGGTCATCGATCCAGACGCGCTCAACAACGCGAGCTGGGCCACCGGCGCCGACGAGGAGGATCACCACATCACTGGGTTCAACTGGTCGCGTGATCTCGCGTCCGCGAAGGACAAAGCCGTGGTTGCTGATATTCGTAACGCCGAAGCGGGTGATCCGTCACCTCGCGCTCAGGGCGCGTTCCTCGAAGCCAAGCGAGGCATCGAAGTGGGGCACATCTTCAAGCTCGGGACCAAGTACTCCAAAGCGATGGGCCTCAGCGTCCTTGACAAGAACCAGAAGAACCAGGACGTCATCATGGGATGCTACGGCATCGGTGTCTCGCGCACGCTCGCATCGTGCATCGAGTCCTCGCACGACGACAACGGCATCATCATGCCCACCGCGATCGCGCCGTACCACGTCCACATCATCACGATCAAGCCCAACGATGAGGGCGTGCTCGACCACGCGTTCACGCTCGCCGAGGAACTCCGCGAGGAGGGGATCGACGTGCTGGTCGACGACCGGAACGAGCGTCCAGGCCCCAAGTTCAAAGACGCGGACCTCATCGGCATCCCGCTCCGCATCATCGTCTCATCCAAGACGATCGACGAAGGACAGGTCGAGTTCAAGAAACGCACCGACGAAGGCAAGGCATTCCTTGTCGATCGCTTCAAAATCGTCGAGATCTGTAAGGACGAAGTGAAGGATTAACCCTACACGCGATCACCTGATTTGATCCGTTTTTAGAAGCATTTCGATCGATCACCGCTTGACAGCTTGGGAAGATTCTGAGACTATGGGCGCTCAAGCGGCGCTCGTGTAGCCGCGTTATCGGTCTGTTCGCGATCAATACAGGAGATCACCATGCGTCCATCTATCTTGACGCCCCGCAGTCTGTGCGGAGCGCTCGCCATCGCTACGCTCTCGGGGACAACCCTCGCGGCACCACAACAAGCGTCCGCAGTCTCGAGTCACCTCCGATGGTCCAACGGGCTCGCTGATCAAGTCGGACAGATGAACCCAACACAGATCGCGACCACGCTCACCGAGCTCGCGTCGCGTGAGCACCAATCACGTGTGCTCGTCTCCTTCTCTTCACCCATCACTCCCAACCAGCGTGCGCTACTCAAAGCTCAGGGTCTCACCCTGCTCAGCTCGCTCGGCTCAACCAACTACTTCGCATCGCTGGATGAAAACGCCAACGTCGCGACTCTTTCAGGTTCAACACTCGTCAACGTCTCGGAGATCAAGCGTCATCACAAGCTCCACAAGGACCTGATCTCCGGCGTGATCCATCCCTGGGCCGTCTCAAGCCAAGGTGCCGTCGGAAAGTCCGCACTCAAAGAACGTGCCAACAAAGAATCACTCCTGCTCGAAGACTACACCCGCGAGGGGGTCGATCCGACCATCGCGGTGATCGTCAAGTTCCACAAGGACGCTGACTACATCACCGAATCCGCACGCCTCGCTCAGCAGCTCGGCGCCCGCGTCAACTCGCACATCGACTCGGTTAACTCCGCGGTCTTCCATATGCCCGCGTCCCAGATCGACGCGCTCGCAAGCGACGACGCCGTGATGTGGGCCGAGCCACCACTGCCGGGATTCACCGAGCTCAACGCGTCCAACCGCGCGCTGACCAACGTCGATCAAGTCCAAGCCGCTCCCTACAACCTCGACGGCTCAGGCATCACCGCGATGATCTACGACGGCGGACGCATGGCCAACCACGCCGACATCGACGGACGCATGACCGTCGGTGCCTCGGACACCGCTGGAACCTCGGACCATGCGACCCATGTCGGCGGAACGGTCGGTGGTGACGGCACCGCTTCAAGCGGGAATCACCGCGGGATGGCGCCAGCAGTCGAGCTCATCTCCTACGGTTTCGAGCAAGAGGGCGGCCTGTCCCAAGGCTTCCTCTACACCGATCCGGGTGACATCGAAGCGGACTACACCGAAGCAATCGGCACCTACGGCGCTGACCTCTCGAACAACTCCATCGGCACCAACACCGCGCCCAACGGATATCCCTGCGACTGGACCGGCAACTACGGCATCACCTCCGAGCTCATCGACTCCATCGCTCGCGGATCGCTCGGTAGCCCTTTCCGCATCGTTTGGGCCAACGGCAACGAACGCCAATCGTTCCGCTGCCAAGGTGATGACCAAGGGAACCACGGCGAGTTCTACTCAACCGCACCACCTGCATGTGCGAAGAACCACATCGCGGTCGGTTCGGTCGATTCCGACACCGATGGATCAAGCGACTTCTCATCGTGGG
Source organism: Phycisphaerales bacterium (assembly GCA_965232505.1). Lineage (GTDB taxonomy): Bacteria > Planctomycetota > Phycisphaerae > Phycisphaerales > UBA1924 > UBA1924. The sequence goes on along the minus strand of OZ246976.1, from coordinate 2,799,437 downwards.
GTCCAACCGACGACGGCCGAATCAAGCCGGACATCTCCGCGCCAGGTTGCCAGATCAGCGCTGACGGCGGGGTGACCTCGCTCTCGTCATTCGGATTCTCAAGTTACGGCGTCAAGTGCGGGACTTCCATGGCGGCACCAACCGTCACCGGCATCTCCGCATTGCTCCTCCAGCAGTACCGTGAAACCTTCCCGGACCGCGACGATCTCCGCAACTCAACACTCAAAGCACTCCTGGCAAATACAGCAGTGGATCGAGGCAACATTGGTCCAGACTACCAATACGGCTACGGCTCCGTCCGCGCCGATGAGGCACACGAGACCATCCTCTCGCAGAACATCATCGAAGCCGAGGTCGGACAAGGCGGCGTCTACCGCTTCGTCGTCATCCACGACATCGGAGATCTCAAAGTCACCATCGCATGGGACGACGCACCAGGCGCTCCCAACGTCTCGCCTTCGCTGGTCAACGACCTCGATCTGACGATCATCGACGCCAACTCCAACACCCACCTCCCATGGACGCTCGATCCCAATAGCCCCAACAGCCCGGCTGTCCGCAGCGTCCGTGACGGACTCAACAACATCGAGCAGGTCCAGATCGACAACGCCCCAGCAGGCGCGTACACCGTCGAGGTGAGCGGGTTCAACATCGCCGAGGGACCAACCCAGTCCTTTGGCGCGGTTGCCAATGGCTTCCTCGTCAACTGTTCATCCGCAGGGATCGTCTCGCTCGGCTCCTCGCTCGTCCAGTGTGCCGGGACCACAGGCGTCCAAGTCATCGACTGTGATCTCAACACCTCCGACCTCATCGTGGACACCGTTGATGTCATGATCTCGTCGGATTCCGACGCTGGATTCATGCTCACCCTCACCGAGACCGCGCCGGAATCCGCCGCGTTCCTCGGCTCGTTCTCCTTCGCAGACACCGCTGGTTCCGACCTGCTCGTCAGCGAGGGCGACACCGTCACCGCGAGCTACATCGACGCCGACGACGGTGAGGGCAACACCAATGTCCTCGTTGAATCGACGATGAGCGTAGATTGCACCGCTCCGACAGTCCTGGGAGCTTCAGCGACCAACGTCGAGGCACGCAACGCGACCCTCAACGCGGACTTCGACGAAGCCTCCAGCGCGACCTTCCGCTACGGCACCAGCATGGGAGCCCTCAACAACTCCATCAGTGCCGGCAGCTTCAGCACATCACAGAGCGTCAATATCAGCGGCTTGACCGATGAGACTTCCTATGTCTTCGTCGTCGACGCGATGGACGCCGCCGGGAACATGAGCACCGACGACAACGGCGGCGCGGGTTACGCCTTCACCACCCCAGACATCCCTGACTTCTTCACCGAAGAGTTTGAGAGTGGTCTGGACCTCGAAGGTATGAAGCTCACGTTTGTCCCTGATGCCGGCCCAGAAGGTTACAAGGGCTACATCGAAGCACTCGAAGGCGGCGTGCTGCCATATGAGCCAACCGATGGTACCTTCGTTTCTCTTTCCGATGATGATTCTGAGAACATCAGCATCACCGGAGGCAACAGCGTCATGCTCTACGGCGAGTCCTACACCTCGATCTGGATCGGTTCCAACGGATACATCACCCTTGGCGGATCGGATACCGATTACACCGAGGATCTGGATGACCACTTCGACACGCCTAGAATTTCTGGACTCTTTGACGACCTCAACCCTTCGTCATCGGGAACAGTGTACCGTCAGCAGCTCGCTGACCGCATGGTCGTGAGCTACGACGCCGTGACCGAGTATTCCTCAACCAACAACAACACCTTCCAGATCGAGCTCCACTTCGACGGCACCATCGTGATCTCGTACGAGAACATCGACTCGAATGACGCGATTGTTGGACTCTCCGCTGGTGATGGACTGGACCCAGACTTCATCATGTCTGACCTGTCCACCTTCCCAGAGCCCTCGAAGGAATGCCGAGCAGACATGAACGGCGACGGGGACCTCAACTTCCTCGATGTCAGCATGTTCCTCAAGCTCTTCGGAGAGGCAAATCGCATGGCGGACTTCAACGGCGATGGAAGCATGAACTTCCTCGACGTCAGTCTCTTCCTCGCTGAGTTCGGAGCGGGTTGCCCGTAAGTGATCGACCCCATCAATCACACCAAGCCGGGAGCATGCTCCCGGTTTTTTTACGCCCCTGCACGACCCGCTGTCGCCTAAGATCACCCCATGAACGCAGCCCCGCCTACTAACACGACCGCTCCGATCAACGTCCTCCTCATCGGCGCCGGAGGACGCGAGCACGCCCTTGCTCTCGCGATCTCCAAATCCCCCAAGCTCGGGACGCTCTACGCCACCGGGATGTCCAACCCCGGCATCGCGGCCCTCGCCCAGCCGATCGATGTCGAGTACGAAAATGAGAAGTTCTACCGCCTCAACCAGTTCTGTGACAGCAACAACATCGACCTCGTCGTCATCGGTCCAGAAGACCCCCTCGCCGAAGGGTGGGCCGACAAGCTTGCCAAGCGAGCCGACGGCTCAACACGGATGATCTTCGGACCCACCCAACGCGGCGCTCAGCTCGAAGCGGACAAGTCCTACGCGAAGCAGGTCATGCGCGCCGCCTCGATCCCGACCGCAGAGGGCAAGGTCTTCAAAGACGCGGATCACGCGGACGAATACATGAAAACCCGCGAGGAACCCTACGTCGTCAAAGCGACTGGACTCGCCAAGGGCAAAGGCGTCATCGTCCCAAGCACGATGGACCAGGCGCTCGGAGCGATTGACCAGATCCTCCGCAAAAAAGCATTTGGCGACGCGGGCAAGGAAATCCTCATCGAAGAAAAGCTCCAAGGCACCGAGGTCTCGGTCCTCGCGCTCCTCGATGGCAAGAACATCCTCGTGCTCCCGCCTTGCCAGGACCACAAGCGACTCAAGAACAACGACGAGGGACCAAACACCGGAGGCATGGGCGCGTTCTGCCCCTCAGGCACCCTCACCGATGAGCTCGCCCACCAGATCGAAGCGGAGATCCTCGTACCGACCGCCGACGCGCTGAGAAGAGACGAGATCGATTTCAAAGGCGTCCTCTACGCCGGGATCATGCTCACTCCAGGTGGCCCAAAGGTCCTCGAGTTCAACGTCCGCTTCGGAGATCCCGAGTGCCAGCCGCTCCTCACGCTCCTCGAATCCGACGCGATTGATCTGCTCACCGCGACCGCGTCTGGAACGCTCGACCAAGCCGAGATCAACTTCTCGACCGACCACGCGGTCTGCATCGTCCTCGCCGCCGAGGGATACCCCGAGAACCCACGCAAGGGCGACGTCATCACCGGAGTCGAAGAAGCCGAGCAGCTCCCCGGCGTGACCATCTACCACGCGGGAACCAAGATGACCAAGGGCGACCTCTACACCAACGGCGGACGCGTCCTGAGCGTGACCGCGACCGGGAAGACACGCGAGGAGGCCCGCGACCGCGCGTACCAAGCGTGCGAGCTCATCGAGTTCAAAGGCATGCAGCTGCGGACCGACATCGCCGCGTCCAGCTCCGTCCACGCCTGAGACTGAATCAGTTCTTCAGTTCGAGCAACGCTTTTCAGTTCGAGTTCCGCGTGCCCATCGCCGCGATCCAAGCGCCGCTCCCCACGGCTTCCGTGCTGCCCATCACCCAGACCAGCGTGTTGGGTTCGCTCGGACCACGCATCAGATGCAGACGAATCGAGCCGCCGTAGGACTCGACTCCGGCGCCGTAGCGGAGCTCGGACCCATCCCGCAGCGTCACAACCAGCGTCCCCACGCGCCCCACACCTTCTGCGAATCCCGGATCGGTCGGATACACACGCACCGATTCCTCGCGCGTCAGCGTATAAACCAATCGCTCGATCGCGTCGATCTCGCTCGGGGTCGCGGGAACCGATCGATCATCCGTCATCCGCACCCACGAATCCGCATCAGGTCGGCACGCGAACCAGAGCTGGTCGTTGCTCCCGAAGATCTGGACCTTCGCGATTTGTGTCTTGTCCACGCCCGTCACTGTCCGCTGGACATACGCGATCGGAGACGGCTTGATCCGATTCAATCCCTCGGTCGCGACCGCGATCACCGCCGAGCTGCCGTTGGGCGTGGTGTATCGCGCGAACACTTCCTTCCCGCTCGCATCGACGCCGGACCCGATCTCAATCGAAGCGGGCGAGCCGCTGCTGTTCTTCGTTCCGATCCGGATCTCCGCGATTGGGGAATCCAGTCCCGTCAATGTGTCGCTGTACGCCTCGTCATCGTAATAACGAATCGCTTTGAGTCCCAGCGAGAGCCCAACGAGCCCCTGCACCATCTCCGCATCTGTCCCCACGTTCCAAGGCTCAACGCGCCATCCCGCATCGGTCCGAACCAGCGATGTCTCGCTCTCGCCCGCGCGGACATACGCCGAGACCACATCGGGGATGGTCATCTCAAAGAGCTCCAGCGAGCGCCAAGATGAGAGCCCGTCTCCGATCAGCGAGTCTCGCAACGACCGCTCGATCCGTCCGAACCAGCGATCCGTCGCGATCCCATCCTCGCCTCTGGTCACCACCTCAACGCGGACGAGACCCCCTGAAGCTTCCTGAGCAAACCGCAGTTCGGTGTTGAGCCCATCACGCTCAATGAGCGAGAGCGTCCCCGACGCCTCTCCGATCTCCTCAGCATCCACAGCCGTCAGAACACTCGACGCCAGCGCCCGAAGCACGGTCCGGATCCGTGTCGAGTCCGCCTTCCATCCAACGCGATCGGAACTGCTGAGCGTGAGCTGCCAATCATCCACGCTCCCCGCCGATTTCTTCGCTGTTTGGGTACCATACTCCGGAGAGTGGACGTGGATCTCCTGGATCGCGACCGCGTCGATCCCGATCGTGCGTGCTTTGGGAGCCGTCGCGTCTGAACCGTTCCCCACACTCTGGGACAGGAGCACCATCCCGGCGAGCAGCCCGGCAACAATCATCGATATCAGAACCGTCCGTAGTGACATAACCACACTCTATTCGATCAATCCTCCACACGCACGCTCTGCTGAGCCGACAAGAGAAGAACATGACCACCAACGCTCACCAAAGCCGCCCGCTGATCGCGATCACCTCGGACCTGATGATCCGCAAGGACCGCGAGACCGCGTACCTGACGATGACCTACGCCCAAGCCGTAGTAGCAGCGGGGGGGATCCCAGTGATCCTACCGCCAACCAGCAGTGATCAGCAGGCCATCAATCAGCTCATCGCCCATTTCGACGGCTTCATCCTCTCTGGAGGAGACGACCCCGTCATGGAACACTTCGGAACCCCAACACACCCCAGCGTCACCCAAATCCTCCCCGCCCGTCAAGCGTTTGAGACTGCGCTCATCAACGAGCTCAACAAACACCCTGATAAACCCGTTCTTGGAATCTGTCTCGGGATGCAGATGCTCGCGTTGTGTAGAGGGGGCACGCTCAACCAGTACCTCCCCGATACCCACGAAACGCACGCGACCCACTGGAACCAGCCCCACGAGATCACGTCCATCGACGAGTCGGCTCTCCCCTCAGGATCGGTCTACTCATCGCACAAGCAAGCCGTTGAAGACGCCGCGGACTTCCGTGTGCTCGCGACCGCGCCCGACGGCATCATCGAAGCGTTCGACGACCCATCGCGTGCATTCACCCTCGCGATCCAGTGGCACCCCGAACGCACCGACAATCCCGCGCTTGGCGCGGAGCTCTTCGAGCGACTCATCAAAGCCTGCAGTTAAAACGGCAGCATCTCGCCGCTCGCGAGCTGCGACGAATCCCGCACCCCGAGCGATCGATAGATCTCGATCGTCGCGCCGGACTTATTGAGCGTGTAGAAATGGATCCCCTGCGCCCCATGATCCAGCAGGTCTCGGCACTGCTCCGTCGCCCAGTGCACGCCCACGCGGCGCAGCGCATCATCCGAGCCATCCGTCCGGCGCACCGCGCGCAGCAGCGACGCGGGGAAACGCATCCCAAGCGCCAGGTCCGCCATCCGTTTCATCCCAGAGATCGACTGCACAGGCATGATCCCAGCAACCACCGGGACCTTGATCCCCGCAAGAATACAGCGATCGCAGAAGTCGTAGTAGTCACGATTCTCAAAGAACATCTGCGTCACGACAAAGTCCGCGCCCGCATCGACCTTCGCTTTGAGGTAGTTCATCTCATCGAGCCGATTCGATGTGCCCGGATGCCCCTCAGGGAACCCCGCGACCCCGATCCCGAAGCCGTTGAAGCTCGAGCCGCGATGCCGATCATTGAAGGCGCTGATGTGCTCGACGAGCTTGCACGCGTATCCGAAGTCCTCGTCTTCCCAGTTGTACGCGCCGCCTCCGGGAGGATCCCCACGCAGCGCGAGGATATCCGTGATCCCACGCTCCGCGTAGCCCTCAAGGATCTCGTCGATCTCCGCTACGCTGTGCTGCACGCACGTCAGGTGGGGCATCGTCACCAGCCCCGTGCGCTCCTTGACGCGATGCACCACATCGCGCGTGAGCTTGCGTGTTGATCCACCCGCCCCGTAGGTGATCGAGACAAACGAGGGGCTCAGCGCCTCGAGCTTCTGGATATGTTCAAACAGACGATCAGCGCCCCCCTCGTCTTTAGGCGGAAAGAACTCAAAGGAGAATGTCGTTCCGCTCGAGAGCAGCGTGCTGATCATAAACATTCGCCCGCCCTCTCAGACGAGCGAATGGGGATTGTTTAGTAGCGGTAATGCTCAGGCTTGTACGGCCCATCGACCGGGATATCGAGGTACTCAGACTGGTCCTGCGAGAGCTTCGTCAGCTTCGCGCCCAGCTTGTCGAGGTGCAAGCGAGCGACCTGCTCGTCGAGGTGCTTGGGAAGCACGTAGACCTGATTCTCGTAGTTGTCGAGATTCTCAGCAAGTTCGATCTGAGCGATTACTTGGTTGGTGAAGCTGGCGCTCATCACAAAGCTTGGGTGACCAGTCGCGCAGCCCAGGTTGAGCAAGCGACCCTCAGCGAGGACGAGGATGCTCGTCCCCTTGGACTTGAACAGGAACTCATCAAACTGAGGCTTGATGTTGATACGCTCGACGTCCGGGTCCTTCTGGAGTTTCTCCATCTGGATCTCGTTATCGAAGTGACCGATGTTGCCGACGATCGCCTTGTTCTTCATCCGCTTCATGTGATCGAGCGTGATGATGTCCTTGTTGCCGGTCGTGGTGATGAAGATGTCCGCCGTGTCGATGAAGTCCTCGAGCGTCTTGACCTCGTGACCTTCCATCGCTGCTTGCAGCGCACAGATCGGATCGATCTCAGTCACCACAACGCGGCAGCCCTGCCCCTTGAGCGACTGGACACAGCCCTTACCGACATCGCCGTAGCCACAAACGACCGCGACCTTGCCCGAGAGCATGACGTCCGACGCACGGTTCAGACCATCAATCAGCGAGTGACGGCAGCCGTACACATTGTCGAACTTGCTCTTGGTGACCGAGTCGTTGACGTTGATCGCTGGGAACGGGAGCTTGCCCGCGTTAGCGAGTTGGTAGAGGCGATGCACACCAGTGGTGGTCTCTTCCGAGATGCCGCGGATCTCTGGGGTGTTCTTGGTGAACCAGCCCGGATTGCTGTCGATGGTGGAGCGGATGGTCGCGAGGACATGCTTCCACTCTTCTGGATCGTTCTCAGCGTCGAACTCAGGGACCGAGCCGTTGGTTTCGTAGTCCAGACCGTTGATCATAAAGAGCGAAGCATCGCCGCCGTCGTCCACGATCTGGTCCGGACCCGATCCGTCAGGCCAAGTGAGTGCCTGCTTGGTGCACCACCAGTACTCTTCGAGTGTCTCGCCCTTCCACGCGAAGACCGGGGTGCCCTTTGGATTCTCAGGAGTGCCGCCGGTTTCTGGACGACCGACCACGACCGCTGCCGCGGCGAAGTCCTGGGTCGAGAAGATGTTGCACGAGCACCAGCGGACATCAGCGCCGAGTTCGGTCAGTGTCTCGATGAGCACCGCGGTCTGCACGGTCATGTGCAGCGAGCCCATGAGTTTGAGTCCCTTGAGTGGTTTCTTGCTGCCGTACTGCTCGCGGAGCGCCATCAGTCCAGGCATCTCGTGCTCAGCAAGGCGCAGCTCCTTGCGTCCGTGCTCGGCCTCGTTCAGGTCGCGGACCTTGAACTGCAGCCCGTTGATCTCGTCAATCGTCAGTGTTGATTCAGTCGCTGTTGCGGTCATTGTCAAATCCTTTCATGCGCCTTCCGTTGTTGTGTGGCGCGGTGTATTCGTCATTCGTTTCATCCTGGATCAGTTGAGCGGATCCATTTCGTTCAGTCAGTGAGTATCAGTCAATCAGTATCAGTATGTATTAAACCCAAGCCACCGCCGCAAAGAGTGGTGGACCCGAGCTGTTGACGTCAGGCCGAAGCGGATTGACAGTCACGCGCGAGAACCCCGCTTCGCTGAGCATCTCCGAGATCTCTTGATCCCCGAATCCAAGATGCACGTGCCCCATCGCGCGTCGATAGTCCTCGTTGGTATGCGCGCACATATCAACGATCAGCACAACCCCGCCGCCTCGTTCGTTGGTGACGATCCGGCGCATCTCGCGGAGCGCCTCGATTGGATGCTCAAGGTGATGCGCGACGAGCATACAAACCGCCGCATCAACCGAGCCGTCCTTGAGCGGGAGGTCGGTCAGCTCGCCTTCCAAAAAAGTAATGTGATCGTTCTCGATCCCCGCGTTGTCCAGCCGTGCCTTGGCGCCGCTGAGCATCTCCTGGGATTGATCCACAGCAACCACCCGCTCGACCCACCCCGAGAGCAGTTCGGTGCAGTTCCCTGTCCCGCATCCGAGGTCCGCGACGCGCCACGCGGGATTGAGCAATCCGAGCAGCGCCTGATCAGTAAAGTGCTGACCGAACAGCTCGCTCCGCACCTCATCCCATTGTCCCGCCATGCGTCCAAAGAACGAGCTAGAATCCGTCGCTCGCTCACTCAGCACCGCTTTGACGCGCAGATCATCCCCAGCAGCGTCCGCGTCTTGCTCAAGCTCATCGCGGACAGCGATCCAGATCCCGCGCATCGCCATCGGGAGCTCATCAAGGACCACGCGGTAATACGTCGCAGGCCCAACCGATCGCCGGACGACCCAACCCCCCTCGCTCAACACCTTGAGATGCCGAGAGCCGGAGGATTGAGGGATCTGGATGACGCGGATCAACTCGCCCACCGCGAGCTCATGCTGACACAGCACACGCATCATCCGCAACCGAATGGGATCACTCAGCTGGTTCAAGCACTCAGCGGGCGAAATCTGGACTGTTTGACGTGTGGATTCTTGCATTGGTCCGTTTATCCGAATATCCGGATATAGGGTAGCATTGGACGCAGCAATCGTCAAGCAAACCTGAACAGGTTCACGAAATTGATACCGATTGGTTCAGTTGACGCTGGGTTCGAGTGCCAGCGAAGGTCCTGGAATCACGCCCAGCCCGAGGAATCGCTGATGGAGTTCGTCAGATGCCGGATCAAACCAGAGCGCCTGACGCAGCGCCGTGATCTCTAGATCACGATCCCCGATCTGCTTTGCCAGATCCGCCATCGCGATATACGGCTCTGGACTCTCAGTCCCGGCATAAATCATCGCCGACTGGATCGCGAGTTTGGAGTCATCCAGCAGACCCACGCGCCGAGCGTATTGAGCGAGCCGGAGGTATCCGGAGCCCTCCTCCCCCTCGTTGACTGTTTCTCGCATGAGCTGCATCATCGAATCGACCTTGCCGTCCTTGATGAGGGTGTCGCCGAGGGTCTCGATGTACTGGATATTCGCCGGACGCAGGTCGTGAGCCGTGGTGAGGTGCCCGATCGCTTCGGTGTAGTGCCCCATCTCGGATTCAACGCGTCCAAGCTCGTACTGAGCGAAGTGAGCGTGAGGACGTCGATCGACGTATTCCTGCCAGAGCGAGAGCGCCAGATCCATATCCCCAGCCGTCTCCGCACGCTTGGCGCGCATCGAGAGGTCGTTGAGGGCAAAGGTCCGCTTGACCTTTTGCGTAGGGCCGCAGGCTCCCAGCACGAGGGAAAGGGACGTCACAGCGAGGATAACAATCGTTCGGTTCAGCATGGTCGACTCCGAGTTGGTTCCAGTATTGAATATAGCGTGACCGCCCCCAAATCACCACATCCCCAGCCCCCAAGCGATCAAGATTCCGTGCCAACCGTGGTCCTGCGTCACACGCTCCCCGATTCCAGCGTCCACTACGACTGGATGATCCAGTGGCCGAGACTCAACGCCGAGCATTCCCTGCTGACCTTCCGATGCGACACGCGTCCAGATCAAGCGGCACCTGAAAGCACCGACATCGTCCTCGAGAGACTCCCGAACCACCGATCCATCTACCTCGCCTACGAAGGCCCGATTAGCGGAGACCGAGGCAGTGTTCAAAGAGTCGCATCCGGCACTTGCGTCTTCAGTTCTCCGATCCCAAAAGACACCGAAAGCATCGATGAAATCGAGTTTCACATCCAGTGGGAAAATGAAACGAACACGCTCGCAAAGTACCGTATTTGTCAGCACGAATCAGGAAGCTGGACACTGAACATTAGCCACATTTGACTCGCACAAATGCGTGATTCCTGTTACAATGCCTCGATCAAGGAGAACACTCGTGATTGATGGCCCACTCTATGACCCGCTCCCGCCCGGCTACTCAGGTCCAATCAACAACAAGCCTGAGAAGGAACCCGAGAAGGAAGAGAAACAAGAAGACGCGCTCGGTCTGGACGACACCCTGCCGATCGATCTCGCCGCCGAGTCCGCCGCGCCGACCCAGCCGGGGCAATCCAAGATCACAACCTTCGAGCAGAAGCTCAGCTCCAGACGCCACGAGGACGAATGGGCACGCTCGCCCAACGCGACCGGGACCGGCGCGATCCACGTCAAGAGCTTCCACTGCCGACTCACTGGAGATTCGCTCGAGTTCCTCGATCGACAGATCAACGAATGGCTCGATGCGCACCCCCAGTACGAGGTCAAAATGGTCACCAGCGCTATGGGGACATGGTCAGGGAAGCTCAAAGAACCCAACCTGATCGTCAACGTGTGGGTCTAATGCGCCGCACGCCGCTCAACCTCGTCCGAACCCCCGTGCTCAACGCGGCTCTGTGCTTGAGCATGTGCATCGCAATCCTGCAGACCAGTTCACTCTGCCGAGCACAAGCGGAACAAGTCCAGAACCCGATGCCCGAGCTCACGCTGCCGGACCCGGATGATCTGCTCCCAGCCGTGCTCCACAACGTCATCGACGGCGACTCCGTCGAGCTCTTCGTCCAAGGACGAATCGTCCGCTACGAGCTCGTCGGCGCTGATGCACCAGACATTGTCAAGGACACCGAAACACCACTCTTTGGAAGCATCGAAGCACGCGATTTCATCAGCTCGCTGCTTGTCGGAGAGCAGCTCGCCGTGCTCCCCGATTCACGCAAACCAACCGACGCACTCGGAAGATCCCGCGGTTACCTGTACCGGATGCCCGACAAGCTCTTCGTCAACCTCGAACTCGTCCGCACCGGACACGCCAAGCACACGCGCGATCCATCCGGATTCAACAACGCCGTGTTCCGCTGGGCGCAGGACCGCGCCCGCGACGCAAGCAAAGGCGTATGGGCACCGCGTCCCGAACCGCCCAAGCCACCGAAGCCCGAGCCAAAAGAAACACAGCAAGAAACACAGCAAGAACCAGAACCAACCACAAAGCCAAACCCGAAGCAGACGCAGCCCGAGACCCCATCATCCAAACCAGAGCCGGCCAACTCATTGTCGGCGCCGGATATTGTCTACGTCACCGAGTCGGGATCGAAATACCACACCAAAGACTGTCGGCACACCAGCGATTCATCGATCGCCAAAAAACGATCCGAGGTCGAGAAGACCCACCAGCCGTGCAAGGTCTGTGAACCCGACAAGGATCGCTGATCGGACTGACCCGAATCGATCGATATCGCCGATAGTATCGCCATGTGTGGAATTGTCGGAGTCATCTCGCAAAGCCCAATCGCTCAGCACGACGTGCTCGCGATGCGCGATCAGCTCATCCATCGCGGCCCCGATGACCAAGGAATCCTCACCACCCCCTACGGCACGCTCGCCCACACACGACTGAGCATCATCGACCCAACCCCGCAAGGCCATCAACCGATGACCACGCCCGATGGTCGATTCTCGATCGTTTACAACGGCGAGCTCTATAACGACCACGAACTCAGATCCGAACTCCGGTCACTCGGCGTCCAGTTCCAGAGCGAGTGTGATACCGAGACCGTGCTCCACTCGGTCGCGCAGTGGGGGTTTGAAGCAAGGCACAAACTCCGCGGGATGTACGCCTTCGCAGTGATCGACACGCTCAATCATGTATGCCTGCTCGCGAGGGATCCACTGGGAATCAAGCCGCTGTATTGCTCGAAGACTGCTGACGCGATCGTCTTCGCGTCCGAGATCGGCGCGATCCTCAAGCACCCAAAGATCGAGCCCACGCCCGATCGTGTTGCGATGAGCGCGTACCTCTCCTCGATCCGTCCGGAGTTTGCAAGCCGAACGTTGTTCGCCGGGATCGAGCCAATCGAGCCAGGCACCTGGTCGCTGTATTCCTCGGACTCGCGTTCGCTGCTCCAGATGCAGACCTGCTGGGACCAGCCGCGCGTCCATGCCGATCAACACGACACCCGCGCGATCATTGAAGACTCGGTCATCCGTCACCTCCGCACCGATGTCCCGATGTGCGCCCTGCTCTCTGGAGGTCTTGACAGCTCGATTATCGCCAAGATCGCGATGGAACAGCTCGGCGAGCTCAAAACCTTCTGTGCCGGAGCGCGCAGCGAGGGATTCGACGACGACTTCGCGATGGCGCGTCTCGTCAGCGAGCACCTCGGGACCGAGCACACGGAGGTTGAGGTCTCGCCTGACTCATTCCTTAATCGCTGGGTATCGATGGTCAACACCACAGGCATCCCGCTCTCCACACCCAACGAGGTCGCGATCTACGAGGTCTGCGCCACGCTCCGTTCCCAAGGCTTCCCCGTGACCCTCTCAGGTGAAGGTGCCGACGAACTCTTCGGCGGATACGAACACCCCCTCATCCAGGCACAAGCGTTCGTCGATCACATCCCGGACTCCGACGCCGTCGCGGGACACTTCCATCTCCAGTCCAATGCGTGGGTCAAGGACGAGCTGAAACCAATGGTCATGCAAGACCACTGGCAAGCAACCACCGAAAGTGACACCGAACTCCGATCGTGGTACCAGCAGACCTTCGATTCGCTCCGAAGCTCCACCGACGATTCGATGCAGGCGCACCTCGCGTTCCATCGCAAGCTCAACCTCCCGAACCTGCTCCGTCGTCTGGATCAAGCAAGCATGCTCAGCTCCGTCGAGGGACGAACACCGTTTGCTGACTACGAGGTCACCAGACACGCCGAGTCACTCCCGATGCGCAGCCGATTCGTAGCGGGTCACGCTGCGCGGACCAAGATCGCGCTGCGTGACGCGTTTAAGGATGATCTCCCAGCTCCAGTGATCAATCGCGCCAAAGCGAGCTTCCCGCTCCCATTCCAGGACTGGATCGGGAGCATGACCAGCATGCTCCATACATCCGAGTTCGCTCGCGAGCACTTCACTACTGATGCGATCAACGCTGTGACGGCTGATCCCGCTCGTCAATGGAACCTCGCTTGGCCCATGCTCAACCTCACCCTCTGGGGTGAGCGATGGTGGGGCGATCCGATCGATGCCAACGAAGCAGCTGAACGAACAACACTCGCCGTTCAGCCGTCCTGATTTTCGGTCTCTTCCGTTTCTGAGTCGGGGTTCTTGGATTGTGCTTCGCACCACCGCACCGCCTTGACCAGTTCTCTGAGCCCGAGCTTGCCTTGTGGGATCTCGTGCCCCTTGCCGCTGATCATCCGGAGCTCAACCGGAATCCCCGCATCAGCAAAGTCACGCTTCGCGGCGATGTAGGTCTTCTTCCACGCATCCCGCGCGCCCGTCATCAAGTAGTGGGGCGGATACTCATCTGCTCCGTCCCCGCTCGAGAACTGCGATTCATAATGCCCGCAGATCGGGATCACCCCCGCAAACAATGACGGGTGCGTCCTCCCCATAATCAGCGCGATGTTCGCGCCCTGCGAGAACCCAACGAGATACACCTGATCTGGATCAACACCATGTGTTTTGATCGCTTTGTTGATCTGGTCCTGAACCATCCATTCCGACTCATCGCGATAGGTCCAAGAGAACCCCTTCCCTGATGGCCGCAGCGCATCGGGAGCAACCAGCACCATCCCGAGTTCATCAGCAGTCGCTTGAAGCGAGTCAATCATGTCCTGGCCACGCATCCCTGTCCCATGAAGCGCAAGCAGCAGTCCGGGCGATTCCCCAATAGAGTCCGGAACATGCGTTTGTGGTTGATGGTCCTTCGCCTCGCGGATAAAGCGATTCAATCGCTCAGCCGCGTTGCTCTCGACCTTGCGAACAATGGATTGAAAGCGTTCATCATCGCGGAGCGGATCGAGGTCCTCCGACTGCTCAAACGAACGGATCCCCGTATACCCCAGCTCCGCAGCTTTCCCAAGCGCCTCAATCGCCGAGTCGGTTTCACCCATCCGAGCGTGCATCGATCCGAGATTGAACTGCCAAGTAGCAGACTCCGGATACCGCTCCACGATTGCTTGAGCCGCGATCAGCGCCCCCTTGTAGTTCTCTTTGGACACGAATCGGTCGTACCGATCCACAAGCTGCTGATCAGTCTGAGCAAGTGAATCCGTGACAGCGAACGCAACAACAAGCAAGGCGAGAATCAAGCGCATTTGGAGCTCCTGTGTACTCACCTATACCCCAGAATATTGATCAGGGTTTCGTGAAATCAGCCGCAGCCACCGCGCTCAGGGCAGCAAAAACAGCGTTTCCAGTGGGTTACAAAGAATTATCTCGGACTTTAGTTGCGGATTCCTAGATACAGCGCACTATCGAGAAAGACAGTAATTCTACTTAGATCTGGAGGGACCAATGCACAGATTCTCGACTATCGGAGCGATCGGACTCACCGCGTCCATCGCCAGCGCACAACTGGATCTCGGCTTGTACGAGGGACAGTGGGACAACACAACATTCGGATCATCCGGAGCCGCCTCGATGCTCATCGAGAGTCTCGGAGGAGCCGACATCTCGATCACCATCGATCTCGACGGCTTCGTCTTCGGCGGCGCCGATCCAGACCCATTCGTGATCACCGGCAGCGTCGGACCGATGGGGTTCACCCCCGATCCATTCATGAGCGACGGATTCGGTACCATGTCCGGCGGAGTCGATGAAAACGGCAACGTCGCGATCGACCTCACCGACGCCGCGGGCGGAGACTTCTCGCTCGTCACCCTCCGCGGGATCGCGATGGGCGAAGCCGTGGAACTCGACTACGAGATCTTCCTCGCCAACAACCCAACCGCACCATTTGCGATCGGCGAACTCAACATGTACTACGTCCCGTCCCCAGGTGGCCTCGCCCTCTTCGGACTCGGCGGCATGCTCGTCACGCGACGCAAACGATAACCAAATCAAATCTCTCTTGCATTGAAAGACCGTCCACTCAGGACGGTCTTTTTTTGCCGCTATAAAGGGACGAATCGAAAAGTGACGCGCCAACTTGGAACCATTCGAAACACCATACGAATAGTGTAATGTCATACATACGCGGCCGAGTCGTTGGGTCGCGGGAGCATGAGTTCTTCATACTCCCAGATACGAAAATAAAAACCTACTCTCGCCTAGCCCGTGCTGTCCGTTCGTCTTCACGGGAGATTCACCAAAGCCATCGGTGCGCTTTGACCTCATCAAGCGCACCACAAGCAAGGGAGAGCTGTCACTGCGCATCAGTTCAAGCGTGCAACGAAAGGGGTAAGAGAGGGAGAGAGGAGCGGGGGGGAAACGCCGGCGAGCCATGCTGTTCGTGATTTCCAGCATGGGAGAAAGAGAGCCGGGTGGGAGAGAACGGGTGGGGAGAGAGCGGGTTCCGTTCCGAGCGTATGTTCCAGAGCTCGTGGGGAACCCAAAAGACGGGCGGTCAGTTCGACGCCCGTCTTTTCATGCGCTGATACTCAAAATCCATTACCATACAGACTCACACTCGAAGGGAGCGAAAATGGAACCAGCGTTAATCTTTGTCGTGATGTTGTCCTGCATGGTCGCCGTGGGCGCTGCACTCTTTGCGGTCATGCAAGGCTCAAAGAACGCCAACGAGAACAACGACAATGATGAAACAAACAGTGAAACATAACACCACGATCGGCTATCATCCCTCGCTCTTGTTGTAAACGAGCATTTGTGATCCGTCCAATCGACGCGAGGCCAGCAGTGAACAACCACAAAGATAGCCATCAACCAACCGACACCGCTTGGTTCGCCGTATTCATCGTGTTCATCATTCACTGCATAGCAGTCTTCAACATCCCGTTCCAAGTCGAACAAACATGGATGAAGAAAGCCTTCATCGCAATAGCCACGTTCGTGATCGGAGGAATGATCTACGCGGCTGCAATGGAATCCGTCGCCTCCCTACTCAAGAAGCTGGTCGAGATCGCGTGGGCCTTATTCCTGCTCCCGATGGTGCTGATCCCGGTGCTTGTTTACGACGGATGGGAAGGACACAAGCAGTTCGTGATCTTCTTTGGAGTCCAAGAGAAAGCCGCACCCGCGGTCGTCATCCTCGGAACCGCGGCAGGGATATTCATCGCATCGTGCCTGATTTGGCTGGTGATGTACCCGATCTCAATGATCGCCGGATCTGATCCGCGGAAACTCAAAGAAGATCCGAAACCTGAGCACACAGAAAACGAGTGAGCTTCACCGCCGCCGTCTTTTGAGAGCGCTCATCGAAGCGAAGCACAAGCAGCCCAACGCGCCCGGAGCCGGGACCGCAACGCCCGCGACATGTTGCGTATAGAAGGTGAACGTGCTTCCCTCCTCGAAATATGCCTCTGCGATCCCGTCCGAGTCCTGGAAATTCTCGTAGAACTCGATACGCATCGAGTACTGCTCGTACCCAAAGTCAATGGTCTTGCCAAGATCATCCAGCGGGACGATCCCATTGATCGTTTCGTTGTCTACCGGACTGGTGTACCAGGGAGCAAAGTTGAAGTCGACCTCGCCGCCCAGATTGATCGATGCATCCGCACCCCAGCTCGGCTCGATCGTCGTCAGCACAAGGTTGTACTCAAAGCTGAGCAGCGTGTTCGCGCTGGGATCAGGCGGGTTGCCCTTGGGGTCTTTGGGAATATGGAAGAGCGTAAGAAAGTCGTTGTCCGGATCACCAAGCGCATCGATCATCCGGATCCCCGAAACATCGACCTCAGTGGACCAAATTCCAGACGCGAGCTGAACACTCGAAACACGCTCGAGCAGCTCGCCCGAATCAAACACCGATCCCGAAGCAAGAGCCGACGAGATCGCGAGTACAGAAGCTGAGAAAACAGATTTCATAATGATCGCCCCTTTGGATTGAATAGTTCGACGAGAAGATTGTATGGGAATCGGCGCAGGTTGCATAGAGAAAATCGTCTAATACCTGATTCCGTCCGCTGAATCGCGGTAGGGATATTCATCACATCGTGTCTGATCTGATTGGTGATTTACACGGTCTTAATGATCGCCGGATAAGATACGAGGTATCTCAAAGAAGATCAGGCACATGAACCTGGCAAACCAGACCTGAACAATGACACAGCCAACTCCGATGAAGATCGCGACCCAGTTCGCCCAAGCCCTCGACCGCGAGGACTACCCCACCGCGACGGCGCTGCTCAGCGATTCCTGCATCTACCACATCCGAGGCAAAGCCCACCAAGGCCCCGAAGCCATCATCTCGTCCTACCAATCCAACGGCGACCAAGCAACCCAAAACTTCGACTCCATCACCTACGGCAGCAGCGTCCGCCCATCAGACGACAACCGAATCATCATCGAGTTCTGGGATCAGATCACTCATCAAGGCCGAACACACAGGCACATGTGCGAGCAGTGGGTGCGTGTAGAGGATGGGTTGATCACTGAGATCGAGCACAAAGACCTGCCGGGCGAGGTGGAAGCTATCGGCCAGTTCAAAGCGTCTTGTGCACAGTTGGATCGGATGTTCTAATATATCTACCCGGCCGATTTATTCAGGCTCATTTGGATTGGGTGAATGCAGATTGTTTGGCAGACTAGTTTTGTTAGTGAGTTCAATTTCTAACTCAGCTGGCAAGTTTGATTTTACAAACTCTTCAATTGATAAGGCTAAGCCATGAGGGTTTTCTGTGATTATTTCAAGGCTGCTGGCAGGCGCATTTAAAATGCTCTTTGGTGCCAGGTGTTTATATAGTGTTTCTTGAATTTTCCGAACTTGCTGAAGCATTCCTTCGTACTTCTTGTACTTTGAAAGCTGCTCGTCAAGCTCGTCAGAATATGCAACAACTTCAGCTACTCTCGATGGTGTTAGTGCTGCGGCAAATATGCGAAGCAATAGCAGGCTGTTGGAAGTAATTAATGCATTTTTTAAATATTCTTCTTTGAGACATGGCTTAATCAATAGATTAAATCGAGTGTCAAGCCAGTAGTTAAATATTTTAATATCGGATTCAACTTGTTCAGTCTCTGCGAACCAAGAGGAGAGCTTAAGTATTTCAATGGTAAGCTGGCAAGCCGGATTCGCTGAAGAATAGAGCGAGTAGGGCTCTCGCATTTGACTATGCTCATTCATAAGAGCACGTCGAATAAATTCAAAATATGGTGGCAGTGCAGTCTCATTTGATAGTGATTCGAGTTGACGACCAAACACATCGTCTTCGATTTGCAAAAAACCGCAGATTAAAAAGTAAACCAGCAGAACTTCTTCTTCGTTTGGGGTCCCTTGAATCCATTTTCTAAAAAGTCGGATAATGATTTCGTCGCGGAACTTTGCATGAGTAATTAACATGAACAGCTTTCCGCACGTAGTGTAAGACTCTGTGGGATTAAATTGATCAGGTTCGGGAGATGAGTTACAAAACTTTTCTGTGAAAAATAGAGCATCATCTAGACGATTCAGTTTAAGGTAGCAAAGTGCTTGGGTCAAATAAAGTCCGGGCTGGTCTTTTTTGGATACGTGTTTGAGAAATCTTAATGCAACAGTCGGCTTTCCATGATTTAGTAGTATGTAGGCTAAATTAATCCAGTCTTCGTCAGATCTGTGAAAATCTTTGAATCTTACAAGGCTAGTGATCATGGTTGCGTACAGAATCAGGCCAATTAGTGTGGAAACAGCAGTCTGGGGCGATTCTCTGAATGTAGCTAAAGCTTCGCTTGGATTAGAGAGAACGGATTTCATTGAAAAAATCGATTTGGCTGTACTTGAAAGTAAATCAGTAGTTACTGGGGTACTAAACCAGAGATTCGTGAATAAAGCTGTTGAAAAGACAGCGGCTATGGCAGTGATGGCCATCAAGGCTATGAAAGAAGTGTATGGTTGAAAAATTGTTAATTTCATCAGTGTGGGAACTGACGATTCGGAAATTAATAGAGAAACAAGACGAAGTACGAGTGATGCAAATATTAGGATAGATATGACATCAAGCGCTATTAAATGAAAGCTTGTAGTGCTGTAGACAATGAGTATGGAAAGGCTGCAGAAAGCAATGGCAAAAAAATGGATGTGTAGCGCAGGTGACACACTGTTTGAGGTGGCAAGGGCAAGCCCGGTGACTTCGTTTTGATCCTGTCTTGATAGTCTTGCGGTAGAAAAAATAGTCAGGAAAAGTGCTATTGGAGGGGCAATTGCTACGCTTAGCGAACCTGTGGCATGAACAAGTGTGCGATATAATCTTCTTAGCGGCCCTGTGCTTATATGTTGGGAAAGGACGTGGGGTGCGGTAAATGTTTTGGTGCCAAGAGACATGGTTCTAGTCCCGCTAACAATTAAGAAGGGGCAAGAAACAAATACTAATATAATTGTTGCCCAAATGGCGGCCGACAACAAGGGGATCCAGAATTTATATAGTATAAATACTATTGAGCATATTGCTAGAAAAGTAAACAAAAATTTAAATATTGATTTCATGATAACTACCACTCCGGCCCACCAGTATACCGCCCATAAATATCCGCCATCGCCTGCACCATCTCCCCAAGCGTGCAGTTCGCCAGCGCCCCCTCAACCAGAGCCGGCATCACATTCTTGTTCGCACGCGCATCCTCGCGGATGGTTTCGAGGGCGGCTTCGACCGCCGCGTCGTCGCGCCGTGACTTGAACTCCGCGAGCCGTTCGTTCTGGACGCGTTCGACCTCCTCCGAGATCGTGAGGATGTCAATCGGACGCTCCTCGTTGTCGTCCGTGTACTGGTTGACACCAACGATGATCCGATCCCCGGCCTCGCACTCCTCACTAAACCGGTAGCTCGCCTCCGCGATCTGACGACGGAAGTACCCCTTGTGAATCCCGTTGACCGCGCCGCCCTCGTCGATATTCGAGGTCGTCGCGTGCTCAGGTTTCCAAGGGCCGCGCCCCATGTTGTCGATCTCCTCGATGTACGCGAGCGCCTCCGCTTCGATCTTGTCCGTGAGCTCCTCGATGAAGTACGAACCACCCAGCGGATCGACGGTGCGTGTGACGCCAGTCTCATGCGCGAGGATCTGCTGCGTACGCAGCGCGACAGTCACGGCTTGCTCCGTAGGAAGCCCAAGCGTCTCATCCATCGAATCGGTGTGCAGCGACTGGCATCCACCAAGCACCCCAGCCATCGCTTGGTACGCGACGCGGACAATGTTGTTGAGCGGCTGCTGCTCAGTCAGCGAGCACCCCGCCGTCTGGACGTGTGTCTTCATAAACCACGACCGCTTGTTCTTGGCGCCGTAGCGATCCCGCATCATCCGCGCCCAGATCCGGCGAGCGGCTCGGAGCTTGCAGATCTCCTCGAAGAACTCGTTGTGAGCATTAAAGAAGAACGACAGACGCGGCGCGAACTGATCGATGTCCATCCCACGAAGCAGACACGCCTCGACATACTCCATCCCGTCCCGCAGCGTAAACGCGAGTTCCTGAGGAGCAGACGATCCCGCTTCGCGGATGTGGTATCCCGAGATCGAGACACTGTTCCACTTCGGGAGATGCTGCGACTGAAACTCGATCGTGTCCACAACCAGCTTCGTAGATGCCTCAGGCGGATAGATGAACTCGTTCTGCGCGTGGAACTCTTTGAGGATGTCGTTCTGGAGCGTCCCGCCGAGCGTGTCCCATCCGATGTTGCGTTGCTTCGCCATCGCGAGGTACATCGCCCAGATCACACACGCAGGGCCGTTGATGGTTTGCGAGACCGTCACCTGATCGATCGGGATGTCTGCATACAAACGATGCATGTCCTCGATCGTGTCGATCGCAACACCACACTTACCGACCTCACCGATCGACAGCATGTCGTCCGAGTCGCGTCCCATCAGGGTGGGGAGGTCGAACGCCGTAGAGAGCCCAGTGTTCGCTTTCGTCGAAGTCTTCGCGGCTTCGAGCAGGTACTTGAACCGCTGATTCGTGTCGTCCGCCGAACCAAACCCCGCGAACTGACGCATCGTCCACAAACGAGTCAGGTACCCCTGCGGGAACAGGCCACGCGTGTACGGGAACTCGCCGGGATTGTTGATATCGCGTTCAAAGTTCTGGAGAGAAACCGGCAGATTCTCAGGGGTATAGCTCGGATTGAGCACGATCCCAGAGATCGTGACCGCGTGCGGGTCGATTGAAGCGTTATCAAGTCCTGGGCCGGTAATCGATGTGGTCTGTGTCATGACGAACTTCCATTCAAAGGGGTGTCCTCAATTATATACGCTCCAAGCTCTAGGCACTAATCGCCGCCCTCTAGGTCTATTTGGGGGTATAGAGACTACATTGTAGGAACTCCTTGTGTTTTGTGCCGTAACGCTGTATATTCGAGATTGGCAAACATTCGTTTGCATTGGGTTTCACCAAAGCTCGTGGGTACACAGGAGTTCATCATGCACGCAACCGCCCATTCCGCGTTGCTGCTCGCTATCCTTTCAGGATCAGCCGCGGCAAACACTGAACCAATCCAACTTGATGCCACCGCCGCAAGCATCAACCATGCGGGTCACATCTATTTCAATGTAGCAACCGGCGAGAAAGTCACCACAATGATCGGCTCCGGTGATGCACAGCAAGCCGCCGATGGAACTCCCGGTTCAGAGATCTGGATCGCAGATACCGGTGCCCAGTGTGCCGATCAAGGATTTTCGACCAGCTTCTTCTTCGGCCTTGATGACGCTGATGCCACCTCCCCAACGCCGCTTGATCTCAACGCGATGTGTCTTGATTGGGGTGACATCGCGTTCGACACTGTGGTCGATTGTGTCCAGGTGCACTGGGTTTCAGACCATGCCGACACCGATACAGACTCGGACTCCAATGCCGACGGCATCGAAGGTCTCGCCGCGACATGGATATTCTGGGATGCCATGAACGGGAGATCGCCGCAGCTCGACTGCACCGCGCTCCCAATCATCCAGTTCAGAATCGAGAATCTGCCAGGCGAGTACCCAGAAGACACAGCGACACTCGCGTTCTGGACCGCGGATATTGACCTTGGAGCATCCTTTGGATCATCACTCACCTTCGAGATCGGTGACACGGACTCAGACAAGCAGGGAGCGAGTATCCACAACCCTCGCCTCGATCTTCAAGACAATGATTCAAACTCAATCCCAGACATCGATCACGACAACGACGGCCTCGCGGACTGGGGGTGGTCCATCCAGTTCATCCAGCCCGGAACAGTCGACCTCGACAACGCCGATGGCGACGATGACACCCAGACCGGTATTGATGGTGATCCTGCGGCTCTTGCGACGGCAGGGATCGTCTTCGGATCACCGACGCCCGGTCATGCGGAGATGGATTCTGCCGGCGGATGGAGCTGGGTATCCGACGGCCCAACCGCTGGAGCGACCGAGGACGCGTTTGCATTAGCCACGACAGATAACCCCGATGGATCAGGCCTCATGACAGTTGCCGGCACTTTCTTCTTTGGAGGATTGTCGTGTGAAGCCGATCCAACCACCGGGAGTTACACACCCGCTGCGCATTTCCAGACTGTACTGTATGGAGGGAGATCTACCTGTGTTTGTCGTCCGGACTTCGGTGGCAACCCCGACGGCAGCCCCGACGGCCAGCTCAACTTCCTCGACGTCTCAGCGTTCTTAGCTGCGTTCGCACAACAAGACCCCGCAGCAGACTTCGCGGGAAACCCCGACGGCTCACCAGATGGTTTATTCAACTTCGTAGATATCTCATATTTTCTCGCCGCGTTTTCTACAGGCTGTCCAGGGTGCTGAATCAGACCGAAACGATTCCATATGAAAGGTCATTGATATGTATAACAACAAAGCCATTCCGCTCGCCCTTGTTGCCCTCACCGGCTCCATCGCCTCGGCAACAGAACCCATCCAACTCGAGCCCACCGCTGGCAATATCCGCCAAGCCGGTCATATCTATTTTAACGTAGCGACAGGCGAGAAAATAGCCACGCTGATTGACACTGTTGATCTCGAGTCTTCTGAAAGCGTGAGTGGCAGCATGCCAATTTGGGTAGCAGATACCCAAGCTCAATGTGCAGACTTTGGGTACACGACAATTCATAACTTCGTGCTCTCCGATTCTGCAGGGACTACTCCCCTCATGAACAATGTCTGGCTGCTTGATTGGGCCGAAGTTTCCACGGACACGGTTGTCGATATGGTCCAGGTGCATTGGACAACAGATATTCAGGATGTAGATTCGAATAGTGACGGGATCGCAGATGGCGTCGAGGGTTTCAGGGGTGAATGGATATATTGGGATGCCGCTAATCGAAACATACTTGTATTTGAGTGTGCCGCACCACCCCTCATTATTTTCCGGTTGGATTCACTCCCAGGAAAGCTAGAGAATGATAGTGCAGATCTTGTCTACTACACAGCCGATATCGATTTAGCGAGCGACTTTGGGAACAGTATGACATTTGAAATCGGCGATACCGATTCAGATCCCCAAGGTGCAGCGTACCACAATCCAAGGGTGGATCGATACGACGCAGACTCGAACAGTATTCCTGACTTTGATGCAAATCAGAATGGTCTTGCAGACTGGGGATGGAGTGTGAAGTTCACACAACCCGGTACTTTCGACATCGATAATGCCGATGGTGATGGAGATCCCAGGACCGGGGTAGATGGTGATCCGTCCAGTCGTGGTCGAGTTGGATTACAAATAGCATCGCCGACTCCTGGTCATGCGGAGTACAACCCGGAAGATGAAGAGTGGGTATGGGTCAGCGATGGTCTCACCGCTTGGCCAATGGATGATGCATTCTCAATTGGTACAGTGAATGCATGGAATCAATATTCGCACTTAGCAGGAGTCTTCTACCTCGGAGGATTCGATTGCACTCCCGGACAACCCGAGGGATACACGCCCGCAGCCCACTTCCAAACAGTCCTCTACGGCCCATCGACAGGATGCGTCCGCTGTCCCGCGGATATGCCGAGTGAACTCATCGCCGGAGAATGCCCCTCCGGCGACGGCGTACTCAACTTCCTTGATATCTCATACTTCCTGAGTTACTACGCAGAAGGAAACCCATTCGTCGATATCGCAGGGAATCCTGACGGCACACCCGACGGCCAACTCAACTTCCTCGACGTTTCATATTTCCTCACCATATTCGCGGCTGGATGCCCATAATTCAGAGGCCAAAGTTATGCAATACCACCATTCGATTTGTTCACTGTTACTCGTTGCTTCTGCAGGAACCGTCTCGCACGCAACTGAACCCATCCAACTCGAGCCGACTGCTGACGCGATCCGTCATGCCGGACATATCTACTACAACATCGCGACCGGCGAGAAGATCACCACCATCTTCGATACCAACGATGCCCAGCAACCAGCCGACGGAACCGGGAACAGAGAGATATGGGTCGCCGACACCGGTGCCCAGTGCGCTGATATGGGGTTCTCCACAAGTCACTTCTACGCGCTCAGTGATCCAAACTCGGGATGCTCGGGAACCAGCTGTGATCTCAGCTACGCGCTCTTTGACTGGGGAGAGATCGAGCCCGACACCGTTGTTGATTGTGTCCAGATCCACTGGGTCACCAACCATGCCGATACCGATACCAACTCCGACTCGCAACCCGACGGCGTAACCGGATTCGCGGCGCGTTGGACCTACTGGGATGCCGTGGGATCGGCGCCGATCGAAGTCGTCGAAGAGGTTGCGACCCCAATCGTCGATCTCATGTTCTTCTCGCTCCCCGGCGAGTACCCGCCGAGCGAGGAAACACTCAGCTACTACACCGCGGACATCGATCTCGGACAAACATTCAGTTCGAGCCTGACATTCGAGATCGGCGATACCGACGGCGATCCCCAAACCGCCGCGAATCACAACGAGCTGATGAGCTCGCGTGACACCAACAGCGACAGCATCCCGGATTTCGATTACAACCAGAACGGCTTAGCCGACTGGGGATGGTCGATCTCCTTCGTCCAGCCCGGTACTGCAGACGTGGATAACGCCGACAGCGATTTCGATCCTTTGACCGGCATCGACGGCAGCCCAAGCAATCAAGACCTCGCGGGCGTGGTCTTCGGCTCGCCAACACCAGGACACGCTGAGTACGACGCTGACGAAGATCAATGGGTCTGGGTCAGCGACGGCCCAACCGCTGGACTTACGTACGACGAGTTCATCCTCGCCCAAACCCTCGATCCGCTCGGAGAGCAGCTCGGCACATTCGCAGGGCCGTTCGACTTCGGAGGACTCAACTGCGATCCCGGACAAACCAACGGCTATAACCCCGCGGCACACTTCCAGATCACGCTCTACGGCCCCGAACCAGTTCTTCCAGAAGGGTGTCCTGCAGATCTAGCAGGAGGAGGCTTTGGACTCCCACCATATACGCCTGACGGAGAACTGAACTTCTTCGATGTCTCGGCGTTCCTAGACCTCTTTAGCCACGGTTCCTTAATTGTGGACTTCGCAGGAAGCCCTGACGGCTCGCCAGACGGCCGCCTCAACTTCTCCGACGTATCGAAGTTCTTGGAGTATTTCTCAACCGCCTGCGCCGATTATGAACCTTAAGTAACCAGTAGATAGATTATTTAGAATGGAGATTCACATGTCATTCAAAGCCCCAGTAACAATCCTTCTCGTTGCCTTGTCAGGATCAGCACTCGCATCAAACGAGCCGGCCAAACTTGATGCCACCGCCGCAAGCATCAACCATGCGGGGCACATCTATTTCAATGTAGCAACCGGCGAGAAGGTCACCACGCTGATCGGCTCCGGTGATGCACAGCAAGCCGCCGATGGAACTCCCGGTTCAGAGATCTGGATCGCCGATACCGGTGCGCAGTGTGCCGATCAAGGATTTTCGACCAGCTTCTTCTTCGGCCTTGATGACGCTGATGCCACCTCCCCAACGCCGCTTGATCTCAACGCGATGTGTCTCGATTGGGGTGACATCGCGTTCGACACTGTGGTCGATTGTGTCCAGGTGCACTGGGTTTCAGACCATGCCGACACCGATACAGACTCGGACTCCAATGCCGACGGCATCGAAGGTCTCGCCGCGACATGGGTGTTCTGGGATGCCATGAATGGGAGATCGCCGCAGCTCGATTGCACCGCGCTCCCGATCATCCAGTTCAGAATCGAAAATCTGCCAGGGGAGTACCCAGAAGACACAGCGACACTCGCGTTCTGGACCGCGGATATTGACCTTGGAGCATCCTTTGGATCATCACTCACCTTCGAGATCGGTGACACAGACTCAGACAAGCAGGGAGCGAGTATCCACAACGCTCGCCTCGATCTTCAAGACAACGATTCGAACTCAATCCCAGACATCGATCACGACAACGACGGGCTCGCGGACTGGGGGTGGTCCATCCAGTTCATCCAGCCCGGAACAGTCGACCTCGACAACGCCGATGGCGACGATGACACCCAGACCGGTATTGATGGTGATCCTGCGGCTCTTGCGACAGCGGGGATCGTCTTCGGATCACCAACTCCAGGTCATGCGGAGATGGATTCTGCCGGCGGATGGAGCTGGGTATCCGACGGCCCAACCGCTGGAGTGACCGAGGATGCGTTTGCTTTAGCTACAACAGATTTCCCCGACGGGTCAGGGCTCATGACAGTTGCCGGCACTTTCTTCTTTGGAGGATTGTCGTGTGAAGCCGATCCCACGAGCGGTCAGTACACACCCGCTGCTCACTTCCAGATCATCCTGTATTCAGGTTCAGGGACCCATTTCGACTGTGGCGACTACGCAGGGAATCCCGACGGCACCCCAGACGGGCTCCTCAACTTCCTCGATGTCTCGGCCTTCCTCAACTACTTCCAAGAAGGGAACCTCGTCGTAGACCTCGCTGGAAACCCAGATGGTTCACCCGACGGCCAACTGAACTTCATCGATGTCTCGGCATTCCTTGCATTGTTTGCCGCGGGATGCCCGTAATCGTAGTGTTTCAGACCTCACTAGGTCTTTTTCACTGCCCTCTAGTCTGAACACGCTAAGCAACCAAAAGAACACTCTGTTTTGGGAGCAATCACGCTTTACACCCTTGTAGAGCAGTGTGAATCGTCTTACCTTTGACCCAAAGAGCAGCAGTTGCTCGTTTCAGAAAGACACATTCAGTTTGAGGGTCAACATGAAAAAACAAATCATCATCGCATTGATCGGATCGTCAGGATTGGCATGCGCGTCTGACGCGCCAATCAGCACAGAATCATCCCAAGCCCAGCTCCAGCACGCTGGACACATGTACTTCAATGTCGCGACCGGCGAGCGTCTGCTGACAAGAATTGGAAGCGACACCCAAGCCGCCGCCTCTGCAGACTCCGAAGAAATCTGGGTCGTCAGCGGCCCCGCATCCGGATGCGACGCCGCCGGGACATTCAGCTCGTTCTTTGCACTCGACAGTCTGACGACAGAGTTCCAAGAACCCTCCAGCCCGATCCTCTTCGATTGGGGTGACATCGAGCCCGACACCGTTGTCGACTGCATCCAGATCCACTGGATCACCGACCACGCCGACACCGACACCAACTCCGACGGCTTCGCCGACGCCGCTGTCGGTTTCGGAGCAACCTGGACCTTCTGGGACGGCATGAACGGACGCGCCCCACAGATGTTCTCCACCGCCCTCCCGATCGTCGAGCTCACCTTCCAGCTCCCCGGAGAATACCCAAGCGACACCGCGACCATCGCGTACTACACCGCTGATGTTGATCTCGCGGGTTCGTTCGGATCGCCGTTGAACTTCGAGATCGGAGATACTGATTCCGATCCGCAAGGAGCTGCACTCTTCAACGCAAGAATGGACCTCCAAGACAACGACTTCGACAGCATCCCGGACCTCGACATCGACCAAGACGGCCTCGCTGATTGGGGATGGTCCGTCGACTACCACCAGCCCGGCACGTACGACTTCGATAACGCCGACGGCGACTCTGATCCTATGACCGGCGTCGACGGCGACCCCCAAGACTTCGCTGTCGCGGGCGTCAACTTCGGTCTCCCCCAACCCGGGACCGCCGTGTTTGATAACGAAACCATGATGTGGTCTTGGGTCACCGGGCCCGGGGCGCCAAATGTGGAAGACGCCTTCGGTCTTCTGGATGTTGATGGATCCAACCCCGGATACAGCGGTCTGCTCTGGTTCGATGGATTCAACTGTGATCCATACCAACCCCTCGCCGCATTCCAGATGATCCTGTATCAAAATCAAACCGGATGCGCCGCCGACCTCAACGACGACGGCGACCTGAACTTCCTCGACGTCTCATTCTTCATCAATGAGCAGATCGATTACAACGAGGACATGTCATTCAACTTCCTCGATGTATCACAGTTCCTCGCAGACTACGCGACAGGCTGCCCGTAACAGGAACAGGAACAGTGTGGTTGGAAACGAGGCCGTCCTCTGGGCGGCCTCATCCATGCGCGCACAAAAATCCCCTCCCGCTTCAGAAGCAGGAGGGGAGTGCAATACTCAATCAACGGTCAAAGATTTACGGGCAACCCTGAGCAAACAGCGTCAGGAACGCCGAGATGTCAAAGAAGTTGAAGTTGCCGTCATTGTTGAGGTCAACCCTTGGGTCCTCGTTGGCAAACTCTTCGAGGAACATGCTGATATCAAGGAAGTTGAGGTCGCCGTCGTTGTTGCAGTCCGCTGGACACTCAATCCCCTGCGGCTCACAATCCGGCACCGTCACACACACCTCAATCGAGCAGCACTCACCAAGCAGTGCGTCGTGCATCGTCACGAGGAAGCACACCTCCTCGCCCGGAGCAGCGCCGCAGATGGTCACGCTCACCGTCTCAGTCCCGAAGTTCGGTACAGGAGCGTAATCCCACCGGCTCGGATCCACGTTCCCCGTATCTACCGTCGCTCCCGCAGGGGAGACAACAGAGAAGTACGAGTAGTAGATGTCAATCCCAGTCAGGTTATCGATATCAAAGGTGTACACGAAGCATCCTGTGCCATCGCCCAAGCACTCAACGCGCTCGTCGTGGATCTGCGCACAGTCACACTCCGGGATCTCGATGCAATGCTCAACAGCACAGCACTCCTCAAAGTCCGCGGTATTCAGGCTGATGATGAAACAGAGCTCATCGCCCGGCTCGCCGCCATTGAATGTCAGCGTCACCTGAGTCGTATCACCATCAAGCAACGGACTCGGGAGTGTCATGAGCCCCGACGGAACCACATTCGCACCGCCCGAAACAGGGAGCACGATCAAGTGGTATACGTCCTGGCCCGAGTTGTTGGTCAGATCAAAGGTGAACGTGTAGTTGCCCGAATCGTCAAGCTCACAAAGGATCTCGCCATTGGCGATCGTCGCGCACGGATCTTCAACAAAGCCCGGACACGAGATCTCAACTGATCCGATGCCGGTCTTGTCCTGGAAGAGAATCTCCGCGTCCATATCGATCAGGATCGAGCTCGCGACATTGCCGCCCGCTTGCGGGAGTCCCTGGATGCCATAGACATTGGGACCAACACCAATCGGACCCAGAATCATCGCGTCGCTGGTTACCCAGACGCGATCATCCGGAGCCGCGGCGTACGAATAGTCACACCCACCTGCAGAATCCGTGCTGTCGCTCGCCCCGCTCCCCACAGAGAACGCGTTGGCTGATGGCAACCAGACCCCGCCTTGCTGCTCTTCACAGATGTACTCAAGAGCGCGCGACTGGTGAGGGGCCGAATCAAAGCGACCGCTGTCTGGATCCGTCCGCATCGAGCGCTCAGCGATCATCATCTGACCTGCAGGACCAAACGCGATATCCGCGACCGGATTCGACCAATCGTTAAACAGTACAGGCACACTGATCTCAAGTTGCTCTGTGCCAGCGATAAACTCGCCCGCTCCGTCGTATGCGACCGACCAGATCTCATTGGACGCCGCGGAAGCGGTCGTCGAATCCTCGAACCACACCGAGTAATACACACGCCCGTTGAAAGTCTGCACAGCCCAAACCCGCTCGCCCAAGCGAGCAGCCCCGACGGTATCGCCGGCTTCCGGAGTGCAGTCCGACACCACACCTGTCGCGTGATCCCATGTGCTCAAGCATGTACCCGACGCATCGATGCGATAGATACGACCATCTTCAAAGTTCGACACATACACGGCCTGCTTGCCAACATCAA
Source organism: Phycisphaerales bacterium (assembly GCA_965232505.1). Classification (GTDB taxonomy): domain Bacteria; phylum Planctomycetota; class Phycisphaerae; order Phycisphaerales; family UBA1924; genus UBA1924. The sequence goes on along the minus strand of OZ246976.1, from coordinate 2,768,718 downwards.
AGCACAAGTTGCCAAGCCCCGGATACGACTCCGCGACACCATGAGCCGCAGCGATCACCGGATCACTCGCGTTCGGGAGTGTCGCAAAGACCGTGGGAACACCGGTCACCGAATCAATCTTGTACACCTGTCCCGGCTGACCACCGATCGAACCAATGTTGTCAGACAGGTAGATCGAAGTGTGGGAAGTGAAAATATTCCCCTGGTCATCGAGTGCCACACCGAAGACCTGTCCAATTGTCGAGCGCACCCAGTCCGGATGCGAGTAAAGATTGGTCGGCCAATCAACCCCAAGCGGAGCCGTGGTCTGCCCGCTCAGGTCGTACACATTCAGCACACCCTCCGCGTCGTTCGATCGCCACTGAGTGCCCACCGCGACCTGTCCGCCGCCAAATGCGAGGTATTCATCCGCTTCAAAGCTCGGCCGTTCTCCATCGCACTCGCCCGGACCCACATCGCCGATAGCCGTCGATGCGAGCAAGAGCATCGCACCAGAAACCAGAAGTTCTTTCCTGTTCATAGTCACCCTCATGAGTTGTATCGGGACAAACAAAGCCCCTAGGAATGTTGAGCCCGGAGACAGAACGCCCCCGGCCCTTGATTACCAAGGCCGATAATCAACGATTTCAGTGTACAAACTGCCCATGGAGTGACACAACAGATTTCTTAACAATTCGATCCGTCGCTTGAAATTCGGTGATTCACACAGTAGAATGATCTGTCTAGTTGTTCGATTCAGCGTCAGACCGCCGATCATTCCGGTCATAAAATGACACAAACGCGATCGAAGGAGTCACGCGATATGTTCATGAGAATGGTCTACGACGAGAAACTCGCACAAGCCGCCTACGTGATCGGATGCCAAAGGACCGGCGAAGCCATCGTCATCGACCCCCAGCGCGATGTGGACCGCTACATCAATCTCGCTTCGGAGCACGGCCTCCAGATCATCGCCACCGCCGAGACCCACATCCACGCCGACTTTGTCTCAGGTTCCAGAGAACTCGCCGAGCAAATCGACGCCAAGCTCTACGTCTCCGATGAAGGCAACGCCGACTGGAAATACCAGTGGCTCAATAAGAAATCCGACGGCGGCACCTACAACCACCAACTCCTCAAAGACGGCGACACCTTCAGCATCGGGAACATCGACTTCAAAGTCCTCCACACACCCGGACACACCCCAGAACACATCGCCTTCCTCGTCACCGATACAGGTGGGGGAGCAACCGAGCCCATCGGGATCGCGACCGGCGACTTCGTCTTCGTCGGAGACCTCGGACGCCCCGACCTCCTCGAAACCGCCGCCGGAAAGCAAGGCGAGATGGAACCCTCCGCAAAGCAGCTCTACCGAACCCTCGACACACTCAAGCAACTCCCCGACTTCATCCAGGTCTGGCCCGCCCACGGCGCCGGAAGCGCCTGCGGCAAAGCACTCGGCGCCGTCCCAACCAGCACCATCGGATACGAGCGCCGCTTCAACACCGCGATCAACGCCGCGACCAGCGAGCAAGCATTCGTGGACTTCATCCTCTCAGGACAGCCCGAGCCGCCTCTCTACTTCGCGACCATGAAACGCGTTAACAAAGAAGGCCCCGCAATTCTCAACGGCCTCCCGATCCCCCCACACATCAACGCCGAGGAACTCCAAGCGACAAATACTTCAACCACCGCGATCATCGACACGCGCGACTGGGACGAGTTCCGCAAGGGACACATCGCCGGATCAATCTCAATCCCGCTGATCAACGCGCTGAGCACCTACGCCGGTTCATTCCTCAATGAGTCCGAACCGATCATCCTGATCATCAACCCATCCCACGTCGAAGAAACCGTCCGCGACCTCATCCGCATCGGACTCGACAACATCGTCGGATGGTTCGATCCCGCAGACCTCCCAAACTGCACAGCGTCCCTCGCGACCACCGAGCAGTACACCGTCGAGCAAGCCGCCAGCGCGATCGAGTCGGATCCGGATCTACAAGTCCTCGATGTCCGCAGAGCTGTTGAGTTCGAGGCCGGTCATCTCCCAGGCGCGATCAACTCCGCCCACACCAGAATCGCCGCAAACCTCGACAGCATCCCCAAAGACAAACGCCTACTCGTCCAGTGCTTGAGCGGCTGTCGATCCGCACGCACCGCGTCCTTCCTCCAGCGGAAGGGGTACGACGTCATCAACCTCCAAGGCGGCTTCACCGCGTGGCAAGCAACCCAAGCCGTCCATCACGAGTAACGGAGCACACCATGAGCACAACGCACAGCGCCGAACACAACGCATCACAATGTTCAAGCCAATCCAAAGTCGTTGATGTCTCCCCCGAACTTCTCGAGTCTTGGATCGCCGACGGCTCTGCGCAACTGATCGACGTCCGCGAAGACTACGAGCACGCAACCGAACGGATCGATTCAGCGATCAACCACCCCCTCAGCACGCTCGACTGCGCATCACTCCGCGATGCATACCCAAACCAGCGACTCGTCTTCCACTGCCGCTCCGGCGGACGATCATCAGACGCCGCGACCAGATTCATGAAAAACGACGAGAACACCTTCCACCTCGCCGGAGGGATCCAAGCCTGGAAAGCCGCGAGCAAACCCACTATCCGCTCCGAGTCCGCACCAAAGCTCGACATCATGCGTCAGGTCCAGATCGTCGCGGGATCCCTCATCCTGCTGGGAGTCATCCTCGGACTGAGCGTGCACATCGGATTCATCGGACTCAGCGCCTTCGTCGGCGCGGGACTCACCTTCGCCGGACTCACCGGCTGGTGCGGGATGGCAATGCTCCTCGGCAAAATGCCGTGGAACAAAGTCGCGTGCACCACCTGCGCCGTTCCCAAATAGCCCCAGAACGCGTAACAAACTACCCGATCAAGTCTCAGGCGGATTCACATACTCCACCGAATCCGCAGATACCCACCCCCCCTGCGCATTCTGCAGCTCGATTCGCACCCACTCGCCGCGCACTTCACGCACAACACCCTCAGTACCCACACCGAGCGAGCCGTCATACACCGCGCTGTACACCCCAGAACCGGGACCGGAATACAACCCTGTCCCAGGCATCACCACAACCACACCCACCTGCCCGTGCCCCGCAGAGTATTCGTATCCCAGCAATCCAAGCCCCGCAAACCCCAGCGCATAAACAAACACCGCGACCCGCCCAAGCTTCAGCGCCGTTATTTTGAACACCGAAGCCGTCAGCGCCAAGCATCCGATTCCCAGCATCGCGATCGAGCCGTACCAGAGTGTCCATCGACTGACCACGCCGCGCCAGGATACCAGCGCCGCTTTCCAACTCCAACCACTCGAATCCGACTCAGGCACCGTGGGTTCCACAAACGATCGCGCATGCATCAGATTCTGGCGTAGCGTCTCATCCGTCGGATCAATCAATAGCCCGCGCCGATAGTGCAGGATCGATCGCCCCAGGTCTTGCCCTATGAAATACGCGTTCCCGAGCGTGAGCTCACCCGACGAGGAATCCAATCCTTCACGCTGCATCGCAAACGCCAGCTCCGCCGCGGATTCCTGAATGTGCTGAATCCCTTCCTCGGCTGCAGAGTCTTGCACCGCGCGATCAAGCGATGCGATCGCTTCCTCAAGCGTCACCTGATCAGTCTCAGCCAACGCACCGCTCGCGCAGCACATCAGCGCCAGCAACATAGCAACCAGTCTCAAACTCACTCCCTTCATACCGTCGCCCTCCCGCGTGCCTTGCTCATTTCCCGATCACGCCCCCGATGACGCCCCCGATGACGCAGATCGTGCCGAATCGCGCGAAGCAGAGTGCCATCGCTGCCCCCGCCCGATCCACGCCCGTAATGCTTGCCCTCTTCACCAGAGAGCACCACACTCGACCGCTCCACAAGCTCCTCGGATATCCCCAGCTTCCGCAGGTCCGCATCTGTAAACGACTCGGGCTCGATCTCCAGAATCGCCCCCGCATACACACGGATCGCCTCGACGTCCCGCCCCTTGCTGTGCAGCCGCGATGCCTGTCGCCACGCCCTGCGGACCGCCGCCTTCTTCGGATCGCTGCTGATCACAAACCGCCTGCACACCCACGCAACCAGAGGTAATCCCAGCAACACCGAAAGCACCCCGACCCAAACCGGATCAGTAACAACGCGAGCAAGCGAAAACGACCGCGCCGATCCGCGGATCTCTCCCGCATCGGGATGCGCCCACAGCACCGAAGGATTCCGCTCAAGCGATCCCCGCTCGATCTCAGCCCCGCCATCAGTCGGCAAGCTCGAAATCACCGCATCCGACAACGTCACCGACCGCACCGCACGCACATTGATCGGGATCGGCTTGGACGCAAACACCTCAAACTCACCCGTCTCCGGATTAAACGCCGGGAACTCAATCGCCGGGATTTCCTCGATCGATCCGTTCAGCGCCCGTACCGTTGTGGTAAACAACCGCTCGCCGCGCCGGCGCCGCTCCAGTTCTTTCCATCCCTCAGGTGACACGCGGAATCCCTTGGCCGCAAGCGACTGCGTGCCCAGCGTCTCCTCCAGGCCCATCATCGGTTCCGTCCCCGCGATCAGCACACGTACATCGATCGGATCACCCACATTCACCTCGGTGTTTGACGCGTCCGACTGCACCGCAAAAGTCCCGATCATCCCGCGATACCCAGCCGGCATCCCCGCGGTCGGCACATCGATCACACTGACCAAAGGCACATCAGATTCCCCATACATCCGCGACGTCCGCGAGCCGTCCTGACGAGTAAAGACCACCCGCACCGGACCAAGCTCAAAGTCTCCCGCCTCCGTAGGTGTGATCACCAGATCAAACCGGAGCCGCATCATCTGAATCCCCTGGTACACCCCCCGATCCAGATACGAAACGATGTTCTGTCCCATGAGCGAGATCGAGTGCTCCTCGCCGCCAATCCCGCGAGGAGTTGAAGGAACAACGTTCATCGACTCGGGAAAAACCGAGCTATTGAAGTTCGCGCCCGAAGTCTGCGAATCCCCGATCCACCAGCTCACCCGAGCGACCACCGACTCACCCACATAAAACGCTCTGCTGGGAATCTCGATCTCAACAATGTCGCGCGCCGAATACTGCGGCAGCAGCCCCACAATCCGCGCCGCGTTCGACAAATACCGCCGACCATTGACCTCAAGCGCCGCCCCAGGGATGGTGATGTCACCCTCATCAACAATCATCAGCTGGAACTGATGTTTGATGTACGCATCCGTATACGGCCGCATCCGTCCATTGACCGATCGCATCGTGGTGAACTTCTGTGAAGTCGCCCCCATGTACTCCGCGCGAACGCTGGAAGGAAAATCAACATCCGGCGGTGAACCATCATCCGCGCCGCGAATCAAAACCTGATACGTCACCAGATCCCCAACATACGCACGCGACCGCGACAACTCCGCATCAAGCGTGACACTCCCACCAGACTGCGCATAACCCAGCCCAGCAAGAACCGACATAAGGATCAACTGGCAAACGAAAACAAATCTCAACATCACCAATCCTCCTTCACCCGCACAGGTTGCCCCGTCGCGCGATACACCTGCCGCCGTTCGCGTTCCTCGCGTTCCTTGTCCAGAAGCCGCTGTGCAAGCTCATCGATCGGTTCCCCATCCTCGCCAATCTCTTCCTGCGGCTGTCCAGCTTGATGCCCCTGCTGATTCTCTTGCTGCTCCGATTCCTGCTCCTGCTGAGACTCCCGCGCCCGCTGCGCCGCACGCTCCAACGCGTCCGCGGCTTCCTGCTGCTTCTGAGCAGCCGTCTCATTGTCCCCGCGCTCAAGCGCCTCCTCCGCCTGCCGCTGAGCATCCATCGCGTCCTGCATGTCCTGCTGCGTCTCCTCATCAGCATCCTCATTCGCTTGCTGTGTCTGCTCGGAAAGCTGTTGCTGCTGCTCTTGGCGCTGCTGCTGATCGCTCTGCTCCCCTTGCCCCGCCGATTCGCTCTGCTGCGCCTGCTCGCGCTGCTGATCCGCGAGATCCTGCAAGCGATCCGCCTTATCATGCTGCCCCTCGCCGCCGCTCTGCTCGCCGTCCTCACCCTGTTGCTGCTGCTGTTGCTGCTGCTCGATCTGTTCCTTCATGTCCTCAAGCTGCTGAATCTGTATCCGCAGGCGCTCAACATTCTTCTTCGATTCCACATGCGAACTGTCCGACCGAGCCGCTTCCAGAAACGCCCGCTCGACAATCCTAAGCTGCTCGATCATCCCGCCGATCTGTTCGGGATCCATCATCAGCTGCCCGCTCGAATCGACATCCTTATGAAGCGCCAGCCCCAGCGTAAACATCGCATCGCGACGTTGCAGAGCGTTACTCGCAAACCGCCCCGCCATCCTCAGCGAGTCTGTTGCGAGTGTCAGGTCAGGTTCGTCCTGTTGCAGAATCAATGCCCCTCGATTGAGCGCCGCGACATACCGATCCGAATCCACAACCGAGAGCTCAAGCACCTCGCTATACAGCTCGATCGCATACGCCGGATCCTGCTCCTGAACATGCACCGCCGTCTCCAGATGCACGCGAGGATTAATCTCCTGAGCAGCAGCAAACCCAGCAATCATGCACACCAAAAGCAAGCTCTTCATGAAAAAGCTCATGACACCACCTCCCTGCGCAGACCAAACCCCGCGAGCACCATCTCGATGAGGATCAACGCCAGCCCAGGCACCAGCGCCACCGCGTACCGCTCGTCCCATCGCGTCACCGTCGCGCTTCCGATCGTCGCCTGATCCCCTCGTGCGATCAGGTCCTTGTACACCTGCGCCAGATCAACATCCCCTGTCCCAATCTCCAGATACGCCCCGCCGGGAGTCGCCGTCGCGATCCGCGAGAGCATCCCAGAGTCCAGCCGTGATTCGACATAGCTCCCGCCGCGCTGGATCGGTCGATCGTTCTCATCAAGCACGCGAGCCCCGCTCTCGGACCCGATCCCCAGCGCCAAAATCCGGATCCCCTTCCCCCCCGCCGCGCTCGCGGCTTCAATCGGGAGCGACTCCTGATCCTCCCCGTCAGTAATCAGTATGATGTCACGATGCGACGAAGACTCAGAATCATCGAGATCGTAAAAAACCATATCCATGCACCGACGGATCGCATCACCAATATTCGTTCCACCCATATCAACACTCTTGGGTGACAACTCATCGAGCGCCAGATCAAAGAACAATCGATCCGTCGTCAATGGCGACTGCACCGAAGACGAACCCGCAAACGCGACAAGCCCGATCCGATCCGTCTCAAGCTCCGCGACCAGATCCGTGATCCAGATTTTCGCGCGCTCTAGCCGATTCGGAGCCACATCACGTGCGAGCATCGAGCGTGATACGTCCACCAAGAACACGATGTCCCGCCCGCTCGCTTCCGTCGTCTCCTGATGCGGATTGGCGCGAGGACGCATCGTCGCGCCGACGATCAAAGCCAATCCCAGCACCATCGCAACCACGCGAACCATGCCGATCATGCTCCGCCGACGTCCCAGCAGCTTCGAGAGCCGCGCATCGTCAGCAAACCGCCGCGCTGTACTTGCCCGCCGACGAGCAGCAACCAAGCACAGCACCGCGAGCACCACAACACCCCACAGCGCCATCGCCCACCGCGCCTCGCCAAACTCGAAGCTCGTGCCCAGCACCGATTCGATCATGCCCTCGATACCCATCACGCGACCTCCCCCGAAACCCCGAACCTCCACAGGTATCCCGCGCCCAGCATCAGCAAGCATCCCACCGCAAACGGATGGTACAACTCCTCGAAACGTGTCGTCTCAGAGATCTGCACCTCCGTCCGCTCGAGCTCATCAATCGTCGCGTACACATCCGCCAGATCATCCAGCGAGCTCACGCCCCAGTACCCGCCGCCCGTGTGCTCGGCGACAGCGCTCATCCGCCGCTCGTTGATCTCCTGCCCAACCCCGATCGCCAGCCCGCTGAACTGACTCCGCACCCCGCCTCGGATCCCAACAATGTAAACCTTGATCCCCCATTCAGCCGCCAGCTGCGCAGCTTGATCGGGAGAGTAATCCCCCGCGCGATTCTCGCCGTCCGTCAGCAGGATGATCGCCTTGCTCTTGATCTCAAAGTCTGGATTGTCCAGGTCCGCTTTCATCGAATCCTCAGACGCCTTGAGCCGAGCGCACGCCAGCACCAGCGCATCACCGATCGCCGTGGACCGCTCGCTCTCGATCCGAGGGATCTCAACCCTCCGGATCGCATCCACCAGCACATCGTGCGACTGCGTCAAAGGCATCATCGTGTCCGCGTACGTCCCGAACACAATCAATCCGAGCAAGTCCCCCGCGCGCCCCGACAGTTCCTCGCCGTTGCCGACGACAAACTCCTCGACCACCTTCTTCACCGCTTCCAGCCGCGTCGTCCGAGTCCCCTCAAACATCGCAGGCTCCTTCATCGATCCCGATCGGTCAACCACCAGCTCGATCGCGATCGCGTCCTGCTGACTCTTGCGATCCGTGATCGCTTCGCGTGGACGCGCCAGCGCCACAATCCCCATCAGCAGCCCAAGCGTCAGCAGCAGCGGACCAACCCAGCGGACGCGCGTCCGCAAGCTGCTCCCCGCCGCCGCGATCCGCGAGGGAACCGACGATTCGATCCCGTGCCGCCGTCGATCCGTGACCACCCATAGCACCCAGACCATCGGCACAACCAGCGAAACCCAAAGCACCCACGGATAGGTAAACTCAGCATTCATCCCGCCACCCCGCAAATCCGCGCCGCGCGATGAGCCGCATCCCGAATCCGAGAATGATCAATCTCCTGACCAGAAAACCGGACCAGCTCGATCTCCTGCGCAATCTCCGAGATCCCCGCATGCTCACTCCCGAGCACCACCAGCGCCCGATGGAGCTGCCCGACATCATCATCACTGAGCCGCTCCGCCGCCGCCGAGACCATCACGACCGACTCCGCATCCATTGATGAGTCCCCAGCGTCCGCAGACCGCCTCGCATATGTCACCCCGCCAATCCCGACAAGCACGCACAATCCAGCGATCAACGCGATCAGCGCCGTCCCGTCTGCCTTCTCTTCTGCCGTCAGTGCCGCGAGCGTCGCCGATCCCTCAATCTCGGATCCGTCCGACTCGTTCAGCACCGATTCCACCGTAACCTCAAGCGCTGCCAGCCGAGCGATCCGTTTCCCGGCCTCAGCACTCGTCGCGCGGATCCCAAACCCATCGACCACATACGTCCCGCTCAGATACGGCGAAACCACAAACTCATCAACACGCTCATACCCCTCACCCGTAAAAATCACAACCCCCGGACGCATCGACTCCACCGACCACCCCAGCCCCTCCCAGTCCGGCTCGATCAACTCCACCCAGACCCCATCCACCCAGCGCATCGTCGCGCGAACCGTGAGCGCCTCCACAAGCTCGATCGAATCCCGATCCACCGAAACCCAAAGCCCCGCCCCAGTCTTGGGCTCAACAATCTGCAGCTCAACCGCAGCGCCATCATCCGAACCCGCGTTCTCTTTCGCGCTGCACCCACAGAGCAAGCCCGCCAACAACACCAAGATCAAAGCCCAAGCACTCCTCATCGACGCCCCCCGCGCTGATGGAAGTAGCGAACCAGCTCCTCCGCGTAATCATGCCCCGTGGACAGCTCGATATGATCAATCTGCGCATTCTTGAGCGTCGAGACAATCATCTCGTTCTCCGCAAGCGCCCGAGCGCGATACCGCTCGCGAACCCGCTTCGAGCTCGTGTCCACCAGATACCTACGACCGCTCACTGGATCATGCATCCGGATCGTTCCCGCACGCGGAAGCTCAAACTCCCGCGGATCAGTGAACTGCATCGCGATCACCTCATGCCGACGAGCAAGCATCCGCATCTCGCGTCCCCACCTCGGCTCCCCTTCATTATTCAGCCCAGACAAAAAGTCCGACAGCACAATCACAATGCATCGCCGCTTGTGTGTCCGCCCGATCTCAGTCAGCACCGTGGACAGGTCTTCCTGATTATCCCCAGGAGACGCATCGATCAGTTCACGGATAATCCGCATCCCGTGCAAACGCCCCTTCGTCGCCGGAACATGCAGCGTCTTCCCATCTTCAAGATGATTCGAACCAAACAAGCACAGCCCGACCTTGTCGTTGTTCCGTCCCGCCGCGAGCGTGAGCACCGCCCCGACCTCGCTCATCAGCTCGTGCTTGGAGCGCCGGATCGTCCCGAAGTCTGTTGACCGCGAGCAGTCGACCGCAAGCACCACCGTCAGCTGCCGTTCTTCCTCAAACCGCTTGATAAACGGCCGCCCCATCCGCGCTGTCACGTTCCAATCAATCGAACGAACATCATCGCCCGGCTGATACTCCCGCACCTCAGAAAACTCGATCCCCTGCCCCTTAAACGCAGAGTGATAACTCCCACCAAAGAGATCGTCCACCCGTCTCCGAGCGCGGATCTCTAGCCGCTTCACCGCCTGCATGAGTTCTTCAGTAATCATCCGGCTGCTTCCAACACTGAACAGAACACACTCAAGGAATCGCGATCCGATCAAACACTTCTTGCACCAGATCCTCGCTCGTGACCCCCTCAGCTTCCGCCTCATACGAGATCATCACGCGATGGCGCATCACGTCCATCCCGATCATCTTGACATCGCTCGGGGTCACAAACCCGCGTCCCTCAAGGAACGCGTTCGCACGAGCCGCCCGCGCCAGCGAGAGCGAAGCACGCGGAGACGCGCCGAAATCGATCAGCTTGTCCATGTTCATCGTCCAGTTGACCTTCGCCCCCGACGGATCACGTGTCGCCTGGACAATCGAAACAATGTACGCCTTGAGCTTCTCATCGATATAGATCGAATCAACCGACTCACGGGCCGCCGCGATCTGATCGAGCGACATCATCGTGCCGACAGTGGGGGTGCTGAGCGTGCTCATCATCCGATCCACAATCACCCGTTCATCCTCCGGCGTCGGATATCCCACCTTGATCTTGAGCATAAACCGGTCAACCTGCGCCTCAGGAAGCGGATACGTCCCCTCCTGCTCGATCGGGTTCTGCGTCGCAAGCACCAAGAACGGCTCACCCTTCCCAGTCAGCGGATACGTCTCACCACCAATCGTCGCGTGCCGTTCCTGCATCGCTTCCAGCAGCGCCGACTGCACCTTCGCCGGAGAACGGTTGATCTCATCCGCAAGCACGATGTTCGCAAAGATCGGCCCCTTGCGAGCCGTGAAAGTCGCCTCCTTGGGGTTGTAGATCTCCGTCCCGATCAGGTCCGCCGGGAGCAGATCCGGAGTGAACTGAATCCGAGCGAACTTCGCCTCAAGCGCCTGCGCCAGCGTCGTCACCGTCAGCGTCTTGGCAAGCCCCGGCACACCCTCGAGCAGCACGTGCCCGCCCGTCAGCAATCCGATGATCAGCGAGCGGATCATCTGCTCCTGACCCACGACCACCGTCCCGACCGCACGGATCAGCTCATTGATCGGCTCGGCCTGCGACTGAATCAACTCGTTACTCGGCGCGTCTGAAATCGAAACTCCCAAAGTGATCTCCTCTGTTCAAGGACCATCCCCAAATACTCGGCCCAGGACATAGATTCTACAGAAAAAACAGCGGCCACGCATCAACGGGTCACTGTGGGTTCTACAACACAAAGATGGAAAAGTTCACGCCGCCGGTCATGAAATGAGAACATTTTTTGACCAGATTCAGCCGAGCTCAGTTCGCGCTCGGAGGAGTCCCATCATTCTGAGCACTCGCCGGCTGAGCAGGATTGATATCGATTTCGCCGAACCGTTCCTCGTACTGACGAACCGCCCCGCCGATCGACATCGCCAGACGCTTGGCGCCCGCCCAGTTCATCACCACGCGTGACCCAACCGAGAACACCACGACCGGTGGCTGTCCAGGCGCCTGCATTGGCATGTTGAGCCCGAAATCCATAACCAGCTCTTCCTGAGTGGTGGAGTTGCGGATGGTGTTCGCGTAGGTCGTGTGCATCTTCGATTCGTCGATGCGGAGCTGGACCTGCTGTTGCTGCTGGGGTTGTTGGTCGGCCATCGTCTATTACTCCGTTTCTCGGTTAGTTCAATCAGGTTCTCGGTCATCCAAAGACCAATGCCGGAGGGGGGACTCGAACCCCCACTCTGTTTCCAGAAGCGGATTTTGAATCCGCCGCGTCTACCAATTCCGCCACTCCGGCTCGCAAGGCTTCCATCCTAGACCACCTATCCGGATTCAACCAACCAACCACCACCAACTCCCCCCCAAGTATCCCCGTTTCTGAGCCGATACAAGACTACACTTCCAGTCCTGCTGTACCGTTCAGCAGGGTCGAGCCGGGACGCAGGCGTGCGCAGGCGGCTCGACAGCAGACCAGCACGCTGTTCGCACCGCCCAAAAACCGGTGTCATGTCAAGGCGACAACCAATGTCCAACACAGTCAAAATCGAAGAAGTCGGCCCATGCCGCAAGAAAATCTCCATCGACGTCCCAGCCGAGTCCGTCAATGAAGCCATGGAAGCCGCATACGCGACCGTTGCCCACGAAGCGACCCTCCCAGGTTTCCGCAAAGGCCGCGCTCCGCGCCGACTCGTAGAAAAGCGATTCGGTTCATACGTCCAAGACGAAACCCGCTCGCGTATCTGCTCGTCCGCATACCAGGACGCCATCGAATCCAACGAGCTCAAGGTCCTCGCGCACCCACCCGCTGAGTACTTCGAAGACGTCGAAGTCGAAGCCGGGAACCCAGTCCACATCGAGGTTGAAGTCGAAGTCATGCCAGAGTTCGACCTCCCAGAGCTCAAAGGCATCGAAGTCTTCAAGCCAGACAACACCCTCCCCGACGGCATGGTCGACGACGAAATCAAGAAGATCGCCATCAACGAGGGCGACCTCGACGAGCAAGACAAATCCGAGAAAGGCAACTACCTCACCGGTAAAGCCGTCATGGTCGATGCCGAGGGCACCGAGCACTACAACATCGACGGCGCCGTCATCCAGCTCCCAGAAGAAGGCGACGAGGGCATGATCCTCGGCGTCATCGTCCCAGACTTCACCAAGCAGGTCGGGACCCCGAAAGAAGGCGACACCGTCACCGTCAAGGTCAAGGGACCTGAAAACCACGAAGTCGAAGCACTCCGCGGAAAGGACCTCACGGTCACCTTCGAAGTCGCCAAGATCTACGCGATCGTCCCCGCACCAATGGCCGACATCGTCGCCAAGTACGGCTTCGCTTCCGAAGATCAGCTCAAGGAAATGGTCACCAACCGCCTCGAGCAACGCTCCGTCGCTCAGCAGCGCAGCGTGATGCGTCAGCAGGTCGTCAAGTTCCTCGCCGACTCCACCGACTTCGAGCTCCCAGCCGGACTCACCGCTCAGCAAGCCGCACGATCGCTCGAGCGTCAGCGCATGGAGCTCATGTACCGCGGCGTGGACCCAACCGAGATCGAACAGAACATGGCCCAGCTCCGCAGCGCCTCCGCGGCACGCGCGACCACCGAGCTCAAGCAGTTCTTCCTGATCAACAAAGCCGCCGAAGCACTCGACGTTCAGATCGAAGAAGCCGAGATCAACGCACAGATCGTGCAAATGGCCATGCAGCAAGGCAAACGCCCAGAGCAGTTCCGCGAGGAACTCATCAAGAGCGGCCAAGCCCAAGCCCTCGTCCAGCAAGTCCGCGAGCACAAAACCGTGGACAAAATCCTCGAGGACGCGAAGGTCGAAGACATCTCCGCAGAAGACTTCAACAAGAAGTTCGCAAACGCCGAGTAATCCGCAAACCGCGAAACTGTTCCAAACAACCACAAGAACCCGGAAAAACCCGGGTTCTTTTTTTGTCCTTGTGCCTAAGATACAAACCAGTAACCCCACAAACAGCGAGGATCCACAATGACCACCGCACCAACCCATGCCAAAGGCCTCGAAGGCGTCATCGCAGGCGAAACCGAAATCTGCAACGTCGAGCAAACCTCACTCATCTACCGCGGCTACGAAATCGCGGACCTCGCCGCCAACGCGACATTCGAAGAAGTCGCCTATCTCCTCCTCGTCGGCGATAAACCAACCGCCGACCAACTCGCCTCCTTCAAATCCGACCTCGTCGCCGAGCGTTCACTCCCGCAACCAGTCGTCGAGTTCCTCAAAACCTCCGGAGACCTCGTCAACAACCAATACGCCGTCCCGATGGACATCCTGCGTACCGCCATCTCCATCCAAGCCCACGTCGATGCGGACTGCCAAGACAACGCACCAGAAGCGAACCTCCGCAAAGCCAAGCGCCTCCTCGCCAAGATCCCGACCATCATCGGACACATGCAAAACAGCATCGAGGGCAAGGACTTCGTCGCTCCCCGCGATGACCTCTCGCACTCCGCAAACCTCCTCTACATGATGACCGGCGAAGAGCCAACCCCAGAAGCCGAGAAGGTCATGGACGTCTCCCTCGTCCTCTACGCTGAGCACGACTACAACGCATCCACCTTCACCTCCCGCGTCATCACCGGAACCCTCGCCGACATGCACGGCGGAGTCACCGGCGCCATCGCCGCACTCAAAGGCAAACTCCACGGCGGCGCCAACGAAGCCGCGATGGACATGCTCTCCGATATCCGCAACGACATCGGACCAGAAAACGACACCGCCAAAATCACCGACTGGATGCACAAAGCTTTCGCTGAAAAACGCAAGCTCATGGGATTCGGTCACCGCGTCTACAAAAACGGCGACCATCGCGCCCCGATCCTCCACGCACTCGGACGCAAAGCCGCCGAAGCCCGCGGACCAGAGTTCGTCAAGCTCTTCGATCTCGGAGAAACCGTCCAGAAGATCATGGAAGACGAGAAGACCATCTACCCCAACGTCGACTTCCCCTGCGGCATGACCTACTTCACTATGGGAATCCCAGTCCCGCAATACACCCCGATCTTCGTCGCATCCCGCATCACCGGATGGTGTGCCCACATCATGGAACAACACGCCAACAACCGCCTCATCCGACCACGCGTCGCCTACACCGGACCAGCGCTCCGCAACTGGAACGATTAAAATCCCAATCAATGCCAACGCCAAAGAGCCCGTGTAACAGCGCGGGCTCTTTTCCGATAAAGTACACGGAGCACACGCCTTCCCGGAGCCACCATGATCCAGTTCAACTGCGACAAATGCGACATGCTCATCGAACTCGATGACGACCAAGCAGGCACCAAGCACGAATGCCTGAACTGCGGCGACATCAACCGTGTCCCTAACCCGCACAACGCTGATGTCCAACCACCAGAACCAAACGACCCGGTCGATTCCAAGAAGATCGACCGCGCCGCCAAAGCCGGATACCCCGCGGATTTCGGACCCGAGACCCGTGTCTTAAAGGTCCGGCGCTGCTGGTTCCGCTCACGAGCAATCCGCTTCTCAATCACCGCCCTCATCGTCGTCGCGTCACTCATCGGACTCCTCTGGACCAAGCTCGGAGATCACGGCCTCGCGTACTACATCCTCTTCAGCTTCCTCACAGTGGGGGGGCTCGGACTCATCGCCTGGTGGTGGATCGACCGCTTCACAGCCTCCTTCGAGATCACCACCAAGCGCACCATCATGCACCGTGGGTTTTTCTCCAAATCATCCTCCGAAGTCGTCCACGACAACATCCGCAATATCCAAGTCGATCAATCCTTCCTCCAGCGCATGACCAACGTCGGACGAATCGGGATCTCCTCCTCCGGGCAAGACGGCGTAGAAATCCAGGTCAACCACCTCCCAAACCCGGACAACCTCAAAGAGATCATCGACCTCTACCGCCCGATCTGAGGGGGTCAACAAACCCAGAAAATCTCCGCCCGAGCACACAAAAGTCGATATACTTCAGCAGTCGTCTCGAAGGACCGAGACGATTCAAAGCAGCCCCGACGAGGTCGTATCTATGTTCTGGCTCCAAAAGCTCCGCCTCAAAGTCTTCGCACTCCTCGTCGCGCTGACCATCGCGGTCATCACCGTCGTCGGCATGCTCTCAGTCCCCGTCCTCCCCGCGATCGGTGTAGCACTCGTCGCCGCCGTCACGATGGTCAACTCCATGACCACCAAACTCTCCGCGATCACCTGCTCAGGATGCGGCAAAGACCTCTCACAAGCCCCCGCCAACACCTACGGCATCATCTGCCCAAACTGCGGCACCACCACCCTCCCATTCCAACACGAGCAAACCCCGCCGATGTACGCCGCCGATGACGACCTCGATGCGGACTCTGACTCAGATTCAGAACTCGCTTAAAACTCCCACGCCGTCCCCGGCGTGTACCCCACCAACTTGTACAACTCCTCACGATTCTGCATCGTTGCAAGCTGCCCCTCCATCGTGCCGTTCGCTTTGAGATCTGCAAGGCCACGCTCGATCGCGCCCATCGCGATCCGCATCGTCGAGACCGGATAGATCACCAGCTGATACCCAAGCTCCCCAAACCGATCGAGCCCAATCATCGGCGTCTTCCCAAACTCGGTCATATTCGCGAGCATGTAAGGCTTCTTATCCCCAAGCTCATCCATCGCGCGAGCAAAGATCTCAAACTCCTCCTCGCTCGTCAATCCCTCAGGGAAAATCATCGAAGCCCCCGCGAGCACATACGACTTCGCACGCTCGATCGCCGCGTCAATCCCCTCGACCCCCTTCGCGTCTGTGCGAGCGCAGATGATGAACGACCCACCCGAACAATCCCGCGACGCCTTCGCGGCCCACTCAATCTTCGAGCACGCCTGTTCCTGATGGATCAGCGCCTTCCCATCAAGATGGCCGCACCGCTTCGGGAAAACCTGATCCTCCAGATGCAGCCCCGCCCCGCCCGCGTGGTTGTACTCGATCACCGTCCGCCGGACCATTTCTTCTTCCCCAAACCCCGTATCCGCGTCCGCGATCACCGGAAGCCCAGACCCCCAAGCCACTTCCCGCACAACCTTCGCAAAGTGATCCAGCGACAAGATCCCAACATCAGGAACTCCAGCGGCGACCGAGATCGCCCCGCCCGACACATACGCCGCATCAAACCCCGCCGCCGCGACAGCGCGAGCAACAAGCGCGTTAAACGCCCCAGGAGCCGCGACAACCCCCGAATCCATGAGTTCCCGCAATCGATCGCCCGGATGTTCGTTCTGATTTGTAGTCATGACCGATTCTAGGTCGCCACTCCCCAAACACCAAGAGCTCACCTCGCTCGCATCCCCGTATACTGCATCACTATGACCAAGATCACCACCACCATCGCATTACTGGCCGCACTCACATCGACAGGAGCCGCACAAGATGCCGTGATCGATACCAAAAAAGAAGACAAGCCACGCTTCACGATCACCGACGCCAAGATCACACCAGTAGTCATCGAAGACCCCTTCGCAGAAAACGCTCGCGATCACAACATCGTCTTCGCCGGACAACCCACCGAAGAAGACATCCGCATCTTCGCCAAGCTCGGAGGCAAGGTGGTCATCTCCACGCGTACCGAGTCAGAGATGGAGAACCTCGACTTCAACGAATCCGAGCTCTGCAATGAACTTGGACTCGTCTACGCGAACATCCCCGTCTCTAGCTCAAAGCTCACCGCCGCCGAGCCCTTCGCGCTCACGCAGCTCCTGAGCGAGCACCCCGACCAGCCAATCCTCATGCACTGTGGTTCAGGATCACGAGCGGCAGGCCTCTACGGGCTCCATCTCGTACAATCGAACCAAATGTCACCCGATCAAGCCCTCGACCACGCCCTGGAACTGGGCCTGTCCCCGCGTTCATTGCCGTACTACCAGAAAGCACTCATGGAAGTCCCACAACGAGCCATCGCCTCCGTCGATCCCGCACGTCTGATCGACAACGTCCACATGCTCACCTCCTTCGGGACCCGCCACACCCTCTCCGATACCAAATCCGAGCATCGAGGCATCGGCGCCGCCCGCCGCTGGGTCCACAAAGCATTCGAAGAAGCCATCGCCGGACACAATAAACCAGCCGAGTACGCCCCGTCCGTTTCGTTCGACAGCCACACCGTCGAGCCCGACGGCCGCCGCATCCCTGAGCAAGTCGAGATCGTCAACGTACTCTGCACCATCCCAGGGACCAACCCAGAATCCACCAACCGCCTCTACTACGTCCTCGCCCACCTCGACTCCCGCGCCACCGACGCGATGGACGCGACCTCCGAAGCCCCCGGCGCCAACGACGACGCCTCAGGTGTCGCGGCGCTCATCGAACTGGCGCGAGTCCTGAGCAAAGAATCCCTCGACTCCACCATCGTCCTCATGGCCACCTCCGGAGAAGAGCAAGGCCTCTTCGGCGCTCGCCTCCACGCACAAGACCTCGTCGACGCCGGCGCCGACGTCCGAGGAGTCCTCAACAACGACACCATCGGTGACCCCACCGGAATCGGAGACCTCGACGGCTCCACCGAAGTCCGCATCTTCTCCGAAGGTCTCGGACTCGACCTCGTCAATCTCGACGACCCACAACAACTCAGATCCGCGCTCTACCGCCTCCGATCCACCGGATCAGAGTCCGACTCCGACTCCCGACAGCTCGCACGTTACATCAACTTCATCGGAAAGCTCCACGGCGAGCTCCCCGTCAAACCCAAGCTCATCTTCCGTCCAGACCGCTACCTCCGAGGCGGTGACCACACCCCATTCAATCAACTCGGAATGCCCGCCGTCCGTTTCTGCGAGGTCTACGAGGAATACAACCACCAACACCAAGACGTCCGCATCGAAGACGGCATCCAATACGGCGACCTCCCCAACCACGTGGACGCCGAGTACCTCGCCGGAGTCACCCAGCTCAACACCGCCGTCCTCGTCCACCTCGCCAACGCCCCGTCCTCCCCTACAAACGCCCGCATCATCACCGCCGATCTCACCAACGACACCACCCTCCGCTGGGACGCATCCCCCGAGTCCGACACCGCCGGATACGAAGTCCTCTGGCGCGAGACCACCGACCACGATTGGACCAAGTTCAAAGACGTCGGGAATGTCACCGAAGCAACCATCGACCTGAGCAAAGACAACTGGATCTTCGCCGTGCGTGCGTATGACCAAGAGGGCTACCGTTCACCCGCCGCGTACCCAACCTCCGCACGCGAGTAATCGGACCCCTTCAGAAGCTCAACGAGTTAGAAAAGCATGAATCTGCATCCGATTCCGATGCACGATTTGCCATAAAAACACGCGAGTCTACCATCCCCCATGATCCACCCATGGCACGACGTACGACCCGGAATCCAGTCCCTCTCCCTCCCCCAAAACTTCCGCGCGATCATCGAGATCCCGAAGAGCTCATCCAACAAATACGAGCTCGATAAATCCACAGGGATGCTCCGTCTCGACCGCGTCCTCTCCTCCGCAGTCTACTACCCAGCCAACTACGGCTTCATCCCCCAGACCTACGCCGAAGACAACGACCCGCTCGACGTCCTCGTCTTCTGCACCGAAAAAGTCCCCCCGCTCTGCATCTGCGAAGCACGCGCCATCGGCGTCATGACCATGATGGACGAGGGACAGCCGGACCACAAAATCATCTCCGTCCTCATCAACGACTCCGAGTTCGAGGACATGAAAACCATCCACGACTTCCCCAAGCACACCTTCAAAATGCTCAAGCGCTTCTTCGAAGACTACAAAAACCTCGAAGGCAAATCCGTCGAAGTCGACGAGATCCAGCCCGTGGACAAAGCCCACGAGGTCATCGAAGCATCCCTCCAGCGATACTCCGAAGCCCGCCGATCCGAGAAAATCTAATCAAGCAATCCCGAGGTCCCAGGCGTAGAATCGTCCATGACCACGACCGTATCAACCGAACCCGGCCTCGCCCCCTTCTCCATCGCAGGCAAGTCCTTCAACTCCCGCCTCCTCGTCGGGACCGGCAAATACCCCACCATGGAATCCATGGAAGCCGCCCTCGACGCTTCCGGAGCCGACATCATCACCGTTGCCGTCCGCCGAGAGCGCCTGTTCAACGAGGAAGGAAAGTCCCTCCTCGAATACATCGACCTCGATCGCTACACCATCCTCCCAAACACCGCCGGCTGCTTCAGCGCCGAGGACGCGATCCGCGTCTCGCGTCTCGGACGCGACCTGCTCGAACAACTCGACAACCCCGGCGCCAATTGGGTCAAGCTCGAAGTGCTGGGAGACAAGAAAACCCTCCTCCCCGATCCCGTCGGAACCATCGAAGCCGTCAAAGAACTCACCGCCGATGGATTCAATGTCCTCTGCTACTCAAGCGACGACCCCATCACCGCGCTGCGCATCAAAGAAGCCGGCGCGACCGCCGTCATGCCCGCAGGTTCCCCGATCGGATCAGGACAAGGCGTCCTCAACCACAACAACATCGTCCTCTGCCTCGACCTGCTCAAAGAGAACGACCCAAGCTACCCCGTGATCGTCGACGCCGGAGTCGGGAGCGCGTCCGATGTCGCCGTCGCGATGGAACTGGGCGCCGACGCCGTCCTCCTCAACACCGCGATCGCCCACGCCCAAGACCCAATCATGATGGCCCACGCGATGCGCAAAGCCTGTGAAGCCGGACACCAGTCCTACCAAGCCGGCCGTATCCCCAAGAAACGCTACGCCACCGCCTCCTCCCCAATGGAAGGCACCATCTCCTACATCCCAGGAGAGTAATGGATGCCCAAAAGCACCGGCATTCCTGAGTACCTCTGCCTCAACTGCTTCTACGACCTGACCAGTTTACAGATCGGCCAAGTATGTCCTGAGTGCGGAACAAGAATACACAAGTTGGTCAATCAAGCGGGCCTGTCAAAATCAAAGGCAACGCTCGTTGTCTGCTGCGGCTTCCTCTCGCCGATCTTTGTTGCAATCGCTTTCCTCTGGGAGCATCCCATTGTTTTCTTTACAAGCCTGTCAGCAGCAATTGTTACAGGTCTCATCTCAATCTGCTGCGCGACCAACCTCAAGTACGCGATCTGGAACGAGAAGACTCCAGTAGTCTTTCTCCGCTGGCTCAAAGTGAGCAGAGTTTCAGGATGGATCGGATTCCTCCCCAGTACAATCATCATGAGCACCATGCTCGGCAGCCTATTTATCATTTATCTCATAAATAATCACATGTAGAGATCACCAATGGACACAACAAACCAAACCCAAAAGCTGTGGGACAAACACGACCTCTACGAACTCTGCGTCCAGAACCCAGAAGCCTGCATCCCGCTCATCAACGCGATCCACGGCCAATCCCCCCGCATCCTCGCCGAAGACTTCGCCGGGACCGCGATCCTCTCGCGTCAGTGGGCCGAGCAATCCGATGACCACCGCGCCATCGCGACCGACCTCGACCAAGAAGCACTCAACAAACACCCCGACCACCCACGCGTAACCAAAATCTGCGCCGATGTCAACCAATCAGCCGACCCGGCGGATGTCATCTTCGTCGGAAACTTCTCCATCGGATATCACCACACCCGCGCCGAGCTCGTCGCGTACCTCAAGCAAGCCCGCGCCCGCCTCGCCCAAACCAACGGCACATTCCTCTGCGACACCTACGGCGGAGAAAACGCCTTCATCCCAGGTGGTGTCCACCGACCCACCCCCATGGGAGACGGCCGACTCTGCCGATACACCTGGGAACAACGCGACGCCGACCCACTCACCGGCATGGTTCGCAACTACATCCATTTCCGCATCGAACACGCCGGCACCATCACCGACGAACACGACGAAGCCTTCGAATACCACTGGCGACTCTGGTCCGTCCCCGAACTCCGCGATGCGATGCTCGAAGCCGGATTCAAAGCAACCAACGTCTACAACAAACTCCCCGACGCGATCGACGACGAGGGCAACGCCTACATCAACCCAATCCAAGACCCCGAAGAAGAGCTCGACGACTCATTCATAGTCCTCGTCGCAGCTGACTTAAAATGACAGACTTGGATGCAATGATCATCTGCAACTCTTGTGGATACGACATGCATGGTCGAAAGCATGGTGATGTTTGCCCAGAGTGTGGTAAGCCGGTAGACACACGAGCTGCAGTGCCCGCCGGCCATCGCCATTCATCAAAAGCAATTGTCTTTCTGTTGTTAGGGATTATCACGCTACCCATAGTCGGTCTCTTGCCTTCGCTCATCCTCGTTGGGATCGGCGGGTTGTATTCAAGCAAGATTCTCCGCAAAACAACATACAGCAGCACGTCGTTCAGTTTGAACAAACGTTTGAAAGTAATCAGTATCTTGATGTGGGTCTACGGAATCGAGATAGTCGTCTTAATCGTATTGAACTATGTGCTCATCTTTGCAACAACTTAGCCAATGACAAGCAGCACTCATTCCATCCCGACTCTCGAATGTCACATCTGCGGCTATGACATGCACGGCCGCGAAGAAAATGACCTATGCCCGGAATGTGGAACGGCCTTCAGCACACTCCCGGACGCATATGCCAGCAAGTTTCAGTGTGCATACCCAAATGTGCTTACGCTACTCGGCATTCTTGCGATGCCCTTCATGGCGGCTTTGTCTGTCATGCTTTTGATTTCACCAATCTTATTCTTCATGGGAAACAGATCCAAGTTCCCAGGAGTCCGAATGCCAACATGGGCTGCAAGGGCCGTTCGTCTCAATCAGATATTGATCTACACCGCCCTTGCTGAGTTTTGGATGTTGATGATTCTTCATTCGGTTTGGCCAGACTTGTTCAATTTTTGGTAGCTTGCGGATCATGAGTACTCCCTGTATAGTGGGGTTTGGCTCATAGTGAAAGGGATTCAATATGAACATCAAACGGATAATTACAACTCTCTCTGTAGCTCTCGTTGCCCCATTCATGCTCATTGCGTGCGGAGACAAATCAGAAACTCCCGACACTTCAAACATTGATGAACTCGTGCCTGAAATAGAGCCGTACCAAGAGACGAAAGATCCCAAAGTTGAGGAACAACCCGCCGAGAACAGGGCTCAGCTCCCCGCTGATTGGCCGGCAGATGTTGAACTCGCAGAGTACATGAACTGTGTAAGCGTCACGCGAGTAGATGACGACTTCATGGTTACATTCCACGCACCCAATAAATCACTCGATGAGGTCGTCGAATGGTTCCGCTCCACAATGACCAGCAACAACTGGGAATCTAACGGCGACACCAAAACACCCGGCGGAGCAATCCTTGCGTTTGCCAAAGACGCTCGAACCTGCGGCATCTCTTTCACAGACTTCGTACTCTCGCCATCCATGCAACGCGATGAGACCACAAAGGGAATCACAATCCAAACCAAAGCAATGCCGTAAATCTCCCGACTTTTGGGCACTTCTCATGCGATGTTGATGAGGCGAATCGCTCCGGCGACCTAGCATTCCGCCATGACCACCATGCCCACCAATACCGACACATCGACCCTCCGTTCATACAACCCCTCAACCGGCGAGGAAGTCGGCTCAGTGCCCGTCACGCCGGTTTCTGAGATCGACAACATCATCGCCAAAGCCCAAGCCGCACTCCCGGCTTGGCAAGCACTCACCCCCCAACAACGCGCCGACATGCTCAAGCCCGCCGGCGAGAAACTCATCGCGATGGCCGACGAGCTCGGCAAGCTCCTCTCACTCGAGCAAGGCAAACCAATCCCCGAAGGCATCGGCGAAGTCACCGGCTGCGGCTCACGCATGGCTGAGGAAGTCGACGAGGTCGCCAAAGCCGTCCAGCCCGACATCCTCGAAGACGAGGGCGTCAAGTCCACCATCTACTACGACGGCTACGGCGTCTGCGCCGCGATCACGCCGTGGAACTTCCCGATGCTCATGCCTCACTGGACCATCGTCCCCGCACTCGTCGCCGGGAACACCGTGATCTGCAAACCATCGGAGCAAACCCCACTCATCGCCGACGAATATGTCAAAGTCCTCAACGAGTTCCTCCCAGAAGGCGTCCTCCAGATCGTCCACGGCGAAGACGACCAGGGCAAAGCACTCGTCGCCGGAGATGTAAACCTCATCGCATTCACCGGATCCAAGAACGCCGGTCAACACATCATGGCCTCCGCCGCCAACGGACTCAAACGACTCATCCTCGAGCTTGGCTCCAAAGATCCCCTCATCGTCCTCGAAGGCGCGGACCTCGACAAAGCCGCGGAGTTCGGCGCCCGCAACGCGCTGCGCAACTGTGGTCAGGTCTGCGTCTCGACCGAACGCATCTATGTCCAGGACTCCGTCAAAGACCAGTTTATGGACAAGCTTCTCACGCAGGTCAAAGAGTTCAAAGTCGCCGACTGCAACGAAGAGGGCGCGAGCATCGGACCAATGGTGATGCGCGAGCAGAAAGAGCATGTGCTCTCCCAGATTAACGACGCGATCAACAAAGGCGCGAAGCTCATCCACGGCAACGAACCAATGGAAGGCAACTTCGTCGCCCCAACCGTCCTCGACGACTGCACCCACGACATGGACATCATGACGGTCGAAACCTTCGGGCCTGTTGTATGTGTCTCCGGTGTCTCATCCGCCGACGAGGCCGTCGAGAAAGCCAACGACACCGAGTACGGCCTCGGTGCCGTGGTATTCGGCGAAGACGAAACGGCTCGCAGTGTCGGACGCAAACTCACGGCTGGGATGGTCGGTGTCAATCGTTCACTCGGCGGCGCGAGCGGCTCGCCTTGGGTCGGCGCTCGGCACTCGGGATACTCCTACCACTCGGGACCGATGGGACATCGCCAGTTCTGTCAGGTGCGCGTGGTCAGCACCAACGAGGAATGATCGATTCGGGTATCCTCGGCTATGCCCGCAGCGATGAGTCAACAACCAAGTTTGGGTGAGCAAGCGAAAGCCGCGATCGAAACGATGGGGTCGGCGTTGTTGCGTCAGCACTCGGATCCGGCTGCGATCGATGCGAGCCGATTCGCATTTGAGTTGCGGGTCGTGCTCCAGCGGGTTTTTATACTCGAAGCTGTGGGACGGCTTGATGCGGTGCTCGACTCGGCGGACGCGTGGGCGACGGTGCTGGGGATAGACTTGGAATTCGAAATGTTCCACGTGGAACAATTGGGTTCGGATCGGATCTGGTCATCGGAGTGGGTGGGTCTTGTGCGGCGGGAGTTCGGCTCGTGCGGCGGGAACTGGTTTGGGGAAGTGGTTGATTCTTTGCGTGATGCGCATGCGTCGATGGGGTCGGCGGATGAATCTCTGATGGGGTGGGGGGCTGTGATTGATGGAGATGAGCTTCGGCTTGTTGATGAGGACGGGTCGGATCGGAAGTCGGGTGGGGTGTTCTATACGCCGGCGCCGTTGGTGGGGTATGTGCTGGATCGGGCGCTTGATCCGGCGATTGAAGCGTGCGGGGACGATGTCGGGCGGCTGCTGGGATTGCGGGTCTGCGATCCGGCGTGCGGGTGCGGGTACTTTTTGATCGCGGCTGGGGAGCGGATCGCTGAGCGGATCGAATCGATTACTGGTCAGCAGCGGATGTCTGATGTGGTTCGGTCTTGTCTGTTTGGCGGTGATGTGAATCCGATGACGGCGGAGATCTGTCGATGGTCGCTCTGGCTCTTGGCGGATGATGAGCGATTGAGCGTTGAGGAACTGCGGTCGCGGGTATCGTGCGCGGATTCGCTTGTTGATGATGTGCTTGCAGATCAGTTTGATGTGGTGGTGGGGAATCCGCCGTTTTTGAATCAGCTTGGGTCGGGGACCGCTCGATCTACGGATCGGGTGAAGCGATTGCGCGAGCGAGGGCTCGTCGGGGGCGCGACGTACACGGATGAAGCGTCGGCGTTCTATGTGCTTGGGCTACAGCTTGCAAAGGATGGTGGGCGGGTGTGTATGGTTCAGCCTCAGTCGGTGATCGCGACGCGGGGCGGGGCGCACGCGCGGGTGCGTGCGGTTGAGATGGGGTGGTTGGAATCCTTATGGGTTTCCAATGAGCACGTGTTCGGGGATGCGAGTGTGTATACCTGTGCGCCGTGTGTTGTGGTGGGCAGTCGTGGTGAGCGAGTGGAGCGGTATTCTGGTGGAGGGTTTGCTGAGCATCCGGGGTTGGCGATCGGTGCTGAGGAGATGCGATCGCTGGAGACATGGTCTTCGATCGCGGCGGTGACGATGGGGATCCCGGAAGTTTCGTTTGAATCCGATGGGGTGGTCGGGGATGTGGCTCGCGCTACGGCGGACTTTCGGGATGAGTACTACGGGCTTGCGGGCTGCATCGTTGATGATGCTGAGGGACGCAGTGGGATCAAGCTGCTGACGACGGGGCTTGTGGATCTGGCGCGGTGCTGGTGGGGGGAGAAGTCGACGCGGATTCTGAAGCAGCGATGGGAATCTCCTCGCGTGGATGAGGGGGAGCTGCGCGAAGATGCTCGGCTGGCGCGATGGGTGGAGTCGCGCGGGGTGGAGAAGGTGGTGGTGGCGACGCAGACAAAGGTCATCGAGGCGTTTGTTGATCCGCTGGGGGAGTTCGCGGCGGTGACTCCGATGATTTCGGTGATGAGTATTGACAACTTTGATGTCTGGAAGCTGGGGGCGGCGATTGGGTCGCCGGTGTGCAGCATGCACGCGATGCGGATGTTTGGGGGGGCGGCGATGCATGCGGATGCACTCAAGATGAGCGCGAGGCAGGTGATGGAGCTTCCGATGCCGATTGATGAGCGGGCGTGGGGTGAGGGGGCGGCGGTGTTCGAGCAGCTGCACGACGCGAAGAGCGACGAGGCGTATGCGGATGGGCTTCGTTGCTTTGGTGTGAAGATGTGCGATGCGTTTCGGGTCAGTGGAAGTGAGCGAGACGAGTTGATGAAGTGGTGGCTTGGACGGCTTGGGCTTTAGGCGTTTTCGATCGTTGAGGTCATGTCGAGGAGTGCTTTGTGGACTCCCGGCGTTGCGGCGATGATTGAGTTGGTGTGGACGGTGTCCTTGCCGCTGAGGTCGGTGGAGATGCCTCCGGCTTCGTGGATGATGGGGGGAACGGAGGCGATGTCCCAGAGGGAGACATTGGGTTCGATCACGGCGTCCACTCGTCCGGTGGCGAGGAGGACGAAGCCGTAGCAGTCGGGGAGTCCGCGTGTGTATTTGGCGGCTTTGTCGATCTTGAGGTAGAGGTCGCGGAGTTGCGGGGAGTCGAAGTAAGTGAGCGCGGTGGTGTTGACGAGGGCGCTGTCGAGTTGATCGACTTGGCTGACTCGCGCGGGTTTGGGGTCATCTTCGCAGACTTTGTGGAAGCATCCGAGTCCATTGGCGGCGTAGACGAGTTCGTCGATGCAGGGCATCGCGATCGCGCCGAGGACGGGGACTCCGTTGTAGAGGCACGCGAGCATGGTCCCGAAGAGGGGGATGCCTTGGACGAAGGAGATGGTGCCGTCGATGGGGTCGATGACCCATTGGTAGCTGTTGCTGCCGTCTTTGTCGGGGAACTCTTCTCCGAGGATTCCGTCGTCGGGGAAGTCGTTTGCGATGCGGTTGCGGAGTTCTGTTTCGATGGATTGGTCGGCGATGGTGACGGGGGTGCCGTCGGATTTGTGGTCGGGTTGGAAGGTGTCTTTCCCGAACCAGTTGAGGGCGAGCTTAGCGCACGGCATGGTGTTGGCGGCGGCGAAGGCGAGACGCTCTTGGAGTTCTTCGGTAGGTGGGGTGGTTGTCATGCTGGTTGTGCTTTCAGTGCGTGTGTGAGTGCTTGGTCGAGCTGGTCGATGTGGGCTTTGGTGTGCGATGCGTTGATCGAGAGGCGGAAGTAGGTGGGTGCTGGGCCATTGGGGTATTGCATGAGTGGGAGGATGACGTGTTCGTTTAAGAGTGCTTGCTCGATGCGGAGCATGTCGGATTCGTCACCGAGCGTGAACGCGAAGATGGGGGTTGGGTGGTTGTGGGTTTGTATGCTGTGGGAGTTGAGCATGGCGCGGGTGTTGTTGATGTTGTCGAGGAGCTGCGCGTGGATGCTTGGCTGGGTTTGGAGGAGGTTGAGGGCGGTGCTGGCGGCGGCGGCGAGTGCGGGGGATGCGGGGGTGGTGCAGATGTATGCGGTGGAGTGGTCGCGTGAAGTGGCGACGAGGTTTGGAGATCCGAGGACGACACCACCTGCGGAGCCGAGCCCTTTGACGAGGGTGGTGGTCATCATGAGGTTG
This sequence comes from Phycisphaerales bacterium, assembly GCA_965232505.1. Lineage (GTDB taxonomy): Bacteria > Planctomycetota > Phycisphaerae > Phycisphaerales > UBA1924 > UBA1924. Next base: position 2,740,679 of record OZ246976.1, on the reverse strand, counting down.
GGGTGTGCGAGGTTGAAGTGGTTCGCGGTTCCTCGTCCTTGGTTACCGAGGACGGTGAAGCCGTGGCAGTCGTCGATGAGGAGGATGTGCTGACCGATGTGTTCGAGGAGTTCTTGTAGGGGGGCGAGGTCTCCGTCGGTGGTGAAGACGGCGTCGGTGAGGACGACGGCGGGGGCGTCGAGGGTATCGAGGATCTGGTGGGCGTGGGCAGGGTTCAGGTGGTCGTAGGTGTGGATGGTCATCTGCGCGAGGTTTGCGGCGTCTTTGAGGGATGCGTGGGCGCGAGCGTCTATGACGGCGTGGTTGATGCCGATGGCGGCGAGGCCTTGGAGGGCGGCGAGGTTGGCGGTGTATCCGTCGGGGACGAGGAGGGCGTCGTCGAAACCGGTGAAGTTTGCGAGCGTGGATTCGAGGTCGGAGTGGGGTTGGGCGTTCCCGGTGGTTTGGCGAGAGGCGGAGGTGGAGAGGCCGAAGGTGGTGAGGGCGGCTTGGGCAGCGGCGATGACCTGGGGATGGTGGGCGAGTCCTAAGTAGTTGCATCCTCCGAAGGTGAGGTAGGTATCACTGGTTCCGGCGCTGTTGATGCGGGTGACGTGGGTGGCGGACGCGGATTGGGAAGGGGGGTTTGGCATTGTCGTGTGAATCTTTTTATGGAATTATGGTCAGGGGATCGGGTGGTGGCGCTGTATTGGGGCGAGGGCGGTGTGAAAAGGTCTGATTTGGGGTGAATTGAGGTTTGAGGGGTGAGCCGCGTATGATCGTGGACTCAGGAGTACTCTTCGGCGAGATCGTCGAATCTAGATCAAGGAGACATGTATGTTGAAGGCTCGTCGGATAGCAGCACTAGGAATGGCGGCGGTTTGTTTGCTCAATGCGGGAACCGCGGTGGGTTCGGAAGCGGCTGAGAAGAAGGATGAGCTCAAAGTCATGCAGCTCCCGATCCGTACAGACGGTCCAAAGAGCTTGGATCCTGTCGAAGGATCAACGACCTACGACAACATGGCGTGTGCTCAGTTCTACGAGACGCTCCTGACGAACAAGTATGCCAGTCCGATGGAGATGGAGCCGTTGCTGCTCGCGGAGATGCCTACGACTGAGGACGGCGGGACGACCTGGCACTTCAGGCTCAAAGAGGGTGTGTACTTCCATGACAACAAGTGCTTCCCGGGCGGGAAGGGGCGGGCGATCACTCCTGATGACGTGTTCTACTCGATCAAGCGGCTCGCGGATGATGAGCACAAGCTTGAGAACTGGTGGCTGCTCGACGGGACGATCTTGGGATTCAACGAGTACAAGGACGCTCAGAACGAAGCGGCTGAGTTTGATTACGATGCTCCGGTTCCGGGATTCCGGAAGATCAATGATCGTGAGTTTGAGATTGTGCTGACGAAGCCGGTGTACCGGTTCTTGTACATCTTGGGGATGTTCCAGACTTCTGTGGTTCCTCGTGAAGCGGTTGAGTTTTACGGGAAGGACTTTGCTCGGAATCCAGTGGGGACTGGGCCGTTTATTTTGGATACCTGGGTTCCAAAGCAGTCGCTGACGGCGGATCGGAATCCGAACTACCACGAGGTGCTGTATCCGGATCGTGACGAGTGGTCGCGTGAGGACAAGCGTGCTCGTTTGCATCGCGCTGCGGGCAAGCAGGTACCGTTTGTGGATCGGGTTGAGTTCACGATGTTTATTGAGGATCAGCCGATGTGGCTGGAGTTCAATGCGGGGAATCTTGGATACACGCAGGTACCAGAGGACTATTTCCAGGAAGCTTTTGATCGTTCTTCCAAGGAGCTGAAGGAATCGTTCTTGCGCAAGGGGATGCGTCCGCACGCGAACAAGCTGCTGGACTTTACCTTCCGCGGATTCAACATGGAAGACGAGCTGCTCGGCGGCTACTCGACTGAGAAGCGGGCGCTGCGGCGTGCGATCTCGTACGCGATTGATCTGGATGAGATCAACGAGACCTTCTACAGCGGGCGACGGATTGTGTATGACGGACCGATCCCTCCGGGTCTGGATGGGCACCCTGAGGATGGGTACTCGGAAGCCGCGGCTCGCGGACGCAATATTGCCAAGGCACGCGAGATGCTTGCGCAAGCGGGGTATCCAGACGGGAAGGGGCTGCCTCCGATCCGTTTCTACACGAGTCAGAACGCGATCAACAACGCGGTGAGCGAGATGGTCAAGCGTCAGCTTGCTGAGGTGAATATCAAGTTTGAGCCTGTGTTCTTGGACTTCTCGACGCTGATCGAGGCGATCAACAAGAAGAAGGCGCCGATGTTCGGGTTCGCGTGGTCGAGTGACTATCCGGATGGCGAGAACAACCTCGCGCTGTTCTACGGTCCAAACGAAGCGCCGGGCTCGAATCACTACAACTACAAGCGCGCGGAGTACGACGCGCTTTACGAGAAGATCCTGACGATGGGTCCAAGCGACGAGCGGACAGCGATTTACGCGCAGATGCGGGACATGATCCTCGAGGACTGTGCGTATGTTGGTGGGATGGCTCGCGAGCGGTTCTATCTGGTTAATCCGTGGTTGCTCAACTGCAAGCCGACTGAGCGGTACTACGGCTGGTTCAAGTATCTGGATGTGGATGACTCCAAGCGGGAATAAGGGCCGTATGATGGCCTCTGCGATCCTCGGCGTGCTGTCGCGCTGGGGAGTTTGAATGACCTTTGGAGTGTGGACCTGTGTGGACCTACATTGTCCGGCGAACGCTGTACAACATCCCGGTGTTTCTCGCGATTGTGTTTGTGCTGATGCTGGCGCTGCGGGTCAACGACCCCGTTTCGGCTCAGCTCGGCAAGAACGCGGGCGAGGAACAGATCCGGTTGTTGACTGAGGAGATGGGGCTCGATCGTCCCTTCTACGAGCAGTACGGGATCTTCCTGAAGAAGCTGGTGACGCTGGATTTCAGCGAGCGGAGCTGGGATCAGGGGTTCCCTGTCTCGGAGATGATCTTCAAAGCGGTGCCGCCATCAATGGCGATCACGATCCCGACGCTGACGGTCACGGCGACGATCGCGATCTGTGTCGGGCTGGTCTCAGCGTTTAATCGAGGCAAGGCGATCGATCGGTCGCTGATGTTCATCGCGGTCATCGGGATGAGCATCTCGGTGCTGGTGTACATCATTCTGGGTCAGTACTTCGGCGCGTTTGTTCCCAGCGAGTCCATCGAGGGTTGGCCTTTCCAGGTCGCGGTGGATGCGTCTGCGGGCGAGAGCGCGTTGTTCTTCTTCCAGCCCGCACAGTGGGTCGCGTTCTGTATGCTCCCGGTGCTGATCAACGTGGTCGTGGCGCTGGGGTATGACGCGCGGTTCTATCGTGCGGTGATGGTCGAGGAATCGCAGCGGGACTACATCCGCACAGCGAAGGCGAAGGGCGCGAGCACGCGTCGTGTGATGTTTGTGCACATGCTCAAGAACGCGATGATCCCGATTATCACGCGGATCATGATCTCGCTGCCGTTTGTGATTACGGGGTCGATTCTGATCGAGGTGTTCTTCGGGATTCCAGGGATGGGACGGACGCTGATCAACGCGATCAACTCGAAGGACTTCCCGGTCATCCAGACGTTCACGGCGTTGTTCGCGGCGTTGTTTATCGCTTCCAATATTCTGACTGATGTGCTTTACGCACTGGTTGATCCACGGGTGAGGTTGTCATGAGTATCCGTGAGCGCCTGAATGAATCGCCTGCGATGCGGAAGCTGATGGGGAATCGCGGCGCGATGATCGCGTCGGGGATTATCTCGCTGTACCTGCTGTTGTTTGGCTGGATCCTGCTGATGCAGTTTGTCGCGTGGGTCGGGAAGACGACGGATTCGTTTGATCTGCGTCAGAGCCCGATCATGGGGGCGCTGCTCCCTGAGCGGACGCTCGAGCGTGTTGGCGCGAGTAACGAGCTTGGGTTCGGGATTCATTCTGAGCCGAGCAAGCGGATGGAGCAGGTGGGGTTCTACTTTGAGAACATCTCTAAGATGTTCGATGAGCTTGACCAGGCGGGCAGCGGGACGATCGAGGGGCGGTCTGAAGAAGATATCCGTGCTTCGGTGTCGCTCGCGGAGCGGAAGATTGCGGATTGGTCGATCGAGGATTTGAGGGCGCGGTACGACGATGCTCAGACGGTGTTTGAGCGTCAGGAGCGGATGCGTTCGCTCAGGGATACGCTGCCTCAGATCGGGATTCAGATCGAGAAGCTGCGTGAGTTCAAGACGGCGTTTGAAGCGACCCTGGCGGATACCGAGGCGTGGGAAATAGCGGGTGAAGAGGTCGCGCTGACGCTTGATGAGATCCTCGTGCAGCTTGATGAGTACGCGGCGAACGCGCCGGAGAGCGATCCGGTGGTCGGGGTGGACGTGAGCTCGCTGCAGGACGCGATGGACGCGGCGTTTGATTACTCTCCGCTGGATCCGATCTATGACGAGGCGGTCGTGGATCAGCTCGCGGCGGCGGTGGTCGAGGCGGGGCCTGGCATTGATGCGGCGGTGTTTGAGACGCTTGATGAGCTTGAGCCGATCCTTGATGAGATGTATCCGATCCCGAGCGGGTTGGGTGGATTGGTGTACAAGTTCCGCTTGATGCTCGGGACGGACCAGCAGGGACGCTCGATCATGTTGCGTGCGTTGTACTCCGCGAAGGTCGCGATCCAGGTCGGGGTTGTGGTCTCGTTTGTCGCGGTGCTCTTTGGGTCACTCATTGGCGCCGCGGCGGGGTACTTTGGCGGGATCACGGATCACGCGGTGATCTGGTTGTACTCGACGTTCTCGTCGATTCCGTATCTGGTGCTGCTGGTTGTGCTGGCGTTTATGTTTACGGGGTCGGTCTTTGAGGGGACGCTGATTCCGTTGTATGTCGCGTTCTCGTTGACGTACTGGATTGGGCCTTGCCGTGTGACGCGTGGTGAGACGCTCAAGCTTCGGTCGCTGGACTATGTGCAGGCGGCGCAGGCGCTGGGCGCGAGCAAGTGGCGGATCCTGACTCGGCACATCATCCCGAATACCTCGCACCTGATGTTTATCAATATGTCGCTGCTGTTTATTGGCGCGATCAAGGGTGAGGTCGTGCTGACGTTCCTTGGTCTTGGGCTCAAGAACGGCGCGAGCTGGGGGATCATGATCTCGCAGAGCAAGCCTGAGGTTGTTGCGGGGTTCTTCTGGCAGATCGGTGCGGCGACGTTCTTTATGTTCGTGCTGGTGCTCGCGTTTAATGTGCTGACGGATGCGTTGCAGGACGCGTTTGATCCGAAGCATGTTGGGTGAGTGATTCTGAAACACAAAAATGGCCGCACCCCCTTGGTGTTCCCAAGGGGGTGCGTTGTTGCGGCTGGATGCAGCTGGTAAGCCGAGTTCTGTCCGCTCCGTAGTTTCCGATCAACCTTTTGACGGGGGCTCGATCGGACTTGCGGAGCTGGGCGACTATTTCTCTGCTCGTGCTGTTGCCAACACGATGGGGAGCTGATGCTCCCAGCACCCTACCCGATCCTGCGGTCTCCGGACGAGAGATACGCGATGCGTGAGGATCTGCTTGGGCTTGCACGCGACGGGGTTTACCTTGCCCCGATTGTCACCAATCGGGCGGTGCGCTCTTACCGCACCCTTTCACCCTTCCCTGTGCTTAGAGGACTAAGCCATCGGGGGTTTGCTTTCTGTGGCACTTTCCCTCGTTCCCAGCCGCCAGAGTTGGTTCTGGTGTTGGAACGGGTGGGTGTTACCCACCGTCGTGTCCTGTCGTGCTCGGACTTTCCTCCCATGGATGGGGACCATTCATGAGCAGCCGCCTTGCTGCATCTTGCTGATATTCTATCGCCCAATTGGTGTGCGGGGTTCTTTGTTTTTATGTATCATGGGGTTATGAGTGCCGATCGGGGAGCAACGAGTGCGATGATTTGGGCGATGCCGGCGCAGGTGGAGATGCTTGCGGGGGCGCTGTCTGCTGGCGGGATCGAGGTCGTGGGGGCGGGATGTCCGGTTTCGGCGCAGTCAGGTACGGTGGCGCAAGGGTTTGGGTGTCCGGTGCAGGATGACCTACGGCACATGCTCAGCAGCGAGAGTCCGGATCTGATGCTGCTCGCGGCTCCGGGATCGTTTGGACAGCAGGATCTGGAGCACGATCTCGCGGCTTTGCAGCGAGCGCATAGCCGGGAGGTTGCGGTCGCGACGCTGGAGCCGATCCCTGGGGAGGCGACGGTGATCTCTGGGACGAGCTGGACGGAGGCGCTGCATACAGGCGCGTTCGGGGAGTTTGTTCGTGTGGTGCCGATGGTTCGGAGGGGGCGGCTGATTGATGAGCTCATGGCGACGCTGGAGACCTTTGGTCCGATCCGATCGCTCAATGTTTCGCTTGTCGCGCCGGCGGTGTATGGATCGCTCGGGGCGCGCGTGTTTGAGGTCATGGATCTCGTGCGGACGCTTGTTGGTGTTCCCGAGATGATTGATGCGTCCTATCAGGGGGCGTTCTCGGCGGGGTTGCATCAGCTTCCTGGTCAGTCGCTGCGGGAACTGCACGGCGTGCTGGCGGCGCATCTGCGGATGGCGGATGGGCGAGGCGTGCTGATGCAGGTCTCGGATCAGGTGGGACGCTCGGGATTGATGATCGATGCGCTTGGGGATGAGGGGCAGATCCGATTGCGTGATGAGGGGTTTACGAGGTTTGATCTTGATGGGAACGAGATCGACTCGTTTGTGATCGAGCGGGATGAGGCGGTTGATCCGTCTTCGATGCGGTTGACGGAGCAGCTCATTCAGCTGTGTTCTGGTGTGGGACCTGTGCGATCTCCTGTGGATCATGCGTCGGTGCTTGCGATGGGGCACACGGCTTTGCTGAGCGCTCGGACGGGGCAGGGGGAGACTCCGGAGACGATCCGTCGATTGCTGATGGAAGTGTGAGCGGAACCGCTGGGTGGGAGTTTACGGATAGTTCCGATGGAGCACGCGCGGCTCGTGTTGCGGGGATGGTCTCATGCGTGCTGCATCCGAATGAAAGGGGACGCGATGAGCGGTGAAGTTCGGCGTGGTTTTACAATTTGGGAGCTGTTTGCAGTAGTTGTGGTAGTCGTGCTACTTATTGGCATATTTGTACCGGCAGTCGGTAGGAAGGGAAGCTCAGTAAATGTAGTTGCTCAAGCGCATCTTCGATCGCTCAATACAGGAGCAGCGAACTATGCTGGGGATCATGAAGATTTGCTCTTTCATTTCACATGGATGGATGATGGGAAATACTCGAGTATGTCCCGTCCCAATCCGCATTATCCAAAGCCAGACCCCGCTGCTCAAGTTCAGAATATCCTCGAGCGCAATACTGGACGAATCCAAGGTCCTAGCAGATTTTTGAAAGCACCTGCGATTCTTGTTCGATATCGCTACTCACACCAAGTTCTGTTAGACTATCTCACCGATCGTCAACCTGAGCCCATCGCGGCTTCGCCGTATGACAAGAAATTGATCAAGTGGCAGGAGCATCCGTTGGGGTATTTGGATGCGGACTCTGCTGTGCCGTATGGGAAGGGGATGCCCAAGAAGGCGGGGTATGACACCGATCCGATGTGGCTTGATGATTCGGTGAAGCAGTTGTGGGCGTTTGGGTCTTCGTATCAGGTGGTTCCGCATGCGTGGCTCGATGATGTTGATCCGCAGTACACCCCCTCGGCGGAGTCGCCGCATCATTTGGTGAAGGGGGAGTCGGAGCAGGCGGTTGGTGGGCGTCGGATGTCGGAGGTGGCGCATCCGTCGGCGAAGGTGTTTATGTACGAGGAGTTTGATCGGTTCAGTGATCCCGATGGGATCTACGCGGCGTATCCGACGGCGAAGATCAACATGGCGTTCTTTGATGGTTCGGTCCGGCAGGAAGTGGTCGGGGATGCGAACTCGGCGTTTGATGCGGAGCGTCCCGATGCGGTCTGGGAGCAGCGGTATGTGCCTTTGGATACGTTCCCTGTGCCGATGGGTGGGCTTGGGGAGCTCAAGAAGCTGGACTTGCGGTTCCGCTGGACGAAGGGGGGATTGGGTGGGGTGGACTTTGGGGGGAGTTGAAGACGGGGGAGGGGCAGGCTTTGATCGTGGAGGTTTGGCTCAAAGATCGTGGAGGAGTCGAAGACGACACCTCCACGCCACCCAGGACTGTGTAAAAATGAAAAGGCCGGATCGAGTTGATCCGGCCTTTGTGTTTTTGGAGTGGGTTATTCGGTTTCGTAGAGTTCGCGGATGACTGGTTGGAGGTCGTTCCAGCGTGGTTTGGTTTTTTCGATGCCGTAGTTCTCGGCGTAGTTCTTCTTGAGACGGAGCTTGGGGGTTGGCTTGCGCATGGCCCAGGTGGTGTAGTCTTTGGCGAATGCTTTGTCTTCTGGGTAGAGCTTCTTGAACTTGCCCCAGAGGCGGTTCATCTCGGTGCGGTGCCAGGTCATGCGCTGGTTGTTGGCGAGTGACCATTCGATGTCATCGGCGAACGCTTTGGTTTCGTCAACGAGGCGCATCGCGTCGTCTTTGGTTTTGTCGTCGACCTCGTCGGACTCGTACATGAGTTCGGCGTATTCGTTGGCGCGGAACGCGAGGGCGTTGGCTTCGTTGAGCGTGAGGATGAGTCGTTTGTACGCGACACCTCGGTGCGCGGTGTGGGGGCGACGCTCGGTGCGGTCGATCTCACGAGGGGAGGAACACGCGGTAAGTCCGGTGACTCCGATGATGGTCATCGCGAGGAGTGTGGGGGTGAGTTTGTTTGAGATCGCCATGTTGCTCTCCGGTCTGGTCTTTTGATCTGGACCTGATTATAGGGTCATGATCTAGAACGACGATTCGATGCCGCTGGTTCGCAGGAGCGTGCGGAATGAATCGCTGAACACAAAGTTCTCTTCAGGGTACTGCGTTCCGGCGGCGTTGCGATCAAGATGGGAGAAAATCAGGTTGATTTCTCCGATCCGTTCGGGTTGTGCGGGTGTTTGGTCCTGATAACTTGTTGTTGGATCGTAGAGATCGACGACGCCGTAGGTTGAAGCGCCTGAGTCTGTGAAGCGGTCGATGGTCGCGGTGTAGCGGAGGGTGCACCCAGGGGTGGGGTCTTTGGAGAGCGTCGCTTTGGCGACCTTGGCGAGGACGACTTTCTCTTTGAAGTCCGATGCGTGTCCGACGAGGATCCCGGCGGTTTGGGCCATGCCTTCGACGATGAGGGACATGGGCATGACTGGGGTGGTAGGGCGCGAGTCGGTGGCGGCGAAGTGGTCGTGGATATGGTCCTCGGCCATCGAGATATGTTTGATGGCGACGAGTCGTTGTTTGGGCTCAAGTTCAATAACCCGATCGATCCACATCCATCGCATGTTCGTTCCTCGGTGTGTGGTGCGATGGTGTTGTTAGGCCGCGGCTTGGAGCTTTTGCTCGCAGAAGTTGATGAGTGCTTCTACGGTGAAGATCTTGCGGACGTTCTCGACGGATGGATCGGCTTCGAGGGCCGCCATGTCGAAGTGTGGGCCGCGTTCTTTGAGCATCTCAAGACCCTTTGGGGTGACGGTGCCGTCTTGTACGTAGTCGGGGTCTTGGGTGATGCCTTCGGGGAAGAGCTCGCCTTGTGCGATTTTGAATCCGAACTCTTGTTCGAGTTTGAAGGTGATGTCGAGGATGTCGATGGACTCGGCGCCGAGGTCGCCGATGAGGGTGGCCTCTGGTGTGACCTCGTCGTCGTCAACGGCGAGCGCGTCAACGAGGATTTCACTGATTTTTTCGAGGATCTCATCTCTGGTCATGGCGTGTCCTTTGGTTCGGGCTTTTGTGCCCATGTCTTGGTGAGCCGGGTCCTTCCGGCTGGTCTGTATGGTAGACGGGCGCTCGGCTGGTTGCTATGGGGTCACTGGTGTTGATTCAGGGGGATTCCTGCGGGGCGGGCTCATCGGCGATCAGGAGGGCGTTGAGGGCTTGCTGCTGGTCTGGGGTGAGATCGAATGCGCGTTCTTGGATCGCAGCGGCGATTTTGGCTTGGGTGTTCTGGTCGTTGGAGAGGGTGAGGGTGTCGAACCAGATGATGGGGGACTGTGTGAGGAGGTCGGCTTGGTCGAACTCTCCGAGCAGGATGTGGGAGGATGCGGCGGTGGTGTTGGCGCGGAGCGCGGTGTCGGGGTCGAGTCCCGTCTCTGGGAGCAGGGAGATCGCTTCAAGGGCGCGATCGGGGCGGAGGTTCTGGAGTTCGAGCTGCGCGAGGAGCGCGACGCCTTGAGCGGAGCGCGGGGACACGGTCTGCGCGCCGGCGATCAGTCGGCTCAGGAGACGGATGGAGAGGGCGTCGTTGATGGTCTGGTCGGTGCGAGCGAGGCGCACGGCGTTGGTGAGCTCGGTGTGATCGAGCTTCTCGCATGCTTGGACGAGCGCATCGGTGCGTGCTTGTTCGCTCGGCCAGGTGAGGGAGGCGATCTGGCGGATGCCGTTGGGGTTGAGGCGGTGGCGATCGATCGCTTTGGATGCTTGGAGCGCGAACTTGGGATCGTTCATCGCGAGATCGATGAGCGGATCAGCGCCCAGCGGGGTGTAGACGAGCGCGCTCGCGGCGTCGGATTGGCTGGGGTTGTCCTGATCGCGGAGGATCGAAATGAGGCGATCGATGTCGGATGAGTCTCCGGTCACAGCGATGAGGCGCATGTCGGACTGGGTGAGCTCGGTGTTTTCGATCGAGCGGTAGGTGGCGCGGATCGAGTGCTGGTGCTCGTCGGTGTCCCAGAGTCCGAGGTCGGCGATTTGCCACGCGGCGTTTGCGGCTGCGGCTCGTGCGGGGCTGTCGGGGTTGTACCAGCGGAGCACGCTTTGGCGAGCGTTCTGGTTTGGCCAGCGTTCGATGCCTCGGAGAAGGGCGATCGCGACGTCGGCGTCTTGCTCGTCGTTGAGGGCGTCGGTGAGCAGGGTCATCGCGTCGGGGAGCGCGAGGCGATTGATCAGACGCGCCGCTCCGGTGCGGATGCTTGGATGTGGATCATGCAAGAGCGTGATCGCGGCGTTGGCGGCGTCGGCGCTGAGGGTCGCGCCGGCGGAGAGGTCTCTGGAGGCGAGCTCGAATCCGAGGAGCTTCACCTGCTCGCGGTGATCGCTCAGGAGCTCGACGATGAGCTGGGAACGATTCGCTTGATCCATCTCGACGTGGAGTCTGCGGTAGAGGTTGACGATCTCGTTGACGTCGACGCTGGGTTGGTGTGTGGATTCGGTTGTCGCTGAGTCTTCGTCTTGCGCCAGGTTTGGAGATACTTCGTCTGGTTGGTTGTCTGTCTCTGGCAGGGTGGCTTGCGGGGGTTCAGTGGTGTCTGTGAGCTGAATATCTGAGGATGAATCGGGTTGCTGTGCGTGCTCGGGTTGGTGCTGGGATTGGTCTTGGGTGGGTTCCTCGGTTTGGGAGTCTTTGCCGAAGCGGAACCAGTCGTTGGACTTGTTGGACGAGCAGGCGGGGAGCGTGAGGCATCCGGCCGAGAGGATCAGGGCGTAGGTACGGTGCCGGAATGGGTGTTTTTGAGTGTGATCCATGGATGTCCCAGTATTATTGGTCGGCTTTATAGAAGATTTATGGCCAGTTTGACGATCAAAACCCTGTCAGGGCGTCGGATTGGATTGAGAAAAAGATCGACAACGGTTAGGATTCGTGCTGAGACCTCGATTGGGTCTGGCTAGATAAAGAGGATGGTTGGCTCTCGATGAACGATTGGGTTGATGCCGAACATCATGTTGAACTCGCTCACGAGCACTACAACGCCGGGCGATGGGATGAGGCGGAGCTTGAGCTTCGTCACGCGCTGTCGTTGAATCCATACCAGACTGAGTGGCAGTTTAATCTTGGGTTGACTCTTGAAGCCGCGGGTCGGTACGAGTCGGCTTCCGAGGCGTTCATGCAGTGCTCGCGTTTGCATCTCGATCACGGGGAAGCGGACGCGAACTCGACCTTGCTCGCGGGCGTGAACCTGATCCGCGCCGGGAAGGCGGAGCTGGCGCTCGAGTGGCTCGACGCCGCTGAGCGTGTTGAGCCGATGAATGTTGCGATTGTTGTGCATCGGATCGAGGCGCTCACTGATCTTGAGCGGTACGAGGACGCAGAAGAAGCGTTCTATCTTGGTCAGCAGATTGATCCTGAGTATCCTGAGCTGTACGCGGTGATGGGTGAGACGCTGCTGCAGAACGAGCACCACGAGCGTGCCGTCTGGTGTCTGCGTGAAGCGGCGCGTTTGGACTCGGGACTTCCCAGAGTTCGGGCGCACCTTGCCAATGCCTACGCTCGGCTTGGTCGGCTTGAGCGTGCTCGTCAGTTGTATCTGCAGGAGCTGCGCGTGGATCCGGGTGATCCCGAGACATTGCTCGATCTCGGTGAGCTGCTGATAGATATGCACCGCTACAGCGAGGCGGGCGAGAAGTTCCGTCGCGTGCTTGAGCTGTTCCCGGATAACACGGATGCCCACTTCTCGCTCGCGGAACTCGCGGAGATCGAGGGGAACCTCGCTGATGCGCTGGTCCACTTTGATGTGGTGCTGCGTTTGGACAAGGACTACGCGACGGCTCGCACGCGTCTGGCAAAGACGCTGCTTGAGCGAGGTCGTGAAGAGGACCTCCCTCGCGTGCGGGACCTGTTGAACAAGGAACTGCGCGGCTTTGAGCAGCGGATGCGTGATGACGCGGGGATCGTTGAGGTCAAGGTCTCGGCGGTGGACGCGAGCGGGGCTCGGATCGACACCTCTGGGAGCAATCCTGTCGTCACGACGAGCTCGAAGTCCAAGATTGATGTCGAGGAGCTCGAAGAGCTTGGTCGCACGCTCATCCTTGCGGGGATGATGAAGCAGGCGACGCGTGTGTACGAGATGCTGCTGCGGGAATCGCCGACTTCTCACAAGGCGCTCCACGGGCTCAGTGTCGCGGCTCTTGAGAGCGAGCGGTACGAGGACGGTATTGATGCCGCAAAGCGGGCGCTTGAGTATCGTCCGAGCTTTGTCCCTGCGATGCACAACCTGGCGCTTGCGTACTACCGGCAGGGTCAGTACATCCGCGCTCGCTACTGGTTGACGCAGGCGCTGCGTCATGATCCAGATGACGAGCAGCTCCGTAGACTGCGTCTGCGTCTCCGCGTTCGGACGGTCTTTGGGGTCGTGACCTGGGTGAGCAAGCGCATCGAACGGATCTCGCGTCCTGTTCGTGGATTGATTGCTCGTCCTGTTCGGTAAACCGATTTCTTTAGCTGAGCTTGTCGGCGAGGAGGCGTGAGGCTTCTTCGACGTCTTTGTCGCCACGTCCGGAGAGGTTGATGATGAGGTTGGAGTCCTTGGGCATCTCGGAAGCGAGCTGGACAGCGTGGGCGACGGCGTGCGAGGACTCGAGCGCGGGGATGATGCCCTCGTCGCGGCAGCACCAGAGGAATGCTTCGAGTGCTTGCTCGTCGGTGACGCTGGTGTATTCGACGCGTCCCGCGTCTTTCCAGAAGCTGTGTTCTGGGCCGACACCTGGGTAGTCGAGTCCGGCGCTGCAGGAGTGGACGGGCTGGGTCTGGCCGTGCTGGTCTTGGAGGACGTAGCTCATCGAGCCGTGGAGGACACCGGGTTTGCCGTGCGAGAGCGGTGCGGCGTGCTCGCCTTGCTCGCTGGAGCGACCTCCGGCTTCAACTCCGATCATGCGGACCTCGTCTTCTTCGACGAATGGGTAGAAGATCCCCGCGGCGTTGGATCCGCCTCCGACGCACGCGACAATCGCGTCGGGCATCTGTCCGAAGTTGCGGAGTGATTGTGCTTTGGTTTCGCGTCCGATGATGGACTGGAAGTCGCGGACGATCATTGGGAAGGGGTGCGGTCCGACGACGGAGCCGAGGATGTAGTGGGTGGTGTCGACGGATCCCATCCAGTCGCGCATCGCTTCGTTGGTCGCGTCTTTGAGTGTCTTGGAACCTGAGTCGACTGGGATGACGTTGGCGCCGAGCATTTTCATCCGGACGACGTTGAGGTGTTGTCTGCGGACGTCCTCGGATCCCATGTAGACATCGCACTTGAGTCCGAGGTGGGCGCACGCGGTAGCGGTAGCGACGCCGTGCTGTCCCGCGCCGGTCTCGGCGATGACGCGGTTCTTTTTCATTTTTTTGGTGAGGAGTGCTTGTCCGAGCGTGTTATTGATTTTGTGCGCGCCGGTGTGGGCGAGGTCCTCGCGTTTGAGCCAGATCGTGGCGCCGGTGTCCTGCGCTTTGTTCATGTGACGCGCACGGCGAGAGAGTCCCGGGGCGCGGTAGAGCGGGGTTGGTCTTCCGACGTAGAGGCGGTTGAGGTCGTCGAGGCGGTCCCAGAATGCGCGATCATCCTGGACCTTCATGTAGATATCAGAGAGCTGCATGAGCGCGGCGTGGAGGGTTTCGGGTACGTAGATGCCTCCGAAGTCCCCGAAGCGGCCATGCTCGTCGGGGTACATGGACATGGGGCGTTCTGCTTGGTTCTGATTGGTGTCTATCACGCTCATGGTGGGATCATACGCTCGTGTTTGTTCGGGCTTGTCTATTCGCTTGTTTGGCGGCGCGGATGCCCTTTGGGACGGAAACGGACATGAGAAGGAGGAGTCCGAAAGCGAAGAACGAGGTGAGCAGGGTGAGGGCGGGGGCGTCACCGATCCATGCTTTGACTTGTCCGAAGGAGAGGACGCCGACGGCGCCGGCGAGTTTGTAGGTCATCCCCCAGAGTCCGAAGAACTCTCCGACTCGTGCGGTCGGGGCGAAGAGTCCGACCATCGAGCGTGACGAGGGGCCGATGCCTCCGAGTCCGATCCCGATGCCGTTGCCGATGACCCAGAAGATCCATTGGTTGTTTCCCGATGCGGCTCCGCTGACCTTGGCGATCAGGAGTCCGGCGGTCGAGAGCATCCAGACGATGAGGAAGATGCTGATGGTGGGTTTGGCACCGATTCGGTCTTGGTATCGCGAGACGACGATCGCGGTGATCCCGGCGGTGACCGCGATTTGCAGCGTGAAGATGAAAAGGCCCATTTCCTGGATACCGAAGTCACTCGCGAGGATCGCGGCGAAGGCGATCATGGTCTGGACTCCGAGGCCGTAGATGAAGAAGGCGATGAGGAAGCGGACGAGTTGGTTGAAGTGGGAGGCTTCTTTGAGCGTGGACTTCATGCGCTGGATCGCGAGCTTGAAGCCGTTGGTTTGGGAGGGGGGGCTCTCGTGGGGTGGTTCGTGGAGGATGAATCCGGCGGGGAGCATCCAGACAAAGAACCACGCGCCGGCGAGGATGAAGAACCACTTCCAGTCCGGGGTTTGCTCCCAGTTGAATAGCTCGACTCCGGAGATGACGCAGATCAGGAGGAGGAGTGATCCGAGGTATCCCATAGCCCAACCGATCGCGGAGACGCGTCCGATGGTGCGTGGGGTTGAGAGGGCGGGGAGGAAGCTCGCGAGGAGGTTCTCTCCGAGCTGGTAGCAGATGTTTGCAGGGATGAAGAGGGCGAGTCCGAGCCACCACTGTCCCGGAGCGATGAAGGTCATCGCGATGGTGAGGATCGAGCAGAGTGTGCCTGTGATCATCAGGAGTTGTTTGCGTTTGGCGCGAGCGTCGGCGTAGGAACCGACGAATGGTGAGAGCAGGACGACGGTGAGCAGTGCCGCGGAGACACCGATGGACCAGAGCGAATCGCCTCGCTGCTGATCACCCACGGCGACGGATTTGAAGTAGATGGGGAAGAGGAGCGTGATGATCAGGAGGGTGAAGGACTGGTTGGCGAGGTCGTAGAGCCCCCAAGCGAAGACTTCCTTTGGGTTCTTCAGATTCTGGAACAGCTTGGGCATTGTGGCACTGTACTCGATTCGAGGTCGCGGTGATCAGGTCATGTCGAAGAGTGATTTGAAGAACTCGAGCTGTGTGTCCTTGGCTTGGGACGCGAACTTCCCGAAACCGGCGTGTTCCTGGATGGCGCCGGTGTCCTCGTACTCGATCAGTTGGACCAGTTCGGGGTCGGCGTCTCGGTCTTGGTAGTGTTCGCGGAGGGTGTCGATGAATCCGGATTGGACATCGAAGGGGACGAGTTCGTCGCCTCGGTTGTGCATCGCGAGGACTGGGATTGGTTTAAATCCGGACAGGTGCGTGGGGGTGTCGATCGCTTCGACTTCGGCTCGATCGTGGTGGACGCGCCAGATGCCGGCTTCTGATGGGTTTTCTGGGAAGTAGAGCCCGAGCAGATCTCCGGTGGTGCACTCGAGGGAGATGCCGAGGAATGGGTGGGGGTCGCAGCATCGGCGCGAGGTGACCATTCCGCCGGCGGACATTCCTCCCATGGCGCACTGGTCCATGTCGAAGATCCCGAGTTCTTTGACAGACTGCAGCACGGCGTCGATTTCGGAGATGCATTGGGTGAGGTTGTGGACGGTTTGGTTTGGGTGATGGGCGCCATCGACGTAGCGCTCGCCGTGTCCTGGGAGGTCGATCGCGACGGCTCCGATCCCGGCGCGGACCCATCGGTTGTAGCGTCCGGGGTCGAGTTCTTTGTACACCGTCCGCCCGTGGATCCAGAGGACCCAGGGGCAGGGTCTTTCAAAGTCGGGGTGGACGATCAGCGCGGGGACATCGTCTCCGAGCCGTGTGTGCTTGGACTTCTCTTGGAGGGATTTGGGGAGTTGTCGGAAACGCTCGTCGACGGTTGGGTATTCACTCACGTGGATGCCTTGCTGCGTGGGGCTTGTTAGAGTTTGATGCTGGAGTTGGGCTGGATCGCATCGGGGAGTGCTTTGCTGTCGAGGTCTTCGGGGCACAGCGCCGTGAGCGGGGAGAGCTCGATGGTCGCGTTGATCGAGCCGTCGGGGTTGGTGGGGACCGATACGCCGTTGGCGATCAACCAGTTAGCTGCTCGCTGCGATTGGAGCTGCTTGGAGGTGATGATCGAGTCGTTGCCCTCGGCGTTCTTGACTGGCGCGAACTCCTCGACGCGGTCGGTCTCGAGGATGATCGAGCTGTCGGCGAGGGACATCGCGTCGAAGACGAATTGCTCGAGCTTGATCGCGTTGGGTGATGAGGGCTCGACGTGCTGTCCTGTGGTGGTGTCGAAGTGGGGGACCTTTTTTACGGCTCTGTGGAAGGGGAGCGCGTACTTGGGATCGGTCGCGATCTGGCTGATGAACGCGACGGAGATGGTGTGGATCGCGATGGATCCCGCGTTGAACATGAGCTCGTCCTGCTCGTTGGTCATCTTGGCGAGGTCGGTTGGGAGGTCGGAGTATTCGACGACTGCGAGAGTGTCACCGACTCGGCAGAAGACGCCGACCTTCTCGTCCCACGATGCTTTGGCGACCATCTTGGAGCTGAACTCAGCGGACGACTCTGGAGAGAAGGCGTGGAGACCGATGAAGATCGGATCGATGATCTTGGCGTTGGGGTTATCGACTTGGAAGTAGCTGAGCTGCTCGATCCCTCGGGACTGCATGTCGGCGAGTGCTCCGGAGACGTGGAGTGCTTTGTACGCGCCGCCGTGGCCGTCGGGGTTGGTGGCGAGGTGCGCGGGGTCCGCGAGGAGCAGGTCTCCGGTAGCGGCGTCGAAGCTCGGCATGACGCCTTGCTGGAAGAACATGATGTTCTTTGGATCAAGTCCGAAGTGGTTGTGCTGCTCGAAGAACGCGATGGTCTGCTCATGATTGAGCGGGCTGGTCATGATGTACCACGGGATGGTGGTGCTGTACTTGCGTTGGTTCGCGTACAGGTTTTGGGCGAACATCTCGAAGAGTGATTTCCCTGAGACGCAGGAGGTTGGGTAGCAGCCCTTCGGGCCGTCGTATCCCAGGCGTGATCCCTGTCCGCCGGCGACGGTAAAGCACGCGACTTTCCCTTCGGTGATGAGTTCTTCACCCTTTGCTTTGTAGAAGTCTCTGTCCCAGCTTGCGTCGCTGAGCGCGAAGTATGGTGCGGGGGAGATGGAGTCGTTGGTTTGTGGGGGCGCGTAGTTTGAGCCGTAGGTCTTGATGTACTTTGCGAGCGCTTCGAGATCGAACTGTTCGATTTGTTTGACGAGCATGTCCGCGCCTGATCCGGTGGCGCCGGAGATGTATTTGGCGAGTTTGGTTTGACCGATCGAATCGAGCTGGTTGATGAGCGTGGCGGACTGTTGCATGTGGGACTCCTCCAGCGATAGGGTATTCATTGATGAATGTCCTGGTCGCGGTGTGGTATCCTACAACTCTGGTGGATGCGGGGCACTAGAGTGGTGCATGATTGACCCGATATCGACCAAACCGGATCTGCCTTTGATCGCTCCTTCGATCCTTGCTGCGGACTTTGCCCATTTGGCTGACGACGCGTCGGCGTCGCTTGATGCGGGCGCTGATCTGCTGCATGTGGACATCATGGACGGGCACTTTGTTCCCAATCTTTCGATGGGGCCTGCTCTGTGTGCTTCGCTGCATAAGGCGCTCCCGGATACGTATCTGGATGTGCACCTGATGGTTTCAGATCCGGCGGCGTATTTCAAACCCTTCGCGGATGCCGGGGCGAATCTGCTGAGCTTCCATATCGAGGTGTGTGAGTCTGAGCAGCACGCGCGGGACCTGTGCGGCGTGATCGAGGATCTTGGGGTGCACACTGGGATTGTGATCAATCCTCCAACGGATGTTGAGCGGATGCTGCCGGTGGTTGAAGCGTTTGATCTGGTGCTTGTGATGAGCGTGAATCCGGGATTCGGGGGTCAAGCGTTTATCCCTGAGGTGCTTGAAAAGGGGCGGCGGATCGCGCCGATGCTCCGAGCGGATCAACGGCTCGAAATCGACGGTGGGATCGGTCTGGAAACAGCAGGGCTCGCAATTGATGCGGGATTCGATCTGCTCGTCGCGGGATCCGCGATCTATGGGAAGCCGAGGGATCAGTGGGGGCAGATCATCCGAACATTGCGTGGGGGAGCATGAGCGGACTGGGGTGAACCCCTGTGTTTGTAGCTGCTTACATAGTGGTGGAAGCGGTCAGGACTCACGAAAGTGCGCCGAAGCGGTCGATGTACTGCTAAACTGTTCGCACGCTCGATTTGAGACGGACGCGAATCTAAGCGAAGGATTGATCTGTTGCCCAAGTCATCGCACTACACCATACTTTTGATGAAAGCCGGGACGACGTCGTGGGATGATGAGGATCGTTTGTGCGGCGCGACGGATTTGCCATCGACTGAGCAGGCGCTCAATGAGATCACACGCAATCTTCAATCGGCTCATGGTCTTGCTGAACTGCGTTCACAGTTGGATCTGGTTTTGACGGGTCCATCCGATACATCGATGCAGTGCGTGAAGAAGCTGTTGGAATCGAGTGATGCGAAGGTCAAGACTGTTGACGAGCTCGCGGAGCTTGATCTTGGTTTGTGGGAAGGCGTGCTGCGGTCTGATCTTGAGGAGCGATTCCCGAGCGTGTACACGCAGTGGAAGGCGCAGCCTGGGATGGTGGCGCCGCCGGATGGGGAGTCGCTTGAAGCGGTGCAGGATCGCGTGCTCGGGGTGCTGTTCAAGATGCTCGGGAAGCTCAAATCGGAGCATCCGATCGTGGGGCTGGTTCTGCGTCCGTATTCATGGGCGGTGATCAAGTGCTGGCTGGATCAGCGGCCTCTGTCTGAGGTTTGGGGGTATCTGGAGGGGGAGAGCGGGATTGAGTCGTTCTCACTGGATCGGGATATGATCGAGGGGGATCAGGCGAGGAAGACGAAAATTGCGTAAGAATGCCGTATGATGCCGGCATGGTGAGGTTTGGATGAAATCTTGCCAACGGAAATGCAAAGGATGCTTCAATGAGTCAGATTGCGACTGAGCAGGTACAGAAGACTAAGCCCAAAGCGCGGCGTGGGGTCCCGGAGGGACTCTGGCTCCGCTGTCCTTCGTGCTCGACGATGATTTATCGTCGGCAGATGGAGGCGAACATGCACGTCTGTCCTGAGTGCAGTCACCACTATCGGATCTCAGCGAAGCAGCGGATCGAGCAGCTGACGGACGCGGATACGTTTATCCCGATGTTTACCGAGCTTCGTGCAGGAGATCCGCTGAACTTTGTGGATCTCAAGAAATATCCTGATCGGATCGCGGCGGAACAAAAGAAGACTGGGCAGAACGAGGGGTGCCAAGCGGGTACGTGCTTTATCAAGGGGCGTCCTGCGATGCTTGCGTGCATGGACTTGACGTTCATGATGGGTTCGATGGGCTCGGTGGTTGGTGAGATGCTGACGCGCGCCATCGAGCACGCGACTGCTGAGAAGCTGCCTCTGATTATCGTGTCGTGCTCTGGTGGTGCTCGCATGCAAGAAGCGGGGCTGAGCTTGATGCAGATGGCGAAGACTTCCGCGGCTCTGGCGCGTCATGATGATGCGGGGGGCTTGTTCATCTCCGTGCTGACCGATCCGACCACGGGCGGAGTCACCGCGTCGTTTGCGATGCTTGGTGATTTCCATATCGCTGAACCCAAGGCGCTGATCGGCTTTGCGGGTCCACGCGTGATCCGTCAGACGATCCGTCAGGACCTCCCTGAGGGGTTCCAGCGATCGGAGTTCCTGCAGGATCGGGGCATGGTTGATCGGGTCGTGCATCGTCATGAGCTTCGCAGCGAACTGGCGCGATTGATTGACTACGCTGGGATGTGATCAGACTCCACGCAGATTTGATGGCGCTGCTTGCATGGACGAGGCGTTTTGGACGGCTTCGTGCGTTGTCGTGTGGTGTGTTTTTTTCGTTGTTGTTGATTTTCTCGTTCCCGCCTTTTGGTGAGATGGGGATGTGGTGGTTGGCGTTGCTTACGCCGCTGCCGTTGATGGTGTTGGCGCATGAGCCTGTGATCCGTCCGAGTCGAGCGGCGTTGCTGGCGGGGCTGGGGACGCTCCCGGCGTGGTTTTGGACGCACTGGTGGATGTGGGACGTGACGGTGATGGGGACGCCGTTTTTGATGTGCTATCTGATGGCGTATCCCGCGATCTTTGTGTGGATTGGGAACCGTGTGGTTGCTCGGTTTGATAGTGCTTGGATTGTGCTGCCTGTGATTTATGTGGGGGTTGAGTTCTTGCGGGCGCACGCGGCGTTCACGGGGTATCCCTGGTATCTCGGGGTGCAGCCTTTGGTGGATTCTCCTGGACAGGTGCTCGCGGGGGTCGCCGCGATTGGTGGGAACTCCGGGATGTATGTCGTGGGGCTGCTGTCGGGGGTCTTTGTGTGGCAGCTCTGGGGTGCTTTGCGAGGGGAACGATTTCCACGCCGGGCGTTGTCGGCGGTGGTGGTGCTTGGGGTTTGGGTTGGTTTGGGGGTGGTGGGATTGCGATGGGGCGACGAGCGCGGCGAGACGATCAATGTGGGGATTGTGCAACTCAATGTGCCTCAGGATAATCGGATGGAGTGGACGGATCGTCAGCGGTATCTCGATTGGACGGTGCTGCGTGATCTGACGGTGGCGAGTGCGCGGGATGAGTTTGTTGCTCCCGATGTGATTGTCTGGCCCGAGGGGTTTGTGCCTGGATGGACGTTTGATCCGATCTCGCTTGAGCATGAGCGGAACGAGGGACTGACGTGGAGCATGGTGCCTCGTCATGTGGACGATGCGCCGGGGTTGTGGGGGATGCCTGATCGGATTGATGCGACGTCGGTGGTGGACGAGTTGCTCGTGATGCAGAAGGGGATCGGCGTCCCGATGATCGTGGGATCGGTGGCGTTTGAGAATCTAGAGATTGTCCGGGATAACAAGGACTGGGTGCAGTACACCAACGACGGGATGTACAACAGCGCGTTTCTGGTTGAGGGGGGCGCGGTCAGTCCTGTGTGGTATAACAAGATGCATCTGACGCCGTTTGGTGAGGTGATGCCTGTGATCTCGAACTGGGAATGGCTCGAGCAGAGTCTGCTCGGACTGGGGGCGACGGGGATGGAGTTCATCTTGTCCGCTGGGGATGATCCGGTGGTGCTTGAGGTGGAAACAGAACGCGGCGGGATGGTTCGGGTGGGGACACCTATCTGCTTTGAAGCGACCGTGCCGAGGGTGTGCCGGGTGCTTGTGTTTGATGGTTCGGAACGTCGTGCGGGATTGCTCGCGAACCTGACGAATGATGGGTGGTTCGGGAACTCGGACGTTGCGCGAAGGTCGCACATGCTGATCGCACGCTGGCGCTGTATCGAGGTGCGGACGCCGATGATCCGCAGCGCGAACACGGGATTCTCTTGCGTGATCGGGATGGACGGCGAGATTGTCGAGGATCAGCTGAGCATGGTGGATCCCAATGACGAGCGGATCGGGTATCTCAACACGCCTGTCCAGTTGGGGGCCGGGAGGGCGTTTCCGGGCTCTGGGGTCATCGGCGCGGTCTTTGGGTGGGCGATGCTGGGGCTGAGCGGGGCGGGGCTGATTCTCACTTTTGTTCAAAAACGGAGCGAACCGACGGCGGGGACCGATGTGTAGAGACTGGTACGATCCAAGCGAAAGGGCTTCTATGCAACGCAATAACCGGAATATTCGATTCGTCGGCACTCTCGGGCTCGGACTGAGTATGAGTTTGGGTTTGAGTTTTGGGGGAACTCTGTTGCTCGCTGGATGCTCCGGAGGGGGCGGCGAATCGACCGTTCGTCAGGACTCGGGATCGAGTGTCGGGACCGTGGCGCGGAGCAATACAGATGTGCGTCCACGCAGCGGACGATCGCAGCGTGAGCTCAGATCGCTTGCGGTGGAGACACTGCTCGGGATGACCTCGGATGTGAGCCCGGAGCTTCGCGCCAATGCGCTCGAAGCGTTGCAGGGGAACTCGACATCGCTTGAATCGGTCGCGGCTCTGGGGTTGTCGGATCGCAACGCGGGCGTACGCTCGGTCGCGGCGATGGTGGTCGGGCGTGAGGAGCTCGATGAGCTGTCTCCGATGCTTGAGGGGCTGACGCATGATTCGTCGCCGTTTGTTCGCGCTTCGGCGTTGTTTGGGCTTTCGAAGGTCGGACGTGATGAAGTTGATTTGACTCCGCTCTCGATGATGCTTCTGGATTCAGAGGACATCCGCGTGAGTTCGCACGCGGCGTTTGTGCTTGGTGAACTTGGGAACTCCTCAGCGATTCCATTGCTACAACAAGCAGCGGGACGTTCGTGGGGGCAGACGGCTCCGATCCAGCGGCAGATCTTCCGGCTGCAGGTTTCTGAAGCGATGATCAAGCTCGGAGATATGGACAGCATGCACGTGGTACGCGGGGCGCTGTACCCCGCTCGTCCGGAAGAGCTTGAGGCGACGGCGCTTGCGGTCCAGATCATCGGTGAGGTGAAGGATCGCGGGGCGATTGATCAGTTGATCTATCTGGTGGATGAAGAATCCGATCGTCCGATGCCTGCAGAAGTTCGGCTCGCGATCGCGGGGGCGCTAGCGAAGCTTGGTCTTCCAGAGGGCGGGTTTATTGCGGATGAGTACGCGCAGGACCTGAATCCAGTGGTGCGGGCTCAGGCGGCGACGGTGTACGGGCGGACTGGACGAGTGGAGCATTTCCCCAAGCTCGAAGCGATGCTTGCGGATGAATCCCCCCAGGTCCGCACGGCGGCGGCGGGTGGAATTCTGGAGATTTTGGGGTCGTGATGGTGGGGCTGGAACCCGATTGGGTGGGTCGCGTACAGTGGTCTGCGCACCGTTGTGTGTGATTGACGGGTCTTGGGCCGTTGAAGCCCCCACAGGATCGAAAAAGGGGCTACACTAGCATTCCGATTGGGATAGACGCACGGGTGTCTGTCCTTCTGAACCGACACGAGCATCGAGGAGTCGAGCGTGCATATTCTCACTAAGGTCTTTGTCCTGTTCGCCGCTGTGCTGAGCATCATGATGGCCGCACTGGCTATTTCTTTCTCCGTGAACGCGGATCGCATCCTCGCGGATTACGACGCGGCGCTCGAGCGTGCTCAGTCGGCTGAGACCAGCTTGGCTGCGTACAAGTCCACAGGCGCTCAGGAGAAGGCGACCCTCGAAGAAGACAAGAGCCGACTCCAGGACGAGCTCGCATCGCGTGACTCGGACATCCGTCGTCTGGAAGCCGCGAACTCTGAGCTCCGTATTGGTCTTCGTCAAGCGGAGTCCGAGCGTGTTTCGATCACCTCGAAGATCGCTCAGCTTGGTGTGACCACTGAGACGCAGGCAAACATCATCTCTGAGTACAAGGACGAGCTGAGCCGACTCCGCAGTGCTGAGCTAGATTACCGCGACGAGAAGATCGACCTCGAGAAGCAGCTGGGTGACCTTGAGAGCCAGGTCATTGTGTACGAGCAGGTCAAGCGTGCTCTGCAAGAGCAGCTCGAAGAAGTGCGTCGTCTTGTGGATAACGGCGGATCGACCGCGACTGTTGCGTTCAACAGCAACGCGGCGACCGAGATCCCAGGTGCACCGATCAGCGGTCGCATCGATGAGGTCCGCTCGGATCCAAACACCGGTGACCTGCTTGTCAAGATCAACCTCGGCACCAATGACCGGATCTCCAACAACGCACGCATGTACGTCCACCGCAACGGCGCGACCTACCTCGGCGAGCTCGTTGTGTTCCGTGTTGACCTGAACCATGCGGTCGCACGCGTTGCGTACACCGCTCCGGGTCAGTCGATCCGCGAGGGCGATCAGGTCCTGAGTAAACTGGGTAGCTGAGACTGGCTTAGAGCCATGGATCCATGAGGATTCAAAGGAGACGATGATGAGTCAGTTTGGTATGCAGATGCCCGGCGGTGGGCAGTCCAACAAGAGCACCCCTGATGTGTTTACCGCGTTGATGTTTGTCGGCGTGGTCGCGATGGCGGTTGCGATCGGGATGCTTTGGATCAACGGTGCGAAGCTCGCTCCGGATGGGATGCCTTTGAATGTTCAGGAAGAAGGCAACATCAAGCTTCCGAAGTGAGTGCTCGCGAGCGGGCGATAATCGCTCGACTGTGCCGGTTATCAGGACTGGATTGAAATATTTTGGTCATATTGAGCATCATTGGAATCGATGATTGCTTGACTCTTGGAGAATGACGAATACGATGGACACTCAACTCACGGCACCTATCTGGAGCTGTTGAACGTTGGGGCGGTAGCTCAATTGGTTAGAGCCCCGGACTGTCGATCCGGAGGTTGCGGGTTCGATTCCCGTCCGCCTCGTTCCTAGCAAAGCCCTTGGCATTCGCCGAGGGCTTTGTTCGTTTTTGAAGCCGCGTTGGTCTTGGGTCGCGTACACCATTTCTGCTGGTGATGATTCTGGGTTCGCGTATACTTGAGGTTGTCCAAACGCCGGGAGATGGATCCAGTTGTCTGATACGAAGACGAAACAGAATGAGCACCGACGGCTCGCGGCGATTGATGTTGGGACCAACAGCATCCGCCTGATTGTCGCGGAGCTCAAGCCTGATGGTGGATATCGGATCATCGACGACGAGAAGGAACGGACACGCCTCGGTGGGGGGATGGACGCATCGGGAAAGATCAGCGACGAGGCGCTGCAGGTTTCTGCTCAGGCGGTCGCACGCATGCACTCGATCGCGATGGGCTACGGCGTGGAATCGATCCGCGCGATCGCGACAAGCGCTCCAAGAGAAGCAAGCAACGGGCAGGAACTGGTCAAGCTCGTCAAGGAACACTCCGGGCTGGAACTGGAGATCATCGAAGCGGAGGAAGAGGCACGGCTGGCGCATAAGAGCGTGCGTCACGCGTTTGATCTCACTGCTCAGCAAGCGGCGACGGTGGATATCGGGGGCGGGAGCACGGAGATTGTGCTGAGTGTCAATGGGGTAGTCGAGCAGCTCTGTCTGCTGCGGATCGGCGCGGTTCGTCTGACGGAGATGACCAAGGAGCACGAGGGGCATCCGGACAGGCAGTACGATGCGATGCGGGACATCGTGCGGGATATCCTCAAAGCGAAGCTCGGGAAGTCGGACTTTGTCCCCTCGGTAATGTACGGCTGCGGCGGGACTTTTACCAACCTCGCGACGATGGCGATGCATCGGACGACTCCGCTTGCCGCCAACGACCTGCTGCCGTTCACGGTCCGCGGGCATGACGTGCAGCGCGACGAGGTCAAGCACCTGCTGCACTGGCTCCGGAAGCTGTCTCCGAAGCTGCGCGCGAGCGTTCCCGGGCTGAATCCGGATCGTGCGGACATCATCGTCGCGGGGCTGGTCATCATCGACGAGGTCATGCGAAGATTGAAGATGAATCGCTTGCGGGTCCATGATCGAGGCATCCGCGATGGTGTGTTGCTGACGATGATCGAGGAGCTGGGGCTCCCCGATGATGGGGACGGTGGTGGTCGCGTCGATCGGATCGGGTTTGCTGAGCGGTTTGCGGTCCAGTGCCGATTCGAGGAGGCGCACTGCAGGCATGTTGCGGACATGGCGATGGGGATCTTTGATTATCTCGCGGATCACTTTGGGAACGGAGAAGAGTGGTCAGAGGTTCATCGCGAGTTGTTGTTTGCCGCGGCTTTGCTGCATGACGTGGGGTATCTGATCAACTACTCCAAGCACCACAAGCACAGCTATCACCTGATTGCGCACAGCGATATGCCGGGACTGACGACGCTGGAGCGTGAGATTGTTGCGAACGTGGCGCGTTACCATCGTCGCGCGACTCCCAAAGCGAAGCATCCCAACTACATGAAGCTTCCTGAGCAGGATCGCGAGATTGTGCGCCGATTGTCGGGGATCCTGCGGATCGCGGACAAGCTCGATCGGACGCACACGCAGGCGGTCGATCGCGTGGAGATGAAGATCGAGAAGAAGCATACAGAAGCGCGTGCAGTGTTCCGTGTGATCGCTGAGCAGGAGCCGGCGGCTGAGATATGGGGGGCGGCTCGGCACTCGGCGCTGTTTGAGCGTGTCTTTGGTCTTGAGTGCGAGTTCCGGTGGGTCCCTGAGT
The DNA here is from genome assembly GCA_965232505.1 of Phycisphaerales bacterium. Classification (GTDB taxonomy): domain Bacteria; phylum Planctomycetota; class Phycisphaerae; order Phycisphaerales; family UBA1924; genus UBA1924. The sequence continues at coordinate 2,713,876 of OZ246976.1, read as the reverse complement.
CGTCCTGAGCGTTACTCGTCGTCGATCGAACTGATCCGCACGCTTTTCTCGGCTCTGAGGCAGAGGGCGTCGAAGGTGCCGATCCTTGCGATGGAGTCCTCGGCATCGGATGGGTCGGGCTCGAGGCGAGCGTAGTGGCCGTCGGAGTAGAGCTTGTAGGCGTTCTTGCGGTCCGCGAGGTTGATCTCGATGACTTCGAGGAGTCGTCGTCGTGCTTGCTCGTCGTAGACGGGGGTGATGACCTCGACTCGGTTGTTGAGATTTCTGCTCATCCAGTCCGCGGAACCGATGAACCATTCGCCGTCGATGGGATCCTCTTTCCCGTTGGCGAAGTGGAAGAAGCGGGAGTGTTCGAGGAAGCGTCCGATGTTGGCGTGGACTTTGATGTTCTCGCTGAGTCCCTTGATGGACGGGCGGAGGCAGCAGAACCCTCGGACGATCATGGAGATGTCGACGCCGGCTTGTGACGCTTTGTAGAGGCGTTTGATGATCCCGATGTCTTCGAGCTGGTTCATCTTCCCGATGATGCGTGCGGGCTTGCCAGCATTCGCGTTCTCGATTTCTTGATCGATGAGCGCGTAGAAGCGATCCCGCATCGTGAACGGCGCGACGAGCAGGCTGTTGTACTCCGTGTTGAGCGAGCGTCCAGTCAGGTAGTTGAACACGTTGACGACATCGTCGGTGATGTCTGTGTTGCAGGTCAGGAGTCCGAAATCGGTGTAGAGCTGAGCGGTGTCGGGGTGGTAGTTCCCGGTCCCGAGGTGCGCGTAGCTGCGGAGTCCGTCGGGTTCTTTGCGGACGACGAGCGAGCATTTGCTGTGTGTTTTGAGTCCGACGACGCCGTAGGCGACGTGGACACCGTGGCCTTCGAGTTGTCTTGCGAAGCGGACGTTCTTGTCCTCGTCCATGCGGGCGCGGAGTTCGACGAGGCACGCGACCTGCTTGCCCTCTTCGGCGGCGTGGATGAGACTCTCGATGAATGGGGAGTCACGCGATGTTCGGTAGAGTGTTTGCTTGATCGCGAGGACATTGGGGTCTTGGGCCGCGGTCTCGATGAAGCGTTCAACGGAGACATCGAACGCTTCGTAGGGGTGATGGAGCAGGATGTCTCGCTCGCGGATCGCGGAGAAGATGTCGAGCTCGTCATCGGCGAGGCGCGGCGGGGTGACCCCGATCCATACCTTGTCCTTGAGTGTTGGTCGATCGAGCTTGTAGATCTCCATGAGGTCCTCGTACTCCAGCGGTCCAGGGCGTGCGTAGACGTCCTGTGGATCGAGTTCGAGTTCTTCGAGGAGTAGGTCGAGGATCTGTTTGGATGGGTCGGGGATCGTCTCGATGCGGACAGGTTCAGCGAATCGACGGAGTCGCAGCGCCGTCTCGACGTGCTCGAGCAGGTCCTCGGCGTCCTCGCTCCCCTGCTGGACCTCGAGACTGCGCGTGACGCGGAAGGGGAGCACATCGACGACTTCCATTCCGGCGAAGATCATCGGCAGGTTGTTGGTGATGATCTGGAAGAGCGGGACGTACGCGATTGAGTCTGATTCTGGAAGCGATCCGATCGGGGCTTCGTCGGAGACGGGGATCAGACGCGGGATCGCGTCGGGGACTTTGAGTCGTGCGAAGAGGTTCTCGGTCTCGCCTGGCTTGGAGACCAGGACTCCGAGGTTGAGCGAGAGATTGGAGATGAATGGGAAGCGGTGTCCCGGATCCACAGCGAGGGGGGTGAGGATGGGGAAGACGTTGATCCGGAACCACTCGTCGACGCGTGCTCGTTGTTTCTTCTTGAGATCCGTGTAGTCGAGGATTCGGATGTCCTGCTCGGCGAGCGCGGGTTTGATGGAGGTCTCCCACGCGTTGACCTGGATGTCCTGGAGCTCGGCGATGGTCAGGCTCGCGGCGATGAGCTGCTGACGGACCGTCATCCCATCGTGGGCGGGGGCGTCGATCCCGCTCTCTTTGAGACGCTTGAGGAGTCCGATGCGTTTCATGAAGAACTCATCGAGGTTCGAGGCGGCGATCGCGAGGAACTTGATGCGTTCGAGGAGCGGGTTGGACTCTGAGGTCGCTTCACCAAGCACACGGCGGTTGAAGGCGAGCCAAGAAATATCGCGTCCGATGTAGAGTCTTGGGTCGTCGAGATCGAAGTCTTTGTTTTTGTTGTTTGGCATGTCGATCCCTTGGTCTCTCAGAACGTATGCCGCGTTGTGGATGGGGGCATCCGCAATCGTGTTAATTTAGCGCTCCGGGCGGAGTTGAACGCTTCAAAGTGTTCTATCGGCGCGGAAACTGGGGTGGATGAGGGACGAAATGTTCGTTCTTTGATACAGTATCCGGATGGAAACTGGTTCCCTGAGTCTGACTCTCGCGGCGGGCGGTGGATCGTCCGTTGGGATCGCATTGGCGGCGGTGCTGCTGCTCGGTATTGGTGCGCAGTGGGCCGCGTGGCGGCTGAAGATTCCGTCCATCCTCCTGCTGCTGATCTTCGGATTGCTCGCGGGACCTGTGATGCGTCAGATGGGGTCGCTGTCAACGTTCTCGATCAATCCGGATGATATCTTTGGGGCTGATCTGCTCTTTGCGCTCGTGGGGATCTCCGTTGGGATGATTCTGTATGAGGGCGGGTTGACGCTCAAACTCCGCGAGATCCGTTCGTCGTGGCGCAGTGTCGCGATGCTGGTGACGGTGGGGTCGTTCGTGACGTGGATGGTGGCGCTGGTGAGCGCGAAGTTCATCCTGGGACTCAGCACTCCGATCGCGACGCTTCTGGGAGCGGTGCTGATCGTGACGGGACCGACGGTGATCGGTCCGATGCTCTCGCATATCCGCCCCTCAGGGGCGAGTGGGCTGATTCTCAAGTGGGAAGGGATCGTGATCGATCCGATCGGGGTTGGTGTCGCGGTGCTGGTCTTTGAGGCGCTGGTAGCGCAGGAGGGGACGTACAGCTTTGATGTGACGGCTGAAGCGATCGCACGCACGCTTGTCGCGGGGATCTTCCTCGGGACCGCGGCGGCGCTGCTGCTCAAGGAACTGCTCAACCGATTCCTGATCCCGGACTTTTTGCAGAATCCGGTGTCGCTCATGCTGGTCGTGGCAACATTCACGGCGTCCAACGAGATCATGGCCGAGTCCGGACTGCTCGCGACGACGGTGATGGGGATCGTGCTGGTTAATCAACGCAAGGTGGATGTGCATCACATCCTTGAGTTCAAAGAGAACCTGCGTGTGCTGTTGATCTCGGTGCTGTTCATTGTTCTGGCGGCGAGATTGCGGATCGAGGATCTGCAGCAGCTCAACTGGTTCGAGGTGTTCGGGTTCCTGTTTGTGCTTGTGGTTGTTGCTCGGCCGCTGGGTGTGTTCTTGTCCACGCTGGGTGCAGGACTCAGCTGGCAGGAGCGTGTGTTCCTGTGTCTGATGGCGCCGCGCGGGATTGTCGCCGCGGCTGGTGCGTCGATTTTTGCGCTGGGGCTCGAGAACGCGGGGATCGAGGGGCATGAGACGATCGTGCCTTTGACGTTCACGGTGATCATCGGGACGGTCGCGTTCTACGGGCTGACGGCTCCGTGGGCGGCGCGGGTGCTGGGGGTCTCTGATCCGAATCCGCAGGGGATTCTGGTTGTCGGCGCGAGCGGCTGGGTGCGTTCGTTGTCTGGAGTCCTTGATAAGCACGGCATCCGTGTTCATCTGGTCGATACCAACCGCGCCAATATCCGCAGAGCGGTCATGGGTGGGTTGTCGGCAACCAATGCGAACATCTTGTCGATGAGCGATATTACTGATCTTGATCTGCGCGGGATCGGCCGTGTGTTCTCCGCGACTCCCAACGACGAGGTCAACACGCTCGTGCTCCAAGCGTTTAAGGGCTACTTCGATACCTCGCAGATGTACCGGCTCTCGCGCATCACCAGCAAGGCGAGCAAGTCGTCTGAGCACGGGCACTCTGAGAGCTTGGGGCGTGTGCTGTTCGCGGATGATCTGGGTCACACGGAGCTTGAGAGCAAGATCCAGGACGGCTGGGTGATCAAGGCGACGAACATCTCCAGCGAGTTCACGTTTGAGGATTACCAGACGCTCTATGGCTCGTCGGCGGTGTCGCTCTGCACGTTGCGTGATGGGGTGATGACGGTGAGCACGGTCGACGCGCCCGCTTCTCCGATCGCGGGGGACACCATCATCTCACTGGTGAATCCTGATGAGTTGTTTATGCTTCGAGCGATGGGCGACGGATTGACTTCATGACGTCTGCTTGTGGGTGAGCTTGGTGTCGGTGTGTCCGAACCCAAATGAGTTTTTGATGTAGTTGGAGACGATCTCGAAATCGACTGGGGACGCGGTTTGGCCGTTGTGCTCGAGCACGAGCATCGTGTGGTCGTCGTCGGCGATGTTGTATCCGCGTTCTTGGATGTTGGTCAGCACCGACGCGGCGTGATCGGGGTCGTCGTTGGAATGAGACTGGTTAAGTGTCTCGGCGAGTCCTTGTGTTCCCAGGAGTCTGCCGTCGTCGTGCTGGGCTTCGGTGAACGCGTCGGTGTAGGCGCAGAGTCGATCGCCTTGATTAATTTTGATCGCGATCTGCTCGTACTGGGTGGAACCGATGACTCCGAGCGGGAGGTTTTTGATCCCTACCTTGACCTGGTTCGAAGTCTCGCGGATCGCTCCGGGTGTGCTCTGGTCGAGCGTGATCCATTCATTAGAATCCGATCTGCGGAGCAGCGGTGGTGGGTGTCCTGCGTTGACGAGGATGAGGTGTCCGGAGGGGGCGTAGTAGGTCATCAGCAGCGCGGTGGCGAACTTGGATCCCTCTGCGAACTGGTCGAAGGCTTTGTTGAGCGATCGTGCGAGCTTGGATTGGTCCACGGTGTTGATCGACTTGTGCATCGCTTTGCGGAGCTGGGAGGAGAGGTCGCTGACGGCACTGCCGTGTCCGGAGACATCGGCGAGGAGGATGCGGGAGATCCATCCCGACGAGCAGGAGGAGATGAGGTAGAGGTCTCCGCCGGATTCGGAACCCTCGACAGGACGCGAGCTGACGCTGATGTCGAGTCCGGTCACGGAGGCGGCGTGGTTGGCGCTGCTTGATCCCCCCCAGACTTCTAGGCATTTGAGTGCGTAGGGGTCAGGCTGGGATTGCGGAGGTGTCTGGAGCATGCAGAGTGATCTTTGGGGACGAGCGGATTATTCCATCGAGGTTGGTGGCTTTGCCCAGTGCATTTTGCGGACGAGGGTGTTCCAGTAGCTCACGCTCGGATCGATGACGAAGGTGACCGGGGTCTGGTGCTTGGTGATGACGACGTGGTCGTCGCAGGAGATCCTTGGTCCGGGCTGTCCGTCGATGAGCAGACGCGTGCCGTCGCCGTTGTCGGAGTTGGTTTGTCGTGCGACGAGTCGGATTTGTGAGTCGCTCGGGACGACGATGGGACGGAAGCTCAGCGAGTGGGCGGCGTTGGGTGTGATGATCGTCGCGTTGACTCCTGGCGCGACGATGGGACCACCTGATGAGACGTTGTAGGCGGTCGATCCAAGGGGTGTGGAGACGATGATGCCGTCTCCCGCGACGGTTGGGCCGGGGTTGTCGTCGATGCAGACGTCGATCTTGATGATCCGGTACGGCGGTCCCGCGGTGATGACAAACTCGTTGAACGCGACGAAGGAGACCGAATCGTCGTTCGGAGAAATCACCTCGGCGTTGATCGGATGGATCAGACGCGTGCTGAGTGATGCGGACTCGTCGAGGATCTTGGCGGCGCTGCGTTTGAAGGACTCGATCTCGTATCCGGCCATGAATCCGACCTTGCCCGAGTTGACTCCGAGGAGCGGGCAGTCGAGCTGCAGGCAGTGGTGTGCGGCTCGCAGGATGGTGCCGTCGCCTCCGAGTGCGATCGCGAGATCGACCTCGTCTGGGTTCGGGAGTCGCTCAGGATTGATCGCGTCGATGGTGTCCACGAGCGTTGCGTGCTCTTTGACCGCGCTGCTGACGATGTTGACCGCTTCGTCGGTGTCTTGCTTGAAGCGGTTGACCAGGATGAGTACGCGGAGTGGCATGGTTAGGCGCTGGGTTCGATCGTGGTCGATGCCTTGGGTGTGGTGATGACTGTTGGGGTTGTTTGCTGTGGCGTCTTCTGGGTCGCAGGCGTGAAGCGTTCGTGGCTCTTTGGGTCCGCGGCGTGGCGGATCATCCGAGCGATCCCGGCGGCGTCGAGACCGACCTCGGCGAGCTGATCGTTTCGAGAGTCTTGGTGGATCCAGTGGTCTGGGATGCCGTGCCGGACCACAATCGAGGCATCGAGGCGGAACTCCTGGGCGCATTCGAGGACGCTTGTCCCGAATCCGCCGACGATGGAGTGGTCCTCGAGCGTGAGGATCGGGATTGAACGGGAGAGGAGATCTCGGATGAGCTGCGCATCGACCGGCTTCGCGAAGCGGGCGTCGTAGTGCGCGACGTTGTATTCAGTCCCGAGCGATTCGATCGCTTCGCGTGCATTGATCGCGGGCGTCCCTAAACTGAGCACGGCGACGTCGGGACGATTCGCGTCTAGATCAGCGTGCTCAGGGGTGAGGAGTCTTGCTTTACCAAGCTCGTATGGTGGTGCGTCTCCGAAGACGTCCGAGACCGAATCACGCGGATAGCGGACACTCGAGAGCGAGGAGTCCCAGGTGCGCATGAACTCGAGGCACTGGTTGAGACTGGATTCGTCGATCACGGCCATCAGGACAGCGTCTGGGAGTGTGCGGAGGATGGAGACATCGCAGAAGCCGTGGTGCACGGCGCCGTCGCCTCCGACAAGTCCGGCGCGGTCGAGACAGAGTCGGACAGCAAGTCCCTGGAGCGCGACTTCTTGGAACGCTTGGTCGAAGGCACGCTGGAGGAATGTTGAGTAGACGGCGAAGAACGGGCGGAGTCCGGTTTTGGACATCCCTGCGAGCATGTCGAGCGCGTGGGATTCGCAGATCCCGGTGTCGAACGTGCGTTCTGGGAATCTTTCGAGTGGTTGGGTGATCCCTGTGCCATCGGACATCGCTGCGGTGGCGGCGACGACCTGTTCGTCGCGTTCCATGACGCTGGTCATTGCATCGGAGAATGCGGACGTAAACGAGCGACCTGAGGACGGCATGCGGACCTTGCATCCCAGTGCTTCGTCGCGTTCGACGGTGAATGCTTTGGGTGAGTGGAACTTCGTTGCGTCCTGCTCGGCGATGTCGAGCCCTTTGCCCTTGGTTGTTTTGACGTGGAGGATCATGGGGCGATCGATGTCGCGTGCTTCGGTGAGGAACTCGATGAGTGTTGGGAGGTCGTGGCCGTCGATCGGACCGACGGTGAGGAGTCCGAACTTCTCGAACCATGAGTCTTCGGTGATCGCGGCTTTGGTCATCTCTCCCATGCGGTGGTAGGCCTCGCGGATGAGCGAGCCGCCGGGCATGGAATCGAGGAGGACCTTGGCGCCCTTCTTGAAATCGGTGTAGGTGTGCGAGACGCGGACGCGGTCGAAGTACTGCGCCATCGCGCCTTGTGGCTTGGAGATGCTCATGCCGTTGTCGTTGAGGACGATGAGCATTTGTCGTTTGAGCATACCCGCGTTGTTGAGTCCTTCCATCGCGACGCCGTTGACGATGGAGGCGTCTCCGATGAGCGAGACGACTCGGCGTCCTTCAGGGTTGGTCTCGGGGTGGTAGGACTGCTTGTTGATCTGGTCACCACGTGCCATGCCGACAGCGGTGGAGATCCCGGTCCCGGCGTGTCCGACGCGGAAGAGGTCGTAGCTGGACTCAGAGGGCTCGGGGAATCCGGACATGCCTTTGCGTGTGCGGAGGTCGGCGAGCTTGTCGAGGCGTCCGGTCAGCAGCTTGTGGGGGTAGCACTGGTGACCGACGTCAAAGAGGAGTCGGTCGTGTCCGAAGTCGAAGACGCGGTGCATCGCGATGGTGAGCTCGACGACGCCGAGGTTTGGGGCGAGGTGCCCTCCGGTTTTGGAGACCTGATCGATGATCGCTTGACGGATCTGAGCCGCGAGTTCTTCGAGCTGCGCGATGGACATCTCGCGGAGTTGTGCTGGGGATTTGATGGATTCGAGCAGGGTCATAAAGCTGGTTGCTCCCTCAAGCCGGGCATTCCTAGAAGTATAGTGGGGATCGCGGCTCCGCGTAGTGCTTACGAGTCCAAATCGGGTGCGTTCGAGGGAATCTGAATCTATCTGGTTTTCGCAGATCAGTGTGATCGGTTGGTCATCAGGTCGAGCAGGACGCGTAATCCGCTACTCGATGGGCCGATCTGGTCCAGCTTGGACAGCGCGTCCTGGTGGAGTGTTCCGATAATCGTCTTCGATTCATCAATTCCGAACGATGCGGGGTAGGTGAGTTTGTTTGCGGCGGTGTCCTTGCCGAGGGTTTTCCCGACGAGGTCGGGGTCGCCTTGGATATCGAGGAGATCGTCGATGATCTGGAACTGGAGTCCGAGGTCCCACGCGAATCCGGAGATCAGATCGAGCGTAGTTTGATCGGGGCTCGCGGTGAGTGCACCCATCACGCACGATGCGTGGATGAGTGCTCCGGTTTTGTTGGTGTGGATGAGCTTGGTGCGGTCTTGATCGGAGAGTTTGGGATCGAAACCTCCGAGCGTGTCATAGACCTGTCCGACGATCATGGCGCGCGTGCCGTGGGAGAGCGTGCTGATGAGCTTGGCGTAGGTTTGAGAGTCGAGGGATGGCGCGGCGCTTGCGATTGCTTCAAACGCGAGCGCGAGCATCGCGTCTCCGGCGAGGATCGCGGACGCTTCGCCGGAGTGTTTGTGGAGGGTTGGCCGTCCTCGGCGCAGGTCGTCGTTGTCCAGTGCCGGGAGATCGTCGTGGACGAGACTGAAGGCGTGGATCAGTTCCACGGCTACGCAGACAGGGAGCGACTCCTCGCCGATTCCTCCCGCGGCTTGGGCGCTGGCCCACGCGAGGAGCGGTCGGATGCGTTTCCCTGGCGCGAGGAGCGCGTAGCGGATGGGTTCGTCGAGCGTGCTGGGGAGGTGCTGCGCATCGAGGAAGTCGGACATCGCTTGGTCGATTTGTCCACGGATACGCGGGAGATCGAGTTGTGAGGTCTCGGTGTTGGACATCGGGTGTATCGTAGCGCTGCGAGTGGGTTGGTCGGGCTACAGTACCGGCGTGATTGATCGAATGATTCAGTTCTTTGATGCGGGCGGATGGGTGATGTACCCGCTGCTGTTGATGAGTGTTTTGGGACTCGGGATCGTGATCGAGCGGGCGCTGTTCTGGATGCGCAACTCGACAAGGCGCGAGCTTGGGCAGTTCCGCAAGTACGCGGATCTGGTTGAAGCCGGGGAGCGTGAAACACTCGCCGCGGTTTCGTCGAACGATCGGACCTCGGTCGGGAAGCTCGCGTACTGGGCATCGTCACGCAAGCGGGTTTCTGAGGATGCTGTCCTGGCGACGATTGAGATGATCCGTCCGGGACTCGAGGCGCGGAACTGGATTCTGAGTGTCATCGTCGGCGCGGCGCCGCTGCTGGGGATCCTCGGGACCGTGGTCGGGATCATCGAGAGCTTTGATCTGCTCGGACAAGCATCGGAGGTGTCCGATCCGACAATCGTCGCGGGCGGGATCGCGGAAGCGCTGTACACCACGGCGTCTGGACTGACCATCGCGCTGCTCGCGTTGTTCCCGGCGGCGTATTTCAAGGCGCGTGCAAACGCATCGCTGAGCCGACTCGAAACGCTCGGCGCGATGATCGCGAATCATTCTGAAAGCTGAATCTGATTGTTGAGGGCGAGTTAGCTGCTCTGCGCGACGAGCATGTCGTAGATCTGCTGCGCATCGTCGGCTTTGTAGATCTCTTCGCGGAACGTTGGGTTGTTCATGATCCGCGAAACCTGAGCGAGCGCTTCGATGTGTTCTTTGGTGCTCGAGGTGGGGCTGGCGAGCAGGACAATGAGCTCGACGGGCTGGGAGTCCATTGACTCAAAGTCCATCGGGGTCGCGGGGCGACCGATCGCGAGGGTCGGGGTGGTGATGCAGTCGCACTTGCCGTGGGGGATCGCGAGGCCGTGCCCGATGCCTGTGGTGCGGGTCTGCTCGCGTGACCAGACAGCGTCCTTGAGTGAATCCGGTTCCTTCACCTTGTCGTGTGTTGCGAGGAGATCGACAAGCTCATTGATCGCGTCTTGCTTGTCCGAAGCGTCAAGCGGCGAGCGGATACATTCAACACTGAGGATATCTGAAAGATTCATCTATTCCTTCCGAAGATCGGATACTCAAAGTCTCCATGGGCTCGGCCCATCGGTTCATAGATTCTATAGCACACACCGATGAGCACGGCATGGGCATGACGAATCATTTTCGCAGGAAACACGCATAGGTCGCGTCGTGGTAGTGTGAGGGGGATTCTCCGGGTAGGCCGCTCGGGAGGACCTGGTGCTCGCTGATGAGCTTGAGGTTGAGGGTTTGGATCATCCAGTCGCGCTGGTCTTGATTTTCTTCGTTCTCGATGCTGCAGGTGGAGTAGGCGAGCGTTCCGGTTGGTTTGAGGTATGGGATGGTCTGATTGAGGATCTCGTGCTGGATCTTGGAGATCCGCTGGACCTGCGCGGTCATGGGTCGGTATCGGGCTTCCATTCGGCGTGCGAGCACTCCGGAGTTTGAGCAGGGGACATCGGTGAGGATCAGGTCAACGCCGTCTGGTGCGACATGCGAGAGTTCGTCGGTGTGGTGGACCGAGACGTTGGGGTGGTCTTGGAAGACGTCGTCGAGTGTGTCGAGTCGTTTGGAATCGACTTCCATGGCAAAGATTCTGGAGTCTGGGAATCGCTCGCAGAGCTGTCTGGTTTTGGTGCCTTGTCCGGCGCAGAAGTCGATGATGGTGTGGTAGGTGCCTTCGGGGATCGCGTGGACCACACTGCTGCTCGCGGGGTCTTGCACGCGGAGGTCTGGGGAGTCTTCGAGGAGCTGGAAGAGACGCGTCCGCGATCCGGTGTAGACGCGGTGGGTCGCTGCGTCGTGGGATTCGAGGTCGTCCGTCTCCTCGATGGTGTTCCAGTCGTTGGTGTAGAGCAGCGTCGGAGGTTTGACGAGGGTGTGGGCGAGGAGCTGATCGGATTGCTCAGGGTAGAGCTTGTCCCAGCGTTTGATGGTTGCTTTGGGGATGGAGTACGCGACGGATCGCATCGCGATCGGATCATCTGGGAGGCGCACGTCCTTGAGGGTGAGGGATCCACCGATCGAGAGGCGGATTGAGGTGGGGTCTTGGGTGGAGTGCTCGATGATGTCGCCTCGTGCTCGCGCGACTTTGCGGAGGATCGCGTTGGTCATCCCGCCAGCTTTGGGGCGGATGTAGTGCTTGGCCCATTCGACGGATTCGTTGATCACGGCGTGAGGCGGCAGACGATCCAGGAGCATGAGCTGCGCGGCTCCTCCGATGAGGACGCCTTGCATGCGATTTTCGATGGTCTCGAATCCGCGTCCCGCGAGCTCGGACACGATGTGTCTGAGCGTGATCCAGCGGACGACCCCCTCGCGGATGATCGCGTGGGCGAGGGCGCGGTCTCTGGGTTCCAGATGCGCGACTTCGGGCTCGATGGGATGGAGCTCGGGGTAGTTCAACGCGTGGGCGCTGAGCACGCGATACGCGGCGTCGCGGGCATCGCGTGGAGGGGAAGAGCTGCGAGTGGAGCTGGATTTGGGAGCTTGAGACATCGGGAGAGAGTAGGCGGTCAGACTTCTCATTGTGACAGCGAGGATACAGTGGTGGGTGAGTTTGGACCGATCGATCGACCAATCCGAGAACGGGCAACACCGACGCAGCGGGCGGGCGCGTGGGGTCTTTGCGGGATTGAAGATCCGCAAGAAGCTGATCGTGCTCCATACGTCGTTCTCGCTAGCGCTGGGGATCCTGCTCTTGGTGGCGCTGAGTCCCGCGATGGGCAAGATGGTGGACGGCGCGGAGCAGGATTTGTCCGAGCGGATCTTCCACGCGGGGGTGGACAGCAGCGTGATCGAGATTGGGAGCGCGGAGGATCGATTCCAGGTCCGTGTGGTGGATCCGATCGAGCTGGGGGTGCTTGAGTCAGAAACTGAGATGCTGCGGGAAACTCCGGGCGCGGTGGTGCTGCGTGCGGGCAATGACTTTGGTGGCGGCGTGATCGGATTTGATCTTCGGCTTGGGGAGTTTGTCGAGGTCCGCGCCCGCTCGATGCGCGCTCGGCAGATGGTGCGGATGATCTACGGCCTATTGATCGTTACGCTGCTCGCGGGCTACGCGCTGGTCGCGGTGGGGCTGGAGTTGTTCGTGCTCCCTCAGCATGTGTACCAACCGATCCGCGCGATGCTCGATGCGGATGACGCGGCGCGTTCGATGGATTCAGAGCGTGAGATTGTGCCCGATCGGTTGATTCCCGCTGACGAGCTCGGCGAGATCATGCACTCTCGCAATGAAACGGTGCGGGCTCTGCGTCAGCACGAGCGTGAGCTCAGCGAAACCTTGGCGCGTCTCGAAGCGGTCGCGATTGATCTGCATACGAAAAATCGCTTGCTGGAGACCGCTCGGAAGAATCTGGAGGGTGCGGATCGGCTCGCGACGATGGGGATGATGTCCGCTGGGATTGCGCACGAACTCAACACGCCGCTCGCGGTGGTCAAAGGGCTGGTGAGCAAGCTCGAGGATGGGGCGGAGCTGAGCGACACAGAGACGGCTCTGCTGGCGCGTGTCGTGGGGAGGATCGAGAAGCTGTCCGAGGGGTTGCTGGACTTTGCGCGCGTGCGCACGCCGAGCTTGGTCAATGCGCGTATCCATGGCGTGATCGAGGACGCGTGGACGCTCATCAAGCTCGATCGGCAGAGCGTGCTCCCTGGACAGCGGCTGGAGTTTGAGAATCAGGTCAGTCCAGATATCGAGATCGCGTGTGATCCGGATCGGATGGTGCAGGTCTTTGTCAATCTGATCCGCAACTCCGTTCATGCGCTGCGAGACATCAAGGACCATCCTGGATTGATCCGTGTTTCTGCAGAGCGAGAGGAGCGCTCCGATGGGCTCTGGCTGGTGATCTCGGTCACGGATAACGGCGAGGGAATCGATCCGGCGGTGATTGATTCGCTCTTTGAGCCGTTTGTGTCGTCCAGAATGGATGCGAACGGGACAGGGCTCGGTCTCGCGGTCGCTGAGGGGATCGTGCGTGAGCACGGCGGGATGGTGGTGCCTTCCAATATCCGCTCGCTTGAATCCGAGGAGGATTCCGAGGTCAACACGGCGGAGAGCGGGGCGAAGTTTGATGTGCACCTGCCAATGAACGACTCAGAATAATCTGGAAATCGTCTTGTCTAACAGGACAATAAGCGGATATAGTTATCTTGAATAGGACGGTGACTATGAGTGAAGTGGTGCCTTTGACAGTGTACGCGTTGGATGATGATCCTGACTTTCGGGAGTATCTCCACGGATTGCTCACGGGTGATGGTCATTCTGTGCGGATGGTTTCGGAGCCGAAGGAACTGTTCGCGGCGTGCGAGCAGCATCTTCCTGATGTCATCCTGCTGGACGTCAAAATGGGCGAGCACTCTGGTACAGAGGTTCTTGAAGAGATCCGGGAGCGTTGGCCGCGTCAGTGTGTGATTATGGTGACGGGGTATCCGTCGCTTGATTCGATGCGTGAGACGTTCCGGAAGGATGTGTTTGATTACATTCCGAAGCCGTTCAAGGTGGATGATCTGCGGAAATCACTCGCTCAAGCGGTGAGCGAACTCGGGCTTGGTCAGCGGCCTTTGGATCGGTTGCGTGCGACACTGGGGAGGCAGATCCGACTGGCGCGGACGGAGCGGGGATGGACGCTGCGGAACTTGTCTGAGATTTCTGGGGTGTCGGTGAGTCAGCTGAGCTCGATCGAGCGCGGGACGCACCTGCCGAGCGTGGAATCGCTGACGAGTGTTGCTGAGGCGCTCGGTGTCGCTCCGAGCACGTGGTTCGCGGCTGCGGGATTCTGATTCTCAACAACGGCTTCACGCAAGATACTGTTCATGCGAGCGGTGCTATTGTTGTGCGTGTCGCGATCTACACACCAACCCACGATCTTGTTTACGGGCTTTGAGCCCAGCGGTGATGACCACGCGTCGATCGTGATCCGCGAGCTCAAGTCGCGATATCCGGATCTGCGGATCGCGGCGTGGGGTGGTCCCAAGATGGAAGCCGCGGGGGCGGAGATCATCGAGCGGACAGGTGACGCGGCGGTGATGGGGATGCCGGGTCTTGAGAAGATCCGGGAGCATCGACGGATCAACGAGCGGATCGAGGCGTGGGTGCGTGAGAATCCGGTCACGGTGCATGTGCCTGTGGATTCACCGGCGGCGAACTTTCCAGTGTGCGCGATCATGAAAGCGCAGGGGGGCAAGGTCGTGCACATGGTCGCGCCGCAGCTCTGGGCGTGGGCGCCTTGGCGCATCCGCAAGCTGCGCCGTTTGACGGATCATGTTATGTGCGTGCTTCCGTTCGAGGAAGAATGGTTCGGATCACGAGGCGTTGAGGCGACTTTCATCGGGCATCCGCTGTTCGAGAAGCCGATTGATGAAGCGGCGCTCGACGAGCAGGTTAAGTCCTGGAGGCAGGGGGAGAAGCGGATCGCGATCCTTCCTGGTTCGCGGCCATCTGAGATCAAAAAGAACTTCCCGCTGTTGATTGGCGCGTATATCAAGCTCAAAGCGGAGCACGCGGATATGTGCGGCATGGTTGCGGTGACTCGTCCTGAGATCGAACCGGTCGTCCGGCAGATCGCAAAGGATCACGGGTATGAATGGCCCGAATCGCTCGGGATCACGCACGCGAACACGGATGCGGTGGTTCGTTGGTGCACGCTGGCGCTGGTGGTTTCGGGGACAGTGACGCTGCAGATTGCTCGTCAGCATCGTCCGATGGTGATCGTGTACAAGCTTGGTCGGATCGGGTGGTCGCTGCTGGCGCGGTGGTTGATCCAGACGCCGTTTATCACGCTCCCCAATATCCTCGCGGGTCGAGAGGTGGTCCCGGAGTTGGTCCCTCACTTTGTGGGGGCTGAACCAATCGCGGAGAAGGCGACGGAGTTGCTTGAGGATCGGAATCGGTACGACGAGCAGGTTTCAGAGCTGACCAAGATTACGGATCGGTTTAAGAGCAAGAACGCCGCGGTCAGTGCGGTGGACATCATCGCTCGCTACGCGGGTCTCGATCCGGTTGAGTCATCATCAGATGGAGATCGGGAACAGTCCCAGAGCGAGGCAGGCGTTGCCCCCTCGATCGGTGATTGAGCAGGTCTCGATCAGCGGCGAACGGACAGGCAGGTCCATGTCGATGCACATACTCGCGGCGGTGCTCAGGTCGCGCCGTGCGATGTCTTCTGTTTCGGTGAAGAGGATGATCAATGCGGCGGCGTGCCAGATGTGCGGGTCGGCGCTGAGTTTGCAGATGTCGGTTTGCAAGCCGTGCATCAGATCGTGGGCGTACTTCCCGTTGGGGGATGGGACGCCGTCGCGGTACGCGTGCTGGGCGCACGCTTTGATCTCGATCCAGAAGGCATCCTCGGGCTGGCACGTCACGCTGGGGTCGTGGTCATGGATGGATGATCCGGCGAAGAGGGTGTCTTGCGCCAGCGTGAGTTGCTGGAGTTCGGAGACAGGGTCGAGGAGTTTCTGATTTGGGGATGGCGTGATGACGAGGTCGCATCGGTTGCGATGGGTTTGCTTGGTGTACGCGTCGCCGTCAGATGGATAGTGGATTTCGCGATGGATACCCTTTGAGTCGGCGGTGAGTGTATCTTCAATCAAGGCATGGAGTTGAAGCTCGTTCATCGCGTCCAGACCGCGCACGGCGTGCTCGTCATCGAGCAGTGATGCGTGCTCGGATAAGCCGAGCATAGCGCGGGTCAGGATCTCTCCGATTTCGACGGGCATAGCAGAGCGTAGCGTAGTGGGGGTCGGCTTGCAATTTCGTGCGTGATGTGCCATTATGGCCCCAAAGCGGGATGTGTACCCGACTCAACTCCACGAACCAATCGGGGGCCGTATGGCACTGAACGACATTATTAACTCCATCAATGGAGTCCTCTTTTCAAACTGGACCGTCTACGCGTTGCTCGTGACTGGACTCGTCTTTACTTGCTGGTCTTTCTTGGGACAGTTCCGTGCTCTGACACACGGCGTGTCGGTCGTGCGAGGCAAGTACGACGATCGTGATGATCCGGGAGCGATCAATCACTTCCAGGCACTGTCCGCGGCGTTGTCGGCGACCGTTGGTCTGGGAAACATCGCGGGTGTGGCTGTTGCGGTCGCACTCGGTGGACCGGGCGCGATTTTCTGGATGTGGATTATTGGTTTCCTCGGTATGTCACTCAAGATGACCGAGGTGACGCAGTCCATGCTCTACAGAAACACGGACGATCCTGAGAATCCGCACGGCGGTCCGATGTTTGTGGTCAAGAAGGGATTCGCGGAGTGGGGGCTCGCGCCGATTGGGACACTGATTGGTGGCATCTTTGTCATCACGCTGATCATCTCGGCGATTACCGGCGGGAACATGTTCCAGGCGTGGAACGTCGCTGATATCACGTTTACGTACTTTGGTGTGCCTCAGGTCGTGACGGGTGTTGTGCTGACCGTGCTGGTTGGCTTGGTCATCATCGGCGGCATCAAGCGCATCGGCGCGGTCGCGGGTCGGATCGTTCCCATGATGTGTGCGTTGTACGTGATAGCCGCGTTGGTGGTGTTGTTTGCCAATATTGCGGATGTTCCGGCGATGCTCGGACTGATCGTCAAGAGCGGTCTACCAGAATCAATGGGTGGCCAGAGTGCTGACGCGACCGGCGCGTTCCTTGGTGGGACGTTCGGCTACGCTGCGATGTGGGGCGTGAAGCGGGCGTTGTTCTCGTCTGAAGCGGGTCAGGGATCGTCACCGATCGCTCACTCAGCGGCGAAGACCGACGAGCCGGTCCGCGAGGGTGTGGTTGCGGGTCTAGAGCCGTTTATTGACACGATCGTGGTCTGTACCCTGACAGCGCTTGTGATCCTTTCGACCGGTGCATACAACCGCGGCTCGGAAGCTGACTTTGCAAGTATTGATGATGTCCGGATTGTTCAGGTCATGGATGCCGATTCCGGTACTGCTATTGAGAACAACTGGACGCTCGAGACCGAAGCGCTTCCAAAGATGTCGTCAGAGTCGCGGAAGATCCGTCAGACTCCTGAAAACGCTTCGGGTTGGCGTGAGGGGGAGACGGTTTTCTTTATTGTCGCCGCGGATGAAGACGTTAATACCGGTCGTGATCTGCGGAAGATCACCGGCACGGTCAATCGAGATGAAGATGACCAGTGGCAGGTCTCGTGGAACACGCTGGAATCCGAGATGGTGCCACATTTCCGTGAACATACGGACGGGACTGTTGACCTTGGTGTCTACGGCGATTACGCGGGTGCTTCGATGACGGCGTACGCGTTCGATCGTCAGTTCCCTGGACTTGGGAAGTGGCTCGTCTCGATCGCGGCGTGGTTGTTTGCGATCTCGACCATGATCTCGTGGTCGTACTACGGCGAGCAGGGGATCTACTACTTCTTCGGATCACACGGCGAGAAATCCGCAAACGGTGCGGTCTTTATTTACAAGATCGTGTACGCGGGATTGATCCTGCTGACCACGATCCTTGCGATGCCATTGTTCGGGCCGGACAAGAAGGCGTTCATCGCGACCGATCATGAGCTTGATATGTGGACGACGCTCGGTCTGGGTGTGATGCTCGTGGCCAATATCCCGATCATGTGGATCTTCGGCGCTAAAGCGATGAAGGCGTATCACGAATACATCGGTCGTCTCAAGCGAGGCGAACTGGATTCGCACAGCGCTCCGAAGGTCACCGATGTGGTCGAGGGGCACGATGTTGAATGAGTAGAGTGATCAGTTAAACAACGCTCATCGCAACAGCGATGGTGAGCGACCAGATCATCAATGCGATCAAGACCCGGGTATCGATCCGGGTCTTTTTTGTTGGTTTCTCTTGGACTGGGATATGCTCGATGCCGCTGAGATCACCCGCTTGGACGAGGCGGATGATCTTCTTCGTGTTGATCGGCGCGATTCCCAGTGTCCGGCCGATGTAGACGAGCTCGGAGATGTCTCTGGGAATCAGTCCAGAGCTCCGGCACTCGCTTCTGGTCTGGGTCATCGTCGCGATGAGCATCCTGGGGTCGTGGCTCTGGAGCGGGGAGTGCATCAGATCTATGTCCGAGAACTGATTCGGGATGTTGTGCGTGGACAACACCTGTCCGTCGGCGTTGACTAGGCGCAACGGCGCAACTGGGGTTCTTCCGTTCTGGGGGTGTGATCTTTGCACAACTTGTATCATGCACATGCTGTGCCAGAGAGGTTCGCAGCCTTATGCTCCGCTTTACATTGGCCGATGGTATTTGTGTCAGTAAGCTGGTATTGGAGCATGATTTGGCGGATACAAACGAGACACTTCCAGAGATTCGAACCAGCTTGGACTCCAGTGCGGTGGGCAATGCGCTGCGGAAGATGTCCAAACGCGGAAAGCTCGCGGGGTATCAAGCGGGGGATGCGGATGGGTCTGCGATCGCTGATGCGCACGGCACGCCCTTTGACTCGGACCTGCTGATCGCGTGGGCGAGTCAGGGGGATGCGACACAGGTCCGCTTTGATATCACGATGCGTCGCAAGATGCCGATCGTGTTTGCGTTGATTCTGGTGGTGACGATCTGGCCCGGTTTGCCGTTGACGGACTCGTTTATGCAGAGCTTCGGTTGGTACGAGCGTCTGATGGGCGATTCGATCGAGACCTGGATGTGGTACCTGCCGATGACGGTGCTCCCGGCACCGTTCGCGTGGAGGTCGGCGATAAAGAAGTCAAGGGTCTCGGCGCATCAGCATGCACTGGAAACGATCGGAAAGATTCGAACTATGCTGGGTGGGTAAGGCTCAGGATTTGTTGAGCCATTCTTCTTCGAGTTCGTCGAGTTCGCTTCTGATTTCGTCACGCTTTGAGGTGACCTCGTTGGCGTGGTCGATGTCTTTCCAGATGTCCACG
The DNA here is from genome assembly GCA_965232505.1 of Phycisphaerales bacterium. GTDB lineage: Bacteria > Planctomycetota > Phycisphaerae > Phycisphaerales > UBA1924 > UBA1924. The sequence continues at coordinate 2,694,834 of OZ246976.1, read as the reverse complement.
TCGTTGAGCTGCGCGTCGAGCTTCTTGAGCTCGATTTCCAGATCGGTCATCCGCTCCTCGATCTGGTTAATGGGCATCCAGGAGAAACGGGATTTCTTCGCAGGCGCTTCGGGCTTAGGAGCAGGCGCTTTCTGCGGCGACTCTTGTTGCTGCTTCGGTACAGGAGCCGCGGCGGGCTTGGTTGATTCGCGCTGCTGCTGGTCGTGCCACTCGGTGTAGGTGCCGGTGAAGATCTCGGTGTTGCCTCGACCATCGAGGATGATCAGGTGATCGCACACGGCGTCGATCAGGGCGCGGTCGTGGGAGATCAGGATCGCGGTACCTTCGTAGGCGCCGCTGGTGGTCTTGCCGGTCTTTGGATCGTGGACGGTGCGTGCGAAGGTTTCTTCGAGGCGCTCGGCGGAGGGGATGTCGAGGTGGTTGGTGGGTTCGTCGAGAACGAGCAGGTTTTTGGCGCTCGCGAGGAGTCCAGCGAGGACGGCGCGGGCCTTCTCGCCGCCGGACATGGATTGGAGTTCGCGTTGCTGGTCCTCTCCGGAGAACAGGAACGCGCCGGCGATGGTGCGGGCTTCGAGCTCAGACAAGGTGACCTTCTCGTCGGTGTTCTTCTTGACCGTGTCTTGAATATGACGGAAGACCGTTTTGGTCATGTCGACATGCTCGTGGGTCTGGGTGAAGTGTCCGATGTCGAGGTTTGCTCCGAGCTTGACGGTGCCTTGATCGACTTCTTGCTCTCCGAGGATGCAGCGGATAAGTGTGGACTTCCCTGCTCCGTTTGGGCCGATCACTCCCCAGCGTTGTCCGCGCTCGATGCGGATGTCGAGGTCGTTGAAGAGCACCTTTTCGCTGCCATCGTCGTTGGGGTACTTTTTAGAGAGCGAGCGAGCGGCGACGACAATGTCTCCGGCGCGTTCCGCTTTGGGGAGCGACAAACGCAGGCTCGAGAGCTCGAGCGGACGTTCGATGGTTTGTTCTTTGGCGCGGTTGAGTCTGGACTCGCGTCCCCTTGCTTGCTTGGCGCGTTGTCCCGCTTTGAAGTGCGCGATGAACGCTTCCTCGCGTTTGAACTCGGCTTGCTGTTTCTCGAACGCTCGGAGCTGGACCATTCGGCGTTCGGCGCGTTGTTTCCTGAATGCGGCGTAGTTGCCAGGGTATTCGATGAGTCTTGCGTGCTCGACCTCGATGATACGGTTGACGACGCGGTCGAGCATGTAGCGGTCGTGACTTATGAGGATCACCGCGCCATTGAACTCCTCGCGGAGGAAAACCTCGAGCCATTCTCTGCCCTGGATATCGAGGTGGTTGGTGGGCTCGTCGAGCAGTAGGACGGACGGGTCCTGGAGCAGGAGCTTCCCGAGCGCGACGCGTGCTTTCTGACCTCCGGAGAGATCGGGGACCTTGATACTGAACTGGGCATCGGTGAATCCGAGCCCGTGGAGGATCTGGTCGACCTTGTGGTCGTTGACGAGACCACCTTGTGCTTCGATCTCGTGCTCGATCCTGGATTGTTCTTTGAGGAGTTTCTCAAGCTGATCGGGCTCGGCATCGGCCATCTGTTCGAAGACTTCTTCGAGGCGTTTGTTGAGCGATTTGATGTGGTCGAACGCGCTGGCGACGGCTTGGCGGAGCGTGTGCTTGGGATCGAGGTCGGGGTTCTGGTGGAGATAGCCAATCGTTGCACGTCCACTGGAGATACTGCCGTCGGTTGGTTGGAGGACACCCGCGAGGATTTTGATGAGTGTGGATTTGCCGCAGCCGTTTCTTCCGACGATCCCGATGCGTTCGCTGGGTTCAACCGATAGCGAGACCGAGTCGAGGATGAGGTCGTCGCCGTATTGGAGGGTCAGGTTGGTCGCGCTCAGGATGGGCATCGGAGTGGAGTGTACGCACTAATCGAGCGCGAAAAAACGTCGGTGATGGGACAGGATATCTTGTGCGATCTTTTGATCGGGTTGGTCGTCCCAGACGTTTTCGTCGAAGCACCCGCCGAGGATGAGCGCGTCTTCGCGCGGGAACATGTACTTGTACCCATCGTGGACAATGTATCCCAGTGGCTGCGGCTCCATATGCACGAGCAGTCCTCGCGCGGGGTACATCGCGTCGTCGCCGAAGATGGTGCGTGATCCGAGCGCGAGGCAGTTGACGATGGTGTGCTCGCTGAGTGCTTTGATGTCATCCAGGTGCTCGAAGGTGTGGTTCTTGATCGTGACGCCGAGCGTGTTGAGATCGTCGATCAGAGCGTTGAGGAATCGCGGGGTGTGGATGAAGATCGATTCGAAGCTTCGTCCACTGCGTGGTGGTCCTGGAAACGGGAGCTTGTCGATGTGCACGGGCGGTGCGATCGTGCCGTTGTTGAAGAGGTACTCTGGATCGTGGGCGAACTCCGGCTCGTAGACGGGCAAAGTCTCGATCCCGAATCGGATCGGGTCGAGTTGGTCGAGCGCGTGCTTTGAGTCCGTCAGGATTTTTAGAAACCGTTCTTGTCCGATGTCGGGATGATCAAACTCAATCCCGACTGGGAGGAAGAGGGCGCCCGCGAGGACGCTCAGGGTGTCTGTGCCGGAGTCTTTGGCGTACACCGTGACCTTGTGACCACGCTGAGCGAGCATGCGGGCGGTGGTCAGGCCGACGACGCCCGCTCCCATGACAGCGATCGGGGCATCGCTGTTGGCTTTTTCTTGAACCATGTCCGCGGCTGCTTGAGCGGTCCCCATCGAGAGTGTGATCCCACAGCCGCCGTGTCCGTAGTTGTGGATGATGGTCTTGGAGCCCAGTTGTTCGGATTCAAGGCGTAATCCGCCGTGTCGGCATGGACGGAGTCCGGAGACGACGCGGAGGATGCGATCGTCGCTCAGGTCGGGGGTCTGGAGTTGGGTGCTCTGGTGCATGGTGATGCCTTGAATTCAGGGGCTCGAAGGGAGTTTAGCATCGAGGGCAACTGGGGTCATACAATCGTGCATGAGTCTCTCTCCAAACGATTCGGCTGGTCATGCTGTTGAGCCCAGTTTGCGTGATCCTGTGACACTGAAAACGCTCAAGGCGATGAAGCATCGCGGCGAGCCCTTCGCGTGCTTAGCGTGCTACGACGCGACCACCGCTCGCTGGCTCGAGCGGAGCGGTGTCCATGTGCTGCTGGCTGGGGATTCGGCGGCTCAGGTGATGCTCGGGTTCGAGCGGACGATCGACATGCCGATCGAGTTCGCGATCCAGATGACTGCGGCGATCAAGCGGGGGGCTCCGCGCACGCTGATCATGGCAGATATGCCCTTCATGAGCTACCACCGATCCGTGGATGATGCGATGGGCAACGCGGGACGATTCATGACCGAGGGGATGGCGGATGTCATCAAACTCGAAGCGGACGAATCGCAAGCGGGGATTGTGGATCGCTTGACACGCGCGGGGGTTCCTGTGTGTGCGCATGTGGGCTGCCGTCCTCAGACGAGTTCGGTGACCGGCGGTCCGGTCGCTGCGGGACGCACGAGCGACTCGCTTGAGCAGGTCGTGCGGGACGCGGTCGCGCTGCAGGATGCGGGAGCGGTTGTGCTGCTGATCGAAGCGGTCCCTGATGAGGTGACCAAGCGTGTGATGGAGATCGCTCGCGTGCCTGTGATCGGGATCGGGGCCGGGACGGCGTGTGATGGACAGATCCTGGTCGTCAATGACCTGCTCGGATTGACGGACCAGCCCCCTCGATTCGCTGAAGCGGTCGCGTCGATCGGTCCTGAGATCATGCGTGCGGGGCGTGAATGGGTGTCACGCGTCAGTGATGGGACTATCGGGGGTCAGCGGTACACGATGCGGGCCGGGGAAGCGGAAAAACTTGCGGACAAAATTGGTGAGAGCAACCAAGAAACTGCCACCAAGAGCGATGCCAAACCGAATACATAGTGTGCGTTGCGAGTTTCTCTTCTGAGTTTCTGACGTAAGACTCCCCGGAGTGTGTTATGCGAAAGTTTGTCTCAATCATACCGGCGTTGGTGGTCCTGCTGGTCACGGCGATGCTCCTCTTCCTCGCACCGAAGCTGCTCGATCGATACGCGGTAGCGCAGCAGGGCGCTCGGATCACGCTGGCGCGGAACGTGCTCGCTGATGATGATATTCTGCGGCGGGTGGATCGAGCGATCGCCGCGATTGGTGACGCGATCGAGCCGAGCGTGGTGCATATTGAAACCCGCGCCGATGATCCGATCAGCTTTTCGAGCGACGGAGCGCCGAGCTACGGCTCGTACTCGAGCGGGGCGGGATGGATTTATGACTCGTCGGGGCACCTGATTACAAATGCCCACGTTGTCAAATCTGCTCAGCGTGTTTCGGTCGAGTTCTACAACGGGAGTGTTGTTGAAGGCACTGTCATCGGGACGGACCTGTACACCGATATCGCGGTGATCGAGGTGGATCCCGCGTACACCACGTTCCCAGCGATGCGCGCTACGCAGCGGCTGCCACGCGTGGGCGAGCGTGTGTTCGCGTTCGGATCGCCGTTTGGATTTAAGTTCTCGATGTCGGAGGGGATTGTCTCCGGACTCGGACGACAAGCGCAGGGGGCGCGATTGGTTGGGGGGTACACCAACTACATCCAGACCGACGCGGCGGTGAATCCTGGGAACTCCGGAGGGCCGCTGGTCAACACAGACAGTCACGTGATCGGGATGAATGTCGCGATCGCGACGGCGGCGAGCACGGTCGGCTCGAATCCAGAAGACTCCGGCGGTGACTCGGCGGGGATCTCGTTTGCGATCCCGCTCGGGACCATCGAGCCGATCGTGTCCCAGATCATCGAGCACGGCTCGGTGTCGCGTGGATACCTCGGGATCACGTACGACTCTTCAAGATCCGGACGGGTTGAGGTTGCGACGGAAGACGGCGGATCGGTCTTCGGGATCCGGATCAACAATGTTGAAGAAGAGGGGCCATCGTATCAAGCGGGGGTGCTGCCGAGCGACATTATCTTGAGTGTCCAGGGGTCGCCCGTGACTAACGCTGAGGCGTTGTCGTCGCTGATCAGCTCGCAGCGCGCTGGTGAGCCGATCTCGCTGGAAGTGTTTCGCGATGGGGAGTTTCTGGATCTGGAAGTGACGCTCGGGAAGATGCGTCCGGAGGTTCTGGCGCAGCGTCTCGCTCAACCGATCCAGCTCCAACTCGGCGCGGTGATCGGTCGGCATCGCGACGGCGTGCAGATCGCTCAGATCTGGAGGGGCATGCCTGCCTCGATGGCGGGGATCGAAGAGGGCGATGTGATCCGGCGCGTCGAGGGGCAGCGTTTCGAGGACATCAGCCAGTTCTTTGTGATGGTCGCGGATGCGGGACTGCTGACTGGTCGGACTGTCGTGGTCACTGTGTGGCGTGAAGATCTTGGCGAGACGGATGTTCAACTCCGAATCCGCTGATTTGCTACACTCTGTTTATGCCACAATCACTCACCAAGCAGACCACAATCGAGCGAACTCCGCAGCAGATCCACCAATGGCTCACCAGCTGGGACAACATCCGTTCTTGGATGGGGCCATCGCTGGTGTCGATCGAGATGCTCTCTGAGCACAAAGAAGACGAACCCATGTGCGCCGGGATGCGATTCCGCGAGACACGGAAGATGGGGAAGATGAACGCGAAAGCCGTGATCGAGGTGGAGCGTCATGAGATCGTGGATGGGGCGTTGCATCATCGCGCGGTGTTTGATGATGGATGCAATCGGATGGTCGCGGAGTACGAGTACGCTCCGAGCGGCGACGGCACTGCGGCGACGTGGACCATGACCAATGCGCCAAGCAAGTGGTGGGCGAAAGCGCTCTCGCCTGTGACCGGTCCGATGATGATCAAGATGATCAACAAGTGTGATGGGGATCACCTGGATCGGCTCAAGGAACTCGTCGAGGGCACGGCTTGAACAACTGGCAGGGCAAGCGTGTCTACGTGATGGGGCTCGGCCGATTCGGTGGTGGGGTTGGGGTCTCTCGGTATCTCGCATCGCAGGGGGCGAAAGTTCTGGTTGGCGATTCCGGACAAGCATCGGCGCTCAAGGGCTCGATCGGATCGATCCAGGGGTTGATTGATGATGGTGCTGTAGAGCTTGTGCTTGGGCCGCATGATGTTGCTGATCTTGAGGGTGTTGATGTGCTGGTGGTCAACCCAGCGGTTCCTCGTCCTTGGGAGCATCAGTTTCTAAACGAAGCACAGCGGCGCGGGATTGATTTACGCACCGAAATCGAGATCGTGTTTCAACAGCTCGATCCCGATCGAGTTGTCGCGGTGACGGGATCGGCGGGAAAGAGCACGACCAGCGCGATGATCCATCATGCTCTGGTGACGCTCGGGCATCGAGCTGTGCTTGGGGGGAATATCGGGGGCTCATTGCTTGAGCAGCTTGATGAGATCAACGATGAGGCATTCGTCGTGCTCGAGCTGTCGAGCGCCATGCTCTACTGGCTCGGGGAGTCCGGAGTGATGGATAATCATCCACCGAAGCTCGGGTGCATCACCAACTGCGTGCCCAACCATCTCGATTGGCACGGGGATGCGTCGCACTACGAGTGTTCCAAGCGGGTCTTGGCGAGGGCATCGCAGCAGCTTGTTCTCGGAGAGCCGGTGCGGGACTGGGGGGGTGATGATGCGATTGTGATTGGTGAATCGGATTCAGTAGAAGGGTGCGTCGTGCCGGGATCGCACAATGCAGTCAACGCGGCGATGGCGGTAGCCGCAGTGTGTCATGTCAGTGGTGCTGCACATGAAGCCGCGTGCGATGCGGTGCGGTCGTTTGCGGGGCTCCCGCATCGATTGCAGCTCGTCTGCGAAGCGAAAGGCGTCCGTTTCTTCAATGATTCCAAGTGCACGGTTCCCGATGCGGCATTGCTTGCTGTGGGAGCGATGGAGGGGCTGGTGGATCGTTCAAGAGTTCACCTGATCGCAGGAGGGTACGACAAGGGGAGTGATCTACGTCCGATCGCGGCGCTGAGTGAGGGTCTCGCGGGGGTGTACTGCATCGGCGCGACCGGCAGCGGGCTCGCAGCGATGGGCGGCTCGAACGCGATCGACTGCGGTGATCTACAGTCGGCGATGTCGTGCATCAAGGATCGGATGCAAGCGGGGGATGTCGTGCTGCTCTCGCCGGGGTGTGCGTCCTGGGATCAGTTCGAGAACTACGAAGCGCGCGGGGAGTTCTTTGCAAAGCTCGCTTGTGCGATGTGTGAGATCAACGTATGAGCACGCTGCTTTGCATCTCGGCTGTGCTCTGCACGATGGTTGCAGTTGGTCCTGTGGAGATACTGCCGGGGTTGTGGGTTGAAGATGGTGAAGTGCAGTTTGATGCGAAAGTTGCGATGGATTGTCATCATCCCGAAACACCTGATGTGTATCTGGAGATGATGATCACGGGTCCCGATACGCGTGAGCATGAGTCGTTGCTGGTGTCGGGGATCGGTGCGTCGAATCTCCACGCGGCACTACTCGCGGCTGGGTTTGAGCCAGGGTCACCGATCACATTTGATGAGGACGGACAGCGCGTCCCGGCGAGTGGTGAAGAGGTCGTGATCGAGGTTCAGATTCAAGAGGAGAGCGAATGGGTTGGTCTCGCGTCGTGGGTGGTTCATGTCGATGGGGGGACCGGATTGGTTGAGGACGAGGGATGGGCGGGTCTGGTCTTTGCCGGATCCAAGACAATCAGCGGCAAGGGGTATCTCGCGGATCGTGAGGGTTCGCTGGTTTCGCTCACGCCTTGGGGGCATGAGGTGATCTCGCCGGTCTGGACGCTGTCACCCGATGCGACGGTGGATGAGCCAGTCTGGATCGCTGATCGGGAGCAGGTGCCTGAGATACACACTGTGGTCCGTGTGCGTATCCGATCTGCTGAACCCGAAGAAGAATCACCCGTTGAGCTTGATGACGACTGAACGTTAGAGAAGCATCACATCAACCAGATCGGATCCATGTCGATGATCGTCGCGGCGTCGGATTTGAGCAGCCCCTGTTCACGCAGTTTGGCGATCGGTTTCTGGATCATCAGCGAGTTCGGAGCGTGCATCTCGATCCCCCAGCGTGCGTGGTTTGCGATCCGCGCGATGGTGCATTCCATCGGTCCTTCGATGGTGACGCGTGGATCGGAGAGTTGTACGAGCGCGTCGGTGAGAGCCGTGGCTCGTTCCTTTGCTTTGGCCGCGTCTTGGTCTCGGCAGATGATCCGGGCCATGCGAGTGGTGGGGGGGAGGTCGCACGATTGACGCGTGCGGAGTACCTGATCGGCGAAGCGCGGATAGTTGTGCTCGGACGCGAGGATGATCGCTTGGTTGCGAGGGTTCATGGTCTGGACGATGACCTGTCCTGGGTTCGAGCTTCTTCCCGCGCGACCAGCGACCTGCGCGATGAGCTGGAAGGTGCGTTCCTCGGCTCGGAAATCAGGGATGGAGAGTGCTGTGTCGGCGTTGAGTATCCCGACGAGTGTGACGCCGGGAAAGTCGAGACCCTTGGCGATCATCTGCGTGCCGAGCATGAGCTTGATGGATCCCTTGGAGAAGCGGTCCAAGATTGAAAAGTAATCCGAGGGACGTGTCATCGTGTCCGAATCGACGCGGACGAAGTTCTCTCCAAGCTCGAGCTGTTGACGCTCACCTAGTCGCATCAAGATCTCGTCCTCCGCGCGTTGGGTTCCCACTCCGATCTGCACGACGCCTTTGCCTGTCATCGGACACACGGCCGGGATGAGCTGCTCGCTCAGACAATGGTGGCAGCGTACGAATCGCTTGCTCCCTGCCGTGCGGACGCGGGATTTGTGGACGACCATGGTCGAGTCGCACTGATCGCATTCGAGGCGCCAATCGCAGTTCGGATCGGCGCTCGCTACGAGCGACGCGTAGCCCCTCCGATTGAGCAGGAGGATCGCTTGCTCTCCTCGATCGAGTGTCTGGTTGAGCTGAGCTTCGAGGGTTGATCCGATGATGGGGAACGCGAGCGATTTGTTTGATGCGGTTTTAGGGGTGTTGGTATGGTCCTTCGAGATGTCCACGATGCGGACCTTGGGGAGCGTGCCTTGTCCCGCTCGCTGGGTCATCGACCAGAGCTTGAAGCGTCCTGTGCGTGCGTTGTGCCAGCTCTCAAGTGAAGGGGTCGCGGATCCGAGGACCACGGGGCATTTGGCGAAGGTGCCGAGCACGATGGCGCTGTCGCGTGCGTGGTATCGAGGGGCTCGGTCTTGTTTGTATGAGCTGTCGTGTTCTTCATCGACGATGACGATGCCCAGATCGTCGATTGGTGCGAAGATCGCGGAGCGTGGTCCGATGATGACGCGTGCTTCTTTGTTCTTGACGAGTGACCACTGCGCGTTTCGCGCGCCGTCGCTGAGTCCCGAGTGCAGGAGCGCGACGCCTTGGTCTTTGAAACGTGCGACGAATCGTCCCGCGGTTTGGGGGGTCAGCGCGATCTCAGGGACTAGGACCAGCGCTGCTTTCTCCGACGCGAGCACGCGTTCGATGAGGCGCATGTAGACCTCGGTCTTCCCGGAGCCCGTGATACCGTGGATGAGGTGGGTGGATGATTGATCCAGTGATGCGCAGATACCATCGACGACGTGCTGTTGTTCTTGGTTGAGCTGAGGCGGGACACGATCTGAGTCCAGCTCAAGCAGATTGAACACGCTCGGTGTACGGATGACTTCTTCTTTGGATTCGATCAGCAATCCAGCATCGCGGAGTTTGTGGATTGGTGCGATAGATCTGAGATGGATTGTGTCCTTGAGCTTTGATTTCTCGATCGGGAAGATTGATTGATCGAGAGCCGCGAGTTTGTCCCATGCGTCGCGAGCGGTGGGGGGGAGCTTGGGGAGCGGATCGGGGATCGGGTTGATGCGAGAGATGGTCTGGATCGTCTTCTTCCCGATCTGGTTCTTCACGGCTTTGGGGATCGCGGCGGCCATGACCAATCCGAGCGGACACGCGTAGTACTTCGCGATCCATTGGCACAGCTCGAACTGGAGCGGATTCAGGACGACGGGGGATGCTTTGGAGATGGACTTGATTCGCGAGATGTCGAATCCGTCCGCGAGTTCAGGTCCAGCGATCTCGATGATGAAGCCGTCGGTGGGGGCGTTCCCTCGTCCGATGGGGACCTTGACGCGTTGTCCGAGCTGGACATCGAGATCGGTTCGGTAGGTCAGCCCCTCGGAGCGATCGAGTCCACGCTCAACAACGACGCGGACAAAGGTGTCTCCGATATGAGAATCGGGTTGATTGACATCGGGATGGAACGGCAGCATCGACATTGGTTCGCTACACTTTATCCATGAGCGATCGCACCGAGTCCAATCGTGTCCGTCTGGCGTTGTCGAGTGGGGAAATTTTCGAGGGTTGGGGCTTTGGTGCCCAATCCGAGGGGGGAGGCGAGGTGGTCTTCAATACCGCGATGAGCGGGTATGAAGAATCACTGACCGATCCTTCGTATATGAACCAGATCCTTGTCCAGACGATGCCGATGATCGGCAACACGGGGATGAACGAGCGGGATATGGAGTCCAGGAAGATCCAGGTTTCAGGGATGGTCATCCATGAGCACGTCGATCTGCACTCAAACTATCGTGCGTCTGGATCGCTCCATGAGATCCTGCAGGGTGCTGGGGTGCCTGGGATTTCTGGGATTGATACGCGGGCGCTGACCTCGTTGCTCAGATCGCAGGGGGTTGTGCAGGGCGTTATCTCCAGCGACGCGAGTCTGAGCGATTCGGAACTGGTTCAGAGAGCGAAGAGCATCGGTGCGATGGTCGGGGCGAATCTCGCGGCTTCCGCAGGACGGGAAGCCGAAGAATCGTGGGGGGATTCGAGCGAGGCGTGGAAACATATTGATATTGATGAAGGCGACGAGGGGGTCCCTGTCGGAGTGATCGACTGCGGAGTTAAGGAGAACATCCTGCGTTGTCTAGTCGATGCGGGATGCCAACCGGTGGTTTATCCGATCACAGTGACCGCCGAGACAATCGAACGGGATATTGAAGCCGGACGAATAAATGGGCTGTTCTTATCCAACGGCCCTGGAGATCCGGATTCGTTGACCGGCTTGATTTCGACGGTTCAGTCGTTACTGAACAATCAAGGGCTTGCAGGATTCCCGATCTTTGGGATCTGCCTTGGTCATCAGATCTTGTCTCTCGCGATGGGGGCGAAGACGTATAAGCTCAAGTTTGGTCATCGCGGGATCAATCATCCGGTCTTTGACTCAAAGAGCGGTCGTGTTGAGATCACCAGTCAGAACCATGGCTTCGCGGTGGAGGAGTCAAGCTGTGAGGGGACCGGTCTTTTGGTGACGCATCGGCATCTCAATGATGACACGGTTGCCGGGATCGAAGCGCGAGAAGGTTTGATTGCCGGGATGCAGTTCCATCCCGAGGCTTCTCCAGGCCCTCACGACGCTGACGGGTTCTTTACAAGGTTTGCGGCGACTGTTCGGGAGCGGCAGGGGGTATCTGGGGGTTAAAATAGGTAAAATTGGCGGTATGCTGGGGATATTTGAGGGGTGGATATCGGGGCTTTTTCGCAGAAATGTCAGCAAAATCCGGCGTTGTGCTCTTGCAATCCTGACTAGACCCTGTATATTCGATCTGTGCCACGCTGTTTGTGGTACGAGTTTGTTTTGCCGTACGATCTTCGTTGTGTGCGAGGATACCGCGTAGAGGTCAATCTTGACAGGCACCCCGTCTCGTGGGTTCTGTATAAGGGACCTGGGTTGAGAGAGAACCCGCTGGCGGTCATGATGTGTTCGGCGTGTAACGGGATTCGTGTTCCGTTACTAGATAGTGTTCGATTTTGCTGTGTCTGTTCTGGCACATCAATTCGAGTTGTGGTTCACATTTAACGAAAGAGGAGCTTTCCATGAAGGCCAAAAGTGCACTTAGCCTGGCTCTCGCTGCTGGTATCGCCAGCACCGCAGTTGCCAACAACACCCCAACGAAGCTTGACGCGACCGCTGCACAGCTGCGGCACGCAGGTCACATCTACTTCAACGTCGCTACCGGCGAGAAGATCACCACTGTGATCAACAACGGTGACGCTCAGCAAGCAGCTGACGGCACTGCTGGTTCGGAAATCTGGATTGCAGACACTGGTGCTCAGTGTGCTGACCAGGGCTTCTCCACCAGCTTCTTCTTCGGCCTCGATGATGCCGATGCAACTTCGCCAACTCCACTCGATCTCAACGCGCTCAACTTTGACTGGGGCGACATCGCCTTTGACACTGTTGTTGACTGTGTTCAGATCCACTGGGTCTCCGACCACGCTGACACCGACACCGACTCCGACAGCAACGCTGACGGTATCGAAGGTTTCGCTGGTACCTGGACCTACTGGGACGGCATGAACGGTCGCTCGCCTCAGCTCGAATGTATCGCGATGCCAATCATCCAGTTCACCTTCTTCAGCCTCCCAGGTGAGTTCCCTGCGGACACCGCTACCCTTGTCTTCTTCACTGCAGACATCGACCTCGGTGCAACCTTCAGCAGCTCGCTCACCTTCGAAATCGGTGACACCGATTCCAACCTCCAGGGCGCTGCAGTTCACAACGCACGTATGGACCTGCAAGACAACGACTCGGACTCGATTCCCGATATCGATCCAGACGGTGACAGCCTTGCTGACTGGGGCTGGTCGGTCCAGTTCAACCAGCCTGGTACGGTTGACGTTGACAACGCTGACTCGGACAGCGACACCCAGACCGGTATCGACGGTGACCCAGCAGCTCTGGCAACCGCAGGTATCGTCTTCGGTTCGCCAACTCCAGGTCACGCTGAGATGGACACCGCTGGCGGATGGTCATGGGTTTCCGATGGCCCAACCGCAGGTGCAACCGAGGACGCATTCGCTCTCGCTACCACTGAGAACCCAGACGGATCCGGCGTCATCACTGTTGCTGGTACCTTCTTCTTCGGTGGTCTCGAGTGTGTTGCTGACCCAACCTTCGGTCAGTACACCCCAGCTGCTCACTTCCAGACCGTTCTCTACGGTCAGGCAGTTGATGTCTGCCGTCCTGACTTCGCTGGTAACCCAGACGGCAGCCCAGACGGACTGCTGAACTTCATCGACGTCTCGGCGTTCCTCGCGGCATTCTCCGCAATGGATCCAGCTGCTGACTTCGCTGGTAACCCAGACGGATCGCCAGACGGTCTGTTCAACTTCATCGACGTCTCGGCATTCCTTGCTGAGTTCGCTGAAGGCTGCCCAGGTGCACCATAATCTGAAGTTTGAACTGATCTGAAGATTTCATCTTCTACAAACCAGAACCCCCGGCACCTCGGTGTCGGGGGTTTCTTTATGTCCATTGGTTTGCAGGATTGATTCCACAGTGCGATGAAAGTCGGTTCAAGCACGGTGATTCAGATGAAACCGGTAGGGGGATTAGACCTTGGCTTTGAGCCAGCCGCCTTGGAAGAATCGGGCGGCGAACATGATCCCTCGCAGGACCATCTCGCTGCACAACCCGATCCACAGCGCTGTCAGTCCGGGCTCGATCCCGAACACAGACTTGAGGAGGTCGGGGTTCTCGATGAATCCACCTCCGAGGAACTCCGGGATCGGGATGTCCACTCCGGAGAGGACGTAGGCGATCGGGAGACGGATCGCGTAGGTCGCGGTCCATGTGAGCGCCATGACAACTTTCACGTCCCCTGCTCCGCGCATCGCGGATCGGAAGACGATCGAGATCGCGAATGGGATTTGGACGATGCCGCAGATAATAAGTAGGTTGGGGACGATCTCCGCGTGGATCGGTTGGTCCGAGAGCAAGGCGGTGATCTGCTTGGGAATGGTGATGAAAGCGATGCCGATCGCGCCCATGATGATGGTCGCGATCATCGTGCAGCGGAACACCGCTTGCTTGGCAAGGTCGGGGCGCTTCATCCCGAGGTACTGTCCCGCGAGCGTCGCGGCGGCGATCCCCATCCCGAAGCCGGGCATGAAGCTGAATGCTTCGATGCGGATCCCGATGATGTGCGCTCCGAGCAAGCCGTCTTGATCGAGCTGGAGTGTGAGGAATCCGACAAAGAGGATGATCGCGAAGTTGCCGACCCAGAGCCCGAAGGTTTCGAGGAAGTTGGGGATGCCCAAGCGATAGAGACGCCAGATCGTGAGCAAGTGGGGCTTCATCCGGATCATCTTGAGCTTGATCGACCAGCGTCCTGTACGCGCCATGTGGGTGATGTACCACGCGCCGACGATGTCGCCCGCGACGGTGCCGCACGCGATGCCCGCGATCCCCATGTTGAGACCCAGTGGGGAGGTTAAGCCGTAGATCGTGATCCCGGAGAGTCCCCAGCTGACGAAGATGTTGACGATGTTGCGTGCGATCATCGCTTTGAGCGGGGAGATCGAGTCCCCGGCTCCGCGTGAGCACGCGATCATTCCAAAGAGCACGGACGCGGCGGGGACCCCGAGCGCGATGATGCTCATGTATTGCTTGAAGAATGTAGCCGCGAGCTCGGACATATTGAGTGCCGTGGTGACCAGAGGCACGGCTAACCAGATCCCGATGCCTACAAGGACTCCGGAGCACGCTGAGAGCGTGAAGGTCTGTCCCAAGACGGTGTTGGCGACCCCGAGTCGGCCTTTGCCTACGGATCGGCTAATGAGTGCGGTCGCGCCGACGCCGAGGGCCATGATGATGAGTCCGATGAGCCACATGATGTAGCTGGCGCCACCAATCGCATCGGTCGCGGCTTCGCCGTCCTCGAGTCCAGCTGAGAGCGCGGTGTCCACGAGTCCGACGAATGAGTTGAGGAAGCTCTCGGTCACGACCGGCCAAGCGAGGATCCAGATCGCTTGGTTCATGTTAAGGCCTGCGAGTCGTCCTTTTTTGAACTTGCCGTCGCTGGTGATCTGGGTCTGGCTCACAGTCGAGAGCGTCACCGCTGGGACGACGGTGAGTTCTTCCTGATCGGGATCTGCGCCGAGCTGGTCCACGGGATCAAGATCCAATGAGTCGTTTGGATCTTCGTGGTGGTCAGATGGAGGGGTGCTGGTCATTCGGCGTGCTCTTGGCGTGTTCTCTCTACGCCAATGCTTAGCGCGATGAAGACTCTAGTACGGATGAAGGCGTGGGGACGGGCTCTCTGACTGATTGGCTGGCAGATCCTGTCCGGAGTTCAATTTTACAGAACATATATTATCGGTCTTTGGGTCTGGGTTTGGCTCGGGGTTTGGGGGCTCTTATTCGGGGCGGGTAATGGCTGTTACTTGGTCAGTTCCAATGGCAATAGTGATTTCCTGTCCCGCTCTCAATATTCCATCGGGCATCGTTGGGGTTCGTGCGATCTCGCCGTCGACTTGGACGCGCGAGTCTTTGTGGGCTCCGGTGACTTGTACATTCGTTGGAGTGGCGCGTTGTGATGCGATGATCGGGACGCGGAGTCGTGCGAGGATGCCTTGGAGTGACCAAATCATTGTGTATCGGCAGTTGGAGGCGAGGATGTCGAGCTTGGAATCGGTCGGATCGGCGTTGTTGCAAGGGTTGAGACCGAGTGCGTACGAACGCATGTTGGCGATCAGGAGATTGCACGTTCGTTTGAGCTTGATGGGCGAACCATCGACGCGGACATGAATCGAAGCGGGTTTGGGGCTGAAAGTCTCGGCGATGATTGGTCGGATGTAGTTCCTGAAACCGCCGGAGGTGGTTCTGCTGGTCTCGAATCGGTGGATCACGCTCGCGTCCATCCCGAAGTTGCACATGATGAGAAACGGGACGCTATCGAGGGTTGGGACGTCGATTTTTATTGACCCCCCCTGCTCAATCCAGCGTATGGTTTCTTCGGGTTTTTTGGGCATCCCGAACTCCTTTGAGATCAGGTTTGAGGTGCCGGTCGCGAGGTGGATGAAGGGGGTTTGGTGCTTGACGAGGAACGGCAGCGTGTGGTGGACGGTGCCGTCGCCTCCGATGATGATGACACGATCGAACTCGCTGAATGACGCTTCAAACTCGTGGAGATTGCGGGGTTCGATGCGGGTTTCGGTGTGTCCTCGTGTCTGGAGGAGCGCGGTGCATCTCTGAGCGAGCGTGCTCGCACGGTTTCTGCCGGACTTTGTGTTGACGATGACCCCGATGTGCACTCGATATTCTCCCTGCATGGTCCATATCGGCCCTATGATGGCTTTCTATGCAAGCAACAGTCCAAACAACACGTGATCACGAGGCAGCGTATGCCGCTGCTCAGAAGGTGGTCGAGGTACACCACGCTCTCGCGGACTTTCTCGCGGCGGGGCAGACCCTCGCGGAGATCGATCGGTTCGTCGGAGAGACGATCAAGCGACTCGGAGGCACGTCGTGCTTCTACAAGTATCGTCCGGGTCGGATGCCCCCCTTCCCATCTCAGGCGTGTCTGAGCGTCAACGACTGCGTGGTGCACGGCACCGCTGGGTACCTGACACGACCAATGGAACAGGGTGACGTGCTGAGCATCGATATCGGCGTGAAGTACCACGGCTGGTTCGGGGACGCGGCGTGGACCTATGTGTTCGGTGAGATGAACGAGGAGATCAAACGACTCACCGACTCAGGGAAAGAATCGCTCGAAGAGGGCATCAAGGAACTCCGTCCTGGGAATACCTACCTCGCGTGGGCGAAGCGAGTTCAGGGGATCGTCGAGGGTGACTACGGCTTCCACATGATCCGAGGATTGGGAGGTCATGGGTGCGGACGCAAGTTGCATTCGTCGCCTTGGATTTCCAATGTGGTCCCGACGTATCCAGGGGAATGGCCCGACGCAAAGCTCGAGTGCATGCCTGGGACGATTGTTGCGGTCGAGCCGATGATCGGGGTCGGGACAGGGATGATTGAGCAGGCGGATCGCGATTGGCCGATCTACACCGCGGATCATTCGATGTCGGTGCATTATGAGCACGATGTGCTGATCACGGAAGATGGTCCAGAGATTCTGACGGCGGGACTCGAGCAAGTAACGGATGTGATTACACGATGAACCGGATTGAAGAGATATTCAAAAAGGCGAAGGACTCGAACCATCCGGTTCTGCTGCCGTTTGTGTGTGCTGGGTCCCCCGCTCTTGATTCGCTCCCTGAACTGCTCGTCGCGTTGCAGTCCGGCGGTGCTTCGGTGGTCGAGATCGGGTTTCCGTACTCGGATCCCGTCGCGGACGGCCCCACAATCGCCGCGGCGATGCATGACGCGATCGAGGGAGGGATGACTCCGGACCTGATCTTCGAGCAGGTCGCGTCGGTCCGCGATGATCTTGAGATCGGTTTGGTCGCGATGGTCTCGACGAGCATTGTGATTGCTCTGGGTGGTCCAGACACGTTCTGCAAGCGAGCGAAGGATGCGGGGTTTGATGGGTGTATCTTCCCTGATCTGGTGTTCGAGGAGTCTGGGCCGTATGTCGAAGCGTGCAAGAGTCATGGGCTCACCAACTCGCTGCTGATCTCACCCTCGACTGCGATCGAGCGCGCGGGGGAGATCTCCAAGGCATCGAGCGGGTTTGTCTACATGCTCGCTCGAGCGGGGATCACAGGCGAGCGGAGCGAGATTCCGGATATAGGGGATCGTGTGCGCGATCTTCGGATCAAGTCCCCCACTCCCATCGCGTGCGGTTTCGGGATTTCTACACCAGAACAAGTACGAGCCGTGACGCAGCACGCGGACGGCGCGATCGTGGGCAGCGCTCTCGTGCGTCGATTGATTGACGCGAAGGCCGCAGGAAAGAACCCCGCTCAGGAGGCGGAAGCGTTCCTGATGGAGCTGTCCACGGGATCGTTCTCGATGGATGACCTGATGGGTTGATCGCTTAGCTGCACGCAGCAGAGCAGTTCTTGAGCGCGGCGTTGATTGCTTGATCGAGATCAGCGATCAGATCGTCTGCATCCTCAATACCAACAGAGAGTCGGACGAGGTTGTCGTCGATCCCGAGTTTCTCGCGTTGGTCTGCAGGGACCGATGCGTGGGTCATGATGCCGGGGTGCTCGATGAGTGATTCGACGCCGCCGAGGGATTCGGCACACGCGAAGAGCTTGGTGTTCTCGAGCATGATGCGGGACTCATCGATGCCGCCGCGGAGGTACATGGTGATCATGCCTCCGAATCCTGGCATCTGCTTCTTTGCAAGCTCATGCTGAGGGTGGGATTCGAGACCTGGGTAGATCACACGCTCAACGCCCTCGTGGTTGTCGAGGAACTGCGCGACCTTCGCGGCGTTCTCGCAGTGACGCTGCATGCGGACATGGAGGGTCTTGGTCGAACGCAGGAGCAGGAAGCATTCCATGATCCCAGGGACCGCGCCCTCGGAGAGCTGGATGAACTTGAGCTTCTGGTGGAGCTCGTCGGAGTTGGTCAGCAACGCGCCACCAATGGAGTCTGAGTGTCCGCCGATGTACTTGGTGGTCGAATGGCAGACGATGTCGGCGCCGAGCGAGAGCGGGTTCTGAAGGTATGGGGTCGCGAAGGTGTTATCAACCGCGAGGATGATGTCGTTGCTCTTGGCGATCTTGGACACGGCTTCGATGTCCGTGATCTTGAGTGTTGGGTTGGTCGGGGTTTCGAGCCAGATGAGTTTGACGCGGTCGTCGATCGCGTTCTTGATCGCGTCGTGATCGGTCATGTCTACGAGGACAGTTTCTATCCCGAGCTGAGCGAACACGCGATGGAAGAGGCGGTTGGTGCCGCCGTAGACATCGTCTCCGAGGAGGACCTTGTCTCCGCTGCTGAGCAGGTGGAGCACGACACCAGTCGCGGCGACTCCTGATGAGAAGCACAAGCCGTGCTTGGCGCCCTCGAGATTCGCAAGGTTCGCTTCAAGAGCGGCTCGTGTTGGGTTCGCGGCTCTGGAGTAGTCGTACTCGCCAACGATCGAGCCGGGAGATTTCTGGACGTATGTTGAGGTCTGGTAGATCGGGGTCATGATCGCGCCGGTTGATGGATCGGGGGTTTGTCCCGCGTGGATGGCGCGTGTAGCGAACTTGTGCGAATCGTTGATATGCATGTTGGGTACTCCTCCCAGTCAAACGCCGGGCGTGGATGAAATATTCGTGTTTACTTTGAGTGCTTGCTGAGGTGCTCGATGAGGTCGATCTGCGAGATGACGCCGAGGATGGTGTTGGACTCGAAGACGAGCGCGACCTGATCGGCTCCGAACACGCCGTAGAGTTCTTCGACGCGTGCTTTGGGGTGCAGAAGTCCTCCGAGTTCGTTGGCGATGCTCGATGCGGGAGAAGCGGAACTCGTCGTCCCGGCTTGCATCGCGCGGAGGATGTCGACCTCGTGGACGATCCCGGTGGGTTTGCCGCTGGCGTCAGTCAGCGGGACCTGCGAGATGCCGTTGGTTCTGAGTGCTTCGATGACCTGCCCCACTGTTGCGGTGTCGGGGAGTGAGATGACTTCACGCGAGCGGTCGATGAGGTCTTCGATGATCCCGAGTCCCTTGTCGGGTTCGAGGAAGCCGTGCATCTTCATCCATTCGTCGGACAGGTACTTCGTGACATAGCGAGTCCCAGAGTCGGGGCAGATCGCGATGACCTTCTTGTCGGGTCCCATCTGCTTGGCGATCTCGCACGCGATGTGAACCATGCCTCCGGATGATCCGCCGCAGAAGAGGCCTTCTTCGCGGACGAGCCGGCGGGCCATCGTGAAGCACTCGTAGTCATTGACCTGGTACATGTCGTCGATGACGGATGGATCGAATGCTCTACAGACGATGTCTTCTCCGAGACCTTCGACCTTGTAGACATAGGGGGTGCTTGGCTTTCCGGTGTGGAAGATCGAGTAGTGGACGGATCCGAGGGGATCGACTCCGATGATCTTGGTGTCGGCGCCCATCTTCTTGAAGTAGCGTCCGATGCCTGACGCGGTCCCGCCGGTTCCGGTGCCGACGACGATCGCGTCGACTTTGCCTCCGTCGGTTTGTTCGTAGAGCTCGCGTCCAGTGGAGAGCTCGTGCGCCTCGATGTTCCACTGGGAGTGGTACTGGTCCATGTAAAACGAGTTGGGCGTTTCTTCGGCGACGCGTTTGGCGACGTTGACGTAGTGGTCTGGTGAATCACCAGGTACATCGGTTGGGGTGATGATGACCTGCGCTCCGTAGGCGCGGAGGCCGTCGATTTTCTCTTGGCTCATCTTGTCGGGCATCGTAAAGACGGCTTTGTACCCCTTGGCGGCTGCGGTCATCGCGGCGCCCATGCCGGTGTTGCCTGAGGTGTTCTCGACGATGGTGCCGCCGGGCTTGAGGAGCCCTTCTTTCTCGGCCATCTCGATGATGTAGCGGGCCATGCGGTCCTTGATTGAGCCCGCGGGGTTCATGAACTCGCATTTCGCGTAGACCGTCGCTCCGGATGGATCAGCGACCTTGTTGAGTTTGACAAGCGGGGTGTTCCCGATCGCATCGAGGACGGAGTTGAAGGTGGGAGCGGACTGGTTCGATGCGGGGGATTCTTTGGTCATGGTCATGTCGGTATTGTAGGGACAAAGTGCCAAAGGCACCACTTTGGATTGCCCCTGAAGCGGTGCTACGATCCCGCGTCGGCCCCGTAGCTCAGCGGTTAGAGCACGCGACTCATAATCGCTCGGTCCCCGGTTCGAATCCGGGCGGGGCTATTCCGATACGGATCCGAGCACGGGTTTGTTTGTCTCTAAGGGGTGTGTTCGATGTCATTTCCGAAAGAGTTTACGTGGGGAGTCGCGTCCGCGGCTTTCCAGGTCGAGGGGGCGTCCAATACCCATGGGCGCGGGCCGAGCGTCTGGGACCAGTTCTGCGAGACGCCGGGCAAGGTCTTTGATGGACACACCGGTGAGATCGCTTGCGGCTCGTATGAGCGGATCGAAGAAGACACTGAACTCATCAAGCAACTCGGCGCGAACGCGTATCGATTCTCGATTTCGTGGTCGAGATTGTTTCCTGATGGGATCGGTTCGCGCAATGAAGAGGGGTTTGCGTATTACGATCGGCTAATTGATGCGCTACTAGCGCGAGGGATTGTGCCTTGGGTCACGCTGTATCACTGGGATCTCCCGCTCGCGATCCATGAGCAGGGTGGCTGGCTCAATGATCAGATCCCGGTCTGGTTCGAGCAGTACACCAAAGCGGTGGTCGAGCGGTATTCGGATCGCGTGCAGCATTGGTTCACGCTCAATGAGCCGCAGATATTTCTGGGGCATGGATACAAAGACGGCAAGGATGCGCCGGGATTGCAACTGAGTCGGAAGGAAGTCTTGCTCGCAACGCATCACGCACTCTTAGCGCATGGTCGAGCGGTGAAGGTGATTCGCGAGCATGCCAAGGCAGAACCGACGATCGGGTTTGCGCCAGTGGGTGGTTTGTACACACCGGAGTCTGAGTCAACTGCGGATCTCGAAGCCGCACGCAAGGCGACGTTCACGATCGACGAGACGGACTGGGCGTTCAACTACACCTGGTACTGCGACCCGGTGTTCTTTGGTCACTACCCAGAGCAGGGGCTTGAGCTGTTTGGAGATGATGTTCCCGAGTTCACGGCTGAGGACATGGAACTCATCAATCAGCCGTTGGACATCTTCGGCGTGAACATATATACCGCTGGCGTTGTCCGCGAGGGCGCGGATGGAAGTCCAGAGAAGCTTCCCGATCCGGTCGGGTATCCGACAACGATGTTCCGGTGGACCATCAATCCGCGATCGTTGTACTTCGGTCCGAAGTTCCTGCAAGAGCGGTACGGGCTGCCGGTCGTGATCACGGAGAACGGGCTCGCGTCGATGGACTGGGTCCATATCGACGGCAAGGTACACGATCCGGGACGGATCGATTATCTGTCTAGATATTTGATCGAGCTCAAGCGAGCGTGTGAAGACGGCGTAGATGTTCAGGGGTATTTCCAGTGGTCGATCATGGACAACTTCGAATGGGCGCAGGGGTACGCGCTCCGGTTCGGGCTGGTCTACATCGATTACACGACGCTCCAGCGGATTCCAAAGGATTCGTACCACTGGTTTGCTCGCGTCATCGAGAGTAACGGCGAGTCACTCGGCTCGGGGGCGGGCTTCTGACGTTTGGAAAACGTTCGGACACGGGCTCGGAAATGAAAATAATTCGCTGTTTTGAGTGATCAGGGCTTGTATCGGATATGAAAACCTTTACATTGGAGGAGTCTAACAAATGATTCCTTCAAGGAGAAGCGAGATGTTGAACAAACTACATGCAGTGCTGGCCGCGGCCGTCGCTGTACCAATGGTCGTCAGTACGAGTGCAATCGCAAATGACGAGACAGACCTGCTGACGAATCCGGGGTTTGAAACCTCGAACCCCGCGTTCCCGTCATTGCCACTGGGATGGACCGGGTTCAATGTCGAGTCTGATGACTACGTGGATATCAATGATCCGGGCGCGTTTGTGCGGACCGGAAACAAGTCCATCCGACTAGAGCCATCAAGCGGGACATCTGATCGCTTCAAGGGATGGTCCACCAACCTGTTCCGTCCGGACGGCAGCGACCTGTACGATCCTGACTATGTCTACCTCGGGGGAGATGTGACTGTTTCTGGGTACTACCTTGTCCCGAGTGGCGAGGTTATTCAGGACACGATTGTTGGTGTGAAGCTCGAGTTCCGTCGTGAGCCTCCGAACTTCTCGATCTGGTCGGCGTTTGAGTTTGGGTTTCCAGCGAACTCGACCGGCGGCGAGTGGATGCCGTTCTCGTTTACGGTGACCGACGAGCAGATCCTCGCGGTCGGGGATTTTCCACCTGAGCCGACCAGCGTGACGGTGCTGCCGTTCCGATTCTTCGGCGGCGACTTTGGCCCTGGTACCGATCCGACGGGGACCGTCTTTATCGACGACCTCTGCATCGTTCAGGACATGGGCGGTGGTGGCTGCAGTGATGCTGACCTTGCTGAACCATTCGGTTCGTTGAACTTCCTCGACGTCTCTGAGTTCCTCAACGCGTTCGGTATGCAGAGTCCAGAAGCTGACCTGACCGATGACGGCAGCTGGAACTTCCTCGACGTTTCCGAGTTCCTGTCGATCTACGGCGACGGCTGCCCATGATCGCATTGGGAATCCCGATGTTACAAGCTGAGTAATCAAAACGCCCCGCGCCAGTCGCGGGGCATTTCTCTATCAACTCGTAGTACGAATCGTTCGCGATCGGCTCAACTGGAGAATTCATGGCTCAAGGATCCGAGCATCACAAAACCGCCGCGAGAGATCGGATCCCATGGATCCAGCTGATCGCGTATGGAATGGGCGGGTTTGTGCCTATCGCGTTGTTCAACTCAGTCGGTCAGTTGTCGGGGCTTATTCTCAATGTCGGGCTCGGGATCAGCGCGATCCTGGTCGGCGTGGCGCAGATGGTTCCGAGGTTCTGGGATGCCCTGACTGATCCCATAATGGGGTATCTCTCGGACAACACGCGGAGTCCTTGGGGTCGGCGCCGGCCGTATATCTTTATTGGCGGGCTTGCGGTATCTGTGTCGTTTGTCGCGATGTGGTCTGTGCCGAGGGACTGGGATGCATCGGGGCAGTTCTGGTATTTCTTGACGACGTCGTTGGTGTTCTACACGGCCGTCACAATGTTCGAGATCCCCCACGGCGCTCTGGGTATGGAGATGACCGACGACTACCACGAGCGGACGCGTTTGTTCTCCACCAAGAGCTTTATCGGGAATCTTGGGGCGATCATCACGCCTTGGTTTTATGCGATGTCGCACTGGGATATTTTCAAAGGCACCGGGGACGAAGTCGATGGGATGAAGAAGGTCGCGTACCTCGCCGGGGCGATGGTGCTGATCCCGGCGTTCGCGTGTGCGTTCCTGTGTAAGGAAAGGCACATCGAGATGACCTCGAAACAGAAGCGCGAATCGCTCGCATCGAGCATGCGATCGACCACCAGCAATCGGACCTTCCTGATCCTTGTCGGCGTGGTGTTCATGACGGTCATGGGATTCAATGTCGTCAATGGGTTCGCGAACTACATTGCGGTGTTCTATCTGTTCTCTGGGAACTCGGACGCCGCGTCTTCGTTGCTTGGGGTGAACGGGACTGTCTGGGGGGTCACCTCGGTCGTCGCGGTGCTCCCTCTGATGTTTATCAGTGCGCGGATCGGGAAGAACCGGACCATGCGCACCGCGATCCTGCTGATGGGCGGGGCGCAGGTACTCAAGATTGTCTGCTACAACCCCTCGATGCCATATCTCACGCTGATCCCAACCGCGATGCTCGCGGCGGGGATGCTGATGTTCTTCACGCTCGCAAGCGCGATGGTGGCGGACGTGTGCGATGATGACGAGCTTCAAACTGGCACACGCAGCGAGGGGGCGTACTACTCGGTGTTCTGGTGGTTCATGAAGATGGGCATGGCGGTCGCGTACCTGATCGCTGGGGTACTGATCGAGCTCGCGGGCTTTGATCAAGAGCTCACGATCCAGTCGGATCACACGCTGTTGATGCTCAGAGTGTTTGAGATTGGGATCCCAGTCCTGCTCTGCTTGGGATCGTTGGTGCTGATCAAAATGTACCCACTCAATGAGGCGCGGGCGTACGAGATCAAGGAACTGCTCGAAGCTCGTCGTCAGCAAGCGGCTGTGAAAGCGGACGCTTCATAATCCCTGGTGGGGAATGACGATTACGGGCTGAACTGCTTTTTCATGTTGTTGATGCGGTTGACGGTTTCGGACCAGTCGTCCTTGTCGACGAGCACGCCGGTGAGCCGGCCGTCGGAGAACTCGCTTGGGATGCCGGCGTTGACATCGATGTTCCCGCTCTGGAGCAGGAGGAGTCGTTCGAACTCTCCTCGGTTCATTGTCCACTCATCTCCGGTCTCTGTGTCGCGGATGGTGACGATCTCGGATCGGCGCTCGACGCTGTCGGGGGCTTTGTCCATCCCGCTGCGGAACGCGAAGAAGATCGCTCCGACAAAGGCGACGCCGATGATGGAGCGTGCGATGATTGGTTTCTCGTTGAGGGTCTCTCGAAGTCCCATAGATCTCAGTCCCTTCGTTTATTGATCTGGATAGAAATGACCCCAGTTCCAGAAGTTGGGGGCTGATTCGTAACGGTCGGTCCTGAGAATGTACTCGGCTTCGGTCATCTGCTGGACACGGAGATCACCTCGGAGGATGTTGCTCGCTCCGTAGCTGGAGAGTCCTTCCTCATCTGAGAAAGCCGCGGCTCGGTGTCTTGGGATCCAGTCAACCGCATCGATCGCGAGGACGACCTCGCTTGGATGCTTGATCAGTCGGAGTTTCTTGCCCGAAACCCCGACGTAGGGATCGGTTTCAGATGGGGAGGAGTCGTTGAACCAGTATTCGGTGTACTCCTCGAAGCCGTCCTGGTCGTAGTCGAGTACCTGGACGTTGCCGCCGTATTCCATGCGGAGTCGTGTGGTTTCATCGAGCACGGATGAGGCGCCCCTTGCGGAGGGGCATACAAACGATTCTTGGTTCTGACCGCCGAGGTATGGCTCGAGCACGCGCATCGCGTTCCAGCGATGGGCTCTGAAGTCTTGGAAACCCGTGACCGGATTGACTTCTTTGCCAGGCAGGAACGGGTAGATGTCGATCGCTGCGGGGTCTTTCTGCTCGTCGTAGTAGATCTGGATGCCCATCCCGATCTGTTTGAGGTTGTTCTGGCAGATGATGTTTTGGGCGGACTGTCTCGCTTTGCCCAGCGCGGGAAGGAGGATCCCGATGAGCAGAGCGATGATCGCGATCACCACGAGCAGTTCGATCAGAGTGAATGCTCGGCGACTGAGCGAGTTGTGTTGGATAGAGGAACGCATGAGAGGTGTGTGGTCCAAACTCATTCTGATTGGCTCCTTTCGCGCTTCATAATGCGAATCTCAGGTGCTGATAGATCGGCTGGAGCCCACAGTATACAAACTTCTACACGTGCTCCCTCGGGGAACATGCTTTCTGTGATGGTGTTTGTTTCCAGCGGATTCCCATCGATGCTGATCACGGGTTTGTGGTCGGGTCGGTAGTCGCTTGCATCGAAGTTGATGACAATCTCCCGTCCTCTCCATCGCCGAACAGCACGGACAGTCCCGAGCTCGGGCATCGGGCAAGGATCAATAGTCAGCCCTTCCCAAGTCGCGGACGCTCCGATGACGTGCTCGATGCTGATGCGGTTGAGCCATGCGGCGGATCCGGTGTACCATGTCCATCCCGCTTTGCCGGGGTATGGAGAGAGCGGGCCGTCGACATTGCCCGGGAGACAGTACGGCTCAGCGGCGTATCCGTCGGGGTCCTGTGATCGGACCGGTGGGGAGATCGAGTTCCAGATTGCTGAGACGGTTTCTGGTTCGCGCCGGAGTGCAGCGGTTGCCAATGCCCATGTCGCGGCGTGCATGTAGACCCCGCCGTTCTCTCGTGAGCCGGGAGCGTATCTAGACAGGTATCCGATCGCGGGATCGGGGATGGTGTACGCGGGAGCGAGCAGCAAAGGGCCGTACGGCGTGAGGAGTCTTTCTTTGACCGAGTCCCATGCTTGATCACGCTGGTCTTGGTCTCCGGCATCAGCGAAGTGCGCCCAGGTTTGTGCGTTGAGGAAGATGTTGCCTTCAAGTGAGTCCTTCGAACCCAGCCATCTGCCCGAGGCGTCGGTCGCTCTGCGGAACCACTCGCCGTCCCATGCGTGCTCACCGATCGCGTTGTTGAGTTTCTGGCGCTCGGCCGCGTATGCGTCTTTGGTCTCTTGATCCCCCACTTCTCCGAGGATGTGTCCGAAGTCCTCGAGGATTTTCATGAGGAAGAACGCGACCCAGACGGACTCGCCGTCGGATCCCAGAGCGGAGAGCCCGTCGTTCCAGTCGTTGTCGCCGATCAAGGGGAGTCCGCGTTTGCTTTGTCGCGACAATGAACGCGCGATGGAGCGTTTGCAGTGATCCAGCAGCGGCGTGGCGGTCTCGTCATCAACGAATGGAACAAGCTCGTCAAGAATGCTCAAGTCCCCGGTCTCACGGATATACGAAGCGGTGACAAAGGGCAGCCAGAGGTAATCGTCGCTGCACTGATCGTGGAGACCTGTTTCAGTGAGCGGGTTCCACCAGTGGTAGACGCTGCCGTCGACGAACTGGTGCTTTGCATGGAGCAAGATCTGGTCCTTGCATCGGCTCGGTTCGCGGTGCAGCCAGACCTGGCTGTCCTGAAGTTGATCACGGAACCCGAACGCGCCGGATTGCTGGTAGTACCCGCTGCGTCCCCACAGGCGAGCGCTGATCGCTTGGTATGGGAGCCAATGGTTGTTGAGCAGGTTGAAATCCTCGCACTCGGTCTGGACCGATGTTGGCGACAATCGCTCGCTCCAGCGGTCGCTCGACTCTTTCAATGCTTCGGCGATTGGTTCGAGCGAGGAGAACTTGTCGAATGTTGCTTCGAGTTCGTCTTTGGTTTCTGCGATCGCGAGCACGAAGGTTCGCGTAATGCTCTGTCCCGGTTCGAGTACGAAATCAGTACCAACCCCGGCACAGGCATCGGCGAAGCGTCCGAAGGACGGCTTGCATCCCTCGGTCATCGCGATTGGGTTCCGCTGGTCTCCGAGCTTGCCAAGGAAGGCCTCGGTGTCCGCGGTGACCCAGCCATCGTCGTCGGCTTCCGGCGCCATTGCGAATCCGGTGATGTAGGGCCAAGGTCGATTCCAGTGATCTTCGGGAGTGCCAAACGGGGCGTTCCAAACGTTCTTGGTCGCGATCACGGCGTTCCGCTGTGTGTCGTATCGTGTGGTGAAGAATAAGCGGTGGAACTCGCGTGTGGAATCCGGAGCTGCGTCGCAGCACCATTGGAAAAACGCACCGATGCGGAGCTTGCGAGTGCGGTCCGAGTCGTTGGTGATGGTGAGCGTCCAGAGCTCAGCTTGGTCATCTGGTGCGACGCCCATTGTCCACTTGGAAGCAATGCCGTGCGCGGAAGACTCGAACGTGGTGCTTCCGGCTCGATGAATGCATTTGTAATCGTCAAACTTGGTCTTGCACGGATGCGGCGTGACGGACCAGACCTGATCTGGACTTTCGAGGTCAGAGATATACATCGCTCGTCCGCGATCCTCGCGGATATGGTCCATGGCCCAGCGCGTGAGCACATTGAGCTGGCAGTGGTCGAGCCAGGAGAATCCGGCGCCGTTCTGGCTGACGACAAAGCCGTAGCGTCCGTTGCTGACCACATTGGCCCAGGGTCTAGGCGTGGCGTGATCGGTGATCTCGTACGCGGTGCCGTCTTCTATGAAGCGTCCATACTTGTTTGGGAGCGTCATGCTTTACCTCGTCAAAACACGCTTGGCAATGCGAGCGTTCTGGTTGAAAGGGAGACACGCCGTCTTCAGGCGAATCTCCCTGTGTTGTGGTCGAATCCGTTCCCGGATTCTTTATCGACGTCGGCGAGAGGCGCCAATCCCTGCGAGAGCAAGAAGTCCGATTGAGCCTGGAGTTGGCACCGAGGTGGTGATGTTGGTGTAGCTGATATCAACCACGCCGTCGGATGCTGGGTTGTTGATCTGAGCACCGACTCCGGTGAACATGTCGAAACCGCTCGGGATACCGCCTTCGGTGGTGGTCATCGCGATCTGGCCGCTGGAGACCCAGCCGCTGCCTGTGGTGAGGTTGTTGTACATGTACTCCATAGTTGACGGAGCGCCCATGCCCTCGCCATCGCCCGGAGAGTGGATCATGCGGAGCATGAGTTCGTCACCGATGTTGTAGAGACCGGTGCCGAAGCTGTGGAACGGGAGGACCGATCCGAATGCCGCGATCTCGCCGTTCGCTGTGAGTGCGCCAAAGAGGCCGAATCCGAAGAGGTCGGCTTGGAATCCGGCTTCGATGTTCTGGACGTTGGTGGCTTGATTGATCTGCATCGTCATCTGCATATCCCAGCCATCGCCGTAGTCGAAGTCGACCTTGTTGCTCCCCGAGTCGGCAAACCACGCGACATGACGGTTCGCGAATCCACCTGCGCCGTACATGTCTTCTTGGATCGTGACGCTGCTGCCCGCAGCGTTGTAGTTGCTGGAGTACATCAAGTTACTCCCGCTGAAGTCATTGAACAGACGCGGTGCATCAACGAAGCCGTTGATGTCCGAAACGGATGCGTTCGCAGCGGCGCCGGCGCATGCAAGCAGGCAGATGCTCAGTGTTGTCGTGTATCTCATATCTCACTCCTTTGTGTCATCCAAGTTGTAAAGCTGTGCCCAGATAGGTGACTCCCCACGCGGGTTCAGTAAAGGCCCATCTCATGTAAACGGTTTCATGTTCTCCGAAATGCCGTCGAATTACAAGGGGAAAGATCAAGAAATCAAAATAAATGCGGATTCTGCAGAGTTCTGGGTGGGATGAATGCCCACAACAGCGCGGAGAGATGGCTACATACCGGCCCTTTTGAGTCCGTTTTGGACGCTCTGGTTGCTCATGAAGAGTTTCCAGATCAGTCCGGTTCTGGCGTTCTCGATCCCGATGATGAGCGGGCCTTGGCTGATGGCGACGTAGTCTTCCGCGACCCAGTCTGCGTGTCCGTCCCGATCGAGACGGAACGCGTCCCGGAACCCCCAGACGTCATTCCAGACACCTGGGCCGCCGTCGGAAGACTTGATCGAGCGTGCTGCGCGGAGCGCGTCGATCGCGAGCGTTGGCTCGAACATGATCGAGCTGCCGGCTGAATACGGAGCAATGACGCCGCCTCCCCAGTCGGTTGGGGGGTCATAGGTTGAGAAATCCTGATCGGGCTTCGCGCTCAGCATGGTCACTCGTTCGGGAAACTGTCCAGAAACGACGTATCCATCCGGCCCATCGCTGGCAGAGAAGCCCCAAGTGTCTGGGCCGAGCGTTGGGAGGTTCTCGGGGTTCTCGATCGCTCGTTGTCGATGGAGGTTGACGAGTCGGCGTGAGTTCTCCCACCAGTCTACCTGGGCGCGGTGAGTCTGACCGTGCGCGGCTGGGTTGTCCATCCCGAGCGAGTGGTAATCGATAAAGCAATGAGCAAAGAACGCGGTGAAGAGAGCGCCTGAATACGGGAACCAGACCATATGGCCCTGCTGTGGATCCCATCCGAGCTGTCTTCTCAAACCCCAATACACGTCATTTGAGACTCTAAAACGAGGGTTTGGAGCACAGATCGCGAGGAAGGTGGTGAGGCGATGCTCGTCGCCAGAGTCGATCCAGAAGTACGGCAGCAGCTCGCCTTCGCCGGTCGGATCGTCATCGGACATTGGTTTCCAGCCGAGCGAGAGATACGGCTGGCTTTCAGGATTGTCGTCTGGTGAAGCGAGGAAGAACGACCAGTTGGCGTCAGCGAACAAGCGATCTGTCTTGTACTTGATCTCATCGCCAAAGTACTCCCCTGCGGTCAACATCCCGGCAAAGAGCAGCGCGGAATCGACGGTGCTGACGACTAGCTCACGACCAACCCGCCTTGCTGACGCGTCGTGCGGGTTGATGAAGTGGTAGAACAAGCCCGCTTTGCGGTTGCTTGGTTCTGTTTCCAGTGCGTCGATGATCTGAGCGGCTCGGGACTTGGCTTCATCACGCGAGATCCATCCGCGCTCGACACCGATCGGGAGTGCGGCGAGTTGGAATCCGACGCCGGCGACGCTGATGACGTCGCTGCTGGTGCGGTCATAGACCATCCCGGTCTCAGGACTCACGGCTTCCCAGAAGTAGTCAAACGTCGCACGCGTGATCGTGTCGAGGAGTTCATCGTCGCTCTGGGAGAACATGAACGGCGGTCGAGGTGTGCTCGGATCGGCCTGGATTACAACGTCATTGGCATCAACACGGAGCGGATCGGGGTTGGTGATCGGCTGAGCGCTGGCGCACCCGATAAGGGCCGAAACCGCCGAAACCGCCGGAATAGCTCCGAATGAGAGTTTTTTGATTTGTGTAATCGTTTTCATGTGCTACCATGTTGGCACATGAAGAGCTCCGAATCAAGTGAAAATGGTTTCAGAGATACAGTTTCGATCCGGAGCGTCGCTGATCGCGCCGGCGTTTCGATCGCGACTGTGAGCCGAGTGCTCAACACGCCTCATGTTGTTTCCGCAGACACAGCGCATCGAGTCCGCGAGGCGATCGACGCTCTTGGGTATCGCCCGAACCTGTTTGCGAAGGGGCTGTTGACCAAGCGGAGCCGGGTCTTGGGGGTCTCGCTGCCGGATATTCATGGTGAGTTCTACTCGGAGCTGATGTGCGCGATGGATGATCGCGCGTGCGAGCTTGGGTATCACCTCTTGGTGAGCTCCAACGCGCACAGGGTCAAGAACGGTGTTGAGAACGGGTTTGCGCTCGATCTGGTCGACGGCTTGATCGTGATGCTCACTGAGCGAAGCGGTGCTGATCTTGAAGGCATCAGCCAACTCCAGCATCCGGTTGTGGTGATCGGTGTTGATGAGCCGGGACTGAATGTTGAGACGATCGTGGTCAACAACATGCAGGGCGCTCAGAGAGCGATGGAGCATCTCCTCGAAGGAACACCTCCGGATCGGTGCTACTTCGTCGGCTCGCACAGGGGGAACATCGACTCGGACCAGCGTCTCGCGGCTTTTTGCAAGACACTGCAGCAGCACGGACACGAACCACGCGCTGATCAGATCGCGTGCAATGAGTTCTCGTTTGATTGGGGGTGGGAGTGGGCAGAATCTATGCTCAGCGAGGGATTGCTCGAGAACGCGGCGGTCTTTGCTGCCAACGACGAGATCGCGATCGGTGTCGCAAACGCGGCACGAGATCACGGCGTCACGCTTCCCGATGAGCTCCGGTTGATCGGATTCGACGATTCCAGGCTGTGCAGTCTGCTGCGTCCGCGGCTTTCGTCTGTCCGGATGCCTGTCCGCGAGATCGGGTTCGCGGCGATCGAAGCGATCATCCGGCGCATCGAAGATCCGAAGAGCTCGCCGAGACACTCCCGATTGGCGACGACGTTTATGCAACGAGAGTCAAGCAAAATCCCCGGCAGCGGGTGAGTCTACGAAGGAGTCGGGATGCGGAATCGTCTTGCGTTTGCGATGTTGCTCGGTGTGTGCACCTCTTCTGGTGATGCGATTGCTGCACCGGTCACTGAGGCGTGGGCGAGCGAGAACAGCACCCCCACTGCCGCGGTCGCGGCGGCTCAGCTCAGCGGCTGGTACGCAACGGCTGAAACCGTCAACGACACGATCGAGATCCGAGATATCCGACAAGAGCTGATCCGCCAGATTTCCAGGGCGGAGATTTCGGTGCATGTGCCTTGGATGACTCTGGATTCGAGTTCGGATGGACCTCGCGCGATCACGTGGACGGATTCGGGGCGGAGTCTGTTCATTGTTGTCAGTGACGATCAAGCAAGCGTAGATGGATTGGGATCCGACGCGGTGCTCCGGTACGACACGACGACCGACGAGTTGACCCGATTCACAAGAGCTGAGATTGGGGACGGAACTGGTCAGACGCCTGCTGTGATTCACTACAAAGGGCAGCTCTGGGTTTCGACGCAGGGCGGAGGCATACGCGTTTACTCGGCGCAGCGGAACGACGTGAACGGATCGCTCGAATATGAGTGGTCCTTGCCTGGGAGTGATGTGGCGCATGGGATGTGCGTGTCGCGTTCGCTGGGTTTGCTCTTTGTGGTGAGCGATTCGATGCTGTACCGGGTTGATCTGGCGCAACCATTCGCGGTTGCTGAGCAAGTCGGCCCGGTCACTCGCGGGCGTGGTGTTGCGTACTCCTCTCACTACGGGCAGGCATGGCATGAGGGTGTGTACGTTGTCGAGGGCGCTGATACTGGCGAAGAGGCACGCGTGCTCCAAGTGCCTCGGTTCCAAGCAACGGGGCTGCTCCCCTACTCTCCGATGGAGCATGTAGTTTCCGAGGAGGATCTGCATGAGATTGCGAGCACGGCATGCGGGCGATTCCTCATTGCGAGTGAGACAGGACCAGTGCTCCTTGCCGAGAGCGATGACGATCGACTGGATTACGAGTCGTGGGTGCGTGACGAGTTTGATCAGGTCGTGATGTTTGCACAGGGATTGGTCGCGCCCGATGGCGAACCCGCGGGATGGGTGACCGATGCAGATGTGCAAGCGGGATCGACCCGTTTCCATCCTCCAACCCCCGACGGGGCGGCTTGGGTCGTGATGCTCCACATCGCGAAGGACTTCATCGCAGGAGACCAAGGCTCAAAAGATCTTGTGCGGACGATACTCCAGCGGTACTCGGGGATGATGCCCGATGGGATTTCGCCGCAGCTTACGACCGATGGGATCATGCGGCATTGGTACGACCCCTTTACAGGGAACGCGAATCCGGGCTGGAGCACCGAGTACGCGACGCTGAGCACGATGCTGATGGTGATGTCTGCGGATCGGGCGCGTCGTTTCTATTCGGATGATCCGTCGATCGTTGAGTATGCCGACGAGATCATCAATCGGGTGGACGATTGGGAGAGCTACATACAGCCCGGCTCAAACGCGATGTACTTCCGCGCGATCTCTTCTGGAGGACCTGACTTTGGTACAGCGAGCGGGCCGTTCCATGAAGGGGTGATGTTTATCGAGCAAGCGGCTATGTATGGGCAGGGTGATGCGGCGCTTGAGTATTGGCTCGATCGTTCGGTGCTCCCTCAGTCGGAGTATGTGGCGGGATTGCCTGTGACCTCGAACTGGCCCGGGAATCACCTGCCGGCGTTTGTATCGTTGTATCCGTGGATCGCTCAGTCCGGTTTCCGATCTAATCCCGCTTGGGAATCACATATTCGCAACGAGCTCGCTTCGCACGGCGCGTGGACCGATGACAACGCGCCCCGGTATATGACGGTGTTCAGTGCCGGGACGACGCGATCGGACTGGGGCGGGTACCACGCCGACTCGTTGTCCGATCATCCGGGAGATGTGACGACGTTCCCATCACTCATGGCGTATTCGTCGCTGGGAGATACCGCCGCGAGTGTTGGTGCGTATCACGCGTATCGACATGACGCTCGTCAGGAGTTCGCTACGGGTGCTTCAATTCTGTATCGCAAGTCTGATGTCGATCACGGCTATGTGACGCCGGATGCTGGTCTTCCGGATGTGGTCATCGGGGCGCTGGGGCTAGCGGAACTCATCATACCTG
This sequence comes from Phycisphaerales bacterium, assembly GCA_965232505.1. GTDB lineage: Bacteria > Planctomycetota > Phycisphaerae > Phycisphaerales > UBA1924 > UBA1924. Next base: position 2,660,842 of record OZ246976.1, on the reverse strand, counting down.
GAACAGCATCAGCGGTGCTCGCAACCGCATACCAGCCCGAGTGTCCGGCTGATCTTGCAGAGCCTCAGGGTTCGCTCAACTTTCTCGATATTTCGGCGTTCTTAGATGCGTACGCATCTGGGGATTCAGCCGCGGATATCGCCGCGCCGTTTGGGCAACTGAACTTCTTGGATATATCAAAGTTTCTGGAGCGGTATTCGTTTGGATGCCCGTAACTCATTGGAGAGTGCGTAGACATGACACGTTTGTCAGCATTGGTGGTATCTCTGCATCAAGATTTTGCTCGATTGGTTTCTATGATTAGCTGTGTGCTCATGAGCACGCTCAGCTACGGTCAGACTCAGGTGCTTGATTCGTTCGAGAACACTTCCGGCTGGACGCTGATCGCCGCTGATGGAGTCAAGGGTGAGATTGTCGAATCCGACGACGCTCTGCGACTCGATTACGATTTTTCAGCGGGATCCGGATACTGCGTAGCTGCTCTGGAAGTTGATCTCCCGCTTGATCCAAACTACCGGTTTGGTTACAAGTTCCGCGGCAGCGGACTCCCGAACACGATCGAGTTCAAGATCATCGATGAAGCCGGGGAGAACGTGTGGTGGAGTGTTGAGCGAGACATGGAGTTCCCGACCGAGTGGACACAGATGTCCATGCGGCGCCGCCATCTTTCGTTCGCGTGGGGACCTGATCACAACGTGCCCTTGTCGCGTGTGGGGAGGATTGAGATCGCGGTCACCGCGAGCCAAGGCGGGAAGGGGAGTGTCTGGATCGATAATCTGACCTATGAGCGATTGCCGGCGATTGAGCCCAAACCTATTGAACCAAAGATCATGTCCGGCGGGCGCAGTCCGCTCTCGCATGTAGCTGCTGATGGTTCAGTCAAATGGAAAGGCAAGCAAGGCGAAGAACTCAACCTTGAGTTCGTTGATCTGGTCGAGTTCAGCGGGATCGAGCTTGTGTGGGAAGAGGATGGTGTTCCGCAGGAGTACCGCGTGTTGACTTCGGTTGATGGTCATGATTATGTCGAGCTTGCCACCGCATTGAACTCAGACGGCGGGCGTGACCGGCTGTTTACGCCTGAGTCTGAGGCGCGATTCGTCCGAGTGCAGGTCGTCGATAGACGAGCAGCGCTGGATCGCATCGTGTTCGCGCCTGTGGAAACGTATCAGGACGCGAATCAGTACTTCACGCAGCTCGCTCGTGATGCGATTCGAGGCGCGTATCCGTTGTACTTTGAGGAGTTGCTGGCTTGGACTGTGGTTGGTCTTCCCGATCACGATAACGAGGCGCTGGTGTCAGCGACAGGAGCGATAGAACCTCGCAAGAGTGGATACTCGCTCGAGCCGTTTGTGGTCGTTGAGGACGAGGTGTTCACGTGGGCGGATGCAGAGATCGATCAAACGCTTGCGGAGGGTTCACTGCCGATCCCGTCGGTGCAATGGGTCCTTGATGGGCTCGAGATGGAGATCACCGCCGTCGCAACACACGATGATGACGGGGAGCGGGTCCACGCACGATACCAACTCAAGAATACTGGTGATTCGAAGAAGGAGGTCACCCTCGCGCTGGCCGCGCGTCCATTCCAGGTGCTCCCGGCGGCTCAGTTTCTTAATACCATCGGTGGTGTGTCACAAGCGGGATCAGTGATTGCCTCTCCCAAACAGATTCTGGTGGATGATCAGGTCTTTGCGGTGTCCGATCGCAAGGCCGATGCCGTGGTCGCGGCTGATGCCAGCAGCGCGACGATCATCGGCCGCATTGTCGAACGAGTGTTTCATTCCAATGAGCGTGCTCAGGCAAACAACGCATACCCATCGGGGGCATTGCTCTATCACCTGTTCCTTGATCCCGGCGAGTCGCATTTCGTTGATGTCGCTCTGCCGATGAGTGCTCGTAGGGAAGTTCCTCATGCGTTGGATGGATTCGACATAGTCCAAGAGCGTGAGCGGGAACGTTGGGTGAGTATCCTGAATCGGACAGACTTCATTCTGCCATCGCAAGCACAGGAGCTGGAAGATACGATCCGTGCGAATCTTGCGTACATCTTGATCAACGCGGACGGCGAGGGCATCCGTCCTGGATCGCGATCGTATGAACGATCGTGGATCCGCGATGGGGCGATGACCTCCGCGGCTCTGATCGCGCTCGATCATCAAAAAGAAGCACGCAGGTTCATCGACTGGTACAGTGCCTATCAGTACGACAACGGTAAGATCCCATGTGTGGTGGACTTCCGGGGTCCTGATCCGGTGGATGAGAACGACGCGCCCGGAGAGTTCCTGTTCGCGATCCGCAACAGCTCGATCATCAACGGCGAGTTCGATGAAGCCTTCGCTCGACGGCTGTATCCCAATGTCCGAATGACTATCGAGTACATCGAAGCGATGCGGAACTCCAGACTAACCGATGAGTACACGCAGTCGCACGACCCGATCCTCCGCGCGTGCGCCGGACTCATGCCCGAATCGATCAGCCATGAGGGGTATTCTGAGAAACCGATGCACTCGTACTGGGATGATTTCTGGATCTATCGGGGGCTTTGGGATGCCGTGGAGTTGGCCGAACTGCTCGGCGAGGTTGATGATCACATATGGTTTGAATCACTCGCTCAGGCATTCGGCGAGTCGCTTGCCCAATCAGTCCAACACGCCTCGGCACACCACGAGATCGACTATGTCCCCGGCTGTGTCGAACTCGGAGACTTCGATGCGACCTCGACAGCGATCGCGTACTACCCCACGCAAGCGGCGGAGGTGCTCGATCACAAGCTGCTTCAATCAACCTTCGAGCGTGCGTGGGATGCGACGGAACATCGCATCAACGGTGGTGTCTGGGATGGGATGACGCCGTATGAGGTCCGGACGGTCGGGACGTTTATCCGTCTAGGCTGGGTCGATCGGGCGCACGAGTACATGGATTGGCTGCTGAGTCTGCGTGACCCGATCGGCTGGGCGCAATGGGGCGAGATCGCGTACCGGGATCGTGCGCCGGCGCGTTTTGTTGGGGACATGCCTCACACTTGGGTTGGATCGGGAGCGATCCTCTCGATCATATCAATGCTCGCGTACGTGGAGGGCGATACGCTCGTTCTCGGATCAGGGATACCGATGGAGTGGCTCAATGAGCCGGGACCTATTGGTGTTCGAGGGTTAGTGACTCGGTTCGGCAAGCTGAGTTATACCCTGCAGCTTTCGGACGGCTCGCTGCTGCTGACGATCGAAAAGGGACCGATGCCAACCGATGGGTATCGAGTCGATTTCGCTCGATTGATGGGACATGACGACATCACTATTGAAGCTGATGGAAAGGTGATCCAACCGAACCGTGAGGGAGTGGTAGTGCTTCCCTCATCGACTTCGCGTGTACTGGTTCGCTGAGCGATTTATGCTGGGGATTCAACGACCCACGACTCGTTCCCGGTGACCAGTGCCTGCAGATCGAGCTGCTTGGGCTTCGCTTTGGCTTTGGCTTCATCGAGTTGCTGGTGAAGCAACTCGTTGTAGGTGGGCTTGCTCGGGTCCGCGTGGAGTACTCCGATCGGTTCGGGGAACTCTGGGTACGCCATCTGGGAATAGATGTGCGCGAGGTACATGTTGGTTTCGTCATGGATGAGGAGGTCGGCTTCGGTGATGCCGTTCTCTCCGATGACGACCATCTCGGGCTGACCATTGTTGAGACGGATGCCCTTGTTTCCATCTGCACCAAAGATCAACGGCTTCCCGTGCTCGACCTTGATGGTGTTCTCCGGCATCGTGTCCTTCTGAGACGCGTAGAACCACGCCTTGTGGTTGAAGATGTTGCAGTCCTGGTAAACCTCGATAAACGAAGTCCCCTTGTGCGCGATGCCTCGCTTGTAGATCTCGTCCATGCCCTTCATGTCGACGTCGATGCTGCGAGCGATGAAGGTGCATCCGGACGCAACCGCGATCGCGATCGGATTGACCGGGAAGTCGATCGATCCCGCGGGGGAGGTTGGTGAGACTTTGCCCTGCTCGCTGGTTGGGGAGTACTGCCCCTTGGTGAGGCCGTAGATCTTGTTGTTGAGGAGCATGATGGTGATGTCGACGTTGCGGCGCATCGTGTGGATGGTGTGGTTGCCGCCGATGGAGAGCAGGTCCCCATCTCCGGAGACCACGCAGACCTCAAGGTCGGGATTCGCGCACTTGACTCCGGTTGCGACGGCGAGTGCTCGACCGTGGATTGAGTGCATGCCGTAGGTGTCGACGTAGTACGGGAAACGAGCGGCGCATCCGATGCCTGAGACAAAAACGAAGTTTTCTTTGCGTGTATTGACATCGGGGAGTGCTTTGCGGACCGCTGCGAGTGCTGCGTAGTCGCCACATCCGGGACACCAGCGGACGTCCTGGTCGGTCGTGAAGTCCTTCGCGGTGTAGATCGGGAGCGTGGTGTTTTTGGATTCGATGGTGCTCATGACTCGATCACCTCCGCAATGCGCTCGGCGAGTGTTTCGACCTTGAAGGGTTGACCTTTGACGATGTTGATGCCGTGGGTTTCGATGAGGAACTTCGCGCGGATCAGGAAGCTGAGTTGTCCAAGGTTAATCTCAGGAACAATGACTTTCTTGAACGACCTGAGGACCTCTTCGGTGTTCGATGGGAATGGGTTGAGGTACTGGAGGTGCGCCGAGCTGATCTTGTGTCCCTTGGCGCGGAGCTGATGCACGGCGGTCGTGATCGATCCGAATGTACCACCCCATCCAAGGACAAGGACATCCCCCGATGGGTCGCCGTTGACTTCAAGGGGCGGGATGGAATCCGCGGCACGCGCGACCTTCTCCGCTCGCAATCGGACCATCTTGTCGTGGTTGTCGGGGTCGTAGGAGACATTCCCGGTCTCGTCTTCTTTTTCCAGACTCCCAACGCGGTGCTCGAGTCCAGGGGTTCCGGGGATCGCCCATCTGCGAGCGAGCGTTTGCGGATCACGCTCGTAAGGACGGAAGCCGTCTTCGCCGATGTCACTTTGTATCGGATGCGTGATCGTGATCTCCGGGATCTGCTCGACATCCGGCACCTTCCAGGGCTCCGCGCCGTTGGCGATGTATCCATCGGAGAGGTAGATCACGGGGCACATGTATTTGACGGATAGGCGCACCGCTTCGATCGCCATGTTGAAACAGTCCGAGGGGCTGCGTGGCGCGACGATGATGAGCGGGCTCTCGCAGTGACGTCCGAACATCGCTTGGAGCAGGTCCGCTTGCTCGGTCTTCGTTGGAAGACCAGTCGCTGGTCCGGCTCGTTGGACATCGACGATGACGAGCGGGAGTTCGAGCATCAGTGCGAGTCCCATCGCTTCGCCCTTGAGCGCCAGTCCAGGGCCGGAGGTTCCGGTGACGCCGATGTCACCGGCAAAGCTCGCGCCGATCGCGGTACAGATCGCGGCGATCTCGTCTTCAGACTGGATGGTCTTGATGCCGAACCGCTTGAGGTTCGACAGTCCCTGGATCACGTTGGACGCGGGGGTGATGGGGTAGCTCGCGTAGACGATGGACTTGCTGGCTTTCTGTGCCGCGGTGACGAGACCGAGGACGGTGGCTTCGTTTCCGCTGATCTGGCGGTAGAGGCCGGGCGTTTGCTTCGCTGGAGGTACGCGGTAGCGAGCTGGGAAGACCTCCGCGGTTTCTCCGAAGTAGTACCCCGCTTTGAGCGCCTGGATATTGATCTCTGCGATCTGGGGCTGCTTCTTCTTGACCGCGAACTTGGTGTTGAGGTAGTTGACGGTCTGGTCGATGGGGCGCTCGTAGAGCCAGTACACGATGCCGAGGGCGAACATGTTCCGGCAGCGGTTGATGTCCTTGGCGCCCATCCCGGAGTCGGCGAGTGATTCCTTGGTGAGGCGGGACATCGGGACTTTGACGAGGTTGAACTTCGCGTTGATGACCTCGTCTTCGAGTGGGTTGTATCCAGCGGGGTAGCCGCATTTGGAGAGGTTGCCCTTGGTGAACTCATCCTCGTTGACGATGATGATCCCTCCCGGCTCGACGTCGTCGATATTGACCTTGAGTCCCGCGGGATTCATCGCGACCATCGCGTTGACGCGATCGCCGGGGGTGAAGATGTCTTCGCTTGAGAACTGGAGCTGGAATCCGGAGACGCCGAAGGTGGTGCCTTTGGGGGCACGGATCTCTGCCGGGAAGTCTGGGAAGGTGGCGAAGTCGTTCCCGAAGAGTGCGGAGGTTTCGGTGAACTGACCGCCCGTGAGTTGCATCCCATCGCCGGAATCGCCGCAGAAGCGGATGACGACGGATTCGAGGGTGGTGGGTTCTTTGGTGGAGGTCATTTGGTCAGTTGGCATCTGTGCCTCACTGGGTCATGATTCATGCGGGGCCTGCTTGCTCCCAGAGAATCGAGTTGAAGGGTATTTTAGCTTCCCCAATCGATGGATTCCGCGTTCACGCGATTGTTGGGGCCGATTCTAGGATTCCGGACGATTCGGTGACTGAGTTTGATCCCTCTATCGATAGTGCGTCTGGGAACTTGAATGCATATCAGGAAACTTAGACGACTGCCGATTCGATCTTGACCATGAAACGGAGTTGGTCCCGTTTCCTCAGCAATCCCGCTACGATTGGGCATGCCAACTCCAGCGGACTCCTCCCCCACTACGATCGTCTGGTACCGACTCGATCTGAGAACGGACGACCACCTCGCATTAGATTACGCGGCTCAGCGCGGCCGAGTCGTGCCGGCGTATATCGCTGAAGACCACCAAGAATCAGGATCGCTCCAACTCCAGACATTCCAGATGGGCGGTGCCTCGAAGTGGTGGCTGCATCACTCGTTGCTTGCGCTCTCAGAGTCACTCAAGGAACTCGGGTCGCCGCTGGTGCTGCGGGGCGGGGATCCTGTGCGTGAGCTCATCAAGCTGTGCAAGGAGTGCGGCGCGGATCAGGTTGCGCTCCATGAATCGACCGACCCGGCGACGCAAGAGTTTGATGACCAGCTCGAGATCGAGCTCGAAGAGGCGGGGATTGAGCTGGTTCGTTTTTCTGCTGACGTCCTTTGGCCGGTTGGTACGGTCTTGACGGGAGCCGCGAAGCCGTATCAGGTGTTCACGCCGTTCTGGAATCGTGCGGTCACGATCCAGGTGGATGATCCGATTCCGTCTCCAGAGTCTTTACAATCCCCTGCGAAAGCACCTCGCACGCTCGATATTGATTCGTTGAAACTCTTGCACCGCGTGGATTGGGCTGCGGGATTCCGGGAACGCTGGGAGCCGGGGGAGCACAATGCACAGGAGTCATTCCAGAGCTTTATCGATGACATGGTCGATGAATACGACCAGACCCGAAACCAGCTGAGCACACAGGGATGGTCCCAGCTTTCGCCGTGTATCCATTTCGGAGAGCTCTCGGTTCGACGGATGTGGCACACGCTCACAGGGAGTGGCGACTGGGAGAAGAACGCCGGTGTCTCGGCGTACCTCAGACAGCTGGGCTGGCACGACTTTGCGATCCATCTGCTCAATCACTTCCCGTATACGGTTGATGCGCCATTCCGGAGTCAGTTCGAGAAGTTCCCCTGGGTCACCAATGACGAGCACTTCACGAAGTGGAAACAAGGCATGACGGGGTATCCGATCGTGGATGCCGCGATGCGAAACCTGTGGGCCGAAGGCTGGATGCCCAACCGGGCGCGGATGATCGTCGCTTCGTTCCTCTGCAAGGATCTGTTGATCTCCTGGGAATCCGGAGCGGAGTGGTTCTGGGACACACTGGTAGACGCAGACCTCGCGAACAACATCCTCGGCTGGCAATGGACCGCTGGTTGCGGCGCGGACGCCGCCCCGTACTTTCGGGTGTTCAACCCAGTGAGTCAGGGCGAGAAGTTTGACCCCAAAGGCGAGTATGTCCGCCGATGGGTTCCCGAACTCGCCAAGCTCCCAGACTCGATCATTCACAGTCCATGGGAAGCCCCGCCGCTGACTCTGCTCGAAGCTGGTGTGACCCTTGGGGACGACTATCCCCACCCGATCGTCGACCACTCCAAGGCACGCCTCAAAGCCTTGGCGGCACTCGAGAAGACCAAGTGATCATTCCAAGCCGGGTTGATTGGAATCTGGGGATTGGTTCTTGTGGTTGATTCGGAGTAGAATACCTTTCAGCTATTCGCATTGATCCAAGCTCTTGACGATTTTGAGGGCCGGATTGCGAGCGAGTATGCGGGTGTAGTTCAGTGGTAGAACGTCAGCTTCCCAAGCTGAATGTCGTCGGTTCGATCCCGATCACCCGCTTTCTTAAGTCTCGCAAAAACAGGTGTTTATGCGAGATTATTTCTTTTGCACTACTTCCGTTCGCACTACAAAATGTCCTATGTAGTGCAGATTCGACCCAAATGTAGTGCACTCTGCAAGCCTCTTGCCTTCCTTTGGTCGGGGCAGATATGTCGCTCAGCCGTTGATCGGGATGGCTCCTGATGCACGTTCGCCACCCGCCGTTTCGATCTCAATCCAAAGTGAAAGACCTGGTCTGAGTTCAGAAGAAACTTCGACTTCTGCGTGGTAGTCCACACTGTTCCACATTGCCTTGCTCTTCAGTGTTCCAGTTGCTGCCTGGTCTCCGATCCAGACTCGGATTGCAACCGGCTCAGGGCCCGCGGTGGTTTCGATATCGAGATGCATGACTGCCCCTGGCTCGATATCTTCACCCATCTTGACGCTGAGTGTGGTACCGGCGATCGTCACAGAGCCGAGGTCGTATTCAGAACCATGATCATCCTGCTCCTCTTCAGCGTGGTTGTGGTCTTCGTGTCCGTCATCGCCGTGGTCGTGACCCTCGTGGTTGTCGTGATCCAAGTGGGAATCTGTGTCAGGTGCTTCCGATTCGTTGCTACACCCACCGAGAAAGAGCATGCCGGTGATTGTGGAAGCGAGGAGCAGTTTAGTGAGATTGTTCATGTCAGTTTTCCTGAAAATTGAGTGGGTTTTAAGTGGACTGCTTCCGGCGGAGCTTGCCGGCTAGACGGGAACGAAGCGACGGCGAAGTTCGCTGTCGCGGTTCTGGGTTGTGCCCGAACACAAGCGAGTAGCCGGCGGGGACGACGATGAGGTTTAAGAACGTCGAGGTCAGCAGTCCCCCGAGCGTGACGATGGCCAGCGGCGCAAGCAGCTCGCTACCAGGCTCGCCAGCGGCGAGTGCGAGCGGAACCAGCCCGAGAGCAGCAGAGATCGCAGTCATCAGGATTGGCACAAGCCGCTCCATCGACCCTTGAACGATCGCTTCACCCATCGGCACATCCTCGGCCTCCATGAGATGGTTGTAGTGATTGATAAGCAGGATGCCGTTACGCACCGCAATCCCAAACAGTGTGATGAATCCCACGAGACTTGCGATCGAGATCACCGGTGGAACATACGCGCTGCCAAATCCGATGAGTGCAAGCGTATTGCTGATCGCTCCGCCGCCCTCGGTCAGATAGATCGCTGCGATACCGCCAATGAGCGCGAGCGGCATGTTGAGCATGACGAGGACAGCGGCGCGCATCGAGCCTGTAGAGATTTGGAGGAGCATGAGCATGATGAGTGCGACGGCCACACCAGCGACGAGGATCGTACGTGATGCGGACTGCTGCGCCTCGAATTGTCCGCCGTACGAAACTGTCATCCCGGCTTCTTGAACGATTGGATCGACGCGTTCCTGCACTTGAGCGACGAGATCGCCGAGGTTCGACCCTTCAGCGACATTGAGGGAAATGACCGCCTTCCGTTGGGCGTTCTCGCGGGTGATTAAATTACTCGATCGCTCGGGTCCGATGTCGGCGACATCACTTAGACGCACGGTCGCGCCGCCGCGTCCGCGAAGTAGTAGATCACGCACCTGCCGCACCGATTCTCGATCGGCGGCAGTGAGACGAACAACAATGTCATACTGGCGAACGCCCTGATTGACCGTGTCGACTACCTCTCCGTAGATCGCTTCACGGACCTGCTCGGCGGCATCCGCCGGGCTAAGACCGACTGCAGCTAACTCTGCGTGACGGTAGCGGATCGGGAGCGAAGTAATCATGACTTCACGATTGGCATTCACATCCCTGGCACCCGGGAGCGATTGTAACTCGCCTTCGATGGCTTTGGCGACACGACGAAGCTCTGATAGATCCTCGCCGAATACATTGATCGCGACGGCGGCGGGAGTTCCCGAGAGGACATGGCTCAGGCGGTGCTCGATCGGTTGGCCGACCATGGTCGTGATGCCTGGGATTGATGCGAGAATGCGGTCGATCTCATCACGCACCTCTACTCGTGAACGCCCTGCATCGACCGTGACCTCGACCTCCGAGTTACTGACCGGTTCGGCGTGTTCATCACGCTCGGCTCGTCCAGTGCGGCGTGACACCGACCGAACACCATCGATCTCGACGAGCTGCTTCTCCACCTCGGTCGCGAGCCGGTCGCTTTCGACAATCGATGTACCGGGAGGCGCGAGGAGAAACACGGTAAAAGTCCCTTCGTTGAAGGAGGGCAAAAATGATGTGCCGAATGTGCTCGCCAGAAGCAACGCTGCGGCGGTGACCAGGCCCGCAGCTCCCAGTACCCATGCTCGGAACTGGATCGCGGATCGAAGAGCCGGCTCATACCCACGCTTGAGTACACGCACGAGAAAACCGTCACGATCTTCGTGTGTCCCGCCGAGCTTACCCTTGAGCAGGAAGCGGCACATCGCCGGGACGACCGTGAGGGCGACCACAAGGGACGCGAGGATAGAAATCATGTAAGTCAGCGCGAGCGGCTGAAAGAATCGCCCCTCGAGCCCCTGAAGAAACAGGAGCGGCAGAAAGACCATCACAATGATCACTGTCGCAAAAACCATCGCGGGTCTGATCTCATTACTGGCGTCAAAAATCACCTCTGTAAATGGGCGACGATCGGATTCAACCATCGCACGGTTCTGTTTGAGGCGTCGAAAGACATTCTCTACATCAATGATCGCGTCATCGACCAGAACACCAATCGCGACAGTCAAGCCACCGAGAGTCATTACATTGAGCCCAAGCTTCATCGCATCCATCATCAGCAGACCGACAGCGAGCGAAATTGGAATAGCCGTGAGCGTTATGAGCGTCGTTCGTAGATTCATTAGGAACAGCACAAGCACGACCAAAACGATGAGGATGGCTTCGCCTAGCACTTTGGTCACGTTATGGACCGCGCGATCGATGAAATGCGACTGCCGAACCACGTCTCGATTCAGTACAATGCCCGCAGGGAGCGTTGGCTCTATTTGATCAAAGAGCGCATCGAGGTTGTCGGTAAGGGCGAGGGTGTTGGTGCCGGGCGATTTCTGGATCGACAAGATGACTGCCGGATTGCCACCTTCTGAGGCAGTGCCTCGTTTGAGCGCCGGACCCAGACGAACATCGGCAACCTGCCCAATCGTTACGGCTACACCTTCGTGGTACTTGATGACCGAGTTGGCGATGTCTTCCGACCCCGTCACTCGGCTCTGCTGACGAATCGGAATCTCGAAATTATCGACATTGACGAGATAGCCGCCGCTTGCGGTACTATGCGCCCCGCCTGCGGCTTCAACCACATCAGTGATTGTGAGGTCGTAGAGTAGTAGTCGCTCTTGGTTGACATTGACCTGATACTCCGGTAACTCGCCACCGATTGCGACCGCTTGGGCTACACCGGGTACTGAGAGAATCTTGTTTCGAAGATCAAAGTCGGCATAGGATCGGAGTTCCATCGGATCGACGGATCCATCTGGAGAAGAGAGTGAGACGAGCATGATCTCGCCGGCGATTGATGTAATCGGGGTTATGAACGGCTCAACCTCGTCGGGGAGGTTTTCTCTTGCGGTAACGAGCCGCTCTGCCACGAGTTGCCGTGCGTCGTATAGATCGGTCCCCCAGTCCAAATCAACCCACACGATGCCGAGGCCGATGGCGCTGGCGCTGCGGACACGTCTGACACCTGTCATGCCATTAACAGCAGACTCAATGGGAAAAGTAACATACTGCTCGACCTCGTCGGCGGCGAGCCCGCCTGACTCGGCCATGATGGTCACGGTTGGTGCATTGAGCTCCGGGAATACATCCACGCTCATACGCGGGAGCCGGTAGCCGGCGTACCCGACAACCATAACGGCAGCGATGAGAACAAGCGATGAGTACTGGAGCGAGAATCGGATGACTGCTTTCAACATGACTTAATCCTCCCCTTCGTGGAAGGTGCCGTCGGAGTGGAAGTGGCCACCCTTCTGGATCGATCCGCTGGTCGCGAGCATAAGTTGGAAAGCCCCGTCAAGGACTACCTCGTCGCCGTCACGAACCCCGCTGAGCAGCACGACCCACCGGCCGTCATCTTTACCGAGGTCCGCTTCCATGCGAATCGCTTCATTGGGATTGTCGGGAGCCCGACGGAAGATCACTGGTGAGAGACCATCACGCTGTACGGCAGCAAGTGGAATTGAAACCTCGGGAGAGGCCGTGGCATCGGTCACAATCTCAAGCTGAGCCGAGACGCCCGGGCGTGCCCAAGAACTGAGTTCGTCGGGGACAACGAAGAGCTCAAGCGTGCGATCGTTGGGATCACCGGCAAGCCCGAGGGTGAGCGCGCCATTCATCGTGTCTTGCAACGGCACTGCTCGACCAACGGCGGTAGGCGTCGGGGGAACGATCCGAGCGAGCAGGCCGTCCTTGAGCACGCCAAGATCACTCTGTAGACCAGATGCCCGGAAACGGAGCCGGTCAGGCTGCACCACCGTCATCACAGGCGTTTTCTCATCGGCCCATGATCCGTTTGTCAGGCCCAACGCCTCCACGACACCCGCCTCGGTCGCGACGACCTCAATCGTGTTAACTGCAGCCCACCTGGGTTCAGTCCCGTGGTCTGTTTCGACTGTGGAAGCAAGTTGCTCTCGATCGAGCGAGACGATTGCTGATGCCGAATCCAGCAGGTAGTTCAGTCGAGCCGCTGAAGCCCGAAGATCCGCCTCGGTTTGCTGACGATTGGCGTGCAGTTCAGCTTTCTTCTCCTGCACGCTTGCAAGCTCTGCCCTGTTGCTCGCGACCGCCGCTCTCGCCTGGGCGAGTTCGTCTATACGGCCGCCACCCATCTCGCGCACGCTTCTTAGCTGGTCGACACGCTCGTTCCATACAGCAACACTCTCATGGAGACTCTCTTCGTGCTGTTCGTGTGCCGCAAGGAGCGGCTCAAATGTTTCGAGCCGCGCACCAAACCTCTGGATTTGTGCTTCCGCATCGGCGAGTTGCTGCTGCATATCGCGCCACGATGGAGAGTCGATGCGGTAGAGTACATCCCCAGCTTCCACTCGTTGGAACTGCTCTGCGAGCAGTTCGACGCGGCCCGGGATAGCTGTGCGGTACTCTCGGCGCGCTGTAGGCAGATACTCGAAACGCCCTGGCACGCGGAGGGTCTGCTCGATCCGCCGACGTTCGACCTTGACAAAGCTGATACCAAGATTCGACCGTACTGCGGAAGGAATAGCGACGCGGTCGGTACCGGTTGCCATGGCCTCGGTTTCTGACGAGTGGTCGTGCCCGTCGTCCTCGCCGTGCTCGACAACTCTTTGCTCGATGGATTCTGATCGATCGCAGGACACGAGGAACAAGGCGGCGATCGAGAACACTACTAAAGCGATCATAGTCCGGATCATCCCTCACCCCCTTCACCATCCGCGACCTGCGCGAATGCTTCTTGGAGGCGATCGACGAGATCACTCACCGAAGGCACGCCATCGGGTCCTTCATACATACGGCAGCCCATCGAAGGAGTCTTCGGTGCTTCCGTGCCGAACAGGTCGGATTCATTCACTAGAACCGTCGGAGCGGGATATCCGCGGCGGAGGTCCGATGAATCCAAAGACTGCTGATCGATCTGCACAAGATCCAAGTCTCGACCGACTACTCTGATCGCCTGCTCGAGCCTCTCTTTCATGAGTGGTGTGAGCGGGCAGCCTTCGAATCCGAGAAGTGTGATTGACATGGCTGTATCTCTATCGCTAGGAATAATGTTTGCTGGAATTTGACTGTTTGTGGTCACATGAAGCTGTCGTTGATCCGTTGCCCCTGTGCAGGCGGTCAGTGTCAGCGGCAGAAGTGCTGCTAGAACGATCGCGTTCGTCTGTTCCAAATATTTCATGGGGATGCCTCCTCGGCTGGCGTGTCGCCTCGCGCCGCGGTGTATGGTGTGTTTGTTTTTGTCGTGTCATATTCGGTCGCTGGCTCGATAGGCGCGGGAGGTTTCGGCTGATCCGGCCCGAGCAGTCTCATACGCTCGATTTCAGCATTCAATTCGGCTAGGCGCAAATCAAGCAGCTGGCTCTTGACCTCGAAGCGACGCGATACCGTCTCCAGCAGAATCAGCGTGTCAACTTCGCCGAAATCGATGAGCTTTTCAACTTCCCTCGACTGTTCCTCAAGCATCGGGACCAACTGCGTTTCGAACGCTTCGAGTTGGGTGCCTGCTGCAATAATCGCTGCATTCGTTGTGGCAAGCTCACGTGTGAGTTGCTCGAAGGTGATTTCCGCTGCGGCGCGAGCAACTTCGCGCTGTGCTCTCGCTTCAGCAATTCCAGCTCGGTTTGCATTAAGAATCGGAATCGGAAGTGATAAGCCAAGCAGAAGGCGGTCGTCGTTGTCTTCGCTGCCGTATCCACTGCCGATCGTGATATCCGGGTACTGCTTGCGGATCTCCAGGCGGAGTGTTTCCTCTGCGGTTTGGTACTCTGCACGACGCACCGCGAGCGATGTATTCGCCTCAATAAGCCGATGCAACTCGTCCGTGAACGACACTGACTCGCTGGGTGAGAGCGAGGGGATGAGCTCAATGTCAATTGATGGCGGTAAGCCAAGCAACCCAAGCAGATCAACTCGGGCTTGGGACGCCGCAAACTCAGCCTGAGCAAGTCTGCCGCGAGTCTGCACGAGTTCGGCACGTATGAGCCGGGCCTCGATACGGGTAAGTTCGCCGGCCTCTTCGAGCCTGTCGGTGATGGATCCGATCCTCTCGACCTGCCCGATTACGTCGCTCAGCAGACGAACGCGTTCATCGGCTACCGTCCACTCGGCCCACGCCGATCTGACACGAGCACGCATGGTCCACTCCGCGTCCACGATGCGCCTTAGCTCGGCCTCGTAGGAAGCTCCGGCGCGATCTTTGGCCACGCCCAACCGTCCGGATATCGGAACTGTGAAGCTGAGTGCTAGGCCATACTCGAACGGCCCCGAAGGCGACAAGATCTCAGCACCGTCGAAGCCGAACTCTGGGTCTTCCCATAGCCCCGTGGTTTCGTAGTCGGCGAGCGCAACGCCTGCCGCAAGCCTTGCCAATCGGAGATCGGCGTTGTAGAACAACGCGAGGACTTCACCCTCCGCCGATGACAAACCATCGGTTGGATCAAAGTTATCTGGCGTATCGCCACCAGATTCGTTCAGGCGGTTGAGGAATGCGTCGATCGAATCTGCGGCGTCTAGCCGTCTCTCAATTGTGTCTCGATGTGATGTGAGGTCGAGCGGTGCTCGCTCGTAGCTTTGGCAGCCGCCGAGCAATCCACCGGCCGCCGCCGCGGCGATGCCGGGCCAAGCCACCCGCCTCAAGAGCGGGGTTGTTGAGATGTCCATAAATTTAATTTCCTATCTGAGTGAACGACAAACCGCCCAATGCAGCTGGAGCTGCTCAGGGCACGATTTGGACTCAGACAGGATTTAGAGAATCAAACGAGTAGTTGATACGATTGCAAGCCGCTGGGCACCACCTGGATCGAACCACTGCGGAATGCCCGGTGGACCGGTCCAAGACAGACCGTGCCCAAGTTCAGTGACAATCCAAGTTGGGGTTGGATGAACAGCATTCGTCTGCATCGAACCAATTTCTACTCTCGGAAGGCTGAGAAGCTCGACAAACTCGATTTCGATATCAATACAGGCACAATCCTCGCCGTGCTGATCAGCTGGCACCGGGCCAGGCAAGCCTTCTGCATGCCCGCAAGCAAGCTCGCACAATGCGAGCATCTCTGATGGCTGATGCTCGTGGCCGCCACCCAGGCATAAGACGACTGCACCGCCCAGGCCTCCGTAGATAGCCTGAAAGCCGATGAGCATAGTCAAGAAAATGGAGAGCGAACGGTTATGCACGATACGAGTATACCTCGGCTAGAGCGATGGGGTTGCTTGAGCATGAACATACCCAATAACAAAATTCAGACCAGAGATGATGACGGCACTTTGGGACAACTTCGATATCGTCAAGTATATTTCTTCCCTAGGATTTTTCTTGCGATTTACTCGATGCGGGCATTCCTACATATCTGTAAACCCCCGCGTACAACAATTACTGCGACAATTGAACCGACTACCAAATCGGGGACTCTACTACCAAGCGTCACCACGAGCACTCCGGCGATAATGACGCCTGTGTTGGCGATCACGTCGTTCTTGGAGAAGATCCATGATGCACGCATATGTGCGCCACCGTCTCGATGCTTCGAGATGAGCCGGAGACAGATGAGGTTCGCGACGAGAGCGATGCAGCCAGTACCGACCATAAGCAGGCTGGTTGGCTCACTCCCAAAGATCGCACGGCGCATGATTTCTGCAAGAACGCCAATACCTAGGGCAATCTGGAGTACACCACTGATGCTGGCAGCGGCCTGCTGGGCCTTGCTGGATCGACGGACGGCGTACATTGCTAAGCCGTAGACCGTGGCATCGGCCAACATATCGAGTGAATCGGCCAGCAGCGCTGTCGATTCCGCGATCCACCCAACGGCCGCCTCCGCGAGGAACATGACGCCGTTGATCGCGAGCAACGTCAGCAGTGTTCGATGCTCAAGTCTAGCGGTATCATCTGCGCAGTCGCATCCGATCATGGTAGTGCGGTCTCTTCCGTGCTAGGCAGCGATTTGCGCATAACTACAGAGCCTATGACAGGAAGCACGAAGAGCGTCAGCAGCGTCGATGTGACCATCCCGCCGATGACTACTGTCGCGAGTGGGCGCTGAATCTCGCTCCCAACGCCAGTAGCAATCGCCATTGGAATGAACCCAGCGATATCTGTGATCGCCGTCGCCAGCACCGGCTGGAGGCGCGTCTTTGACGCTGCGATGATCGCTTCCCGCTTCGGCTGTCCTGTTTCGAGAGCGTCGCGAATCGCCGTGATCAGGATCTGCCCGTTGAGCACGGCGATACCCGTCAGGGCGATGAACCCGACTGCGGCGCTGACGCTAAACGGGATGTCCCGCCACCACAGCGCGAAGATCGCACCGACCGCTGCAAACGGGATGCAAGTATAAATGATGACGACATCCCGTAGGTTCTTCAGGCTGAAGTACAGCAGGAAGAACACCATGAGCAAGACCGCAGGCACGACGATGATCAAGCGAGTTCTGGCGCGTTCCAAGTTCTCAAACTGCCCGCCCCATTCGAGCACGTAGCCCTCGGGCAACGCGACCCGTGCATCGATGGCTGCCCTTGCTTCATTGACAAACGACGCTGGGTCTCTTCCGCTGACGTTCGACTGTACGCGGATGAGTCTTCTGCTCCACTCGCGGTTGATCGTGGCCGATCCTTCCGAGAGATCGACCGAGGCCAGGGACGCGAGTGGCACCGCAACGCCCCCCTCGGTCGGGATGCGAACCGACGACACGGTTGCAACATCTTCTCTGAACGTTGACGGCAGCCTGACGACAAGCGGGAAGACACGCTGGCCCTCGAACACCTCGCCCACGCGGATCCCACCGATCGCTTCAACGAAGTCCAACACCTCGCTGGCGGCGACGCCGTAACGGGCAACTCTGGATTGGTCGACGGAGATGGACAGCGACGGTTGCCCCGTGATCTGATCGACCGAGATATCTGACGCACCTGGTATGTCCAGAAGCACGCGTTGAACGTCGTCGGCGATCCGAAGCAGCTCGTCGAAGTCGTCGCCGAAGACTTTGATCCCGATATCTGATCGGATGCCCGAGACCATCTCGTTCATGCGCATCTCGATCGGCTGCGTGAACACCATGTTGACGCCGGGGAACTGCGAGATGGTTTTCTCCATCTCGATCACGAGACCAGCCTGCGTGTCCGCTCTTGCCCACTCAGCACGTGGCTTGAGTGTCAAAAAGATGTCTGTTAGCTCGATACCCATCGGATCGGTCGCCACCTCGGCGGTCCCGATGCGGCTCCAGATGTGCTCGATCTCGTCTGGGAACTCATCGAGCAGGACCTCCTCGATGCGCGTGTTGTACCGCACGGACTCATCGATCGAGACTCCGGCCAGACGGATGGTGTTCACGACCATCGAGCCCTCGCTCAGCCGCGGGATGAACTCGCCGCCCATCTGCGTGCTTCGGTAGCCTGCGACACCAAGCAGAGCCACCGCCAGCAGCATCACAACCCACCGAAGTCGAATCGCCCCTCCGACAGCCCAGCCGTATGCCCCGGCCAATCCGCGTAGCAGAATGGCGTCCTTGGGTTTCGCGCGACGCGGAAGGAAGTAGTAGGACAAGACCGGTGACAGGAACACCGCGACCAGCAAGGCTCCCAGGAGCGCGAAGATGAACGTCCACGCCATCGGCCGGAACATCTTCCCCTCAATGCCCTCAAGCGTCAGTACGGGTGCAAAGACGAGCGTGATGATGCCCATCCCGAACACGATTGGACGTACAACGCGTGCGCTGGACTTCGCAATCGATTCGAGCCGCTCGGAAGGCGAGAGCTTCCGACCGAGCTCTCGCTGGCGTTCCTTCAGCGAACGGAGATTGGCTTCCGTCATGACCACTGAGCCGTCGACAAGGATGCCAAAGTCGATCGCGCCGAGGCTGAGCAAACTCGCGGCGATCGCGAACTCGTACATGCCTTGCACGGCGAACAGCATTGAGATCGGGATGGCGACCGCTACAAGCAGGCCGGCGCGGATGTTGCCCAAGATGATCAACAACACAACGATCACCAGCACGGCACCGATCACGAGGTTGTGCTCGACCGTCTTGATGACCTGCTCGACGAGCAGAGTCCGATCGTAAACAACATCCACAACAACGTCAGATGGCAGCGAGGGTGTGAGGGACTCAAGACGCTCGCGTAGTTCCTCGGTCACGACACGGCTGTTCTCGCCCATCAGCATAAAGGCTAGACCGAGGACAACCTCGCCTTCCCCGTACGCTGAAACCGCGCCGCGGCGAATCTCGCTGCCGATTTCAACGTTTGCGACATCTCGAATGTGTACTGGCGTGCCATCGCTGGATGCGACGACGATGTTCTCGATCTCATCGATCGTCGAGACACGAGCCAATCCTCGCACCACCCTCGCCTCACCGGAGGTGACAATCTGGCCACCGCCGACATTGGCATTGTTGCGTTGCAATGCCTCAAGCACATCATCTAGTGTGTAGCCAAACTTGATCAGGGCCTCCGGCTTGACGACGACATGATATTGCCGCTCCAATCCGCCCCACGAGTTGACCTCTGCAACTCCCGGGATTTTCCGAAGCTCGGGCTTGATCACCCAATCGTGGATTGTCCGGAGTTCTTCGATGGAGTGTTCACCGGTCTCGGACCGGATGACGTAGTGAAATATCTCACCGAGACCTGTTGCAATAGGACCGAGCTCTGGCCTTCCGACATCGTCTGGAAGCTCAACAGCCGAGAGCCGTTCGGTGATGTACTGCCTCGCGTCGATGATCCGGATATCATCATCGAACGTCGCTACGACCTGCGAGAAACCGAACTTTGAGACGGAGCGTACATTTTGAAGCCCGGGCAGCCCTCCGATCGAGAGTTCGACAGGAAGAGTGATCTGTTGCTCAATTTCTTCCGGGCTGAGTGCGGGGGCCACGGTGTTGATCTGCACCTGGATCGGCGTGGTGTCGGGAAACGCATCGATAGGAAGCTGGACCATCCGGTACACACCAGCAGCGCACGCGATTGCAAACAGCAGAATGACGAGCACTCTATTCTTGAGCGAAATTTCGATAAGGCGGGTCAGCATGGCAACTCCGGATTAATCGTCAACACATCCCGCGCCTAGGCGAGACTTGAGAAACTCGGTCTTCATCGTGAAGCTGCCGCCGGTCACGACGGACTCAGTCTCTGTGAGGCCCGCCAGAATGGCGATCGTGCCGGAAGCCGTGCGCGGCCCGACATCAACACGCCGAACCGCGAACAGATCCGGTTCCTGCCTCACAAACACGAACGATGTGCCATCGATCTCGTGTACCGCTTCACCCGGCACAAGCAGCGAGTTCGAGGTGCCGCCGATCATTGCGGAGACCTCAGTGAACATGCCATGGCGAAGGATGCCACGATCATTCTGAACCGTCGCGCGGGCCCGTACCATCCGGGTTCGTTCATCGATACGCGGGCTGATCCATGTGATCTGTCCGGGGATCTCCATCTCGGGCAGAGCCCGGACGCTCGCGACGATCTCCCCGCCGCGCTCGATCTGAAACGCCTGCTCTTCCGGGACCGCGAGCTCGATCCACATCGTCGACAAATCAGCGATCTCGAAGAGCGAGCCCTCTGAATCCGCTGCCTCGCCAAGAACCGCGGTCCGCTCGACGACGCTGCCAGCGAAGGGTGCCCTGACGTAAAGGTCCGAGGATGACGACTGCTCCGCCGCAATATCCGCGACTTCCGATTCAGTGAAGCCGAGATTGATGAGCTGCTGATGCGTGCGACGCACTTCCAGCTCAGCGAGCTTGAGCGCTGCCTGGGCATCCTGGAAGTCCCGGCGTGCAGCAATGTTCTCGTTGACGAGCTTCTGCTCACGCTCGAACACGGTGGTTCTCGCTTCGACCTCTGCGATCTTGGACAGGTACGCGGACTTCGCTTGTGCCACCGCCACGGAGTTGATGACCGCGAGAATTTGCCCTTCTTCAACCTGGTCGCCAACATCGACACGGATATCAGTGATCACACCGGGGGCCAACGGTGTGAGCTTTGCCAATCTGTTCCCGTTGTAGCGGACTTCACCAAGGAGCTCGATAGACGCTGCAGAAGTGCCCCGGCCGGGATGTTCGAGTGTCAGGCCAGCTAAGTCGGCAGATCTCGCCGAGGGCATCCTGACGAGGAGCGAGTCACCGATTCCAAGTGCACCTGCGAGCTGAGGCTGGCAGATACCGCATTCGTGCTCAGGCACCCCGTGCTCGTTGCAGAATAGAGCCGGAACGCTCCCGGTTTGCGTTGGCGATGCAGCAGCATCGTCGTGGAGTGACGGATTGCAAAGATGACACTCATCTTCGTAGAGCCCGTGCTCATCGCAGTACGGACGGGTAGCATCTTCCAACTGCGGCTGACAGATCCAGCACCGATCCTCATAGCGATCGTGCTCAGCACACCAGAGGCGACCAGCATCACGCTTCGAAGCATCGCAGATGAAGCACGCCTCGTCGGTACCGTGCCCGTGCAGTCCGCCCATCGCTTCACTCGTATCACTTCCATTCGTGCCGCGTGTGGGATCGCAGATGTGGCATTCATCCTCGTAGAGATGGTGCTCCTCGCAATACGCACGAGAAGCGTCTTCAAGCTGCGGTTGGCATATCCAGCAACGATCCTCGTACCGGGCGTGCTCGCTGCACCACAGGCGGCCAGCGTCGCGCTTCGTGGCGTCACACACGAAGCAGGTCTCGCCGTTCTTGTGAGAGTGCGCAACCTGATTCACATCAGGTGCGTGCGCACCGCCGGATGTTGATGATGCTTCCTGTCCCCGGTCGCACCCGCCTAGCAGGAATGCTGTTGTAAATAGGCAAAATAGTGTAATGATGCCGTGTGATGGTCTCACGGTGTTTCTCCTTGATTGAGGTGATCAGTATGTTCGCGGAGCGATTGTGTATTCAGCGGCTCTGAGATGAGCCCCTCGACCTGCACCTTCGCGGCGTGGTATTCGGCGAGAGCTTCGAGCCTTTGGGTTTCAGTATCGAAAAGGGTGCGCTGCGCATCGAGGACATCGAGGTACGGGAGCTTGCCTTCGTCGTAGGCCCGACGCGTCGCGTCGTATGCGTCCTTCGCCGCGGGGAGTAGGGCGGCATCGATCGACATGGCCTCGTGATACGCGGCGGTCAATCGGGCGTGTGCCCGAACAAGTCGGGTGGCCAAATCGCGTCGGGAAGCCCGCCCCTCGTCGATCGCTTGTGCTGCTCGGAGCCGGGCGGCCAGTATTCCTCCCTGATTGCGATCGAAGATTGCCAATGGCACGGACATGGCCACGACGAGACCGACATCTTCGCTCTCTTCGGCATACCGAATGCCAGCACCAGCCGTCACGTCGGAGACGGCTTGAGCCCGTTCGAGAGCGACCACCGATGATCGTCGCTCGGTCTCTGCAATCCAACGCTGAACTTCCGGATGGTGCTCAACGAGATCCGTCAGGGCATCGAGCAACGGCACAGGCATCAGGTCATCCAGCGATCCGATGGCCGTGTCAAAGCCGGGGTCGGTTGCATCCCACATCGCACTGAGTTCACGCCTCGCGGCCTCAAGTTCCCGGCTGAGTCGATCTGCGGCGATGCGGGTGGATTCGCTTTCGAGCCGGGCCTTGATCTCGTCGATGGGTGAAACATCTCCAGCCTGCACCCGCCGATCGATGACGCGCCGGTTCTCCTCTGCGAGTGCTTGCGCGCGAACGGCGAACTCAACACGCTGCTGGAGCTCCAGCACCCGCACGAAGCGGGACGCGGTATCGGTGAGCACGGCCAGCCGCTGTGCTTCGAAGTCTAGAGCTGCAACAATCCACTGCCCCTCTGCTACCCGTACTCTGTGATCGCGCTTCCCGCCAAGCTCAAGTAGCTGGCTAAAAGCAATGGTGGTCTCGGCAGAATCGAAGCCATTCATGGTTCCAGAGCCCGCAAAGTTCTCAACCTCGATTCCGATGTTGGGATTCGGCGAGAGCCCGGCTTGCAGGCGGCGTGCCTCAGCAATCCGCGGTTCCCACGCGAATGATCGAAGCTGCGGATTGTGTACAAGCGCAGCCGCGAGAGCATGACGGAGGGTCAACTGCTCACCGATAGCAACCACGTCCGATCCTGGTCTGAATTGATCAGGATTCTTCGGCGCTTTGTAGCGAGGCAGTTCTCGAAGAAGGGGCCTTGCGGCAGGTGGCTCATAGTCGAACGGCGATGGCGAGCAACCGCATAACAGTGCGAGCACACACAGGCAACACAACAATTTGGGTTCAGTTAATCTCATGGATTTCTCTCGGATAGAGACATTGCCCGGCGCGCCGAGCCTCTGGGAAGAACAATCGCAGTATGTGAACTGCGCAGAATCCCAGGTCGTCCTAAACGAGCAGAATCACAGTGCGAAGATGGGAAGCAGGTGACTTGACATCCGACACCACTGAAGGTCGGGGAGTGGGAGTTGCACCTCTCGATAGAGTCGCAAGGGTATCCATCCGCAGTAAGAGGAGATCACCTGGCCCGTCAAGAGACCAGTCCTCTTCCGTATCTTTCTCATGGCGATCAACTGCGACTATCGACTCGGATTCCACCAATGTGGACTGGCATCCACCGTCCACGCACACGACGCAGAAATCCAAGTCATCGCTGCGCTCTGGGGAGGTCGGGCACGGGGCTCCACCTGGCTCGTCGCAGCAGAACTGCTCGCCGATTTGAGTGGTCGTTGTCCCATCAGAACAGATGCAGAGGAATCGCGGGCCAAAGCCGGCACTCAAGCCAAACCAAAGAGCGAGCAGAATCGAGATGGTCGGGTGGTGTTTCACAGGCGTGTGTATCGATTTGATTTGGTGACGCCTTGACTATTACACCATATCGTGTAATAGTCAAGCGAGGATCATAACTACTCGAATTTTATTTGAAGGAGTCTCACATGGAGTCTCACATGGAGTCTTGCCGCCCGAAACTGCCTCTGGTCGCTCGCCCGCTCATCGGGGCTCTCGAAGCCGAGCGGGTCAGCATCCTCTTCAAGAGCTTGGCCCATCCGACCCGACTCCGTCTGCTCCACGCCCTGATTCGGGTCGATGAACTCAGTGTGGGTGACCTCGCAGACGTAACAGGGATGAGGGTCCAGGCCATCTCGAATCAGTTGCAACGCCTTGCTGAGATCAGCGTGGTTGGTAAGCGGCGCGATGGACTTCAGGCCCTGTATCGCGTCATCGATCCCTGCGTGCCGGTACTGCTCGAACGAGGCTGGTGCCATATCGACGAGTTCGACAAGGGCGTTGATGTAGAAGTACCGGGCGGACTTTCCATGAACGTTGGTTAACCCTGTGAATTTCGTAGGCTCTTAAATTGCGTACTACAAACATCATCTGCTATCACGCATTTTAAACGATGTGTGCCGCCCCAGCACAATGAGCATCTGCGAAGTAACGCGGATCCCATGGTGGACACTCACTGCACACTTGAAGTGCAATTTCGGCGACTGTGTAGTACAAAATGAACTCAGAGACATCGTCAGTATGTTGTTCGGCCTTGCCAAACTGTCATTGACGGCGCGTTCACATCCTGATGTAGTGCAGAACCCCGCAACAAAGCCCTCAATCGAGCCCTCGGGCCATGCGATCGCTCCCAAGTCATTGTCGCGGATCGAGTTGGGACGACCTGGGACCAATTGGGACATGCCAACATTCAGCGTTTTCCTTTGTTCCCAAGCTGAATGTCGTCGGTTCGATCCCGATCACCCGCTTTTATCGATCTTGGTGTATACAAATCCACTTGGATCAATCAACTAGACCAATAGAAAACGCCCACGCATGGCTTGCGTGGGCGTTTGTTGTATAGCTAGAGATGCGATTGACTGCTTACGGGCAGTTGGCGAACTCGTTGAGGTACGCGGACACATCAAGGAAGTTCAAGAACCCGTCATCGTTCAGATCAGCGGCTAGGTCTCCTGCTGAGAACAGCGAGAGGTATGCTGAAACGTCGAGGAAGTTCAGGTCGCCGTCCATATTAAGGTCCGCGATGCAGGTGTCTGGGCCGCAAGAAACGCCGAGGATGCGAACATCATCGATAGCAGCTTCGACCACTGAACCTGCTCCCAGATCGCTCGCGACAAACATGACGCGAATCGAGCTGGACAAACTGACATAGTCGCTGACATTGAATCCGGTCTGGATCCATCCACCAGAGGTGCCGGCGCCGGATGGTCCGACAGTCTCTACCAGGACATAGTTGGCACCATCGTCATCAGATACAAAGACCTCAAACACATCTGCGTTTGGTGCGGCGCCGGTGTTGTTGGAGTACCAGCGGGCGTACGAGATGAATGCCGACTCGGTGGAGCTCAGATCAATCTGGTTACTCACGAGCGAGGTTGTGCCGCCATCGATGTCGTTTTCACCGAGTGTGCCGCCTGGGGACCCTTGGCCGGTGACCCAAGCGATGGTGCCCGCTGCGGAGAAGTCATCCTCTGGTTGTGCATCCGTGCCGTTCGGGTTCACGCGGACCCAGACGCCTGTGGTCGCATCGTCACCCGGAGCGCCTGCGGTAAATCCGACTGACGTCTCGAAATCGTAGAGGGTATCCAGATCAATTTGATCCGCGGCCAATGAAGTGAACGTGCCGGAGGATGGAGCCGTCACGGTTGTGCCGGACTGGAGATCAAACGAGATAAAGTACTCCACGTTTGTTGGGCAGTCCGCTGGTGCAGGGAACGTGGCGGTGAAGCTTGTGGCGGAGTCTTGGGTGAGTGGGAACGTTTGGAATCCTGATCCTGAATCGACATGGAATGTGCCGCTGCCGGGGACGACCGGGTCCTCAGGAGAAGGCACGATCTCAACATTCAGGGTGTCTCCACCACTCGAGGAGATGAGATCCGGAGTCCCTGCTGGGAGCAAGATTTCAAGGCCGGTCACAAAGGTGCCACCAGCGGATTCGATCTCGCTGCGGTAGATCGCGGTTCCGGTCCACCATGAGATATCGCCATAGACGCTGGTGCTGGTGGTTCCACCAGAGAGGACGCCCGCTATGACCCATTCGCTTCCGAACTGGACGAGTACCGGACCGCCGCTGTCGCCCGGTGCGGTGGTCGCTTCGAACTCCAGCGGTGTCGAGCTGCTGCTCGGGATGGTGTTTGCGCCACCGGTGCCGTTGTCGAAGTCCGTGGAAATGATGTTGGAGCCGCTTGAGGCAGCCGGACTGCCGTAGGCATCGATGATGTTTTCGCCGCCCCAGCGTCGTCCATCGGAGCTGAAACCATGACCCGAGCTGCCGAGCCCGTTGTAGCCGTATCCGAGGGTGGCCGCGACCATGCCTTCAAGATCATTCGTCTCATCGATCAAACGCATTGGCTCTGCAATGTTCGCAGGGACCGATCCATTGAGCACGTGGATGGAGACGTCGCCACCGTCCAGGAGTGAGCCGTTCCCGTCGGGGAGCGTTGAAGATTGGACAGTGATGGTAAAGTCGGGGCTGTTGGAGTTGTCACCAAAGCGAATGAGCGTGCCGGCGCCGATGCCACAGTGGCGAGCACTGAGCACGACGTTGGGTGCGATGAGTGTACCTGTGCATCCACCGAGCTGGACGACCGCGTCGAATGGAGCCGCGTAGTCTCTTGATCCTTGTGCTCCGATGGTGTTGTTGATCACGATACGTGGGTAGACGCTCTCAGCGGCTTCGGGTGATCCGGGAGCGTAGGTCTTGGTGTCGATCTGTCGCATGGAGAGCACATCAGCGGTCGCGGCATCGATGACAAGCTCGAAATGTGTCGGGCTTGCAGGGAGTCCGAGATCAGGGAGTTCCGAGGTGACCTCCCATGCCAGAACGGCTTGATTACCGTTGCGGAACCAGACCTGTTCCGCAACAGAGTCCATCGCTTCAGGAACGAGTGTCTCAGCGAGATTGATGGCGGTGTTCATAGCGACGTTCGCTTGGGCTTGGCCCATCTGCAGATTCGCGGTCGAGTCGTCGAAGACCTTTGAAACGGTCCCGTCCGCGTTCTCGATGACAATCACGTGAGCGCCGTGGAGGCGGAGATCACCGATATATTTTTGGAACACCAACGCGTCGGATTGCTGGCGTTTTTCAGGTGTGATCAGATCGATTCGAGAGTTGTCTTGTTGTAGGTAAGCCGTTGATTCGCTGACTGCGAGGTGGGCACGGACGCTTGTTTCGTCGGCGAAGCAGTTGACCGATGCCAGCATGCCAGCGGTGAGACCCAATAGAGCCGTTTTCGGGGTGATCATTCTCAGTATCTCCATCCAGATAGTCTGGCGCGATAGGCGATGAGTTTCAGTCGGGAGCTGGAATCAGCACAATCCGATTCATCTAACAAAACCAATCGACGCTGGATCGAGTATACATGATTGTGGCGAATTCCTGAGGGGAATTACGCCATGATCAGCCACTTTTTCGGGTGTTGATTGCGGGCAGTCTGACGGCTCATGCACGCTGGAAAGGGCTCCGTGCTGGCAGACTTTGGAGTGCCAGAACTGCAGCACGAAGCAGAACTTGTATGCCTTTGCTTGTTCTTAGAGATCGATTGATTTGTACGTGTAGTGGACGTCCCTCTGAGCGTGCTCGGCGAGCACGTGGTCCACTAAACCAGGGACAGGACCGATCTGCTCCGCGTTGATCACGCCGGGCATGGTGAGCTCTCCCTTTGCGATCATCCGCGCGATGATCGCGCAGGGGAACGCGGTTGTGCGTGACATGCTCGTCGCGCCGTGGTTGTAGTAATCGAGCAGGTCCCACTGGTGGCGGATCTTCTTACCGCTCGAATCCAAGCCGTCGGTGATGATCCGCATGATGGTCAGGTCCTGCTCTTGATCCTCGTATGTCCACTTGGGGAACATGAGCTTGCTGATAACATCAAGCGGTCGGACGCTCCCGCCGTCGACATCGATGCGGTCTTGGCTGAAGAGACCGGTTTCGCGGAACACACGCATAAGTTCGATGTGGCCGGGGTATCGCAGCGTCCGTTCTTTCATGAACGGCACCTTCATCGTGTACGCGAGCGAGCGGAGGCCGTCGGTGTTGAACGCTTCGAGAGTGCCCAGTCCATCGAAGTCCATGAGTTCTGGTTCGCTCAGCGCTTCGCGGACGACGATCTCGCCGTGCTCAACGATGCGTGATGGACGCGTGTATTCTTCGATGACATCCGCGGGAGAGAATCCCGCTTTGTACTCATACGGCCATCGGCGTTCGCGTGGCAATCCGCCGACGTAGATCTCGATGTTCTGGCACTCATCAAGGAGACTCGCACCGTATCCCGAGAGCATGTTGCTCATTCCCGGGGCGACGCCGCAATCGACGACCGCCGTGACGCCGTTCTCTTTCGCCAGCGCGTCGAGGTCCCAGGAGTCTTCGGGCATGAATGAAATGTCCGCAAAGTTCTTCTTGGACTCGATGATCGCTCGCAGCGACTGGAATCCGATCCGACTCGCGAGTGCGCCCAGTACAATATCCGCATCCGCGATCGCGGCTTTCAATGCCGAGACATCGGAGAGGTCCGCTTGCTTGGTGTTGAGTTCAAGCCCACGGCCAGCGGCTTGCTTTGAAGCACGCTCGAGCGAGTCGTTGCTGATATCGCACAGGGTCACATCGAAGTCGGCGTCGGTCGCCATATCGAGTGCCATCTGTGTGCCCACCATACCACCGCCGAGAACTACTGCTTTCATCGTGACTCACTCCGGGATTGAAAATTTCTGTGCTTTGAGGCGATTAGTTGTTCGGGAAAAGAAACTGGATCGCTTCTCCGAATCGCTCAGACCACGCGGACTCGTTGTGCACGTGTCCCTCGCCGATGATCAGCAGGTGATCGCCCTTACTCGAACCCGATTGACGAGCGAGTGCTCGATCCACTTGCTTTGCCCAGTCCACGTACTTCTGGTTGATCTCATCGTTTGCTGAATCGGTCCCGGCTTCATGGGTCCCCATGCCGACGAAGTAGCGCTTGATTCCTGCGTCAGACGACTTGATCACATTGAGTGCGTCCTTCTCGCTGAGCATTGGGAGGCTCTCGATGAGGGCTTTGCCGAAGAGTTCTGGGTGCTGCGTCGCGCCGTAGAGTGCCATCGCGCCTCCGAGAGAAGCGCCGCCGATCGCGGTGGATTGGCTATCAGTGCGGACTCGGAACGCGCGGTTGACCTTGGGCATGCATTCATCGATGATCCATTGCATGCAGTCCTTGCCGTCGCCGTTGATCCCTTTGTAAGCGCCAAACGGCATGAACTCTTGGATGCGGTGCTCTCCAGAGTGTGGGATTCCAACAACAATCATCGGCTCGATCTTGTCCTGCTCGATGAGCGACGTCAGGGTCTCGTCGACATTCCATTCTGAGGGGACTCCTGATGGTTGCTCGAAGAGATTCTGTCCATCGAACATGTAGATCACTGGGTACGTCCGGCTCTTGTTTTCTGGCGCGTCGTATCCCTTTGGGACCCAAACAAGCAGGTCGCGGGTCGATGCTTCAGCGCCACCCGATCCGCCGCGGACTTCGATTCGGCGGACGTCACCAGTGACCTGGAGCTTGCGGTAGATCCCCTGTTCTCTTACTTGCTCGGCTAATGAACGCGGGACCCTGAACTGCGGGATCTCGAACTCGATGACCGGACGCTCGCCCGGCTTGAGCTTGGAGACATCGACAAGACCGAGCGATCGGTTCTCGATCGAGTTCCCGGCTTCGTCGAGTTCTTCGCGATCCCATCCGCCGAGTGTGAACTTGAACTGCATCCCTACGCCGTGGAGGTCGCGATCAATCACGATCTGCCAGCGGGTGTCGGATCGACCGCTGAGCATCATCTCTTCATCGCTGGGATTCCATCCGTTGATGCTCGACGCGAGGTAGATCGGGTTGTCTTGATTCGCGGTTCCCGAGTTGTCCTTAACAATCAGAACAAATCCCTGCGGAAGCGTTTCAGGGCGCACGAGTTCCGGTTCCTGAGCAACGCAGGTCGCGGCGAGGAAGAAAGCGATTATGGACAGGCAAATGTGCTTCATGATGACATCGGTCTCCGGAACAAGTTCGTGAGTTCATTCGCTGGTGTATAGGTCTGAGTGTAGCAAAAAAAGGTGCCCACACCGAAGTGTGGGCACCCGAAAATACGCTGTATTTTAATCTGTTTACGGGCAGCCTTGACCGAATGCCGCGAGGAACGCGGAAACGTCGAGGAAGTTGAACTGTCCTTCGCCGGTGAAGTCTGCTGATGGATCCATCATGCCGAAAGCCGCGAGGAACGCGGAGACGTCGAGGAAGTTCAGGTCACCCTCACCCGTGAAGTCAGCAGGGCAAGGCTCGCTGACGTCTGGGTTCGTGAGGTTGATGTACTGGTTGCCAGCGATCGTGTTGAAGTCCAGATCGTTGGTGCCGTCCTCGTCAGAATCGCGGTTGCCGATGTTCTCTGACAAGTCTGGGAGACCACCTAGGACTTGGTTGGAGATGAACCAGTAGCCGTCGTTGGCGATCCAGCCACCCATCTTAAGGTCCTGGCTGCCGTCCCAACCCAGCTCGTCGAGATCGATGCAGAGCTCGATACCAGTGTTGACCGCTGCAGCTGCTGCAGGATCTGCAGCTGAGTCAGTCACGCCATCAACGTTGGAGTTGTCGATGGAGATTTGGACGAGTCCCGAGATCGGGCTGAACGGATCCAGCGCGGTGATACGCGGAGCGTAGTTGGTGTAGAGGTTTGCCAGAGCGCCGTCTTGGATATCAACCAGTGGTCCGGAGAAGTCCATGACTGGGGTTGCTCCGACTTCGCCACCGAAGTACGCGCCGTAATCGGTGATCACACCGAAGTCCGGATCGATGTTGGCGCCGTTGGTGCGGAGGGTTGCACAGTCAGCGAAGTTGTTGAGGTCGCCCGAACCGCCGTCAACGCCGTTGTTGGTGTTGATCCAGTAGTCTGGCTCGAAGCCGTCATCAAAGGTGATGTTCGACATGCCGTTGAGGCCGTTGAAGCTGATGTCAACGTTGGTGTCCAGGAGCACGTTCTGTCCGCCTGGAGCGACGTCGAAGAACATGTTGAACTTGTTGTAGTTGTTCTGGAGGTTGCCACCAATGAAGACGTAGAGCTTCGCGTTCGCCTCGTCGATGTAGACGCGGCAGTTATCGAGCTCCGAGCCGTAGGCCCAGTTCGCATCAGGCGAAACCGGAGTGGACTCGGATTGTGTACCGATCACGCCTTCGATGTTGGAGTTGTCGATCGCCATCATCACGCCACCGGCGAGCGAGCCAGCATTGGCAGCGCCGTAGCCTGCGAGTGAGCCGAGGTCGTCGATGTCCATGTCGATTGCGCCAAAGAACGCACGCGGGACGTTTGGCGTGGTGCCGTCGTCCATGTCGTCGTTCCATGCATCAACCGAGAAGACGTAGTCGGCATCGAAGCCGCTGTCGAACTCTTGTCCGTTCTGGCCGGTGATGATGAATCCACCATCGCCTGTGCCGCTACCGAGCGTGCTGTCACCACCAGCGCCAGTATCGATGTAGAGGTCGACGCCGTTGCCGTTGGTTTCGAGGTTGCCTGCTACGAAAATGTAGAGGTTGGTTGCGTCCTTCGCGACGTAGACGCCGTCGATTTCAGAGCCGCCACCGTTTGGTCCCGAGCCGTCTTCAGTGCCGTCGGTTTCATCGCCGAACCCGGTGTAGTTCCCTTGGAGGAATGCTTGGGTCCACGAGTCAGCGCCGAGGCTGCCGTCCACGGTCGCGCCGGTTGAAGGCACGCCGCTGAGATCGACTTCGATGTGTTGGGTGGTGGTGTCAAACGGAGCAGCGTTGAAGTCCAGAGCGCCACCGAGGTTGCCGGTGTCGATCGGGAGGTCGCCGATGATCTGGTTGGACTTGAAGGTGCGGTCACCCGAGTTCACCCAGCCGGCGATACGGATTGTTTCATTGCCGCTGAGTCCGAGTGATGCGAGAGGGATTTTGATTTCAATACCGGTGTCCACAACTTCTGGATTGCCAAAGTCGCCGCCCTCGAAGAGGCCTGCGGAGTTGTCGCCGAATGCGGTCGCATTATTCTGAACCCAGATGACATCCGTGTAGAAACCGCTCTCGGTACCCGCGTCGTAGATCCCGTCGATCGTTGGTTGTGCGATCGCAGTGCCTGCACACGCAAGAACCGACAACGCAACTCGTCTTTGATTGATTTTCATCAAAATCTCCTCGTTTAGGTATTGCTTGCACCGCATTCCCATGCGGTGAATGTTCAACAATTTGACATGCGCAGACGCACATCGAAACAGTTAGACTCTACCACAGATGGTGAGCGAGACATACGCAAAAGTCCCTAGAATGCACGAAAAACGCAGAAAATGGTCCGCGAACTCACGGAGCGATTTCGAGCAGTTGGATGTTGATGTCCCAATTTGAATCCCCGAGCTCGAGCGGGATCGTGGACGTTTGGATGAGCCGGCTACTTCCATCGGGCATCCACTGGGTCCCAGCAGGTCCGATATCGAAAACAAGCGACTGGTTCCCCTCACTCCGAGTGATCCTGATCCCTCGCTTGTCAGGGGTGCTTTCCCATTGTGCTCGCCCGTTTGTTAAGAAGTTTTCATACATGGGGTCATTGGGGATATCCAGAATCTGGACCAGTTTCGATCGATACCACGCCGTCTTGGGGCTCAGCGTTGTCTTGTCCCACAGCGAGGTTGGGATCGGTCGGCGGTCATCGGGGTCATCGGCCCCTGTCATCGCAAAGTCGTCCCCGTTGTAGATCATGAGCGATCCCGGATTCGCGACCATGACCATGTACGCAACCAGCGAGCGGACCAGCGCCTCGTCGCTGACGGCATTGCGGTCATATCGGTCCTGACTCTGCCAGGGATGAGAGCCGTTGTCGAACGACCGCTGCCTGCTGTTGTACATCAGCGAGACCAATCGCTCGGTATCGTGCGAAGCCATGAGATTCAGCTGGGACGCGTCGGTCCGCGGATCGTGGGTATACACATTCGTGAGCCGAGCAGCGAGCGAGCTCGAGTCGTCTTTCATGTGTCCGATCGAGAGCCAATCCGCCACTGGATACGCAGCGGGGTAGTTCATCTGCGCATCAAACGCGGTGCCGTCGAAGTACGCTCTCGCGTCGTGCCAGATCTCTCCGACGATGAGCGCCTCCGGATTGAGCTCTTTGACGAGCGCCCTCCACTCTTTCCAGAACGGGCGTCCGATCTCATTGGCGACATCGAGTCTCCAGCCGTCGATCCCGTCGGAGGGGTCTCCGTCGCCGTTGGGGTCCATCCATCGGCGTGTCACGGCCATCATGTGTTCCTTTGGACCAGAAACAAGATCACCCGTTTCAGTCTGTAAAAACA
The DNA here is from genome assembly GCA_965232505.1 of Phycisphaerales bacterium. GTDB lineage: Bacteria > Planctomycetota > Phycisphaerae > Phycisphaerales > UBA1924 > UBA1924. Next base: position 2,627,670 of record OZ246976.1, on the reverse strand, counting down.
CGGGTAAACGCCCGCTCTCGCTGTTCCACGACTTCCACCAGATGAGCTTGCCGTTGTCGTCGAACCGCACGTCGAACCAGTGTGCAAACGCTGAGGCTTCACCGTTCTTTCGCACGTCTTTGAAGGCCCAGTGATCGACACCCACGTGGTTCCAGACGCCGTCGAGCATGACGCGCAGTCCGCGTTTGCGTGCTTCCGGGAGGAACACATCAATGAACCAGCGATCCGCGGGGGTCCATCCCCAGGTGGTCTCGTCGGAAGGATCTCCGAGCACTGGATCGGATTCGGCACCGATGGTGCTGGGGTGTGCGAGGGTTGGGTCGATATGACGATGATCCGCGGCGTCGTACTTATGAAGTGACGTCGAGGTGAAGATCGGACACAGATAGATCCCTTCAACGCCGAGTTCGACTAGGTCGTCCATGTGCTGGAGGACCCCCTGCAGGTCCCCGCCGTACCGGCGCTGGGTGATGACGTTTGCGATCGCGCCGCCACCCGCGTTTGGATGGAAGCGGAACAGCCCCGGCTCGCCGTGATGGAGGAACCACTGGCGTTCGACTTCTTCGATGGTGGGCTGATCAAATGGGTGTTTCCACCCGGCCAAGCTGCTCATGGGCTGGATGGGATCGTTCTGTGGATTGGCGTTGGCGAAGCGTTCCGGGAAGATTTGGTACCAGATCATCCCTCGAGACCACTCAGGACCGAACGCGGAGTCGTCGAGTCTGGATTCCTCAGAATTTCCCTGTTTATTGAGGGGTTTCGAGCTTGTCCACTCGGCATCTGTGGACTGATCCTGGCATCCGAGCATGAGCACAATCGTGAGTCCGAGAGTGCGCGTGAGCCAAGATTGTGATCGGAGGTCGCTGAGCTTGAACTGCATGGCAAATCCCTGTTGACGTGGGCTATAGGATACTGTAAAGTCCAAATTGGGACAGATAGGCATTTTTCCATATGCCACGGAGTTGTCGCATACCTGAATCATGGTAGCAAGATCAAGGATATCCAAAATGGATCCGAACCGCAGATCGGCCTTCACACTCATCGAACTCTTGGTGGTCATCGCCATCATCGCATTGCTGATCGGGATCTTGCTCCCGGCACTCGGGAAAGCGAGAGCATCTGCTCAGGACCTCAAGTGTTCCGCGAACGCTCGATCGATGGGAACATCGATGGAACTCTATTCACAGGACAACAAAGATTGGTACCCGATCATGCCGGTCGAGACCCAATCAAACCCGAGTCGATACCGTCTCGTTGGAAATCAAAACAAACTCGGCATCGCGGGGATGTTCAGTCTGTACCAAGTCGGTCAAGCCGACTGGGCCGGCGCGGGGTCAACACCATCGGCAGATCTTCGTGGTTACATCGGTGGCCCGGCACAAGGGATTGGCAACTACCCTGACCGCTCGAGCACGCCGGTCATGGAAGGATACATGGACGCGTTCGAGATCCTCCACTGCCCTCGTGACAAAGCCGACTCGCACTGGAGATACCCAACCGCGTACTGGAATGCTCAGTACACAGTGAACACCGCTGACAGCGACGGGAACTTCCGTGAGATGGTTCCAGAAGCACCATCGTCGGCGCATGATGTTGTGCAGTACAACATCAGCTACCTGTACTTCGCAGGGTTCCGTTCGAGCGAGCCCGGCATCCTGACCGCCCCACCACTCTGGGGTGACGAGACATATGGCAACGACATGGTCACCAACGCGTTCTACGGCTACGGCTACAACTGGGTCGAAGACCGCTACGAGAACGGATGGGAATCCACCGCCGAAGCAATCGGGTTCAACAAAGCAACCGGATACTCCGATCTTGATAACCACGGCGCCGACGGTGGATACTTCGCGTTCGCCGATGGGCACGTCGAACTGGTCGATCGCAATCCTCAACAAACCTTCTTTGCACGCGTGAGTGAGTTCGTCAACACCTACGACGGCGACGGGCGTGTCAACGGCCGAGTCGCGGTCCCCGAAGCGGAGCGTGAGATCGGGAAGAAAGAAGGCAAGAGCATCAACATCACCAATCCGAATCGCTCATCATTCATGCAGACGATCGAGTAAGCCTATTCTGGGTTGTTGTAGTTGAGAGTACTGGCCGAAATCAATCGGCATCACTGAGAGCCAAACGCACACGACCATGACGATTGATCGAGGCGAACCGTGACCCAAACCAATCATTCGGCCTCGGCCAACCCAGCCGGGAAAGCTCCATCGTTCTACAAACGCCTCATGGCTCACCAGGAATCAGGGCTCGTCCTGGTCATCATCCTGATGTCCATCGGTCTGACTTTCTACGGCATGCTCAACCCGCGTGAGTCACGCACGGAGCTTGTCAGACCCGCTGGATCGACGGTCATGCTCCTCGACAGCAACGGAGTTGAGCACGAGCCGGGGACCATCGCACGGACACAGATCGCGACTTACAGAGTTCTTGATGGCGAGCAGAGCACGGACTATCCCGCTGCGGAGATCGACAAGTACGACTCCAGAACCGACACGCTGTACTCCAAGAGCACCATCAATCCATTTCTGAACAAAACAAATCTGGTGCTTGTGACCAAGGACGCGAGCTTCTTTGCGATCATCGCGGTCGGGATGACCGGCGTCATCATCCTCGCGGGGATCGATCTTTCGGTGGGGTCAATCTATGGACTCAGTGCGGTGGTCGGCGCGATGGCTTTGCAGAGCTTGCCTGCTGAGGTCGGATGGTATGTCGCCGTGCCTGTGGGTGTGCTGGTATGCATGGCGGTCGGTACAGTCTGCGGGCTTGCCAATGGTTCCATGAGCGAGGGGCTCGGGGTGCACCCCTTTGTGATCACACTCGGGATGATGGCGGCGCTGCGAGGACTGACCGTGGTGCTCCCCCAAGAGTTCTTCGGCACGCAGTCCATCGGCGGTTTTCCGGATTCATTCTCGAAGGGGTTCTTCAAAGCCGAGTTCTACGGCGTGTATCCAGTCCCGGTCATCATCATGATCTTGTCCGGGATCGCGGGATGGTTCGTGCTTTCCAAAACTGTCTTCGGACGGCGCGTGTTTGCGATCGGTGGAAACGAAACCGCTGCTAAGTACGCCGGGATTCCGGTGAAGCGCACGAAGATCCTTGTGTACACCATTACCGGCGCGTTGTGCGGACTCTCCGCGTGTGCGTACCTCGGGTACTACGGGGCCGCGGAAACCAACGCGGGCAACGCGTATGAGCTCCAGGTCATCGCGGCAACGGTGATCGGCGGCGCCTCGCTCATGGGAGGACGCGGAACGGTGATCGGAGCTGTTCTTGGCGCCATCATTATCCAGCTGATCAACAACACGCTGATCATCTTTGAAGTGGACACCAGTTATAATCAAATCGTGATGGGAGCCGCCATTGTAGTCGCTGTTGTCATCGATCAAACCAAGCAACGATTCCAAGCCCGCAGGGCATAACGGAGGGACAGATGTCAACATACAACCGATTCTTCAACACCGGCGCATTGCTCGCTGTTTCCGCTAGCCTGCTCGTCGGATGCTCAGGCGGGACCGACTCCGAGAAAGCCGCATCCGCGGACAACGCGGCTGACACCTCGTCGGACGTGGTTTACAAAATCGGCGTCATCGCCAAGAGCAACTCGAACCCTGTGTTCCAAGCAGCAAAGAACGGCGCGATCGCCGCGGGTGAGCGTCTGAGCGACGAGCTCGACGGCGCTCGCGTTGAGATCCTCTGGCAGACCCCTCCGATGGAAGATGCGCAGGTTCAGGCGCAGTACGTCGAACAGCTCGTTTCCTCTGGTGTGGACGGCATCGCGATCTCATGCACCGATGCAAACCTGCTGACCGGCGCACTCAAGAGTGCGGTAGATAAAGGCGTAATCGTGGTGACCTTCGATTCCGACGCACCCGAATCCGGTCGCATGGCGTACTACGGCGTCGATGATAAGCAAGCGGGTATGGAAGTCATGCGTCAGCTCGCGGGACAGCTCGGCAACGAGGGCAAGGTCGCTGTGCTGACCGGAAACCCCGCAGCGACCAACCTCCAAGCACGCGTCAACGGCGTGCTCGAACAAGCCGCGGAATATGAAGGGATCGAAACCCCTGTGGTCTACTCATTCATGCCTGAGACCGCGACCGAAGCAGCCGCGAAGATGCAGCAGGTCCAGTCCGCGAATCCAGACATCACCGGCTGGGCACTGGTCGGTGGTTGGCCGCTCTACACAGACAACGCGCTCGACGGGATCTACGAGAACGCGAAGATCGTCTCGATGGACCCCCTCCCGCTCCCACTCGATTACGCGATCAAGGGGCAGGTGCAGGTGCTCGTCGGACAGCCGTACTTCGGATGGGGTGAGAAGTCGGTTGAGATGATCGTGGACAAGCTCCACTTCGATCGCGATCCCGCGTCCGAGATGGTCTACGCAGACTTCGACATCGTGACCTCGGAGAACGCCGAGGAGTTCGCCAAGGGCTGGAAAGTCTGGCTCGGTGAGAACTAATCGAGCGATATGTCCGAGGATCAGCAGCCCATCCTGATTGCCAAAGGGATCTCAAAACGCTTTGGGATCACCCAAGCGCTTGACGATGTGTCGGTGTCATTCCGTCCCGGCGAGGTCCATGCGCTGATGGGTGAGAACGGCGCGGGGAAATCAACACTCGGGAAGGTCATCGCGGGACTGCACGCGCAGAACTCCGGAACAGTGACGATCGAAGGGCGCGAGCTTGTCCCTGGATCGCTCGATGATGCGTTCCATGCCGGGATCCGGATCGTGCATCAGGAGCTGGCACAGTGTCCGAATCTTTCGGTCGCTGAGAACCTGTGTCTCCATGACATCCCGACCAAAGGCGTGACGGTTGACTTCGCGGAGATGCATCGACGCGCGGCGACACTGGTGCATCAGCTTGATCCGGATATCGATGTGTCCAGACCGCTGGGAGCGTTGTCACCTGGACGCAGACAGATCTGCCAGATCGCGGCTTCACTCGACAAGAACCCCGATGGCTCGATGAGGGCGAAGGTGATCGTGCTCGATGAACCGACCTCGTCGCTGTCCGTGTCCGAAGCGTCGATCCTCATGGACATCGCACGCGATCTCGCGGCTCAGGGGTTGACGATCATCTACGTATCGCATCGCATGAGCGAGATCTTCACATGCTGTGATCGCGTGAGCATCCTGCGCGACGGGAAGTTTGTCAAGACCAATATCGTCGCAGAGATCGACGAGCCCACACTCGTCGAGCAGATGATCGGTCGCCGAATCCAGACCCCTCCCGCTCGCAGCGAAGGTGGAAACGAAGGAGCATCTATCGAGACCCAAGCGCTCAAAGCAGAGGTCCGAGGCGATTCAGGGGGCGAGCATCACATCTCGGCTACTCCGGTTCTCACTGTCCGCGGACTCAGCTCGCCCGGGAAGCTCGATCAGTGTGATCTGGATCTGCATCCAGGAGAGGTCCTCGGGATCGGTGGCTTGGTCGGTGCGGGTCGCTCAGAGCTCTTCGATGCGATCTTCAACATCGATGGTCGCGCCAAGGGATCCGTGAAAGTCAGCGGCGATGAGATCCTCGGCAAGGGCATCCGCGCCGCGATCGATGCCGGGATCGGTCTTGGGTATGTTCCCGAAGACCGTCGCATCCAGGGGTTGTTCTTCAACCTCGGGATCGACGAGAATATCCTCGCGCCGATCATGGATCGCATGGCGCGAGCCGTCGGGATTCGCAACCGCGCTTCAGAACTCGATGCCGTGCGACAGCGGATCAATCGCTTCCAGATCAAGACCGCTTCACTGAGCGAGACCACTCCAGGCGAGCTCTCGGGAGGGAATCAACAGAAACTCTTGATCGCTCGCTGGATGACGGACCAGACAAAGGTGCTCCTGCTCGATGAACCCACCCGCGGCATTGATGTGGGCACCAAAACAGAAATCTACAAGCTCATCCGCACCGCCGCTGATATGGGACTCGCGATCCTGCTGGTGTCTTCGGAGATGCCTGAACTGCTCGCGCTTTCTGATCGGATTCTGGTGATGGGAGACGGGCAGATCAAGGGTGAACTGACGGGCTCAGACATGACCCAGACCAACATCCTGACCCTCGCAACCAAAGAGTCAAGGTCAGCAGCGGCAATATAAGTTCTGTTGAAACATTCCGCGTGATCCTTCGTATACTCTTGTATGAAACGCATTCTATACTCCAGTTGTGCGGCGTGTGTTCTGTCGCTGAGCGGATGCGAGTCTGTGCAGTCGAGTGATCAACGCGTCTTGGTCATCGATGGCAATCCCAAGTCAAAGTTGTATCCAGGTCAGAACGCGATCATCCATTACACGCTGGAAGACGACAGCAGAGCGTACAAGTACTGCAAGATCGTGTCGGTCGATGATTACTGGCTAACGGTCGCCGACAAAGTCGTCAAAAACGCTGAGTCCGATGAACTCAGCGGCTGGAACTCGATGATCCCTATCAAAAACATTCTCATGATCCGCGTTGAAACGGATTCACACTGATTCAGTTCCCGATGACCTGCACGTGGATCTTGCGATTGGGCATCTCCAGCGAACCTTCCTGAGACACGATCTCGACCGTCACCTCGTCGCCGTCTCTGGTCGCTTGGAAGGTGGACATCAGGTACTCACCCATCATGTATCCGAAGCCCTCGCCCTCGTCCTCGTAGAGCACGCCGGTCGCTTGACCATCAGCGTCGAGGTGGACGAGGAGTGTCAGCTCATCGCGTGAGTCGGGACGATCCCCAAAGTACTGGGTGACCGGCGCGGTTGGGATGATGGTGCCGGGCTTGATGTAGAGGTCTGGGAGACTCTTGTCCTTGGAGTCGCGTCCGGATTCAAAGTCTGGGAAATCAAACTTCGCCCACTCCACGCCGTCGATCGGTGCGGGCATCACGCTCACGCGGTCCGCTTCTGGCGTCGCTTTGGTGACGACCAAGAGATCCGCGCCGAGCAAGAACGAATCGTCCTCTGAACGCAGCGCCATGTCCGTCGGATCAGCAAAGAACGTCGGACGGATGATCGGCATCCCGGTATCCGCGGACTCTTTGAACAGCGTGTAGATATATGGCATCAAGCGGTAACGACGCTCAAGACCACGGCGGCTGCTCGCTTCGACTTCTTCGCCGAACGACCAGGGTTCCTTATCGATGTTCCCCTTCGCGGTGTGTCCGCGTGAGAACGGGAACAGCGTCCCGAAACCCATCCAGCGTTGGAAGAGCTCGCCGTCGCCGTTGTACGCGAACCCACCGATGTCTGGACCAACGAACGGCTGTCCGGACAAGCTCAGGTTGAGCGACATCGGGATGGACATGTCGAGGTGTGCCCAGTTGGCGCTGTTGTCACCCGTCCATGTGGCGCCGTAGCGGTGACCACCGATGAAGTTAGCGCGAGAGAGCACGAAGGGGCGTTTGTCGGGATTGACCGCCATAACGCCCTCGCGAGTGGCGCGGATCATCTGCATGCCGTAGACATTGTGGTAGCGGTCGTGCGTGTCCGTGCCGCCAAGCTCAGGATCGGCGCGGTGGACGTTGGTCTCAGGCATGGTCTTGGTTTCGACGTTAAACACTGCTGGTTCGTTCATATCGTTCCATACGCCGTCGATGTTGTTGGCCATAAAGTCTTCGTAGAGTCCCGCCCACCATGTCCGGACGTCCTTGTTGAGGTAATCCGGGAACACACACACGCCGGGCCAGACCTCGCCGTTGTAGACGTTGCCGTCCTTGTCGCGGACCCAGACGTCGTGCTCATCACCCGAATCTGACACGAAGTAGCCGTCCTCGTCTTTCACGCCCGGATCGATCATCCAGACATTGGAGAATCCTTGGGTGTCGAGCCAATCGTTGAGCCCCTTGGGATCGGGGAACTGTTCTTTGTCAAAGGTGAATACGCGGTATTCATCCATGTAGTCGATGTCCATCCAGATGACATCAGCCGGGAGTTTGCGGTCGCGGAACTCGGTGACGACTTCCTTGACTCGGGAATCAGGGTTGTACGAATACCGGCATTGGTGGTACCCCACAGCCCATTTCGGAGGCATCGCGATGGTGCCGGTCAGTGTGCCCAGTCCGAGCATGACTTCCTGAGGGGACTCACCCTCGATGATGATGACCGGGAAGTCGCCGCCCTCGGCGCGGAAGGTGATCCCGTCGCGGAGGTCGATCTCGCATCGGTATGTGGTGTCTGCGAGCACACCAAACGCGCTGCCGTCACGCCGGACCGCGAGGACCCAGGGGTGCGAAGTGTACAGGTTCGGATCGCCGAGCCCGTATCCGAACGCGTCGTAGTTCCATGTTTCGGTCACGAATCCGTTGCGGAGCAGCGGGCCGGCACATTCACCAGTGCCATAGAGCGAGGTGCCGCTGTCGATAGATACCGAGGCGACGGTTCGACCAGTGGTCGAATCCACGGAGTACTGCGGGACTGTTTGGAGGTTCGAGAGGCTGACATCGCCGAACGACTCGAACTCTTGAACGAGCGCAAACGAGGGCTTGCGTACTTCGCGTGCCTCGTATGAACGATCGAAGCGGACGATTCCATCGCCGATCACCTGAGCGACCTGTGCATGCACTGAGGTCGAGTAGACGGAACTGACGAGTGTGACCAATACGGCCTTGAACTGATTCGAAAGCATACAACAGATCCCTTGATTCTTGAGAGTGCGATCGCACTCCACAGGTCGTGCAATGTGTGGTTTACACAATACTTCTCGGACCGCTCCGCGTGGGATTCAAAGCGTTAAAAGATGCCTTTCTAGCGAAATTTCCGTTCACATCGGTCGCAAAATCAGCAATAATCAGGGTTGAAGCGTACCCAAACAAAGTGCTACTCACAATTGTGCCGATCCGTTGCGATCGAGGCGCAAACCGAAAGGGCGATATGTTCAACACCTCCACGACTATCAGATGCTCACTTGTACTTCTCATGCTCGGCTTGATGGGCTCACTTGCCTCACATGCACAAGCTCAGATTAAGTTCAACTACCTCCAGTGGTTTGAGACCGAGTGGGACGACATCGAGCGTCGGACTCCGGATATCTTCCTTGCAGGATACGACGCGCTCTGGCTCCCGCCGCCATCCAAGGCATCGTTCGGGAGTGTTGGGTACGACCCCTTTGACCGCTTCGATCTTGGGAAGCCCCCACTGCTCACATTCTCAAGCTCACGTGAACGCACGACCTACGGCACCGAGGCAACCTTCCAAGCGATGATCAAAGAGCTCCAGCGAGCCGGCGCTCAGGTCTACATCGACGGCATCTTCAACCACAACGGCGGTCGCACCGAATCCGACGCGTTCCTCGCTCAAGGCGGATACCCAGGTTTCTGGATCCCACGTGAAGACCCGCCGCGTGACAAAGAACCTACCGATGACTGGGGTGACTTCCACAACGGGAACGCATCTGGATACCTCCAATCCGAGAACCCGGGCGCTCCGAACTACAGTCTCCTCGACGGCGATCTGGTAGCACTCGTGGACCTCGCTCAGGAGAGCAACAACACCTTCATTCGCCATCCTGTGACGGCAGGCGATCCAAACAACATTCCTGGCGGCACCATCTGGAATCAACCCGATCCAGCGAATGCCCGCTTCTACACCGATCAGGCTTTGACTTCAGATTTCATTACCAATCCCGGCACCAGCCGGAATCCAGGGACGCTGAACTTCACCAGATACCCCTACAACACCGCTGATCCAATGGCTGGTGACGCCGTATCTGACAACGGCACCGGTCTGCTGATGCGCTGGGCGCAATGGATGATCGAAGTCCAAGGCGTCGACGGCTTCCGTCTTGATGCACACAAGCACGCGCCGAGCTGGTTCTGGGATGGATTCTTCGATGCCGCGATCCACAACCTCCGCGTGCGTCCAGACGGCGTTCGCGTCAATCCGTTCACCTTTGGTGAGAACGTAACTGGCAACTTCGAGATCCTCAACAACCAGACACGCAAGGATTCGTTCGCGGATCGTGACGCGCTGGACCTTCAGGGAGCCGCTCGTCTGCGTGATCTGCTCAATGCCAACGGCTTGGGCAGCTGGGCGAACATTACCTCCAGCGTTGATGCTGGTCACCTCGACGTCGCTGACGACGGACTCGTCAACGGCACGATGGGACTCAACCACGTCTTCTCGCATGATAACGGCTCGGTGGGGAACGGCGGTTCCATGCCTCCGATCCCAACCGCACAGCAGCAGGGATACCAGATGCACGCGTACATGCTGATGCGTCCGGGACGCGCGATCGTCTACCACAACGGACGTGCAATCTTCACGCGCGCCAACGGCTTCTTCCCGCGTGAAGGTATCCCCGTCGCGTTGGGATGGGACCCTGCTACTCAGCAGATGGATGACACCATCACCACCCTCGTCCAGCTCCGCAATCAGGTCGCTCGTGGACAGTACTTCCAGCTCAACGGCAACATCAGTGACCTCCTCGTCTTCGAGCGTGCGGCAAATGGCTTCGCCAACGTGCTGACCGCCGTCAATGATCGCTTTGATGCTGGATTCCAGACCATTACCGTCAACACCTCGTACGCGCCAGGAACGCGCCTCCACGAGATGACCGGGAACGCGGCTGATCCGATCGTGGACCCAAACAATGACATCCCAGAGCTGATCATCGTCGGCGCTGGTGGTTCGGTCACGCTCCAAGTCCCCAACAACGCGTCATCCGCCGGAACCCACGGCAAGGGATACGTGATCTACTCTGAAGCCCTCCCAGAAGCCACGGTCACATTCATCGGACAAGACGGGGTCATCGACCCCGATCCATCGAACTTCCCAGACTGGATCCAGCGTCTCAGCGAGATCGCGGTGGTTCAGGATGATTCCTTCGAGATCCGTGTCCAGACCGCCGCGGGCGATCCGCTCGATCCGAACACCGATGACAACGCGTTATTCGCGTTCGATCAACGCGTCGATGACTGGAACGGCAACGGTGCTCCGGATATCAACCCATCGGCGCTCCTGCTCGGTGGATACGAGAACTTCCTGACCGTCAACAGCCCGCTGTACGACTCCGGGAATCCATTCGGTCTGTACCGTCAAGTGATCGACGCGACGCAGATGGACGAGGGCATGCACTACCTGAGCGTGATCGTCTTCCGTCATCGTCCTGCGAGCACATCGACCATGTACCGCGAAGTCCGCAAGGTCATCTATGTGGATCGCTTGCCACCAGAGGTCGAGCTTGTGCAAGCGGGATTGACACTCGAGGACGATCAGCCGCAGTTCATTGTCAACGCATTGGACCGTACAACCAGCGAGCTCCACATGCTCCTCGATGTTCCAGGTGGGACTGATCCGCTCACGCTGATTGATACGCAGTCCCGAGTGAATCCGTACGACCGATTCGAGTACCGCTACACCTTCGATCAGACATTGTCTCCAGGTCAGCACGAAATCACGCTCGTCGCGATCGAAGAATCCGGCACGACCAACGTGGTTGTCGAAACCGTCACTATCGCGGGTGATTGCCCAGCAGACCTGACAGGAGAGGGCGACCTCAACTTCCTCGATGTCTCCGCGTTCCTCACTGCATACGGCATGCAGGATCCCGTCGCAGACTTCACGGGCGAGGGGCAGTTCAACTTCCTCGATGTTTCGGAGTTCCTCACCCAGTTCGGACAGGGCTGCCCATAATCAAAGGACCTGTAGCGTTTCACAACGACGCAGGCTCAATAGCTAGATACAAAAAACGAAGCGGGGCTGGATGATGCATCCAGCCCCGCGTTTGGTATGTCTGTCGCTCGATCGTCTTAGCGACGACGGCGTCCAGCGACCAGACCACCGAGTCCGACCAACGCCAGTGACGATGGTGCAGGAACGATGGTGTAGCTGAGGAAGGTGCCCGATGCGGACTGGTTGCCCCAGTCATCGGTTGCCCAATCCGAGCGGCTCAGGTGATCGACGCCTGGGTCGGCACCGCCACCGCTTGAGAAGACATCAAACTCGAGGGTGTCACCGACGCCGAGTCCGAGAGCTGAGAGCGAGACAGCAATGTGCTGAACGCCCGAAGCGTGGTTAGCGTCCGATGCCATGATGTCGGTACCCGCGAGGTAGGTCGCGTCGGTGAGGTTCCAGCCCATGCCGTCGAACGAGCGGAGCTCGCCACCAGCACCCGAGCCACCGTCATCGACCCATGAGCCGACGAAGTTGGTGATGCCGCGGCCCCAGTCAACGTTGCGGTTCCATGAACCAGGATCGGTGGAGTTGTCACCAGCGTTAGCGCCGGTGTCCATACCGATGATGTACTTGCCCCATGTGGTCACGTCGATGTCACCTGCGATGGTGATGTCGAAGTAGATAAAGCTGGCATCGTTGGTGACTTCGACCTGAGCGATGTCAAGATGGTCGAACCCTTGCGAGTAAAAGAAATCATGGACATCACCGCCCGCGAGATGCGATCCGGTGGCGTCACCGTACACATCAGCGCTGGCTGCACCGGCGAGCGATGCGATGGCCATAGCCAAAACTACATTCTTCATGTTTATCTCCCTAGTTACTCCAAAACAGGCCGCCCACGAATGAGGACTTTAAGGCCTGATGATTTTCACCAATACTATAAACCAGACCGCTGGGTCTCTACAAGCCAGAACCCCCCGAAATCCAAGAAAATACAGCGGGAAAGCTATCGGTCCAGCAACGGATGTTCGGGAAATATGAGGTTAGATATCAAGATCAGCGACCACCATCGCATGGTCCGATACTTCCATCCCGCTCTGTCGATCGATGGAGCAGCTCGTCAGCCGTTTTTTAGCCGCTGGATTCATGAGCAAGTAATCGATCCGCCAGCCGCGGTCCTTGGCGCGTGCCTGACCACGATTGGACCACCACGAATATGGCCCATCCACATCGCCGTGCGCTTCACGGATAATGTCCGCCCAACCCATATCGATCAGATCCCCCATCCACTGGCGCTCGTGGGGGAGGAATCCTGAGGTGTTCTGATTGCTCTTCCAGTGGAAGATGTCCCGCTCGGTGTGCGCAATATTCAGATCGCCTCCCAGCACGGTCGGGATCTTGGACTTGAGCATCGGCTCTACCCATTGATGGAAGAACCCAAGCCAGCGGTCCTTCTCGGCTTGTCGATGCTCTCCGGATGATCCAGAGGGGAGATACACCGAAACCACACGGAGCTTTCCAACCTTACCCACGATGACGCGTCCCTCGGGATCGTCCTCTCCGGCCCCACGTTCTTCCTCTTTGAGCGTGTGCTTGGACCAGATCGCGGTCCCGGAGTATCCCTTCTTCTCCGCTGGATGCCAGAGACACTCCCAATCCTGTGGTTCTCTCCACTCAGCGGGGAGTTGTTCTTGGAGGGCGCGGACTTCTTGGAGCAGGAGCACATCGGGATTGACGCGCTGCACATGATCAGCGAATCCTTTTTTGAGTGCCGCTCTGAGTCCGTTCACATTCCATGTCGCAATTCTCATGCGTGGAGTGTAGGTCTATGGTTGCGTATGACTGGATCCAAGAGCAATCATGCCGTCGTCTTTGCGGGGAGCCCTGAAGCGAACCTCGCGTTGTACCATCGAATCCGTTTCGCCGTTGGCGACCCGACCGCGCTCATCGAGCTACCAAACGGCGAACAGCCGCATCGGTTGCTGATGATCCGCGATATCGAGATGGATCGCGCGCGGAAACATGCACGCGCCGACGAGGTGGTTTGCCCGAAGGACTTTGCGCCAAGCGACTGGCAGATCGGAGATCGCGAGCTCGAAACAGCGCAGTCCGTCGCGGAGTGTCTCAGAGTCAAAGGCATCGAGCACATCACCACCGATCGCACGCTCCCAGCGATCTATGCGCACTACATCAACAAAGCCGGGATCCAGATCGAGTGCGATCCGAACCTCGGCGTCCTCGATCGTCGATCCAAGGACGAGGAAGAGCTGGCACACCTGCGAGCGGCGCAGTCGCTCACCGAGGGGTGTATGCAGATGGCGTGCGAGACCATTGCACTCGCGCAAGCCGACGCGTCTGGGGCGCTGATGCTCGACAGCTTGCCCCTGACCTCCGAGCGCATGTTCCAGTTGATCAACATCTGGTTCCTCGAGCACGGCGCTTCGACCCCCCACGGCTCGATCGTCGCTGGTGGTCCGATCGGTGCGGATTGCCATGATCGTGGACGCGGACAGTTGTACACCGGACAGCCCGTCATCATCGACCTGTTCCCGTACATCAAAGCGACGCATTACCACGGCGACTGCACCCGCTGTGTTGTCCACGGCGATATCCCCGACGAGGTCGCCAAAATGCACGCCGCGGTCATCGAAGCCAAAGAAGCGGCACAAATCGCGACCAAAGCCGGCGTGACCGCGGACGCTGTCCACGCAGAGACGATCCGAGTCATCGAATCACACGGCTACCAGATGGGACTCCCTGCAGAGGACGCTCCGGATACCGCATGCACAATGCCCCACGGGACAGGGCACGGGATCGGGTTGGACGTCCACGAACCCCCACTGATCGATGTGGGTGGCCCGGAACTGGTCGAGGGGGATGTGCTGACGATTGAGCCTGGACTCTACAGCAAAGCGCTCGGCGGCATCCGCATCGAGGATATGGTCGCGGTCACCAAGGACGGCATCGAAAACTTCAACAGACTCCAGACCGCTCTGGACTGGAGTTAAAGGGTTAGATTCTGCTGATTTGGTTTACTTCGCTTTGCCCTGAGCAGCGACCGCCGCCATCGCGGCTTCCACGGCTTCCGCATCGCCGAGGTAACGCTTCGAGATCGGTTTGAGGTCCGCATCCAGCTCGTACACCAGCGGCATGCCCGTCGGGATATTGACCCCGATGATGTCCTCGTCCGAGATCCCGTCGAGGTACTTGACGAGGGCGCGGAGCGAGTTGCCGTGCGCGGCGATGATGAGCTTCTTTCCAGACTTGATTTTCGGCGCCAGCTCCGATTCCCAGTACGGCACAACACGCTCGACCGTGTCCTTGAGACACTCGGTCGTTGGGATGTTCTTGGGATCGAGGTCCGCGTAGCGACGATCGTGTCCGGGCCAGCGTTCGTCGGAAGTCTCAAGAGCCGGCGGCGGCGTGTCGTACGAGCGGCGCCAGACCTTGACCTGATCCTCGCCATGCTTCTCGGCGGTCTCTGATTTGTTGAGACCCTGGAGCGCCCCGTAGTGCCGCTCGTTGAGCTGCCAAGCTCTATGGACAGGGAGCCACATCAGGTCCATCTCCTCAAGCACATGCCAGAGTGTTCCGATCGCTCGTTTGAGGACGGACGTGTACGCGAGGTCGAAGGTGTACCCCTCAGCCGCGAGCAGCTTCCCCGCCGCTGTAGCTTCCTGATGACCCAGTTCGCTCAGTGGAACATCTTTCCAGCCCGTGAAGCGGTTCTCTTTGTTCCATGTGCTCTGACCATGACGGATAAGGACGAGGGTATACACAAGCGGCTCCTTGGCTGGGATGAAAGGTCGCTTGATTCTAGCCCCGCGTCTTCAGATGGTGATGAGCTGAGCTTCGGTGTTGTACTCAGGGACGATCGGGACTGAATCGATGATTGCTGCGTGCTTGATGTCGTCTTCAAATCCCAGATCACAGAGGCGTTTGCCGTGGGTGGTGGTTCTGAGCACCCCGAAGTGTGACCCGTGCACACGCAATGACTTGAGGGATGCATCGAATATCTGCTGAGCAGTTTCGGTCGGCTCATGGCCTCGCTGGATCATCCAGTCGACCAAACACCCCGCTACATAGCAGTCGTCAAGCGAAGTCTGTCCGTCGGTCCCGGCGCAGATGATCGTGGTGTCCTTTGACTCCACTGCCTCACAGACCGACGAGCGATTCGTAAGTGAACCGATGAACACCCGATGGGCTTCACTGAGCATCGAGAGTGCACGCGTCCCGTTCGTTGTGGTGAGGATCAGGTCCCGATCCTGAACTACTTCGCTCGTATACCCCAGAGGCGAGTTGCCAAGATCGAACCCCTCGGGGGGCAGTCCGTGACGCTCGCCGCAGAGCAGGGCTTCGGGGAGTTTGGTCGCGAGCTCGCGTGCATCTTCAACACTCAGGACGGGGCGAACCGATCGAGCGCCCGACTCAAACGCGGCAACAATCGTCGTCGAAGCCCGCAGCACATCGACCACGATCAACGCATCAGAACGGATCTGCTCTGGTGAAACATGCTCAGGAAGCAGAGCGACATCAATCTGCGGCATGGGTTCCCAACTTCAACTTGCTGACTAACTCTCAGTTCCGAGCCCACTGCGAGCGGAATGCCGAGGCATCCATTGAAGACGGGCGGACCATGTCAAGCAAGCGATCCTGAGCACGCTGGATCTCCAGCGGCGTGAGCTCAAGGAGCGCGATCCGATCAAGCACGATCCCGATCTGGGACATGACGATCTCGACTTCATCCTGATCGCCGCTGTTCAAACGCTCGGTGATCCCAGATATCCCCGGACGTTGTCCGCTCTCGTCCAGCTGTCCGAAAAGTGCGATGTACGCGTTGGTCATCCGCTCAACACTGCGTGGCGAGAGCCGATCCATGATGACGGATGGTGTTTGATCCGGAGCGACGGTGTAGCGTTCTGAACCCGACTGGATCCCCTCGCGGACCGTCTCACCTGAAACATACTCCGGAGAGAGCCCCAGTTCGATCAACACCTGACGCTGAGCGAGGTAGGGCGCGTCGTCACGCAGCTGGACCTGATCCTCGCTTGCAAAGACTGATCCGAGATTTGCTTGTGTGGTATTGGGATTCGATGGGAATACCAACGGCCCAAGCGTGAGGTCATACGCGTACACCTGATCGCTGGTGTTGGTCAGCGTCCCCATGAAGTTGGTCAGCGACGCTCCACCCGGGAAGGGCTGGATCGCGAGTCCCAGGGTTGTGCCGCTTCCAGAGTTGTTTGCGAGGACTACAGATTCAGCGCCGAGCATCGCGCCAGCGGTGTCGGTCACGATTGTGCCGTCAAGCAGGATGGTCCCCGAAGCGATCAGTTCCGCGGCTTGTTCGTCGTAACCAGCACCGTCACGATTGCCCTCGTTCCCGGTGCCATGGATCAACCCGCCGAGGTGTCCGAGCAGGACAATGTCGTTGCCCGTCCGTCCTTGCGAGAGGATTCGGATGTCACCCAGTGCGTTGACGTCGCTGAGCTGGATGGTTGACGATCCGAGCGTCTTGACGCCGAACTGGATCGATCCCATCGAGGTGATCTTTTGTCCGCGTCCAGCGTAAATGCCTTCGGTCGCGGAGACAAAGAAACGGGTAGACAGGTCGATGGCGCTCGCGTCCATCAGACTGAGCCCTTCGGTCGCGGCGTTCGAGAACAAGAACGCCGCGGCGACCTGCGAAGCGCCGCTTACGTCATCGCCGAATCGCACGTTCCGGAATGGTCCCTGATTGGGAACGCCGTGGAGCGGGATCCCGGTGCCGATGCTTCCTTGGAACTTGAACGGCGTGCGTGCCTCGCCGTCGCCTGTCCAGACCTCGCCGTCGTACATGAACGCGACGTCAGATCCGCCGCGGATGTAGGAGAAGATGTGTCCTCCGAAGAGCGCCGATCCCATGCCTGTGTGGAACGTAACGCTCGGGCCTCGGACCTCGGTGTATCCCATAAGGGTCATGCCGTTGAGAGTCGAGACATTATCGAGGTAGGACGTCAGTCGCGTATCGATATCGAGGAACCCGAGACGCTGGTCGCTCGATGGATTATCACCGATAGTGCCGCCGAAGTATGCGTCGCCGTTGCTCGCAAACACGCTCAGCGTGTAGTACTCCCCGGCTTCCGAGTACACATCACCGCTGAAGTGCGTATCGCTGAACGCGCCGAAGCTGTTCAATGAGACACTCTCGGTCAATCGCACATCGCCGAAGAACGAGATCCCCGCGCCGGTTGATGTGATATTGCTCCCCAGAGCGATCACCCCGCCAGGCGCCGCGGTCATCTTCACCGAACCTGCGGTGATCGGGGTGCCTCTGCTCTCGACGTTGGATTCGACGATGATGTTGTCGCCTCGGACCGTGAGGAAGCCGTTGTTGTCTGAACCCGTCGCGTTGATGTTCCCCGAGACGAGGACATCCCCGCCCTCGGCTTTCATAAACACGTGGTCCGCGTTGATCGTCCCTGTATTCCACGCAGCGATGGAGTAGATGTCCCCAGCCGCGAGTCGTGGAGCGGAGTCGTCTGTTGTTGCCACCTCGCTCGCGTCGATCGGGACTTCGATCTCGACGAATCGGCTCCCGAGGTGCGTGCCGATCAGCACCTGCTCACCCGCCGCCATAATCACGGTGCCCTCTGGAGCGGAGATCGTCCCCATGTTGGCGACCTCGCCGCCGAGCATCGCGATGACATTGCCCTGGAGGTGACCACGATTGACCACGGATCCCTGGAGATCAGTGAACCGGTATGTTTCAGAAATGAAGTCCGCGTTTGAGATGTTCCCCGCCGCCGCGTACAGACTCCCGGCGTTGACGACCGAGTTCTCTCCGAACACGATCCCGGACGGATTGACGAGGAAAACCTGACCGTTGGCCGTGAGTGTGCCGTTGATCTCGCTCGGAGTCGCGCCGCTGATTCTGTTGAGCACGCGCGACGTCGCGTCGGGCATGATGAACTGGACGGTCTCGCCAAAGCCGATGTTGAACGAGAGCCAGTCGATGATGGTCATGTCGCTGGTGGTGATGGTGAGCAGATTGCCGTACGCATCGAAGACCGCTGTGCCCGCAACGATGGTCGCGTCGTCCTCGCTGGGGTTTGCGTGCACCATCGGGGTTGCGAGACCGATCGTGAGACCGGCAACAGCACAAATCGCGGCGCTCAGTCGCCCGCGAGGGAAGTTCATATCTTCAGTTGTCATTGGAAGTACCTCCAATAGAGAGGGGTTAAAAAGCGACGGTCGCGCTGAAGTGCAACCTTGAGTCCCCTACGTCTGTCGCGGTCGTCAGTCCGCTACCGATCCTGGTGAGCGCCATGCCGTAGTTGAGTCGAAGCGTGAGATTTCGTTTTAACTGTGCCTCGATTCCGACACCTACGCCAACCAGAGTCTCGTCATTTTCAAAGAAAAGGGCATCCTGAACGGTCACCCGTCCTATATCTACGAATCCCGAGAAGATCAGATCCCAATCCGCGCTCCCATATGGTCGAGTTCTCGCGTTTCGGAAGGTTGTACCGAACAAATTCGTGGTCTCATTCGTGACTGGCGTCGCTTTGCCGAGGTGGAATCGGTACTCAACTGTTCCGATAATCGAGTTGTCACCCACGGCGACCGACTCTTTGTATCCACGAACGGTCGATGCACCCCCCGCGACGCTCTGGAAGTTCGGGACCAATCGAGAACCGAGACTGCTCTGTCCACGCACCGACAGCACAAGTTCGTGAGCGAGGGTCATATCGTCCACGCCTCGGCTGCCTTGGAACCCGTCTGGATCGAAGATCGGTTCGAGGAAGAACGAGTGCGTGAGCTGCCCGCTCAGTGTTGAGAACTCGTTCTCCGCGAGCGGACGACCGAGGGCGCCGATCCGGTTCTCGCTGGTACCCGCGGCACGCGCGAGGTTGGTCTCGAATCGGATCTCACCATACGAGGTATGGAGCGGCGTGGACTTCTCGTACCGCAGTCCCGCGAAGGGGAGCAGGAAGTTCTCGTTGCCGCTGATGAGCAGGATTCTGTTCTCTACGTCGATGTTCTCGAATCGAATCCCGCCGAAGAGATCGAGGAAGCGTGGGCCGTCTTGCCAGATGTTGGTCGAGATCTCTGCGCCGTACTCGTATCCCTCACCCTTGAAGCTCTCGAAACCGAGCCCCACGTCGGACGCGGTGTACTGATTCCATCGTCCATGAATCTTGGCGCGAAAGTCCGGACCCAGATCAAACTCGTACGACCCAAACACCGCGTGCGACGCCTCGAATCCAGCGGTGATGTAGTTGATCTGCAGGATGTCGTCCTGTCCTGTGAACTGACGATGGACAAAGCCGAAGCGTTCCTGCCATTCGTTGGTGCTGCGCGTGCCGGTGTTGGAGATACTCGCGTACGCCGTCCATTGCTTGGGTTCAGAGATCAGATAATCAACAACCACCGCTCCTTGCTCTCGCGATGGAGCAATCGAGACATCGGCGCGTCGTCCTGGATGACGATTGAGCCGATGGATCTCGTAATCGACTCGAGACTTGGTGAGGAGATGTCCCTTCGCGATGTCCAAGCGAATGCGTTGGCGCTTGTGTGCGGGATGGTTGACGTTGGATTCGTCGTCATCGCCCTCGCGTTCTGCGATCCGATCGCCAAGAGCAACCGTCCGGACCTCACCGACCGTCGCGGGCCACACTAGAATCGTGATCGGATGCTCGCCGGGACCACGCAGGTCTTCCTGAGTGGTCTGGAACGCGATCTCGTCAGGAGAAGGCGTCACCAGGTGTCCGAGGAGTTCAAACTGGGATTCGAGCTCATCACGTACCGCTTGGTTGATCGCTGCCAGTGCGCTGCCGTAGAGGACGACGGGGCCGTTGGAACCGATCTGTCCGATGGTGACCGACTCGGTCGCTTGATCAGCGACAGCTCCGATGTAGCCGTCCTCAACCACACTGAGCGGCACCTGGATCTGAAGCAGCGGCGTCAGGTCAGGGAGGTCACGATGCTCGATGCCGTATCCCAAACGGATCCCAGTAACGAGATATCCGCGACCATCTCGCGATGGTTCGACACCTGATGCGGGATCGGAGGGCTGCGACTGAGATTCAAGATTATGCGATGCGGCATAAGCGGTTGCGGACAAAGAAGATGCAAGCAAAGTGCTCAGCAGTATCGCCGTCGCAGAGAGGAAACTGAACAAGCTGTGCCAAGAGAGACGCGGCATACTGCACTCCATGCAAGATCCACTACCACTGTCCCTACTGATAAATTAACACAGGAAGCCGATAAAATCCTCGAAACTTGGGGCTTTTTGTGGTATCTCTACCCTTATCGACACATTCGAAGCGCAATGTTGACCGAGTCCTGCAAGGTCATCAGTTTCGCACAAGATTGCTGAGAATCGACTCGATGGGGACAACATGAGCGACTCGAACACACACTGCACGCGTGCGGCTTTGATTGCCGCGGTATCGGCCACCACCCTGATGTTGGGTGCTTGCGGCCAACAACGATCGGCGGAGCTCAATGAGAGCGAGCAACTCCAGATCTTTGAAGAGATCGGACTCAGCGACTCACTCGTTGGATACGAAACCACAACGCTTCCTACCGGCCCATCACTGATCGCTGGCGATTGGCTCGCGATTCAATGTGCGCAGGCTGGCGGATATTTCGATGGCTATGACTGGGCGCCGGTCTACGCCAACGTCGTTTCATCCAGCTTCGAATAATCCAAACCCGTTAGCTATCAGTCGTCATCGCCGTTGACGTGCTCGGTCATGTCGCGGAACATAACCACATCGTCCATGTTGTAGATCCCGTCGCGATTCACATCCGCGTACGGCTCCTTCTTGCCGTAGGCATCGGTGAAGCGGTCGTAATCGCTCGTACCGATCTCGCCGTCGCCGTTGGTGTCGTAGCGGCGCATGAAGCGTTCGAGCTCGCGCCGCTCGATCATCGTGTCGCGTGCATCCACCCGTTCGTCGGCGTTAAGATTCCCGTCGCCGTCTTGGTCGAACTGGCTTGTGAACTGATCCATCCGATCCCGGCGTTCCTGGAACTGCTGGTCCTGCATCGCGACGGTTTCTTCGAGCGACATCTCTCCGTCGCCGTCGAGGTCGTACTCGGAGACGATCTCCGCCATCCGTTCTGCTTCTCTGGAAGCGATCTCGGCATTCATCGCGGCGAGTTCTTCTTCATTGAGTGTGCCATCTCCATCAGCGTCGAACTGGTCACGCATGCGCTGTCCTCTGCGTGAGTTGAGCATGGATTCCCGGCGAGCCGCGAACTGCTCTTCGATGCTCACGATCCCATCGCCGTCGGCATCGAAGCGATCGATCATGCGCTGACGGAAAGAGTTGGCCATCGCGTCGCGTTCTTCTTCGTTAAGCATCCCGTCGCCGTCGGCGTCGAACTCCATAAGCCGTGCCTCGAAATCCTCGAAGCGATTCCCTCGTCCTTCTCGTCCGCCCGGACCGTTGCGGCGTGATGCTTGCAGATCACGTGGCTCAGGGTCCAGTTCTTCGGTCTGCTCGATGTCAGTTTCAGGGATGTCGTACGCACTGAGTCCTGGATCGATGTCGATCACGTTCTGACCAGTCGATGCGGTGTTCTGGAGGGATGAACTCTCCGAATCGCTGCCGAGAATCAGAATCCCGGCAACCGCGATCAGACCAATACCCACAACGCCGCCCACAAGTACCTTTGCATCCATAGCTTGACTCCATAGAGATGTACTAGATTAACGCGGGATTGATACGCGCATGACACCCAAAAAAAGAAAAAACGCGTTTCTTGAAAAAGAAAGGCGTTCTTGGAATGGCGAGAGAGAGACTTGAACTCTCGACCTTAGGGTTATGAATCCTACGCTCTAGCCAGCTGAGCTACCTCGCCAAAGGTTTTGGTCCCGCTTCCAGGAAGCGGGTCGCAATGATAAGCACCTGATCCGGCATCGGAAAGCCGTTCTCGAACAAATCACGCGGAATTGGGTTGATTAAGAGCTTGAATCGCTCTTTGGCGCCTCGACGGGCTCGGACTGGATGTTCGAGGACGTGTGAGCCGAGGCGTTCTGGTCTGGGTTATTCGGTGCTTTCGCGGCATCGAACTTGGGCTGGTACACGTTCTCGTTGGACTGGACATTGATTTCGTCGCCGACTTCTTTGAGTCCTTTTTTGAACGAAACGATGCCTTGTCCGAGACTTCTCCCGACTTCAGGGAGACGACGCCCAAACAGCAGCAGCATGATGATGCCGATGATGAGCATTTCCGGCCAGCCGAGATTGGGGAGGAATCCGAGTGTATGCATGGGGGTATTCAATGGTTGGGCCTTTCAAGAGTCAATGCTCAAATGATATTCGTGGAAGAATGGCCAGAATTTCGAGTCCTCAGCCCTGAGCGAGCTCCACGACGTTGTGGAGCAGCACCGCGACCGTCATCGGCCCAACCCCGCCGGGCACTGGAGAAACCCAGCCGGCGACCTGGGAGACCCCATCGAAATCTGCGTCCCCCACCGTCTTCCGTTTGTTGGTTTCAGGGTCCATGATCCGATTCACCCCCACATCGACGACCAGAGCGCCTGGTTTAACCATATCAGCCGTGATGAGTCCCACCACGCCCGCGGCTGGGATGAGCACGTCCGCTGAACGACAGAGGTCCTTGAGCCCCTCGGTATACTTGTTGCAGCTGATCACGGTTGCTTCTCGCTGCATTAAAAGCACCGCGATTGGACGTCCCACCACGACCGATGCTCCGACGACGACGCAGCGTTTGCCTTTGAGGTCCAACCCTGTGGAATCAATCAGCTTGAGGGTCGCGAGGGCTGTGCAAGGCGCTCGCATGGATCGCCCGTAGACCACGTTCCCGATGTTCGCGGGGTTGACCCCCTCAACGTCCTTGTCCGGCGAGATCAGCATCTTGATGTGATGCGCGTCCACGTGCTCAGGGAGCGGCATATGGACCATGATCGCGTGCACGCTGGGGTCTTGGTTGAGTTCGCGGATCTTGGTATCGATCGCGTCCTGAGAGGACCCCTGCTCGAGCTCGTGGAGCGTGTACTGGATTCCAAGACTCTCGCAGGTCCTCGCCTGGTTCTCGGCGTAGACACGCGCCCCGTTGTCTCCAGAATCGACGAGCACCGCGTCGAGCTTCGCGGGATTCCCTCGCTCGCGCATCAACGCGGCTAGCTCCGCGGTTTCCCTCCGGAAGTCCTCAGCCAATGCCCGCCCGTCGATCAGCTTTGCGCTCATGACGGATGATAGCACCGCGGACGCGATTCCCACGTATCATGTCCGCGTGAGCAAAGCGAAAGACCGAATCCTTGAACTGCGAGCACTGCTCCGACGCGCAAACACCGCGTACTACACGCACGCGGACCCGATCATGTCCGACCCCGAGTTTGATCGCTTGCTCAAGGAACTCGCGGGCCTTGAGTCCGAGCACCCTGAGCTCAGCGACCCAAACTCCCCCACCGCTCGTGTCGGAGGCGAGCCCATCGAGGGTTTCGAGACGCTGCCCCACTCGATCCCGATGCTGTCGATCGACAACACCTACAACGAGGACGAGGTCCGCTCGTGGGTAGACCGAATGAACAAGGGGCTGGATACTGAAGCATCCGACGAAGGCGGATTGTTCCAAGGCGGGAATTCACAGATCCAGTTCACATGCGAACCCAAAATCGACGGCGTGGCCCTCTCGATCCGCTACGAGAACGGGAAGTTCATCAGAGCGCTCACACGAGGCGATGGGTCAAAGGGGGACGACGTCTCCCACGCGGCTCGCACCATCCGTTCCATACCTCTGCAGCTCGATGCTGAGGACATCCCAGAAGTCATAGAGGTCAGAGGCGAGGTGTATATCCCGCTGGGAGAGTTTGAGCGGATCAACAGGGAGCGTGAGGATGCGGGGGATGAGCCGTTCATGAATCCGCGGAACGCGTGCTCAGGGACGCTCAAGAGTCTGGATCCCAAGATCATCGCGGCTCGCAAGCTCGGATTCGTCGCACACGGGCGCGGAGAGCTCAGCGGCGATACATTCGCTGATGGACACGCACAGTTCTGCGAGCGGATCGCGGCGATGGGATTCGATGTCGGGGACCACCGAACCGTCGAAGACGATATCCCGGGCGTGGTCGCTGCCGTGCATCGGATCGATCAGATCAGACACTCCCTCGACTACGCAACCGACGGGGTGGTCATCCGCGTGGATCAGTACACGCACCAAGACCGCGTCGGCGCGACAAGCAAATCACCTCGTTGGTGCATCGCGTACAAGTTCCCGGCGGAACGCAAAGAGACGCGTCTGCTCAATGTCGAGCATCAGGTTGGCAAGACGGGCAAGATCACCCCTCGCGCGACGCTTGAGCCCGTGCTGCTTGCTGGGACAACAGTCTCTCACGCGACGCTGCATAACTACGGCATGATCCGAACCAGAGACCTGCATATTGGGGATCTGGTTGAAGTCGAGAAAGCCGGGGAGATTATCCCGCAGGTGGTCGGGGTGATCGAGTCCAAACGTCCGCGTGATGCGACCGCGGTGATCCCCCCCGATCATTGTCCGGCGTGCGATTCACCACTCGAGGTGGAGCCGGCGGAGTCGCTCGATGATCCGAAGCTCGAAACAACGCGCCGATGCATGAATCCGGAGTGTCCCGCGCAGATCCGCGAGAAACTCGTCTGGTTTGCAGGACGCAAGCAGATGGACATCGAAGGGCTCGGGGAATCGACGATTGACCTGATCCGTGAGTCCTCGATCCCGCTGAATCACTTCGCGGACATCTTCAATCTCAAAGAGCATCGCGACGAGCTGCTCGAGCTTGATCGCATGGGTGAGAAGAAGGTTGACAAGCTGCTTGCGGGGATCGAATCCGCGAAGAGTCAG
Organism: Phycisphaerales bacterium; assembly: GCA_965232505.1. GTDB lineage: Bacteria > Planctomycetota > Phycisphaerae > Phycisphaerales > UBA1924 > UBA1924. Next base: position 2,602,250 of record OZ246976.1, on the reverse strand, counting down.
GGGCTAGCGCGTGTACTTGCGGGGATGGGGATCAGGCACATCGGCACGACGACCGCAAAGCAACTCGCGAAACGGTTCGCAGATATCGAAGCGCTGTGGGATGCGTCGCTCTGGATGCTGATGCCGACCGCGGTCAACACGATGAGCCAAGCGAAGCGAGAAGAACTGACCGGAAGCAAAGACAAACTCGAAGAAACCTACGAGACTGGTCTGGGCGCCGATACCGCGCCGGTCGTCTATGAGTATCTCCACTCCCAGGCGGCTCGCGACGCGTTTGAGCGATTGAAAGCTGCTGGGGTTGTGCTCGCGAGCACGGACTATGTTGAGCCGGGGGAAGTAATTGAGTCGCCGTTCTCACGAAAGACGATCGTGCTGACGGGCACGCTGGAGCACTTCTCGCGCACGGAACTGAGCGATCGGCTCGAGGGGCTGGGAGCGAAGGTGACGGGATCAGTCTCGAAGTCTACCGATCTGCTGATCGCTGGAGAGAAGGCGGGGTCGAAGCTCTCCAAAGCGGAGTCGCTGGGGATCGAGGTCTGGGATGAGACGAAACTGCTCGAAACCCTCGATTCCATCAAGTAATTTGGTCAAAGAACGCCGATGGTACACGCATGAAGAATCTTGAGTGGAAAGCCGAGCTGCGTGATCCGAACCTGGCGCGATTGATCTGTCAGAAGATCGGTGCGACCAAGGTCGCGAAGATCCGTCAGACGGACACGTACTACAACATCACGCGAGGCAGGCTCAAAAAACGAGAAGCGGTTGCCGTAGAACGCGGCATCGGATCTCCCGAGCCCATCGAGTACATCTTCTACGAGCGTCCAGATCAGGTCGGGCCGAAGGTTTCTGAGTACTCGATTCTCTCTCAGGAAGAACTCCACGAGCGGTTCGGTCAAGCCGCTCTTCCGGTCTGGTTGACGGTCACCAAGGTCCGTGAGCTGTACCTGATCGGATCGACACGGATTCATATCGACGATGTCCACGATCTGGGTTGGCACTTCGAGTTCGAGGTGCTGATCAACTCGCCGGAGGACGCGGATCAAGCGCCGAGCGTCGCTGATCAGCTCCGATCAACGTTCCTGCCTGCTCTTGGCGAACCGATCCGTTCGTCGTACTCGCAGCTCCTCGAGCAGCACCTCTCGATCAACGAATCACTCAACAACAGCGAGAGATCGTAGCGCTCAGAGTACTTTGCGTGGTGGGATCACCACGTTCGCGAGCAGCAACCCCACAACGAGCGCCGACGCGAGCATCAGCACGCTGACGGCGGTCTGCATCCCTGTGACCGTGTCCTGATGGATGAACATCTGAATGCTGCGGAACCCGATCGAGCCAGGGACGAGCATGAGCAATCCCGGAAGCGTGATCGTTGCCGATGGTCGATCCACGGCTCGCGCGTATGTGTTCGCGAGCATCCCGAGACACAACGCTGCGAAGCAGATGCCGAGCTCTGGTCCGAGGTGGTTGGATCCGAATCGGGCACTGTAATACGAAACAAAGACCGCGATCGTCATTCCCCACGCGTCGGACCACTTGGCGCGGAACACAATCACAAACAGATTCGCTGAAACAAACGCCGCGAGCACTTTCCATCCCTGCGATAAGCTTTCCGGCGTGACCGCATCTGGGAGATCGAACACAGTATTGGCGGTCTGATTCCCAGCCGCGACCCCGAATCCGATGAGCAGGAAGATCATCATCGCGCCGAAGAACCGCGCCGAGCCGGAGACCACGTTCCGTGTCGCGAGTTCGGTCATGGACATGGTGAGCGTGAGGCCGGGGATGAAGATGATGATCCCCGCGAGCAACGAAATCCCTGGCGCGTACGGCCCGATCAGCAGCGAGAACGCACTGGCAAGAAACGCGGAAAGGAATCCCGCGAGGAACTCCATGAGGCGCGCGTATTCGCGGTTTTTACCAACGAAAATCCCGAGCAGTCCGATGATCAGCCCGATCGTGCCGGCTCCGGCCATCTCCTTGACCCCGCCTCCGAAGAACACCGCGGCTGATGTCGCGACCCCACCACCGCTGAGGATGCTCACCCAGACCGGAACGGGGTCCTTCTCGTGCACGATCTTCTTGATCTTTCGAACACCAGCGAGCGGTGAGAGGCGTCCCGCGATGACAGCATTGAATATCTCATCGAATCGGCGCAGCTTGGAAAGATTCGTCTCCCCCGCGTCGATGCGTGAGAGGTAGGTTGACTGAATCCCGTCGTGCTCGACGGAGATGAACACCGATGTCGGCGTAGAGAACACGTGGCACTCGATCCCGAACTCATGGGCGCAGAGCGTGATCGTCGCTTCGAGTCGATGCGCCGCGGTGCCGTAGCTCCCCAGCGCACGAGACAGCTCGATCAGGAATCTGATTCGTGGATCATTGGGGCGAGGCGCCCTCCGGATTGGGCGCTTCGTGATATCCATGAATCACATAGCGCCGCCGTCGAAAACGATTCGCTCTTTAGTTTTGCGAGGATTGGGTTCAGGAACCGCGGAGAGCAGGGACTGCGTGTATTTGTGCTGAGGATTCTTGATGATCTCCTCGCGTGATCCCTCTTCCACGATCTTGCCCTTGTACATGACCGCGATCCGCTTGCAGACGTGCTGGATGACCGCCATGTCGTGGGAGATAAAGAGGTACGAGAGCCCGAACTCTTCCTGGAGGTCCATGAGCAGGTTGATTACCTGCGCCTGGATCGACACGTCGAGCGCCGAAGTCGGCTCGTCACAAACAATGAACTTGGGTTCGAGCGCCAGTGCTCGAGCGATCCCGATGCGTTGGCGTTGTCCACCAGAGAACTCGTGCGGGTAACGATCCGCAGCTGCTCGCGGCATACCACAGCGTTCGAGCAGTGATTCAACACGCTCGCGTAGCTCGGCTTTGTCGGTAACGAGGCCGTGGATGATGAGGGGTTCACCAACAATCGACGCGATCCGCATGCGTGGGTTCAGCGATCCCGCGGGGTCCTGAAACACGATTTGCATGTTCCGGCGGAGCTGCTGGAGTTCGTTGCCTGAAGCACCAAAGACATCGCGTCCCTCGAAGGTGACCGTGCCAGCGGTCGCGGGGACCAAGCGGAGCAGTGTGCGTCCGACGGTGGTCTTGCCACATCCCGATTCTCCGACGAGTCCGAGTGTTTCGCCCTCACCAATCGAGAACGACACATCGTCCACAGCTTTGAAGTGATCCGTCACACGCTGGAGCAATCCCGTACGGATCGGGAAGTAGGTCTTGAGACCCTTGACCTCGAGCAGAGGTTTGTGGGTCTTTGAGTCAGTCGTGTTCTCGCTGGCGGTGGCTACTTGAGTCATGGAGCAATGGTATCCGTTCTTGGGCGTCTTTGCCCGGTTTGGAGTCTCTGGGACCGTATAACCCTACCGATCGATCCATGCGGACCCTGACGGTGAAACTGTGCGGATCATCCGCCTGCTGGGGTTGACGCGGGCGAGTTTGGGTCTATTCTTGCTTTCACGCATCCGATCATGGATTGCATGGGGCAGGTAGCTCAGTTGGTAGAGCACGGCATTGAAAATGCCGGTGTCCCCGGTTCAAGTCCGGGTCTGCCCATTCAACTCAGTTGAATAAGAAAAGGGACCGGTTTCAAACCGGTCCCTTGTTCATTTTTGTACGTCTCGATTGCTCGTTATGGACAGCCCATACCGAACGCGGTGAGGAACGCGGAGACATCGAGGAAGTTGAACTGACCCTCGCCAGTGAAGTCCGCCGAGGCATCCTGGTTCCCGAACGCGGTCAGGAACGCGGAGACGTCGAGGAAGTTCAGGTCACCCTCTCCGGTGAAGTCCGCTTCGCAGACCGTGCCGACCATCCCAGCGAGGACATCGCGGTCGTCTGAACCTGGGGCATCGGTGCCGTCAAGATCGCTCAGGCACGCCGCGGCGAGGTACGCGTTGGCCAGGCGTCCTTCAAAGACGTACGCCTGAAGATTCGATCCTGGGTTATCTGGGTCCGGGATTGTGGTCTCGGTGTCCGGATCGATGAAGTCCTCAGTAGCGTCGAGGTCCGCGCCCATGAGCGCTGTGTCGAACAAGTCGAGGTCCGCAGCGTCAACGACGCCGTCGAAGTTGAGGTCGCCCTCAACGAAGCGGAACTGGGTGATCCCAGTCGCAGCGTGATCGTTGAACGTCCCTGGAGTGAGCTTGAACGAATCGCTCCCAGCGGAGATCGCGATGTCCGCGAATCCGTCGCCGCTCTGATCGGTCGGAGCGCCGTAGCGGGTGTCGTCGTAGGTCATGTCGAGGGATGAACCTATACAGTCGCCGTAGATCCATGATTCGTCGGCCATACGGGTCGGGACGGTTTCCATGTCGGAGTTGATCCGCTGACCGAGCATCGGGTTTGAGCCGTAGTACGCGAGGCGTGAGATCGCGTCAGGGTTGAAGCCTGTAGTATCCGAGATTTCTTGTTCGGACGAGCGGACGTATTCCTTGCCGCCATTGTTAGACCACGCGACTTCGTCGATGATCTGGAGCGGATCGATTTTCAGAGGCATCGGTGCGATACCGACCGGGACCTCGACGCCGTAGTCGAGCTTGCCGTCGTAATCGACGTCGATCCCGGAGTCCTTCCACATGGTGTATTCCATGCTGTAAACGCTCTCGCCATTTGAGATGCTGTGACCCGGACGACGGCGTACAAGCAGGTAGGTCGAAGAATCGTCGTTGCTGAGGTTGCCGAGCGTGTCGTTGGGGTTGGTGATGAAGGTGTCAACAAATGACGCGCTCTGCTCGCCCTCGACCGGGAGGACCAGCGGGATCAACGACTGGGACTCTGATCCGTTGTAAAGCACCAGGAATCCGTTGGAACCCAGCGAGAGTCCGTCGAGTGAGAACGCTTCGTCGATTTCGACATCTGCGGCGACGCTTGGGATGTCATCGCCGTCCGAGTCCGAGCCGCCTTTGAACAGTCCGACCGCGTATCCGGTCAAGTCCATGCCCGGCTTGCCGTAGAGCTCGATGAACTCCAAGACCGCATCGTTCTGCGATCCCGATCCCGGAGGGTTTTCGTAGACTTCATTGATAACGACCTGACCCTGCGCGGCTCCCGCGAGAAGGGCCAGCGCGGTCACGCATCCCAGAACCTTGGTACTTTGAAACTTCATGATTCTCTCTTCCTCTGAGTTAAAGAGCTTTCCACAGCTCGTGAGTGAACAAATACATGTTGCGGACGACTTACTGGAATCTGCCGGTGAGCAGCTCGCCGGTGAATATCTTGCTTGGATCAAAATCGGGGTAGACCGCGCCGCCATGAACACGCGGCTCGGCGGTGCCGTCGTAGGTGAAGGTCTTGTCACCGTTCAGGTCTTCAAAGACCGAGACGTGCCCGTCGGCGAATAAGAAGTTGCCTTGGGTGCGATCATGACCTCTGAAGAACCCGCCGGGCTTGGAGCCGTGGGCTGGACCGAAGTCGCTGAAGTCATGCGAGGCCCAGGTGAGACCGCTGCGCCAGGTCGGGCCATCGGTGACGGACTTGCACGCCGGGAGTGTTTCGTCGATCAGATCAATCGTGTCGTTGGTGTCTTCCGAACTCGCGTCAACACGTGCGTCTGCAAGCAGCGGGACGACGGAGGTGGAAACCACCTGTGTCGAGTGCTCACGCATCGGTCCGACTACACCACGCTGCGGGTCCGCGGGCTGTCCGGTCTGTCCGATGCGGTTGGTTTTCCACTGCGTGTATGCCATGTACCACGACTGCGTGTAGTTGGTGTTGTAGCCCTTGGTGATGAGCGCGTCGCGTGTTTCTTGGGTGTATGGATCGCCGTAGCCCTCGTCGTTCATGCGATCTGTGTGGAGGTTCTGGTTGTATTGAGCAGGAGCTGTGGGACAGAGGAGCTCGCTGGGACGGAACCCCCCGTACTCGACGATGTCGTGAATCCATCCGATGCGTTCAACGGTTCCTCGCGTATCGCTGGGTTTGCGATCCCATTTCTTTTCGAGCTGGTACCCCTTCGCGTGTTTGCGGACTCTGTTGTCGAATGGACCAGAGCTGAGGTATCCCTTGTTCGAGCTTGAATAGGTCGTGAAGGAGACCCCGAACTGACGGAGGTTCGACGAGCATTGCAGACGCTTTGAGGTCTCGCGTGCCTTGCCGAGTGATGGAAGGAGAATACCGATGAGCAAAGATATGACCGCGATCACGACGAGCAGTTCGATGAGTGTGAACCCATTATACTTGTTGTGTATGGCGCGAGTCGGCTGTGTGGCTTTCATGTGAATCCCCGTCAATGAGTGCTGCAGAATCAAGGCGGCTCTGCCTGATCAACTTGCAGTATTCTGACAGGGTGATTGTGTGAAGCTTCAGTATTAACGTTAAGTGTATTTGAAGGTCGCGTTAACAAAGCTTAAAAATACGCAAGTCATCCTTTGCGCAAGGTTAATCTCATCGGACAAGAACAAAGACTTTGGTGCGTGTATTTTTTGTGTATCCGAGGAGAGTTCATCGGAGATTCAATGGCGGATAGAGAGCCGCCATTCAAACACCGCGCATTACAAAAATGCACAAGGAGAGAATCATGAAAATCGCAGCAACACTGGTTGTTCTCGCAGGCATCGCATCGGTCGCTTCGGCTGATGTGTACGTTTCCGAGATCTACGGCGGTCTGTCAGGAGAGGACGGAACCAACGACTGGTTCGAGGTCACCTACAACGGCGCAGGCACCTTCGACACCGGAACCCTCTTCTACGAAGACGATTCCGCAGACCCAACCAACGCTGGCGCGATGACCTCGTTCATCCTCAGCTCGGGTGAGTCCGCTGTCTTCGTTCTCGGCGCCGACGCGACCGATCTGGCAACATTCACTTCCATCTGGGGCGCCGTTGCCAACCTCGGCTCAGCTTCAGGCGGTGGAAACCTCGGACAGTCCGGCGACGGTGTTTTCCTCTACGATGGTAACTCCGCTGGAGCGACCCTTGTCACTTCACAGTCGTTCTCGGGTGACCACAACACCACGCTCGCAACCTGGGAGTTCGATGCAATGGGCAACGCACAGTACTCCGTCGATGGAGTTAACGGTGCATACACCTCGGCTTCGTTCTTCAACGATAACCTCGGCGCACCAAACGACTCGATCGCACTCGTCGGCTCACCCGGCGCTGTCCCAACCCCAGGCACCGTCGTACTGCTCGCAGTCGGCGGCCTCGTTGGCACCCGCCGTCGTCGCTAATCCGATCTGACATATAGATTTGTACAAAAGCCCCTCGGAAACGAGGGGTTTTTACTTGCTATGAATGATTTCAAAGATGGACAGCTCGTTGCACCCCTCAGCCGCGACATACAGGTATGAACGCTGGTTGTGGGTCACGAACTTCAATCCCTCCGGATAACACGTCTCATCCAACGCGGCGACATCCATCAGTACTGGATCCGTCGGATCCGTGAGATCGTACAGAAAGATCATGTGTGCTCTCTCGAGTCCTACAAATCCCAAGACTCGTCCGTCAACATAGCCGACCGCTAAACCCTCTGGTTCTGGACCACTGCGATCGCTTCTTGTGTCGCCGTGGTTATAGAGGTCGGGACGGATCATCGCGGAGATCACTTCGAGTTGTTCCCGTGATTCCCAGATCAACTCGCCCGTCGAAGCGTTCAAGATGGAAATCCCACGAGCGCCCAGCGTGGTTGGAACATCGATATCGCCGTCGCCGTCTAGATCGCCGTCGATGGTTGAGATCCGGAGCTTCTGTATGGCGATCCGCTCATCCTTGCTCAGCGTTCGGCTCAGCTGAGACACAGTCTCCGGATCCAGCAGGCCACGTACGATCGCGTCCCCCAGTTCGATCAAGTCCGCGTCGCCCCCCTCACCCTCGTTGGCAAGGAGCAAATACTCAGCACCATCCACTTCAAACGCAACGACGGTGTCCGGCTGATAGAGCATCTTGATCCCCAGTCCGTGCCGAAGATCGATCCGGGCATTATCCAAGGGATCAAGAGGAGCATCGGTGGTGCCGAGATTGAGGACCTTCGACCAGCTGAAATCGGTGTAGTCGAAGAACGCCAATCCGTTGTTCTCTTGAAGCGATACCCAGAATCCGTTCAAAGTTGGCGCAATGTATTCAGGCTCTATATCCAGCTCAGGATTCGCGATATTCGAAGCGGAGATTCGAAGCGAAGAAAGCTCGGGAGAATCAATCTCGAAACTCATGCCCTCAAGAGTTGTTGTTTCATCTATACGCTCGACACTCGCCACATCGATGATCGTGACCCCTCCAGCCAAATCCGCATCCCCGACGGGTTCATTCTCATTGGCGACAAGAACCAAACTCCCATCGAGCGAGAACACCACGCAGTCCGGGTGATGACCGACCTCGATAGTTGTGAGGATCTCGAATGAGTCCGTGTTGAAGAGCTGGAGGACGCCTTGCGTAGCTGCCCGCTGATCCGCTTGCGGGATCCACGTGATGACCCCGAACCCACGCCCGTTGGGATTGATCGCGACCGAGCTTGGCTCCCAACTCTCACCATTGCGCTGATAGGGTTCCGGGTACTCCTCGAGCACATATTGGCTTTCAAGTGAAAGCACGCTGACGCCCCCACCGCCGATGATGAACAGCTGCTGATTCGCCTCATCATGCGCGATGATCTCGGCCCCTCGTTCAAGCGGGATCGTCTCTAGGGGATGCATCTTGAATCCACTCTGGGCATAAGCGCACTGGGTGAATACAAGAGTACAAAGAATGGGGTATCGCATGGCATGACCTTTGATAGCATCGAGTGCGCCAAATCGCAGGTCACCATACCGGAGCAATGGTGCAGAATAGATTAAGGATGCGCGAAGAGTTGTGAACTGTAAGTTGTCTGACTGGGTGCGATACCCAACCTAATTGAGGCGAGCATCAACTGCCCGTGCAATGCAGATGGCGTTTTGCGTATCGCTGTGCACACAAAGGAATCGGCATCCGGACTCTGCAACCAATCGCTCGGCTTGCGCTGTGGCAGTTTCAGGATCAGTGATACATGCTCCCGGAAGATCTCTGGATCGGAGCGAGCCGTCGGATTCATAGACGCGGTCACAAAACCCCTCCGGCAGCACTGGGACACCAGCAGTTCGCAGGTCTACCAAACTCGCCGACCCCATCGCTCCCACAAAGCTCGCGTGCGGGATGACTGAAACACAGAGGTCCCAGTACCAGCGAGCAAACGAGACGTCATGTGCTATCCTATGGTACAGAGCACCATGGGCTTTGATGTACGACACCCGTGCGTCGCATTCGTTAGCGATTTGCGAAAAGGAGCTCAGTTGTTCCCTGAGTGAATCGCCCAATGTATCTTGGTCGATCGTCATTTCTGTCCGTCCGAAATACTCCCGGTCAGGGTACGACGGGTGGGCTCCGATGAAACAGCCGTGTTCTTTCGCGGCTGTGATCGCTTGACGCATCGAGTCTTCATCGCCTGCATGTCCTCCACAAGCGATGCTTGCCGCGGTGACATGCGGGAGCAGGGCAAGCTCTTGATCGCGTAGTGGGCCTTCTGGAGCTTCGCCGGTATCGCAGCTTAGGTAAATATGGGGTTGGCGTTTTTCTTGATCCCATGCAACACGGACCGGGTGAGACTGCCGAGCTAATCGCAGCTTGGAGACTTGATCCTGGAGAGCGGATTGAGCGTGTTCACGCGAGACCCATCGAAAGGTGATCTGTTCTCGTAAGCCGCACTGCGCCAGCTTTGGCAGATCCGCTTCGATCACACAACCGATCACGGGATACCCGCCGGTCGTTGGACCATCAACCCCAAGGATGATGGGCTCCCCCGACGGAGGGACCTGTATATACCCCGCCAAAGTGCCCTCGCTTTGGATCCCAGAAGGCAGGTTTCCAGGCAGTCGCTCACCGACAAGCCGAACCCCAGCGCGATTGCTCTGATCCGATACGTGAAACCTGAGCGTTCCCATCGCCTCGTGCTGTGCTTCGTTAAACAGCTGATGATGCGCCCCAGGCACGATCCGCAACTCTACCGGTCCACGCTGAAGCGATGGATGCTTTAGAACGAATTGATCGAACTCGGACACCATGTGCTCACCAAACGGTAAGCGATCGCCTTGTTTCAAAGCACATCCGAGACCCACTTCAGGCATCGAAACCAGAGATGATCGGCTCTTTAGAACTCGCGATGAACGGATTCCACCCGCCATACACAGGTACGCCCTCATGCCATGTTCGAATCGGCCGATTCTGACCACACACCCAGCGGGCACCTCGATAGGCTGATTCTGGTGAATGATTTCGTTGCGAACACCATCTGTGATTATCGCTTCCATTGGGATCGCTCCAGTGATGCTGATCGTCGCTCGAGCGTGAAAGCGGAACTCGCCCCCTGATATGGTCATTTCTATCGCCGCATCGGATTCGCTGTTGCCTAGGAGCCGATTCCCGAGCCGAAGCGATACCTGATCAAACGCCCCGCTGCTCGGCACGCCAATGTCGCGATACCCGAAGCGCCCAGTATCCTGAACACTGCTCAAAACACCCGGCTGAATGACCTCGATTACCCCCATCACCCATTCCCCCATTTCTCTTGGACAATGCTCACAAAGTCATCATGCGTGATTCGCACAAACCGGACCGAATCCCCGACCCGAAGCATCGTTGGATCAGGATTCATGGGATCGAACAATCGCATCGGAGTGCGCCCAATGAGATGCCAGCCCCCAGCACTCTGATGCGGATACACCGCGGTCATGCCCTCCGCGATCCCAACGCTCCCAGCAGGAACACGCAGCCGCGGAGTTTCTTTCCGAGGCAGCCGCAAAACTTGATGGAGCGGACTGAGGTACCCAAACCCAGGCATGAATCCCATCGCCTCAACCGTATACTCAATCGATGAATGCAACTCAATCACGCGATCTGTCACACAGCCGAGCGTCTCGGCTACCTTTTCCAGATCTGGCGCCAACTGCTCGTCATAGCACACCGGAATCTCGACAATACGAGCAGAGGGAGCTTCGGTTGAGTGTAATTTACTTTGCGAACGCTCGAAGGACACAACCGCTTGCTCAACGGCCGACCAAAGTTCAGCAAGAGTATGCCGATCAATATCGAGCTCAATTAGTACACACTTTGCCGATGGGATCACCGAACGGATCATGTGGACACATCGCGACTGTATCCACGCCGCGATTGTGCTTGGGTTGATTCTTTGATTGGATGAATCAGGTAAAGCGACCGAAATCGATCGTTCACTCGTCCAGCTCAGCCGTGGCTTGCCCATGGGCAAGGATATTCGAGTTTCTGGATCAGAACCCAGACGAGATGTATTTCAACAAGTCGCGTGAGTCGTAAGTGCTTGCTCTGAATCAACTAATGAAAAAGCTTCGATCCGCTGCTGCGAAACGAAGCTTTGTAATCAATAGCGGGGGCTGGATTTGAACCAACGACCTCCGGGTTATGAGCCCGACGAGCTACCAGACTGCTCTACCCCGCAATCAGGAAAGGAATCATTGGCACCAAATCATGAAAGTCAAGATTTGCTCACAATCTGGGTCGCAAATCAGCAATTCACGCCCTGAGCGGTGAAACTTGGGGTATGAAAAGCCATACAACAGACATCGAGGTGTGTTGCCTTGATGCACTGTAACACTTTCTCTACCAGAGATGGGGAACCATGAAGAAGACAACGATGCTCGCCGTTGCGAGCGGGCTGCCGATGATCTGCTCGGCTGCCGCGCTTTCGCAAGATAATGCTCCGAACTCGGGGATGTTCCGATTCCCGGATGTGTCCAAAAATGAAGTCGTGTTCGTATACGCGAACGATCTTTGGATCGTCGACAAGAAAGGCGGCACAGCTCGCCCTCTCGCGAGCCCACCCGGCCAAGAGAGTTTCCCGAAGTTCAACGCCGATGGCACCGAAGTCGCCTTCATCGGGAACTACGACGGCGACCGCGACCTCTACACCACTGGTGTCAACGGCAGCGTCCCCTACCGCGTCACCCACCACCCTGGGAATGAACGCCTCAACGACTGGACCAATACAGGCGACCTCCTCTTTTCCTACAACGCGTTGGCTGGGAATCCATCCCAGAATAACCTGTTCACCGTCAGCCCCGACGGCGGCATCCCAACCAAACTCCCGGTTCCCTACGGAGCGGTGGGCGCGATCAGCGATTCTGGTGAATGGCTCGCGTACACCACCGACTCGCGTGACTTCCGCACCTGGAAGCGTTACACCGGTGGCTTGGCGACCGACATCTGGCTCTTCAATCTCAAGACCAAGGAATCCAAAAAGATCACTGATTGGATGGGCACCGATACCACCCCGATGTGGAACGGCGAGACTGTGTACTTCGTCTCTGACAACGGCGACGAGGGGCGTCTGAACATCTGGAGCTACGACACCCGCCGTGATCGTCTGGAGCAGGTCACCAATTTCGAAGACAACGACGTGAACTTCGCGTCGATGGGGCCGGGATCGTCAGGCAAGGGTGAGATCGTCTTCCAACTTGGATCACAAATCCATCTGCTCGATCTTCGCAACGGCAAGTCCAAGCCGATCGATATCCAGATCCCAGGCGCTCGCGAGACACTCCGTCCGAAGCGGATCAACGCGTTCAGCCAGCTTGCAGGTGGGAACATCTCCTCGACCGGGAAGCGTGCCGTGGTCGAAGCTCGAGGAGACATATTTACCGTCCCCGAAGAAAACGGCCCGGTCCGTCAGATCACCAACTCGTCAGGAGCCGCGGATCGCACCCCGGCTTGGAGCCCCGATGGGAAGTGGATTTCTTACTTCTCAGACGAGGGCGGCGAGTACGAGCTCTACATCACCCAATCCGATGGCAAGGGCGAAACCAAGCAACTCACCAAGGGCAACAAGACCTACTGGATGAACGCTTCGTGGTCACCGGATTCCGAGTCGATTCTCGTGATCGACAAAGCGGGCGTGATGTCGATCGTCGACGTCGAGACTGGCGAGATGACCGAGATGGACAAAGAGCCTTGGGCAAGCCAGCCGAATCCATCATGGTCACACGATTCGAAGTGGATCGCGTACGAGAAGGGCTCAGAGAAGTCACTGCTTACCTCGATCTGGATCTACAACACTGAGACCGGCGAGAAGCAGCAGGTCACCTCCGGCTTCTTCGCGGATGCCAACCCCTGCTTCTCGTCCAAGGGTGATTACCTGTACTACACCTCGAACCGGAACTTCAGCAGCCCTCAGTACGAGGACGTTGGTTCAACCTTCATCTACGCGGAGACCGGACGCATCATCGCTGTCCCGCTGAATGACGAGGTCGAGAACAAGCAGCTCCGCGAGTCGGACGAAGAAACCTGGGAAGACGAGGAAGTAGAATCCGAGGACGGAGCCGAGGAAGCGGAGTCAGACGAGGCCGAAGCAGATGACGCCAAAGCCGAGGAAGAAACCCCGGAATACCTCGAGGGCTACAACACCGACCACCCGCTCTGGGGTAAATGGGACGGCACCGTCAAGGGGCTCGCAGCGGTCGGTTCCCCGATCGACGAGATGGCGTTCAAACTCATCATCGTCATCGATGACGAGGGCAACATCATGGGCCAATCCGAAACACAAGGCGAAACCGATGACCTCGGCGACCTCGTGACCTTCGATGAGGACACCATGGAGTTCTACGCCGAGTCCGCGGAGATGGGCATGACCATGATCCAGCGCGGCACCGTCAACGGCGACGAGATCAACGGCACCTGGGAAATCAAGGAACTCGGATTCTCTGGCACTTGGGTCGCAACCCGATCCAGCACCGAGATCACGGAAGAAGAACTCGAAGAGATCGCAGACTCCGGAGCAGAAGCATCGGAAACCGTCGAGATCGACTTCGAAGACTTCGAGCGTCGTGGTCAGGAGCTCAATATTCCAGCCGGCAACTTCGCGGCGCTGGGATCTAATGACAAGGGTAACCTGCTGTATATCCGTACATCCGGCGACGCCCCATCGCTCAAGCTCTACGACATCAACGCAGACGATCCATCCGAGAAAACAGTACTCCCGATGTGCTTCGGGTACTCGATCTCAGGTGATGGCAAGAAGATCATCGCTGGAACCCCCGCGGGGTTCGGGTTCGCGGACGCATCGGCAGGTCAATCGGTCAAGCCGATCACCGCTCGACTGATGAAGACCGTGGAACTCAAGGAAGAATGGCGTCAGCTCGTCACCGACGCGTGGCGCCGTCATCGCGACTTCTTCTACGTCGAAAACATGCACGGCGTGGACTGGGACGCGGTCCTCGAGCACTACCTCCCGCTCGTCGATGACGCGGTCTCGCGTGAGGACGTGAGCTACATCATCGGTCAGATGATCGGAGAGCTCAACGTCGGTCACGCGTACTACTACGGCGGTGACGTCGACGGACAGCCGTACACCAATGTCGGGATGCTGGGTGCGGACTACTCCGTCGCAAGCGAAACCATCGCGGATAGCGAGTACACCGGTTTCCGGATAGACACGATCTATGAAGGTGCCGCGTGGGATTCCGACGCACGCAATCCGCTCAATGCGCACGGTCTTGACGTGAACGAGGGCGACATCATCACCCACGTCAACGGCATTGCCGTGGACACCACCATTGATCCTTGGGCGTCCTTCATCGGACTCGCAGGGATCGAGACCAACCTCACCGTGGTCGCCGCGGATACCGATGACGATGGCAACGAGATCGCTAACGAGCGGACAGTGACCATCATCCCAATGGGATCGGAAACCAACCTCCGATTCCGAGACTGGATCGAGGACAATCGTCGCTACGTCGAAGAAGCTTCGGACGGCAAGATCGGGTACATCTACGTCCCCAACACCGGCGTCCAGGGTCAGAACGAGCTCTTCCGTCAGTTCTACGGCCAAATCGGTAAGGAAGCACTCCTGATCGACGAGCGCTGGAACGGCGGGGGGCAGATCCCGAACCGCTTCATCGAGCTCCTGAACCGTCCTCGCACCAACTACTGGGCGCGTCGTGACGGCAAGGACTGGCCTTGGCCGTACGACTCGCACCAGGGGCCAAAGGCGATGCTGATCAACGGCAACGCGGGCTCCGGCGGCGACATGTTCCCATGGCTCTTCAAGCACCATGAGATCGGTGCCCTGATCGGTACTCGCACATGGGGCGGCCTGGTCGGTATCTCAGGAGTGCCGCCGCTCATCGACGGTGGATACACCGCGGTCCCGAACTTCGGGTTCTACGAAACCGACGGCACCTGGGGCATCGAAGGCCACGGCGTTGATCCTGATATCGAGGTCGTCGCTGATCCGTCCAAGATGCAAGACGGCGCCGACCCTCAGCTTGACGTCGCGATCGAGCACCTGCTCAACAAGATCAAGACCGAGGGCTACCACCCACCACGCAAACCAGCGGACCCAGTCCGGACCGGTGTGGGGATCAGCGAAGAAGACAAGTAAGCTGATCTGAGTCATCAACAAATAAGCCCCGCGGCCATTAGGTCGCGGGGCTTTTCTATGTGCTTGTTTGAGTACGTTATCTGATGGTCTTGAGCAGGTCCTTCACCGCCGCTTCGAGCTGCGGATCCTTGCCCGACGCTTCATCCGTCGGAGTCTGCTTGACGTACACGTCCGGCTCAGCGCCGTTGTTCTCCATATCTGTGCCGTCTGGGAGATACCAGCCGCGGAATGGTCTGCGGACTGTGGTGCCGTCGATCAGACTGAACGATCCGGTCGAGATCACACCACCAAAGGTGGGCACGCCTACCAATCTTCCCCGATCCGCGGTCCGGATCGCGTGAGCGAAGATCTCCGCATTGGAGAACGAGTTCTCATTAATCAGCACCACAATCGGACGCGAGTACGCGTAAATCAAACGACGATCACGCGGGTACGAGTCCGGCTGAACAAGATCAGGATTCGCGCCACGCGGGATGGTGTACGCGTGCGTCGGCGCGGTCAGCGACGCGAGGAGCACATCGGTCGTCCATCCCCCGCCGTTGTCGCGGACATCGATGATGAGCCCGTCTTTCCCATCCGCAGCCGCGAAGAGATCACGCTCAAAGTCACGAACAGATGCGGCTCCCATCGAACGAATGTGCAGATACCCAAGCCGGCCCTCAGACTGCTCATCAACCTCAGCTTGACGATCCAGTACCTCTTGTGCATAACGAATCACCGAGTTTGAGCTATAGCTCTTGGGTGTTGCCATGCCGAAGAGTGTTTCTAGCTCGCCTGATTCGGGATGCACGCGCGAGTACTCGACCAGCACCTCGCGTCCATTAGTCCCGGCGAGTACGTTGTGCAGGTCCTGTCCTGAAAGCGGGATGTTATCGATCGAGATCACGACATCACCAACCTGGACTCCGTCATCCATGAGATCGAATGCGCCGCCTTTGTATATACGATCGATCCGGTAACCCTCCGCGACAGCAGAAGCATCAACACCGAGGTATCCGTTGTTCGCGGATTTGGCGCTGAACCCATCGCCGCCCCAGATGCCGGTGTGGGAGCCGTCCAGCTCACCGAACATGAAGTTCATCACACGCTGGAACGCGGCGTTGGTCCTCGTCTGCATCGCTAGGTCGTGATAGCGAGCCGTCATGCCCTCCCAGTCGAGTCCCTTGAGGGTGGGGTGGTAGAAGTTCATCCCGAACCGGCCCGCGGCTTCGCTGAACTTCTGCTCACGCTCTGCGTGGGTGTCGATCACAAGATCCGCATCAATCGAATACGTCTTCGAGTCCCCGCCGGTCATCCCGGCGCTCTTCGCCTGTCCCCCACTGACAAACGAGACAGACTTGCCATCAAGCGAGACGCGAGGGTCGGAGACATTGCTGGAGTTGATGGTCTTGCGTTCCTTGCCGTACTGGTCGATCGAAACAAATGACCCCCCGACAGTAAACGCGATCCGATTCGCTCCAGGAGCCATCACAAGGTTGTTCTCGGATTCGGGCGTCGAGGTCAGACGACGGACACGCAGATACGCATCATCAACATTAAACTCGAACGGATCAATCTCAACCGGATCATTGACATCGAGCGGAGCACGCTTCTTGGAACTCGCCACCGCCTCCTCGTAATAGCTATCGAGCTCGTAGCGACGCATGCCGTCGAGATCGCGATCGAGATGGATCGCGTAGACATCCCATTCCCAGTTGTTCCCGTCCCGATCCGAGAGGAACGTCAGGATTTTCCCGTCCGCGGAGAGCTGGGGTGAGTGGTCTAGGTCAGGGTGTCTGGTTAGATTGATCGGATCGTGCGATGAGCCGTCCTCGCTAAGGCGCGTGTCGAGCAGGAAGATGTCGGCATTGAAGTTCAGGTCCGTAGTAGCAAACACAACATGCGTCGAATCCGACGCCCAAACTACATCGGGGTCCGACCAGGATTCAAGGATGACCCGCTTCTCGCCTGACTCGAGGTCCATGAGGACCACATCGCCGCGTTTTTGCAAGTAGATCAGCTTCTTACCGTCTGGAGATGGGGTTGGTGAATACGTCAGTTCATCTGACTGCACAACCGGAGAAACCTCAAAACGCAAAGCCCCGGCCCAACGTGCGCCGTGATCAACCGTTTCTTCTTCCTCAGGTTCTTCATCGGAACCCACTTCCGCATCGCCGTCGCTTTCTTCGGTGCCCTCGGTATCAGCGATTTCCTCCGTTGATTCTTCATCTGATGCTTCACCCGCCTCGTCCTCTGCTTCAGACTCTGATTCCTCGGCATTCTCCTCGGCTTCTTCTGGCTCCTTTGGTTTCAAATCCTCGCTGCTCAGGGTCACACGTACCGAATAGATCGACCCCAGCGAGTCTTCATCATCAGCGGTGAAGTACAGCACCTCGCCATCCGGAGACCACACGATGTCACGCTCGCGTGCAGGAGTATCCGTAATTCGTCGGCTCAGGTGCTCATCCTTCGTAGAACGAACAAAGAGCTCGTTTCGTGCGACCACCACCACCGCTTCACCCGACGGATGCACGGCTGATTCGGAAGCCTGGCGTGATGCGTCTAGTGATTTGTATTGGTCACGATCTGAATCCGTCCCCATATTGATCCGAACCGCTACGGGCTGAGCGTCGCGGTTGTTGAGATCCAATGTGTACAGCGTGTTCTCAACAACAAACACCGCGAGCGAACCATCGCGAGACACGCTTAGGTCACGCACACCCGCCATGATGGTGTGCTCACCTTCATTGGGATGGAAATCTGTCAGTTGCTTGCCTGAGCGTTTGCCCTTGGGATCGGTCTTGCCCGCATCGAGACGATGTACGTTGTACTGCCCGCTCTTGGACGACAGATACAGCAGTGATCCGTCGGGGAGGGGGCATGGATCCATGTCGTTGCCCTCAAACCCAGTCACCTGCTCAAACTCTCCAGTGCTCGGCGAGTAGTTCCAGAGATCAAGATTCCCCGATCCCCGATACGCGACGCGATGGGGGTAGTAGTAGCCTCGCATGAAGTACACGGAATCATCCGCCAGACTCGGAGTCGGAGCACGCCCGAACGCTCCGGTCAGATCAGTGATCGGCCCGCCATCAAGCGGTGCCTTGTACATCCGTGGCTGTCTATAAATCTCGGGATACAGATACGCCGAGAAATACACCGAATCACCATCGGGACTGAACCCACCGATCCACTGCGTCCGATCGGACGTGCTCACTCGCTCAATATTGCTCATGATCATCGAGTTGCCAGCGCCAGAAACATCGGCGATGAAGATATTGGCAACCCCCCCACGATTGGATTCAAACGCGATTCGTTTCCCATCAGCGTCGAATGTCGCACGCCCCTCGATCGCGGGATGTGCGGTCAGTCGCGTCGCGACCCCGCCGCTGGAATCCATCGCCCAAAGATCGCCCGCCGCGGAGAAGACGATGGTGTTCCCGTCTGGTGAAAGCGATGGGTACTGAATCAATCCAGGGTTCGCCGCCGATGCAGGCATTGAAGCCAAGCCAGCAGCGAGTCCAGCAACGAGACCAATCAAGTTCTTCCGTGAGTTCACGCCAGTTCCTCCAAGTTATTTGCGTGCAGGGCTTTGTATCAGAAAGGCCCACCCGTGAGTACGGATGGGCCCTTGAATATACCAGATCAGGTTGGATTATGGTTCAGAAAATCACTCAGAATCAACCGGTTTCAGGGTTTCAGGATCACGCTGAGGGAGGACGGTTGATTCGCCGCCGAAGAACTCAGCCATGGTCGCGACTCTGTTCTGATCCGCTTCAGAATCCACGTTCCCGGCTTTGATCTCATCAACTGGTCCGACCACCATGATCACCGCTTGCTCCGGATTCAGGTAGTTGAGCGCGGCTTGCTGCACATCAGAAGCCGTCACCGCGCGGACGCGATCACGATAGCTGTTCCAGAAATCCTTCGGACGTCCTGTGCGCTCATCGCTGATGAACAGATTCATCATCGCGCTCTTGGACTCGAAGTTCCGAGGGAACGTCTCGATGAGCGAGTTCTGGATGATCTCGATCTCTTCAGTCGTCGCTTCCTCGGTCTGGATCTTGTCGATCTCTCCGAACACCAGACGTGTAGCAAGAGCCGTGGTCGGTGTCTTGGTGAAGAAGTACGACATGAAAATGCCTGGGTACTCGACACGATTCGAGAACGTCGATCCAGCGGTGTACGCAAGCCCTTCCTGGGTCCGGACCGTGTTGGTGATTCGGCTCGTGAACCCCGATCCACCAAGAATCTGGTTCATGACCTCGACATCGATTGAGCTGGGATCATCACGTTCGATACCACGATGCCCGATTAGTACCTGCACCTGAGGCTGGTCCTTCTCGTAGTAGTACACGCCGGGCTCGTAAGTCTTGGTCGGCTTCGGGATGTCCGGCGAAATCTCCCCGACTTCCCAGTTGCTGATCTTGCTCTCAAGAAATGCCAGAATCTCCTTGGGCTCCACATCACCGGTCACCGCGATCATGAGGTTTCCAGGATGGAAGATCCGCTTATGGAGCGCCTTCATGTCATCGATCGTGATGGATTCAATGGATTGACGCGTCGGCTGGCGCCCTTCAAAGTGCTCCTCGCCCCACATCAGGTATCCGAGCTCGCGGATCGCGATCTGGACACCCGCATCGTTGCGTGATTCAAACGACTCAAGAATCTGGTCCCGCCGGATCGTGAAGCGATCCTCGTCAAAGCGAGGGTTGAGGACCATGTCCATGAACAGGTCAAACGCGGAATCCAGATTCGCGGTCAAGCAGTTGATGCTGGCGCGTGAGTTGCGATCACCGATCGATGCGGACACGTTCGCCGCGAGGAAATCAAACTCCTCGTCGAGTTCTTCTGGACCCATCGAAGCGGAACCACCAGAGCGGATCATGCTCCCGGTCAGGGCGCCCAATCCAGCTTGATCAGCTCCAACGAGGTACTCGCCGCCCTTGAAGCTCAAGGAGATGGTGACGAGCGGGAACTCGTGCGATTCAGCGATAAACACCGGTACGCCGTTGGAAAGCTCGTGACGGAAGTCAGAAGCAGCCGGAGGCGTGAAGTTGAGTTCCTCGAACTGGATCTTGGACGGATGCGACGGGATATCCGACGCGGTTGCTAATGAACTCGTCAGCACCGAAGCTGCCAAGAGTGTCGTCGTAAGTGCGTATCTCATCCTTCACCACCTTCCGAGCTCGACGCTCCGTTTGCTTCGATCGCGTCCAAGCGGATCTGCATTTCCTGTTTGATGTAGTCCATCAGCTTCTTCATCTGAGGCGGGATCATCTCTGCCTGCGCTTCGATCTCTGTCAGAGCCTCAGTCAGCTGCTGCGCGTCCATCGCTTCGATCTCAGCGAGCTGCATCTCGAGCTGAGGCATGATCATGCCCGCCATCTCTTCTGGGAGCGATGCCTTGACCTGATCGAGCGTGATCAGCGCGACCTCGCCGCCTCTTCGGCTGTACAGCGCAACCGCACGAGCATCGTTCTTGAAGACCTCGTTGGCCACTCGCATGATGTCCTCAGCGGTCACCGCTTGGATCGCGCGTGGGTAGTTGTTGAGGTACTCGTACCCGCCGTAGGCCTCCGTGATCGCGAGCTGGAAGAACAACGAGGAGTTGTCCTGGAGCTCACGGAATGTATCCGCTGCGGACTGGTTCTTGATTTTCTGCAGCTCGCGGTCTGAGACAGGCTCGGTCTTGAGCAGATCAATCTGCTCCAGCCAAGCGAGTTCAAGTTCTTCGAGTGTGGTGTCACCCTTTGGAGTCGCGGTAAACGAGAACGACCCGGCAAAATGCTGAGCACGATTCCCGGCTCTCGCCGAAGCCGCGATGCCCTGCTCTTCGACGAGCGACTTGTAGAGTCGTCCCGTGCGACCATTGAGCAGGTCAGCGATCACATCGAGCGTTGCCTCGTCCGGATGCCCGTATGCTGGGGCGCGGTAGCGGACCTCGACCTGATCCTGACAGTCACACTCGCCCGTAAAGCGAAGCTCCCCAAGCAGCGGGACCGAGTGGGTCACCATCGGAGATGGAGCAGCACGCTTGTTCTCCAGACGTCCGAAGTACGAATCAATGAGCTGCTTCGCTTCATCGACCTCAAAGTCACCCACAATCACGCCCGTCAGGTTCGCAGGCTGGTAGTAAGTCTCAAAGTACTCTCGGATCTCATCCTCGGTGTACGCCATCAGATCGCTCATCCAACCGATGACCGGGAAGCTGTACGGCGAAGCAACCCAGAACATCGAGTCAAACTGCTCGTCGAGCTTGCCCGTCGCGGTCGCTTCGAGGCGCTGACGACGCTCCTCGATCACCACGAACCGCTCCGCATCAAGCTCACGTAACGATGGGTTGTCAAGACGATCCGATTCCATCCACGACCAGAGCTCGAGCTTGTTCGATGGGATGTTGACATAAAAGACTGTAAAGTCATTGCTGGTGCCGGCGTTCATGCCAGATGCACCGTTGCCGGTGTAGACCTTGTCGAACTCGTTCTTGATCGTGATCGTCGCTTGCTCGTCTTGCAGCGCCGTCATCTGAGCACGCATCTCGCGGAGCTCAGGGGTGTCGTATTCTGGATCCCATGGATTCGGGATCTCTCCCTTGTAGAACCGTTTGTACTGCACATCGGTCGTGTACGCACGCATCTTCTCGCGGATCACCGTCAGGTCATCGCGGAACTGCTTGTCCGCAGCGGCATCGGAAGTACCGAGGTTGTCCGTCCCCTTGAAGAGCAGGTGCTCCAGCAGGTGAGAGACGCCCGTGATCCCCGGACGCTCGTTGACCGATCCGACGGGGCTGATCCAGCCGGCCGTGATGATGTTGGGCTGCTCGTCGCGCGGCATCAGCAGGAAGTGCATGCCGTTGTCGAGGGTGTACTCTATGGGCTCGACCTGCTGAGCGACTGCCATCGTTGACGTCGCGAGCAATGCACCCGTGGTTATCAATGCGTTCCGCATGCTTCCTCCTCGTATGTGAAGCGTTGATCAGAGAAAATCACCCGTAAACAAAGTGTCTACGGGCTCAGATCATACCGGATTCACGACCAAATGATGCAGATTGGGCACCATCTACGTGCCTGATTTTCGTCCGCATTCCGCGATCATGCAGCGGACGCCGCCGCCCCCCACGTCCTCGATGGTTGGGATCGGTACGTGGACGATCTTCCCCGCGTTCTGGAGCGTGTCTTTCTGCTGAGCCGTAAACGCATCCCACGCTCGGCTCGACATCGCGAAGACTGGTTCTCCGTCCGAGTCGGCGAGTTCGAGGATATTGCCGCAGAACGATCCCATCTGCGCAAAGCTGATGTCGATCACCGCTTTGCCATCGATCGCGAGCTGATCGAGCACCAACTCACGCTCCTGGGCGTCTTCAATCGACTCCGAGCAGATCACCGCGATCTCGCTCCCAACACTCAAGATCACGTTGGTGTGATAGATCAGCTGTCCATCTCCATCGACCGCGCGGAAGCTCACAGGTTGGTATCCAGTCTCGTCGGCCCACGCTTCCAATGCCGTCTGCGTTGTCCGAGCAGAGAGACACGCGTACGCGATGCCATTCTCACGATCCAGCACCAACGAACCCGTGCCCTCGAGAAACTCGTCATCGTCCTCGAGTGCTGAGAGATCGATATGCCCCGCACTCCCTGTCCAACGAACAAGCTCATCAAGCACGTCCGAGGATCGCTCTTGTCGTCGTAGATCGTCGTACATCGGATAGGTCACGATGGTCGGCTCCCCATCAATCGGCGTGTGCCAGCTCACCCAGTTGTTCGGAAAGAGACAATCCGGGAGCCCCTGCAGGTCCTGATGAACCATCACCTCAACCCCCGCTCTTTGCAGAGCATTGACCAATGCATCGAACTCCGCTTGCGCCGACTGCGCGATCTGCTCAGCCCCCCGCTCGGGACGATGCATAAACGCATTGCTCGTAGCGGCTTGGGCATGAAACCCGAACGCTTTGGGTCGAATCATCAGCACGCGAGATGCGGTCTGGAATCGTTCTGGTGTCAGTGGTGTATCCATTCGTGTCCATCATATCGCTCCGGAAGTGGACGAATCGCCGCTCGATGCCCACAATCAACCATGGATCAGATCATCATCACTCCGCAGCTGACACTCACTCCTGACCTCGTTGCGCAGGTCGCCAGACTTGGAACCAAGGTCTCCCTCTCCGAATCCTCGGCTCAACAGATCACCCAGTGCCGAAACGGACTCGAGCGAGTCCTCGGAGACGGGCTCCCCCACTACGGCATCAATACCGGATTCGGATCGCTCTCCAACAAACGTATTGAACCAGACGATCTCGAAAACCTGCAGCGGAACTTGATCAGATCCCATGCCGCGGGAGTGGGCGATCCGCTCGAAGACGAGATCGTCCGAGGCATGATGTTCGTGCTCGCGTGCTCCCTCAGCCGGGCCAAATCAGGAGTGCGCGTCGAAGTCGTCGAGCAGATCATCAACATGCTCAACGCGGGGATCACCCCAGTCGTCCCAGAGATCGGATCGGTCGGCGCCTCGGGAGACCTCGCCCCGCTCTCTCATGTCGCGCTCGCGATGATCGGGGAGGGATTGGTTCAGGTAGACGGCCTTCAGCACGACGCCGCCGCAGCCCTCGCTCATGCGGGACTCGCTCCGATCACGCTCAAAGCGAAAGAAGGCCTCGCTCTCATCAACGGCACGCACCTGATGTCAGCGCGATTCGCCCTCATCAACCAAGACCTCACGCAGCTCATTGACGCTGCGTTGATTGCTAACGCCATGTCAATCGACGCTGCACGAGCTTCGCATGGATATCTCGACCCTCGGATCTACGAAGCACGAAACCAACCCGGAGCCGCGGAGATCGCCTCGACGATGCGTTCGCTCCTCGAAGGCAGCACGATCGTCGAGTCCCACGCCGAGAACGATCCGCGTGTGCAGGACCCCTATTCATTCCGTTGCGCGCCGCTGGTGTTGGGTGCGGTACTCGATTCGTTGCGTTCGTGCCAATCGAGTCTGCACAACGAGTTGGGAGCTGTCACTGACAACCCGCTGATTTTCGAGACCAGTTCAGGGACCCCCGACATCGTCTCCGCCGGTTGTTTCCACGGCATGCCCGTCGCGATCCCGCTCGATACGCTCGCAATCGGGATCACGCATCTCGCGGGAATTTCCGAGCGTCGCATGTACCACATCCTGTCGGTCTTCGATCCCGAGTCCCAGCTCAGCGCGTTTATGAGCCCCACGCCGGGCGTGATGTCCGGATTCATGATCGTGCAATACGCCGCGGCGGCGATCTGCAACGAGCTCATCGGACTCGCGAATCCATCGAGCGTCGCGAACCTCTCGACCTGCGCCGGGATGGAAGACTACAACTCGTTCGGCCCACGCAGCGCCGCCAAAGCGAGCCGAGCACTCAAGCTCGCACGCACAGTGATCGCTTCGGAACTCCTCTGCTCAGCTGAGGGCATCGAGTGCCATCGCCCGCATGTATCTGGAGATCGAGTCGAAGCCGCGATCAAGATCATCCGCGAAGCGGTGCCTCGCTTAACCGAGGACCGCTCCCCATCACCTGATATCGCCGCGATTGAACGGCTGATCATGAGCGATCGCTTCACCTTCACTCTTTAAACCTACCATGACGAATCAGAAACGGAAGACCAATATGAGCACCATCAAAGCATCGTCTCTCATCCCAGAACCCCAAGACCGAGTCATCCGAGCCCCGCGTGGATCGGAGCTGTCCTGCTCGACTTGGCAAGCCGAGGCGGCAATGCGCATGCTCATGAACAACCTCGATCCAGAGGTCGCCGAGCACCCACAATCCCTGATCGTCTACGGTGGACGCGGCCAAGCCGCCCGCTCATGGGAAGCGTACGACGCGATCATCGCGACGCTCAAGCGACTCAAACCGGACGAAACACTCTTGGTCCAGTCCGGAAAACCAGTCGGCGTCATCAAGACCCATGCCGACGCGCCGCGTGTCATGATCGCGAACTCCAATCTGGTGCCGCACTGGGGAACGCAAGAGCACTTCGACGAGCTCTCCGCGAAGGGACTCATGATGTACGGCCAGATGACCGCTGGATCATGGATCTACATCGGAACACAGGGCATCCTCCAGGGAACCTACGAAACCTACGCCCAGTGCGCTCGCGATCATTTCAACGGCACCCTCGCCGGGACACTCAACGTCACCGCTGGATGCGGCGGAATGGGAGGTGCTCAACCACTCTCCATCACTCTCAACGGAGGCACGGCCCTCATCGCGGATGTTGATCGCACCCGCCTCCAGCGTCGATTGGACGACAACTACCTCGACGAGCTCGTAGATGATCTTGACGCCGCGATCGATCGTGCTCTGGAACTCAAAGCAAGCAAGTCAGCGACCTCCGTCGGCTGGGAAGGTAACGCGATCACGCTCCTCGAGCGCCTGATAGAACGCAACATCATCCCCGACACGCTGACCGACCAGACCAGCGCCCATGACCCACTCCAAGGATACTGCCCTATCGAGTACACCTTCGAGCAAGCCGAGGATGCACGACAGGAGGACAGCGCCGAGTATCAACGCAAGTCCCTCGCGTCCATGCGTAGGCACGTCGAAGCGATGGTCAAGCTCCAATCACTCGGAGCGGTCACGTTCGACTACGGCAACAACATCCGCCAACGTGCTTTCGACGAGGGATTCAAGGACGCCTTCGCGTTCCCAGGATTTGTTCCTGCGTACATCCGTCCCCAGTTCTGCCTCGGTCGCGGCCCATTCCGTTGGTGCGCTCTGTCAGGCGACCCGATCGACATCTACAAAACCGACTACGCGCTGCTCCAACTCTTCCCGAAGGAAGACGGCGGATACAACGAGCGACTCCACCAATGGATCCTCGGATGCCACAAGAATCCCGAAGCACTCCTCAAACAGGACTTCGCCAACTGCGAACCAAGATTCGCGTTCCAGGGACTGCCGTGCCGGATCTGCTGGTTCGGTCTCGGGGAACGTGATAAGGCGGGGTTGCTCTTCAACAACATGGTCCAATGCGGAGCCGTCTCCGCACCGATCGTCATCGGAAGAGACCACCTCGACTGCGGCTCCGTCGCATCACCGAATCGCGAAACAGAATCCATGAAGGACGGCACCGACGCCGTCTCAGATTGGCCGCTCCTCAACTTTGCTACCAACATCGCATCGGGTGCTAGCTGGGTCAGCTTCCATCACGGCGGAGGGGTCGGAATCGGATTCTCCCAGCACGCCGGCCAGGTCATCGTCGCCGACGGCACCCCTGAAGCCGCGGATCGTCTCGAACGGGTCCTGAGAAACGATCCAATGATGGGCATCTTCCGCCACGCCGACGCTGGATACGAAGACGCGATCCAGTGCGGCAAAGATCAGAACGTCGATATCCCGATGCTTTGAAGTATTCACCTGTTCTCCATACACTCATGCCATGGAGTTCCCGCATCTCATCCCATATCAGTGGCCATCGAGCATCCCAAGGACGAAGTTCGCTTCGACCATCCGCACAATCCCCGCTGACTGCCAGATCGCGCTCATCGGACTCCCCGACGACACCGGGGTATCGCTCAACAACGGACGAACCGGAGCCAAGGAAGGACCGGCCGCATTCCGCTCGGCGCTCGCCTCGATGGGAGTCGCCAACCCCAGCGGATGGGATTGGCCCAGCGTCTTCGATGCCGGGGATGTCGCTGTGGCTCCCGGCGATCTACACCAGACCCATGACCGAGTCACCGAAGCCGTGGAGGCTGTCGTCAAGCAAGGGCTCTTCCCGATCGCTATCGGAGGCGGACACGATCTCACATTCCCGTTCGTGCGAGCCGTCGCTAACACACTCGGACCACTCCAAGGCGTGTACTTCGATCCGCACCTCGATGTCCGCGAAACCGATGGCTCAGGAATGCCGTTCAGGAGACTCATCGAAACCGGATCAGCCACTTCCCTCCGCATCCACGGCTTCGACCCAATGAGCAACACTCGCGAGCACGTGGACTGGTTCAGGTTTCACAACGGGACGATCGACACCCTGTCAACCCCAACCGACCCTTGGCCAAGCGGGAACACCTTTGTCTCGCTCGATCTCGATGTCATCGACGCTTCGAATGCTCCCGGAGTCAGCGCTATAAATCCCTGCGGCTGGAGCCCACAACTCGCCGAGAGTTGGGTCTATCAAGCTGGTTTGAATCCAGAAGTTCGATGCTTTGATATCATGGAACTCTCACCGCCAAACGACGATCGAAACCGAACCGCACGACTCGCGGCACGCATGTTCTTGACCTTCCTCAGAGGATTCGCGGAGCGCCCATCGTGAGCCAACCAATACTCATCAACAACGCCCGAATCCTGACCCTCGACAGCGGTGATGCGCCACGCCGAGGCGAGCAGATGTCCGATCTCTCGCCAATCGATTCGGGTTCACTCTTGATCAGAGAAGGCAAGATCGAACAGGTCAGCGCTTCCCCGATCCAATGCGACGATGCCATCACCATCGATGCGGAGGGGCGAGTCGTCATGCCCTCGTTCATCGATGCCCACACCCACGCATGCTGGGCCGGGGATCGACTCGATGAGTGGGAGCTCAAGCAACGCGGCGCGACCTACCTCGAGATCCTCAAGTCCGGCGGCGGGATCATGTCCACCGTGCGAGCGGTCCGAAACGCAAGCGTCGAGGAACTCGCCGCTCAGCTGCTCAACCGACTCAACGCGATGATCCACGAGGGCACCACCGCATGCGAAATTAAATCAGGCTACGGCCTTTCCACACGCGACGAACTCAAAATGCTCGAAGCGATCGAGATCGCCGCCAACCAGTGGGCAGGGCGTGTTTCCCCCACCGCATGCATCGGTCACGCCAAGGACCCCGATGATCCCGAGTTTGTGCTGCGAACCATCAACGAAACCCTTCCTGCAGTCCATGAGCGATACCCCGGCATCACCATCGATGCCTACACCGAAGAGGGCGCGTGGAGCGTAGATGAAACCGTCGAGCTCTTCACCGCCGCCAAAGAATTGGGACACCCCCTCCGCATCCACGCGGACCAGTTCAACGAGCTCGGCATGCTCGAAGCCGCGATCGAACTGGATGCTCTGAGCGTGGACCATCTCGAAGCGACAACTCCCGAATCACTCACAAAACTTGCCAAGTCAAACACGATGGGCGTGATGCTCCCGTGCTCAGGTTTCCATGTAGACGGACGCTACGGAGATGGCCGGTCCTTCATCGACCATAACGGAGCACTGGTCATCGCGACCAACGTCAATCCCGGATCCGCGCCGTGCCTCTCGATGCCGATGAGCATCGCGCTCGCTGTGCGGAACCTGGGAATCACCGCCGCCGAAGCCATCACCGCGTGCACGGCCAACGCCGCGCATCTGCTTGGATACAACGATCTGGGGACACTCAAGCCGGGCAACAAAGCGGATCTCATCATGCTCCGCCACAGCGACGAGCGCCAACTCGGATACGAGTTCGGCGGGTCACACGTCGATCTCACCATCTGCGATGGCAAAATCTTGCACCAAACACTCAGCTGATCTGCTGAGCGATGTGCTCAACCAGCTTCGAAATCCCCTCAAAGACCTGCGCGGGATTGGTTGCTTCCATGTACGCAGGGGTCGAGGCGATCTTCATCGACTCATCAACCACTAATCCCGTCGCGTCAGCTTCAATATGCGACGCTCCGGTCTTGTTGATCGCTTCCGCTGTGCCAGCATCGTGACCAATCGTCACCTGCACACCATCGGAGCCAAACACCTTCGCGCCCAGCGCTGGCGCGATGCAGATGAACCCGATGGGAATACCAGCCCCCTGCGCCTCGCGGAGCACACGCTCGACCTCTGAATCAACCTGACAGTCCGGACCATCGATCGCAAAGCTGCACAAGTTTTTCGCGGCTCCAAATCCTCCAGGAAGAATCAACGCATCAAAGTCCGTCCCTTTGACCCCTTGCAGGTCATCAATCTCGCCGCGAGCGATGCGTGCGGATTCAGTGAGCACATTGCGAGTCTCGCCAGTTTCCTTGCCTGTGAGATGATCAACAACCTGGAGATCAATATTGGGTGCGAGGCAGCGGTACTCGATCCCACGCTGAGCGAGAGCGATCAATGTCGCCGACGCTTCATGGATCTCAGAACCATCAAACACGCCGCAGCCGCTGAGGATGACGCCAACCTTTGCCATGTGAGATTCTCCTACTCAGTTGGACGCCTTGAGCGCCTTGCACACGCGGACAACCTGCTGACCAACGTTGACCGCCATCGCGGACTTGCCCTCATCGATCATGTTCCCCGCGTCATCGAACGCCTCGTGCCCACCACCCAGCGCGTACTCAGCAGGGACCACCAGCGTCTGGAGCTGAGAAAGAATCAAACGCACATGCCGCATCCCACGGATGCCCCCAAGCGGACCAGGCGATGACGACAACAGCCCCGCGACTTTGCCCTCAAAGCACGCTCTCGGAGCATCGCCTTCTCTTGGAATCGAAGCCCAGTCGATCGCGTTCTTGAGCGCCCCCGTGATCGAGCCGTTGTATTCAGGGCACGCAACAATCAGCGCGTCGCACGCGATCATCCGATCCTTGAGTTCATTCGCACCAGAGGGCATCTCGGGGATGTCGTCGTTGTACATCGGGAGGTCGAGAGACGCAAGATCAATCACATCGATCTCCACGCCACCGTCGCTACTGATCTGCTTACCGACGTATTTGGCGAGCTTGCCGTTCATCGAATCTTTACGAAGTGATCCCCACATCACACCAACCCGGATTGCATCTGACATCGATCGTTCCTTTCAGCTTGAACGCAATACTACGCGCCAAAACAAGCCCGGCGAGGACCGGGCTTGCTGAAGGACGATTGCACAGATTCACTGCTCAGTTGCACCGCCCCCTGCGGACATACCGGCGTTGTGGCTTATAGTGCCGATCGTTGTACCAGTGTGTATCGCGATGATTGGTGCGATAGGTATGGTGCCCCGATCCGCGGTACTTGGACCAGCAGATTTCCATCCTCCCGTCCCACCGCTCAAACGAAGCGGAGTACCCCCGCTGATACCAGCGGACTTTTGGTGGGCAGTACGGGTCAAAGCACACCACAACACGCCCGTTCACACAACTCGCCTCGTATCCCTGTCTGCGGAACGCGTTCACGATCTCTCGGCCGATGTTGCGTGTCGAGCGGATCGTGAAACGTCGTCCGTCAATTGTGAGAATCCCAGCAACAGACGAGTAACTCGGGGTACAGGTCGAGGTCCGCACACTCCAGTACACATCGCTCTCTGCTGATGCGGTGCTCGTCAGTCCACCAAACAACAGGGTGGTGCCAATCGCGAGGAGGGTCACTTTGTTTCGTGTCTTGTTCATCACAGTCTCCTTTCAAGGGTGATGGGGTCACATTCACCACTAGACCGGACGACGAGAAACACCATGACAAACCAGCATGTTTTTCTGCCTATAACGCCGATTCAACGCAATAAACAATCATTTCTACTGTTTTTCAGTTTGTTCTGTCAGCATTCTGCCCGCCTTGCAGTACAACTAAAGAACGGATCCACACGCCGATGAGGGCGTATCGGATCACTGAAGAATGGAGCGTGCCATGTCCAACCTGCCTCAACTCCAACCACTCACCCCAACCAACGCAAGCACGACCATCGTGACGACATCGAATCACGACGAGCTGTCGCCGATCGAAGCCGGGATCATGGACGCGTGCAACGAACTCCACGCGGCTCGTCAGATCAACGATCCGGAAACCATCCAGATCTTCACCGAAACACTCTTCACACTCCTCGACTCCTACGACGCGACCGACGGCGAAGACCACCCCAACCCCGCTTGGGCACGCGCCAATCAACGAGCACTCGCCTACAGCGCGATGGGAGACCTCCCGCGCTCAATCTCGCTCGAACTCACCGCACTCAAATACGCCGACACCCCGCGACGGCGCGAAATCTCATCCGGAAACCTCGCGGACCGATTCATCCGCATGGGTGACACCGAGCGTGCGATCGCGTACTTCCTCGATGCCCACGAGCAGAGCCCCGATTCGCTCCCTGTCCTGCTGACCGGAGCCGTGGCGCTCTTTGAAGCCGGACTCGCTGAGCAAGCCGAGAGCATCTTCAAAACCATCCTGGACAACCCCGCGCTGCTCACCCCCAACTCAGAGCTCGCGGCATACCTCGAACTCGAACCAAGAACCAAACAGGTCGCACTGTCACTAGACTCGGGACTGCGTCTCCTGTCCAAGCTCCATGACATGAAGCTCCAGAAAGGAGCCGAGTCATGAAACCAACCGACCACAACCGATTCTGGGACCTCTACGAACGCGAAGTACGCCAATCCATCGAGCGTGCGTGCCAGCGGACATCCGCCACACTGACCGATTCGACCATGGACATCGACGACATGATCGCATGGATCGACACCAAGGTCTGGCGCATGCTCAGCAACAACAGCTACCCAACCTTCCACGACGACCCATCGCCCGAAGAAGCGATCGAACGCCTCAAGACGCACTCGACCACGCTGTCGCGCTGGGCGTACCTCGCGCTGTGCCGCAAGCACTTCCGCCAGCTCAACCGCCGCAACGAGTACATCAGCGGCTTGTCACAATCTCAAAAACTCGCGATGACCAGCGCGGTCGACACCACCATAGAGAACCGCGCCGAGCTCGATCAATCCATCAGCAAGCTCCGCGAGACCCTGACCGCAAAGGAAAAGCAAAACTTCGCGGCTTCATACATCAACAAATCCGAACGCCAACGGATCGCGATGATCATCGGCGCGACACGAAGAGAAGATGATCGCATGATTACCAAAACCACAGGCGGGGCCATGAACGAGAACACCGTCCAGCAGATGCGTTCGCGTGCTCGCAGACGAGCCGCGGAAATCCTCAGAAACGCGAAGAAGCTCCCCTTCTATCTGGTCGCTTCGCTCGTGATCTTGACGGTATCGCTCAGCCCAACCCAAGCCCAAGCCGGTGAGCAAACCGGAGGCCGCAAGGGCTCGATGACCGCTCAAATGATGGACGCCAACCCCATCCCAGGCGAGCAGACCGGCGGACGACGCCCAAAATAATCAGTTGCATACAAAAATATTGCCCTTGCTCGGAATACCGATCAAGCAAGCGTCATTGTTGATGTATGCACACACTCATCCCCATCATCACCGTCTCATCCCTGTTCACCGCCCCACTGCCAGCCGCGGGGACCGTTGTTCCTGTTGCTGCTTCAGCGACCGCAACCATGGAAACATCCTCCGTCTACGCAGAGCGTCTCAAAGTCGGCGACACCATCGAAGACTTCACGATCCCAACCCCCTTCTCTCCCGACGGCACGACAGAAGCCACGCTGTCAACGCTCCTCGAATCAGGACCAGTTGTCCTGACCTTCTTTCGAGGCAGCTGGTGCCCCTACTGCCGAACCGAACTCTCCGACATCCAGGATCGCATCGAAGACTTCAAAGAACTCGGCGCCACCATCCTCGCGGCATCGCCAGAAATCGACGAGAAAAGCGTCGAGATGGGTAAAGACCTCGAACTCGACTTCTTCGTCGCCCACGACGAGAACAACGAACTGGCACGCACGCTGGGGCTGACCTTCAAGCTCGACGCCAAAACAATCAAGCGATACCGTGGATACAACATCAACGTCGCCGACTCCAACGGCACAGGCACATGGGAACTCCCAGTCCCCGCCACCTACGTGATCGATCAAGACCGCACCATCCGATTCGTCTTCGACGACGAGGACTACTCAAAGCGTGCAAACTACAAGAAGGTCCTCAAGGTCGTCAAAGAGATCGTCTCCGACGATTAAAGACACAACCAATCAAAGAAATGCCCCCTCTTGATGGGCGGAGCGCCGCGTGGCCTCCGCCTGTCTTTTTATCCGCTCATCCACCGATGATCTTGTCAAGCTGCGCCCCGAGGCGCTTATCAGACACAGGCATGGCGGTCTTGAGCTCCTGAGCAAACACCGCGACGCGGAACTCCTGAACCATCCAGAACAGCTGTTCAAACTCTTCAGCTACCGCGTCGTCCTGATGCGCTCCCTGATCCATCAGCTCCCCGATACAACGAACCCAAGGCGCGACCGAACGGATCATCTGCTGATCCCGATCGGGGCCAATATTGCGGATCCGCTCCATCCGCAGCTCAATCGCTCGGCAGTACCTCGGATAACACAACAACCATCGCATAGGAACACTCAGCTCCCATCCCGGCTTCAGCAAAAGCTCCATCTGCTGCTCCGCGTCCCGGATGCTCGTCTCCCATCCCTTCGGATGATTCCCGGCAAGGAATCCCTGTACCTGACCAACTCCAGAAAGCACACGCGACAGATTGGTGATCACACCCTGAACCGTTTGAACGCCGTCAGTCCATGTGTCCCTGAGCCGCTGGTCAAACTCATCGCGTGTTCTGATAATGGACTTGCCATCAATACACGCTTCCATCCCGGCGCGAGCGAGCACAACGGATTCGGTGTACTTCGGATTCCACCCCAGAGTCGACGCATTGACCGCCAGCGGGCTGTATCCCGGAAGCTGCTGCGGCCGGATCCGAAGCTCACTCTTGACCGAGAGCCCGAGCAGCAGCCCCTGCGCTGGACGCGTCTGACTTTCTGCGACCCATTTCGATGTCCGCACGCGCAGATTCACCGCGCCATCAGCGATGACCATCGCCGGATACCCGAGAATCTTGCGTCCATGATCCTCGAACTCGATCGTTTCGGGAAACTCCTCGAAATCCCATCGTGTAAGCCCATCACGCTGGAAGTCCCCCGCCGCCTCGTCAACGACCTGGTGCGCCAGCTCCTTAAACTGATCCTTCAACGGCTTGAGCTCTCGACCAGACCCAAGCTCCTTGCCGTCCCGATCCAGTACCACAACTCGCGGATTCAAATAGCTCGGCACCTGATCCTGTCGAAACTGCTCGGGACGGATCGAAACCCCAGCAAGATTCGACAGCACCGATGCGAGCTGCGACTCGATCGAGCCGTCTTCTCGTTTGAGCGATCCGGAAAGCTCCTTCGCCAGCGCCGGAGCGTCGAACTGCCTCCGGAACTGCTTCGGGAGCGATCGGATCAGCGCCTCGATCCGCTCGCCCACAAACCCAGGCACCGACCACTCAAGCACCTCTCGGCTCAGGTGAGGCAGATCCTCAACACGAACACGAACACTTACCCCGTCATGCTCCTCGCCCGGCATGAATCGGTAACTCAGTCCCGCATTGCGATTCCCGACCTCCACCGAATCCGGATGCGATCGACTCGACACCCCCGCATCTTCCGCGAGGATCAGGTCCTGCTCTTCCATCGCGAGCGTCTCGCCATGATCCCGCGCCCATCGCTCGAACTTCTGTCCGCTGTAGATTTCTTCAGGAATCCGCTGGTTGTAGAACTGATAGATCGCTCGGTGATCCGCGATCAGATCACCCCGCCGTGCCTTGTCCTCAAGCGTCCGCAGTTTCGCGAGCAGCTGTCGATTCCGGCGGATTGCGTCGCACTTGGTCCGCATCTCGCCCTCTACCAGAGCGTGATGAATGAACATCTCCCTCGAAACCACCGGATCAATCGGCCCGAAGTGCACCGTCCGGCGCGGGACAATGTCGAGCCCGTACAAGCCCACGCGTTCATCCGCAACCACACGATTGGTGCGTTCATCCCAGCGCGGATTCGTGTGCGTCCGCTTGATCAGATGCCCCGCCGCGTCCTCGATCCACTTGGGATTGATCTTCGCAACCGTCCGCGCATACACCTTGGTCGTCCGGACGACCTCCCCCGCCATCACCCAGTCAGGCTTGTCCTCAAACACCGATGATCCAGGGATGATCGAGTACGCCGTGCCGCGAGTGCCCTTGTATTCGTGCCGCTCGCCCTTGTTGCCAATATTGGTCAGCAGCCCTGTCAGCAGCGCCCGATGCACCGCGTCGGGTTCCGTATGCCGAACCTCCGGATTGAGTTTCATGTCCAGACACATCCCGCGGAGCTGTCGATAAACCTCGCGCCACTCGTCGATCCGTCTCAACGATAGATACGCCGCATCACACGCACGACCCAGCTTTCTTCGCGTGAGCGTTTTGTGCTGCGTGTGATACCAGTCCCAGATGTTCAGGAAGGCAAGAAAATCCGATCCATCGACCTGGAACTGCTCGTGCGCCTCGTCCGCGAGTTGCTGCTTGTCATGAGGACGAACTCTCGGGTCCTGCGTCGACAGCACCGCCGCGATGATCAGCACATCATTGAGACACTGCTCCTCCTCTCCCGCGAGCACCATTCGCCCAACACGCGGATCCACCGGGAGCCGAGCCATCTTCTTGCCGAGCTCCGTAAGCCGATGCTGGTCATCAATCGCGCCCAGTTCATGGAGCGTCTCGTAGCCATCCCGCCACTGTCGATTATCAGGCCGATCCAGAAACGGAAACTGATCGGGTTCGCCGAGCCGCAGATCAATCATCTGCAAGATGACCGAAGCGAGATTCGATCGCAGCAGCTCGGGTTGCGTGAACTCATCCCTCCGGTCGTAATCATCCTGCTCATACAACCGAATACACACCCCCGACGCGACACGACCACACCGGCCCGCCCGCTGATTCGCCGACGCTTGAGAAATCGGCTCGACCTGCAAGCCATGCAGCTTTGTCCGAGGGTTGTACCGCTTCAAACGCGCCACGCCCGGATCTACCACGCCTCGGATATTGGGGACCGTGATGGAGGTCTCCGCGACGTTGGTCGCGATCACGATCCGCGACCCCCCGCTCCGTCCCGCTTTGAACACCTTTTGCTGCTCAGCCGGAGAAAGCCGAGCATACAAAGGCAGGATCTCCGCATCATGAGGCAAGAAATCCAGCTTCTTCAGCTCATGCGCTGTCTGACGGATCTCTCGCTCGCCCGGCATGAACACCAGGACATCGCCATGCCCTTCTGTAACTAACTGAGCCGCCGCATACGACGCCGCTTCCGGGATCGGCATCCCGTCCATCGTCATCGACGCGTCGTACCGCTGCTCGACCGGATACATCCGCCCGGACACCTCGATCACAGGAGCCGGACCGTCGGTTGTCCCGAAGTGCTCCGCGAACCGATCCGCATCGATCGTCGCGGAGGTGATGATGACCTTGAGGTCCTTGCGTTTGGTAACGAGCTTGTGGAGATACCCCAGCAAGAAATCGATATTGAGCGACCGCTCGTGCGCCTCGTCAACGATGATCGTGTCGTACTTGCGGAGATCAGGGTCCGCGCGAGTCTCCGCGAGCAGAATGCCGTCGGTCATCACCTTGACGAATGTGTCATCGCTCGTGTTGTCACCGAAACGCATCTTGTACCCGACGGCTGACCCAAGCCCGACCCCGAGTTCCTCAGCCACACGAGCCGCGACGTTCCGCGCCGCGATGCGCCTCGGCTGCGTGTGCCCGATCATCGCCTCGACCCCTCGGCCCAGATCAAGACAGATCTTGGGAAGCTGCGTCGTCTTTCCCGAGCCCGTCTCGCCGCAGACGATCACGACCTGATGATCTCGGATCGCCGCCGCGATCTCCTCGCGATGCTCGCAGACCGGGAGGTCCTCAGGATACGAACACTTCGGCTTGTTCCGCAACCTCCGCTGATACGCCTCTATATCACGCTCAAGATCGCTCCGGATCGAGTCTCTGATCTTGGCGCTCGCCTTGTCATCAGACTTGCGCTTCGCAAGACCACGCAATCGCGCGCGATACTTCCCACGCACCGACGACGGTGCCTGCTGGATCAACGCATCAATGCTGTTCGATTCGTTAGCCACGCCCCGCCTTGACCATCTCTTGTGCACGCTGCGGATCAACCGCGTTCTTCCAGAACCCATCACCCTTGATCCACGACCCCACAATCAACGCATCCGCGTACTCACTCAACCGTGCCGCATTCTCTGGAGTCACCCCCGACCCAACCAGAACCGGGAGTGAAGTCGCACCGCGCACCGCTTTGACATCATCCAATTCCGTCGGCTTGCCAGTCGAAAGCCCCGTCACAATAAATCCATCAGCGCCAAAGAACTCACCGGCATGCGCAAACTCCGCGATATCGATATCCCCTGTGATCGCGTGCGATGCGTGCTTCTTTTTGATGTCACAGAAAATCTTGATCGATTCAGCCCCGATCGAGCGTCGGTACCGCAGCAGTTCCCCCGCTTCCGCTTTGCTCAGCAGCCCCTCGTCAGCAATATGACTAAACACAAAGTTCTCACAACGGATGAACCGCCCACCCACAGCACTCGCGACCGCGATCGCGTGCCGATTCCCTCCAGAAAGAATCTGAACCCCAACCGGGATAGACACAGCATCCGTCACCGCTTTGCACACCAGCGACATCCCGCACACGATCTCAGGCCCGAGCTCATCGCCATGGACATACGGCGCATCGTGCATGTTCTCGATGATGATCGCATCGAACCCAGCATCCTCGAGCTGCTTTGCCTCTGTCACCGCTTGCGTGACAAGCTCCGCAACAGGCCGCTTAGCATACGGCGTCCCCGGCAGCGCCCCCACATGCACCATCCCGATCAGTTTGGTCGATTCGCCCGGCAAAATGGAAGTCAGATTCGGATGCATAAGTGTCCTTTGGCCAACAATTTGATTCGCTGAGCGATTCTTGCCTGCTCAACGCTTCAAATGCGAGAAGTCGCAGATTTTCTAGTCCTACTCGCTTGTGATTCCGCTCGAATTCGCGTAGTTTGTGTAACCAAACTCCCCAAATACAAAGGCCAAAGACT
The DNA here is from genome assembly GCA_965232505.1 of Phycisphaerales bacterium. Taxonomy (GTDB): domain Bacteria; phylum Planctomycetota; class Phycisphaerae; order Phycisphaerales; family UBA1924; genus UBA1924. The sequence goes on along the minus strand of OZ246976.1, from coordinate 2,564,180 downwards.
CATGGCAGAGAAAAAATACCTCACCGCCCCCGATCCTGCAGAAACCAGGTTCCCCAAGGGCGTCCCCTTCATCATCGGCAACGAACTCGCCGAACGATTCAGTTTCTACGGCATGAAGGGCATCCTGGTCATCTTCATGACCACCTACCTGCTCGGACCTGACGGCGAGCTCAGCACCATGAACCGAGAAGAGGCCATGAGTGTCTATCACCTCTTCACCACCAGCGCCTACTTCTTCCCGATGATCGGCGCCCTCCTCGCCGACATCTTCCTCGGCAAATACCGCACCATCCTCTGGCTCTCCATGCTCTACTGCGTCGGTCACGGCTCGCTCGCACTGATGGACATCGCTCCCCACCACATGGGTATGGGAATGAAACCATTCCTGTTCGCCGGACTCATGCTGATTGCAATGGGATCAGGAGCGATCAAGCCTTGTGTCTCTGCCCACGTCGGTGACCAGTTCGGGACCGGCAACAAGCACATGCTCACCCAGATCTTCAACTGGTTCTACTTCTCAATCAACATCGGGGCCGCAAGCTCGATGATCCTCACCCCGATCCTGCTCGAAAGCGTCGGGCCATGGCTCGCGTTCGGACTCCCAGGCGTGCTGATGGCAATCGCGACCTTGCTTTTCTGGATGGGACGCAACGTCTTCGTCCACGTCCCAGCGGCAGGTCTCGACAAGTTCATCGAAGAAACCTTCAGTAAAGACGGCATCCGAGCGATCCTTAACCTCATTCCCCTGTTCCTGATCTTCGTCCCAGTTTTCTGGGCAATCTTCGACCAAACCGGTTCCGCATGGGTCCTCCAGACAGAACAAATGAACCGAGACTTCCTCGGCAAAGTCTGGTTGCCATCCCAGGTCCAAGCCGTCAACCCGATCCTCATCCTCATCGGGATCCCGATCTTCACCTACCTCGTCTATCCCATGGGTGACAAGATCTGGAAGCTCACACCACTGAGAAAGGTCGGGATCGGTTTCGTCATCACCGCTGGTGCATTCGCGCTCTCGGCGATCATCGAGACATGGATCGTCGCACGTTCCGCTCCGGTGATCAACGAGATGTGGCTTGCGCTCGGTAACAGCGTCCCAGCCGACACCACCATGCCCACCAAACTCGGCGACATGCTCCAGATCGTCAAGGAGCAGGGATGGACGCAAGCACAGATCGCTCCATACATGGAGTCCATGCCGAGCGTCGGTTGGCAGTTCCTCGCATACATCATCATGACCGCGGGCGAGATCATGGTCTCTATCGTCTGCTTGGAGTTCGCCTATACCCAGAGCCCTAAGAAAATGAAGAGCTTCATCATGGGGATCTACATGCTCGGCATCTCACTGGGCAACTTCTACGTCACCGGCGTTAACTTCTTCATGGACAAGACCCGCGACGACATGGGCAACACCCCACTCGACGGCCCAAACTACTACTGGTTCTTCTCGGGACTGATGATCGCGACCACAGTGGTCTACATCATCTACACCCAGTTCTACAAGGGCAAAACCTACATCCAAGGCGAAGACGAGGAAGACATGATCGAAGCCGTCGCAGAAGCCGAAGGCACCGAGACCCGTTAACTCAAATAACCAACTATGTGATCCACACGACGCCCGCACTCGCTGCGGGTGTCTTTAATTGGTGTCTTGTCGGACCAGCCCCGAATGCAAGAAGTATTCCATCAAATCCGCGCCCGGATCGATGTGCAGATCCGATTCATCTGCCGCCTTCTCCGTGAGCACGCGAGGCACGACCGAACGCACCCACGCCCCCGCCATCGCGAACGGCACCGGAGTCGCGTCGTGCTTGCGAGTCGAGCACTGCGTGTAATGATCAGGCATCACCAGCACCCGCCACCCCTCCGCCTTCTGATCGAGAGCCGGATCGCCGTAGCGTTCGAGTGCTTCCATCACCGGACCGATGATCTCCCGATCGATCGCCTCAATCGACGCGACTTTCGTGACATGGTCCGCTTGATGCGACGCCTCGTCCGGCGCTTCCACATGACAGCACACGATATCGTACTCACTGAGCGACTGGATCGTGACCTTTCCCTGCATCGCATAGTCAGTGTCATGGTAGCTCGTCAAGCCGGGACACTCGATCAGGTCCCACCCAATGAGCTTGGCGATCCCAGACAACAGATCCACGGAAGTAATCATCCCACCCTTGAGCCCAAACCTCGACTCAAAGCTCGGAAGCTGCGGCTTCGTCCCCTGCCCCCAGATCCACGCACAGTTCGCTGGACGCAGCCCCTGCTCCTCACGCGCCTGATTGATCTCGTGATCGCGGAGGTACTCATGCGAGCGTTTGATCAGCGTGCTCAGGACCTCGCCCTCGTTGCTCACCCCGCCGTTGGGAAGCGCCGGCTCCCAAGGACGATCCGGGATCTCATGCGGAGGTGTGCACTCCACACTCGAGTACTTCCGATCCGAACGATCCAACAGAATCGATCGATAACTCACGCCGGGAGTCAGCACAAAGTCCTTTGCAATCTCCGGCTCATGCTCAGCCCAGTACGCCGCCAATCCACTGAGCAACTCGCGAGCCTCAGAATCCGGAATCCCCCCCGCGGAGTGGTCGAGCATCAGACCAGCTTGATCCGTGCCCTCAGCGCCGACCGTGACCAGATTAAGCCGAAAGATCCAGTCGTCATCATCGCACTCCACCCCGATAGCCGCGGCCTCGAGCGGCGCTCGTCCCGTGTGATACTGACCCGGGTCATACCCAAGCAGATCCATCGTGCAAACATCAGATCCCGCGCCGAACCCCTTGGGGGTGGTCTTCACTGTTCCCACTCGCCCCATCTTCGCGAGCCGATCCAGATTCGGGGTCTCCGCGGCTTCAAACGGAGTCAGTCCATCAAGCTCATCGAGCGGCTTGTCGGCCCCGCCATCGGGAATGATGATCACATACTTCATAGCGGGATACTACCAGATCACTCAAGACATCGACGGAAACAGAACCGACTGGATCAGTTCAGGAACAATCGACACAAACTCATGCGACAATCCAAAGAGCAGGTTCGCCCCAAAGATAAAGAACAGGATAAATATCCCGAACCCGACCCACTGCCCGTTCTCTGATCGCATCAGCCGAGCAAACGGCGGATGCAGATTCATCAGAATCCGACCGCCATCCAGCGGCGGCACCGGGAGCAGATTAAACATCATCAGCACAAAGTTCAGCAGCGCCCCAGTCCGCAGGAAGATCTGCAGATTCGTCTTCAATGGGTCCTGGATGCTCACCGAGGAAAGTATGTGCCCCTCAGCAAGCGGCAGCCAGAACACCAGCAGGAACAGCGTGATCAATCCCAGACCAAAGTTCATCAATGGACCCGCGACCGTGACCAGCGTGTCCGCGTGCTTGCCGCGTAGCTTTGATGAATCAACCGGCATCGCTCCCCAAGCGATCCCGAGCAGGAGCAGCACGATCATCGAGTACGGCCCCATGTGAACCATCGGGTTCCAGGTCATGTGTCCCAGACGGATCGGGGTGTCATCGCCGAGCTTGACCGCTGTCCATCCGTGCGCGAGTTCGTGGAGCGTGATCGAGAAAATCACCCACACGAGCCACGAGACGACCAGCACCTGCCCGTTCTGACTCGACCAAAGATCCGAGAGCCACCAGCCGCTCATATTTCGTGTCTCCTATACGTCCATCATACTGACGCGGATACAAAAATGCCCGATCATACTGACCGGGCATCATGTGGTATTGATTCAGTCAATCTCAGCCAGCATTAGCAGGGACGGCCTTGGAAGCCGCAACCGCTTGCTCAACCAGACGATCGAACAGTTTCGGGTCCTCGATCGCGATCTGCGAGAGCATCTTGCGATTCAGGTTGTTGCCCGACATCTTGAGGCCGTTGATAAACAGCGAGTAACGCGTGCCACGCATCTTGCATGCAGCGGTGATACGTGTGATCCAGAGAGCACGCATCTCACGCTTGCGAGCGCGACGGTCGCGGTACGCGTAGCAGCCCGCACGGCGGACAGCGATCTTTGCTTGGTACTTGTGGCGCGACTTGCTGCCAAAGTAACCGCGTGCTTGACGAAGAATTCTTTTCCGTTGTTGTGCTCTAGCAGCACCCTTGCGTACACGAGGCATAGCTCGATCTCCATGTTTGTCTGACGGGGCCGGATCAAACCGATCTTGTCAATCCCGGCAAACGGGGTGGATAAACCCGAGTCGATGACGTCACCGACTCAGTACATACTTACTCTTTGTTCGCTGCGGCTTTCTCAGCACGCATCGCACGACGCTGCTCCGGAGACGGGCTCCGACGAAGCGAGGTGCGAGGTTGGTTGCGACCGCGAAGACGACGGAAGAGCAGCTTCTCAAAGCGCTTCGCTTCCGATGAGGACACGCGACGATCGGCACGCAGCTGACGCAGACGCTTGCCGCTCTTGTGCGATGACAAGTGCTTGTGGTAAGCAGTGCGGTGACGCACCTTGCCGGTTTTGGAAACCCGGACTCGCTTGGCCAGACCTTTGTGAATCTTGTTCTTCGGCATATCGCACACTCCGCGCGGTTGGTATCTCGTTCAAAACACCCCACTCAACGAGCAGGGCAGGAGGTGAGGATAGCCCCCCCACCCCGTCTAGACCAGTCAAGAGGGCTCATTCCTGTCAAGTTCTCAGTATTCGTTAGGGGCCTCAGGGACCCACAAACGCATCCGTCGGCCCATCAGGGAGCTCGTTGCCCTTCATAATCCCCATCCGATCGCGAGCTTGGTAGATGAACTCCTCCACCGGACGCGGGAACCAGAGATTATCCCCCTGATCCAGCACCGGATCCCGATGCCAGGTCGAGCTCCCATCCAGCCCCAGCACATGCTGACCAGCGTGGTTGTGGTTGGGAGTATTCTCCTCCGGACGCACGGGCTGCTTTTTCACGATCCGACGGACCACCGGACTCCGGTCCGAGAGCAGCACCACACGCACGGGCTGGTCCACAGCGTGGGCCTTGAGCCCGCCGGGAGTCATGATCCGGTAGCTATATGAAATCTCGTCAAGCGATCGCCAATCCTGCTGAGTATGCCCATCACCCTCGACCAGAGCATCCGGATTAGTCGGACACGCCAAATCATCGAGCGTCGCGTAGTTGGTCCGAATGAGCATGTACAGATTCGACGAGTTCGAGCGTTCTGGTGTCGTGCCGACGTCCATCCAGGTCGCGTTGCTCCCTGAACCGAAACCAGCCGTCGCCATCGGGAGCAGGTCCCGATTCGATCCCGCATACGCGCCGAACGCGCTGCCCGCAGTCGCCATATTGCTGTTGCAGATCGTCTGCATGGATCGCGAGCGGATGCCGCTGAGCACCGGGATTGTCACCGAAGCGACCAGCAGCAATGTCGCAGCGAGCGAGACCAGATCCGCCAATCGGAATCGACCACCCGGCGAGATCGGCATATCCATGAGGTACCGTTTCTCGGAGTGATCGATCTCGTCCTGAATCAATCCAAGTGTTTTGTTCACGAGTGCTTGACGTTCGTTCTCGGAGTATGCAGATCCTCTGGTGACCAGTTCAGACAGCTGCTGATGAGCGGAATCTCGCTCCGTCAACGCTTCGTGTCCGTCAATCCAGTCATCGACAGACGATGCCGACGCAGCGGTCAGCATCGGATCTCCGCTCCCGGTCTGAGCCCTGAGTTCCGTTACATCTACAAGTGACTCGCGATTCCCAAGGTCAGATATCGGCGTATCCATCAGTCCCAAAAGCCGAGTAAGCTGATTCAGACGCTCAGGTTCAGATCCCGATTCAGTGTCCTCAAAGAACGCATCAACCGCGGCTTGATCCGCCTCGCTGAGTTGAAACTCGATCTCGGGACCCGACTGGTTTGGTTCCTTTGACTCATCCATCCACGAAACTCCGAAACAGCCCGAAGAAAGTCAGACTACTCATCCCCGGCAGCAGATCGAGACACCCGCTGCCAACTCCTCGCAAAGGCCGCGACCGCGGCGTGCATCCGAGACTTCACCGTCCCGAGCGGGATCCCAAGATCCTCCGCAATCCGTGCGTAACTCATCCGCTGGAAATACCCAAGCACCAAGACCTCGCGGAGCGGCGCCCCAAGATCATCAAGCGCGAGCTGTACGAGCCGATCCTGTTCATCCACATCCATCCTTTCGTCAGGTGCCGGGACATCAATCTCCAGCAAATCAACCATCGAAGTCCCACGCTCCGAACCCCTCAGCGGCGCTGAGAGTTCGACCGTGCGTCTCCGCTTCCTCTTACGCAACAAGTCCCGCCCCTTGTTCGCCGCAATTGTAAAAAGCCATGGACGAAATCGCCTGCTCGCATCGAAGGTATCCGCCGATAAGTGGATCTGAAGGAACGTCTCCTGGAAGAGGTCCTCCGCCGCAGACCGATCCCCCACCAGACGCGTCAAAAACCGCAGCAGATCATCATGGAACCGCTCGATCAGCTCCCGATACGCGGCATGATCACCCGAACGAAAGGCGACAAACACCTCCTCATCCGGCACCCCGCTGAAATGCTCTGATCCGGAATGTGGTTCGATCTCGCTCAAAAAGGTCCTTTCAGGGCTCCAGTGCCTGATCATACGACGCCTGCACGTATTCGGATCGTGGAACGTGATATTCCGTATTGGGTCCGGGAATCGACCTCATTGCAAGCGTCCGCCCCGCCAATCCGATATGTTCTCAAGAGAATATCGGTTCGGGCAATACAAGGGCGTGAACCGCGTTGAGCACACAAGGATGGTGTCCGCATTGAGTTTCCAACCCGAACCAGAGCGTCATGACGACGAGGAGATCCGTCTTCTCGTGCACCGTGCCGCCCAAGGCGAGGAGGACGCTTGGCGCGGACTCGTGGACGCGTATTCACGCCGAGTATTCGCCATGGCGCGGTCTCGGCTCCATGACGACGACCTCTCAGAGGAGATCACCCAGTCCGTGTTTGTCACCGTAGCGACCAAACTCTGCCAAGACGGCTACAACGAGCAGGGACGTTTCGAGCCCTGGTTGTTCCGCATCACGATGAACCGTGTCCGCGACGAGTTCCGCCGCAGAGGTCGCCACGCCAAACCAACAGACCCAAGCCATCTCCAAGATTCACGCGTCGCTCCCGCTCAGGACACCCAATCAACCAACACCGAATCACTCAAAGCCGCGATCGATCAACTCAACGAAACCGACCGCGAGATCATCGAGCTCCGCCACCACGGCCAGCTCAGTTTCAAACAGATCAGCGACATCCTCAATCAGCCAGTCGGGACCCTGCTCGCCCGCCACCACAGAGCACTCAAGAAACTCAAAGCCATCATGGACTCCGCCACAGCGAACCCGTCAGCAACAGAGACTCAATCATGACCGAAGAACACCTCAATCATCGCGACCCAGACACTGACGCACTCATCGAGCAACTCGATGCGCTCGCTGCCGCTGACTCCAAAGCTCCGGACACCGGATTCGAGCAACGGATCATGGACTCGATCTCCAAGCAGATCGCTCCAGCTCCATTGCCAATCCAGCAGCAGTCTCAGCAAGCCAAGCCCTTCACACTTGGATGGAAACTCAACATCGCCGCGGCTCTACTCGTCGTCGCGAGCGTATCCGTCCTGCTCTGGACCTCAAACAGCGTCAGCAATCAGCCAACCCAGAACAGCGTCAACGTCCAGCAACAACTGGTCTCACTGGAAGAAGACTTCGACGCGCTCTACCAGCTCACCGACTTTGTCGATGCCCTGGAGTCCGACATGGACGAGCTCGACCTCATGACCGACGCGATGCAGACCGAGCTCTCGCTTCCAAGCGTCCTGATCGAGTTCTCCGACACATCATTCACGGAAGGATCCCTGTGATGTTGACCAAAGCCCTCATGACACTCTCGCTCGCGTGCGCCACTCTTTACGCACAACCAGCCGGAGATCGCCCCCCACCGCCGCAGAACCAGCCGCGTGCGCAAGCGAATGAACAAAGCCCCAAGCACGATGCTGAGTCCCTCAAGGAACGCCTCGAGCAGACGCTCAGCTTCGCCAAGCGGATCGTCGAGAAGCACGAAGCCGCGATCGCTCAGCTCGAAGCGGGTGACGATCCACGTGAGGTGATGCGTTCGCTGCGTCTCCATGATGTCCGAGGCAGCGCCCGCATCTCACGCCGTCAATCGAGCGAGGATCAACCATTCCGCGCCGCAGCAGAGGACCGCAAAGAACGCCGAGCACAAGGCCCGATCCACGATCCAAAAACGCTCCAAGACGTCCGCGCCTTCATCGCCGACCACATCCCGATGATCGATCAGCAGCTCAGCACCATCGAGCAGATCAGCCCCGACGCAACGAGCCAACTCCTAGATCGACTGGCGCCAAAGATCCTAGAGATCATGCATCTGGAGGGTGAGAACTCCGCGATGTCCTCGCTCAAGCTCGACGAGCTCCGTGCTGGTCTCGCGTATGTCGAAGCCGCGAAGCAATACCGGATTCTGCTCCGAACCGGAGAATCCGATCAGGACAAGCTCGCTCAAGCCGAGGAAGCTGTCCGCGCCGCCGCGAGCGCCCGATTCGATGCCCAGGTCCACATCAAGCAGTACGAGATCCATCAGCTGACAATGCGGATCGAGCAGCTCCACATCGCGCTCGATGAGCTCAATGCAGAACGTGACGATCAGGTCCAAGCACAGATTAATGCCGCACGCCGTACCCCAGGCCCGCGATTCAATCGACCAGCCGAGAGCCTTGAATCGGATTCTGCGGACGAGGACTGAGTTTGACGCTCATCTGAGCTTCAGGAAACGACCGAGCCCGGACCGATCTCGCTCATCGGGGTCATCACGACCACATTCCGCTCATCGCTCCCCTTCGCGGCATCCGAAGCCGCGATAAGCATCCCGCGCGACTCAACACCACGGATAGTCCGAGGAGCAAGATTCGCAACGATCACGATCGATTTGCCAACCAGCGATTCGGGTTCGTAGTGCTCACGGATCCCCGCGCAGATCTGCCGAGGCTCACCCGAGCCATCATCGAGCTGGAGCTTCACCAAACGATCCGCATCGGGATGCGGCTCCGCCTCAACGATTTTGGCAACACGCAGATCGACCTTCGCGAAATCATCAAACGTGATCTCAGGCTTAAACATGGATTCCTTCGCTGCTGGCGCTTGCTCGCTCATGACTTCTCCGATCTATTGCATGCTCACTGCTCAAGGCGTGCTCTGCCAAGAGCCACCACGATAGTACGCATCCCGAGGATCGACACGCATCCGCTGCACCAGATCTCTCACGCTCGGCGTCTGGATCGGTTGATCCAGCGACATCGCCATAGCCGCGTCCCAGCGTTCAACCTTGATACTCAGCAGCGCCATCTCGATCCGCAGCAGCAGCCTCAGGTCATCATCATTCCCGCTCAACCCAAGCGCCCGGAGGTGATCGGGACACGTCACACGCTCGCCCGTATCACGATCAATGATGTACAGCCGTCCTCTACACGGATCATCCTCACCCCGCTGAATCTCCTGCTCGATCACCCGGATCGCGTCACGCTCCTGAATCCCGACATCCGCCGCACGCTCAATTATCCGCGCTCGGACCTCTCGTCTTCCAAACAGCTCCGCAGATTCTGGGTACTCGTGGTAACGAACCGCATACAGACACTGAGCCGCCGCAACATCCAGGTTCTCCGCACCGCTCATTGGTCTCTGCGATGACGACACCGCCCATTCCGCGCTCCGCGATGGATCTATCAGGTATGCGAGATCCCAGAGCCAATCACTCATCTCCGTACTGCTGATCTGAGCGAGCGCGATGCAAGCCGACGATGCGGTCTTGAGTTCCCCTCGCTGATAGCCATAGAACACCGCCCGAGTCAGAAGCTCACGAACCTGCGAGTCTCCCCCATGCTGATCCGAAACCATGAGTTCCTCCGCAAGCAGCAGATACCCAGCAGGACGCTCGGGAACGAGTCTCCGCAGCTGTGCATCAAACGACTTGCTCGTACTCTGAACAGGATACGGAGCACCCCCCATGAGCCCCAGTACAATTACCATAAGCAGCAGACGAACAATCATGCAATCAACTCACTCTCAAGTCTGATCAGCCAGAGCTCAGCAATCGCCCGCTCGATGAGCATGATCTGCTCGATCGCCGAGTCCGCCCCGCTCATCCGGATCTGAAACGCTCGCATCACCTGATCAACCCTCGCCTCGATCCCCGCTGATTCTTTTTGAACCTGGATCGCAAAGAGCCCGAGCGCCCCTCGCATATACACCACATCAAGCTGAATCGGTCCCCCCGCGCCAGACAACCCAACACGCAACTCAGCGATCAGTGACTCAGGAATCGCAATCCCGATCTCCAAAATCTCGCGAGTCATTGTCTGATGGAAATCCCGAGTCGTAGCGGACCCCTGACTCCCATCCCGAACCCCGATCAGTCGCAGATACTCCTCGATATAGCCACCAACAGTTTGGGTGGATTCATCCGCGCCAAACACCCCCGCTCTCACCAGAGCTTCCATCAACGCTCGCCGGATCGAATGCGCATCGCTGACCCCTGATTCCTCACCGATACACAGACGGATCAGATCCATCATCCGTCGGCTCAGCCGTTCACTCCCCGCGACCCGATCCAGAGCGATCAGCACAGTAACCTCATCGTTGTGAGACAACAGCGTCCGCTCCGCAGCATCCCGAACACCAAGATCCGGCGCCTGCATCGCGAGATACACCAATGCGTGCGCACTCTTGGGTCCGATGTCATCCTGCCGATCCAGATCACGCAGCAAACTCAGCAGCTCATCCGTATCCGATTGGTTCCGAGCATCATCCGCCCACCGCTCGTCCTTCTGATCACTGGACAGATCAATCCGCAGCTGATCCTGATCCGATCGCGACACGGAAGAGTTGAACCGCTGAATCATCAACTGCACACTCGCTTGATCGTCCCGGCTCCGCGCCCAGCACGCGCTGTTAAGCCGCGCAAGCTCGACCCCACGATTGAGAACCTGTGCCTCCCCCATCTTCCCCTCAGTCAATCGCAGCAGCGTCCGCGCCTGCTCAGTGAGCTGCTCTCGAACCTCATCAACAACCAGCTCCTGCTGTCCCCATCGAGCACGCAGAGTCTGCAAATACGCCTCACGATCATCCATGCTCGCGTCCGCAGCGATCAATGTCTCCAGATCCAGCCCCTTCGCCGAGGAATACAGCGCCAGCGATCGCGACAGCACCGACAACCGATCGCTCGGGACGACGCGATCACTCACCTGCGACATGTACCAGATCCGAGCCCCCGACCCATCATCCCATTCGATCCCCTGCACGAAGACGCGAGCACAGCTTTCCCACGCTTCATTCGTCGCCCCTCGCACCAACCCAGAACGACCAGCCGCGAGCCATGCACGCTGACGATCATTCTCCTCAACACTCTCCGCCCCGAGCTGCTCATCGAGCCATCTCCACCAAGCGGGATCATCAACACTCTCGCTCGCACTTTCGAACTCCACGCGACGCAGCACAACCCAGAATTCATTCCCAGCAAGTCCACGAACCTCGCCAAACTGAGGCACTCGATCCCCACTCCCAGACAACCACGCTCTGAGAACTGGCACCATCATCGGCTCATACTCAGTGTCCGAATCCGATCCCAAAAACGCGATCGCCTCCCCAAAGTGATCTTCATTCAAAATGCCTGACAACAAGCCGTGGATGATCTGTGCAGACGAATTCAGATCATATCTCGGGATCTTCGTCCACTGCTCGCAGAACCGCTCACCAAGCTCCGAAAACGCAACCGCCTGATCCTCATCAAGAATCGCTCCAGAACCCATGACCTCAAGCTCATGAATGATCGCCGAATAATGCCTCCGCTCAGACGGCTCTCGATTCACCGCAGCACCCGACAGACTTTGTGGTTCTTCAATCAACTCCTGACCAGAATCAACTACCCTCGACTCCACAACCTGGTCAACAGCACCGTCGCCAGTCATCCGAACAACACCAACGCTGATCAGCACTACCGCAAACAACGCATACACAACCGGGAACACAAACCAAGGCATCGACTCCAGAGACGCCACCCCAACCGATGGGAATCCAAACCGGGTCCTCCCCGATTGCTGCTGATCGGAATCCGATTGGGTCTCGCCAACAATCGCGGCAATCAACTGCGCCGCCGGGACACGATGGACACGCGCAAAGAACCCGAGCCGCTTGCGAGATTTGGAGTTCCACCCCCCGCTCGCGCCGATGAGCCAGTTTGCTTCCTTGAGTATCCGATCATCAAGCTCGACCGCCTCATCCACCCGCCACGCCTCGGGGAGTGGCTGATGACTCAATATATCCCCCGTACCGGCGGGCCAGTGCTTCGCGAGCTCGCGGCGAAGATCATGATCAAGCAGCTGTGAAGCCGCGGCATGAACCGCGAGACGAACCTCATCAGCGCCCGGAGTACGCGACCGAGGATGAACCGCGATCGCACGAAGCCGAGACTGACACGCACGCAGCACCATCGACTCATCAATCGGATCATGTTTGAGATCAAGCAGCGCAAACGGCCCACCCTTCGCCGCCGCGGATCCGAGGTACTCCTCGATCAACCCAAGCTGCTGCTCATCACGCGGCGAATCGTTCATGGCATCACCCCACCAAGCTCACGGAACAGCTCCCGGATCTTTCCGCCCCAAGGCTCAGGAGATCCCTCCGGATACAGCGTCACGTACTGCTGATACACCGATGCCGCCTTCATCGGGTCCTGCTCTTTGAGCAAACGCAATGATTCATACCGCGCCCGATGCCAGTTCATTGCCGACGAATCGAGCGTGTTCACCAGTTTCAACCAGCATGTGTACGCATCTTCAACAAACCCGTACTGCTCGCTGAGTTCCGCCGTCCGGATCAACCCGTGCTCACTCGGGACCCCCTCATTGAGCACGCGAATCCCAAGAGCGAGGGCATACTCCCGCATCAGCTCGTCTCCGATCTGCTCCGAGATATACAGCGCACAGTACGCCATCGACTCCGCGTACAGCGACATCCGCGAATCAAGCCCTTCACCAGCGCGGTGCTGATATTCATCGAGCACCGCACGCCCGTACCGAACGACCGACTGAGCATTCGGCACCGACATCGACTCCATAAACCGACGATGCGCATTGCCGAACGTCATCGACAGCACCAATCGTCGCGACTCGGCATTCAGATCACTCGATCCAGTCGCGAGATCCCCGGCCTGATCAATTTTGCCCTCCAAAAGCAGGATCTGAATCTCCCGCTGCACAAGCTCCGAACGGAACTGATCAAATGATCCCTCACCAGCAATCAGCGCCTGCGCCCGATCAACGACACCCATCAGGAAACGCGTATCCGGTTCATCCGCATCCAGACCCATGATGATCACCACCCGGCACACCGCGAGCCGCTCTCTCGCCTCGCGGACCTCCGTATATGTGTTCTGCTCGTGCTCCCAAACCCACTTTGCGTGCGCGATGATCTCCTCACCCGCTTGCGCTTTGCCACCCTCTGCAAGCTCCGGATTCTTGTAGAGCATCTGGATCAGTTTCCGTCGAGCCGGGATCGCGAGGGGATCTGAGACATCATCAATCACAAGCCCATCAAACGCATCCGCGTCCTCAAGATACGGCGACAGCGCGTACTGCACAATCAGCTTACTCGCACGCTCAGAAGATGGATTCGCACGGATATACTCGCCGAGCAGTTCCGCCAGCCGAGGCCCCATCTGGTCCTGCCCGCTCCGGACCACAGCATCCAATGCAAGAATCTCAAGCCACACCGCCTCGTCACGCTGAGCATCCGTCTGGAGAAACTCACCCCGACCCTCAAGCGTCCGCAGCGCCGAACTCGGGCGCCCCGACCGAAGCTCGCAGTACACCATCTTCAAAATCGCATCCCCAGCATACATCAGGTACCGCTCAACATCCGAGGACTCCAGCGCCTGATTCAACTCAACCGCCGCCTGTGAATACCCAGACAGATCTCCCGTCTCATCAGCATGCGAAAGCTCCGACAACCCGCGGATATACCGAGACACAAACCCGTTCCCGATCACTGGGAGTGACCCAAACTGATCCAAGAGCGCGATCACATGCCCGATCTCTCCAAGATCAATGAGCCGTTCGAGCCCGATCTTTGCGAGCTCCGTCGCCCCCTCATCGCCGCCCCGTCCGCGTTGCTCACTTCCAGCATTCTCCATCGTCGCGATCACCAGCAGCCGCGCCTGCGGGACACCTAGCAACGAATCCGGAGAGTTATTGAGCAGCAACAACGCCTGCCGATGCGCTTCTTTCCAATCCAGCTGAGCGAGGTACACATCAAGCAAACGCTTGGATGCAAACTGCACCGCAAACTCAGGCGCGATCGTCGATTCTTCGATCGCCGCAAGCCACAGCCGAGCAGCGTCGTACTCCTTGTTCTGCAGTTTGCACAGCGCCACCCCGATCATGGATCGCGCCACGTGGTCGTACTCAAGCAGATCCCGATCGGTATCCTCAAGCACCGGGAGCGCCCCATCGAACCCGAGCACCCACCCAAACGCCTTCAAGGTCGGCGATCCAACCTTGGTTTCCTCAAGCACCGCTAGGGAATACCCAGCCCACGCCTCGAAGAATCGTGCCCTAGAAAACAACGCACGTGCTTTGGCAAGCTGCTGTTCGTTCTCGATCTGCGCATCCCCGCTCGTGCGAGCCGCCTGTCGATTGTACTGCTCGACGCGCGAATCCGCGACGATACTGATGCGTGCAAACTCACCAGAGAGCATCTGCAGCGCCACGAGCGCTTCAGCAGAGCGGTCTTGCTGAAGCAACCCGATCCGTTTGAGATCCGCCACCTGCTCATGCTCTTTATACTGCTCAACCAGCAACTCAAGCCGAAGCTCAAGCAGTTCACTCTCCGAGATCAACCCAACCAGCACCTGACTCTTGAGCAGATACTCCTGCCGCAGATCATCCGGCGCGTCCTTCTCTGTCAGCTTCGCAAGATACAAATCCCCAAGCCGACGCGCCAGTTCGAGACGCTGAGTCGTATCACGCTCCCGCTGCACACGATCAAAGATCTGAACCTCCAGCAACTCCTCAAGCGACTGATCCTCAAGGAAGACCCCGACCTCATCATCCTCAGGAGTCAACGACCCCATACTCACCATTGCCGACGAGCACAGCACACATAGACTAATCAAGCAGGATTTATTCCTCAGCAGGAACATAGCTCCTCCTCGTAAATCCCGCGTCCTGCGACGCCTGCATCGCTGAAGCGATCGCACTGATCGGCACATCTCTGCTCGCGCGGATCGCCACCCCAGGTTCCTTCGGGAGCACTCTCAGAATCGCAACCAATCCCTCCTTGGTATCCGCGCCGCGCCCGCCAATCTGATACACCACAACCCCATCCAGATACGCAATCTCGATCACCTGAGGCTGCAACTCACTCGTCCGAACACCCCCACCCTCGGACTGGACCGACGACGAAAGATCACGCTCAAGCTGCGCAAAGTTCGATGTCACCAAAAAATACACCAACAGCAAAAACACCACATCGATCATGCTCGTCAAAGGCAGTACCCCAAGACTGGACGCTCGCCGTCGTGTCCTTCTGCGCGCCATGCTCATGACCCGCCCCCGCTCTCAACCCCGTACGTCCCCATCTTCCACTTGGAAACCCCCACCTGTGTTAACCTGTTGAGCAAGCGATCCAGATACACCGCCGAGACATGCCGATCCGGACGGATGAGCACATCAAACTCCTCCGATACCGCCGCGTTCTCGATCCCCGCGAGCGCCAGCCGCTGAACCTCATTGAGATCCACACGGACCGACTCGACCAGGTACGACCCATCCGCGTCGATGTCGATAATCATCGCCGCGTCCTGCTCATCTCGCTGCTCCTGCCCCGGCTCGCGTGGCAGATCGATCTCCGTCCGCCTCAGATCACCAAGATGCGATGTGAGCATGAAGAAAATGATGAGCAAAAAAACCACATCGATCATTGGCGTGAGATCGACCGCCCGCTGATGCCCAGTTGAACGCCTCGACCCGATCATCCGCGGCTCGCCCCTCCACGCGCAATCTTCTCAGACCCCTTCGACTCGATCGGCGCAATCAGATCATCAATCTCCTCCCCAATCTCGGTCGTCAGATGGTCGATCCGGTTCCGGAAGTACGTGTACGCCGATGTACAAGGGATCGCCACGATCAAACCTAGCACCGTCGTGATCAGCGCCTGCGAGATACTCCCCGCCAGCTCATCCGGACGCGCCGGCCCATCAGCCATCGTGATCGCATCAAACGCGCCGACCATCCCAACCACCGTCCCCAGCAGCCCAAGCATCGGCGCGATCGACGCGACAAGACCGATGCCGTCTGTCAACCGGTAGAGCCGATCCGTTTCGAGCTGCCCGATCTCCTCGACCGTCGATCGGAGCTCGAGCATCCCAAATGGAGAACGAGCCGAGCGTTTGAGCGACAACCCAAGCACCCTCGACAGATAGCTATCGCTCTCGTGCTCCGTGCACAGCTGGATAGCCGTGGGGATATCACCCGCCGCGAGCGTCGAGCGGAGTTCCTCAACAAGATCCTCCGGCGCCAGCTTCGATTTACGGACACGGAAGATCTGCGCCCCGATCATCCCGACCGCGCCAAGCGAGATCAGCAGGATAATCAGCCCCACCGGACCGCCCTGCATGATGTACTCAAGGAGCGACCGATCCGACGACTCACTCTGCGCGAGTGTCAAACTGAGCTGTCCGAGTGTTCCTGATACTTCCATCAACAATCCTTCTGCCAATCCTGGCATTCGATTCAATTCTTGTCCTATCTCACTGCACCCATCAGCTCCGAGGCTTCCTCGACGCGCCCGCTCTCAAGCAGCGCCTTGACCGCAAGACTCTTCGCCAATCCAGCGAGCAAAGGGTGCGTGCTCTCAAAGCGGACAACCACATGGAGCAAATGAATCACCCCGATCGAGCACAACGAATCATCGTTCTGGATCTTCGATTCCCTGATATACGACGACCCGATCGCGAGTCGGCACCAGATGTCGATCCACGACCCCGCCTTCGAATCCGCACGAGACTGCAGCCACCCCCGCGCCTCTTCACGTGCCTCAGCCGACGGATGCTTCTGCGCGATGTACATCCGCATGTACAACTCCTGACCCAGAATCGACATCCCCCCGCTCGGCTCTCTCGATGACTCAAATCGTGCGGACTCCGGATCACTCTCAAACCCAGCGTCCCCAATCCGCTCGAATCGACCCAGCAACAAGCCGTCACTATCCGCCAAACGCTCAGCAACCGCTCCAAGCAGACCAGTCTCAGATACATCCGAAACCAGCGGCAACCCAATATGCACGCCGTACCGCTCATCAAACCCATCAAGCCGCTCGCCACCACTCTCACCAAGAGCGAGCTTCGCCACCAAAGCATCAAAGAGGTCGCCCCTCAGCAACGCATCATCAAACAACCCACCAAAGACCTCTCGCCCCAGCCGCGATCTTGATCCCACCAGATCCGGAGCAATCGACAGATACAACTCCGCGCATCCGGAGACATCACCCCGCTGCCTCCTCGCATACCCAAGCCGACTCGCGCGTGCGAGCTCATCAAACTCCGAAGGAACACCCCACCCATCGCCGCTCGCGTCCACCGCGAACCAAGGCAGCAACACTCGAATCCCATCATCAGCCGTGACAACAACCCCCTCGATACTGACCTCAGACACATCACCCTCAAGCACCGCCCCAAACTCTACATGAAAGTATGGCAGCACCAAAACGCGCTCAGCGAAACAACCGCTCGAAATCAAACTGAGCAACAACACAGAGAGCAAGACACGACTACACATCAAGGCCCACCCCCAACATCCTCTACGTGCCGATAACGGCCGTTGGATGATCGAGCGATCCCCTTGAGCATCCCCTCGACCTTCTGCGTGATCGCCGCAGAGCCCGGCTCACCGAGCAAAATACAGTGGATCGGGACGCGACGCCTCCGATTCATCTGCGAGATCCGACCAGGAACATTGGAGTTGAACTCCCCATCGGTCATGAAGTAGATCGCATCGGGTTTGGGTTCCAGCGAGAACACCAACCGAAACGCTTCCTCCGGATCGGTCCCGCCGTTGGCCGTGGAGCTCATCATCGCCGACGCGGTCAGCCGCTTATTACCCTGCGTGCCTTTGATCCATTCCGACCCACCAAACAAAGGCGTCATCCCAGTCGAGAACAGCACCACAAAGTACTCCGCCCCAGCCGACAATCCCTGCACCGATCGGATCAGCTCGATCTGTGTCAGCTCCCAGCGGGACATCTCGCCGCTGCGGATCAGCGTGTTCATCGATCCCGATCGATCCACGATGTACGCGAACCGCTTCCCGCTCGCCTCGAGTCCGAAGAAGCTCGCCCCCTCACCAGTCCCCGCTCCGCTGGAACCAGTCTGCACATCCAAGTCCGAGATCGAGCCCCCACCATTCTCCAGCTCCGGCGCCATCGTGTCAGCGAGTTCATTGACCGATTGCGAAGCCCCCGAATCCGCAAGCAGATCCAGATCCACCAGCGACTCCGTCTCGATCTCGACAAACTCGATCTCGTCAACGTTAATCGCTGTCTGCTCGTTGAGCTCCGCTTCAGTAATCAGCGAGAACTCGATCGGCTCGCTCGCCCCGCCCCCCGCGTCAGCAAACTTGTAATCGATCCGCACCACCAGCGCGACGATCATCAATACCAGATGGATCAGGACCGAAAGCCCGAGCCCACCAAGGGTTGCCCGCTCGATAAGCCGACGACGATTCGATGGAATCAGACCGTCTTCAGTCGGATCATTAGTCGGATTCTGAACCGACATCCCAGTCGGCTTCTCAGGTTGTCTCTGAAACTGCGTCAATCCAGTGTCCCGTCTTCGGCCGAGTCCATTCAGCCGAGTGTCATCCACCCTACCACAATACCCAATCCCGCCACCAAATGTGCCGTAGATCCCCCACAACCCGCCGGACTCTTGTCCATTCGCTCACCAACCCACCCGGTTCTTGATCATTCCGCCCAAATACCCCTTTCTGAGTTGACGAGCACCCCTTTGAAGTGTTCAATCCATGAGATAGACCCTCAGCCGGAGCCCGCATGACGACCAACAAACGCCCGATTCCCAACCGCGTACTTCTCAAACTCTCCGGCGAAGCGTTCTGCGCCAAAGGCGGGTTCGGAATCTCCACCGAAGAACTCAGCTCGATCGCCAACGAGGTCAAATCCGCGACCCAAGCCGGAGCCCAGATCGCTGTCGTCGTGGGAGGCGGGAACATCATCCGCGGCGCCGAGCTCGCCAAATCCGGAGATATCCAGCAAGCCACCGCCGACTACATGGGGATGCTCGGGACGGTCATGAACGCCGTCGCCCTCAAAGAGAAACTCGACACGATCGGGGTAGATTCCCGCGTCATGTCCGCGCTCGATATCCGAGCCGTCGCCGAGCCCTTCATCCGTCACCGCGCCATCCGTCACCTCGAGAAGGGGCGAGTCGTGATCCTCGCCGCTGGAACCGGAAACCCCTTCTTCACCACCGACACATGCGCCTCGCTCAGAGCCACCGAACTCGAGTGCGACATCCTCCTCAAAGCCACCAAAGTCGACGGCGTCTACTCCGCGGACCCAATGAAAGACCCCAGCGCCACGCGCTACGACCAGCTCTCATTCCGCGAAGCACTCGAAAAACGCCTCGGGGTCATGGACATGACCGCGCTGACCATGTGCCAGGAACGCAACATCCCGCTCCTCGTCTTCGACTTCAAAATCCCCGGAAATATCCGCAAAGTCATCGAGGGCGAACCCATCGGCACCCTCCTGACCAACAACTGACCAATCACCCAACAACCAATAATCCACCCAAACACCCGTATACAATCCTCCACGATCAACCGAAGATCGCACTGACGGAGAGCCAATCATGAGTACCGACCCAGACACCATTCTTCTCGAAGCCGAAGAACACATGCAGAAAGCCAACAGCTACCTCGCCGAGGAGCTCAAAGGCATCCGCGCCGGACGAGCATCCCCCGCGATGGTCGAGTTCATCAAGGTCGAGTACTACGGCTCCCCAACCGACCTCAAATCACTCGCCGTGGTCTCGGTCCCCGAAGCCACCCAGCTGCTCATCAAGCCATTCGACGCCTCATCCGTCGGCGCCATCCGCCAAGCGATCGAAGAAGCAAACCTCGGCGTCAACCCGATGGTCGAAGACAAGCAGATCCGCATCAACCTCCCTGCACTCACCACCGACCGCCGCAAGGAGCTCGTCTCCCACGCCAAGAAGGTCGGAGAAGAGCAGAAGGTCGTCATGCGCAACGCCCGCCGCGACGCCAACAAGAGCGCAGAGTCACTCGCCAAGCAAGACGGCGTCCACTACTCCGAAGACGAGATCGCAACCCTCAAAGACGAGATCCAAGAACTCCTCAAGAAGTACGAGGGCAAGATCGAAGAAGCCCTGACCAAGAAGTCCAAGGAAATCATGGAAGTCTGATCAGACAACCCATCAATAAACAAGCGGGCCGATCACCAAGATCGGCCCGCTTTCTTTTTCAACTCATCTTTCCTGCTCAGCGGATGATGATCGCGTGAGGATTGATCAGCAGCACAGGCTCATCACGCATCAGCATGATCCCGTTGAGTTCATCCACAACCGACAGGTACCGCCGCTCGCCCAAGAGCATCCGAAGCGTAGTCTCAATCTGAGACTGACCCACCGCCACTCCAGGCGCTTCGATGAACCCTCCAAGCATCTGCTGGATCATCGACTCAAAGCTCGGAGGAGCCGGGAAGTGGGCCACATCAAAGTCGCTCAGATCCACCTTCGCCGCCATGTCATTGATCGCGTCATCAAGACCACCGATCTCATCCGCCATCTTCAGCTTGATCGCGTCGTTACCAACGAACAAGCGCCCCTCAGCCGTCTTGCTCAGATTGATCCCCTTGCGTCCCGCCTTGACACGATCGGTAAACAGGTTGTAGGTATCCGTCATCTCCTCTCGGATCATCGCGATCTGCTCGTTGTTCCACTCGCTCGTTCCAAACAGACCCGCTACTGGACCACGCGAACGCTCGACGATGTTCAGGTGCAGTCGCTCGTACACATCACCAATCGCGTATTTCCCACCAACGACACCGATCGACCCAACGATACTCGAAGGATTCACATACACGCGATCACCCCCCGAAAGCACGTAGTACCCACCAGACGCGGCCATCCCGCCCACAGACACCCAGACTGGTTTGTGTTCCTTCAGCCGTTCGATCCCCTGCCACATGATCTCAGAAGCGATCGCCGAACCACCAGGAGAATCCACACGGATGATCACGCCGCGGATGAGGTCTTCCTTGATGATGTCTTCGATCGCGTTACGTATTGTCCGCGATCCGACCTGCGATCCGCCGCCGAACATCCCGCCCTGACTCGAGTCGCCATCGACAATGACGCCGTTGATATGCAGCACCGCGATCGTCGGATGATCGATTGAAACTTTGTTCGACTGCGACATCATCGTCATAAACGCGAACGGATTCGAGAAGTCCATCGAGGGGCTATCGACCTCGTAAGGATTGTTTACCCACGAGACCTCCGCGTCGTAGTACTCCGCGAGATGCTCCTTGAGCTCAGGCAGATCAACCACCGCATCGATGAACCCAACATCGAGCGCCTCTTCCCCGCTCGCCGCCCACGCGACGCGCATCCCACGATCCAGACGAACATCGTTCAAACCGCGTCCGTCCTTCATGACCTCACGCATGTTCTCGTACATCGCATCAAGCAGCGACGAGATATTCTGGTTCCAAGCATCTGAAGGCCCCGATCGAGTCGCGGTCTCATTCGCCCCCTTGTAATCACCCACCTGCACCATCTGTGCCTTGACCCCGATCCACTCGAACATGTCCGCGAGGTACATCTCTTCCATGTGCATCCCCGGGAACGAGACGTAGCCCCCCTCCTGCAGCAGTACCTCATCCGCAAAGCTCCCGAGCATCAAACCGCTCGCGTCATACCCCTCAGCGAAGATGTGGACCTTTTTGTCCTCGTCCTGGTACCGCTGGATCGCGCGTCCGAGTTCCTCGATCTGCGTCATCCCAAAGCCCGCGTCCTTCAGACGGATCACGAGCCCATCAAACTCATCATCAAACGCGAGCGTGTCGATCGTGTTGACCAGACCCAACAGCGTATCGGTCCCCTCACCGATCCACGACATTCCCGTGTCGTGATCCACCGGCATCCCGGAAATCTCAAGCACAGCAAGCTCCACGCGATCCGCACCCAAGACCGCCGGACTCAGAACCCCGAGCATTCCTGCAGATCCAACCAAAGCCATCCGTGACATACGTGTACCGATCATCTCGCGCTCCTCACTGAGAGTCTGTCAAAGTCCTACGGAATCGACGCAAAGATCGCGCGATTCCCTATCACCCTATTGTAAGAGATTCCAGCAAATGAGTTTCAAGAAGGACCAACGCGAGCCGCTTTTTCCTCATTTGTCTCAAAGACATCCCCAAGCCCAACCCCGCGATGCAACAGCACAGGCCTCAATCGCACCGTATCAATCACGATATTGACCAGCCCAAGCGTGATCAGCACCGACCCAACCGCCACGAGCACCACGTGCAGCTGCGAGAGCAGGTCGCCAACCACCCCGCCCGAGAGCAGCCCGATGATGTTGAGCCCGTCCCCGACCGCCGCGACCGCGAACGACATCAGCAGCGCATACATCGACTGACGATCCACGCGTCCCGTCCGCACAATCACCGATCGCATCGCAAGCATGAGCGCATTGGGACGGATCCCCAGCACGATCACCCCGACCCCAACAAACATCCCCAGCCGAAGCAGAGACCGCTCAAGACTCTGCGCCCCAGGATAAATCAAAGGCATCGTCGCAGACTTGTCGTACCCCCTGTAGATCGACCAGAACATCATCACCACCGGGATATACGCCGAGACCCCGATCGAGGCGCGGATCGCCATCAACCGCCCCACGCGACGATGAGGCAGAATAAAAACAATCGCTCCAATCCCAGAGCAAACCAACGCGATCACCCCAACCAGACTCACCCAGTTCCCAAGCCCCGCGTTGAACGCAAGCTTCGCGCGGATAATCTCGTCAATACGCAGGATCCACACCGACGCACACGCGATCAGCGCCCCGAAGCTCCAGAGCACAATCCCGTTCCCGCTCAACTTCGGAGAGTTCAACGGCTCAAGCTCTTCCGCCTTGGGATCAACAATCCCAAGCAACGTCGCACGGATCGACATCCCGCATTCCGGACACATCTCCCGGATAGACAAGCCGCGCAGGTTGTACCCACACCCAATACAGATCAACTCGCCCGTCAACTGACGAGCGATGGATTGGACTCCCGCCTTGGGGGAATCCGTCTCTGGATGTGTTTCCGCTTCGTTCATGTCACTCCCACGACTATCGAGTGATGACTACCAGCATATCACCAATTGCCACTTCTGTGAACCCAAACCCCTCATTCGAGCGTATCGTTGAGCGACTTACAGGGGCATCCAATGACCGATATGCATGATTTTGTAGACAATCTCCGCAACCAAATACGTCGTGTATACCTCGGATCTCCCGAGTCCATCGACCAACTCCTCTGCTGTTTGCTCGCGCGAGGTCACGCACTCCTCGAAGACGTCCCAGGCGTTGGCAAAACCCTCCTCGCCTCATCGCTCGCCAAATCCATCGACGCGTCATTCTCCCGAATCCAGCTCACCCCCGACATGATGCCCGCCGACATCCTCGGCTATACCATCCTGTCCAGAGAATCAGGTGAGATGCGGTTCCAGCCCGGCCCACTCTTCGCGAGCATCATCCTCGCCGACGAGATCAACCGAACAAGCCCGCGCACGCAGTCCGCGCTCCTCGAATCCATGAGCGAGGGCAAAGTCTCCATGGACGGCCAGCGCCACGCGCTCCCCAAACCATTCATGGTCGTCGCAACCCAAAACCCCAATGACTTCCTCGGCACCTACCCACTCCCAGAAAACCAGCTCGACCGTTTCCTCATGCGCATCTCGCTGGGATACCCCGACGAGCAGAGCGAACGCGAACTCCTCGACCTGCGCCCAAGCCACACGATGCTCTCCAGACTCGAGCCCGTCATCCACGCCAATGACGTGAAGCAAATCCAAGAAGCGATCGACAAGATCCACCTGAGTGAAGCCGTCCGCACATACATCGTGGACTTTGCCCGAGCCACTCGCGAATACGAAGGCGTCGATGTCGGGATCTCCCCGCGTGGATCGCTCGCACTCGCCCACGCCTCCAGAGCGTGGGCATGGATCCAAGGCCGCGATTATGTGGAACCCGATGATGTCTTCCACCTGCTTGTTCCTGTCTGCGCCCACCGACTCGTGATCGGAGGACCTTCAACAGGAACCCAGTGGTCCAAAGCCGCGGACATCATCCGGACGATCGCCCACGAGATCAAAGCACCGATCTAGCCCACTCTGCTCACCGAGCCGTATCACACCCAAGCAGCCTCGCGACCGCCTCGATCGGATGCAGCACGTGCTCTCCTGTCGCATCCAGGATCTGGTGCCGACACGAAGTCCCTCCCGCGACGACGGATACTCCATCGCCACGCCCCCGAACCGCAGGCATCAATCGCTGCTCACCGATCTTCATCGACAGGTCAAACTTGTCCGCCATAAACCCGAACGACCCCGCCATCCCGCAGCACCCCGCATCAATCAGCTCAGCCCCAGCCCCCAAACATCCAAACACCCCCATCGTCGTCTCGCTCCCCCACAACGACTTCTGATGACAATGCGTATGCACCACAAACCGCTCTGAGTCGCTCTCCACCTCCGGCTGCAACGGATGCTCCCCCCAACGCGACGCAACAAAGTCCTCAACGAGCCTCGAGAGCCCCTGCACTCGCACCAGATCCTCAGCACATGATCGATCAAGCAAATCCCCCCACTCATCAACCACCACCGACAAACTCGAAGGCTCCACAAACAACACACCCTCAACATCTCGACCCCCCATAAACCCCATCATTTGTTGCAACGACCGCTCCCCATCCTTCTTCGCAAACCCAAGGTCCCCCTGCGAGATCGCTGAGCGCCCTAAATCCGAAGTCGCCAGAATCCCGACCGCGTACCCCAGCCGCTCCAGCACCCGACAAGCCGACCGAACAATCCAAGGCTCCGTGTGCGAGCTCATCGAATCCGAAACAAGCATCACCTTCGGACGAGCATCATCCACAAACGCCTGACTCCGAATCGGAGGAGCAAATCGAGGAAGCGACCGATCCGGATGAATCCCCATCGAGTGATTGATCACCGATCGAACCAGCCCAAACGAGCTCATCGCGTTACTCAGCCAGGGCAACATCGAACCCATCTTGTTGAGCGCATGCACCCTCGACAACGCCCGCACCCGCATCGGAACGCCGTGGCGATTGTATCCCTGCCAGAGATACTCGCTCTTGAGCTTCGCGATATCGACCCCGCTCGGACACTCCGTCTTGCACGCCTTGCAACTCAGGCACAGATCGAGCGTTTCCTTCGTATCCGAATCATCCCACTGCGCCGCGCCCCCATCATCACCGAATTGACTCTGCCCCGTGATCGCCAGCCGCAGCGCGTTGCCACGCCCCCGCGTCGAGTGGCGTTCGTCGAGTGTTCCCTGATACGAGGGACACATCGTCCCAACCATCTTCTTTCGACACACCCCCGCGCCATTACACATCTCCACAGCGTGCCCAAGCCCACCCTCACGATCAAACCGGAGCCCCGTTTCGATCCCCTCAATGGTCAGGTTCGTATGCCCCGGACGCACGCGAGTGCGCTGAGAGATCGACTCGATCGGACCAGGAGAGACGATGTTCCCCGGATTCATCACCCCATGAGGATCAAACAGCCGCTTGATCGCGCGGTGCGCCTCCATCAACTCAGCACCCATGAACCGCTCAAGCACTGGACCACGAGCACGACCGTCGCCGTGTTCGCCCGACGCCACACCACCAAGCTCCTTTGCTAAATCCGCACAAGCCGACGCGATCCGATGCATCGCGTGCTCATCAGAGGCATCACGCAGATTCAATAGCGGCCGCACATGAAGCACACCCACCGATGCGTGCGCGTAGTACGACGCGACCGTCCCGGATTGCTCAACGATCTCGCGCAACCGATCCACAAACTCCACCAGCCGATCCACCGGGATCGCGCAGTCCTCAATAAACCCCAGCGGCTTCCGCTCACCCTCCAGCCCATGCAGCAGCGGCTCCCCCGCCTTGCGGAGCTTCCACGCCTGCTCCATCGCAGCCGGATCAACAATCAACTCCACAGCACCATTGCCCGCACGCTGAGCCACCGCATCAAGACCCGCTTGTACCTCCCCAATCGAGTCACCAAAGAACTCCACATACACCACCGCCCGCGTCTCGCCCACCGCGATCTTCGGAAGCAGCTCGACATACCTCGACTGCTCCCTGTTCTTCCGCGCCAGATCAAGTATCAGATCATCAAGCAGCTCCACCCCAGCCGGGTTAAGTTCGAGTAAACCCTCAACACTCCGGATCGCCTCATCTAGCGAACCAAACGCGATCACCGCGAGCCCCTTCACACGTGGAATCCGCTGGAGCCGAAGCTCTGCCTCCAGCGTCAGAGCGAGCGTCCCCTCGCTGCCGCAGAGCAGATCCGCAAGGTTCACGCACAACGGATCCCACCCACCCGCTTCGAGCTGATCAAGAATCACATCCAGCTGATACCCAGCACTCCTCCGCAGCGTCTTGGGATACCGCTCGCGGATCAACTCTCGATGCTCGCGCACAATATCGATCACGCCGCGTGTGATCTCCATGACACGTGCATCATCACCCGCCGAGCCATACCCAAACTCTGCGACATGCCCGTCCCACAAGCACGCGCGCACCGACTCCACATTCTCCGACGTCCGTCCATACAGAATCGAGTGCACCCCCGCGGCATTGTTCCCGATACACCCCCCAACCGTCGCCTGACGAGCCGTCGAAGGATCGGGCGCAAAGAACACCCCATCAGCCCGAAGCAGATCATTGAGATCATCTACCGTGATCCCCGACTCGACCCGGCATCGCTGATTCTCGAGATCTACCCCGATGAGCCCGCCGCATTGCCCGGACACATCAACGACCACCGCCTCATTCACACACTGCCCCGCAAGACTCGTCCCTCCACCTCGCGGCAGCACCCCAACACCCGCTTGCCCCAACAACCCCACTGCGATAGCCGCATCATCAAGCGAATCAGGAAGCACCACCCCGATCGGACGCACCTGATAGATCGAAGCATCCGTGCTGTAGAGCCCACGCGAATGATCATCAAACCGGACATCCCCGGCTATATGATCACGCAAAGCTCGCTCAATCGAGGTCATCTGATCAATCCTGCAAATGAAAAAACCCGCAGCCGAGTAGGCTGCGGGTTCAGTATACGAATCTTTGTCAGTCTATGAGACCAACATGATCATAAAGATCAATCGTAGTAAGGACTGATCGAAGTCGAACCATCGGTTTCGATATTGACTTCGTAGTACTGGGTCAGGTAAGCGTTGCGGTTGCTGTTGAGCCCGCTGAGCTCGACGGTCTCACCTGGTTCCATCTCAGGAACACGATCCTGGTCATCTTCGTTCATGAAGATGTTGTCAGGCTGGTTCTTGTTCACGTCATCGAGGTTCGAGAACGACCAGATAACTGCTTCAGGATCTGGACGGTTGTAGAACTCAACGTGTGCATCGTTGAAGCCAACGTTGCCCGCCCACTCGGTACGTGAGCCGTTCATAGCGAGTGTCACCGAGCTGCGACCCTGTGGGTTGCGGCCGTTCGCGACGCCTTCGTCTTCAGCAGCGAGAAGCTCCCAAACACCTTCTTCGCCGTCATCGAGGGTGTACACAGGACCACGGTTGGAAAGTGCAGGCTCGAGTGCCTGGAAGGTGTTCTGCCACTGAGCACGGCGTTGAACGAACGGAGGGATGTGTGCGTAGCTGAAGTTACCAACGCCAACGTACTTCTCAAGTTCGTCTGTTGGAGCTTCTTCAACGCGTGAGCCGCGATCCCAGAAGTAATCTTCTGCCGATGCACGGAAGTTTGGATCAAACAGAGCTTCAGTCTGCATGTCCTCTCCGCCGCCAACACCGCCGTAAGGCGAGTCGCTCTGGTAATCGGTGAACTGTTCGTACTGACCAGTTTCAACCGCACTGATGCAGAGCTCGGTCTCAACGATACCCTGAGCGATCAGGATCGAGAAGATGTTACCAGTGGTGTCCTTCTCGCGGGAAGTGGTGATCTCGCCCTCAACGAGGATGGTCTTATCGTTCTTGTCTACGCGGCTAGGCAGCGGGTAGTTGTCCTTGTTGTTACCAGCAAAGACGACCATACCCTGCAGAAGCGAACGCACCTGGGTGCTGTCCTTCAGCTGGTTTGCACGTGCACGAGCTTTACCAAGTGCAGGCAGCAGAATACCGATGAGCAACGCGATGATCGCGATCACCACGAGAAGCTCGATGAGCGTAAACGCACTTCTCTTGTTCATGTTCTTCATGACATGACTCCATTTCTGTCCGGAATGATTACCGAACCATGCTGACCAGCAACGACGCTGAATCAGCAAACTGTGTTTTGCGTAGCGATCACACGACCGAAACGCACGAGCGTCCACACTCATCGCCCGGTGGACACAGGGGCCGAAATGTCGGCTTCGTGCGATTCGGCTGGAATCATGAACGGGCAACAGCCCAAAGAGTGCGATATGCGTCTATGCCGAATCACATTCGCCAGTACAACTGTACGTGAATACCATACGCCAGACAAGCCAACCAGGTTCCACAACCCCCAAACAACCACCCCCCAGAAACCCCCATTTTGACAGCCAAATGGGCCAATCCAAGAGATTTATACACAAATGTCCATTTCCCAACGCCTTAGCGATCTCAACATCACACTCCCCCAAGCGACCAAACCCCTCGCGTCCTACGTACCCACCCGCCAGACCGGCTCCCTTATCCACATCTCAGGACAGATCCCCATCAGCGACGGCAAACTCATCGCGACAGGAATCGTCCCGACCAACGTCGAAGAAGCAACCGCCGTCGCCTGCGCTCGCCAGTGCACCCTCAACGCACTAGCCGCCCTCAATGACGCGATCGGGAATCTCGACAAGGTCACCAAGGTCGTCAAAGTCGGAGTCTTCGTGGCCGCCGCTCCAGATTTCGGCGCCCAGCCCCAGATCGCCAACGGCTGCTCCGACCTCCTCGTCGAGATCTTCGGACAAGACATCGGACAACACGCCCGCGCCGCCGTGGGTGTGTCATCACTCCCACGCAACGTGCCCGTGGAGATCGAGTTCCTGTTTGAAGTCAGCGACTAAAAGAGTCGGAGCGGATCATGCAAAAGCCTTGTTGTAGTCCTCAAGGAACTGCTTCAAGCCGTTGTCCGTCAGCGGGTGATGCATCAACTGCTTGATCACCTTCAGCGGCACCGTCGCCACATCAGCACCAATCAACGCACACTCGAGCATGTGCTTGGGATGACGGATCGAAGCCGCGAGGATCTTGGTATCAAATCCATAGTTGTCGTAGATCGTGCGGATCTGAGAGATCAGCTCCGTCCCGTCCTGCGAGATGTCATCCAGACGACCAATAAACGGCGAGATCAGGTACGCCCCCGCCTTGGCAACCATCATCGCCTGCATCGGCTGGAAGCACAGCGTCATGTTCGTACGGATGCCCTCGTCACTCAGCGCCTTGCACGCCTTGAGCCCGTCAACCGTCACAGGGAGCTTGACCACGATGTTGTCCGCGATCCCCGCACGCATCTTGCCCTCGGTCACCATTTCCTTGTACTCAAGCGCGATCACTTCCGCAGAGACCGGACCCGAAACCACGCCGCAGATCTCCTCGAGACGCTTGCCGTAATCGATGCCTTCCTTCGCGATCAGTGATGGATTCGTAGTCACTCCATCAAGCACGCCAAGATCGTGTGCTTCTTTGATTTCATCGAGATTCGCGGTGTCGATGTACAGTTCCATGCCGGTCTCCGAGCGTGTTCGTTGGGTGTGGTTTGGGGATGTTGAACGCAGCACCTGCCGCGTCGAAAGACTCTAGGCCATCTCTTCCTTGAGCATCTCCGACAACGCCCTTCGAAGTACCTTCCCCGTCGGGTTTCTCGGTATCTCCTCAAGCACCACCACACGCCGAGGGACCTTGTACCCCGCGAGCCGATCCCGGCACCAACGGATCAGCTCATCACCCTCAAGCGACTCCCCCTCCTCAAGCTCCACAAATCCGACAGGCACCTCGCCCCGCATCGGATCGGACTGACCCACCACCCCCGAAGCCGCGACCGATGGATGCGCGTTGAGCACCTCCTCGATCTCCCTCGGAAACACGTTCTCACCCCCCACGATCAGCATCTCCTTGATCCGTCCCGTGATCGACAAGAACCCGTCCTCATCAATCCGCGCCATATCACCGGTTTTCAGATGTCCAAACTCATCGAACACCTCCGCAGTCAGCTCCGGAAGATTCAGATACCCCTTCATCACATTCGGACCACCAATCCGGAGCTCACCATCAACATCAAACCCAACATCTCGCCCCGATTCCGGATCAACAATCCGCTGCACCACGCCAGGCAGCGCCCTCCCCACCGCGCCGATCTTCTCGTTCTCATTGGGAAGCATCACATTGGTCACCGGAGCCGTCTCCGTCATGCCGTACCCCTCACAGATCCGCTTACCAAACCGCTCATAAAACCGATCCGAAACATCCTTCGGCAGCGGCTCCCCTCCACTAATCGCAAGACGCAGCGACTTGAACGAGTCCGCCGCCACACTCTTGACCGTCATCAACGCGTTGTACATCGACGGGATCCCAACATAAATCGTCGCGCCGTGCTTCTCGATCGCTTCGATCACACGCTTGGGAACAAACCGCGCCGAGTACACCACCTTGCACCCATACAGCAAAGGCAGCAGCGTCAACGCCGTGATCCCGAACGAGTGAAACTGAGGCAGCACGCCCAAGAACACATCCCCTCGCTCGATCGCGATGTGCTCATGAACCTGCTTCACATTGCTCAGCATGTTCGAGTGCGTCAGCATCACCCCCTTGGGTTTGCCGGAAGTCCCCGAAGTATACAGCACCACGGCGAGTTCCTCGAACCCCACAATCTTGGGTAGACGCGGACTCGGAAGCGAACGAAAGTTCAAATCCTCCAGATACACGATCCGCTTGCACTTTGGTACAAACCCCAGATGCTCAACAAGACGACGAGACGCGAGCACCAACTCACACCCCGAATCCTCGATGATGTAGTCCAGCGTCTCCTGCTCGCTCAGATAGTTCAAAGGCACGATCGTCTTGCCGCTCAGCCAAACCCCATACGCCGCGGCCGCGAACCCGCCCGACGTCGGAACCAAAATCCCGATCCTCGGCGAAGCTGCCCCGTCCACCACATCCGCGATATGCGCCCCCGCGACAAGCAGATCAATCCCGCGATAACTCCGCGAGTCGTCCTCAATCAGCACACGCCCCGCACGCTTCAACAGCGACCAGGTCAATCCAAAACCAAGATTCATTCAAAGCTCCTGTTCATCCAAGCAGCGTACTCGCTCGCGAGCATCACCGCAAACAGGAACTCACCCCCAAGGCCAAACCTCAAGCCCGTGGGGCGCATTGCGGATATCCATCGACACATTTACCGACGCCACCATCTCCCCAGACTTGCGATCAAACGCGCTCACCGTCCCAGGAGACGACCCCGCGATTACCAGCCCCCCATCCTCAGAGAGACACAATCCGCGTCCAAACCCCTGCCGCGCAAAGTCCTCACTGATCCCTGCATGGGCGAGTTCCGCCTCGTCATAGATCGGATACGAAAACCGCTTCATAATCTTGCCGCGCCGATCCGAGATCACGACACAATCCTCCCCAGTCGAGTTCATCAGCACCAATCCCCCGCTGATGGGTTGACAGTTGTGCGTCTTGACCGGGATCTTGGCAAACATCGAAACCTGACCAGTCCGTATGTCAACGCTCCACATCATCCCGAGCAGCAGAGCCGAGACATAAACCACCCCATCCTGCACGAACACCTGATTCAGATGCAGCGTGTCCGCATGCGGCGGCCCCTGCTCGCCATTCGGATCATAATCCTTGCTACCAATCGCCCCATTCCCAACCCCGAACCACCACGCGCGATCAAACTCGTTCGTCTGTGTATCAAACCGCAGCACCGAATCAAAGCTTGTCGAGGTCAGATAGATGAACCGATCCCCGTCATACGATATCTCGTGACAGTGGTGCAAGAACCGATTCTTGAACGATCGAACAATGCTCCAATCGCGATCAAACACGAACAGCTCATCCGAAGCCGCGATAAAGATCTCGTCACCGACAAAGCAGATCCCCCGCAGCCCGCGCCCCATCCCGCGTCCTTCCCAGTCGATATCCACCCGATTCCAGTCCAGCACCTGCTCATGAGCACCCGATTCAAGATCGATCAGGTACGCCCCGCCGTGCGAGTCCCCCTGCTGCGTCGAGCGGATCACATCCGTCATGAGTACCTTGGGAAGCGTCATCTAACGACTCCCTCAGCAATGACCGAAGCGATCGCGTCCGACTTCGTGTGCGACAGCGACACAAACCACCGATCGATCCCCATCGACTCAGCGATCTCCTGCGCCCTTCCGCTCACGCGGAGTTCAGGCTTCCCAGAGTCGAGCCGAACGACCTCGACATCCGTCCACCCAATCCCCTGACTCCACCCCGTCCCGATCGCCTTGAGCGCCGCTTCCTTTGCCGCAAACCGCGCCGCGAGATGCTCAACGCGCCGAATGGAATCACCCGAATCAACCACCTCTTGTTGGGTGAAGCATTTCTTGAGAAACGATTCTTCATGCTTCTGAAGGGACTGCTCGATCCGAGCAACCTCGACGATGTCCACCCCGTGACCGATGATCCCTCGAGCAGCGCCGCTCATTTCTTCGACTCAGCTTTCGTCTTCGGCGCAGACTTTGATTCCGCCTTCTTCCCAGCTTTCGAATCGGTCTTGCTTTCAGACTTGCTTTCAGTCTTGGTTTCGGTTTTGGTCTCCGATGATTTCTTGTCCGCCTCCGCACCCTTCTTGTACGAATCGCTCCGGTAATCGGTCTCGTAGAACCCCGACCCCTTGAACATCACTGCCGCACCAATACCGATGAGCCGCTCAAGAGCCATCTTCCCGCACTCGGGACACTTCTTTTTGACCCCAGCACTCATCGACTGGAACAGCTCGAACTCATGGTCGCACGCGTTGCATCGGTAGTCATACGTAGGCATCGTTACTCCCCCTCATCCGTTGACGCCTCATCAGCGTCCGATGCCTCCGGAGCAACCCCCACCTTCGCCGGACGGATCACCCGATCACCAAGCTTGTACCCAACCCCCATCACCACCGAGATATGCCCCGGCTCGATCCCCTCACCCGCTTGCTGCATCATCGCCGCGTGTGGACCTGGATCAAACACATCGCCAACCTTGGGCTCGATCGCGCTCACGCCGTACCCCGACAGCATCCGCAGGAACTCGCTCCGGATCATCTCCACACCCGCGATGACATCCTTCGCCGACACCTTCTCCGGATCCTGCATCAGCGCCATCTCGAAGTGATCCATCAGCGGGATCAACGCCTGCACGACACCCTGTCGCGACGAGATCCGCGCCTCGTTCTCATTCATCGAAGCTCGGCGTTGAAAGTTCTGATGCTCAGCCGCCATCGCCTGGAAGCGACCGAAGTTGTCGTCGCGCTGACCGATCGTCTCGATCAGCGTCTCAACGATCTCTTCGCTCTCAGGACCATACTCAAGCTCGCCGCTCAGCGCCATCTGACGGATCGTCTCAAACCGCGCGGACTTGTCCGCATCAAACCCCGATTCGATCTCGCTGATCTCCTCAGAACTCACCTCGTCGATCTCGTGCTCTTGAACCTTGTTCTTCATATCTTCGCTCATCATGAACCACCCAACAGATCCGTGATCTTCTTAAAGAATCCATGGCTCTCAGGATTCACATGCTTGTCCTCAGTCTCCGCAAACGCACGCAGCAGTTCCTCTTGCTTCGAGGTCAGCTTCTTCGGAGTCTCGATCTTCACGATCACCACCAGATCCCCGCGACGACCAGTCCGCAGATTCGGGAGCCCCGCCCCCTCGATCCGCAGGAGCTCGCCGTACTGAGTCCCCTTCTTGATCGTCAGCGACTCCGACCCCTCAAGCGTCGGGACCTCAAGCTCAGCTCCAAGCGACGCCTGCGTAAAGCTGATCGGCATCTCCATCAGCAGATGATCCCCATCGCGCTCAAACAGCTCGTGATCCTCAACACGCACCACGACATGCAGATCCCCGCGAACCCCAGTCCCGTCCGGACTGTGCTCCGCCGCAGGCGGCTCCCCCTCACCCTGCACGCGCACCGCTTGACCATGATGCACACCCGCCGGGATCTTGACACTCAGCGAACGCTTCTTCCCGACGCGTCCGCGTCCATGACACGTCCCGCACTTCTCCTTGATCACCGTCCCGCGTCCCCGACACGCCGGACACGCGACGACCATCCGGAACATCCCACCAAGCCCCGCTTGCTGGACCTTCCCCTGACCGCCGCACTGACCACACGACTCCGGAGTCGTCCCAGGCTTCGCGCCCGATCCAGTGCACGTCTCGCAGACATCCATCCGCGTGAACTCAACATCCTTCGAAGTCCCAGACAGCACCTCTTCAAGCGTCAGCGTCACCTGCGTCTCAAGGTCATACCCACGCGCCGAAGCCCGACGACCAGCACGCGCCTGACCACCGAAGCCGCCACCCCCACCGCCGAAGATGTCGTTAAACATCGAGAAGATGTCATCGACATTCATCCGATTAAAGTCATGCGTCGCCGCCCCCTGACCACGCAGACCATCATGCCCGTACTGGTCATAGATCTTCCGCTTCGTATCGTCGCTGAGCACCTCATACGCTTCCGCGGCTTCCTTGAACTTCGCTTCCGCTTCCTTGTCATCCGGATTCTTATCCGGATGGTGCTTCATCGCCAAACGCCGATACGCGCGCTTAATCTCATCCGCATCCGCAGACTTACCAACCCCCAGAACATCGTAATAATCGCGTGTTGTCGTCATAAAGAGCATCTTGGCGTCTCCACCAAGATGCTCGGTCATCATTTATCGCTCGTAGAGCGATTTGTCATTTAGAAGCGAGATTCTACTCTCTAGGGTTTTAACTGAGTTTCGATTGTCAACAATCACTACACAGCTTCCTTTCTCCGCAATGACAACGTTAATGACTGGACAGATAGAAGTGAGCGAGCTCAACAACTTTGTCCCAAGAAGAATAAATGAATCCAACAAATTGGACCCTTTCTTTGTAGCCTGTGCTCCGATACCAACACAATTGGGATCTTCGCACAGTGAGACTAATAATGCCTTCATACTATGGCACTGAAGACAAAACTAGTCGCTACGCATCTTCTCTAATCAGCTCACCGCCCCAACGACCGGCTCCGCATCTTCCTTGAGTTCAGTCAGCATCACATCCGTCGTGAGCATCAAGCCCGCGACCGACGCCGCGTTCACGATCGCGCTCTTCGCGACGAGTGCCGGATCGATGATCCCCGCTTTGACGAGGTCAACATAATCCCCAGTCGCCGCGTTCAGGCCCACGGCTCCTTCTTCCTCGCGGATCGTCTCAACTGCGAGATCGCCGTCGAACCCAGCGTTGTCCGCGATCTGCCACGCCGGAGCGGACATCGCACGCATCACGATGTCAAAGCCGAACTTCTCGTCGCCCTTGACCTTCTTCTGAGCAGCGCCGAGCATGTCCGAAGCACGGATCAGCGTCACGCCACCGCCAGGAACGAACCCTTCCTTCGCGGCCGCACGAGTCGCGTGCATCGCGTCCTCGACAAGGTCCTTGGTCGCCTTCATCGCTTGCTCAGTGACACCACCGACATTGATGATCGCAACGCCACCTGTCAGCTTCGCGTGACGCTCCATGAGCTTCTCGCGATCGTAATCACTGGTCGACTTGTCATGCTGCGCCTTGATGGTCGCCGCACGAGCCGCGATCTCTGCCTTCTTGCCGCCACCCTTGACCATGGTGGTGTTGTCTTTTGAGATCGTGACCTTCTTCGCCTTCCCAAGCTCGTTGAGCTCGATGGATTCAAGCGAACGACCCAGATCCTCGCTGAAGTACACGCCGCCGGTCAAGACCGCGATGTCTTCAAGCATCGCCTTACGACGATCACCGAACCCAGGCGCCTTCACTGCGGAGATATTGAGCGTACCACGCAGACGATTCACGACCAGAGCCGCGAGCGCCTCGTTCTCGATATCCTCAGCGATGATCAGCAACGGCTTCCCAGCAGTCGCGACCTTATTGAGCAGCGGGAGCAGATCCGCAAGGTTGCTGATCTTCTTCTCGTGGATCAGAATCATCGGATCCTCAAGTTCGCACTCCCCAGTCGTCGGATTCGTCATGAAGTAAGGCGACAAGTACCCCTTATCAAACTGCATCCCCTCGACATACTCGAGCGTCGTCTCGTTGGAGTTGCCGTTCTCGATCTCGACCACGCCCTCGTGGCCGACCTTGTGGATCGCTTCCGCGATCAGCTCGCCGACCTTCTCGTCGTGATTCGCCGAGACTGTCGCGATCTTCTTGAGGTCCGCCTTGCCCTTGCAAGGAGTCGCGAGCGAGTCGATCGCTTCGCTTGCTGCTTGTGCTGCTTTGTTGATGCCGCGCTGGACATGCACAGGGTTCGCACCCGCCGCGACAACCTTCAGCCCTTCGGTGAAGATCGCCTGAGCGAGGACGGTTGCACAGGTCGTGCCGTCGCCCGCCTTGTCCGCGGTCTTCTTCGCGACCTGGTGCAGCATCTTCGCGCCCATCGACTCAAACTGCGAAGGCAGCTCGATTTCCTTCGCAACCGAAACGCCGTCCTTGGTCACATGAGGACCGCCGTACGATTTCTCGATCACGACATGCCGACCCGCAGGCCCCATCGTGCACTTGACCGCATCGGTCAGCTTATCAACGCCCTTCTTCATCTCAAGAAGCGCCTTGTCTTCAAACATGATCTGTTTATTGCTCATCGCTCTACCTTTCAATCAGCGGCGTTCACCGCCGATGCGTTCAACTCTTATGCGAAAACGCCGAGCAGTTCTGATTCACGGAGAATCAAGTGCTCAACACCATCGATGTCTACTTCTGTGCCGGCGTAGGTCGAGTAGACCACACGATCACCAACACCCACGCTCATCTCACCGAGCGCGCCGTTCTCAAGCCGCTTCCCAGGCCCGACCGCAACGACCGTCCCCTGAATCGGCTTCTCCTTACTCGACTCAGGCAAGTACAGCCCGGAAGAGGTCATCGATTCCTGCTCCACTGGCTTCACCAGCACACGATCTTCAAGTGGTTTAACTGACATAGTTCATATCTCCATCGCTTTAAGCGGTTGATTGTTCATTGAATCCAAGACGCTGGGATTAGAAGCCCATCCCGCCCATACCAGGCATCCCACCCATGCCACCCATTCCAGGCATACCCATTCCGCCCATACCACCCATGCCGCCCATACCCGCCATTGGGTCGCCGCCAGCACCGTGATCATCCGACACACCCTTCTCAGGCTTGTCCGTCACAATGCAATCCGCAGCAAGCAGCACAGTCGCAACCGATCCCGCATTCACAAGCGCCGAACGATCGACCTTCGCCGGAGTCATCACGCCCGCCTTGAGCAGGTCCTCGTAGGTGTCAGTGAGCGCGTTGTAGCCGTTCGAACCCTCAGCGTCCGAGACCTTCGCAACCACGACCGATCCCTTCGCACCAGCGTTCTCCGCGATCGTGCGGAGCGGAACAGAGAGAGCGCGGTAAACGACATTGAGCCCAGCCGCGAAATCGTACTTGAGCTGCCCGACATCATCGGAGGACACCTCAGTCGCCTTGCCGAACACACCCTTCCAGTCCTTGTTCTTCGCGATGACATTCTGAGCACGGATGAAGCTCGTCCCGCCACCCGCGACGATGCCCTCGGCGAGAGCCGCACGAGTCGCGTGCAGCGCGTCCTCGACGCGTGCCTTCTTTTCTTTGAGTTCCGCTTCCGATCCAGCGCCGACATTGATCTGTGCCACGCCACCCGTCAGCTTCGCCAAACGCTCCTGGAGCTTCTCGCGATCGTAATCCGAAGTCGAGTTGTCGATCTCCGCACGGATCTGAGCGATGCGGTTCTGAATATCCGTGGTCGAACCCGCACCCTCGATGATGGTCGTGTTGTCGCTGCTGATCTCAACCTTCTTCGCAAGACCAAGCTGAGCGATCGAGACCTTGTCCAGATCCGTCGCCAGATCCTTCATGAACGCCTCGCCACCCGTGAGAACAGCAATGTCCTGCAGCATCTGCTTGCGACGATCGCCGTACCCCGGCGCCTTGACCGCACACACCTGAAGTGTGCCGCGGAGCTTGTTGATCACCAGCGTGCTCAGCGCCTCACCAGTGATGTCCTCAGCGATGATCAGCAGTGGCTTCTTCGCTTCCATCACCTTTTCAAGCAACGGAACAAGCTTCTGAATGTTGTCAATCTTGTCCTCATGCACCAGCACGAGACACTTGTCGAGCACAACCTTCATGTCCTCAACATCAGTCACAAAGTTGGGAGACAAGAACCCACGATCGAACTGCATCCCCTCAACCACAGTCACATCGGTCTCGAGCCCCTTGCCCTCTTCAACCGTGATCACGCCGTCCTTACCGACCTTCTCGAACGCACCAGCCATGATCTTGCCGGTCTCCGGATCGTTGTTCGACGAGATCGTCGCGACATTCTCGATGTCCTTCTTCCCCTGAACCGGGGTCGCCATGTCGTCAATCGACTGAGCCGCGATCTCGATCCCCTTCTTCATGCCGCGAACCAACGCGTTCGCATCGACTCCAGCAGCAATGTAACGCAGCCCTTCCTTGAACAGCGCCTCAGCGAGCACAGTCGCCGTGGTGGTGCCGTCGCCCGCATCGTCCGAGGTCTTCGAGGACGCTTCCTTCACGAGCTTCGCGCCCATGTTCTCCGCTTTGTTGACCAGTTCGACTTCTTCCGCGACCGAAACGCCGTCCTTGGTCACCGTCGGACCACCCCACGACTTGTCGATCACCGCATTGCGACCGCGAGGCCCAAGAGTCACCTTCACCGCCGCGGCGAGCTTCTCAACCCCCGCCAAAAGTGCCTGCCGTGCCTCGATATCAAAGGTCAGTTCCTTGCTTCCCATCGCGGATTCTCCATATCTAGTGGGTCATCTCGACCCGATCAGCCGCTATCCCACGGCCTCGTTCATTCGTTTAAGCAACTGCAAGCGCAGCAATGCACCCATACCAATGGCAATCCCCATGCCAAACCAGCGATCCCTAACCCCAGAAAACACTCCCCAATTGTCCAAATCCTCCCCGCCAACCAGTGATCCCACCGCTTCCCCCTGCCAACCTGGCAGCCACCATCAACCCCATTCCAGCCCCACAACCCCCACAATCCCGGCTATCATCCAACCACTCGGCAAGGATGCCGAACACACCGACCGATCCGGAGTCTGACGATGCAGTCCATCACCCTCGCAAGCAACGCGATCAACGCCTATCTCCCCATCTTCTTCATGCTCCTCGCCGCGGCAGGATTCGCCCTCATGAACCTCGTCGGCTCCGCGATCCTCGGCCCTCGCCGCGAAGGCGCCCGCAAAGGGGTCACCTACGAATCAGGGATGACCCCGATCAACACCGCCCGGAAACGCTTCAATATCCGCTTCTACCTCATCGCGATGGTCTTCCTCGTCTTCGATATCGAAGTCATCTTCCTCTACCCCTGGGCGCAGACCTTTACCTCCCTCGACCCACGCTCCGACGCCTCCACCATCTGGCTCCTCCGCATCTTCTTCTTCATGCTCACCACCGTCGTTGCATACATCTACGGCTACCGCAAGGGCGTCTTCAAGTTCGACTAGTGGATACAGCCGCGATCCAACCCAAAGAACGAACCACCCCACTCCGCGCCACCACCGGAGAGCGAATCGCCGCCGCAGTGATCGCCGCATTCTCCCTCTTCCTCCTCTCCACCGCCGCTTGGCTCTCCCCAAATCCTCAAGGCCACGCCACCCACACCCAACTCGGGATGCCCCAGTGCACCTGGGTCATCGCATTCGACAAACCCTGCCCAACCTGCGGCATGACCACCGCGTTCTCCCACGCCGGAGAGGGTTCATGGATCACCGCGACCCTCACCCAGCCCATGGGAGCCCTGCTCGCACTCCTCACAACCATGATCTTCTGGGCTTCAACGCATCAGGCGGTCTACGCCTCGCGTATAGGATCAGTCGTACAAACCGCACTACGACCCAAGCTGGTCATCGCGATGCTGATCCTCACCGCAGGTGCTTGGATCTATAAAATCGCCACCTGGACCTGATACCGGACACACACCATGAACCGATCACTCCCCATCCGTTTATCCATCGCCGCTACAGCACTCCTCGCGCTGTTCTCGATCCCCGGCTGCATCATCCCCGCGATGATCGGAGGCATGGCCGAGTCCCACCACCGGACCGGATCAACCACATACCCCGCCGAGTACGAACGCATCGCCGGACACTCCTTCGCCGTCGTCTGCTCCGCGTCGCGCGTCATCGAAGCCGAGCACCCCGGAATCACCGCACGCATCACCCAGCGCGTCAACGACCGCCTCATCCAGAACGCCAACCCCTCCTACGCGATTCCATCGAACGATCTCCTCACCGTCCTCTACAACACCCCGCAGTGGCCCGCGATGACCCGCGAAGACATCGCCAACCTCCTCGGAGTCGAGCGCCTCGTCGTCATCGAGATCGTGGACTACAAGCTCCACGAACCCGGGAACCAATACGTCTGGGACGGCGCGATCGCCGGAGTCGTCTCTGTCTACGAATCAGACTCCGCGCTCCCCAACGACCCCATCTACGAGAAAGCCCTGAGCATCACCTTCCCAGACTCCACCGGATTCATGAGAAGCGACATCCCAGAAGCCGCGGTCACCGCCGAACTCTCCAACCGATTCATCAACCGCGCCGCATGGCTCTTCTACGAGCACGAAGAACCAAACATCATCGCATACTAAAGACACCACCATGATCCACAGAACCATCCATCACACACGCACACTCCTCACCCTCGCGATGCTCTCCGCCGTCGCCTGCATCCCTGGTTGCAACGTCGTGACCCCCATCGCCTACGCGATCCACGGCCCGGAAAAAATCAACCCCCAGTACACCCTCGAAGAAAACGCCACCACCGTCATCTTCGTAGACGACCCCTCCAGCAAGATCGCCCAGCGCCGACTCCGCTACGCGATGGCCGATACCGCGACCGATCAGCTCCTCGAAAAACGAATCCTCACCGATATGCTCGAACCGCGAGGGATCATCTCCGCCGCGACCAAGGACTCCCATTCGCAGCGTATGAGCATCTCCGAGCTTGGAGAATCCGTCGGCGCCCAGTACGTCATCTACGCAGTCGTCACCAACTTCTCCCTCTCCCCAGAATCCGGCTCCTACATCCCACGCGCCTCCCTCCGCGTCAAAGTCATCGACGTCGCCCAGTCCCGAAGAGTCTGGCCCGAATCTGAGTTCGGACACCCTGTCGAAATCCAGATCCCCCAGCTGCCAGGACAAACCCCGCAAGGCAGCGCCGGACAACTCGCGATCGAGCAACAACTCGCCGTCCGCGCCGGACTCGGACTCTCCCAGCTCTTCTACCGCCACGAGATCACCGAGACCGTACTCAACCGCCGCTAACCGCCCCCGCACTCAACCCGAGTACAATACAACAGCATGATCTCACCCACCCCCTCCAGCACAGGCGCTGTCCATCTCATCGCCCCGCCCTCATCCCGCACGATCCACGCCCCGTTCGCCGGACGCTCGATCCCGACAATTCTGCTCTCCCTCGCGCTCAAGAACGCCCTCACCCCTCCACCTCCCCACAGCAAGATCATCACCGTAGGAGACAGTTCAACAAAGTCCGCCGCCGCACAGCTCGGAGTCCAATCCAGCCACCACATCACTCCATTGCTCGCGGTCAAAAGCAACCTCAAACGCCAGCTCCTCAAAGCGATCCAGCACAACAGCTTCGCCCCCAGCCGCATCCTCTGCTGGTCTGACGAGCTCATCGCCCCCGCATCCGCAGCCGGCGCTCAGCTCGAGATCCCCGTCGAGCTCATCTCAACAAAACCCGATTCGATCAGCAACCCACCGCAGAACATCGACACCATCCGCGTCTTCGAGCCCACCGATCACGACATCTGGCAGAGCCACCGCCACACCTGCCAAACCGATCACCTCCTCACCCCGCTGCTCGATCCATCACCTCCAACCCCAGAGCAGCGCGACGCAAGTAGACTCGCCCAAGGTATCGACAACCAAACCATCTGCATCGCCGCCGTCGCCGACAACCCCGCCGACGTCGACGCCCGCGAGTTCGCCTTCCTCCTCGGACTCCTCGCCGTCTCCGGATACCAAACCCTCGGCATCGTCCCCGACACCTCCAAGAATCTCAACCAAGCCCTCCGTCACCACCGTGGACTCGACGAACCCTTCCGACTCATAACCACCTCCGAGCCCCTCCCGCAGCTCCTCCCACTCCTCGATGCCTACATCCACCCCACCGACGAGATCTCCGGATCAACCCAGCTCCTCGACCGCTACCTCGAGCGAGCCGACGTCCCCAAACTCAACCTCCGCCACTCCGGAAAAGCCGGATTCTCAAGAGCCCAAGGCTCCGCCGGACAACTCCTCGACGAGATGGACGCGATCGTTGAGCGCATGAAGTCCACAGCAAACTCCCCGCAGCCAGCCCACGCGTAAACTCGCTCATGCCCGACCAACACACCGTCCTCTTCGTCTGTCTCGGAAACATCTGCCGCTCCCCCCTCGCCCACGGCATCTTCCAGCACCTCGTCAACCAGAACAACCTCGCACACAAGTTCCACATCGACTCCTGCGGCACAGGCGCTTGGCACGTCGGAAACCCACCAGACCCCCGCTCCATCCAAACCGCCTCCCTCTACGGCATCGACATCACCCACCAACGTGCCCGCCAGTTCGATGCGAACACCGACATCGAACGCTTTACCCACATCATCCCGATGGACCAATCCAACCACCGAGACCTCCTCGACCTCGGCACACCCAAATCACAACTCGCCCTCATGCGATCCTTCGACCCATCACTCCCCAAACCCCAAGACGTCCCCGACCCCTACTACGGCGGAGACGACGGCTTCGACAAAGTCTACCACATGCTCACCCGCGCTTGCCAAGGTCTTCTTGATCACATCGATCACGAGAACCACGCACGAAGAACATAACCACCGACCCAATCCCCGCAAACCGAAACGAAGGGTCAATATACCGCTCAATCACATAAAAACAGAAGTAGTAAAGCCGCGCCGACGCCCACACCAATAAGCAAATCAAAGCCAGCGTCCGCCACCGAAAGTCCGGTAGCAGTAATCCAGTCGCACTCACTAGAACAATAAGCGCAAAGCAGAGTGCTTTGAAATACATCCAGCCGGGATGCTTGAGATCGGGTCCCATGCATACCGATACGCAATACTACTCAGAAAGATCCAAGAGCAATTGTGCGGCTCTTCGGTCAGATTCTTCGTCTTCACCGAGCCCCATCGAGTCAACACGCACTCTCCCAAGAAACTCAGAAATGTCGTGAGCATCGTCACCGCGATACACCATCCCGGCAAGAGTCAGTGCGTAGCTTTGATACTCTGACGCTGCGTATTCTGGAGCTGTTTCCATCATCCCAATCGGGTCCCAATACTCCGCTAGGACAGCGTTGACTTGCTTAGCAAGCCGCATGATAAGTTTCTTCTCAGATTGACGACTCAAGTCACAGATCCAGCATCAACCGCGCCGGATCCTCGATCGCATCCTTGATGCTCACCAAGAACTGCACCGCTTCCGCACCATCAACAATGCGATGGTCGTAGCTCAGCGCCAGGTACATCATCGGACGCAGCGCGATCTGACCCGGATTGTTCGGATCTTCCACCGCACGCTTCTTGATGCCGTGCATCCCAAGGATCGCACTTTGAGGCGGATTCAGGATCGGAGTCGACATCAACGAACCAAAGATCCCGCCGTTGGTGATCGTGAAGGTCCCGCCCATCATCTCGCTGATATCGAGCTTGTTCTCGCGAGCCCGCTTGCCAAAGTCCTTGATCGTGGACTCGATCGTCGCAAAGCCCATTACCTCAGTATTGCGAAGCACCGGCACCACAAGCCCCTTGGGACCCGCCACCGCGATCGCGATGTCCTGGTACTCATGCTTCTCAATCGCAGGCTTCCCGTCAGGTCCTGAAGTGATGTACGCATTGATCAGCGGGAACTTCTGCAGCGCCTGAGCACACGCCTTGACAAAGAACGACATGAACCCAAGTCCAACCCCATGCTTCTCAGCAAACTGCTCCTTGTGCTGCTTGCGGAGGTCCATCACCGCACCCATGTCGACCTCATTGAAAGTAGTCAGCATCGCCGCGGTCTGCTGCGCTTCAACAAGCCTCGACGCGATCTTCTGACGCATCGGACTCATCCGCTCAACCAGAACCTCGCGTGAACCACCAACCGATGGAGCCGCCACCGGAGCCGGAGCACTGCTCGCCCCCGACTGCACAAACCCAAGCACATCCTGCTCACGAACACGACCACCCGCGCCAGTGCCGGTCACGAGCGAGAGGTTCACACCCTTCTCCTCAGCAAGCTTGCGAGCCAAAGGCGTCGCCTTCACATCACCG
Organism: Phycisphaerales bacterium; assembly: GCA_965232505.1. Lineage (GTDB taxonomy): Bacteria > Planctomycetota > Phycisphaerae > Phycisphaerales > UBA1924 > UBA1924. Next base: position 2,519,351 of record OZ246976.1, on the reverse strand, counting down.
CTCGGAGCCGGAGCCGCCGCGACCGGTTCAGCAACTGCAGTCGCCACCGGAGCCGCTGCAGGAGCTGGTTCTGGTGCAGCAGGGGCACTCTCTGCAGCCGGAGCAGGGCTTGAAGCCGGAGCATCACCCGCTGGTTTCGCCGCCGATTCATCGATCTCACCAACCACCGCACCGACATCGACCTCGTCGCCCTCCGCGGCGCTGTGCTTGACGATCCCCGAAGCCGGAGCCGGGACTTCCATCGTCACCTTGTCAGTCTCGAGCTCAAGCACCGTCTCATCGCGCTCAACATACGCGCCATCCTCGACGCTCCACGCGGAGATAATGCCAGAAGTCACCGACTCGCCGACGCTTGGGATTTCGATCTTCGTTGCCATGGTGTTGCCGTCCTTGCTTTTGCGTGATCAGAGCGTGTGTTTACGCCCGCGCCGCCGCGACTGTTGATTTGCTATCAGACTCCGCCGGCTTCGCACCGATCGCCTGCGTGAGAATCTGCTCTTGCTCTTTCTTGTGCTGGTTCTTCGACCCCGTCGCCGGAGTGCTCGATCGGGCGCGCCCGATGTACCCCGGACGAGCCCACCCCAGCTTCTCCTGAACCATGTCACTCACATACAACCACGCCCCCGCGTTGTACGTCTCTTCCTGGACATACTCCACCGTGACACCCTTGGGATACAGATCAATGATCTGCTGCAGCATGTCGCCATTAAACGGGTACAACTGCTCTATGCGAACAATCGCCGTGTCCCGACGATTAAGTTCGCTCCGCCGTGCATCAAGCTCGTGGTAGATCTTCCCGCTGCACAGCAGCACGCGCTGCACGCCCGAACGATCCCACCCATCGCGAGCAAACCTCGGATCATCCAGCATATCCAGGAACATCCCGTCACCCAGAATCTCATCCAGCGTGCTCGTCGGAGTACGCAGCATGCTCTTGGGAGTCAGCACAATCAATGGCTTGCGGAACGAACGCTTCATCTGACGCCGGTACATGTGGAACACCTGCGCCGCCGTGGATGGATTCACCACCTGCATGTTGTTCCCGCCGCACAGCTCAAGGAACCGCTCGACGCGACACGACGAGTGCTCCGGACCAGCGCCCTCATACCCGTGAGGCAGCAGCATCACCAGTCCGCTCCACCGATCCCACTTCGCCTCCGCAGAAGCAATGAACTGATCGATGATCGCCTGCGCACCGTTGACAAAGTCACCAAACTGCGCCTCCCAGATGACCAGCATCTTGGGATCAGCGAGCGAGTACCCATAGTCAAACCCGAGCACACTCGCTTCAGACAACGGCGAGTCATACACGCAGAGCTTCGCCTGGCGCGGTTTCCCGTCACTCCCCTCGGAGCCGGCGGGGGTCTCCGTACCCTCTTCACCAAGCTCACGTATATTGTTCAACGGCGTATACGGCTCCGCGGTCTCCAAATCACGCACGACCGCATGACGATGCGAGAACGTGCCGCGACGACAATCCTGACCCGACAAACGGATCGGATGCCCCTCAACCAGCAGCGTACCAAACGCAAGCTGCTCCGCGTCCGCATAGCTGATCATCTCAGCATCCGCAAGATTCGCACGATCAGCAAGCAAACGCTTGAGCTTCGGATTCAGGTTGAATCCCTCGGGAACACGCCCGATCGCTCCCGCGACCTCAGCGATCGCTTCCTTCGTCACACCAGTCGCGATCTGATCAAAGTTATACTCGTGCGTCTGACCCGCCCAGCGATTGCTCCCAGGATCAATCGAGGGGTCCTTCGCCATCTCCTGCGCCGATCGCTGTGCACGCTCAAGCGTCTCCGTGATCCGATCATCAATCGCGACGCGATCCGCTTCCTGAATCACCCCCTCAGCAAGCAGCTTCTCCGTGTACACCTTAAGCACCGAAGGCTTCTTCTTGATCATCTTCGCCATCAGCGGCTGCGTAAAGCTCGTCTCGTCCTGCTCGTTGTGCCCGTAGCGACGGAAACACTGCAGATCGATAAACACATCTCGCTTGAACTGCTGACGGAACTCCATCGCGATCTGAGCAACCGTCACGACAGCGTCGGGATCCTCAGCATTGACATGGAAAATCGGCGCATCGATCGACTTGCCAATATCCGTGCAGTATCGGCTCGAACGCGAATCCTCAGGAATCGTCGTGAACCCGATCTGGTTGTTGATCACCACATGGACAGTCCCGCCCGTCGTGTAGCCCTCAAGCTGCGAGAAGTTCAGGACCTCCGCAACGATCCCCTGCCCCACAACCGCCGCATCGCCATGAATCAAAATAGGAATTACGCGCTCGCGCTTCGTGTCTGCCTTCAAACGCTGCTTAGCGCGTGTCCGCCCCTCGATCACACCGTTCACCGCTTCAAGGTGACTCGGATTGCTCGCCAGCGCCAGATGGATCATCTTCCCGTTGGGAAGCATCCGAGTGCCGGAGTACCCCTGGTGGTATTTCACATCCCCGCCACCATCAACAAAGTCCTCAGACCAGTTCTCTTCAAACTCCGTGAAGATCTGCTCGTACGTCTTGCCGATCGTGTTATTGAGCACATTGAGACGACCACGATGCGCCATCCCGAACACGACTTCTTCCGCGCCCAGATCCGACGAAGTCACAATCAACTGATCAAGCATCGGGATCAACGACTCGCCGCCCTCAAGCGAGAACCGCTTATCACCCGGATAACGCCGTCCAAGGAACTTCTCGATAAGCTCAGAGCGAACGAGCTGCTCAAGAATCGTTGTTTTCTGTTTGCGATCAAGCTGGAGCTTCCCGCCCACGATCTCAAAGCGATGCACCAGCCACGAGCGCTGCTCGGTGTCCGCGACATGCATCAGCTCAAGACCGATCGAGCCGCAGTACACCTCTTCGAGCCGATTCAGCACTTCCCGAAGCGGGACCTGCATCGCAAGCCCCATCCCCGAGCCGTCCACGACCCGATCAAGATCCGCCTCAGTCAATCCATGATGCTCAAGCGACAACATGTCAGGACGAGGACGCTCGCGATGGAACGGATCAATATCCGCGCACAAGTGCCCCTGATCCCGATACGCGTTCACAAAGTCATTGACCACGGCCTCAAAGTGCGACCCCTTCCCCGCAACACCAAGACCACCCTGCCAAACCTGAGCCGGACCGCTGTAACCGCCGCTCCACGACTGACCGCTGCCCCCGCCAGACGACGCAGGAGCTGATGAAGTCGAAGACCCAGACCCCGAACCAAAGAGCGTCAGCTCCCCAGCATCCGCAAGCTCAAAGCCCTGGAAGAACGCCCGAATCTCAGCGCTCACCGAGTTGGGATCAGCCGAGTACAGCCGATGCTGCTCCTCAAGATACTGAGCGTTCCATTGGTTCACGGCAGGCACAATCGGTTTTGGCACAGAACTCATATCAACCCTTCAGCCAACTCCCTACGCAATCGACAATAAACCGCGATAAGGAAGGACTATCGGACCTTTCGACAAGGCACATACCCAGTCTCAATCCTAGCCACAAATATCGGCCTCAGAGTCATCTACTCCACCAAAACACATCAGTTTAAGTCATCTTCGAGCAGGTTTTGCCGGACGAATCCGACACTACTAGAACGGACGTTCTATCAGCCAAATCGACCCGAAACATAGTGCGCCGTCTCGATCAGCTTCGGATTCTGGAAGATATCCCCAGTCGGACCATACTCCACCAAGCGCCCCAGATACATGAACGCCGTGTAGTCCGATACCCGAGCCGCCTGCTGCATGTTGTGCGTCACGATCAGCACCGTGTACCGCTCCGAGATCTCCGAGATCAGCTCCTCAATCCGGATCGTCGCGACCGGATCCAGCGCCGAGCAAGGCTCATCAAGCAGCAACACCTCAGGATCAGCAACCACCGCGCGAGCAATGCACAAACGCTGCTGCTGACCACCAGAGAGCCCCAGCGCCGACTCCTTGAGCCGATCCTTCACCTCGTCCCAGATCGCGGCCGACCGCAAGCTCCGCTCACACGCCTCCTGCAGCACGCTCTTGCGACGCTCCCCATCAATCCGCAGCGGATACACCACATTCTCAAAGATCGACATCGGGAACGGATTCGGTTTCTGGAACACCATCCCGAGCCGCTTCCGCAGCTCAATCACATCCACCGTAGGCTCATACACCGGAGACCCGTTGAGCGTGATCCCCCCCTCTACCCGCACCCCTTCAACCAAATCATTCATCCGATTGATCGACCGCAAAAACGTCGACTTCCCGCACCCCGAAGGCCCAATCAACGCCGTCACCGCACCGCGAGGAACGCCCATCGTGATCCCGTGAATCGCCTGCGATGCCCCGTACCAGAGCTTGAAATCCTCAGACTGGATCACCGAGTCCGCCTCGTGCATCGCCCCGTGGACAGTCGGCTCAACCGACTCCCCGCGCCGGATCGCGTCGATCACATCATAATGCGCCGGCTCCCCGCCCATCCCACCAGGAACCACCGGTGAAGGAGTGCTCGAAACCGGAGCTTCCGGAGCCTTCACCTCGACCGCACCTTTGGATGACGAACGCTTCTCAGACATCGCCTTGATCATATCGCCGCTCCCGTCATCCGACCGCGCAACTTCGCTCGAATCATGATCGCAGCGAGATTCAGCGCAAACACAATAAACAAAAACAACAGTGTCGTCGTCCACACCATCGGACGAGCCGCCTGCGAATCGGGACTCTGGAATCCCAAATCGTAAATATGGAAACCCAGATGCATAAAGCTCCGATCCGCATGTAAAAACGGAGCTGTCGTCGAAACAGGCAAATCCTGATTCAGCTTCACCGCCCCCACCAGCATCAGCGGCGCCACCTCACCCGCACCCCGCGCCATCGCCAAAATCGCCCCCGTCAAAATCCCAGGAAGCGCCCCAGGAAGCACGATCCGCCGGATCGTCTGCCACTTGCTCGCACCGCACCCAAAGCTCCCCTCACGCATCGAGTTGGGGACCGCCGCGATCGCCTCTTCCGTAGCGACAATCACGACCGGAAGCGTCAGCAGCGCCAATGTCAACGAAGCCCAAAGCAGCCCACGCGCACCGAATGTCGGAGATCCCTCCGCCGCACGCGCCCCAAAGAACCCCGCAAAGTAAGGTGTCCGCCAAACCACCATCACCGCGAGCACAACCGTCACACCCCACCCAAGCCACGACAACCGCGCCAGCATCCGATTCGCAATCGTCGGCGGATGCCCCGGATCAGGTTTCCCCCACAACCCGCACGCAAACGAAACAATCGCCGTCACAACCGCCGCGCCGAACATCAACCACCATGTTCCGCTCGCAAGCGAAGTCCCCGCGACCGGACCCGTGTCCACATACCGCCCCACCGTGTAACAGAAGAACCCCAGCCCAAACACCCCATACACAATACTCGGCACACCCGCGAGATTGTTCACCGCGATCCGGATCACACTCGTTCCAACCCCCTGCTTCGCGTACTCACGCAGATACAACGCCGCGATCACACCGAGAGGCGTCACAAAGATCGTGAGCAGAAGCGTCATCAACACCGTCCCCACGATCACCGGATACACCCCACCCTCCGTGTTCGCCTCGCGAGGTCCCGCCGACAAGAACTCCCACCATCGGCTCAAAAATACCTTCGTCTTCCCCACCACCGAAAGCTGATTCGAAGCGACCAACCGGACCACCTGACTCAGCATCATCGGCTCATCACCACGCGTCTGCGCGATCGGCGCAAAACGCCCAGTCGTCGGCTCAACCACCACCAAACGCTGCCGACTATCCGCCTCTTCACCCGCACGGATCTGCGCGAGCACCCGCTCGTACTCCTCCTGAAGCCGGACCTGCTCCGCCTCCATCTCTTGAACGATCTGCGCCCGCTCGCTCTCCGTCACCCCCTCAGTCCGCCAAGGCCCACCAACCCAGAGCCCCACAACACCAAAAATCACCACCAGCGCACACCCAAACCGCGTCAGCTTCCCCTGCCGCACACCGCTCGAACCGATCCCGATCCCAACCCCACGCCGCACCCACCACAACGCCCCCGCACCAACAACCATCACAAACACAAACGACCAACTCACCCATCCCAACCGATCACTCGCCGAGTTCCTTCGAACAACCCCCATCTCCGCTTCCGCAACCCGAAGCCGCGCCGCCTCGATCCCGTGATTGATCTTCCCGAGCGACTTCTTCCGCATCCGCTCCCCTCGAGCCCGCTCTGCACGCGCCCCCGGATGCAACACCTCAAACTGATGCAGCGTCTCCTCTGGTCCCTCTGCTACAGGTACAAGCGTCCCGTCATCCGCAACCATCGAGAGCGCCTCAGGCATCCCGAACCACACGCCCCACGCCTCGCGTTCAAGCATCACCGCATGCTCTGGTTGCTCAACCGAAGCAATCGCATCCCCATCAATCCATCTGAACGACTCCTGACCGATATCACGATTGCCCACGCGATACAGGAACCGCCCCTGCTTATCCTCCGCTGTTCGGATCCCGATCACAACCTCGCCGCTGTTGAGCGTCACGCGATCAATATCACCAGGCCAGAACGTCCGCAGCCCATTGACCACAACAAGCACGGCCAAAATCGAGATCATCAACAAACACAGCACAAGCGCCGAACCCGTCAACCACACCATCGGCTCACCCACCGCACTCGGGAGTGTCCGACGTCTCGCGACCTTGGCCGTTGATTGTCCTTGTGTAGTGCTCACAGCCCGGCATTCCTCGCTCGAACAACACGACGCACAACCTCAGCGCTCGTGTTAATCACAAAGGTCATCACAAACAACACAAAGCCGCACAAGAACAGCACCCGATAGTGCGTCTCGTCCTTCGGCGCCTCAGGGAGTTCCACCGCGATGTTCGCCGCGAGCGTCCGGAACCCCGAGAACACGTTCCACGACATCTCAGGAGTATTCCCCGTCGCCATCAGCACGATCATCGTCTCGCCCACCGCACGACCAAACCCGATCATGCACGCCGAGAAAATCCCCGACCCCGCGACCGGAAGCACCACACGCACCGCCGTCTGCCAGCGTGTCGCCCCCGCACCGAGCGACGCCGAGCGAAGCATGTCAGGAACCGCCTGCAGCGCATCCTCAGAAATCGTAAAGATAATCGGGATCACCGCAAACCCCATGATCACCGCGACCACCAGGGTATTGCGCGGACTAAACGTACCGAAGATCGAATCCCGCGGATCAATCCCCATCGCCGTCAGCACCGACCCCACCGCCAGCGCCAACAAGAAACTCAGCAGCGCCAGCACGACAAACTTCACCAGCACAACCAGACCCACAACCCCAACAGACTGATTCGACAGCCACACATCAATCGGACGTCGCACCGTAAACGCCTGCAGCAACCACACCCCGATCGCGCACAGCGGGAACATCGACAGCACCCACCCCGGAGTCGCAACCCCGTACTCGCCATTCAACCAACGCCGCAGATCCGCACCCGCAAGCCCCCCATCACCAAGCTCAGACTTCGCCACACTCGGATCACGCTCAACTACAACCCCATCAACCACCCCAAGGCCCATCGCGCGAAGCTTCCGCTGCGTGGACATCGAATACGCCGCATCCCCCGCCCACTCAGGAACCCGATCCGCATCCACCGGCACCACCGCACCGCTCATCATCGCGCGATCAAACGAATCAGGACGGAACCCAATATCCACAATCGTTGGCCCAGCAGCCCACGTCCCCGCGATACTCAGCAGCAACACCCCAAACACCATCGCGAGGTGCTGCCCTGTCCGCATCCGCAAACGTGTAGACAAAGGCACCAACTGCCACACATGCGCCCCAAACAGCACACCGATCGGGAGCACAAACATCCCAATCAAAAACGGCCCAAGCGCTCCAGCGACATACGGCGCCACCACCATCGCCGCGACAAACCCCAGCACCACCGATGGCAAACTCGCCATCAGCTCAACCGTTGGTTTGACCACCTTTCGGACACGCTTAGACAAAAATTCACTCGAGTACAACGCCGCGAACACCGCCACCGGGATCGCGAACAACATCGCAAACACCGTCGCCTTGAGCGTCCCAAAGATCAAAGGCATAATGCTCAGCTTCACCTCAGACGAATCATCACCAGACGAAGACTGATACACAAACTCTGGTTCCGCGAGCCCCTCATACGCCACGCGACCAAACAACGCCTTGATGCTGAACTCCGGATACCCCGCCTCATACCGAAGCAACTCATACTCCCCGTTGCCCGCAACCAAAACCGAATCATTCTTCGGCCCGATCGTGATCGCCCCCGCCTCCTCAATCTCACTGAGCTCACGAACAACCGTCTTCTCACTCGTCAGATGCCGCAGCATCACCACCCTGTCGCCGTACAACACCCCGATCGTCCGATCCCGCCCGCTCGGAGTCAGATCAACAATCTCCACCCCGCTGCGTCCAAACTTGTGCGAGCGCACCAGCATCCGCCCGTCCCCGAACCGATCCTGCTCATCAAGCGACACGTGCCACGACTGCACCTGCCCCTCCGAATCCCCTATCAAAACCGTCTGCCCCCCAAGCACCATCTCAACAACCGTCACACGCTCTTCGCCCCCAAGCATCTCAACACGCTCGCGCCAGACAAACCCGTCATCGCCGCGAGCATACCGCTCCATCACCCCCTGCCGTGAAATCACAAAGACCTGCCCCCCATCAGCGCTGATCTTGACCGCGATCGGATCAAAGTTCGCATCGAGCGCAAACGAAGTCTCCCGAAGCCGCGTCCGCGCTTTGCCACCACCAAGCGGACGAATCGTCCGCACGCTGCTGACCACCACCGTCCCATCTTCTCGCAGCGCCACAAGCGTCGTCTTCCCCGTCGGATCGACCTGGTAATCTACCAGCACCACCGCCCCGCTCCCTGCCTTGAGTCGGACCGGATCGCCGAACGACTCTTCAACGATCACCCTCCGGAACCGCCCGTCCTCAAGCTCCTCGCTGTACCCGATCCCGCTCTCCGAGTCTTCACTCATCAGCCGAGTCTTGAACTCGATCGACCCAAGACGCACAGTCCCATCGCTGTACCCACGCGCGATCAACTCACCATTGCGAGCAGTCGATTCACTCATCAGCCCATCAGATTCGCCCGCCTCCCCAAGCCTCCCCAGCAGTCCCCCGTCCTGCAGCCCCACCACCAAAGTCTCTTCACCCCGAGTCATCACCGCCGCGTGCCCGTACGGATCAAGATACATCGCCGCGGGAACATCACCACCCGATGCGGAACGAACCATCGCCCGCTCCCCAGTCTCCCCCGACGAGAACAAAGGCAGCACCACCCAAAGCAAATAGAAACAGATCCCCAGCACCGCCGCGAGCACCGCAAACCCACCCACCGTCACGACAAACTCGGCCGCCGCGTCGGTTGCATGCAACCGACGCGACGCCCGAGTGCGATTTCTCGCTTCAGCTTCTGTTGTCACACCTTGACGAGTCACTCAGAAATCATAGTCAATCTTGAGTGCCTCAAGGTCCTCACGAGCGATACTCGCTGGAACCGGGAAGTAACCGTCCTTCACCACGATCTCCTGCCCCTGCTGCGAGAACACCAACTTGATGAACTCAGCACGAAGCGGATCGGTGATCCCAGTGGTCGGATCAGCATTCACGTACAGGTACAGGAATCGTGCGATCGGGTAATCTCCCGAGTACGCATTTTCTGCGCTTGCCTCAACCGCGTCGTATCCGTCGTACGAGATCGACAACGCCTTGACACCAGCAGTCTTGTAACCGATGCCCGAGTAGCCCATGCCGTAGAGGTCAGTCGTCACCGACTGGACCACAGCGGACGAACCGGGCTGCTCCTTGACGGACGCCTTGTAATCGTTGCCCTGCAGCGCCACCTTCTTGAAGTAGCCATAAGTGCCAGACGCCGAGTTCCGCCCGTACAGATTCACCGGACGCGACTTGAACTTCGGATCATCAACACCCAGATCACCCCAGGTCAGATCGGTATCAGCAACCGAGAACACGCGAGTGATGTCCTCAATGCTGATCTCATCGAGCGGACAGTCCTTGTGGACGTACACCGCGAGACAGTCAATCCCAGCACGGATCGGGGTCGGAGGGTAGCCGTTCGCTTCCTCGAACTTATCCATCTCCGCACCCTTCATCGGACGCGACATCGGACCAAAATGCGACTGTCCCTCGATCAGCGCCGGAGGAGCGGTCGATGACCCCTTCCCCTCGACCTCAGTCTGAGTCGCAGGGTAGAAGTTCTTGAACTCCTCACCCCAAAGCGTCATCAGGTTGTTCATCGTGTCCGAACCGATCGACTTGATGCTCCCCGAAACCCCGCTCGAGCCCTCGTAGGTAGGAAGCTCAGGATCAACACCACCGCCCATCATCGTCCCCATCGCCACCAGTGGCATCACAGCCAAACCAAGCAGCAGGGAGGAAAACTTCCGATTTTTCATAGCAACTCTCCGTGTATGAAGTCTGTGCGACCCGAGCAAATCCCGCGTCTTCATACAACTCTCTCGCGATTTGAACACGAAAGCCACCCAAGAGCAATGAAGGTTGTGTTAAGCCCCCTAAGCACATCCCCAAAGCAATGATTTCTAGGGATTTACAACCGCAATCACGACCCGCTCTCAGAAGAGTTTTTTAAGATTTATTCCTCCCCCAGAAGCACCTCAACCGCAGCCACCAGCTCCACATCCCCCGGAGCCGTCCTCGATGGGAATCGCTCCACCACATCACCCTCACGATTCACCAGATACTTCGCAAAGTTCCACTCCGGCTCCCCACCAATCGGCTCGGGCTGCGCCGCCAGCTGCGCATACAACGGATGGATCCCATCCCCCTTCACAACCACCTTCGCCGCCATCGGGAACGTCACCCCATACTCAGTGCTACAGAACTGAGCGATCTCCGCGTTCGTCCCAGGCTCCTGCGCCCCAAACTCATTCGCCGGGAATCCAATGATCACCAGCCCATCATCCTTGTACTCCTGATACATCGCTTCGAGCCCCTCATACTGAGGAGTCAATCCGCACGCGCTCGCGACGTTGACAAACATCAACACCTTGCCGCGATAATCCTCAAGCGACTTCTTCGATCCATCAATCATCTCAATCGTGTACCCAAGCACATCTGCAGACATTCCCTGCTCCTCCAGTTTCGCGTGTTCTGTATCACTCGGCCCAACTTCAAGCCCGCTTTCAAGCGAAGCCGTCTCGACCAGCATCCGTTCCTCATCCCCGCTCGAACGATTCATCATCGGCAGGATCACCGCCACATACACCCCCGCAAAGATTGCCACCGACGCACCAGCACCCGCTCCCGTCTTCGCGTTGCAACAGCCAAACAATCCCATAGCCCATTCCTTCCAGCCAGCCCCCACCCAAACAACCCTACAATCACGAAGCATCATGCCCCACCAAAACCCACAACACATCCTAGAACGCACCGTCAGGTTCAGTATCAATACCGACGGCTCCACCCACGGATGCAACTCCGCATCCGGAAAGCCCACAATCACCACACTCGGACGATACTACGAAATCACCCTCGCCATCATCGGACACCCCGACCCCCAAACCGGATACCTGCTCGGCATCCAAGAAATCGACGCCATCGTCCGCAACCACCTCGTCCCCATCATCGCCTCCGCCATCGACAACAACCCATCCCAGCACCCCGCCAATCTCCTCTCCCCGCTCTGGGACACCGCCCAATCGCACCTCACCCCAACCAACCACACCCTCAACACCCTCCGCTGGCACCTCAGCCCATACCATTGCATCGAGATGAGCAACACTCCAAACAACCCCAAAGACGACTCAATCCTGATCTCCCAGCACTACGAGTTCGCCGCAGCCCATCGCCTCCACACCCCCGCGCTCACCGACCAAGAAAACGCCGACTTCTTCGGAAAGTGCAACAACCCCTCCGGACACGGCCACAACTACAAACTCAAACCCACCATCCGCGTCCCGCTCAACCTCCTCAACACCACCAACATCCAAATCCAGATCGAGCAAGCCGTCAACGACACCATCATCACCCCCCTCGACCACAAGTTCCTCAACACCGACTGCCCCGCGTTCGACCAATCCAAAGCCGGCGTCATCCCCTCCGTCGAAAACATCACTACCCACTGCTACCAATCACTCAGCCCCGCGATCACCAAACTCGGTTGCACCCTCGAAAGCATCACCGTCTGGGAAACCGACCGCACCAGCGCCACCTACCCCGCCTGAATCTCCCACCAGACCTATCCTCCTGAGTGACCGAGCACCCCTCTCCAAAGCGAATCCTCATCATCCGCCCAAGCGCACTTGGAGACATCTGCAGAACCACTCCAGTGCTCGCCGCGCTCAAAGCACGCTACCCCGATGCCAAGATCGACTGGATGGTCCGCAATACCTTCACCCAAGCGATCGAGCACCATCCTGATCTCAACGAGGTCATCCCCTTCGACCGCGTCAAACTCGGGAAGCAATGCCGACACTTCCGCTTCGGACCGCTCATCAGCTGGCTCAGAGAACTCCGCAAAAACCGCTACGACATGGTCCTCGACTGCCAGGGACTCGCCCGCTCCGGATTCTTCTCACGCGCCACCGGCGCCAAACTCCGCTACGGATTCAAAGACTCCCAGGAACTGGGTTGGCTCTTCCACAACCATCGCATCGAAGCCCCGCGTTCCATGCACACCGTGGACCGTATGCTCGCCCTCGCCAAAGCCGCCGGCGCGGACGTCACCAACCCCGACGTCACCAACTACGCCGGACAAGAAGAACTCTCCCAGGTCATCATCGAGTACCCCGAGCCCTATGCCGTGATCGCTCCCACCTCCGCGTGGACCCCCAAGTGCTGGCCCATCGAACGCTACACCGAGCTCGCACTCGAGCTCGCCAAGCACCCCGCCCTCGGCCGAGTCATCATCGTCGGAGGTCCAGGAGAACGCCTCCACTGCGCCCCGCTCCTCGACGCCATCGCGGAGAACCCCAAGATCACCGACCGCGTCGGATCCACCTCCATCGCCCTTCTCATGGCCATCATCGCCCGCGCCAAACTCGTCGTCGCCAACGACTCCGCCGCCCTCCATATGGCCGTCGGATTCAAACGCCCACTCGTCGGACTCCTCGGACCAACCGACCCCAAAAAAGCCTCCCCCTACACCCGTGAGGCCGACGTCATCCAGCACATCGAAGAAGGCGACGAGTTCTACTTCCGCGACGACCGCTCCGCCGACATGATCCAACGGATCACCACCGAAGAAGTCGTCGCCGCCTGCAAAGAACGCCTTAAATAAAAATCCGGAGCCAACACTCCGGGTTTCAAGATTCAATCTTTCCGAGCCGCTTACGCCTTCGCGCCCGCATGCTCAAGCGCAAACGCCTTCATGAACTCCACGAGCTTCACGCACCCTTCTTTCGGGAATGCGTTGTAAATACTCGCGCGCATCCCGCCAATCGACCGGTGCCCCGCCAGCGTCGTGAGCCCCTGCTCCTCCGCCTGCTCGATAAACAAATCATCAAGCTCCGCCGTCGGACACTTAAACGTGATATTCATCAGCGACCGATCTTCCTTCACAGAGTGCGGCGTAAAGAAGTCCTGCGAATCGATGAAGTCATAAATCACCGCCGCCTTCTCCTTGTTCATCTCATCCATCGCCGTGAGCCCACCCTCGGCAAGGATCCACTTGAACACCTGTCCCATCAGGTACACACCAAACGTGTTCGGCGTGTTGTAGCGCCCCTCCTTCTTCGCCATCAGATCGTACTGCATCATCTTCGGAAGCTCGCGCACCGGATTGTTGATGATGTCCGTCTTCGCGATCAGCAGCGTCGTCCCCGATGGACCAAGATTCTTCTGCGCCCCCGCATAGATCAATCCATACTTGCTCACATCAATCGGACGCGAGTAAATATTCGACGACATATCCGCGACCAGAAACGAATCCCCCGGAGTCTGCGGCAGTTCCTTGAACTCCGTCCCCATGATCGTGTTGTTTGAAGTAAACTGCACATACGCTGGATTCTCTGAGTGCTTCACCTCATCACCCTTCGGGATGTGATTAAACCCAGAGTCCTTCGAGCTCCCCGCGATATGAACCGTCCCGTAGTGATGGACCTCACTAATCGAGTCCTGCGCCCACTTCCCAGTCTCGAAATAATCCGCCGTCCGATCCGACGCCAGGAAGTTGGCCGGAACCATGTAGCACTGACTCGTCGCCCCACCCTGCATCCAGAAGATCGAGTAATCCTCAGGAACATTCCCAACCGCTCGACAGTCCGCCTCAGTCTCGTGCGTCACGCGATCGAAGTACTTATTCCGATGCGAATGCTCCATGATCCCGATCCCGGAATCAAAGATGTCCCAGATGTCTTTCTGCGCCTGCTGAATCACGCTCTCAGGAAGACACGCAGGCCCGGCCGAGAAGTTGTAAACACGCTTACTCATGACAGTTCTCCTATTGCAAATCCAGCATCAAAAAGCCGGGCAGAGTTGATCTTCCTTCAACGAATCCTTGTTCACCACATGCAACCCGCGTGCTTCCTCAACAACAGTCTGCACGATCCGGATCACCTCAAGCGCCACCGCTTCCTGCGCCTGATCCGTCGAAGCCCCGACATGGTGCGTCAACGAAACCCCAGGGAGCTCCGCAAGCTCAGGTTTCCAATCAATATCCTTGCTCGAAGGCTGATTCTGGTACACATCCAAACCAACACGGATGCCCTTCTCCTTCACCGCCTTGATCAACTCGGTCTCATCAACGATCTCGCCGCGCGACGTATTAATAAACATCGCGCCAGGTTTCATCGCCCCAAAGAACCCCGGACCACACAGCTTGTCCGTATCAGGACACAGCGCGACATGCACCGAAACAATGTCCGCGTCCCCCAGCGCCTCCTTGAGCGCATCGCGTGAATACTCGATCATCTTGATCCCAAGCGCCCGAGCCGTCTCCTTATGCATCGATCGCGACTGCGCGCTCACCTGCATCCCAAACGCCTGCGCCCGCTTGATGACTTCCATCCCGATCGAGCCCATCCCCACAACCAGCAGGTTGCTCCCCTTGAGCCCCTTCGCTTTGGAGTATTCCTTCTTGTTCCAGTGCCCCTCAACGAGCTCGTCCGTTTGCTGACGGATCCTTCGATCCAGATTGATCATGTGCCCAAACGCCAGCTCCGCGACCGCGACCGCATTCATCCCAGGACAGTTGCACACCGGAATCCCGCGAGCCCCCGCCGCCGCCGAATCAATGTTGTCATGCCCCGCCCCGGCGCGGATCACCAGCGCCAGATTCCCACAATCCTCAAACACATCCGCCGGGACCTTGGTCGAGCGGACCACCAGCACCTTCGCGCCAGTCGCCTTGAGAGCCGCAGAGATTGTCTCTGGACCAAGATCAGCATCTTGATGCACCACGCACCCGAGCTCCTTGAGCCCGTCGATACCAATCTGATCAAACTTGTCTGCAATCAGAACGCCCGGCATTTCGCTCATATCAACCTCCAGACCGATCACTACGACCGTCTAAGAGATTCTAGGACAACCCCACCCACAAAGCCGAGACAATCCCGCCGCTCTATTGCCCCGTATCGAGCTCCCGACCACCAAAGTCGATCCCGCGCAAACCGCCGCGTGTCCACCGAAAAACCCCTGGATAAAACTGCTCATCCAGCCCCTCAATCATCGACGGAAACTCACTCGTCGGATTCCGTGGATCAACCCCAAGATTCGACTCGTCCGTATTCCGCACACTCACCGACCCATCAAACATCAGAATGGGCTGACTCGTCCCGCTCACCATGAACAACTCGATCTCATCCCGCCCGTGTCTCGCAAACGTATCGAACATCCACACCTTGGACGATGGATACGCGACCTGCGACATCTTACGATTCGTCAAGTAACTCGGGTCTCTCGCAAACGATGTGTACGAGTTAAACCGCTGAGACAAAGGCCGCAATGACCCTCGCTGCACATCAACCGAATAGGTAAACACGCTCGTCTCGTACGAACTCTCAAACTTCCGCCGGATCGTTCCGTTCGAGAACTCCTCCGCCGGAGTCTCCGCCCGCTCATACTGCTCCTCATCCTCCGGACACACCGCGACCGGCTCCTCCGGATTCCCCGTCATGTAATCCAGATACACCAAGTGCGTAAACCAAAGATTCGAGAACCAGTTACTACCCGCCGTCGCATCCACGAACCCGCTCCGCTCCCTGATAATGTGCAACGCCTGGAACGAGACCCCATTAATATCAGAAAGCGGATTCTCTAGATCCGCATAAGGCGTGTCCGCACGCTGATTCCCCCTCCACCACAACGCAGGAAGCACCCCACGATTGTCATCGCTGTACAGCGTCCCAGCAACCCCGTGCTGACGCATGTTCGAGCTGCAAAGCAGCGTCCGCGACGACGCACGCGCCGATCCAAGCGCCGGCAGCAAAATACCAATCAGCACCGCGATAATCGCGATCACCACCAGCAACTCAATCAGCGTAAACCCACCACGCCCCCAAACACAAGGACAGCCACCTTCCCCTGAAGTACCACAACCTATCCGTGTTCTCCGTTTCATCGGCGAATTCCAATCGCCCCCACATCCATCCCAAAACTACCACTCGGCTCAGCTCATGATAACAGAATTATCACCAGCGCCAACACCGTTACCGCCCCCGCACACACAAGCGATATCCAAGACCGTTTCCGCTCCTGCAACCAAGCTCGCCTGAGCGAGCCAACCGCACGCGAGAGCTCGTCGATCCGCGTGAGCGCATCGAGCTCCTGATCCCCTCCGTCCGTGCTACCCATGCTTTCGTTCTGTCGGCGCTCTTGGATCCGCCGTTCCGAATCCCTCGCCTCTGGCGTCAGCGGGATCGTCGCAGGCCCCGCCACCGAATCCGCTCCCGCCGGAGGTTCCGCATGCAGCGCCAGCACCTGCGCCGGAGCACGTCCGGGCAGTGGCCTCGTCGGTCCCAGTCCAAGATGCTGACGATCACGATCCGTCGAGAACGCCGCATGACAGTTCTTGCACGCAAACGCGTCACGATCGACAGATTCGCCGCAGCTATGACACAACCCTAGCAGATGCGCTACGCCCGGAGTGTGCTTCGCGAGCATCCAGAACTGATGCGTGCTCGGACCGCGCAGCACCGAGTTCGCCTGGATTCCGCCCCCCTCAATCAACCGCTGGATCGTCGAGTAACTACACCCAGGACGATGCGGGATCGACTCATCCCGCACAAACCAAGGCCCCATCTCGTTCTGCGTCGCCTGCCTCGACAACGGATCAAAGCGAGCATGACAATGACCGCACCGCCCCGAGTCCGCCGTCAGATCACCACAGAACGGACAGATCAAGTTCCGCAGCTTCGGACTCGCGAGCAATCCAAACCCGCCGTCCTCACCCTCGCGACCAACCGCAACAACCATCGCGCGGCGCATCGACTCCGCCCGTCGGCTTCCGCCGATCTGCCCCCCCGATGCTGTATCTGTTGCCGTTGTACTCAAACACTATTCCTTCCGCAGACCCGCCTACTCATCACCTATACGCACCAGATCTCAGATGGTTGGGTGCCCGAACCACTATACTCCGTGCGTGATGCATCCACAGACACCCCGCCAATCGCCGATCGATCAGCCAACCAACCCGCACAAGAGCCATCGGCGATTCTCCCGAATCTGCTCGACAATCACCTCCGCCGCATTGAGCGTCTCCATGCTCAGCTGCGCATCCACCGCCGATCGCCCGCAAACCACAAACAACCAAACCATCGTCGCGATGGTCAACGCGCAGCCCGTCTACGACCACCAACTCTGGCCCACACTTTCAGAACTCGCGGGAAAGCAAGCCCTCGACGAAATCATCCTCACCCGCCTCCTCGACCAGCACGCACAACAATCCGGCTGGACCATCACCGATGACCACATCCAATCCGAACTCGACGCGCTGATCACCACCCTCGACCAATCGACGACTCCGCAAACCTCCCCCCGCATCATCGAATCCATCCGCCGCCGAAGAGGACTCGGCCCACAACGATTCAACGCACTCCTTCGCCGAAATGCCATCCTCCGCAAGATGATCATCAACGACCCCACCATCGAATCCCGAACCCAGCAGGAACTCCAAGCCGCGCTGGAATCGATCCCCGCCGCGCCGACCGAGTCCCAACTCGACCAGTTCCGCCATCGCGCCAGACTGGTCGCCGAGCAAGCCGCGATGGAATCCAAGGCGAGATCGCTGCTGGACCAAGCGGATGTGCTGGTGATGGACCGATCCATCAAATGGTCCGGGGAGTGACGCGATGTGTGCGCACAAAGGCGGTCATGTTCCACGTGGAACAATTGCACTGCTCCACCGTTTCGGCCACATCGCCGGCTGGGCCGCGCTCTACAGCGTCGCCGTCTCCCTAGCACTCTCC
Source organism: Phycisphaerales bacterium (assembly GCA_965232505.1). Lineage (GTDB taxonomy): Bacteria > Planctomycetota > Phycisphaerae > Phycisphaerales > UBA1924 > UBA1924. Next base: position 2,500,970 of record OZ246976.1, on the reverse strand, counting down.
CAGTTCCTGAATCACCCGACCAGCATCCTCGGACTGTCCTATGTCACCCTGTGCGCCCACGCGGGGTATCTGCTCGATCGCGTCAAGTTCCGCGATCGGGATCTCGATCCGGCGGACCTGATGGCCGACCACGATCGGCATACCTACCTTCGGAAGCACGCTCGGCTGATCCGGATCGTTATGACGCTGGAATGGATCGCGGCGGTGATCGTCGGTTCAATCATCTCACCGATGCTCGGCTTCTTAGTCCTCGGCGGGATCACAGCCGGCTACGTCTATTCCGGCTGGCGCCCGGCTGAGGTAGGCGGGCGCACTCGCCTCAAAGATGTGTTCGGTCTCAAGGCGATCTTGGTCAGCGGAGCCGTGGTTGGGCTTGGGGCGGCTCCGGTGCTTGCAGGTGTGCATGCGAGTCATGGGTTGCCGGACATGGCAGAGTTCGGCGATCTCGCGTTAACACTTGTTGGGATGGGGCTGATTGTGTTTGGCGATGCGGTGATTTGTGATCTGGATGATCGAGCGAGTGATGATGCGTTTGGCACCAAGAGTGTGCCGGTGTTGTTTGGGGTACGAAGTGCGGGCTTGATTGGGATGCTTGTGCTCATGATTGGGAGTGGAGTGCTTTGGTACACTGCTTCTGGAGAGACTACTTTGGCGGCATTGGTGTTTGGTGGGTTTGTTGCTTTGAGTGGGCTAGGTGTGCTGGTGGCTGGCCCTTGGATTGGGGGGCGGCGGGATTGGATCGATGGGCGGATGATGGTGGCGAGTCTGTTGATGCTCGTGGTATCGGGCCTCTAGATTGGATGAAGAAAGCAAGGTTTGTTTGGTTTTTATGGTTCGTGTTTAGCGTCGGTGCGAGTATCGTATTGGTGTTGAAACTGTTCTATACCTTTATTGAGTACACATGATGAATCTGAAACTGATCTGTTCTTTCGTTGTCCTGCTGATGAGTTCGCACTGGTCGGCGGCTCATGATGATTTGTGTATTGACCCGATCGTGATGGGCTCGATTGAGTTCGATCATGGAGTCAAACTCCTGCACATCGAGGGGGCGTTTGCGTATGTGCTCACGGCTGATGATGCTGCGGGTGGAGCGGGGCTTGTGACACTTGGTATTCAAGATGCGGCATCGATTGCGGAGCTCGATCATGATGTGCTTGGGGCGGGCGTTGTGTGGGTCAGGAAGCCGCAGATTCGTGGCGGGGTGTTGTATGCGGTCTCGGAGCAGGCGGTGTATGTGTTTGATCTTGCGGATCCGAGCGATCCAGTTCAGATCGGGGTGTACGGAAACTCTCTAGCGGCACCGCTGCAGTCCGTCGCTTTCACTAGCGACACGATGTATCTTGGATCCGATCAATATGAAAGCGAGATTGTTGATGTTTCCACTCCATCGAATCCGGTGGCTGTGGACACGGCGGTCTTGGCATACTCGATCATCGGTGTGATTGACGGCGTCGGTTATACTCAGAACGCGCAAGCTGTTGATCTGAGTGACCCACACGCTCCCGTTCTCGGCGGCGCGGTCAGCGGGATCGAGGATTCATTCCGCATCCATCGCGACCTCGACGTGCTGTACTTTCTCGGCGATGGACAGGGACGGGTGAATATCGCGGATCCGATGAATCCGGTGCTGATTCAAGAATCCTTTGAACTACTGGGTGTTGAGTACCAATCGTTTATGATGCGTGGATCGGTGATGTTTGTTGGCCGCCCGCTCGGAGGATTCTCTGCATCGAGTTTGCTATGGCGGGATTATTCTCATCCGCTTGATTGGGTGAGCGCGGGCGAGGTCTTCCTCAGTGATGAGCGTGTGCTTGAAGACTGCGTGTATGACGAAGGGCAATTCTGGGTGTTGTACAGCGACTCACTGGTGGCGTACGACATCACGCTCAATCAGGTTGTTGGCACTCGGCGCACGCGTGAATCGACCAACGATGTGGCGGTCTTTGGAACGCACGCGGCGGTTGGTACTGAGGGCGGGAGTCTTGAGATTTATGATGTATCTGAGCCGCGAGATCCGGTGCTGGTTTCTTTACTTGGATTCACGGACAACGTGCGCGGGGTTGATGTCCGTGGTGATGTGCTGTATCTCGCGGGGTATCGGGAGAATCTGAACATTGTGGATGTCTCTGATCCAATGACGCCTGTGATGATCGGGAATATTGACACGGGACGGCGAGCGACGGATGTAGAAGTGGTTGGCGATTTGCTCTACGTTGTCGATCGGTTCGAGGGGCTGACGATCTTGGATATCAGCGTTCCTTCGGCTCCTGTTGTACTGTCTAATCTGGATACACCTGGTTGGGCGAAGCACGTCTTTGTCGATGAGTCGAGACAGGTCGCGTTCGTTTCACATAATCGGTTCGATATGCAGATCATTGATGTGTCTGACCCCTTGTCTCCGGCGATCATCGGATCGATCACGCCTACGAATAATCTTCCGGACGGGACAGACACTGAGGGGTTTGAATCGACATTGGTGATTGGTGATTTGTTGTATGCCGCGGAGGCGAGGGATGGGATTCAGATCTTTGATATCAGCGATGTCGCTGATCCTGCACCAGTGAATCATCTCCCGGCGCAGGCTGATCCTGATATCGTGGGTGTGCACTCAACTGGGTACACGCATCGGATGCTTGTTGATGGCGATCGTCTGATTGTGTCGCAAGGGACCGGTGGGATTTGTGCGTATGACATCAGCGATCCGCTCAATCCGGTTCAGACGCAGTGGGTCTTGTCGCGATTCAACACTGCGGTGAACTCGGTTCGTGGTCTGGCGATGTATCAGGGTGTCGTCCTGAGCACGGTGTATGAGGGCGGGCTTCGGATGTACGATCTGTCGGATTGCGTCGATTGCGTCGCTGATGTGAATGCGGACGGTTTGCTGAACTTCCTTGATGTTTCGGCGTTCTTGTCGGCGTTTTCGGCGCAGGAATCGGGCGGGGATTTCAATGCTGATGGCTCGTTCAACTTCTTGGATGTCTCGGCGTTCCTCGCGGCGTTTGCGGCTGGGTGTCCTTGAGCTGCTGAACTGCGATCCGAGGCGAGTTTTTGAAATCTGTGTGTTTTTTTGGGAGGTTGCTGGAATATGCAGCTGGTTGATGTCATTGTTTATTCGTAGATAACGACTGTTTACCGTTCAGGGAGTGCTTCACATGGCCGAGAGGGCTCAAAATCGCATAGATACGAGGGTTGAGCTGCGGAATGCGGCGGTTCGGCTTGGGGTGCGTGAGGGGGTCCAGGGGGCTTCGATCCGGACGATTGCTCGCGAGGCGGGGGTGACTGAGGGGGCGGTGTACAAGCACTTTGTGAATAAGGACGAGCTGATCCGCGAGGCGTACACGGCGATTGTTGAGGAGATGGCGCGGGACAAGCTGGTGCTGCTCAAGGCGGACCTGCCGTTTGTTCATGCGCTGCGGGCGTGGGTGAAGCTGACGTTTGAATACTTTGATGGGAATCGCGATGCGTTTACGTATGTGCTGCTGATGCCTCAGCATATGGCGGGGGCGCTTGGGGAGGTGTACAACTCGCAGGGGGATGTGTTCCGAGCGTTCTTGAAGAAGGCGCAGGATCGGGGCGAAGCGAAAGCGATGGAACTGGGTTTGGGGTATGCACTGTTTACGGGTGTGGTGTTGAACATACCACGATTGATTAATGAGGGGACTCTTGAGGGTCCCGCTGAGCGTTATGGCGATGAGATCGCTGAGGTCGTGATCCAGATGCTTGCGAAGTAGCGGGCTGATCGCGATCGAAATCTTGACACATCAAGAGGGTTTGAGGGCTTGCGTGCCGGCGTGAGTCTGCGCGATCGCTGTGGAGCGGTGGCGTTGAGAACTCCGGTGATGTACGAAAACTTCCGTAGGAGGAGTATGACATGTTTCAGATGAAGAATTCGAAGAGTGCCGCGTTTGTTGCGGCGGGTGTGATCGCGGCTGCTGGTAGTGTTGCATCGGCTGAGCCGGTTCAGATCCAGGTGACTGTTGAGAATTTGGCGCCGGCAAATAGCGTGGCGTTTGCTCCGCTTCGTGTCGGGTTCCACGGCGGCACATACGACTCTTTTGACAATGGGTCGGCGGCGTCTGATGCGATCATCTCGATCGCTGAGGGCGGATCGGGTGCGGACTGGTTCCCGGCGTTTGCTGCTGCGGATCCGACGGCGACGCTCGGTACGGTTGCCGCGGATGCGGGCGGACCGCTGCTTGCTGGTGGCACTGGGAGCGCGGTGTTTACTATCGATCCGAGCGTGAATCGCTACTTCAGCTTTGGTTCGATGGTTGTCCCGAGTAATGATTTCTTCATTGGTAATGACGATGCGGATCAGTACCAGCTGCTCGACAGCGATGGCAACCTGCTGATCTCATCGATCACGCAGTACGGGCGTGACGTCTGGGACGCGGGGTCGGAAGTGAACGGCGCGTTTGGCGCTGCGTTTATCGCGGGATCGGTCAACGATGATCGCATCGCGGAGAACGGCGTTGTTTCCTTTGATTTCCTCGGGCTCGACGTGTTCAACGGTTTGACCACTGGTGCGGGCTACGAGTTTGATCGTCAGTTTGGTGGGGATGATGCGATCTACCAGATCTCGTTTGCGGTCGTCCCGGCTCCGAGCAGCGGGCTGGCGATCGGGCTTGGCGGATTGATCGCGATGCGTCGTCGGCGATAAGACCCACCGCCAGCGATGGGTCTCTCTCCCGGGTGATGCTGCAAGCACACCCGGGTTTTTCTTTGTACTGATTTAGCGGCGACGGCGCGAGGCGGCGATTCCTGCAAGAGCGAGGAACACGGTGGCGCTTGGGGCTGGGACGAATCCGGTGTAGCTCCAGCTCAGGATATCGTGGTTGGCCCACGCGGCTCCGGTCGCGGAGGTGAATCCGACGTAGGCGGTTTCCTGTCCGAGGATGGACTCGAGATCAAGTTCCATTGAGAGGAGTGCTTCGGCGGGGTAGGAGTCGATCTGAGAGAGGCGGACTTCGAGAGTTGTGCCGTCGTAGTCGATCCATGCGAACCACTGGTCGCCGTCGTCGAGCTCGGGGCCGGTGATGTCTGCGGTTGGGAGTCCGGAGTTGTGGTTGACTGAGCCGTTGAGGTTAATCCCGACATGGGATTGGCTTGGGTCATTGTTTGCGGAGTTGTGCCAGGTGTCGAACTCGACACCGAGTGATGTACCGATTCCAGCGTAACCGATTCCTTGTCCGACTCCTCCGAGTGAGCTGTCGATCGGTTGGACGACGAAGACGAATCCGTCGGCGCCGTTTTCGGTGTTGCCGTCGAAGATGGAGCCGCCGGGATCCGAGATGCGGAAGGAGAACTTGGAGGAGAAATCGCTTGCGTCAACCTGTGTATCCGAGAAGATGCTTCCGGCTTGGTTGCTTGCGGAGGGGGTGAGGCGCATGACCTCTCCGTCGGATGTGGAAGCGGTCGCGGCGGATCCGTTGAGGACGAGTCCGGTGGTGTCGGAGAAGTCTTCATAGCTGACAACGTCAGCTGATGCGACGGAAGCGATGAGCAGAGTGGAGGCGATTGGTAAACGGTACATATTGATAACCCTCATGAAGTGTGTGTGCTTCTGAGAGTTTGGATCAGAAATGGCGTTTTGCCAATAAAAACGGACTTTTTGGATGCGGAATGGTTATGGAGTGGAAATCACGTGTCCGTTGGCCATGACGAAATGGACTTTGAGCAGTGTGGAGATGTCTTGGAGGGGGTTGGACTCCACGGCGATGATGTCGGCGAGTTTGCCCTCTTCAATGGTGCCTATCTGGTCCTCGGCTCCGATGAGCTTTGCGGCGCTGATGGTTGCGGAGATGAGGCAGTCTTCGTTGGTCATCCCGGCTTCGCTCATGTAGAGGAACTCTTCGGCGTTTGTGCCGTGGGCTCCGACTCCGACGTCGGTTCCGAAGGCGATGTTGACTCCGGCTTTGTAGGCGCGTCCGAAGGAGTCTTGGATGAGTGGTCCGACTGCGGCGGCTTTGGCGCGGATGGCTTCTGGGAAGTAGCCATCGATTTTGGCTTTGTCTTCGACGAACTTTCCGGCGTGGATTGTGGGGACGAGATAGGCGCCGGTTTTGAGGAAGAGCTCGATGGAGGAGTCCTCGAGGTATGTTCCGTGCTCGATGGAGGCGACTCCGGCGCGGAGTGCGGCGTTGATGCCGTCAGTGCCGTGTGCGTGGGCGGCGACTTTGCGGCCCATCATTTTGGCGGCTTGGACTATGGATTCGAGTTCATCGTCAAAGAACTGCTGCTCGACACCTGCGGCGGTTGGGGAGAGGACACCACCGGTGGCGGTGATTTTGATGAGGTCGACGCCTTCGCGGATTCGTGCACGGACGGCTTTGCGGGCTTCGGATGGGCCGTCGGCTGTGGTGAGGTGGTCTGGGAGGTCGGGGCGGAGGAGTGGCGAGAGCGAGTTGGTGCCGTCGCCGTGGCCTCCGGTGACGGAGACTGCTGGACCAGAGACGTACATGCGTGGTCCTGGGATGACTCCGGCTTTGATGCGGTCGCGGAGTGCGAGGGCGACGGATCCTGGTGATCCGACATTGCGGACGGTGGTGAATCCGGCTTCGACTGTTTTCTTCGCGTTGGCGACGCCGTCGATTGCGGAGTGTGCTTGTGTTTCTTGCATCCTTCTGCGGATGCTTTCGTGTGACGGGAGGTTTTGTCCGGTGAGGTGGGTGTGGCAATCAATGAGGCCGGGGAGGACGTAGTAGTCGGAGAGGTCGATGAAGTGGAACTCGTCGAGGGTGTCGATGGTTCCGGGGTCGGTGAATCCATCTATTACAGAGACAATCTTGTTGTCGATGACGAGGATCGACTGGTTTTGCTTTGGTGGTTCGCCGGGGACGGCGATGAGGGCGCCGCAGTGGATGAGGTTTGTTTTGGCGATTGCTGTTGTTGAGACTATTGAGACGAGGAGCACAGCGATCAGGGCGAGCAGGGTGGTGGCGTGACGCATGTCGGCTCCTTGGTTTGTTTATCGTGCGAGTTCGATGGCTCGGGTTTCTCGGAGGACGGTGACTTTGATCTCGCCGGGGAAGGTCATCTCGTTGGAGACGCGTTTGGCGATTTCGTGGGCGGCGAGGTAGGCCTCGTCGTCGGAAACTCGGTCGGCGTCGATCATGACGCGGATCTCGCGTCCGGCTTGGACGGCGAAGGCTTCGGTGACGCCGGGTTGTGATTTGGCGATGTCTTCCAGTTCGTGGAGGCGCTGGATGTAGCGTTCCATCGATTCCCGGCGGGCGCCTGGTCTTGCGGCGGAGACGGCGTCGGCGGCCATGATGATTGGGGTGTAGAGGGTGGTTGCGGGGATGTCGGCGTGGTGACCTCCGATGGCGTTGAGGACGGCTTCGTCTTTCTCGCCGTACTGGGCGGCGAAGTCCATCCCGATCTTGGGGTGTCCGCCTTCCATCTCGTGGTCCATCGCTTTCCCGATGTCATGGAGGAATCCTGCGCGGCGTGCGAGTCGTCCGTCGAGTCCGAGCTGGTCGGCGATGATCTGGGAGAGGAAGGCCACTTCGATGGAGTGTTTGAGGACGTTCTGGCCGTAGGACGTGCGGTAGGTGAGCTTGCCCATGGCTTCGATGACTTTGGGGTGGAAGCCTTTGAGTTTGAGTTCTTGTGCGGCGTCTTTCCCGGCTTTGATGACTTTCTCGTTGATCTCGGAGCGGACTTTTTCGGTGACCTCTTCGATGCGTGATGGGTGCATTCGCCCGTCGGTGATGAGGCGCTCGAGGGCTTGGACGGCGATCGCTTGGCGGACCTTGTCGAAGCAGGAGACGACGATGACTCCGGGGGTGTCGTCCACGATGATGTCGGCGCCGGTGGCTTTCTCGAAGGCGCGGATGTTGCGTCCCTCGCGGCCGATGATTCGGCCTTTCATGTCGTCGGAGGGGATCGCAACGGTGCGGACGGTGGCTTCAGAGGCGTGCTCGTTGGCGTATCGCTGGATCGCGTTGATGAGGATCTCGCGTGCTTTGTCCTTCGCGTCGTCCTCGGCGTCTTCGACGATCTCGCGGGTGACCTTGCCCATCTCGGCGCGGGTCTTGTCGGCGACGCGTTCGAGGAGCATCTCTTTGGCTTGGTTGCGGTCGAGCTGGGAGACGCGTTCGAGTTCTTTTTGCTGCTTCTCGAGCAGGGATTCGAGCTCCGCTTCTCGGTTGTCGAGCTTTTCTTTGCGGGATTCGAGCTTCTCGGAGCGGGACTCGAGGGATTGCTCTTTGGAGGAGAGGGTCTCGTCCTTGCGGTCTACGAGGTCCTCACGCTTGGCGAGGCGTCGCTCGGATTCGCGGAGCTCGGCGCGGGCGGCTTCGAGTTCTTTGTCCGCTTCTTCCTTGCGTTCGAGGGCTTTGCGCTCGGCATCGAGGAGGACTTTCTCGGCGGCGGTCTTGGCGTCTTCCTCGGCGCGTTTGGTGAGCTGGTTGGTCTCGGACTTGATCGCGTGGAGTTTCTTGGTCGCGATCATGGGCGCGAGGATGAATCCCGCGACGGCTCCGATGATGACAGCGGCGGCGGCGATGATGATCAGCGTGGGTGTGCTGAATCCAGACGTCGCTTGGGCGAGGGTGTGGAGAGGGGTTGTTGGTTCCACGAGCGGCTCCGTGCCTTTGGATGATGTCGGATCATCCGGTTATCGGCGGTGAGGCTCGTCTGGGCGTATTGGTTTGATCGGAGATCGGGTGTCTGTGGAGGGTGTCAGATGCGTGTCACTGGATTTGTTGATTGGATGGGGAGTTTTGGAGTGACTTCTGTTGCTTTGTTGAACGGAAACTTTGGAACGTCGAATGGGTTGGGTTGTGGAGTTCGCTATCTGTACTGAACGGAACCGGTGTTGGTTGCCGATGATCTCTTAGACATCCGATTGGGCCGACCTTATTGGCTCAAACGGGCGGTTTTGGGTATGTTTGTGTCGAGTCGGGTGTCCGGCTTGACGACTTATGACTATCTTAGCAAGTTCTTTGGTGCTCGTGGCGAACTGGACGGGCTCAAAAACATAGAATACTGGTCACCACAGGCCTTTGGAGTATGGATCATGCATTCGAATCGACGTTTCCCACGGATTATCAGCTCGCGCACCATGGCATTGCTGCTTGGGGCGGGGCTGTCTGTGGGGTTGATCGCGGGCACGGGTGGCTGCAAGGAGCGGAAGCGGATGGGTGGCATCCAGGCACGCATCCAGGCGAAAAAGCTCGCTCATAGCGTAGAAATCAACGGGATCCCGATGACCATCGGGCAGTTCACTGCTGTGGATATCGAGAATCCGAGCGGGAATGTTGAGATCCGCTCGCACTCCAGGCACGAGAAGGCGTTTGTCGAGTTCCGCGTCCGCAAGGAACGCTGGCTCCGCTTCCGGATGGCGAAGCAGGGCATCGAGTTCGATGCGACGGGTGATTACTTCACTGCGGAGTATGTCGTTCCTGATGAGTCGCTCAATCAGTACGGGACGCTGGTTATCCGGCCTACCGATCTGTCGATCGAGGGCTTCCGGCCTCCGATTGATGTGCTGATCTCGATCCCGCGCTGTGACGGGGCGAAGGTGACGACGAGCAACGGTCATATCAAGATCACCGGCGTGAGCGGGTCAGTCGAGGTCCGCAACGGCGATGAGTTCACTGAGGGCGGGGACATCTGGATCCGCTCGGGTGAGAAGCCGATCGAGGAGATCATGGCGTACACCAGCAAGGGGGATGTGCATCTGGTTGCGTCTCCGGACAACACGGGTGTGTTTGATCTGTCGGCTCCGCGCGGGAGCGCGTCGTTTACCTCGCGGTACGGATACGTGGACCACTCGATGCCTCAGCGCGGGAAGTGGACTGGGATCTGGAACGACGGGACCAACGCGATCTCGCTGCATTCCGAGAACGGTGACGCGACGGTGTTTGTGACTGAGAAGCCACAGTTCCATCGTCCTTGATTGCGATTCATATAGCACAAAAAAAGACCCGCACAAGTGCGGGTTTTTTCGTGGCTGGCATGGAGATGGTTTACGCGGCTTTGCGTGAACCGATCTGCGAGTGACGAATGAAGGTGTCGATCTCGCGGATGACGAAGTCGCGGTGGCTCGAGGACTGGGAGAAGTCGAAGGCGAGTCCGGCGTAGGTGTTCTGCTGGGAGTCGAGGTGGGTGTGTGCCATGCGTGCGACCATGACGAGGGGCGCGGGGACGGCTGGGAGGAGATTGATCGAGAGCCAGAACAGCTGGACGGAGTCGAGGTTCGATCGGTTCTCTTTGTCCACGATGAGTCCGACCCCACCACCACCGATGTTGGCGAGCTTGGCTTCAAAGCGTGGTCCCACTTCTGGGAGCATTTGGGGATCAAAGGACTCGGTCGCGGTCTTGGACTGCTCGCGGAGCTGCTGCATCATCATGCGGTTGGCGATCTCTACAGGAGCTGCGGAGGATTGATTCAGGAGCGGCCAAACGTTGACGGTTGGGAGGTTGACCTGCGCGGTCGAGGTGCGGTTGAAGTTGCGACGCATGCAGCGTTCAACCTTGTCCGGCATGGTTACCTTGAGGACTTTCTGCTGACCGCTGCGATCGGATTGGGTGGTTGAAGTGATGACGTTGGTGTGGAACATCCAGCGGTTTTGTCCGACGGAGAGGATCCCGATGAGGGGGGTGTTGTCATCGATGTGAAAGGAGAGGCCCATCGCGCCGGGGTGCTCGAGGGTGAGCGTTTGGTCGTCGAAGTCGAGGAGTCGGACGCGCCAGATGAGGTTCTTGCTTGGGTCTTCGGAGGATGAATCACCTGAGTTGACGGTGAACTCAAGGCCTCCGCCTCGGGATTTGATCTTCTCAAGGGACTGGCGCCAACGGTCTGTCTTCGAACGGTTTGCGGGCATGATGATCCTCGTTTCGTATTTGGATACTTCGGGGATCGGATGGATATAGGTCGTGGTTGATCTAAACCGATGGTTTCAGTCAACGGCTTGTTATCGGAGCTGGGTGATGAGGGCTCTGGCGCGGTCCACGAATCCGGCGTCGGGGTTGGGCTTGAACTCCTGGCTGTAGAGGAGGTCGGTGGCTTCGCTCAGCAGCGACCACATCGGGGCGTCCTCGCTTGGCTTGATGGATGAGAGGTGGGACCTAAGCGGGAGTCCTTGGGGACAGGGGGCATCGAGAGAGTCGAGCTGGGAGTGGACGGCTTTGATGAGCTGCTGGGAGGTGTGGTGGTCGAGATTCTTTGGGGATGAGCGGAGGAGTTTGAATGAGAGGATGGATTTGAGTTTGTTTCGGATGGATTGGAAGGCTGGGAGGTTGAGTAGGAAGATGAAGGCAAGTCCGGCGAGCATGGTGATGGAGAAGATCATCCCTGAGGTGATGAGGGCCTTGCGGATGAGCTGGGTGCGTCCGGCGGCGAGTCTGTTCTGGAGGGTGTTGGCGACGTTGCTGAGTCCGAGGTTCGGGTCCATGTCTCCGAAGACGGCGCTGCGTGTGTCGGAGTCGTATCCGATGACGGCGGTGATCCAGGCGTGCTCGATCGCTTCGTAGAATTTGGCGATCGAGCGGAAGAGGGTGGGGTCCGGTTCATGGATATCGTGGAAGTCCGCTTGGGGGGTGCCGTCGAAGGTGCGCCAGAAGTTGGGGGCGACCATCGCTTCGACCCACGCGTGGGCGTTGGACTCGCGGACGGTATAGGTGCCGGTGACGTCGTTGTACTCTGCGGCAACGTATCCGGTGATGACGCGGGCTGGGATTCCGACTGAACGCGAGAGAAGCGTGAGCGCGGAGGCGTAGTACTCGCAGTGGCCTTCTTTGCGATCAAAGAGGAACCATTCGGTCGCGTCTTTGCCTGAGGGGACGGGTTCGGAGACGAGGGTGTAGCGGTACTGGGTGCGGAGGTGGGTCTCGATCGCGCGGACGGCTTGGATGTCTTGGGTTCTTGGTCGCGTCTGTGGGTCAGGGTCGATCGAGGCGCTGGTGAGGATCTGGGATGCCAGTGCTTTGAGTTCTGGTGTGACTCCGGCTTGCGAGGCGCGGGGTGGCGCGGCGTCTGGGATGACCTCGAACTGCTGGAGCTCTGGATTTGAGGTGCGGACTCGGTACGAGTTGACGGGCTGGTTGGCGAGCAGGATCATGCGGGTTTCGGGGTCGATCCCGATGCGTGATCGTGCGATGAGGGTTTTGAGTTCGAGTGGTTTCCAGGGGGTGAAGAGGTAGCCGTAGTTCTGGTCGGGGTGATCGAAGGTGATGTGGTATTCCTGGGTCCACTCGGCGCGGGAGGTGTCGGAGACGAGGGGGATGGAGCGATCGGGGTCCACGATGCGGGTGCGGAAGGTGGTTGGGATGCTCTGGTCTTCGTGGGAGACCCAACGGCCGGCTTCGTACTGGGTGAGGACGGAGCCGCGGAGATAGATCGCTCGCGAGCTATCAGAACCCATGGGTTGGTCGTTGCGATCGGTGACGGCGAGGCGGAGGACTGGTTTGGAGGAGGTGGTGATGCGTCCGGGTCGTCCGAGCTGGACATCGTCGGCAAATCCGGAGGTGAGTTGAACGCTTGTGTCGCCCCACTGTCCGAAGGCGTTGCCTCCGAGTGATCGGGGCATCGCCAGGAAGATGAGGAGAGCAACGATCGAGCAGACGAAGCCGGTGACGGTTTGGATGGATCGGATGTCGGTGAAGGCGCGTGGTTTGTTGTGGATGGTGGCACTTGGACGGACGGCGAGGGCGAAGATCCGGAAGTACATCATTGAACGGATGAAGACAAATCCCATGATGAGGACACCGATCCCTGTTGGCATCGAGCTTGAAGTCAGCGCGGCGGCGATGAGGAGTCCGAGGGAAAGGACGAGGATCTGGCCATGATCTCGGGGGGTGCGGAGATCGAAGAGTTTGAGGATGAGCAGCAGGAGCGAAAAGAACGCGAAGGTGCTGACGGAGAAGTTTCCTCGGAGTGCGTTGGTGACTCCGAGCACGACGACGACGGTGAGGAGGGCGTTGATCGCGAGACGGGAGATGCTCGATGGTCCCTGCGAAGCGTACCAGTATCCGATGAGTGATCCGGTGAATCCGATGATGAAGAAGGAGGGGCTGAGGTCGGCGATCGCGAAGACGATGACCGATCCGAGCATTGTGAGGAGGAGCGACCTGTGGTAGGTGCGGATCAATTTGGACGTATCGCTGGAACTCATGGGGTGGGTTCCTTGATGTAGTCCTGGGCGTACATGTCCGCGACGGAGTCGTCGCTGCGCTCGTAGGCGAGGACGATGGTGCTGCGCGAGACACGCGGGATGGAGTGATGGCGTGGTGTACTGGTTTGGGCGAGCAGCGCGAGCGCTCGCGAGCAGCGCGCGAGGTGGGCTTTGCCACGCGATGGGTGGATGTCGATCGCGGCCCACGGGATTGAGAGACCGAGTCGCGTTGATGGGGCGGCGGAAATGAGGATGGAGTAGGCGAGAGAAATCGCGGTCTCGAACTGGGCTTCGTTGGTTTGATCGCTCGGCGGGGCGAGACGGATGTGGAGCTGATCGGTGGTCGGGTCAGGGAACTCGGTGACGAGGAGGTCTGAGGATCGCGCGGAGCGTTTCCAGGCGATGGTTTTGATTGGATCTCCCGGCTGGTACTGGCGGAGAGCGAAGTAGTCGAGTCCGGCGCCGCGGCGGTTGATCGAGCGGTGCGAGGACGTGTCATTGGTGGTCATGTCGTCGAGCGTGGTCTGATCGATCTCGATCTGTTTGGGATAGACGAGGATCTTTCTGGGGATCTCGAAGTAGACGGCTTTGGTGAAGAGTCCGAAGGGGAAGCGGGTGCGGACTCGGATCTTTGCGAGTTCCATGTAGCCGCGGGTGAGCGGGGTGAGGGTGGACTTGCAGGTGGCGCGTGCGGATGGGCGGATGTGGAGGACCGCGGCGGGCTCGTGCTTGGTTTGGTTTGGGATGTCGAGCTCATGGACTTCGAGGGCGAAGTTTGGGAGCAGGCGCGAGGTGTTGATGAGTGAATATCGCAGGCTGAGGGGCTTGCCGGCTTGCGCGTGGTCTTCATGGTTTGCGGTGATGCGGATGTGCATCAATGCGTTTCCGGTGATGATTCCGGAGACGATGAGTGAAGCGATGGAGAATCCGAAGAGCCAGAACAAGAGATTGTTCTGGCCGTTGATCGCGCCGAGGGCGAGGAAGAGGGTGACGAAGACGAAGAGGAATCCGGGGAGCGTGAGCGAGGAGGATCTGTTGATGTGGGCGTGTCCATGAGTTGAGGTGCTGGTCTGTCGGCGCTTTGTTGCTCGGACGGGACTGACTCTCAGACTGGACATGGAATGGTTTACCGGATCGAGGGCTGTTCGTTGCTTGGTGTAAGGGTTACTCTGTTTGGGCTTCTCTGGTGACCACGGTGAAGAGCATGAACTGGCCGTTTCTTGGGAGGTAGGTCTTGGAGCGTGCGGAGTAGATGCTGTCTCCGGTCACGCGGACGGTGACGGTGCCTCTCGGTGTTTTCTTTGCGGGCAGTGTGAATGTGAAGCGGCCGTCTTCGCCGGTGGTGGTTTTGGTGAGCTGGACGGGGGCTTGTCCGGAGCGTGCTTCGTTGTAGAGGGTGAGCTCGAGACCTTCGATGCCAACGTCGTTGTTGATGCGGTCGTCGGATGCGGAGACGATGATGGGTCGTCCGACTGATCCGGGGACGACTTTGCCTAAGTATTTGGAAGAGCCGCAGGCGGTGAGGGAGAGTGAGGCGATGAGGATGAGGATTGATTTGGCGAGTTGCATTGACTGTGACCTTCCGTGGTTCTGATGACTATGCGTTAGTTCGAGGTGTTCTGTTCCATTGATGGGAGGAGTTCTTCGGGTTTGGGGAGGTCTTTGAGGTTGGCGAGTCCGAAGGTGTCGAGGAATCGAGGGGTTGTGCCGTAGAGCATCGGGCGTCCGAGGACTTCTGCTCGTCCGGTGATTTTGACGAGTCCGCGGTCCATGAGGGCGCGGACGATGTCGCCGCATGCGACTCCACGGATGTTCTCGAGCTCGGCGCGGGTGACGGGCTGGCGGTACGCGATGATGGAGAGGGTTTCGAGCTGGGTGCGAGTCAGGCGTGTTCCGGCGCGGGCTCGGTGCATCGCGGCTACGACAGGCGCGAACTCGGGGAGGGTCATGATCCGGTATCCGGCGGCGACGCGCTCGATGCGGAAGGAGCGGTTGGTAGATTCGTAGTCCTCGTTGAGCGCGTCGATCGCGGCGTCGAGGGATTCCTGAGTGATTGGGTCCGCTGTGGATTCGAGCAGATTGAGCGGGTCGATGATCGCTTGGGCTTTGAGGGCGCGATCGGCGGTCATCAGGACCGCTTCGAGGGCGGCTCGCGTGGAGGACGAGAGCGGCTTGATTTCGGAGGTCGCTGGCGGGTTTTCGGTTTGGGTCGTCATAGAGGGATGGTATCACAGTTCGGGGAGGAAATGGGCGTTTTTGGGCAACGAGGGCGTCGGTCTGCTATCCTCGCTCCATGCAGCATCTTCATGGGCCATTGCCTAGTGAACAGTATCGGTATGAGGGTCTTGATGAGTTGACTGAGCACGAGTTGCACAGACGGCGGGAACGGCTGTTTCTGCTGCTGTCGGGGCTCTTTCTGGGCACGCTGGCGATGCTCAATATTCTGGGGATCACTCGGTTTATTAAGCTCTTTGAGATCGACTTTGATCATGGGATTGAGGGGAGCACGGTCTTTGCGGTTGCTGTGGGTGTGCTGCCGTATCCGTTGACGTTTTTGTGCACGGACTTTATTTCTGAGTTGTACGGGAGACGGCGAGCGAACGCAGTGGTGTGGGTCGGACTGATCTTGAACCTGTGGGTCGTGTTTATTCTTTGGGTAGGCGGGGCGCTTCCGGGGTTTGAGTCGGTCGGGGCTGACGGGAATCTTGCGGTTGATGCGGCGGGTCGGGTGCCGGTGTTTTATGAGGTCCGGGCGCTGGCGTTCGGAGCGGTGACCGCATCGATGGTGGCGTATCTGGTGGCTCAGCTTGTGGACGTGCAGGTGTTCCACTTCTGGAAACGCTTGACGCGCGGGAAGCATCTTTGGATCCGGAACAATGGGTCGACGCTTGTGAGTCAGCTGGTTGATACGGCGGCGGTGATTCTGATCACGCACTTCTATGCGAAGGCGCTACCGATTGATCCTGATCAGGGGATTTGGTTGCAGCTGCTGGTGTTCATTGGGACCGGGTATGCGTTCAAGCTGATTGCGGCATTGATTGATACGGTGCCGTTCATTATTGGGACTCGGCGCTTGGTCCGATATTTGCGTCTCCCCCCACCTGATGCATGATTGGGATGGGTTTGTCCAGTTGAACAGAATCCGGTGAGTTTTCGGGTCGATATGGGTGCTGAGGTACACCTATGTCGAACGCTATGAACTCGAATGGATATGTCGCACGTGTGGTGCTTGTCGATGATGAGCCGCACATTACTCATATGGTGGCGCGGAAGCTCACTCAGCTTGGGTATGAGGTGCATACGGCGATGGACGGACAGCAGGGGCTGGAGCTGATTCATCAGGTCGAGCCTGATCTTGTGGTGACTGATCTTCAGATGCCTTACATGAGCGGGATTGATATGGCGACTCGCTTGTGGGGGAGCGAGAAGATGAAAGATACTCCGGTGATTATGCTCTCGGCTCGCGGCTTTGCGATCGAGGAGCAGATCAAGGAGCTTGGGAATATCCGTGCTCTTCTGAGCAAGCCTTTCGGGACCAAGGCGCTTGTTGATCTGATCGGCAAGACGCTTTCGGAGTCAGACGATGAACTCGGGAGGTGCGCATGAGACTCGAACTGATCGATGAGCATACCCCTGAGATTCCTGTTGTTTTCAAGCAGCGGTGCGCTGATCTTGGGCTTGTGGAGTGGTGTGTCGATATCAATGGGATGCCGGTATCTGATCCGGCGTGCAGGGGGCCGGTGAAGCTTTGGCTGCTGAGTAAAGCGGTTCGCCAGCAGATCATCGAGTGTGCTGAGATGTGGGCGACGATGGATACGCCTCGGATGATCGAGGCAACGACTGGGATGCGGCTGTATCCCTTTGTCATCGAGCATCACGGGCGGCGTACGGGCTTTAGCTTGATGATCGCGTTCACGCAGGACATCCTTAAATCTGACCTACTCAACGATGGGTTCTCTGGTGATCCGCTCACGCAGGCGTCGGTTCGGCACAAGATTTCCGGGATGATCCGTCCATGGGATTCGCTGAGTGATGAGCTCAACAAACTGATGAACTGGATGCACAAGGACCTTGATGGGGCTCGCAACTCCGACGCGATGATTGAGAGCTATGCGGATCAGCTGACCGAATCGTATGAGACGGTGACAGCACTGCACATGCTCGGGCGGGACATGGGGATGGTTGCTGATCCGGCTGCGTACATCCATCAGACGCTGCAGATGATCTCGGTGACAATCGGGTATGAGTGGGCTTCGTTCCTTGTGAATACTGAGGAAGGCGAGACGCTTCTCGAGAGCAAGTTTCACCAGTACGGCGACATCGACTTTGATGAACCCTCGTTGCGGGGTGAGATTCAGAATCTCTTGCAGCTCGAACCGATCGCGGTCGCGGATAAGACCGCGGTCTATCCGGCAGAGGGGATCTTTGAAGAGCTCGATCCGCAGGTGATGATCCATCCGGTCCAGGCGTACGGGCATAAGTATGGCTGGCTCGTCATGGGCGGGAAGCAGGGCGATGACTCGTATGTGTCATCGCACGACACCAAGACCATCGACTCGATCGCGGGGATCTTCTCAGCGTTTCTTGAGAACACGCGGTTGTATGAAGAACAACGCAGAGCGTTTGTGGGCACGGTCCGAGCGCTCTCTGGCGCGATTGATGCGAAGGATCGATACACACGCGGCCACTCCGATCGTGTTGCGATGCTCTCGGAGCAGCTCGCGATCGCATCGGGGTACTCGGTCGAGGACGCGAAGCGGGTCCGTTTGTGCGGGATTCTGCACGACGTCGGGAAGATCGGTGTCCCTGAGGCGGTGCTGTGCAAGAACGGCCGCTTGACGGATGAGGAGTTTGCGAAGATCAAGCTGCATCCGGAGATTGGCGCGGACATGCTCAAGGACCTGCCGAGTCTTCAGGACATTATTCCTGGGGTGATGCACCACCACGAGCGCTGGGACGGTCGCGGGTATCCGCACGGGCTTGCTGGGGAGGACATCCCTGAGCTTGGTCGGATCTTGGCGCTTGCGGACACGTTTGATGCGATGAGCTCGAATCGTGCGTATCGCTCGGCGATGCCTCGCGAGAAGGTGCTTGCGGAGATCGAGCGGTGCTCGGGATCGCAGTTTGAGCCGCGGCTTGCGGAGCTGTTCTTGCAGCTCGACTTCACGGGCTACGACGAGGCGGTTCGGGATCACGCGGCGCAGGACATCCGCAGCGCGGCGTGATCACGCATGCTCTTTGAACGATCTCAACTGAGTTAATCCTGGTAGACGGTGGCCCACGAGCCTTCGACGATCGAGAAGAACAGTTCGTCGGGGATGGTCGCAGCGAGGTCTTCAACTTCTGTAGGCGTTAGATTGTTGTCAAAGTACACGACGTGCGCGACTGATCCGAGGAATCCCTTTCTTGGGGTACCGCCGTCGCCGAAGTCGTATCCTGAGCCGAGGAATAGCGGTTGCTCTCCTCCAAAGACAGCTATTTCGGTATCAACTCCGTCGGTATTTGATTTGTTTTGTCCCTCGAGCGATCCATCGACAAATACCATTAAGCCGTCAGTGCTATCTCCCCAGACGATGGTGATGTGGTGCCAGTTATCTGGGGTGACGGCGTCGAATCCGGTGAATGCGATGTCTCCGACGGAATAGGTGCCGTCCTCGCAGGTGTAGGCCCAGACGGCGCCGTTGAAGATGGCGATGTTCAGGGTCGGGTGGCCTCCGGATTCGTAGTTCATGCCGATGAATGGATGGAATCTGTAGTCTCTGGTGGGTCCGGTGAACTTGATCCAGCAGGACAGTGATCCACGGCCTTGCTGGAAGACGCTGTTCCACGATACGGAGACCTGGTCGGAGCTGTTATTGAACACTGGGACTGGAGCACCTTGGTCGTTGGTGCCGGCTCCGGCGTTGGCATCGAGGTAGTTCCCGTTGTGGTCCCTGATGTAATCGACAGCCTTGGATGCCTTCTCTGGTTCGGTGAGCGGCCAATAGAACTCCGCGCTGAGTGACTCTACATACGCGGCGTAGTCCATGCCTTCATGATTTATGGTGAGATGTGCGGTATGCTTAACAGAGTCCTGCTTGGCGCTCAAGATGAGGCGGTAGTTGGTTGTGGTGTCTGTCGGCTTGGAGTTTGTGTCGGCGTCTTTGACCTTTGTGTCGTAGGTGACGCCGTTGATGGTTTGCTTTGGGAGGGCGACCCCTGATTGGGCTGTTTTGTTCCATGTCGGATCGGCGTAGACGGTTTGGAGGGTGAGCTGGGTCGCGTTGAGGATGTCGGTGTTGGACTGGGACATCTCATCGATCAGGTTGGATTTCGAGTTTGTCGCGGAGCGGAGTGTGACTCCGATCATGACCATCGAGGCGATTGCGGCGACGGTGATGAGGGTGACGAGGTAGACGGAGCCGCGGTTGTTGTGGTTGATGGGTGATGGGCTCACTTTGAATCCTCCGGTGCGGTTGCGATGGAGATGAATCCGAGCAGGTCTGCGGTTTGGGACTGCAGGATGCTGATCTGCGCGAGTTGGGTGGAGTCTTTGGATACGGTGATCGTGATTTGTTTGAGTCCTGTGTTTGTCGGGGATTCGGTGGTTGGATCAGCGACGAGGACATGAATGATCTTGACCGATCTAGTCCATCCTGAGAGGTTGGTGTAGGACTCGTTGAGACTGTTGACTGGAGGGGAGGAGGACCAGGATTGGAAGTCGTCGACGTCGTCGAAGTCAGCGCGGACAGCGGGACGCTCTCCGGTGTCTGTGCCGAGGAAGTCGGGGACGTCTTCGTCCGGATCGGTAAAGAGCTTGGTTGCGATCTCTTCGGCAAGTTCGTTGGCGAGGTTGGTCGCGACCAGTTTGTTGGCGTGGTGGGTGCCGGATCGGGAGATCGGCGCGACGATTTGGAGCGTCGAGACGAGGACGAATCCGATGATGAGCGTCGAGACGACGGTCTCGGCGAGGGTGATCGCTCTACGGGTTGTGTATTGGTTCACCATTAGAGCAGCTCCGGCTTGTTGGGGAGGGTGATGTGTGTTTCATAGTGGAGTTGGAGGGAGTCATCGGCAACGAATCGGAAGATGATCGCTCTGATCTGTTTGTCGTCCATGAGGAGACTTGATTCGACGTCGGTGAGTGATGTCACGAGGTCTTCAGCGGTCCCGGAGTCTGCCTCTCGGCTGAGTGTTTGATTCGCGTTTTGGTAGAGGTAGGTGACGGTTGTGGGTGCACCGAGGGCGCCTGAATCGTTCAGCGTGAGGATGAACTGCACACCTCCTGCGGCGGAGCGGTAGTCAATTGTTGCCGCTTGGCGGAGCTCATCGCGGAATCGGTTCATCGTGTCGATGATCTGCTGGTCATGAGTGCCGGTATCGACTGAGGAGGGGATTGCCTTTGAGCCGATGACGACGGCTCCGGAGAGTCCGAGGAAGAGGACGGACATCACGGAGATACTGATGATGGTCTCGATCAGGGTGAACGCTGAACGTCGGGTGTGTTTAGAGACCGAGTGCATCGAGAATTCCTCCTACGAGATCGAGGCCTTTGACATCTTCTTGGGTGACCTCGACGACAGGCGGGGTTCTGGAAGTTGAGATGCCGGGGAAGTCCACGTTGATGAAGTTGGATCCGTCGGTGATTCTGATCCGGACACCTGGGGTGAGATCGCCGTAGGGCGTGATGGTGGCGTTGTTGTCGCCGCTGAGGTTGGTGGCTTGGATCTGGATATTGAGGGGTTCGTCGCTGAGGTTGCGAGCGAGGATGATCGCGTCCTCTGAGACGGTGTCGCCTTCGGTGATGATGTAGGTCTCGCGATCTGGGTAGAACTGGATTACGTGGTTGGTGGAGGTCGCTCTGGCGCGGATCTTGGCACGCTCGATGTCGTGGATGATCGCGTTCTTGGCGGCTTGGAGTCTTCGTCCCGAGGAGGCGTCGGTGAACCTGGGGACGGCGATCGCGGCGACGACGGCCATGATGGAGACGACGATGACGAGCTCAATGAGCGAGAATCCGTTGCGCTGTGCGTGGGATTGGTTGTGCATCGCGAACTCCTGAATCGGGAACGCCCCGGCCTGCGTGTGCAGACCGGGGCGCGTGTGAGTCATCAAACGGTGTCGGGCTGCTTAGTAGTTGTTGTACTGCACGCCGCGGACATCGACTTCGGTGCCTGGGAGGTTGGCGCTGATGGCGCCGGTGGTTTCGTCGTACACCCAGCCGGCGGTGGTGCCGCCTTGTGTTGCGACGAGTGCGGACTGTCCCTTGTTGGAGCCGACCTTGAGGGTTGGGAGCTCGCGGAGGTATGGTCCGAGGTAGTAGGTGGACGACTTGGTTGCGTTTGCGGCGCCGGCGTCGCTGGTGTAGGTGGTCATCTGAGCTTCGAAGGTTGCGAATGCTGGGAGGGTTCCGCCGTGCTCTGCCTTGTAGAGGTCGATCGCGCTGCGGAGGACTGCGAGATCAGCGACGAGGCTGGAATCGGCTGCACCTGCTGCACCACGGCTCATGCGTGGGATAGCGATAGCGCCGATGATCCCGATGATCACGACCACGATAACGAGTTCGATGAGGCTGAAGGCGCGACGGTTGGCCTTGGTGATTGGTGCAGTTGCTTGCATGCTTGTTCTCCTTCACTTGCGTTTGCAAGCGTTTGATGTGTACCAAGGAGATCGACGAAGTTCGGTGGTGAGTTGACTTGCAAACTGACTCATTGGATAGAACCTGAGACGCTTGGGTCGGGTTGTATGGGTTGGGCGAGTTAGTCTTGAAAAGCTGGGAGAGTTAGCCAGAATTGCTGGGTGTTATACTCTACGAGAGCTTGGCGTTGGTTGACTTTGAGCAGCCGATAACCTTCGGGGGTTGTGTCCCCCACTTTGTACAGGGTGCCGTTGAGGATCGCGCCGGAGTGTCCTGACTGCGAAGGCATCACTGCTGAGAGCGATGGCATGTTGGTCGGGATGGCTTGCGTAGGGATCGTTGGCTCGACCTCGGTCTGGGTCGGGATGTTCGGCTGAGGAGACACCGGCTTGGGCTGGGGCTTGATCAGCGGAGCGAACATCCGCTGAATCTCAGCGACCTGAGCGTTGAGCTCGGTGTTCCCGGTGTCGTTGCTGGCTTTGCTCAGGCGCTCGTTGAGGATCTCGCTGACCGACTTGGTGATCGGTTTGGCGATCGCTGCCAGAGCGGGCTCGCTTGGCATCGCGCTGACTTGATTGACATCAAGAGAGGCGGCGCCGGCGCTGCTTGGTGAGAGGATGGCTTGATCGACAACCAGTGAAGCACCGGCGACCAGAGCAAGGCCGAGAAAGATTTTGCGTTCTGTGGTGAGTCCCATGTATATAGAGGAAAATACAAAACGCGGGGGAGCAAACGAAAGCACCAAAGATTTATGGCTTCGCTTCGGCGTCTTCCGGGATATACCAGTTGAGACGAATATTTGTGCTGACCATCCCTGGCGCGGCGGTGTTTGAACGGATGGAGAGGGCCTCGACATGGATATCGGGCATGCGTTCTTGGAGCTGATCGAGCCAGGTTTGGATGGATACGAAGGACGCGGTGACCTGGATGGAGATCTCTTGGGTGGGCAAGCCGTTGGTTGTGGTCTGGTCGGCGGGCTCGAACTGCTCGAGCTCGAGTCCTTGGGACTCAGCGAGGGCGACGAGCTTCACGGCGAGCTGGTTGATGTTGGTGATGATCTCGAACGACTCGCGCTGCTGGACGACGAGCTCAAGATCGGAGATCTGATTAACCAGTTTCCCGCGTTCTCTTTGGGTGTCTGAGAGCTGGGCGCTGACCTGGGTGAGTTCGAGCTGCGAGGACTCGATCCCGGATTGTTGTGCTTCCCAAGAGGAGTACAGCGCGTACCCACTCCCGGCGATCATGGTTAAGGCGATCGCGGCGCCGGCGAGGTGGACCTGCGTTGGTGTGGCGGAAGCGAGGAGCGATTTCATGGCTTGGCCTCCGGTGGTTGCTCGGCGATGATCACGGCGTTGATGGTCGAGTTGATCGGGGAGCTTGGGTCCGAGGAGGTTCTGCGCGAATCAGCCATGGTGAGGGAATCGAAGAGTTCGGACGATTCGAGGATCACGAGGAACTCACGCGCCTGCGAGAGTGTCTTGGAATGGATCTGGATGCTGATATTGATCGAGTGGGCTTGTGCTTGTCTATTGATCGAGGCATCGAAGGAATGGATGCGAATGTTCTCCGTGGTCAGCTTGGCGAGCTGATTGAGCACGGTGTTCCACTGGATACGGAGCTTGGCGAGTTCCTGAGCTTTGGATGCGGATTCGAGCTCGGCGACTTGTTTTTTGAGCTTCGGGAGGGTTGCTTGGAGCTCGTTGAGGTCGTTGACAAATCGCGTGATGTGCTCGGTGTTCTCTGGTTTGGCAGCGCGGAGGTGCACACTCATCAATGCTGAGGGGATGACCCCCAGGATCACGAGGGCGATCAGGGTGTAGATCCAGAGCTTGAACGCGTGGTCGCGTTTGCGCTCGCGGATTCTGGTGAGCGGGAGCAGGTTTGGAGAGGGGACGTATCTCATGCGGCGGCCCCTCTCGCGAGTCCCGCGGCAATGTTGAGACGCGGCGAGTGGAGGTACTCAAACTTGCTGATGTTCGGATCGATCTCCAGTTGATTCTGCGGCATGAGTTCCAGCGGGAGGGTGGGCATGCCTGTTCTTTGGGCGATCGCGAACGCGGTTTGGTCTTCATTGACGAAGTATCCGGAGCGCATGACCATCCCGAATGGGGCGAATCGGTGCTGCTGGGAGACGTAGGTGAGCGCGGTGTCGAGCTGATCGACGATCAGCGCCAGCAGCGGCGAGAGCACGGTGGTCATGATCCGCTCGAAGCGGGAGTCGGGATCGGTGCTGCGTCTTTGGTTGCCGAAGATGGTGAGGATCGAGTCTGCGGGCATCGCGTGGTCGTCGATGAGGGTCCTGCGGATGCGTGATGCGCCGACATCGATCTGGCGTGTGTAGACAGGGGTTGATCCGAGGGTGATGATCGCCCACGACTCGTCCCATCCGATCTCGATGATGCTGTGGATCGCGTCATCGGTGAACTGGTCGTTGAGGCACGCGGTCCGGGTGATCGCGGTCTCGATCGGTTCGACTTTGATGGGCATGAACTGTGCGGCTTCAAAGTTGTCGAGCAGCTCGTTGAGGGGCTCTGCTTGGCACGCAACGGTGTAGTAGGGTGAGTGGCGGTTGCTCGATCCCTCTTGCTTGGGCTGTGTCCAGTATCCGATTTGGAGATCACTGGTTTTGTGCGCGCCGGATCGCTGAGCTTCGAGGAGCGCGAGTCTGCTGATCGGTGCTCCGGAGCCTTCTGGTGGTAGATCGAGGATGTGGAATGATGCGGATGACTTGGGTACAGCGATGGACACGCGGTTACCGCTGAATCCACGCTGGTTGAGTGATCGTGCGAGGTCTTCGAGTTCATCTGGGGTCGGGGTGAGTTTGCGTGATCCGGATCGCGGGATGGTCGCGATGGCTTTGGGCATCGGGCTGCTTGCTGAGCCGAATTGGACGGCGCGGAACTCGTTATAGTCGAAGTCGATCCCGATCGGGGTTGTGTGGCTCTTTCTAGGCATTACTGAACCCCCGCGCTGGCTGTGAGATCGAAGAGTGGGAGGAACATGCTCACGGCGATAAATCCAACCATCAGACCCAGTCCGATCATGATGAGCGGTTCGATGAGTGAAGAGATGGACTTGATGACTGTCTCGTTCTCTTCATCGAGATAGTCGGCGAGTTGGATCATCACGGGACCCATTCGGCCTGACTGTTCGGCGTTTTTGACCGCTTCGACGGCGCTTGCGACGATGAGGCCGTCGGATGCGAGGGCGATGGAGACGGATTCACCGATGGTCACGGCTTCCTCGGCTTTGGTGAGGAGATTTTTGTAAAGTGTGTTGCTGACCGAGCGGCGCGTGAGCTCGATGGATTCGAGGATCGGGACCTTGGATTCGATGAGCAGACCAAGCACGCGGAAGATGCGTGCGGTCTGGATTGAGCAGATGGTTTTCCCGAGCACGGGGACTTTGAGCAGGGTGCTCTCGGTGAGTGCTTTCCCGGCGTTGCTTCTTGCCCAGTACACCGCTCCGGAGATCGCGACGGCGGCGCCTGGGATGACGGCCCACCAGTAAGTGCGCAGGAAGGTCGAGAGGAACATGAGGAACTTGGTCGTTGCGGGGAGTGGCGAGTCGATTGACTCGAAGAGTCCTGCGAATCGTGGGAGGACGACGCAGAGCATTACCGCAAGGACGACGATCGAGATGCCGGTGAGGAGGATTGGGTACATCATTGCGCCGGCGATGTTGGCGCGGATTTTGGCTTCTTGGCGCAGTAGCTTGCTGACTCGGTTGAGCATGACGTCGAGGTTGCCGCCGGACTCCCCCGCTGCTGCGAGTGAGCAGAAGACTGGTCCGAAGACCTCTCGCTGGGCTTCCATCGCGGCTGAGAGGGAGTCGCCCTCTTCGAGTCGTGCACGCAGGTTCACGAGGATTGTGGTCCAGATATCGGAGTTGGATTGCTCTTCGAGCGATTCGATTGCGTCAACCAGCGGCGTGCCTGTGGAGACGAGGATCGAGAGCTCGCGGGCGAACTCGGAGACGACCTTGACGGAGATCTTGGACTTTGACTTTGTTGACTTGCTTACGGTTTGCTTTTTGGCGGAGGCTTTCTCTGCGGAGACGATCTGCGTGACGAGCAGGTCCTTCTTGCGTAGCTTCTCCTCGGCTTCGTGCTGATCGGAGGCCTCGATGGTGCCTGACTTTGGCGCGCCGGACTTGGTGTATGCTTCGTATGAGAACTTCATGCGGCGCTCCCTGTCTGCAGACCTTGCGGCTCGTCTTCGACGTCATCAATCTTGGTGACAGAGAGGATCTCTTCGAGACTGGTGTGGTGCGCGATCGCGAGCTTGACGCCTTCCTGACGGAGCGAGAGTTGGTTCTGCGAGCTGAGCAGCGAGCGGAGCTGGTGCTTCGCGGCTCCGGCGTAGATGAGGCGGCGGAGTTCTGGGGTGACTTCCATGAACTCGTAGATCCCCATACGGCCTTTGCATCCGGTGTCGTGGCAGGTTGAGCATCCTGCACCTTTTCGGAATGGACGGCCTGCCATGTGGGAGAGTCCCGCGTCGGCGAGGACCTGCTCGCTTGGGTAGTAGCTCGTTGAGCAACCTGGGCAGATGGTGCGCGCCAGACGCTGAGCGACGACGCCGTTGAGTGCTGCGGAGAGCAGGTAGGGCTCGACACCCATGTCGGTCATACGCGAGATCGCTCCTGGCGCGTCATTGGTGTGGAGGGTCGCGAGCATGGAGTGGCCGGTGAGCGACGCTTGGATCGCGACATTAGCGGTTTCCTGGTCGCGGATTTCACCGATCATGATGACGTCGGGGTCTTGGCGGAGGATGGAACGCAGGGTGCGGGCGAAGTTGAGTCCGATGGCTTCGTGGACCTGGACCTGATTGACCATATCGAGCTGGTATTCGACGGGGTCTTCGACTGTGACGATGTTGGTCTCCGGGGAGCGGAGGAGATCGAGCGCGGAGTAGAGGGTTGTGGTTTTCCCTGATCCGGTAGGTCCGGTGACGAGGAGCATGCCGTGCGGGAGACGCAGGGTGGCTTTGAATCGTTCGAGGAGTTCTGGACGGAATCCGAGCTCTTCCATGCGGACGTTGAGGTTTTCCTTGTCGAGGACGCGGATCACGAGTTTTTCGCCCAGCAGTGTTGGGATGCTGGAGACACGGAGATCGATCTCGCGTGCTTCGGCGATGATGCGAACACGGCCTTCTTGCGGGAGGCGTTTTTCGGAGATGTCCATCTTTCCGATGATCTTGACACGCGAGACGATCGCGGAGTGCATCCCGGCGGGGGAGTGCATGAGATCGCGTAGGGTACCGTCGATGCGGTAGCGGATTCGGGTGCCGCCTTTGTCGGGCTCGATGTGGATGTCGGACGCGCCGTCTTTCACGGCGGTGAGCATCGCGACGTTGACGAGGTTGACGATTGGTGACCCCTCGACCATCTGCGAGAGGTCGGTGGTTGGGTCTTCATCGACCGATTCACGCTCGACGACCTCGACGTCGGTTTCTGAGAGGGTTGTGAGGAACTCGTTGATGTCCACGTCGCCCGCGGAGTATTTGCGGACGTATTCGAGGATGTTGTTCTCGAACGCGAGGACTGGGATGATCTGGAGGCCGGTCTTTGCGGCGAGGCGGTCGACCAGGGGTAGGTCTTGGGGTTCGGCCATCGCAACAGTGAGCTTGCCCTTGACGCGGAACATCGGGAGGACTTTGAGTCGCTCGCATTCGTCGGGGCTGATGAGCGAGATGAGCTGCGGATCGATCAGGCCGTGGCGCAAACGGACACCCTTGACCCCGAGGCATCGAGCGAGGGAGTGGAGCAGGAGTGATTCGGAGACGGTGCCATTGGTGACGAGGACTTCGCCGAGCTTTTTGCCGCTGGTGCGTTGTTCGGTGAGTGCTTGCTCCAGTTGATCTTCGGTCAGGTGACCCTCGGCGATCAGGACCTCACCGACAAGACGCGGGCGCGTCGCGGACTGCTCGATCATCTGGTCGTAGCGTTCCTCGGCGGCGAGCTTCTTCTCGGCGGTCGTGATGACTGGGTTGTCACTGTCCTGTGTCGGCATCAGCGGTAGCTCCTGACGGCGTCTTGGACCTGCTCGAATGGTTCGAATGAATCGGTGGTCTGGGTCACGCGCAGGATCTCGGAGAGGGTCTCTCCGACCTGGCAGACCTTGAGTGCTTGTCCGAAGGAGTTGAGTTGTTCGGCGATCCCTACGAGGGCTTCGAGTCCGGTGGAGTCGACGTAGGACAGCTCGGACGCGTCGATGACGAATCGTCCCAGTGAGGTCTTGATCAGGTTGCTTGCGAGTTCCTGGAACTGCTGCGAGTCTTCTGAGTTGGCGACTGGACCGGTCGGGCGGAGGACGGTCACGGCGCCGATGGTTTGTTGATCAAATGCCATCATGTCGGACCTCCTTTACGCTGCGTTTTTCATTGATGAACGGCCTGACGGGACAGTAAGGATGAAGGTTGATCCCTGATCGAGTTCGGACTCGACGGAGATTTGTCCGCCGTGCATTTTGACGATCTCACTGGTGATCGCGAGACCGAGACCGGTCCCTGAGATGGACTCGATGCGCTGGTCTTGTGCTCGGCAGAAGCGTTCGAAGATTCTGGACTGGTCTTCCATGGATATCCCGATCCCGGTATCAGAGATGCGGACTGTCATCGCGTCTGAAGGGTCGAACTCGACCTTGACGGTGACGGTCCCGCCGGACGGGGTGTATTTGAGTGCGTTTCCGATGAGGTTGTGGATGCCTTGTCCCAAGCGGTCGCGGTCTGCTTCGAGCGTTGGGAACTTTGGTGGCAGATCGAAGACGAGGTTGATGCCTTTGGCTTCTGCCTGTGGTTTGTAGTCACGCTCAAGTTCCTCGAACATCGCTTCTGGACGGACGGTGTCCTTGCGGATGTTCATGGATCCCGCTTCGAGCTCGGAGACGCAGAGCATGTCGGAGACGAGACGCTCGAGTCGGCGTGACTCGGAGTTGATCATGTTGAACGCGTTGGAGCGGAACTCCTCGTCCTCTGACCCCGCGTCGATCGCCTCTTCGGCGTACAGACGGATATTGGTCAGCGGGGTGCGGAGCTCGTGGGTTGCTTGTGCGATGAAGCTGTTGAGGGCTTCGTCGGCGTGGCGCTGCTGGGTGATGTCCTCGATGTAGATGAGGCAGAGCGTGTCGTCTTCACGAGGGATTCTGGCGAACGTGCAGCGCAGGGTGGTCGCGGACTGCTCCAGCTCGATCTCTGCGGTCAGACGGCGAGGGGACTCTGGGTTGAGTGCTCTTGTCGCGGTTGGCGTGAGGATGGACTCGGGATCGATCGCTTTGATGTTCTTCCCGATCGAGGTCGCGGAATCGATGCGGAGGTAGGCGGCTGCGGAGCCGTTGATGAACTGGATGTTGAGGTTGGTGTCGAGGACGACCATGCCTTGCGTGAGCGATGCGCAGACGCTTGAGAGACCGAAGGAGTCTGCGGAGACTGCGGCGATCGAGTTCTCGCACTCAAAGAGTGTGAGCTTTGCGAGCAGCTCGTCGCGTTCTTCGAGGAGTTGGTTGAAGGTATCCGCGCCGTGTCCCAGGTTGGACGCAACAAGGAGGTCGGGGGTTGCGGTTTGTCCTTGCGCGTAGCGTGCGAGTGCGTTGCGGATCGCGTTGATCGGTCCTGGACGCTGGCGGGTCTGGAGGAACGCGAGGATTCCAAGCACGAGGCCGCTGAGTGCGGTGAGCGCCGCGGCGAGTTCGAAGCGCCAGAGCATGGTGGCTTGCGTGATCGGCATCGACTCAGCGATGAGAACAGCGCTGGAGTCTTTCGTGATTCTCAGGGGTTCGGAGAGCGTGAATTGACCGATTTGCTTGTTGAAACGGGACTTTGATTCAAAGGGCACGGCGGGGTTCCCCCAGGAATCCGGGAGTGTGGTGCGGTAGCTCTCATTGATGTCTGTAGAGACGAGTGTCTGGTTGTTAGCGAAGTTGATCGAGAGGCGGTGGTACAAGCCGGTGGCTTGTGTGTCGAGCAGGAGGCGGCGTACTCGGGGGAGGTCGTTGTCTTGGAGTGCGAGTTCAGATTGTGATGCGACGAGTTCGATTGCTTTGGAGAGTTCCGCGAGTGTGGTTTGGTGTGCTTGTTTGCGGAGTTCGGTGACGGTCACATAAGTCATGCCCCCAACGATCAGGGTGAGGAGCGCGACGATCGCGAGCGTTCCTGATGAGATACTGGTCGCGCTGAGTGCGAAGAATCTGTTGCGTGCTTTGAATGGCGTGCTGGCCATGGACGGACTCCTTGGAGATCACTTTGGGTGGGATCTCTGGAGGTCGGATCGGCCAGAATTGGGTAGAAATGTAGTGAAGTTCGATAATGTGGGGATTGTACTCACATACAGAAAGACCCTCCGATAATCGGAGGGTCTGGGGTTCAATGGGCGCGGGTGGATTCGAACCACCGAACGCGAATGCGAGAGGATTTACAATCCCCGTCCTTTGGCCGCTTGGATACACGCCCCATTTTTGTCGGGCATCATAGCCCTTGAATAGCCACCTCTCGGACTCAAACCGAGGACCTGCAGATTACAAATCAGCTGCTCTATCAACTGAGCTAAGGTGGCGTGATTTGGATGTCTGTTCCTCGGATCTCGCTGAGATTCTCGGAAAAACGACGGCCTCGCAAATGAGCGAGGCCTTGTTTTAATGGGCTATACAGGACTCGAACCTGTGACCCCCAGTGTGTCATACTGGTGCGCTAGCCAACTGCGCCAATAGCCCGGAGCGGCGGGATTGTACCCCGCTCGTTTGCTTTGATCCTGCTTTCGATCGTCATTTAGTTGCCAAGAATGACGATTTCTACGCGCCGGGAGTCCTTCTTGGTCGCTTTTGCTTTGGAAGGTCCGAAGGCGGCGGAGTAGACCTGATCGTTATTGACACCTTTCCCGACGAGGTAGTACTCGACGGCGAGGGCGCGGGCCGCGGAGAGGTTCTCGTTGGTGTGCCATTTCGCTTTGGTTTTGACCAGTTTATCGGTATCGGTGTATCCCTCGATGCGGACTTCGTTCGCGGAGTAGGTGGATTTGAGGACTCCGGCGACGCGATCAAGCGTCGCTTTGGCGTCTGATCGGAGGTCTGCTGATCCAGAGTTGAAGAGGACGTCCGCTTCGACGCCGACGACGATCTCACCACCTGAGCGGCGACCGACGTCTACGCCGTCGATGTTCTCGAAGCCGGTGACTGGGTTCGCACGAGCCGCGGCGAGTTCGTCGGAAAGACGCTGGTTTTCGCTGCGGAGCTGGTTGTTCTGATCGATGTAGGACTGGTTTGCGTTCCCGGCTTGCTCAGCGGAGGACTGGAGGGCGGCGATGCGTTCACGAAGAGTGGTGTTTTCTTCAATCGCGGCGTCGTAGTCACGCTGGGAAACGGTTTTACAGCCGGTGAATGCGGTGAGGATGACTGCTGAGAGCAGTGTGAATCCAAGTTTTTTGTTGATCGATCGGATCATGATTGGGCTCCGTGGTTTTGGGTTGACCTGTTGTGTGGTCTCTGATGATACTGTATCCGTTTTGTGAGTCGTTTGCAGGGCTTGGGTTACGGAAGATTGAAGGGAACTTCCATCGCGAAGATTTTGCCTAAACCCCATTCAATAAGCGGTTTGGCGAAGAGGACGATGAGTGTTGCGATCGCGAGGGATGGGCCGTAGGGCATTGCTCTATAGAGCTTTCCTTTCCCGAGGAGTCCGAAGGCGGCGATTGTAAGTGCGACGAAAGCTGCGAGGAAGAAGGCGAGGGTGGCGTCGATCCATCCCATGCAGGCGCCGACGGCGGCCATCATGTGGACGTCTCCGAGTCCCATCGCTTCTTTGTTAAAGAGGAGCGAGCCGAGGATGCGGACGGCCCAGACGACTCCCCCACCGATGAGGTATCCGGCGAGGGTCCCTGCGAGGATCACGAGCCAGAGCGGGGCTTCGGCTGGGGGGAGCATCTCTCCGGTTGAGGGGTTGAATGTCCACTGTCCGGCGATGCGGGTGACGAGGGTGACGCTGAGCCAACCTCCGATGAATCCGAAAATCGCGACGGGCGCGAGGAACGCGAGCTCACGCACCATCTCGCGGCGGGCGTAGGGATACATGATCCACTCTTGAGCGGCGGAGTGGTCGGGTTCTTGTTCTTTATCTTCCATGGACTCCGCGAGTGATTTGTTGTGCTTGGCGAGCCACTCGTCGTAGTCGGCGAAGGAGCGGGAGAGGACTTTGTATTTGAGGAGGAGGTTTGAGAGGAAGAGTCCGAAGGTCGCGCCGAGGATGACTCCGATGAATCTCCATCCGCCGAGCCCTCCGGTGGGGAGCGACCAGATCGCGCCGGGGGCGGTCCACCACGGCTTTCGCATTTCTTGGAAGTGCCAGCGTCCAGGAATAACCTGGGTTGCTTCTCCGAAGGCGATCTGGAACCAGATTGCGTGTCCGGTGTGGAAGAGGATCGCGACGACGGCGGGGACCCACGTGAGCACGAGGGGGATGGTGTAGGTGCGTGTGTCGATGATGGTCATCGCGACGAGTGATCCCATCATGATGAACAGGATGACAATGGTCGGCCAGGTCAATCCGGGGCCGTTGGATGCCCACTCGGGAGCGATGGATCCGAACGGGATTCCGAGGAAGGTTGATCCCGGCTCGACGAGGTACCAGAGTGTGTAGAGGGCGCCGAACATCAGCGCGACGATGGATTCGACGATCGGATACTCTGGGGAGATTTTGGCTTTGCAGAATCGGCACTTGCCGCCGAGGATGATCCATCCGAAGATCGGGATGTTCTCGCGCCAGGTGAGTTTCGTGTTGCACTTGGGGCATCGCGAGGTTGGGCGGATGACATCGAGTCCGAGCGGGAGGCGGTAGACGAGGACGTTGATCAGCGATCCGATGCAGGCACCGAAAGCCATGACAAAGCCCAGGATAATGAGCTTGGGGAGGATCATGATCAGGGCGTCAGGCATGGGCTTGATTCATCGGCAAAATGCGGTCAATCGCTGGATTCTTCGGACTCGTTGAGTTGGAGTGATTCGACACGTTGTTTCGCTTGATCGAGGATGGATCGGGCTTGTTTGATGAGCTTGGTGCCTTCCTCGTAGCCTTTGATGGAATCCTCGAGTCCGAGCTCTCCGGACTCGATGCTCTCGACGAGGGTTTCGATCTGATCAACAAGGTCCTCATAACGAGGGGCGTCCTTGGATTTCTTGGATGGTGCTTTCTTTGACATGCTCAGTCCTTGTGCTGGAAGAGTGATGGCTGGGGTTGGGTGTCTTTGGGTTTAGAACGTTTGCTAGGTTTCTTGCCTTCGACGATGGAGGTGACAGTGCCGTCGTTGAGGTGCGTGGTCAGCGGATCTCCAGGCTTGAGGTCCTGGGTGGAGCGGACGACGGCGCCGGCTTTGGTGGTCGTCAGTGAATATCCGCGGCTGAGGACCTGTCGGGGACCGATCGCGTTGAGCTCGCGCTGCGCGGCGTCAAGTGATGACGACATGACACGGAGACGCGTGCGGATCGAGGTCTGGAGCCGATGCTGGAGTCCCTCGATATGTTCCTGACGCTGTACTTGAACGGCGGCGGGCTGCTGCTTAGCGAGTTTGATCGCGAGGGCGTCCAGTTTGCTGGACTCTGAAGAGAGCGTGTGGAGCGTGGCGCTGCGGAGACGTGCGGCGAGCGGCGTGAGCTTTGATTCCGAGGGCTCGATGAGTCTTGCGGGGTTGGCGAGCGGTCCTGTCGTGTAGAGACGATTGAGGTGTGCTTCGTGGTGGGTTAGCGAGGTCTGGAGCTCGCGGATGAGACGGCGGGTGAGGGCGTCGAGTTGCTCGCGCAGCGCTCTGCGATCGGGGACGATTTTCATCGCGGCTTGTGTAGGTGTGGCGGCGCGTTCGTCGGCGACGAGCTCGGCGATGGTGGTGTCGGTTTCGTGACCAATGGCGGCGACGATAGGGACCTTGCACTCGTGGATCGCTTTGGCGACGATGGGCTCGTTGAAGGCCCAGAGGTCTTCGAGACTGCCTCCCCCTCTGGTGAGGATAATCGCGTCGATCCCGAGGGATTGGTAATTCTTTGAGATCTGATTGATGGCGCTGGCGATCTGACCTTTGGCGTGGTCGCCTTGGACTCGTGCATCGACGACGTGCATGTTGACAGCGGGGCATCGTTTGGAAGCGGTGTCGAGGACATCCTGGAGCGCGGCTCCGGTGGCGCTGGTGATGATTGCGATTGAGCGTGGGAAGATCGGGAGCGGTTGTTTGGTCAGCGGATCGAACCACCCTCGCTTGCGGAGATCGTCGCAGAGTGCTTTGTAGCGTTGTTCGAGCGCTCCGACTCCGACGGGTTCGAGTTTGTCAACGATGAAGCTCAAGCGTCCGGAGGGGGCGTAGTAGTCGAGCTTTCCGCTTGCGATGACTTTCTGGCCGTGCTCTGGGGGGGTGCTTTGCTTTCTTGCGGCGGAGGCGAAGAGGACCGCGGAGATGGTCGCGTTCTCGTCTTTGAGGGTGAAGTAGTAGTGTGTGCGGTTGGTGACTGAGCTGATCTCGGCGACGACGTGGATCCGCGATGGGAAAGCGTCCTTGACGACGGATTCGATTTTGGATGCGAGCTGCGAGACGGTGAGGGGTTTGTCTGCGGAACTGGAAAGACCCCGAGGGCGTGAGTCGCTCGGGGTCCGGTCTTTCCGGTTCATTTTGCTGGGATCGAAGGGGAGTCTGCCGGTCACGCCGGTAGTCTAGTCGATCCGTTTGAATCAGTCGTTGGAAGCGAGTTCCTGGGATTCTTGCTCGTCTGCGCGGGCGTTGCGGGCTTCGACGCTCGCGACGACATCCGGTGCGGTCCCGAACGGGAGCGAGATGCGGACGGGCTCGTCTCCGCTGAGGAGGTTGGTCGCGATGGAGCGGGTGGTTGCTTCATCAGCGTTGACCTGCTCGCGTGCTTTGCCGCGGGGGACGTCGGCAGGGACGCGGAACTTGGCGGCTGGCTCTGGGAGTGATGCTTCGGTGTGCTCTTCACCTGAGTTGCTTGAGCTGGTGAACTGGCGGACGCCGTAGTATCCGTTATTGCGGAGCCAATCGTGGCGGGCGGCTTCGAGTGACTTGATGAGCTGCTCGACGCGCTCGATGCGCTGGCGGTTGAAGAGTGCTCGGTTGGTTTCGAGCGTTGTGCCGTTGAAGAGCATGTTGGCGACGTCTTCGTTGCCGCAGGTCAGGGGGACGAATGGATCGATGGAGAAGACGCCGTCGTACACGCGGACGAGGATGCGTGCGGGGGCGTCTTGACCACCCATTGCTTCGCGCTGCGATCCGTTCCACGAGATGTTGCCCTCGGAGTCTTGGGTCGCGGCGAGCTGGGCGCGTTCGTTGTTGTAGCGGACCTGCACGCCTCGCGTGTGGGTCGATGGGAATGCAGCGGGGTTGATCTCGATGATCTCTGGGGATTCGATCGATGCGGATACCTGCGCGTTTGCTGATCCTGCGAATGTGAGGAGGGCTACGGCGGTGGTCGCGAGCATGGCTTTGAGTTCTTGTTTCATGTCTATTGCTCCTGATGTCGCGCTGGGCAGTCGTTAGCCGAGGTGACGGCGCGGGGGGAGTACAGGACTGCCACTTTCAATCTATCACAGGAATAGACGGATCAAAGCGGATGTCTGGCGCAATCCGTACAAACTGCACGGCGCTTGGTGTTAGCGGACGCGAGGGGAGTGTTTTAGGGGGATGAATCGGTGATTACCGGACGGCGCGGGTGCCGGTCTCTAGGGGGACGAGCTGGGAGTAGATGTCGATCATCGCGCCGATGTGTGTGGAGACTTTGCGCTGCTCGCGGATGTGCTTCCATGCTTGCTGTCCGAGCTGGCGTGCTTCGCTGTGATCGGCGAGGAGGGAGCGGACGGCTTCTGACCATCCGGATCGGGTTGATTGCTTGACGATCCGCGCGGTCTTGGAATCGATGAGGCAGGAGCTCTGCTCTGAGGTGGAAGCGATAACGCACATCGCACTGCCCATCGCTTCAAAGAGCAGGGAGCGGTGCTCGTGGACGGTGTCGGGGTAGATCAGGAAATCCGCGTTGAGCACGAGGTCGCGTTGTTCTTCGATCTGATCGACGAGGGTGAGCTGACCCAGAGCGCCGGCCTTCTTTGCTCTTGCCCAGAGTCCGGATCTTTGGGCGGCGTGGAGGTTGACGAAGAAGTGGACGTTGTCGTTGTAGCGGATCGCTTCGAGGACTCCATCGAAAGCGGCGGCGCATTCGTCTGTGACTCTTCCCGAGGATTGCATGACGATGGAGACGCCTCGCTTGGGATTGAGGATCTCTCGCGGCATGCTCGGCGCGGGGACCCCCCACGGCGCGACCTGGATGGGGAGCTTTGGGTTGGTCGCGTGGACGACGCGCTCGATGGATTTGTCGGGCGCGGTGAACATGCAGTTGACGGAGGAGTTTTTGTAGAGCTGGGATGCTCGCGAGATGAGTCCGGCTCTCCAGAGCTCGAGCACGAGGGCTGAATCGAGAGATTTGGCGAGCTCGTTTGCGAGGGACCAGCAGTTGCCTCCGAATGCGTGGATGATGTCCCACTGGGGGTCGTTGCGGTCGCTGGAGAGCTCGCGGACGATGTTGGCGGCTCGGATTTTGAGGGTAAAGGACAACCCTCGGTCTTTGTAGCGGACCTGAGGGATCAGGGATCCGACGTTGGTGGTTTCAAAGACGCCGAGGTCGGGGACGACGAGCTTGGTTTCGATGCCTTCGTCGAGGAGTCCGATCGCGGTCCGCTGAAGCATCGCGCGTTCGTGCTGGGCAAAGAGTCGATCGACGATGAGCAGGGCTCGCATGGATGTCCTCACGCGTGGGATTACTTGTGGTCCGAGACTCGATAGTCGAGCTGCGGCGGTGGCGAGGCGTCGTTGACGACGGCTTCGGTGCGCCAGACACCGACCCAGTGGTTGTCGGCGATTTGCTTGAGGCAGTAGTCGCCGGCGGGTTCGTTGAGCTTGCGGAGGTCCGCGGGCGGCTCGTTCCATGGCCACCAGGGGGTGACGCCTTGATCCGCTCCGGGGAGTTTCTTGAACTCTTCGGGGTTGTCCACGATCTCGTCGATGGTGACGAGTCGGTCGTGGCTGGTGCCAATCTTCGGGATCGAGGCGAGCAAGCCTCGCGTGTAGGGGTGACGCGGGTCGTCGAAGAGGTCGTAGACGTTGGCATACTCAACAACGCGACCGGCGTACATGACGCAGACGACGTCGGAGTTCTCTGCGACCACGCCGAGGTCGTGGGTGATGAGGATGACCGCCATGTCGCGGGTTTCTTTGAGTTCTTGGATGAGCTCGAGGATCTGCGCCTGGATGGTCACGTCGAGCGCGGTGGTTGGTTCGTCGGCAAGGAGCAGACGCGGCTGGCACGCGAGCGCCATCGCGATCATGACGCGCTGACGCATACCACCAGAGAACTGGTGCGGGTACGCTTTCATGCGTCCCTCTGGATCGGGGATCCCGACGTCGTCCATCGCTTTGACGGCGATTTTCCATGCTTCTTTCGCGGTGACGTCCTGGTGGAGTGTGATCGCTTCGATGATCTGGTCGCCGACGGTGTATACGGGATTGAGCGAGGTCATCGGTTCTTGGAAGATCATCGCGATCTCGTTGCCTCGCACGGAGCGCATCTGTTGCTCGGTGAGGGTGAGGAGGTTGACCTTCTCGCCGTTCTCCATGCGGTAAATGATCTCGCCGCGGTCGAAGCGTCCTGGAGGGCGCGGGACGAGTTGCATAGAGCTCATCGAGGTCACGGACTTGCCACACCCTGACTCCCCTACCACCGCGAGGGTTTGGCGTGGGTAGACGGTCATGTTGACGCCGTCGACAGCTTGGATGCGTGGTCCGGAGCCGTTGTCGAAGGAGACCGCGAGGTTGCGGACTTCCATGATGGGCGTGTTGGTCATGGACTTGGTGTTCATGTTGGGTTGCGTTGCTGCTTGGGTCATACTGAATCCTGTCGAATGAACACGGCGTCTTAGACGCGGGCTTTCTTGAGTTTGGGGTCGATGGCGTCGCGGAGGGCTTCGCCAATAAGGTTGTACGCGAGGGTGGTGAGGAAGATCGCGGCTCCGGGGAAGATCGCGAGCCACCACACAAAGGCGCCGGTGTCACCCGATGCGTTGCGGAGCAGTGATCCCCAGCTCGCTTGTCCGGATGGTCCGAGTCCGAGGAAGCTGAGGATCGCTTCGATCAGGATCGCGGCGGCGATGAGGAACGAGGACTCGACGAGAACGGGGGTCACGCCGTTGGGGAGCATGTGCTTGAAGAGGATGGACCAGAGGGGGAGCCCCATCGCTTTGGCGGCTTGGATGTAGTCGGTCTCGCGGAGTTTCATGAACTCGGCGCGGATGAATCGAGCAGCGCCGGTCCAGGTGAAGCATCCGATGATCGCCATCATGACGTAGGTGTTGCGTGGGAGCACACCCGCGGCGACGATGAGGAGGAAGAGGACAGGGATCGCCATGAACATTTCGACGAGTCGGTAGAGGAGCAGGTCGACCCAACCACCGAAGTATCCCATGAGTGATCCGATGGTGACTCCGATGACGACGGCGATGCCGGTCGAGACGAATCCGATGGAGATCGCGAGTCGGCACGCGTGGAACATCTGGGAGAGCACGCTCTGTCCGAGTGTGTCGGTCCCGATGGGGTGACTCGGCGCGGGGTGGGCGATGATCGCGTCGCGGAGCTGGAGCATATCCTCCGGGGCTTGCTGCTCGAGCTCGTCGATGAACTCGTTGATCGGATCGGAGGTGAGCGAGTCGATCGATCCTGCGATGGAGCGGAGTCGATCGTACTGGAGGGGCTCGACTTTGAGATCCGCGAGTTCTTCATCGCTGTACGCTGCGGAACGCTCCTGAGCGACGCGCTGGGCGAGCTCGAGGCGGTCCCACATCGCGTGCATCGGGGTGGATCCGGGCGCGCGGTTGAACATCGCGGTCTCGGACTGGTCTGGGGAGAACGGGACAAGGGTGTAGATCGTGCGGATCTGTCCGGCGGATTCCATGGCGCGGTAGTCGTAGCGGTTGAGTTCTGGTGACCATTTCCACGCGACGATGACGGACATCGCGACCGCGCCGGCGAGGACGAAGAAAGAACGCGCCCAGCTTGAGTACGCGAAGATGGAGATGAGCAAGAACGGGATCGCGCTGACCGCTGCAATGGTCGCAACGGCGACAGGAAGGAACCATGATGCTTGTCCGATGTCTCGGACTGCTTCGGTGGCATCACGAGCGGTGAAGTATGACTCGACCATGCGTGCGAGGACGACCATGATGCCTGATTGAGCGCCTGCGGCGATGATGAGGCGGAGCCGCGCGGCTTTGTTGAGGGTGATTCCTGGGAAGAAGAGGATCACTGGGGCCATGACTCCCCAGAAGAGGAGGACGACGTCTGAGGATTTGAGAGACTGGATGAGTGGCGAGGACATGTCGCCTGTTGTGCCGTCAGCATTCATCTGCCACGCGATCAGGGGGTGACCTGAGGCGATGAGGGGCGAGTAGATCGCGAAGAACGCGACGATCGCGACCCAGACGATCCCGGCGACTGCGGCGGGACGCTTGAGCACCTGGCCCCATGCTTCGGCCCAGAAGCCTTGGGCTTCTTGGTGTCCGATGCCTTGAGCGAGCTGGACGCCGGTGACGGCTTCGAGCTTGTCGGCTTGGAGTTGGTCGGCGTTCTTACTCATTTGAAACTAATCCTCGGATCGGCGAATGCATACAGGATGTCGGCGAGCAGGAGCGCCAGAAGATTGACTGCGGAGATCATCATGGTGTTGGCGAGCAGGAGCTCGCGGTCACGCAGGTTGATGGATTCGAGCGTGAGTCGGCCCATCCCTGGAACGGTGAAGATCTGCTCGATAACGACCGATCCCGCGAGCATCGCTGGGAAGATCGAGACGAACATGGTGATCAGGGGCAGCAGCGAGTTGCGGAAGACGTGGGCGAAGATGATGTTGTGGTTCGCGACGCCCTTTGCTTTGGCGGTGCGGACGTAGTCCATGTTGAAGTTGTCGAGCATCGCGGCCCGGGTTTGTTTGGAGAGGACCGCGAATCCGCCGTAGACGAGACAGATGACTGGGAGGCAGACGTGCCAGAGCAGGTCGACAAGGTATCCGGGTTCCCAGCCGTTGGGTCCCTTGGTTGGGAGGTAGGTGTAGGTGTCAGCGTTGGCGTCGTGGAGACCTGCGACTGGGAACCAGCCGAGGTAGTCGTTGGATGCGAGGTATCCGATTGCGAGCACGCCTGCGAGGGGGATCGGGAACGACCAGAGTCCGATGAAGAACGCGCCGGAGAGTCGATCGAAGAGTGATCCGGATTTGACCGCGGCGAGCATGCCGCAGGGGATCGCGATGAAGTAGATGATCGGGACGGCGATCAGGTTGAGCATGATCGTGATCGGGAGGGCTTCCTTGATCAGATCAACCACGGGACGCGACTTGGTGAAGGAGCGTCCGAAGTCGGGAGAAGACAGCGAGACCGATCCTACGAGTCCGATCCCGGCTTCGCGGAAGGGTTTGGCGTCGAAGATCGCTTTGAGGTTCGCCCATTCCTGCTGAGCGACCTTGTAGTTCTCGATCAGCT
This sequence comes from Phycisphaerales bacterium, assembly GCA_965232505.1. Classification (GTDB taxonomy): domain Bacteria; phylum Planctomycetota; class Phycisphaerae; order Phycisphaerales; family UBA1924; genus UBA1924. The sequence continues at coordinate 2,460,681 of OZ246976.1, read as the reverse complement.
GATCACCAGCGGCTTGGATCTCGCTCCAAGATGACGAGGACTCGAAGACTTCCTTGTTGGCTTCGATGACCTCGTATTTGATCTTGCCTTTGCTGTTCCGGAAGTTGCGGAGCTCGGCTTCTCCTGCGACGAATCCGAGGAGCGAATCGAGGTTGGCTTTGGCGCCGATCGCTCCGGCGCGGGCTTGTGCGTACGCGGTGCCTTGACGGCGGTACAAGCGGGCCTTGCGTTCTTGGGTGTTGTCCTCAGGGGCGAAGGTGTACCGCTCGACCTCGGGATACTCAGGGAGCTGCTCGGCGAACCATTGCCAGAGCGGTGGTTCTTTGGGGAGCTTTGGTGAGCGGATGAACTCTCCGGTCGGGTCGATCTGATCGCGGGTCCCGAACTTGAGTGGGGAGACGCGTCCGAGCCAGCGGAGGTATTGGACTGGTGCGGGATCGTCGAGGCCGTAGCGGTCTTCGAGGTATGCTTCGCGGATCGCGGCGGAATTGGCTTCCATCTGTCCGCCGGACTGGCGCAGTGAAGCGCCGATCCCGCCGGGCGCGAGCGCGATGATCATGAAGACCAGGAACGTGATCCCGATGAGCGTCGGGATCATGAGGAGGAGTCGTCTGAGGATATAGGTGGCCATTGGTCCCGCTTTCTTTCCTTTGAGCGATCAGATCAACACAGCAGATCAGTTTGCGGGCATGTAGTACTCTTTTTGTTCCAGACCCTTGGGGTAGGTGTGGACGTTGGCGAAGTCCTTCGAGATGAATCGCTTCCAAGGGACGGAACGGATGAATGTGTACGGCTGCTCCTCGTGGACGAGGGAGTGGAACTGGTGGAAGATCTTCATGCGCTTGTCGAAGTCGAGTTCCTTGACGATTGCGTCGAGGTACTGGTCTTGACCGCCGTCCCACTGGATGAAGTTGTGGCCTTGGTTCTGGATGGAATCGGTGTGCCAGATCTGACGCGGGTCGGATTCTGGAGCGGACGCGGACCAGCCGAGGGTGATGGCGTCGAAGTTTCGGGTCTTCATGATCTGGTCAAAGAGCGACCAGTCCACTGGTTTGGTCTTGCAGCGGATACCGATCGCGGCGCAGCGGTCTCCGATGTACTTCATCATGCGTTCGATGGTCTGACCACCGACGGAGTGGGTGAACTCGAACTCGAACTCGACGCCGTTCTCGTCTTCGAGGATTCCGTCGTTGTCGCGGTCGATCCATCCGGCTTCTGCGAGGAGTTCCTTCGCACGCTCTGGGTCGTACGGCCAGGGCTCGATCTCTGGATTGGCGGCTGGGGATGGCGGGTTGTTTGGACCCACGGCGATGTTGTCGAGACCGGCCCAGATATCGCGGATCATGAGCTCGCGATCGAGGTTCATGGTCATTGCTTGGCGGACGCGTTTATCGTGGAATGGGGTGAGCTTGCCGTTGCGCTCGCCGCACTGCCAACCGATGAAGAGGTATCCGGAGCGCATGTTGAGCCACTTGAGGGAGTACGCCTTCTCGTCCCAGCCGGGCTGGGAGATCTTTTCGACGTACTGCGGCGATGACGGGATGATCATGTGGGTTTCGCCGTTGACGAACGCGGTCAGGGACGCGACGTCTTCCTGGATCACGTCGTAGCGGAGTCCGGCGAGCGCGGGCTTGGCGCCCCAGTACTGCTCGTTGCGGACGAGCACGATGTCGGTGCCTGGCGTCCACTGGTCTTCTGGGTCCAGGCTCTGCATTTTGAATGGGCCTGATCCCATGACGAGGGCGGTGGACTGGTTAATCTGGGTGGTGGTGAACTGCTCGTAGAAGTGCTTGGGGAGGATGTAGAAGCCCATCGCCATCTGGAGGTTGTACGCGTCGGGTTCTTTGAAGAAGATGTCCACAATCTTGTCATTCACCACCTCGATGCGATCGAGGTTGGTCATGATCGAGCGGATGGATTCGGTTTCGAGTTCTGGGTTGTTGATGTACTCGTGGAAGGTCCAGCGGACGTCCTCAGCGGTGACTGGTTGTCCGTCTGAGAAGCGGGCGTTGTCGCGGAGTTTGACGCGGACCCAGTAGCCGTTGGGGTCGTATTGCCACGCTTCGGCGAGGTAGCCGTCGAGCTCGAGGGTAGTTGGGTTGTACTCAGCGAGGCGCTCGCAGACCTGGTCGTTGACGCGGCGGGCGTAGACGTCCTCGGCGAGGATCGGGGTGATCTTGTTGGGCTGGGCGTTGAAGGTCTCTTTGAAGAATCCACCAAGTCGGTAGTCTTCCTCGCTGCGTGGATCGGATTCGAATCCTGGGGTGTTGAACCAGGTGATCTCGAGGTCTGGTTGCTTGCTCCAGGACTCGTCGCGGCTGCCGGATCGGGTGCCGTTGGCGTTGTTTCCGTTGCTTGATCCGGAGACGATGATGCCGGAATCGAGCTTGGCTTCGAGTCGTGTGACGAGCTGCTCGATGTCCCCCACTTTCTTGTTGACGGCTTCGTTTTGCTCCCAGCGGCGGTCGTCCTGCTTCATGGAGAGGTAGGTCATCACAAGAGCGAGTGAGACAAGGACGATGAGGAGGAAGTCTTTGAATCCGAACTTATTTTGCATGGGTTTGGTTCCGGGGAGTTTCACGAATGTCTGGCGGAGTTCGCCTTGGGGTCATTCTAGCGGGTTACTTGGGGTTGTGTTAGCGATCATTCTTTGGATCAAACGCGGTTCTGAGCCCTTCTCCGACGAAGTTCATCGCGAGCAGCGTCAATCCGAGCATGGCGCAGGGGAAGAACAGGAGCCACCAGTGACTCCGGAAGGTATTGAGTTCGCTGAGTCCCTCCGCGGCGAGGTTCCCCCAGCTCGGGAGCGGGGGTTTGACTCCGATGCCTAGGAAGCTGAGGAAGCTCTCTTGGAGGATCGCTTGGGGGACGGCGAGGGTCGCGTAGACGACGATCGGTCCGATGAGGTTGGGGAGAAGATGCTTGACGAACACGCGACGTCCGGGCGAGCCTAGGGCTCGGGCGGCTTCGATGAACGGCTGATTCTTGAGCGACAGAACCTGGCCTCGGATGACGCGGGCCATGGTGAGCCAGGAGACTCCCCCGATCGCGATAAGGAGAGTCAGGACGTCGAGCGTGGTCCGCGTGCCGGTCGAGAAGACGCGTCGGGGGTATAACTGGGCTGCTTGTCCCATGAGATCGTCTTGGAGTTGGGGATCGCTCTCGAAGAGGATGCGTGCTTGGGATTTGGTGAGGGGGTCTCCCGAGTCGGTGGTCTGGGTGTCCATGACCTGACTGATCGCCCAGCTGGTTTTGGTGCGGGATCTGGACTGGTACTCGTCGAGCATCGCGTTGGAAGCGACGGCGAGGAGGACGACGAGGAGGATGTAGGGGAGCCCGTAGAGGACGTCGACGATCCGCATCATGAGTGAATCGACTTTGCCTCCCATATACGCGGCGACGGCGCCATAGATGGTCCCGATCCCAACGGAGATCAGCGCGGCGCAGATCCCGATCGCGAGGGATATCCCTCCTCCGGTAAGCAATCGGATCGCGAGGGAGCGTCCGAGGTTGTCTGAGCCGAGGATGAAGGAGGGAGCGGCTTGGAGAGCTTGCTGGTGCGCTTGAGAGTCTGTGTCGCTGATGAGGGTGTCGATGTCGGTGTTGTGCTCTGCTGCGATCTCATTGAGCGTGGATTGATCGAGTGCTGTGATGGCGCGTTTGGTGTCGGTTTCGTCGTACGGCCACCAGACAGGGGGGAGTCGTCCGGACTTTGGATCACCTGAGTCGTAGCGCGGGACTTCGGAGACTTCTGGATTGGATGCAGAGAGTGTCCAGGGGAGTGAACCCAGGCATGCGAGGAACATCGCGACGAGGAAGATGAATCCGACAATCGCGGGCTTTGACTGCGTGAGGGGGTTGCGTCTGTGGCGCGTAGGCACGGAGAGTGCTGGGACTGAGTCGGGATCAGGGACGGACGCGCTGGACATGGATGCACCTTATCCGGTTTGGGAGCATTCTGCACACCGCACGCTCGATGAATCGCTGACGCGTGTCGTGCGAAAAAAGAAGAAAGGCCGCGGATGGTTTTCCGCGGCCTTCTGAATCATGAATCAGGGAGACAGGATTTGAACCTGCGACCTTCTGGTCCCAAACCAGACGCTCTACCAAGCTGAGCTACACCCTGCGGGTCTGTAGTGTAGACCAGTATCCGGGGCGTCGCCAGTCAAGTTGGGGGAGCAATCTGAATATCTGGTTCCATTTCTGGATACCCATCTGGTTACATGGGCACTTCTCTGAGGAAGACGACCTTGGGGGTGTCTCCGGGGTCCTTGACGTTGGTCCGATCAACCACCATGACGTACCGCTTGGCGATCGAGGGCACGAGGGGGTCCTCGGGCTGGAGGTTTGCGACGTCGGATTCCTCGTAGGCGTGGACTACGAACCAGACGGCGAAGTAGTCCGAGCGGACGGTGATCGTGTTGAGGATGCTGTTGGCAAGCGCGAGACGCTCGGCGTAGTCGTCGGTGGTCGCGCCGTTGGTGTTGCCGCTGAAGACCTGGGGGTCCAGTGCGATGTCATCATCGGGAACGCCGTCGAGGTTTTTGTCGTCGAAGCCGTATTGCTGGATGTCGAGTTGGAAGTGGTTGCTTTTGTGCGACCAGACGCCGTCTTCACCAAAGGCGTCCTCACCGATGGTCGCCATGAGGACCTCACCCATGGATGCGAATCCTGGGGTAGCGCGGAGGCCGTTGACTCCGGCGATCGAGGCGCGGTCGCGGTGGTCCATCATTGATGGAGGCATCTGTTCAGCGCCGGGGAACTCGGTGAGCATGTTGCTCGCGACTGATTGTGGATCCGCTGGCGAGTACTTCAGCTCGTTGGCCTCGGTATCGTTGTCGATGCGTCTTGACGCGAATCGTGGTTGCGCTTGTAAACGATCGCGATACGCGACGAGCAACGCGGCAACGTCGGGGGTCACGTTCGAAGGCGGCCCGACTGGGGCGCTTCGGTCGTTTGGAGAAGTCAGGTCTGGGAGCTCGAGGGCCGAGTTCTGACGCGCCCACCACTCGTGCTCGGTTCCGACCGCGGCGACGTTGGGGTAGTAGCTCGTGAGCGCGGGGCTCAGACCTGGGAGCAGGCGGAGGACCTCGACAGGAGCGGTGTTGATGTTGATGAGTCCGAAGGTTGGGTTGGTCAGCAGATCAAATGCTGGATCGATGGTGTCGATCGGGCGTGCTTGATCGAGGACTCCGAGAGCGAGCGGGATGCCGGTGCCTCTGCGGATATCGAATCCGGTATTGAACTCGGGTGGGTCCTCGGAGGTGTCGGTGTTGTAGTACGCGACGAAGTTGTCGAGGGAGAGGTGTCCGTTGTCGAACAGCTCGTCATCGGCCGAGATGGAATCGATCCAGATGTTCTCGGCGATTGCTTCGGTGGGTTGGTACTCGCTTTCTGCGATGGTTTCGTATCCGAGTCCGATCGCGAGGGCTTCTGGGAGCGTGATCCAGCGCCGTGCGTCGTCGTTGTCGAAAGAAACGTTGCCTGCGGCGCGGTCTGGGTCTGGGGTGTAGGTCGGACCGATTCCCCAAGCGAGGAGCAGGTCCGCGAGGCGCGGCGAGCCGTTAAAGCCGTTGGCGCTTGGGAGGAGTTCTGGTTTGAGATCGCTGTCAACGCCGTGGAGGATTTCTCCGACGTTGTTATCAGCGAGATGGAGCGCCGGGAACCGCTCGGTCATGTCGATGCCGTCGATTTGCATCGCGGGATCGAGCTGACTGAGCTCGTACTTGGTTTCCGGTTCGCGGCGGATGGACTGGATGACCGCTTGTGATGAGAGGAGGTCGTACAACTCCGCGAAGGTTTCGTGGACCTCGTAGTCCGGCAGGATCGGTGCGTTGTTGGTTGGGTCTTCAAGCTCGGCAACACTACCAGAGCGGAAGTCTGAGATCGTCAATGTTCCGCCGTCATCGTAGAGATCGGTCGAGAAGACGGTGTTGAAGCTCGGATCGCTGCGTGACGACAGCATCCATGCACCGATTTGTCCCTGATCGTGGTCGAGGGTTTCTGTGGAGGCATCATTGTTGTCGCCTCTGCGGTAAGATGCCCAGCGGACGATGGACATGCCGTAGTTGTCATTGCGAACACCAGTAGCCGCGGAGTCGGCTTGGGTGAACAGGTCGGGGTTGTAGGAGATGCTGCCCTCGACTTCGTTATCGCCTGCTGCGAGCGGGCGATCGAGACGTTGGGTTCCTGACATATCGAGACGATCAACGAGGAGGTCGTTCTGGATTAGGTTTTCTGTGATGGAACCAAGAGCGACTGGACCAGGGCCAGGTCCTCCACCGCTGACCTGCTCTTCGAGGGAGCCGCGGATCTTTCTCCAGAGGCGTGCTTGGGAGTAATCGTGCTCGCGTTCAGCGTCTGTAAACACCGGATCGGCGATCGGCGCGGCCTCGCTGAGGAGATCATGGAAGCCGTCTTCCTCGACGAGTCGACCAGTTTCAGGGTTGAACTGGTGGATGTGCATCGGGCGGTTGCCTGATTCGGTTCGGAACTGGCGGTTGATCCACTCTTCAGCGGGTCCGGTCCAGGGCTCTCCGTCGTCGGTGAATGACCCCACCTGGCTGAGCCACTTGGAGTCTAGATCAGTTGATCCGTCCTCTGCATCAAAACGTCCGTGAGCGATCGCGTAGAACACTCGGGATTCGCCGGCGGGGATGGTGGTGCCTTGATACTGGAACTCTGGGTTCGCGGAGGTGATCGGTGCATCGAGTGATGGTGGGTTTGGTTCTGCGGAGTAGTTGTAGCGATCGTCGGCGGGGTTGTACTCGATGAACTCACCAAGCTTGAAGAAGCGTCCGCCGTACTCGATGTAGTAATCGAACTCGAGTTGTGAGTTTGAGATGTTGCCGTTCTGCTCGACCCAGCCCATCTGTCCGTTGCCACCGATGGTGATGGGCTCGTGCCAAGGGTTGGAGAGCTGGAACGCGATGACCTGCATCATGAAGTCGCCGTTGCCATCGGAGACATCGCCGTTGATGGTGATCTCTTCGTTGACGACTGGGATGGTGAAGAATCCGCCGATGTTGCGTGGGTACTGGATCCCGAAGTCGTCACCCGGATTCCCAGCGGCGACTGGGGCGCCTGGTGCGTCGGTGTAGACGTACATCGATGCGACTTCGGTGAGGAAGGGCATGGGTTCGATGCCGAACACGTTGACCGCGTGGCGGTGATCCTGCATCCCTGGGAAGTCAGTCGTCGGGACATTGGCTTCACCTGGATCAAAGACAATGTCGCTCGCGCGTCCTGCGTAGTGGGCGTAGGCGATGTCGGTGGTGCTTTCGCCGTCGTAGTCGCCTTGTGAGCCCTCCAGGAACATGTCGCGTACCGAATCGTGGAGAACGAGCGTGGCTGCGGTGGGTTCTTGGTCGTTGTCGTAGAGGTCCGCCATGTTGACCGCGGCGTGGGAGGCGATGCGCAGCGCGAGTTCTGGACCGCGGTGGCCGTAGAACAGGGTTGCGGTTGAATCGTCTCTGGACATGGATGGGTCATCGTTGTAGATGTCATCGATATCCAGCGGGCTGACCTTGGTTGGGCTCAGCTCGCTCGCGAGTGCACGTGAGTAGGCGCCGAAGAGCAGCGTTGGGCTCGCGAGCAGTTCTTCGAGGGGCTGTGCGGCTTCGAAGTCTGTAAGCGCGGTGTTGGTCGTGCTCACAGTGGTTCCTGGGAGCAGGTGCGTACCTCCCGAGACAGTGGTCAGGAGTTTGCGTGGGGTGGTCGCGAAGAATGCCATGGATTCTTTGGCAATCCGTCCGGCGATGTAGCGGTCGGTTTCAGGGTGCGCGACTGTGTATCCGAGGAATCCGGTGAGTCCGCCTTCGGTGATGCCGTGGCGGGTGCGATCGAGATCCAGAGGGCGGTTGGAGAGCAGCGGGCTCAGCGAGCGCTGGTTCTGGTCGGCGATGGAAGGCATGCGTCCCATTGCTGATTTTTCGAGACGCGAGATGGTGGACGGATCATTGAGGCCGTGGAATGCGAGGAGCTCGAAGAGGTCGTCCTCGTTGTAGAGCGACGCGTTGACGTCGTAAACCGAGCTGTCGTAAATCTGATCGCGCCCGAATGGGTTGAGGCGACCGATATAACGGTACCAATCGCTGCGTTCGCGGACGGTCATTGGTGCGCCGGCTTGGCTGATCGGGTCCTCGTGGTACTGGTTGAGACGGTACTTGAGGAAGTTGCTGTCGGCGATGTCGTATGGGTCCGAGCTCTCGGCGTTGAAATCGTCGTCGAAATCACCGGAGTCGGTCGGCATCGCGGTGTCGCCGCTGAGTTCGGCGAACTCTGGCGGCCAGGCGTAGTAACGGCTGTCGAGTGTTTCACCGAACTCGATGCCGCGCTTGATCGCGTCGTATGCGAAGCGTCCGATGCTCAGCGCGTTGGTGTGGGGCTGGATGCTCTTGCGGTTGACGAACATCGGATCATCAAACGCTCGGCTGGAGTATTTGAAGTAATCGTCGTCGGAGACCTCGTCGGTGTTGTTCCCGCCGACGGTGTTGGAGGACATGGTTGGTCTGTGGAAGAACTTGGGCGAGAGTCCACCAAAGGACGCGATCGAGTAGTTGTTCGCGACATCGGTGAGCGAGAGCAGACGACGGAGATCGACATCCGCTGGGGTGGCACCATACGCACCACCCGTTTCTGGATCGGGTTCAGCGAGTTGATCGAGCGCGGTGTTGACGTTGACCATCGACGAGAGGTCAACAACGCGGACTGCTGCGAACAAGCGGGCGCGTCCCGCGTCGTAGAGGCGTTCGACGTCGTCTCTTGGGTTGTTTGAGCCCGACAAAGTTTCGCGGGCGGCGGTGAGCTCGATCCAGCGGGAATCGGCCATGCCGTCGCCGTCGGCGTCGGCGTACTGGTACGGCGCGTAGTCCGGGTCGGCCCAGGTTGATATCTGATTGTTTCGGTTGACGGTCAGGAATGGCTGATTGATCGGCATGAACATGAAGCGCTGGTACATGGTCCAGACCGCTGGGATGTTCTTGAGGTCGTCGCCGTTGAAGTTGAGTGTCTGCGGATCGTTGTATCCTGGGATCCAGATGCCCTCGTCCTCGGCGACCATGGTCTGGATGCGTGCATTTGGATCGTCACGGTCTGGTTTCCAGAGTGAGAGATACTCACTCATGCGACGGACGACGCTGCCGTCGGGACGTATGAATGTGCCGTAGCCCGGCTCGGAGTCGAAACCTCCGAAGCTGGTGTCACCGAAGCCGTTGGAGTTTGCTTGGTTGGTGCGGAGGTTGAAGAGGTTGACGAATCGCCCGTCTTGGGCGACGTTGGAGATCTGGTACCAGTCGCGGTTGTCGAGGAATCCCGAGGAGTAACGGTTGGCGATGTAGAGGTCGGCGTCTCCTGGGATCAGGGACGCGAACGGTCTCAGGTCGTCGCCGTTGGATGGTCGCCCCGGATCACCGAGGTAGGTTGGTGTGGTCGAGGCGAGCCAGGGATCAGAAGCGACGCGGTTGTCCGCGATTGCGCCGAGTCCGATGAGCGTGCTTCGTCCCGATGGATTGAAGAGTTCGTACTCGTCGTCGGATTCTGAACGGGTGAGCCAATCGACGTACGGTGCGTCGGTGACTTCACGCTCGGTGAAGATGTCACCTGCACCGAGTCCGGAGTGCTTGACGTTGACGTCGAGGCGATCATCGCGCAGGACGTTGAGGATGTGGTTGGCGAAGCGGTCCGCGTTGTCTTCGATGGATTGTTTGTTCTGGATCGAGCGTGCGACGCGTTGGTCGCCTTGTCCGACGGAGATGTAGATAGCAGCGAAGACGGCAATGAGAGCGAGTGTGCCGACAACGATGAGGATCGCGGACCCTCGGCGCTCGTTGAGTGCGGTGTGCTGTGCTGGCTTGTTCGTCATAGCGTACTCCGTGCACGCTTGCGGACGCGTGCATCGCACCAATGGGGTTGTGTTCGGCGTGTCATTGCTGCGCGGTGCCCGCAGCGCCCCTTGCCGGTTCTCATACGGACGCGATCAGTTCACCGATGCGTCGGGTAACTCGAAGACCATCTGGAAGGTCTCTTCGATATTCAGGTCCAGTGGATCTGCGATGGACATGGTGATCCGGATGTACTTGGGCCACGGCCAGTCGTTGTTGAACTGGTCGGGGTAACCGAATGCCGCGATCTCCATGTCTGGTGTCACACCCTCGGCGCGTCCGAGGATGAGTTCTGTCGCGGGGTCGGAGTTGACGGTTGTGCGTTTCTCGTAGTGGGTTGCGACGATCTGGTCTTCGCCCGCGTCTACGCCAGACCCTGAGGTGTCGATCTGACCGTCGTTGTTGGAATCGATCCAGCGTTCAAGGCCATGCCAACGCATCTGCTTGTAGCGTGGGTCAGTGGTCGCGGTGATGTTGGGATCGATGAACCCGAACGACCACTCGACGATGAACTCGGTGCATCTCGGGACGAAGACGGATGATCCGAGCATTTCCTGGTTCGCTTCTGCGTACGAACGCAGACGCTTAGCGTTGTTGTCATCGGGATTCCCGAACACATCGTCGTCGTAGAGCAGACGCGTCGGGACATCCTCGTAGCGGACTCGCGAGAGCTGGGTGGGTTCTTCAATCGTGCTGAACTCCCAGATTGAAGGGAGCGCGTCGATCATCCAGGCGCGGACGTTGGTGAACTGGGGCGAGCTGACTCCGGTCAATGGGAGCGCGACGTTCATCGCGTCTCGTGGACGCGGGGAGACAGTGGTGTCTTCCCAGAAGATCGAGGCGAACTCGTCGTAGGAGATATCCATCGGGGTCTGGATACGGTTCGGATTGTTGCGTGCCCAGTAGTCGGTTGGGTCGTCGAACGCGACGTCGGTCGAGCCCGCGAGGCCGTAGATCGTTGTGCGGATTCTGGAGAGGTCGTCGGTGACGATGTCCACGATCCCTGATGCGCGGAGCATCGGATCGGTGTAGGACGGGATCGCGACTGGACCACCGAGCTGGATCTGACGATCACCGAACCATTTCGGGGTGATGAAACCGCCGGTGGTGTCGGGGAGGTTGTTGAATCCGGTTTGGGCGAGGGAGTTGAAGATCGAGCGAGCCGCGGGCTGGAGCGAGACTTGGCGTGGCGAATCTTCAAGCAAGACACGCTCGTCACCCACTCGTGTGTATCCGAAGAGTTCGTCTGGGAGGTCTTGACCAGAGGTTTGGGGCTTGACCAGGAGCGTGACGTGACGGAGCAGCGCCCAGTCGGATGCGTACTGGTTTGGATTGAATCCGCCGTCGTTTGATGGGGTCCCGAGTCCGGCTTGGTTGAATCCGCTCGCGATGTTGAAGCGGACGTTGTTGTCGTTGACGAATGGATTAAAGAACAGGTTCGCTTGCTGCGATCCAAGCATCGGGTCGGTGCTGCGGACGAGGTCGGGGCGGCGCTTCTGGCCATGCCCGTAGTAGATGGATGCTTCGGATGCTCGCGCGATCATCCCTGGGGAGATGGTTCTCCGTGAGGTCTCGAAGTCTCCGCGTGCGAAGAACATGATCTCGTCGATGCGTCGCGGACGCCCGGGGTCGCCGTTGTCGTTGCGGTCGCTGCCGTCGGCGGGGCTGAGCTGCACGTCGCGGTCGTCGAACATGCTGAGCGGATCGTCTCCCGGAGCGTACTGGTTGACGATGACCATGAACCCGTCGCGGGTCATGTTCTCGAAATCGGTCCGCATGACGCGCTCGAGCTGCGCCGCGTAGCGGTTGAGCTGCGCGACCTTGCGACCGGCGTTGACGGTGTCGGCGACGGATGTGAAGATCGCGGAGACTCCCGCGGCGATCAGCACGAGGATGCCGACGGTGACCATGATCTCGATGATCGTGAATGCTCGTTGGGCTTTCTTGAGCGTACTCATGGCGACACCTCCTCGAGCGTGACCAAACGGATGGCGAGAGGTGTGCGTGGAGTGAAGACGATCTGGCGTACCCAAGAAGCACGCTCGTCCTCTAAATCTGGACCGTTACCAAGATCGTTATTCGCTGCGCCGTAGGCACTGATGACATCTACGGCGTGGCTCGGCTGGAACGGTGGATCGACGCGGATCACACGTGCGTTGCCGGCTAGTTGTACGTCGGGGCCTCTTGCAGGACCGAGCACGGTGCGGACAGTCCCGGTGTTGTCGAGGAGCTTCTGACCAGGCTGAGTCGCAAATGCAACCGACTTATCAATGAACATGTTGACGTCTTCGATGATGAGCCAATCGAGGTGGTCTTTGGCGACCTGGACCTGCAGGGATTGCGGGGCGGCGTAGACGAGGTTTGTATCCGCAGCGAGTCCGGTATCGACCGCTGGGTATCCAGTGTTTAGATCAAGCGCGACGGGGAGGACCGGATCATCGACTTGGTATCCACTGACGAGCACATCGCTGAGCTTCGCATCAACTGGGACTCTGATGCGCTGGTCGATGAGACGGATGAAGATCGCGAGCTGCGGGCGGTTCGATCCCGGCTGACGTCGCGCGACGATGTCCCAGACGTACTTGGGGTCCTGTCCAGAGAATGGCTGCGGGAACAGTCGATCCGCGACTGTGAGCACTTGATCGAACTCGTCTGGATCGGACATATTGGGAAGGTTGTCGAGATCGACAAACCAGTTGCCGGTCTGTGATCCCATGAGCCCGCCTTCGAATCCAGGAGGGTTTGGGTATGTGTCGTATGGCGCGAGCGGTCCCACGACCCATTCGTAAGTGATCGGGGCTGTTGGTGCGGTGCCGTTGTATCCGAACTTGTTGGTGCTGATCGGATTGAACCACTCGGAAAAATCAACAACCTCGGTTGCGGAGCGAACGATGGACTCGGCCATGCTCGCGACGCTCTCGCCCTCAACGACGGCGTTGGCGTTGCGCTGCTGGGTGATCACGACGGGGAAGACCGCGCCCAGACCAAGGAGTCCCAGCGCGAGGATCAGGATCGCGATCAGCACCTCGATCAGCGTGAACGCTCTTGCGGCTTGCTTTGGATGAACTGCATGGATGGTGCTCAACGGAAGACCTCCTGGAGTTGACCCGAGTACGGGCTGATGAGGTACAAGCGAGAGCGTGGTTCATCGAGAAGTTCGAGGTCTTCGGTGTCGAAGGTGATGACTCCGTCGCCGTTGGTGTCACCCTCGATCCAGCGGTCGATGCGGTCGCGGACTTCATTGTCACCTGGGTACGCTTCCCAGAGGCGATCGTCGAACTGGATCTCGGACTCGGAGTCGGTCTGGTCGTACTCGCGGTAGAGGGTGCCGGTGATCCGGTTAAGACCACGCGCGTCCAGATCGCGGGCGAGCTCTTGCTCGTTGTAGAGCGCGACGCGGGTGACCGCTTTGACGAGGACGGTGTCGTGTGAGATGTTGCCCATCCAGAGGGCGCGGTCGTACTGATCGCTGATGGTCCAGTGGGTGCCGTCGGAGTTGGTGTCCGACGCGGACATCATGCGGATCCCCCACCGCTGGATGTTGTCGGCGAGGTCAACACGCTTCCAGCGATCGGTCGCGTCTGGACGATCACCAAACGGACGCTCGCGGCTCTTGCGCGGATCGATGAAGAGTGCGGGTTCGGTGGATCTGCTGAGCTGACCGCTCTGGCCGTCGAAGCGGATCATGAAGGATTGTCGAGGGGTGCGGAACTGTCCCTGGATACCACCGAGGGCGCCGGAGGTCGCGTCGCCTCCAACGTGCTGCGCGTTCTTCGCGAACAGATTGGTTTCTGGGAAGACCCAGTGGCCTCGTTGTTTCACGTCGCTCTGGAAATCGAGTCCGCCGTAGATTGGTGAGTTGTACCAGATCGCGGCGAAGCGGTTCTCAGCAGGCGCTCCGCGGACGACAAACTGGTCGATCATGCTTCCGATCGGCGCGTAGCCGCGGACGAACCAGGACTCTGGGAGCTGGATGGACTCACCTGAGCTCAGTGGTGCGAAGACTTCGATATCGATGTAGTCGTAGTCAAATGATTGGAATCCGAGATCGCCCGGAGCTTCGGCGTAGGGCTCTTTGTGGGTCCCGATCTTGACTGCTGGGACCATGGTCATGAGACCGTTCTCGTCGACGAGGAACATGATGGCCCCGTCCTCGCCCTCGCGTCCGTCCAGAGCGATGTCCTGCGCTGCTTGGATCGCGACTTGCAGCGAGTTGACCGCGAGCGATCGTTCCGAGGAGGTGATCAACGCTTGGTACGCTGGGACAGAGATCGAGATCAGGATGAACGCGATCACGATCACGACAAGCACTTCAACGAGTGTGAACGCTCGGCGCGACAGTGCTCTGAGGCGTGCAGGTTGTGTGTTGAGTGGGTTCATTGCCATTGTGTTCTTTATTTGCCGTACGCGACGACATTGTCTTCCATGGCGAGCTTGCGGATTCGTGCGATCTCTCCGGGGTCCCCTCCGGGATCGCGTGTGTTGAGCTGCTGCACGATGTACTCGATCGGTTCGGTGCCGAAGAGTCGGTCGGCTCCAGCGCCGACGATCGCGAAGCGTGCTTGACGGAGTTCTGGGTCTCCTGCGGTGACATCGAGCATCGGGTCGGCCATGTCATCGTTCATGAGTTCAACGAGGACCTCCGGATCCAGGAGGATCGGTGGGATGTTGAGGTCCAGCGATGTCTCGATGACGAGCTGACGCTGCGTGTTGTAACGGCCGTGCTCCCAGCGGTAGTAACGGAACGCGGTGCCGAACGCATCGACGAGCGCGGTGAGCTGATCGAGTTCTTCATCGTCGTAGAGGGTGTACACATCATCGACGGACAGATTGTTGGAGAACGCTTCGACCGCGTGTTCTGCGAGGTCCATCGGACGGACGTAGCCCGTCTGCAAATTGATCCCGCCTCGATCGACGTCGAGTGTTGGCTCGAAGTTGTCGCGCGTGCCACCGATCGGGTATCCGACGTTGACGAATCCGCCGGTCGCGAGTGGTCGGCTCATGCCTTGACCCGCGATGCCGTCGACTGAGCGTGGGAGCACACCCATGAGGTAGTACGCAAGGCCGTAGCGTGTGTAGCGACGGTCATCCCACGCACCATCGAGGTCCCACGAACCACCTGCTGGAATTTCGATCTGGTCGGTCGCGTCTCCTGCACGACGGCGGAAGAAGTTGAAGTCATAGCCCTCGGTCCAGACCACAAGAGTTTGGTATGGGTAGACCACATCGGCCAATCCCTCTTGGAGTGGACCTTCTTCGCTGGTGATCGCGCCGGTGGATTGATCCCAGGGGCGGATCCCGCCGTCACTGATGACCGGGCCGTCGTGGACCAGAGGGGGGAGGAATCCGAACTCGAGACGGAACTGCTCGACCGCTGCCGCGATCGCTTCAGCGGAACGCTGGCTCGCGGTCTGGCGAGCGCTGCGGGTCGCGCGACCAAGGGCCGATCCGAGGAATCCGAGCAGAAGCACGATGATCGAGAGCGTCACCATCAGCTCCATCAGCGTGAAGGCGCGGCGACTCCCGGCTTCATGGCGTGGCTGTTTGTGATGTGTGATCTTGTGATGCACTGATGCATACTCCGTTGTGCGAGAGACGGATGTGTTCGGGACGCGATTGATTACTGGAGACTCTCGATCATCTTGACCATCGGGAGGAACATCGCGACGACGATGGTCCCGACCATGCCGCCCAGAAGGACGACCATGAGTGGTTCAAGGAGCGAAACGAGCGACTCGACCGCGACGTCGACTTCTTCGTCGTAGTTGTCGGCGATCTTCATCAGCATCGAGTCCATGTCACCGGTCTCCTCACCCACGTCGATCATGTTGACCACGATCGCGTCACAGGTCTTGGATTCGCGAAGCGGGTCCGCGAAGGTCTCGCCCTCGCGGATCGAGTCGTGCACCTTGCGGAGCGCTTTCTCGAACACGTAGTTGCCTGAAGTCTGTCCTGTAATGGTCACGGCTTCGAGGATCGGGACACCAGCGCTGATGAGCGTGCCGAGCGTACGCGTGAATCGTGCGATGGTTGTCTTGCGGACAAGCGTCCCGAAGATCGGGGTCCAGAGCAGGAGCGTGTCGAAGACCGCTTTGCCTGGTTTGGTTTTGCGGATGAGCTTCAACGCGACGATCGCGACCGGCGGTCCAATCAGGATAAAGACCCACCCCGGAATTTCTTGTCCGGGCTTGGTTCCCGCGACCCAGCTGGAGGTGTTGACCAGCCAGAGCGTCAGCGCTGGAAGCTCGACACCGAAGTCCGCGAAGATCGTTTCGAACTGCGGGATGATGAGGAGCATGATCGCGGTCAGGATGATGAGCGCGATGAGGACCACGACGACCGGGTAGACCATCGCCCCCTTGATCTTGCGCTTGAGCTTCTCGGTCTTCTCCATGAACTCGGAGAGTCGCTGGAGGATGATGTCAAGCACACCACCGATTTCGCCCGCGTTGACCATCTTGACGTAGAGGTGGTCGAATGCTTTGGGCTGCTTGGACATTGCTTCTGAGAGTGACGAGCCGCCTTCGACTTCTTCGGTCACGTTCTGGAGCACGTTTTTGAGGGCGCCCGGCTTCTGCTGGCTCTCGAGGATCTGGAGCGAGCGGAGCAACGGGAGACCCGCGTCTTGGAGTGTGGAGAGCTGACGTGTGAACAGGGTCATGTTCTTGTTGCTGACGCCGCCGATGGTGATGCCACCACCCTTTTTCTTCTTTTTCTTCTTCTTGCTGTCTGCTGCAGCAGCGGCGGCGGCACCGGTGGAGTCGCCCTTGCCCTTCTTCTCTTTCTGAGGTTGGACAGAGGTTGGGAAGTACCCTTGGGACTTGATGCGTTGGATCGCGTCCTCGGAGCTCGCGGCTTCGACAGTCCCCTTCTGGGTCTTTCCTGCGGCGTTGAGAGCTTGGTATACAAATGTCGCCATGACTTTATCCTTCCGATGACCAATCCCGCTTTATGGCGCGGGTTGTCGAATCTCTTTATTCCTCAGCGAGTGTTTCGCGGACCACCTCGTCGATGGTTGTGAGTCCTTCATAGATCGCGAGCATGCCGCTGTCACGCAGCGAGCGCATGCCCTTCTTGCGAGCGAGGGTGCGGAGCACCGCGGTGCTCGCGTTCTTGATGATGAGTTCGCGCATCTCGTCGTCGAGACTCATGATCTCGAACAGCGCCATACGCCCCTTGTATCCGCCGCCGACGTTGCTCGCTTTGCCGGGGCGGTAGAACTCGCGGCCTTGCACGTCGCTTGGACGCAGCGAAAGCTCCATGAGCTCCTGCTCGGTCGGCATGTACGCTTCTTTGGTTTTCTGATCGAGTGTTCTGACCAGACGCTGAGCGACGATGCCCTCGATGGTCGCGGTCAGGAGGAACGGCTCGATCCCGAGGTCCACGAGACGGATGATGGAGCTCGGCGCGTCGTTGGTGTGAAGCGTCGAGAGCACCAAGTGACCAGTGAGCGATGCTTGGACCGCGATCTGCGCGGTCTCAAGGTCACGGATTTCACCCACTAGGATCACGTCGGGGTCCTGACGCAAGAACGAGCGGAGCGCGCTTGCGAAGGTCAGTCCGACTTCTGTGTTCACTTGGACCTGGCACAAGCCGTCGATGTCGTATTCGACCGGATCTTCTGCAGTGAGGACCTTGGTCTTGATGTCGTTGAGTTCCGCGAGGGCCGCGTAGAGCGTGGTGGTTTTACCAGAACCGGTCGGGCCGGTGACGATCACGATGCCGTTTGGCTTGTGGATCAAGTTGCGGAAGGTTTCGAGGTCGTCGGGACGGAACCCCACGCGATCGAGCGAGAGTTCGACGTTCCCGCGGTCAAGAACACGCATAACGACGCTCTCGCCGTAGATGGTTGGGAGCACCGCGACACGGAGGTCAACTGGGTTTCCACCAACGGTCAGCTCGATACGACCGTCCTGCGGGAGTCGGCGTTCGGCGATGTCGAGGTTTGCCATGACCTTGACACGCGAGGTGATCGCGGCGCCGAGGTGCTTGGGCGGAGGGACCATTTCGTAGAGGACGCCGTCGATGCGGTAACGCATCTTGAACTCGTGCTCGAATGGCTCGAAGTGGATGTCAGATGCGCGGTCGCGGATCGCTTGGAGCAGGACCATGTTGAGCAGTTTGATGACCTGGTTATCATCCGCGGCGTCCATCACAGCATCAAGGTCAATCGATTGATCCGATGCACCACCGACGCTCTTGAGCTTCTCGTCGGAAGCGAGAGCGCCCATCACCTCTTCCATCGATTCGGACTTGGCGTAGTACTTCTCGAGGAGCGAGTCGATTTCCTTCGGAGACGCGATGACCGCTTCGACCTTCGCTCCCATCAGCAAGCGGAGGTCGTCCACAGCTTGGAAGTTATCTGGACTCTTGATCGCGACTTTGAGCTTGCGCGACTTTGGTTCGTACTCGATCGGGACGCACTGGTACGCCTTAGCGTTTTCAGCTGGGATCGAACCGACGGTTTCTTCGTCGAGTTCGATTCCGGAAAGATCGACGTACTCCATCCCGGCTTGACCGGCGAGGGCTTTGTCGATGTCGAGCTGCGTGCAGAGCTCCATCTCGATCAGGATCTGTCCGAGCTTGATCTTCTGGGAGCGTCCCTTTTGAATCCCGATGGCCTGGTGCACTTGTTCGCGCGTAACGACACCCATCTTTGTGAGCACGCGCCCAATCTTGCGGCCTTTGAGTTCGGATGGATCCATTTGCCAACTCCGTACAGGTCCCGATCCGGAGATCGGTGTGTTGTCATATTCGCATAGAATTCGAGAACGGCTGTCTCGAACACCTTATTATTTTGACGATTTCGCGTTGCGACACTCGGATATTGACTTATATCCCAACGCGTTGTCCTGAAATCAATCTTCCGGCTCGACCTCTGCCTCGGGATCGTCCATCTCTGGTCTCCCGATAACTCCGCCGGCTTGGTGGACCTTTGTTCGGAGTGCGTTCGAGTCTTTACACTTGTCGATCATCTCCTCTGGGGAGATCATTCCCTTGGTGTAGAGCGACCAAAGGTGATCGTCGAGGAGCTGCATGCCGTACTTCTTACCGGTCTGAATCGCCGAGTCGATACGGTAGGATTTGTTGTCACGGATGAGGTTCGCGATCGCGGGGGTGACGACGAGGAACTCGTACGCCGCGACCATACCCTTGGTATCGACACGTCCGAGAAGCACCTGAGAGAGCACACAGACGAGTGCGGTCGAGAGCTGGACACGGATCTGGTTCTGCTGGGTTACTGGGAACGCGTCGACCAGACGGTCGATCGTTTTCGCAGCACCGGTCGTGTGGAGCGTACCAAAGACCAAGTGACCGGTTTCCGCCGCACGGACCGCGGCTTCGATGGTCTCAAGGTCACGCATTTCACCCACGAGGATCACGTCGGGGTCCTGACGCAGAGCACGGCGGAGCGCCTCAGCAAAGCTCGGGACGTCATTCCCGACTTCACGCTGGTTGACGATCGATTTCTTGTGCTCGTGGTAGTACTCGATGGGGTCTTCCATGGTCACGATGTGGCGATCCATGAACTGGTTGACGTAGTCGATCATCGTTGCGAGCGAGGTGGTCTTACCAGAACCGGTCGGGCCGGTCACGAGGAAGAGTCCACGCGGACGGCGGATCAGGTCCTTACACATATCCGGCAGACCGATCTGATCAAAGGTCAGGAGTCGGTTGGGGATCTGACGCAGGACGATCGCGATATCGCCGCGTTGACGGAAGACGGACACACGGAAACGTGCCGCCTCGCCGTACGCGAAACCAAAGTCGGTGCCGCCTTCTTCTTGAAGTTCTTGCTGGTTCCGCTCTGGGGTGATGGACTTCATCAGCGAGACCATGTCATCGGACTCGAGGACCTTGGTCTCGAGATTCCGGAGACCGCCGTGGAGGCGGATGGTTGGCTGGCGTCCGACGGTGAGGTGGAGGTCGGAACCGCCTGTTTTGACGACTGTATCGAGCAGTCGGTCGATCTGGACTGTTGACATTGATCAGTCTCCTCTGAAAAACTGAAACAGTTGAGCTTGCTGGTTAGTGACCGCCTTCGGTCTGACTGACTTTCGCGATTTCTTGGGGGGTGGTGACCCCGTTGAGTACCTTGGTGCGGCCGTCTTCGACGAGCTCTTTCATGCCCGACTTGATCGCGGCGGTACGGATCTCGGATGCTTGCGATTTCTTGAACGCGAGGTCGCGGATCTCGGCGTTCATCAGCATCATCTCAAAGATCGCTTTACGACCTTTGAACCCTGTTGGATTGTCGTTGGTGGACACGGGCTTGTAGACCTTGCCCAGCGCGTCTTCCATTTTGAGATTGATCAGGTTCAGGTACTTGGGGTCGAGGTCCGCTTCTTCTGCGAGCACCTTGGTGTTAGCGAGAACACGGACGAGTCGCTGAGCCATGACCGCTTGGATCGATGACGCGACGAGGAAAGGCTTGATTCCCATGTCGATCAGACGCGTCATCGCACTCGGCGCGTCGTTGGTGTGGAGGGTTGAGAACACGAGGTGACCGGTCAAGGCTGCCTGGATCGCGATCTCGCCAACCTCTCGGTCACGGATTTCACCCACGAGGATGACGTTGGGTGCTTGACGGAGCATCGAGCGGAGCACGCTCGGGAAGGTGAATCCGATGTCCTCGCGGATCTGGCACTGATTGATCCCGTCGAAGTTGTATTCCACAGGGTCTTCAGCGGTGATGATCTTCTTGTCCGGACGGTTGAGCACGTCGAGCGCGGAGTAGAGCGTTGTTGTTTTACCAGAACCGGTCGGGCCGGTGACGAGGAAGATGCCGTTGGGTCGCTTGATGATCCGGTTGAAGGTTTCGAGGTTTTCAGGCTCAAAACCGAGGTTTGCAAGACCGATCCGGACCGCGTCGGGACGCAGAATACGGAGCACGACGGACTCGCCGTGGTACGCGGGACATGCTGAGACACGGAAGTCGATGGGGACGTCGTCGACGTAGATCTTGATACGACCGTCCTGCGGGATTCGCTTCTCGGAGATGTTCATCCCGGCCATGAGCTTGAGACGCGAGAGGACCGCGTTCTGCATGCGCTTGGGGAGGTTGTCACGCTCGGAACACACGCCGTCGACGCGGTAGCGGAGACGGACGCGATCGCCCATCGGTTCGACGTGGATATCAGAAGTCCGCATTCGGACGGCTTCGTCCAAGACACGATTCACGAGCTTGACGACCGGTGAGTCTTCCGAGGAGACGTCGATGGATTTGTCCATCGAGCGGTCCACGGAGCGGTCGATGGAGCGGTCGATGGAGTCGGTGACCAGCGACTCTTTGGGCATCGCGGCGCTTTCGGAGGCCTCTTCGCCGCTGATGACTTCTCTGAGCTGTGCCTTGGTCGCGAGGAGGGGCTCGATCTCGCAGTTGAGGACGAATCGGAGGTTGTCGAGGACTTCGAGATCGAGGGGGTCGTGGATCGCGACGCGCATTTTGCCGCCGGATTTGCCCATGCCGAGGACAAGGTGTTTTTTCATGACACTCTTGTCGATGGCGTCTTTGTCGATGAGTTTGGCGATTTTCTCGTTGGAGAGATCGACATACTTGATCCCGTGCTGAGCCGCGAGGGCTTTGAGCACCTGATGGTCGGAGACGAGACCGAGTTCGACGAGTGCTTCGCCGATTCTGGTGCCGTCTTCCTTTGCTTTCTTGAGTCCTTCGTTGACTTGGTTGTCGTCTATGACGCCTTGTGCAACGAGGATTTCACCAAGTTTCTTTCGACTTCTGGCCATGGATATACGGATCCCTTTACGTCGGTTCTGTCGGACCGGGTTTAATCGAGCGTCACTATAGCGTCGCATGCCGCGATGCTGGTGTAAAAAACGGGATCAATCCTGCTTGAGACCGGTCTGATCCCCCACTTTTCGGCGACGGATCGCCTTGAAGGTTCTACGATGTCTATCCATAACAGTTCCATAATGGATGTATCAGACTCTCTGACAACCGAAGGACCCTCCCTTGGCACGATTGCTCATCAGCGCTGGACCGACGTATGAACCGATAGATGCTGTCCGATTCATTGGGAATCGGTCTTCGGGCAAGGTGGGTTCCTCGCTTGCTGATCGAGCGGCGGAGCTTGGGTGGGAGGTCCGGCTGCTTCTGGGTCCCAATGCACAAGTCCCGTCCCATGCAGGGATTGAGGTGATCCGCTTTGGATCCGCTCAGGATCTTGAGGATGCGCTCGCGGAACATCTTTCTTGGTGTGACTGTCTGATCATGGCCGCGGCGGTCGCGGATTATCGTCCCAAGGCGTGCGAGGTTGATTGCGAGGGCAAGCGGCGACGCACTGGGGATGACCTGAGCATCAATCTCGAATCGACTCCCGATCTGCTCGCGGGATGCTCGAAGAAGGCGCGGGCAGATCAGCTGCTTGTTGGATTTGCGCTTGAGCCTGCGGATCAACTCGAGGCGTCGGCGCTGCGGAAGCTGAGCAAAAAAGATATCGATCTGATCGTCGCGAACCCCCTCGAGACGATGGACGGCGACACGATCGACGCTCGTCTCATCGGGAACACGGATCACGGGCTCAATGTTGATCTGAGCACTGATGGTTGCATCACCAAACCAGAGTTTGCGACCTGGTTGATCGGGCATCTCGCTGATCTTGTCGAGACACGGAAGAACCAGAACACCAACGCGGAGACCTCTTCACATGCATCACTCTGATTCGCGTTCAAATCGTGGGCGTCCTCCCTTTGGCAATGATCGCGGCGGCGGCGGACGTCCGCCGTTTGGTGGTGGACATGGTGGCGGACAGGGCGGCGGGCGTGGCGGTCCTCCGCGTGGTCGTCCGATGGGCCGACCGATGGGGCGTCCGGGAGGTCGGCCAGACTTTCGTGATGAGCCGCGGATGCCAAAGCCACCGAAGGCGGACGTGGTGTACAAGGACGACGCGGTGTGCGTGGTCAATAAGCCGGCGGGTCTGCCGATCCGTGGCGAGAGCCATGAGACGCTGCGGGAGTCGGTGTGGGAGCTTGGGTTTGTACGCAAGCACAAGATGCGTCCGGCGCATGAGATCGACACGCTCGCATCGGGCGCGGTGCTGCTGGTCCGGACCCGCGATGAGGTGGACACCCCTCGGCAGATGACGCGTCCGGAGACGAACTACCTCGTTCTGGTCGAGGGTGAGTACGACGAGGATGTCGTCAAGACCGGCTCATCGATCAATGGACACCTCGACGGCTCGTCCAAGAGCGGCGCCAATCCGGTCACGCACTTCCGCGTGATCGCATCGGGCGGCGGGCTCTCGCTGCTGCAGGTGCGTGCACGTCCTGATATTGATGGACAGATCCGTCAGCATCTTGCCAAATCCGGACACCCGATCCTTGGGGATCGCGATCTGGGATCGACACGCGATGATCTGCATCGTCTCGCGATGCACGCGTTTGAGGTTCGATATGAGGACCCCGACACGGAGAAGATCAATCGCGTGCGTGTTCCGGCGCCTCGGTCGTTCTGGAATGTGATCGGTGCTGAGCCTGCAGTTGGGATGGCGAGCGATGACGAGGAGCTGGCGACTGATCCGGACAAGGAAGGATGGGACAAGGTCGCGGGCTGGTATGACGATCTGCTGTCGGTGAAGGGATCGGACCATCACGAGAATCTGGTGCTTCCGGGCGTGTCTCGATTGCTTGATCTGCAAGCCGGCGAGCGATTGCTTGATGTCGCGTGCGGGCAGGGGCTTGTGTCGCGGCATCTGATTAACCAGCAGCCCGGCGCGACGGCGGTTGGGGTGGATCTGTCGCCTTCGCTGATTGAGATGGCGAGCGGACAGTCTCCGGAATCGATTATGTACCAGGTCGGGGATGCTCGCGAGCTTGGGGGGATGGATCTGGGTGAGGGGTTGTTCGATGCTGCGGCGTGTGTGCTGGCGCTGATGAATATTGATCGGATCGATCAGGTCTTTGAGGGCGTGTCCTCGAAACTGCGTGCAGGCGGACGCTTCGTCGCGGTGATCCTGCATCCGGCGTTCCGCAATCCCGGAGCGACCTCCTGGGGATGGATCAACGACGAGCGGACACGTCAGCCCGTGCAGTTCCGGAGGGTGGATCAGTACATGAGCGAGCGGACGCAGGAGATCGTCATGAATCCGGGGCAGGTCAGCTCAGGAGCGGCGGCGGTCAAGACCCACACATACCACCGACCCATGGCGGCGTACATGAGCTCGATTGGCAAGAGCGGGATGCTGATTGATGCTGTAGAGGAGTGGAGCAGCAAGCGTCAGAGCCAGCCGGGACCTCGGGCGCATGCGGAGAACACGGCTCGCGAGGAGATCCCGATGTTTATGGCGATCCGGGCAATCAAGGTCTGATCATTTTTGGGTTCGGTGCATCTCGTTGTTTGACGATGTGTAGCCGAGCAACTGGAGGGGGTCTAGAATAGCTCCACCTTGCGGGTGTAGCTCAATGGTAGAGCGTCAGCCTTCCAAGCTGAATGTTGACGGTTCGAGTCCGTTCACCCGCTTTGAACAGTCCTTGATTGGGCTGTTTTTTTGTGCCTGTATTTCATCAGCACGTATTTTTATGAACACATCGCGTGGACTCCTGTATGATGGTTTTTGGGGCGGCTGAGCATCGCCCATCGAACTTGTTCATCAGGGGATAGATGTGACCGAATCTTCATCAGAATCCATGCAGTTGATCCTTGCCAAGGGGCCGGCGAAGCTTGATCCGATCGAGTTTGCTGGAGGGGACACCAAGGACTTTGGACGCAGTTCCAGCTGCGACTATCCGCTGGAGGACCCCGATGCGTCCATCTCGCGGAAGCACTTTACCATCGCGGACAAGAACGGGTGGCATATCACTGACCTCGGCTCGCGCAACGGCACGCAGCTCAACGGCACGAAGCTGCTCCCCGATTATGCGACCCCGCTTTCGCATGGAGACGTGATCCGTGTTGGATCGTGGGTGTTCCGCGTCAAGCTCGGTGATCAACAGAGCACGGGCGTGGACTCGACGCTGATCCAGACGATGAATGACACGAGTGATAGCACGGGGTTGGTCGAGCGTGTGGTTGCTGAGCCGCTGGCGAATCTTGCGAGTCATCGACTTGCGGTGCTGCTCGAATGTGCGGACCAGATTCATCGCTCTGCTGATCTTGCGGAAGCCGCGAACAGTGCGCTGCACGCGATGGTTGAATCGACGGGATTCTCTCGCGCGGCGTTCCTGACCCCGATGGATGAAGCGGGACAGTATGAAACGGTCGCGTTCCAGAGCAAGAACCCGCTCGATGATGTGAGCTCGGTGAACTTCAGTCAATCGCTGCTTGAAACCGCGTCCGAGGGGGAGGTCGTGCGATTGACGGGCAGCGCATCGCGCGCAGATTATGGGCAGAGCATCGCGGAGCTTGATATCCACTCGGCGCTGTGCGTGCCTGTGATGATTGATGAGGTCCCGATCGGGTATCTGTATCTCGATGCACGCGGATCAGAGAGCACAGTCAAGCACGACGCGTCCTCGTTCGGAATGGCGGTCGGGAGATTGCTCGGGCTCACGGCTTCCAACCTGCGCGGCAAGGAACTCGAGATTCAGCAGCACGCGATGCAGTACGACCTCGACGCGGCGGCGAGTGCGCAGCGGCTCTTGCTTCCTCCATCGGACGGGGTCGTGGGTCCGGTTTCGTATTCGATGCTGATGCGTCCGGGTCGGATGGTCGCGGGTGATCTGTTTGGGGTGGTTGAGCTCAATGATGGTCGGATCTGTGCGTTCCTTGGTGATGTGTCGGGGAAGGGGGCGGGAGCCGCGATCATGATGGCGACGACGCAGAGCTATATCCATGCGATGTTTGATCAGACCTCGGACATCAGCACGGTGATGACCAAACTCAACAACCACATCGCGCACCGATCGATGGGTCAGTTTGTTACGATGTGGATCGGGGTCATCAAGAAAGACGAGTCCGGCGGCGGAGCTGATGTCGAGTTCATCGACGCGGGGCACGGGCACTGGCTCATCACACAGAACGACGGGGACGCGAAGAAACCTGAGTTCACGGGCGGCTTCGTCGTCGGGATTGATCCGGATACGGAGTACACCTCCGAGCATCTTCGGCTTGAAGCGGGTCAGCGGATGGTGATCTTCTCCGACGGGATTGTCGAGCAGACCGGGCCTGATTCGGAAGAGGAGTACGGCATGGAACGAGCCGGGGCGCTGCTCGGGACGTGCAAGACGCATCGGGATGATGTGACCAAGCTGCTCGAGGGGGTGCTTGGGTACGCGCAGTCTGATCAGCTTCGGGACGATACCACGATCGCTTCGGTGGGGATTCACTCATAATCTGACTCCTATTGAGCGAGTCGGGCTAGGCTCGGAATAGGTATGATTCTCTAAAACAGTGTCTAAGAATGGTGAATCTGAGCGTATACTGGACGTATGGATGAGCAGAAGCCTCCACCTCGGGACCTGAGCAAGACGATGGAGACCATCGCGGAGGACGCGATCCATACGGCTGCGGATGACGTCACGATCCCGGACTTTGTTGAGTACGAGCATGATGTCCCGACGCTCCCGCCTGGGACGGTGGTCGGGAAATACACGATTGATAAGGTGCTCGGCGTTGGTGGCATGGGCGCGGTGTACCGCGCGACGCAGAGCAAACCGAATCGTCAGGTCGCGCTCAAGCTGATCCGTCCCGGTGTGCTTTCATCCAAATCGATCCGTCGCTTTGATCTTGAAGCAGAGATCCTGGGTCGGCTGCACCACCCCAATATCGCGCAGATCCATGAGGCGGGGATTGATTCGGGGTCGGGGTCGCCTTACTTCGCGATGGAGTATGTCGATGGTCAGGAGATGGGGGACTATGTTAAAGAGCACAAGCTGAGCACACGCAAGAAGCTTGAGTTGTTTGTCAAGCTCTGTGACGCGATCCAGCACGCGCACGCGAAGGGGATTATCCACCGCGACCTGAAACCCGCGAACGTGCTTGTCGATCAGGACGGCGAACCCAAGGTTCTGGACTTTGGTGTTGCTCGCGCGACGGACTCGAGCTCGTCGGGCGCGACGATGCAGACCAATGTGGGTCAGTTGATTGGCACGCTGTACTACATGAGTCCCGAGCAAGCGATCGGCGACACGCTGAACCTTGACACACGCTCCGATGTGTACGCGCTGGGTGTGGTGCTGTATGAGATCTTGACTGGGAAGTTCCCGTACGACCTTGAGAGCAAAGCGATCCACGAAGCGGTCCGGGTCATCCAGGACACGAACCCCACGAAGCTGAGCAGGCATGATGGGTCGCTGTCGGGTGACATCGAGATCATCGTCGGCAAGGCGCTCGATAAGGACAAGGATCGTCGCTACCAGAGCGTCGCGGATTTGTCCGCGGATATCCGTCGCTCGCTTGGGGATCAGCCGATCTCGGCGCGTCCGCCGAGCATGGTGTACAAGACGACCAAGTTTGTGCGACGGAATACCGGCGTGACGATCGCAGCTCTGTGCATCCTGATCGTGTTCTCGATCGGCGCGGGGTTCGCGGCGACGCAGTGGGTCCAGCGGATCGAGGCGAGACAGCTCGCGCTGGACAACATGCTCAGCACGCTCAATGAGATGGACGTCCAGCGAGGGCAGGGGCCGGCGCTTGCGAAGCGATTGCTCGACCTCTACTCGGATCACGGCGAGACCATTTTCACGAGTGACAAAGAAAGTTTGGCGGTGTTCTACACGAACATCGGCGAGGCGTATTTGGGCTACGAGGATTTCAAGCGTGCGTTGTCATCGTTCTTGAAGGTCCACGCGATCCAGACGAAGCTGCACAAGTCGCCGCATCCGGCGATCGCGACCTCGCTCCACAATATCGCGCGTGCGCAGTACTTCATGAACGACTTTGATCAGGCAAAGAAGAACTACGAAGAAGCGCTCGCGATGCGCGAGGACCTGTTTGATATCGATCATCCGGAAGCCGTTGCTCTTGCGACCACACTCGATCACCTCGGGTCCACCAATATGCGGCTCGGCAACTTTGATGCGGCGCTGCCGCTCTATCAGCGTGCCAAACGGATCAAGCTGACGCTGCTGGGGCCGGACGATATTCAGGTGGCGCAGACCAACAACTCGATCGCTTCGCTCTACACACAGCAGCGGAAGTATGATCTTGCTGAGGGGATCTTCCGTGAACTGATCGAGATTCTCAACAACCAGCCGGAGGATGATCCCAAACCGGTCTGGCTCGCGAAGACGCTTGACAGCTTGGGTGGCACATTGATCCAGCTTGGCAAGCATGAGGAAGCGATCCAGAAGTTGGAAGAGGCGCTGGCGCTCAAGCAGTTGCTGCTCGGCAAGGACACCGCTTCGGTCGCTGAGACACAGCAAACACTCGCTGAGGCGTATTTCCATAACGGGCAGTACGCGGACGCGGTCCCCCACGCTCGTGAGGCCGTCCGTATTCGTGAGCTGCTCGGCGATGCTCGGCTGCTTGAGGTAGCGGGCCGAGTCTTGCAGATCATAGAAAACAAAGCATCGGAGACCGAGACGGCCTCCGATGGGTGATGTGCTTGGGTTGTTCGAGTCGCTCGATTAGCGGCGACGACGGCTCATTGCGAGTCCTGCGAATGCGAAGACCGCGGCGCTGCCTGGGGTTGGGGTGATTTCGACGCCGTAGCCGCCGGTCGTACCTGGTCCACCGGTCCATGCGGCGAGTGGGTTGTCGGCACCGATGCCGTCAGGTCCAGAGACCTCTGTTGCGCTCTCGAAGGAGAAGATTTCCTCGAAGCTGCCTTCACCGAGTCCGGCTCCGCCGCGGAAACTGAGCGGGACGTTTCCGCTTTCGGTGATCGCGAGGAAGTAGATTCCTGGAGGGAGGAGCAGGGTCACACCATCGGTCGATGGCGTGGTCAGGCGTGCGTCTGGTCCGCCGAGGATCGGGTCGTCGTCATTGCCGAGGACGCCGAAGCCTTCGCTGTCGAAGAGCCAGAGTGCTGGGTTGAAACCCTCGCCTGGTTCTGAGGTGAAGTTGAGTCCGAACTGGACGGCACCACCGATGTTGTCACCGTTGAGGATGACGAGTTTGTAGACGTCTTCGGTATCGACGCCGCCGAGGGTGCCGGCGATGGTGTTGAGTTCACCGACTGAGGTTGCGTCTTGGGCGCTTCCGAGGGTGCTGCCGGCGTCGCCGTCTTCGATCCAGTCTGGACCAGCGGTGGCGGTGGCAACGAGTGATCCCATAGAGATCGAGAGCGCGAGTGTTCGAATATTCATAGCCATAACGGATGTCTCCCCAACAAATCAGAGGTGTTGTACCTAGTTACTGAAAGTTACCTCAGCTTTGGATGGATGCCAAGAAAATGAGAACATCGTTTCGCTCCTGATCGGTTTGTGAGGGGGGCAGGTAGCTGATTGGGCGGGGAGGGGATGGATTTGGGGCGTTATTGGACGATTTTGGGCCTAATGCGGCAGGTTTCGGGTGAGAGCGATTAGGCAGAAACACCTTGAAATTGTTCAAAGTTGTTGGCACAGGGGTCGTTTTTGGTGCCTCTTAGTACAGAAACCGAGGCGCGGGGTCTGTACGTCGCGTGGTCAAACGATCTCAATGGGGAGACACGATATGAATATTCAACGAATGAGCTGCATGATGACCATCGCGACGATCGCGTGCGGTGCTGCTGCGGATATTTCGACGTACACGAGTGATTCCACGATGATCGGTGGTGTGACCAACTCCGCGAACTTCAACGGCCTCGTCAGCGAGCAGTCGCTCGATGGATACCAAGAGGACGGGATCGAGGTCAGTGTGAGCCGAGACTACTACAGCTGGGACGCTCCGGGGCTCGATGGCTCCGAGATGTTCTACGCGAATACCGGCGCCCTCGAACTGATCGATATCTCCCTCGTCAGCGGCGAGGACTTTACCGATGTGGATATGCAGATCGGTTCAGGATGGTCGCCGCTCAATATTGGCACGATGTACCTTTGGGTTCAGTTCTACTCCGACGGCTCGCTCGTTTCTGAGATGGATATCGACGCGACTACCGGCGATTACGTCGGGTTTGTCGGTGGCGGGTACGACCTGATGCGCATCGGGAGCTACGCATCGGCTGAGATCCGTGACTCGCACGACGAGTTTGCTCGCAACGCGATCGCGATCGACAACCTCAGCGTCGGGACAGTCGTCCCGGCTCCGGGTTCGCTCGCGCTGGGCGCGATCGGGCTCATGGGTATGCGTCGTCGTCGATAAGCCTTTACAGAAGCGGACGTACTCTCCATCAAACTCACACTCAAACTGCAGATCGACCAGTTTTTTGGTCGATGACGGACGATCTACGGGCTTTGGATCGCTATTGTTTCCAACGCTCTGGGCCAAATATGGCTCATCGCTGGTGCGGTGGCTGAGCGGTTGAAGGCGCTCGACTTGAAATCGAGTGACCCTGCAAGGGGTCCGTGGGTTCGAATCCCTCCCGCACCGTTTTTCTTCTTTCATGGACGCTCTGAGTCGGCGTCCCGATCACCATACATCTTGGGATGCTCTGCGACTCAGTTGCTTTCGTTGTCGCTGAATTCTGTCATGCTGATGGTCTCGGCGAGGCGGATGCCGTTGATGAGGTATGCGATGTAGAGGACCGCGTTCTCGTCGTATTGATCCATTGGCTCAAGCGTGGTGGAATCGGTGTAGGTGAAGGCGTCGAGCTCGAGTTGGTCTTGACCAGTCTCGATGCGGCGGATGTTGGTGTTGAACACCGCCTCAGCTTGGGATGCGCTGAGATGATTGAACTTGATCTGCTTCGCTGCTTCGTTGATGGCGCGAACAACGTCCACGGCAATTGTTCTTTGCGATTCATTGAGCATCACCAGACGTGAGCTCGTTGCGAGGCCGTCGTTGTCTCTGACGACTGGGACCGGGATGATGTTGAGCTTTGATCCCATCCACTGATTCATCGAGCGCAGGATCGCGAGTTGCTGGACGTCCTTGAGACCGAAGTACGCGTTGTCGGGACTGATGGTCTCGAAGAGGTTCCGGACGACGGTGGCGACGCCGTCGAAGTGCCAAGGGTGGGCGATGCCGTCCATGCGATGGGTTAGACGCTCAGGGACGCGGACGTACTCGAATTCAGGGTGGTCCTCGGGGCGATCGATGCGGAACTCGTATGGATCGCGATCGAGGGGCTGTCCATCTTGGAGATCAAACAGCCAATCCAGCAGCTCGGCTTTCTCGGGCGTGTTTGGATAGATGTCCTCGACCTGCGGAGCGAAGACTAGATCCGCCCCGCTCTCCTTAGCGAGTTTGAGGTCCTGCTCGATGTCGCGGGGGTATGCCTCGAACGCATTGCGTCTGAACTGAAGCGGGTTCACGAAAATGCTTACCACGACGAAATCGGGGTGCTCTTTGGCGGCGGCGATGAGTGATTGATGACCGATATGGAGACATCCTTGGGTGGGGACCAAGCCGATGGAACGCCCCTGATCCCGCGCTTCCTGCACACGATGGGTGACGTCCTGAACTGACTGCACAACCTGCATGGGTGAGTTTAGTCGATCGCGAGCGGAGCGGGGAGGGATTGTCCCGCGAGGACGTCTTCTGGATTGGATCGTTCTCGGATCAGGTGCGGCTCACCATTGAGGATGAGGACTTCGGCTGGGGTCTCTCTGCTGAGGAACTTGATCATCGACGCGGTGAGTCCGTACGCGCCCGCGTTGTGCATCGCGATCAGGTCTCCGATCTGGACACTGTCGAGAGCGACCTGCGATCGCCATTGGTCGGCTGAGGTGCAGAGCGGGCCTCCGATGGTGACCGGTGATTGGCTCTCGTCTGTTTCGCGGCTGATCACCTGGACTTTGTACTGATTGGCGGTGATCGGGAGGAGTGCGTGGTTGATCCCGCCGTCGAGGATTGCGACTTGGGTGCCGTTGGAGTCTTTGACGTCGATGACGCGTGCGATGTAGTAGCCATGCTGAGAGACGAGGATGCGTCCCGGCTCGATCATGAAGCGAGTGGATTCCAAGGCTGGGTGTGTTCGTGAGCTCGTGACGAGCTTAGCGAGTCGCTTTCCGAACTGGGGGATGTCGAACTGTTTGTCATCATCCTTGTGGGCAACCCCGAGCCCCCCACCGAAGTTGATGGAGGGGATTGCTGATTGTAATTGCTCAGCTATCCGCAGGACCATCGAGATTGTTGAATCGCAGGACTGCAAGAGTTCGTCGGCATCGAGCACTTGTGATCCCAGCATGGTGTGGATCCCTGCGAACCTGAGGTTCGGGAAGCATTCGATCTCTTTGATTGCTTCGGCTGCGTGTGCTTCTTCGATGCCGAACTTTTGGCCTTGGCCTGAGGTTTGGATTTTCGCGGAATCGACTGCGGTGTTGGTTGGGTTGATGCGGACGCCGACGCATTGGGTGGTGCTGAGTTCTTGGCCGATTGCTTGGATTCTGCGGATCTCGTTGGTGGACTCGGCGTTGATCTGTCCGACTCCGGCTTGGATCGCGTCGCGGAGTTCGCCGTCCGTCTTTCCGGGTCCGGCGAAGAGGATGGATGCTGGATCGAAACCACTGTGGAGTGCCGCGACGAGTTCGCCGCTGGATGCGATCTCAGTGCCGTGGACGCCGGCTTGTCGGATGAGCGAGCAGATCGCGATCGCGGGATTGGCTTTGAGCGAGTAGTAGACTTCGACGTGGTCGCTTAGGGAGTCGATGAGAGTTTGAGCGCCCGATTGGATCGAGTTCCCGCCGTAGACGTAGAGCGGGGTTCCGAACTGCTCGGCGATCTGATGGAGCGGAGCGCCGTCGATGATGACTGGGTAATTACTGGCACTCATGGGTGATTCTCCATGGCGTCAGGAATGAGTGCGCTCGATATGACCCGATCGGAGATTGACTGTGCGGAAGTGAGCGAATCGGCGAACACCATCGCATCGAGAATCGGACGGGTGCTGGTCAAAGGCATCAGCGGGATGTAGCCTGAGTTGGTGTCTGCGTCGAACAGATCAGATGACGAAGCGGGGTTCAGGTATGCTCCGAGATCGTCAGGGTTGACTCGGATTCCGGTCATGAGTTTGAATGCGGGAGAACCGAGATGTTTGCTGAGCATGAGCGGGAAAGAGGAGGTGTTGACTCGCGGATTGATCTCGACGATGTAGATGTCTAGATCCGTCGTGACGATGAAGTCGAGTCCGACGAGTCCTCGGTATCCTTGTGCTTGGAGCCAATGAGCGGGTTTGGTGGATTGCTTGATGAGCTCGGCAGAGTTTGTGAGTTCGCTCGGGTAGTCGTTCCCACCAAAGGCGAAGCTCTCGGTCATCTGCTGTGCGGACACGCCGAGCAGGGTGCAGGTGTCATCGTCGATCTCGAACTGGACGTTGGGCGAGTTGGTGACCGACTTGAGGGGCTGCCAGATGAACTTTCTTCCAACGCTCGCGGCTTGTATTCCTGATTCGAGGTGTTCGAGATCTGCTGGTGACTCGATGCGCCAGACGCCGTGACCTCCGATGCTCAGGTCTGATCGGATCATCAGCGGCCCGAGGTTGTCGAATCCGGCTCGGGCGTCGGCGACGATCTGCTCTTTGGTGCTCACCTGAGTAGAAATACGCGGCAAGCCGATTTCTTCGAGGATCTGATCGAGGTTGGATTTGTGGTTGAGCTGATCGAGGAGCTCGGCTTCTGGAGCGTGGAGTTTCAGACCCAGCTGGTGGGCGAGGGTCTGGATTTGCAGCCCCCCCATGTACGGCTTGATAGGGAATCCAGATGCGCTCAGCGTTGAGCAGAGTTCGTGATCCTGCGTGATCATCTCGACGAGTGTTTCACCTGAGCCATTTGGGATGTGGATCGTTGGGAGCGTGAATCCGATGTGCTTGAGGTAATCGAGCCATGCTGGATCGGGGGCTTTGTTGATGACCACGATGTCTTCAGAACTCGCAAGGAAGAGGGCGCGAACGGAGAGGTCGCGGAGCGCGGATGGTCCGAGTCCCTGCTCAAGACCATCTCCGAGTTTGGAGGACTCGAGGGAGTGTATGTGGATGAACGGGCCGGGGTTGGTCATGATTGGCCTTGTGACTGAGAGTCTCCGATCCATCCGAGTTCGGAGGCGCTGGGGATGGAGTGGGCGGAGGTTGCTTGATAGATCGCGTCACAGATCGCGGCTTCGATGAGCATCGACGCGAGGATGCCGATGCGGTTGAGGTCGTGGTGTTGATCGCCGGTTGAGAGGGTGAAGACCATGTCGCCGTCGTACTGGGTGTGGCACGGGGAGACGACTCGGCTCAGTCCGGACTGGGCGATCCGTGAGACGATGCACGCTTGGGTCTTATCGAGCTTGGCGTTGGTCGCGACGACGCAGAGCGTGGTGTTGGATCCGAACATGATGGGTTCTCGGTTGCCCATCAGGATGGATTGTCGTGTGTTGAGTGGGAGGTCGTTGTCGTTCCGAGCGCCGGCTATGATGGATCCGGTTTGGGGATGCAGGACATCACCGAACGCGTTGAGGGCGACCAAGGCGCCGACCTTGAGGCCATCGTCGGTTTCCCAAGCCGCGGAACCCAGTCCTGATTTGGTTGCGTGGGCGTGTCCGAACACTTTCCCGACCACGGCTCCGCATCCAGCGCCCACGTTTCCGCGCTCGAACTCGGAACTCGCGTTTTTGCAGGCTTCGTATCCAGACTCGGCGGTTGGATGCGCTTCGTGGTCTCCGATCCCGAGGTCGTATAGCGCCGCGGCTGGGATGATGGGGACGGCTCCCTGATTGGTCTTGAACCCACGCCCCGCCTCGCGCATGTAGTTTGATGCGCCGGTTGCGGAGGCAAGGCCCATAGCTGAGCCTCCGGTGAGCATGATCGCTTGGACATGATGGACCAGACCTGTGGGTTTGAGCAGTTCGATCTCATGGGATGCGGTCGCGCCTCCGCGGACGTCGACGCCGGCGATGGTGTCTTGATCGCAAACGACTGCCGTGCATCCGGTTGAGCGTTGCTCGTCTGTGGAGTGGCCCACACGGACCCCATCAACAATGGTGATTGAGCTTCGGCGGGCGGTGTCGAGATTCCAGGCCTTGGTCATTGGTGGATTGTATGCAAATCGGGGTTGGGATCGGGTTGATCGGTCGAGAAATCGGTCCTCTTGCATGTGCTCATTGGAGCTTGTTTTGGGATCAATCTGTACTCGGAACCTATGATTGGGTATGCAAAGAAGAGCCGCTGTTGTTTGTGCGTTGCGGACCCCGATCGGACGATACGGCGGTTCGCTTTCGTCGGTACGTCCTGATGATCTGGCCGCGCATGTGATCCGGGCTGTGATCGAGCGGAGCGGGATTGATGGTGCATTGGTAGACGATGTGTACCTCGGTGCGACGAACCAAGCGGGCGAGGACAACCGCAATGTTGCGCGGATGTCGGCGCTGCTCGCTGGACTCCCGGATTCTGTTCCTGGATCGACGGTTAATCGGCTCTGCGCGTCGGGGCTTGAAGCGATCAATGTCGCGGCTCGGATGATCGAGGCGGACCATGGCGATGTGTTTATCGCGGGTGGTGTGGAATCCATGAGCCGAGCGCCGCTGGTGATGAGCAAAGCGGAGACCGCGTTTGATCGCTCCCAGGAAATTTACGATACTTCGATCGGTTGGCGTTTCACGAACCCGAAGCTCTCAGCGTTGCATCACCCCTTCCCGATGGGCGAGACGGCGGAGAACGTTGCACGCAAGCATCGGATCAGCCGGGAAGACCAGGACGCGTTCGCGTATCAGAGTCAGCAGCGCTGGAAAGCGGCACACGACAAGGGGTTGTTTGCAGATGAGCTGATCTCTGTTGAGATCCCGCAGCGGAAAGGCGCTCCGGTTGTTGTCAGCACGGACGAGCATCCGCGTCCTGATACGCCGCTTGAGAAACTCGCTTCGCTGCGTCCGGTCTTTGCGACCGATGAGCTCGGGACGGTGACCGCTGGGAACTCTTCGGGAATCAACGACGGCGCGGCGGCGATGCTCCTCGTTGAAGAGAGCAAAGCGAAAGCACTGGGACTCACCCCAATCGCGTATGTTGGCAAGAGCGCCTCGGCTGGTGTTGATCCGGCGTACATGGGGATCGGTCCGGTCCCGGCTATTCAGAAAGCTTTGGATCGCGCTCAGTGCTCGCTAGACGACATCGATCTCGTCGAACTCAACGAGGCGTTCGCGGCTCAATCGATTGCGTGCGTGCGTGAACTGGGGCTCGATCAATCCAAGGTGAATGTCAACGGCGGCGCGATCGCGATCGGACACCCGCTCGGATGCAGCGGCACACGCATCGCGACGACTCTGGTGCATCAGATGGCGCGGGGCAACGCAAAGCGTGGTATCGCGGCGCTGTGTGTTGGTGTTGGCCAGGGGCTCGCGACGATCTTCGAACGCGATTGATTTTGTATTTGGCCGTCCGCTCAGTTGCCCATCGCGACGAGTTTCTCGAACCCGCGTTTGTATCCCGCGACGAGCTCGTCGATCTCTGTCTCTGTCATCGGCGTTGAGAGGGTCGCAGAGCAGGTGTTGATCAGGACGAATCCCTCGTCGAACATGTGGTCGAGCAGGAACTTGAGCTTCTTCGCATCGTCTGGTGCGAGGAACGCTTCGCGGTAGTTTCGTGGTGACTGCGCCTTCATATGGACACGGAACATGGATCCGGTGCCTGTGACGCTCGCGACGACTCCGGTTTCTTGGATCGCTTGCTCGATCCCGCTCATCGCACGCTGAGCGAGTCCGTTGAGTCGATCGATCGCGGGACGATCGAACTTCTTCATCGCGACCATCCCGGCGGTGATGCTGATGGGATTGGCGGAGAATGTTCCCGAGTGCGGGAAGAGGTATCGCTTTGATTTCGGGTTCAGCACGTCCATCACGTCTGCGCGTCCCGCGACGGCTCCGATGGGGAAACCGCCGCCGATCATTTTGCCCATCGCGGTCATGTCGGCTTGGATGCCGTATTGCCCCTGGAGCCCCTCGTAGGTCGAGCGGAAGGTGATGACCTCGTCCATGATGAGCATGACGCCGTTCTTTGTCGTCCAATCGCGGATCGCGTGGACGAAGTCGGGTTCCGCGGGGTTGAGTCCGACGCGGTGCGGCATTAGGTCCAGCACAACACACGCGAGGTTCTTCGCGTGCTGATCGAGGAGCTCGATCGACTTCTCGATGTTGTTGTATGGGAACACGACCACATCGTTGATCGCTGAGTCCGGAGTCCCGGCGACGAGCGGGACACCTGCCGGACGATCAGCGTCACCCCATGTATTTGGGTTTGGGGTCTGGCTGACCTCGACGTAGTCGTACGCGCCGTGGTACGCGCCCTCGGCTTTGGCGATCATCGGACGATCCGTAAACGCACGCGCCGCTTTGATCGCGAGCATCAACGCCTCGGTCCCTGAGTTGACGAAGCGGAGCTGGTCGAATCCCGGATTGCGTGAGAGCAGGTACTCGGCGTACTCGATCTCGATCTCGGTCCCCATGTTGAACGCGGTGCCTTTGGCGAGCTGCGCCCCCACTGCTTGGACCATATCGGGATCGGCGTGGCCGTGGATCAGCGAGGCCATGTTGTTGGCGCAGTCGATCCGCGAGACACCCTCGACGTCGATGATGCGGCAGCCCTCGCCGTAGTCCACGTACAACGGATGCGGATCGCGGAGGACCGCGTTCCTGCTGACTCCGCCCGGGAGGACCTTGCATGCTCTTTCGTAGAGTTCCGCACTGCGTGTGATCTGGGCTGGGGTGCTCATGGTTGTTGATCCTGCATTAATCGGGGATTGGCAGCAGTGCTGCACCGGTCCGCTCTTGGACATACTCAAAATCGATGCCGGGGCTCAGCTCGATGAGCTGGAAACCCTTGGGGGTGATCTCGATGACGGCGAGATCGGTGTATACACGCGTGATCACTCCCTGACCCGTCAACGGGAAGGTGCACTGCTCGACGAGCTTGGGTTCGCCTTGCTTGGTGGTGTGCTGGGTGATGACGTACACGGACTTGACTCCGGCGACCAGATCCATCGCGCCACCCACGGCTGGGATCGCGTCGGGAGCGCCGGTTGACCAGTTGGCAAGATCGCCGTTCTGAGCGACCTGCATTGCTCCGAGAACGCAGAGGTCGATATGTCCGCCTCGGATCATCGAGAAACTGTCGGCGTGGTGGAAGAACGCGGCGCCTGGATTGGTCGTAACGTAGCGCTTCCCGGCGTTGATGAGCTCGGGATCACCCTGACCCTCTGCTGGGGATGGTCCCATTCCGAGCAAGCCGTTCTCGGTGTGGTAGATCAGGGTTCGACCTTCAGGGACGAACTTGGCGACGAGTTCGGGGATACCGATCCCGAGGTTGACATATGAACCGTTGGGGATGTCCGTTGCGAGGCGCTTCGCCATTTCTTCGCGTGTGCGTCCCATTTGCTGTGTGTCCTGGCTCATGGGTAGGTTGCTCCGGCGTTGACGAGTTCGGATTCATGCACTGGCTGTGTAACCTCAACCACGCGGTTCACGAAGATCCCTGGCGTCACAACCACTTCAGGATCGATCGCGCCGGGCTCGCTGACCTGCTGCGCTTGGACGATCGCGACGTTGGATGCCATCGCCATGATGGGGCCGAAGTTGCGAGCGGTTTTGTTGTACACGATGTTGCCGTGGGTGTCGGCGGCGCGTCCCTTGATCAACGCGAAGTCTGCTTTGAGACCCTGCTCCATGATGTAGGTCTTGCCGTCGAAGTCGCGTGACTCTTTGCCTTCCGCAAGCGGAGTACCGACCGCGGCGGGTGTGTAGAACGCGGGGATCCCAGCACCTCCGGCGCGGATGCGCTCGGCGAGGGTTCCCTGCGGGACGAGCTCAAGCTCGATCTTCCCGCTGTGGTATAGATCCGGGAAGACCGTAGAGTTCGCGGTCCGCGGGAAGGAACAGATGACTTTGGAAACGCGTCCGGCTTTGAGGAGGGCCGCGAGTCCGACCTCTCCGCTGCCGCAGTTGTTGCTGATGACTGTGAGGTCTTTCGCGCCTTGGTCGATCAGCGCATGGATGAGCTCGATCGGGCTCCCGGCTTCGCCGAACCCGCTCACCATCACCTTGGCACCATCGAAGACATCACGGACCGCATCAGCGGTGCTGGACACCTGCTTGTTGATCATTGCGATACCTGCTCGGCTTCTTCCTTCACTTCAACAACGCGGCTGTACTCAAACAAACCTGCTTCGTCGAACAGCACTCGATCCGCGTAGTCATCGAACCAGACCGCATCTGGGTTGCGTCCGACGATACAGACCTTGCCGCGATCAGGCGCGCCGTGCGCGTTGCGGAGGAGCTTGAAGATCACGACGCCGTTCTCGCTGCCTTTGAGTCCTGGGATCGGTTCGTTGGTGACCGCATTGACCTCGGTTTTGCCCTTGTAGTGGGTGATCGAGAGTCGAGCGTGGGTTTCGACGCCTGACAGTCCCTTCTGGGATTCGTTGAGGATTCTCCAAGATTCTTCGATCGGGATGTTGAACGCTTTGTACGCAACGATGTCGCGGCCGCAGAAG
The DNA here is from genome assembly GCA_965232505.1 of Phycisphaerales bacterium. GTDB lineage: Bacteria > Planctomycetota > Phycisphaerae > Phycisphaerales > UBA1924 > UBA1924. The sequence goes on along the minus strand of OZ246976.1, from coordinate 2,421,367 downwards.
AAATAGTGGTTCTCGGCGCCGACACGCTTCATCTCGCGCTGCATGATGCGGAGCGCGTCTGAATCGTTGTTGATGTCCTTGATGATCGGCGTCTGGTTCTCGACGGTGATCCAGCCGCGGGCCAGCAGTCCGCGCATCGCCGCTTCCGTATCCGGAACCCACTGCAGGACGTCGTGCTCGTTGCGGACGTACTCACCCGAGTCGTCCTTGAGGAGGAACTCGTCTGGGTGCTCGAAGTGGATCATGACGTGGAGACCGACGTGTGGGTAGGCCTCGTGGAAACGATCGAGCATCGCGAAGAAGGTTTCGTCGAAACGCTGGGGGTAGAACGCCATTTCCTTGGTGCCGATGCGGATGGATTCCACACCCGACTCCGCGAGGGCCGCGAGCCATGCGGCGATCTTGGAGTTGTTGAGGACCATTGGGTCACCGCCGGAGAGCAGGACCTCACGGAGTTTTTCGCGATTGCACTCTGGGTGACGACCGCCGTTTTTGGCGACGGCTTCGTTGAATGAGCGTACGTACGCGGTGACCTCTGGGATCTTGGCGAGGCCTTTCTTCGCGACGGTGCCGTCGGCGCGTTTGATTTCTTTGCGAGCGATCAGCTCCTCGCGGTAGCAGAATCGGCAGTGCGCCGAGCATGTCGAGACGACGTAGAGGAGTCCCATCTCGTACTTATGGAGGAGACCTTCGACTGGCGCGTAGTCCATCTGGTTGCCGGGGTCTTCGGAGCCCGCGAGGTCCATGGTTTCATCGGGGCTCGCTTTGACGAGGCGCTGGAGCGGCTTGCTCTTGGTCGCGAGCTCGAAGAAGTGGCGGGTCACCTTGACGGGCATCCGCTTTTCGACGTCACGTTCGCTGCCTTTGAGTCCGCCGAGTTGGACGAGCTCGTCGGAGCTGTAGAAGCCCTTCATGTCGTCTGGGGCCTTCTCGTCGAGGAACGGCTTGAGCCCGTTGATGATCTCGCGCTTGTACTGGACATCTTCAACACTCTCGAGGAATGCCTGTTCTTTGTCCGTAGGGACATATTTTTGCGGCTGGATCATTCAGGTGGCTCCGTTTCTCGACGACAAATGGTTTGGACAGATTCTGTAATGAGTTGCACACTCGGCAGTTTGTATTGTAATACACTGTTCACCGGAGTGCCAGTCATGTCGATACAAGATTTCATCGCCAAAGTCAGTGAGCAACTGACCCCAACCGAGCGTCGGATCGCATCATTGGTGCTTGAGGACCCGACTCTGCTGGCATTTGGGACGGTATCGGACGTTGCTGAGCAGGCGAAGACGAGCCGACCCTCGATTGTGCGGTTCGCGACGAAACTGGGGTTTGAGGGGTACACGGACCTGCAGAGCTGGATCCGCTCGGAGCTGTCGAATCAGCTGACGAGCCCCCACCAGCGGATCCGTCAGCAGGCGGGGTCCATGGCTCCGGTTCGCGCGGGGATCGAGGACGCGGTCCGCGTGACCTTTGAGACGCTCGACGATCAGAAGCTCGGAATGCTCGCCCAGCCGATTGCTGAATCTCGCAATGTGTGGATCCTCTCTGGAGAGACCTCGATGGCGGGCGCGATCGTCCTGCGGAGTGGATTGTCGATGGTACGTCCGGATGTCCACCTGGTTGATGAGCACGCGACGGGACGGGAGCTGAGTAGCGCGACGGATCGGGATGTCGCGGTGGTGTTTGACTTCACGCGCTATCGGCGGAACTCGATCACCGCCGCTCGGGCGCTCTCGAACTTGGGGGTTGAGATTGTTGCGATCACCGATGGTCCCCTATCCCCGCTCGCGGCTCTGACTGAGAACTGGTGTCAGCTCAAGATCCCGGCGGTCGGGCCGTTTGATAGCTCGGTCCCTGCGGTGATTGCTGCGGAGTTGCTGGTGGCCCGCGTGGTGCAGTTGCTCGGGAAGGATGCACACGATCGGATCGATCGGCTTGAGGAACTCTGGCAAGCGACGAGCACGTTCCTTGAGTACACCCCGCGCCGAACACGCAAGGCGTAACACTCAATCTGCGTCCTGCGGATCGAGTATTGGCAAACTGATGACCATAGTTGTGCCTTCTCCGACAGTTGAGGCGACGTCGATTTTGCCTCCCAGTTCGTGGACGATTCCAGAAACCACGGCTAGTCCGAGTCCCGTCCCTTGGCCACGGGGTTTGGTGGTGAAGAACGGGTCAAAGATCCGCGGGCGATCTTGATCGGGGATTCCTTTGCCGTGATCGGTGACGAGGAGCCAAACTCCTGAGTTGTGCTTGCGGACCGCGAGTTCGACCTGCTGTCCCGGCTCAGAAGCATCGCGGGCGTTGATGATCAGGTTGCTGAGGATTCTCTGGATATCCCCCGTGTGCGCTAGGACATAGATGGACTCGGCCGGGACATTGCATACAAGGGCGTGCCTTGACGCGAGCAACTGATTCATGGAGTCCGCGGTTTCCTGAGCGGCTTGGCAGATGTCAATCGCGACGGGTTCGCTGGATTGATCCGCGAGTCCGTCGCGTGCGAAGATCATGAGTGATTTGGTCAGCGACTGCGCGCCGTCCAACGATTCATCAAGGCCGCGGACGGCATTAGAGAGCGTTTTGTTTGGTTTGTCGAGTTGGGTCTTGATCACAGAGAGATAGGACCGCGCGGCGATGGCCTGGTTTCCAAAGTCATGGGCGACACCCGCGGCCATGGTCCCAAGAGATTCCATGCGCCGGAGCGACTTCATCTGGAGCTGGTTTTCGAGGAGGACCTCGAACTGATGCTTGCGATGCTCAAGGATCGACGCGATCAGCAGGACGGTGAGTGTGACCGGGAGCAGGAAACCCTGGACCGCGAGCACATTCCCGGCTTCTGATCGGCCGGGGATCTCGAAGGAGCTCTCGTGGTAAATCAGCATGATGAGGATCACGAGTGTGAAGACGAGTGTTGCCAGCGACATGACCACGGCACCGAATCTGGAGATGATCCACGCGAAGATCGGGAGCATGAAGACGACTTTGTAGTAACGGAAAGAGGTACCTTCAAACTGGGCTGAGAAGAGCAAAGCTGTGACTGCGGCGAACACGGTCAGCATCGCGGCGGTCTCGTAGACGCGAAACTTGGCGTGGTTCGTCTTGAACGCAGAGGAAGCGATCATGATGATCGGGGTTGCGAACATGAGCAGCCCCATGAACTCGGAGTACCACCATTGCTGCCAACCCGCGACGACGGGGAAGCCTTCGATCAAGAGACTGAGCAAGCTCATGGAGAGGAAGGACACGAATGCGGTGTTGAGAGTGACGCAGATGATGACATAGAACCCGAAGACCTTGGGTTCGGAGAGGGGCCTTGCGTTTGGGACGAAGATCCGGAAGGTGCTGGCGAACACGATCGCGGTGATCGGGTTGGTGATGAGTCCGATGATGAGGTAGAGGTGAAAGTCGGGGTCAGTGCGGAAGTTCTGGGAGGTCGCACCATTGAGGAAGTCGAGCACGGACGCGATGAGGATGATCGGGATCCAGTGTCTGCGAGAGAGCAGAGCGAGAGCTGCGCCGAGCACGCCGGTGGGTGGCCAGAGGACGCTTATGGATTGCACCCCATATCCGAAGGTGTAGCCCAGATATTGCGAGGCAATAAAGAACACGGCAAACCACGCGTACCAGACGTATGCGTAGTAGTGATCTGTCGGTTCGATGGTGCGATCAGGATGCTTGGACTGTGTTAAGAACTCCTGCATCATGGACTGATCCTATCAAAATCGAAGAACATTAGTCAATATCACCTAGTTTTTGACCTCGGTCTTGTTATGATACTCATATGAGCGTCCAACAGAATACCCAACTTCCAGCGTCGATGAAGATCTTGGTTGTGGATGATCACAAGGTGGTGGCTGATGCGATTTGTGCGCTGCTCAACACCACCGACGACTTGGAAGTTGTCAGCCGAGTGTACAAAGCGGAAGACATCCTCGGAGCCGTGAAGCAGTTTCGGCCCGACATTGTGCTCTGTGATCTTGAGATGCCCGGCGGTGATCCGCTCGATGCGTGCAAGGATGCGCTCACCAGCTCCCCTGAGATGAAGATCGTGATCCTCACGGCGTATCCCACCGATGCGCATGTTGCACGCGCGATGTCACTACCCGCGAGCGGTTTCATCACCAAGCACGAGCCGGCGGAGACTGTGGTTGATGGACTGCGCGCGATCGCCGCGGGTCATGAGGTGTATTCTGATGAGGTGCGCGAGCGGATCCTGCAATCGGGGTCCAACACCATTCGCGAATCGAAGATCCTGAAGTTGTCCCCACGCGAGATCACGATCGTTCGGCTTGTTGCTCAAGGCTTGACCAGCACGCAGATCGCGGAGACGGTTTTCAGATCACCCAAGACGGTGGACAACCAGATCTCATCCGCGTTTGCCAAGACGGGGTGCAGTAATCGGGTCGAGCTGTCACGCTGGGCGATCCGTGAAGGACTGATTCAGGCATAACTGGTACTGTCTTGATTAGGGAATGGATTTGCCGTGCGGGTCTTCTTGCGGACCTGGTGGCGGGGTTGGGTCGATGTGCTCGAGCAGTTCCGCGGTTTGATGCACGTGGTCCGGAGCGAGTCCTGCGTCTTCGACAAGGTAGTGCTCCCAGAGTCGGTGCTTGCGGACAAGAGTCTGCGCGACTTCGTGGCCCGCTTCCGTCAGACTCAGTTGCTCGTCTGCGCGATCCACTAGTCCATTACGCACGATTGATGAGATCGCGGGCCCCACGGCTCGACCAACAAGCAGTTTGTTCAATGAAGCAACTGATACCGAATCCTTCCCGGTCTCCTTGGCGCGGAAGATCGCGGCGAGGACGTCGTCGGACGCTACCCTCATCGCGAGTGCTCGGCGGCGGATCATGCGCATGATCAGGCCGTGGCGTGGTGAAGCGATGATCGCGAGTGCAAAGAGAGCACCGGCGACGATCGACATCATTCCAGCGGCGTTGATCGCATCCTTGCCGAAGAGTGCCGGGATCGCGGTCGCGGCGATGTATCCTCCGATGCCGCAGATCAGGGAGATGAGCACGCTCCATGCGATCTGTGTCTGCAAGCGATCGGTCATCAATCGAGCGGTCGCGGCGGGACAGACGAGCATCGCGATAACAAGGATCGAACCAACGGCTTCGAAGCTCGCTACAGTCGCGGCGGCGACGAAGATCATCAGCAGGTAGTGCATCAATCCCGCATGGAAACCCTGCGTCGTCGCGAGCGACGGATCGAACGCGGCGATGCGGAGTTCCTTGAAGAAGAACCCAACGAACAGGAACGCCCCCACCGCCATCAGGAAGAGCACGCGGACCTGACGAGGGATCTCGTGAAGCGTAGCGGCGCTGAACAAGTCAGCGAACCGATCCGGAGCGCCGTACCAGACTAGGGTTTCGAGCTGACCATGGAGGACACAGTCCGCGTCGAGGTCGATGTGACGCACAGCGGCGCGTTCGATGAGCAGGACGCCGAGCGCGAAGAGGATGCTGAACACGACACCCATCGCGGCGCCGGGTTCGACGCGGCCGTATTTCTTGATGACTTCGACAAGCACGACGGTGACGACCCCAGCCATCGCGGCTCCGGTAAACATCACGAGCGGATTGCGCGTCGAAGCGATCAGGAACGCGATCACCAGTCCCGGCAAGACACTGTGGCTGATGGCGTCTCCCATGAGACTCAGCTTCCGGAGGACGAGGAAGTTCCCGAGCACGCCGCACCCCAGAGCGGCGAGTGTTGCCGCGAGCATTGGGAAGAGGTCCAATCCGATATCGAAATGGAATACAGGTGTACTCACGGCGAGACCACCTCAAACTCAGGAATCTCGATTCCTCTGGAAGTCAGACTCGCTTCGAGCTCATCGACCAGGTCTTGCGAGAGCACGTGCTCGACCTGATCCACGGACCAATCCACATGGCTCGGCGCGATGTCGGCGTAGCTCATGAGATATTGCTCCCAGAGCGCATGGTTCCGGCTCACGCGTGCTCCGCGCGTTGCTCCGGCTTTGGATATCTCGTATTGGCCACTCTTGTCGTTTGTTATGAATCCGGTGAGCTTCAGGACGCTCAGCAATCCCCAGCGGAATGGGGAGGACCAGCCCCGCATTGCTGTGAGTTCGATTAGTTCTTGATGAGCGAGCGATCTTGTGTTGTTCTCGTGGGCGTACTCGAGGAGGTGATCGGATTCGATCCGCAATCGCAAACGGATTCGTCTGATGGTTGCGGCGATCAATCCTCGCGAAGGAGCGGCGATGAGACTGATGACAAAGATCGAGCCGCAGGTCAGCACGATTACAGCGCCGGCGGGTTGTCTCGGGAGTAGCGCCGAGACCACAGAACCCAAGTAACCGCTCAATGCGCCGATGAGTCCGGCGAGGACCACCAAGAGCCACAAGCGTTCGGTCCAGAATCGAGCGGCGACGGGGGGGATGATGAGCATCGCGACGACGAGGATGAGCCCCACCGCTTGGAGTCCGGCGACGGTCACGAGCACGACGAGCCCCATCATGACCAGGTCGATGAGACCGACGGGCCAACCATCGACTCTTGCGAATGAGTCATTGAAGCTCACAAGCGAGAACTCTTTGAGGAACAGAAGCGTCGCGAGCATCGCTGCGAGGGCGATCCCTCCCATGAGCAGGACGTCCGGTGGTTGCATCGTCGCGGCTTGGCCGTAGATGAACTTGTTGAGTCCCGCGGAACCTGAGGCGTCGTTGGCTTGGATGTAGCTGAGTCCGACGATCCCGGCTCCGAAGAACACGCTGAGCACGATCCCGATTGCGGCGTCCTCCCTGAGACGTGAATACCGAAGGATCGCTTGGATACACACCACACCGATGATCCCGCTGATCGCGGCGCCGATGAGCAGGACTGGGAGCGAGCGTCCCTCGAATCCGAGATAGCTTGCGACAAGGAACGCGATGGTGATCCCAGGGAGTGTCGCGTGACTCAGGGCATCGGTCATGAGCGAGCGTTTGCGGAGGAGGGCAAAGACGCCGATGATCCCGGCGGCGAGTCCGAGGAGCGTCGTTCCCGCGATGACGAGACTGGTGTTGAATCCGGACTGGAAGGTCAGGGTCTCGATGATGTCGTAAATGTCTGGCATCCGACCAGAGTCGATTGCAATTGATGCGCCGCTGAAATCGGAATGCGGGTGGGAGCTTGGGGCGTGCTCTTGCATCGCGATGAGACTGGACCATCGCATCGGTTACTTCCTGCCACTCGATGCACGCGCGACCGCTTCCGCGGCTTCGGCGAGGAGGGTCAGACGTCCGCCGTAGGTTTTGTTGAGGTTGTCGTTGTTGAAGACCTCGCTGACTGGTCCCGCGGCGACGACGCGCATGTTCAGAAGGATGACCTCGTCAAAGTACTCACGCACAGTTTGCAGGTCGTGGTGGACGACGATGACCGTCTTGCCCGCGGCTTTGAGTTGGCGGAGGACCTCGACGATCGCACGCTCGGTCGCGGCGTCCACACCCGCGAAGGGTTCGTCCATGAAGTACAAATCCGCTTCCTGAGCGAGCGCCCTCGCGAGGAAGACGCGTTGTTGCTGTCCTCCGGAGAGTTGACTGATCTGGCGGTTGGCAAAGTCACGCATGCCGACTTGTTCGAGGCAGTCCAGAGCCGCGTGTTTGTGCTTGCGTGAGACCGGCTTGCACCAGCCGATCATGCGGTAGCGTCCCATGCAGACGACATCGAGCGCCGAGACTGGGAAATCCCAGTCCACGCTTTCGCGCTGGGGGACATAGCCGACACGTGATCGAGCTTGTTTGTAGCTCTTTCCCCAGAACTCGACTTGTCCTGACGCTCTTGGGATCAGTCCGAGGCAGGACTTGATCAGCGTGCTCTTTCCGGCGCCGTTTGGGCCGACGATCGCGATGAGCTTGTTTGAGGGCGCATCGTAATCAACATCCCACAGGACCGGCTTGCGGTGGTACGCGACGGTCATCGCGTGTATCGAGAGCGGGCTATGGGGTGAGTGCTCTGGACGAGCCGCGAGTCCGGCTTGGGATTCACTGTGAGTTTGCGTGTGCGGGATCGGCATCAATCGCTCAGCTTTCCGTGGAGCCCCTTCTCGGGAGCATCACCACCCAGTGCTCGCGCGATGGTGGTCGCGTTGTGGTCGATCATACCGATATAGGTACCCTCGTAGGTGCCCTCGTCCCCCATGGCGTCGGAGAAGAGCTCGCCTCCGATGATGACCGTGTGGTTCTGGGCTTTGGCGCCGGCGATGAGCGCGTTGATGTTCCGTTCGGAAACGGTGGATTCCACAAAGACCGCGCCGATGTTGTTCTCCACGAGCAGATTGACCAGTTGCTCGATGTCGCGGACGCCGGCTTCGGATTCTGTTGAGATCCCCTGAATCCCGACGACACGGAAACCGAATCGTTTCCCGAAGTAGTTGAAGGCATCGTGGGCCGAGACGAGGATGCGTTGGCCTTCAGGAACGGATGAAAGCACGCGCTCGGCGTAGGCATCGAGTTCGTTGACCTGGTTGATATACGCGTCCGCGTTGGCTTGGTAGTCAACTGCGTTCGATGGATCAAAGTCAATCAGACTATCGCGCACGACCTCGACCGCTTTGATCCATGCGGATGGGTCCATCCAGACGTGCGGGTCGTAGTGCCCCGCGAACTCATCGGGTTCGAGGAGGAACTCCGGATCAAGCAGTTCGGTGACGGGATGGACCTTCTTGCCGCTGGTCGCGGCTCGTATGAGTGAGTCGGACATCTTCCCTTCGAGCAGCAAGCCGTTGTAAAAGATGACATCCGCTTCCATGAGCTTGCTGACATCGGTGCGGGTGGGTTTGTAGAGGTGCGGATCGATTCCCGACCCCATCAATCCCATGACTTGCGCGTGATCGCCCGCGACATGGCGTGCGATGTCCCCCACCATCCCGACGGTGGCAACGATGGTGTATTGTTCGCTTTGGGGATCGCTCTGGGGAGCGCCCTGCGGCGACTTGCTACAGCTCACGGCAGCGAATCCGATGAGCAGAAGGCAGATCAGTCGAATCAAAGAACTGTACATGTGGAGATCTCCATGTGACCGAGAATGGGTCACTGGGATGTATTGTAGCCCCGGTTACATTTACTGTCAACTTCTGTGCGTGATCCTGAAATGTCTTCTGGATTAATCCTGTTTGTCGAGGATTTCTTTGAACTGCTTGAGCGTCGCGGGGCTCACGTGATGCTCGATTCCCTCGGCATCGACCGCCGCGGTGTCCTCGTCGACTCCGATCGCGACGAGGAATCGGTAGACGACGTCGTGCCGCTCCTTGCACGCTTTGGCCATCTTTCGGCCTTTGGCGGTGAGCTCGACGGGCTTGTAGGGTTCGGTGGTGACCAAGCCGTCACGCTCGAGGCGCTGGATCGTCTTAATGACTGTCACGTGGGTAACCCCGAAGCTCTCAGCGAGGTCCGTGACTCGGCAGCTCCCGGCGGACTCGATGAGATCGGCGATGGCCTCGACATAGTCCTCGGCGGTCTCGGTCGCGTGGTCGCGCCGGGTCCGTTCGTAGGCGGGCGTGTTGGGGTTGAGGTTGCTCACGTGGGATTCTCGGCTAGCTGTGAAACTGAGTATACGCGAGCGATCCACTACTGGATTCTGCAGCAATGCTTACCAGTTTAGGATGTATCCGAAGATCAGCGGCGCGACGATGGTCGCGTCGGACTCCACGATGAAGCTCGGTGTTTCCACGGCAAGCTTCTCCCAAGTGATTTTTTCATTGGGTACGGCACCGGAATATGAGCCGTAGCTTGTGGTTGAGTCGCTAATTTGGCAGAAGTAGCCCCAGAGTGGGACGTCGAGTTCCATGTCCTGGCGCATCAACGGCACGGCGCAGATCGGGAAGTCGCCCGCGATGCCGCCACCGATCTGGAAGAACCCGATGCTTGAGTCTTGCGAGGTCTCTTTGTACCACGCGGTGAAGTCCATCATGTACTCGATCCCTGACTTGACGGCTGTCGCGGATTTGACATTCCCGCTCAGGACTTCGGCGGCGAAGATGTTGCCGCACGTGGAGTCTTCCCATCCTGGGACGACGATCGGGAGGTTCCGCTCCGCGGCGGCGAGCAGCCAAGAGTTTTTGGGGTCGGCTTGGTACTCGTCTTTGAGGAGCCCCTCGTTGAGGATCTCGTATAGGAACTCGTGCGGGAACTTGCGCTGTCCGGAATCCGCGGCTTCTTTCCACTTGCTGATCAGGATGTGTCCGAGCTTGCGGAACGCTTCCTCTTCAGGGATGCAGGTGTCGGTGACGCGGTTGAGGTGACGATCGAGGAGCTTCTGCTCGTCTTCAGGGGTGAGGTCGCGGTAGTTCGGGATGCGCTCGTAGTGGTCGTGGGCGATGAGGTTGTAGACGTCCTCTTCTAGATTGGCTCCGGTGCAAGAGATCGCGTGGACCTTGCCTTGCCTGATCATCTCGGCGAGGGAGCGTCCGAGCTCGGCGGTGCTCATTGCTCCGGCGAGGGTCATGAGCATCTTGCCTCCGCTGCTGAGGTGGGCTTCGTACGCCTTGGCGGCATCGAGAGCCGCGGCGGCGTTGAAGTGGCGGAAGTGCTCGTCCATGAATGTACGGATCGTCATTGGATACCCCTCAGGGTCGATTGTTCTTGGGTGGTCATGCGCCAGACTATGGCTCAGGAACGAAGAAAATCATACCCCGACTGGACGCATCGAATCTTGGTGGGCAATACAATTCCAGATGCCCAAAGCCATCAGTTCAACCAAGTCATCTGTTCAACAAGATTCTTCCCATGCGTCCGGTGCGTGGAGCACGGCCTCATCGGAGGAGTTGTACCGCGCCGACTCGTGGGGGCAGGGCTATTTCAAGATCAATCCGGACGGGCATATGTATGTCCATCCGATGGGATCCGAAGGCGTGGGCGTTGATCTTCATGAGATCATCGAGGGCTTGCACAATCGTGGTGTACATACGCCGGTCCTTCTCCGATTTACCGACATTGTCGATCATCGACTCCGAACACTCCGCGATGCGTTCGCTCAGGCGATCGAGGAGAACAACTACCAAGGCGGTTACCTCGCGGCGTATCCGATCAAGGTCAACCAGCAGCACCAGGTTGTCGAAGAGATCGCTCGCTATGGGCATGAGCTTGGTTTTGGGCTCGAGGTAGGCTCCAAACCTGAGCTGCTCGCGGTGATGGCAATGACCACCGATACACCTGATCAGTTGATTATTTGCAACGGGTTCAAGGACGCGCAGTACATCGAGGCGGTCACTCTGGCGCACAAGCTTGGTCGGACCATCATCCCTGTCGTTGAGAATATTCGAGAGCTCAAGCTCATCATCAACTTCGCGGAGAAGCACGGCGTCCGTCCACGAATCGGTATCCGCGTCAAGCTCGCGGCGACGGGATCGGGACGCTGGGGAAGCTCGGTCGGGATCAAGAGCAAGTTCGGATTGACCATCGGCGAGCTCCTTGGAGCGATCGAGACACTCAAGGAGCATGACCTGCTCGACTGTCTTGAGCTGCTCCACTGCCACTCCGGGAGTCAGCACCAGGACATCAACACGATCAAGATGGCGGTCACCGAGCTGACTCATGTCTTTACCAAGCTCCACAGCATCGGCGCGAGACTCAAGTACCTCGATCTCGGGGGCGGGCTCGGCGTGGATTACCAAGGATCGTCGGCGGCGCAGGCGTCTTCGATGAACTACTCGCTTGAGGAGTACGCATCGGACGTGATCTACCGGATCGGCTCGATCTGCACGGCCAATGGCATCGCGCATCCGACGGTGGTGACCGAATGCGGGCGGGCGATGGTCGCGTATTCATCGGTGCTGGTCTTTAACGTGCTTGGCTCGACTGGTCCCAGTGATCTGGTTGATCTTGAGTGGGAGATCCCGGAGGACGATCACGACGCGCCGCAGCCGCTGCGTGATCTGCGGCATGGACTCAAATCACTTCGCGGCAATACCCCTCGATTGACCGAGATCTACCACGACACGATCCGCGCTCGCGAGGAATCGGTCTCGCTGTTCTCGCTCGGATACTTGTCGCTTGAGCATCGCGCCGAGATTGAGCGTTTGTTCTGGACGAACTGCGCCATTCTGCAGCGGGAGAGCTTGAAGCTTGAGGACATCCCAGAGCCGCTTGCGGGACTCGAGAACCTGATGAGCGAGACCTACTTCGCGAACTTCTCGTTGTTTCAGTCGCTGCCTGATACTTGGGCGATCGATCAGTTGTTCCCGATCCTCCCGATTCATCGATTGGACGAGGAACCCACCAAACGCGCCGTGCTCGCGGACATCACCTGCGACTCGGACGGCAAGGTCGATATGTTTGTGTCTGAATCGGGTCTTCCGGAGAGCACGCTCCCGGTCCACGAACTCAATGGGAACGACCCCTACTACTTTGGCGTTTTCCTTGTAGGTGCGTATCAGGAAACATTGGGCGATCTACACAACCTGTTCGGGGATCCGCACGCGGTGCATATCGTGATCGAGGACGACGAGTGGTCGATCAGCGAGATCATCAAGGGCGACTCGATCTCTGAGGTGCTTTCGTATGTGCAGTTTGAGCCTGAGCGTCTGGCGCGATCGTTGGAACGCGAGTGTGAGCGAGCGGTCAAACGCAAGGCGATGAGCGTCAAAGAGTTTCGGATCCTCACCTCGTTCTATGAGTCGGGGCTGAGCGGGTATACCTACCTCGATCCGGACAATCACATCACATAAGACAGGACGGCGATCATCCATGGCTGGGTTTCTTGATATTTCGGACGAATTCACCGGACCTGAGTCAAAGGTCCAGATTATCCCTGTGCCGTATGACGCGACGTCGACGTACCGCAAGGGCGCCGACAAGGGGCCGAAGGCAATCATCGAGGCGTCCGCGCAGATCGAGTGGTATGACATCCAGACCGATGCGGAGTACTACGAGCAGGGCATCTGCACGCAAGAGCCTGTGATTTGCAGTGATGAAGACCCGATCCATCTCGCTCCGCTGGTTCGGGGGCGTGTGCTTGAAGCGTTCAAGAATGATCAGCTTCCAGTGGTGCTTGGGGGTGAACACTCGGTGACGATCGGAGCCGTGGAAGCGGCGGCGGAGCGGTTCGGGAAGTTCTCTGTCCTGCAGATCGATGCGCACGGCGACACGCGCGAGTCGTACCACGGCTCTACGCACAACCACGCGTGCGTAATGGCGCGGGCGCGGGAGTATGCCTCGATTGTGCAGGTTGGGATCCGCGCGATCGACGCACAGGAACTCGAGGGCATGGATCGCGAGCGTGTGTACTTTGGGCATCAGATTGACGAGTGGACCCGACGTCATGATCTCTCTTGGATGGATCGGGTGATCGAGCAGCTTGAGGAGACGGTGTACCTGACCATCGACCTCGACGCGTTTGATCCGTCGATTCTTCCTTCGACTGGGACCCCAGAACCAGGCGGAATGGACTGGTTCACGATCAATGAGCTCATCCGACGCGTTGCATCGCAGCGCCGGGTGATCGCGTTTGATGTGGTGGAGTTGTGTCCCAGCGCGGAGCATCATGCTTCGGACTTTATAGCCGCGAAGCTTGTGTACCGGACGATCGCTGAGATTCTCTCGAATCGTTGAACGAACTACGAACTATGCTCAACCAGTTCCTCGGCAAGTGACTCGATCGAGGCTTTGAGGACTTGGATTGATTGCTCGTACTCTTGCAGGCAGAGGTGCTCATTGGGCGCATGATCGAGCGAACTGTCTCCCGGGCCGTAGGCGGCGATCGGGCAGTTCCAGATCGGGGCGACGACGTTGAGGTCGGCGGTGCCGGTCTTCTGCTTTGGTCTTGGTCGGTGACCGATGGAACGGACACCACTGGACAACGCGCGGACGACCGGGTCGTTTCGATCAGAGACATGCGCGTTCTCAGCGCCGCTGAACTCGACGGACACAGTTTCAGGGGTCAGTTGTTGCAATGTGTGTGCAAACTCCTGCGCGTCCACTCCCGGTGGGAGACGGAACCCCGCTTGGGATTGTGCTTGTTGAGTCAAGCCGTCGCTGCTTGAGTGGAAGGACAGGACGCTTGCTTGGATCTGATCAAAGACACGCCCGATGCCTTGGTTGTACAGCGTCACATGCCCTAGCACCGCGTTCCACCACTGGATGAGGCTGTCGGACGCGGAGAGCTCCGCGCCAGCGGAGTGGGCGTTGGAGCAGGTGATCGATGCGTTGCACAGGAGTCGCCCTTTGTATCCGAGGGTGACGCCGTCGAAGCCGCTGGGTTCTCCGATGATGCACGCGTCGGGTGACCATTGTGGCGCGAGGTGACGCGCCCCGATCGATCCCGCGGCTTCTTCCCCGACCGCGCCGACGACCGAAACAAGGACACCATCCGGAAGGTCTGCGATCGAAGCGGCGCAGAGCATCGCGGCGAGCGGTCCTTTGGCATCGACCGATCCTCGCCCGTGGAGGATGTTGCCTTCGATGCGGACGGGGATGTCACCCGGAACGGTGTCGATGTGCCCGAGCAGCACGATGTGCACGTGCTGCGGCCCCTCGCTTGATCGCTCGGCGATCGCGTTCCCGACCTCGTCGATGCGAGAATCGAATCCTCGTTGATTCGCGTGCTCGACGAAGACCTTGGACGCCGCGAGTTCGTCTCCCGAGATGCTCGGCGTGGAGACGAGGTCGAAGACCAACTGCGTGTCTGTGCTCTGCTCAGTTGCGGTGCTCAAGAGACGGTCTCCAACTGGAATCGGGTCCCTGCTCCGGAGCGTGCTTGCTCGATCGGGCGATCGCCTCCGGCTGAGCCGATGGTGACCTGCCCCACTCCTCCTCGGAGCGCTTCTTCCGCGGCGAGGACCTTGTTCTTCATGCGCCCCTTCGCCGCGTCGTGTGCGGAGTCCAGGGTGTCGAGACCGACTTCTTGGATCATCGAGTCCGGATCTTCTGGGTTGCTGAGCAAACCTGAGACATTAGACAGGAGAAGGAGTTCATCGGCGCCCAGCGCGGTCGCGGTCGCGGCGGCAGCGCGGTCGGCGTCCACGTTGATCGCGATCCCTTCGGGGGTCACCGCTGGAGGCGTGAGCACGGGAGTCATCCCGGCGTCGAGCAGACCATTGAGGAACGTGGCATCAACGGAGTCGATCTTCCCAGAGAGGTCGTCGCGAATGATCATGGTGTTCCCATCGACGACCGATCTGATCGCGGACTTGCGGGTTCCGATCCAGATCCCCGCGTCGATCCCGGAGAGTCCGATCGCGTTGAGGCCGGCTCTTCGGAGACTTTCCACAACGGTCTTGTTGACCTTGCCGCTGTAGATCATCTTGAAGATGTCCATGGTCTGGCGATCGGTCCGTCGGGATTGGTGCCCGCTCGGACTGGTGATCGTTTGAGGTGGATGTCCCATGAGCTGAGCGAGTTCGTTTGTTTCGTGCGAACCGCCGTGGACGAGGACGACGCGCATCCCGGACGAGACCAGCTCTGCGATCTCTTGGGTCAGGTTGGTTGGGTCGATGCCTTCTCCGCCGCCGACCTTGATTACGATTGTTTGGTTGTTAGTTGTCATCGGTACGCTCTCTCTTAAACTGGATGCAAGCCCGGCAGTCCCAAGCCCTCGGTTTCGCTCATTCCAAGAGCGATGTTCATCGATTGAACCGCTGAACCCGCGGCTCCCTTCACAAGATTGTCGATCGCGCACAAGGAGATGATTCTCCCAGATCGCTCATCAATACTGAATCCCACGTCGGCGTTGTTGGAACCCACCACGATGCGTGGATCGGGGAAACGATTTGGTCCGGCCCGATCCGCGATGATGCGGACGAACGGCTCGTCGTTGTACGCTTTGCGGTAGAGCTTCCAGAGGTCCTTGGTCTCGAGTTGCTCTGTTGGTTCGATGTGCGCCGTGCAGAGCACCCCACGCACCATGTCGATCGCGGTGACCGTGGCGTCGAGGTCCATGTCTCCGAGCGATTGGAAGACCTCCGCGAGGTGGCGGTGTCCCGAAGGGCTGTAGGTACGTGCGGTACGCGCCCTGACTGGGTGGTGCGACCCAGCGTTGGGCTCAGCGCCGGCTTCGGAAGAACCAACCTTGATGTCCGCGATGCACCGCTTGATCAATCCCGCTCGCGCCAGTGGAAGCAGCGCGAGGGTCATTGCGGTGGCGTTGCAGCCCACTCCCGAGATGATGCTCGCGTTCTGGAGTTGTTCACGCGTGATCTCTGGGAGTCCGTAGACCACATCACCAAGCACCTGCGGCGCGGGGTGTGGTTCGGAGTACCACTGCTGATAGTTGTCTGCGTCACGGAGTCGGAAGTCGGCGCTCAAGTCCACGATGAGCGGGGCAACGGATCTCCATCGGTCGATCTCGTGGGCGGCTTTGCCGTGGGGCATGCAGAGGAAGACGACATCGCACGGCTCGACGTCCTCGGGCATACAGTACAACGTGTCCACGTATCCACGCAGGTTTGGATGCGAGCGATGGATTGGTTGACCGTTGAGCTTTCTTGAGGTGACCTGTGCGATCTCGACTTGCGAGTGGCCGTGGAGGAGTCGGAGGAGCTCTCCGCCTGTGTATCCTGAACCTCCGACGATGGATGCTTTGATCGTCATGCGAGCACCGCCGCTCGGTTGACCCCGGCTCGTGCTCTCTCGATCACGTGCTGGGCGATGTGGCGAGCGATATCGACGCCAGTGGTGTCGATCGAGTTGCGGAACTCCATCGAGTGGTTGATCTCGTTGACGAGTAACCCACGTGTCGGGCATTCGAGGAAATCGACAGCCGCGATGTCGGCGCCGACTGATTCGACCGCCCTCACGGACAGCGAGGCGAGCTCGTCGGTCAGCGTGAGACCCTCTGCTCGCGCTCCGCGTGCGGTGTTGGTCACCCAGTGCTCGCTGGAACGAGCGATCGCGGCGATGGCACGTCCTCCAACGACGAACACGCGGATATCACGGTTGGGCTTGTCGATGTGCTCTTGCACATAGATCACACGCTGCTGGACCGATCCCAACGTCTCGCGATGCTCAAGGATCGCTTCCGCGGCGTCGCGATCATTGACGCGTGCGACCAGACGTCCCCAAGAACCAACGGTCGGCTTGATGACCGCGGGGTATCCCAGCTCTTCGATCGCTTCCAAGCCGCTTTGTGCTGTGAGCGCGACGCGGACCTCTGGGGTTGGGATCCCGTCGCGGATGAGTGCGAGCGAGGTCTGGAGCTTGTCGGAGCAGACCTGGATCGCGGCTGAGCCGTTGATGCAGGGGAGTCCGAAGATCTCGAGCATCCGGATGGATGTCAACGAATGGGTGAGACTCAGTGAGCGATCGAAGACCGCGTCCACTTCACCCCATATCCCTCGATTCATGGGGTTGATCACGCATTCGCGGAGGTCGATCGGGATCACGGTGGCGTTGAGGTTCTCGAACGCCTCGATGAGCAATCGCTCCTCGGTCCGGATGCGTGAATAGGTCATTGCAACTTGCATGGAAAGCCTTTCGTGGCTGGTTGAGTGTGTCCTGTGAACTGGTCTTACTCGCCCCAGTCTTCTTCGACTTCGGGAGCAAGCTCAAGGGTCAGCGGCTCACGCTCGATCACTTCGAGCTCTGCGGAGCAGTCGGTGCAGTGCGTGACCTGTCCCTTGAACGGGCGGGTCGGGAAGGTGAGCTGGGCTTCGCATTCTGGACAGGTTGCTTCGATGGTTGCGGTCTGTGACATGTTCAATCTCCTTTGGATTCTGGTTCAAACTGATTGATAAACAAAAAACACCCCTGAATCTGCGTCAGGGGTGCGTTACGAGTGTCTCTGATTGGGGAGCTTTACACTAGCTCACATCAACCTCAACCAATAACGCTGCCCAGACGCGTTTGGCGCCTTTGGCTTTCGATTTGGTCGATTTCAGGTTGAAGGTGTGCATATTCATGTGTGGCGTACTGTATTCCCTATCGGATCGATGTCAATTCTTCTCAAACAAATTAACAAGGTTGTGCTTCCGATTGCTGGATTCTTACATCGGATCGACGCTCGGAATCTCTTGATAGATAGAGAAAAATCCGTCGACCGAGGGGGACAGACTCAGCCGAACGGATCTTCTCTCCCGTTTCACGAAAGCCGCTAGCGGGTTTCTTGACAGGTTCTTTATCGCTTGCGGCGGGCTCCAACGAGGCCGCAGAATCCGAGCATGGCCAATGAGCTTGGTGCCGGGACGACGGTCATCGAGGTGATCAATGCACCCCCACCGATCTCGCCCATTGCGGTCGCCGAACCGTTGGTCAGGTCGATTCTCCAGAAGGTGGAGCTTGAGAAGTCATCGCTGACGACGGTCGCGTACGCGATGCCGGTCGCGCCTGAGATGTCGAAGCTAAGGGTGTCATTCAGATCCACACCGATGCTACCGACGGTCATGAGGGTCCCGGCGCTGTTTGCCTGTGTGACCAGGATATCGAGACCGGTATCAATGCCGTAGAGCTGGGTCGTCGCGGCACCAGCGAAGCTGTTGGTGTATGCGGAGCCCACGATGTTTGGGTCCATCCCAAAGTTTGCGTCGCTGTTGTCGTAGAAGAGGTTGGTCACCATAGTCGACGTGCCGTCGTTTGGATTGAGCACGAGGTTCTGGTTCGCGTCGCTCACGACACGGATGCGGTCGATGACGGGGTTGAAGTCGAACCCGAAGCTTGAGCCGTTGGTCGGCGGAGCGAAGGGACCGGCACCAACCTGGGAAGCCACGCCGGTGGTCGCATCGATGGTGTACAGGTTGTTGAAGCTGCCAAGGCCGTAGATCTGTCCGGTTGCGGGACGGATGTCGATGCCTCGGATCTGTTCGTTGGTTTGGAGACCTGAGATCGCGACGCCGGTCAAAAGGTTCGACGAGTCTGATGAATCGAATGAGACCAGTGTTTGGGTGTCGGTGACGCCGTAGACCAGCTCGCCCGAAGCGGTGCCGGACGCGGCGCCGAGTGCGAGCAGCATGACCGAGATTCCTACCTTGCCCGGCGTCATAGCGCGATTTTGATCTTTTCTTTGTGTTGAGTTCATTTTCAACCTCCTCAGTTGGGTGTTGTGTTCCAGTCTGTGTACAGCGATGTCAACGGCCTAAGAACTGGCCGTCCCTCGCTCCTCTGCACTTCTTTCGTGAGCGACTGAGAGGGTGTTTTTACTGGGAAATGAAATTTGTTGATGATTTTGATGTATACTCCAATAAGCACGCGTGAGCCTTGAACGGTTTCTTTGAACACGCATTGCACTGTGTACTTAGCTTGGAGCAGTTCTTGCCCACCATTCTTCAACGCATCTCCAATGGCGACCAAACAGCCGCTAATGACTGCGTCGATGAATACGGCGGGCTGATCTGGCGCATCGCGAGTCGATACCTTGATCGCGCTGAGTCCGAGGTCGAGGACGCGGTTCAGGATGTTTTCCTTGAGATCTGGCTGCATGCGGATCGGTTTGATCCGAGCAAGGGCAGCGAGGCGTCGTTTGTGGCAACGCTCGCGCATCGGCGAATTATTGATCGTCAGCGTAAAATCAGCACGCAGCGCCGGCACGAAAGAAAGTCGGCGACAGAGTTCAAGATCAATACCCTCAAGATCCCGAGCTTTGCCTCCGATGACGAGGGGATCAATCAAGCGCCGATCTACAGGAAGGAACTTGCGAAAGGGTTCGACAAGCTCCCCGAGTCTGAAAAGGCCGCGCTGTGGATGTCCGCTTATAGAGGCCTGAGCCATCGCGACATCAGCGAGATCACCGATGTTCCTGTTGGGACCGTCAAGTCTCGAATACGGAGGGCGATGATTCGCCTGACCAAAACCATCCTCGGAGATAGCTCCGACATTGATTGCGAAAGGAGTGCGCTATGAGCGGTGAAAATCAGTATCCAGACCGACTGCTCGAACTCCTTGCGGCACAGCAAATCGGCGATCTCTCTCCTGAGGAACACGACGAGCTGGCACTGCTCGTGCAAGAGCATGATGAGCTGCCCCCAGAGCTGATCGGTGATCTGCTGTTGATGATCGATCAAGCGTCGGAAGATCAAGAGGCACTCCCGAAGCATCTGTCTGAATCGCTCGCACAGAGTGGACGTGCCGCGATCGCTGTCCGAGGCGGGGCGGACACGCTTCCGTTCCCAGGCAGCACAGAAACTGAGAACACAAATGGTTCTCGCTCGTGGGCGTGGATCACGAGTGCCGCGGCGGTCATCGCGATCGGTGCCACGGTGTTTGGGGTTTCGAGCTATCTTGCGCGTGTGCAATCTCAGCAGGACTACCAGAACCAACTCGCGGCACTTGAGAGCCAGGTCATCGAGAACGAAGAACTGCTCTCTGTGAGTCGTTTGGCCGCTGCGAGGGCGCAGGAATCGATCCAGCAGCTTGAGCAGGACAAGCAGTTCCAAGCCGCGGAGCTTGCACAGCTTGAGAACGCGAGACTGGAACTCGCTACGCAACTCGCTCAGGTGACCTCGTCGCTCAACGATGCGATCGATCAGATCGCGGTCTATGAGACGCCGCTTGATCCGGCTCAGCTTGCCGAGAATCGTCGTCAGCTGATGACCGTGCCTGACAGTGTGCAGATCGCGTGGCAGCCGTTCGATCTGCCTGACGCTCCTGCGGAGCAGCAAGGCGTTCGCGGCGACGTCGTCTGGAACGACGCACTCCAAGAGGGGTACATCCGCTTCGTCGGGCTCGAACCCAATGACCCGACCGTCGAGCAGTACCAGATCTGGGTGATCGACGAGCGGGGTCTGGAACAGAAGGTCAGCGGCGGCGTCTTTAACGCATCGGCCGAGGGCGAGATCATCGTTCCGATTACGCCGGGGATCGATGTTGGGCGTGTTGGGCTCTTCGCGATCACGATCGAGAATCCCGGCGGTACCTGGGTCCCCGATCTGTCAAGACGCGTTGTGGTTGCACCGCGAGACGGATAAACCGAATCCACTTCGAGTTGCTGAACTCAGTTTAAATTCAAGGATGGGTTCCGGGCGGCATGATGGGCATGGCCATGTATGTCAGTATGCGATGCAACAACCCAGAATAAAAACGCGTTGCCGGCGGTCACCGACAACGCATGAGAATAGAGACGCTCAACAATTATGCTCGGCGCCGGCGAGCACAGGCCAATCCACCCAGTGCCAGCAGTGATGCCGATGCTGGGGTAGGAACACCTGAATATACGGTCAGGGTCATCGGTGCATCGTCGAAGTCGAAGTAGGTGCTTGATGCGCCGAAGCCGTCTGTGAATGTGGTGTTGAATCCACCGAACGCGACGTAGTAGGTGCCTGCAGAGAGCATGGCCCCGTCGCCACCGAGTGCCACGCCACCGGTCAACTCACCCGCGTCGCCCAGGACCAGGCCGGAGCCGGTGCCGTAGGACAGCGTGCTTGCACGGCCGATGCCGTCGTCGTCATCCGAACCCAGGACGTTACCTGCGGCATCGAAGAGACCGATCTCCGTGTCGGTGCTTCCCGAACCGAACGTGGTCGAGATGTCGAGGTAGGTTTCGCCGCCTCCGACTTCGAAGCTGATCCAGAACACATCAACGCCGAATGCGGGGATGGTTGCGGTTGCGTCAGCGGAACCAACGACGAGACCGAAGTCAGCGACGGTTGCCGGAACACCAGCGAAGGCGGCTGAACTCAGACCTGCGAGTGCTGCGATAGTGATTGCTTTTTTCATGATCTTTCTCTCTTTCTGTAGTCTGACTCAAACGATTCTGCAAGTTTCTCTCTAGCCGGTGCAGAATGGATCCGGCGGGTCCCCGGAAAGCGAGTCGACTCTCAACTCAACTCGCTCAGTAGCTCCTTGAAGAACCTGTCATAGATATGCGCATGACCGTGACATCTTAATGTGTTTTCTGGAATTTCCCTAATAATTTTGAGCATGGGATCTGAGCTGAAAAACTCTGTTTTTAAAGCTCAAACCTCGGTTCATCACGCTCACGGGCATCCATTGCCGAACTGGGTGAGGAAACTGGACACATCGAGGAAGTTGAAGAAGCCGTCTCCGGTGAGGTCTGCGCCGGGGCTTTGCTCCCCGTAGAGGGTGAGGAAGGCGCTGACGTCGAGGAAGTTGAGGTGCCCGTCGTTGTTGTAATCAACTTCGCAAGGCGGCGGCGGGACGACTCCGGTGAAGACGATGTCGTCGATGTTCCAGCCGCATTCGTCGATGTGGATCTCGGAGGTGCCCATGACCCAGCGGAACTGGACCTGGCTCTGGTTGCTCACACTGCTTGGGAGGTCGTACGAGACCAAAGTCCATTCATCGGGGGCCATGCGACCACCTCTGAACTCCCAGAGCGTCTCCCATTCGCCCTCACCGATCCGGTACCTGATCGAGGCGTTGTTGAAGATGTCGGGGACCATGCCGAGCCAGCGCTGGAAGCTCATGCGGATCTCGTAGACTCCTGTGAAGTCGAGGGGGTCGGTCGTGAGGTATTCCTCTTCCATGTGCCATGGGAACCAGTCGTCGAGGTCGTATCCGAAAATGTAGTTCCCGGTCGGCGCTTCGGAGGGGTTGTCGCGGACACCTGAAGGCTCACCGAACTCCCAGTCGCCCGTCCGGTCCCAGCCTGGATCGGTGTCGTCTACGAGAAACTCGTGGACCGCGATCGGGCCTTGGATGGTGCCGAACGGGATACCGCTGCCGTCGCCGTCCAGAATTGTGACGTTGCCGACGGCATCGGTGAGCTCGATGATATAGACGTAATCGGTGAGCTCGACCAAGTCTGGAATGCGCACCGAGTGTGACATGCCGAGAGTTGTTGTGGAGTCCACCACTGTGTTCGGGATGCTCCCGGCGATCGCGTAGAACACCCGGCAGCTGACGTACTCGTCTGTATCAACGTGCACGGTCGCGTGGTCATACCACGTCTCGTCGAATCGGTCGGTCGCTACTGGCGGTGAGCAGTCCACTGTCATGTTCGCGGTCATGGTTGATGAGATGCCAAAGCCGTCGTCTTGGTCTTGGTAGGAAGCGGTTACTGTATCGCCATCACTGATCTGCAGACCTGAGCCGCCGATGTTGTCGTACGACAGAGTCCCACTGAACATCGCTGAATCGGGCTCGGTTTCTGTCAGCGTCAGCATCACACCTGCGGGCTGGGTATCGCTGCTGACCAGGACATCGACCGACTCGATCATCTGATCCGACAGGTTGAGGTCACAGTCTGTGACACGGATATCGACCTGACCTTGGCCGCAGGGGATGGTGGACTCGCTGATGGAGACGTACCCTGCTGATGAGCAGTCGGTGATCTTTGTTGAAGACACCGCGCCGAATGTTTGCGTCCCGGCGTCGGCGATCGAGGTCCCGCGCACTTCGACGGTGTACTCCCCCACCATCGGGTTTGCGATCAGGACCTGCTCGATGTTGTTGAGGTGGTCTTCTTGTGTCTGGACCGCTGGAGCACTCGGGTTCGAGGGATCGAGCGTCCAAGGCAGGTAGACGTTGCCATCTGCGTCGAGGATCCGGAGGTCGAGGTCATTGACCAGCGCCTGTCCGACGTTCGGGGCTCCGGGGATGTCGTCCCACGCGATGGTGACTTTGAGTTCGGTATCTCCCGGCTGAGCGGAGATCTGGAAACGATACACGCCGTCTTGTCCGACCTCGCCCTCGATCACGTTGCGCATCAGCACGGTGTTGACTGCATCGACACCGCGGATGGAGCCGTAGCCGTACGCGTAATCGGGACCGTTGTTCCCGCGATCGACCGCGGTGTTTGCCAGCAGCGCTTTGAGCGTGGCGTTCATCGGGTCTTCGCGATCCGGGAAGGTGATTCGGTACTGCTCGAGGATCAGGGCGCAGATTCCTGTCACGGTGGGCGAGGCCATTGATGTGCCGCATGCCGAGGAGTATTCGCTGGCGCCGCTGGACGAATCGACGGTTGTGGAGAGCACCCCGACACCGTCTCCAGACTCGCATCCCGGCGCCGAGATGTCTGGCTTGAGACGTCCGTCGTCTGTTGGGCCCCACGATGAGAAGTAGGAACTCAGGTCGGTATCTGAATCAACTGACCCCACAGCTATGTGGTTCTTCGCGGTTGCTGGTGGCGCGGTGGAATAGAACTCGCCGTGGTTCCCGAAGTCGTCGCCAAGGCATCGGCTGCGTGAGCGTTCGTTGCCATTGGCCCAGACGATGCGCATCGGAGCGCCGAGTGAACCACGAGCGATCGCGTCGATAACTGTGCTGGTGATCCCGTAGTCACCGGTCCATTCGCAGGGGTAGCCGTTGGATTCGATGTTGGTCCCGATGGAGTTGTTGGCGATGTCCACGTTGTAGAGCGCGAGCGCTTCGGAGTAATCAGATTCGAGGTCTCCCGGATCGGTGTAGAGGAATCCTGGTTGGAGTCCTCCGACGACTTCAAAGCCGTAGGAGATCAGGTTGACTCCCGGCGCCATCCCGCGGTTGGCGAACTCGACCAATCCTGCGCCGCCGATCGTCCCGGCGACGTGGGTCGCGTGGTTGCTTGTTGAGTCGGTGTCCGATACGCCGATCGTCAGTCGCGTCCCGAAATCAAGGTGCGGGCGGGCCTGTCCACCGTCGTAAACGAGCACGCTGACCCCTGAACCGTCGAGGTCGTACGGCGAAGCGTTGAGCGAATCAGCGCCGGTCAGGACGCGGTTCTCCGCGTTCACGTCCTCCATTGGTGGCAGCGGCGGCTCGATCCATTGCACCGCGTCGTCGCTCGCAAGCTCGGAGAGTCTGGACAGTGGGATGTGCATGGTGACGGTGTTGATGGAGTAGATCTCGGAGATGACCTTGCCGTTGAGGTCGCGGGCGAGTCGATTGGACTGGTTCTGAATCTGCTCATCCTTGTGGAGCATGACGTGAACCGCGATGATGGGATCGAGATTCCGATCAAGGAAGTCCTGCGCTGGTGCCATCCCGCCATCGAGCATCTGTTGGAGCTGCGCATCGCCTTTGGCGGCGTTCTCGTGAACCATCCATGAGCGAAGTACACCGTTGGCGAGGTCCTGATGGAGTTTGTGGTTCGGGGTGATCTCAGATACCGCCATGATTCCGCTTATCGCATCAGGGTCGAGACCTTGCTTGATGGTCACGAAGTAGGCGTTGCCACCGAGCGGGCTCTGGAGCGCGAGCCCTTGTGCTTGGAGCGTGGCGTGGTCGGCTTTGGTCAGCGGCTGATTGAAGTGAACGATGATGTGCGACGATTCGGATCGGGCCGATAACCTGAGGAGGTCGGCGCGGATCTTTGACTGATCCATGGGACGCACTGTTTCTTGGAATCCTGAGTTCCAGTTGATAGCTTTCAACTCGGTGGCTGCCCCCTGCTCCTGCGTTGGTGCACCAACGGCATGGACAGAAGCCGCGGCTCCTGAGAGCACAGCGAGCACGAGACACCGCGATGACCTGTTCAAGAAGGTAGAGGAAGTGTTGTTCATGTTGATCTCTGCTCCAGGATTCTCGGATATTGATGCTTATTTGGCTTTATACGACCAATCAGTCGCTGAGAGGATCAGCGACAAATCGGTGGACGATCCCATTCTCAATATGCGCATCTCCCGTGTTTCTTAAAGAGTTTTTTGAGTCGATTCCGCATTTTTTCGAGTAGACGCATGATTTGGCGAAAGAAAGGAGTGTTGTGGTGCATAGAGAGGTGACGAGGCCGAGTATGTGTTCATGGCTTCTGTGCAATGCTCAATAGCGAAGTGGAAAATTTGATATGAATCATCGTGATGATCGTGTACCATTTCAGGGGACCAGCCGGGCCAAGAGCAGCCCGGGTTCAGCTGTGCGAGGTATCCCGGTGATCCGTTCTTCTCAGTTCCCTGAAACACGAGTGTCTTTGCTCGACACGCTCTCCAACGGTCCGCTCGGACAAGCGGCTTGGCGGGAGTTCTTTGAGCGGTACACGCCTGCGATCTATCGCGTGTCTCGGATGAGGGGGCTCACGCATGAAGACGCCGACGATATTGTGCAGCAGACGATGATCTCGATTTCATCGCATATCGGTGACTTCGAGTACGATCGGGACCGAGGCAAGTTCCGGAACTGGGTCCAGACGATCGCGGAGAACAAGATCAAGGCGCTGTGGCGCAAGCGTTCGATGCCCAACGCGAACTCCGATGCGCTACGAAACAAGCAATGCGATGAACCATCGATTGACGATATGTGGACGCAGGAGTGGCGCATCCAGGATCTGCTCTGGTGTCTGGATCAGGTCGCGAAGGACGTGTCGCCTCGCAAGATGGAGGCGTTCAACAAGTACGCCCTCAACGGGATGCCCGCGAAGCAGGTCGCTGAAGAGATGAACATGACCACGGGGAATGTGTACGTCACGAGGCACGTGATCCTGAACCGCATCCGCGAGAAGGCGAGCCAGCTCGATCGTGATCTGGACATCGAGCATTCGATCATCGGGATGATTGATCCTCAAGCAGACTCAGCCCCCAGACCGAATCTTGAACAAGATCATGACGATCCAGCTCCAGACTCCTGACTCCTGATTGCGACTCCGCTGATGAAAGAGACCAATACATCATGCCCCAGCCCCGACGCGATCGAGCAGTTGCTGCTCTCGGATGCGAGCGAGGAGCAGCTAGAGGAGCTCGCGGCACACCTTGATTCTTGCGAGGAGTGCCGACGGCGTGCCGAGTCGATCGGACAACAGGCCTCGCTCGAATCGGATCTGCACTGGGCGACGGAAGTCCGCGAACAAACAACCGTATCGATCGAGGACCCCCTCCATCGGCTCTCGGCGATCCTCGCTGAGTACAACCTGATCCGAGAGATCGGACGCGGCGGGATGGGGATTGTCTACGAGGCCGAGCAACCCAAGCTTCATCGGAAGGTCGCGATCAAGGTGCTCCCGGCGCTCATCGGCGTCGTGCGTCCCGAATACAAGGCACGGTTCCGGAGAGAAGCGGAGCTCGCGGCGGGGCTCGATCACACCAACATCATCTCTGTGTACGACTTCGGAGAAGCCGACGGCACGATGTACTACACGATGCAGCTCATCGACGGGCGTTCGCTGCGAGCGATCCTGACGGAGATCGAGGATACTGGAGCGGTCGATTGTGTTGTTGGGAGCGATGCCGGGAGCTCGTCGCTCAAAACAAGCAGTCGATCATCGAAATCAAAGAACCAGACCGGGATCCCGGAGGTTGGTCTCGCGTATTTCCGGAAGGTCGCGCACTGGATTTCCGAGGTCGCTGAGGCGATGCAGTACGCGCACGATCATGGGGTGATCCATCGGGACATCAAACCTTCCAATCTGCTGCTGACCAAAGAGGGCCGGCTGATGATTTCCGACTTTGGACTCGCGCGTCCGAGCGGGATTCAGGGAATCACCGCGTCAAACTCGCTGCTTGGGACCGCTCGCTACATGGCGCCGGAGCAGTTCTCGAAGGACACCAGTCATTCGAATACCGATCTGCACTTGGTGGATGTCTACGCGCTCGGGGCGACGCTTTACGAGATGCTCGCGTTCCGTCCGGCGTTCTCGGCGCCAGATGATCGCACGATCGTGCATCAGATCCAGAACCATGACATCGTCCCTCCATCACGCTATGTTCGGCAGATCCCAACGGAACTGGAAACGGTGTGTCTCAAAGCGGTGTCACGTGATCGCAACGATCGCTACGCATCGGCGGCGGAGTTTGCTGACGATCTGCGCCGATGGGCGCTTGACATGCCGATCCATGCGCGAAGGCACACGGTTCCGGAGCGGGTCATTCGGTATGTCAAACGCCGAAAGCTCACCACGACACTCACGGCCGCGACTCTGGTCCTCGCTGGGACCGCTGGGACACAGTACCTGCGATCGCGAGCAGCGCAGCTCGACACACAGCACGCGATCGATACCGCGAACCTCGAGCGGACTCAGAATCTCACACGACAAGCGGAGAACCTGATCACTACTGAGCGTTTCGATGAAGCCATCGCCGTCGCTGACCAAGCGATGGAGATCACACCCAACTATTCTGGCGCCGTTCACGCCAAAGCGAATGCTCTGTACCTCATGGGGAAATCCAGCGAAGCCAACGAGCTCTTGATCAGCACGATCGCTCGGGATACGGCGGACTGGAATGCACGATTCTTGCACGGGATGAACGCCCACTCGCCGCATGATGAGCATCCGGGGGAGCTTAAAGCTCACCACGGCGTGCATAAGGGCGACTCGATGCGGACCTCGGTGCTCCTTGGTGGGTACATCGCGGATATGGAGCGTCTCAATCCGGGATCGGCTGAGCTGCTGTGTCTTCAGTCGTGTGTTGAGCCGGACAATGGGGCAGCGGTGCAGATGCTCGACCGAGTGATTGAGATGGATCCTTCGTTGACGATCGCGCTTGTTGAGAAAGCCGTGCGTGTGGGGCTGATGGGGCAGTACCAGGAAGCGCTCGAGATACTGGATGCCGCGATCGATCAGGGGCACGGCGGGCATCGTGTCCATGCGCTACGCGGACTCTCGCTGTATCAACTCGGGTTGTACGATCAAGCCGTCGCGGCGCTGAGTGACGCGATAGATCGGAATCCCAACAACAGCGACTGGTGGTACGATCGCGCGGTTTCGTACTCGTACCTTGGTCAGAATGAGCAAGCGATCGAAGACGCGAACCGAGCACTCGAGCTCGATCCAGATTATGGCGGCGCGTATATGGTCCGCGCCCGTGCCTACACCGCTCTGAACCAGCCAACGGCGGCGCTCGAAGACTTTGCGGCGGCTATTAAGGTCGAGCCCAACAATGGCGATATCTACGTCGAGCGCGGCCAGCTCTACTGGCTCATGCAGGATTACGAATCCTCCCTGCAGGACGCGAACACACTCATTTCCCTCGAACCGAATCAGTTGCGTGGATACCAACGCCGAGCGTCGACCTACATCATGCTCAGGGAATGGGACAAGGGGCTTGCGGACCTGGACACCTGCCTACGGCTTGAACCCAACGAGGAAACCGTTCACCGACTCCGCGGCGGATTGCTTTTCCATGCGAGGCGGTACGAGCAGGCGATCGATTCGTTCAGTGTGTCAATCGAGATGCTGCCGCAATTCTATGGCAGCTATGAGTACCGCGCGATGTCGTACTTCCGATTGAATCGCTATCAGGAATCGGTTGCGGATTTGTCTCACTGGATCGCGCTCGGGGATAATCAGCCGTTGGCGCGGATGCGTCGGGGGATGGTGTACGAGAGTATGGGTGAGTATCCGCTCGCGCTTGCTGAGTATTCACGAGCAGCGGAGCATCCTCAGGTCGCGCCGTATGCGCAGATCTGGTCGGGGCTGCTGATGCTGCTCAACGGGAACCCAGAGGGCGATCAACTCATCGAGTCCGCTCGAGCGAGCGTCCAGCCGGGGTCATTCATCGCTTCGGTCGCTGAGCTGTTTAGGGGATCGCGTACGCCGGAGAAACTGCTGGAGAGCGCCACAACCGAGTCCAGTCGGATTGAGGCGTTGTACTACATCGGCGTGTTCTATGAGCTTGATGGGCAGGACGATCTAGCCGCGGAGTACTATGAGCTGTGCGCCCAGAGCTTTGCGCTCAATATACACGAGATCGACTTCGCGCACGCTCGGCTCGCGAAGCTCCAAGCTCGCGGGGAGCAATAGGCACTCATAATGATTATTGAACTTCTTGGACAGTGACGAGACTTGAGATGTCTTCAGAGTCGCTCGATGTGATCTGCTGCGTTTCCAGCTCTGGCAAGCGCGTTGCGGGCTGGGTCAGGACGCCAGCGAATACAGTCGCGGATTTAGCTGATTGCTCGATATCAAAGACCACACGCATTGTCCGCGAGACCGGATCAACACGGGGCTCGATGTACCGCACCTGTGCCGCGATGACTGCCGGCTTGGGGTCCTCGATCGAGAGCGCGAAACGCTGACCAATCTGGAGTTCACCGGCGATCGAGACGGGCAAGAAGAGATCAGCGCGAAGACCTGCGTTGGAAACGATCTCAACGAGCGGCTCTCCTGGGGACACCATGGTGCCGGGTTTGGTATGAATCTTGACGATCTGACCATCGAACGGCGCGCGGACCATGTGCTCTTCAAGGCGGGTCTTTGCGAGTTCCAGACTCGCCCATGCCTCGGTCTGGGATTCCTGCGCGTTGCGGAGGTCGGCTTCCGCGATCTCAACCTCAGTCTCAGCGGCGAACATCTCTGCTTCGTTGGTGGCGAGGTGGCTGTACGCTTCGCGCATTCTGCTGAGGTTGTCCTGAGCTTGCTTGAGCACCGCTTTGGCGTGATCGACCTGCGCGGTTCTATTCGCTTGGGTCTCAGAAAGCTTCAGCGCGGCGCGGACCACGCGATCGTCCAGGATTGCGACGATCTCTCCACGTTTGACGTGCTGACCCTCTTGCACCAGGAGCTCACTGAGCTTGGTGTCAAAGGTCGTCGAGAGCGTGACTTCTTCGGTGTGACGGATCATACCTGGGATGATCTCGTGGTCTCCGATGTCCATGACGCGGATGATCTGTGACTCGTCCTGCGTGACTGTCTCTGTAGCTGGTGCAGGATCAGTGTCAGCCGCTTGCGGAGCGGCAAGGAACAACGAGGACATGATGCTGATGAGTACGACCATTGGTTGCATGTGAAATCTCTCAGTTGGATGACGACTGCTTAACTCGGTTCAAGAACCGCTTGATGCGGCGTTCGAGGACCTGAGCGATGGTGATGGGATGTGCTGGGAGCTTGGCTTTGAGCTGACTCCCGATGAAATCGGTGTCAACGCCGGGGAGTTGCATGTTGATTTCGACGAATGAATCAATCACGTTTCCGGTTGCGCTGTTGATGGGCACCAGCCCCTGCGGCGCTGCGTGCGCGACTCGTGTCTCGATGTCACGCGTGGCGACCTGTCCGATCCGGGTGACTTTGCCCACGATGTCCTGTCCTGGGTACGCTGGTGATCGGCAGACGATCTCGTCTCCTACTTCGAGCTTGACGGATTGGAACTCGATCGCTCGCAGATAGAAGACAGCTTCGATCTCACCCGACCCAAAGAGCAGGATCGGATCGCCTCGTTTGAGGTATCCGCCGCGGTCTTGGACGATGAGTTCGAGGATCCGCCCGTCCGCTGGCGCGGGGAGTTGGAGATTCTTGAGGTCCTGATCCGCTTGGGTGCGGTTTGATTCGATCTGCGAGTTCTTGAGCAGCTCGGACACGGCTTCACCTGGTGAGGAGATCGAGGCAAGGCGTACGAGCCCCACTCCTGTTTCGGCTTCTGTTTCCAGGACTGCGAGACGCGAGCTCATGTCGAGGTTTTCGATGACTCCGAGCTGCTCGCCTTTCTTGTGCTGTTTCCCGATGTGTTCTGGGAGATCGACGAGTCTTCCGGGAGCTGGTGCTCGCACCGCGGTGACGTGCTGATACGAGATGACGCCGTTGGAATCTACTTCGATCGGGACTGGGATGAGTCCGATCCCGATGATGATCGCGACCATTGCGCCGGCGGTGATTGAGATCGCTCTGAATCGGACGGCGGCGACCTCTGCGGATGAGATGACATATTTGACGATCCCGATGAATCCACGGACGAGCGTGATGCCGTTGAGCACGATCGCGAGGACAATGCCGATGCCGCCGAACTTCATGACCAAGACTGTAGAGATCGTGATCATCACAACGGCTCGGTAGCCCATCTGAGCGAGTCCGAACATGACCAGACCTGGGTTTGGTTCGATCGGATCGCCGTCGAGGTTGGTCTTGAGTCCAAACAGGACACGCTTGGGGAGCTCAGCAACCGCTTCCTGACAGCGTTTGCGGAGGTTTGGGATTCCCGCGAGATCGCTCACGAGGTAGTACGCGTCGTAGCGGAGCAGCGGGTTGAGGTTGAAGAGTGCGGTCGTGACAGTCGAAAGGATCATGACCTGATACGCGAGCGTGTTGAGCGTGGATGCTTCGGTCAGCGCCCACACGAATACTGCGAGCGCCCCGACGATGGATTCGAAGTACACCCCACCCAGCGTGACGATCGCGCGGCGGTGTGCCTTGCTGAAACTCCAGGAATCCGTCGCATCGACATACGCGAGCGGCGTGAACAACACCAGGAACACGCCCATCTCCGGCACGTACCCGCCGAACGTCCTGCACGCGTACGCGTGGCCAAACTCGTGGACAACTTTGAGTCCGATCAGGGCGCCGAAGAGGAAGTACATGTTGTTCCCATCGAGCATCGCGAGGACCGGCGAGGACAGATCATCGGAGCGTGAGAACACCACAATCCCCGCGGCGGTCATGAGCATCACCCACAGGATCAAGCCGGGGAGTGTGAACAACCAGCTGAAGAACGGGAGGGTTCTTGAGAGCATCTGGTTGGGGTTAAGCAACGGGACTTTCATGAAGAAAATACCCATCACGCGTCCCAGATTCTCGGCTCGTCGGCGCTGCTCGTACCGCTGGTACAGCGTGTCGGCGTTGTTGATCGGCAAACTCAGCAGGCTCCGCTGATGGAGGTCCAGCACGAACTCATAGTAGCTTTCTTCGTCTTCCGGGAACAGGATCTCGGAAGCGACGAGCTGATCGAAGACCTCACCAAGCGTGCCTTGCCCTCGGATCGCGTTGAGCACAAGGTAATCCTCGGAATCGAACCGATGCGAGGCGAAGGTCACGGGATCACGAACGATGTACGCGGGACCTGCGCGGAAGGTATGACGGCTGATATCGAGATCGCCGCGCACGGCGACGATCACCTCACGGAGGCGTTGAGCGAGTCCGGGTTGTGGAGGTGCTTGTGTCATCAGTCGAACCAGAACCTCATGCGTGCGGCGTCTACAACGCGGTGGATCGCGAGCCACCAGTTGGAGCGTTCCCCAACCTCGACCATCGCGACTCCCGACATGCCTGGACGGAGCCAGTCTTGATCTGCTGGGAGGTCCGCTTCGGCGATAAACACGGACTGCCCTTCACGCTCAACGGTTGATGGACCGAGCTTTCCGAGACTGGAGAATCCGGGAAGCTCTGGACGAGCGTGGCTCGCGAAGCGGAGTCTGTATCCCTCTTCGAGGTCCGATACCCGATCCTGCGGAACACGAAGCTCCAGTGCGAGCGAGCCGTCTTGTGCGATCGAGGCGAACATCTCGCCTGTCGCGATCAAGCGTCCCGGAAGGTCTGCGAGCTCTGGCGCGAGCATGATCCCGGCGTGTGGTGCGCGGACTATGGCTGATTCGATTTGGGTTTCGATGAGCTTCATGCGCGTGCTGATCGAGCGGATCTCGCTCTGTGCGATCGAAGCGGCCGCGGGATTGCTCATCGCGGCTTCTCCGGTCAATCGGAGACGGGCGCTTGCGAGCTCGGCTTGGAGATTCCGGAGTTCAAGCTCGAGCGACGACGTGTCCATAGTCAGCAGGGGTTGATCCGCTTCCACATGATCGCCGTTTCGTACGAGGACCGAATCCACGCGACCATCAAACGGAGCGGTCAGGATCTGCTCCTGCTTCGCGACGATCACTGCAGGGACCGAAACGCGGTACATGCGGGTTCCCATCGCGGCCCACGCGATCGCAAAGACCGTCACGAGGAGCAGGATCTTGCGTCGCAAGGTGTTTGGGCCAGCGAACCACTGGACGGCGTTTCGCACAGATTGGGACATGTGGTTCGGGAGTGATTGGGTCGCTTGTGAGACCAGCGGGATCGCGCCAGCAAGCGGGAGGAACAGCTTGTTGGCGGCGTCGATATCGTCACCATCGAACGGCTCATCCGCGGATCTTCGGAACGAAACCACCGCGATCGGGCCGTCTCCGGCGCTGATCGGGATGCTCAGGACGCTGGCGCCGTTGACGGATGCTCTCCATGCTTCGTGGAGCGTACCGACCTCGGCGATCGCGGAGTCTTCCCAGCGATCGCGTGATTGGGCGATCATCGGACAAGCCGCATCAACGCACTCACCCATCGCTTGCTCGATCTTCTGAACCCCTGGACTGCGAAGCTTGACGGTGTCGAGTCCAGAAATACACACCACCTTGAGCTTGTCGTTGCGGACGAGCCCCATTGCTGCCTGATCGCAGTTGAACCGCTCACGCGCCGAGTTGGTGATGGTGTACGCGAACTGCTGCATCGACTTGAACTGACCCGCACGTGTGTATACACGAGCGATATCGCTCATTTCAACAACATTACGGCTCGCTTTGCGTGTGAGCACGGTGGCGATCTGCAGACACGCCGCACGGAGATGGAGCTGGATCCGCTCGGCGTGATTCGGAGAGCTGCATCGGACGAGGATCGCGACGGCTCCGAACGGATCACGTCCAGCGTTATCGATCGGGCATGCGACGACCGCGTGGTTCGGGGTCTCGCCGGGACCGAAGAGTCTGGCGATCGAGGAGGCGCATGATCTTGATTCGAGTGCTGTGGATTTGAGTGTGGATTTCCACTTGTCAACGCCCTCGGACTCGCCGTGGTGGACAAGCTCGACCTCGTCTCCGGCTAGACCGACGGTGAGGCACGCCGACAAGCACCCGAAGTGCTCGGCGACGACTTTGAGAAACGCCTCGGCTTTTTGCCGCGCGCTGCCCTGCTCGCGCTCGATAGCGCTGATACCAGCAAGCAGGTCGGACGGTTTGTCCGGCGCTTCGTCACGCCACGACTTCTCAGCCGCGTCGCTCGTTGAAATGGACTTCGTAGGTTGCGTCATATCTTTGTGTCCCCAGAGATGAGCGATCAGATGATGTGGGCGTTCTCTTTCTCAGCTGCAGCGCTGCTCGGAAGGGTGACTGGTTCCAGGAAACGAAGACCCGCTTCGTAGGCATCGGGGCGGACTGTTCGTCCACGCAGGCACAACGCGTACACCGGCGGGATGTCGAGTTCGTCGCGCTCGAAGCTGATCTGGTAGACATCACCGATCGCGAGCGGGCGAGCGAGCAGGATCTGGGTGCCTCCGGAGGAGATATCACCGGTCACGCCTTGGTATCTCAGTCCGTTTCGGGCGCTCAGACTCGCTGGCTCGACGTAGACCTTGACACGCATCGATTGACGCACGTGGCCGCGGAGTTTCTTGACCGCTTCGCTCGAGCTCTGCGCGAGTTCATCGATCAGCGAATCCGCTTCGGAGTTGTTCAGGATTGAGTTGTCATCCGATTTCATCGATTGCTATCTCCACTTATCGGCGCCGACCACGTGATGCGTGCTCGCTGCTTTGTTTCTCGTCGTTGTTATCGCGTGCGCCCAGTGAGCGGACGAGCCCCCAGAGCATGGTGAAGGTGCTGGCGAAACGCTCAGTTGGCGAGGCCTTCTCGTTCTGAGAACCTTCACCAAGATCAACATTCGAATCTGCACGATTGTCGTCAGCGCCCTGCGCTCCGAGTTCCATCTGATCGGAGTTCTCGGCACGAACGAACTCGAACAACGGCTCGTTCGGCGGCGGGACCGGTGCTTCGATGTCCGCGGCTTCCGCGACCATCGGGGTGATCTCGCCGATGAGTTCCTGTCCCATCTGCTCGGCTTCTTCAGCCATATCAGGGCCGTTGAGCACGACCTCGTTGAGCTTGGTATCGATCTCTTCGAAGGTGCTGTCGATGTCCGAGCCCATCGAGACGACGCCGAGGTCATTCTCATCACCCCAATCGATCTCTGTCGGTGCCTTCGATTCAGCCTCCGCGGCTTCCTCGACGACCTCGGGTTCAGCCTCGGATTCAACGGGGTACACATCGATCGCGATCGCCCCTTCGGTCGTCGCAACAGAGCTCCCGTCCGTGCTCGTCGCGATGACTTCGAGCTCGAGCTGACCTGAGAACTGTGGGTCAGGAATGAATGACAGGTCGTTCAACTCGGCGCTGGAGAGTGTCCATGAGCCGTCTCCGTTGTCGATCCCTGCGCTCAAGCTCGCGCCATCGGGGATGCCTCGGACAGTGACCTGGATGCTCTCGGATCCATCGGTGTCTGTCAAGGACGTGCTGATGGTGAGCGGGATGGCTGTGTTCTGGACGCCGAATGATGATTCGGTCTCCAGATTCGGCGCGTCGGCGACCCCTTCGACCTCGACGGTCAGGGTGCTGATCGTTGTTGACGTATCGCCGTCGGCTTCGGTTGACGTCGCGGTGACTTCGAGGTCGAAGCTTCCGGAGTAATCACTCGGCGGGGTGATACTCAGACCACCGAGCTCTGCGGGACTCAGTGTCCACGAGCCGTCGCCGTTGTCAACACCCGCCGACAAGCTCGCGCCCTCTGGGACATTGGAAACCACGATCGAGAGCGATTCAGAACCATCGGCATCGGACAGTGCTGGATTGATATCGAGACTGATCGGGGAATCTTCGAACCCTGTCGCGGTCGCGACTTCGAGAATCGGTCCATCGGCAACACCCTCAACGTTGACCGTGAGTGTCGTCGCGGCACCGGTCGCCGAGTCGCCGTCTGCTTCAGTTGAGATGGCGGTGACTTCGAGATCGAAGCTACCCGAGAAATCACTTGGAGGCGTAACACTCAGACCATTGAGATCGTCAGCGCTGAGCGTCCACGATCCATCACCGTTGTCGATACCTGCCGACAAGCTTGCACCCTCGGGTACATTGGAAACAACCACGCTGAGCGTTTCGGATCCATCGGTGTCCGTCGTTGATGGGTTGATGTCCAAGCTGATCGGGGAATCCTCGAATCCAGATGCCGTCGTGACTGCCACGCTTGGTCCGTCTGCGACGCCCTCGACGTTCACGGTCAGGGTTGACGCGGCGCTGGTCGCTGAATCGCCGTCGGCTTCGGTGGAAACCGCGGTGACTTCGAGATCGAAGCTGCCGGAGAAGTTGCTTGGTGGGGTTACGCTGAGTCCGTCAAGATCGGCGGTAGTCAGCGTCCACGATCCGTCGCCGTTGTCAACACCCGCCGACAAGCTGGCGCCATCAGGGACGTTGGAGACGACAACGCTGAGCGTTTCAGAGCCGTCGGTGTCCGACAGTGCTGGAGATATCTCCAAACTGATCGGCGAGTCCTCGAATCCCGAAGCTGTGGTGACTTCCACGCTTGGACCATCCGCCACGCCTTCGACGTTCACGGTCAGGGTAGATGCAGCGCTCGTTGCTGAATCGCCGTCGGCTTCAGTCGAGACCGCGGTCACTTCGAGATCGAAGCTTCCTGAGAAATCACTTGGCGGGGTCACACTGAGTCCGTCAAGCTCTGCGGTGGTCAGTGTCCACGAGCCATCGCCGTTGTCGACGCCTGCTGACAAGCTCGCACCATCTGGTACATTCGAGACCACAACCGAGAGTGTTTCAGAGCCGTCGGTGTCCGACAGCGCGGGAGCGATGTCCAGACTGATTGGGGAGTCCTCGTAGCCGGATGCTTCGGAGACTTCAAGGGTTGGACCATCGGCCACGCCTTCGACGTTGACTGTGAGTGTCGATGCGGCGCTGGTCGCTGAGTCGCCGTCGGCTTCGGTGGATACCGCGGTCACTTCGAGATCGAAGCTGCCTGAGAAATCACTCGGCGGGGTCACGCTGAGACCATCGAGCTCGGCGGTAGTCAGCGTCCACGAGCCATCGCCGTTGTCAATACCCGCCGACAAGCTCGCGCCCTCTGGGACGTTGGAGACGACGACTGACAGGGTTTCGGAACCATCGGTATCTGAGAGCGATGGCGAGATATCCAGACTGATCGGGGAGTCCTCGAATCCAGACGCGGCTGCGACTTCGAGTGTAGGACCGTCCGCAACACCCTCGACATTCACGGTCAGGGTCGATGCGACGCTGGTCGCGGTGTCGCCGTCGGCTTCGGTGGAAATCGCGGTGACTTCAAGATCGAAGCTTCCAGAGAAATCGCTCGGCGGGGTCACACTCAGACCGTCGAGATCGTCAGCGCTGAGTGTCCATGATCCGTCGCCGTTGTCGATGCCCGCTGAAAGACTTGCACCCTCAGGGACGTTTGATACGACAACCGAGAGTGTTTCTGAGCCATCGGTGTCTGTTGTTGATGGATTGATGTCCAGACTGATCGGGGAATCCTCGAATCCGGACGCGGTCGCCACTTCTACGCTCGGACCATCAGCGACACCCTCGACGTTGACCGTCAGTGTTGCTGCGGTGCTTGCGGTATCGCCGTCGGCTTCAGTTGAAACCGCGGTGACTTCGAGGTCAAAGCTGCCTGAGAAGTTGCTTGGTGGGGTCACGCTCAAGCCGTCGAGTTCGGACGGGCTGAGGGTCCACGATCCATCGCCGTTATCAACACCCGCTGACAAGCTGGCGCCGTCGGGGACGTTGGAGACCACGACGGAGAGTGATTCGGAGCCGTCGGTATCAGACAGGGCTGGTGAAATCTCGAGAGTGATCGGCGAGTCCTCGAATCCAGACGCGGCTGAGACTTCGAGTGTTGGGCCGTCGGCAACGCCTTCAACATTGACCGTCAGGGTCGAGACCGCGCTGGTTGCGGTATCTCCGTCCGCTTCGGTCGAGGTCGCGGTGACTTCAAGATCAAAGCTTCCGGAGAAGTCGCTTGGAGGCGTGACGCTCAGACCGTCCAGGTCTGCAGTTGTCAGCGTCCAAGATCCATCGCCGTTGTCAATCCCTGCGGACAAGCTCGCTCCTTCAGGAACGTTGGAGACCACGACCGAGAGTGTTTCTGAGCCGTCGGTATCCGATGTTGCTGGCGAGATGTCCAGACTGATCGGTGAATCCTCGAATCCAGACGCTGACGAGACTTCGAGAGTTGGGCCGTCGGCGACGCCCTCGACGTTGACCGTCAGGGTCGATGCGACGCTTGCGGTATCGCCGTCTGCTTCGGAAGAGATCGCGGTCACTTCGAGATCGAAGCTCCCGGAGAAGTTGCTCGGCGGGGTCACACTCAAGCCGTCAAGTTCGGACGGGCTGAGAGTCCACGATCCATCGCCGTTGTCAACACCTGCCGACAAGCTGGCGCCGTCGGGGACGTTGGAGACCACGACGGAGAGTGATTCGGAGCCATCGGTGTCTGTCAGAGCCGAACTGATATCAAGCTCGATTGCGGTGTCTTCAAATCCTGAAACGTTGCCCACGCTGAGGTCCGCGACGTCTGCGGTTGCGTAGACATTGATCGTGTGCTCACCCTGGGTCTCTGACCAGAGCTCGCCGTCGAAAGCTGAGAACTGGATCGAGGTGCTCCCGCTCCAGTTTTCGGTGGGCTCGAAGGTAAGCGATCCGTCGTCGATCGCGGATTGATCGATGACTTGGCCCTCGGCGACTTCGACTCCATCGAGCATCAGCGTGCCGTTTCCGGGCAGGGCGTCGATGCGGATGGACTCGACCGCGTCTCCGGTATCGAGCTCGAGTGTGTTGAACTCGATGGTTGCTACACCGTCTTCTGGGATCTCCACAGATCCGGCTTGCACGATCGGCGCATCGTTGACCCCATCGAGGTGGACCGTCATCTCTGCCGTCGTGGTGGTCGTGTCTCCGGATTCAACTTCTCTCGAGGTCACCTCGAACTGGAGATCGAAGTCCATGTCGTAGTTCGACGACGGGGTCACACTCAGACTCGACAAATCCCATCCGGTGATGTCGACCGGCTGTCCGAGCGAGGTCGCGGTGTTGACGCCGTCGGTAAAGACGGAGCCCGCTGGAGCGCCAGAGACTGCGACTCGGCTGATCTCTTCCGAACCGTCGGCGTCGGTGATCGCGGTGCTGATATCGAGCGAGATGCTCGAATCTTCGAATCCATACGCATCGGAGACGTTCACGAGCGGAGCATCGGCGACGCCGCTGACGTTGATCGTGAAAGTCGCTTCGGACTCTGACCAGACTTCACCATCGGAGACACTGAAATCGAATCCGGTCGATCCGGACCAGTCACCAGTTGGCTCGAAGGTCAGTTGACCGCGAGACACGTCGTACGCGGAGATCTCGTCACCCGCCTCGACCGCTACGCCGTCGAGCATCAGGGTACCGTTGGTTGGCAGCGATTCGATCCGGAACGTCGCGGCTTCATCTCCGGTATCCACCTCCTGCGATCCAAGCGAGATGGTCGCGGTCTGGTCTTCGCTGATATCCATGGTGCCGTCGAGCGCGATCGGTGGATCGTTGACCGCATCGATGTGGACATCGAGGGTCGCGGCTCCGGTGGTGGTGTCCCCGCTGTCTGCTTCAACAGAGGTTGCTGAAATCGTGAGCGTAAAGTCCTGATCGTAGTTGTCCGCTGGGATGATCTGCAGATTATCCATATCCAGACCGCTGATGTCCGCGGTTCCATCCCACGCGGTGACAATGGTCTCGCCGTCGGTGAGGATCGAACCCGGAGGCGCTCCAGAGACACTGACCGAAGCGATGGATTCGGATCCATCGGTGTCGCTCAGCGCGATGTCCACACTCAGCGCAATGGTGCCTTCTTCCGTCCCGCTTGCGTCGGCGGTGGTGATGATCGGCGCGTCGGCAACGCCTGCGACCACAATCGTCTGCGTTGCCGGCTCTGCGGACCATGCCTCACCATCTGAGACACTGAACGTCAGTCCGGTGCTCCCGCTGTAGTCTGCTGGAGGCGTGAAGACCAGGTCACCCGATTCGATCTGTTCAGCGCTGAAGACATCCCCCGCTTGGACCGGATTCCCCTCGAAGGTCAGCGTGCCGGTTGTTGGGAGCGTGTCTACGCGGAAGGAAGTGATCTCTTGATCAATGTCCGGATCGATCCCCGCGAGGACCACCGATGTCGGCGTGTCTTCGGAAGCGATCGTTGTTGCGTTGATCGGGTCCGGAGCGTCGTTCTCTCCGATGACTGTGACGGTCACGGTATCAACGACCGTGTTCTCGCCGTCGGTCGTAGTGATCTGAAAGGTCAGTTCCGTATCACCCGCAACGTTTGGAGACTCGAAGGTTGGATCGATCGCGAACGGATCGGAGAGCTCGACCTCAGGACCGCTGGTCTGTACCCAGCTGTGAGTGAGCGCACTGCCCTCAGGGTCACTCGCGGTCGCGGACAGCTGGACTGTTGTTTCTTCGCTGACGCTGAAGTTCGGGCCAGCATCGAGGGTTGGTGCATCGTTGTCCGCGTTGATGAGGACTACAACGGTATCCACCACGGTGTGCTCGCCGTCGGAGACCTCGATCTCGAACGTCGCGTAGGTGTTGGCGATCTGATCCGGCGCGGTGAATGTCGCGGTTGCGGTGTCTGAGCCGTCCATGGTGACGCTCGGACCACCGGTCTGTGTCCAGGTGTAGGTCAGGTTCTCGCTGTCGGAATCGGAGACCGTCGCGCTGAGCGTGACGAGTTCGTTCTCTTGGACGCTCTGGAATGGACCAGCATCGACGATCGGTGCGTCGTTGATGCCCTCGACAGTGATCACGACCGAATCGGTCACCTCGTCAACTCCATCTGACACGATCAGATCGAAGGTGATCTCGTCGGTGCCGCTGATGTCCGGAGCTTCGAAGGTCGGTGTCGCACTGTTTGGGTCGGAGAGCTCGACGGTTGGACCGCCGGTCTGGACCCAGGTGTACGTGAGCGCGTCGCCGTCCTCATCAGACGCGGCTGAGCTCATCTGAACAACCTCACCTTCCATGACCGACTGATCTGGTCCAGCTGAAACAGTTGGGAGCGTGTTCCCTGGATTGACCTCCATCACGATCTGATCTGTGCTGATGTTGGTGCCGTCGGAGACCTGCAGTTCGAAGGTGACCTCACCCGATTCTTCGAGTCCTCGGGTTGAGAAGCGAAGCTCAGGGCCACTACCGCTGCGGATCTTGACTTCTGGACCATCGGTTTGGACCCATGTGTACGAAAGGTTCTGCCCTTCTGGATCCGACGAGGTTGAACCGACGGCGTAGATGCTCTCGTTGACCTGTGTTGGGTCGTCGTCGATGTCTACGGTCGGCCCGTCGTTGTCCGCTTCGACAAGCACGTTCACACGAACGGTGTGCGTGCCGCTCTCGTCCTCGACAGTAACGTCGAACGCATAGACCTCGTTATCAGTGAGATTCGGTGCTTCGAAAGTTGGGCTTGCCGCGTTGGAATCACTCAGTTCCAGTGTCTCGGTGCCGGCGACCTGGGTCCATGTGTACTGGACATCGTCCGATGCGTTGGACACATCGACGCTCAGGGTTGTGATCTCGCCCTCTGGAGCGATGATGGTTGCTGGCGCTTCGACGACCATTGGGACGCTCGGTTCAGCGACTTCACCGCCTTCATCGACAGGGTCTTCACCGGATTCTCCGACAGGATCACTTCCTCCGCCACTCTCGGATTCTCCACCACCCGATTCGCTGCCACCCGATTCTCCGTCGCCGGCTTCAGGATCAACAGTCTCACCTCCCGATTCGCCGCCGGTCTCTCCGGTTGGTTCGCTGCCTGATCCGCCTTCACCGCCTCCGGTCTCGGCTTCCGCTCCAGCATTAACCTGGA
Source organism: Phycisphaerales bacterium (assembly GCA_965232505.1). GTDB lineage: Bacteria > Planctomycetota > Phycisphaerae > Phycisphaerales > UBA1924 > UBA1924. The sequence goes on along the minus strand of OZ246976.1, from coordinate 2,379,218 downwards.
CGGTGATCGTGTCCACCGATGTGCTTGTGCCATCGGTGACTTCGACCTGGAATACGAGTTCGGTATCTTCTGTGACTGATGGTGCTCCGAATGTCGCGTCCGCGGAGGTCGCGTCACTGATTTCCACCGATGGGCCGGACACCTGGGTCCAGTTGTACAGCACGGCTTTGCCTTCAGGATCTTCACCAGTCGCCGAGAGACTTCCGACCTCCCCGGCATCGATCGCGAAGTTCGCGCCCGCGTCCGCTGTTGGCGCATCATTGTCTGCATTTACCAGTACGGTGACGGTCCCGACGGAGGACACGTCGCCGTCGCTTGCGGTGACCTCGAAGGTCAGCCACGAGTTGGTGATCTCTTCTGGGGATACAAAGGTTGGGTTCTGGGAATCAGCCCCGCTGAGCTCGACCGGCGTGCCACCGACCTGGGTCCACGAGTATGTAACGCCGCTGCCTTCTGGGTCGGTTGCCGATGCGGTCAGCTCGACCGCTTCGTTCTCGCCAACATACTGGGTTGGGAGCGACGTGAACTCTGGCGCGTCGTCTACTGCGTTGACGGTGACCGTGACGCTGTCGGTGGATTCATTCACACCATCGGAGACGGTAAGCTCGAACGTGACATCGGTATTGACAACGCCCTCTGGTGCTTCAAATGTCGCTGTCGCGGCATTAGCATCGGTCAGTGTCACGGCTGGGCCGGACGTCTGACGCCAAGAATAGGTCAGCTCGTCGCTATCCGAATCTGTTGCCGATCCAACGAGACTGACTGTGTCGCCCTCATCAACCGTGAAGTCATCTCCCGCATCCACGATCGCGGCATCGTTGACCGCGCTGACATTGACCGTCACATACTCGACAACCTCGGTTTCACCATCGGACGATGTAAGCTTGAATACGAGCTCAGAATCCTCGGTTGATTCTGGTGCTGAGAACGTTGGGCTCAGTGTGTCTGCGTTCTCAAGCTCAACGCTTGGGCCGGAGACCTGCTCCCAGTTGCTGATGGTGATGTATCCTTCCGGATCAACTACCGTAGCACCGAGGGTGACCGAATCGCCCTCGGTGACGTTCTGGTCTGGACCCATATCGATGACGACGGGGTCATTGTCCGCGGAAACCGCGATGGTGACGTACTCGACCTCGGTGTTGGTCCCGTCAGATACCTCGGCGCGGAAGCGGAGCACCGTGTTTGAATCGAGCTCGGGTGCTTCAAATGATGGCGTGCTGGTGTCGCCACCCTCGAGATTCACAACAGGGCCGGAGACCTGGGTCCATGTGTAGCTTGTTGGGGCTTCCGACGATGCGAACGTGGTGCTCTGGATCTGGACGGATTCGCCCTCACCAACAATCTGATCGCCGTCGGTGACAAGCATCGGGGAGTCCACAACGCCGTCTGCGATGAAGTGATCGACGTTCGAAATTTCGATGGTGAAGCTCTCGCCCCCACCCATATCTACGGTTACGACATCGTTCTCTACCGAGATGCTCGAGGTGTCGAAGCCGCTGAGATCGAGGACGTTGTACCCTCCGCCGCCGTCGACTACGAAATGATCGCCGTCAGAAGCACCGCCGAACGAGAACACATCGTTGTTTGCGCTGCCGATGACCTGTTCAACACCCGCTTCTGCGAGGTTGAAGCGGACTGGGTCATCTGATTCAGAGAATGAGACCGTGTCCGTTCCGCTGCCGCCGGTAATCACATCGTCGGCGTCGGCGTGGATCATGTCGTCACCAGCGCCGCCGTCGATCGTGTCAGCGCCGGCGCCACCGGTGATGACGTCGTTGCCCGCGCCGCCGCTCAGGGTGTTCGCGCCGGCATCGCCGGTGATGGTGTCAGCAAAGTCCGAACCGGTCACATTCTCGACTCCGGTGATGGTGTCGTTGCCTTCACCGCTCGCGGTTCCCGCGCCCAGATCGACATTGACCGCGCCGGTCGCGTTCTCATAGCTCACGGTGTCATTGCCGCTGCCACCGTCGATGGTGTCATCTCCAGCGCCGCCGATGAGGATGTCATCGCCCTCACCGCCGCGGAGTTGATCGTTGCCAATCCCGCCATCGATCAGGTCATTGCCCGCGCCGCCTTCAAGAATATCGTCGCCGGCTTCTCCGAGCAGCGTGTCATTCCCAGCGCCACCGGTAACGGTGTCGTTCCCAGTGCCGCCGTAGACAACGTCATCACCCTCACCTCCATCTAGGATGTCGTTGCCAGTCCCGCCGTCGATGACGTCGTTCCCGACTCCGCCGTCGATGGTGTCGTTGCCCGCACCACCGATGAGCGTGTCATCGCCGCCTCGACCTTGGATGTTGTCGTTCCCGGCCCCGCCATCGATCGTGTTGCTCCCAGCGTCACCAAGGAGAGTGTCGTCTTGAGCAGATCCGGTGATGTTCTCGAAACCGATGAGCGTGTCTTGTCCCTCACCAGTCGCGGACTCGGCATCGAGATCGACCTGCACACCGCTTGAGCTCTGCTCGTATGAAGCTGTGTCGTTGCCCGTGCCGCCGATCATCAGGTCATCGCCGCTGCCACCTGAGACAACATCATCTCCAGATCCGGCATCTAGGATGTCATTGCCCGCTCCACCCATGAGGGTGTCGTTCCCGGCGCCACCTTCGACGTAGTCGTCCCCAGCGCCGCCGTCGATGGTGTTCGCGCCGCTATTACCGGTGATGATGTCGTTGCCATCGCTGCCGATGACATTCTCAATATCCGTGAGTGTGTCGGAACCCTCGCCTGTCGCGGTTCCTGCTTCAAGATCAACCACTACGCGAGCAGAGGAATCTTCAAACGTCGCGGTGTCATTGCCTGACCCACCATCGAGTGTGTCATCACCGGAACCACCAGAGAGCAGGTCGTCACCAGCGCCGCCGAATAGACTATCGTCGCCGCCGTTTCCGAAGAGGTTGTCGTTGCCGTCCATCGCGGATGCGACATCGTCGGCGCTCATGCCGGTAAAGACATCATCGCCATCGGTCGCGCCTTCTATCGGATCACCCGAGTCGGCATCGACCCAGGTACCCGACAAAAGAATCCGTTCCTCGAGTGTCTCGGGACGGTTGCGCTTGCGACCCTTGCGACGGTTGTTCTTCTTGTCTGGCTTCGACATAGGACACCTCCGATTTTTCTTTACTCGAAGGAGTGTCGGTCTTTATCGCCCCCCGTTTAAGTGGAAACACACAGAAACACGCACATTTGGCTGCAGTCCATGCTCGCCCAGATCTGACATGGAACCCACCCGAATCGTGAACTATCGGTATATCTGTGAGTCCAATATGGAACACGTATCGGTCTTCGACTGAGACTGTTTTTCAGTCTCGACCGATCCATTGTCAGCGTTCGGTCAGACTCGAGTGGTTCTGAATAACTTCAGGACGTTCGAATCCGAATCTCTAACACTCCTCGTGTAACCGTAATCTGGACCACACGATTCAAGTCTCCAAGATATTGATTCTGACCAATCGTTCCTTACGATTCCTAGATGCCCCCACTCCTCACAGCCCGGAACCTTGCCAAGGCCTACCCATCGAACGTGCTGTTCGAGGAGGTGTCGATCAATGTCGAGGACGGCGAGCGGATCGGACTCATCGGTCCTAACGGGAGCGGCAAATCAACACTGCTCAAAATCCTCGCGGGCACAACTCCGCCGGATGAGGGGGAAGTCGCTCGGAAGCGCGGACTCAAAGCGGTCTACGTCGATCAGGACGACCACTTCCCTGAGGGCGCCACCCCGCTCTCCGTTGTCCATGATTCGCTCGATAAGCATGACGAAACAGGAATGGATCGATCGGCGAAGGCCTCGATCACGCTCTCGACACTTGGGTTCGAGGATACCGACCAGCTCGTATCGACGCTTTCAGGTGGATGGCGCAAACGCCTCTCACTGGCGCGAGCACTGGCGCAAGACCCTGAACTGCTCCTGCTTGATGAGCCGACGAACCACCTTGACCTTGAGGGTGTGCTCTGGCTCGAGCGGTTCGTGAAACAGGTCCAGACCGCGATCCTCTACATCACCCACGATCGTCGCTTCCTCGAGAACACGGCGACCCGCATCATCGAGCTCTCCAAGGCCTATCCCTCCGGCGTGTTCGAAGCATCGGGGAACTACTCCGAGTTTGTCAGGCGCAAGGAGGCCTTCCTGGATGCGCAGCGAGCAGCCCAGACGGCGATTGCAAGCAAAGTCCGACGCGACACCGCTTGGCTCAACCAGGGCATCCAGGGTCGGCAGACTCGGAACAAGACTCAGGTGCAAGCAGCCGCCAAAAGACGCGAGGAACTCAAGGACACGATCGCCCGCAACGAAGCGCCATCAAACACGGCGAGCTTCGCGTTTAACGCGACCGCACGCCAAACCAACAAACTCCTCACGCTCGACAACGTTTCCAAATCCATGGGCGACAAGCGGCTGTTCGAATCCCTCAGCATTACGCTCACTCCTGGTCAACGGATCGGACTCCTGGGAGTCAATGGCTCCGGAAAGACCACACTCATGCGGATCATGTCGGGCGACCTCGCTCCGGACTCTGGGACTGTCAAGGGCGCGGACAATCTCAAGACTGTGACATTCAGTCAGCACCGGGACACGCTGAATCCTGAACACACGCTCCAAGAAGCGTTGTGCCCCTACGGAGAGTCTGTTCAGTATCACGGCCAATCGATTCATGTCACGGGATGGGCGAGACGCTTCCTCTTTGATCCCGACCAGCTCAAAACACCGATCAAGAACCTCTCCGGCGGAGAACAGGCGAGGGTGCTCATCGCGAACCTAACACTGCTTCCAGCGGATGTGCTCCTCCTTGATGAGCCGACCAATGACCTGGATATTCCTTCGCTGGAAGTACTCGAGCAAGCACTGATGGAGTTCCCCGGCGCGATCGTGCTGGTGACCCACGACCGGTTCTTGCTTGAACGGATCTCGAATGAGTATCTGGCGCTCAACAACAAGGGCGATGCGAAGTGGTTCGCTTCCATCGAGCAGTGGAACGATGCGGTCCGGCGGTCCGAGTCTGCTGATCAGGGTACGACTGACGCTCCGAAACCCAAGTCCGGATCGACCAAGGTCAAGCAGCCGTCGAATCGCGGGAAGCTCTCGTACAAGTTCCAGCTGGAGTTTGACGGCATGGAAGAGGCGATTCTCGAAGCGGAGTCTCAGGTCGATGAGCTTGAAACCAAAGCCGCGGATCCTGAGCTTGCCAACGACCACAAGCGTGCGGCTGTGGTTTACTCCGAGCTCGGGGACGCGAAGACTCACGTCTCGAATCTGTACAAGCGATGGGCCGAGCTCGAATCCATGATCGACAATGGATGAGATGAGTTGCGGCAGGATCGACTCAGGGGTCGCGTCCGAGCAGGTACTGAAACTTCTGCCAGAGGAGGCGTCTGGTTTCTTGGAGCATCATCGCTCGCTGCTCTGATGGGGGGCACGCTGTGGTATCGCGGACCTCGACATCATCGATTGAGCGGTAGAAGGTAAGTGTTGAAGCCGGCGGGATGCGATCGATTGTGATGATTCCCTTGCTGTCTGGTGAGATTGGATCGCCATCGTGCAAGTAATACGTGACCCCGGCGCTATCGAGCTGTACGTTGGTGATCTCTGTGTTGAGCGGGTTGGAAACTACGACTGCGTTTGGTCGGTTGGTGATGATCAGGTTTTTGATATGCAGCAATCGGTCGAGCACCTCGCCGACACCGGCGCACCACACGTCATCACGCGAACCGATCAGATCAAACCCTCGTCGTGCGTCTTCGAGGAGTTTCGGTGACTCGGCTTCTGGATCGTCCACGAACCAGGATGAGTGGGCGTAATGGAGTAGGAGCCCGTCCTCACGTGAGATTTGTTCGATCCCGCTTTCGGTTAAACGAGAGAGCAGTTCTAGGTTCTGTCCTGTCGCACTGTACCAGTGCTTGACCGCGGGGAAGCGTTTGTCGTGGAACGGCATACTCGGGTTTTTCTTGAGCACGTTGAGTGCTCGCGTGCGATAGAGTCGGATGTAGCTGATCTGCTCTCGGCAAATGTCGGCCCAGTAGTATGGTGAGGATTCGTCCTCGCCGTGGTATGTGGCGCGGATCACGAGCAGCTTCGCGATCGCTCTCAGTATCGGGTTTGTGTATCGACCTGGTCCCCAGTAGATGTTCTCAGCATTGCGCATATGACCGACGAAGAGTCGGGGCTTGCTGCCGAAGACTTCCTCGAAACGTTTGATCCCGGCGATGGTTCGCTCGCGCGTGCTGTTTCCAGATGAGGCGCCGTGGAGCCCGAAGGTAATGCCTCGGGATGCGAGGTCCTTGCAATACTCACAGTACTCTGGGTCCTCAAGCGATGCTCCGGAAATGGGCTCTTCGGGATTGACTACGCCGCTCCACTCGGTTGGCTCGTGCGACCAGAGGAAACGGGTCGGTTTGATCCCCCTCTCCAAGCAGTACTCGTAGACCACCCTCGTCGATTGGAGCGTCGACTTATCCGTGTCGTCGGTCATCGTGTACGCCCATCGATAAGGCGCCGGCCATCGGAGTACTCGAAGCGATGGGGTCATGGTGTGCTCCCCAGCTTCGCGATCGCTTGCTCAGCGATTTGGAGACTCTGATCGATCACTCGGTCCTGATCCGCGTACAGGAATGACCCCGCGCGTCCGGCGATGTAGAGCCCATCGATGGTCGCAAGATGCGCCTGGACTTTGCGGAGTTGACGCACGGCTTCGGTTGTACAGATCGGATGCGTCCTAGGAACGCGGATAACCATGTGTTCCAGAAGCTGATCATCATCGAGAATCTCAAGCTCTACGAGCTCTTTCATCGCTTGAGAAACGACCGTCTCGTCGTCATCGTTCCACGGCCCATCGAATCCGGACCAGAACTCAACGCAGATCGTGGTCAGTGGTCCATCGATACCCGGAACATCGTCCGCCTTGCCCATTGCATCGGTCCATATTGAGAAGTTCGTGACACGCCCGGCTGAGTAACGATGGTCGTTGATATAGCGGATATGGTCGTCGAGACGAGTCTTGCCGGGAACGAGGAGGTAGATCAGGATTGTGTTGCGGAACGCGAGGCACTTCGATGCGTTGATAATGTCTTCAGGAGGCAGCGGATCGAGCATGCTGATCACCGCTGGGAGCGGGAGCGTGCTGAAGACCGCTCGTATCGAGTCATCGCCAATCTCAACTGGGGGCGCGTCCTTGAACTCGATTGAGGTGACGCGCGATCCGTCGTGACGGATCGCTGAGACAGGCTGATTAAGATTGATGGTGACGTCGAGCTGTGTCATTGAAGCCGCGAGTTTGTCGTAGAACTGTTTGGCTCCAAGTCTCGGGTGGCTGACTGTGGCATCCTCGCCTGTGGTCAGGGTGCTGAGGGCGACCTGGATGAGCGACTGATTCCGGACTCGTCCCGGCTCCCACGCACCGTCAATGTTCTCACAGGGCATGCCCCAGAGTTTCTCAAGATATGGCGCGATGCAGGTGTCCACCAGTCGCTTGCCAAACTTCCGATTAGCCGCGATGCGGTAGTTCTCAGGAGGGTCTTTCTTCGAGAACAAACGGGACTTCGCGTATGAACTGCAGATCCTCATCGCTTCGATGATGCCGAGGTCCTTCGCGATCTCGATGATCCCTGGGGGGTACGAGAACACGCATTCTTTCCAGAACATCGTTGTTCGGCGCTGGAATCTGATCGCGTCTTCACCCAGCGCGTTCTGGAAGAGTGCGTTGACACGTTCGTAGTCTTCACCGATGATGTGCGGTCCAAGGTCAACCAATCCGCCGGCAAACTCGATCGTTGTCGAGAGCCCACCGATACGCCCCGATCCCTCAGCGATGGTGACCGTAACTCCGGCATCGCAGAGCGTGTGGGCGATGGTCAATCCCGCGGCTCCAGCGCCGAGGACGAGCATGGATGGTGGGTTCTCAGCCGTCATCTGCCGGTCCCGTTTCATTGGTTGATTTGGTCACCCAGAAATCCCCGATCGCCAGCGCATCAGCTTCGGAGCGGAGAAACGTTTCGATCGCTTCTTTGGGTGAGCACACGATCGGTTCTTGGATGTTGAACGAGGTGTTGAGCAGCACCGGAACCCCGCTGCGCCGTTCGAACGCATCGAGCACGGCCCAGAATCGTGGATTGATCTCTTTCTCGACAGTCTGAGGACGCGCCGAGCCGTCGATGTGGGTTACGGCTGGGATGTCTGATCTCTTCTCGGGACGGACTGGGACGATGATGGTCATGAAAGGCGATGGCTGATCGATCTCGAAATACTCGGAAGCGGCTTCAGCTTTGACCGATGGGGCGAACGGACGGAACGGTTCTCGTTTTTTAATCTTCCGGTTGAGGTCTTCTCGAGCGCTCTCGCGTCGTGGATCAGCGAGGAATGAGCGGTTTCCCAGCGCGCGAGGGCCGTATTCTGAGCGACCTTGGAACCACGCGACGACGCCCCCATCGTCGATGCACTGCGCGGTTCGTTCGATCAGGTCTTGCTCGCTAAGGTGCTCGAACTGTACCTTGCCGGACTTGTCGATCGCATCTTGAATATCTTGGGTATCGAACTCGGGACCGAACTGCGCAGTGCGAATCGGCTGAGGTCGTTCGCCTTTGACTTTCTGATGCAGGAGCATCGCGGCCCCGAGTGCTCCGCCGGCATCGTGCGGGACTGGGGGGACGTAGATCTCATCGAAGATGCCTTCGAGGATAACCTTTCCGTTGGCGATGCAGTTGAGCCCGCATCCTCCCGCGATGACGAGACGGCTAGAGCCACATTCGCGTTTGATGCGTTTCGCGAGTCGAAGGACGACGTCCTCGAACGCGGCTTGTGCCGACGCGGCGACATCGCGATGAAGATCCGTCAGCGGCTCGTTGGGCTTGCGCGGAGGGCCGAAGTGGTCAGCGAATCGTCCGTTGAAATCGCCGAGGTGTCCGCGATGGTAATCGAGGTATCCCGAGCGGAGTGCGTACCCGCTCTCACCGACATCCACGAGGAAGTTTTCGCGGATCCACTTGGAACCCGATGGATCGCCGTAGGGACTGAGTCCCATGACCTTGTACTCGCTGTCCATCATTTTGAACCCGAGATACCCGGTCACGGCTGAGTAGTACTGACCAACCGAGTGCGGGAGGTTGATCGAATCAATCTTGTGAAAGCTATCACCCTTCGCAGAGTAGAGCGAGGTACACGCCTCCTCACCAGCTCCGTCCAGGACCAGCACACCCGCGTCATCCCAGCCGGACCCGAAGTACGCTGATGCGGCGTGGGAAAGGTGGTGATCGAGGAAGTGGACGCTGTCGTGCTTGTGACCAAACGCTTTGTGCAGGTTGGCACGCACGCGCATAACGCTGACATACCCCGAGTTCTTGCCCTGATTGCCCTTCCATACGGTGAGCGCTCGGCGGAGTTTCGTCGGAAGAATCGATGGCTCACGGAACATCAGAGAGGCGAGATAGCGGGCGCGGAATCCGAGACGCCAGGGGTCCCAGTACACGGCGACGTGATCGATATCCGAGAGCGTGAGTCCCTGTGATTCGAGGATCCATTGGATCGCGCCATACGGCATTCCACCCTGATGCTTGTTGCGCGAGAATCGTTCTTCTTCTGACGCGGCGACGACGACCCCGTCGTCGATCAACGCCGCGGATGCTTCGGTCATGATTGCGAGACCTAAAATCTTCATGCGACACCCTCTTTCGACTCAACCTGCCTCGCAGCCGGATCGACCGTGTGCTGATTCACGCCCGCGAGCGCATCACACGCTCTGCCGACGAGTACTTCTTTGCTGTATTGCGTTGTGATGAGTTCGTATCCACGCTCGCCCATCTCGGAGAGCTGATCCTGCGGGAGCGAGAGGAACTGATCGAGTGAATCGAGTATGCCTTGCTGGTCGTCGTGGGTATGGTGCCAACCGATCTGGTTTGGTTCGATGATCTCATCGGCGTAGCACGGCTTGGGCGAGAGCATGAAGACTGGTCTTGAGAGTGCCATCGCTGCATAGAGCTTATTGGGATGGATCATTCCGCTGACGTCGGATCCCATCGACACTACGTGCGCGTCGGCGGCTGAGAGGGCATAACGCATCCGATCGAATGGTTCGAAGGGGTAGAACTCGATGTTGTTGAGATCATGCTCGCGAGCAAACTCACGCACGCGTTCGATGCCTACCCCTGCTCCCGCGATTGCGAGGATCAAGTTCGGATCATCTCGTCTTTGGAGCACGGCTTCCAGCAGCGCATCGATCGGAGTATGGAATCCTAGATTTCCGCTGTAGAGCAGCACGCGTTTCTCGTCCCATCCCCGTCGAGCACGCTCAGGATTGTCGTCATGCGCCAGCGGGTAGAGCACCTCGGTGTGCGCCCAAGGCCTGGACACCGTCAGTTTCTCTCCGAGTTGGTACTGATCTCGGAGACGATTCGCCATGAACTCGTCGAGAGCGACCACGCTCGTCGCGCGGGATGTTGCTCGGCGGTTGATCCAGCGCATGCCTCTCGCGAAGATCGAGTCGTTTGATGTCCGGCCGAGAGCGATGAGTTGATCCGGATGCAGGTCCTGCACCCAGTACGAAAGCTTCGCTCTCCGAAAGAGCGTCAGAAACCAACCCCCGATGGGGCTAATCGGCGGAGCGGTGGTCACCACCACCACATCGAGCTTTGGCATGAGCATCCCACGCAATACGCATTGAGCCGTGAAGAGTGATCCAGCGATCAAACGCCTTGCGATAGATTTCTTACCCAAGCTCGACAGCGGGATCCGGCGGACCTCGACCCCGTCTTGTATTCCCGACTCGTAACATTCAGACCGATCGTTATACCCCCGGCTCGACGCCATGACGACGACGCGCCAACCTCGATCGGCGAGCTCCACCGCAATATCCCGCAGGTGCTGACCTCCGGTGGTTGGATCTGGAGGATAGCCCTGCGACAAAAGCAGTACACATCGGGATTCTGAGCTCTGCAATTCCTGCCCTCTTGCTTGTGCCTCGACTCGAAACATATCGCAGCGATAGATAGCTGCGAGCCGATCCAAAGACAGTGTAATGGATCTCTATCATAATTGGAGTAGGAATACGGAAGTGATCATTCTTTTTTTATTTATGTTTTATTGGAACTTGATTCCAATAGAATAGCTGAATGATCACTCACTTTAGTCCACAGAAGTATTTGCAAATCTTTGCAATATGTCATCGCGACTGGGGTCCTCAGCGGGGAGCGTGTCCAGGACTTTCTTGAGATGCATCCGCTCGGACTCCAATTCTCCCGTCGCTTGGGCACAGTCTGCCAACCCCTCCCAGATCGGGACCGCGTAGATCAACCGGTCGAGCTCCAGTTGCTGAACGAGCGATAATGCCGAGGCGTACTGCTCCTGAGCTTCCTCGAACTCACCCATTCGACGATGAATATGCGCCTGTTCGGTCGTCGCGAGCACGGAGAGTGGGTGTCCTGCAGGGAACACGTTCATCGCAATTGATCGCGCTCGCAGGATGCTTTCCATCGCGCGGCTGTGCTCGCCGGTCTTACTCAGCGTCTCCGCAAGTGTGACGGCTGGATAGATGATGTTCACGTGGTCGGCGCCGAACAACTCGGTGAGCTGACTGATGGACTGATCCAGCACCAACTGAGCTTGGTCGTAACGCTCCATCCCGGCGTAGAGGCGACCAAGGTTTGCGAGTGTCGCGGCGGTGTCGGGGTTGGTTCTTGGGTCTACCTGCTCGCGCACAGCCATGGACTGGAGGTAGTACCGCTCCGCGTCTTGCGGACGATGGTCCCGTCGAGCGATGATCGCGAGCGAGTTAAGGGTGATGGACCGCTCAAGGTCTGACCCCGATTCTTCGAAGTATCCCAGTGCTTTGAGATATGAATCGTTGGCCTCTTGGTATCGACCAAGCCGACGGAGCACAGCTCCTTGCTGCTGCATCAATCGCCCGTGATCGATCAGAGCGACCTCAGGGCTCAGCTCGATCGCTTCCTGAACCGCGTCCAGCGCCTCATCAAAGCGTCCGTCATCCATCGTAAACTCGCTGTACTGACGGAGCGTTGTTGCCAGCTGTGATTCCGGATGGTGCACGCGTGCGTCTTCGATGAGCTCACGGAAGATCGAATCCGCTTGCTCGAAATCACCGAGCTTGTGAAACGCGGTCGCGAGGAGTTCATTCGTGCTGAACACCAAACCATCGTCGGGATTGGTTTCGTTCTCCATAATCTGCAAGGACTCGGTGAGCAGCTTGGAGGCTTCGCCGTATTCGAAAACCGAGTTGTATGTGCGTGCGATGATCGTCAGCATCTCCGCGCGGACCGCCGGCAGATCGATCTCCATCCGTGCGTCGTCCGCGGCTCGATCGAGCATGGACAGCAGCAACTCTGTATCACGTCCCTCTGTTTCTTTTGGGCTCAACCCCTCGAAGATCCCTTCCAGAAACAAATACGCTGCATTCGCACGCTCGAGCGAAGTTTCCGCTTCTTGGCGTGCATTGGACTCACGCTGGAGCGCATAACTCAGCGAGACCACACCGATCGAGAGCAGCACAAAGATCACGCTCAGACTCGCGACCAGCCCCTTGTTTCGCCTGGTGAACTTGCTGAGCTGGTACACCACACTCGGCGGCCGTGCTTGGATGGGTTGGTTGGCAAGGTGTCTGCGTAGATCCGCCCCGAGCTCCGCAACGCTCTGGTAGCGTCGATCCGGCTCGCGTTCGAGCGCTTTCGATAGAATCGTGTCTATATCTCCACGTAGCTTCGTATTGAGCGTACCGATCCGGCTTGGATCCTGATTGCGGATGATGTTGATCGCTTCGGGGAGCGACGCGGCAGCCGTATCGTGGGGGAGCGATCCACTGAGCATCTCGAAGATCACCACGCCGAGCGAGTACACATCGCTGCGGAGATCGATCTGGGTCGGATCACCAGACGCCTGCTCCGGACTCATATACGCGAGCGTGCCGAGGATCTGTCCGACCTCGGTATTGAGCGTCACGGCTCGCACATCGCTCTCCGTGATCCGAGCGATCCCGAAATCCAAGACCTTGGGCATCCCCGATTGATCAATCAGGATATTGGAGGGCTTGATGTCCCGATGGATCACACCCCGCTGATGCGCGTGCTCGATCGCATCGCAGATAGCGATCGAAAACCTGATGCGCTCTGCGATCGGGGGCTGCTTGTCCTGAATGTATGTTGAAAGCGTTGGTCCTTCCACGAGTTCCATCGCGATGTACGGGACGCCGGTCTCATCGTCGAAACTGACTTCATAAATCTGTGCGATCCCGTTGTGCTTGAGCCGCGCCAGCACCTCGGCTTCGCGCTGGAATCGCCGGACCATCTTCTGCGATGAGTACCCCATCCGCAGCACCTTGAGCGCGACACGACGCGCCGGCTGGAGCTGCTCTGCTTCGTATACCGTCCCCATCCCACCCTCGCCGAGCAGTTGGACGATGCGGAACCCATCGATTTCAGGGAGCGGATGGGATATGTTGAATGTATCGGGATCGAGCTGTTTGGGATCAGATTGACTTGCAGCATCGACGAGGACCTGCACCGATTCGCGGAGTTGGGCGTCGTCGCTGCAGAGTTGACTCAGGCGTGATTCGTACTCATCGCCGGAGAGTTCGCAGACCTCGTGGAAGACCGCGCGGACTTCTTGGTATCGGGTTTCATCCATCGCCGTCGATCCCGTACTGACTCATGATCCACGCACGCGCCATCTTCCAGTCCAGATACACGGCTCGTTCGCTCAACCCCAGCACCTCCGCTGTCTGCTCGACCGTGAGTCCGCCGAAGAACCGCAGCTCGATGATCTGCGCCTGTCTTGAGTCGAGCTTTGCGAGATGCTCGATCGCATCGTGGATTTCGAGGACATCCCATTCCTTCCCGTCGGTCCCTACATCCGAGAGCGTGACTCTGGCGCCGTCATCTCCCCCACCACGCTTGATCGCGTTTTTCTTTCGAGCGTGATCGACGAGGACCTGACGCATGGCGTGTGACGCGATCGCGAGGAGGTGGTGCTGATCGTTGGGATCGTTGCCTTTGGTCGCGGCGAGTTTGAGGTACGCCTCGTGGACGAGGGCCGTGGGCTGGAGCGTGTGGGAAGGAGATTGTCCGGCAAAGCGTGATCGCGCCATCCCCAGGAGCTGAGCATACATCAGGTCATAATCCTGATTTTGCTCCGTCTGACCTGTGTTTTCAGGGGGGCTGGGCATGTCTCGGCGTGGTCCTTTGAGAGCACTCTAATGGATTCTCAAAGTTTTTTCATCAAAATAGTGCAGACCACCGCCTCGGTTTGCGTGTTCGAGAGTGGCCCGGTACTGCTACCGGACCTCGATCAACCATCACTCCGTTCACGAGAGGCACCACTATGAAACTCCAACGAATTTCCGCGATCAGTATGATGCTCGCCGCAGGCACCAGCTTTGCCGCTCCGGTCAATACTGATTTCCAGGTCCACGACGAGGCGTCCTACCAAGAGTTTGCACAAGCCGTGCGTACGAGCCAGTACGTCCGATATGACTACGCGCTCGACCAGAACCCCAGAGTCGTCGTGGCGGTCGCTGGACTCATGGCATACGCCTCGCAGAATCCGATGGCCGACTCATCACAGCTTATGACATTTGTCAATGCGTTTGACCAAACACTGTCTGAGTTCGCTCCCGGCGATCCTGATCTTCAGCGTTCGACCAACCTGGTTCCCGCGATGCGGTACAGCTCGCCGTTGTCCACGACTCCGAGACTCGAAGGCACGGACACACGCGTGGGCAAACGCATCGAGCAACTGCTGGGTCTTGAGGTCCCCGATATCGAATCCTACGACACGCTGCTCGATCGCGTCTCGGCGTACGAGCGTGCTCGCGTAGCGGACTTTGCCAATCGCGAAGAGTGGCTCAACATCCTCATGGCGGGATTCGGCGGGTTCGATCTCGATGGCAACACCAACACGCACATCGCATCCGTGCTCCAGTCGTACCTTGAGAGCCAGGGCTACGAGCCCAACCCCGATGGGATCGACGACGAGCGGTTCGACTCTATTGAGATGACTTTGGACGCCGCCCTCCCTGCTGATTACGTCGCGTACACACAGCTCTTGGATCAGCCCATCGAATCTTCTACCGCGTGGGCGGATCTGAACACCTCCTTCGCAGACATCGCGCTGGAAACACAAGAGCGGATCGACGAGCTCAACAGCGTGCTGAGCATGGAGGAATCGATCTATCAGGACATACTTGATGCCGACGATCCGACGGAGATGGATCAGCTCGTGGAGGAGTATCGAGCACGCCTCGCTGAGGTCGCGCAGTACCGCGCGATCATCGATGCCAACGCGATGATCCTGCTCCAGAGTGCCGATCCGTCGATCCAAGCACTCGCGACCCAAGCGCAGTCCTTCGGAGGCACGCAGCTCCAGACCAACAACACCATCGCGGGGATCACCGCGGGAGTCCAGTACGCCAGCGGCGCGGCGACCTTCGCGATCGGGATCGCCACTGGTAGTCCAACCGACGCGATCTCGGGACTCGCCGATGTGGTCCTCAGCTCGATCGAGCTTGGAGAGACCTTTGGAGGCTCCCCGGTCCCGAGCGCGGAGGAGCAGATCTTCGATCAGCTCGTGGAGATGCGTGACCAGCTCGAAGACGTCCGCGTGCAGATGAACCAGCGATTCGATCGGATAGAGCTCCAGCTCAGCGAGATCTACAGCGCGATCGCGGTTGGATTCAACGAGCTGGGCAGCTCGATCTTCGATCTGAACCTCGATGTCATCGCTCTGCAGAACGAGATCATGTCGCAGCAAGCGCAGCTGAGCCGAATCGAGCAGCAGCTCTGGGGGATGGCGGATGATCTGTTCCGCGACGACCTCGCGGCGCTGGTTGACGGCATCGTCGCGTACCGCGACCGGACGGGGATTGACCTGTCCTACAGCAACAACCCCACCAACTTCGCGGATGACATCATCGATCTGTTCACCAAGTCCACCTTCACCGCGAGTCTGCCGACCTATGCGGGAGGTGACGGCACGGACAGCATCGATCTCATCGCACAGCAGCTCAACCAGAACCCGATCGGGCGGAGCATCAACGACCTGCGCGAACTTCCGGTCCATCACCTCGGCGCCCCGTTCCCGCTTCATCCGGGACGAGTCGTCGCGCCGGGGCCTTGGGCGCAGGCATCGACGGCGTACGCACGCGTCGCCAACGAGAGCCCCTGGTACTTCGCGTACATGTACGAATCGCAGCTCGACAGCGGACTCATGAACCCTGATCTCGATCTGATCATCGATGAGGGCGAAGCGATCCGATCCATGGCGATGGAGATCCGGACCACCGACTTCTTCGACACACTGTTCGGGAAGTACACTGACGCGACCGAAGCGATCGGAAACCAGTTTGACGCGATCCAGACGGCGTACCTTGGGAGTCTGGGGCTCGATCACATCGACCCTTGGGCCGGGACTGATCAGGAGGGGCGGGACGATGCGCCGGGTTACACACAGATCCATGGACGGAGCGGGCTCACGTCAACATTCTCGGCTCCGACCGTTCTTGGGAGCGATATCTGGGACCTCTACTACTTCAACACCATCCCCGAACTCACGGCGGCGCTCGAAAACTCCGAGAACGCCAGCGGCGGAATCCCAACAGTCGAACTCCGTGTTGGCTCCAATGGATTCTTTTACGAAAATGATGTCGAGATGTCGTTCAGAATCATCATCGAGAACCCCGGAGGGACGGATTACACGTTCAACCGCCGAGTGATTTTCCGGATGACCAGCTTTGGTTCGCCGGTCTTTGTGAGCACCGACTCGAGTGCACAGGATCTCTTTGATCAGACACCGGTCTTCTGGTTCAACATCGCGCTCCAGTTCTATACCGGAGAGAGTCTCGCAGGGACTTCGTTCAACACATTCAACGGGCTCGGAGACCAGATCACGCTTGAGTACATCTCCGACGACATGACGTTTGGCTCGGAAACCACAGCAACACAGTACATCAACCAGCGTCTGGATGATCTTCAGGACGAAGTCTGGAACGAATCGATCGGGAACTCGGTGTACACAGCACTCGAGTCCGAGCGTGACAGCTGGGAGACCATCATCCAGGCGTACATCGAGCTTGGGCTCCCCGATGTCTTTGAGCAGAGCACGGCCGTCGCAAGCGCGTTCCGTGGTTACACGATCGGCAACGAGATCGCGCTCGCCCAGCCGCTCGATGACTGGTTCGCGTCGATGCTCGGCGATGGTGACAACGGCCAGTTCGTCGATGTCCAGACCGACTTCACGACCCGCGCCCAGATTGTCCAAGACGAGATCAATGCAACCATCACTCCCGACATGGTGTCCAATAGCCCCGTCCAGGGTCACAGCATGATCGAGTGGACACTCGCCGAGCTTCGCAATCTGCGGGACAACGCGTTCAAGCTCGCGATCGATGACACCTACACCTCAAGCAACGGCTCGCTCAGCGTCAGTACCAACGAAGGTGTGATCTCCAACGATGTTGATCAGGAGTACCGAGTCATCGAGGTCGATACCGGATTCTCACCCGCCGACGGCTACATCGCTCCGAGCAACGGCAGCGTCACGCTCAACCCAGACGGCTCGTTCGTGTACACACCAGCTCAGGGGTTCGAGGGGACCGACCGTTTCACCTACCGCTTGGTGACCACCGTTGACACGATGGGCTCGCTCGAAGTCTTCAGCGATCCAGCGACCGTCGAGATCCGTGTCGAAGGCGGCCCGTGCAGCCAAGCCGACCTCGCGGAAGGTTACGGGGACCTTAACTTCCTCGACGTCTCCGCGTTCCTCACAGCATTCGGTGCTGGAGACCCGGCCGCGGACTTCACGAACGACGGGCTGTACAACTTCCTCGATGTCAGCGCGTTCCTGAGCGTCTTCGGAGCTGGCTGTCCGTAATCAAACTGAACTGCTTGAAAGATTCTCACCCCGCAACTCACTTCGAGTTGCGGGGTTCTTTGTTGTGTGATCGCGAGCACGTGTGAATGACCCGCCATGCCCCAATGCTGGTGACCTTTTTGGCCACTTTCCAGATTAGATTAATCGAAGACAAACTCCCCTCGTTCCGTCTGCATCGCTGCACCGGAAATCACTAGTCTATGTAATGTATTCGGTGCCAAGGCTGTGCCTAGTCGATGAATGTCATATAGACAACAACGTGCTGCCAACATGAAGAGATCAATGTTAGAGTCTGCTGATCACGTCAACAATCAGTGAGTTGTCAGAATCTCGTTTTCAGGGGCAACCGATCCCATACAGTGATAAGTACCGGCTGACATCGAGGAAGTTGAACAATCCATCGCCGGTCATATCCGCGATGGGATCTTGGACTTGATACGCGGAAAGGAACGCGCTGATATCAAGGAAGTTCAGCTCGCCGTCGTTGGTCAGATCGGGCACGCACTGCACGTCCCCGCCTGAATCCGAGGGGAACCCACTGTCAATCGAAAATCCTCCGCCCATGACATCATCGCCGGTGATCGGCTGACCGATCGCGCTGAAGATACTCCAGCTCCCGCTCTCTTGAGTCCCGGAACTCCCGACCACTGAATAGGTGACGATCTCGAACCCGCTCCCAGCGAAAGCATCCGCGCTTGCGAGTAAGGCGAGACCGACCATCGTCGTACGACCAATGTTGGACCACATGATGTATTCTCCTGTGTTGAATCAATGCCAAGCACCCTCAACGCGAGGGTTCCTTGCTGATCTACACGTGAAGTAGATCTGGCGAGCGCAATCGAATACCACAGAATCTCTGAAATTCTTTTTTCACGAAAGTGGGCTCATTCTTTGCGCTGCTCCTTCGTCTTCCTCGTGTGAATTGGTGTGCGGGTGTGTCTACCCGCTTGAACATACACCACCACCGTCTGTGCAATCGGGGAAGAACCATGAACACCAAGAAATCAGCAAGTAGAACACGGAAATCACTGCAAACCATGATCAGCGCCACCGCCCTGATGCTCTGCTGCGGCACCGTACCCGCGGCCCCCACTCCTGAGGTCTTTACCTACCAAGGCGCTCTCAACTTTGAGGGCGAGATGTTTGAGGGCGAGGTGGACATCCGCTTTAGACTCTACGACGCCGCCGATGGCACCACGCTTGTTGGCACCGATATCTACCTTGACGGCGCCATGATCTCCAACGGGATCATCCACGCGGATCTGGATTTCGGTGCGGGTGCTTTCAACGGCGAGGAACGCTGGCTAGAGATCGCTGTGCGCACCCCGGCATGGGATGGGTTTGGAGATGAGCCGCTCTATGAAGTGCTCAATCCGCGCCAAGCGATCTTGGCGACCCCATACGCGATGTACGCGCTCAACGGCGTCGCTGGGCCGCAGGGACCACAAGGACCTGCCGGACCGCAAGGTTCGGTTGGTCCAGCGGGACCGACGGGGCCGCAGGGTGAACAAGGGCCTGCTGGACCGATGGGTCCTCAGGGTGTCGATGGACCAGCCGGGGCGACCGGTCCGCAAGGAATCCAGGGCGAAGCTGGTCCAGTTGGTCCAACCGGACCTCAGGGCGATCAAGGTCCTGCAGGCGACAGCTACTGGAACTACGACGGCACCAACACGTCCTTCACCGATGGACGCGTGGGCATCGGCACGAGCACGCCCGCGACCACACTCTCGTTGCGAGCTCCGGGCGCCAGCGGACAGGTCGGGATCACGATGAACTCATTCGCCGGGGCGAAAGCAATGGAGTTCCAAACCGAAGACTCGACTGGGAGTCTCGCTACTCGTCTCCTCTTCCGAGGCGGGAATGAAACCACCGACATTGAGGCGTACACGGGCGGACTCGGATCCGAAGTTCTGCTGATGCACCTCGAGGGTGACAATCAGTTCGCTGGATTTGGTCGAGTGCCTTCATACAACCTCGATGTTGGTCCGTCGAACGATCGGTTCGCGGTCAATCTCTCTCAGGAGCCGGGGACGATCCGGTTCGGGAACGAGACCGATGAGGGTGACCTGCTCTCGATGGTCTCTCTGAGCAACTCGGAGATCGTGATCGATTCCAACAACAACTCCACCAATCGGGACTTCCGCATCTCACGCCACGGTACAGGTGCTTCCGGCGATGAACTCATGCGCGTCCAAGAGAACGGGCGGGTTTCCATCGGTGGTTTCGCTCCGGGCAACACCTCACTTCATGTCGATGGCGAGGGACGGGCCAACGCGATCATCGCCGACAGCTCGCTCGCGGGCAGCGTCACATTGCTCGCACGCTCGTTCGCGACCACCGGGAACTCTGTCGCGGGCGAGTTCAGCACCGAGAGCGACAACGGGACCGGTGTGCACGCGATCGCTAAATCAACATCCGGGGTGACCTTTGGCGTGCGAGGCATCGTGGAGAGCACCGATAGCGGAGCCGCGGGCGTCCGCGGCGAAGCACCGAACGGCGGATCGGGCTACGGGGTGTACGGCTCAGCGACCGGCGGCACCGCGTTCGGCGTGTACGCCAACGGGCGGCTCGGATCATCGGGAACCAAGAGCTTCATGATCGATCACCCGCTCGATCCAGGGAACAAGTTTCTGTACCACTACAGCACCGAGAGCCCCGAGGTGCTCAACTCGTACTCCGGCACCGTCACGCTCGATGAGAACGGACAAGCTTGGGTGGAGCTTCCAGAATACTTCGAGTCGATCAACATCGATCCGCGATACCAACTGACCGCGATCGGCGCGCCGGCTCCGATGCTCCACGTCGCGAGCGAGATCCAGAACAACGAGTTCCTCGTCTCAGGTGGTCAGGTCGGGATGCGAGTGAGCTGGGAGGTCAAAGCGAAGCGGAACGACGCGTTCGTTGCCCAGCTCGGCGCTCCGGTCGAACGTGTCAAGACCGGCCTTGAGAAGGGACGCTACCTGCAACCCGCTCTCTACGGGCAACCCGAATCGATGCGTCTGGATCACTCACCCGTCAATGTTGAACGCTGAATCTCGGTTCAAGCACACTCCTGAAGGGAACCCAATCATGTATAGCAAACACGAGATCAAACGAACCACAGCACTGATTTCCGTCGTGTTACCGATCACTCTAGCCGCGGGGCTCGCACAGTCCGCCGAACCCGCAACCTCCAAGGACACGCGGACCAGCTGGATCGAGAATATCCAAGGCGAGAAGATTCTCGTCGAGGGCACAAGATCGCCACTCAAGCAACCGACGTTCGGATATTCCGCGAACCGACTCTACGAACAACAGTGGCGCTCGGACTTCCGAGCCGAACTTAACTGGCCCGAGCTTTCTGAGTCCAACAAGCAGGCACTGTGGCACAAAGCGGTCGGACCGGACCAGGTCGACTCAAACGGGATCAACCTGGTCAACTTCGCATGGTCGTACACCAAATCTGTTCGTGCGGAAGACCACATCGCCAATGACCTTGTCCTCAACTACGACGGCGACGTTGTAGTCATCGGAACGGACCTCGGCGGCAACAACGCGAACCCCGGATTCAGCCGACTGTTTGTGACCGAACTCGACGGGGCCGCGAACGCATCCGATGGATGGACAGAGAACTGGGAACGCGGCGCACGCTACGCGGGCGCTGGAGAGAACGGCTATGTCACCGCCGAACGCGGAGCCGTCGATTTCCAGGGCAACACATACACCTGCGGCATGCGCTCCGATGGTCGATTCACTGTCTGGAAGCTCAACGGCGAAGACGGTTCCACGATGTGGAACACCGACGGCGAGATGCTCAACGGCACCGACGCGACCGCGACCGATATCGCGATCGATCCAGAAGGAGCGGTGTACGTCAGCGGGACATTCACGTCCTCGATCACAGGACTCCCGAACTGGTTTGTAGCGCGTCTGAATCCTGATAACGGGCAGATCGATTGGCTCAGAGAACCGCCGGTCCCCGGGAGCCCAATCGGGGGCATCGAGTTTGATCGCAAGGGCGATCTGTTCATCGCTGGCGTTGGGCCTGGTGCTCACCTTGTCGCCAAAGTGCGTGCGGCTGATGGCGGTCTCCAGTGGTACAAATCGGTGTTCGCAGGGACGCCGGGGATTGGATACATCGATACTCTTCGGCTCGATCCATCGGGTGATGTGTACTTCGCGAGCCGACTCCATACCAGCGACAGCGGATGGCGCGTCACCAAATGGGATGGAGAGAACGGCGATCAGCTCTGGACGCACACCACAAGCGATGGTCAGCCCCGGAACATGGAAGTGGACGAGCACGGCAATGCGTATGTCTGCGGGAGCGGTGACGGACGAACCTATCGACTCGCGAAATACGACACCGATGGCAACGAGCTGTGGGTCTACACAACCGGAACCACTGGGATCGCATCGCAGGTCGCGCTGGATCGTCTCGGGAATCCATACATGGCGGGATGGTTCGGAGGGACCGGAACCGATAATCTCGCCAAGATCATGGTCACCAAGCATGATCCAGAAGACGGCTCGCTCGTCTGGGAGATGATTGATTCACCCGATCGACCGAACGAAGAAAACTTCGAGATGTCTCCGGAGGACCTGATCATCGATGCCGGCGGGAGTGTTTACGTCGCTGGTCACAGGCAAGGCGAGGACACGCAGAACGGCGCGATCGGGTACGAGTTCTTTGTGATCAAGTACGAGCAGCCGTATGTATCAATCCCGCAGATCACGCGGAGCTATCCGCAGCTCAGTCTTGAGGGTCGGAGTGTCTGGGACCCCGACGGCTCACTTGGCATCGACGGATTCTCGTATGAAGAACCTCTGTTTACGCTCAAATCGAGCGATGTCATCTCACGAGCTGATATCAACGATCGGCTCGATGCAACCGTTGACTATGGAGCCGGGACCATCGAGGGCGGCGTCAAGCTCCGCGAGTTCTCGGGACGCGTGGATGTATCGATCCAGGCGCACGTTTCAGCCGGCGTGTTTGATGCGAGCACCACCGGCGAGCTCGCGATCGCGGTCCCAGCGGAGACTGAGATTTTCGCGGGACAGGACTTTGATATCGTGCTCAACTGGGACCCCGATGAGTTCGCGACGGACCTGATCACCAATATCGAACCACGCCTCGAGGGCGGGGTCTACGCGAACGCGCGCATGAATATCGACGCGGACCTGCAGATCAATAAAGGCGACGGCACCGTCATCGTCAATACCGGGATCATCAACGCCGATCTGAACTTCGCTGAAGACCTCAACGGCGGGAATGACCTCAACGTGCTCGGGGTGGACTTCTTGAACCTCCCTCCCGGTGGTGTCTGGTACGACCCCGTCGAGTTCCCCTTCACTCGATTCTTCGGAGGGAAGGTACGCTCACCGATCCTGCGGTCCGAGGGGGTCTTTGACGAGGACGAGGGCGTGATCAGCAGTTTCATCCGCCAGCGATTCTTTGAGGGCAAGATCCGACTGACCGAACTGCTCCTCGCGTACTTTGGGCAGGGACCGATGTCGTTTAACTGGAGCCCCGCTGGTGGTACGGATTCTTGGAACGCTGACGTGGACGCCGGGATGATCCAGGCGGATATTGACGGGCGGCTGTATCTGCTTCAGGACCTGTATCTCCAGGTGCGTCCGTATGTCCGGCTCGAGTTTGAATCCGCTGGAAATGACACCCCCGATGATGTTCGGATCAACTTCTACAACGACAACGCCGGCGGGAACAACTTCGGCGATCCCGTCGAGCAGCGTACACACACTGTGCGGATGCCCAACGTTGGGGAGCTTGAGATCTCGCCTGTGTTTGGTGCTGACTTGACGCTTGTCAATAGCTCGGGCATCGAGATCGAGCTCGAAGCGGGGTTCGATGTCGCGCGGTTTGAAGCGAGTGCCTCGGCCCTTCGCGCAGACCTGATCAACATCGACAAGTGCATCGGGTGCACGGATGAGACCACCAGCAAGATTGTCCGTCTCGAGGACCTCGGGATTGATATCAATGAGAGCTTCTCGTTCCCCAACGAGCACCAGTCGCTCCGATGCAGGTCTTTGGGGACACCGATCTTCAGCCCCAGCTCATCGGCGCCAGCCGAGAAACCGCGCCGCTGTTAATCTACAACCAAAGAACCCCGACGCAGGCGCAGTTCAACAACATGGCTTCGGGGACATCACCGATGGTGCTCTACGGCTACAAGTTCTTCAGCGGCTCAGGGATCAGCGTGCACATCGAGCATCACGGCAGATCAGAAACACTCGAACACACCCGTCTCAATCAGCAAGCATTACTGATCGAGGTGCCGAACCGATTCTTCTTGCTGCCGGGGACCGCTCGCATCTGGATCACCAACGACAACGGCACTTCCGAGAGCATCGACCTCACCATCGAGTATCCATTCCCGAACTTCCAGGGACTGGAAGAAACATACTGGGCGAGTGATCCACGCTGGTCGGAGGAACCGATCGTTGTGGTCGATGGAGGAACCCCGGCCGAGAATGATTCGTTCATCGCACGCCGGGACTACTTCCAGTACATGCAGGACACCCTCTGGAATCCAGCGATCCTCTCTGATCTTGCTGATCCAAACATGAGCGCGACGGACTACTTCCCGTCGTTCAGCGGATGGACCCATCTCGGTGCTGAACCAAGCACCCCAGGTTTCCCATCGGTCGTTCTTGACGGCGTTTCCCTCTCGCGTGATCCGATTGCGATGCCGGACGGGAAACTGCGCGTGAAAGTGGCCGAGGAACTGGTCGCTCGGAGTGGGTTCAAGACCATGGCAATCATCAATCCCGGCCCCGGCGGTGGGATGAGCCGACTCACCACACTCCAGGTGCCCTCGCCGCGTCCGGTGATCTCCGAAGTCTCACCCGATCTGTTCACGCCGGGCGAGATCGAGACCGACTCGAAGGGGTTCGTGCGACTCCGTGTTCTTGGTCCGGTGAGTGTTCCGTTCTTCGATGGCTACGAAGCGCCGAAGTATGGGAACTTCACGCCGCGTTCGATCGTCCGTATTGACGGGACCGGCTACCAGACCACCTTCGTCAACTCGGGCGAGCTTGTGGCGCGTGTCCCAAGCGGGGTGTTCAACTCCTTCGGACGCAAGATCGTAACGGTGCGTACACCCAACCCGATGGGCACGATGTTCACCGAGCATCTGGTTGACGGGAACCAAAACGATTTAGGCGAAGAGTCCGTCGCGAGCGGCGGCGTCTCGGATCCGTACGCGATCGAGATGCTCTGGCCGACCCCTGAAGTGGATTTCGTGAGCCATCCGGTGATCGAATCCGGGAGCCCTCCGTATCCAGCGACGACGATCGATGGTGAGCCGGCGATGGACGACCACAATATCACGATCCAGGGGAGCAACTTCGCGCCGGGATGTCTCGTGTTTGTCAATGGGAACCAGATCCCATCCACACGCGACACATCATCGATCATCCGCGCCACGCTCAGCGCCAGTGATGTGTCGATGATCGGGGCGATGCAGATCTGGGTCGGGAATCCTCCTCCGAGCATCCGGACGAGCGATCCGGTGATCATCTCGGTCATCGCACCAAGCGATCCGTAAATCTGCCGCAAACTCAGCGAGGCGGGTGTAGCCGTCCGTCTCGCTCTTTTGACTTCCTTCATGCGGTCTCGGCTTGGATCGTGAAGCGGAGTGCATGATTTGGTACACTGACTCCGATCGATCATTGATCCAATCGGAGCTGAGCAATGTCAATCGGGGACGCACAGGACAACACGCAATGGCTGAACAAGAACATCAGCGACCTGTCGAGTCTCTCGCCGGAGCAGGCACTCGCGATCTATAAAGAGCTCAGAGCAATCGCTGATGTCTGCTTCCGAGGCCAGAGCCAGGGACACACACTCCAACCGACCGCGCTGGTCAACGAGGCGCTCGCAAAGATGATCAGATCCGACTCAAAACAATGGGAGAGCAAGTCCCACTTCCTCGGCGTCGCGGCCAAAGCGATGAGACATATCCTCATCGACCACGCACGCAAGAAACGAACAAGCAAACGGGGCGGCGAGTTCGACCGGGTCACCCTCTCGGGAGTGATGATCTCCAACAAAACCGACGGCTTCGACGCGCTCGATGTCGATGAAGCGCTGCTCAAGCTCGAACGCGTCGATCAGCGTCAAGCCAAAATCGTGGAGCTGAGGTTTTTCGGAGGGCTCAACACAACCCAGATCGCGGAGGTCCTGAGCGTCAGTCCAAGAACAGTGGAACTCGATTGGCGTTTCGCTCGCGCCTGGCTCCGCAGAGAACTGATCGGGGATGCCGATGAGCGATGAGTACGATCCAAAGGAGGCACGCGAGATCTTCGCATCAGCGTGTGATCTCGATCCGGCGCAGCAGGAGTCCTTCGTTCGAGACGCATGCGCCGGACGGGACACGCTCTTTGACGAGGTGATGTCGCTCCTGCGATACGACGCGATCACCGAGAGCAACGACGGGCTCTCATCCACGGACTTCCATCTGGACAACGAGCCTGAGAGGCACCCCGAACAAATCGACCGGTACCAGATCGAGTCCATGATCGGTCGCGGCGGCTGCGGCGTGGTATACAAAGCCCACCAACACGCTCCGATCGAGCGGGTTGTCGCGATCAAACTCATCCGTCCGGGGATGGACTCGGGATCGGTGCTCCGCCGATTCGAGTTTGAACGCAAAGTGCTCGAACGGATGAATCACCCCAACATCGCGCGTGTGCTCGACAGCGGCATCGACGCGTCTGGACCGGAGGGGTCCGATCGCCCCTACTTCGTGATGGAACTCGTCGAAGGGGTGCCGATCACGCGGTTTGTGCGTGACCATCAGCTGGATACCAGCGCCATCATCAACGTCCTGCTCCAGGTGTGCGCCGCGGTGCAGCACGCGCACAGCAAGGGGATCCTCCACCGCGACCTTAAACCGAGCAATATCCTTGTCACGCTGCTCGATGACAAGCCACAATGCAAGGTCATCGACTTCGGGATCGCCAAAGCGCTCGACGAGCCGGTGCTCGACTCGATCAATATGACCAGCGCCGGCGCGATGATCGGCACGCCGCGGTACATGAGCCCCGAGCAGATGGGGGTTGGTGGCGACATCGACACGCGATCGGACGTCTACTCGATCGGCGTGCTGATGTACGAACTGCTGACGGGTGAGTCGCCCTACACACTGACCGAGGGTTCGCAGAGTCTCCCAGCTCTGATGAGAGAGATCGACACATCAAACCCGGTCGCTCCGAGCACTCGTACCCCGACAACCCAAACGAGTCTCCCCCGCGATCTGGACTGGATCACGCTCAGAGCGATGGACCGCGACCCCTCGCGGCGGTATCAATCCGTCACCTCTCTCGCTGATGATCTGCAGCGGTTCCTCGACAACGAGCCCGTTAGCGCCGGGCCGCCGACGATCCAGTACAAGCTCACCAAGTTCTACGCGAGAAACCGAGCGAGCGTGATCGCGGGTTTGATCGCGGTGGTTGCGTTGATCGGAGGCACCAGCGCGAGCATCGTGTTTGGTCTACGAGCAAACGCCGCACTCAAGCTCGAGCACGAACAACGCGAGATCGCTCAGCGTCAATCCCAGCGGGTCGAAGACATCAACGATTTCTTGCTCGAAGACCTCTTCCTCTCAGGGTCAATCCAGAAGCTCGGCCCGGAGGTGAAGCTCTCAGAACTCCTCGATAGCGTGGCGCCGACTATCGAGGTGCGTTTCGCCGACGATGTGAATATGCGAGCGAGAGCGCATTATCTCATCAGCCAGATGTACTCCAACGCGAGTCTGTTCGAGAAAGCACGATTGCAAGCGAGTAAATCGCATGATCTTTTGGACCAGCTCGACGAGTGGACATCCTTCGAAATCGCAATGATGCACGGCAACCGCGGAAAGATCTACCACGCACTCGGAGAACTGGACAACGCGAGACAAGCGTATGAGCTCCAGTACTCGATGATCACCGCTATAGAATCGGTGAGCCAGACCGAGATCCAGATCGCGCGTTCTGGTCTTGCCGGCGTGCTCAGCGCCCAGGGCGATTATGAGCGGGCCGAGCCGATGCTCAGGGAGGTCACCGAGTTCCTGCTTGAGCAGGACCCTCCCGATCTGTATTCGATAGCAGCGACCGTGTTCAATCGCCTCGCGATGCTCAGCTCGCTGGATCGGGAACAAGAGCGTCTCGAACTCGCTCAATGGCTCGTTGAGTATCTACGAAGCGAGGACCCCGAAGACGGCAGCGGTTCGATTCTGATCGCGCAGATGCACTACACCAGCGCCCTGGGACAGCTCGGCAAAGCTGAGGAAGCGATCGAGTCGGTTGAGAGTCTGCTCACCCAGATCGGAGATCGGTACGGGTATGAATCACCAGCGATGGTCAGCATGCTCAAAAACGCCGCGACCATCACGTACAAACTCAAGAAGCACAGGGAAGCGATCGAGTACAGCACACGCGCTCTGGATCTGATCCATGCGTTGTACTCACCCTACAGCTACGAGGCCGAGAGCACGACGAACAACATCGCGGTGTATTACAAAGACATGGGCGACGTAGCAGGGTTTACCGAGTGGAGATCCAAGGGCCTTATCCTGAGGATCTACGTCGCGGGCCCTGGAGAAGCTCAGAGTCTCATCAACCTCACACCGATCGGCAGAGACCTGCTGGGTTCAAGCGATGCGTGGGCAGCACGCGTGATCGAAGAGTTCAGTCGAGTGCCAGATGGACACAGTCTCCGCGCCCGCTACTTCGCCAACGCCGCGATCACGCTCGGTGCGACAGGGTCTTCGATCGGCGCGCCAGATTCCGCTTCTGCAGAGCATGACTTCAGAGGGTGGTTCGAAACCGCCGTCGACGCCCTCCCTTACGCGCATCGATCCGACGAGGTCCGGCGAATCCTCTTGGATGCTTTTCCTCTCTATCTAGAACGCATCGGTGAATCAGAGCAAGCGACTCAGTGGCGGGATCGACTCAGTGACTAGGTACACGGGCCGCTTTATCATTCTTCGCGAAGCTTCGCTTCTAGTACCGCCAGGCGTTTTTCGAGCAGCTCGATGTGGGCCTGCTGCTCGCTGATCTTGCGATGCAGTTCTTGAATCCCTCTCAGACTCACCCCGGCCATGTCTGTTGAAGCGATGTGCCGATCCGATTCTCCTAACCCAAACACGGCCCGGAAGTCCTGAGCGGTTGGCCCGATATGTTTCGCTCTTGTCGCGTCGCCCTTGTACTGCCACTGGGTCACTGGGAGCGCCACGATGCGATCAAGGATCTCTTGACCATCGAGCTCTTCAAATTTCTCCTTCCGATCACGATCGGAGATGAGATTCCAGATTCCTGAGAGCGAGAGATAGGCACCGGTCGATGTGGAGATGAGAGAGTTCACAGGAATGCTGACAGAGCTGTCATCACCGATCCACACGCCGCCTGCTGCTCTCACGATTACTTGATCGGGCCCCGTCGAAGCGAGCACATCAACCTGCGTGTCTGCCCAAACAAATGTTCCGCTGTGATTGGCAACAGCTCCGGTACCAGCCGCAAGACTCCCGATGCCGTTTGCAATGTTCCCGATCCCTCCGGGGATGCAAGCACCAAGAGCCGCGGGATTGATGACATTGCTAAGCCCGCCCGAGATGGTCGCGTACTGCGCAAATGCTGTGTTGGAAAAGCCACCGCCGATGCTGATGTAAGACTGCGCGGCCGGGTCTCCATCGAGCACCCCCGCTACGTTTGCCGACCCTCCCGCGATGACACAGAAATCGTCGTAGCAGGTATTGGGTGAGCCGGTGAGACCTCCGCCGAGGATTGAAATCCCCACGGCACCATCTAGAGCAATGTTGCTTGAGTGACCAAAGAGGAACGAGGGACAAGTGCTATCTGGGATGATCGATAGGGCGCGTGTCGCGTTTGCGTGGATCTCAAGGGCGGCATCAACGTTATTGTCGATGACACCAGAGAGCACCAGGTTTCCGCCGACGTCGAGAGCCGCGCCTGCGGCAACAGAACCAACCCCGATCCCGACATCCAACGCGATAATCGCTGAATCCGAATCCGTTGTCCAAGGCGTCGTCCCGGCTGGCCCCTGAGGCCCTGCCGGCCCTTGTGGGCCTTGCGGACCGGTCGCACCAGTTGGCCCAGCCGGACCTTGAGGACCAGTTGCACCGTCGGAACCATCTGAACCAGCCGGACCTTGTGGTCCTTGAGGGCCAGTTGCTCCATCAGAACCATCTGCACCGTCCGCGCCGTCAGAGCCCGCGGGACCTGCCGGACCTTGAGGACCAGTTGCCCCGTCGGAACCATCCTCGCCCGCAGGGCCTTGTGGCCCTTGGGGTCCTTGGGGTCCTGTCGCTCCGTCAGCTCCATCTGCACCATCGGCACCGGCAGGGCCAGCAGGACCTTGCGGACCGGTCGCTCCAGTTGGCCCAGCCGGCCCTTGTGATCCAGTTGCACCATCAGCGCCGTCAGCACCATCGGCGCCGGCAGGGCCTGCAGGACCTTGCGGTCCCTGTGGACCCGTTGCTCCATCTGCACCGTCCGCGCCATCAGAGCCCGCGGGACCAGCCGGCCCTTGAGGGCCAGTTGCACCGTCGGAACCATCGGCACCCGCTGGTCCTATAGGACCTTGCGGACCGGTCGCACCAGTTGGCCCAACTGGACCTTGTGGTCCAGTCGCACCATCAGCGCCGTCAGCACCATCGGCTCCTGCTGGGCCTTGTGGGCCTTGGGGTCCTGTCGCTCCGTCAGCTCCGTCAACTCCGTCTGCACCTGCTGGTCCCTGTGGACCGGCTGGACCTTGCGGGCCAACTGGACCAATCAAACCAGTGAGACCTTGCGGGCCTTGAGGACCGGTTGCACCATCGACGCCATCAGCACCAGCAGGACCCGCCGGTCCCTGTGGACCTGTTGCTCCATCGTTTCCTGCAAGACCTTGTGGGCCTTGTGGTCCCACCGCTCCGTCGATTCCATCTACACCGTCTGCCCCATCCGCGCCCGCTGGACCTGCTGGGCCTTGCAAACCAGCGGGACCTTGCGGGCCTACTGGACCAATCAGACCTGCGAGACCTTGTGGACCCTGAGGACCTTGTGGTCCAGCTGCTCCATTCGCTCCCGCTGGGCCTTGAGGGCCGGCGGGACCTTGTGGACCTTGAAGTCCCTGAGGACCAGCCGCGCCGTCACTCCCATCGGCACCCGCTGGACCTGCTGGACCTTCCGGGCCTGTTGCACCATCGGTTCCCGCAGGGCCTTGACCGCCTCGAAGACCGACTGCACCGTCTGCGCCATCAACGCCTGGTGGTCCTCGAGGGCCGGGTAGTCCATCCGCGCCATCCAAACCTGCTGGTCCTGCGGGCCCTCTGGGTCCAGTTGCACCAATAGCACCTGCCGGCCCTTGTGGGCCTGGTGCTCCATCAACTCCGTCAACGCCGTCTAATCCATCGATACCATCAGCGCCGGCTGGACCAACTGGTCCTTGCGGACCGCGTGGTCCTGATGCACCTACTGCACCATCGGCACCCGCGGGATTCGGCCCTGGGCTCGACAAAGTTCCACGAGCGTTTCTCCCACCATTGCCCCTGTTCGAAGAGCTTTGATTCCGGGATTCGCTGCCTGTTGATCGATCGACTCTTGATGATCCGTTCGCTGAGCTTAAATCTGATTGCCCACGCGAGCCGTCCCAGGTTGGAGATTGATTCGCGTATAGATCGGGCTGGATACTGATCTCGGCTGGTCCCGATCCGAGCCCCATCGCTGAGATGGTGCTAGGTCCCATAACAACGAGTCCGGTGCCAGCAGCAAGAGTCACACCCACAGTTCCGACTGCATGCTTGCCAGCAAAGCTAGGACCGTTTGTGATGACGGCACTCGTAGCTCGACGGGCGAATCCGATAAATGGAATCAACAGCACCAGCCAAAGCAGACCACGCCGTCGCTTCCGTGGTTCCTGATCAGTATCCTGATCATTCAAGTTCTCACCAGGCTCTTTGTACACTCAGTACAAAGTCGGAACCTGAACAGGTGACAATAAATGAAACTGCGCGGTTCATATTCCATTGGTTAAGATAACTGTAAATTAGGGGGGTTGCCTGAGCGAATTGATTAGAGACCATAAACGAACCAATTCCGGATCACCAAGTACTTAGCCGCTTCTTATGTAACATAGATTCCACGCTACACCTATAGGCAAGCTTCGATCACACTCATCAAGCCCTCAAGGAGCACCCTGAAGCAAAGCTCGATTAGAACGCGCTCACATAGAAGAAGTTGAAGAGACCATCCTGACTAAGCAGGCAAAGGCGCACCAAGGATCACAGGTTGCGTAGAGCGCTTTTACGAATCATAGCGGACATGGTGACGCCCGGGAAGGAACTCGGTCGTGCTGAAACGCCCTCCAACAAACTGATGGATCACATCCATGTTGGTCACGGCGTGACGAGTCAGACGCCCGGTCTTGAACTCTCCAGAACCCGCGATCGCCATCGGAACCAGCAGTTGATCAGCAAGATACTGGCCGACAGGAGCCCCCGCGCTGACATAGTCATTCGCCTGCTTCACCGCTTGCCGTGCGACACGCTCGGCTTTCTTTCCGAGCTCACCGAAACTCGTGATGACCTCAGTCACAGAATCAGTCTCAAGCATGAGCGTTAGCACATTTCCGGGGCCGTAGTTCCCTTCGAGGCGATCGTGCTTAATCTGATTCTGAGACAAGCTGAGCTTGCGCTTGACGAAGTCCAGCTCCCGATCCGCGATCGAGCCCGGGAGCCCGGCGATCGTCGCTATTACTCGGCTGCTAGTGATATCGCCGCGCTCATTGAGCTCTACTGGTTTCAACTCGGGTGATGGATCGATGCGCACGCGGATCTTGCCCCCTCCCGCTGGGAAGAAGCCGTGACGAACAAGCTCGACATCCACGCTCGGCCCCATCCGCTCCAGCACCGGGAGGAAGCACTCTTTCAGAAAATGAATCGTCGGCGCGTATGGATTGTGTGTCCCGCCCTCGATCGTGACTTCGCTAGATTCCGGCGCACGGATCAGCGCAGGAAGGATCGTTTGCAGCACGAGCGTCGTGCTCCCGGCGCTGCCGATCGAGAAATGGTAGTTCCCCGCGTTGATTGTGCCGGGAGTGAACTCGATGGAGTCTGATCCGAGCGATGCCCCACTCACATGCGCGCATGAAACTGCAGCCGCAGCTTTGACAGCGGTCAGGTGCTGACGCAGCAAACCGGGCTTGTTCCGGTTTGCGCGGATGTTCTTCATCGAGAACGGCTGATTGGTGACCATAGAAAGAGCGAGGGAGGTGCGGAGCACTTGCCCGCCCCCCTCGCCCGTTGAGCCATCGATGTTAATCATCAGCTTTATCTCCATCCTTGATCACGAACTTCGCATCAAGACGAGCGACCTCGCTTGCGAGCCCCGCTGACTTGACCGAACGCAGGACCTCATTGAAGTCCTTGTACGCATCCGGCGCTTCGTCAATCGGATACTTACGGCAGTTCGTGAGGATATCACGCTCCGCGAATGACGCATCCACCTTCGCTTGATCCAACGCACGCGACGCCGCCTTGCGTCCCATGATGCGTCCCGCGCCATGGTTCACAGAGTAGCACGACTTCTCAGCGCCAGGGTCCGCGACCATGACCGCCGATCCGTCCTGTGGGTTGCCCGGGAGCAGGATCGGATGCCCGGTCTGCGCGAACGGCGTGTTTTTCAACCCATGATGCCCCGCCGGGAATGCACGGGTTGCTCCCTTTCGGTGGACCCACTCGAGGCGGTTGTTCACCACCTCCTGACGCGCGATGTTATGGCTGATGAAGTACACCAACCGACCGTTGACCCCTGGGAACACTTCTTGGAACGCCTCGAGCACGAGCGCATTGATCAACATGTGGTTCACGGTCGCGAAGTTCGCGCCCATGGACATGTCGTCGATGTAGTTGTTCGCTTCGTAGGTTCCGAGCGGCGCGTAGACAAGCTGGCGGTCGCCGCCTGGGAGCGGGGTGTCCCACTTCTCGAAATGTGCTTGGAGCGCACGGAACTGTCCCGCTGCGAGGTCGTGACCGAAACCACGCGATCCACAGTGCGAGAGGAACGCCACGCCGTTGTCCTTGAGTCCGAAGACCTCCGCGACATCACGGGCGCGATCCGAGTCATCAACACGAACGACCTCACACTCACCGAAGTGGTTCCCGCCGCCGTAGGACCCGAGCTGACGCACCTTGCGGGGCATGCGCTGCGAGAACTGGTTATCTCGGCACAGGATATCAAGCCGACGTTCGAGCGCGTCGTGGGTTCCATCGAACCCAACATGCGAGCTGTCCTCGCATCGCTGCGCCCACTCGACCGGGATCCCGAGGGCTTCGCAGACCTCAGCGGACGCACCCTGCGTGATCGCCTTGCGTCCGATCTGATCGGACACCTGACGTGACTTGGCAACGTGCCGTTGCCCCTTACCGGTCCCGGTCGGGGTGCGCTCGCAAATCGCGTTGATCAAACGGCGTCGAACCATCGGCTGACGGATCGCCGACTCGTCGATATCGATCGCGAGCAACGACATAGAGCACTTGATGTCCACGCCAACAGGCCCCGGATAGATATGCGTAGGCGAAGCCATCACACACCCGACCGGTGCGCCGTATCCGACATGCGCATCGGGATTGAGCACCACCTGCGAGACGCCCGGCGCCATTGCGGAGTTGACCGCTTGCTTCAAGCACTGCTCATCAAAGGTCCGGCGGATCGCCTCGGTCCCGATCACGGTGACCGGCTTCTGGTCGTTGGGAAGCGGCAGGATTGCGGTTGCTTCTCCGGTTTCGATAAGCTTGCTATTGTTGCTTTGAGTATTCATTGAAACTGCTTTCAAGTTGGGGCCGCTCTTTGGCATTGCGTGAAGAACAACCCAAGGTTACTTATATCAGATTCCAGACGCGAGTTCAGGATGAGCATTCTCATCGACCGTCTGGTGTGTTTGTTGCTGTATTTGATCTCCGAGAATCCGTTGAGATTTCTCAGTACCACAGCGAAGAACTCGAGAAACATTTATCTTGGCTCAAGATGCATCTCAAATCACCATCGTGCCTCAGGGACCGAGGAAATGAGCGTGCGATCTCTTGGTTTCACCCAAGAGCAGTCGAGCCTATTCGACGCATCCGTGCCTTGATTGAGATTCTCCGTGAGTATGGCATCGTGATCGACCAGATCACTACGCAGCAACCCGGCTACATCGTGTATGAAGATGGATGGCAGGTTGTTGCCAAACCCTTCCGTAAGTAGTTGTCACACCCATAGCTATTCTCCTTTCTAAGGGTGAACGACGGGAATCGAACCCGCAACCTCCCGGATCACAGCCGGGTGCTCGGACCGATCGAGCTGCGTTCACCATCTCAAATGACCCCGGCTGGATTCGAACCAGCAACACCCGGCATCTCATGCCGGGGCCTCTGCCAGTTGGGCTACGGGG
Organism: Phycisphaerales bacterium; assembly: GCA_965232505.1. Lineage (GTDB taxonomy): Bacteria > Planctomycetota > Phycisphaerae > Phycisphaerales > UBA1924 > UBA1924. The sequence goes on along the minus strand of OZ246976.1, from coordinate 2,343,951 downwards.
CCAATCACTCTCCCAAACTGCCTCGGCAGGACTCGAACCTGCGGCCTCCGCATTCGTAGAGCGGCACTCTGATCCAACTGAGCTACGAGGCAAACAACACTCCTTCCAATGACTCCGGCGGGATTCGAACCTGCAACACCCGGTATCTGAGACCGGTACCTCTGCCAGTTGGGTTACGGAGCCAACAAACTTTCAACGGCCCCGACTGGATTCGAACCAGCAACCCTCGCAATCAAAGTGCGATGCTCTCCCATTGAGCTACGGGGCAATATCAAGAATCTGGATGGCAGGATTCGAACCTACGACTTTGTGCTCCCAAGGCACACGCTCTACCAAGCTGAGCTACATCCAGTACAAGAACGGCTTGCGACAAGTGGTGGTGTGACATATACCGCGCTCTACCGCTTGAGCTACCGGCTTTCGCCGAGCGGGACTCGAACCCGCAACATCGGGGATTGAAACCTGTAGTCACACCTGCATTCGGTCAGCCGAATCGGTTGTTCGTGCATCGAGAGCGACAAGGGTTTGCGAGACATTTCTCTAGGCTCTACCAACTGAGCTACCGGCACGGAGCCGGGCGGGACTCGAACCCGCGACCTTAGAGTCGTCATGTAGTCTCACAGGCATTCGCCGGCGACACACAACTTCTGGAGCGATGACAAAGTGTGGCGTGTGTTGCACACCCAGGTTATCCCTGGGCGGGTGGGATTTGAACCCACGATCTACCAATGTACACACGCGAGCATTCATCGCGAATCGGCGAGACTGATCGGGGCGACACAGAGAGGGCAAGGTTGAATTCTTGAGACGTGTGGATTCATAAATCATGTAGTCACAAAGTGCATCCCGCTCTATGTCGTCTCGACCAGTCGGCCGAGGATTTCCTTTCATTGTTTGGGCCCCCGGCCCGATTGCCAGGGGCCCGCCTTCAGTACTTGTTCAGATCGAGACCTGCTCGATCACATTGACCCAGTGGTCCGGGTCGCCGCCACTGGTGACGAAGCGGTTGACCACATCGAACACCGCGTCGGAGAACCCACCGATGTTCATGATGTCCTCCTGATCCGGGGCCTGGGTAGACCCATACGGCTGGAGGTCGATGCACACGAGCTTCGCCTTCGGGCAGCGTGCCTTGAGCATGTTCCACTCGCGCATAGTCTCGGTCCCGCGGCGCCAGGATGCCTGGTTGGTATCGATCCACGACTCATTGTCCGAGACGTAGATGATCGTGTCGGCGTGCCCCTGCTGCTTATTGAGTTCAATAAGCGGCGCTGAGCAGTTGGTCCCACCGGCAGGCAAGGAAGCGAGTTTCTGCGCGTTGGTCATCACTGAGTCACGCGGATTGATCCGCACATTCACAACATTCTCCTTGAACGGCACAACCGTTGCGTCAGGGTTCCGACGCAGGATCGAAGCCGCGATGAGTGCCGCGACGTCTACACAGCGTACAGAAGTCGTGGAACCACGGCGGTACCCCGTGACCGGTGAGTGCATCGAGCCCGAGACATCGACAAAGACATACGTCTCGCCCTTGATCTCTGGCACATTCTCGATCGCGATCTCCATCGCATCTTGCAACGCGTCAGTGATCTTCTTCGGGAGCGTGCTGCTCGCGGCGCTGTACGCGTTGAGCAACTGGTACGGCATTGCACGCGCTGCATGAATCCGCTTCGGATCACGCAGCTTGCTCGCCACTTGGGCCACGATGGCCCTGTCAGCAAACACGCCGTGACGCGCGAAGGTGTTCAGGTTCATGCGGACCATCTGCCATGACCCGTTCAGAGCAATCTGCTTCCACGCATTCGTGTCAAGGTCGATGCCCGTGAGCATCTGGAACGGCACATCCGGGATCTCTTTGGTCAATCCCGCTTTGTACTGCTCGTAGTGCTTCACAACGTCTGGAAGCAAGGACTCGTCATGCTCACGCCCGAGGAGGTAGCCGTAGAGCGCTTCACGACTCTTGGTCTGCGGCTTTGGGTGCACCATCTTGATGATGTCCACGATCGATGGGGAGTTCCCGACCGATGCGAAGAAGATTGCTTCATCAGAACGATTGTCGAGCCAGTCGATCACAAGACGCTTCGGGAGCGTTCCCAGCGACTTACGAGCAACAACCCCTGAACGCATGATCTGCACGAAGTTGCGGAGCATCTTCGGCGAATCGATCACACGATCGAACACCTCAGCCATCAGTCCTGGTGAGTGCACGGAGAGTGCGGCGACCAGCAACGCGGGCATGTCCTTCATCCGCCCCTTGGAGCGAGCGTACAACGCCGTCCGCGCGATGAACTCGGGAGCGACCTTGCCGGTGAGGGAAAGGACGGTATCGAGCTGCATCTGCGCCGATGCGTAGAACGTTGCGTTGAGGCATCCGGTCGCGGCGTACTGAGCGAGCTGCTGCTCAGGGCTCATCGCATAGGCAGCACCACCAGCTTCATTGACTGCGTTTGCTCGAGGTGCGATCTTGCCTGCGAACGAGTTGAAGAGTGCTTTGTTTGCCATGACTTGGTCTCCACTTGGTTGCACGACCCATTCGTGCTCGAAGAGAGACAAAGCATTCGCTGTGCCAAACTTAAACAAACCGCCTTCTTGAAGCTAAATCGCACTTATTCCGATCATTTACCTATCATTTTTGACCCAACAAAGCCCGCTAAACGATGGATATTTATCTTGTTTTATATTATTGTATCGTATGCCAAAGCCATCACCCCACAAACCAACCGTCGTCATTGGTATCCTCGGCACCACCCTCGATGCCGCCAAGGGAGCTCGGCGATGGGAGCGATGGCGCCCCACTGTGTCGCTGTGCCAGCACGACGACTTTGTGGTGGATCGGCTCGAGCTCATCCACGATCGCCAAGCGGATCAGCTCGCGACACAGATCGAGGAAGACATCGCATCGGTCTCTCCAGAGACGACTCTGCGTCGCCACTACGTGGACATGGAGAATCCTTGGGACTTCGAGGAGGTCTACGGCAAGCTCCACGACTTTGCTCGCAAGTACAAGTTCAAGCCTGATGAAGAGGACTACCTGATCCACATCACAACGGGTTCGCACGTCGCGCAGATCTGCAACTTCCTGCTCACCGAATCCGGCTACTTCCCAGCTAAGCTGATCCAGACCTCACCCCCACGCTGGAAGAAGGACGGGGCCGGGCTCTTCAGCATTATCGATCTTGACCTTTCGAAGTATGATCGCCTTGCTTCGCGGTTCGAGCGTGAACACCAGGACGCCGTGACATCGCTGAAGGACGGGATCGAGACTCGGAACGCGCGATTCAATGCGCTCATCGATCGCATCGAGCATGTCGCGATCCGCACGACCGATCCGATCCTGCTGACAGGCCCGACCGGAGCGGGCAAGAGCAAACTCGCGACGCGGATCTATGACCTCCGTCAAGACCTCCGCGTCGTCCACGGCCCGATGGTCACGGTCAACTGCGCCACCCTCCGCGGCGACTCCGCGATGTCCACGCTCTTCGGACACACCAAGGGCGCCTTCACCGGCGCGATCACGGAACGCTCGGGACTGCTCAAGAAAGCCGACAAAGGACTGCTATTCCTCGACGAGATCGGAGAGCTCGGTCTTGATGAGCAAGCGATGCTCCTTCGCGCGATCGAGGACAAAGTGTTCATGCCGATGGGCTCGGATCGCGACATCTCGAGCGACTTCCAGCTCATCGCGGGCACCAATCGCGATCTCATGAGCGACGTACGCAACGGCACCTTCCGCGATGACCTCTACGCGAGAATCAACCTCTGGACCTTCGAACTCCCAGCACTCAAGGATCGCCCAGAGGATATCGAGCCCAACGTCGATTTCGAGCTCGACCGATTCGGCGAGCAACGCAACCACTCGGTCCGCTTCAACGCTGAAGCACGCGAGCTCTTCCTGAGCTTTGCATGCTCAGAGCAAGCGAGTTGGCAAGGCAACTTCCGCGACCTCAACGCCGCGCTGACACGGATGGCTACCCTCGCGACTGGAGGAAGGATCACTGAGGACATCGTCCTGGAAGAACAGACGCGCCTAACCAAGTCGTGGGAATCCGGATTCAGCGGCGGCCCAAATGCCGCTCTGAGTTTGGCTTTGTCGAGACAAGCACTTGAGGAGATGGACCTCTTCGACAAGCTCCAACTCCAAGCGGTGCTTGACTCTGTCAGAGACTGCAACTCGATCTCGGAAGCCGGACGCAAGCTCTTCGCACAGTCACGAGCGAAGCGATCGACGACGAACGACGCGGATCGCTTGCGGAAATACCTCTCCAAGCATGGGCTGGACTGGTCCCAACTCAAATCGATCTATGCAACTCCCTAGGAAAGCTTCAAATAGAGAGTTCGTCTTCGGCCTTGTATCGGACAGCAATAGCGTCCTTGTGTCCAATGAGACCCTCCATCTTGGCGAGTCGCTGCGTGTCTGTTGCGATGCTTTGGGATTCAGCAAGATCATCCATCCTGATCCATGTGCGGAGTCTCAGGAAGTGGATCACGCTTAAACCTCCTTGGAATCGTGCTGTCCCTCCGGTCGGGAGTGTGTGGTTTGGTCCTATGCCATAGTCTCCAATGACTTCGGCGGTACACTCGCCGATGAATACCGCCCCCGCGTTACGAACCTGATTGGCGATGCGCTGCGCATCCTTCGTGCTCACCTGCAAGTGCTCCGGCGCGATCTGGTTCGCTACCTTGACCGCCTGATCAAGATCATCGCACACGAACACAAAGCCGTTCCGTAGTGATTGGCGTGCTGTCTCCGCGGTCGGGAGCGATTCGAGCTGCTTTGCAAGTTCAACCTGAATCGACTGGGCATGCTCAGGAAAGCTTGTGACGAGCATTGGGACCGCATCCGTGTCGTGCTCGGCTTGGGCAAGCAGGTCCGCGGCTAAGACTTCGACAGATGCGCTCTCATCGCAGATGATCATCAGTTCCGAGGGTCCCGCGAGCATGTCTATGCCCACGATCCCAGAAACCAGCTGTTTCGCTGCTGTGACCCAAGCGTTCCCGGGCCCAACGATGACATCACATCGCTCGAACCCTTCAAATCCATACGCCATCGCGGCGATCGCGTGCGCCCCACCAACACACAAGAACTCATCGGCACCAGCAATGTGGGCCGCGGCGAGGGTGACTGGATTCGCGCCTGGGGAAGCGACGACGACCCGCTCGCATCCTGCAGAACGCGCGGTGATCGCGGTCATCAGGACCGAGCTGGGCAACGGATATCGCCCCGCCGGTGCGTAACAGCCTGCGTTGCGTACTGGTTCGATGGTGTGCCCCGCTTGTCCGCCGGGAACATCGACAGTTAGAGGCTGGATCGAATCGCGCTGCGCTTTGGCAAATCGCTCGATTCGTCGAGCCGCGCGGATAAGCGTATCTCGATCGCTTGTATCCAGAGCATCAAACGCACGTCGCATTGCATCACGTCCCAGCACGAGCGGCTCATCGGGGGCACGCTCACCGAACTGAGCCGCGTAGTGGTAGACAGCCGATTGACCCTCTCTGCGTACGCGATCCACGATCACCCTTGCTTGACTGAGCACCTGATCGCTAACTGCCGGCTGAGCCGCGCGGCTAAGGTCTATTTCGCTGAGGACTCTGAGCAGATTCATGACTGGGATCCTTTGTACGCTGGCTTAGCGTTTCCCGCTCTGCGCGAGAGCTTGAGTGTGCGTCGGTCGAGTTCACATTCGATGCTTTCCAGCGTAGAACCACGCTGGATCGCTTGTGTGAGCGCGAAGTAGAGCACATCCGCCGCTTCGTGTGTTGCTTCAGTTGCTGTAGCTGCATCCATCAGCTCATCCACTTCCTCGTGGAGCTTTGCTCGCAAGAGCGATGGGTCATCGAGCAATCGACGCGTGTATGAACCAGCGGGGGCATTGCTCAAACGATCGGTAACTGTCCGTTCGAGCTGACCAAGACCACGTGACCCCCCAAAGCATGTCCGCGTGCCCCTGTGGCAGAATCCGCTCCCGGCTTGATTGACCGTGAATCGGAGTACGTCACGATCGCAATCCATAGCGATCGAAACCACCTCTTGCGTGTTGCCCGAAGACTCCCCTTTGCGCCAGAGTCCCTTCCGAGAGCGTGAGTAGTACACCCCTTTACCTGTCTCGATGGACTCACGGACGCTTTGCTGGTTGGAGTACACCAACCCGAGCGCCACACCTCGCGCATCGCAGACCAGGGTGGGCCAGAGCCCGTCTATTCGATCCGATCGAAGGCAACTGGTGAACCCATCAGCGAGATCGATCGCGCCGCTGTACAGCGCCATCCCCACCTGAGTATCAGCTCCGAGAGTATCAATACTGGCGATATCCTGAGCATCTCGAACACCACCCGCGGCGATGAGCTTGGCATCCCCAGCGATCTCGACAAGCCGGCGGACTCGATCAATCGGCATCCCGCCCATCCGACCCTCCAGTTCGACAAATGTCACGAGGAATCCGGACACATAGTCACGGAGTTCACGCATCCGATTCTCGATGGTTTCTTGTGTTTGGGTCTTCCACCCTTCGACAACGACGCGGTCGTTGCGTGCATCGAGGGCCGCGATGACCCGCTCCTTCGGGAGCTGTGAGAGAACATCTGCTGTCGCGGCGGTCCCCAGAATGACTCGTCGCGCCCCGGCATCGAGCCATCCCACCGCGGTCTCTGCGTCACGGATCCCGCCTCCAACCCTGCACGGGTACTTAGCGCAGATCGATCGCATGAGCTCAGCGTTACTCCCTGTCCCCATCGCGGCATCAAGGTCGATGAGTGCGAACTCGCCGACGCGTGAAAACTTCTCAGCGATGGGCCAGGGATCGCCCGCGTTGATAGCGAGCTTCTCGCCGCCAATCAGTTGGACGGCTTGTCCGTTTTGGATGTCAATGGATGGGATCATCATGGGAGTCGTACCTCGATACCGCTCAGCGCGAGTTGTTGTTTGAGTTCATTTGGGGTTGTGTCTTGGTCATGAAAGATAGATGCCGCAAGGACCGCATCGGCGCCGTTGTCAATCGCATCGATCATGTGCTGTGCACTGTCAGCGCCTCCGGAAGCGATAATCGGAACGCTGGTAGCTTCACGAATGGCGCGGAGCAGGTTGATGTCGTACCCCAACCTAGTGCCGTCCTGATCAAAGCTCGTGAGCAGGATCTCCCCCACTCCCATAGACACGGCACCTCGCGCCCATTGGGTCGCATCGATCCCTGTCCGATTTGTTCCGGCGCGGGTGACCACCTCCCAGCCCTCTCCATCAACTCGACGAGCCGCGTCGATGGAGAGCACGACACACTGAGCCCCGACCCGAACGGAAAGCTCGCTCAACAAAGCCGGATTCTCGACAGCGCCGCTGTTGACCCCGACCTTGTCTGCTCCTGCGCGCAGTAGGTCGATCGCGTGCTCAATCTTTCGGACTCCACCACCAACGCTTAACGGGATGGAGAGCACGCGGCGCACCTCGCGTACGGTTTCGAGCGCGGTTGCTCTGCTGCTGAGGGTCGCGCTGACATCGAGCAGCACCAGTTCATCGGCTCCTTCATCTTGGTACCGCATCGCCTGCTCGACCGGATCCCCCGCATCACGCAAGCTCGCAAACCGTACACCCTTCACCACCCTTCCGTCTTTGATATCGAGACAAGGAATGATTCGCTTGGTTAACATGACAGTGCCTCCCTTGATGTCTCGAGCCAAGTCCCCAGCAGTCGCTCACCGAACTTGCCTGAGAGTTCGGGGTGGAACTGGCACGCGAGGGTTGTCCTCCGTTGCAACGACGCAACGAATGACCCGCCGTGATCGCTCGTCTCTCCGCTCCAGCCCTCGGGAATCGATTCAAGTCGATAGGTATTCGAGAAGTACGCGTATCCACCGCCTACTCGATTCCAGCCGTGCTGTGGAGTCCGCGTCGAGTGTGGGAACCGTGTCACCTTCGCATTGATAATCCCAAGACCCGTCACGCCGGCAGATTCTTCCGAGCTGGCGCACAACAACTGGAACCCGAGACAGATCCCAAGGAGCGGCATGTCCCGCTCGATCCGATCCACGACAACTCGGTCCAGTCCTCGTTTCCGCAGCGAGTCCATCCCCGCTCCGAAGCTCCCAACGCCGGGTAGCACCACAAACGGCGCCTCGCGGACAAGAGCCGCGTCGTCGGATATCTCGACCGTGCATCCGAGCCGTTCGAAGCTCGCTTGGACCGAGGCGGTGTTGGCGATGCCGGTATCTATGACAACAACCCTATTCATAAGAGCGTCCCCTTGGTTGAAGGCATCGAATCACCTCGGGTAATCCGCGTCGCGTCGCGCAGTGCAAGCGCGAGGGCTTTGAACGCCGCCTCGGCTTTGTGGTGATCGTTCCGTCCGCGGATGAGGTCTACATGCAGCGTTGCACGCATACTCATCGCGAGCGATTCGAAGAAGTGCGTGATGTTCTCCGTCGCGACTTGTCCGATTATCTCGCGGCTAAATCCCAGTTCAATCGACGCAAACGGTCGTCCTGAGAAATCAATCACGACCCGCACCAACGACTCGTCCAGCGGCGCAAAGGCACTCGAGAATCTCGCGATTCCCACTCGGTCACCAAGTGCCTCGTTGATGGATTGACCAAGAACCAATGCGCAATCCTCGACGCTGTGGTGATCGTCGATCACCAGATCACCATCGCACTTGAGCTCGATATCGATCCCGCTGTGGCGCGAGAGTGCATCGAGCATGTGATCCAAGAAGCCAAGCCCCGTGCTGACCTGCGCTGATCCGGAGCCGTCTAGATTGACTGTTGCTTGGATCCGAGTTTCGCTCGTCGTCCGCGACGCTGTCGCTATTCGTTGTTCTGCTTGTGCTTTCATGTTCTGGCTCCGATCGTGTTCAGTATCTCGATCAACTGATTCAGCTGATCTTGGTCCGCGGGCACTGTGATCCGCAGGTAAGAATTGATCTCGCTGCCTTGGGAGAACCGTCGCACGCGAACCCCATGGCTGAGCAGCGCGTCGTGCATCGCGCCCGCGTCTGTAAACCAAGCGAGCACAAAGTTGGCTTGTGATGGGAGCACCTCGATTCCCAGTTTCTCCAACACTTTGGTGAGCTGTGCCCTGTGTCTGATAGTCTGAGTGATGACCTTGTCGCGATCATCGACTCTCTTAATCGATGCACGCGCGATCTCCAGTGAAAGCGTCGAGACCGGATACGGCCCTCCGACGGTCCGGAGCCAGTTCACCACTTCTCGTGGACCTATCGCGTACCCAACACGCAATCCAGCGAGCCCCATCGCTTTGGAGAATGTCCGCACAACGATCACATTGGGCAAACTAAGCACACGATCGATCGGGTCATCCTCAGCAAACTCGATGTACGCCTGATCGAGCAGCACCACGGCACCTACATTCAATGCCTTAGACGCAATCTCGATGATGCTCTGGGCATCAATGATCCCACCGGTCGGATTGCAAGGCGAAACCAGCGCGATCAGCCGTGTCCTCGGATCGATCTGATCGACGAGCTGTTGAACGTTGAAATCCCCTCCGAGCCAATCGACCTCAACAACCTCAGCCCCAGCGAGTTGTGCGTAGCGCGGGATCATCACAAACCCCGGAGTGTGGGTCAACAACGTGTCACCTGGACTGAGCAACGCTCGACAGACACGATCGATCACGTCGTCGCCGCCATTGGTCACGACGACGCGTGATGCATCGACCGCGAACCGCTCCGCGATCGTTCGTTCAAGATCAGACGCGTCGGGATAACGACCGAGATCCTCTGGATTGATCCCCCGGATCACCTCCAGCACCGTTTGATCTGCCGGCCCCCCTTCGTTGTTATCGAGCATCAGTTTGATGCGAGGATCCCGCGAAGGGGCCGCATACGGTCTGAGCGATCCGATTCGATCAGATGGTTGAATCGTGGTGGTATTCATGGCACGATCTGTCCGGGCTGGGAGACAATGATGTCGCTTCCGCCGCGTGCTTTGATCAGCGGGATGACCTCGGTGAGTTGATCACGCAGCACCGCGACTTTGACGGCAAACCCATCGCTGTTGTGCATCGGAGCGACCGTCGGCTGACGCATGCAGGGAAGCACCTCGATCACCGATTCAAGATCCGCAGCCGTGACATTCAACTCGAGCATGACCCGCTTTCGAGCTTCGAGCACGGATTGGATCAACAACACGAACCGCTCGATCTGCTCACGCTTGGTGGGATTCTCCATCGCGTTCTTCGATGCATAGATCCGCGTTGTTGAAACCATCAACTCGTCGATGATTCGCAAGTTGTTCGCATCAAGCGTTGAACCCGTCGCGGTGTTGTCGATGATGCAATCCGCGTCCTCAGGAGGGAGCACCTCCGTCGCGCCGTAGCTCCGGATCAATCGTGCGTTGTAGCCCTTCCTTTCTATCCACCGCCTAGCGATGTTGACATACTCTGAAGCGACGATCGCGACTGGACGATTGAGCAACTCCGTCTCGTCATTCTGTTCCGGGACAGCCGCGACGAGGCGGACGCGATCGAGACCGGTATCAAGCAGTTCGACTAGGTCCGCGTTGTCCTCCTCGACCCAGTCCGAGCCAGCGAATCCCAGGTCACGAGCGCCCAGATCGAGCATCTCGATGATCGCTCGAGGTTTGAGAATCTTGACATCAAACCCTGTCAGCGACACGCTCGGACGATAATCTCGCGAGCTTGTGCGGATAGAGATGCCCGCATCATCCATGAGCTTGGAAACGCCTTCATACATACGCCCCTTGGGGATCGCGAAGCGGAGAATGCTCTCATTCTGTTGTTGTGCCATCTCTAGCTCCTTGCGTAGGAGCCGACCCTGGACGGTCACGATTCGGGGAACACACCCAAAACGAACAACGCCGACCAGAGGCCGGCGTCGATTTTGGTACGTTTCAGGAAACCCTGTCTACACGATCATCGCCGGCCATTTAAATGGTTGGAATGATGTGCGAAATGGGACAGGGATTTGTTCATTTGGGCAAACTATACCCCGATTCCCGCTTGAGAATGAATCTGATTTGAAAATTTTTGTTCACTTTTTCCCAGAACCAACTAGGAACCCTTCCCCCTGATCGCGCATGACCGAGTGAGGAGGCACGTCGCCTCCACAAGAGATCTCGGCCTGCCCTATCGCATGCCGTCCTCTTCAGTCACTCACTCTCATAGAGGAACTCGTCATGTACCAATCAAATCGAACAGCAATCCGCACCGGTATCACACTCGCACTCGCAGGCACCACACTGGCAACCGCTCAGGTTGAAGCGCCCATTTCTGCGGACACACCGGTACCCAACGAGACATCAGATTCCAGCGCCGTTGGCGCTTCGGATCTGCCTGAAATCATCGCAGGCCCATTCCAGCATGGGAATCAGGCGTACTACCTGCTTGAGCCAGCGACCTGGGAACTGAGCGAGCTGGCGGCGCAGGAGTGGCTTGAGGCGCATCTTGTCACGATCAATACCCCCGCCGAGAACGCGTTCATCCGAAACAATGTCCTGAACTTCGATGGCAACGATCGGAACGGCTGGCTTGGACTCACCGATCGTGACGCAGAGGGCAACTTTGTCTGGATAAACAATGAACCGGTCGGATATACGAACTGGGGTCCTGGAGAACCCGGCGGTGGCTCTTTAGAGAACTATGTGGGCATGATTCAGGGGTTTTCGCTATGGGCCGACCTCCAAAACAACTGGGGCGACGTCTTTGTGCCAGTCTACGGCGTCGTTGAGTTGGACATCCCCAGTATCCAGGCCGGACCGTTCTATTACAACGGCCACACCTACTACCTCCTCAACCAGTCCTACCGACATCAGGCAGATGCCGCCGCTCGTCTGCTCGGAGGCCACCTCGTGACACTCGACGACGCTGATGAACTGAGCTGGGTGCGTTCAAATGTGATCGAGCACGATGGCGTTGGACGCCACGCATGGCTCGGACTAACCGACGTTCACCATGATGGGATCTATGCGTGGGACAACGACTCTATGTCTACCTACCGCCCGTGGATCTCAGGCGAACCCAATGGCGGGACTTCAGAAAACTTTGTCATCATGTTTCGGAACAGCAACCTCTGGTTCGATGCAGCCCACAACTGGAATAACGAGGTCTACGGCGTGGTCGAGATCGCGTCACCAAACCCCTGCGGCGCGGACTTGAACAACGACAACTCGCTCAACTTCTTGGATGTGTCCGAGTTCCTCAGCATCTTCGGCGACGGCTGCGAATAAACCACCGCTCCAGATCGAGAACCACAACTCACGCCGTCGGCATCGCGCCGGCGGTGTTTGCTAATTCATCAGTTCGTCTCATCAGCTCATCTCATCAGCTCATCGAGCTTTGCTTGTATGGATGGATCAGGTTCCGCCGCGTTCCAGTCGGTGTACAAGCGGATCATTGATTCCCTGAGATTCTGGCTGAGCTTCTCACCTGCTGGCCCAACGTTCTCAAGGATTCCCTTGGCTTCGAGGAAGACCGGTTCTGCTTGTGCAAAGAGACCGGATCGCGTGAGCGAAGCGCCGTAGCTGTCCATGAAGACCGTCAAATCCAGACTATCGGGAGGGTAAGTCCCGCGTGCCAGCTCCAACGCTTCAGCGAACAGCGGCAGCGCGTCCTCCTCTCGCCCCTGCAGAGAGACATACGCCCCGAGCGTCCGCATCGCAGCGAAGGTGTTGAGGTTCTGCTCTCCGAGTGTTGCTCGGAGCGTCTCAACCATCGGCGCGAGGGTCTGTTCCGCGAGTGCGTACTCTCCCTGATTGTGATACTGGAATGCGAGCGATCGCGAGAGAGCGACAGTCTGGAGGTGCGACTCGCCGAGACGCTCTTTCGCTTGCTCGATCGCGCCTTGGAGAATTTCAATGGTTTCTTCGCCTTGCCCGCGTATGTTGAGCACCCAGGTGACAACGTTGAGCGAGCCGAATGTCTTTGGATCGCCCGGCCCGAGAACTTCGAGACGCCCCTCGTAGGCCTGACGCGCGAGCTCGAGTGCCCGCTCTGTATTCCCGATGCTGCCATAGAGCCCGGCAAGGTTATGCATGGACGCGAGGGTCTTGGGATCAAGATCACCAAGCATGTCCCGGTTCGCTTGAAGTGACTCTTCGAGGATCGGCGCGGCTTTGTCGTACTGCCCGCTCTGGAGATACACCTCTCCCAGCGTGCTTAGCGCGTTGTTGAGCCGTTCGTTATCCTGCTCGCTCTGATTCCGGAGGATCTCGAGTTCCTCAAGCGTCAGCTCGATCGCTTCGTCAAACTTGCTCTGATAGATCAGGTTGGATGCCAAAGAATGGATCGCGTTGACGGTGTCCTCGCCAGAATCACCCTGGAGCGTTCGATAGATCTCTAGATACCTCCGGTGATGCGGCTCGGCTTCGATAAAGTCACCCAACTGCCCGAGCGTGCGAGCGATCGTCCTGCGGATGCGTGCTTCGGTTAATGGATCGTCGGCGAACTTTCCTTCTATTGACTCTGAAGCAATCTTCACCGCTTCGCGGACGGTCAGATCGCTGTCCTCCATACGCGCGGGATCAGCGGCACCTAGCAAATCGGTGAGCAGAAACTCGACCGTCTCCTCCGCGACCCTCGCTTCTTGCTGTGCGACCTGCTCGCTCTGCTTCGCATTGTCCTGCTCATTGAGCGCCCAGACCAGTCCGACGCTCGTGCCCGCGACGCCGAGCACAAGCGCCCCGATCGCGATCGAACCCGCGATGACCTGCATGCGATGCCGCTGCACGAACTTGCGGGTCTTGTACGCTCTCGAAGGTGGACGCGCCTCGATCGGTTCGTTCTGACGATACCTGATGATGTCCTGCGCCAGAGAGCTCGAGGATTCGTACCGGCGCTCCGGGTCCTTCTCCAAACACTTCATCGCGATCCAGTCCAGATCGCCTCTGATCAGCGTGCTCAGCGATCGCTGATGATGTTCATGCGCCGGGCTCGTCGCATTCTCCTGCTTCTCAAGCGTAGAGAGGCGGGTGCTCGGCTTGACCGGCTCGTCGTCCTTGATCACCCGCATCATCTCAGCGATGCCCCTGCTCAGCAGCTCCTTGTCTGTAAACGGCGTGGTGCCTGTGAGCAGTTCATACAGAAGCACACCCAATGAATAGATGTCGGTGCGGGTATCGACATGCGATCCATCGAGCATTGTCTGCTCCGGAGACATGTACGCCGGGGTCCCTACGAGTTGCCCGTGCTGAGTCATCACGGTTTGGGTATTGAGATCCGCTTCGGTCGCTTTCGCGATCCCGAAGTCGATCACTTTGGGAACGGGCTCCCCATCGACCTCGCTGACAAGCACATTGCTCGGTTTCAGATCGCGATGGATAATCCCGCGTTGATGTGCGTGCTGGATCGCTCGGCACACCTGAACAAACAAATCCAAACGACCAGCGATATCAAGCGATCGTGTCTGCGCGTAGTCGATGATCGAGACGCCTTGCACTAGCTCCATCGCGAAGTACGGGCGTCCATCATCGGTAGTCCCCGCGTCGTAGATCTTGGCGATATTGGGATGGTCCATCTTCGCCACCGCTTGCCGCTCGGTCTCGAACCGCGCGATGACCTGCTTGGAATCCATCCCCAGCTTGATCACCTTGAGCGCGACAAGACGGTCCGGGTTATCCTGTCGAGCTTCATAAACTGAGCCCATGCCACCCTCACCGATATGGCTGACAATCGCGTACCCCCCGATCCGGTCGGGCATCGCTGGTGTATTGACTACGTGTTCCTGGGAGATCATGCCAGCCAGCACCCCAGGCGTGTCGGCATCGAGCGGGCTCTCGCGGGTGTGTTCTTCGAGGAGTTCTTCAACCTCTTTGCGGAGTGCTTCGTCGTTGCCGCAAGATTCAGTGATGAACGCATCGCGTTCCTGCTCAGGGAGTAGGCGTGCCGCCTCGAAGATCTCGCAGACTCGTTGGAACCGATCAGCGTCCATCACACCCCCTCAGTCCGGAGTTGCTTACCCAGCCACGCGCGGGCCATGTACCAATCCGCTTCGATGGTCTTGTGCGAAACCCCGACAACACGCGCGGCTTCCTTGTGGGTCATCCCGCCGAAGAACAGGAGCTCGACGACCTGAGCCTTGCGTTCATCGAGCTCGCGTAGTTTCTTCATCGCCTCATCGAGTTCGAGCAGATCAAGAACCTTCATCTCCGATGCTCCATCGGTATCCGAAAGAGTCACCTTCAACCGATCGCCCCCCCGCTTGACAGCGTTGTGTTTGCGTGCGTGATCGATAAGCACCTGCCGCATGACCTTGGCGGTGATCGCACGAAAGTGGGCCGCGTCAGACCAAGGGATCCGAGTCTGATTCACCAGGCGCGAATACGCCTCGTGCACAAGCGCGGTAGGCTGGAGCGTGTGATCTGCGCGTTCTTGACGCAGATACCCGCTCGCGATCGCTCGCAGCTCGTCGTAGATGGACTCGAGCAACTCCTCAGGCGTTTCACCGGCGGCAACCGTGGACATATCCAGTGCCGTGAGTGCCTTTGTGAACTGATTCTGATCGATCATACAGCCCTCGATTTCCTCAGTTTCAGATAGGGGCAACGCTACTGTTTGGATCATGAGTATACAGTAACCCCATATTTTCTACAAGTAGCGCAGTCCCAAAGCCATCTTCGCTGATGGTAGTGATGACCCAAAACCGAGCGGTCTCATTGATCTCCTCGCGGAGCCCCCGATCGAACTCCTCGTGATTTCCGGCATGGATCTCAAGTTTCGATGAGGTTGTGTACTTTGGCTGTGCCTTGAGTTCTTCGTTTGGTAGGCCAGCGGACTCCGCCTATCGCTTCAACTCATTGCTCATTCCGCCTTCAGCTGAAACCCAGATAGAGTTTCTGAACCCCTAGCGAATTGCATTCCCCTCAATACTGACGACGACCAGTCATCATTTGAACCGAATAGTTTATGCCCACTTCGGATTCAGTTTGCCCCCCGATTCCCATACCAAACTCTCACTGAACCATCCGTGCTTACGGACATCAACTGCCGCCCATCATCCGCGAATGCAGCCCCCATCACACTATCGGTGTGTCCACGGAGTCTCAATAAGCAATCGCCGGCGATCGGATCCCAGATACGAACTTCTGAGTCAAATGCTGCAGAAGCCAAACGAGTTGTGGTCGGATTGAAGGAGAGCGATTTGATAATGCCGCTGTGCCCGGCCATGGACTGAATCCGCTCTCCCGACCCTGCATCCCACAGATAGATCATGTTGTCGTTCCCGCCTGAAGCAAGGAATCGGCCGTCCGGAGTCCACGCTAGAGCTCCGACCGAGCGTTGATGAGCAGCAAACTCTGTCGTAAGAGATATGGCATTATGTTTATGGTTGTATATCTGAACCGAACCATCGCGACCGCCGCTGGCAATCCACTGTCCGCCGGGACGAACCGCGATGGAGTCAAGACCCGATTGCTGAGTGTCGATGCGCCAGATGGCCTCTCCATCCGCTACCGACCATGCGGCAAGTTCGCCCGACCAGTCCGCGGTGATAAAAACATCTTCTGAGATCCAGTCGACATCGATAACTCGCTCACCAGTCTGGACTTTGATGTCGATCTGATCACTCTCTACTGTCCATACCCTGGTTCCACCGTCATCGCAAGCCGCGGCTAGCCGTTGACCACTGGGGCTGTATGCAAGTCGATAGGCTCGTCCTGCGTCCAAACGGCGCTCCGATACGAACTTGGCATCGCTCGATCGCCGTATGGATACGAGACCTCCTTGACGAGCGATCGCCCAATATTCACCATCGATGCTAGCGGCAACCGCATGCCCTTCTTCAGCGGCGCTGTCGATGATTCGAACCGCATTGGAACCTCCGAAGCTCCACCCCTTGATCGCACCGCCTGACCAAGAAACTAGGTCGGCTTGTTGATTCGCCGATTGCACAAATCCGACCCCGCGACCGACGGAAACCCCATTCAATCGATGCAGCAGTAACCCTGATGACACATCCCGGATCTCAATGAATGACGATGTCGTTACCGCCACCTGACCACGCTGATCATCGAGATCGATACCGCGTACCGGGCCGTACATGATCCGGCGGACAGCAACTGGATTGAGTGACAGGTCCCATGCGCAAAGCGTCCCATCCCACGACGCGGAGTAGATGCGTCCGTGCTTGCTCGACATTTCGATACCAGAAACACGTCCTTCGTGCGCTCGCTCGATACGCTTGGTTAGAACTCGCCCCTCAATATTCCAGAGTTCGATCGTCCCATCGTTTCGTCCTGCAAGTAGCGTTTGTCCATCGCTTGTCGCCGAGAGGGCTGTACACCAAGACCCTTCCAAACCAAGATCGAACTCGATTTCACCAGATGGAACTGAATACACACTGACTTTGCCGCTCGCAGATCCAACAGCGAGCTGGTAGCTGTCTCCTAAAAACTCTACCGCTTTGATGTCTTGGTGCGGTTCAAATCGGGTAACCACTGAACCGTTGCTCATGTCCAGCACATATGATGGCTGGCTCGCTCTTGTCGCGACCGCAAGGTAACGACCATCTGCCGAGTAGCTCAGCGACTCGACAAAGTGTGGCATGATCTCATACTCTGCTACCAGATCGTGCGTAATGGTGTCCCACACTTGGATTGATTGTTCTCCAGATCCAATCGCAATCTGAGAACCATCCGGCGATACTTCTCCAGCAACTACCACCGGAGTAGAAATAGTCCATGCTGCATCGTCCGACCTCGCCGACAGATGCCACCACTCCCAGCCACGCAGATCGAGCGGAGCCTCCGATAGCAGACGCCGAGACTCCGATGCGTTCGCTGATTCAAGCTCTTGCTGCGCAATGACAATCGACTGGACATAAGCCTGGCGGCGTAGATTCTCCGCATCAGTCCGGGATTCAACATACAGAACACCGAGCGCAATGGCCGCTGTGATGATCAGCAGAACAAAGCCCAAGCTCACAGCAACTGTTGACGCATGCCGACGCAATGTCCGGCGAATCACGTACAACCGACGATTGCTCAGTGCCTCGACTGCTTCACCTGAAATATATCGCCTCAGATCGTCCGCAAAGGCACGGGCGGAGTCATAGCGATGGTCAGGATCTTTCTCGAGCGCCTTCCTGACAATGGCATCTAACTCCCGATCGTGTCCCGGCTGCAGTGATCTCGGTATCTGCTCAGTGATCGCCTTGGGTAAAGCTGCGAGTGAGGTGGATTCAATCTCATAAGGTAGCTCGCCAACAAGCACCTCGTAGAGAACCACCCCGAGAGAGAATACATCACTCCGCACATCGAGCGTGTCTGTGTGGCCAAGACACTGCTCAGGACTCATATACCCAAGCGAACCGACAATCTCTTGGCCTGATGTATCGAGTGTTGCCGCTGAGAGCTCTGGAGATGTCGCTCGCGCGACCCCGAAATCGATGACTTTGGGGTTATGGTCGACATTGTCTACCAACACATTTCCGGGCTTGATATCACGATGAATGATGCCACGAGCATGAGCCGCATGCACGGCCTCGCACACTTCAATCATCATCGCCACTCTGTCATGAACGCCGATCGACGACTCCGTGACATGGGATGTGATCGAACGCGCCCCCCGGACCAGCTCAAGAGCTGTGTACACATGAACACGATCATCATCTTGGTAGACACCAGCGTCAAACACCTGAGCGATTGACCGATGATTCAGATTCGCAAGCAACTCCGCTTCTCGTTCAAATCTGCGAATCATCCGATCGGAGGTCAGAGATGGGTGGAGCACCTTGAGTGCGACTGATCTCCGTGGCCCAAGCTGTACCGCCTCGTAAACCGTACCCATCGCACCGCGCCCGATCTCTCGAACTACTTCGTAGCCAGGAATGGAAACCGTGGCGTGCTGATCGTGCTTACTCTCAGTCTCTTCCGGTTCAGCGTCTTCTAGGAATCCGTCGCTCTCCTCCAAGGACTTCAGGAGTACGTCGACAGCCATTCTCACGGCATCATCAAGCTTCAGTTCCGCAAGTCTTTGATGACGACGATCTTGAGGAAGATCAGCCACTTCATCAAAGACAACCTTCGCTTTGGTCCAAACTCCTGGATGGTCATTCGGTGGTGCCATCACCCACCCTCTCAGGATCCTGCTCCTGTCCTAACAGCTGCTGGCGTAGCCAAGCTCGGGCAAACTGCCAGTCTCGTTTAACCGTGCGATCTGTCACATCGAGGACTTCTGCCACCTCGGTTACACTCAAACCCGCAAAGAACCGGAGCCGAGTAACCTCAGCCGCTCGCTGATCGACACTCTCAAGCCGCTCAATGGACTCGGTAAGACTCAGAAACAACTCGGGATCCAATCGCTGCGACGCTTCTACAGCGTTGAGATCGATCCGCGTCGCCTCAAGCTTCCACTTTCCCCCACGCTTCACACGAGATCTTGCCCGAGCGTGCTCTACCAAAATCCGTTTCATCGCGGTCGCCGCGGCACCAAAGAACGCCGCACGATCTTGCCAAGTCAAAGCATTTGAGTCAATCGGAATCCCGCTTACGCGAAAGAGACGCACAAACGTCTCATGTACCAAAGCAGTGGCCGTCAGAGTGTGACCAGTTCGTTCAGCACGCATTCTTGCACGAGCCATTCCAAGCAGCTCGCCGTAGACCATAGTCGACAACTGATCACGAGCCTCTTCAGAGCCCGCAGCCGACGCCTCCAGGAGGATTGTGACATCCCCTCGCTTCGGCGGTAGATCTGGACCGATATCCCCTGGAGTCAACTCCCAGTCCTCCGCTTGAACTGCGACGAACACTTGTGCAGAGTGTCGCTTCCTACGTACACAGCACGACTCTGTAGATAGTAGTCGTTTTTTAGTGCTGGTTATACTGAACTGGGCCAAGCTAAGCCGCTCCTCATCAGGGCATTGAGAGCCAATCGGACCGATATCACCGCGATGCACTTGATATTCGAGCATCTTCGACACTGGAATTGCGACAAAGCACGATCAAAGGGGACACACACCTGCGGCTATTGAAGCAATTTCCCAATTTTCAATTTTCTTCTAATTCCCATGTCCCCTCAGCCATCGACCTGTCGCTTATCTCTCCACAACCGGTGCGACATTCAGCCGGACTAAACCAAGGAGATAAGAATGAAAACTCACGTAGTTGGTACAACCATGGCTGTGGCTATCGCAAGCGGAGCATCAGCCGGCATCATCGATGTATTCGAAGACAGACTCGCTTGGACTTCGGCTGCAGGTCCTGATCTTTCAATCGAGGGATTCGAAGGCAGGGACGGCGTCGAACAACTGGGCGATCCCACCATCTTCGATAGTGGACTCCAAGCACGCCTATTTGAAGGGGATGTCCTGGCACGCGTGGAAGCAGGAGATCCAGACAATCTCAATCTTCACAACACCACCGATGGCGGCTCGCAGTACCTCCGCTTCGGCGGGGTTGGCGACTACGGTGACTATGTCGTTCAGTTCCAGACTTCACAAGCAACGAACGCATTCGGGTTTGACATCTCGGACTGGGAACCCGAAGCAAGTACTGGGCGTGCTGGATTTGAGTTTCGCCTAGATGGTCAGTTGCAGATCGGTTTCGATCTTCCGTCTGATGCTGGGAACCTGCTTGGAGATGATGAGCCGCCACTCTTCATCGGCTTCACAACTGACTTTATGTTTGATGAAGTACGGATCTTCATCCATAGCTTCCCGGCTGGGCCCCAGTCTGATGTAACTGGATATGACCAAGTCGCCTGGGCAATACCTGCTCCGGGAACCGTCGCGTTTCTAGCCCTAGGAGCAGTCGCTATGAAACGTCGTCGATAAACAACACCCTATATCTGCCCTGTGATCTGGGGATCTGAAATGATTCCCTTGGGATCCAGTGGAATCAAAGTACAGTATCTATCTGTATACGTATATCGCTGCATGATCCCACGCATAATTACGGCTGTGCGCATGATCCGTTTCGGAGTGAGTTCAAAAATATGGCATTCAGTCTCTCTAGTATCACCTGGATTTCAGCATAAACCCACCCTCCAGGGATTCAAAAACTCTATCCGCGCCCTGGATTAACCATTAATGCCCCAAATTCACCGAAGCTGTTGGCATTGGGCTGATCAGACCACGATCAGCTCATTGCCCAGCCCCACTACCTCACTATTGAGAGCCAGATCCTCCGGGGGAAACTCCCCGGGTGGATCTAGCTGACTCACCGCGAGCGACGGAGACTGATCCGGTTCGGGAAGAAAGTCGGCCCGGCATTACGGAACATTATCTCGATTGTTCACTATAGCACATTTCAGAGCTGGCTTCGCCCAAACGGACACAAGAAACGGAGCTTCAAGTCGAAGACCGGACGCCCGCCCACAAAGCGGGATCCGAAGAAGCTTGTTCTACAAATGGCCAAGACACCCTACTGGGGATATAACCGCATTCTCGGGGAGCTCCGTAAGCTCGGGATCATGTCGGTCTCTCGATCAACTGTACGATCAATCCTCAAGGAGCATGGTACTGAGCACGCCCCGGATCGGAATGAGCCAGTCTTGGATAAGTTCCTCAAGCGGCATGCGGCAACACTCTAGTCGTGCGACTTCTTCAGCAAGAAAGTGCTCAATCCAAAGGGGTTTAAGCGATACACCACACTTGTATTCATGCATGTAGATAGTCGAAAGGTGATCGTCACGAAATCACCACGGTATTCCACCAACGATTGGATATGCCTTATTGCCGAATGCTTCCCAATGATGGTAAAGCAAACTGGATTTGACTGCCCCACTATCCTTGTTCGAGACAATGATGTGCTGTGCACGGGAGAGTTTATTTAAGCCCTCCTTCGAGAAGGTGCGAATCCATGCCCTTTGCGGATCAAGGCACCCCTGATGAATGCACACATCAAGTGGTGGATCAAGTCACTCAAGATCGAGTGCCTGGATCACTTCATGCTTGTTGGCGGGAAACATCTCGACTACCTAATCAGTGAGCATGTCGATCACTACCACCATGAACGACCGCACCAAATGATTGGGAATCGACTGATCATTTGTGGTGATTCACCCACTATTTTTAGCAAGATCATTTGTGACACTCGACTCTGCGGGTTGCTCCGGCATTACCACCGGGCCGCTAACATCATTCACATTTCAAAGATGCTGATTCACTAGGAAACACATATTCCTGATTGATTTTTACGCGATGATTATTGTACACTCAGGTCGTGCCTTGAGTGCATTGATTGGCATGCCAGCGGGCTCCGCCCATTGCCCTCAGTCGATGCTTATCTGCGGTTCATTTGAAATTCGGATAGAGATTCTGAACACCAGGCATATCGAACCTTCTTCAAAGACAACGACGAGCAGTGATCGTTCTTGCCGAATAGTTTCTGCCCACTACGAGACATCTTCACTACTCATACTTCAATAGCTCGGATTGCAAATCGCATAGCAATTCTTGAGTCGTTGGGATTACACCTTTATCTGTTGGTGTATAAAATATTCCCGGTTGAGTTTTATCCTCTTCCATCCCGGGTATCCAATCTACAAGAAAATCTTGAAGCACAATTTCTCTTGGTACAAATCCTTCCCATTCTCTATGAGCACAAAGAAAAGCATATTGCTCCCCAGGCCAAAATGGGATTGTCTCCGCCCCGTCACAAGTCGCAGCCAGAGCCCAGCCACTTTGATATAGTCCCCAAACAAGCCCTTGATCAACGACCTGTTTTATGAAATACTTGTATCTGGCAGGACCATCCAAAGCCAAAATAGCGTTTTGTTCAGATTTCATCAGTAACCCTTATGGTATTGGACGCTCTTTGTTCTTTCTTCCGTAACCGTCATGCTTATGCTGCAATCGATGCAAATCTCTGTCTTGCAAGTTGGTATGACTATAATCGTACCCCTTTGCGGCTTCTCGCCCACGTTCATGCGCCATTTCTTTTCCAGGTGGATTTCGTATATTTTTTCTCTTCCTACGCTTTATACTATTTTTCTCTTGCTTAATCCATCCTGTGAGATTCTTGCCTAAGTTGGGATCATTTACTAAACTACTTAATTTTTTATATCTACCTACTTTTCCTGCAGTAGCCATTGCGCCACCACCTGGCCCGGGCACTGGCGCAGTTATGATTTCATCAACAATTTGTTGAATCAATTCCTCTACTTGCTCGGCAATATTGGTGGCATTCTCCATGATGGCGGCCGCGTCCGCGTAGCCTTGTTTGAGAATCTTTTGTGCAAAGCAATCGTCGCCGCGATCCTTTGCCTTCTTGTAGTTGATGTTGGTCATCCGCGTAATGTTGTTCGCGTGTTCTGTGGCTTCTTCATGAGCCGTGCCGTCAAATGTATCGACGACACTATTCCAGCCATCAACAAAGTCTCTCCAATAACTCAAGCCGTACGGATCTACATAGGCGTGAGGATTGTCAACGACGTATGCATATGCATTGAGTGAATCGATGTAACCCAACGGATCTCGCTGTACGAATCGACCAGTCTGCGAATCTATGACACGCGATCGGAAATCCGTTAGCCCTGTGCCTGAAATCATAACCCGACCTGTATAAAGGTGGATAGACGCCTTCTGGGTCCCACCAGGCAACACATCACCAGTCGCCGGATTAATCACTCTCGGCTCACCGTAATCGCCGTACTCATACCGCTCAACCACTGCGCCTTGAGCATCTGTCAAACTGATCAATGAGTTGTGATCGTCGCGATGAGTCCAGAAGTCTTCTGGTATCGTGAGATCTTCCATCCGATATGAGACCTCATCATCGATGCCGATCCCAAAGACATGAGACGAGATCAGCTTCTCTGGAATCGCTCCGTCTTCAAGCTGGATCCGCTCAATGATCTCCCAGAGTGAAACCCCTCCATACACGAGTTGCATGGTCTCGGCACCTGATGTGCTTTCTTGCACTCGGCGTGAGAACGCATCATACGAGTTAGTGACTGTATGCGATGGAGTACTACCGGTCTTGAACTCCGCTTGTACCAGTTGGTTCCGGAAGTCGTAGGTGTAATGGTTATTATCCAGGTCTGTGTCCGCTGAATACTCTGCCAGAAACGCTGATACATCGAGGAAGTTCCAATGACCGTCGTTGTTAAGGTCCGCAGACTCATCCTCGTTCCCATAAGCGGTTAAAAATGCGCTGTAATCTTGGAAGTTCAGCTGGTAATCGCCAGTGAAGTCTGAAATGTTGTACTCGGCCTTCAGGATCATATTCCCGTTGGCGTCATATTCATACACCCAAGTTCCACCGCCCTCTCTTGGGCTATAAGTGTACTGGTTGTTCTCAACATGATCAGCAAGATCTTCCTGGTCATCTCTGTACACACCGATTGGTGAGCCGGAATCTTCAAAACCGGTCACTGAATAGCGGTTGTGCACCCCATCAAGATCGTAATCCGTGACACCACTATTTGTCGGACTGGTGTAGTCCGTCGAAGCATCAGGGAAGTCTACATCAGTTTGAATCAAACGATCTGATGAATCGTAGGAAAAGCTTCGCTCACGGCGATTCTTCATCCCGGAGCCGAGATCGTTATAGCTGGTCCGGTTCTGCGACGCATCCCAATCAAACTCGAAGTCGTCCAGTACGGCACTCGTGTTGGTGTGCGTCGTAGTAATTCCGACTACACGACCAAAGCCCTTTACGCTCGGATCTGCGGGGAATACCTCAAAGCCTTCGTATGTGTATGCCGTCTGTGTTGAGTTGCCGTTGATCTGTTCTTCTACACGACGACCGATATATTCATACTTCTCGACAATATCCATCGGAGTCACGGTCTTGTGATCCTGGATACTTGTTAGTCTGTTTATTAGGTCATATGTACGACGGATATCACGGCCGCTTGGGTACAGGATCCGGGTAGTGTTGTCTGCGAGATCAAACTCGTAATCAACCTCACGATCCATAGACGACGGGAAACCGCCTGCACCATCAATGTTCTGCACTTCACGGCGGACGAATCCGCGCGAGTCATAACTCCGTGTCACCCTCGTCAATGGTGAAGAAGGGCTTGCCTTTGTCAATGCTTGAGTTACTCGACCCAAACCATCATATTCAAACTCTTCGATCAGATGGCCTTCTGGAGTAGCTCCGAGAGAAGTATT
This sequence comes from Phycisphaerales bacterium, assembly GCA_965232505.1. Taxonomy (GTDB): domain Bacteria; phylum Planctomycetota; class Phycisphaerae; order Phycisphaerales; family UBA1924; genus UBA1924. Next base: position 2,318,935 of record OZ246976.1, on the reverse strand, counting down.
CACTTCTCGCTTCGTCAAGCGGTTGTTGTAGTCGTATGTGTAATCTACAACGACATTGCGAGGATCGGTAAGGCGCGATGGCAAACCGGTGCCGTTGTACTCAGTCAAATACGATAGACCGTCGGGCATCGTGATCGCCGTGCGACGATTCGCGTCGTCGTAGGAATATGTTGTAGTATTGCCGTTGTCGTCTGTCTCAGCGATAACACGGCTTGAATCGTCGTACTCGATCGTCGTGACGATCTCTGCGTTGGTTGCCAAAACCGGATCATTCTCAGGTCCATCACCATCCGCTGTCATCCGCTTGGCGGTGGAGATCAACCGATCCAAACCATCGTAATCGAATGTGGTTAGATTCAATCTAGGGCCGATCTCATGTACCAAGTTGGAGCGTGAGTCGTACCGCCAAAGCGTTTGGTTTCCAGCACTGTCCGTTTGACTTATACGACGATCAAGCACGTCATACTGGAAGTCCATCACAAAGGTTTGGGGGCTGGATAACAATGTTGAGACATCGTACTGCTTGAGCTGAGCGAGATTTGAGCCGGAGTCGTAGAGCAACTCTACCGCGTTGTCAGCGGCATCTTCCACATATGCCAAACGACCAACAGTGTCATAAAAATACTCAGTCGTGTTGAGCGTTGGAAAAGCTCCAGAAGGCTCATCAACTTGCCTGATAGATGAATCATCGTTATACGTATAACTTGTTATCTGGCTAGGTATTCCAGAAAGTGAAGAGCTGCACGCCGAAGGCATACTCGACAAGAAGTCAAACACATACACATTTTTCTCTTTCACACGATCGCGCGAATCGTATTCAAGTACCTCATGATACAATCTGCGATTGGTGTCAGCACCTACTGTGTCACCCTCTATCGCCCCGCACACTTCAACCGTTAGTTGATTATGGTTGTCGTCGTAGGTGAATGAAACGGTGTTGAGCATTGCGTCATTGATCGTCTTGACCCGATCAAATCCGTCATACTCAAACCCATACGAGGAAGCCAGTCCGCCATTCAAACCTTGTGGATTGACTGTTCTTGTGACCAGTCGCTTGTTCTTGTCGTAGTCATACTGAGTGACGAGTTCATTTGCTGAACCTGCTCCATCGACTTGCCGGTAAAGCAACTCTCTGAAGTCGTACTCGAATGTGGTGATGTTGAACGATGTGCTCGAATTGGCCACCGCATCCCCATCCTTGAACTCAATGAGGTTGTCATTCTCGTCGTACGCCCATTCTTGAGTGACCCAGTTCGCCCCTGTAGGTGCGGTTGCTCGATGCGAAGAGTCCTCAGGAACTGATTCTGTTTGCACAACCCCTCGTTCGATACTCTTCTTTGTCATCAGATCACGATCGTCGTACTCGTACACAGTCGTAATCACTGGATTCGCCGCGACGACAGCCTGATTGTGATCCAGATTGGCAACCTTCTCAATCACCACATTGCCTTTGGCATCATAGAAATAGTCTGTTTGGGCGAAGAGAGTGGACTCGTTGCTATCCCAATGCTGCTCACGAACGAGCTGGCGCCCCTGGTTGTATAAATAAGTATTTACATCGCCATCTGGGTCGATGATCTTGGAAACATTGCCAATGATGTCATACTCGAACTGTGTTTCAAGTTTCTGACCTGTATAACCAGGCTGATCTGCATCAACACGCTGCAGTTTGAGCTTTCCTCGGCTAGCAATGTTTGCATGGGAGCTAGAATAGTACTCAAACTCATCAAGTCTATTGAAACTCTCGGGTGCACCATTTACTAGACGTGTTGATTCAGGTTGCAGGTGTGATGCAATATTGCCGCCTGTCGAGTATGTAAACTCTTCAACTGCCGCGGCGTAGTTTCGAGGATCTGGATCGTTGACAAAGGCAGGAGGAATGTCGTGATAGATTGCCTTTACATTCCCATTCGGTGTTTGAAGTGGCGGGTCAATCGCGGTGCTATACTCATACTCAGTGCGGTTTCCATTGCCGTCAATATGTGCAGTAAAGAACTGCTGTGATCCCCCACAGCCACACGCTCCTGGAACTCCTGTCCAGAATGTAAACCCATCATATTCGAATTCTTCGGTGATCCACTCGGTATCCGACGATCCATCTGGCTTAGTAGTAACCTTTGTGAGTCCCTGCCGTGATCTTGCATCTCCCGATGAACTCCCGTATTCGTATTCAACTACATCACCGTTCGGCTGTGTGAACTTGGTGATCTTCCAATCGTCATTAAATTCAAACTCTTTAGTGACCGGAATTTCATTCGGTCTTTTTTGATTAACAAGTGAAGTAAATGGTGTTTCGGAAGCATCCGGCGTGTTTGCATAATACCACTGACCATCCAATCCCCCAACAGTTTCATCATGCCAAACGACCTTGCCCTTCGCTTGTGGTGGCACAACGCCCGGATAATCTGTCCTACTGATAAGGTGATATCCCCGCTCATCGATTCCTCGATGACCAGCATCCGCATACACAAGCTTCACCACTGTCCCATTTCGCTTCTGAACCCAAACGGCAAAATCATTAGTATCTGTGTTTGGAGTGACATCTGACCCATCAACACTGGTCAGCATGTGGGTGTAAATCTCACCAGCATAATCCTGTTTGTAAATCCTTCGGCTCCACTCATCCTCGTAGTCATCTACCAACGGATCGGTGTAGAAATTCTCAAGTATGTCAACACCATTCTCGTCCGTAACCTTTGTGAGGAGCCCGGTAAAGTTGTTCCCATTGGCGTAGTACTCATACTTTAAACTACGGCCATTAAGAAAGCGTTCATGTTCACTTGGCAGATCGAATCCGGTAGCATTCTTGTGAGCTGGAAGAACAACCTCGGTCAACTGACGGATCTCGAGATCATTTCCATAGATTGGGCTGTACTCATACTTGTACTCGACGATCCGTCCGGAATGATCAATGACCCGCCATAGGAGATCTGAGAGATCAGATTTGAAGTTTGCACCGACATCAGGTGCTAAAGCGTTATCGTAGTAGAGAAACTGCAGAGTATTTCCCAAGCCATCGCTGACATTGGCAATGCGGCTTCGCAGCTTTCCACTCTCGTATACGAGCGTGACCTTGTTGCCGTTACGGTCTGTAATCGAGCTCAGCATTCCAGCCTGGGTACCCAGGGCTGGGTCGATAGCAAAGAACTCGTATACAGTGTTGTCGCTAGTGATATATAGAACAGGATCTTGATCAGTCTCGTACTCGATTACCGCAGGATAATCATCGGTCGAGTATTGTACCGGCGAGCTTCCTGTAGCAGTCCGAAAATGAACCATGCGTTCATTTCCCAGGTAAAGCTTGAAATAAGTGCTTGACTGCTCAAGGTTAACTCCTTCTATCCACATCTCATAGTTGTGACTCCAGTTGAGTCCCAAGGCTGAGAGCGGACCGTATTGAGCACCCACACTCACTTGAGATCGTGCACGATAAGTACGTTCTAAGTAAACATTTAACCCACGACCTGGTAGCATGATGTCCATGTTTGAAGTGACAAACTCACCACGCGGTAGAAAAACTGGATCTTCAAGCTCCATTGGCTCGCCAGTCCCTTCGGGGCCGCCCTGGGTTTCAGGACATGGTGGCCCATCGCGTTTATCAACACCACCTGCTAAAGCGATTCCCGCTGCGAATGCCAGAATACCGAGTAACGATAAAATTGTGCGCTTATCCATCTCAATCACTCCTGTCAATGGATAGAGAGATTCATCGAATCAAATTGCCCTCGATTCATGCCTGTAACATACAAGATTCATGAATGCTGTGTTGTGGAGTCACTCAATTTTAAAGAATATCTTGGCTTACATTCACCTGTTCCACGTCTTTTTGGAATTATAAACGAGCATCTCCTAACCCACCGGTACAGTTCCGGGTAGGCTGCAAAGATGCGGTACTGTTATACTCTGATCTAAGATAAACCAAATCTTTCGACATATTGATTTTAGTTTCCCAGCCAGCTAGCTACTCACTATGTCACAATTTCCTGGCCTACTACTCACCAACTATGAAGAACTGTTCGGTGACCTATCAATCGACAGCCAAGCCTTGCATATACGCCACCACACGACATTGATCTGGGGAATGTACATTTTCCAACTCCTGAAATTGCACAATATGTCCCTACAGCGGAGTATCGGCATTATCAGTGAACTACCGAAATTCCTCCCGTAGCGTGCTGAAAGCTATGGCAATTTGCCTCTCGATCTTGACCTTGAATTCACGGGAAATCAGCGTTCCCAGGGGTACAAAGAACCTATCAGCGCTTTTGATAGGGTATATATGCCGCATGTTTTCCGAAAATGCTTGCTTCAGGCCGTTCCGATCGTGACCAGCTCATCGCTTAGATCCAGTACCCATGATTGAGAATCAGATTCCCAGATCGAAGCCCCCTAAGCGAGTGTTTCTGACACCAAAGGAGAGGCGGAAACTGATCCGATTTGGCAAGGCCGTGGGAAATGAGCTTCGGCATCTTATCCCTATTGTGCTGTAAAAGACATTCCAGAAATAACTCCGGGCGCCCGAGTACAGTAAGCCCATGAAACGTGTGGGGAGAACCCGAACAAAGCCGAGTTACGCAGCTTGTGGTTGTGATGCCCATGTTACCGGCCTGGGGGCGCCCCCGAATACTCGATGAGTAGCGAAAGCTTGGGATCAGGTCGGTTTCACGCACTACGATCCGCAACATCCTCAAAGTGCATGGCATTGAGCCATCGCCTGATCGGCCAGAGTCCACATGGGAACAGTTCCTGAAACGGCATTCTTCGAAGCTCTGGTCATGCGATTTTCTTACCAATCCTGTACTCACCTGTCGCGGGATCAAGCACCAAACGGTGCTTATTTTCATGCATATTGCGGGTAGAAATAATCATTCTGACAGGGGTCAGAGAGCATCCAAACAACAAGTGGATGTACAAAGTGGCAGAATGCTTTCTAGCGATGGCGAAGCAGTCTGGTATAGGGCCGCCAGAGATCATGGTTCGGGACAACGACATGAAGTTCACGCGGGAGTTCGATGACACACTCAAACGAGAGGGAATTACACCATACCCGCTCCTACTACATTCTCCTTTGATGAATGCGCACATCGAAAACTGGATCAAGTCATTGAAACAAGAGTGCGTATATCATTTCATCTCAGTAGGGACTAAGCGTCTTGGCCATCTCATCGGCGAGGCGTGGAGCACTATCACCTTGAACGTCCGCATCAAGGACTCGGAAACAAGCCGATCGAGCACTCCATCCTGCTACTTGACAAAGGTGAGATACGCTGCGATTAACGGCTCGGCGGGCTGCTCCGGCATTATCATCGGGCAGCCTGAGCCAATTACATTCCAATGATGCAAGGATGCGCTAGAGATCGCGAGTGGTATTCGCACGCCCGTTCATATACAATGGCAAACACACTACTCTCAGTGTCAGCGTTCGAGACTGACTTCTCGAATAAGCTCAACTGAAACACATGATCGAGGCGCGGATAGAGCTTTTGCAGCTCATACAAATCGATCTCTCCGAAACCAAATCGCCATACCCGCTAATTCTCATCGTTTACTTTGTGTAAACTACAATGTAAATCTGTGAATGATGTTACACAGAGCTCTATGGCCCACTCTCTCTATCCATCAACACATCAAGCTTTGTAGACCACACCGAGTCAAAAGGTGCATACTCGCTAACCAAATCTGTGGCCATAGAGAGATGTTGATAGCCCCTTTCATCATTCCTTGATAAATACCACACTCCAAGCATTTCGTGCCATTGTGCGAGTTGAATAGGAGACGTAGAATTCTGATCAAGTGTCAACAGGTATTCCTCTGCTATCTCAATTCTGCGATTCAAAACTTTGTCTGCCAACGCAGGATCATCATCTAGAAACCCGCTGACAGACATTGTGTACAGGAACAACAAGTTGGAAGTCGCCAGAACTTCATCACCTCGGCTATCCGCCGCTTGGCTCCAAGCATCAACCAACATCTTTGCCATCTGGTTCCGCTCTCTCAACTGCCGTACACGGTCTTGTTCGATTGAAAGCTGGCTATTCAATCCCGCCGTTTCAATCACCATCTGGGCTTGTGCAGCTTGCACTCTTAGTTCTGCAGCCGACAGTGAAGTTTGTAATGCGAGTGCACCGCGGCCTTGTACCCAAATTCCAGCTGCAAGACTGACAAGCATAATGATCAGTACATACATGATGGATACGAGAGGATTTCTCTTCACAAAGAGCTTGGCTTGAGTAGATATATCTATGTCTAGCCACTGGATCGGGCGATTGCTCAGAAAATCATCCAAATCATCTGCGAATGCTCCTGCGCTCGCATATCGAGTCTGTAGATCGACCTCTAATGCACGATCAATGATTGCGACCAATCTATTATTCATACTCTGGTCATAATCGCGTGCAGCTCCCCCCTCGTTCCGACAATCTAGCCTGTTGAGTGCGTCTGAAACGGTACCTCCATTTGGAAACTGCTTTGTGATCAACCAATACAGGATTCCTCCAAGCGCGTAAGTGTCTACCGACGGCATCACTGCTTCAGGACCACCATGATACTGTTCGGGTGACATGAATGCTAAAGACCCTCTCGTGCCATAACTACTGGACAATCTCGTATCGTTGATGGTTGTGTGAGCTATACCAAAATCGGTAACAATTGGATCTCCCGATGATGTCATCATAATGTTTGATGGCTTCAGATCACGATGAATTACTCCCGAGTTGTGTGCTGATTGGATCCCGCTGGCAACTTTACAAATCAGTCTGCATGCATCATTCACAGATATCCCAGATGACTGCAATCCAATCCACTGTTCGAGAGAGACCCCCTCAATGAACTCGTACACGATGTACGGCTCATTAGTTTCTGATAATCCAGATCCCAATACTTGTGCCACATTCAAATGTCGTACGCGGCGAGCCCGAGCTGCTTCAAGTTGGAATTTTTCAGCATCGATTGATTCATGAGCAATTTTGATTGCTACCAAAGCAGGCTTACCGTCTGCAGCATACTCCCTGTCCAACGCCTCATATACCGTGCCCTGCGCACCACTTCCCAGTACTCGCCGGAGTTCGTACCGAGATTCCCCAGAATGAAGAGTACCTCCGAAGTTGCTCGGCAGCTTCTTTCTATTCACCTCGGAACTGCTTTCTACAGAATCGATGAATGAGGACTCTTTGGATACAACACTTAATGCTTCTGTATAGCTTGGGCTTGCTGACGCTTGAAGTATTTGCTCATATGCTTCTGAAGTCGTAAAACCTTGTTCGAGCAATGCATCCATACAGACATCGATCGCTGCATCCAATATCTGCTGATTACGGAGTAACTCAGACATTGCTGATGCGACCTCGGTGATCTTTAACGGATTACCAGAAGCTCTTCTCCTTTCTCCAATGACATAGATCGCTTCTATAATCTCATCAGAATCAATGAGCGATGCTTCTTGAAAGACCTCGTTCAAAGGCACAGATTGGTCAGGATACTCTTTGGCGATCGTTATATACGGATTTGTAAACTTCATTGATCATCATCCCCTTTGATCTCATCACGTAAACGAGCACGCAGTCTGGACCATCTCATTCGAACCGCCACTGGATCCATACCCATCAGCTCAGCGATGGTATGGAATGGCAAATCTCTTCCACGCAACAATACAATCTCTCGATCAATAGGGTTTTTCACGAGCCGGCCTATTCTGAGGAACTCCTCATGTAGTTCATGTGGTATGTCTGCGGACTCTTTATGGAGCGATTTTAGATTCTCTGCAGCCATCCGCTCCCGCTCTTTGATTCTTCTCGACATTCTCGCTTTCTCAAGTATGGTTCGTTCAACGAGACCATGAACTAAAGCAAAAAACTGCCGGTCAGACTGCCCCCTAAAAGCCCTTCGTAAAATGAGACTGTCTACACGCCTCAAGGCGGTCGAAAGTACATCATCAGTACTCACCAATCGTCTCGCATCCGCCTCTAAGAGAGAATGAATTCTTGATTCGATACTCGCACGCTGCTCTTGAATGAGATTTGCTGCCCTGGAACGCAGTTCATGATCTGAGTGGGCTTCAGCATCAGAGTTATTCATAGAAAATTGACTTTGATCATCCATGTAGTTTCTCGAAAGAAATTGAGAATCTCGGTTACAGGTCACATGTCGGCGACCACTTGTTTGCAGGAACTGTCCGCAAACATGAAAGGCCGACAAGATGAATACGAACTTAAAGTACTATACCAAATCAGCTTGCATACGGAAAGCCACTATTGCCTTTGCAGGGATAACAATTTTCTCAAATATGGCAAATGGCCAACTCCCTGGGAGAGTCATCCTGAATCATATTGACATGCCAAAATCCCAAAGTGTGAATGCCACTATCGATCCAGCTACATCTTCCTCGCTTGGCGTCAATCTGAGCTTAGAAATACTAATCAAAATGCTGAGCGAACTTCTCGCGTCTCCGGTAGAGATGCAAAGTACATATGCATCGCTGAACACGGAACTTGAGCACTCAGCGGACTTACTCATCCTTGGTTATCCAGTATATGGGTTTGAATCTGATTTGAGCCCTATCGAGATCCAGGATGGTATCGACGATGGATACGCTTTGATCGATCTCGTACAGGAGAACTCTACCATAATCGCTTTGAGCCAGGAATCTCAGGACCAGCTGAAGGAAACTGTGGAATGCATGATCGAGGAGCTCGAAAGCCATGAGTGAGATTGTTGTGAAACGACGCCCAAGCGATAGTCGTGAATCTCGAGAAGACGAGTTACGAAAGCGACTTCGGAAATGTTGCCAAGGTAACCCAATTAGCCAGATAAGCCGTATCACTAGATACAATGCTGAAACTGTCCGGCGATATCTGAATGGCGAATCTAGAATTACAGCTGACTTCATTGGACAACTTTCCCATTGCTTTCAGCTTGATTCCAACTACCTCTTGCTCGGGGAGGATGCTGTGCTAACATCTGAATCGATCAGGTTCGTTCCAACTGAGATTCTCATCAATGAGTTTTGTAGACGTTTCAAAATGATTGAAGATCATGCGGTTGGCCAAGCATTGATATCCCCGTGTCAGTAGATTGAGCGGCTAAATTTCACTGATTGTTTCCATTCACTTTATATGAGACACACACGATGATCTGAGACTAAGTATGTTGTGCTGTTTCGAGTATGACATTTCAGCGAGCAGAGGTGTGGCCTCGCGCCCAAGCTTTCCAATTTTCATCGCCTCATCCCATTTGTCCGTATGCTCCGAAAATTGAAGAGACTGGAAAGGTATTCAGGCTGTGGTTGAACATTCAGATCAACAAGAAGCTTGATGGTCGCCGATTTCATCTGAGTCCAGACGGAAATGAACCGGAGTGTGTTCAAACATATGGCATTCAGTCTCTCTAGAATCACATTGTTTTGAGCAGAATCCCCGCCCTCCAGGGGTTCAAAACCCTATCCGCGCCCTGGATTGCCCATGAATGCCCCACCTCTACCGAAACTGTTGGCTTTCGCTCGATCCGATCAAGACCAGTTGATCGCCCAGCTCCAATACCTCACGGTCGAGAATCAGATACTGCGGGGAAAACTATCCAAACGGATCTCATTGACCAAACGCGAGCGGCGGAGACTGGCCCGATTCGGGAAAGCTGTCGGCCCTGCATTGCGAAACATTATCTCAATTGTTCAATACAGCACATTTCAGAATTTGCTTCGCCCATCCAATCACAAGAAGAAGTCCAAAGCACAGATTGGTCGCCCACCAACGAAACGAGACTTGAAGAATCTCGTTGTTCAGATGGCCAAGACACCCGGCTGTGACTACACGCGCATTCTTGGCGAACTTCGAAAGTTTGGCATCATGTCGGTCTCGAGATCAACCGGGCGATCAATCCTCAAGGAGCACGGCATAGAACCAGCCCCCGATCGCACAGAACCGGTCTGGGACAAGTTCTTGAAACGGCACGCAGTTACGCTTTAGTCATGCGACTTCTTCACCAAGTAAGTACTTACTCCAAGCGGGTTCAAACGATACACGACGCATGTATTCATGCGTATCGAGAGCCGAAGAGTCATCGTCACCAAGTCAACACGGCACCCCACCAGCGATCGGATGTGCCGGGTCGCTGAGTGCTTCCCGATGATGGTAAAGGAACTTGGTCTTCAACCCTCCACTGTTCTTATTCGAGACAATGACATGCTCTACTCGATGGATTTCAACCAAACACTTCAACGCGAAGGCGTGAAGCCGTATCCGTTACCAATCAAAGCACCATTGATGAATGCGCACATCGAGCGATGGATCAAGTCATTGAAGAACGAATGCCTCGATCATTTCATCCCAGTTGGCGGGAAGCACCTTGACTACTTGATCAGCGAGTTTGTCGAACTTTACCATTTCGAGCGTCCGCATCAGGGGATTGGGAATCGACCGATCATGAATAGCATTCCACCAACCACAGCAGGCGAGATCAAATGTGACACTCGGCTCGGTGGGCTGCTCCTGCACTACTACCGAGCGGCCTGAGTCATTCACATTTCAAAGAGGCTGATTCACGAGAAACACATTATCGTGATTGATTTTGATCCTCTGTTCATAGTATACTGACGCCGCTACTTGAGCCTTTTGTTTGGCTGGCGGCAAGCTCCGTCCATTGCTCCAACTCATTGCTCATCTCTGGTTCATTTGCAACTCCGATAGAATTTCTGAACCCATGGAAAATCGCAATATCTTCAAAAATCGAAAACGATCAATCATCATCTTCGCAAATAATTTCTGCACACTACGAGAGACGCGCGATACCGCGTCGTTGCCCCAAAACAGCAAAAACGGCATCCTTTCGGGATGCCGTTTTTAATACCTTTTCTCAAACGGAGCAGGGGGGATTCGAACCCCCGATGACCCGGAGGCCATACTGGATTTCGAATCCAGCGCATTCAACCGCTCTGCCACCGCTCCAACTGGTTTTCAGAGACCCAGTATAGACGCACCAAATCCCCTGTGCAGCATCCAGAATCCGCTTTTTGGTGGTTTCCGAGTCATCGCGTCGATTGGGAGCTATGCAAGCATCGGAATCCATCTCTGAGCCGACCTCCGGCTTCCTCGCCGCAGATTGGATCGTCCTCGGGGCGTACTTTCTCGTCCTCCTCGCCACGGGTTGGTACTTCGCTCGCCGAGAACGCAAGGACACCAAGGACTACTTCCTGGGTGGACGGAGCATGCCCTCGTGGGCCGTCGCGGTCTCGATCGTCGCGACCTCACTCTCCGCGGCGACGTTTATCGGCGCCCCCGAGCTCTCGTACTCAGGTGACCTGACGTATCTCGCGACCAACATCGGGATGATCATCGCGGCGATCGTCATCGCGTTTCTGTTCATCCCCCGCTTCTACGAAACGCAGTCCGCTTCGATCTACGAGTTCCTCGAACGCCGCATGGGAGCGGGTGCACGAAGGTCGGCTTCCCTCGCGTTCCTGATGGGTCGCGTGCTCGCGTCTGGCGCCCGCGTCTTTGCCGCCGCTATCCCGCTCTCGATGGTGATCTTCGGGATCGACGCTGGACTCGAACCGAAATCACTCATGCTCTCGATCGCGACGCTCAGTTGCGTAGCCGTGCTGTACACCCTCTGGGGCGGGATCTCGTCGGTCATCTGGTCCGATGTGCTGCAGTACGTCATCCTCGTCGGAGCGGCGATCACCGCGATCTTCCTGATTGCCCGCTCGATCCAAGCTCCGTGGAGCGAGGTCCTCAGCACGCTCACCAATCCTCCATCCACAGATGGATCGCCGCAAAGCTCCAAACTCACGATCTTCGACTGGTCTATGGACTGGAAAAGCTCTTTCGCGATCCCGGCTTGCTTGATCGGATATTCGCTCCTCGGGATCGGTTCCTACGGGACCGATCAGGATCTCGCTCAGCGGATGCTGACCTGTAAGGACTCCAAAGCCGGCGCTCGTTCCGTGATTATGGGAATCCTGCTCGGGGTCCCCACTGTTCTCGTGTTTCTCATCGTGGGGCTGATGCTCTGGATCGCGTATGAGCATCCTGAGCTCACAGGTCAGCCGTTTGTTCGATCTGAGGACTCTGGAGGTCTTCGCGTCTTTCTCGAGTACATCCTGAATGAGATCCCGCAGGGAGTCCGCGGGCTCATGATGGCCGGACTCTTTGCGGCTGGATTGTCGAGCATGAACAGCGCCATCAACGCGATGGGAGCCGCGTTCATCAGCGATCTGTACCGCCCCATGAATCCGGATAAGGACGAGTCTCACTACGTTCGGCTCGGACGCGTCTCCGTCGTCGTCGCTGGAATCGTGCTGGGACTCTTCGCGTGCGTCTGCATCTTCTGGATGGACGACAGCGGCTATACCCTGATCGACTTCGCGCTCAGCGTGATGGGTTTCGCGTATGCCGGATTGGTCGGTGTGTTCCTCACCGCCGCGCTCACCAAGCGTGGATCAAACACCAGCGCCATCGCCGCACTCGTAATCGGATTCCTCTGGATGCTGGGATCACAACCCTTCCTGCTCGGACAGTTCGCAGATCTGGAGTCCAATTCGGTCATCGCTCGCTACGCGGGGATACATCACACCTGGAAACTCACGCTCGGCGTATTGCTCTCATCAGCCGTGTGCATGGTGGGAAAAACTCAGCGATCCTGAAGTGCCAACTTCGCGGCCCCGATCGCTGCATGATAGCTCGATGTCCCAAACTCCAGTGTCCACCCACTGCTCGCGAGCGTTGTCAGTCCATCTGATACCAGTCGATGCAACCGATCTCCCTGCGGCTCAAGCGCGATCCCGACCCCACCCAGCAGCGCGATCCGATCGGGCTGGTAGATCGCGTGGACGATCCGCAGTGAGTGAACAAGAGCTGCGATCGAAGGGTGCCCCTCGTCGATCCTACTCAGGTCGAGCTTGCCGTCTGCTTTGTAGTCCGCAAGTGCTGCTGATCCGATGTAGGATTCGAGCGTGTTGCGTGCGCCGTGCGAATCCACTCGATCCTCGCCACCGTGCTGACCGACGTCCATCAACCCCAAATGACCGATGCCCTTCTCTCCGATGCGTGCGATGACTGTCCCATCCAGCACGCACAGTCCAACCCCTGTCCCGATCGAGATCGCGGCGGTGCGTCCATCGATCGGGTACGTCGCTGCGAAATCAAACCCCGCCGCGTCGGCATCGGAAGAGACTCGCCAAGACTCTGGCGCGTGATCAAAGACCGATCCCAAGAGGTCAGCAAACGTCCAGCCGTTGAGCACCGGGAGATTGACCGAAACGCTGATCGCTGATTGGTCTGGTTTGACCTTCCCCGGCAGGCACAAACCCACTCGCGATGCGCTCGATACGCCGAGGCGTTTTAGACACCCACGGACCGCACCGCTGAGTTCATCGCGGCCTGGATTCTCGTACGTATCACTGTTTGCGGTCGCTCGCGGAGCCCCCCCCTCACCCAGAGCCACGGCTTTGACCGAAGTGCCACCGATATCGATCCCGACGATCTCACTCATGGCTGGCGGATTCGCTGGATCAGGTCCGCGAGCGCCTCGCGATGCGCCCTGCGGAGCCGGACCGATTCGCCGTCTTTCTTCTGATCGGGATTCGGAGACTCAAACAGCGAGGCGTACGCGAAGACCCCGAACCGCTTGGGATCACCGATCGCGGTCTGATACAGCGTCTGCGAGGGCTGGTTGTGCTTGTACACACCGATCCCAGGAACGACGCGTCGCTGCTCGACCACCGCTTGCCAGGACGCGAGGTCCGAGCGGTACTGATCGTCCTTGTCCGTGTAGATCATCGGCATGATCGCGTCCATCGATCCGCTGCCCACCCACTGCGCGGCGTCCTGCAGGTACCGATCGCTCGCAAGATCCGGACGACGCCAGACCGCGGCACTGAGCCGAACCCCACGCTTGTTGCTGATGGACTCCTGCTCGATCCGCTCGACCAACCTCGTGATCCGCGACGCGATCCAACGCTTGTAATGGACGCGATCAATCTCTGACGCCACCGAACTCTTCCCGGTCTGCTTCGCGTACAGCGATCGACTGACCGGATCGCCGGGCATGAGCTGCGAGTCTTTTACCTCATCCGCGAGGTAGCGGACGTAGTCAAGATGCACGCCGTCGATGTCGTAGCGTTTCACGACATCTCGGATCACCCCCACGATGTGATCGTGCACCTGATCGAGGACCGGGTTAACGACGACGTACCCATCATGGAGGGTCTGGACCGTGCCGTTCTCGTCGCGGAGGCGCCACTCGGGATGCGTGTGGTAGATATGGGTCCGGTCCTTGGGAGGCTCCTTGCCCCTCCACAGCGGCATTACATTGACCCACGCGTGAATCCGGAGTTTGCGGCTCTTGCATTCATCGATCGCGATCTGCAGCGGATCAAAGCTTGGTGGATTCGGGTTGTACTTGAGCAGTTCAAACCCCCAGGGCTCTTGTTTTGAGGGGAAGTACGCGTCCGCTTGCCCGCGGACCTGCCAATACACATCGGTGATCCCGATCGACGCCGCGTCGGCGATCGCTCGACGGATATCCTGAGGATTCTGATAGTCCCATCGCGTGATCCACAAGCCGTGCTCGGTGGTGTGGGGTTCGGATTGATCGCGGAGCGATCCCTGTCCGATGAGGACGCACCCCGAGATCATCAACAGACAGACCGCAATGACGAGCCGAAGAAATGGCATGGGATCACCTCCGGAGCATAATACCAGATCCCGAAGCGGATGTGGACTCAGTGATGATCGTCTGAATGCGGCCGCGAGCGTTACGCAATAACTTCTTCAGACCCGGTCATCTGCTCAGGTTTGGTTTTGATGAAACCGAACCAGATGATGAAGAACGCCGGGACGACCACGCCCAGCAGGATGGTGAGGACCAGTCCGATGATCTGACCGATCTGCTGCCCCGTCGCTCCGGACTGGGCCAGCATCTGCGCGTACTGGGTGTCGGGATACTGCTGAGCCCATTCCTGCAGCGACGCTTGCTTATCCATCTGCGTCTTGTAGCTATACAGCGACATCGGGATCGAGGGGATCGCCCAGATCAGGATCAGCAGTCGGCTCAGCGGATTCCGCATCACGCAGAAGATCCCGCCGAACAAGAGGAAGAAGGTCATGACCAGACCGATGCCCATGAACGCCCAGTCCATTGGCTTGACGATGAACGCGTCCGGCATCGGGGCGCCCTCGATCAACGGAGCAATGAACTTGCCCTGCATCGGGAGCATGACCAATCCGAAGCCGGTACAGGTGAGCATCAGCGCCCCCCACGCGATCGCGAGACCACCGATCCATTTCGGCCACGCAGGGGGCGGCCCCGCGAACAGGTCGTCCTCGTACGAATCGATGGGTTCCGTCAGTTGATCATTCATGTGAGACCCCTTTCACGAGCTTTGATTGTGCTACTGCTGAGCGTCAGACGCGTTGCAGGAAGCGGACATCGTTCTCGAAGAGCATGCGGATATCGGGGATGCCGTACTTGCCCATCGCGATGCGTTCGATGCCGAACCCGAACGCGAACCCTGTCCATTCTTCGGGATCGAGCCCGCACGCTTTCAGCACGTTCGGATCGACCATGCCGCAGCCACCAAGTTCGATCCACTTGGGATCCTCGCCCGGCTTGAGCGCGATCTTCATATCGAACTCCGCGCTGGGTTCGGTGAACGGGAAGAAGCTCGGACGCAAGCGGATCTCTGCATCATCCCCGAAGTACGCGTGCGCGAACTGGAGGAGCGTGGTCTTGAGGTCCGCCATCGAGACGCCGCGATCGACGTAGAGCCCCTCGATCTGGTGGAACATGAACGAGTGCGTCGCGTCCACTGTGTCCGGACGGTACACGCGACCAGGAGAAACAATCTTGATCGGAGGCGTCTTGCCCTCAGCGACGATCTTGGACATCGTCCGGATCTGCACCGTTGAAGTCTGCGAGCGGAGCATCCGAGGGGTCTGGACCTCGTTTGGATTATCGACATAGAAATTGTCGATCGGATCACGCGCGGGGTGTGCCGGCGGGATATTGAGCTTGACGAAGTTATGCTCGTCGTCCTCGAGCTCTGGTCCCTGCGCAACATCGAATCCCATGCGTGCGAAGATCTCGACAAGCTCGTCGCGAACACGCGGGATGATGTGACGACGACCAACCGACGACGACTCAACCAAGCCCGGCTCGGTGAGGTCTATCTGAGGTCCGGATTGCGCCACGGCCCCGCCGTCTCCAAGCGATGCCTGCTTGGTCTCAAACGCGGTCTCTAGTGCGGTTTTGACCTCGTTGAGACGCTTGCCGACCTGCCCCTTCTGCTCCTTGGGGACATCCTTCATCATCGGCATCACGCTGCGCATGCGCCCCTTGGTTCCGATGTACGCGATCCGCCAGGACTCCAAGCTCCCGGCATCCGCGACGGACTCAAGCTCGGACAATGCGGATGATTCAATCTCGTTGAGGGTGTCAAGCATGGTACTTTGATCGTGGATTCGAGGGTGGTTCAATAAAAAACACTGCCCGGATTGCGGACAGTGTAAGGATAGTCAGGAAATGTTGATGCCGCTCATAGTGAGTGGATCATGACTCTTCTTCAGAGCCGCCTTCTTCAGCCGCTGGTGCATCCTCGACAGGTGCCTCAGAAACAGCTGCTTCTGGCTTCGCGGTGTCCTTGCGGAGCTTTGCAGCAAACGCGGTACGACGATCCGCAGTACGACGGCGGGAGCTTGGCTGACCACCGATCTCGGGGCCTTCCTCGTTACCAACGAACTGGATCACACACAGCGGAGCCGCGTCACCGAGACGGTTGACACCGAGCTTGACGATGCGGGTGTATCCACCAGCGCGGTCTTCGAAGCGTGGAGCGACATTGTCAAAGATGTGCTTCACGATGCGAGGTGCCTTGCGGATCTCGCCGTAGCGGTTGCGCTCGATCTCGTCTGAGTCGGGGATATCAAAGAATCCCTCGGTGAACTCGCGTTGCTCTTCGATCGACTCGCGCTGCTCGTCGGTCGCTCCCTTGGGGATATGCGCCCAAGCGAACGCACGGCGGTCCTGACCGAGCATCGCGACAACCTGACGGCGTGCGTGGAGATCACCACGCTTGGCCTTGGTCACGATCTTCTCAACGAACGGCTGAAGCGCTTTGGCCTTGGTCACGGTCGTCGTGATCTGACCATGCTCAAAGAGACTTGCCGCCATGTTACGGAGCATCGCTTGGCGATGCGCGGTGGTGCGGCCCAGTTTGAATCCGGCTTTGCGGTGACGCATGACTCGGTTCCTTCTCATTCAGCGACGCGCTCACCGCGTCGCGTTGGGTGTATTCCTGATCAGCAGCTCACGCTTACTGATTGATTGTGTATCCCTCTGGGAGTTCCATCCCGAGGTCAAGATCGATATCAAGAAGCTTACGCTTCACTTCACGCAGCGAGGTACGTCCGAACGAGCGGAGCTTGAGCAGTTCCGGCTCGGTCATCACAACCAGCTGTGCAACAGTGTCCAGACGCGCCGACTCGAGGCAGTTGCTCGCACGCACCGACAGATCGAGCTGCTCGGTTGGCATGTTGAGCTTGCGGATCAGCTCCTCGTCTACGCCTGCTGCTGCAGCCGCATTCTCGGAGACACGCTCGTCGCCGAGCTCGAAGTACTGAACGAATGGGTTGAGGTGCTTGCGGAGGATCTTGCCCGACTCGACCATCGCCATCTCCGGAGTGACGGTGCCGTCGGTCCAGATCTCCATGATCAGCTTGTCGTAGTTGGTCTTCTGACCCACGCGGGTGTTTTCGACCTGGTAGCGGACACGCTGAACAGGTGAGTAGATCGCGTCGACAGGGATGACGCCGATCTCCTGGTCCTCGTTCTTGAGGTCCTGCTCAGCGACCGGGATGTACCCGCGTCCCTTGTTGACATGGATCTCCATCTCGAACGGGACCGCTTCGGTCAGCGTCGCGATGACGAGGTCTTTGTTGACGATCGTGACATTGGTGTCCGC
Source organism: Phycisphaerales bacterium (assembly GCA_965232505.1). Taxonomy (GTDB): domain Bacteria; phylum Planctomycetota; class Phycisphaerae; order Phycisphaerales; family UBA1924; genus UBA1924. The sequence goes on along the minus strand of OZ246976.1, from coordinate 2,300,985 downwards.
TTCGATCAGGTCCGCGGTGACTTCACCTGGACCTTGAGCAGCGAGCTTCATGACACGTGGCTGATCGCCATCGAGTTTAACGATCAGGTTCTTGATGTTCAGGATGATGTCGGTGGTGTCCTCGAGGACGCCTTCCATCGAGGTGAACTCATGCTCGGCACCGTTGATCTTGACAGCCGTGACGGATGCGCCTTCCAGCGAGGAAAGCAGGATCCGACGCAGCGAGTTGCCGATGGTCGTACCCATACCACGCTCGAATGGTTCGATGGTGAAACGACCGAAGGTGTCGGCTTTGAATTTTTCGTCCGGGGTTACCCGGGAGGGCAGTTCGAGCCCGCGCCAGCGTACACGCATGATTCAATTCTCCGCAGCAGGGACTTGGGGGTCCTGATTCTTCACGCGGTTCACAGATTGACGCCCTGCTGCTGTCGGCGTCGCTCTTTCTTTCCGCGAAAGACTGTTTCTATGACAAACCCCGACGCGAACCGGGGCTTTGTGCCGGTCTGTATTAGACGCGGCGCTTCTTCTTTGGACGGCAGCCGTTGTGAGGGACTGGGGTGTGGTCTTCAATCGCAGTCACGCGGAGACCAGTCGATGCGAGACCCGACACAGCGTTCTCACGTCCAGCACCAGCGCCGGTGATCTTGACCTCGATCTCGCTCATGCCCATCTTGCGGACCTTCTGTCCGACCTGCTCGCCTGCACGCGTAGCCGCGAACGGGGTCGCCTTACGAGCACCCTTGAACCCGATGGTTCCCGCGGAGTCCCAAGCGAGGGCTTCGCCGTTGGTGTCGGTGACAGTGATGAGGGTGTTGTTGTGGGTCGCTTTGATGTGCGCGATTCCACGAGTGACGCCCTTGCGGATCTTCTTCTGCTTCTTTGCCATGCTTCAATCGCTCCTGACGGTTCCACTTGACTGAATCCCTTGGAAGGGCTGGAACCTTGCGAAAATAGGTTGTTGGAAATCGAATACTGAAAATGGGTTGCCACCGGTTTGGTGGCAACCCATGAAATACAAAGCTGTTTAGCCCTTGACGCCCTTCTTGCCTGCAACGGTCCGCTTCTTGCCCTTACGGGTGCGAGCGTTACAGCGGGTGCGCTGGCCGCGAGTCGGGAGACCCGCACGGTGACGCTCGCCTCGGTACGAACGGATCTCACGCAGACGCGAGATGTTCTGTTGCACCTGACGACGCAGTGCACCTTCGACGAGGTAGCTGCCATCGACGATGGAGTTCAGTGTCGAGACTTCGGTCTCCGACAGGTCAGCCGCCTTGGTGTCCGGATTGATACCGGCTTCGGTAAGGATGTCACCGGCGTACTTGTTGCCGATGCCGTGAATGTACTGCAAGGAGTAAAAGATCTTCTTGCGTTCCGGAATGTCTACACCTGCGATACGGGGCACGGGCTTCTCCTGTCATCCCGGCGTAGTGCCGGGCAGTTCGCTGCGTTCATCATTGACGCAGCCGATGGTTCACTGTGTACGTTTCTCAGCCTTGACGCTGCTTAAAACGTGGGTTCTTCTTGTTGATGATAAAGACTTTGCCTTTACGACGAACGACTTGGCAGTCTTTCGAGCGACGCTTGACGCTGGATGAAACTTTCATCTTGTCCTCCTTCGCCGCTCATTGGCGAAGTCTGAAACCGGTACAACCGGTCGGGTTTCTACGATCGAACCACGATTTGCTCTTGCAAAAACGCGGGTCATGATATTAGGCCTGTCAACACGGTGTGTCATCCACCGGCTTTCCAAGACCTTGCAAATAGAGCGTTCAATCCCCGGCATGGGTCAAGAAACGCGAAATTCCGCCCGTACAGGGCCCAAAATACCTCAGTGGTTCCGGCCTTCTCCTGGGTCGCTGTCACCCAAGAATCCGTCATAGTTCCGCATGAGGAGGTTGGCCTCGACCCGCTGGAGGAAGTCCAACGCCACCGAGACCACAATGAGCAGACCCGTGCCACCCAAGAACTGGGAGACCACGAAGTCCACTTTGAGTTGAGTATTGACGACCATCGGGAGCACCGCGATGACCGCGAGGAATGCCGCACCGACATAGGTGATCCGTTCCATAACCGCTTCGAGGTACTCCGCGGTACGAGGGCCGGGACGCAGTCCAGGGATGAACGAGCCGTGGTCGCGGAGCTGCTTGGACATCTCTTCAGGGTTGAACTGGACTGTGATCCAGAAGTAGCTGAAGAAGTAGACCATCACGATGTAGAGCAGGATGTACGGATAAGCACCCATCTGGAAGTTGTTGCTGAGCCAACCAACCAGACCGACCCACCAGCCCGTCGCGTTCGCGTTCTGAGCTTGGTCCATCAGAGCACTGAAGACGACCGATGGAAAGATCATCAACGATGACGCGAAGATGATCGGCATCACGCCGCCGTGGTTGACTTTGAGGGGGAGGTAGCTCTTCTGACCACCGAAGGTCCGCTTGCCGCGCGTGTGTTTCGCTTGCTGCACTGGGATGCGCCGCTGAGCAACGGTGAGTAGGACTGAGCCCGCAACGACCAGGACGAATCCGAAGAGCAGGAGGATCAGCCCCATCCAGCCCATCTTGTTTGGATCTGCAGCGTCGAAGTTGCTCATGACGCTGATGACCGCGCCCGGCATGCCGGTGAGGATGCCCGCCATGATGATCAGCGAGACGCCGTTACCGATACCGAAGCGATCGATCTGCTCGCCGAGCCACATCAGGAAGATGGTGCCTGCGGTCAGTGCCGAAATCGCCATGACCCACCAGAGCGGGTTGTTGGCCCATGCTTCGTAGACAAGTCCGGAGCGGGTGATGTAGGTCAACCAGCCAACGGCTTGCACAAGACATAGCCCAACCGTTGTATAGCGTGTCCATTCCTGGATCTTCGCGTAACCGGTCGGCCCCTCGTCTTTGAGCTTCTTGAGCTGAGGTGAAACGCCTTGGAAGAGCTGGAAGATAATCGCAGCGGTAATGTACGGCATGATCCCCAGACCGAAGATCGTGGACTGTCCGAACGAACCACCAGAGAAGATCGCGACATACTGAGAGAGACGACCCGCTGCGGAACCAGACGCGGCTTGCTGCTCAAAGAATGAGGTCAGCGCGCCCTGATCCACACCCGGCACTGGGATCCAGAAACCGATGCGGTACACCGCGAGCATCCCGATGGTAAACAGGATCTTGTTCCGCAGCTCCGGGATCCGGAAGACATTCATGATGGTCTGGATGAGCATGCTTGGTAACTCCGTACGTCACGAATCGGCGTAAACCCCGATCTCGGGTTCAGGTTTCAAAGACGGGGCCGATCATCCGTGATCGGGGATCGTATTCCCATCGTTCAGCGGTTGATCGACCCCGGCGTGTTTTCTGCCCTCGAGCTCGATGAGCTTACTTCTTCTTGAGCACCTCGCCACGAGCGAACGCCTCGTCGCGCTTGCGGTGCCATTCTTGCTTCTTGAGCTTCTTCGTCAGGTTCTTCGGAGTGTTGTCGCCCGAGTTTCGGTCGATACCACGGACGCGGTCGCGGCGTGTTCCGAGTTCGTTGACCTTGCCGCCTGCATCCTCGATCAGCTTGCGAGCCGATGCGGTGACGCGGTTTGCGGTCACGTCGAGCTTGACGCTCAGTGAATCGGTACCGTCTGGAAGATCACCCAGGACCTTGAGGTCGCGGGAATCGTCACGGACTAGACCCGCTTGGATGAGTGACTTCTGATCGATGGTGCCGCCGGACTTGAAGTCCGCGTGCTCGACGATCGCCGAGAGGTTTACAATCCAGAACTTGGTCTTGAAGTTGGCATTGGAGAAGCCAAACTTCGGCATGCGACGGAAGAACGGCATCTGGCCACCCTCAAACTGGTAGAGCTTGGAGTAACCACGGCGTGCACCGGCACCCTTGTGACCACGTCCCGAGGTCTTGCCGTTGCCCGAACCGACACCGCGGCCGATGCGTTTGCGTTGCTTGTACTTGCCCGCCATTGCGGTAACTTCGTGAATCATCATGACCGGTTACTCCCGGAGCATGTGCTGCTGCACATGCTGTTGAATTGCTGTTGGTTAGCTTGCGTTCTCTGGATTTGACTCGGCTGGTGCGTCTGCCGTTGGTGCATCGGTCTTCGGTGCATCCTCGCGTCCGCGTCCGCCGCCACGACCGCCACGACCCCCACCGCCGCCACGACCACCGCGTCCGCCGCGGCCACGGTCTTGACCGATGGTGTTGACTGGTGCAGCCATTTTCTCGCCTTCGGACTGAGCAGGCATGAACCGCTGTCCGCGCTTGACACGCTCTTCGATGTCCGAGGTCTCGATCTCAACGCCGCGGAGTTCCGCGATCTGCTCGCGGGTGCGGAGTTGGCTCAGACCATCGAAGATCGCACGAACGGTGTTGATCTTGGAGTTCGAACCGGTGGACTTGGTGAGACAGTCGGTCACACCAGCCATCTCGAGGACCGCACGGACGGTACCGCCCGCAACAACACCTGTACCAGGTGAAGCTGGAACGAGGATCACGCGGCTCGCACAGGCGCGACCGATGGTCTCGTGCGGGAGCGTGGTGCCGGTCATCGGGAAGGAGATCATGTTCAAACGAGCATGCTTCTCTGCCTTCTCGATAGCGGTCGGGACTTCGGGGCTCTTCGCGTAGCCGTAGCCGATTTTGCCTTTGCGATCACCGCAAACGACCAGTGCGCCGAAGCTGAAGCGACGACCACCCTTAACGGTCGCTGCCGTACGGAAAATACCGACGGTATGCGATTCGATTGACTTTGATTCTTCGAGCATATCTGCCATTGTGGTATCTCTTTCGATTAGAACTTCAGGCCGCTCTCACGAGCAGCGTCTGCAAAGGCCTTGACTCGACCATGGTATTTGAATCCGCCGCGATCAAAGACGACGGCTTCGATGCCCGCCTTCTTCGCACGCTCAGCGAGTGCGGAACCGACCGCTTTCGCTGCTTCCGAGTTGCCCGTTGAGCTCGCAACCTTGACACCCTTGTCCTTGGTCGAGGCGCTGACCAGGGTCTTCCCGGCCATGTCATCGATGACCTGGGCGTACATGTGGTTCAGCGAACGGTAGATCGCCAGACGCGGACGCTCGGGGGTCCCGACGATGCGCTTGCGGATGCCGATCTTTCGCTTCAGTCGGCGGACTTGCTTTGCTTTATTCTTGTTCATTTCTTCAACCTCACGATCGCTTCATGCGATCTATGCGACCGTTCAGATTAGTTACCGAATGCCTTACCTTGCTTGCGTGCGATGACCTCGTCGAGGTACTTGATACCCTTGCCGTTGTAAGGCTCTGGCTTCTTCTTCGCACGGACGGAAGCAGCGAAGTGCCCCACCGCTTGCTTGTCAGCACCGGTCACAGTAACGAGCTGCTTTTCAGCGACGACTGTGACGCCTTCTGGGATTGGCATCTCGATGGTGTTGGCGTATCCGACCTTGAGTGCGAGCTTGTTGCCGTTGACAGTACCGGTCCAACCGACACCGACGATCTGCAGCTTCTTCTCGTAGCCTTGGGTGACGCCGACCATCATGTTGTCGATCAACGAACGCGTGGTGCCCCAGTACGCGCGGTTGGCGCGATCCTCAGCGAGCAGCTTCTCGTCGACCGAGACGTTGACCACTTTGCTGTCTTCATCGAAGGCAACCTGAACCTCTGGACGGTGCTCAAAGCTCAGCGAGCCCTTTGGACCTTCGACAGAGATCTTGCGTCCGGCGATGTTCACCTTCACGCCTGACGGGACATGGATTGGTTTTTTACCGAGTCGGGACATTGTTCGTTTCCTTTCGTGCTGTCGTCGTCGTCCGGTGTCTACTGACCGGGGATTCCAGCCGACTGTTCCTATTCTTAACGTTTAGCTGACGACGCAGAGGAGCTCTCCGCCGACACCTTCCTTGCGACAGGCTCTGTCAGAGAGCACGCCGTGACTGGTTGATACGATCGAGATTCCAAGACCCTGCATCGGGGCTGGGATCTTGTCCATCGACTTGTAGACTCGGCATCCCGGCTTGCTCATCCGCTTGAGTTCGTGGATGAGTACCTCGCCGCGTGGGCCGTACTTCAGATCGATGTGGATGGTGCCCTGCTTCTTGTCTTCAACGACTTCGTAGCCGTTGATGTAGCCCTCGGTCTTGAGGACCTCGGCAACACCGCGGCACACCTTGTTGTTGAGGCACACAACGCTCTTGGCGCGGTTACGCGTCGCGTTGCGGATTCGGGTCAACATGTCTGCGACTGGATCACTGATCGTCATCGTGTTCTACCTTTTCTTGCGTTCTGACTCACAATCGTGAGCCCGCACTTAATCATTCCTGTGCCCTGGGGCATTCGTTGTTGAGCTTCCGGCTTACCAGCTTGCCTTGCGCATCCCTGGGATCTTGCCCTCAAGCGCGAGCTTGCGGAGCATGATGCGTGAGATGCGGAACTTGCGGTAGACGCCGCGTGCACGACCGGTCAGTTCACAACGACGAACGTGACGGGTTGGGTACTTCGGGGTCTTGTTGCTCTTGACGACTTGACACTTTCTAGCCATTACTCAGTCCTTCCTCTCTCACTTCTTCGCTTCGGGTTTCTTGAAAGGCATCCCGAGCTCTGCGAGCACGAATCGGCTCAGCTTTGGATCGGAGTTGCTGAATGAGAAGTTGATGTTCATACCATGGGTGAAGTTCTGCTCTGCCATGTTGATCTCAGGGAAGACTCCCTGCTCGGTCAGACCCATCGAGTAGCTGCCCTGGCGATCGAACGACTTGTCGTTCAGACCACGGAAGTCCTTGATACGAGGGGTCGCGAGGTTGATCAGACGATCGAGGAAGTGCCACATGTGATCACGGCGGAGCGTCACCTTGAAAGCCGTCTCGTAGCCCTCACGCACTTTAAAGTTCGAGACGGACTTCTTCGCTGCGATCTTCACAGGCTTCTGACCAGTAATCGTGGTCAGCGTGTGGATCACGGCTTCACGAACGTTGTTGGGAACCTTGGTGCCGTCGAGGTGACGACCAACGTTGACGTTCAGCGTGATCTTCTCGAGCTTTGGCATCGCCATTGTGTTCTTGATCCCGAACTCTTGTGCAATCTTTGGACGCACAGTGTCCATGAACATCGACTGCATGCGAGGCTTGTTCACCTGCATCGCAGCGTCGAGTGTTTCTTGATCGAACTTGTCTTTCTTCGCCATGACTTATCCGCCGTTTGGTTCTCAGCGAAGTGCTGAGGACTGTGTATCTTGACTTACGATTTTGGCCCGCTGACCTGACCGAGCGACTTGCCGCCACGAACCGCTACACGGTTCTTGGAGCCATCCTTCTGGGTCTCGAAACGCACACGTGTCGGCTTTCCGTCTACGACGGGGCTGACGTTGGAGATGTGCATTGGCATTTCCTTGTTGACCACACCACCCTTTGGGTTGATCTGGGTCGGACGGACGTGCCGGGTCTTGACGTTGATACCTTTGACAATGACCTTGTCGGACTTGTTCAGGATCTTGATGACTTCACCGGTCTGACCCTTGTGGTCTCCCGAAGTCACGATGACCTGATCGCCTGTTCGAATATGCTTTGGCATCACACGACCTCCGGTGCCAGGGACACGATCTTCATGTAGTTGCGTTCGCGGAGCTCGCGGGCGACCGGACCGAAGATGCGGGTGCCCTTCGGGTTGCCGTCATCGTTGATGAGGACGACCGCGGTCGAGTCGAACTTCACATACGAACCATCCTTACGGCGCGTTGGCTTGGCGGTACGCACAAGGACTGCCTTGTACTTCTCACCGGTCTTGACCTCAGATCCCGGCAGCGCCTTCTTGACACTGACGAGAACCTTGTCGCCGACGAATGCCTGACGACGGGTCTGTCCATCGCGACGGGTTGATCCGCCGTACACACGGATAACGTAGGCGATCTTGGCGCCTGAGTTGTCCGCGACTTCACATCTGGATTCTTGCTGGAGCATTTTGCCCTGCCTTCTTCCTAAACCTCGACGTCATGCCGAGGGGTCTGATCACACGCTGCGTTTCTCGATAATCTTCGAGATTTTCCAGCTCTTGGTTTTCGAGATCGGGCGACACTGCACGATCTCGACCACGTCGCCTGTATGCGACTCATTGTTTTCATCATGAACATGCATCACAGTGCGCTTGCTCACAAACTTGCCATACTTAGGGTGCGGAGCCTTGTAGTGGATCACGACCTTGCGGGACTTGTCCCGAGCATCGGTTTCCACTACACCAATCTTTGCACCCTTTGTTTCGGTATTGCTCATGGTCTTCCTCAGGAGTCTTTGTTGTTCCGAGCGGTCTGCTCGGTCAGGAGTCTTGCAATGTCCTTGCGGATTTTGCCGAACTGCGTGGTGTCTTCGATCTTCTCGGTCACGCTCTTGCTCCGCATCGCAAGCAGCGAACTACGGAGGCGGCCGAGCTCGACCACGATCTCTTCATCTTTCAAAGCTCTTACTTCTGCACCAGTCATCATCAGCCCCTTATGCCTCGATCCGACGGTTGACCATCCGACACTTGATCGGCATCTTCATTGCCACGCGAGCGAACGCGCCACGTGCACGGACCTCACTGACACCAGCGAGCTCGTACAGGATCGTGCCAGGCTTGACCCGTGCCGCCCAGTAATCGACCTCTGCCTTACCCTTACCCATGCGGGTTTCGAGTGGCTTCTTGGAGATCGGCTTGTCCGGGAAGACGCGGATGAACAGCTTGCCCTCACGCTTGAGGAAGTGCTGACAAGTCACACGGCCCGCTTCGATACAGTTGCTCTTGAGCCAGCAGCCCTCGAGGGCCTGCAGACCGAACTCACCGAACGCGACGTAGTTGCCCTTGGTCGCTTTGCGATCGCGACGACGGCGGAACTCTTTGCGGTGCTTCACACGCTTTGGTATTTTATAAGGAGGCATATCTGAGTCCTTTTACTTTACAAATAACCGCTTGGATCAGCCGTTGATTAACGACGTCCCCGAGCACGGGCGCGGGCACCTGCCGCGTTTGATTGATTCTCTTCTTCAGCTGTCGAGTACTCACCCTTATAGATCCAGACCTTGACGCCCAGAACTCCGTAAGTGGTGTGACTCTCAGAGAAGCCGTAGTTGATGTTCGCTTGAAGCGTTGAGAGCGGGAGCGAACCCAAACGAACGTCCAGACGACGGCTCATTTCAGCACCGCCCAGACGACCAGCGACCTGGATCTTGACACCCTGAGCACCAGCGTTCATGACGTTCTCAGCACGCATCTTGAGGACGCGGCGGAAACCCATACGCTTCTTGAGCTGCTCAGCGATCCCGTCAGCGACGAGCTGTGCATCAAGGTCAGGCTCACGGATCTCAACAACCGAGATCGCGACCTTACGACCGGTCATGTAGCGGAGCTCTTCGGTCATGCGATCGATCTCAGAACCCTTCGGCCCGATCACGATACCAGGACGAGCGGTCCGGACGATGATCTTGAGTTCTTCACGAGTACGCTCGATGTGGATGTCCGAAACTGACGCGCTCGGAGGGGTCTGGTTCAGACGCTTGTCGAGGTACTGACGGATCTTCTCGTCTTCGACGAGCAGTTCGCCGTAGAGAGCCTTAGGAGCGTACCAGCGTGAGCGGTGAGCTTCCGTGATTCCGAGTCGAAGTCCGAATGGATGACTTTTTTGTCCCATTAGCTACGCTCCTGAACTGATACAGTAATGTGGCTTGTACGCTTGAGGATTGGGTGTGCACGGCCGCGATCTTTTGGGCGGAACCGTTTGATGTGGGTTGCACGATCAACGGTTGCTTCGCACACAAAGAGCTCACCAGTGTCTGCACCGAGCTGCTCAGCATCTGCCTGAGCCGCGAGGAGTGCTTTCCCGATGTTCACGGATGCACGCTTGGTCGAGAACTGGAGCATCTGGGTTGCTTGATCGAGCGACTTGCCGCGGATCATGTCAACAACCAGCTTCGCCTTCTTCTGGCTCCCGCGATGGTTGCGGACCTGAGAGGTGAACTTGGAGATGTCCTTCGGGAGGCACCCAACCGCGGTGGCGAGTGCTTCGATATCTGCTTTGCGACAGCGTGGGTGATCGCGACCTGCGAGCCAGTTCTTGACTGCCGAGCCCGCGGCTTTCTCGCTGAGCGAGCGACCAGCGACCGCTTGAACAAGCTGTTCTTCGGTCACGCCGACCTGTGCTGCGCGTTTCTTGAGTTCGTCTGATCTAAGTTTCATGGCTTTATCCCTTTGTCATCGCATTAGCGTGACTTGAGCCCTTCCTTCTTGTTCGTGTGACCACGGAAGGTGCGGGTGTTGGAGAACTCGCCGAGCTTGTGTCCGACCATGTCCTCAGTCACGAACACGTCGATGAACGAGCGTCCGTTGTGGACCTGAAAGGTGTGCCCGATGAACTCTGGGACCACCGTGCATGCGCGAGCCCATGTTTTGATGGGCTTCTTCTCGCCGGCAGCTTCGAGCTTCTCCACCTTGCGGTAGAGCTTCTCATCGACATATGGACCTTTTTTGAGACTTCTTGACATCTTCTAATCCTTATATGCTTACTTAAGCTGCCCGTAACGCTTGCTCTTGCGACGGCGGATGATGAGATCCTGCGACGGCTTCTTCCGGTTCCGAGTGCCGCCACCCTTCGAGAAGGTGCCCGACTTGCTCACTGGTGCACGACCACCCTTACTGCGACCATCACCACCACCCAGCGGGTGAGCGTGGTGGCTCATCGCCACACCACGGGTCTTTGGACGACGTCCGAGGTGACGCGAGATACCCGCTTTACCCAGACGACGGTTCTGGTGATCGGAGTTACCGACAACACCGATGGTTGCACGGCACTCGATTGGCACGCGGCGGGTTTCGCCTGACGGCATCACCAGCGTCGCGTACTTCTCTTCTTTATTGGTCAGACGTGCCGACATGCCAGCACTGCGGCAGAGCTTGCCGCCGCCGCCTGGACGCAGCTCGATGCAGTGCACGTTCATACCCGATGGGATGTGCTTGAGCTGCATGCAAGCGCCGATGCTCGGCTCGATTGCCTCGCTCGAGGAGCTCTCGACGGTGTCCCCATCGGTCAGCTTGTTCGGAGCGAGGATGTACCGCTTGACGCCGTCCGCGTACTCGATGAGCGCGATGTGGCAGCTGCGGTTTGGATCGTACTCGATACCCTTGACAGTCCCGACGATCCCATCGCGGTCGCGACGAGCAAAGTCGATCTGGCGGTACATGCGCTTCGCGCCCCCACCACGACCGCGGACAGTGATCTTGCCCTGGTGGTTGCGACCACCCTTCTTGGACAAAGGCTTCAGCAGCGACTTCTCAGGGGTCTTCTTGGTGACTGCCTCGTTGAGGTTCACCGACGCGTTGCGTCGCCCGGCGCTGGTTGGTTTATAGACTCGAATGGCCATAGCTTGCTATCCCTTTCTCATCAAACTCAGAAGAGCTCGATGGCGTCTCCATCAGCGATGCGAACCATGGCACGCTTCCAGCTTGAATCGGCAACAGTGCCGTAGCGGAAGCGGCGAGATCCACCCTTGCGGACTTGCGTGTTAATCTTGACAACCTTGACACCGTACGCTTTTTCAACAGCGGCTTTGATGTCATCCTTGGTTGCACGACGATCGACCTCGAATGCGTACACGTTCGCTTCTTCCATGCGTTCCGTGCTCTTCTCGGTCAGGATTGGTTTACGAAGAATGTAGTGTGGCTCGAGCATTACGCCTGCCCTCCTTCATTCCGGACGATCTTGCCGGTCTGCGAGCTCGGCCCGGTGAGCCATGCTTCGAGATCAGCCTTGTCGATCACGAGGTAACGATTGTTGAGCATCTCGTATGCATTGAGCTGGTCTGCTTTGCACATCGCGACACCTTCGATGTTGCGAGCACTCAGACGAGCGTTCTTGCTCTTCTCAGCGTCAGGAGACAGCGCGAGCAGCGCGGACTTGTCGATCCCAATGTTGCTGAGGAAGTCTTTGAATGCCTTGGTCTTTGGAGCGTCGAAGGTCAGGCCGTCAATGACCTTGACTTCCTGGTCTACGAGCTTAGCGAGCAGCGCGTTGCGGTTCGCTTTGCGACGCATCTTGATTGGCATGCTCTTGTGGTAGTCCTCACGCGTGCGACGCTTGGCCTTTGCGTGTCCACCACCGCGGAAGATCGGGGCTTTCTTGTCGCCGTGGCGAGCGTTGCCCGTACCTTTTTGCTTGTACATTTTCTTGCCGGTCAACGAGCCCATCGAGCGCGTCTTGGAGCGCGCCGAACCCTGACGCTGGTTCGCGTGGTACATCACGAACGCCTGCTTGATCAGGTCTGCGTTGATTGTCTCGCCGAGTGCGATCTCATCGACAGACATGGTGCCTGCGGACTCGCCACTCATTGTGTAGACGGGGACATCCATTGGTCTTTACCTCGCCGTACGCCTTCGTTCAACCTGCCGATTCCGATCGACTGGCTCACATGCCTCATCAGGATGCTGAGTATTGCTTACGCCACCTCGTCAGAGATGCTCAGAACCACTGATTTGACTCGGCATTGGATCCCGACCAATAGGCCGGGTCAATGACTTGTTGTTCTCGGCAGTTTCGCTCAAAGTGCGACTTACCGAACGATGTCCAGATCAAGGATCTGAACGGGGAGGGGATCATTGACCCCCACATTCTCCAAATCAAGCATTCGCTGCTTTGGATTTGTACAATCTGGTTGCTGGACGCACTTCGACCCAGCCTTTGTTCGCTCCAGGGACTGGTCCCTTGACCAGAATCAGCCCGTTTTCGCTGTCAACGCGGATCACATCGAGCGAGCGGACTGTGATCCGCTTATCGCCGTGGTGACCGCCCATTTTCTTACCCTTTTTGATTCGGCCCGATTTACCCGCGTTATTCGCGTGTCCACCGATCGAACCAGGGGAGCGGTGCTTCCGCTCAACGCCGTGGGAAGCGAGCTGACCCTTAAAGCCCCACCGCTTCATACCACCCGCGAAGCCCTTACCCTTGCTGGTGCCGATGACGTCAACGTACTTGACGTCCTCGAAGACCGAGAGGTTGACTTCCTGACCGAGCTCGTACTCGGACTCAGCGCCCTCTGGGAGACGAGTCTCGAAGTGCTTGCGGCGAGGAGCCACTCCCGCCTTCGCGTCATGACCAATCAGAGGCATGGTCGAGTTGCGAGGCTTGATGTCGCCGGTCGCGAGCTGGATCGCGCTGTAGCCGTCAACCTCAGGAGTACGAACCTGGGTGATGGTGTGCGTATCGATCTTGATGATCGTCACAGGCTGCGACACGCCGTCCTCGTTGTAGACGCGGGTCATACCGAGTTTCTGTCCGAGGAGGTGTGGGCTGTTGCTTGGCTGGGTCATTTCATTCGTCCTTCATCTCCGCGTTCGGGCGGAAACCGCTTCATGCTCATCGAGCAGGGGAAGTCTTGTATAAACTGCAAATCTACCTACAAAAACAGACCCGCAATGACGGGCCTGGTTCAGTTATGCCTTGATCTTGACAAACACACCTGCTGGAACGACGAGGCGGTTGAGTGCTTCGACGGTGCGTGCGTTTGGTTCGTGGATATCGATGATGCGCTTGTGCGTGCGGATCTCGAACTGCTCACGTGATTTCTTATCGACAAAGGGACCACGCAGAACGGTGTATCGCTCGATGCGGGTTGGCAACGGGACGGGGCCCTTGACCTTTGCGTTGGTGCGCTTTGCGTGATCAACAATCTCACGCGCCGAAGCGTCCAGGGCGATGTGGTCGTAAGCTTCCATTCTGATTCGGATTCGTCCACCGGTCATGCTGCGTATACCTCTGTCTGGTTCGAGCCGAGTGAATCGGCTGAGATCTCATGATCCGATGGGCAAGCAGGCTCATCGGATACGCCCTGGTCTTCATTTGTTCCGGATCGGAGCTTCCTGACCGCTCCGTCCGCCCTCTGAGAGTTCCCAGCGGGACGAGAAGCATAGCCCGCAACCCTCGAAGGTCAACCATCCGCTCATTCATGGCTATCAATATTCAGCAGCCAATACGCCGATGAGTACAAGATCCAATAAAACCAGAATCTGCTAATTCACGAATACCCCAGCATGAGCTCCCCCATGACCCCTCCACGACTCAGCCCAATCCCTCACCTGATCGCGATCCTGATGTGCATCGCGTGCACCCTGACCATCGCCCAAACATCAACCGGCGAGCCGATCGCTCCCGACCTCACAGAGATGGAGATCGATCCGATCACCATCGATTCGATCGGACTCTCGCTCAATCTCCCCAAAAACGCACAAGCCGAGACGGTGCGGATCGGGAACTCCACCAGCACCGGGATCGCGCTCCCAGCGGATCTGGGAACCATCATCGTCAAGGAACAGCGGACCAGCAATCCCGACCTCACCTCGCTCGAAGCCGCCCAGAGCATCCGCGACCAGCTCCTCAAGACCCCGGGTTCCGAGCTTGTATCTGAGCAGCCCTCGCTCAGAGCCGGGATCTGGACCGGACATCGGATCTACATCAAAGTCCGAGGACGAACCCAAGCCGCCCCACCGGTTTACCGAGGCGTGACGATCTTCTCGCACAAACCAAACACCTTCCTCGTGTTCGACTACACCATCGAAGCGAGCGAAGAGCGATTCGAGATCGGACGCGTGATGTACGAAACGATCGTCACGAGCATGGACCTGCAAGAAATGTCCTCCGAGACACTCAAGCGAGCCGCAGGATTCAGCTCGATGCAATCGCTGCTCAACCAGCTCACCATCGAAGACTACGACGCCGTCCTCACCGGAAAGAAAGGCGAGCGCTGGGAACGCCTCTACACCCCCGCCGCTTCTGGTGACGAGATGGACGCGACCGAGCATGGCTACCGCCGAGTCCGCACCTGGTCCGGATACAAAGGCGAACTGGGCACTAAAGAACGCGACAAGTGGAACGCCGAGGACCGCAAGCTGGGATACCTCGTCCAGATCGACTCCATGGCTCTGGACTCAGGAATGCGCATCGACTCCCGCGCCATCTTCTACATGTCTCTCGACGGCGAAGAAGAAGTCTGGACCATCAAAATGACCCTCAAAGACGAGACCCAGAAGAAAGGGACCAAAGCGAGCGAGCCGCGGATCTCATCCGTCACCGGCGCTCGAATCGGTGGGAAGCTGTCCATCACCTCTGTGGACGGCAAAGCAGCGCCGAGCACTGTGTCGCCGTTCATCCCTGAGGAAGGGTACATCACGCAGGTCCAGTCCTACCTGATCGGCCCATTGATCGCGCACAAGAAACTCCAAGGCGATTTCGCTTCCTACGCGTACAACCCCATCACCAACACCGTCACCCTCCGCTGGGACATCGCCGAGCAGCCCGCTCAGTCTCCAGGACTCTGGAACATCACGACAAAGTCTTCGCCAGACTCGCCGCCGTCCACAGCCCAGTTCAACGCGCGAGGCGAGCTTATGCGTGTCCGTTTGTCCAACAAACGCATGTGGGAACCCATCACGCTCGATCGCTTGCTCTCGCTCTGGAAACGCAAGGGCCTGCCGCTGCAATAAATCGAGTCTGTTCGTTGAGACTCAGTCGCATCTTTACGCTCCCTATCTGGTAAGATGATCCATATGGTCGCGACCATTCTCTCGCGATCCATGTCTATTCACTCGACCACTGGAGGAGCGTTGATGTCCATCAACTCAAACCGTTTCCATATCACAAGCACGCTGATCGCCGCGACGGGATTGGCACTCACTATCGCCGGCTGCGAATCCACGCCGAACATGCTCGGCTCAAACTACGGCCAATCGAGCTACGCGATCATCGACGGCAAACAAGTCGATGTCCCGGACATCAAGATGGCCGACTCGCGCTCAAACAGAGCGATCATCAAGGAAGGCAAGTACAACTCGCAGATCATGGACATCCTCCGTGTCTACACGCTGGAGTACGGGCCGCGCCTGACCGGATCGACACGTCTCCAAGACGCGCAGCGCTGGGCAACCAACAACCTCAAAGAATGGGGCCTCGACAACGCACGCATGGAGCAGTACGGCACCCTCGCGACCCGCTTTGATCGCGGACCATCCACAGGCAAGATCTTCTCGACCTCCATCGACAAAGACGGCGAACGCAAGGAAATGCGTTCAATGGAGTTCTCCACCCTCTCATGGTCACCAGGAACCGACGGCCCGGTAAGTGGACACGTCGCGTACCTCCCCACCACCATGTCCGAGTACAACGCGAACCAAGGCAGCTACGCCGGCGCGTGGGTCATGATCGAACCAGACTACGGCGGACGCGGAGGCATCCGCTCGACCGGATACATGATGCGTGATCGTTTCGACGAGCGCCACGAGATCCGCAACGGCACGCACAAGAGCGTCCAGCAGATCGACACCCAAACCGCATCGGGAAACACATGGGAAGGCTCGTTCGATTACAACGGCTCGAAGATCCCTGCAACATTCTCGATTGACGAATCGGGTGATTCGATCACCGGAAACATGAGCATCGAAGGGTTCGCCGAGGGACCGATCGAGAACGCATCACGCGACGGCGACACCCTCTCGTTCAAATGGACCCACTCGATGGGCACCTCCAGCATCTCCATGACCTTCGACGGCGACTCCGCCGCGGGTGTGTCCGTGTCTTCCTCTGGGAAGGAATACCCCATCGAGTTCAGCCTCAGCGACTCGAGCGTCATCAGCGAAGAAGAACGCATCGAGCAAGACCGCGTCGAAGCACTCGCCGCGGTCCTCGCAGAGAACCCAGCTGGATTCGTATCAAGCTCAAAGGACGAGCGCGTCTGGACAACCTCAGCGAACAACTGGCGCGAGCGTGAGCTCAAGGACTACCCAGTAGATGCAGAAGTCAATATCCGACAGAGCGACTTCGATTTCATCACCGCGCGTCTGAGCGAGGGGCTCGACATCGAGGTCGAGTTTGATCTCGATCACAAGCTCACCGCCGGCCCGTTCCCGCTGTACAACGTCATCGCTGACATCCCAGGGACCAAGTACCCTGAGCAGGTCGTCATCATCTCCGCTCACATCGATTCATGGGACGGCCCGGGCTCGATGGGCGCCGTGGACAACGCGACCGGATCAGCCGTCGTGACCGAAGCGGCGCGGATCATCATGGAATCCGGCGTGCGTCCAGAACGCACCATCCGCATCGCCCTCTGGGGAGGCGAAGAACAAGGACTCCTCGGATCCAAGGCGTACGTCAAATCACTGAGCGATGAAGAACTCAGCAACATCTCCGCCGCCTTCGTTGACGACGGAGGCACCAACTACCAGGGCGGGATGCCCGCCGCGGATTACATGGTTGAATACCTCGCCACCGCATCGTCTCCAACCAACGGCGTGTTCTTCTCCAAGACCGACTACGACGCCGCGATGAATGACGATGATCCCAAGAACGATGAACTCGCGGGATACATGAACGTCAATGTCCGTCCGACAGGGGGCGAGATCGTCACCCATAGCGGATCAGACCACGCGTCGTTCATCCGCGCGGGAGTCCCCGGATTCTTCTGGGACGAGACGGGACGCGCCAACTACCGTCACTCTTGGCACACCCAGAACGATCGCTACGACGAAGCAATCGAGGAGTACCTCGTCCAATCCGCAACGAACATGGCGATCGTCGCTGTCAACCTTGCCAACGCTCCAGATCTGCTCCCGCGTGATGGACTCATCTACTCCGACGAAGCAACCATCGAGCGGAACCTCGAACCGATCGGCTCGGCGCACAACTGCTTCCACGACGACCTGGAAGAAGGCAGCCACGACCAGGACGACCACCAACACGATCACTAACACGCTCAACAACTGACCGAATCCGAAGGGGATCGAGCAATCGATCCCCTTCTTTGTGCGCAAAACCGCCTAATCTCGGCGAGATTCACCCAATGCACGAACAAACGCCGATACAATCCCCGCTATGAGCACCGAACGACTCATCTCGTCGACCCCGATCTCTGAGATCGAAGACCAGACCAACTGGGCGCTGCGTCCCGAATCGCTCAACGAGTACATCGGACAAGCGGAGCTCGTCGAGCGCGTGCTCATCGCCGTGCAAGCCGTCCAGGCGCGTCAGGACAAGAAATCGTCCGACGAACCAAGAGAGCACCTCGAGCACGTCCTGCTCCACGGCCCGCCAGGACTCGGGAAGACCACACTTGCCCATGTCATCGCCAAAGAGCTCGGCACCAATCTCCATGTCACCTCAGGTCCCGCGCTCGCTCGCGGGACCGATCTCGTCGCCGCGCTCACGCGGCTGGGTCCCGGAGACGTCCTGTTTATCGACGAGATCCATCGTCTCCCGATCGCGGTCGAGGAGTTCATCTATCCCGCGATGGAAGACTTCAAAATCGACATCTGCCTCGATACAGGACTCAACGCTCGGACCGTGCAGATCAAGTGCGCCCCCTTCACACTGCTGGGCGCGACCACACGAGCCGGACTGCTCTCCTCCCCGATGCGCTCGCGCTTCGGACTCGTGCATCACCTCAAGTACTACGAAGACCGCGACCTGATGCACATCGTCAAACGCTCGTCGAGCTTGCTGCAGATGGAAACCCCGAATCAGGACGCGCTCGCCGCGATCGCTTCGCGCTCGCGAGGCACACCACGCATCGCTAACCGTCTCCTCCGGCGCGTCCGCGACTACGCGATGGTCCGTCACGATGGTGAGATCAATCCCAAGATCGTCGACGACGCGCTCGAGCTCGAGGGCATCGACTTCCTCGGACTCGACGAGCTCGACCGCGCGTACCTCCGCACCATCTACAGCGTCTTCGAAGGCGGTCCCGTCGGACTCGAAGCGATCAGCGCCACGATGAACGAAGACTCGGGAACCCTCGAGGACGTGGTCGAGCCGTACCTGTTACAGATCGGATTCCTCGCACGCACGAAGCGTGGACGTCAGATCACCCCCAAGGGATGCGAGCACCTCGGTCTCAAGCCGATCACAACCGGCATCAACAGCGTTCTCTGATTTACTTCTTGAACATTCCCGAAAGCTCTTCCTCGGCTTCCGGAGTCAGGTACAGGATGCACCCATCGTTTGGAGAGATGGTCAGCTTACCCTGAATCAGTGACGCCGCGACCTCGACTGGCACGGTCATCATCGACGAGCCGCAGACATACTCGTGTCGCTTCTTGTCCACGATCTCGAGCGGCGCCATCGCGTCTTCTCCACGTGTCTCGACGAGCTCTTCGTAGATCGCCATCGCGTCCTTGGGGACATCCGCGACCAGCTCTTCGCGTTTGCTCTTGAGCTCCGCGAGTTTCTCAGCGATCTCGTCCGAGCGTCCCTGACGCTCTTGCTCAGCGATGCCACGGACTTTCTCGCGTTCTTCAACACTCGCGTTCACTTCATCGAGCTTCCCTGTGAGTGCTTCGATCTGTTCGAGGAACTCGATCGCTTGCTCGTCGTGGGTCGAGCGGATCTCTTTGAGGTTGTTCACCTCTGCGAGAAATGCTTTATATTCTTTGTTCGAGGTCGCGTTGTTCATCTTCTCGCGAAGCTCATCGATATGCGTCGCGATGCGTTGGCTCTCGCCCTCAGCGTTGGATTCGCTGGCGCGGAGCTGACGGAGTTGGGTCTCCAGCGCGTCTTTTTCAGTACCGAGCGACGCGAGCTGTCGAGTCTGTTCAGCGAGATACCGCTCGGCGCCTCGGAGTCTTGTCTGAAGACCCTGGATCTGCTGATCAACTCGAAACACGGCGAGCAACTTTGAAGTTACTGTCATGCAACCCTCCCGGACCTCGGCTGGTGTAGTCATGCAAATAGTTTAGCCACCGATCGTTGCTCAGACCGTCCCGCTGCTCGAGAGATCCATCACCAGCCGGATCGCCCAGTACGCGAAGGGCGCGACGAGGATCGGGGAATCCACCAGATCAAGCACACCCCCAAACCCCGGCATGCTCGATCCCGCATCCTTCACCCCCGCGTCCCGCTTGAAGAGACTCGCCGTCAGATCCCCCGCTTGTCCGATCGCGCCAAACAACACCCCGAGCACCACCCCCCACCAAGGGTTGTATTGCTCGTATCCAGCCGCTCCCAGCGCCCAGAATCCCAGCCCCCCCACAACCCCAGAGGTCACCAATCCACCGATCAACCCCTCCCAGGTCTTCTTGGGAGAGAGCCATTCGATCAGCTTGTGTTTACCAATCGTCGTGCCCGTGAAGAACGCACCGATGTCGCAGGACTTGACGCACGCGAGTACCCACAGCAGCATCCAGATGGAATGCTCACGCCGAATCAGGAGCAGGAATCCGAGCATCATCCCCATGTACACATGGATCAGCAGCACCCCCGCGCCGACAAAGATCGCGCCGTCCACTTGTTTCGAGCGGATCGCGTAGAGCAATCCGAGCACGAATGATCCCGCGACTGAAGATATCCCGACCGCGAATCCGGTCGATCCCGCGGAATCGACTGGAGCGAGTCCGACGACGAGCAGACCGATCACCGAGACCATCGCCGCGAACCATGAATCAATCTGGACCGATTTCGCTCTCAGGATGCGCGCCACTTCGCGAGATCCCATGATCCCGATCGAGATCAAGATCAGCACCACCACCACCCCTGGAGGCATCGTCTCTTGCGGGAATGATTCTGGAGCAGGCAGACCATCCACGAACTCATCAAGCCATGATCCGATCAAGATCATGAGAATGAGCACAAACCCGAATGACAATCGATGCTTCAACACGGCTCAAAGGATAGCCGAATCTTCCACCCTCGGCACTCAACAACCACCGCTCAGCGATCAGAATCGAGCATCAGATCGCGGATTCGACGTTCCCGAACCGCCGTGATCGCTCGCTGAACGAGCGGATCAACTCAAAGAACCGATCACGTGTAAAGTCGGGCCACTGCTCGTCGATCACCATGATCTCCGCGTAGCTGATCTGCCAGAGCAGGTAGTTGCTCACGCGGAAATCACCACCCGTCCGAATCAGTAGATCGGGATCGGGGAGCCCCTTGGTTGTCAGCTGTTCTGCAAAGCACGCAGCATCGATCTCGTCGGGATTGATCTCCCCTGATGCCGCTTTGGTAGCGAGCGATCGAGCGGCATCGACGATCTCGTCACGGCCGCCGTAGTTGACCGCGAGGCACATCGTGATCCCGCTGCAGTCCTTCGTCGCATCGACAAGCTGATCCAAAGCGTTCAACGCCGCGTCGGGCATCCCGACTCGGCTCCCAAGCACACGGACGCGCACGTTGTTCTCGCGCAGCGCCTCTCGCTCATGCTCGCAGTAGGCGACGCACATCTCCATCAATCCCTGGATCTCTTCCTGAGGACGCGACCAGTTCTCTGTCGAGAACGAGTACAGCGTGAGCACCTCAACGCCGATCTCCGCGCACGCTTTGAGCATCTCGCGGACCGTCTTGACGCCTTGCTGATGCCCCATGATGCGTGGGAGTCCGCGCTGCTTTGCCCAGCGTCCGTTGCCGTCCATGATCATCGCGACGTGCACCGGGATCTTCGCGGGAGGAACTCCCGGCAAGCAGCCCTCGGGATCGGACTCTGGGTATCTCGCAAGGATCCGCTCCAGAGCCGCGGCATTGGCGGCTTCGAGCGTCGACGAATCAGGCTTGGTCATATCCATCATCCCTCAGAGACCAGCTAGTACAGAATCACGACAACACTCAGTTGGCAACAATCGCCGGCGAGGTCACGTCGCAGATGATCGTCTGCGCCCGATCAGGACCAACGGAGATCGTCCGGACCGGCACACCAACAAACTGCTCGATCCGATGGATGTACGCCTGCGCATTGGCCGGGAGTTCATCGAATGTGCGCGCCTCGGTGATATCTTCGGAAAAACCCGGAAGCGTTTCCAGCACGGGCTCCGCGTGCTCCAGCGCATGTCCATCAGGGATGAACCGCTCGGTTGTTTCGCCGTCAACCGAGTACGCGGTCGCGATCTTGAGTTCTGGTTCACCCGCGAGCACGTCGAGCAACGTGATGCAGAGCTCCGTTGCTCCTGAAATCATCGCGGAATACTTCACAGCGACAAGATCGAGCCAACCAACGCGTCTTGGACGCCCAGTCGTGGTCCCGAACTCGCGTCCGCGTTCGCGGATGCCGTCACCGATCGAGTCAAAGAGCTCGGTCGGCATCGGTCCACCACCAACGCGTGTGGAGTACGCCTTGACGACGCCGATGATCTGATCAATGCACTGCGGCGGGACTCCCGATCCCGGACCGATCCCAAGAGCGGACGAGTTCGAGCTGGTCACAAACGGATACGTCCCGTGGTCCACATCGAGCATCGTTGCGTTCGCGCCCTCGAAGAGGATCGGTTGCCCCTCCTTGAGAAGATCATCGAGAAGATACGCGGTGTCCTTGATCATCGGCGCAAGCTCTTTGCCGCACTCGATCATCTGGTTTGCGATTTCTTCCGCATCAAACGGCTCAAACCCCTCTCCCACGATCGCTCCGAGGATCGCGTTCTTGAGTCCACAGATCATCTCAAGCTTCGTCCGCAGAACATCGGGTCGCACGAGATCACCGATCCGGATCGCTGTGGAGCGGTTGATCTTGTCCGCATACGCCGGACCGATCCCGCGTTTGGTCGTTCCGATCGCGGAGATTACTTTTTTCGTTGAATCGTCCGAGCTCGATTCGGTGGTCGTCGAGAGCAGCTCTTCACGCGCCGCGTCCTCCGCTTTGTGATATGGCATCACCACATGAGCACGATCCGAGATCACCAAACGATGGGTATCCACCCCACGCGATTTAAGTGTCTGGATCTCTTCGAGCAGACGCAGGGGATCCACCACTACGCCGTTCCCAATGATCGCTTCGCAGCTCGGAGACAGGATCCCAGATGGAACGAGGTGTAGCGAGTACCGCTCGCCCCCCACGACCACCGAGTGTCCCGCGTTCGCGCCTCCGTTATATCGGACCACGGCCCGATACTTCCCTGCGAGCAGGTCCACTAGCTTCCCCTTGCCCTCATCCCCCCACTGGAGACCAACCACAGCCGCTGCGTGTACAGAATTCTGACCCATCACCAAGACCTCCGATCGAGGGTTCACCGAGCTCAGGCAAAGGATATACGGACGAACAGACGGATTCACCCCTACAGACGGTTGAGACGTTCGATTGCTCGATTGCTTCGATTGAATCAACGATCACACCGTGCCGATGAAACAACCTTGGAGGCTCAATAGCTATGGCAGATCAGATGATCCGAATGATGTGTCCGAACTTGACCTGTCGCAAGGTCCTCTCAGTTCCTGAGGTCGCGCGCGGAAAGACCGTCCGCTGCAAGCAATGCGGCACAAACATCCGCGTGCCTGAAGCGAAAAAGCCTGATTCATCGCCATCGAAGCCTTAAGATGAACTATTCACTGAGTCTCAGAGCGGCGGCTGCTCGTCTTCATCGTCATCCAGATCGAACTCAAAGTTAAAGTCCATCATGCTCGAATCATCACCCGACGCCGTCGGCGCGTGCTGATGCACGGGCTTAGGTGTATGCGCCGCGGCGTACTCTGGATCCGCTGACGGCTTCTCCGGGAGTCCGTCTTCGTACAGCAGTTCTGGTTCAAACTCTTCGGGCTCGCCGTTGAGTTGCACGAGGAAGACCAGAGACCCCACCGCGATCAGATCGCCCGCTTTGAGCTTCTGTTCTTCGATTTTTTCCTGATTGAGGAATGTCCCGTTGCTCGAACCGAGGTCCTTGAGCGTGAGCGATTCTCCATCGTTGATGATCTCGCAGTGGTGACGAGAGATCTTCCCTGATCGGATGCGCACCTGGCAGTCATCTAAGCGCCCTACGAGCGTGCGCTCGTGGGTGAGGGGGACTGCCTGGGCTTTGCCGTCTTCTGTGACTCGAATCAAGAACGCTTGCACAGTGACTATCCTTTCTCGTAAACCATCTCACGCATTCCCTTGCATCTGGAGTGATGCGTGGAAAGCCGGGATCCTCTCCAATCCTACACGGACACCGCATGACGGACAATACCGCATTCCCGACGCTCAGACAACGATCCTTCGGGACTTCTCGCATCCCAATTCACGATTGGGTAACAAGTTGTGCTCCGCGGACCTCGATCAAGAACAACTTAGACGTTCGATCCATGTACCTCCACATCCCGTTCTGCTTCCACAAGTGCCATTACTGTGATTTTTATTCGATCGTCGATCGTCTCGATCGCCAAGAGGTCTTTGTGGATCGCTTGCTCCAAGAAATCAGAGCACAAGCGCAAGCAACCAACACTCCCACCCTCGACACAATCTTCATCGGAGGCGGGACCCCCACACTCCTGGAACCCAAACTCCTCGCGAGGGTCCTCGAATCCATCCAGTCCGAGTTCAAACTTGCGCCGGACCACGAATGGACGATCGAGTCCAATCCCGAGACGCTCACCGACGAGATCTGCAGCGTCCTCAA
Organism: Phycisphaerales bacterium; assembly: GCA_965232505.1. Lineage (GTDB taxonomy): Bacteria > Planctomycetota > Phycisphaerae > Phycisphaerales > UBA1924 > UBA1924. The sequence goes on along the minus strand of OZ246976.1, from coordinate 2,276,671 downwards.
AGACTCCGCTGTCAATCGGATCTCGATGGGCGCCCAGTCTTTCAATACCACCCACCTCAAAACGCTCGAAAGACACCACGATCCACAATCCGTGATCCGCTCAGCGCATCGCGCCAAGGAAGCAGGATTTGATCGCCTCTCGATCGATCTCATCTACGCGATCCCGGATCAAACACTCTCACAGTGGGAAGAGGACCTCAATCAAGCGTTCGCGCTCCCCATCGATCACCTCTCCGCGTACGCGCTGACGTATGAACCCAACACCGCGATGACCGCTCGTCTTAACAAGGGCGCGTTCGAAGCGGCTCCGGATGAACTAGAGGTCGAGATGTACAACACGACGCTCGAATACATCCAGAGTCACGGCTTCAATCGCTACGAAGTCTCCAACCACGCAAGGCCCGGGAGCGAATGCAAGCACAACATTGCCTACTGGAAGAACCACAACTGGCTCGCGATCGGTCCCAGCGCCTCGGGTCACCTCGACGGATACCGCTGGAAGAACACGCCGAGACTCGAGGAATACATCTCGACCAATGACGAGGGGTTCGCACCGATCTGCGAGCTAGAAACCCCGGACGCTCGGAGATCACTGATGGACAGGATCATGATGGGCATCCGCACTGTTGATGGCTTGGAACGACAACCATTGATCGAATCCGCTACGGGGTTCGGAACATCGGATGAACTGAACGAGGCACTGGACTCGTGCGAGCACGCGGGATGGATCGAGCATGCTGACAACAGGATCGTGCTCACCGATGCGGGGTATCACTTCGCCGATCGAGTCGCTCGGGAACTGCTGGGGCCGTTTATTCCAGACGATCAGTAAACTACGCCTGATCCATATCGGGTCGGCTCAGGTTCATTTTCTTGAGCGTCGTGCGCAGATCCTTCGGGAATCCTGTGCGGACATCGATGGTCTCGCCCGTCATGGGGTGCGTGAAGCTCAAGCGGTGCGCGTGGAGCGCGAGCCGAGGCGATGCCTCGCGGATAATCTTGGGGCCGTAGAGATGATCACCGAGCACCGCGGCTCCGATCGAATCCAGATGCACGCGGATCTGATGAAGACGTCCGGTCACCGGACGCGCTTCGATGAGCGCCGCGAGTGCGGATTCTTGGAGGACGCGGTACGCCGTGACCGCGGACTTGCCGTTGCGATCGATCCGACTCGATCGCGTCGAGGTATAGCGCGACGCGCGCTTGACCACATCGGAGATTGGTTTGCGGATCACACCCTCGGATTCGTTGGGCGCTTTGTGGGTGATCGCCCAATAGAACTTCTTGATCTCCCGCTCCTCAAACTGGGTTCTCAGTCCGTCGTACGCGTGCTGATGGAGCGCGACGACGAGCAAGCCGGAGGTTTCTTTGTCGAGTCGATGGAGCATCCCATGATCGCGAGCGTTGCCCATGTTGATCAGTTGCTTGGGGTAGCGAGCGATGAGTCCGTTGAGGAGCGTGTCGTGCTCGTGACCAACCCCTGGAGTCGAGACCACGCGTGAAGGCTTCTCGACAACGAGCAGGTGCTCATCCTCGTACGCGGTCCGGAAGGTGATGCGTTCGTTGGGTTCGATTGTGCCGCTGTGCGTGGACATGTGGTCGTCAATTCATACTCAAAGGTGTGGGCTCGTTCGATGGTTCAGACTGCCAAGTCCGAAGCGGGAGCCGGGGAAGATTATTGACGCGCCGCATGCCGCTTGAGCGTAGAATCACCCCTGAGCACGCTGATTGCCCGAATCTAATTACAAAAGGCCCCCGAAGTGAACGACCTCCATCGAATAATCGACGCCAATACCAATCGCGCCAGCGAGGGGATCCGCGTGATGGAAGACCTTGCGCGATTTACGCTCAGCGACTCCAAACTCAGCAGTCAACTCAAGCATCAGCGCCATGCGCTCCGGAGTGCTGTGGAATCCCTAAGCGTCACCCAGCGTGATCTGCTCGCTTCGCGTGACACCTCCAGCGACGTCGGGACTCGCATCACCACCCCTACGGAAGCCCTCCGAAACAATGCCCACTGCGACATCGCATCCGCCGCCGCTAAGCGTGCTCAGGAAGCACTCCGGATGATCGAAGAAGCTGCAAAGGGGCTCGGTGCTTCTGGATCGGGGTTCGAGTCCATCCGCTACGCGCTCTACGACCTCGAGCGTGATCTCATCCTTGGGCTTGAGCGTCCTTCTGAACACTGGCCAGTGTGTGTCCTGATCACCAAGTCGCTCTGCACGCACATGCCTGCAACAGAAGTCGTACGCAAGGTCGCGCGAGCAGGAACGCCGTGCATCCAGATCCGCGAGAAGGACATGGACGGCAGAGCGTTCCTTGAGCATGCCCAAACACTCACCCAAGTCGCTCACGAACTTGGATTGCGGGTCATCATCAACGATCGCGTGGACATCGCGCTCGCCTGCAATGCCGACGGCGTCCACCTCGGTCAGCAAGACATCCCCATAGACGCCGCCCGCAGACTGCTCGGACCAACCAAGATCATCGGACAGTCCTGCTCGTCCATCGAGCAGCTCCGCGCCGCCTTCGATCAGGGTGCGGACTACTGCGGCATCGGACCGATCTTCCCATCCACCACCAAGACCAAACCAAACCTGCTCGGCATCGATCTGCTCGCTCAGATCATGCAGCAAGACGACCTCTCCAACCGACCGATCCTCGCGATCTCGGGGATCAACGCGAGCAACATCAGCCAGATCGCAAGCCTCAGCTTCCCAGGAGTTGCGATCAGCAGCGCCGTGTGCAGCGCCCAGGACCCATACGAAGCGTGCCGACAGTTCGTCGAAGTCATGGCGCCAGATACAGAGTCGTGCCGGGTTTGACCCTACACTCGTGCATGACAGTAGAGTTCAAATCCGCAACGCTTGACAACGGCCTCACCATCGTCGCTGAGATCGACCCAGCCGCCCAATCCGTTGGTGCTGGTTTCTTCGTAAAGACCGGCGCTCGAGACGAAGACACCTCACTGATGGGGGTCTCCCACTTCCTTGAGCACATGATGTTCAAAGGCACCGACGATCTGGGCGCCGACGAGCTCAACCAAGCCTTCGACGATCTGGGTGCTTCCAACAACGCGTACACCACACGCGAGTCCACGTGCTTTTATGCCCACGTCATCCCCGAGAGTGCGCCAAAGGCAATCACGCTGCTCTCCAAGATGATGCGTCCGGCGCTGCGTCAGGACGACTTTGATACCGAGAAGAACGTGATCCAGGAAGAGATCGCGATGTACGCCGACAATCCGTTCTGGGTGCTCTACGAGCAGTGCGTAGAAAACCACTACGGCAAGCACACGCTCGGACACCGAGTCCTAGGCACCAAAGAATCCATCGATCAGATGCAGCGCGATCAGATGCTCGCGTACTTCCAGAACCGCTACAGCGCCGACAACACCGTCGTCTCACTCGCGGGCAAGGTGGACTTTGACCAAGCCGTGGATCAGATCCGCGACCTCTGCGGCGACTGGAACACCTCAAAACCCTCGCGCGATGTCACCAGACCCAAAACCGGACACGAAGCGTTCACGATGTCGAGCGAGCGCGTCAACCGAGGGTACATCCTCGGACTCAGCGACGCGCCGTCGATCAGCAGCCCCGATCGCTACGCCGCGGCGCTCATGACCCAGATTCTGGGTGGCGCGGACAACTCGCGTCTGCACTGGGCGCTGATCGAAACAGGGATCGCTGAAGAAGCGATGGCCGCGTACGACGGACTCGACGGCACAGGCGATTACTTCTTCTATGCATCGGGTGACCCAAGCAGCTTGGATCAGATCTGGGACACGATGCTCAAGGAGATCCGGAACCTCAAGGACTCAGTCACTGAGGACGATCTCGCGAAGCTCCGATCCAAGATGCTCACCTCCGTCACCCTCGCCGGAGAGCGCCCAAACGGGCGCATGCAGCGTCTCGGGAGACTGTGGTCCACGCAAGGCAAGTACTATTCATTGGAAGAGGAGATCGAGCAGATCAATGCCGTGGATGTGGATTCGGTGCGGGATTTGATTGACCGTTACCCGCTGGACCAATGCACAGTCGGACGGATGATCCCGCAAGCCGCGGAGTGATCACGCGATCTTCTTTGGGACAAACGATCGGATCGCTGAGGTCGGCGAGGTCTTGGCCGCGTTGACCGCTTTGGTCGATGCGAGCACCAGTTTTTCTGGTGACACAAAGAGCATCGCCGTGCCCTCGTCGAGGGTTGCCAATCCGATGTGCACTTGCACGGCATCATGAATCGTTGGCTGGTCCGGCACCCAGTTCTCGATCGAAATCGAGAACTGTTCCGAGAACATCGAAGCGGTCCTCGAAGCCGAGGCGCGATCAACATCTGGAAGCACCACACCAAAGTCTGTATTGCCCAAGCGACAGACCGCCCCACCCATCGGCTCGAAGTACTTAATCAGCATCGTTGCAGTCCCGATGATGATGTCGTCGTGCGCCTGCTGACCAACTGATTCCTGGATTGATTCCACGCCGGTGATTGAGCACTGGATCACAGTGATGTCCACCTCACCCGGCTTGACTGTGCTGTATACCTGACGAATCGCGTGCTTGAAACCCTCGCGGTTCAGGACGCCGGTCATGGAATCGATCGCATCGATCCCCTCGACTAGTGACTCGACTTCCTTCGCGGAGTCGTTCTCGACCTCATGATCGCGCGTCATGTTGATCAGCTGGCGATCCGCTTTGGCAAGAATATCTTGAGCATCTTCGAGCTTATCAACCTCGACCTCAAGAACCTTGGCCATCTCTTTGGACGCCGCCCCACTCTTAACGATCACTTCATCAATCTGGGACTCGGACAGATCCAGCCACTGCTTACCTTTGGCGTAAACCGCACGCAAAGCCGTCGTCGGATTCTCGGAGATGAGCACGTCGTGGATGAGATTCCCAACCGCGACACAGCGAGCGGCCTTTGAATGCTCACTCGGACACGCGGTGGGCCGCTCGTGGTAGTTGATCGGAACTGTGATTTCTTCTGGAAGCTTCCACTTCCCGGCAATCGTGGATCCCACACCCGCGTGCTGGAGATCAAACTCTGCGATCTCGGCGCGGGTGAGCTTCGAGTGATCCCCTTCGACGCTCAGCACAACATTGTTGTATCGTGCCCGCATCGCGCGGTACATCGCGATCATCCCGATGTCCTGCAAGAGTCCTGTCAAGAACGCGGCATCGCCTTCTTCTCCGAAGCTCTTGGCGTCCGCGATCAGCTTCGCGGCTACAGCTGTGTTCAATCCGCGCTGCCAGTAGTCTCTGTAATCAAACTCGTCACCGCTCTGACTCTCGAACGCAGAGACAAGCGAGAAGCCGAGCACCAGTGATTTCACTGGACCCAAGCCGAGCATGATGAGTGCTTTTTCGATCGAGGAGCAGCGTTTGCGGAGCCCGTAGAAACTGGAGTTGACCGTGCGGAGGACCTTGGCCGAGAGCGCCTGGTCCATCATGATCTGATCGGCGAGTTCCGACATCTTGACGTCGGGATCCGATGTCAGCTCCAGCACCTGCGCCGCTACAGCCGGCAGCGATGGCAGGCTCGGGCAGTTCAGGATGTCTGTCAGCAGATCGGTATCCATAACTCGATCAATCTCTTTACTTGTGTAACCCGATCCGTCGGGTATTAGAGACTCCATCGGCTGGAAATCAGCGTGTCTTGACCCAAACCACGCTGACTGCGTTGGGTGATCCTTCCTGAAACAATGTTCTATCACGTGCCAGTCGGGAGTTATTGATCAAGCAGCCAACGCATCGAGGGGATCTCGGATCCTGTGCGTTCTTGGATATAGGACCCAAGCAATCGTGCTGATCGCTCCATCTGTGCGATTGGCTCGTTGGCGAACTGCTCGATGCTGGGGTTTGGTCCCAGCGAGTTAAAGAACTCAACCGTCTGTCCGCGAACGCGCCAGACACGATCGGCGAGGGTCTGACCTGATTGCGATTCAGAGCCGCCGTTGCTTATCGGATCTTGTGTGACCCCGCCGAGCTGAGCGGAGAACCCGAATACCTCTGCCGGCTCAAGCACCTCGCCCGTCAACACGTCGTGATCGAAGATCGGCATCGCCCCCACCGCTACGAGTACCAGCCACTGGTATCGCACAAGCATCGGGATAATCTGCGAATCCCGAGCGTTCTCGATCCCATCGCAAAAACGCAATAGTTCAAGCAGCGCATCGAACGCTGTGGGATGCGGATCATGATCCTGGACCAATCTCGGGATCAGATCCACGGCCATCACGCTCGCTCGATAGGCACTCAGGTTCCCTCGTATCCGCATCATGGGCTGTTCGAGGTCCCAACTGGTCAGCAACGCGAGCTCAGAGCTCGGACGGATGATCGCGTTCATATGTCCCAGCGTGCAAATTTCTAGTCCCCCAGAAAACGCGGATCGCTCGCGTTTGGACCCCTTCGCGAGGACACGGATCATGCCGAACTCGCGTGTCATCAGCACCGCGGTCTGAGAGGTCTCCGACCAGTCCCAGGTCCGAACGCAAATCGCATGATCTTCGAGAGCAGGCATCGCGAAATAATAGGAAACATGGCCCTTTTGATCTGAACACCCGCCGAACAAAAATCATGGTCCGAATCCGGAACAGACACCGATCAATTGCGTACATTCCCTTGTGCGATCGGTGTATTTGTGGTACGGTTGCATGCAAAGCCCATTCGGGCAATTGTCGCGGTAATTACAACTTTCAGGCTTCCGAGCCCAAAATACCTGAATCCTCAGGAGGAGTCTTAGCAATGGCTATCAACACCCGCCCGCTTCTCGCAGCGGCACTTATGACAACCTCAGGACTGGCAATCGCAGGTCAGCACGGCCAGTCCTTCTCAACATGCGGTACAGAAGCCCACGCAGCAGAACGACAGCTCGGTGGTCTGGGAATCATCCCTGCAGACGCCCTTGAGTACCGTCTGACTGATGAGCATGTCGCAGCGTTGAGTGAGCCACAACGCAAGCTCCTCCAAGAGTTCGAGCGCCTTGTCTACACCGAGGGCGAGATGGCACCACACGTCTGTCTGCATCCAGATACAGACCCAAAGGTCGCTGAAGCATTCGAGCTCTTCCTCAACGACCTCTGGTTTGCCAATAGCCCCAATGCATTTATCCTGAGCAACCGCTGGACAAGCACTGCGACCGATGGCGGCGGACTCGGACAGGGCGACCCAACCACACTCCGCTACTCCTTCATCCCAGACGGCACCAACATCGTCGGTGAGGGCTCATCCAACCTCCACAGCTTCTTCAATGGACGCATCGGTGCCGGAAACTGGGAACCACTCTTCCAGCAAGCACTCGACGCATGGGGCGACCTCTCGGGTCTCACCTACGTGTACGAGCCAAACGATGACGGCGTGAACCTCAGCAGCGGCGGTAACCCAGGCATCATCGGTGTCCGTGGTGACGTCCGCATCGGCGCGAACTTCATCGACGGCAACAGCGGCGTCCTCGCATACAACTACTTCCCCAACGGCGGCGACATGGTCATCGACTCGGGCGACGGCTCCTTCTACGGCAGCAGCTCGAACAACTACATCCGCCTCCGCAACGTGGTCACCCACGAAGCGGGTCACGGCATCGGTCTGGCGCACGTCGAGTCCGACTCCAACCGCTTCCTCATGGAACCATTCATCGACATCTCGTTCAGCGGCCCACAGGTCGATGACATCCGTGGCGCTCAGCGTGGCTACGGCGACATGGACGAGAACAACAACTCGCTCGGAACCGCAAGCGACCTCCAAGGTCTCACCCTTGGCGGCGGCGGCTTCGTTGGCGGCAACTTCAAAATCATCAGCTTCCGCTCCACCGATGACAACTCCGACTTTGACTACTACTCAGTCCCAACAGCTGAGCCCGTCACCATGACTGTTCAGATTCAGCCTCAGGGCGGGTCGTACCAGATCACCGGCCAAGGCGGTGGCGGCGGCGGATCGTTCTTCAACGCATCCGCAGTCTCGAACCTCGCGTTCTCCGTCCGTGATTCCAACGGCAACATCATCATCGATGTTGATGATGTTGGAGCCGGCTCGACCGAGTTCGCAAGCGTTGAACTCCCAGACCCGGGTCAGTACTACATCGTGGTCGACGGCGGCAACACCAACGGCATCCAGCTCTTCACCATGACCGTCACATTCGCGACGCTCGAAGTTGAAGACGAATGCCCAGCCGACTTCACCGGCGAAGGCTCGCTCAACTTCCTCGACGTTTCCGCGTTCCTCACCGCGTTCGGTAATCAAGAAGCAAGCGCTGACTTCGTAGTTGACGGCAACTTCAACTTCCTCGATGTCTCCGCATTCCTCACCGCGTTCGGTGAAGGCTGCCCATAATCGAAGATTCAAACGACTCCACCAAGCCCCGCTCGCGGGGCTTTTTTTATGCGCCCCCAACGCCCAATCCGACCTCGCCTACCGTAGTCCATGCATTTTACCCTAATCGACCGGATCCTCGAGCAGAGCGATGACCAGCTCATCGCGATCAAGCACGTCAGCAACGCCGAGGAATACCTGCAGGATCACTTCCCGGGATTCCCCGTCCTCCCAGGCGTCATGATGCTCGAAGCGATGACCCAAGCCGCACGCGCCCTGCTCGACCATGAAAACACCGCGCCGTCCCCTTGGGTCCTCTCGCAAGCCAAAGCACTCAAATACGGTGCATTCGTGCGTCCCGGATCAACCATCCGCGTCGCCGTGAACCTCCACAAGCACAACGACGACGGCTCCGTCGATCTCAAGGGTGATGTCCGACTCATCGAACCCGATACCGACCCCAACAGCGACCTCCCCGTCGCGTGCTCAGGACGGATCACCCTCAGACCGATGCGTGGGACTTGCTGAGTTCGCCCTTTTCTTGATCTGCAGATTTTGTTAGACTTGCGGTATGCATGCTAAATGCAAACCCAATGCAAGATCCGTGCATGCGGTTTCGATCGTGTGCTGCTTGTTGGTCGGACTCTCGGGCCAAGCAGTTGCTGTTGCCCCGCTGACGTGGGACGGAGAAGCCGGGGATCTGCTCTGGTTCAGTGATGACAACTGGAATCCCAACGGCGTCCCCACTGAGACGGACTCGGTGACAATCAACTCAGGGGGGCGTGTGCTCGCCGAATCCATGCCGATCGATGTCATCAGCATGGATGTGCTGAGCGGACTCGAGCTCCGATCGTCTTCGATACTGGTCAACGCGAACTCACTCATCAACGACTTCTTGCTCAGCGGATGCTGCACCACCGATCTCGACTCTGGCGCCGGGACCATCACCTACTCAGGCAATCATGTATTTGAACGCACACCCGCCTTCATCGGTCGCCATGTGATCAACGGCACCGCCGCCTTCAACGAAACGCTGATCGTTCGAGCATTGTCGAATCTCACAATTAACGCGGACTCAACCGTCACAGGAGGCGGCGCTCGACTCGACACCGGCGCCTCCGCGAGCATCACCGGCACACTCACACTCAACAACGCTTCGCTCAGCTCACCTCTCGACAACCCAGACGCGACCTGGTACTTCGACGGCGGGAACCTCGCATACACCGGCACCCTCGACTCGGTCATCAGTGACAAGGTCTACATCACGAGCGGCATGCTCAGCGTCGACACCAAACAGCTCGAGTTTGCTAACGAGTTTGTATTTCAGGATACCCAGGTCAATGTGACTAACGGCGGACGGATTGTCTTTGACCTTGCGAACTCAGCAACCAGTGTCGAAGAACTCGAAGTGAATTCCTTTACAGGCGATGGACGCATTGAACTCGAAGGCGACGAGATCACTATGGGCGAGACGATCAGCACCTCATCGGTCACCGGCGATGGGTTCTGGATCAGGGGGGCTCTGGACATCAATGGCGAGCTGCGGAACACGGGCATCATGCAACTCAGGGGCGGTTCTGTTGGAGGCGTCGGCAAACTCGTCGCCCAATCCGGCACACTGAGCGTGGTCACTGGCTCCGATCTCTGGATCAACACCGAGGTCCAATCAGGAGGCGCCTTCAACGTCGATTCCGCCGTGAATCTCACCAAAGATATCCGTGTCGAATCCGGCGGACTCATGAACCTCAACGCAGGAATCACCAGCGGAGTAGCCTTCCCCGATCCCAATCCAGAAATCCTCGTGTTGGGCGAGCTCAGACTCCCGAACACCAATCCAGCAGCCCCGCTGCTGCAGGATGTCCAACTCACGACAGCAGACGGCGGCCTTGTCACACTCGAAGACCGCACCCTCAACCTGCGAGGCGGCAGCGACATGATGGGCGGCACCGTCATGCTCACCGACACCGCAACCAGTGGATTCCCGAGACTGCTCATGAGCGGCATCTCAGGAGACACCCACACGCTCGGCGGCGATGTCCTGATCCGCAACGATGACAATCGAGCGGAAGTCAATGTCGGCAACGGCGTTGGCACCCAACCCAACCTCGTCGTCAACGGAGACGCGTATTTCCGCATCTTCGGGAATCAGAGTCTCGCACGATTCCGCGTCCCGAGTATCACCAGTAATCTGACGAACAGCCGCATCATCAACGAGGGCATCATGCGCCTCGAGCGGACACTCCACACCCAGGTCGCGTTCGTGAACCGATGGGACATGCGGATCTCAGGAGAACTCACGCTCGATACCGCGAGCAAGCTCATGCCTGGGATCGAGAACGACGAAGACGGCACACTCACACAAGTCAGCCACATCATCGCGATCAACAACTCAAACATTCGCAATAAGGGGATGTGGATCATCCCCAACTCTTATCAGATCATCCCCGACGGCGAAGGCGAAAACTTCGAAGCCTACCACAACGAAGGAACTCTCCAAGCGACCGGCGGGACATCGAGCATTGACGTCCGGTTTTATAACAACGGAAGGGTGATCGCTGACGGAGCGTCGATCACATTCAGCAACGCCACAATCATCGAAAATATCGACAGAGTGGTCACCGGAACCTGGAAACAAGTCAACAACGGCTTCATCATCTTCGTCGATAACATCCCAGACATTTTCCGTGGACCCGACACCGAAGTTGAAGCGGATTCTGACAACATGCCCGCTCTCAATACCGCCAAGAAGTTTGAATCGACCACACTCAAGACTTCACAAATGGAACCCACAGGTGATGTAGAGTTCGAGAGCTCTGATGCAGAAATCAAGGTGAACGGGCTCTTCAATGCTGCGGGTAATATTTTCATCTTGGAAGGCTCGAATTTCTTTATCAACTCCGGAGCAACGGTCGAGTCGCAATCCAAGATCACTTCTGGTTCAGACGATATCGTCCTGCCATCAGTCGCCGACGACATCAGCGGCATCATCCCCCTCGCGCTCGGACCAACTCCCCCACCAACCGTCATCGCCCCGATCATCGACATCCACGCCAACCTCACTCCGATTCGTGACGGTATCGGCGTGATGAACACCTCCGGAATGCTCACCATCCACCCGACTGGCAGCCTGCGCATCAACGCTGAAGCGGATGGGATGAACAGCCAACTCAATCACACAGGTGATCTCGAAATCATCGGCAACATCCAGATCACCCCCATCAATAGCTATCAACCACAGCTCGGTGACGCATTCACCGTCGCAACGGTCAACGGCACGATCCACTCGCTCCCAACGCAAGCACTCGGTGATGCTGGAGACGGTCAGGCCTACGCGATCAACGCGGTCGGGAATCAGGTCATCGCTTCGGTGGTCGTCGCATGTCCCGCGGACCTCAACATGGACGGCTCGCTCAACTTCCTCGACATCAGCGCCTTCCTCGCCGCGTACGCAGCCGCGGATCCGATCGCGGATCAGAACGACGACGGCTCGTACAACTTCCTCGATGTCAGCGCCTACCTCGCGTCCTACAGCAACGGCTGTCCGTAACCTCAGCAATCCGCGAGCCCGCCGCGTATCATCGACTCGATGTCAATGGTCTGTGTGCCCATCATGGTCGAAGACGCTCCCAGCGCTCTGCTCGATGCGTCCCTCGCGCAAGCGAAGGGCGCGGATATTGTCGAGTATCGCGTCGATCTGCTCTTTGAGCAACGCGACGAGGAATCACTCGAAGAACGCATGAGCCGCGTGCTGGACCTAGTGAAGGAGTCCCCGCTGCCGTGCATCGTCACCTGCCGACCCCACTGGGAAGGCGGCGAATACCACGGCGACGACGACGAACGCATCTCCCTCTACGAAGCGCTCGGGACTTCCGATCACCCCCCGGCATACATCGATGTTGAGCTCGCGACCTACACACGCTCGGCGAATATCCGCCAGAAGGTCAACCTCGCCATCGATCATCCCAAGCAGAAGCGTCAGGTCTCGACGCGACTGATCCTCTCCTCGCATGACTTCGAGGGACGACCAGCTGATCTGACTCGCCGGATCATCGCGATGAACGACGAGCCCGCGTGCAGCGTCGTCAAGATCGCGTACCGAGCGCGGTCCATCCGCGACAATCTGGAGCTGTTCGAGATCCTGCGCGATCGACAGAAGCCGACCATCGCGCTGGGGATGGGTGAGTTCGGGACGATGAGCCGGATCCTCGCTCCAAAGTTTGGCGGATTGCTGACCTTCGCATCCCTCAGGAGCGAATCGACCACCGCACCGGGACAGCCGACGATCGATGAGCTGCTCAACCTCTACCGCTTCCGCACCATCAAATCGAGCACCAAGGTCTACGGCATCATCGGCTGGCCGATCACGCAATCCATGTCGCCGCTCGTGCACAACGCGGGGTTTGAGGCGATCGGATTCGACGCTGTGTATGTCCCGATGCCGGTGGCTGCTGATACGAACGATGCCGAAGCCTCTCAAACTAGTTTCGATGTCACAATCAGTCAGATGATTGAGGACAAGCCATTAGTATTCTGCGGTGCAAGTGTGACCATTCCGCACAAAGAGCATGCGGCAAATTTGGCAATTGCCGGCTTACTCAATGACAGTTTCAGAGATGATCCGGTCAAACGAATTGGGGCTGCAAACACAATAACCCAATGGTGGTCTGAAATTGAACATGACCATCGCATGTGTGACGGCATCTCATTGGTAAACTCTGATGCATTAGCCATACATGATTTGCTTCAACACACACTCGGTGATCTGAATGCGAAAAAAATCGCACTGGTTGGTGCTGGAGGCGTATCTAAAGCAGCTGCATCATGCGCCGCTCGCGACGGCGCGAATGTGATTGTCCTGAATCGGACATTCTCACGTGCACAAGAACTTACTGAGCAAATTCTCACCAACAGTGAGGACGGATATCTTGGCACAGTTCAAGCCATTCGTATTGAGAAGCTTCCTTCGCTTATTGCAGATGCATTCATCAACTGCACCCCCATCGGCATGACCGGCGGTACCGATCCCGAAGGCCTCTCCATCCCCATCCCTGACATGCCCCCGCTCCCTCCCGAAACCGTCTTCTTCGACACCGTCTACAACCCCATCGAGACCCCGATGCTCAAAGCCGCGAAGGAACGCGGCTACCGCACCATCGACGGCGTCCAGATGTTCGTCAAGCAAGCGGAAGCACAGTTCGAGCTCTGGACGGGACAATCCGCTCCCGATGGTCTGTTTGACACGCTCGTTCGCAAAAAACTCACTGAGAACGAGCCGGAATAAGCGTCACGCGAGGGGTGTTGTTCGTATATCTTCTATAGAACAACCCCCAGGAGGTTCCCGTGACCATCACAGTCCGCATCATCCGCGCCCTCGTGCTCGGCGTTCTCGGAGCCGCACTCCCGCTCGCAACATACACCGCAATCACCACGCACGCCTCGGCGTCTGGACCATACGAGAATCCACGCATGACACCCCCAAACACCACCGAAGCTCTGTACTCCAAATCAGGTCACAACATCACGCCGCTGAGCGATGAGAAGATCCAGGAACTCGCGAAGGACCTGACCGACGAAGAACGCAAGATCATCCTCAACGAAGGAACCGAACCCCCCTTCTGCGGCAACCTCCTCGACAATAAAAAAGACGGCAACTACCACTGCCGACTCTGCAAACTCCCGCTCTTCGGAAGCAGCTCCAAGTTCCATTCCGGAACCGGTTGGCCGAGCTTCTTCCAGCCCGTTGATCCACAGCATGTCGCGACCGAAGAGGACAACTCACACTTCATGACGCGCACCGAGATCCTCTGCGCTCGCTGCGGCGGACACCTCGGACACGTATTCCCCGATGGTCCCAAACCAACCGGACTCCGATTCTGTGTCAACTCCGCTTCGCTCGAGTTCTTCGAAGACGGCGATGAGCTCCCTGAGATGGCAAAGCCAAGCACGCTCGAAGTCGCGTACTTCGCCGGCGGATGCTTCTGGGGGATCGAGGATCGCTACGAGAAGCACATCGGGGTGATCGACGCCGTCTCCGGATTCCAAGGCGGTGACGACTCACGCGAGCCGTCGTACCGCGAGGTCTGTACCGGAGTCACTGGACATGCGGAGTCGGTCAAGGTGACCTTCGACCCAGCCGTGGTGAGTTACGAGAAGCTCCTCTCATGGTTCTTCCGCATCCACGACCCAACCCAAGGCAACCGCCAAGGTCCTGACGTCGGCACACAGTACCGCTCCGCGATCTTCACCACAAGCGACGAGCAGCACGAGCAAGCGAAAGCGTTCCTCGAAGCACAGCAGAAAGAAGGCCGCTGGTCGAAGCGCAAGATCACGACTGAGCTCCGCCGTGCCGAAGGCGCGAAGTTCTACGAAGCCGAGGAATATCACCAGGACTACTACGCACGCAAGGGTGGCACCTGCGCCGCTCCGATCTATCCGGAAGATTGATTCGGATTCAGTATCCCAGTGCCCGCTCGATCGCTCCCACCAGTGCGTGCAAGATCAGCATGTGCAGTTCTTGGATGCGATCTGCGGTCTCTCCCGGAACGATGAACTCGCAGTCCCCCATCCCCGCGAGCTTCCCGCCTGACTTTCCGAGCAGCGTCATCACACTCAGCCCCCGCTCCTTCGCCACTTCCACGGCTTTCACAATGTTCGCCGAGTTCCCAGAGGTGGACATCGCGACGAGCACATCGTTGCTCCCACCAAGCCCTTCCACCCATCGGCTGAAGACCTGGTCGAAGCCGTAGTCGTTCGCGGTGCAGGTGATGTGTCCCGGATCAGCACAAGCAATTGCTGGGATCGACGGACGATCCGCGCGATAGCGTCCCGTCAGCTCCTCGCAGAAGTGGATCGCATCGGCGCACGAGCCGCCGTTGCCGATCGCGAGGACCTTGCCGCCAACCTTGATTCGACTGGCAACTATTTCGGCAAACTGGGCAAGCTGGGTAGCATGGGCAGTGCTGGACGCAAACTCCCCCGCCAACCGCGCCGCCTCAGCGAACTCTGAATGGATCTGCTCGCTGGTAGCCGTGCTCTGTTCTTGATCGAGTGGGGAGTTCATCGCGTGATGATACGCCCCGGTTTCATACGAATTTAACCCCAAAATCCTCATTTTCGCAGCCGTATCAGGATTCGTGCGTTAATTTATCATGTTCATATTTGACAAGAACAGGAGAGATGAAATGAAATTCAACAGCGTTCTTACGCTCGTCGCGCTCGCCGCGACCACAGGTCTCGCTCAAGCGGAGATCTACAGCCAGACCAGCGACCAACCAGGCAACGCGAGCTTCTTTTCCGATGGGATCGAAGGCCAGTTCTTCAACCAAACCATGGCCGACAACTTCACGCTCGGATCAAGCGCCACCGCGGATCAGCTCCGCTGGTGGGGTGGATCGCAGAACTTCCAGTTCGCTGATCTCACCAACATGTCCGACTACGTCGTCAACATCTACACCAGCGACCTGTCCGGAGCCGCGGATCTCGGCAACGTGGTCTACTCCGACACCGTCTCGGCTGCTGATGCTCGTCTGGATATCAGCGCCACCGGCGCTTCGCTCTTCGGTGGTGGAGATGAGTTCGTGTACACCCTCGACATGACCTCCGCTGTCAGTCTCGACGCTGGTACACAGTACTGGATCTCAATCGGCGCCATCCTCGTTGACGGCGGCGCCGACGCGTGGGTCTGGTCCGGATCTTCACAAGGCGATCTCGTCAACGCGACCAACTTCTACGATGGATTCGGTTTCACCGTGTTCGACCCAACCTTCAACGACCTCGCGTTCGCCGTCATCCCATCGCCATCGACCGCGTTGATGGGACTCGGAACACTTGGACTGATGAGCCGTCGTAGACGCTGAGTCTCGATCCATCCAATCCAAACTCGACTCAATCCGGCTCAGCCGGATTTTTTCATAGACCAATGTTGGAATCAGCAAGATCTGCTTTGTGGATATCCGGACTTCTGTTAAGATGGCGCACCATATCAACACAAAGGAATATCCCATGAAATCCGCCACGACCTCCCGTTCGAAGCTCTTGATCTGCACCTCAGTGCTCATGTGCACGGCCCTGCCCGCGTCCGCTCAGTGGACCGACGACTCGACCATGCACCAGGTCGTCGCCGACGGCAACGGAGAACAGGTCCAGCCCAAGATCGTCCCCACACTCGACGGCGGGTGCTACGTCAGCTGGTACTCCAGCGATTCAGGGTACGACGTCCGCCTCCAGCGCCTCGACAATGCGGGCAATGAGATGTGGGCGCACAACGGGATCCTCATCGCCGATCGTGGATTCTCATCGACCCAAGACTACGGCCTCGATATCGACTCCAACGGTAACGCGATTATTGCCTTCCGTGATGACCGCTTCGGAGGTGTCGTCGTCACCGCTCAGAGCGTTGCCCCCGACGGATCGTTCCTCTGGGGCGCCAACGGCATCCAGCTCGGCAACAGCGCCGACTCGATCAACGCTCCGGACATCGCATCAACAAGCGATGGCAATGC
Source organism: Phycisphaerales bacterium (assembly GCA_965232505.1). Taxonomy (GTDB): domain Bacteria; phylum Planctomycetota; class Phycisphaerae; order Phycisphaerales; family UBA1924; genus UBA1924. The sequence goes on along the minus strand of OZ246976.1, from coordinate 2,259,864 downwards.
GGTCGTCGGATGGATCAACAACACCGACTCCCACTTCACACTGATCGACGCGATGGGTAATGTCGGATGGACCACCGTGCTCAACGACGCGGGTGGTGATTCCATCAACCTCGCGTCCATGCACCGCTCCGACAATGGATCGGTCATCGTGTCGTGGGTCCAGTTCGGATTCTTCCTCGGACCAAAGCATCTCTACGCTCAGAAAATCGCGAGCGACGGGTCCGAAGCGTGGGGTTCACGCGTCGCCGTGTTTGATGCAGGATCACTCCAGTTCGGAAACTTCCCCGAGTTCGTCCCCGATGGGTCAGGCGGCGCGGTCTTCTCATGGTACGACACCGCCAACTCGCTCAATGTGTACATCCAGCGCCTCAACTCCGCTGGACTCAACATCTTCACCCAAAACGGTCTCGCGGCTTCAACCAACCCTCGCGAGCGAGTCAGCCCATCAGTCGCGTTCGACTTCGATACCGATTCCATCTATGTCGCGTGGACAGAACTCGACAACAACCAGGGAAGCCAAGGCCTCTACGCGCAGCACATCAACGTCTCCGGGAATCGCGTCTGGACCGACAGCGGCAAAGCCCTCTCGCCAATCGATGCGAACGAAACCAGTTCCATCAACGCGCAGGTCATGGACGGCAACTTCGCCGCACTCTGGATCGAGAACACCGGCGCGTTCGCTCAAGACCAAGTCCTCGCGTACAGCGTGACACCAGCGGGAGACAATGTGTGGTCCGGAGGAAGCGTCGATGTCGCGTCTGACACCGCGGAGCGTGCACGCTTAGCGACAACTCTGAGCTCGGACGGATTCATCATCGCGGGCTGGCAGATCGGTGACTTCGGTGTCGCGGATATCCAGACCCACAACATCAACCCCGACGGCACGCTCGGCGCATCATCGAGCTGCCCCGCTGATCTCACTGGAGAGGGCGATCTGAACTTCCTCGACGTCTCCGCGTTCCTCGCTGCCTACGGCATGATGGACCCCGTCGCGGACTTCGAAGCCGATGGGAGCTTCAACTTCCTCGACGTCAGCGCCTACCTCGCCGCGTTCGGGATGGGTTGTCCGTAAAGAACAACCACGAACACGCATTCACACATGGCTCATGACCATTTGGTCATGTGCCATTTTTTCTTGCCGCGACGGATCGCGATGAACGAGCCGTGGAGCAGGTGTGCTTCGGTGACTTTGGTGTCCGCGTCGATCTTCTCGCCGTTGATCGAGACGGAGCCCTCGTTGAGGAAATCGCGTGCTTCTCTGTTCGATGACGCGAGTTTCGTGGACTTGAGCATCTCGACCATGTCCAGACCGTCAGCAAGCTCCGACTTGCTGTGCTCCGTCGTCGGGACGCTCGCGAAGACCTCGACCATGGTCTCCTCATCGAGCGAACCGATGTCGCCGCTGAACAACGCCTTGCCCGCGGCTTCCGCGTTCTCCATCGCGTCCTGACCATGCAGGATCCGCGTCGCTTCCTGAGCGAGCGTCCGCTGGAGTTCACGCTTTCCGGGATTCTCGTCGTGACGAGCGATGAGCGATTCGACTGATTCTTGATCGAGGAACGTAAACACCTTGATCCAACCGCGCGCGTCCTCGTCGGACGCGTTGAGCCAGAACTGGTAGTACGCATAAGGCGAAGTCCGCGCCGCGGTCAACCAGATCGCGCCCTTCTCTGTTTTGCCAAACTTGCCCCCATCGGCTTTCTGGACGAGGGGAGCAGTAAGGCCAAAGACCTTGCTCGCGTCATCACTTTCTTGCGCGGATCGTCTTCGAATCAAATCCGATCCCGCGACGATGTTTCCGTACTGGTCACTCCCGCCAAGTTGCACGGTGACGCCCATGTCTTCGTACAGATGCGCGAAGTCGTATGCCTGCAGGATCATGTACGAGAACTCGGTATAGCTGATCCCTTGCTCGCGGTTGTTGAGGCGTTCTTTGACGGACTCTTTCTGCATCATCATGTTGACGCTGAAATGCTTCCCAATATCACGCAGTGCTTCAATGTACGAGATATTCTTGAGCCAATCGTGGTTGTTGAGGATCTGATGGTCCGGCCCTTCGATCTGATCGAGGACGGTGCTGTAGATCGGACGCTGCTTGTCAATGTAGCCCGCGATGGTCTCGACCGTGTTGAGCTGACGCTCGGCGGACTTGCCCGACGGATCACCAATCAATCCCGTTCCCCCACCCATCACGACGATCGGTGAGTGTCCTGAACGCTTGACGTGCGCCAGGAGCATGATCGGCACGAGGTTCCCGATCGTCAGCGAATCCGCGGTGGGATCAAAGCCGCAGTAGACCTTGCGGGGGTTGTTGTCGGGGTCCGCGAGGTGATCGCGCAAGCCATCGATATCGGTGCAGTCCTTGAGGAGCCCGCGCCACTGGAGTTCGTTGATTAGGTCGATCCGTTCGCTCATGCAGGGAGCGTAGGTCTACTCCGCTCATCGGTCACGGCAGACGCGCCTGGACTTCCCAGTCCCGGCTCGTCGCGTTGTTGGACCAGTGCTGCATGTCGTTGTAGTCGTCCCAGTCCCACTGCTCCGCGTGCCCGTCGAGCATGCCCGCGATGCCTTTGCCCTTGTGACGCAGAGAGACGCCTCCGGAGTTGGCTTCTGGATGCTCCGTGTTCTCCGAGTACGCATCCTCCCACTGACGACCAGAGGTCGAGTACAGATGAGGAGGCTTGACAATGAAGTACCCCTCAACCATCCCGTATCCAGGAAGCAGCGAGGGCTCCGCGATCGAGCGAGCACTCGAGAAGCTCATCAAATAACTCGGACGACGCACCTGATGGAGTTTGTCCACGTGCATCTTCCCGAACACCTGGCGCCCCTGCGGGGTCCAAGGCAAGTTGTCGCCATTGGCTCCCCCACCCACAAAGTAGGAGTTGAGCCCAAAGGACGGGTACAGCGATGCGATGTACTGGAGCGATTCGTCATTGAAGTTCGCGGAGTTCGCGTCCACAGTGTCCGCGAGCGATTCGGTGACCTTGCTATCCATGTAAATCCCGTCGAACTGGAAATCCAGATACGGGATCAACCGCCATGGATACCGCTTGCCGACAATCGAGCCCACCGAGCGACCACCGAGATCCTTTGGGACACTGTTGTCATCTACCATCGTCGCCCAGTGGTCATCGGAGAGGTATCCGATCATCAGCTTCCCGCGATGGTCGTCCGCGTACATCGCGTACGCCGTGAGCAACTGGGACATGCCCGCTTGCTCGCGCACAGCTCGTGCACTCGCTCGCGCCGAACCCAGAGCTGGTAGCAGGATACCGATCAGCAACGAAATGATCGCGATCACAACCAGCAGTTCGATCAGCGTGAATCCTCGTCGATGTTGAGCTCGGCTCTTCATGATTGCAGTTCCTTGCGATCCTCATCGGAGCACTCCGGCTCCCGAATAACTCAAATGAGACTGCGTCTCAATTTAATCCTGAATCTCTTGACTTGTTGAGACTCATTCTCAATCATTGCCTAATCAATCCTGCATGGCAACCCCAACACGCCGTTTTGTCGGGATTCAGATTAGATTCACGCCCCCAGCGCAAACCATGCGCTTCATCATGAGGAGATCGGGGATATGAGCAACGTACAGAACATACTGACCACAGGACTGCTGCTCGCGATGTGCTCGACAGCAACCAACGCGCAGGTTGTCGAGGCGCAGTACGACGAGCCATCGCTGGACCGCTGGATGTACCCATTCAACGGCTCCCCAGGTACCCGATTCGAGATGACCTCCTTTGGAGCCGTAGACATTGAGGGATTCGACGACCACGACGCACAGGTGCTGCTCGGATTCGACACCTCATCTGAGTTCATGTCAGGACTCGGAGCGGACCAATACCAAATCCTCGAGATCACCGTCAAGATGACCGTGTCCAACGACAACGGATTCGAATATGATGACTCCTACGACGCATACGACACCTACGGCGTCCTCGCGAGCTTCCCAGACTCCGACGTCGGCCGACCAATCAACCTCTTCCTCCCCGGCTACCGCGACGGATACGACCAGAGCACGTTCCTCGAGAACACGGTCTTCGGACTCACTCCAGACGTTCCTCCGGCGCAGGGCTCACGCCACGCGTTCGCCGCGATCTTCGACGATGAAGGATTCGTGGTCGACGTCTCCAACAACATCAAAGACCAGTTCGACGCGGTCCCCCTCGCGATCGGTACTACCGATGCCGTGACTCCCGGCGATGTCGTCCCGGCGGATACCGAGTTCTCGTTCTCGTTCGTCCCGTGTGATCCAGGATCACGCGCCGAGCTCGAACGCATGCTCGATCGCGGAGAGGTCCGCTTCATGGTCACCAGTCTCTCACCAGCGACCGGCGGTCCAGACGGCGGACAGGGCGATTACCCGATCTGGTACGCACGCGAGAATCCGCTCGCTCAGATCTTCGGCACCGCCGCGAAGCTCGAAATCCGTGCTCGCATCGGTTCAGCAGGTGATTACAACGGCGACGGATCCAAGAACTTCCTCGACGTGTCCGACTTCCTTTCGGACTTTGGAAACACCGATCCAGCCGCGGATATCAACGGCGACTGTTCACACAACTTCCTGGATGTCTCCGGATTCCTTTCCGAGTACTCATCCAACTGATTTATTTGTTCACCCCCCACCCCCCAAACCACAGTGGGCAAAGCCCATCACTAGAAAAACACTCGACCAGAAATCGAGTAGAGGAGAAAGCATGAAACTCAACGCAGCAATCATCACACTCGCGGGAACCGCCGCGATCGCATCGGGCTCCGTCGTTCCTTTCAGCGAGTCGTTCGACGCAGGTGCCAACAACTGGCTCTCCGGCGCGTTCACCCCGCTCACATGGAACGCAGCGGGCGCTGCTGACGGCAGCTCGTACGTCAGCGCCAACCTCGATCTCAACAACGCCGGCCCGTTCGGCCTGACCGTCATCCGCGGCCAAGCAGACCAAGGCGCTTCTGGCGGAGCATTCGCCGGCGACTACCTCGCTGGTGGCATCACCACCGTCAGCTTCGACTTCCGCCACAACGCTGGTCAGGACCTCGGCATCGCTCTCCGCGTTGCTCAGCCCGCCAACTTCCCAGCGTTCGCTGTTGAACTCCCAGAAACCGTCGAGTCCGGATCATGGGTCACCCTGAGCTTCGAGCTCAGCTTCTTCAACCCGCTCGTCACCATCGAGGGCGCACCAAGCCCGGCTGCGTTCAACGCGATCATGGCCAACGTCGGCAACCTCCAGATCTCCGCTGATCGTCCAGACGGCCTCGACACCCCACTGCTCGTGGACTTCGACATCGACAACGTCACCATCACCCCAACCCCGTCGAGCGCCGCGCTCCTCGGCTTGGGTGGCCTCTTCGCTGCCCGTCGTCGCCGCTAATCAAGCTCTGAATCTATAAACAAACTCTACAAATATACAAGGGGTGATCCAGATCGGATCACCCCTTTCTTATTCTTGAACTCACATGAACTTACTCAGGAGTCACCGGCAGGCGTCCCACGGAGTAGTAGTGGAAGCCCATCTCACCAAGATGCTGACGGCGGTAGAGGTTCCGTCCGTCGAAGATGACCTTGCCCTTCATCACGCCCGCGAGCCTCTCGAAGTCGGGGCTCTTGAACTCAGGCCAATCCGTCGAGATGACCAGCGCGTCACAATCGCGAGCACACTCGTACATATCATCGTGGATCTCGAGGGTGTCACCCATTTCCATCTTCACGTTCTCAGCCGCGACAGGGTCGAATCCTGTGCAGGTGACGCCGTAGCCCAGTGCCTTGCGGACGAGGGTGAGCGCTGGTGCCTTGCGGATATCGTCGGTGCGTGGTTTAAACGCGAGACCCCAGAACGCGATCTTCTTGCCGTTGAGACCCATCTCGCCACCGAAGTGCTTGATGATCTTGTTGAAGAAGAGGTTTCGCTGACGTTCGTTGGTGCCGTGGACCGCATTGGAGACCTGCATGGTCACGCCCGCTTGGTCACCCATCATGATGCACGCGAGGGTGTCTTTGGGGAAGCAGGAGCCGCCGTAGCCGAGCCCTGGGTAGAGGAACTGGTGACCGATGCGTGTATCAGAGCACATCCCCTCGCGGACGCGGTTGATATTGGCGCCGTACGCCTCGCAGAGGTTCGCCATCTCGTTGATGAACGAGATTTTGGTCGCGAGGAAGTTGTTGGACGCGTACTTGACCATCTCGGCGCTGAGCACGTCCATCACGAAGATCGGGTGTCCGTTGCGAACGAACGGGTCGTACAGGTCGCGGAACATCTCGCCGACCTCGTCGGATTCGACCCCCACGACCACACGATCGGGCTTGTTGAAGTCGTTGACCGCGTCGCCCTCTTTGAGAAACTCTGGGTTGTCCGCGACGTGGAAGGGGATATCCCCAACGATGGACTTGATGCGATCGCGGACGCGGAAGGTGGTCCCGACAGGGACGGTGGACTTGACGACCACAACCTTGGGTTTTTGGTCCGGTCCGAGCTCCTTGATCGCGTGTCCGATGTCCTCAGCCGCTCCATCAATGAACGACATATCCGTGTGTCCCTTGTCATCTGATGGGGTCCCCACGCAGATGAAGATCATGTCGGCCGACTGATACGCGGCTTTCTTGTCGAGGGTGTAGGTCAAACGACCAGACTGACGATTCTTGATCATGAGGTCCGTCAATCCCGGCTCGTAAATCGGGCAGATGTCCTTCTCAAGCTTGTCGATCTTGTCTGGATCGACGTCCAGGCAAACCACGTCGTTGCCTGTATTGGCAAAGCAGACGCCTGTGACGAGCCCCACATATCCGGTACCAACCATGGTCAGATGCATTCCAGTGTTCCCTTCGTTTGAACAGTTTGGACTGGCAGTGTAGACCCACTGAATCGGGATAGCCGCACTATGATTCGTGGAGAATCAGCCCAACTGCGAGACAATCCCGCAGCGGATCACTACGATCGGTACAGGTCCGATTCTCGGACCAAAGCAGTGGTACGACCAACGCGAGCGAGGGTTCGGATGAGCGTAGAAACCAAAGAACGAAAATCAGGCCGAAAGGCCAAACTGGACCAAAAGGCAGCCGACAAAGCACACAAGACCGGTGCATGGTCTGCGTCCACTGTCAGCAAGCACGAGCTCTACCAGCTCTCCGTCCAGAACGTCGAAGCCGAGATCGATTTCATCGATGAAGAATATGAAAAGATCCGCGGACGCAAAGCCAAATCCCTCAGAGAGGATTTCTGCGGCACGGGAAACACCTCCACCGAATGGATCAAACGCCGCGACGACAACACCGCGATCGGTCTGGACATCGATCAGCCCACGCTCGACTGGGGAGCGGAGCATCACCTCGCGAAGCTCAGCGACGAACAACGCACACGCGTCCACCTGCTCAACCGCAACGTCCTGGAACCAGCAGACGCGACAGGCATCGACTGTGTGCTCGCGATGAACTTCTCGTACTGGCTCTTCAAGACACGCGACGAGCTGCGGAACTATTTCAAAACCGTCCGCGAATCGCTCGGTAATGACGGCGTGTTCTTCCTCGACCACTACGGCGGTTCGGAGACCATGACCGAGACCAAGGAAGAGAAGGACATCGACGAGGGTCGTGGCAAACGCTTCACCTACGTCTGGGAGCAAGCATCCTACAACCCAATCACCGGCGACATGCAGTGCCACATCCACTTCAAGTTCCCTGATAAAACCAAGATCAAGAACGCGTTCACCTACAACTGGCGACTCTGGACCATGGTCGAGATCCGTGAGCTGCTCGCTGAAGCGGGATTCGCGAACGTCGTCGTCTACTGGGAAGGCGAAGACGAGGACGGCGACGGGAACGGCGAGTACGAACCCACACTCGAGGGCGAAGCCGACCCCGCGTTCATCTCATACATCGTCGCGTACGACTAACCCAAAGCGGACAACATCCATAGAATCACATGATGCAAGGCGTCCTCGACATCCCTGAAGAACTGCAATGTCTCCAAGACATCGTCGCATCCGGCTTCGAACGCGTCGAGCAGGTCTTCGCGGCCCAGCTCGTCTCGGACCTCGCACCAGTAGACCAGATGTGCGAGCACGTCGAGCGCTATCGAGGCAAGATGCTCAGACCGATGCTCGTCCTGCTGTGTGGAGCCGCGGCTCGATCAGACCTCCAGTCCCAGCTTTGCAGCGATTCAAGCGACAATCTCATCAGCGAGGCCCACATCGTGTGCGGCGCCGTCTGCGAGATGGTCCACATGGCGACCCTCGTCCACGATGACGTCCTCGACGAAGCGGAGATCCGACGCCGAGGCAAGACCATCAACGCGATGAAGGGCAACGAGACCTCCGTCATCCTCGGCGACTACCTCATCGCGAGCGCCTACGAGCTGTGCTCCTCGCTCTCCTCCCCGATCCCGAGCCGGATCGTGGGCAATGCGTCAGCCGTGATGTGTACCGGTGAGCTCCTCCAGCTCCACAACCGAAACAACTTCGAGCTCGACGAGGACACGTATTTCCAGATCCTCCAGCGCAAGACCGCCGCCCTCATCGGAGCCGCGTGCGAGCTTGGGGCCTTGTGCTCCGTTGGATTCGATAAGCAGGACCACGAGGTCGTTCAAGCCCTCTCCGGATTCGGCAAGGACCTCGGCATCGCGTTCCAGATCCAGGACGATGTGCTGGACCTGACGGGCACCCTCGAAACCGTCGGCAAGTCCGTCGGACGCGACCTCGACAAAGGGAAGCTCACCTACCCCATCATCCACCACCTCGTAAGCGCTTCCACGCAGACCCGCTCCCTGTCCCTCGACATAATCCGCAGCGCCTCAGAAGGCGACCAATCCCAGATCAGCACGCTGATCGACCTGCTCGATGAGACCCAATCCATCCAAGCGACCCAGCAGATGGCCCAGTCCTACGTCGATCAAGCCAAGGCGCGTCTGCCTGTGATCCCAGATGGTCCAGGACGTCCGATGCTTGAGCTGATCGCTGATGCCGTAGTCAACCGCACGCACTGAGGATCGTGACGAATGCCCAAGCGCGTATTCAAGTTCTACCAGCGCAAACGGGTCGTCAACATCAATCTCAATATCCTTGCCGCGGGATTCCTCGCAATCGCACTCGCGAAGATCCCAGTCATGTTCGTTGGCAACTGGATTGGGACAGAGCACAAACTGCTCATCGCTGCAGCGGCATATCTGATTGACACCGTAATCGATGTGAGCCTCTACTACTTGCTTCACTGGATTGCGAATCACTGGAACCCGCACGGGCATCACCCAGAACAGATGAAACGCCCAAAGAGTAGACAGTTTGTGCATGACGCGACACGCATCCAAGCAGAGCGTATGGCGCTGGTCCCGATCTTCATCATCATCGGACCCGGCGGGATGTGGGCGCTGCAGAAGTTTGCTGATATCCCCCACTCGTGGGCGTTCGTCATCGCGTTTGTCAGCGCCATCATCACCACACGCATCATCCACACCTTCTGGGGGTATCGATCCGGGACTTTCAAGGACACCGTGGATTTCATGATCGACGACGATTTCCAGATCGGACGCGATCTGAGCAAAGAAGCCGATGAACGAGAACAAAAAGTCGCAGAGTCCAAAGAGACCGATGAGGTCACCCTCTAATGTGCGGCATCGCGGGTGTCATCAAGATCCACGACCCCAAGGACGGCACCCCCCCGCCGCCACTCGAAGCGATCCCCGAAGCATGGCTCGATATTCTTGACGAATCCATCAAACACCGAGGCCCCGACGGCCAAGGACGCTTCCGCGATCGAGCAATCCGAGACGACGGCACCATCGTCGATGTCGCGCTCGTCCATCGACGCCTCAGCATCATCGACCACGAGGGCGGCTCCCAACCCATGGTCCACGACGGCGAGCACCTCCGCCCCGACCTGACCTACCAGCCCGGCGAGACCCCGATCATCGCGAGTGAGATTGAGCCGGAGAAGCCGGTGGTTGCGGTGGTGTTCAATGGGTGTATCTACAACCATCGGGAGTTGCGGAAAGAACTCGAAGCCGCGGGACATGTGTTTGAGACGGACCACTCAGACACCGAAGTCTTGGTCCATGGATGGCGGGAATGGAAAGCGTCTATTCACTCCAAACTGGATTCGATGGATGCATGCTTTCTTTGGGATAGTGGATCAGTCTCATATCTCACTATGCGCGACTTGGCAGGCGAGAAGCCATTATATGAAGGACAGGTCCTCAACACACATTCATTCTGCACCAATCAGGCCGCAATCTTACTGTGGTTTGGCGTTCAGTTTCCGAACTGGAGGAACGAACTCAGCGGTATAGTGCCACGGGATATAACACAGTGGGTTCAAAACGGACAGGGCTTTGAACTCCCTAACTGCATTGCAAATCACCAGCATCATGCAAGCTCGGTTTTGTATTCACCGTTCAATGATCGTGAGCGGTTTGGATATGAAATCCCAGACCGTTTAACCTCAGAACTGGATTCTAAACATTCGAGTACTCTCTCATCAGCACTTGTGAACGCTGTAAATTCACGTCTCGAAGCCGATGTCCCCCTCGGCGTTTTCCTTTCAGGTGGAATCGACTCCGCACTTATCGCCGCGATCGCGTATCAAGAACGCCCGGACATCAAGACCTTCACCGTCCGCATGCCCGACGAATGGTACGACGAATCCGTCGCGGCACAACAAACCGCAGAATCCATCGGCACAGATCACACAACACTTGATTGCGAAGCCAACCCGGCTGGCGATCTCGTCATGCTCATTGAGCAACTCGGGCTACCGTTTGGTGACAGCTCGCTTCTCCCGACCTACTGGGTCTCGAAAGCCGCTCGCGAGCACATCAAGGTCGCACTGTCTGGAGACGGCGGCGACGAACTCTTCGGCGGATACCGCAGACATACCATCGCGCCGATGCTCAACCGTTGGCACCACCTGCTCAAGCTCATCCCCACCTCGCTGCTTGATCAACGACATCCGGGAAGCAAGACCACCTACCTCGCACGCCTTGCCACCGCTGCACGCTACGGCGGGTATACCGAACTCCTTGCGATCTTCCCGACTCCTGATTTGAGAAAGCTCATCCCAAGCATCGATGGCGAGTCAGTCGGCAATGACACTTTCCATGAGATCACTGATCCGCTTAGACACGACTTCACCCACTACCTCCCCGACGACCTGCTCCGGAAGACCGACACCGCGTCCATGGCGGTTGGTCTGGAAGTCCGCGCCCCGTTCCTCGCACGCGATCTCGTCGAAGCCGCGATGCGGACGCCGCTGGACACCCTCATGCCCAACGGCGAGCGGAAGGGGCTCCTCAAACAAGTCGCCCGCAAGTACCTCCCTGACCACATCGTCGATCGACCCAAGCAAGGATTCGCGATCCCGATCGGGGAGTGGTTCCGCTCCGACTACGGCTCCATGCGCCAGCTCCTCATTGACCACCTGCGCTCGTCGGACCCATTCCCGGGACTAAATGATGCAGGCGTCCAGATCAACATGAAGTTCGTCGAGCAGATGCTCAAGGAGCACGACGCGGCCGGGGAGAAATCGATCAATCCATGGCACGGACGCGACCACTCCCAGCGGCTCTACATGCTGCTGGTGCTCTCGATCTGGTGTAAATGGCTCGATCGGATCCGGAAAGAATCCGCTCAGGATTGAGCGACTTTCCCGTCGATATGAACATCCATCTGCGGGAACGGGATGCCGATCTCAGCGTTGTCCAGCGCGTACTTCACATCGCGGGTCAAGCGATCCTGCACACCCCAGAAGTCCTCAGCTTTCACCCACACGCGGACATCCCAGTCGATGGACGAACCACCCAACCCAGTCAGCACAACCGCAGGCGCGGGGTCCTCAAGGACATTGGGCGAGTTCTTCGCGGCTTCCAGAAGCACCTCACGCGCTTTGTCGATGTCAGCGCCGTAGTCAGTCCCGACCACGACATTGACGCGCCGGGTGCTGTGGAATGAGACATTCTCGATGTTGTCGCCGAAGATCGAGTTGTTCGGGACGATGATCCGTCGATTGTCTGGAGTATCAAAGACGGTCGTAAACAATCCGATTTCAAAGATCTTGCCTTTGACTCCACCCGCATCGACCACATCCCCCACCTTGAACGGACGGAAGAGCAGCAGCATGATCCCCGCTGCGATGTTGCCAAGCATGCCGGACATCGCCATACCGATCGCAAAGCCTACAGCCGCGAGGACCGCCGCAAAGCTTGCCGTTTCGATGCCGAGGGTACCGAGGATCGCAACACCCCCAGCGATGAGCACGACGTAGCGAGCCATGTTCGAGAGGAAGCGTGCGAGCGTCTCCTCGACATTCGCTTTGCGGACTGCTTTGCCCACGATCTTGCGTGCCCATCCCGCGGCGACGAACACCGCGATAATCAGGACGATCGCGAGCAGCACGGGCTGACCGATCGTCTCCCACGCAAGGATCCAGGTCTCGTTGCTCAGATCACCCTCAGAAATCCGGGCCACAAGATCCCCGACCCCCTCCGAGACTCCCCCACTCGCGTCCACGGCTTGCGCGGTTTCATTGACCTGTTCTACAGCATTGGTTGCGTCTTGCATATATTCCAAACTCCGGTTAATTGCGAGATTGACTGATTCAGCTACAGTCTAGAACTGCCAACCAACCGTGATATCGAAATAGATATCATTGTTGTCTTTCCGCCCGCCTGGTTCGGAATCGTACTTGTGGGTGAGCTTGAACTGCAGGTTCATGTTGCTCTCTTTATCGAGCAGGATGTTCCATTTGACGTGGTTGTTGAGACGATCCCGCGTGACCTCCGAGATATCCACGAAGTATTCCATGCCCGCTTCGATATTCATGACCTCGTTGAAGCGGTGCCGCAGGTCCAGACCCGTGACCAATGCTTCTGGCCGGAAGTCATCCGTGGTGCCGCCGTAGGTTTGTGATCCACCGAAACCGGTTCTTCCTTTGAAGTTGGTCTTGTCGTTTTTGATGAACTGATAGCTGATACCGCCGTGGGCTGAGACGCGATAGTCCCAGTCTTGGAACTCGTCCACTTCGACACTCGCTGTGGTCCACCACCCCACCTTGCTCCCCTCGGGAGCGAGCCATTCGTGTCTGAAGTCGATGTCGAGTCGATTCTGAGAGTCCACGCCGTTGCGTGTCGCGAAGCGGTACTCGGAATCGAGCTTGGTCAGGTATTTCTTCGAACGGCGCTTGGTGTGGAACTGGAGGTTGAGGTTCGTGTTCTCTGTGTTCCCTGACGAGGTATTGAACCCCACGCGGACCGAGCGTTTCCAGTTGGTCCAGAACGAAGGCCCCTCGTCCTTCTTCTTCACTTCCTCAGGCGGCGGGGTTGGCTTGGGTTCAGGTTTCGCTTCGGGTTTGGGCTCGGGCTTTGGCTGCTCAGTCTTGGGGTCCGCAGACGGGGGCGGAGCCGCCGGCGGGGTCTCGGCGGGTTGTTCGGGGTCCGCAATAAGACCAAGAGCGATCGCTTGAGCGGTCGCACGCTGCAGATTGGTCTCCGCGATGCGGAGCTGTTCGAGCGCCAGCACATGCGCCGCTTGAGCGGCGTGGTACTGCGCCATCGCTTCCTCGGCGCCCATGTCCGCGTCGGCCCTCGCCAAAGCGGCGCTCGAGAGCACCATGGATAGTCCGCATAACAGTCCGCATAACAATGCTCGTCTGATGGCCATCTCGCCACCTCCCCGACATAATGAACTCACGTCGATCCGGTCCCGAAAGACCTCCAGAACAGGAAACACACCCATGCCCGCCTTGCATAAAGTGATTCGGATCGTTAGCATTGTACCAGATCCGGGTATCTGACCGAAGAATTAGACGGGATCGATCATCCGAAAACTGAGGTATGCCATGGATAATCCTGCACAATCTTCTTCTTCGGCCAGCAGACGTGAGGTTCTTCATCTCGGCGCGCGAGCTGGATCACTTCTTGCGCTTTCTGGGATCGTTGCCGGTCTCACAGGATGCAACAGCGCAAGCAAACGCACCGATCGCTCACGCAACATGATCGGGCAACCCATCCCTGAGGATCCAATCTACGCGACACGCACCCCCACCCCGGTCTACAACGGCGGCGGAGTCAGCACCCCAGACACCGCTCGGAGAGACCTCACCGTCCTCCCGAGCTTCGTGATCCCTCGCAACGCGTGGACCAGCGGCAAGACCAAGATCAGCCTCGCCGACCCCATGCGGACCATCAACCGCATCACCATCCACCACGACGCGATCAGCCCTGTTCCCTCTGGACGCTACACCGATTCGGTCCGCCGACTCGCCGCGATCCGCAACGGACACCTCTCGAACCGCTGGGCGGACATCGGGTATCACTACGCCGTGGACCCAGCGGGACGCGCGTGGGAAGCGAGACCATTGATCTACCAGGGCGCTCACGTCAAGGACAACAACCCCGGCAACATCGGGATCGTGATGTTCGGGAACTACGAGAAGGCCCAGCCAACCGCCAAAGCGCTCGAGACGCTCAATCAGCTCATCGCTCACGAGATGCGTCGCTTCTCCATCCCGATGAGCCGGGTCTACACCCACCGCGAGCTCCGCAGCACCGCGTGTCCGGGCAAGCACCTCCAAGCGCAGATGGTCCAGCTCCGCAAACCCAACGGCGCCCTCGCGATGCTTGTAGGCAACGCACTACACGCGTAAGCCCCACAGCTCACGGCTGTTCACTTTGACAAACTGACTATGAATGAAGGCGGATTAGTTCAGGACTGACCAACGCTATCAGCGACCTCTTCCAGATCGCCCTCCGGCGTCTGAGTCCCGAAGATCGCGGACCCAACGCGGACAAGATTCGCGCCCTCTTCGATCGCGACCTCGAAGTCGTTGGACATCCCCATCGAGAGCAGGTTGAAGTGGTTCTCGCCTACCCCGATCTTGACCAGGTCGTCGAAGATCTCTTTGCAGCGTGAGAAGTGGACACGCGAGTTCTCGGGATCGTCCGTCAGCGGCGCCATGGTCATCAAGCCTCGGACACGGACGTTGATCATCGTGTCGATTTGCTCCGCGATCGCTCCGAGAGCCGCGATCGGGAGACCCGACTTGCTCTCTTCACCCGAGACATTGACCTGGATGAGCACATCGATGACGCGGTCGAGCTTGTTGGCGACCGTCTGGAGTTCCTCTGCGAGTCGCAGCGAATCGACAGAATGGATGAGACGTGAGCAGTCCGCGATCTTGCGTGCTTTGTTGCGTTGGAGATGGCCGATCATGTGCCAGCGGACGGGATCGTTGACATCGACCTGATTGGTATCTGACGATGTCCGTGGGAGTGTCTTGATGCGATCGAACCACTCCTGGATCACGCCGGCGCGCTGCGCGAGCTGCAGTACCCGATTCTCTCCGAAGTCTCGATGACCAAGCTCGATGAGTTCGCGGATATCCTCCGGCTCAGCGTACTTCGTTACCGCGATCAGGTACACCGATTCTGGTGTGCGCCCAGAACGGATCGCCGCTTGTGCGATGCGTTCTTTGACCTCGTTGTAGCGATCGGCGAGTTCTGTCATCTCAGCTCCGTATCAGTTCCTACCAAACTTCATTTCACCCGTCATCCATCAACTACCAAGATACCAGAGATGCCCCGCTCCTGCAGCGATCTGTTGATCCCATGACTCGTTACGGATTCCCACCGATCGGCTTTCGGCGCGATGGCGAGGTCGGCGATGCCGTGCCCTCGGTCTCTGGCTTGGTCTGCCAGCGACCATAGCCGAGCTCTTTGTCCCGCTCGCTTGGGTCCTGAGCATCAGCCGTCAAACCGAATCGGTCCTGCAGATCAGCATCCGCACCGCTCGACTGCTTGACCTCGACTCTACGTTTCTGGAGGTCTCTGCATCCCGGCATGCAAAGCATCGCGCACATACCCAGCAGCGCGAGCGTGGTGAAACAGGCCTGTGATCTCGATGGACGATTCAGGTTCTTGATCATTCCAGAGTATACGCACGGATCCTAAAGCGGATCTCTCGGAATATCAGGTCCAGCACTGTGCGGCGGGGGTACGAGCCCCGGATCCTGCGTCTCGAGTCGATCGTTGAGGTCGATCAATCGCGATTCCAGACGCTGCATCCGCGCGCCCAGCTCGTGCACAACCTTGTTGAGCTCCTCGAACTGCTCCTTGGATCGCCCGTTCTGGAGTTCCAAGAACCCCAGAGCTTCCTCGAGTTGATTGAGTTTCTCGTGTTGTGGATCAGGTGACTGGCTCATCGGTAGATTGTAGCCAGTCCAGCGATCAACCGGCTTTGTCGAGCGTGTTGAGGTTGCCGGTCGTGAGCCCCGCAACGATCTTGTTGCGTCCCGTGTTCTTCGCTTTATACAGATTCGCGTCCGCTTGCTCGAACCACTGCAACGGCTGGACCGTCGGCCCTTCGCTGCATCCCGCGATCCCGATCGAGATCGTGATCTTGTGGTCCGGATGCCGGGTCCAGACGTAGGACTCGCACTCGACACGGATGCGATCGCAGATCGTCTTCGCTTGCTCCGGATCGGTGTTGGGCAGAATCAGCGTGAACTCTTCGCCACCAAATCGGCACGCGATATCGCACTTGCGGATATGGTCGAGGATGATGTTCGATATTCCCGAAATCACCGCGTCACCCGCGGGGTGGCCGAACGAATCGTTGACCGCTTTGAAGTGATCGATGTCGATGACCGCGAGCGAGAGCCCTGTGGACTGTCGAGCACAACGCTCATACTCCTCGGCCCATCGGTTATCAAAGTAGGATCGGTTATACAGACCGGACAGACCATCGATCTGCGCCTTCTGCTCCAGCATGCTCAGCAGGATCGAGATCCGCAGCGAGCTCCGGATGCGAGCACGCAGCTCTGTGAGCTCGAAGGGCTTGGGCACAAAGTCCACCGCACCCAGATCGAATGCGGTCACCTTGTCCTGCGTCGTGTCTTGTCCCGAGAGGATGATCACAGGGATGTTCCGCGTGATCGACTCTTCTTTGAGCATCCGCAGCGTCTCGAAGCCGTCGATTCCAGGCATATCAAGGTCGAGCAGGATCAGCGAGGGGACATCCTTCTTTGCTCGATCGAGCCCGCTCTGGCCGTCGTATTCGCTGACGATCTGGATCGATTCTGACTTGAGCCTTGCCTTGAGGAGTCGATGCACAAACTCCGAGTCGTCAATCAAGAGGACAACCGGTGAGTGGTCGTGATGTGCGTCGTTTGATTCGGGCATTGATCTACTGCTGATCCGGTGCGGTGAAGAGAACTCTTGAGCTACTCAGGAATCGATGTACCTCATATACACGTTGAACTGTTCGATGAGCGAGTCAAACTCGTCGCGGATTTGATCGAGCTCGACCATCTCGAGATTGCTTGTTTTGAGGCGCTCTTCGAGGACCGCGGCTGCCGAACCGATCGGCTCAAACCCAAATCCCGGCGCGGCGCCCTTGAGCTGGTGCGCCAGCCGATTCATGCACGCGAAGTCACCAGATTCCGCGGCTTGATTGAGCGATTGAACACGAGCCGGGAGTTCGGCGAGGAACATCTCGATAAGTTCGACATCATCAGAGTCGGACACATCGAGCGAAAAATGAGCTTGGTCATAGCAAGGCATAACAAGGATCTCCTAGACCTCGTATCGGCCCGGAGGAGTCCCCGATTCAGTCGCAGATGAAATAGGTGTTTATACCGACTGTCATAGATCCGATAAATCGGTGAAATGCCATTCCAGAGTCTCTATAACGAAACACCCGCTCAATCGTGCGATTGAGCGGGTGATCATGTGTATCCGATGTATGTTTCGTGAAGAATGACCCCAGCGGGATTTGAACCCGCGTTACCAGGATGAAAACCTGGTGTCCTGGACCAGGCTAGACGATGGGGCCGATCGGACAGGGGGTACTGTATTCATCTATATCCGCGCGTCAAGTCCGATGCCGCCGAAATACCTTGATCCGGGCGATCTTGCTCGAAATCTGTTATCAGGACGCGTTCTCGAACGACGGAATCACCACCAGCACGAGCAGGTCATAGAACAGATGCACCCCCACCGCGATGCCGAGCCCACGCATCAGGAAGAGCAATCCGAAGTACATCCCAGCGAGGAAGTAGAAGAACGCGAGTCGGAAGTCGAGCGATCCATCGAGACGGAAGACCTGATCGTGGTGCCAAGCGAAGACGAGTGAGGACAGGATCAATCCGATCAAGAACCCCTTGGTTTCGCTAAATCCCAGCACATCTGAGATCAGGAAGTGGATCATCGTGATGAGCACCAATCGGAACAGCATCTCCTCGTAGAGCGATGCGCCGAACGCGAGCATGACCTGGCTCGCTTGTGATCCCCCGCTGCTCGTGGTTGGGGCGTTCTGGATAACCATCTCTCCGACGAACTCAGCGCCGCCGCCTCCCATTGGTTTGAGGAGCATGACCATCACGATCAACGGCCCGGTCAGGAACGCGGATTCCGCAATCATCTTGAGCCACACACCAAAGGACAATCGGAGCGGGTCCTTGCTGAGCACATGCTGGATCAGGAGCATCGTGACCAGCGCTAGAGCGGGCAAGTGCAGTCCCGCGGCTCCGAACACGTTGAAGAAGCGTACAAGCATCTGGTGCGCTTCCAGAGCGTTCCCGACAGGTCCGAACACGCCCATCGATCCCAACTCGTAGAGCACGATGATCGGGAGCAGGAACAACAGCATCGGGAGCGGACGCATCGAGATCGAGAAATAACTATCCCGCGCCA
The DNA here is from genome assembly GCA_965232505.1 of Phycisphaerales bacterium. GTDB lineage: Bacteria > Planctomycetota > Phycisphaerae > Phycisphaerales > UBA1924 > UBA1924. The sequence continues at coordinate 2,241,199 of OZ246976.1, read as the reverse complement.
AGATCGGTCGGTCGGTGCCGCCCGCTTGGTTCGGGAGCATCTTGGATGCGCGTTTCTCAGACGATGATGACATGCTGGACGTGTCCCACGAGCGTGTACGGATCTGCTGACTGTGATCAGCGGGAGTCCATCATAGAAAAACCCGACCGCAAAGGCCGGGTTTCATGAGAATCTTCTTGGAATCGATTTGGATTCGGTCGCTCAGGAAGCGTGTGCTTTGAGACGAGCGTTCATGCGGCTCTTTCTGCGAGCGGCTTGGTTCTTGTGGATGACACCCTTCTGTGCGGTGCGGTCCACGATCGCAGCGGCTTTGCGGTATGCCGCGACGGCGTCGCCGTTCCCCGAGAGGCTCTCGTCAAAGTTCTTGATCGCAACACGCATGTTGCGCATGCGCCAGCGGTTGAGTGCACGACGCTTCATGTTTTGACGGATACGCTTCTTTGCGGAGTTCGAGTGAGCCATACGGTCTTTATCCTTTGGCACAAGTGCCTGTGTCTATCTACTGACGCGGAACCCCACGTCGGGCTGATATTCTTTCCGCTGAGGTCAAAGAAATCAAGCCAGTTTGATGAATCAACTTGCCAAATCCCGAATATGGGCTTACCCTACTCTCCGCTCAGCAAGAGCTGATGCGGGCGTAGCTCAACTGGATAGAGCACCTGACTACGGATCAGGAGGTTGAGGGTTCGAATCCTTCCGCCCGTGCTTGAACCTCTCCACTGGAGAGGTTTTTTCATGCCTCTCGGCGGCTCTGACCCCAAACAGTATACAAAAAACACCCGCAGCCGACACCGGAGACACGGGATCCGACTGCGGGTGACGCACACGACACCACTCGTGCTTGAGATCAGAGAACGAAGCGCCCCACCAGCTCTTGGAGTTGCTCCGCTTGGTGAGCAAGGTCGCTCGCGGCTTGGGATGCCTGCGAGGCACCCTCCGCGGATTGACGGGTCACCGAGTTGATTCCTTCGACCGCTCGAGCGATCTCGCCAGTCGCGGCGGACTGCTCGTTGGCGGCTGCAGCGATGTCCTGGACCATGCCTTGGACACTCTTAGAGCCGCCGACGATCGACTCCAGCGCGGTCCCGGCTTGTGTTGCCAGCTCGACGCCTTTGCCCACACGCTCGGAACCCGCTTCGATGAGCCCCACCGCGGCGGTGGTTTCGGTCTGAATTCCAAGGATGGACTGGGAGACTTCTTTGGTTGCTTCGGTGGTCCGCTCAGCGAGCTTGCGGACTTCATCAGCGACGACCGCGAACCCTCTGCCATGCTCTCCGGCACGTGCGGCTTCGATCGCGGCGTTGAGTGCGAGGAGGTTGGTCTGATCCGCGATGTCGTTGATCACCGCGATGATCTCGCCGATGGTTTCGCTCTTCTTCCCGAGCGTGTTGATGGTCTCGGCACTGCCCTGGACTTCGCGGGCGATGCCTTGCATTTCTTCGACGGTCGAGCTGACGATCGCTCCGCCTTCTTCCGCTTGGTGCTGACTGTCTGCGGATGCGGAGGTCGCATCGGAGGACTTGGCAGCGACCTCGTTGACGGACTGGGAGAGTTCCTCGACTGCCGCGGCGACCTGCTGGGTCTGCTGCTCTTGCGTCTGGAGACCCACGGCCATTTCCTCAGCGGACGCCGCGATCTCTGTGGACGCTGATGCGACGGCTTGGGAGGTGTTGCTCAGCTGGGAGATGATGGAGTGGAGGTTACCCATGAACAGGTCAAACCAGTGTCCGAGCTTGCCGATCTCGTCGTTGCGGTTGATGTTCAGACGCTTGGTCAGGTCGCCGTCGCCTGTTGCGATGTCTTTGACCATTGCGATGGTTGCGTTGAGTGGACGCGAGAGGAGTTGACGGAGCATCAAGAAGAGCCCGACACCGCCGATGACGACAAAGGGGATGGTGAACAGCATGCCCTTCATGAAGAAGCCGCTGACTTGTGCGTCGACGAGTTCGAGGGGCATCTGGACTTCGTAGGCGCCGTGCATGTATCCGACGGGCCAGTTCTCGTAGCGGAATCCGAGCGCGTCCTTGCCGTCGAAGTTGCCTTCTTCGTCACGCTCGTCGTACTTTGCGGGATCGCCGTGGCAGGTCATGCAGGACTCGTCGAGCGTGATCGCACGCATGTAGTGCATGGTGTTGGTTTCTTTGTTGATTCCACCGATTGTGGTCTGCCCAGTGGTCTTGTATTGCTCTGTGAGGTCGCGGATCATCTGGTCCTGAAACTCGGACTTTGGAGCGTTGTCCGGATTGCGTGCTTCGAGCGAGACGACGGTGAACTCCATCCCCTCCTTCTCCGCGGCTTTGAGACCGGTGTTCCAACCAACGATCACAGGGATGGAAGCGTAATAGCGTGTCTCTGAGTAGTGCGAGCCGTGGTCGATCATCTCGAACGCGTCGTCGAGGAGTTTGTCGGTGTTGACCTCGCCGTTGAGGAACTTCTCTGACGCGTCGATCTTCGCTTCGTCCGCGACGGCGGTGAACGCGGACGCACGGTCCATCATTGCCGCTTGAGCGTCCTTGCGGTAGCCTTTGAGGAACACGACATAGTTCACAGCGATCACCAGGATCATGATCGCGAAGGTCGCTCCGATGATCTTGGTGGTCAGTCCCATTGAACGCTTAGTTGATTCTTTTTGGTCTTTCATAGTGTGGTCCCTGCGTTGAGTTGCTCGCGTGCGACACTTGTAGAGTGTCATGGCACGCTCGAACCGATCGTCGCTCATCGCCTACAAACTTTGCTCTGGATTGAGCAGAACGCAGAGAACCTGAAAATCCACCGATTGCCTCCCCCCTCGCTTGATGTACGGAGACACATATATGTGTCAATCGCGTGATATACACACAAAAAAACTCCGGGACATACGGTCTCCGGAGTTGAGTGATGATGAGTGTGATTCGTGTTTAGCTGAGCTTGAAGCGGTTGACCAGATTCTGCAGTTGATTCGCTTGAGCTGAGAGATCGTTCGCGGCGATCGATGATTGGGACGCTCCCTCTGCTGATTGTCGCGTGATGCAGTTGATTCCCTCAACGGCTTGGGCAATCTCACCCGTTGCGAGTGACTGTTCATTCGCGGCCGCGGCAATATCCCGCACCATTGCCTGAACGCTCATCGATCCACCAACGATGCTTTCGAGAGAGGTGCCCGCTTGGCTTGCGAGTTCTACACCCTTGCCAACGCGTTGTGAACCGGCCTCGATGAGCTCTACCGCAGACGCGGTTTCCGTTTGGATCCCGCGAATGGACTGCGAGACCTCCTCGGTTGCGATGGTCGTCCGCTCAGCGAGTTTACGGACTTCATCAGCAACGACCGCGAATCCGCGCCCGTGCTCTCCCGCACGTGCGGCTTCGATCGCCGCGTTGAGTGCGAGGAGATTGGTCTGATCAGCGATGTCGTTGATCACGGAGATGATCTCGCCGATGGTTTTGCTCTTCTCTCCGAGTGTGTTGATGGTTTGGGCGCTGCCTTGCACTTCGCGTGCGATGCCTTCCATTTCGGTGACTGTTGAGCTCACGATCTGTCCGCCTTGCTCGGCTTGATGCTGACTCTCTTCAGAAGCAGCGGTTGCGTCTGCGGATTTGGCAGCGACCTCATTGACTGACTGGGAAAGTTCTTCGACTGCTGCAGCGACCTGTTGCGTCTGTTGCTCTTGGGACTGCAGGCCGTTTGCCATTTCCTCTGCGGAAGCGGCTATTTCCGTTGATGCGGAGGCGACCGCTTGGGATGTGCCGCGGATTTCTCCGACCATGTCCGAGAGTGAGTCGATGAATATGTTGAATCCGTGTCCCAGCTGACCGATCTCGTCGCGTCGTGTCTCATCGACTCGAACCGTGAGATCCCCTGTTGAGATCCTCTCGAAGCTCGAGATCAGCATGCTGAGTGGTTTGGTGATCAAACGAACCAGCATCACTGATACGAAGCATCCCAATGCACACCCCGCGATCCCCAGCACCAGTACTGTTTGGATCGTGAACGCCCCCTTCGAGACCATCGCCGAAGCATCCGCGTCCAAGCTGCTCAACTGGTTGTCGATGATCGAGTCGAGGATAGTGTGTGCCTTGATAGCACGAGGCGCGGCCTCGGTTGCGAGGAGTGTGTTCGCGACGTTCCAGTCATCAGAGTTGCGGATGCTGATCATCTGCTCCGGGAGTGGATCGAACTGGGCGCGTGCTTCTGAGTATCGAGCGAACGCGGCTTGCTGGTCCGCATTAAGGAGTGCGGTCTGATCCTGAAGAGTCGCGAATCGAGCGGTATTGATCTGCCATTTCTTCAGGAACTCGTCGGCGAACGCTTGGTCTCCGCTAAGCAAGAATCCACGGATCGCGGCGAGACCACCACCAAGACTTCCGCGGCTATCGGCCATCACGGCAAGGAGTGCCTTGCGTTCTGGGGTTGCTTCGAGGGTTTTCTCGATATCAATCATCTCCGATATCGATACAAACATCGCTGATCCGAGTGGTGCGGCTTGCTCGATCAGAATCACAGTCGCGGGCTGCTCTTCGCGTGTATTGGCAACACGCTCGACCTGGTCCTGCGCGACACGGAACTCGGCCATGACCTGCTCGAAGTCCTGGAATGCGGTCCGCTGTGCGAGATCTTCCCATCCCTGTGAGTACTCTCGCATCTTGTCGATGTTCTCATCAATCGAGTCCCATGCTTTGCTGCGTTCTTCTTTCCATTTCTCTGTGCCGAGAATCATGTATCCGCGCAGAGCTGCGAGTGAGTGATTGATGCCGTTTCGGAGTTCTACACCACCAATCGCGGCTGGTGTCCGTTGCTCAACGACCCTGCTTTGTAGTGTGTTCATTTGAGCAATGTTTGTGTAGACCGCAAGAACGACTACAGCGGTGATCCCCATCATCGTTCCTACTCCGAGCCATACCTTTTTAGAGATTGTCAGCCGCATTGTTTTTGCTCCTATTGAGTGCCGTTCAAAAGAGGTTCGAAGACTTTGATTGCACATCTTCTCGCTCGGCGACTAGGTAAGAACACTCAGGCGGAATGTGGTTTTCTTGAATCAGATTCCACATCTCCGTGTCGAATTTGGCAATAACTGCCGAACTTTCCTCGGCCATTGGGATTTTTAACCACACATAAAAGAAACCGGAGTGGCTACATCCGGCTTCTGATCGGGATTGGTTTGTGGCTTTGACTGTTATCGAATGGTCAGCATCTCGCTGTATGCCGGGAGTGGCCAGAGCTCGTGGTCGACCATGCGTTCGAGTGCGTCCGCGGCTTTGCGGAGCTCCACCATCGCTTCGAGCACGTGGTCGCGGATGTAGAAGCTCGCGTCCGCGGGGTCCAGATCGTGGAATCCGACGTGGCCTTTGAGCTGCTCGATCGCTTGGGTCAGACGGAAGACACGCTCGGTGACCAGGTCCAGTGTGCTGCGGAGGAATCCCGCGTCCGAGCCCGCGGCTTCGGTTGAGGTCATCGTCTGAGCGATGCGGCGCTGGTATTCCAGGCACGCTGGGAGGATCATGGTGCGAGCGATTGAGATCATCTCGTGACACTCGATCCCGATCTGCGTGACGTACTTCTCGGTGAAGATCTCCGCTCGGCTCTCGAGCTCGGGCTTGGACAGCACCTTGTACTTCTTGAACATCGACGCGACGGCACGCTTCTTGAACACAGGGAGCGCGTCTGCGGTGGTCTTGAGGTTTGGCAGACCACGCTTCTCGGCTTCTTTTTGCCAGTCTTCGGTGTAGTTGTCGCCGTTGAACACGATGCTGCGGTGGTCGTTGATGACCTGCTGGAGCACCTTGCGGATCGCGGTTTCGGTCTGTGCCTGGGTTGAGCCCTTCTTGATGCTCCGCTCGACCTCCGTCGCGATGTAGTCCAAGGACTCGGCGACGATCGTGTTGATCACGGTGTTTGGCCAAGCGACCGACGCGGTCGAACCCACGGCTCGGAACTCGAAGCGGTTCCCGATGAACGCGAAGGGTGACGTCCGGTTGCGGTCCCCAGAGTCGCGCGTCAGGTCTGGGAGCGTGCGGGCTCCGAGGTCGAGACTGCCTCCCTTGAGGGTGCGCTTGGTGGAGCCCTTGGCGATCTGTTCGATGAGGTCCTCGAGCATGTCGCCGAGGAAGATGGAGATGATCGCTGGGGGTGCCTCGTTGGCGCCCAGTCGGTGGTCGTTGGAGGCGCTGGAGATCGTCGCACGCAGGAGGTCCGCGTGGATATGCACAGAGCGGATCACGGCACACAGGAAGGTCATGAACTGGAGGTTGTTGTGGGCCTCGTCTTGTGGGTCCAGCAGGTTGACGCCGGTGTCTGTGGAGAGCGACCAGTTGTTGTGCTTGCCTGAGCCGTTGACTCCTGCGAAGGGTTTCTCGTGCATGATCGCGACGAACCCGAAGCGTCCGGCGACGCTCTTGAGGATCTGCATCAGCATCGCTTGGTGATCGCACGCGAGGTTGGTGGTCTCGAAGAGCGGGGCGATCTCGTACTGTCCCGGAGCGACCTCGTTGTGGCGCGTCTGGACAGGGATCCCGAGGCAGGAGAGCTCACGCTCGACCTCGGCCATGAACGAGAGGACGCGGGATGGGATCGATCCGAAGTAGTGGTCGTCGAGCTGCTGGTGCTTGGGGGGCATGGACCCAAAGAGGGTTCGGTCGCAGCTGATGAGGTCTGGACGTGCGTAGAAGAGGTTGCGGTCTACGAGGAAGTACTCCTGTTCTGCTCCGAGTGTGGAGCTGACGGAGTTGACGCCCTCGTCTGTCCCGAAGAGCTTGAGGACGCGCATCGCTTGGGTGGAGATCGCGTCCATCGAGCGGAGGAGGGGTGCTTTCTTGTCGAGTGCTTCGCCGTTCCATGAGACGAAGGCGGTCGGGATGCAGAGGGTCGCGTAGTTGGAACCTCGGATGATGAACGCGGGGGAGGTGACGTCCCACGCGGTGTATCCGCGGGCCTCGAAGGTGGCGCGGAGACCTCCGGAGGGGAAGCTCGATGCGTCTGGTTCGCCTTGGATGAGGGATGATCCTGAGAGTCGGTAGACGACGCCCCCTTCTCCGTCGAGAGAGGTGAGGGAGTCGTGCTTCTCTGCGGTGAGCCCGGTCATGGGCTGGAACCAGTGGGTGTAGTGGGTCGCGCCTCGTTCGATCGCCCAGTCTTTCATCGCGGTGGCGATGACGTCGGCATCAGCGAGGGTGAGTTTCTTCCCGCCGTCGAGGACGGACTCGACTGATCGGTATACGCCTTTGGGGAGCCGCTGACGCATCTTTTTCATGTCAAAGACATCGATGGCGAAGATCTCGTCGATGCGCGGGTTGGGTTTCCCGGTATCGAGCGAGGCCTGCTGCCACTGATTTGATGCGGCGATTGCTTCTGACTGGGGATCACGGTGCATGTTCGTCGTCCTCGTCTTGCAGTTTTTGGGATGTGGGTTGCGGTAAAGATGAGCATAGCCGATGCGCATCGGCGCGTGGCTGGTGTGATTTGAGTTTTTACGAATTTATTTGAACTTGGTTCGCGCTTCGATGAGATTCGGTGTCTATCTCGGTCGTTGCTTCGATAGACCGCGAGTCATCCCGGCTCGTTTCGTGCTACGATACCTGCACCAAACGCGGGCCTGTGGCGGAATCGGCAGACGCAGCGGACTTAAAATCCGCCGGGGTAAAACCCATGAGGGTTCAAGTCCCTCCAGGCCCATTGGACGAACCATCGAACGACCAACTCTTCAAGCCGCCGCACATCCCCCGGATACTGCCTATCTATATCGATCTCAAGGTCGCAACCAGTGCCCACATCCTCGAACCCGATTTGCTTGACTTGGAACGATACTATTGAGGATGCGCTACCTACTTAGAATCTGCTCCTCAGTCGTATTCTTGACTCCGATACTCACGCTGCCAGCCTGCAAGGACGGTGCGGTTTCCGAGCAACAGGTAGCAAAGGATGTTGAACACATCCCAGAAGCAATCGAGCGGCAACCTCTATCGGAAACTTCACAACAAGTATCTGAAACGACTGACAATCGTGAGCCTTCAGATCCACAAAGTCCTTGGATAGCTCCTGAGCATTGGACCTTGGATAACACCCCTCGTTCGATGAGACTCGCGACCTACATGGTCCCGTCGGATGCCGGGGATCAGGAGGTCGCAGTCACACGATTCCCTGGACAGGTCGGAGGCGTGCTCGCGAACATCAATCGCTGGCGAGGTCAGATGGGACTCCAACCCATCGCTGATGAAGACCTCGCGGACAACACCGATCAGTTCACGCTCAAAACACCCAATGACTCATTCGATGGATACCAAGCACGCATTGAGTCACAACAAGGTGTGATGATCGCCGTGGGCATATTCCAAGAGTCGATCAACCAGACCTGGTTCGTTCGTTCAACACTCCCGAATCCCGAGATCGCGAATCAGCTCCAAGACCAGATCATCGAGTTCGCACGCTCCATCGCACAATAAGGCAGGTTGGCACATGCTCAAACGCTTGCTCTCGTCGCTCGCATCACTCAAGCTCACAGTGCTGCTCCTCACGCTCGCGATGATCCTGATCTTCTTTGGCACACTCGCACAGACATACCTAGGGGTCTGGCAAGCGGTCGATACATACTTTCGCTCGTGGATCGCGATGATCGACTTCGGAATCTTGCTGAGCGGGGATCCAGGAAAGCTCCGCTTCCCGTTTCCCGGCGGACTCACCATCTCCGCGCTCATGATCCTCAACCTGCTCGCGGCTCACATCATCCGATTCAAAGCATCGCGCAAGCGTATCGGGATCCTTGTGCTCCACGCGGGACTCATCGTGCTGCTGCTCGGAGAGTTTGTTACAGGGTTCTTCGCAGACGAGGGGATGATGTCCATTGACGAGGGACAGCGGTCCTCGTTCCTCGAAGATATCCGCGAGGTTGAAATCGCGGTCGTCGATCCAAGTCACGACGAGCACGATCGGGTGATCTCTGTCCCGATGAGCATGATCGTGCGTGCAGCACGAGCTGACCAAATCATCAGCGATGATCGGCTCCCATTTACGATCCGTGTCCAGCAGTGGATGCCCAACGCGCAGCTGTTTCGAGCAGATCCCAGCAGCTCACAGAATCCGGCGACCGTTGGCATCGGTCTCGAAGCACGCGCTGAGGAAATCCCGCAGGTGTCCGGTGTCGAAGCGAACAAGTCTGACGCTCCCGCGGTGTACGTGACCCTCTTGGACGATGACAGATCGATCGGGACGTGGATGCTCTCGTCCATGCTCACCGATCTGCAAAGGGTGGAACACGGCAACAATATCTATGGATTAGCTCTGCGTTACAAGCGGACCTACCTCCCCTACGAGATACATCTCAACGATTTCAGCCATGATATTTTTACGGGCACTTCGATCGCGAAGAATTTCTCAAGCGATGTGCGGATCATCGATCCGACGAACGGCACTGATCGCGAGGTGCGGATCTGGATGAATAACCCGCTCAGATACGCCGGACGCACGTTCTATCAAGCGTCGTACAAACCAGACGGCAGCGGGACGGTGCTGCAGGTCGTCCGGAATCCGGGCTGGCTCATGCCCTACCTCGCGTGCATCCTCGTCAGCGTCGGGATGACCTACCACTTCCTGCAGACCATGATCAGATTCATGCGCCGTCGATTGCGGGATGGCCCGATCCTGATGGGTGCTTCACCAACTCCCAAGGGGAAGCTGGATATCGCTTTGCCGTTTGCGGTGTTTGGGTTCGGACTGTTGGTCGCGCTGAGTTCTACGCTTAGACCACAGCCCCTGAGTGATCTTGATACGCAGCGGTTCGCTGAGCTTCCGGTTTCCTCAGGAGGACGAATCAAACCAATCGATACCGCGGCAAGATCAATGATGATGGTCGCTGGAGGCAAGCAAACAACTTCATCTGATGGTGGACGGATCTCTGCTGTTCGATTTATGATTGACTTGATCGCGAATCCCGATCAGATCAGAGGTCTCCCGCTCGTGCGGATCGATCATCCCGATGTGCTCGCGATGATCGACAAAGACCCTTCGCAGAGCGGGAGGCACCCACTGGATTCGATTGAGCCGCATTGGTCAGCGATCACACAACAAGCAAGTCAGGCGCACGGCATCGAACCCAAGGAGCGCGATGGATTCCAACGCGCGATCATCCAACTCCATGATCGAGTCAATCGCGTGCTCTCGTACGCACAGATGCGTCAGCCGTATGCAATCCCCCCACTGTCTGCTGATGGGCAATGGCAGCCGTTTCACGATGCGTTTCTTGACAATCAAGGATCCGAAACCCCTCATCCGAGCGTGGCGTACCTCACATCGATCATGAACGCTGTCAATGTGGGTGATGCTGAGGGATTTTCAGCTTCCGTGGACTCGTACTACACACTCCTCGAAGATTCGATGCCTGAAGTGATGCGGAAGATGCGTCTGGAGGTCTGGTTTAATCGTGCGTCCTTGTTTACCACGACGACCGCCGTGTACATCCTCGCGTTCCTCTGCGTGTGTTTCTCATTTATGGCACGCGCCGGATCACAGCACACAGTGCTTGCAGAACGACTGCGATCCAGCTCATGGATGCTCCTGCTCGTCGCGGTCCTTGTCCACACGCTCGCGATTGGGTTGCGGATCTATCTGCAGGATCGACCGCCGGTGACCAACCTGTACTCATCTGCGATCTTTGTGGGTTGGGCGTCGGCACTCGCGGGAGTTGTGATCGAGCGGTTCTTCCGACTCGGCATCGCAGTCCTTGGTGCGAGCGCGATCGGGACCTCGACGCTCATCATCGCGCACAATCTCGGAAACGACGGCGACACGATGCAGATGATGCAAGCCGTGCTCGATAGCAACTTCTGGCTCGCGACCCATGTCATCACAATCACGCTCGGTTATTCAGCAAGCTTCCTCGCTGGCGCGATCGCGATGATCTATCTCATCGCTCGGATCTGCACCAAAGCCGTGACCCCAGAGCGGGAACGATCAATGATCCGGATGGTCTACGGCGTCGTCTGCTTCGCGATGCTGCTGAGTTTCGTCGGGACAGTGCTCGGAGGGATCTGGGCCGACCAATCCTGGGGACGATTCTGGGGATGGGATCCGAAAGAGAACGGTGCCGCTCTGGTGGTGCTCATCAACGCAATCATCCTCCACGCTCGCTGGGGAGGATTGGTCCGAGCGCGTGGGATCGCCGTGCTCGCAGTCGCTGGAAACATCGTGACTGCATGGAGTTGGTTCGGGACCAACATGCTCGGAGTCGGTCTGCACGCGTACGGCTTCATGGACTCGGCTTCCATGTGGCTCGCGATCTTTATGGGCACGCAGATCCTGCTGATGACCACTGGAATTATTCCGAAAAGGCAGTAATTTACACCCCTGGCTATTTGCATTTACGGATGTGTTTATCTATTATGTGTTTCACGGCCCCAGATCGTGAGACGCACAATGAGCAACACAACGAGTCATGCAGCAACCCCCTACAAGCAACGCAGCTTGGTTGTTCCAGCACTGATTTGTGCGGCAGCACTCGGTGTCCTCGGGGGATTGGGTGCGTTTACCTTCGGATACGGCGAAGGCACGGCATACCTTAAAAACGATCCCGCTTCCTGCGCCAACTGTCATGTGATGCAGTCCCACTTCGATACCTGGACCAAATCAAGCCATCACGGCGTAGCGACCTGTAATGACTGCCATCTCCCCCACGACTTCGGAGGGAAGTGGCTCACCAAAGCGGACAACGGATTCTTCCACTCCCTCGCGTTCACCACTGGCGACTTCCACGAACCGATCCAGATCAAAGAGCGGAACAGACGAGTTACGCAGCACGCGTGTCTGTACTGCCATGACGACTTTGTTGATCACATGCTCCCATCAGAGCCCAACGGCGAGATGCAGTACTGCGTCCACTGTCACGGCGATGTCGGGCACGCCGGTCGGGAATCCGGATTCGGTGAACGAGACTGATACACGCATTTCATCCCTCGAGAGGACTCGCAACAATGAATAACACAACACCAGCAACATTGAGAGAACGACTCCGGAGTTCAAGGAACGGGCGTGTGATCTTGCTCGTACTTGTGTTTATTGTCGCCGTGATCGCTACGCTCGTGGTGACCTGGGTGCTTGTGACGATGTTTGGGCATAAGCAAGACGCTCGCGTCCCGTTCGTGCGTGTGACTGATGTCACTGAAATCAGCACCGATCCCGAACCTTGGGGACAGAACTGGCCTCATCAGTATGACGGGTGGAAAGCGACTGCTGGCGATAAGTTCTACGGCGGATCCAGCGCTCTTCCGCACAGCAAGCTCGATACCTACCCCTGGCTCAAACGCCTCTACGCTGGATATGCCTTTAGCATTGATTATCGCGAAGCACGCGGACACGCATACATGCTGTATGACCAGGGCGTGACCGAGCGTGTGACCAAGAAGTCCCAAGCAGGCGCGTGTATCCACTGTCACGCGTCCAACAGCGTGATGTACCGCCGCATCGGTATGGAAGCGATGGGACAGGAAGTGACGGAAGAAACCCTCGCGGCGGACTTCAACATGCCTGCGGTCATCCGCGGATTCCAGGAAGTCAGCACGATGCCTTACGACGAGGTTCTCGCGCTGGTCATGCAATCACCTGACGGCACACCCGGCGAGAACGAACCTGCGGTCCCCCAAGCTCCGATCGGCGGATTCACAGGAGAGTTTAAAGGGAAAGAAGTACCCGCGGATCACCCTGCCTTTGCAGGTGGTGAGGCACACCCAGTGTCGTGTATCGACTGCCATGATCCGAAGACGATGGACATCCGCGTGACGAGACCTGGCTTTGTGCTCGGTATGGCGGCGCTCGCCGAGAGCGATGAGCCGACCCCTCATATCCCGAGTGTGGAACGCTGGAGACGCGGCGATCAGAAAGTCCCTTACGATCCAAACAAGGACGGCTCTCGACAAGAAATGCGCTCGTTCGTCTGCGGACAGTGCCATGTTGAGTACTACTGCGCGACCAAGGACACGCTCGAGTTCCCTTGGGGCAAGGGGCTCAAAATGGAGCAGCTCGAAGCACACTGGGAAGAGAAAACATTCCCGGACGGCTCAGCGTTCTACGACTACAAGCACGGCGAAACAGGCGCGGACATCTTCAAGGTCCAGCACCCAGAGTTCGAGCTCTGGAGCCAAGGCATCCATGCACGCAGCGGTGTGAGCTGTGCGGACTGTCACATGCCTTACCAACGCGAAGGCGCGATGAAGCTTTCGAGCCACAATGTGCAGAGCCCGCTCGCCAACATCAACAACGCCTGTCAGCAATGCCACAACGATGACGAGGCGACGCTCCGCGAGAAGGTCGAGACCATCCAGGGACGCACCCTCGCTCATATGGATCGTGCGGCGGTTGCGATGACCGACATGCTCGATGCGATCCTTGAAGCGAAAGCCGCGGGCGCCTCAGAAGATTCGCTCAAGCCGATCTACGACCTGCAACGCAAAGCGATGTGGAGACTGGATTACATCAGCAGCGAGAACTCACGCGGATTCCACGCGGACCAAGAGGCGGTACGCATCCTCGGCGAGTCGATCGACTACAGCCGACAAGCACAAGCGCTCGCGGTCCGCTTGCGTGCTCCGGAAGCTCCGAGCACGGATGAGCTCCCGATCGAACCGGTACAAGGTGTGACACTCCCGGCTGACCAGCGTCCATCCGGGACCCAGTAAGGGGTTCAGTTACGGAAGAACGCTGGATTTCGGACACCATCTTACCGACTGAAGCATTATCTACAACTAGGAGTATTCGATGCTACGACACCACATCTATCGTGCTGCGTTACTGGTATCACTCACACCAATCGCACTCGCTGAGCCTGCTCCGGAGAAAGATGCAGACGAGCAAGCACCTATTCCTCAGAAGGAAAAGCTCCCGCTCGGATGGTTATCCGATCCGGATGAGCCGGCTGCGGATCTCTTTGATGCGCTTGTGTCGGGAAAGATTCACCTAGACAACCGACTGCGGATGGAGCTCGCGGACACTACTGGACGTCGATCTTCTTCAGCATTCACCAACCGCTTGCGCTTGGGGTACGAAAGCAAACCGATCGAGGGATTTAGTGGTTTCATCGAGATGGAGAATGTCTCCACGTTTGACAGCGACGGCTACTTTGTACCAGCTACAGGAGACGGCGATCCGACCCGAACCGTCGTCGCGGATCCGATCGGGACTGAGGTCAACCAGGCATACGTTCGATTCAACCCCAAGAGCATCGAGGGGTCTGACCTCTCGCTTGACCTGAAAGCCGGTCGTCAGCGGATCATTCTCGATGATTCTCGATTTGTGGGCAATGTCGGCTGGAGACAGTTCGAGCAGACCTACGACGCAGTGAGTGTCCGCTCCAATCTTGGAGTCAAGGACCTCAGTGTGTTCTACGCGTACGTCTGGGGCGTTCAACGCATCTTTGGTCCTGATGGATTGAATCCGGAATCAGACTCCCACATCATCAACGCGTCCTACCAGTTTGCTCCTGAGTTCAAAGCGACCGGCTTCGCGTACCTGCTGGACTTCAAATCGGATCTTCCTGCGAACTCAAGCAACACCTACGGCGTCCGCTTGTCGGGAAAGCTCGCTGACGATGCTGAAGACTCTGAAGATATGTTCGTCGAGTACGAGCTGACCTACGCCAACCAGACTGATTCGGGACGCAACGCGACCAACTACGACGCGGATTTCTATGCCGCGCAGTTGAAGCTCACCCAGCCGGGCTTTGGGCACGTTGTCGTTGGTTACCAGTTCCTCGGCAGCGACAACGGCGTCTTCGCATTCCGTTTCCCGCTCGGCACGAATCACAAGTTCCAGGGATTCGCGGACAACTTCCTCACGACACCCGGTTTTGGTCTTCAGGATCTATATGTCGGACTGGGACTCGACCTCCCTTGGAAGATCAAGGGAAGCGTGACATACCACCAGTTCTGGTCTGACCAAGGCAGCAATGACCTCGGAGACGAGATTGATGTCGTTGCGTCAAAGAAGCTCTCGGCCAACTGGTCTGTGCTCGCGAAATACGCATACTTCAACGGCGATCGGACCCAACCCGATACCGAGCGATTCTGGTTGATGACCACCTTCAAGTTCTAAATTATGTCCTACCAGTTGAGATGCCTTTTTCTCAAGTAAGCGTGGACGGCATTTCCATGTATGCTGAAACCGGACACCACTTTTTGAGTTTGACCGATCAATGATCGTCGATTTTGGGCCGCATTCCTCGCCTGCTTGAGCTTGTTACGACCCATCGCCATCTACCCGTTGCATTGCCGAGACAAGCGATTGCGTTGAGTAGTTCAGAATCTTCTCATTGAATTGCTTTCGGATTGCTCCTTTCGCGTTACACTACGGGGTATGCGAATCCTGATTATCGAAGACAATCCGAAGATGGCCAAAGCAGTCCAGACCGGGCTTACGAGCCACGGCTACGCGGTCGATGTCTCCCATTCCGGATTTGAGGGTGAGGAACTCGCCGCGGGACAGACCCCCTACGACCTGGTCATCCTCGACCTCATGCTCCCTGACCGCGACGGGGTCGATGTCTGCCGAAACCTCCGAAGACGCAATATCGAGACCCCGATCCTCATGCTCACCGCACTGTCAGGCACCGACGAGAAAGTCGACGGGCTCGACGCGGGCGCCGACGACTACCTCACCAAGCCCTTCGAGTTCGAGGAACTCCTTGCGCGGATCCGTGCTCTGCTTCGGAGGGGCGAAGCATCAGAGGGACGAGTGCTTGAGTTCGACGAGATCCAGCTCGACCTCTACACACGCAAAGCGAAGCGCGGCGATCAAGAGCACGAGCTCTCCAACAAGGAGTACGCGCTGCTTGAGTACCTGATGCGGAACCCCAATCGCGTCCTCTCACGTGCTCAGATCTCCGAGAAGGTCTGGGACATCAGCTATGCGCCTGGGAGCAACGTGATCGACGTCTATATGTCCTCGCTCCGCAAGAAGCTCGATCGTGGATACGACCACGAGCTCTTCCACACGATCAAGGGCGCAGGATATCGTTTCGGGATCATGGACTAACCACGTGCATCAACAGCGCCAGTCCATCCCAGAATCATCAACCTTAAACCCCAAGTTCCGCCTTTCCCTCCGTGTCCAGCTCACGCTCTGGGTGATGCTGATCTTCACGATCATCCAGTGGGTCATCACCCTGATCGTCTGGGTTTTCCTGAGCGATTCGATCTATCAAGACTACACCCAGTTTTTCACGAGACACAGCGCCCAGGTCAGCGCTGAAATCCGCTCTGAGCTCCCAACACTGTCGCGCGATGAGATCGCTGAGATCGAGCGGAACCAGCTCGTCCTAATCCGCTTCCACGACTACCACATCGATGTCTTTGCTGTGGATGAGCAGCAGGTCGCAACTCGGATCACCGATCCCGCAAACGCGATCGCGACGCTTGATCCATCGCATATCAGAGCCGCTCAGCGGAGCCCATCACCTGTCGTGCTCGACGACATCGCATGGACAGAGGTCCCCGATTCTTTCGACCCTCGACACACCGTTGTGACCCTCCATCAGGTCACTGCTCGTGACCAGCGCCCCTTCTACATCCTCCAGATCACCGATGACAAGTACGCTCAGGATCGCGTGATGCAGATGGGGCAGACGCTCCTGATCATGTCGCTCGCGGCCCCATTCCTCTCCCTCATCGCAGGATGGTTCATCTCTCGCATCGCCGTCTCCCCGATCTTGAGGGTCCAAGAAGTCGTCTCGAAACTCAACCCAGAGTCGCTCGATAATCCGCTGGAGTTCGAAGCCGAGAGCACCGAGGTGATGGAACTCGTCGAGCAGATCGACGATTCTCGCGATCAGATCCGCAGCGCCTTCGAATCCCAAGCCCGATTCCTCTCCAACGTCTCCCACGAGCTCAAAACCCCGATCGCGGTGATGCAGATCGAGTCCGAGACCCTCAACACGGACGACGCGAGCGACGAGGTGAAGCAGTTCGTACGCTCGGTCCGTGATGAGATGACTCGGCTTGGGAAGATGATCGAGAGCTTCCTCACGCTCACGAGGATCCAGGACGGGTTCGGCAATCTCCAAGGCAAGCCGTACGCGTTCAATGATCTGGTCATGGACTCGCTGGATCAATGCCTCGCGATGGCTTCGCAGAACGGCGTCACGCTCGACCCCGTCCTCTTCTCCGACGAGGACACCATCGACCTGTGCATCCGAGGTGACGCTGATCTGCTCATCACCATGCTCAACAATCTGGTCCGCAACGCGATCCGCTACTCTCCAAGCGGAGACGTAGTCGAAGTCCACCTCAAGCATGTCCCGATCTACATCAAGGATGAATCGGGGAACACAACGCTTGACGAGCAGACCGTCCAGATCAGCGTCATCGATCAGGGGCCAGGCATCCCGGAGGACCGACTCGATTCTATCTTTGATCGCTTCGCGAAAGTCGAGGGCGCTGACCGCTCTGGAAGAGGGCACGGCTTAGGACTCGCGATCGCGCAGGGCATCGCCGAGCTTCATTCCGGGACGATTCGAGTGCAGAACAACAGCACAACGATTCCATCTGCCAAGGGGTGCACCTTCACCGTGACCCTCCCAGCGGTGGTGCCTCAGTGAGCTGTAATCCAACATGAAAAATTTTTCATCTACGGCTTAACCTGGATTCATCTGAAAAACCAATAGTTCAGTAGTCATGAGTTCGCGACCGACCTGGCTTGTTCAACGCAGGGCGCTCATCTCAGGAGTGTGCGCGATCGCTGTGCTCAGCGGACTCGCGCTGATCCTCTCGCAAGGACGATCCGGATCGCCGTATCTCACGATCGCGTTCGTCGTCACCATCATCGCGGCATTAGTCTTGGTGCTCCAGGGCATTACGCATCTCGCGCAGCGTTCCATGAGTCCGCTCGACACTCCGAGATCGACACGAACCCAGCAGACTCAGCACGAATCGCGAACTCGCGAGCAGCGCCGCCGCTCTGCGCACTCTCACAATCAAGATTGATCCTCGCCAATCGCGTGGTTCGCCTGCTCGCCGCAAAATGAACGAGATTTCATTTTGCGGTCATCATGGGTTCAGACCGCGTCTCGAATATATCTACATGCAAGCGACGCGGGCCACGCCGCTGCAGACTGGAAATCACTTGGTCCATCGAAAGGAAGTCTCATGAATACCAAGATGCAAACCGTTCAACAGAAGTCGTTCACCAAAGCCGGCATCGCGGCCCTCGCGATCGCGATCAGTGCGGGCACGGCGCTGGCCGCCAATCCGCACATGAGTCCGGAGCGCAAGAACTCTGAGAAGCACGTGCACGATGCCACCGCGTGGCTCCACCTCGTGCCCGCCTCAACACTGATGGGCACGGAAGTCATCGGATCCGACAACAACAAGGTCGGCACCATCAACGATTTCGTCATCGATCGAGGAACCGGACGCATCGCGTACGCGATCATCGCCCACGGCGGCATCCTCACCCTTGGTCAGGAAGTCTTCGCGGTTCAGTACAATCGGCTGAACTATGCGCCCGCTGACGAGAGCTTCGAGGTCAATATGACCAAGAAGCAAGCGAACAACCAGGAGGAGTTCCTCCCTGAAAACTGGAGCGATCTGAATCACACCGACTGGATGACGGAGCTCGAAGAGTTCGTATCCGGCGAGGGTGACTACCGCTACGGCGATGAGGTGCTCACCGATCGAACCACGGAAACGGTCAAGGGCACCATCACAAAGATCACCCGCCAAGAAGTCAACACCAGCGAAGAGGTGATCCTCACCATCGAGCGCACCACCGGCAAGACCGCGAAGGTGACCCTGGGCCCATCCTGGTATGTCATGGGTAGCAATAACGCCCCATCGGTCAACGATCGCGTTGAGCTCGAAGCGTTCGAGCATGACAACCGCTTGATCGCGACCAAGGCGACCATCGCCGGTCAGGAGCTCAAACTCCGCGACACCGATGGCAATGTCGCATGGGACTCCACGAAGAACAGCGCTCCACGTTTCGTGATGCTCTCGGATCTCACCGGCAAGAACATCGAGATCGGCGGTACCACCGGCGGCGAGGTCGATGACACTGTCGTTGAAGTCACATCGGGACGCGTCGCGTTCTTCGCGTTTGATCCGAACGACAACCTGTTCGGACTCGCGGACGAGATCTCGCTGGTCCCATGGTCCGCGATCCAGGTCTCCAAGGACATGACCCTCTGGTCGGACGTGGAGAGCAGCCAGTTCGAGAACGCATACCCGATGCCTGAAAATCTCGGGATGATGCGGACCAAGCGTGACATCACCCCGGCCTACGAACGGTTCAACCTCAATACCCCGGTGTTCGAGCCGAGCAATGAGATCGCCCACTCCAGCGATCGCAACACCGAAGTTGAGGACTAACCCGGACTAACCCTCCAGGGCTCGATCGATCACACCTCGATCGTGATTTGTGAACCACTCTGCCGGGATCGGAAGGTCTCGGCAGGGTTTCAACTCCAACCCGTTCTCGATGCTACAGGAGGTCGTGAACCAACACGAAAGGATCTCGTATGACTCCCTCAACTACCACCTATCACAATCACACCATCGACCGCACGACTGACGACGTCGAGTCCGCGCGCATGCAGGAACGCATCAATAAACGTCTCGAAGAGTTTGAACGTCGTGAGATGCAACAAGCGATCCGCAGACACTCGCCCGACGGGCGTCCCGCGAACCCGCGTCTTCGCACGAAGGAAGTGCTCATCCTAGCCGCGGGCTCAATCGTCGCGGTCCTGGCACTCAGCGGAGCGACCTACGCGCTCTGGGGCACCCTCGAAGCGGTTACCGTCCTTATTCTCGGGATTCTCTTCGCCTTCGCGGCCAACCCCGTGATCTGGGCGATGTACTTCCGGAACAAGGAACGCGAGCAGATCAAAGCGTCCGAGCAGCACCTCAAGGATTCGTCACTCTTCGAGGAATCTCATTCAACACACAACTGACATGAGCGGATCGCTGCACGCTGTCAGTACGATACGACAAAGTTCGTTCTCAGTACCCGATTTCAACCCTGTTGATCGGGTACTGTATTTATTGGTTCCAGATGCAGGTCCGCAAGCAGCGGTAGATGGTCAGATCCGATGTTCTTCAAGCGGGACAAGCAAGAGACCGTGAACGATTCCGTCACGAGCACGTGATCGATCGGGTATCTCAGCAGCGGCAATCGAGCCGGGAAGGTGTTGAAGAAGCCACGCCCGATGCGAGGATCAAGCACGCGACCCACCGACTTCGCCTCCTCTGTGGTGCGTGACCATCCGACATCATTGAAATCCCCAATGACCAACCAGTGCTCGATCGGTGATTGCGAGATGATCTCCGCCGCGACCGTGAGCTCGTTGTCACGCGGCTTGCTCGATAAACGATCGTCTTCGTTTCGCTTGGGTAGTCCGGGTGGAGGCGGGTGCAACACACAAATCCCGATCATGTCCGACTCAGAAAGTTTGGTGGAGTCATCCGTCTCAGCCGAGACCTCACCAAGCACATCCGCGATCCGGATCGTCGCCCAGATCGAGGGGCGATCATCAAGCACCAGGTACTCCGCGCGTGCATCATGCAGTTCGTGCTTTGAGAGCAGCACCATCCCACGCCCACCATCTCTGAGCTCCTCGTGCCGATGCTTTAACTCATGCTTTTTGGGTTTCTCCGCTGAGCCCCTCGCCGATGCGTCATCAAGCTCTGAGTCAAGAGCTTCCCCCCACTGCCGATCTGTCTCGACGAGCGCGAGCAAGTCAGGCGTGTGCTCGAGCAGAGCGTCTAGAGCAGCTGCACGATCCACGTTTGTGTAATCCACGTTGGATGCGATGACACGGATTCTGTTCTTGAGCCGATCATTCTGATCCACCTGCCAACCCGCGTTTGATCTATGGACTGTGACCACGGATTCGTCGTTCTGGACGCTCGTCGTCCGCACCTCGGGACGAGCCCACCTTGTCATCCGCATCGCCCAGCGACCCTGCTGGATGATGCTCAGTGTCAGCAATCCCATGCACCCCATCCAAACCGAGCTGATTGAATCATGGATCGTCCAAACCCATATCCCGATCAGCCACACCAGCAACCCCAAGACCAGGATCTGCATCCGTGGGAAATCCCACACACGCACCCACCACTTCGGCGAGCGTGTCATGGAGAGCAGCGTGGCGCCGATCACCACAGCCGATCCGAAATACCAGAGCAGGAGAAACATCCAGTTCAACACATACCCTTGTTTTGAACACTCTTGAGCACACGCCCGACCGACGACGAACGCCCCAAGTATACAGAAAAAGACGGCGGAGGCTCAAACGAATCCTCACGCCGCCCGGGGACAACTGATTTGCAGGTCAATCAATCGCAACACGATCCATTGACCAAATCACCCTGTAGATCACGCACGCGCGTCACGCATATCGCGGATCTCGTCGTGACGTTTCTTGACCAGCGTGTACTGCTCCTGCAGGACCTGGTTCAGAGGGCTTCCCGCTGTGCCAGTCAGTACTTTCTCATAGGACTGCTTGATCTCGTCCTCGCCTCGTTCAGCCTCGGCAAGGACCGCGTGCTCATCTCCGCCGGTGACGGTTGAGCGGATGCCCATCCACCAGCGGTGTGCCATGCCCAGGAGCGATCCGTCGTCCTGTGCCTGCTCGCCGTTCGCGGCGACCGCGACCTGCAGATCCTTCGCAAATAGCTCGCGTTCCTTGCTGCAATCCCGGAAGTAGTTCGCGATGCCTTCATTCTCGATGTGATCCGCGGCGGCCTTGAAGCCCTGCGAGCTGTCGATGTTGATGGAGATCAGTTTCTGAACTCCCTTGATCGTGTCTTCGTTGAGTTTTGTGATGGTTTCCATTTTCAGACTCCTTTGTCTTAGTTATGTGAGTTGTCGTAAATCATGTAAAGCTGTTGCGTTGATGTATCCAGATCGCGTTACGGATCGATCGCGTCATCAACCTCGTCGGCGGCGTCATCAATCGCGTCGCCTACATCATCCGCGGCGTCATCGATCGCTTCGCCGGCCTCTTCCGCGGGTCCAGAGTTCCCGTCGCACGCTGCGAGAGCGAGAATTGGGGTCGTCATAGCCGCCAATGCGGCGAGACGAAGCAGACTCCTTGGGTCGGTGTTGTCTTTAAGTAGTGATTTCATGGCATTCCTTTCAGTTGTGTGCATATGCATCTGGTTCGGTCGTTCAGAACAAATGCTGATTACATCTTGTTGACCGCTTTGTCTCCCCGGCGAGCGAGGCCGTTCAGCAGCGAGAACAAGAAGAGGATCAAGAAGATGAAGAACAGGATCTTGGCAATCCCTGCGGCACCGGCTGCGATGCCACCAAATCCGAAGACTGCGGCGATGATTGCGATGATGAAGAATGTAAGTGCCCAACTAAGCATGGTAATGTCCTTTCTAGTGCGAGCGGGTTTTCCGCTCGTTGTTCAGTTCTCCTGTTTGACCCGAGTCCCGTACCCAAGTCACTTGTACATATATTCGGACCTCTGTGTGAGACCCAGATGATCGCTCGATGAAACTTGCTTCATCTTGACGATCACCACTTTGTAGCGATTAGTCCTTTGCGTCATCAGCGGTGTCCGCCAGACTGTCTCCTGCGGATTCCACATCGCGCCCGACGCCTTCGACCGTGTTACACGCCGAGAGCGTTGCACCGACACCCGCAATCAGGGTGACTCCCAGAACAATCCAGAGCGGGTTCCGGCTTGACGCTCTTTGTGGGTTCTCAGCGTTCTTGTTGTGAATGCGTTTCATTGACTTCCCCTTTCGAAATCTTGAAGTTGTTGCCGCTGATCGAACTCCCGACCAGCGATGTAGAGATATTGGTGGTCAAGCATGGAATCACGCTGAAAGCAACATGAAGAACGCCTTCATCTTGGAAAAACGCCGTTCTGAGCGACAAAAAATAGATGATCCCTGTTACGCAGTGCCCCCATTGGATCCCCATCATCGGCATATGCACCAACATCAACAACGCAAGCGCAACGCGCTCCTAGACACGATCTCCGGAGCGAAAGCACCTATCAAACCTCCAATAGGGGCACATACCCAATTGAATCAGCGAAGCGGTTGAGCGAAGTGCGGTAACTCTTGATGAGGTCGTGAAATATCGGAGTTGAGCCGATCTCCGAAACCCTGATCGCTGGAAATCAGTACAAAAACGCGATTTCGGATCAGCATAGAACGTGATTCCACGATAAGTGAGGTGTCACTGATAGCGCCCGTGTAGAGGGGTTATCAGGACACGAACCCCGCTGGAGTTTGGATGTCCCAAGATGCTGTCAACATTCTCTTTGTAGACGATGAAGTCAATGTACTCTCAGGCATCCGCCGCATGCTTCGCAATGTGGAATCGGGCTGGGTGATACACACCGCTGAATCGGTTGACCTCGCGATCGCGTGCGCTCAAGACCAAGACATCGATGTCGTGGTGAGCGACTTCAACATGCCCGAGCGTGATGGGCTGGATCTGATTCGCAGTCTGAAATCATCCGCCGATCTCAATGACATCCCCGTAATCATGTTGACCGGCAATGCTGAGGTGGACCTCAAACGCCGAGCGTTGGATGCTGGTGCGATTGATCTGCTGAGCAAGCCCGTACAGCAAGAAGACCTGATCGCACGACTCCGCAGCGTGCTGCAACTCAGGATGTACCAGAAGCAGCTCGTCGAAAGCAACGTGCTGCTTGAGCAGCGGGTCGAAGAACGAACTCAAGAGCTCGCCCGATCCCGCAACGAACTGCTCTGGCGATTGGCCTTCGCGGTCGAGGCGCGGGACAACGAGACCGGGTCGCACATCGCGCGGGTCGCACGATTCACGCGAGAGATCGCGATCGCGATGGGCCTGCCGACCAATGAGGTCGAGAGCTTGTACGCCGCGAGCCCGCTCCACGACATCGGGAAGATCGCTGTCCCCGACTCGATCCTCCATAAGCCGGGCATGCTCACCGAGGATGAACGTCAAGAGATTCAGAAACACTGCCAGATTGGTTGGGACATCCTCATGCACCCATCAGACCTGGACGGCGCTGAGTCTGACACCAACCCACTGCTCGAGTGTGCCGCGGAAATCGCGCTCAATCACCATGAGAAATGGGACGGATCGGGATACCCAAGGGGACTCAGCGGCAGCGACATCCCCATCGCCGGCAGGATTGTCGCAGCCGCGGACGTGCTCGACGCGCTGTGCACCAAGCGATCGTACAAAGAGAGCATCCCGTTTGAGGAATCGTTCAGTGCGATCCAAGAGATGAGCGGCAGCCACTTTGATCCCGACGTGATCCGCGCATGCGTTGCGTGCTGCGACAAACTCAAGATGATCGCCAGTGAACAGCACGAAGAACACGCAGAGAACACAGCAAGCCGGGGTGTCGCGGCATGATCTCTGCAACCAGCAACACTTCTGTTCAAGAGACTGCTCAAAGCAGATCCGCAAAATCGATACCCATGTGGATCGTCATCGCGGCTTGGTTCGCGATGACCGTGACCCTGTTTGCCAAGCTCGCGATGTACTCGCAGAGCCCCGGCGCGCTAGGTGCCCCACCGCTCGCGGCCGTTGTTGGTCTGGACACGGCGCCCGACAAGTTCACACTCGCTGTCGCGATTCATCCAAAGTGCCCGTGCACGCAATCCACAATCTATGAGCTTGAGCGACTAGCTCCCAAGACAGACCGCCCAATCGACTTCGTGTTCTACGTCTACACCGCAGACGCGAGCCCCGAATCATGGTTCGAAGAATCCGCAGATATTCTCCAATCTCGCTTCCCGGGTTCGACAGTTATCCAAGACAAGAACGGCGAGTTCGCCGAGACTCTGGGCGCATTCATTTCTGGATCAACCGTGCTCTACAACTCCAACGGGACCCCTGTTTTCTGGGGCGGCGTCACTTCTGGACGCGGACACTCCGGAGACAATCTGGGTTCAGACTCCATCATCGCCATCGTCAATGGACAAGAGCCGCCGCGGACAACCACCGCGGTCTACGGCTGCGAGATAACACAGAACAACTCAAACCATCTCCTTGGAACATGCTTCAACACCACTTCTGGGGTATGCGAAGAACCACATGAGGTCACTATGCCATGAACGTCTTAGCCGCCGATCGGTATGAACAGGAATACGTACGGAACACCGCTATCCGGACCGACAAGCTCTTTGTCGTTCTGATGGCGGTTCAGTTCTTAGCAGCCATTGCTGCGGCGTTCTTCATCTCCCCGAAGACCTGGTCGGGGACAAATAGTTCTACGCATGTTCACGTGATTGCATCCATTGCTATTGGTGGTCTGCTGGCAGCACTCCCGATTTATATGGTTATCCGGAGACCTGGCGCGGCAATAAACCGCTACGTCATCTCAGCGGCACAGCTCATGTTCTCTGGACTATTCATCCACCTCTCCGGCGGACGCATCGAAACACACTTCCACGTATTCGGATCACTCGCGTTCCTCGCGTTTTACCGGGACTGGAAGGTCCTGATCCCCGGAACTCTGGTCACCGCGGTTGATCACCTCGCTCGAGCCGTGTTCTGGCCCGAGTCTGTGTTTGGGATCATCACCTCCGCGCCCTGGCGTGCGATCGAGCACGCGGGCTGGGTCATCTTCGAAGATATTTTCCTTGTCTACAGCTGCGTTATGAGCTCCAAAGAAATCCGTCTGATCGCTGAGCGTCAATCTGAACTCGAGGTCACCAACGCAACCATCGAAGAGAAAATCGAGCGGAGAACAGCGGAGCTGCTGGTTGCCAACGAGGCACTCAATCACGAGATCAATGACCGCGTCAAACTCGAAGGACGATTGCTCGAAGCACAGAAACTCGAATCCATCGGACAACTCGCCGCGGGGATTGCCCACGAGATCAACACCCCGGCCCAGTATGTCGGCGACAACACACGCTTCTTGCAGAGCGAGTTTGAAGGAATCCTCAAGGTCATCGACAGCTACGCGGAGCAGCTCAACACCGACGGCCCGAAGCTGAGCTGGGAGGAGCGATCCGAACAGATCCGACAGACTCTTGAAGCCGTGGATTATGAATTTATTCGCGAGGAGATCCCGCAAGCGATCAACCAGTCGCTCGAGGGTATCGATCGCATCACCGGGATCGTGCGTGCGATGAAAGATTTCTCGCATCCGGGATCAGACAACACCGAACCCGCTGACATCAACAACGCGATCCAATCCACAGCGATGGTCTGCTCGAACAGATGGAAGTACGCCGCGGACGTCGAGTTTGATCTTGATGACACAATCGGTCCGGTCCCGTGCTACCTCGCGGAGTTCAATCAGGTGATCCTGAATCTGATCGTGAACGCCGCCGATGCGATCGAGTCTCACAACAAGGACACCGGAGCAAAGGGACAGATCCTGGTCTCCACTCGCAAGCTTGAGGAACACGTCGAGATCACCGTCAAAGACAACGGCGGCGGGATGCCCGACTCGGTCAGAGCGAAG
The DNA here is from genome assembly GCA_965232505.1 of Phycisphaerales bacterium. GTDB lineage: Bacteria > Planctomycetota > Phycisphaerae > Phycisphaerales > UBA1924 > UBA1924. The sequence continues at coordinate 2,214,824 of OZ246976.1, read as the reverse complement.
ATCTTCGATCCGTTCTTTACCACCAAAGAGGTGGGCAAAGGCACGGGCCAGGGGCTCTCGATCAGCCACGACGTCATCGTCAACAAGCATGGCGGCTCGCTCGATTGCGAAGTTGAAGAAGGAGTCGGGAGCACCTTCATCATCCAAATCCCACTCAAAGAGTTTTCAAGCAGCACTGAAGAACGATCTGCGGAGGCAGCGTAATTAACCAACCCAGCCCACAAACCACGTACATGAAGACACCACTCGAAGTACTCTTTGTTGATGACGAGAACCTGATCCTCAATGGCATCAGGCGACAGTTCCGGACACACAAGAACGACTGGAACATGCGCTTCGCCAACTCCGGTGAAGAAGCACTACAGATGCTCGAAGAGAAACCCGCGGATGTGATCGTAAGCGACATGCGTATGCCTTGCATGAGCGGCGCGGTCTTGCTCAACGAGGTCCGCGAGCGATGGCCAGAGACTGTCCGGTTTATCCTCTCGGGACAAACCGATCAATCCGAGCTCCTGCAGAACATCGGCTGTATCCACCAGTTCTTGCAGAAGCCGTGTGATCCGAACCAGCTTGTCCACGCGATTAACAGAGCGTGCAAACTCAAAGCAAGCGTTGAATCAAACAGCTTGCTGAGCGTAGCAAGCGGGATCCAGTCACTCCCGATCATCTCGCAGGTGTACCTGGACCTCGTGCAGGAGATCAATGACGAGAACAGCAACGCGGATACGGTCGCGTTCATCGTTGAGAAGGACGTCGGCCTGAGCGTCAAAATCCTGCAGCTGGTCAACTCGGCGTTCTTCGGGATGCCAAGACAAACCGTTAGTGTGCGGGACGCGATCGTGCTTATCGGGATGGACAACCTCCTAAATCTGATTATGTCCGCTCAGATCTTCGACACCCTGAGCCAAGACATGCTGGACCGGAGCATCATCGCCGACCTCTGGGCAAAGAGCAGTGACATCGGTGCTTCTGCAAAGGAATCCGCGAAGAATGCCGGTCATTCACAGGGTATATACGAAACCGCATACCTTGCAGGCGTGCTCTCACACATCGGACGAGCGATCCTTGCGCACACGGTGCCGCATGAGTTTCTTGATCTTGTAGACACCGCCGAGGAGCAAGGACGCTCGATACGCGAGCTTGAGATCGAGGTCTTCGGGATTCCACAAGAATCTGTTGGCGCCTACGCCCTCGGAATTTGGGGATTCTCAGACCAGATCGTCGAAGCGGTCGCTATGCAGGAAACCCCCTCCGAAAGCATGGTCAACGAGACAACCCATCCACTCGCTTGGCTCCACCAGGCACGAGCGGAGATCACTCAATCGAAGTACATCGATTCCATCTCTCCCCAAGAGACCTGGCTGGAGGGCTTTGGGATCGGAGATACCAATCTTCAAAGTAAGCTTCAGAACGATAGGAGCGTGGCATGAGCACAAAGACACGAGTACTTATGGTGGACGACGAACCAAACGTGTTGTCGGGCTACCGCAGATCCATCGGCAGAAACTACGATCTCGTGACCGCCAACAGCGGACGCGAAGGCCTCGAAGTGATGAACAACGATGGACCATTCGAGGTTGTCATTACCGATATGCGGATGCCTGAGATGGACGGCTTGGAGTTCCTCAAGCAAGCAAAGGCGAAGCACCCCAACACCGTGTACGTCATGCTGACGGGAAACGCAGATCAGCAGACCGCGATCGACGCGATCAATCACGGCCACATCTACCGATTCCTCAACAAGCCCTGCGAAGCAGAAATCCTAGATCACACGATCCGAGCGTGCAAATCGCAATACGACCTGATCCATGCGGAAGCCGAGCTCCTGAGCAACACACTCTCCGGAAGCGTCAAGCTCCTCATCGAAGCGATGGTGATCTCCGATCCCGTCGCCGCCGAGGCCGTCCGCGCTGTACGTGAAGGGATGACCATCCTGAGTAACGGGCTGGGCATCAAGAACGAGTGGAGATTCCCGCTCGCATCCTCGCTCTTCCTGATCGGATCGATCACGACCCCACGGAAATCGAACAAGGACATCCTCAACGAAGAGTACATCAACACCTGCGCCCGATCTGGTGCCAAGCTGCTCCGGCACATCTCCAGACTCGATCTGGTCGCCCAGATCATCCTCCACCAACGCATGAAGATGGAACTTCCAGAAGACCTGTCAAAACTGGATGATGACAATCGTGTGACGATCGGGTCCCAGTTGCTCCGCTTCTCGTACGACTGGTACCGTGCAGCCCAAGAATGCAACGGGGATCGTCATCTCGGTCTGAAACGTCTTGCTTCGGATGCTGGATTGCACGACCGCCGACTGTTCGTCGCAGCCAATGCAGTCCAGGGCCTGTCAATTGAAACACAGGAACAAGAACCAAAGCGTGTCCTTGTCGAGCTCCCGATCATGGATCTCTATCAAGGATTGCTCACCGATGCCGACATAAACACCAACGACGGCTCGCTGCTCGTTGCCAAGGGACAAACACTCTCGCAGCTCATGATCGACCGACTCCGCGGCTTCTACAAAGCGGGACTCGTCAGCCAAAACGCTTCAGTGTGGATCGAAGAGAGAGACAAGCCCTCGGATCGCGCTCTGGCATCTTGATCCTGAAGCAATATCAATCCCCGGAATCCTGTGCAAGCTGTGTCATGAACAGCTTGTGGATCCGGCGCATCTGATCAAGCCAGCTTGAAGGCTCTCGGTATCCGTGGGGCTCAATCGGCGCCAGCGCCAGCTCCCAGTTCTCCTTCTCGAGCTCGATGAGGCGTTGACTCAGACGGATGATGTCCTGCGCGACGACGTTGTCGTCCTGCATGCCGTGCAGCATCAGCAGGTGCCCCTCAAGACCCTCGGCATGATTGATCGGAGAGCACAGCTCGAATGATTCCGGATCGATCTCAGGGGTGTTGAGGATGTTGGACGTGTAGCCGTGGTTGTAGTGCGCCCAGTCTGTCACGGACCGCAGCGCCGCGCCGGCTTTGTATGACTCCGGCTCAAGGAACATCGCCATAAGCGTCATGAAACCGCCGTAGGAGCCGCCGTAGATCCCGACGCGCGAGCGATCCACGTTGTGATGTTCCACGGCCCAGTCGATGCAGTCCTGGAAGTCTTCAAGCTCTGGATACCCCATCTTGCGATAAATCGCCGTCCTCCAGTCCCGCCCGTACCCCGCTGAGGCGCGAAAGTCTGGAGACACCACGACGAACCCAAGATTCGCGAGCATGGTGTGGTACATGTGCTCTCTGCTGTAGTACGACCATTCGTAGTTCGCGTGCTGGAGGTACCCCGCGCCGTGCGAGAACACCACCATCGGCCTCGGACCACTGAACTTGGTCGCGTCGGGAAGATACACACGCGAGTAGATCGGATCATCCGTATGCGAAGAAGGCACCGCGATGATCTCAGGTGTTTGCAACTCGGTATCGAGGAACTGATCCGTGATCGTATTGGTCAGCCGCTTCGCTGTCGCGAACGCTTCGAGGGTGACCAGATACAACTCGGGGGGTTGATTGATGTTTGAGTACCGCACCACCACTCGCGTCTCATCTGGGGAGATCGCGTACGACTCAACCGTGCCGCCCATCACGGTGATCTGTTCGATGGTTCTGGTTTGCAAGTTCAGCCGTTCGAGTTCCTGCTTGCCGGGATGCGTCTGGTTGGTGAGGAAATAGACCGATCCCCCATCGCTCGCGAAAGCGGGAGAACGCACTTCAAACTTCCCGCTTGTCCGCTGAACATGAACGGCATCAGCGAGCAAGTCTTTTGATGAGCAATCGACGGTGTACAGATGCCCGTACCCCGATTCTTCTGAGATGTACCAGAGCGTACTGGTTCCGGGGATGAACCCGAAGCCGTTGAAATCCCATCCGATCCACGCCTCGTCGCGGAGATGATGGATTGGGATCAGAGCTGGATCTTCCGCAGTCGTATCGACCACCGCGATCCAGCGGTCCTTGTTGTCGTGTGACATCAGCATCGTCGCCGCGAGCGTGCCCTCGTCGTTCCACCGCGTCCCCCAGTGTGATACTGGACGCGGCTCCGGATCAGCTTCTTCATCTTCTTCTGCGTCGTCCGATTCTTCCGTGTCATCGACCCCAGCCTCGACCGACTCAGATTCATCCTCAGAACTCGCTTCCGTGTCCCCCTCCGCTTCCGCGGCTTCTCGCGCGGCCTTCTCGTCCTTCAACCACTGCAACGGATCGTCCGAGATCATCGGGAGCGAATCCAGCGGCAACTCGATCACTCGCTCATTCTCCAGATCCAGCAGCACCAACTCATGCGGCGTCTCCTCGTACGTCCCCACTTTCGAGCGGACCGTGTGCGTCGTCACATACCCGTCCTCAGTCACGTAATCAGGCATCAGGTCCGACTTGTTATCCGCTCGCTTCGATGGAGCGGTCACGACCATCATGTGCGATCCAGAAGGACTCAGCCACGTCCAATGACTCCGCCTGTCCTTCCCGAGATAGAACGGCCCTGAGACCGAATCCGGATTCGTATCGCGCCATGCTTTGGTGTCTGATTTGCGGATATCTTTGCGTTCATCCTCGAGTCGGATGATCTCGAACAGATCACGCTGCTGCTGCTCAAGGTACGAGCGATCCTTGTCGTCGTCCTCATCCTCGTCATCCGGCGCATCCTCAAAGCGGATATCCGCGGCCTGGATCTCGAGCCCCCCATCAAAGCTCCGGATCACCCAGCCCCCATCGCGATAAAACCCATACCGCGATTCATCCGCAAGAAAGAACGCGTTGGACTCACGCCCCGAGGTCCGCGTCAGCTGCGCAACCGATCCGTCTGACGTGCTATATAGATACAGGTCCCCATTGTTCACCAAGAGCGATCGCGTTCGCGACGAATCCCAATCTCCCGAGTTCATCAGATACGGCCCCGGAATCTCCGGAGTGATCATGACATGCTCAGCCGACAGGTCATCCATCGAGATCAGGTACGAGTCGTTGAATCCACGAGCCGCCTCACCCGCGCGTCGCTGGGAGTACATGATCGAATCACCTGACACGAGCCAACGCGGACTCGTGGGTGAACGCGCGATCCAGTCCTGCTCAGCAGTGATCTGCTCAAGCGTCGGAGGATTGCCCGCTTGGGAACCATGAGCAAGAAATGCAAAGATGAAGGCGAGGAAGACGATTCGGGCTTTGTAGATCATGCGGACACTATATCCGCATCTTGCATCCATCGCGTGCTCGAAGCCCTCATCGAAAGTGGCAACCGAATCACTCCGTTTCGAGCGGAGCAAACTGAGCCGCCCGCTCGTCCATCCCCTCGTTGGTGTAGACATCAAACGCGAACCTCCGGAGCGTCTGCGTGTACCGATGTTCATCGCCGAGGATCTCTATCAGTCCGTCGATCGACTCTAGAAGCATCGGCTCGCCGCGCGCGAAGTCGCCGTTGAAACACAACGAACGACCGAGCATGCCCCGCGTTAGGTGCGTTTTATTGTGCTCATCCCCGAACACCCGCTTGCGGATCTCCAGTACCTCTTCAAGCAACTCGATCGCAAGCGCGTACTCTCCGAGTTTGGAGTGCAGGATCGCGAGATTATCGCGAGCCACCAGCGTCGCGGGGTGCTCGGGACCGAGCGTCTCATTTCGAAGCTCGATCCCCTCGTGATGGAGCTTGATGGACTCGTCAAACCGATCGAGTCGCGTGTACACAATCGCGAGCGCCGAGATCGCGTCCACTGTCCCCGGATAGTCCGGTGCTTGCCCCCGCCCGATCTCCACGGCTCGCTCGAACACCTCACCGGACTCCTCGTTCTTCCGCATGTGATAGAGCAAGCTCGCGTGCTGCACGAGCGTGTCGATCCAGATCTCAGGCGATACCTCATCGCTGGACTCCGCGATCGCGTTGGTCTCCAGCACCAGCTCAAGCGCCGTGTCCAGATCATCAATGTCCATGTAGATATCCGAGAGCGAGTTCCGGCGATCAATCAGCTCGTCGATCGGGATATCAATCGTGTGGCTGAGCTCAACACACCGGTTCAAGTGCACCAATGCCTGGTCATAATCGTTCATCAATCGGAACTGGTCACCCATCGTGAACCGGATACTCGCCTCCGCTTCCGGAGCATCGGCAAACCGCTCAGCGATCGCGTCCGATGACTGGCGCATCGCATCGAGCAGCGATATATCCGCATCGCCGTCGTAGTCCGGATTCCCGGTCGCGAACAAATCATCGGTCACGAAGGTATTGATCAGCTCCTGCGTGCGTTGTTCCTGCTGAGCGATCTGCCGATCCTTCGTCGCTTGCTTGAGCGCCAGACTGATGAGCAGCAACGCCGAGAAGAGAACAACCACCAGCGCCGAGAACGCTCCCGCGACCAATGGGTTCCGCTGGGTGAACTTGCGGACCTGGTACCACGTGCTCTGCTTCCGCGCCAGGATCGGCTTTCGGCTCAGGAATCGATCGAGATCATCCGCAAACAGGTTCGCATCCACGTAGCGCCGATCAAGATCGTGCGACAACGCTTTGGCGATGATTGTCTCCAGATCCCCTCTCAGCGTCCGATCGTGCGTGCCGAGATAATCGGGCTCGTCCTCGCGGATCGCGCGGATCATCTCGTACAAGCTTGAACCCTCGCTCCCAACAGGGTTGTGTCCGACCAGCAACTCGTATCCGATCAACGCGAGCGCGTACACGTCCGTCTGAGTATGCTGAAGCGCATGCTCGCCCCGATCGACCTGTTCCGGTGCCATGTACTGCAGCGTCCCCAACAGCTGCCCCGTCTGCGTGATCTGCGTGCGCTGATCGATCTGCGTATCAATCGCGATTCCGAAGTCCAGCACCTTGGGATGTCCCTCCGAGTCCACCAGAATATTGCCGGGCTTCAGGTCCCTATGCACAATCCCGAGCGCGTGCGCATGCCCCACCGCTCGGCACACCTGCGACAACAGCGCCACACGCTCATCAACATCCAGTTCCTGCTTCGCGCAGTACGACGTGATCGACTCGCCATCAACCAACTCGATCGCGACGTAGGGGATCGATCGCCCGTTCTCCTCAGCGACTCCAGATTCATAAATCGTTGCGATCCCGGGATGATTGAGCTTCGCGAGGATGTTCGCTTCGCTCTGGAAGCGTTTCTTAATCTTCGCGTGCAGCGAGCGTTCCTTGATGATCTTGAGCGCAACCCGGCGCTTAGGTGATTCCTGAATCGCTTCATACACGATCCCCATCCCGCCCTCTCCCAGCACGCGGACAACAGAGAACTTCCCGATGGACTCGGGGATCGCATCCTGGATTGGGTCTTCTATTGAGAGTCGATCGGGATCGAGGACGGGACTGGTTTCCTGATCCGCGCTGAGCATCGCGCGGACCTGCTTGATGAGCGCCGGATCATGATCGCAGAGCCCCTCGATCTGTTCGTTCTGTTCCTCAATATCGAGATTACACAGCTGCAGAAAGATGCTCTCGATCTTGAGAAAGTTGGACTGAGAATCGCTCTTGGGATCAGTCATCATCACCCCGAGACTGATGGGACGCGAGTTCGTTGAGCAGCCACGCGCGCGCCACGCGCCAGTCGTTGGACGCTGTGGACCTGGAGATCCCCAAGATCCGAGCGGTCGATTCCTCGTCGAGTCCTCCAAAGAACCGGAGCTCGATGATCTTCGCTTTGCGCTCGTCCAATGCTCGGAGCCGATCGAGTGATTCGTCGATCGCGATGAGTTCTTCCGGATCGAGCGTCGATTTGGATTGGGGAGCCGCGATGGTCAAAGGCACGCGCTCGTGATCCCCCCCACGCTTGAGCCGACCGCTCGCTCGCGCCGAATCGATGAGCACGCGGCGCATCGTCTGCGAAGCGAGCGCGTAGAAATGGTCCTTCGAGTTGATATCGAGCCCATCACTATTGATCAGTCTCATGAACGCCTCGTTGACCAGAGCGGTGGGCTGGAGCGTGTGGTTGGCGCGTTCGCTGGACATCATCTGATACGCCAGCGCTCTGAGCTCGTCGTAGAGGATCAGGGACAGCTCCTCGAATCCGGGCTGATCGCTGCTTACGAACCCCGTAAGTAGCCGTGTAGCATGAGTTTGAAGCTCCGCGCGATCACACATGGAGACTCATAATACTGAATAAACACGTGTTTCGAGGTCAATATAGGTGTTTTTGCTATTAATTTGCCGTATCGGTCGTGCGCCACGCCTCTGGATCACGCTCAGTTCTGGAAGAGCACGCCAGCATGCGTGCTGGAAACCGGAGACCATTGTCTCTTTGAGCTACTGACCACCAGACCCCTCGTGAGGAGATCGATATGAAACGCACCACCCTCGGCTTGCTTGGCGCCACCGCGCTCGGATGGACGTCCCTTGGCCTCGCCCATGACCAAGGATTCCAGTGCGGGATGGATTGCGATTCACGCGTCCCCGAGCCGCTCAAGCTAGTCCGTCCGATGGATCGTGCAGCCGGATCGTTCCACTCGACCAACCGAGGCATCGGGGAACTCGAGAACGGCTCATCCATCGACATCCTCGTCGTCTACACCTCAGCCGCCGCGAGCGCCAACGGCGGGCAAGCCGGGATCGAATCCAAAATCTTGATGGCACTCGACGAGCTCAACCTTGCGACCGCCAACTCCATGATCGGCACCACCTTCAACATCGCGCACATGGAAGAGATCGCGTTCACCGAGTCCGGCTCCATGGGCACCCAACTCGGAGACCTCCGCGATCCAAGCGACGGCGTGCTCGATGAAGTCCATCCGTTGCGCGATCAATACAAAGCGGACCTCGTCATGCTCGTCATCAACGCGGGCGACGTCTGCGGGATCGCCAACATCGGTGTCGGTCCTGGCAACACCTCAACACCAGAGAACGCGTTCTCCGTTGTCGCGAGCACCTGCCTCCTCGGACCGGTCTCCGCGTTTGCTCATGAAGTCGGTCACAACATGGGCATCATGCACGGCTACGAAGAAAACCCCTGCACCAACGGCGGCTCCCGATTCTCCAAAGGATACGTCGCACCCGACGAATCATTCCAAACCATCATGGCCGTCGGTGGCGCTCCGCGCGAGCTGTACTTCTCGAATCCCGACGTGTCATTCAACGCGATCCCGACGGGAACCATGGTCGATTCTGAGTTCCCAGCAGACAGCGCCAGCGCGTTTGCGCTCGCGGCTCCTGTCGTCGCGAAGTACCGCAACCGCGACCTGAACGCCAACGGCATCGCGGACTCCGATGAGATCGCCGCGATGACGCTCGCAGACTGCGACGGCAACGGATACCCCGACGCGTACGACCAAGACTTCAACGCCAACGGCATCCCCGATGCGTGCGACATCTCGATGGGGACCAGTCTGGACACCGACCTCGACGGCGTCCCCGATGAAGCCGAGCTTTCTGTGATCATGGTGGACAATGACGCAATCGGACTCAACACCGGTGACGGCTGGGCCAACGCGATGACCAACCTCCAGGACGCGTTTACCCTCGCTCGCGCCAGCGGAGACATCGAAGAGATCTGGATCGCCGACGGCATCTACCTCCCCGCGACCAACGGCCAACGCGGACAGGGGTTTGATCTGATCTCGGGAACCTCGCTCTACGGCGGATTCATTGGAACCGAATCATCCATCGACGACCGCGTCCCTGGCGCGGCGCAGACCATCCTCTCGGGTGATCTCAACCAGGACGACACCCCGGACCTCCAAAACCGCGAGGACAACACCATCAACACGCTGTTCCTGCACGACGAGGATGAGCAGATCACACTCGACGGACTGATCATCGAAGGCGGGAACGCCAACTTCGAGGTCAACTGCGGCGGGTTCATGTTCAGCGGCGGCGGGATGGTTGCGTACCGCGGAGACGTCATCATCAACAACTGCGAGTTCCGCAACAACACCGCGCTCAAAACAGCCGGACTCCAGCTCACCAACCAGACCAAGTCCAAGGTCACCAACTCGTGGATCCATCACAACACCGCCGTCGATGGTTTGTTCTGGGGTGCGACCGGGGTCTTTGAATACGAGGGCTGGGTCGGAGGCGTTGAGCTCAACGGCCTCACCGAGGGCATCGAGAACCAGTTCATCAACAACCGCGTCGAGTTCAACAGCGACAACGAGAACACCTCGGGATGCTACATCGCTGGAGGACGACCGATCTTCGCCAACAACATCATCGCCAACAACGTCTCCAACGGACAGTACGGCGGCGGAGGGCTCACAGTCGTGCTCGGAGATGACGTCGAGATCATCAACTGCACCATCGTCAACAACACCTCACCGAACACCTTCGACTCCCGCTCGAGCGGCATCACCAACTCACGCTCACAGGTCACCCTCATCAACACCATCCTCTGGGGCAACACCGCCGCTGGCGCGAGCGACGAGCGGAACCAGTACAGCGAGAGCGGCGTCGGCGCAGCACACTCCATGGACAACTCCGTCGTCCAGGGATGGACGGGCACGCTGTTCACCGGCACGTCAACCACCGGCGCTGATCCCATGTTCACCGACGCGATGAACATGGACTACACGCTCCAATCCGGATCAAGCGCTATCGACATCGGGAACACCTCAGCGCTCCCGATCGACGACGTCGATCTCGATAGCGATATGGACCAGCTCGAACAGCTCCCTTGGGACTACGCCGGGAATCCACGCGTCACTGATGATCCCGACACGATTGATGTTGGTACCGGATCGCCGGTCGTCGATGCGGGCGCGTACGAGTACCAGGTCGACGAGATCTGCGTCGCGGACTTCACCAACGACGGATCGCTCAACTTCCTCGACGTTTCCGCCTTCCTGTCCCTCTTTGGAGCCGCTGATCCCCAAGCGGATCTGACGGGCGAGGGGAGCTTCAACTTCCTCGACGTCTCCGCGTTCCTCGCCGCCTTCGGAGCGGGCTGCCCATAACGCCCTGAACTACGGACATTTGCGACCACGACTCGGCGGGATTGATTTGCTCAATCCCGCCGATTTATTTTTCGTCCCCTGCAACGCGTGCCGACTGGTCGAACCTGTGTGTACAGGTAGACCACATGTTTTCAGAGATTTCCGCTTTCGACGTTCATGAGTGTCACGAGATCGCTCGGCGATGCCGAGATCTTGGCAACGATGTCGACGCGTGGAGACACACACTCCTCAACGAGATCCGAACCCTCGTCGGCGCTCAGGTCGTCATCCACTCCGAGATCGAGAACTTCGGGAACTCATCGGACACCAAGTCCAAGAGCATCGGTCTCCATCGCGCGGGATGGATCTCCGACGAAGCGGAAGGACGCTGGCACGAATACGCACGCTCGATCCCAGTCGAACGCACCCCGGAATACCCATACCTCAGCAAGTTCAACGGCTCCACCATGATGCTCTCAAGAAACCAGATCTGGGGACGCGACACGTGGTACCGATCGCAGACCTTCAACGAGGTCCATCGAGTCTGCGGCATCGACGACTACGTCATCTCGATCTGCCCAACCCCCATACCTAACCGATGCACCACGCTCTGGCTCCACAAAGGCGTGGGCTCTCGTGACTTCACCTCCAGAGAGCAATCCATCATCACGCTCGTGCACATGATCATCAATCAAGAGATCGGCACGTACCTCGCTGCCGCGGACGAACCAAAGCTCAGCTCGCTCACGCAGCGACGCCTCGAAGTGCTCGCAGGACTCATCGAAGGTGACTCCGAAAAACAGATCGCATACAGACTCAACCTCGCCAAAGCGACAATCCACGAGCACGTCCTCGCGATCTACAGACACTTTCACGTTTCATCACGAGGAGAGCTGCTCGCAAAGTTCATAGGGAGAGCGAAACCAAAGCTCTGACGTCACGACATACCACCAAAGAGTGGGGTTTCAAGTTTGGGAACTCCGCCGAATATTGAAGCGTTGACCGACGAATCGACTCAACACATTCAATCAAGACAGGAGACCCCACACATGAAACCACTCAACACACTCACCACCTCAGCAATCGCGCTGCTCGCGCTCGCCGGGACAGCACACGCCGAGACCCTTCTCATCGCGGGGAGCCAGGGTATAGTCCACGAGCTCGACACTGTGACCGGAGACGTCAACTTCCGAGGAATCTGCGGCGGACCGGTCAACTCCATGATCGTCCGCGATGGGACCCTCTACCTCGGTGACCAGAACGGGAGCGTCTACACTTTCGACGTCGCGACCGACATCGTCACCGATGCGTTCTCTGTTCCCGCTGACGCCAGCGCTATGTCATGGGTTGGTGATGAACTCGTCATCGCCGACAGCGCGGGGACTGTTCTCTACATTGATCCAACGACCCACGCCGTCAACAGCAGCGTGCAGATCACAGAGACCGATATCACCGCGATCGGGATCGACGCCGGAGGCCTGTTCGTGGGAGGGTTCTCAACCGTCGCCATCCGCTCACCCCTGGGACAGAACGCGTTCTCGTTCTTCGCTGCATGCGGATCCATGATCAACTCCATGGCGTTCAGCTCCGACACCCTGTTCCTCGGCGGAATCGCCTTCGGCGGCGCCGAAGCCGGAACCGTGTACCTCTTTGACAAGTTCGAGGGTGGGATCGAGTACTCGGGAACCCACGCTGTGGATTCGGACGCGACCGCGATGCTCAGCGTTGACGGCATGCTCTATATCGCCGGGAGCGACGGCAAAGTCCACGAGATGGACCCCGAAACGGGAACGATCGCACGCGTCTTTGACACAGGGATCGACATCCAAGCGATGACCCCTGAGAGCGGGTTCGTGTCGTGTCCAGCTGACTACGACGCGTCGGGTGATCTGAACTTCCTTGATGTCAGCCGATTCCTGGATCTCTACAGCACGCGCCTGGTCCCAGGTGACACGAACGGCGACAGCAACTTCAACTTCATCGATATCAGCAACTTCCTCAACGTCTACACCGGCGGATGCCAATAGTCCCCTAGGCGACCGCTGAAACAAAGACCGCCAGCACGGTGAATGCTGGCGGTCTTTTTATATCCAAGTTGTCGATCGAGTTACGGGCAGCCCGCTCCGAACGCATCGAGGAACGCGGAGACGTCGAGGAAGTTGAAGTTCCCGTCTCCCGTCAGGTCCGCTTGAGCATCCATCTCACCAAACGCGGTCAGGAACGCCGACACGTCGAGGAAGTTGAGGAGCCCGTCACCAGTAAAGTCCGCAGGACACGATCCGCCGACCTCGCCGACGAGATTGACGATCAGGTCCTCACCACCGACCGCAGCGCCGAAGAGCGATTCATCGTTGACGGCACGGAAGGTGTAGGTCGCCGCAAACGATCCCTCAGCAGCATCCGAGAGCATCGCGTTGATCGAAGCACTCGATTGAGCGGGGACCGATTCGATGGTCATGAAGTCGGTCGTGAGCGCCGAGGTATCTCCCGATGAGGAGATCAGCTGGACATCCATCGGAGCACCGATTCCCGATGCGCCGAAGTTGAAGAACTCGATGGTCTGAGTCGCTACGCCGCTGCCGAGATCGATGACACCGAGGTCAACGGTGATCTCGTGCGTGTCCATGCCCGATGCGAGCGAGCCATCGACAGATTCGTAGACATTGATCTCGACGCTGATCACGTCGTCGCCGTCGTTCGCGCCGTTGCCTGTGCCTCCTGAGGTCGTGACGTCCAGGTTGTCGATCACGACGAACTCGGTGCTCTGACCCGCGACGGCTGTCGCGCCAGCAGGAACAGAGATCGAGAACACGCTCGAATCACTCGGCGTGTTCATCGGGAACGCGTTGGCGTTAGTCCAGACCGAGGTCTCGATTCCAGCGGTTGGGGTCACGGTGTAGTACGTGCCGTCGCTGCCGTCCTTGTTGATCGTCACAGGCACAGACGAGAGCGAATCACCTACGAGCGCGTTGAACGCAACAGTCAACGACGAGCTGCCGTCCGCGTTTGGAGTATCGCCGACCCAGATCGTCGAGTCGTTCATCTGATCCATGTAGATCGACCAGACATACTCAGGGTGGTCAATGAACGCGTTGCGGTTGTTGGTGTAGTAGAACGGATTGAGCGTCGAGTCATACACCGCGTGGTTCCGCCGGCGCTCGAACTCGTCCGGTGCGTCGTTGTAGTGCCACGCGATCAACGCGGCCAGATCACCCATCTGATTCCCGACAGGTGTGCCGTTGACAAGCGAAAGACCGAGCGAACTCCATCGCGTATCGGAGTAGAACAAGCTCCGAGCGATGTCGCCCTTGTCCACGTCACCTGTAAAGTAGAACGATCCGAGACTCCGATGATTCCCGGTGGTGGTCGCAAACCCGAACGGCTTGTTCCCACGCGACGAGTTGATCGAAGGATTGCAAGGACGCAGCGCGTGCGCATCGCCGAGGTTGCCTCTCGATGAGTTCGATGCGCTCCCCGGCTGGCGAGACTGAGGCCAGACGTGCTCGCGGTTCCATGTCGATCCAGAATCCCATGTTCCAGAGACCGATGCGCCGTTGTACACGAGCAGGATATTCGATGGGTTGTTGGGGTCCTGGTCTACGTAGCGGGACATCACTCGGAAGTCGCCGTAGCTCCGCTGGATGTGCCCCGCAGACATCGCGCTGGTCAGCTGTGACTTGAGCGTCGCGCCAGTCCCCGTCGCGCCGGAGTAGTACCCGGCAGGCGGGCTGTACTGATCAGTCCCCAGTGCCGTTCCAGCAACCGCGGCGAGGGTAATAGTCGTTGACAGCACGGCCATGTTGAATGAAAGCGATCTCATACAGCTCAATCTCCGCAGACCACACCGATAGGCGTGACCCTATTCCTAAGAAAAATGTTCGCACCACCCCAAGTCACACAAACAGTCACGAGACAGGACCAGAAGGATACAGCCCTGCCCCGAATTATACGCAAGATCACGACTTCCTGAACCCCAAATGATCCTGAAATGGGGAGTTTTCTCTGTTATCGGGAGCTCATGACGCCCTACATCAGATACGCTCCAATGACAGACCAGATCCCTACAATCATTGCTATGGACGATGCGAACACCCGACACTTTCTTGGCTGGCAGAAACCAGCGATCGAGAGTGCCGTCCAGTGGTGCGTGGATCGGTTCACCACTCCGCAAGGCGAACTCGATCTTGAGCACGTCCGCATCATCACTCCGGGACGACGCGCATCGCGTGTGTTCCTCGGCGCATTGGTCGATCACTGCCAATCAAATCGCATCCCGCTCATCCCCCCCACCACGCACACCCCCAGCAACATCGGTCGGCAGGTGCTCGATCTACCGCATCCGCACGCGAGCGACATGAGCCGAAAGCTCGCGTGGATCGAAGCGCTCCAGCAGTGCGATCCCGAGCGACTCAGAGCACTCATCCCGAACCTTCCCGAGCGGGACCGCTGGGACCTCTGGATTGGTCTCGCTTCATGGATCGATTCCACATCCTCCGAACTCAGCGACGCGGGAATCCGGATGGAGCAGGTCGTCGAGCTCGCATCAGAGCAACTCGACCCCTCCGAGCATGAACGCTGGATCACGCTCGGCGAGATTCAGAACCACTACGAACAAACCCTCGAAGCACTCTCGCTGTGCGACGACAAACTCGCCGCGATCCGCTGTGTCCATAACCACAAGATCAAGCCACAGAAAAACCACATCTACGTGCTGCTCGGCGTTCCTCAGCTCGGATTCATCCCCCGATCCTGCCTGTCGCTCTCTGAGGTCCGCGTCTGCTCGCTGGTCTTTGCTCCGGATTCATTTCAAGACCGCTTCGACGAGCTGGGGTGTGTTACCACCGATGCCTGGTCATCAAGCGAGATAGAGGTAGACGAGGATCGGCTCAACTTTGCCGCCAATCCAAAGGAGATGTGCGAACAAGCACTAGCCCGTCTCGCGAGCACAACACAACCACTCGACACCACATCGTGCGTGCTCGGACTCGCGGACGAAACACTCCTTGGAACACTCCGCCGATCCGCTGCATTGATCGGTGAGGGCAGAGGAATCCACATCCACGAACCCAGCGGCACAAGCGTTCGCAAGACTCCAGTCGGTCGTCTCATCGAGTGCATCCACAGCTACCTCCAAGAACCAACCTACGCGAACCTCGCTGAACTCATCCGTCACCCCCAGTTCGAGCACGCACTCACCACTTCGTACAGCTCGCAGCATCCTGACCAAAGCACACCCAACGCAAAGTGGCTCATCGCGATCGACCGCTTGATGCAAGACCACGTGCCCAAAGGCACAGCACAACTCCCAACGGGAATCCGTGATTCGATCGAAACCGATGTCCGCTTTGTCCTGAGCAACACGCTGCAGATCCTTGAGCCGCTGCTCCAGCTCCCGATCCAGCAGCCTCCGATCGACGAGTGGTCCACGCGACTCATCACCACCCTCCAAGGCATCTACTCCAGCTCCCAGCTCGATCCATCGCAACGAGGCGATCGAGCAACCATCAATCAACTCCAGCAGCTCCAATCGATCCACGAGGATCTCCAGAACGCTAAATCCATCGGACAGGTCCTTCCGAAGCTGTCCGCGCACAGCGCGCTGGGGGTCATTCTCTCACGATTGAGCGAGGTCCTCATCCCAGAGCAACCACTCAGCGAATCCATCGAGAGCGTGGGCTGGCTCGAGCTCGCATTGGATCCCTCCCCGACCAAGATCGTGCTTGGGATGAACGATACCAGCGTCCCTGGATCGGTCACCCACGACGCGATCCTCCCAGGATCGCTCCGCGAAACCCTTGGCATGCAGAGCAACGCGGATCGTTTCGCTCGCGACGCATACCTGATGAACGCGATCGCCCAATCCCGTGACGCTGTGTTTATGTGCAGCCGAGCGACGCAAACCAACGAGCCCAATACCCCATGCCGGCTGCTCTTTCAGACCAAAGGGCGTTCACTTGCTGAGCGGATGCGTCGATTCGTTGACCTCACACACGACCACTCCACGACCTACTCGCTGATCACCGAACTGAAGCCGGGCATCGAGGACACCTCTGTCCCAGCACTCCGGATCGCTCCAGACTACACCACGCCGATCTCGATGAGCGTGACCGAGTTTGACGACTACCTCATGTCCCCGATCACGTGGTACCTCAACCGATCGCTCAAACTCCGCGAGGTCGAGACCGACGCGAAGGAACTCAACGCGATGCAGATCGGGAACCTCGCGCACGCGGTCCTCGATTCGTTCGGGAAGGACGAATCAATGCGTGACCTGAGCGACGAGGGCAAGATCAAGTCCGCGCTGCTGCATCTGCTCGAAGAACACGCGAGCACCACATATGGCTCGTCGCATCCTTCAGCCGTGAAGGTGCAGATTGATCTGCTCAGACATCGCTTGGGATTGTTTGCCCGACACCAAGCTCTCCGCGCCGAGCAGGGATGGCGCATCACGCATACCGAGTGGACGCCGCCGCTGACAGTCAACACGCAGCTCCAGCACGAGGACGGCCCAATGCCGCTGGTCGGGAAGATCGATCGCATCGACATCCATCCCGATGGAAAGATCGCCGTCATCGACTACAAAACCGGTCGAATCAGCGATCCAGACAAAGCGCACCGCAAAAAAGAAACATGGATCAAGCTCCAGCTCCCGCTCTACCGACACCTCGTCAGCGAACTCATCGAAGATCGAACGCTCACCCTCGGATACGGCGGACTCCCATCAAGCGACACGGATCAAGTCTGGGAGTTCGCAAAGTGGAGCGAAGAGGATCTCGAAAGCGCCGACGCGGTCGCCCGACGAGTCGTATCCGAAATCCGCGCCCTCAATCCCGGCGATCTCCTTGAAGCCGGCGACTCCCCACCTACTAGCGGCATCTCCGGATTCATCAGCGGCGAACGATTCAAAACCGGAGGCGTAGCCTACTCACCTGACAGCGACGATGATGAAAGCGGGGACAACTCATGAACCCCCACACACTCGTCCGCGCCTCCGCTGGATCAGGAAAAACCTACCAGCTCACCAACCGCTTCATCGCTCGACTCATCGCGGGAGAAGACCCCTCAGGAATCCTCGCGACCACATTCACCAAAGCCGCGGCTGGGGAGATCCTCCATCGTGTGCTGCTCCGACTGAGCAACGCGGTGCTCGATCAGAACTCGCTCGACGACCTCAAATCCGCGATCGATCATCCGAGTCTCGACACCCAGCAGTGCAGTGATGTTCTGGAGCAGCTCTGCAAGAGCTTGCACCGACTCTCGATCCTGACGATGGACGCGTTCTTCTTCAGACTCACCAGCGCCTTCGCGCCAGAGCTGGGACTCCCCCCACAGTTCGGCATGCTCGACGACGAGGACCTCGTCGCGCTCCAGGAATCCAGCGTCGACCAAACCATCGATCAATGCACCGTCCCCGAACTCGTCGAGATCCTCCGCTCACTCCACGGCGACAAGATCCAGATGATGGCGCACGACTCGATCATGAAACGCGTCAACAACGCGTACTCGATCTACCTCGCCGCCGGCGCTCAATCTGAACCCTGGAGAGCAATCGAACCCATCGGGAAGCCCCTCAACGAAGACGAGCTTGAAGAAGCATTCCGTACTTTCGAACAATGCTCTGTCCCGAATAACGCAAACAAATCACCAAACAAGCTTTGGCTGAAAGCACAAGCAAGCGTTCGCCAACTGGTGACTGATGCCGAATGGGACAAACTCTTCAAAGGGAAGATGATCTTGGGATTCCTCGAATGGTACCAAGGCGACAAGGATGCCAAATACTCATCCCATAAATTCAGTGACGAGTTCGCACATGCCTTGATCCCGATCATGGATCACGTTCGATTCACACTCTGGGCACAGCACGCCGCGCGTGGAGCCACCACCTACACGCTCATGAAGCGTTTCGACGACACATTCCGCAGCGCGAAGATGAACAGCGGCCAGCTCTCGTTCGACGACCCCCCGCGTCTGCTCAGTGAAGCCGCGATCACAGGGGATCTGGAGCACATCTACTACCGTCTCGATACGTGGATCCGCCATGTCCTGCTCGACGAGTTTCAGGACACCTCGATGCCGCAGTTCAAGCTCTTTGAACCGATCCTCGACGAGCTGCTCAGCCAAAACGAAGAAGAACGCTCCGTGTTCGTCGTCGGCGACATCAAGCAATCGCTCTACACATGGAGACAGTCCGAGCCCACGCTCCTCAACGAGCTCACCAACCGCTGGCCGACCCTCCACGAGGACACGCTCGCCAAGTCGTGGAGGTCGTCGCCCATCGTGCTAGATGCCGTCAACGACGTGTTCGGGGATCTGCTCGAAAGCAAAGCGATCAAGTCATCCACCACCGCTGTGCAAGTCGCCCAGAGCTGGGACGAGCAGTACACCCCTCACCAAGCCGCGCGTACCGAGCATCCGGGACACGTCACGCTCAGCGTCGCCGACGGCAGCGAGGATCACGGCAAAGAGGCAAACGAGGAAGTCCTCTGGGCGTGCGCCATGCGGGTCGCTGAGATCCAGAGCCACCAACCCAACGCCTCGATCGCCGTGCTCGTCCGCCAGACCAAGCACATCTACGCGCTGCTCTCGATGCTTGCCAAGCTCGGCGTCGAAGCATGCGAAGATCGGGGCAACCCGCTCGTCAACGCGCCGTGCGTCGCGTCCGCCGTCTCAGTGCTTGAACTCATCCAGCATCCGGGAAACACCGCCGCGCTCTTTCACGCCAAAACCACCCCGCTGGGTCAGCACCTCGGACTGAACAACCACAAGAACATCAACGCATTCGCGTCATCCATGCGTCAGCGGATCAGCACCCAAGGCTGCGCCGCGATCCTGATCGAGTGGTACAAAGCGATCGCCCACACCACGGACAAGCGTGGATGCGATCGGTTCCTGCAGCTCATCGAACTCGCCGGTCAGCTCGAAGACGAGGGCAAAGCGGACATCGAGTCACTCGTCCATCGCGCCAACACCAAGAAGATCGAAGAACCGGGACGCTCTCAGGTCCGCGTGATCACCATCCATAAGTCGAAGGGGCTCGAGTTTGATGCCGTGGTCCTGCCGCTGCTCGGACAGAAGTGGAACGTAAAACCCGATTCCATTCTCGCGACGCGCGACGACCCGATGGGACCGATCACACGGATCACGCCGTACCCGAAACAGGCGCTCCAGCTGGTCCATCCCGATCTGAAAGCGATGCACGACCAGTGCCTCGCGATGCAGATCAACGAGGAGCTCTGCTGTCTCTATGTCGCGATGACGCGTGCGAAGTCCGCGTTGCACATGATCGTCCCGGCGGACAAAGAAGGCCGAAATGGCGAGCCTAAGGAAAGCCTGACAGTCACCCCTTCGCACGTTATCCGTGCCGCGTTCGCGCCTGATGCCGTGTGCGCTCCTGGAGAAGTACTCTACGAATCCGGATCGGGAACGTCCTGGATCGCTGATACCGAATCCACCACGAGCAGACCGAGCAAAGCCGTAGAACTCAAGCTCCGCGCTACTAAAGCACTCGGGACCGCTCAGCTCTCGACCAGCTCGCCTTCACGCCACGCGCACAGTCTGGTAGACATCCTCAATCCGGACCCCGTCACCCCCGATTCCAATCGAGGCATGTCCTTCGGAACCTGCGTCCACCTCCTCTTCGAGCAGCTCGACTGGATCGATCAATCCACGCCGGACTTTGCTGATGCACAAAGGCAACTCAAAAACGAAGGCTTCGACGACCAGCTCATCAATCACGCCACGCAGTGCGTCCACGCTGCCCTGAGCAACCCAAACATCCAATCCCTGCTCAGCCACCAATCGCAATCCTCAGCAAGAAACGGCATAGACCAGCTCACTGTCCATCATGAACGCCCCTTCGCGGTCCGCATGCGATTCACAAGCGAAGACCAGCTCATGCAGGGACGTTTCGATCGTCTGGTCATCGGATGGAAAGATGGCAAAGCCGAGTCTGCGCAGATCGTCGATTACAAAACCGATGCCGATGCACCAGAACTCGACGACGAATCGCTCATCAACCGCCACGGCCCACAGGTCGACATCTACCGACAAGCAATCATCCAGATGTACGGCATCCAACCACACAACATCGAATGCCTCCTGCTTATGACCGCCCGTCCAGGGATCATCAAGCTCTGAATCAGCACAAAGGACCCAGTATGCGTGCACACCTCGTCCAACTCGACATCCAGTGGGAAGACCCCCAAGCTAACTTCGATCGCGTCCGCGAGCTCATCAAGAACGCCGACACCAAGCCGGGGGATCTGATCGCGCTCCCCGAGTTATTCGATTCCGGATTCACCCTCAACACCAAACTCTCCTGCGACACCCAAGGCACGACACTTGCCTACCTCCAAGAACTCGCCGACGACACCGGATGCCTCATTCATGGGTCCAGGTCCTTCATGCCTGAGAACAACTCGCTCGCGTACAACTGCGCGACTGTGCTCGCGCCTAATCAACACCAGCCAATGTGCGAATACTACAAAATCCACCCCTTCTCAATGGGATACGAACCCAAGGCATACCAAGGGGGCAGCGACATCACCTCCTACTCATGGGGCGAGGGAGATTCCGCACTCAACTGCTCCCCCCTCATCTGCTACGACCTCCGCTTCCCAGAACTCTTCCGCAAAGCCGCAGTCAACGGCGCAGAGGCTTTCGTGCTCGGCGCGAACTGGCCCCACCCTCGTCAACATCACTGGCGGGCGCTGCTCATCGCGCGAGCGATCGAGAATCAAGCGTTCATGTTCGGCATCAACCGCTGCGGCGACGATCCCAACCTCCACTACGCCGGAGGAACCATCGCGGTAGACCCCAAGGGCGAGATCCTCGGAGAACTCGGCGACGAAGAAGCCGTGCTGAGTGTTGAGGTTGATCCCAGCGTGCTCAGAGACTGGCGCCGCAAGTTCCGCGTGCTCGACGACATCAAGATCCGCTCGTTCTGAGCAAACAAAAAAAACACCCGCGGGTCGCGAGTGTTTGTGGGTCATCGAGTATTCGATTCAGTCTTTACTTCTGAACAGTGCTCAGTCCTTCGACGTGCTTCATGCCGCGACGGCGGTTACGAAGACGACGGGACTTACCAACGCGGTCACGCAGGAAGTAGAGCTTCGCACGACGAGCGTCCGCACGGCGGACAACCTCGAACTTCGCGATCAACGGCGAGTTGATCGGCCAAGTACGCTCAACACCGACCTCGCCGACGATGCGACGAACGGTGATCATCTCGTTGATGCCGCTGCCCTTGCGGGAGATGAGGGTGCCCGAGAAAACCTGGACACGTTCCTTCTGACCTTCAACGATTCGGACGTGGACGTTGATGGTGTCACCGATATCGAAACGCGGAATATCCGATTTCAGAGCTTCAGTGTTCACAGATTCGATGATTCTTTGCGTGTCCATAAGTCAATCCTCTGGTGCGCCGGCACTTGCAGGCGGGCCCCAAGGTTAGGCCGCTGATCCGCTCTTGTCGAGCCAGAAATGCGTTCTCGTGACGCATTACCCCCATTTCCGGACGCTCAGCCCCCTAAAGTCCGCCATGAAAGCAGTCGTCGTCGAAAAACAAGCTCACCCTGTCGCCCCGAATATCTCCCTGAAGTCCGATTGGCCGGACCCCGCTGACCCCCAGCCGGGACAGGTCGTCGTCAAGACACTCTGCTCAGCGTTCAATCATATGGACCTCTGGGTTGGCCGAGGAGTCCCCGGACTCACCCTCGATTACCCCAGAGTCTCCGGATGCGACGGCTGCGGCGAAGTCGTCAAAGTCGGCGCCGGAGTCAGCGAGGACTGGATAGGCAAACGCGTGATCTACAACGCCGCCGTGATCGTCCCGGACCGCATCAGCCCCCAGGACCCTCCCGCATCAACGATGTGCCCCAACTACGAACTGATCGGAGAGCACCACTTCGGAGCGCACGCCGAGATGTTCACATGCCCCGTCGAGAACCTCGCGGACGTCGGCGACGCCGATCCGATCGCCGCCAGCGCCTTCGGACTCTGCGCCCTGACCGCGTACTCGATGATGGTCACCAAGGGCGATCTCCGTCCAGGACAGTTCGTCCTCATCACCGGCATCGGAGGAGGCGTCGCAACCTCCGCGCTCGCGATCGCCAAACACATGGGATGCAAGGTCGCCGTGACGTCCCGTCATCAGTGGAAGCTCGACAAAGCGATCGAGCTCGGCGCGGACCACACCATCCTCGACGAGGGTCAGGACTGGTCGCGTGACCTGCGCAGCTGGACCAACAAGCGTGGTGTAGATATGGCCGTGGATTCGGTCGGGAAGGTCGCGCATCTCAACTGCATCAAATCACTCGCGCGAGGCGGCGCATACGTCACCCCCGGATGCACCACCGGCCCAGATGCAACCACCGATCTCGCACGCATCTTCTGGAACCAGCTCCGGATCCTCGGCTCAACCATGGGCTCCAACGACGAGTTCAAGGAAGTCGTGTCGCTGTTCAATCGCGGAGCGCTCGCACCAGTCGTCGATCAGGTGTTCACTCCAGACGACTGCCGCAGCGCCTACGAGCGCCTCGAAGCGGGAGACCAGTTCGGCAAGATCGTCATCGATTGGCGAACTTGAGACACAAACTCAACTCGGTCCGGTGACCGTGTACTCCACCGTCACCGACCAGATCCGCAGCGTGCTGTCTCCGGGCCAAGCCGGACAGAACACGCGGATGTAGTACCCCGTCGTGCCATTGGCAATCACGCTGTTGTCCGCAACGATCTCCGTTGTTGAGAGCGTCTGAATCCCCGCGACTGATCCGCTAGTTGCGATGTCCGCGACCGCCAGCAGCGAGCCGTTTGCGGCTGCGCCCTTGAGCGAGATCAGCAGATCAGTCACCGCCGCGTCCTCGAACCTTGCCGTGAACTTCGTCACCGTCGCGCCGTTGGGCAACTGGATTGGGGCAACCAGCGGCACGCCCGTATTGGCAACCGTGCTGTACGCACCGCCGCTGAACACCGACGCTAAAAACGGCGTCCCCATCGCGCTGTGGAACACATCTCCCGCGACAGTCACCGCACCAGTCACAGACGCGACCTCGCCCGTCGCCGCATCCAGATATTTGTAAGAAACAGCGCGAACACCACTGCTGTTGACATGGAGCGCGTCTGTATTGTCAAGCTGGAGCGTCCAGTCCCGCAGCTTACCGTTAAAGATCTCCGCAGCACCGATCACCCCACCAGTCACGTGCGCGAACATCGTGCTCTTGTTCGCGTCCTCGTTGGTGATCATCATCGCCCCGATCTCAGACCCTGACACATGCACACCAAAGAACTCAAGCGGATTGATCAGCTCATCGCGATTGATCAGCACGCGATCAAACCCATCGCCGAAGTGGAGCAGGTCCGCCGTCGGGACCGCGGTATCGCCTGGACTCCATCCCGATCCAAGAACCGTGTCAGCAGTCAGCGCATGCACCGCTTTGGGTGTCGACGCAACAAACTGCCGCGGCGAGAGCACCTCGTACTCCCCCTCGGACGCTCCGTCACGGATCGAGATTTCCAGGTACGCGCCAGCGGAGTTGAACGCATCACCAAAGTCCAGCAGCGTATTAAGCAGCCCGTCAGTGATTATCAGATCGTCGACAAGCGCGACTTCGCCGATTGGATTCCCATCGACCGGCGCATCAAAGAGCACGCACTGCAGATCAAACACCCCATCCGCAGGGATCGAGTCCACATCGAGACGCCCCTGATACCCGATGGGTTCCGCAAACACTGCTGAGCACAATCCAATCAACGCTCCAGCAACACCGATCACGTTCTTGTTCATGCCGATCACCTCCATGTGGACATCATGAATCTCTCGCCTCAGCGTACCAGAAGAATCTCCCCCGCTGTTGGCCGCGCATAAAAAAAGCCCGCATAGCGGGCCTTTTCATTGATCCTGATAATGAGCTTACTCAGCGTCACCCTCGGCGTCGGCTTCTGCCTCCGCTTCCGGTTCTGGTTCTGGCTCAGGTGCCGGCTTCGCGGCTTCTGCCTTGCTCAGCGCGTCCTTCGCTTCAGCGAGGTACTTCGCGGCGTCCTCGGACTTCGCGAGCGACAGGGTGCCCTTGACCATGTTGAGGTTCTTCTTCGCGGTGTTGCTGAACGGGGTCAGGTCCGCTTCGGAATCCTCGGCCATCTTGTCGAGCGATGCGACGATGCCCTCGATTTCCTTGAGCGCCTTCTTGCACTCGCCGCGCTTCATGTTGATCGCACGATCCGCTTCCCACTCGGCTTTCATGCTGCCCTCGAGGATGTCAGCCTTGCCGAGCATGTCACGCACGGTGTCCGAAGGCTGAGCGCCCTTCGCGAGCCATGCCTTGATCTCTTCGGTCTTGAGCACGATCTGCTTGGACTCATCCTTCTCCATCGGGTTGTAGTGACCGAGGTTCTCAAGCACACGACCATTCCGGCGTGTACGCTGATCGATCGCGTTGATGCGGTAGAAAGGGCGGTGGGTGCGGCCGAAGCGCTGCATACGAATACGAACCATAGTGGTTATCCTTCCATTGCCCGCACAATGCGGGTGAGTCCAACCCAGCGGTACCGCCGATGCAAAAGATGCATAACCGGTTTAATCCCTCGACTGCACCAACCGTTGGTGCTGTCTGCGTCCGCTGGGAAGAGAATCGTTGGCCGCGAGAGCCGGTAAATCCACTCCATGCCCCATCTTCCATCAATTTCACCGCGCTAGCCGCCGCCTCCCCACTATCATCCCCAATGCGGATTGATGTCCTGACCACATTCCCCGAGATGTTCGACCCCCAGCCGCCGGGAGCGATGGGTGTGTCGATCCCTGGAAGAGCCCAGCAGATGGGGATTCTGGAGCTGCACGCGACCAATATCCGCGATTACACCACCAACAAGCATCAAAAAACCGACGATCGCCCCTTCGGAGGAGGTCCAGGCATGGTCATGTCGTGCCAGCCCGTCTGGGACGCCGTGACCGCCTGCGAGCAAGCCGACCCTCGTCCCGCGACGCGTGTATACCTCACCCCGCAGGGACAGCCGCTAACGCAGGAACTCGTAGAAACGCTCGCGTCCAAACCGAGATTGGTCATGATCGCGGGGCATTACGAGGGCATCGACGAGCGTGTCATCGAGCGTCTTGATCCCATCGAGATCTCGATCGGGGACTACATCTTGTCAGGAGGAGAGCTCGCCGCGATGGTGCTGATCGACGCGATCACCCGCACCCTCCCAGGCGTGCTGGGACACGATGATTCAGCGCTCGAAGATTCATTCTCCGCCGCCAACACCACCAATCCTGATGGCACCGAGATCGACCCCAAAGCCCTCAAAGGGCTGGATATTCCTGTCGGCTCGAAACTCCTGGATTGCCCCCACTACACACGTCCAAGAATATGGGAAGGGATAGAGGTCCCAGAAGTCCTGATGAGCGGCGATCACAACGCAGTCGCTCGCTGGAGACTCCAGCAACGCCTCGAAAGAACCCAATCACGCCGACCAGACCTGCTCCCACCGGAATCAACCGCTGAATCTGGATCAGAATAGCCGGTTTGAGTTGACACCAAGTACAATTAATGCGATGATAAAAGACCCGAGAACGCCGGCGTAGGCCAGCACAGGATTCGGGGACCAATCACGAACAACGTCCTTTCTGGAGAATGAACAATGAAGAACAGTCTTAAAGCCCTGCTCGGTGCCGCACTCGTGTCCTGCGTTATGATCGGCTGCGAAAGCACCCAGAGCCGCGACTGCGACACCAAAGCTTGTGACACCGCCAAGTGTGATGAATCCAAATGCGGTGAAGGCGGCAAGTGCTGCGGAACATGCGGCGGTGAAGCAAAGACTGAATGCTGCGGCACCTGCGGCGGAGACAAAGCCCACAGCCATGGCGCTGAAGGCCACACCCACGCAGACAAGAAAGCTTGCGGCGAGAACTGCGCCAAAGCTTGCTGTGCATAACTCGATCAAATACTGATTGAATCACGACAACCCGACATGTGCGGGTTGTCTTCTTTTTACCCCTCTCCACACCTAAGATCACCCATGGACACGCTCCTCAGCACACTCGCGGACTGGAAACCATTCAACGCCATCGTTGTCGGTGACTTCATGCTCGACCAGCAGCTCTACGGCAACGCCAATCGCCTCTCCCCCGATGCCCCCGTCCCTGTCCTCCATGTCACCAAGCAAGAGAACCAACCGGGAGGAGCCGCGAACCTCTGCCTCGACCTCATCGCGATGCACGGCAACGTCCACGCACTCGGAGTCGTCGGCAATGACTCAGACGCACAGCTCCTGACCTCCGCGCTCAACGAGCGCTCCGTCATCACCAGCGGCATCGTCCGCGACGACTCCCGCCCCACCACGGTCAAACGCAACCTCATCGGACTGGCGCAGGGTCGCCACGCTCAGAAGATGTTCCGCGTGGACTTTGAATCCTCAGCTCCGATCGATCAATTAATCACAGACCAAATCCTCAAACAGTTCGACGCCGCACTCCCAGATGCGGACTTCGTGTGCATCGAAGATTACAACAAAGGCGTGTGCACCCCGGAACTCTGCCGCGAGATCATCCGACGATCGCAGATCGCAGGCAAACCCGTCTACGTCGATCCCGCGCCGATCAAGGACTACTCCAAGTACCAGGGCGCGACCGCGATCACACCAAACCGCACCGAGGGCGAACTCGCCAGCACGCTCGACGCAAGCGCCGACGACCGATCCCTCGCACGTGATCTCAAAGAGCAGCACAGCTTCTCGACCGTCGTGCTCACGCTCGACAAGAATGGCGCGCTCGTGGATAGCGACGACCTCGCGGAACCCGTCTCCATCCCCACCCAAGCACGCGCGGTATACGACGTGACCGGCGCCGGAGACATGATGCTCGCGGGACTCGCTGCTGCTCGCGCCAACGGCTTGGACTGGATCGACTCCGTCCGACTCGCCAACGCCGCCGCGGGACTCGAGGTCGAGATCTTTGGAGTCGCCCCGATCCCGATCGAGCGTATCCACCACGAGATCCTCTCGCTCAGCGCCGACTCCAGAGGCAAGGTCCGCACGCTCGAGGAAGCGATCGTGATGACCAAAGCCGCGAAGAACGACGGAAAAACCGTCGTCTTCACCAACGGATGTTTCGACGTCATCCACGCCGGACATATCTCGCTCCTCCAGCGTTCCGCTGCTCTGGGAGACGTCCTCATCGTCGCGATGAACGACGACCACTCCGTGCGTGGACTCAAAGGCCCGACACGTCCGGTCAACGATCAAGAGAACCGCGCCCGCGTGCTGGGTGCCCTCGAATGTGTGGATGCCGTGGTCTTGTTCCACGACGAGACCCCAATCAAGCTCATCGAGGGGATCAAACCCGACGTGCTGGTCAAGGGGGGCGACTACAGCGTCGAAACCGTTGTCGGAGCGGAGTTTGTGATGCAAAGCGGCGGACGCGTCGAGCTGCTCGACCTGATCGACGGCCTCTCGACCACCTCGACGATCGAGCGCATGAAAGACTCCTAGATCGGCATTCATTGCCTCAGATCCGAGATTCAGCACTTTGACGCTCAACGCGAGCAAAGACACCGAGCCAATCGTCCGATATATGGGTATGCCCAAGACCCACCTGATGATCGTGCATCCCCGCTACATCGCTCCGCTGCTGAGCGGTGCCAAGACGCTCGAGTCTCGTCTTGGTCAAGACCGCAGAGCCCCGTTCGGGAAGGTCAGCCCCGGCGATGTGGTCTTCATCAAACCCACAGGCAAACGCGTCGTCGCCAAAGCGATTGTGCATCGAGTCGACGAGTTCGAGGACCTCACCCCTGACGACATCATCAACCTCCGCGAAACCTACGACGACCGCATCATGGGAGGCGATCAGTACTGGGACGAGAAGTCCAACTCCAAGTACGCGACCCTCATCAGCTTCACCAAGGTCACGATACTCCGCGACGAGTCCACAGTTCCAGCAGAGCTCCTTGTCCCGAATCGCAACGCTTGGCGCATGGTTGATGAAGACCAAGGTTCTGCACGCCGCGCCGCGTAATACGCAATTCACCCCAGAATCCATGCACGACCTCACCCGAAACTGGGGCAAGTACTTCATTTCTGCACCAAGTCAATGAATTCCTTGAGTTTACATTCAACTCACTGTACCATCGAACTCCATTTCCATCGATAAGGAGTTCACGATGAAAGAAACGATGATTCGAAGCACGCTCGTGTTGAGCGCCCTGGCTTTTGCCTCCACGAGCACCCTCGCCAACGTCTACAGCTATGACGACGGCGGATCGCATGTCACCCTCGGACCACCACGCTCGTTCGAGCAGTACGGCGACATCCACATGCTCTGGGGCAACTACTTCACCACCCAAGACGCGAGCGAAGATATTGTCAATATCAGCTTCGAGCTCGGACGTCTCTCAGAAAATAACCAGGTCACCGTCCGCATCTACCAGGACATCGATAACGACTTCGATCCGACCAACGCAACAAACATCTACACCGAGGTCATCGACAACCCAATGACCGGCGGCGGCGTCCTCAACTCCGTCGACATCTCCAACCTCTCCGTCTCCGGCGGATTCTTCGTCACCGTCAGCCACCTCGCTGAACTCGTCTACGACGAGGAAGACGAGCCCGGATACTCGAGCCCCGCTCGCTACGACACCGACGCACGTGCCGACCGCTCATGGTTCTACTATGGCAGCTTCGGCGATCTGACTGATGCTGGCTACCACACCCGCATGGACGGCCCAGACGTCCCGTTCGGTGGCGCCTTCGCGATCCGTGCGACCACCGTCCCAGTCCCAAGCACCGTGCTGATCTCTTCAGCCGCGATGCTGTTCTCTGCACGCCGTCGTCGCTGAGAAGAAAGACTTCCTAAACACCAAGACATCCGGTTCATCTGAGCCGGGTGTTTTTTCGTGTCTGAGGAATCCAACATATCCAAAGGCAGCAATCAATCCAGATAGAACGAGGCGACGCGTTCAACGACACGTGAGAGCGGGAGTCCGACGATGGAGTTCTCGTCGCCTGTAAACTCGATCGGCCAACCCGCGGCCAAACGCTCTGAGATGTTGTACGCGCCGGCTTTCCCTTGCCAGAGCATCGAATCCAGATACAGCTCGATCTGATCCTCAGGGATCTCGCCAACAGTCACCACAGACCGATCCACAAAGAGCTCCCGGCGATCGCCCTTAGGTTCAAGGATCGCCACACCAGTCAAGACCTCGTGGGTCGTGCCGCTCATCGTCTTGATGATCTCGCGCGCGTGGTCCCGATCCCTTGGTTGACCGATGATCTGTCCATCGTGCACGCAAACCGTGTCGGCGCCGATGATGACGATCTGCGCGTCCGATTGGTCTCCAAGTTGATCACCCAGCTGCTCACTCGCCTCGTCATTCTGGAGCAGCCGAGAGCTGGAGATCGCTTTGAGATATGCCAGCGCGACGACCCACTGATCCGCGCTCGTGGACTCGCCCGGCTCAAGCTCGCCGTCGTCGATCTCAGCGGGACGGACGCGATGCTCGATCCCCGCTGAGGTGAGCATCTCCCTGCGGCGCGGAGAAGAGCTCGCCAGCACGATGACCGGGAGTTCGGGATGGGGCTGAGATGGAGCGGATTCTGTGCGCATGAGCTTCTGGTCTTGTATACCACATTTCAATCGGTTGGTTCTCTCATTCAACGCCGATCCAACGCAATTAATGTTCCCGGCCTCGATCCGCGGCCTCCGAGCGGAGTGCGCACAAAAAAACACCCCGCCGAAGCGGGGTGTTGAGAGGGTCAGATGACCTGAGTCGATCCTGTCGAGCTTACTCGTACAGGTTCGTTGCTTCGGTTTCGATAACCGGGCTGGTCAGGTTGTCCGAGGTCATTTCCAGACGGAAGCGGACGTCGCCGCCAGCGTCAGCACGGACCGTGATGCGCCACGATGCCTGAGCACCGACCGCGAGGGTACCGACTGGGCTGAAGGTGATGCGCTGACCGTTGACGGTACCAGCGGTGGTACCGGTCGAGCCAACGTATGCCTGCTGCTCTGGGAGGGTCGCGACGACGCGGACGTTGGTGTCCTCAGCCGAACCCTGGTTGGTGACGGTGATCACGTATGTGGTCTGTCCGCCGACCTCGACTGGGTCAGTGATGTCGACCACTTCGAGGAGGACCGCAGGGATACCCTTGACGCCCGAGGTGCAGGAATCTTCGACAGACTCAGCACACGAAGCGTTGGCGACTGCCGACGAGGTGTAGTTACCAGCGTCCGATGCAAGGACGGTGATCGAGAAGTCACGCTTGGCGCCCTTGGCGAGGGTACCGAAGTCCCAGACAACGCGGTTGCCCGAAACGCGGCCGCCCTCTGAAGCACGAACGAGCGAGGTGCCTGCAGGAATGGTTGCCGATGCGGTGGTGGTCGCAGCTTCGCCGCTACCAACGTTCTCGAGGGTGTATCCGAAGGTCATGTTACGACCGAGGAACTGAGTCTCTGAACACTTCGAGGAGAGCGCGAGCTCTGGAGCAACGATGACGGTGCTGGTCGAGCCAGACTCAGCCGAGAGGCCGCCATCAGCGGTTGCGTTCGCGGTGTTGCGGAAGGTACCGGTCGAGGATGCCTTGGCCTTGACCTCGTAGGTCTTGGACTCACCCGAAGCGAGGGTACCAACAGGGATGTTGACGTTCCGGCTGCCGTTTGCCATCGCGACGCCCTCTGGGAGGGTGTCGGTGATCACGACGTTGTTTGCCGCACCGGTACCGGTGTTCTTAACAGTGAAGCGGAAGACGATGTCATCACACTGCAGCGCACGCTCGGTCGCGGTCTTGGTCAGCGCAAGTGCAGGCTCAACAACGTTGAGGGTTGCACAGAGGAAGTTGTTGTAGGAAACAGTGATGCAGTCCGATGCCTGACCGACCTTGTTGGCCATACCGGTGAGGTGGATGATCTTGGTTTCCTTTGGTGCGAAGTTTCCGAGTGCCCAGACCATGTCGCCGCCGCTGTTGTTGGCGCGTGGGTCGGACTCGGAGATCTCGAGGTTGCTCTTGGAGTTGAGCGACACGATCACGTTCTGCAGCTCGGAGCTGGTCAGGTTGGTGACGTGGTAGGTGAAGTCGAAGTCCTGGCCGCGGACGACTTCGCCAGGCATGACCTGGTGAAGGAGAATCGCGCTGGTGCGGACCTCGCCGGTTGGGAACGCCATGCGTGCCATGATCTCGCCGTCATCGAGTGATGGCGAGTACGAACCCCACGACGTGGTGCGTGCTGGACGCTCGTTTGTCGTGGTGGTTGCTGGTGCGCTGGTTTCACCCGAGCCGGTCAGATCGATACCGCCGTGGTGATCATCCGCGCGCTCAGTACGTGCGGTGGTTGAGTTACAGCCCATCAATGTTGCGGCAAGGCCGATGCCTGCTGCCAACATGATCGAGCTTCTGAGACCTTTACGATTTTTCATGTCCTCGTGCTCCAGTTAGATTAAGGGACTTGTGTCCGATGCGGAACGCCCTCCGCCAAGGGTGCGAGATTTCTATCGCACAATGCTAGGCATAGACCACATCGTGCATGGTCAATTTGGCCCAGAATGCGTATTTGGCAAGCAGAAATGGACTTTTTTATCGGCTCGCGACCCAGTCGCAGCACGCACGATCAAACGCGCTCTGACCGCTCCGAAAGTGCACCCCAAGACGCGGAACATAAACCGGAAGTCTACCGACCAATTCCCCCTGCTGACCAGCCAATTCAAGCCGGCACCAGTCCTTGGACGTCATCAGAGCCCCCTCCGCACCTTCCTGCTGCGCCCCCTCCAAGAACCGCTCAAGGAGCGCTCTAGAAAAAGGTTCGTGGTCCGGACAATCGACACGATGCACGATTTCTGCGCCCGCATCTTCCGCCATCGACACAAACGCGCCGGGATGACCGATCCCCGAGAGCACAGCAATCCGTTTGGAATCCAGACACTCGACGGACTCCGCGTGAGTCTGCTGCGAGTCATGCACATCGATCGAAACCCACCGATGCTCAGTCACCGCGATCACGGCTTCATCAACAACACGCTCCATGATCCAGCCACGGAGCTCGCCGAGCTCGTCCTGCTCGATCATCTCCGCGTGCGTGATCACCACAACATCGGCGCGTCTCAATGACTCAGCACCCTCGCGCAGATGCCCCAGTGGCAGCAGCGCATCACCGCTCGGCGGACGAGACGCATCAATCAACACCACATCCAGATCCCGCGCGATATTGCGATGCTGGAACCCATCATCGAGAACTACAACATCCACATCCGCGCCTCGATCACTCGCAAACAACGCGTGCAAACCCGACGTCCGATCCGGCTGAGCGACAATCGGAACCTCTGGAAACACCGATGCATGCTCGCGCTGCTCGTCGCCCATCTCACTAGGTTTCGCTTTGTACCCACGCATCGCGATCGCGGGATGATGCCCGTGCTCGATCAGCGTCCGCACCACATGCTGGACCATTGGCGTCTTCCCAGTCCCGCCTGTCGACAGGTTCCCGATCGAGATCACCCCTCGATCCAATCGAGTTACACCAACACCCTGGTCGTATTTGCGATTCTGATGGTTGATCCCGATGGAGTAGAGCTTCGAGAGAGCAGACGCCAAGAACACAGGCAGCCGGGTCGGGCGGTGTTCTGGGATCATCCGATCTGCTCCGGCTCACTCAGATACGCTCGCAGCTGGTCCCGCAGAGCACGCCTCTGGACCTTCGCAAGACGGATCGAGTTGATCGCATCCACGCACGCCATCAGCACGATCAATCCCAGCAGACCAACGATGCAGGTCCACGCGTACAGGAACTCTTGTTCTTGAGCGGGACGGACGATCCCGAATCCGTACGCTGTGAGCGGGATGGTGAACATCATGATCCAGCCCGTGACCATCCGGATCTGGCGTCTGGACTCAGGCATCTTCCCGATCGCGTGCTCACGCAGGACGATCATGTGCGCCGCGACGACCAGCAACGCGAGCATCGCGAGCGGGAGCACAAACCAGGTTGGCGCGATCGGGCCGTATTCCATCACTGGATCATACAACGATTCCATGAAGTCTGCCGCCAAAAACCCCATTTGCTGCCCCAAGACCTACACTCTCGGACCATGATCGACCTCAAAGCATTGCGTGAAGACCCCCAGCGTTTCAAAGACGGCTGCGCCAAGAAAAACTACGCCGTGGACATCGACGAGCTCCTCAAGCTCGACGAGCAGCGACGCTCACTCCAGAGCGAGCAAGAAGCACTGCGCTCAGAGCAAAAGAAACTCTCCAAAGACACCGGCCCAAAGATCGGTCAGCTCATGGGACAGCTCAAAGGCGCCAGCGACGCCGACAAGCCGAGCATCGAAGCGCAGATCGCGGAGATCAAAGAAGCACCCGCGAAACTCAAGGACCAGATCACCGCACTGGACGAACAAATCTCACAGGTCGAACCAAAGCTCAACGAGCTGCTGCTCGCGATCCCGCTCCCGCCGGATGATGATGTTCCAGTCGGCACCACGAGCGATGACAACATCGAGATCTCCCGCTGGGCGCCCGATGGCTGGGATTGGGACAAGACCTTCGAGCAAAACAAAGGCTTCACGCCCAAGTCGCACATCGAGCTCTGCGAGATGCACAACCTCGTCGACTTCCCACGCGGCGTCAAGATCGCGGGATCACGCTCGTACATCCTCAGCGGCGACGGCATGAAGCTCCACCAAGCGATCCTCCGCTATGCGATCGACACGATGACCAACGAGAACGGCTTCACCCCTATGAGCGTCCCGGTCCTCGTACGCGAACAAGCAATGATCGGTACAGGATTCTTCCCAGGAGGCAAGGACCAGTCCTACCAGGTCAACGAAGAAGCACGCGGCGGCGGACAAGACATGTACCTCACCGGCACAGGCGAAGTCGGACTCATGGGTCTCCACCAAGACGAGATCATCGACGAAGCGAACCTCCCGCTCAAGTACGTCACCGTCTCGACCTGCTTCCGCAGAGAAGCAGGCGCCGCGGGCAAGGACACCGCAGGTTTGTATCGCATTCATCAGTTCGACAAGGTCGAGCAGGTCGTGATCGATGTCGCGGATGAATCCAAATCACGCCAGCACCACAAGGACATGATGGGATTCGTCGAATCACTCCTCAAATCCCTCGGACTCCCCCACCGTTTACTCCAGTGCTGCACAGGTGACCTCGGCGTGAAGAACGCGGACATGATCGACATCGAATGCTGGATGCCCTCGCGAGGCGACGAGGACGACAACGGCGTCCCAACCGGTGAGTTCGGAGAAACCCACAGCGCGAGCCGCCTCTACGACTTCCAGTGCCGACGCCTCAACATGCGCTACCGCGCCGGAGGAGAGAACGGCAAGGGCGCGACCACCTTCTGCCACTCGCTCAACAACACCGTCGCCGCATCACCACGCATCCTGATCCCGATCATCGAGATGTACCAAAACGCCGACGGCTCGATCACTGTCCCCGAAGCGCTGCGCCCGTACATGAACGGACAAACCAAAATCGGTTAAACTCGTAGCATGCTCATCAGCCGGACAATTTCTTCCCCGCTCTGCCCACTCCGTGCCGCGACCACCGATCGCGGCATCTGCCTGCTCGAAATGGGATCCCCCGAGCGTGCTCAGCGGGAGCAGTCCGAACTCGAAGCCGCGTTTGATACAAAGATGATCGAGGGCGATCACCCACTCCTCGATCAACTCGAGTCCGAGCTCAATGGATACTTCAAAGGCGAGCTTCAGCAGTTCAACGTCCCCCTCGACTGTCCCGGATCGGAGTGGCAGACCAAAGTCTGGAACGCGCTCGTTGATATCCCGTTCGGAGAAACCATCTCATACGGCCAGCTCGCGACCAGACTCGACAATCCGGGCGGCGCCCGCGCCGTCGGACTCGCCAATGGTCAGAACCGCGTCAGCATCGTCGTGCCTTGTCACCGCGTCATCGCCGCCGACGGAACCCTCCACGGCTACGGCGGTGGACTCCCACGCAAACGCTGGCTCCTCGATCACGAAGCAACCCACTCCTCGCATGGGCTCTTCACCCAGCCTTCTACCGAATCCGCATCAGTCTAAACCGAGCCGAACCATCGGCACCGTGCCCTCGACATGCACCGCTTTGGGCTCGCCATGCTCGCGCAGATAGCGGATGCATTCCAGCATCTCATCCCGCACCGGCGCGACAAACGCGATCGGTTCATGGTTGATCGGATGCGTAAACGCGAGCAAAGCCGCGTGGAGCGCTTGTCGATCGATCAACGGGTTGCTGTCCTCGTCCATCAAAGGCTTCCCCCGATACAGATCATCCCCCACGATCGGGTACCCGATATGCGACAGATGCACACGGATCTGATGCGTCCGCCCCGTCATCAGTTCCAGCTCGACCAGCGTATACCGGCGCGAAACATGCTTGTGTCCCAGAGCAGGCAGCTCGTACCGCTCGCGAACCCGGCACACCGTCTTGCTCGGCTTTCCCAGATCATCAAACCGCACGACCCGCTTCTCGCGAGCACCCTTCGCACGCGACAAGTGCGGCCCAAGCGGCAGATCAATCATCTGCTCATCCGGCTCAACCCACCCCTGAACCAGCGCGAGGTACCGCTTGTCCACCTTGCGCTCTTCGAACTGCTTGCCCATCTGCCAGTGCGCTTGATCGGTCTTGGCAAAGACGATGCACCCAGACGTGTTGCGATCGAGACGATGCACCACGCCGGGACGCGCGAACTCCTCGCCGACAGAGGACAGTTCGCCGCTGGAGTTGGTCTGGAAGTGATGCACCAGCGCGTTGAGCATCGTGCCTCTGTTTTCAGCACGCGCCGGATGCACAATGATGTCGGGCTGCTTGTTGACCACCAGAATATGCTCATCCTCATACAGCACATCCAGCGGGATCGGATCGGGTTCAATATCCCCCGATGGAGGAGGCGGGATGATGAGCTCGATCTGATCACCCGCCTTGAGCTTCGTTGAAGACTTCCCCGCTTTGCCGTTGACCGTCGCGCCGCCCTGAGTCATCAGGTTCTGCAGCTGGTTTCGGCTCATGAACGTCACGCGCGTCGTCAGATATTTATCCAGACGCGTGCTCAGCGACGATCGAGAAATATCAAAGCGAACGCGCACGAGAAACTCGTCGTCGCCGTTCTGTCTTGCTGTCTCATACGCCGCACGGACCGCGTCGGGATCGACCTTCCCGCCTGGCATAATCAGGTCCGGGATAGCGGGATCGGGCGCCGATTGATCGCCCGATTCACTCACGGCGATTCGGTTTCCGGATCTTCCGAAGCGGGCTCATCCGCCGCTGGTTCATCAGCGGATTCGGTTTCTGCAGCGGCGTCATCAGCGCCTTGAGCTTCGCTGGTCTCAGTCGAAACCTCAGGGAGCTCAGGGATCTCTTCACCCGGAAGCATCACCAAATCCTCTCGGCTCGGGAGTGTCAGCTCAGCGTTGTAGCTCCCCAGTGCATCAATCCGCATCTGCGAGTAGTTCGCAAGCGCCGGCATCGAGATCGAGTTGGCAACCGCAATCGCACGCTCGTACGACGACTTCGCGCCGTCAAAGTCGCGCTTGCACTCATCAATCGCCGCGGCACGAACCAACGCGTGGAGCACGAAGATCTCCTTGCCCTCAACGTCCGTGTTGCTCGCGATCACGCTCTGCACAAGATCATCCGCTTGATCGAGGTAGACCTGACGCTGACCTTCATCGAGCGCATCAGATTCATCGAGCGGCCCGCCCGTCAAAGGCGAGATCTGAGCGCCTGGTTGAATCCCACGCACAAACGCTGAGATGTACAGATCAGCCGTGGTCAGTTGAGCGAGTTCCGAGACCGACTTCACACCCGCGTATTCCTCAGCGAGTGCGTTCAGCGATGCCGGGGATGGATTCCCCCCCGCCGTCGCGGCGTGCAGATCACCGAACGCTTGATCGATCTTTTCGATCTTCTTGCGCTCCATCCAGCCGAGTCCAGCCCAGACCAGAGCCGCGATCGCGATGACCAGAATCACCGGCGAGCTCCACTTGTTCAAGAAGTCGATGAACTCCTTGTTGATCCGCGAGTCTTCCAGACCAGCGCCGGCCTTGATTTGTGTTTGACGATCGTCCATTGCTCTACCTAACTCTTTATACAGACTGGGTCTCAGTATCCCAATCCCGGAATGCTGTGGATAAGCCCATCACACCGCTGGCGCGTGGATCAGGGGGAGATCTTAGCTCAGAAAGTACCCCGAAGCATCAGGAATCCCAGAATCGCCACGCCCCGGGATTGCTCAGGCCCTCTGGATCAACGAGCCGATCGCGGATCCCGCTCGCTACGCGGTCGATCCCGATCCCCGCTTTGACACTGCAGCGCAGGTCCAATGGCGCTCGCGATTCCCCCAGATCACTCCGCAGCCCCACACGAACCACGCGCGTCCCCTCGCTGATGGACTCCGACAATCGAGGGTCCAGAGCGCCCTCCGCATCATCATGATCGATCGCATGAACAATCAGATCCGCGCTACGGATCACCGGCTCAGCCATCGCGAGTTCATCCCCCACCTCAACCCGCTCATCGATCCCAGGCGTATCAACCCAACGCACCACCAGACCACCAAGCTCAAGCATCACGCCGACATGGTCACGCGTCGTCCCCTCGTGATCCGCGACCATCGCAACGGACGATCCCGCGAGCGCATTGACCAGCGAAGACTTCCCAATATTGGCGCGCCCGACCATCACCACCAGCGCCGGATTGATCAGACGATCGAGCTGTGCGTGCGTTTCACTCGACTCCGCGTCCGGATTCGATCGCCACAGCTCAGGTTGCTGCAGCAGCACATCCACCGCAAGCGGACTCGGTGCTTTCGCAAGCGCCGCGAGCATCCGCGCCTCGTGGATGTCCTGAGCTTCCGGATACAACTCGCTCGGATCATCCTCGCGCTGCATCGGGACGCCTGCGTCGCTCAGCGCCTTGGAAATCGCGCGTGTGTTCCCAATCCCGCCGTGGGGCATGAGCATGAGCGACCCCTGATCAAATCGCGCGATCAGTGCTTCATCCAAACCCAGAACTGTCCTCAGTGAAATCTGTCCGACACCCACCGTCCCCAGTCCGAGCCAATCGGTCAACGCGTCCACGTCCTCTGATCGGAGCGTAATGATCGACACCGCCCCCATCGCATTGATCGGAGACTCGATGGAATGCGTCGCGTTCATTCCTCGTCGTCGTCTTGCTGAACCAGCTGCGCGCACGCGATGCGGATTCCCTGAAGCTGTAGGTCAGGAACGAACGAATCAAACAACTCATCGCCCTCGAGCACGCCCATGTCGCCGCCCGTGACAATGGTCTGCGGATACGCCTGATAATGCTCGGCGTACCGCTCGGTCAGCAATCGAGCCGCGCCGCGCACGGCGTAGGTCACACCGAGCAAGATCGCCTCGTCCGTTTGCTTCGCGGGTTCATTAGAACGCTCATCGAGCTTCTTATACGTCAGCTTCGGGAGACTCGCGGTCGATTCGTGCAGCGATGACAGCATCATCGAAACCCCAGGGAGGATCGCCCCGCCGTGGAAGACTCCCGTTCCGTCCACAAAGTCCACCGTCACCGCGGTCCCAACATCGATCACCACGCACGCTTGTCCGAGCGTATCAAACGCGCCAAGAGCACAGAGCAAGCGATCCTGACCAACGGTCATCTCCCCTGCTTCCGTCAGTGTGTGCTGGATGGGGATTTGGAAGTCCCGACCGAATCGGTAGCTCGGGAACGGCACCACATCTTGGATCGCACGCTCGATCTCGTCGGCACGCTTTGGGTGAACCCCCGCAAGCACGATCGTCGGATGCTCCGCGGAGTGTTCTCCGAGGGACTCCGCGATCTCCTTGACACGCTGAGCAATCCCCGCCGCGTCGGACGAATCGAACGATTGTGGGTTCAGGCATTCCTTGCTGTTGCCATCAAACGACCCCACCCGTGTCCGCGTGTTCCCGACCGCGATCGCGATGAGTGAAGCCAGCTGAACTGGAACGGAATCGGAGCTTTCTGAGGAGGCATCGTGGATCATGCCCATAGGGTAGTCATCCTCCATTGAGCAAGACTCAGGGGCTCTCCATGAAGCATCATTCTCCATTGGAGTCTACCCTTAGAGATGCCGATAACCCGGCAGGAGAATCACGTCCCGATGTCACGCTGCGTAGCCGATGAATCTATTGAAAGAAGAACCGTTCAAGGATTCGAGTTCCCGCTGGGTGTCTATCCCGTTGAATCCATGAAACCCCAAGAGGGCTACACCTCCGACTTCGAGCCCGCCGACGGAGACGACGGCATCGACGACATCGAAGCGTGGCCCGATCGCTACGTCTACGACGTCGTCATCAGCGCCCCGAGACTCCACGCCCTCTGGGTCCAGGTCTTCGCGCTCATGCCGGGACGCGTCTTCCCGATCCTCGACTACATCGGACACGACTGCTACCGCGAGATCGATCCGTACATCGCCTACGAACCGATCGGACAGGAACGCGTCACCAACTTCCTTCAGCGATACCACGATTTCTTCTTCGAGGACGGCATGATCGGTTTCGGAGCTGTGTCCGAGGAGCCGTTCTTCTATGCGTTCGTCGATGAGCACAAAATCCTGACGATCCGTGTCGAGCCCGAGCTCCGCACAAAGATCGAGCAGCTCCTCGCATCCTTTGATCTCCACGCGATTGAAGAACCCGCCGGCGCCGACGCCGCGGCCCACGAGCACCGCTCGGTGTTGATAACCCCAAGCGATCGTCCCGACCTGCTCAACGCCGACGAAATTGTTGAGCTCGCTCGGACCCAGTGGGCGCTGGTCCTCAACGTTGATCCAGAGTCCAATCTCGATGAAGAAGGCAACGAGCTGGGGATCACCCCCTTCCGCTGCTTGCTCCGTTACGAGACTGACCAAAAACCGAACGCCTTGTACGCCGAGGTCATCTGCACCGCCGGCTCGATCCTCGAAGCCGAGTCCATGGCCCTCGAAGGCGTCGAGCAACTCATCGCGGACCTGGGAGACCAAGACACCGATCGCGTCACCACAGACATCTTTATGCTCAGCGCCGATCGCGTCTTCCCCAAGGACCTGAGCGTTGAATCCGAGAACGCCAAGAACGCCAAATCGTTGCCCAAGAAATACTTACAGGAGCCATCACTCCTCAACGCTCGCTGGCTCAGCAACGTCGTCTGACCCCCCACCCCTGATCATCCATCCGCGACGATCCTTAGATTCATCATCCAACCCCCCTCGACCGCTCGTTCTAATGGAATTGAGCCGACCTTCTCGTTTTCTCTTTGATCGAGAGCAACCAACAACGATTCTGATCGAATAGACCACTCATCATCGGCTCGCACGGCCCCGCTTCCGTGCTCCAACGCTCGGTGATACGGGACAACCACACAAGAAACACACGGATCAGCAACACTGATCCCAACTACGAACCTCACGAGAAGACCAATTACTCGGCATCGACGATCATGATTATGGGGATCAAATTCATGCCAACCATTTGCGATTTGCATCTGATGCCGGTATTGTCCCTCCCTACGGTTCCCGGGCGTCGATTGGCGCGCATGAAGGCCGTTGTGCGGATACGATGATAGTGCCCGCTCACCATATGTAGATACAGGACCGCTCGACACCACAGTCGGTACAAACACCTTGAACGGAGTGATTCCGGATGTCACCCACCAGACAACGATTCGTGACCTTGCTTCTCGCCACTACCGGAGCCGCGGCTTCGCTCGCTTACGCAAGCGTTGACCCCGCAGCCGTCCCGGAAAAACACGCAAGTGTCCAAGCGGGTGATGTGCTCGATCGCGCGA
The DNA here is from genome assembly GCA_965232505.1 of Phycisphaerales bacterium. Classification (GTDB taxonomy): domain Bacteria; phylum Planctomycetota; class Phycisphaerae; order Phycisphaerales; family UBA1924; genus UBA1924. The sequence goes on along the minus strand of OZ246976.1, from coordinate 2,173,196 downwards.
CACAACTCTTCTCTGACGGAGAGTTCATTCGTGCTCGAGCAATGATCCAAGCCCTCCAAGATTCCCCGAGCGGGATGACCCTGAGCGACGAGCAGGACCAGCGTGTCTGGAAGCTGCTCGCAAACATCGAACGCTCAATCCAACGCACCGACCGCCACGATATTGCACTCCAGAAAGCAGAGTTCGCACTGGGTGGTGATCGACTGGTAGACGCAGAGCGTCAGATCCAGACTGTCCGCAACTCATCCAAGTCCACTCAAGATCAGATCGACCGCGCCAACGCAGTCTCCGATCAGATCACCATCCGTCGCAACCAAGCACTACCGATGGTCCCCGCGACCCTCCGCTCCGCGATCGACTCCTTCAATAGCGGCGACTACACCCGCGCCAAGAACATCATCAACCGCATCGGGATGCTCGGACTCGAGCTCGACGCACAAACGCGTCGCAAGCTGACTGTGTACCGCACTCGCATCGCTGACCTCGAGCAAACACGCGGCGAAACCTTCGGAGCCGCGACCCCATCGATGGGTATGCTCGCTCCAGAATCAGGCAACTCCTCAGAGTGGCTGATCTCCAACGCCGAGGACATGCTCAACCAACCTACAGAAGTCGAGAATGACGATCCGGAAGTCATCATCGTCGAGGTTGAACCAACCGATACCACCAGCGAAGAGCCAGCGGAAGTCGATCTCGTCGAGACCGCACGCAAGTTCGAGGCCCAAACCCTCCTCGCCAACGCGAACGTCGCGTACGAAGAGCGTCGCCTCAACGACGCGATGAGCGGCTACAACAACCTGCTCGAAAACTTCGCTTCCTACATCTCCGACGAGGAACGCACCCTCGCCGGCCAGCGCCTCAATGAAGTCGAGATCGCTCTCGGCGTCCAAGGCGGACCATCAGGCGGCGGATTGGACGATCCAATCCAAGAGAGCAGCATCATCATGCAGCGTCTCACCGCGACCTACGACAACCTCACCACCCAAGCCAACGACGCCCTCGCAGCCGGAGACACCTCCGTTGCTTCAGGTCTCGTCGCCCAAGCTCGCTTGGAAGTCCAGCGTGCACGCGAGTTCATGCCGGAAGCAACCTACGAGAACTACCTCGCAGAACTCGACGGCCTCGCATCAACCATCGCACAGCGCGACGAGCAGCTCCGCCAAGCACGTCTTGAGCAAGAAGCCGCCGAACGTGAGCAGCGCACCCTCGAGCTTGAGACCCAGCGCCTCAACGAGCGTGACGAGCGCGTCCTCGCATCGCTCGAGCGCGTCCGTGCTCTCCAGTCCGAACTCAAGTACGAAGAAGCACTCGAGATTGTTGAGAACATCCTCTTCCTTGATCCAGCAAACCCATCGGGTCTGCTCCTCAAGGACATCATCGAGGACACCATCGTCTACCGCGGCTTCCTCAACGTTCAGCGTGACAAGAACCTGAGCTACGCACACGAATCGCTCGACAACCAGGAAGCGATGGTCCTCCCAGACTTCCTGCTCGATTACCCAGACGATTGGCCGGCGATCAGCTTCCGCCGCGGCTCGACCCTTGAGTACGCTGAATCCGAAGCAAACCGTGCAGTGCTGACCCAGCTCCGCGAATCGCGCATGCCTGTGGACTTCGACGACAACTCCTTCGAGGACGTCCTCGCATTCATCGGCACCACCGCGAACCTCGACATCGATACCGACTGGGAATCACTCGCAGACATCGGAGTCGACCCGGACACCCCGATCACCCTCCGCCTCAACAACGTCACGCTTGAGGTCCTCCTTGACCGCGTGCTTGCCAAGGCATCTGATCCAGTCCTCCCAGCAAGCTGGGCTGTCCAAGACGGCATCCTCACCATCTCCTCCGATGATGTGCTCCGTCAGAACACCCTCCTGGAAATCTACGACGTCCGCGACCTGCTCTTCGAGGTTCCTGACTTCGATAACGCTCCGCAGTTCAACATCCAGAGCAGCGGCGGCAGCAGCGGCGGACAAAGCCCGTTCTCAGGTGGTGGCACCCAGATCCAGCTCACCACGCGCGAAGACCGCGTCACCGCGATCTCCGACCTGATCCAAGCAAGCGTTGACCCAGACGGCTGGGCAGACGCAGGCGGTGATACCAGTTCGTTGACCTCCCTCAACGGCAACTTCATCATCACCACCACCCCACGCTACCACCGCGAGGTCATCGGACTCCTCAACAAGCTCCGCTCGCAGCGTGCCGTCCAGATCAACGTTGAAACCCGCTTCATGTCCGTCGATCAGAACTTCTTCGAGCAGATCGGCTTCGACATCGATGTCTACTTCAATGCCAACAGCACTGAGTACCAGCGTGCGGTCGCGATCGATCCATCCCTGCTCCCAGCGGACTACTTTGATCCCATCACCGGCCTCCTCAACGACAACGTCTCGGGCGGCGGCAACTTCCCGATCGATACCGACGGCGACGGCGTTCCCGACGCGATCGGTGTCATCAACCAGCCCGTGTTTAGCCCCGGCGCCAACGGCGGCGGAGGCGCCAACAACGACCAGTGGTCCGTCATCCGCGCCGCACAGAACTCGTTCGGTCTGACCGAAACACTCGCGGGTGCAAGCTCGTTCGCAGCAGACATCCTCGGTGCGAACCCAGCGCTCGGCGTGACCGCTCGATTCCTCGACGACGTCCAGGTGGACTTCCTCGTCGAAGCGACCCAAGCGGACCAACGCTCGGTGACACTCACCGCTCCACGCCTGACTTTCACCAACGGCCAGCGAGCATTCATCACCGTCGCGACCACCACCACCTACGTCTCGGACCTCACTCCGATCACCGGCTCAAACTCCGGTGCGTTCGACCCGGTCCTCACACCAATCTCCGACGGTGTCCTCCTTGACATCACCGGCGTGGTCTCCGCGGATCGTCGTTACGTCACCATGACCATCCAGACACAGCTCTCGGATAACGACCTCGACTCCAACCCACGTACCGTCACCCAGCAGGGTGCCGCGGGTGGTGGCGGCGGTGGCGCAGGCGGCACAGGCAACGCTTCGACCTTCACCGGTACGATCCAGCAGCCAACCGTTACCTCGACACAGATCAACACCACCGTTACCGTTCCTGACCAAGGCACCATCATGCTCGGCGGTCAGCGTCTGGTCGACGAGGTCGAAGTCGAAACAGGTGTGCCTGTCCTCTCGAAGATCCCCATCCTCTCACGCTTCTTCTCCAACCGCATCGACGTGAAGGAAGAGAAGACACTCTTGGTCCTGCTCAAGCCAACGATCATGATCCAGAACGAAGAAGAGGAACGCCACTTCCCAGGTCTTCTCGATCAACTCGGCGGCTGATCAAGCCACACAATCACGCAAAACAAGCTCGGAACGGTGCACAACAACCGTTCCGAGTTTTTTTATACGCACCAACACATCATCGTTTATACTCGCCCTCAACCAACGGTGGTTCTATAGTTGACGCGACAGAATCAGCACCTGCACCTACGGGAGGCACCCGATGTCCGAATCCAGACTCAGGATCTCAAAGATCGAAGATGTAACCCAGGTCGAGTTCATCGATCGAAACATCTTGGACGAGGCAAATATCCAAGCAATCAGCGACGAGATCAGCGGTCTCATCGACACCACCCCGACCCCGCAGATCCTCATCAACTTCGCGAATGTGGACCACCTCTCCTCAGCGGCGCTCGGTGCACTGATCACCATCAACAACAAGACCAACGAGAAGGACGGCAAACTCCGTCTCGCGAACATTGACCCTCAGATCTACGAAGTCTTTGTCATCACTCGACTCAACAAACTCTTCAACATCCATGAGACGCTGAACGATGCGATGGAGCAGTTCAACGGCGCCGCAAACTAACACGGGAAGCAATGGGCGATCCACTCACAAGCATCCCGGATGCAGAGTCCGTTCAACTCATCAATGACCGTGAGCAAATCACCGAGTTGATCGAACGGATTCTCAAGCTAGCCGCCGACTCGGGGCTCAAGGACGCCGCTCTGTTCGCGGTCCGTCTCGCGATCGAAGAAGCGATCACCAACGCGTTCGTCCACGGCCATGAGGGGCTCGACAGCAACATCCCCGTCACCGTCGAATACAAAGTCAGCCAAGGCGAACTCCAGATCGCGATCGAAGACCAAGGCCCGGGATTCACTCCCGAGGCACTCCCCGATCCGACCCTTACCGAGAACCTCTCCAAACCATTCGGGAGAGGTGTCATGCTCATGAAGGCCTACATGACCGAGGTCGCCTTCAACAACACAGGCAACCGCGTCAAAATGCGTTACCTCGCGTCGTGAATCGCCGTCTGAAATCACCATCGAACACGTAAAATCCTTTGCCTGTCAAACGGGAATGGACTACAATCCTCATAAGAATGATTCTAAAACTCTGCCGGAATCACACGATATTTGGCTGAGACTCCGAAAGGAAAAACCATGGGCGTAACACTCCCGATGTATCTTGACCATGCCGCCACAACCCCCTGCGATCCACGCGTGGTTGAAGCGATGATGCCGTACTTCACTGATGTCTTCGGGAACCCAGGTTCTCGCAACCACAGCTTCGGCTGGGCCGCGGAAGACGCCGTGAAGAAAGCGCGTCAGCAAGTCGCCGACATCATCGGCGCGGACTCCAAGGAGGTCATCTTCACCTCCGGATCCACCGAATCCAACAACATCGCGATCAAGGGTGCCGCGAGCATGTACGCGAAGAAGCCCGCGGGTGAAACCGGTCGCGGCCACATCATCACCGCGATCCACGAGCACAAAGCCGTGCTCGATCCCTGCAAGCGTCTCGAGAAGGACGGCTTCGACGTCACCTACCTCGAGCCCGGTGCTGACGGACTGATCACACGCGAGATGGTCGAGGGCGCTCTGCGCGACGACACCATCCTCGTCACCATCATGTGGGCCAACAACGAACTCGGGACCATCAACGAGATCCCAGAGATCGGCGAGCTCTGTCACGACAAGGGTGTCGTCTTCCACACCGACGCGACCCAGTGGGTTGGCAAAATGCCGACCAACGTCAAGACCGACAACATCGACCTCCTCTCCCTCTCGGGACACAAGATCTACGGCCCCAAGGGCGTCGGCGCTCTCTACGTCCGCAGGCGCAAGCCTCGCATCCGCCTCACCGCTCTCCAAGAGGGCGGCGGACAAGAACGCGGCTTCCGCTCCGGAACACTCAACGTCACCGGCATCGTCGGTCTTGGTGCTGCGTGCGAACTCTGCGCCCAGACGATGGACGACGAACGCGAGCGTCTGCTTAAGCTCCGCAACATGATCGAAACCAAGATCGAGAAGGAACTCGACGTCGTGCAGGTCAACGGCCACCGCGACCGCCGACTCGCCAACATCACCAACATCTCCTTCGGATTCGTCGAAGGTGAATCCCTGATGATGGCGATCAAAGAAATCGCTGTTAGCTCGGGCTCCGCGTGCACCAGCGCCTCGCTGGAACCAAGCTACGTCCTCAAAGCACTGGGTGTCGGCGACGACCTCGCCCACTCCTCGCTCCGCCTGTCCTTCGGTCGCTGGACCACCACAGAGCAGGTCGAGTACGCAGCGGACAAGATCATCGAGGCGGTCAAGAAGCTCCGCGAGCTCTCGCCGCTCTACGACATGCACAACGAGGGGATCGACATCTCCAAGATCGAATGGGCAGCGCACTAGTTTGAATCAGTCCCCCGCGGGACTGAGCAGGAATAATCTGAACGCCCTAAGCGTTTATCGGATAGACCACAACCACCTGAGAGGTGAACCATGGCATACGGCGAAAAAGTCATCGACCACTACGAGAACCCACGCAACGTCGGGACCTTCGGGACCCAGAAAGAGATCAAAGAATCCAAGCAGATCGGCGTTGGTCTCGTCGGCGCCCCAGAGTGTGGCGACGTGATGCAGCTCCAGATCAAGGTCAACGACGACACCGGAGTCATCGAGGACGCGAAGTTCAAGTGCTTCGGATGCGGCTCAGCAATCGCAAGCTCCTCGCTCGCGACCGAATGGCTCCGCGGCAAGTCCCTCGACGAGGGGCTCGAAATCAAGAACACCGAGATCGTCGAGGAGCTCAGTCTCCCACCAGTCAAGATCCACTGCTCAGTGCTCGCCGAGGACGCGATCAAGGCAGCGATATCGGACTACAAAGAGAAACAAAACAGCTGAATCAAGTCACCCGAACTCAGCTAGAATCTCACGCGTACGTATACGCAAGAGACAAGACGACACGGAGGCCGCACCATGACCACGCAAACCGACACCGCCCAAGACGCAGTCATCATCACCGAGACCGCGGCTGCTGAGATCCTCAGCATCATCGAGAAGCAAGAACTCGATACCGAGAAGGTCCGTCTCCGCGTCGGAGTGAAGGGCGGCGGGTGCTCCGGCTTCAGCTACCTCCTCGACCTCACAGAGACTCAGAAAGACTCCGACGAGGTCTTCGAGCAGCACGGCATCAAGGTCATTATCGACCCCAAGAGCCTGCTCTACCTGAGCGGAGTCGTCGTTGATTTCAAAGACGAAATCATGGGCAGGGGCTTTGTTTTCAACAATCCCAACGCCAGCAGCAGCTGTGGTTGCGGATCCAGCTTCTCCGTCTGATTCCCGATAACATACAGAACCAGCATAACCATCATGGATTACCCATGATGCGTTGTTTCATATCCCCACTGCATGGCCAAGGATGAACCCGATATGGACTATATGTCGAGAACTACCACACGGAGACTCCTCAACATGGCAAAGCGCGGCTCATTCCTACTCTCATCGCTCGTCCTCGGCGGATGCATGCTCCCTGTCCCTGTGTTCACCACACAGTCCGCGGCGATGCAGGTCGCCGATCATGTCGAGTCTGAACCCGTCTTTACCGACTGGTGGTACAACCTCCATGTAGCTCTGAGAAACTCCGACGGCGAAGTGACCTGGCCTCAGAACCCAACCGCCGAACAACAATCCATCGGCGTCCCACCCTTCGATCCACGCCAAGAACGCTACTACTCTCCGATGCCTCAGCCAAGCGGTGGACACGGCATCGGATTCACGGGCTGGATGAGCTGGCTCCTCCAAGCATCCATGGAGCGAGTCGCACAAGCCGGCGCCCCGGTCACCATCCTCATCCGTGAACGCAACTGCCCATTCCCCTACCACACCAACGGCCAATCAGTCGATCCCAACGCGCTCCGTGACGCACTCAACGCACTCCCACGCCTCGACTATGTCTTCATGGATCTCGAGTTCGAACCAACCAACATCGAACGAAACGTGCGCGAGGTCATCCGTCAGGTTCGGAATCACTCCAACCCCAACATCGCGAACGCATACATCGGGAACTACTCCGACTACCCAGGTGAACTCGATCTCGGCTTCGTCTGGGATGGACAGCAAGACCGCGGCGGTGGTGGCACCTACCACGGCTTCCACGGCTGGGACCGCGACACCTTCTACCGCACATCAGGTCTCAACGTCGCGATGCCTGTCGCGTATCACTACGAGTTCCACTCCGTCCACACACGCCCGAACCTGCAGCCAGGACAGGACTCCAGCCCATCCAATCGCTCGGCATCACTCTGGGCTCCGATCGAGCACGTCTCGACCGCCGCTCGCGAGCTCTCTCAAGGACACAAGCTCGTCCCATGGGTCTCCCCCTACGTTGCCTACGCGCTTCCTGATCCAAACGGGTACTACAACGCCCCTCCACCACCAATCGCTGACCTCAAAGCAACCATCATGCACTTCTACCTTCGTGGTGCAGACGGATTCTCAGTCTGGACTCCAACCTCTACGAACACGGATCACCCTCAAGTCAACTACCAGCAGTACCGCCAGCTCGCGCTCGACTCATGGGTCCAGATCGAATCCAAGCTCAGCGGCGAAGATCGACTCGAAATCCTCAACCTGAGCACGGACAAATCGTCGGGAATCCAATGGTCCGCAGTACGCTCGCAATCCAAGGTCGTCGTCCTCGTCTCGAACCTCTCTGGTGATTCAAGCCCTCGCGGCATCCGTCTCCCAGATATCGAAGGCCTCCCATCACAGACCGCGGCAGTTGCCAACGGCACGCATCGCATATTCGTCTACGACCTCCCACAACCTGAAGAACCTGCGGACGTCACCCAAGACGATACCCAGACCGACACAACCACCTCTTCCCCAAACAATGACAACGGCGACACCGAAACGTCCTACTCCATCGCGACCACCACAGTCGTCACCGGCGGTGCCGGTGGAGGTGGTGGCGGAGGCGGAGGCGGCGGTGGCGGCGGTGGCGGAGGCGGTGGCGGCGGTGGCGGTGGCGGCGGCGGCGGCGGCAACAGCGTGACCGCCGGCGGAGGAGTCTCCTCGAGCACCTCCGGAGCAACAACCGTCGTCCGCGTCACCAAGTCCTCCGGATCAAGCAGCGCCAGAATCGCGAAGACCGCTGGTGGCACAAGCTCCAAAGGCACCGCAGTCGCATCGGCAGAAGAATAATTCCTCTCGCCAAACCCAGCCAAATCGAGTATGCTGAAATCAACATGAGCCGATCGGATCGACCGATCGGTCTTTTATGCCACCGCAGATCGGATATGACACATGAGCGAAGCTGAATGCCCCATTGACACAACCTCCTGCTTCTCTCCCCCAACGATGGTCCAGTTCAGTGTCTTCCTCCCCAACAAAGTGGGCAAAATGCTCGATCTTGTCGAGCATTTCGACGAAGCGTCCCAGTGCCAGATCTGTGCCATCTCCGTCCATGAAGCCTCAGACCATGCTGTGGTCCGCCTGATCTCCAACCACGCCCACGTCGCGCGGCGAATTCTCACAGAGCAGGAACTCGCCTTCGCGGAGCACGAGGTCCTTGTTGTCGAGCTCTCAGAGGGGCACACGCTCTCGAAGCTCTGCCTCTATCTGCTGGGAGTCGAGATGAACATCGCCTTCGCGTACGCGCTGATGCTCGAGCTCAACGGCGCCCCCACCATCGCGATCGCTGTGGACGACCAAACGCTCGCAGGCCAAATCCTCCGACAGAAGGGCTTCCGATTGATCGGGGAAGCCGATTTGCCGAAATAAACCCCTTCTGAAGTCAGTTTTTGCCCATCAGAGCGGTATCGATCCGACGATGCAGGCAACCGATCCACGCGATCGGCGGTACACTCAGGTAAGGAATAGCGTCAAACACCAGATTCTCGCTGACCTGAAAGCTCGGCGGATCACAAACGGAGTATCCATGAAAACCACAGCACTCATCGCGGCACTCAGCGGCCTCGCAGTCCTCGCGGCTCCATCAGCACCCACCTTCGCCTACGCCGGTCCCGAAGCCACCGCCTCAAAGAAAGCACAAGGCGAGACCCTCGAAGACCTCATCCCCAACATGAAAAAACCAGAGCTCTGGATCGGTTCCAGCGCCCCTGAGCTCTCCATCGCCAAGTTCATCAAAGGCGACTCCGTCAACGGCTTCGAAGAAGGCCAGGTCTACGTCGTCGAGTTCTGGGCAACCTGGTGCGGGCCGTGCATCGCCGCGTTCCCACACCTCACTCAGCTCCAGAGCGATCACGGCGAGGACGTTCAGTTCATCGGCGTCAACATCTGGGAACGCGAAAAAGGCGCCGAGCGCATGGAGAAGGTCGAGAAGTTCGTCCAGAAACAAGGCGAACGCATGGGCTACACCGTCGCGATCGAAGACGGCACATCCATGTCCGACAACTGGATGCGCCCCGCGGGACAAGGCGGCATCCCAGCCGCGTTCATCGTTGATGGCCACGGAGACATCGCTTGGATCGGTCACCCCGCTGAGATCGATGAACCACTCGAAGCCGTCGTCTCAGGTGAATACGACGCCAAAACCGCCGCGGCTGATGCGTGGAATGAGCAGGTGCTCATGACCGCGTTCCAGACCTTCGCGCAGTCGCTCCACTCAGGACAGAACCTCGACAACGCTCGCAAGATCAGCAAGGTCCTCATCAAGGACCACTTCAGCGAAGACTCAGGAGGACTCAACGCCGTCGCGTGGATCCTCCTCAATGGTCAAGCCGAAGGCATCGGGGTCCAGGACTACCAGACCGCGCTCCAAGCCGCTGCGATGGCGTGCCGACTGACCGACTGGGAAGACTGGGGCGTCATCGACACTTACGCCCTCGCGATGCACAAGACCGGCGACGCGACCTCCGCGATCAAGTGGCAGAAGAAAGCAATCGAACTCGCGAAACTCGACGAAGAAAAGGGAGGCAAAGAAGCACTCCCAGAACTCGAAGAACGCCTCGCGATGTACGAAGAAAACTAATCCCAGCTCCCATCCCAACAACAAAGGGCACCCAGATCGGGTGCCCTTTTCATTGCTGCTTGGATCATCCAATCAAACTCAGATCAGGTCCTTTGCGCCCAGCCAGTGCTCCGCGTCAAGCGCCGCTTGACAGCCCATCCCCGATGCGGTGATTGCTTGACGATACTTCGCGTCCGCGACGTCTCCCGCCGCGAAGACTCCCTCGATGTTGGTCTTGCTGGAGCGATCCTTGAGATCGATGTATCCGGCGCTGTCGAACTCCAGAGTCGTGTCCTGGAGAAACTTCGTCGCGGGACTGTGCCCGATCGCGACGAACAACCCCTTGATCGCAAGCTCGGATTCCTCTCCAGTCACCGTGTCTTTGAGTCGCACGGCACTGATCTTCTCATTGCCCATCTGGTCCGGCTCCGACAAGCACTCGATCACCGTCTTGTTCCAGAGCACCTCCGCGTTGTCCTTGTTCAGGAACCGCTCCTGCATCACCTTGCTCGCGCGGAGCTCGTCACGGCGATGGATGACCGAAACCTTGGAAGCGAACTTGGTCAGGAAGGTCGCTTCCTCCATCGCTGAGTCCCCACCACCCACCACCGCGACATGCTGATCGCGGAACATCGGGAGCGCGCCGTCACAGACCGCACACGCGCTGACCCCGCCGCCCGCCATCGCGAGCTTCATCTCTGAATCCAGACCGATCCAGTTCGCCGTCGCGCCAGTCGAGATGATCACCGCGTGCGCCTGGATGGTGTCTCCGCCGGACGTGTGCAGCGTGTGAGGAGAACCATCGCTCGAGAACTCACACTTGGTGATATCCTGTCCCACGACCTCGGTGCCGAACCGTCGTGCCTGCTCCTCGAACTTCATCATCATCTCAGGCCCCGCGATCCCCTCTGGGAATCCTGGGTAGTTCTCGACATCCGTCGTCAGCATGAGCTGTCCGCCGGGAAGGACCGGGCCGGGGTCTTGCTTGGCGACACCGACATAGACCACCGGATTCAGGTTCGCGCGAGCCGCGTAGATCGCTGCGGTCCAGCCCGATGGTCCGGAACCGATGATGACTACCTTGTGTACGTTTGCAGAGTCCTGAGCCAAGTGATGTCTCCGTTCGAGTCGAGTGTTTGTGCCGCATGACGCGGTTCAGCAACATCCGTCCGCGCTCGTGGATTATTCCAGACCGCTCCGGACAGCGGTCTGCATCATAGCTCAGAGACCCCAAACAGACGAGAAACGGGCGATCCCGAAGGACCGCCCGTTGTACAAGAGAGATAGATCTGAGAGACTGATCTTGGTGGCTTAGCCCGCAGCCGTCGCTGAGTTCTGAGCCGGATTGATCGCACGATCGCGATCTGGTGCCTTGTCCAGGTTCTCGAACGCGTTGTCGCGGCGGTAGAACTGGCTCGGCTTGTCGTCATTGATCCGCTCGTGCAGACGCGAGAGCGACTCTTCGATAATCTGACGCACGCGCTCACGCGAGATGCCGATGTTCGCAGCGATCTCCTTGAGCGTCAAAGGCTCAGCACCATCGAGACCGAACCGCAGACGCAGGATCTGTGCCTCGCGCTCGTCGATGGTCTCCATCAGACGACGCAGGATGCCCAGTTCTTCTGCTTCGAGCGATTGTTCTTGTGCCGTGCCGACACGATGATCCGCGATCAGCTCGCTCATCCCGACGAGGTCACCGTCGTTCCCGCGAGGTGCCTGGTTCGGAGCGCTGAACGCTTTGACCGCACGCTTGATGATCCGGATCTTCTTGATAGGCAGATCCATCGCGACCGCGAGGTCTTCCATGCTTGGTGGGTGCCCAGTCTCGGATTCGATCCGGCGCGAGTGCATCTTCCACTTCGCGATCAGCTCAACCATGTACGCAGGGATATGGATCGGCTGGTTCGCATTGATCAGAGCACGCTTGATGCCCTGCTTGATCCACCAACTCGCGTAGGTGCTGAAACGCGCACCCTGTGCAGGATCGAATCCTTCCACAGCACGCATCAGACCGATATTCCCCTCCTCGATGAGATCACCGAGCGGGAGCCCGCGGTTGTTGTAGTTCTTCGCGATCGAAACAACGAGACGAAGGTTCGAGCGGATCATCGTTTCACGCGCAACTGGACATTGCTCGTTGATGATTTTCCATCCGAGTTCTTTCTCTTGTTCCGCTGTCAGCAAGGGGTGGCGGTTGATATCGCTCAGATAGACCTGCAGCGATGACTTCACGCCTGAATTGGACGAACGCATTTTTGTACTCACTTTCCTACCCATCCTTTCCGCGGCGAGCGCCGCCGGAAACGAGATGAGCTCTCACTCATCACACTGTTCGTCATGTTACACGATCTGTTCCATCGGACAAAAGGGTTTTCCCCTCAACATGGGCATTTTCTTTGATTTTAACTGGCCCTAAATCCTTGCGGATTGAACCGTTTGGGGGGATCGCAGAGTATTTTAGAAAAGTGATCGGCCTTTCCAGATTTTTATTGGCATCCCCCGATAATGGCTGCATACTCCCAAATTCGCCCTCCCCGAAGCTAGGATTTTGCGTGGAAAGAGACATCACCAAACTGCTCGAAGAATGGCCATTCACACCAGGCCAGATCTCCGTCCGACTCATCGAAGGACAGGACCATGAGCCCCGGATCCAGGTCAGACTCGACCTCGGACTCCTCCAGATGAAAGTCGACGGCCGTCCCGACGGACAACGACCCAACGACTGCGACTCCTTCCTCGAATACCAAGAGAACCGCCTCCAGCAACTCACCCAAGGCGAGAACCACGAAGCCGGGATCTCCGCAGACATCGAGGACGACGAGGAAGCCGACACCCAGCTCCGATTCCTCGACGCCGACGATTGCCGTCAACTCCGTGAAGAAGCCCAGCAGTACTACCACCGCTACATCGCCCTCCTCGTCCTCGAAGACTTCGAGAGCGTCGCGAGAGACACGTCCCGCAACCTGCGTGTCCTGGACTTCTTCCGGGACCACGCGATCGACGAGGACGACCAGCTCGCGATGGAGGGGCATCGCCCCTACGTCATGATGATGCGTGCACGAGCCCTCGCGAGCCACGCCGTCAAGCACGAAGAGAACAAAGCCGCAATCAACGCGATTGACGATGGGCTCGAATCACTCCGCCTCTACTACAAAGCGACGGACCAAGAAGAACTCTTCGAAGAGGCCGGAGAGGTCGAGATGCTCCGCGAGATGCGAGACGGCTTGATCCCCAAGCTCCCAGTCAGCCAAAAAGCGGAGCTCCGCCAACGCCTCGAAGCCGCGATTGTTTCGGAGAACTTCGAACTCGCCGCGATCCTCCGCGACGAGCTCCGCATGCTCGGAAACTAAAAAATCAAATTAATCAACGTTCGCGGCTTCCGCCTCGCGCCTGCTCAACCGCGCCCGCTTGACCAGCACACTCAGCAGCGTCAGATCCGCCGGAGTCAACCCCTCGAGCCGCGATGCTTGTCCGAAGGTCGAGGGGCGATACTTGATGAGCGCCGCGCGTGCTTCGCTGCGGAGCGAATCCATCTGCTCGTAGTCGATCCACTCCGGGATCGGTTTGTGCTCGATCTCGCTGTGCCTGCGGATCTCGATCATCTGCCTCTGGATATACGGCTCATATCGCTTCCGAGCATGCAGCGTCAGGTACACCTCCGGATGCACATCCCCCACCGCGTCCTCAAGCTTCGACGCGATCGCGGACTTGAGATGCTCGACGCTGTAGTCCGACTCATGGATCCGATCCGCGGCGGTTTTGCTCCCATCCATCGTCGAATCCATCAACGCGCGACCGACCTCGATCGCACGCTGGCGCTGAGCGAACCGCTCCTTGCGGATCGACCCCAGCTCGTGATGATCGAGCAGCGCCAGCTCCATCGCGATCGGGGTCAACCGATCCGGCGCGTTGTCCGACCGAAGCAGCAAGCGGTACTCCGCTCGGCTCGTAAACATCCGATACGGCTCTTTCGGGGTCTTGGTCACCAGATCATCCATCAGCACACCGATGTACGCCTGCGAACGATCGAGCGCAAACTCCCCGTCCCCCGTCGCGTGCAACGCGGCATTGATCCCAGCGACCAATCCCTGCGCCGCCGCTTCCTCGTACCCGCTCGTCCCGTTGATCTGACCAGCGAGGAAGAACCCCTTCACCGATCGCGACTGACCAGTCACATAGATCTGATGAGGGCGGACCATGTCATACTCAACCGCGTACCCATACTGCAGGATTTTCGCGTTCTCGCATCCCGGCATCGAGTGCACGATCACGTCCTGCACATCGTCCGGTAGACTCGTCGAGATCCCGTTGCAGTACACCCAGTCAGACTCATGCGATTCTGGTTCGAGATACACGCCGTGCTCGTCGCGTTCCGCGAAGCGGACGACCTTGTCCTCGATGCTCGGACAATACCGTGGCCCCGCCGAACCGATCTGCCCCGTAAAGATCGGCGCCCGATCAAGATTCGCGCGGATCGAGTCATGCGATCCAGGTCCAGTGCTCGTCTGCCGGCACGACACCTGCTCGATCAGCGGGAAGCGATCACAGACCAACTCATCACCAACAGACCATCCATCACGCGTCAGCTCAGAGAACGGCAGCGGCGCCTCGTCCCCCTCCTGCACCGGAAGCGCATCCCAATCAATCGAATGCCGATCCAGTCGAGGAGGTGTGCCCGTCTTGAGACGACCCAGTTCGAACCCCAATCCCCGAAGCGCATCAGAGATCTTGTTCGTCGCCGCCTCTCCGACACGCCCCCCCTCAGTCGTGTCCTGACCACGATGCATGATCCCGTGCATAAAGGTCCCAGTGGTCAGCACCACAGATGGCGCTCGCAGTTCACGCTCCCCGCCGTTCTTGAGACCGATCCGGACCCCGCCGCAGATCACGTCCTCGGATTCGGTCGTCGTCAGGATCGCCTCGACGCTCCCCTCGATCACGTCGATCTCCGGACGCGACGCGATGAACTTCTGAGCCACACGTGCATATGCGTGCTTGTCCGACTGACAGCGAGGGCCATGGACCGCGGCCCCTTTGGAAGTATTAAGAAGTTTAAACTGAATCCCAGTCGCATCCGCGACCAGCCCCATCATTCCCCCCATCGCGTCGATCTCGCGGACGAGCTGACCCTTCGCGAGCCCCCCAATTGCGGGATTACAGCTCATCACGCCTATTTTTTGAGCATCCAGCGTGACCAGAGCCACCGATCCCGGCGTCCCGAGTCGATTCGCGGCCGCCCACGCCGCCTCAATCCCGGCGTGTCCACCCCCAACCACGATGACCTGGTAATCAAAATTCACGCACAAACTGTAGACTCAAACGTAAGTCTCTTTGCATATTTACGTCAGTTTGATACACTGATGATCAATACCACATGCTGATAACCATTCGGAGAAGATGATGAAGAGTAAAAACCGCTACGCCCGCCCTACCCTGCTTGCCATCGCAGCGGGCACCGCACTCGCCTGCCTCAGCAGCGCGGCCATAGCCGACGTCGTCGTCCTCCGTGACGGCACGACCTACGAGGGCACCATCATCAGCGAGAACCGCCGGACCATCGTCATCGAGACCGAGGTCCACGGCATCAAGACCCGAATGACACTCAACGCACGCGATGTACGCTCCGTAGATCGCACCCCGATCTCTGAGACCCCCAAGGTCACCACTGAGCAACCTACCACCCTCAGCATCCCCAAGAGCAACGGGGACGCGGATAAAGCCCCCAAAGCACTCAAAAGAGAGGGCTACCAGCTCCTCATGGAGATCCCGCTCTCAGGGACGTTCGGACAGGATATCTACCCCCTGTCTGTCAAGAACTCACTGGAATGGGCTGTCGAGCACGGCGTGACCGACATCGTCTTCCGGATCAACTCCCCAGGCGGAGAGGTCTGGGCCGCTCAGGACATGGTCGCGGTCATGGAGCGTTACTCCGATGACCTGCGATACCACATGTTCATCGAGCACGCGATCAGCGCCTCGATCTGGCCCGCATTCTGGTGCGAGACCATCACCATGGCTCCAGGAGCCGATTTCGGTGGAGCCGTGGTCTACTCGACCAACTCCACGGGCTCCGCGGAGGTCGATAAGAAGATGACCTCCATCATGGCCTCAAAGCTCGGCTCAGCCGCGGAAGCCAACGGGCACTCCCGATTCCTCGTCCAAGCCATGATGCTCTCAGAAGCCGAGGTGTACGCCTACAGGGACAAAGGCGAATGGAAGCTCTCCAACTCCAGAGACAACCTCCCACGCGGCTACGAGACCATCGACGGCCCGGACACCGTCCTGACGCTCACAACCACCCAAGCCGCGAAATACGGCATCGTGACCGAGAGCGACTCCAAAACCCTCGAATCCTTCGCAGAAGCTCAAGGAATCGAGAAATGGGACTCCGCAGGAGACATGGGCACCGAGATCACCGAGCGTGATACCCGCAAGTGCAAGAACCTCCGCAAACGCCTCAACGCGACCATCAGCTCGTTCCAGACCGATATCGCTCAGTACAACGATAGCAACTACATCACCTTCGCTGGTGCCTCCCTCCAGAGCGCCAAGAAGAACATCGGACTCTACAAGCGGATCATGCGTCAAGCCGAGGAGATGGAGATGCCTTCAATCGTCGACGGCTACGAGAACGCGATCGACGTCGTCTACTGGGAACAGCAGATCGAAGACCTGCTCGCTGACCTCCGCCGCGTCCGTCGACTCGGGCCTTAACCTATCAAACATCCTCGGCAACAAAGCTTTACACAACCGTCTCTCGAGACGGTTTTTCTTCGCGCACTTTGCGATTGAGAGTGGGCAAGCTATGTGCTGAGAACCGTGTGAGAGACCGGAACAAAGACAAGAACCTCTCAGCCGACACCCAGCACAAACGCAGCGCATGAAAAAGGCCCCACCTCTTGAGGCGGGGCCTTTGAACAGTCAGATCATCGTGAGAACAGTGCTTACGGCTCAACACAGTCAGGGTTGATGAGCATCGAGTTCCCAAGGGTACCGACGTCTTCACCACCGAAGTCGATGCCCTGCAGACCGTAGCGGGTCCAGCGGTAACGCATGCAGTACTCGGTGTTGTTATTGGTCAGACCTTCCTTCGGTTCTGGGAAGGTATCCAGTGGGAGGTAACGCTGACGCCAGACCTGGTTTGGAGTTTCTGGGTTCCAACCTGGGTTTGCGTCCTGAGTCTCTTCCTGACGGACCGAACCGTCGAAGAACGCGAGGTTGCACTTCGCTTCTGGGTACGCAAAGTACAGGCCGTTTGGATCCGAGAAGCGGTCAAACTCTTCGAACATCATGACCTTGCCCGATGGGTGAGCGACGTGGGTCATCTTCCGGCGACCAAGCTGAGGGCCGTTCTCAAGAGCGGTGAAGAGGTGAGGAGTGGTGTCGATCGGTACGTAAGTGTTGGTGCCGTTGATACCGTCGGTGTTCCACGCTGCAGGGACCATCTGGTAGGTCGATGCGAATGGCCAGAGCTGAACGATCGCAGCTTGGTTCCAGTTTGTATCCATGTCGTAGCCAGGTTGGCTAGGTGTGCCGTTGCCGTATGGGAACGAGTTTCCGTCCTCGAGGTATTCGAGTGGGTTTTCTTGCCAGTTGATCAGGTTCTTATCAAATGGTGATGCCGCGATTGGTTCCGGCTGACGATCGGTCAGGTAGTCCAGAAGCACAAGGTGCGAGTAACGACGGTGCATCAGACGAGTCGTCGGACGGAGCATACTACCTTGGCCCGTGATACGACCGGTTGCACGCTGCAGAATGTTCTGCACCTGCCATGCAGCAGCGATGGTGTCGGTACCAGGTGATTTGTAGTTGCCGTTCTTGAGGTTGATGTACGAACCGCCAGCTCTCCAGGTGAAGCTGAAGATACGGTCGTCGGAGTCGCCCGCGTAGTTTGCAGCACCGGTGTTGAGCGAGCGAGCGTTCGCCTGCGCCACAACGTTCTGTGCCGAACGGCGTGCCTGACCCAGTGCTGGGAGCAGGATACCGATGAGGAGAGCGATGATCGCGATGACCACCAAAAGTTCGATCAGTGTAAATGCCTTGTTTCGAGTTGTGCTTCGTCTAGCCACGACGACCTCCGTCTGTTCGAAGATTAAAGGATTCATCCAGTTGCAGAAGAGCTTTAATCTTGGTTGTTTCTTCACGCTTCATGCGTGGTGTGTCATAGTCCCACATGCTCCATTCGCAGTCTGTTTCAAATTGTTCCGGAAAATCGACCGAACATGATCAGAAAGCGACTATAGAGACGTTCGTAGACAGGTTAACAAGGGGGTTCCACACGAACCCCCCAATGTCCTTGGGACTGTTATACAGATTTCACATGAATTTCGCAACCCTCAGCCCCCTCAGCAGGTACAAATTCAAATTAATTGCTCGTTTGTTTGGGTTTAGTACGCATTGCGATGCACAAACCCGCGGCTAATGGTCATCAGCAGGATCCGCAAATCGAACAGAATCGACCAGTGCCGAATATAGAACAGATCGTACTGGAGACGCTTGCGAAGACTCGTGTTCCCGCGGAGCCCATTGACCTGGGCCCATCCCGTCATCCCCGCCTTGACGTGCTGACGGATCATGTAGCCGCGCCAGTCATCTCGAAACCGATCGATAAGCTCCGGACGCTCGGGACGAGGACCGACCAGCGACATCTCGCCGATCAGTACATTGAACAGCTGCGGGATCTCATCCAAGCTGGATTTCCGCAGCCAACCACCGATCCAGGTCACACGAGGATCGTTGGGTTCAGTCCATGCAGTACCCTCGCTCGTGTCCTGAGCCATAGTCCGGAACTTGTAAATCCAGAACCGATCACCCCCAAGACTCACGCGCTGCTGACGGAAAATCACTCGACCTCGCGAGGTCAGCTTGATCAGCACCGCGATCAGGACCATAAGCGGCGCAAAGAGCACAAGCCCCACCAACGCGCCGACGATGTCGATCATCCGCTTCACGATCCCCCCCACCCCTGACAACGGGCTCTCCCGATAGCTCAGGATCGGCATCCCCTCAAGCTCAGACACCGCCATCGACTGAGGGAGATACTTGAGACGAACATCAGGGATCAATCGCACATCAATCGCAAAGCGCTCGAGCCGCTGGAGCAGGTGAGGCAGCTTCGCCGCCATCGCGTTGGGCATAGCGAGATAGATCGCGTCTACCGGATACTCATCGAGTATCGAAGCAAGCTGCTTGGTCCCGCCTCGGACTGGTTTACCGATGCATTCATCGCGCTTCGCGTGCTCGTGATGACTGATGAAGTACGCCACGCGGATACCGGTCCACGCGTTGCGTTCGAGTGTTTGAGCCGCGATCTGACCGAGCCGTCCGACTCCGATCACCGCGACGTGCCGCGTGTTCCGACCACGACGGCGCAGCGCCCGAAGCACAAGCCGAACCGCGATGCGCTGCATCGAGAGCATCATCGGGAGCAGCAACGCCAGCACCAGAATCTGGAATCGGAACGGCCCAGTAAAGATCTCCGTCGGAATCACCGGCCCAACAGTCTGCACCTTCGGAGTCTGCAATCCGCCGATCACCCAGATCAACGCGATCGCGATGACCATCGCGACCGTCGATGCCCTGAACACCTGCGCGACCTCACCCCACAGCGTTCGATCACGACGCGGTCGATAGAGACCAATCGCGTACATCGTGAACGCGAGGACCGGGACCACGAGCACCGTCATCGATTCCTGCAGATACACCCGCAGCGTCTGATCGAACCCGCCGTAGCGAGCGTGACGGATCAACCAGGCGCCGCCGCACGCACCGATCGCGGACACCGCATCGGTGCAGGCAAACAGGGTCACAAAGAGCTGGTGGCGTTGCTTGAGCATGACTGCCTATCAGTCGTGGTCGTGGCCTTCGTGCCCCGGTCTCATGCTGCCCTTGATGCCCGATTCCGCCGGCTCGGTTGTTCCAGCATCGCCCGCAGGTTCAGGACGATTCAGCTGCGCGAGATGGACATTGAAGACAAGCGTCGAGTCCCCAGGGATCTTCGCTCTCGGATTGCCGCCGGGACCATACCCCAGATCGCCCGGGATGATCAGCTTCCGGCGAGCATCCGCGGACAGACCCACCATGCCGTCGCCCCAACCAACGATCGCACGATTCCCAGGAGGGTACACAAACGAATACGGCACACCTCGCGAGTAACTCGAATCAAAGATCGTGCCATCGGTCAGGAAGCCGTAGTAATGCACGCTCATCTCATCGCGCTCCTGCACCACCATGTCCGTTTGGCTCGAAGGGTAATCCAGAATCACCAGCCCATCCTCTCGCTCGCTCGCAACGATGTACGGCTCGGTCTTGACGAACTGATACGACGAATCCTCACCAGCACCCCAGACGACCTGCCCCTCAGCGTCGTACCCACGATCCGCTGTGGTCAGTGTTGTCCCATCGAAAGTCACCGAGCTGGTCATCTCAACCGCGCCCCCAACCCCTGTCGGATACGGATACGGCGTAGATCCAGTAAACCCACCACCTGTGCTCTCAAGCTCCACATCGAGCGTCGCGATGAGCTGGTCCTTGGTCACGCCTGTAAAGTGATGCGGCGCTCCGGTCATCCCAGTGAGCAGATTCATCGAATCCTCTTGCATCGCGATCGTGTACGTCCGCAAGCGGACCTTCCCCTTGTACGTGTAGAGCTGGAAGATCGCGTGACGGAACGGCGACCACGGAGTATCCGCAAGTGCGCTCTCCGTGTACATCGTGTTCTCCATCCCAGGGATCTCGACCTGAGCGATGCTCATGGTCATGAACTGGTCCGTCGTGCTGCCGTCCTCGTTCTCGATGGTCCGGAATGGGGTCTTGGTCACCCAGGTCCCGCTGAGCTGATCCGAGATCTGCTGGATCGAGTCATCCGCCTGCAAAGTCTCGACCGAGCCCGTGGTGAGCTCCGCCTGTGCCGCAGGAATTATGCCCCCCAGCGCGAGAATGGCAGATATCGCGATTGTGTAACTGTTCAGCATGTGCGGATTTCCTCTTTCTGTGAGTTCGTCGTCTGGGAAGGGTGATTTCGGTGTCTTGCACCCTCTTTATGCAGTATAGCCGAAGTTGGTTCGTTTCCAGTTGGAATGCCTTGCAGAACGACCGAGGCCGGGAGTCATTGCGAGACTGCCCCCGCCCCGATCGTTGATGAATCTGAGTGTAAACAAATCCGAATGATGATGAGTGTGAACCAGAGGACTGATTTGAGCGAAGATGGTGTAGAGAACCGGTTTGCTCGACCGATTCTTGATATGGATATATAATAATTGCATGATTATGGTCGCGTTCTCGCGTGGGGATATATATGAAAGAGCCAAACAACTCGAAGCGCAGGGAGTTGCTGCCCGATGCAGATCCGGAAGCGGTCCGCGAAGCGCTCAGGCCGACACCTGAACCAGAACCCGATCTTGAGTTCGATCCCGATGACCCCGGCGCGGCTTGGCTCCTCGGAGACGATCCAGAAGCCGAGATCACGCGGATCTCTGACCACCGCAACGCGGTCAAGCGTCAGCTCAAGAGCGAGGGCGCCCAGTTTATCTACGGCTTCGTCATCCTCGCGATCTCGCTGGGATCGCTCGCGCTCGCCGCGACGATCCGCACGCTGCCGTTCTTCATTGCCGCCGGAGTCATCTGCCCCATCGGGTTCTGGTTGTTCCGCTCTCGCTGGAAACGCTGGCTCGGCTCAGCCCCCTACTGCTACCAGCTCCTCACATCGCTTGGCGAAGACGCCGAGAGTCTCAAGGAAGCCCACGAAGCGAAGCAACGCAAGAAGTACGTCAACGCGATCGGCGACCTCTACGAGCACTCCAGACCAGACGAATAAACGCATTGCATAAACCAAAGCATAAAAAAGAACCCCCGCAATGCAGGGGTTCTTTCATGTTTGGATCAGATCGCTTTATGCGAGTTCTGGGAATCGTTCCTTGACGATGTTGACCAGGTCCTCGACGTGCGACGCCGATTCGTCGAAGAGCTTCTGCTCATCGTCAGTGAGCTTGAACTCGACGATCTTCTCGACGCCGTCCTTGCCCAGCAGCGCCGGAACACCGACGAACAGCCCCTTGTGTCCGAACTGACCATCGAGGTACGCTGCGGATGGGATGATCCGCTTCTTGTCCTTGATGATCGCTTCAGCCATCTGGATGGTGCCGAGCGCCGGAGCGTAGTAGGCGCTGGTTCCCATGAGCTTGACGATCTCGCCGCCGCCGACCTTGGCGCGCTCGACGCACGCCGTGATCTTGTCATCTGGGAGCAGATCGGAAACCGGGATGCCGTGGACCGAAGTCAGACGAGGGAACGGCACCATGTCGTCGCCGTGCCCACCAAGCAGCATCGCTTGGACGTCCTCGACCGAGACACCCAGCTCCCACGCGATGAACGCACGATAGCGAGCACAGTCCAGAGCGCCCGCTTGACCGACGATGCGGTTGGTTGGGAATCCCGTCGCCTTCCACGCGGTGTAGACCATCGCGTCGAGCGGATTGGACACGAGGATCACGATCGAGTCCGGAGCGTGCTCCTTGATGTTCTCCGAGACCTGCTTGACGATCTTCACATTGACCTCGATCAGATCGTCCCGGCTCATCCCAGGCTTGCGGGGCATACCAGCGGTCACGATGACCACGTCCGATCCAGCGATGTCCTTGTAGTCGAAGGTGCCAGTCAGATTCGAATCAAACCCATCGATCGGGGCGCAGCAACCAAGATCAATCATCTTGCCCTTGGGCATGTGCTGATCCGGCGCATCGGCGCGAGGGATGTCGAGGAGAACGATGTCCCCGAGTTCTTTCTGAGCGGCCCAGTGGGCGCAGGTCGCGCCGACATTACCGGCGCCGATGATGGAAATCTTTGCTCGTTTGGTTGCCATTGAAACGGTGTCCTTTCCGTGTGAATTCGAGTCAACTAGCCGTCAAACGCATCCTAGACACCGCTGAGCGAGGGTCTAGTTTTCCGCCTCGTCCGCCGCGATAGTTGACCACTTTACCTCGATCGGATCCATCGGCTTGCCCGATTTGGGTGGGAGCGACACGGAGCACACCTCGCCCCCCACCACCACAGGAACCAGCAGCGGCTGACCCGCCGGGAGATCCCCAGTCACCGGCGCGACCAGATCGTGCATCGCTCCGGATAGGAAGTCCATCTGCCGATACACCTGATGGAGCGGACGCATGATCTCGGGACGCTCCACCTTCCCAGTGCAGGTCTCGAGGAATCCATCGACAAACTCAACCACCTGTTCGTCCGGCATCCCTCCCGACTGGTCCCGGCACCACGCGACCGGCGCATCCTTGAACATCTCGACCCCAGGCGCCGCGACGAAGATCTCCCCCATAAACCCCGCTTCTCGCATCGCAAGACCGATCTCGCCGGGATGCCGAGTGGTGAACCGCTCGGATTTGCAGCGCCAGACGACCCCCTCGTGCAGCGAGTCCTCCCACGCGGATTTCGCGTCCTCGATCAGCTCCACAAGAGACTCCGGCATCGGTTCGGCGGCCCACGCCGAGTTGATCTCCCCGGCGTGCTGCTTGATCCCAAGCTCCGCTTTGTCCATCGCGAGCGGGCGTTCGCTCGGATCAATCTTGTGAAGCTCCCCCAGCGCCATCGCGATCGCATGCAGCCCAATCGACGGCGCGACGCACGCTCGCCAGCGATCACCCTCCGCATCGTCGGGAAGCGCCACCGCGCCCTGCGCGAACTGCACCCAGCCTGCAAGTAGCGAAGCCCAAGTCGTCGAATCGGTTCTGTCTGTATTACTCACGCTCGATCGTAGATCGCTGAGGTGATCCCATCCCGCGCGATCGCATGACAATCAACACCACCAGCCCAACGCTCAGAACACGAACTCCCGTCGCCCCCCATCCTCCCAGCGGAGTGCTGTTCATCTCGAACATATCCCACCACAGATTCATCCCGGCATGCAACGCGATCACGATCCACAGGTTCCATCGCGACAACTGGTAAATCCAGGCGTACATCATCCCCCCCACCCCGATCATCGCGATCCAGAACCCGAGCTGTCCGACGATCGTCTGCCCCTCGTCCGGAGTAATGTCCACATGCGCCAAACCGAACACCGCCCCCGTCAAGATCGCCGTCGGCCACATCGGACACCGCGCCACCTGCACGAGCAATCCGAACATGAACGCCCTGTAGAAAATCTCCTCCGTTAATCCAGGAGAGATCGACTTATACAGAACCGCGTACCTCGTAATAGCAAACGAATCGCTCCACAGCCCCAGCAGCAACATCGGGATCGTGCACCCAGACCCGATCGCGACCCCTTTGAACGCACGCGTCCAGCCCACCCCCATCCCCATCGTCGGCTTGTCACGACCCCGAGCCATCCGATAGACGATCAGCACCCCGAACAGCACAATCAGCATCCGCAGAGCCGGATGCACCAGAAACTGCACATCGATCGGAAGCGACCAGATGAAGTTTCTATACCCCTCGATCATCCACAGCAGCTTGAACCCAAGCACCCCGACCACAGAAATCATCGCGATCACCGCGACGACATCCCATCGGATGGATTGATCCTGTTCAGTGTGTTCATGCATGCTGTGTCACCATACCAGAGTTGGGATGAGCGGTTAGCTCATTTCAACAAGAAACCCCCGGGCCGTGGTGGGCTTGCCCGGGGGTAAGGGTGAATCCGGGCTGGAGGCAGGGGATGCCCGGGATTCACATGTCTCTGGGAGAGAGACAAGCTTGGTGGTTCACGGCTGACAACCCGCGACGGTCAGAGAGTGCGAGTTCATCAGCTCATTCCGGCTTCAACTACTCCATGGCTCCAAAGAGCCGTCCGTCTGCCGGGGTTCGGGTGCCGATCTCTCCGTGACCTGCACCCGCAGCATTCATTCCATTCGATTGCTGACCATCCCTATCTGAATGCGACCAGTCATCCTGACCGTCGCGAGTTATCAACCGTGAACCGGGCGCGAACACAGCCCTTGATTTCATATCCTGCTTAGCTGCAGCCCATCGAAGCGCCGCAGTTGAGGCACTTGTAGCACGTCCCGCTGCGGACCGTGATCGTGCCGCACACATCGCAAGGCGGAGCATCACCCGCAGCATCAAGCGCCATCGAGAGCGTCGCGCTGCGTGCATCAACCTGAGTGCCATCGCTCGTCTTCGCGGTGACCTGAGTCTCCGTCAGCTTCGCCTTGAGAACTGGCGCTTCGGGCTTGCTTTCCTTCGCCTTGGGTTCGATCTCCTGGACCGGGATTCGGCGGACAACCGGATCGGGTTTGTCCGCTTGCTCCTTGGGTTCCGGAGTCGAGCGTGCCGGCATGTTCGCTTCCCGATAGCCGTCGATGAACTCCATTCCGAGCCAGCGGAAGATGTAATCCACAAGCGACTTGGCAAACGGGATATCCCGATTCGTCGTCATCCCCGCAGGTTCAAACCGCTGGTGCGTGAACTTGCGGACGAGCGACTCAAGCGGAACGCCGTACTGAAGCGCCACCGAGGTCGAGGTCCCGAGCGAATCCATAAGCCCGCCAATCGTCGAGCCTTCCTTCGCCATCGTGATGAACAACTCACCCGGCTTCCCGTCCTCGTAGCACCCGACCGTCAGGTACCCCTCGTGACCCGCGATGTTGAACTTGTGCGTCAGCGATCTTCGTGTCTCTGGAAGACGACGACGCATCGGACGATGCACGATCTCGACCTCCTTCTTCACCACCACACGCACATTCTCATCGCCCGCGGCTTCCGCAAGCTCCGCGACATCCGTCGCGATCTCGTCGAGCGCCGCCGCGTGATCGAGATCATCAATCACGATGTCCTCATCAAGCTCGGTCTCTGTATCGCTCTTCGCATTGAGCGGCTGGCTCAGC
The DNA here is from genome assembly GCA_965232505.1 of Phycisphaerales bacterium. Lineage (GTDB taxonomy): Bacteria > Planctomycetota > Phycisphaerae > Phycisphaerales > UBA1924 > UBA1924. The sequence goes on along the minus strand of OZ246976.1, from coordinate 2,147,145 downwards.
TTGCATCCATCGCGGTACAGCGCGTTCGCCTTGAGACCAAGCTCCCACGACAAGCGGTACGCGTCCTGAATATCAGTCACCGTCGCGTCGTGAGGCAGGTTGATCGTCTTCGAGATCGCTCCCGAGATGAACGGCTGCGCCGCCGCCATCATGCGGATGTGACCACCCGCCGAGATCGAGCGTGTGCCCTTGGCGCCGCAGGTGCTCGCACAGTCAAACACCGCGAGGTGCTCATCCTTGAGGTGCGGAGCGCCCTCGATGGTCTGCGTGCCGCAGACCAGTTCGTTGAGCTCAGCGATCTGCTTATTGGTCAGACCAAGATACTTGAGTGCGTTGAAGCTCGGATCCGCCTTCGCGTCTTCTGGATTCGCTCCGAGACGACGCAGCGTGTCGTCACCCAGCGACCAGGCGCTGAACGCAAACCCGATCTCGAACACACCCGGAAGTGCATCGGTGATCTTCTGCAGGTCGTCATCGTCCAGACCGTGATCACTGAGCCACGCCGCGAGCGAGACGCCCACGCTGTCCTCGATATCCGATGGCATCGGGACATGCAGGTTCAGCGTACCCAAGATGTACTGGATCATCTCGCGTCGCTCAACCTCGTCGTACCCCAGCGCCTCAAGCGCTGGATCGATCGATGCGTTCGCGATCTTGAAGTACCCGCCGCCCGCGAGCTTCTTGAACTTCACGAGCGCGAAGTCAGGCTCAACACCGGTGGTATCACAGTCCATCAGCAGACCAATGGTCCCTGTCGGCGCGATGACCGTCGTCTGTGCGTTGCGGTAGCCGTACAGCTCACCGAGGTCCAGCGCGTCGTCCCATGCGGTCGTCGCGTGGTGCAGGAGCTCCATCGCGTTCCCGAGGGGCACGCCGTGATCGCGGATTAGGTCGTGATCGATCGGGACCGGAGCGATGCGGAGCTCTTCATACTCCCCGCTGTCCCGCGCCACGCCCATCGCGGCACGACGGTGGTTGCGCATCACACGCAGCATGTTGTCACGCTCTGGTTCGTATCCAGGGAACGCACCGTGCTCACGCGCCATCATCGCGGACATTCTGTACGAACGACCCGTCAGGATCGCGGTCAAGCAGCCACAGATCGCCGTGCCCGCTTCCGAGTCGTAAGGAATACCCGCTTGCATCAGCATCGCGCCAAGATTCGCGTACCCCAGACCCGTCGTGCGGTAGGTGTAACTCAGCTCCGCGATCTCTTTCGATGGGAACGCGGCCATCAGAACCGAGATCTCAAGGACCATCGTCCACAGATCAACACCATGCTCGAAACGCTCGATGTCAAACTCGCGAGACTTCGCGTCGTAGAACTTCATGACGTTGAGCGACGCGAGGTTGCACGCCGTGTTGTCGAGGAACATGTACTCACTACATGGATTCGACGCGTTGATCATCCCCGCGTTCGGACAGGTGTGCCAAGCATTAATCGTCGTATCGTACTGAACCCCAGGGTCCGCACAGCGCCACGCGGCGTACGCGACATCGTCCCACAGCTTCCGAGCATCCACCGTGCTCGCGACCTCGCCGGTCGTACGGTACCGTGTCTCCCACGCATCACCCGCGTCCACAGCATCAAAGAACGCATCGGGAATCCGAACCGAGTTGTTCGAGTTCTGACCAGCGACCGTGCCGTACGCCTCGCCATTGAAGTCATAATCCAGCTTGAGACCAAGACGCTCAGCCGTCTCGCCGACCGTTTCTGAGTCCAAGTCCGACGCCTTCTCGTTCTGGATCGCTTTGAGACCCTCGACCAGCGCCGCGACCTTGATCTCCTCGCGGACCTTCCAGTTGACGAATGACTCGATGTCCGGGTGGTCCATATCCAGACACACCATCTTCGCCGCACGACGCGTCGTCCCGCCGCTCTTGATCGCGCCCGCGGCACGATCGCCGATCTTCAGCCACGACATCAGACCCGACGACTTGCCACCCCCTGAGAGCAGCTCGTTCTCAGCGCGGAGGTTGGAGAAGTTGGTGCCGGTACCCGAGCCGTACTTGAACAGACGCGCCTCGCGCATCCACAGGTCCATGATCCCGCCATCATTGACGAGCGAGTCATCGATCGACTGGATAAAGCACGCGTGGGGTTGTGGGTGCGTGTACGCATCGTCCGCGAGCTCCGGGAGTCCGCTCTCTGGATTGACGACCCAGTGACCTTGTGCCGGACCGCTGATGCCGTACGCCCAGTTGAGACCGGTGTTGAACCACTGAGGGGAGTTTGGAGCGCACATCTGGTGGACCAGCATGTACACCAGCTCGTCATAGAACGCCTGCGCGTCGTCGCTGCTGTCGAAGTAGTTGTGGGTCTCGCCCCAGTGACGCCAGCATCCCGCGAGACGATGGATCACCTGACGCGCCGAGCGTTCTGGTCCCATCGTGACCGAGCCGTCCTCGTCGCGGAGCTGCTCGCTCTGTCCTGGGAGCGCGAACTTCTCTTTAAGCTGAGGCACACCCGCTTTGCGGAAGTATTTCGACACCATGATGTCGGTCGCGAGCTGCGAGAACCCAACCGGGACCTCAGCATCAGGCATCTCAAAGACAATCGAACCGTCCGGGTTCGTGATCCGACTCGCTCGCGTGGTCCACTCCGTGGATGCAAACGGGTCCATACCTTCCTTGGTGAATCGACGAGTAATTTTCATAATGCAATGCCCTACTGCTGTTAGTTGTCAGGTTGTCCACAATCTCTAGTTTTTAAGGCGTTTTCACATCCGTTCACTTGCGTTTGTGGATGTGTCTGGCCGATAATGTGCTTCATGCTCGTTGGAGCATGAAGCATGCGATGCCAGGTATGCAACTACCTGAACATCAACAAATGACATGCTGGTTTATCAAGCTGCTTGGGTGTGGATGCGAATCCATTCCCAAGCTTTTTTATCCAGCCATCCTGCATGATCGTTACCGACTTCGATGACAAGTAAATTGTCATTCTTGTCAATAGCTGGATGCAGGATCTCCGCAATCCCCTGAGCAGACAAGTTGGTTTTAACCAGCCAAGTCGATTCAAGGTAATGCCACCAGACACCAAGACCTTTGATCTTCTCATAGAGAAGTTTGTAGTCTCGTCCGGGAGCGCGGAGGTCATAGTTGATTGAGTAAACTGCCATTTCAGGCCCCTTTCCGCACCGATTTCCGATGCGTCAATAGATGACACATAGACGCAGTTCAACAGAGAACTGATTCGCAGTGTCTGATAAAACATTCTGGTGTCCTTTCTTGTTGGGGCCATTCGTGTAGTTACTCAATCGTTTGTTTAATCAACGCGTGGCAAAGTCAACCCACCCTGATCCTGATACTTCCCGGCCTTATCCGCGTAGCTCTGAGCGCACACCTCGTCGCCCTTGAGGAACACGAACTGCGCGATCCCCTCGTTCGCGTAGACCTTCGCGGGAAGCGGGGTCGTGTTGGAGATCTCGAGCGTCACCTTGCCGCGCCACTCTGGTTCCAGCGGCGTGACATTCACGATCAATCCGCAGCGTGCGTAGGTCGATTTGCCAACACACAGCACGAGGATGTCACGAGGGATATCGAACCACTCCACAGTCTCGCACAGCGCGAAGCTGTTGGGAGGGATGATCACATGATCCGTCCCACGCTCCGCGGTATCGACGCGGACCATGAAGTCGTCGGTGAACTCCTTGGGATCGACGACCGCGATCCCGCCGCTCGGAGGGGTCGGGGTAAAGATTTTGAACTCGGTCCCGACGCGGACGTCGTAGCCGTAGGAAGACACGCCGTAGGAGATCGTGCCCTCACGCTTGATCGCGCGTTCGAAGGGCTTGATGTCTACGAGTTTTTCGATCTGTGTATCACAAAGGACTGGCATAACACTCTGCTCCGTCTTGTCTGTCGTTTCCAAACCAACTCGCCGTCGATCCAGATCCGATGGGGACTTCCAATGTCCCGGCCTCCGAATGCGCCCCCGAGCCGCGTGTCCACACACGATCCGAGAACGAGATGACGCACAACAACCATCAGCAGCTAGGGGAACATCCCTAACCACTCAAGCGTGGTGCATGTTTTTCAGGTGCCCCGGAACGAAGGGGACGCCTCACAGGGTGAGCCCGTTCGCCCCTGGTTGCCCACCGGGACGAAGCCGACTCTGCGCTGCTCTCGCGAGTGGTCGAAAGGAAAAGGAACGACCTCCACAAAAACAGAAACTGAATATTTTCCAAACTTCCGTGAGCTGGTCATCGAAAGATGTTTAGATTGGATGAAACGTCAAAGATCCGTCGGATTGGGGTCCTGTGGATATCCTGTCGGTTGATTCCAAGTCCTCTACATTCCTCGACTTCCCACGATGGAAATCTTCAGCAATTCCTGCCGCACCCCAATATATCGGATGCGACGGGCCTTGATGATAGCGAGCCACAAGGTGTTGTGGAACACCTTTGGGAGTAATTCCGACAAAAAACTGATCCCGCCGAAGATCTTTACAATTCCCGCCGACTCCCGCCCGCTGAGCCTCACGATGAAACAGTTGCCAAAGCCGTGAAAGAACAAACGCTTATCTCTCGTGGATTGCGATGACTGAAGAATCCAGACTACGTACTCCACCCAAACAAAGATTTTCATGTTCCGGATCAGCCGCTCGATAGTTTTCCACATCACCAACGCGCGATGACCCCCAAACTGGTGTGTCCACGCATCGCTGCTCAATTTCAGAGCGCTGCATACACTCTCCATGAAGGTGCGTATAGACACAGACACCACGGGACACAGCGCGTTTCTATCACACACCAAACCAATCCGCGACGCGCACGCAAGTCGTCATCCCGCAACGCACTAGCAACGAGACAAGGGACAACAATTGAGCCTTAAAAACACGATCAATGATCGATTCTCACCCGCACGAAAGCACCTGCTTCCACTCTGCATCGCAGCGATGGTCGTCATGTCAAGCGCCTCGATGTCCGGCTGCCGAGCATTCAAGAAAAAGAAACCCGTCCCCAAGGCGCGCATCTCCTCACCAAAGGTTGAGCGACCAATCCCATCGCAACTGCGAGGCACCATCGGCGCCGAAGCGCGCATCATCGGGAACACCCCCACCCTCGTCTCCGGCATCGGCTTCGTCGTCGGTCTCGACGGCACGGGCGGGCTCACGATGCCCGAGCAGTACGCCGCACACCTCGAACGCATGATGGGCCTCAGCGGCGTCTCAGTCGCCAACGACAACCCACAGTCCCCGCTCTACGGCAAATCACCACGCGAGCTCCTCCAAGACCGCAACACCGCCGCCGTCATCGTCCAAGCCGCCGTTCCTCCAGGATCAAGCAGCGGCGACAGCTTCGATGTCTACGTCCGCGCCATCAACGCGACCAGCCTCGAAGGGGGCAAGCTCTGGACCACCGAACTCCGCGTCGGTCCTCCAGCATCCTTCAACGACAAGCAAGCCCACGTGCTCGGGAAAGCCAAAGGCCCGCTCTTCCTCAACCCCTTCGCTGAGCCAGGCGTCCAGATGGGAGGCGTCTCTCGAAACATCGGACGCATCCTCGACGGCGGATACACCACGGGCGACACCGAAATCCAGATCATCCTCGACAACCCCTCCCATCAGCGCGTCCGTCAGATGGTCAGCTCCATCAACGCCTCCTTCCCAGCCGATCGCGTGGACCGCTTTAAAACCGCGCGAGGCGTCGATGAATCACTCATCCTCGTCCAGATCCCGACGCGCTACCAGGAACGCCGCGAGGACTTCCTCCAACTCATCTCCCACCTCACCATCGATCCGTCCTTCCCAGAGGTCTACGCGCAGCGCTACGCCTCGGCCCTCGAGACCGACGCGTACCTCGCAAACGACATGTCGTGGTGTCTCGAAGCACTCGGAGAACGCGCCCTCAACGAGATCCGTCCGCTCTACGACCACCCCGAAGCCGCCCCTCGACTCGCGGCTCTGCGAGCAGGCGCCGGACTCCGCGATCCAATGAGCGTCGATGCACTTTCCAAAATCGCAACCGAAGGTCCAGAGAGTCTCCGCACAGACGCGATCGCGCTGCTGGCGCGCATCGAGGACTCGCTCGTCCCAGACAAGGTCCTCCGCGAGCTGCTCAAGTCCGACAAGCTCAACGTGCGGATCGAAGCGTACGAAGGACTCATGGCCCGCGCCATCAGCTCACGCAAGCGCCAGATCGCACGCAGTCTCAGCGACCGCGCCCGAGGAGGACAAGCACTCGACCAGCAGATCGACGTCCTCGCACGCGTCCAGCTCCCCGCGGATCCAGTCCGAGGCGTATCACGCAAGCTCGTCGCCGGGAAGTTCTTCCTCGACACCGTCCCGTTCGGAGAGCCGTTGATCTACGTCACACAGCACAAGGAACCACGCATCGTCCTGTTCGGTTCCGATCAATACATCCAGACCCCGCTCCTCGCGACCGCATGGTCCGATCGCTTGATGCTCGCGTCCGACAGCGCTGGTGATCCGATCCGTCTCTACTACCGCGACGACAGCAAACGCCGGACATACACACACTCCGACGTCCCCTCTGATCTCCCATCGCTCGTCGAGTTCCTCGCGACCGAGCCCACAGCCGGATCCGTCAACCGAGGACTCGGACTCTCCTACTCAGGAGTCGTCGGCGCCCTCTACGAGATGTACCAAGAGCTCGGGATCGTCGCAGGATTCACGACCGAAGAAGACCAACTCCTCGCGGACCTGCTCGCTTCGAGCGAGCAACCCGACATCGAGATCCGTCCGGAGGGTCCAGAAGACTCGATCACCATGGTCCCTGTGAACGATCCGCGTCAGCAAGTGATCGACCGCGACGCCTCGCCCGTCATCAACCGCCGCTCGCTGCTCGTGCCTGTGAACCCACCAGCTCAGCCCGCGCAAGACCCACCATCAAACTCGCTGCTCCAGCCGGTCAATGGGTCATCGCAATCTGAACCTGTTCAGCAGCGCCAAGAGTAACGAGCAGTTGATAGAACCAATCAGCGGAGCGACTCGGCTTCCGCGACCAGCGCCTCGATGCGCGACTTGAGCTCACCGATCGCGTGATCCGCTCCAGATTCGAGCAGCGTGTCTGTGACGATCGGTTCGCCGTAGACCACAGCGACCGGCTTGGCGAACAGTCTCGGGAGCTTGCGATGACGAGGCCAAACATCAAACACCCCCGCGACCCCGACAGGGACCGCGACGCAGTGCGCCCGCTTGAGCAGCACCGAGATGCCTCGCTCAAACTTCTGGATCGATCCGTCCGGAGTGCGTGACCCCTCCGGGAACACCACCACCGCTTTGCCCTCGTTGAGGCGCTTGATGATCTCTTTGATCGCTCCCGTATCCCCGGCCCCCTGTTTGATCGGGGTCGCGTTCAGTTTCGTGATGAACCACGCGAAGGGTTTGAACTTAAACAACCCACCACGCGCCAAAAAGTCCGTATCCCGCGTCGTCAGACACCCACCGATCAAAGGCGGATCAAAGAACGATTGATGATTCGCGACCAGCAAGACCCCGCCGGTCTTCGGGACGCGCCCGATCCCGCGATGACGAACGCGGTACACCACAATAAACACAAAGTGCACAATCCCGCGGCACAGGTTAAAGAACGCGATATGCAGCAGCGAAGAGCCCGGATGCTTGGCGCGGAATCGAGCGAGCATGCTACGAATCAAGCTCCGGAAGATCCGAAATCCGCGACATCACGTGCTTCGCCATCAGGTCCACGACCTCCTCGATCTCCATCGCGGAGGTATCGATCCGGATCGCATCGTCTGGACACACCAGAGGACCATCCGCACGCGTCGAGTCCATCTTGTCACGCTGGATGATCCGATCGCACATCGTCTCAAGCGACATCTTCTCCGGATCAAGACCGAGCTGATCGATCCGGCGCTGCGCTCTGATCATCGGCTCCGCATCCAGATAGAACTTCACCGGCGCATCAGGGAACGCGACCGATCCCTGGTCACGCCCCTCCGTCACCAGATGCGGATGCTGAGCGAAGATGATCCGTTGCTTGCGGACCATGTGCTGGCGCAGCTCAGAGAGCGTCGCGACATACGAGACCTTGTCCGTCACCTCTTGCGAGCGGATCCGATGATCGATCGGGTTATCCCATGCCAGAATAGTCGGAGGGTCCTGCGACCAATCAAAGTGCAGGTCCGCGCCGATGACCTCGCTGACCAGCTCCCCCACCTGGTCCTCATCGAACTGCTTGTCGATCAGGATCGCCGCCGCGGCGCGGTACATCGCGCCGGTATCGAGGAAGTCCAGTCCGAGCCGGGCCGCGAGCATCCGCGCCACTGTAGATTTGCCCGTCCCGGCGGGGCCGTCGATCGTGATGATGATGGGTCGATTGGCTGGCACGGGGGTCTGGTTCCTGTGCGAATGAACAGATTGCTGTAGTGCGGACGGTTTTCGTGTCTGTGTTGCCTGCGTGCTCACGAGCGGTCCTTACGGCGATGCCATTGCGATGATGACGATTTGGTTGTACCCAATCATACCATAGACGATTTAGTCCTTGAGTGCAGCGAGCGCTTCCTCGATCGCTTCTTTCGAGTGCATCACGCCGAGCGTTTCGTCCCCATCCCCCTGATAATCGATCGAAATCGTCCCATCAAAGCCCACCGCTGCGATCGCGCCCACCAGCGCCGGAAGGTCGTACCCCTCGTGGACCGGGACCGGATCGTCCTCCATCAACATCCCCTCAAGCTCCGCGGCCAGCGCGTCGAGCCCGCTCAGCCCCTCCGCAGCATCGCCATCATCAGCCGCCTCGCCGCCCTTGGATGATCCATCGGATTCCGGGATCGTGAACCCAAGTGTCGATGCATTGACGACCGACGCGTACGGAGTCAGCTTCTTGAGATATCCCACACCGTCGCCCGTCTTCGCGGCGGTATCAAAGTCCGGCATCGTTCCGATCCGGAACCCGCCGATCCCCTTGAGCAAATCAGTCAACCGCTCAGCGTCCTCAGTCAAGCCGTCACTCGGCGCAACAAGCACATTGATCTCCGCACGATCCGCGGCTTGCAAAATATGCTTCATGCTCTCGACCGCTTGCTCAAAGGACTCCTCCGAATCCTTCGACTTGATCCCAACAGACACCGCGTTGCATCCCATCAAAGACGCCGCCTTGACGACCCGCGTCATCCGCTCGACCGCTTCCAGCGCCTTGTCCCCCTTGACATCACCAAGCGGCAGCGGCTCAGACTGACTAAGCAGCAAGCACGAACATCCAACACGATCACCAGTGTCGCGGATCTTCTCGAGGTCCTTAGGAGTCAACCCCGCGAGTTGATCCGTCGAGAAGTTGATCGCACGCAATCCAAACTGATCCATCGTGTACTTCGGGAGATCCGCGGGCGAGATCGCACGCGCTCCCTTGCGTTTCAGGACACTGCGGATGGAGTTGGTATTGAGCGAAAACATCATACGAACGCACTCTAGGAGGGCGATCACGTCATGTGTGAATCTCGTTGAATCGTTTGCGAATCCGCGCGAAGGATCACGGCTCGTCTACATATTCCCAGACCGTCACAGGCACCTGACGCACGCCCCACTTGCGAGCCATCTTGTGGGTGGGATAGAGCAGATCGAGACGACTGCCCTTGATCGCGCCGCCGCAGTCCAGGACCGGGACGATCTCAGATCCCGCGTATCCCGGAACAGAGACCATCGACCAATACGGCAGCACCGTGGGGTCCGCCGCGACCAGCTTCATGCCATTGGTCCAGACCGATTTCATGATCGCGGTCTTCCCATCAGCGAACTCGCCGCAGGATCGAGCGTCTGGAGAGTATCCCGTCACCGTCATGTACATCACGCGAGCGGGACGCACAAGCTTGCCATCAAAGTAGCGATACGACGGATCGATGATTGGTTCTTCAACAACCGGCACTTCGACAATCGGTTCCTCGGTAACCGGCTCTTCGACCTGAACCTGCTGAGCGTCAACGACTTCGACGATCGGAAGCTCTGGATCAAGCACCACGTTCTGCACTGGTGCCTCATCCACCTGAGCCACAACCTGATTGGTCTGCTCAAGCCCCACCAGTGCCGGCAGCGCGCCCGTAGTCTTCGTCCAGATCGCGCTGGTCACCACGAGCGTGAGAGCCGCGAGCCAGAGCGCTCCATCAAGCACACCCATAGCGCGAGCGCGGCTGCGGATATTGACGACCTGTATGGAGCTTGTCTTTTTCATGGAGCGGTGCACACCGATGTGTGCAGGGACCAGCCGACCTTGGCTTGATAAGGTTCCGTTGTCGTTGGCGCTCCGTGCCTTAGGGAGCAATGGTATCCTATGAAACCACAAAGATGTACAACTCACCAGAGAACCTCAAGGATTCTTTCAACGATCTCATTGGGGCCCGATATTCATCGATTTCATGGACCAAATGAGAGATCACCCAAATCTGGGGTGGGTTTTGATCGGGTATGCGGATAAAGTCCCACAACATGAGCAGATTCGACAATCCCAACTCATCTCCGAGCAGTTTCCGCTCCAAACTGGGCTCCTACGTGACCGGCCTGGCGATCGGATTCCTCCTCCTCGGATTCTTCATGCTCCAGAAGCATCGCAGCGAGCAACGCGCCGCGTCGCAGCAGCAGATCAACCAATCCATGCCGGAATCATCACCGTGACCCCTGCCGTGAAGAAAGCGACCAAGAAGACTGGTCCAAAGAAATCCGGGTCCAAGAAAGCAACAAAAAAGGTGTCCAAAAAGAAGCCTTCCGCGAAGTCAACATCGATGACTCCATCGACCAAGATCTCCACAGACCCAAGCAAGCACATCCGCATCCGCGGCGCCAAAGAGCACAACCTCAAGTCGCTCGACATCGACATCCCACGCGATCAACTCGTCATCATCACCGGATTGTCCGGATCAGGAAAGTCCTCGCTCGCGTTCGACACGATCTTCGCCGAGGGTCAACGCAAATACATGGAGTCGCTCTCCGCGTACGCGCGTCAGTTCCTCGATCAGCTCAAAAAGCCGGACATCGAAGAGATCGAGGGCATCCCCCCCACCATCGCGATCGAGCAGCGCAGCGCCTCGCACAACCCTCGCTCGACCGTCGCGACCACCACCGAAATCTACGACTACCTCCGCCTGCTCTTCGCACGCTGCGGCACCCCGCGTTCTTGGGCGCCGACCAAAACCAAAAAAGACGGCACCGTCACCGCTCGATCAGGCAAACCCATCGAGTCCTCCTCCGCGACCCAGATTGTGGACCATGTCATGGACTTCGGAGAGGGCACAAGACTCATGGTCCTCGCACCAGTCGTCCGCGCCAAGAAGGGGTTCCACAAGGACACCCTCGAAGACTTCGTCAAGCACGGTTGGATGCGCGCCCGAGTCAACGGCGATCTCGTCGACCTCCGAGAAACCCTCAAAGAAGACAACGAGAACCCACTCAAGCTCCATCGTCACAAAAAACACACCATCGAAGCGGTCGTCGATCGCATCGTCATCAAACCAGACGCACGACAACGTCTCGTCGAATCCATCGAAGCCGCGCTGCGCCTCGCCGAGGGCTCCGTCCTGATCTCCGTCAACGACGCGGACAATCGCGACCAGTGGACAGACCACGCGTTCAGCGAGCACTTCGCGGACCCCGACCATCCCGAGATCTCCCTCTCAGAGCTCTCGCCTCGTCTGTTCTCGTTCAACTCCCCCTTCGGCGCATGTCCAGAGTGCCACGGACTCGGAGTCATCCTCGAGTTCGCTGAAGACCTCGTCGTTCCCAACAAAGACGTCGCGATCCTCAACAACGCGATCCAGCCTTGGAAGAAGAACGGCCCAGGCGCGATGATCTACCCACGCATGCTCCGCAAGTTCTGTAGAGCGTTCGAGATCCCGCAGTCCATGCACCTCTCCGCGATGTCCGACGACCTCTACAACCTCCTCATGCACGGCACCGACTACGCCAACGCACACCTCAAAGGCAAAACCAAATACCGCAAGCAATGGGACGGCGTCTTCCCGATGCTCCACGCGTGGTTCCATAAAACCGAATCCAGTTGGGTCAAGGACCACCTCCACCAGTACCAACAAGAAGTCACCTGCCACAGCTGCTGCGGCGATCGACTCAAAACCGCATCCCTCCACGTCACCGTCGAATCCTCGCACAAAGCGGACATGTCCAAAGCGGGATCCGAAACAGTCATCGGACGCCCCGCGAGCGACGGCTCCATCCTCAACATCTCCGAACTCGCGCGCCTCAACATCACCGACGCGATCCTCTATATCAAGGGACTCAAGCTCTCGAAGGAACACGCCCACATCGCTGAAGCGATCCTCCGCGAGATCATCAACCGACTCCAGTTCCTCGAATCCGTAGGACTCGAATACCTCTCCCTCGATCGGCGCACCGCGACCCTCTCCGGCGGAGAAGCACAACGCATCCGACTCGCAACCCAGGTCGGCTCCGGACTCGTCGGCGCGTGCTATGTCCTTGACGAACCCACGATTGGTCTCCACCAACGCGACAACGACCGACTCATCCGCACGCTCCGTCACCTCACGGACATCGGGAACACCGTGCTCGTGGTTGAGCACGATGAGGACACCATCCGAGCCGCGGATCACATCGTGGACATCGGACCAGGTCCCGGCGTCCACGGCGGCACCGTCGTCGCGCAAGGTTCCATCGACAACATCATCAAGACCAAGGGATCACTGACCGGCGACTACCTCGCGGGACGCAAGAAAATCGAGGTCCCCAAAGAACGCCGAGAACTGAACCTCAAGAAAGCGATGACCGTCAAGGGCGCTCGTCACAACAACCTCAAGAACATCGATGTCTCGTTCCCCATCGGAGGCATGGTCTGCGTCACCGGCGTCTCCGGGTCCGGAAAGTCCACCCTCGTCAATCAGATCCTGCTGCAGGTCGCCAAGAAGCAGATCATGGGATCCAAGACCAAGCCGGGTGAGCACTCACGCGTGACTGGGTTGCAGCACATCGACCGCATTATCGAGGTCGATCAATCCCCGATCGGGCGCACGCCCCGCTCCAACCCCGCGACCTACACCGGGATCTTCGACGAGATCCGCAAGGTCTTCACCGCGACCAAAGAATCCAATATCCGCGGATACAAGCCTGGCCGATTCTCATTCAACGTCGCGTCCAACAAAGGAGGCGGCCGCTGCGAAGCGTGCGCCGGACAAGGGACCAAAAAAATAGAAATGCACTTCCTCCCCGACGTCTTCGTCGAGTGCGAGGTCTGCAACGGGAAACGCTACAACCGCGAAACCCTCGAAGTGCTGTATCGAGGCAAGAACATCGCGGACGTCCTCGCGATGACCGTGGAGGACTCATGCGAGTTCTTCGAGAACCACCCCAAGATCCTCCGCTTCACCGAATGCCTCCGCGATGTCGGACTCGGATACATCACGCTCGGTCAACCCTCGACCACGCTGTCCGGAGGTGAAGCCCAACGCGTCAAGCTCGCGACCGAGCTGGGCAAAGGCACCAAATACGACGGCACGCAAAGCTCAGAACACACCCTCTACATCCTCGACGAACCCACCACCGGACTCCACTTCGAGGACATCAACAAGCTGATCAGTGTCCTCAACCGACTCGCCGACGCCGGGAACACGCTCATCGTCATCGAGCACAACCTCGACGTCATCAAATGCGCCGACTGGATCAACGACATGGGTCCCGAAGGCGGCGACAAAGGCGGCACCCTCCTCGCCTCGGGAACCCCAGAAGAAGTCGCGAAAGTCAAAGCAAGCTATACCGGCCAGTATCTCAAACCACTCCTGAAAGGCAAGCCGTGAGCGGACCAATAGCAAACCGTGTCGAGCGGATCAAAGCCGGGAACGACCCCGAACTCATCTGCGAGATGCCCTCCGGATACGCCATCCTCGGCAAGTACCAGCCCGATCCCATCAACGGCTGCTGCATGCTCCTCCCACGCACGGTCGTCGCGTCACCCAACGACCTCGACCACGACGAGCGCGCCCAGTTCTTCTCCGACCTCACACTGCTCGGAGACGCGATCATGCAAGTGACCGGGTCCAACCGCATCAACTACCTCGTCCTCTGCAACCAAGTCCCCGAACTCCACGGCCACTGCGTCCCGCGCTTCGACTCCGAAAACCCCACGCTCCGCATGCAAGGACCATTCGAAGCGTACGACTTCGGAAACGCACGCGTCGCAAACGCAACTGGACACGACCAGCAACTCCACGCAGCACTTCAAGAAGCACTCACCAAACTCCTCCTCGAACGCGACGGCTGATCCCCAACGAAAAACCCCGCATGCAATGCATACGGGGCTCGAAGTATTCAAACTGATTCTGGATTATCCGCCGAGCAAGTCAGCGATCTCGTCATCCACAGGATTGGACGCACGATCGTCCTTCGGTCCCTTGGACTTCTTCTTGGGCTTGCTGTCCTCAGCGTGATCTTCCGCGGTTTCTTGCTCGTCGATCGCCGCGTTCTGAGCCGCGACTTCCGCTTCGAGCTTCGCGAGGTCTTCCTCAGCCTGCTTGCCTTCCTTCTCGAGCTTCGCTTTGTAAGACTCGATCTTCGCCTTGTCAGGTCCGAGCACGAGCGAGATCGAACGCCCGCTCGTCCGCGGCGCCATCTCGATCTTCGCGACATCGCTCAGGTCCTGGCAGATCTGAAACAAGCGTTCCTCACCCAGTTCCTTGTGCATCATCTCGCGGCCACGGAAGCGCTGGGTAATCGAGACCTTGTGTCCCGCGATGAGGAAACGACGCGCCTGATCCACACGGATCTGCACGTCGTGGGGGTCGATCTTGACGGATCGTCCCAGACGGATTTCCTTCATTTCCACGCCGGAGGACTTGGACTTGCCTTCGCGTTTGGAGAGTTCGTACTTGTACTTGCCGTAGTCCATGATCTTGCATACGGGCGGGCGTGAGTCGGCAACAACCTCTACAAGGTCGAGACCGGCTTGCTGCGCCATGCGCATGGCATCAGGGGTTTCAACCACCCCGAGCTGTTCGCCGTCTTCTCCGATCAAGCGGATCGGGGAAAGGCGGATCATGTGATTGATACGAGTCCGTGTGACGGGACCTTGTTGCCGAAAGAAGCGTCTGCGAGCGATGTCAAATCTCCTGTAAGTCCATCAAATCCATCCCGGTACCTTACCGAGAGGCACCCGCATCGCGGGCTGTTCTATTGAACCATCCGCCGTCAAAGAAAGCAAGCGAACTCCCTCTATATCGGACGAATGTCTGATCGATTTAACCAGACTTCACCCTTTCGCCTCGCTCATGAGGTCCCGGACCGATGATCGGTTGAGCCGAACGGCGCTGGGAGCCGCCGCCAGCAGCGTCAGCAGGATCGCGACCCCCCACGAAATCACGATCGGGATCATCGGAGGCTGGAGCGTCATATCGATCCCCACCAGCGTCCGATTGATGTGCTGACCGCCCCACGCCGCCTGGAGACCCAGGGTCGTCCCGAGCACGCACGCCGCCAGCGCGATGATCAGCGCCTGACCACAGATCAGACGCACAAGCTGACCCCGCGATGCCCCCACCGCACGCAGCACCCCGAGCTCGTACTTCCTCGCGCTGACCTCCGCGACAATCAGATTCGCAACCCCGAAGCACGCCACAAGCATCGCCCCCACCGCGACGATCGAGATGATCGCAAACGACGACGCAAAGACCGATTCGATCTGCCTCCGGATCCGCGCGCCAGACCCCACATTGAGCACCCCAGTCCCCACAAGCGCCCGCTCGATCTGATCGATCGCGACCGCCGGCTCCACCGAGTCATCCAGATCCAGCTGGATCAGCATCGGTTCGCGGATCCCGAAATGCTCGATCATGTCCGCGCGTGATCCAAAGACCGAGCTGATCGCCTGCTGGACCATGCTCTCTCCCAGATCAAAGTACTGCGAAACCAGCTCCAGCCCCGGCGTCGTCACCACCCCCACCACATCAAACGAATGCTCATTCCCCGAAGAATCCTTGCACGTAAACACATCCCCCACCCCAATGCCCTTAGCAACGAGAAACTCCCGCGCAACGATCACGCTCCCCCCCTCGTTCAACCTCGCCAGCGCTGTCTCGCGATCCCCCTGCACGAACTCGACATTGACCATGTCAAAGAACGCGTTGGGTTCAAACCCAAAGTAGTTCGTCTTGTACGTCTGGAGCGCCTTGACCCCGAACGCATCGGTCTCGACCGCGAGCATGTTGATCGCGCACGTCCGCTCGACGACATCGAGATTGTTCAGGATCTCGATCGACTCCTCCGTCATCGGAAGCCCGTACGCGAACGCGTCTGGGAACTGGATCTGATCGATCCAATCCCGCATCGCCGCGGTGCCGTTGGTCCAGATCCCGATGAGCAGCGCCAAACCAGTCATCAGCGCCCCCGCCGTGAATCCGTGCCGATATGGAGTCGCGCGCACCGTCCGCACCAGCAACGACTCAGGGAGCCCAAACACCCTCGAAATCATCGGCCCAACAAACCGACCGATCACCACCACCACCGCGACCGACGCGAGGAAGTACCCCAGGAACATCGCCGGGAGCCCCGTCGTGATGTACACCCAGAAAAACGACTGCCCCGCGAGAGGCGACACCACCACCAACGCCATATACAGAATCCCAGCAACCCCAACACTCGTCACCAACCCAATCTGCACCGGCTTCGATGGTTGCGCCTGCTGCGCCATCGCTTGAATCGGGGACAACCGCGCCGCCCTCCACGCAGGCCACAGCGCCCCGCTCAATCCCGCGAGCAGCGCCCCCACCAGCGTCAACCCCAAGTTCAACGGCGGCACAACCAACCCCGCCGGGAGCTGCTGCTCAAAGACCTGCACCAGCACCCACGCCAACCCAATCCCGAGCGGGAGTCCAGCGATCGCCCCGATCCCCGAAACCGTCAAACCCACAAGCAACTGCGCGATCCCAAGCTGATGCCGATGCGCCCCGATACATCGCAGCACCCCAAGCATCCGCTGCTGCTCCGCGATGCCGGTCGTTAGCCCCGTCGTGATAATGAACGCTGCGGAAATCAAGGTGATCACCGAGATGAGCATGAACCCCAGCTGCGCCGCCGCGAGGTTCTGCTGCACCCCAGCCGTGACGCGCTCGGTCGTCTGCACAATCGCGCGTCCCTCGTACGCGTCCTCGTGCCTTGCGACGAACTCCATCGGATCAACACCCTCCGCGAGCTTGATCTCAAGATCCGTGATCTGGTTCTTGTTGCGAGCGATCGAATCAAGCGTCGCGATCGTCGTGTACCCCATCGGACGCCCACCCATCGGGGGCGCCTGCGAGATCCCCACAAGCGTCAGCGTCACGTTCGATCGCAGCAATCGAGCGATCTCGACCTGATCCCCCACGCGAGGACCAACCCCTTTGTTGATCTCAAACGCCTCATCCCCATCAACCACACGCTGACCAACAAACGGCTTGGGATACCCAGCAAACCCGATCGGATCATCAAACAGCTTGGTCGCAAGGAACAACCCCTCGTCCTGACCATACACCCAGCTCAACCGCTGCACCGCCCGCGCATCGAGCATGATCTCGAAATCATTCTCCGGATACCGTCCCTCCAGCAGCTTCACCGGACGAGCATCAAACTCCGCGCTCGGATCAACGCCGTTGATAAAAACGCTCGTCAGATACCCCTGCTCCTCGACCGCATACCCGCTCGCCGGATCATCTTCATCAATCGCGACCGCTGTCGGGAGTGTCGCGAGCACCGAGTACGTCTGCTGCAGTCTCGGCAGCACCGATTCCACCCCCTCCCATTCGCGCACCGTGTCCGCAACAGATGCCGGCATCGTCGATCCCTTGATCGCAACGACCCGCGCCTCTGCGAGCCCGACCTGCGTGTCGATCTGCTGCGTAAACGACGCGTTGATCGATCCCATCACGCACGCGACGCTGCTGATGAGCACCACGGACATACAGACCGCTGCCGAGAGCAGGATTAATCGCGAGGGTCTACCCAAGCAGATGCTGCGTGCGAGCCGCAAGAGTGCCTGCATCGAGCCCCCCTTCCGCATCCGCATCGATCGTGCCCTTGACCACCCCATCGCCCATCACGAACACACGTTTGCAGTAACTCGCCGCCTCTGGTTCGTGCGTGACCATCAAAACAGTCACTTCCTGCTCCTCCGCGATCTCGCGCAGGACATTCCACACCAGCGTGCTCGAAGCAGAATCCAGATTCCCCGTCGGCTCATCCGCGAACACCACCGGAGGCCGATACAACAGCGCCCGCGCAATCGCAACACGCTGCTGCTCACCCCCCGAAAGCGCCTGAGGACGATGCGTTGTCCGATCCCCGAGCCCCAACCGATCCAGCAACTCCATCGCACGATCATTGAGCTGACCGCTCGAATCCCCCGCGAGCAAACCAGGGAGCAGCGTGTTCTCCAGAGCCGTCATCGTGGGGATGAGGTTAAACGCTTGGAAGATCACCCCGATCGAGGTCCTGCGAAACTTGGTCGCTTGCCGCTCACTGAGCCGATCGACGCGCTCTCCCGAGACATGGACCTCACCCGAATCACACGGATCCATCGCCGCGAGCACATGGAGCAGCGTGGACTTCCCCGACCCCGACCTCCCCATCACGGCATAAAACCCCGGAGAATCAATCTCCAGATCCACCCCACGCAACGCGTGCACGCTGTGCCCGCCCGTGGAGTACGTCTTCTGGACATCAACACACTTGATCATGTCACAGTATTGGGGGTTGATTGGTCGAAGTTGCGATCAATCACGCGATCGACGCGGAATACGCCTCTGCGTCCATCGCGTGATCAAGCGATCCCTGATCGCTGATCTTGATCTTCACGAGCCAACCCGCTTCGAATGGATCGGAGTTGAGGATCTCAGGAGAGGACTCCACTTCGCCGTTGACCTCGATGATCTCCCCACCCACCGGCGAGTAGACATCCGACGACGTCTTCACCGATTCGACCTCACCGATCGAGTCGCCCGCTCCGATCTCAGTCCCGACCGGCTGCATCTCCGCGAAGGTCACATCCGTGAGCTGATCGACCGCGTAGGAAGTCAGACCGATGGTCAGGACATCGCCCTCGACCTTGAGCCATTCGTGTGTTTCGGAGTACGTGCGATCGGTTGGGACGGACATATGGATGCTCCTGATTGGGGTGAGACCGGAGTGTAAGCCCGGTGCCTTGCATTATCACGCAGAGGAATGCAGGAACGAGCGTCCTTTTACCCCAAGAACCCGTGCATCTGACCCCCAAATGCGATATGATCCGTCTTACCGGCGGGCGGAGCCCAAACAGCCGGGGTGACATATCGAACGCACTTGCTCGTAAGTGCTGTACTGGTGATGTGTTGCCAGCCAACACGGAGGTTGCGCTGACATGACGACGATGACCACAACTCAAGAATCCCATTCTGCTGCGCCTGCACAGAGCGAACCCCAACCGCTCAGATCAGGTCTCGCGCTCACCAAGCTCACACTCTCGGGATTCAAGTCCTTCGCCGACAAAACAACCTTCACCTTCGACGACCCCATCACCGGCATCGTCGGACCCAACGGCTGCGGAAAGTCCAATGTCGTCGACGCGATCAAATGGGTCCTCGGAGAACGCTCCTCCAAATCCCTCCGCGGCAAAGAAATGCTCGACTGCATCTTCGCCGGATCCGCAGGACGCAAACCCTCAGGGATGGCCTCCGTCACCCTCTCCTTCGACAACCCCAAGTCCGCGCAGATCCTGACCGAAGCCGCCGGGAAAGCCGACGACCAAACCACCCACACCGACACCCACGATGTCCTCGTCGAGGATGTCGAAGTCGAGTCCGTCGAATCAATTGAATCGGTCGAAGACCAAGATATCGAAAGCACCGAAGAACACCACCCAGCACACGACGAGCACATCAGCGATGAAGACGCCGACCGTGCCGCGAGCGAGGGCGAGTCCGAAGCCGCGTCCATCATCACCGAGCGTCGTCGCATCGCGCGACCGCTCCCGATCGATGCGGACCAGGTCGAGGTCCAGCGCCGACTCTACCGCGACGGCAAATCCCAGTACCTCATCAACGGCAAGCTCGCACGACTCAAAGACATCCGCGACCTCTTCCTCGATACCGGCATCGGCGCCGACGCGTACTCGATCATCGAGCAGGGGAAGGTCGACCGCATGCTCCTCGCGTCCCCGATGGAGCGCCGTGTCATCTTCGAGGAAGCCGCGGGAATCGCCAAGTACCGTCAGCGCCGCGTCGAAGCACAGCGCAAGCTCGACAAAGCAGAGTCCAACCTTGCGGTCACCAAAGAGCAGCTCGACTCCACCGAGCGACGCTTGCGGATGGTCAAGGGACAAGCCGCCAAAGCACGCCGCTTCAAGGAACTCGACGACGAGTACCGCGCTCAAAGACTCGCGCTGAGCTTCGAGCAGTACGACGACATCCGCCGTCGCCTCGAAGGATTGACCTCGCAGATCGCAGCTCTCGAAACCGAGCGCCAGCAAACCCAGCAGATGCTCGAAGAAGCCGAGGATCAGTACAACGAAGCGAAGGAGCACCGACTCACCGTCGGACGAGCGCTCCGAGAAACCGAGAACGCGCTGACCAACGCGCGTCACCAAGCCGAGTCCGCGAACCAGCGTCAGGAGATGACGCACAAAGCGATCGAGGACGCGGCACACCTCGTCGAAACCGAAACCACCCGCCTCACCGAATCCAGCGGACGTCTCCAAGAGATCGACGCGCAGATCACCTCCCACACCGACACCCTCGAAGGACTCAAAGAAACCCTCGCCGAGTCCGAAGCAACCCTCTCCAAAACCAGCGGCCAGCGTGAGCACGCCTCGCGCCAACTCAACGAGCACCGCCAGAAGATCGACGAGACCCGCTCCGTTGTCGTCTCCGTCGAGCGCGAGCACGCGACCCTCAACGCACGCATCGAGAGCGACGACCGCCGGATCGAGTCCATCACCGAACGCGTCAGCGAGCTCACCCAGCGCCTCCGGACGCTCGACGCTCAGATCAGCGAGTCCAAACAACTCGCCGACAAAACAGAAGAAGCGATCGCGCTGATCGATCAAGGCATCCAGAAGGACCAAGACGCACTCGCCGCACTCGACGAGCGCGTCGAATCCCTCGATTCCTCGCGAGGCGATCTCGCCAAGCGTGTCAACACCCTCGACGAGGAACGCGTCCGACTCGAAACGCGTCACGCGACGCTCGACGAGATGGTCAAGGGACGCGTCGGTCTCGACGAAGCCGTCCGCGCCGTCCTCGAAATCCAAGAACGCGGAGAAGGCTTCTCCGGAGTCCTCGGCCCGCTCGCCGAACTCATCGAAGCCAACGCCCACCAAGCATCACACATCGAAGCGGCGCTCGTAGACTCCCTGCAAGCACTCGTCGTCGAATCCATGGACGCGATGCCAACGCGTGAAGAACTCGACCTGCTCCCCGGACGTGTCACCTTCCTCCCGCTCTCCACCACCTCCAGACCAACCCCGTCGATCCCAGGTTGGCTCACCGACGCAACCAACGGCCGCGTCACGCGACTCCGCGACGCCGTCACCAGCAGAAACCAAGACCCACGCGTCGAATCACTCCTCGACCGCTTGCTCGCCAACTCGCTCCTCGTTACCGACCTCGATTCCGCGATGCTCCTTGGCGCCGGACCGCTCGCGTCCACCCCCTGCCGCTTCGTCACCCAGACCGGAGCCGTCATCGAACCAGACGGACGTGTCTGCGCCGGGAAGCGTTCCGGAAGCGAGTCCGACGGACTCCTCGCACGCCAGAGCGAGCTCCAAGACCTCGCGGGGAAGATCCAGACCATCCGCGCCCAGCTCAGTCAAGCAAAGGACAACCTCCAGCGCGTGGACCAGGACGCGGCGAATCTCGGAGAGCAGCGCTCCCACCTCCACACCAAGCTCACCGCGCTCCGCGAATCCCGCGTCCGCACCGAGCACACACTCGACACACATCGCTCCGAGTCTGAGCGTCTCACGCGCGATCAACAGCGAGGCATCGACGAGCAGCACACCCACGCCGCGCGCCTGGAAGAATCCCGCGTCGGACGCGAAGCCCTCACCACCAAAGCCGGACAGCTCGAGCGTCTCCTCGACGAACAACGCGAAGCCCTCGAAGCGCTCCAGCCGGGAATCGCGGAGTTCGAAGCCTCGCTCGAAGACGTCAACGAACGCGCCAGCGCCGCTCGCATCGCCGTTTCAACCGCCCACGAGCAGGTCCGCTCCGAATCGCGCCACCTCTCCGCCCTCACCAGCTCACGCGACGAGATCGATCGCGCCTCGAGCCAAGCCCAAGCGATGATCGAACGCGCCCGCGCCAACCTCGACGAGCACAAACGCGTCGCTCAAGAAGCCCACGACGAGCAGCTCAAAGCCCACGCGCTCATCGAGTCCCTCGAATCCGCAATGCACGAACAAGCGGAGGTCGTCCGCGTCGCCGAGGAAGCGGTCAACGCCGCGAGCAGCGCGATGTCCCAAGCACGCGACCAAGCCGAAGCGTTCAACCGAGATTGGCATGCTGTCGAATCCGCACGCCGCGAAACAGAGGTCAAACGCGAGACCATCGAAGAACGCACGCTCGAAGACCTCGAAGTCGATCTCGTCTTCGAGTATCCCGAGTACCGACACATGATGGACGACGGAGGCGTCACCCGCATCGACGTCACCGCGATGACCGCGAGCGTCCACGTCCTCAAAACCGAGATCAAAAAGCTCGGCAACGTCAACCTCAACTCCATCGACGAAGAATCCAACCTCACCCAGCGCAACGAGGACCTCATCAACCAGGTCCGCGACATCGACGAAGCACGCATCAAACTCGCGACGCTCATCGAGAAACTGAACGTCGCGTCCCGCGCCCGCTTCGGGGAAGTCTTCGACCGCATCAAAGACGAGTTCGGTGGACGCAACGGCATGTTCCGCAGACTCTTCGGTGGTGGACGCGCCGAGGTCCGACTCATGCCACTCATCAAGGAAGTGGACGGCGAGAAAGTCCAGACCGACGAGATCGACCTCCTCGAATCCGGCAT
Organism: Phycisphaerales bacterium; assembly: GCA_965232505.1. Lineage (GTDB taxonomy): Bacteria > Planctomycetota > Phycisphaerae > Phycisphaerales > UBA1924 > UBA1924. The sequence goes on along the minus strand of OZ246976.1, from coordinate 2,124,197 downwards.
CGAAGTCATCGCCAAACCACCAGGAAAGGAGCCGCGTTCGATCAACCAGCTCTCTGGTGGTGAGAAGACTATGACCGCCGTCGCGATGCTCCTCGCGATCTTCCGCAGTAAACCATCCTGCTTCTGCGTGCTCGACGAAGTCGACGCCGCGCTCGACGAAGCGAACGTCGGACGCTTCTGCTCCACGCTCGACCTCTTCGCCCTCCAGAGCCGATTCATCGTCATCACGCACAACAAACGCACGATGCAAGCCACCGACAAACTCTTCGGCGTCACCATGCAAGAACGAGGCGTCTCCAAACGCGTCGAGGTCCGCTTCGACCAAGTCGGAGACGACGGCGAGATCGACGCCAAAGCCGTCAAAGACGCGCCGGCTGAATCTGTCGAACCCGAACCAGCCAAAGAAGAAACCCCAGAAGGCAAAAAACCCTCCGGGGCGCTGCGTGCGGCACTCGCTTCGATGCGAGAAAGCGACAATCCCGTCGAAGCCTAAGACAGATTACGATTCAACACGCGCCTTGAGCTTCTGGAGCCCATCGAGCCACCCCTCCTCAAACTCCTCGGCCATTCCGTCGTAAATCTCGCCCGCCATGCGATGATCAACACTGACCTTGGTCCCGCCATCAACATCCTCGAAGGCGACCGTCATATTCATAATCACCGCCGCCGGCATCGTGCAATCCCCCTTGATCCGGATCTTGTAGTTCGGCTTGAGCATCGTAATCTCACCAAGCACATTGAACCCGCCGTCGGGAAGTGACGTGTAAAACTTCCCGCCCATCCGCTCTTCGCACAGCGTTGGTTGCGAGCTCTTGGTTTCTTCCGAGTGGTAGAACCACTCGCTCGTGTCATCGAACCACGCCCTGTACACCTCCGCGCGAGGCGCGTTGATCGTGATCTCTACATTCGCGACCGCCAATCGCGCCGACTGTTCCATCATCTTGGTTGCCATGCCATTCTCCTATCGAGTTGATTTGCTTTCCATCGTGTTCTTGAGCCGAACCAGCGAGCCCGCCCACTGGTCCTCGTACTTGCTCACCCATCGCTCATAGATCATCCGGAGCGGGACCGCGTTGAGATGATTCCATCGCGTCCGACCGTCCTTCCGCGACACGACCAGCCCCGCGTCCTCCAGCAGCCCCAGATGCTTCATCACGCCGAACCGCGTCATCTCTGGGAACTCCCCCACGATCTCCGTAGTGGTCTTGGGACCGTCACGCAGCAGATCCAGGATCGCCCGCCGTGTGGGATCTCCCAGCGCCTTAAAGACCCGATCCATCTGATCGATTTGCCCTTCCATACTCGGCCTCATGCCTCCAAAGCACGCGAGTCATTCACGAGCTACATAGGTGACTTTATAGTCACCTATTGTCTAAGTCAAGCACACTTTCAAAAACACCGCCCGCATCCTCTGTAACCTGATTCAGTAGAATCAATCATGCTCAAATCAAAGCTCATCCCGCTGCTCTCACTCGTCATCTTCTGTTTCGCGTCACGCGCCCTCGCCGCCGGTCCGCTCCAGACCTACACCTTCGTCTTTATCCTCACAGGACCCGCCACCGACATCGACGCAAAGACCCAAGAAGTGGCTTTCCAAGGCCATTTCTCCAACATGTCCCGAATGGCCGAGGACGGCGACCTCCTCATCGCAGGCCCATACTGGGAACCCAAAACCTGGGACGACATGCGAGGCATGTGGATCTTCAACACCGACGACCTCGACCAAGCCAGCGAGTTCGCGGCCACCGACCCTCCAGGCAAGCTCGGGATCTTCGTCTTCGACATCCTCCAGTTCAAAACCGACGACGCGCTCCTCGAACTCCCGCGACTCGAAAAAGAAGACGAGCAGCGCCGCCTCTCCGATCCCGACATCCCCGACGAATGGGTCGGCCGCGGATACTTCTGGGCATTCGCTCCAGTCGCAAAGTCCAACGAACCAGAACGTGTCGAAGGCATCGCCCTCCTCGGAACCCTGATCGGGAATGACGACTCTCGCCTCCAAGACGACCATTGGCTCATCCTCCTCGACGCGACCACCGCCGACGAAGCGAACCAAGTCCTCAAAGACGCCGGATGCGATCCAGACCACTGGAACATCGACGAGTGGTACGGCAGCGCCATGCCCGCAAAGCTCCCATCATTCAGAGATTGATCCCTCAACAACCCGATCGAACACCAAAAACACGCTACCATTCCTCGATGCATACCCAGAACAAACCCTTCGAGGTCGTCAGTGACTTTGAGCCCGCCGGAGATCAGCCCGGCGCAATCGATGCACTCGTCGCCTCAATCAACTCAGGCCAACCCCGCTCCTGCCTCCTTGGCGCCACAGGCACCGGCAAGACATTCACGATGGCCAACGTCATCGCACGCACCAACAAGCCCACCCTCGTCCTGAGTCACAACAAAACCCTCGCCGCCCAGCTCTACGAAGAGTTCAAAGCGTTCTTCCCCAACAACTCCGTCAACTACTTCGTCTCCTACTACGACTACTACCAGCCCGAAGCGTACATCCCCGGACGCGACATCTACATCGAGAAAGACAGCTCCCGCAACGACGACCTCGATCAGCTCCGTCTCGCCGCGACGAGCAACCTGCTCCAGCGCCGCGACTGCGTCGTCGTCGCGTCCGTCTCCTGCATCTTCGGTCTCGGTTCTCCAAGCGCCTACTCCGAGCGCGTCTACACCCTCATGCAAGGCATGGAACTCCCAAGACGCGACCTCTTTCTCGCCCTCAACGCGATGCGCTACGAACGCTCCGAGATCGAGTTCAAACGCGGACAATACCGCTCGCGAGGCGACGCAATCGAAGTCTGGCCCGCATACGAAAAATTCGCCGTGAGAATAGAGCTCTTCGGTGACGAGATCGACAAGATCGAGCTCATCAACCCGACCTCCGGCGAACTCCTCGCCGAGGAACACCAGTACTTCCTCTTCCCCGCAGTCCACTACGTCATGCCCGAGGACCGCCTCAACGCCGTGCTCGACAGCATCCGACAAGAGATGGACGCCCGCGTCATGGAACTCCGCCACGAGGGCAAACTCCTCGAAGCGCAGCGCCTCCTGGCGCGCACCAAGTACGACCTTGAGATGATCGAAGAAGTCGGATACTGCCAAGGCGTCGAGAACTACTCCCGCTACATGGACGGCCGGCAACCCGGAGAACGCCCCTTCACCCTCCTCGACTACTTCGACTACGCGCCCGGAAGCGTGGACCCAACCAAACTCAACCTCCCATACGACGGACGCGACCACGAGCACGACTCACAACGCTTCGGAGTCACCCGCACCAACCTCAAGGATTGGCTCATCATCGTCGACGAATCCCATGTAACCCTCCCCCAGATCAAAGCCATGTTCAACGGCGACAAAGCCCGCAAGCAAGTCCTCGTCGACCACGGCTTCCGACTCCCCTCCTGCCTCGACAACCGACCGCTCCGATTCGAAGAGTTCGAAAACCTCGTCCCGCAGATGGTCTTCGTCAGCGCCACACCAGGACCCTACGAGCTCGAAGTCACCGGCGGGGAAGTCATCGAGCAGGTCATCCGCCCCACAGGACTGCTCGACCCAGAGATCGAGGTCCGCCCCGCGACCAACCAAGTCGTCGACCTCATGGAGCAATCCAAAGAGATCGTCGACAGCGGCGGACGCGTCCTCATCACCGCGCTCACCAAACGACTCTGCGAAGACCTCACCACCTACCTCAGCGACCAGGGACTCCGCGTCCGCTACCTCCACTCCGAGATCGAAACCCTCGACAGACTCGAGATCCTCACCGCGCTGCGAGCCGGAGACTTCGACATCCTCGTAGGCGTCAACCTCCTCCGCGAAGGTCTCGACCTCCCGGAAGTCAAACTCGTCTGCATCCTCGACGCCGACAAAGAGGGGTTCCTCCGCTCCGCAACCTCGCTCATCCAGCAGATGGGACGCGCCGCACGCAACAGCGAATCCCGCGTCATCCTCTACGCCGACCGCGTCACCAAAGGCATGGACCAAGCGATCACCGAAACCCAGCGCCGACGCGACAAGCAACTCGCCCACAACCAAGAGCACGGCATCACCCCCACCACCGTCATCAAAAGCATCCGCACCGGAATCGACCGCGAGCTCGAAGCACGCCGATCAGCCAAGAACGCCGCGGAAGTCACCGACACCCTCATCGACGCCGAGGTCCTCGTCGGGATGCTGCAAGCGGACATGCTCATCGCCGCCGAAGCGACCCAGTTCGAAGAAGCCGCACGCCTCCGCGACCAGATGCTCCACGTCAAAGAACTCCTCGATCAGCACGATGACGACGAGAACCCATTGCTCGTCCGCCGCTCCGAGATCGAAGCGGTCATGAACAAAGGACTCAAACGTAAGAGCAACACGAAAAAGCGCCAAGGCAGCAAAGGCGCCCCCGGAACCCGCGGCAAAGGCCGGAGAATGTAATTGCTTTCATGGTACAGGGTTGTTACCTTAGATGCACGTATTTGTTCGTTCGCGTGGGAAGAAGAGAGGACAACCCGAATGAGACTGTCACCAAGATACGCTTGCTGTTTATGGAATTTCAAACCTTTTCTCCTCCCAGTAGTTGCATGCCTGATCATCAATCCAAGCATTGCAAACGCACAGCTTGTTGACATCATCGCATCGGGCTACTTGAAAGCCAACGAAAGCTTGTCATTTGAAGTACGATTCCGTCTAGATGTCACAGCACCACCGTCTTCTAGCGATGATATCTCAAGCATCTGGTTCAACAACCAATCACCTCAAAGCCAAGTAATCATCGAAATTGAAGGCCACGTCAACAATCAAGAGTTTTATCACTCGGACATTGACTTAATCCTTCCCAGCTCATTTCAGTTCCTCGGAATCACCGACCATGAAGCGGGATTTGGCAGCGACAGCATTTTGCTGTCAGCAACATCCGGAGTTCCGAGCCTGTTCCCTGAAGTTGGCCTTAACCTGATCGCCCCAGATGGTGACTCCAGTCTGACGGGAAGCTCAATTCCAACAGACCAATCAATGCTGCTCTTAGAGACATTTGAGACTAGAGACTTTGTATATATCAACAACAGTGGCCAAACCGGGATCGGCATAATCGAGAATCTATCCGTGACAAATATCCCAGCCCCGAGCGGCCTACTTCTTCTCGCTGGAATCTGCGCATACCCACGCAGGCGTTAAAGCCCTTTACATCACCATCCGCACCGAAGCCACCGCAAGAATCAACGCGATCACCAGCTTCAGATGAGGCAACTTGATCTTGTGTGCGATCCACGCCCCCAGATACGCGCCGATCAACGCCCCCACACCCATCGGGATCGCGAACCCGATCGCCTCAGAGATCGTCAGACGCACCGTCTCATTCGGTGCCGGATACGTAATCGAAGGCAACGTGTATAGCTTCATCGAAGCGCCGATGATCGAGCTGATCCACATCACCCCCGCGCTCCCAGCGATCGCATGACGCAGCGGCAAACCCGAAATCTGCAGCAACGGCACAAGCAGAATCCCGCCGCCGATCCCCAGATACCCCGAGACCCCGCCCACAAACAACCCGATCACGATCATCTTCCAGTGCGCCGGTGACTCTGCATCAAGCGGATGATCCGGGATCTTCTTCACCGTCGTGATGATGTTGTACGCGCAGTACATCCAGATAAACCCCGCGAACGCGATCAGCGACCATCGTCCCGGAGATTCCCCCGCCATCAAAACTCCAGCGACCATCCCCGCCGTCATCGAGGGGACCAGCGACATCAGCACGTCCTTGCGTGCCGCCTTCTTCTTCGCGTGCATGAGTGTCGACGAAAGCGCGACGATGACATTGACACACATCGCCGCCGCCATATACACATGGTGCTTGGTCTGCGACTCGTCTTCCTCGCCGTTGATCGTGTAGCCCCAGATCATCGCCATCGCTGGGAGCATGATGATCGACCCACCCAGACCCGCCAGCCCCCCAACAAGCCCCGCGACGACACCCAATGCGGTTCGGATCAGAATCTCAATCGGGTCCATATCAACTCCAGAGGGTGCATCCCTGCAGCCCCACTGTAGCATCCCGCAGCAGATTCAGCAGATTCACTTCGAGAGCAGCTGCTCAAAGCTCGGGATCGCTCGCCGCATCGACGACACATCAAATCGCCTTGGAAGCTCGTCCACTCCCATCGCCGTCGCCGCGACTTTCGCGACGCGTTCGACCAATCGACTCGGAGGCATCAAACCCCCAGTCAGCTGATCGTGATCCACCCAGCTCAACGTGATCTCGTGCTCGCTCGTCCCGCGTGCTTTCCAAGAGAGCGTCACGATGTACGACCACCCACGTTCGGTCTCGTGTTCCTCATCAACAACAATGCTGAGCGGCGCGTTCTGGTTGAGCATTGGATCGGTGTGCATAGACCGCTTATCGGGATGTTCCGGATCACGATCCACTCAAAACCACCCAATCCCGCTCACTCGACGCGTGTGTGCAGGTTCCCCTGCTCGCTCTCCAGATGCCCGCCCATCGCCATGATGTCCTCGATGACCCCCTTAAACTGCGCATCAGGCATCGGAGGCGTCGCCCCATCCATCACCGACTGGTAGATCTCATCGGTCAATCCGAGATACAGCCGCATCGCGTACTCATACGCCGCGTCGTGCTCATCGCGCGAGAGATCCAAGCGGAGCTCGTTGATGATTTTCGTTCCCATCATGATCCACTCGTCGAACGTCTCCTTCGAAATATTCTCGTGGATCCACTGCCCCATCCCATTACGGAACGGCGCCCGCGCCATCTGATGCCCCATCTTCCCAGTCTTCCCGCACCGGAAGTCCCCTCCCGCAACATCTTCCGTCTCAGCAGGGGTCTGCACCACATCGGGGATCGGTGCATCGATCTCCTTGAGCATCCCCTCGATTGCCTTCTTCGGGAGCATATCACCGCGTGTGACCGCCTCGACGTACCCCTTGGTCAAGACCTCTTTCGCCTGCTCCGTGTTCCCCGAATCAATGTAAGACCGCCCCGCGAGCTCGTACCCCTTGGTCATCCCCGGATTGATCTCCGTGCAGCGCACAAACGAAGCCGCGGCCTCATCAAACCGCTCCGCCTGAAGCAACGCGTTGCCAAGCGAAAAATGCGCCATGTCGTTGTCCGGATCGGACTCGATCAAAGATTGAAACTGATTGATTCTCGTATCAAGGTCCAAAGCATGGCTCCTTTCGTGCAACCTGCAGTGCAACTGTAGGTCATCACGCGTACTGTATGGGCATGGGATACGCCCCAAGTCCGCGATTACAGACCTCACTCTCCGGCATAGCACTCCGCTCGCCGATCCTCCTCGCGTCAGGCACCGCAGGCACCATCGACGAAATGAATGATGTCATGGACATCACCCTCCTCGGAGGGATCGTCACCAAATCCATCACGCGCCACCCACGCGAGGGCAACCCCTTCCCGCGCATCACCTGGACCCGAGCCGGCATGCTCAACGCGATCGGACTCGCCAATCCCGGACTCGACGCTTGGAAAGCGGACATCGCGCCCAAAATCTCATCTGTGAGCACCAACATCATCGGATCCGTCGCCGGAGACTCCATAGAAGACTACGTCCAGATCGCGTCAGCAATGGATCAGGTCCAGTCCATCCCCGCAATCGAGCTCAACGTCTCGTGCCCCAACGTCCACTCCGGACTCGAGTTCGGCGCTGACCCCGCCGCCCTCACCGAGCTCGTCACCGCCGTCCGTTCCCAGACCCCAAACACCAAGCTCTTCGTCAAGCTCTCCCCCATCACCGTCGGGACTCCCAACACGATCGTGGACCTCGCACGCGTCGCCGTGGACTGCGGCGTCGACGGACTCACCCTCTGCAACACCGTCCCCGCGATGGGGATCGACGTCCACACAAGAAAACCAATCCTCGCCAACACCACCGGCGGAATGTCCGGACCCGCGATCCACCCCATCACCGTCCGACTCGTCCACCTCGTCTACTCACAGCTCACCAAAGACACCAACACCCCCATCATCGCCGCCGGCGGAGTCACCCGATGGGAAGACGCCGCGGAGTTCATCCTCGCCGGCGCCACCGCCGTGCAGATCGGAGCAGGCAGCTTCGCCGACCTCAGCATCCCCCGCAAAGTCGTCAAGGGACTCGACAAGTGGTGCACCAAACAAAGCGCCGCATCTATATCTGATCTCGTTGGTCAAGTGAAACTGAGCTAAGCGCTCACATCGCCATCAGCAAGTTGCCAATCAGCGACCCCAACAGCAGCGCCAGCACGATCAAGAACGGCGGCCACAGCAACCGATCAATCACCCCATTGCTGTCCTTCTTCGCCGTGTTCTCTTGGATCGGGGTCGTGATCGCCGCCTCCGCCTGAGCGAGCGCCGTCAGATCCGCTTCCGCCATCACGTCCTTGTGCGCAATCGGAGGCACCTCGCCGTTCTTGAGCGCCCTCAGATCCACAAGCAGATCCGTACACGTCTGGTAGCGATGACGCACCTTCTTCGCCATCATCATCTCGATGACCTCGCTGATCCCAGCGCTGAGCTTCGGATTCACATGATCAGGCGGCACAAGCTCGCTCTTGAGATGCTTGTGCATCACCGCGCTGGGACTCTTGCCCTCAAACGGCACCGCGCCGGTCACCATGTGATACAGCGTCGTCCCAAGCGAGTAGATATCAGCCGGAGGTCCGATGTCCTTCTCGCCGCGGATCTGCTCAGGTGAGATGTAATACGGCGTACCAAACGCACGACCCGCCTCCGCTTCCGCGGCTTCCACATCACTGATCCCACGCGCCAGACCCATGTCCGCGAGCTTCACCACACCCTCTTTGGTGATCATGATGTTCTTGGGTTTCACGTCGCGGTGGATCAACCCACGCTGGTGCGCATGCTCGAGCGCCTCCGCGACCTGGATGATGATCTCGATCGCCTGACGCTCGTTGAATCGCTTGTGCTCAACAATGTCCTCGTGAACCGTGCGCCCCTCGACATACTCCATTACGAAGTAGTACAGGTCCCCCTCGTTCCCCACATCAAACGCCTGCACGATGTTGGGGTGATTGAGCTGAGCCGCCGCGCGCCCCTCAGCGAAGAACCGCTCAATGAACTGAGGATTCTGCGAGAACTTCTCCGGAAGCTTCTTGAGCGCCACGAGCCGATCCAGCGAGACCTGCTTCGCTTTATAAACAGTCGCCATCGCGCCAGCGCCGAGCTTCCCCAGGATCTTGTATCCCGAGATCTTGCTCCCAGACCGCTCCGCTTCGATCGCTTCGCGCAATCGCGCAAGCTGTCGCTTGGTGATGAACTCTTTATCGACCAGCACATGCGCCAGCGATTTCTCCGATGGGCCGTCCCCCTCGCCCCGCGCCATGGTCTTGCAGTGCTTGACCTCTTCGCTCGTCGCGAGCCCCTGATCGATCACCAGACGACCGATCAGCGTATCCAGGTTCGTCCCGGACTTGGTCGCCGCCATGATCGACTTCTCGGAGTCCTCAACACTCGCGGCATCCGTCGACCCCGCCTCTAGAGGAGCCGTGTCTTCCGGAGAGATCGGAGTCTTGCCGATGTTCGAATCATCAAGCAAACGCGGGACCGAGTTATCATCGTGATTCTGAGACATGTTTCAACGCATCAACAGACAGTACAACGCTTTCGACAAACAGCACGGTATCCACAACCGTATCCCACACCGAGGGTAGGCAGCCGACACGGGCCCGAAAAGAGCGAACGACCCCAGTGAGGAATTGCCCCTGATCAGTTCCTGCCGAGCACAGAAACCGGGACATCAACTGTAACAAGATACGACTGCTCTGTGGGTTCGGATCAATCAGATCCACACAAATCCAACATTCCACCGCCCCAGCCCCTCAGCACAACGCCCGATAGTCGTATACTGACGCTTTCGACCCAGCGAGTCCACCGATCAATGCTCACCACAGACGCACGCCCCCGTAACCTCCGCTGGATCCACGCCGGACCGCTCCTCTACGGCGATTGGGGCACCTCACGCCTCTACGTCCTCGGACTCGCGTTCCTCTACACCGCCCACGCCTCGATCATCTACCTCGCCGCGATCGGTCTGCTCATGCTCGCCGTATCGTGGGCCTACACCCACATCTGCCGATGCTTCCCAGACGGTGGCGGCGTCTACACCGCCGCTCGCCAGCTCTCCCCCACCCTCTCCGTCATCGGATCAACCCTCCTCCTCTCCGGCTACATCATGACCGCCTCGATCTCCGCGATCGAAGCCTTCCACTACTTCCACGTCCCCCACCACCTCGTCCTCCCCCTCGCCGTCGCCTCCATCATCCTCGTCGGAGGCGTCAACTGGCTCGGCGCCGAAAGCGCCGGAAAGTTCGCCCTTTTCATCGCCCTCGTCGCCCTCGGCGTATCCGCAGTCATGGCGCTCATCGCGATCCCCGCATTCGCGCGAGGGATCGAGACCATCTCCTTCGACTACATCAGACACAGCCCTCCCCAAGACGTCTGGGTCAACTTCACCAAAATCTGTCTCGCCCTCGCCGGAGTCGAAGCCGTCGCCAACATGACCGGCATGATGAAAAAACCAGTCGAGCAAGAAGCCAAAAAAACCATCTGGCCCGTCTCCATCGAGGTGGTAGGACTCAACCTCGTCTTCGGACTCGCCCTCGCCGGACTCACCTTCACCGTCGCCGGGACCCAGCTCCAAGACATCCATATCCCCGACGACCAGCGCCTCACCGAAACACGACAGCAGTTCGTCGAAACCCTCCCCGCTTCGACCCACGACCAGTACGACACATCACGACCGATCATCCTCACCGACGAAGAGGTCCAGTCGCTGACTCCCGAATCACTCAGCGCCTACGAGGACCTCGCCGCCCATCGCGGACAGGTCGGGAACTACACCAACGCCGCGATGCGCGTGATCGCACAGAACACCGCCAACGATGTCATCGGACCACGCTTCGGAACCATCTTCGGAAACATCGCAGGGATCACCTTCGGACTCCTCCTCCTGAGCGCCACCAACACCGCGATCATGGCCATGGTCTCCGTCTTCTACGCGATGGCGCAGGACAGAGAACTCCCCCAGTCCCTCACACGACTCAACTACTCAGGTGTGCCGTATATCGGCCTCATCGTCTCCATCATCATCCCCGCCGCAGTGATCCTCGTCGAGCAGGACGTCACCGTCCTCGCGTCCCTCTACGTCCTGGGAGTCACCGGCGCGATCACCGTCACCGTCCTCTCCAGCGCCATCAACACCAAACTCGAACTCATCACCCCAGTCCGTGTCGCGATGTGGGCGCTGGGACTCTTCCTCCTCTCCATCACCATCACCATCGGGATCACCCAACCAATCTCCACCGCTTTCAGCGGCACCCTCGTCGCGATGGCGCTCGGACTCCGCACCATCCGCTCCCTCAAACCCGCATCAACAGGCAAATCCATCGAAGCCCCAGGCGGTGGATGGATGTCCATCCTCGCCCAAAAACCTGAGATCGATCCGAGCAAACCCAAGATCATGCTCGCCGCACGCGGACGCTACCAATCCGAATACGCGATCGACCTCGCCAAACGCCGCGACGCCACACTCATGGCGATCTTCGTCCGCCAGATCCGCGTCCTGGACATGGGACCCGACCGAGGCCCGCGCATCGAGACCGACACCGCCGCCCAGGAAACGCTCGGCACCACCGCGATGCTCGCCAAAGAAGCCGGAGTCCCCTTCGTCCCCATCTACGTCACCGCGACCAGCATCCCAGAAGAGATCCTCGACTACACCGTCACCTACAACTGCGACACCCTCATCCTCGGCAAGTCCCGCCGCTCCAACGTCGCGCGCCGCCTCGAAGGTGACGTGATCTCACAAGTCGCCAAGGATCTCCCCGAAGGAATCATCCTCATGACCCGCGCCGCGGATGTCCCCCACGCCATGATGCCCCCAGGAATGGGCACCGGCGCGACCAAGTAACGCATGACCAAAATTAATCACCTAAAATCAGTTCGATGACCCTCCAAGCAGACATCGAGTCCTGGGACACCAAGTCCAAAACAACCATCACCCGCGTCTACGCAAAGCACATGGACCGTCCAGAGTTCATCCAAGAACTCATCGATCTCATCCCGCTCCCATCAACCGAAATCGGCGCGACCTGGATCCTCAAGCACCACCTCGAAGAAGACGCGCCCCCACTCCCCGATCAACTCGTCCAGCAGATCTACAAGCACCTCCCCAAGCTCACCCACTGGGGATCCAAGCTCCACATCCTCCAGATCATGGAGCACCTCCCGATCCCATCCAAGCACAAAGCAACAACAATCCAGTTCATCAACGACTGTAAATCCAGCGACAACAAGTTCGTCCGCGCCTGGTCATACAACGGCCAGTACCAACTCGCCCTCAACTTCCCCAACCTCCGCGACCAAGCACGCTCAGCTATCCTTCACGCATCCGAGCACGACGAAGCCGCATCCGTGCGAGCTCGCTGCCGACAACTGCTCAAGTTGTCCCAGAAACACTGGCAAAAATAATCCCCCCGCCTACCCTATCCAGATGCCTGCTGAGATCCCCATCGACGACATCCCGGACTTCATGCCCGACCCCGACGACGCCCCTGATACCCCAGATGCAGGCGTCCTCGATGGACTCACCGATCCCCAGCGCGACGCCGTCCTCCACACCGAGGGACCGCTCCTGATCCTCGCCGCCGCCGGATCAGGAAAGACCCGCGTCATCACGCGCCGAATCGCCCACCTCGTCGCCAACAACACCCCCCCCTGGTCGATCCTCGCGCTGACCTTCACCAACAAAGCCGCGGGAGAGATGCGCGAACGCGTCGCCCTCCAAATCGCAGGCCCAAACGCCCTCGACGAAGACGCCCCGCGCGACCCAAGACTCCGCGGCCTCACCATCACCACCTTCCACTCCCTCTGCGCCCGCCTCCTCCGCCGCTACGCGGAACGTGCCGAGCTCCCCGGACTCAAACCCGACTACACCATCTACGACAGCGCCGACCAGATGGCCGCGATGAAACGCGTCCTCAAAGCGATGAATCTCCAAGCCAGCAACTGGCCGCCCCGCTCCGTCCTCTCCACCATCTCCAACGCCAAGAACGAGATGATGGACGCGAAGAAATACGAAGCCAACGCGTTCGACTACTACTCGAAGCAAGTCGCCAAGATCTACCTCGCCTACGAGCAAGCCCTCCGCGGCGCCGGCGCGATCGACTTCGACGACCTCCTCCTCTACACCGCCAAGATGCTCGAGACCCACGAGGACATCAAGCAGGAGCTCAACAGCCGCTGGCGCTACCTCCTCATCGACGAATACCAGGACACCAACTCCGTCCAGTTCAAGATCGCCTCGCTCCTCGCCTCCGCGCCCCCGCCGCTCCCAGGAATGGAAGACGAACCGGACCAACCAAACATCTGCGTCGTCGGAGACCCCGACCAAGCGATCTACGGCTGGCGCGGCGCCGACATCACCAACATCCTCGACTTCGAAGAAAACTTCCCAGGCGCCAAGGTCATCATGCTCGGAGAGAACTTCCGATCCACCGACCCCATCCTCAAAGCCGCCGACACGCTCATCAAGCACAACACCAAACGCAAAGACAAACCCCTCTTCACTTCTAAACCCGGCGGCGAACCCATCACCGTCGTCACCACCAACGACGAACGACACGAAGCCGAGCTCGTCGCCGACTGGTTCCGCCAGCTCAACGAAGACCACAACATCGCCTGGAAAGACATGGCCGTCTTCTACCGCACCAACGCACTCTCCCGCGTCCTTGAAGACGCGATGCGCCAGTCCTCCATCCCTTACCGAATCGCCCGCGGCACCGCGTTCTTCGAGCGCGAAGAAATCAAAAACGCGATCGCCTACCTCCGCGTCGTCGCCAACCCCTCCGACCCCGTCTCGCTCCTGCGAGTCGTCAACACCCCGACCCGAGGCATCGGAAAGACCACCCTCGACACGATCCAGGGCGCGTGCGCCCGAGCCGGGATCACGCTGTGGGAAGGACTCAACCGCGCCCAGGAACTCGGACTCAACGACCGCGCCCTCAACGCGATCAAAAAATTCACCGAGATGGTCAACGACTGGACCGGAGAAGGCTCATTCATGGGCGCGTCCGTCTCCACCTCCCTCGCCGACCTCGTCGAGCGCATCATCACCGAGTCCACCCTCGAAGCCCACTACACCAAGCAAGCCAAAGCGTCCGGCGCTGAGTCCGACGAAGAACGCCTCGACAACCTCAACGAGCTCATCACCTCCGCGCGCGACTTCGAGCGTGAGTACGACCCCGCCGACGACCCCGCGTCCTTCACCGACACCGAGCAAGCGCAAGCCGGGAACGTCGGGACTGTCCCGCCGCTGCTCGCCCTCGTCCGCGCGTACCTCGAATCCATCGCCCTCATCGCCGACGCGGACGCTGTGGACAACGAATCGGGCGCCGTCACCCTCATGACCCTCCACGCGAGCAAGGGACTCGAATTCCCCGCCGTCGCGATGATCGCGCTCGAAGAAGGCACCCTCCCCCACTCCCGCGCCCACGAATCCATCGCCGAGCTCGAAGAAGAACGCCGACTCGCATTCGTCGGGATCACGCGCTCGATGAAGCACCTCCACATCACCAGCGCCGCAAGAAGAACCGTGCGAGGCATCACCGAACGCACCATCAAATCCCGCTTCCTCGAAGAGATCGGATCCGACAACATCATCTTCTCCGATCAGTCCGACGCCGATTACGGCGGAGGAATGGGCGAGTACGACGACGCATTCTCAAACAAACCCTCCAACCGCTTCCGCGCTGGATCATTCGCAAACTTCAAACCAGACCACCAAGCGATCAACGACGCGCGAGAAAAACGCCTCGCCAATGTCCAGCCGCGTGTCACCCCGAGCCGCAAAGCCCCGCCACGCCCGAGCATCAACCCCGCCGCGTCGCGCTCGTCATCAGGCGCGGACACCAACCAGTTCCCCGTCGGATGCACCGTCTCCCACCCCCAGTTCGGAGAAGGCGTGGTCATGAAAACCACCCCAGGCCAGAACGCCCGCGTCATCATCGAGTTCAAAGCCGTCGGCCGAAAGACCCTCGTCCTCGAATACGCACGCCTCAAACGAATCCGCTAATCGCGTTGCGCGAATCTCAAGAACACCTGCTGAATGAAGTAACCAGTGAATATCCGCCGACCTTGCCACTTGTTCGCAAACATCGCTGCGATTAAAAGGCATGCAGCACAGACACTCCCCCACGCCATAAACCAGCCAGGATTCTCGAACTCTTTCTGATCAATAATCGGAACGAGAATAGCAAACGCAAGGAACAACGGCACGGCAATAAAAACAAGAATGAAAACGACTGGAAAGCGCGCCCTGAGCTCAGCACAAACCTCGTCCCCATCTTGTTCATACTCAACCACAACACGAGGCAATAAATTATCCCGTAATCCCGAATGCTTGCTCTTGAGAGTAATGCATGGCTTTGTACCATTCACTCTTCGAGACAACACATCGAACTCAAGCTCAGAGATACTCGGTTCAATACTCGTACGGCGTGTATCCGTATCCAGTCGGATCTGACTTACTTTGAAAGTATGGAACATCCTGTAAGTCAGCAGCATCATCACGCCGGCCGAATCCCGCGCTGCAGCTGCATCACCCGCTCACTCTCATCGCGTCGCACCTGATCGAGCACATGCCGCGGGATGCGCCACGAACCCTCGTCCGCCGTCACGCTCGCGCAGTGCTCATTGAGACATCTGTACATGAACTTGAACGCATCGCGAGGCTGCTGCATCGCCCCCAGCGCCTCGACCACATCACCCCGCGTCACATCCTCGGTAAACAAATCCACCAGCGCCAGCGGCGGAGATGTCGCCGGACGACAAACCGCCAATCGAGCATTGCACAGGTCATAGAGCATCGCCCCCGTCCACGCGAGTCGTTCGATCATGTTCTGCTTGTCCAGTCGCGCCTCCTGGAAGAACGCGCTCGACTCCTTAAACAGCGCATGCCGAAGCTCGATCGGGAGCAGCATCTTGAGCCCCACCCCATCGAGCTGCAAGAACTTGTTGTTGAGCATCGGCCAGATCAGACTGCGCATCCGATCCGTGTCCCCATTGATCAGCGTGGGTTCATCCACCCGATCGATCACGACCATGATCCCCGTAAACCCAAACTCCGCGATCACCCGCCGCAGACGAGCAAACATCGCGTACCGCTGCTCATCGCTGTCCGTCGTCGGAAGCTCTCCCGATCCCAGCACACTCCCAGGCATCCGCCGCAGCGATCCCAAGAACCCGCTCGCCGGACGCGGGACCATCCGAAGCTGCCGATGCACCTTGCTCGCGATGCGATTGATCACCAGCCGATCCAGCACCAGCGCCTTCCCAAGCAGCACCAACCACAACAGCAGCAGCACCCCAGACCCGATCTGCGCCGCGCCAAAGAGAATCCCGCTCGGATCCCACCCCGAATAGAACTGCAACCACCCAAACAGCGCCACCGCGGGCATCCACCCCAGCCACATTCCGATGACCGTCAGCGCCCCGTGCCCGCCGCCGGGCATCTTCAAGAGCTGCCGCAGCCTTGCCGTCCGCGCCCCGCTCGGATCGTTCGTGTCATACACCGACTGCAGCAACAACAAATCCCGCCGGATCAGCGCCGGCATCTTCCGCGCCCGCTTCCCGGCCCCCTCCCCAAGATTCGCCGCCGGAGGGTCCGTCGGACCCGGAAGCACCGCGTTAAGCACCCGACCCACCCCGATCGAGATCATCGCGTCCATGTGATCCACCAGACGCACACCCGAAAACGGATTGTCCTTCTTCCCCCCGCGCTCCACATAGTGATCCAGCATCGCGTTCAGATCGTCATACGGAATCATGAACACCTTGTTGTCCGGGAAGTCCTCGTTGTGCCGTCCGATGCGCCCCGCGATCTGCAAACGGATCGCCGTCTTCCCCGCGCCCTTCTCCCCAAACACGATCGAAGTCGAGGGCTGATGCAGCTCCCCAAGAATCTTCTCAAAGTCCGAGTGCGTGCTCGACGTCCCCTGCCGCGTCAGCTCCACCTCCCCAGGCGCCGGCTCACTCCGCACAGGACGTGTCACCGTGCTCGAAATCCCCATCCGCGCAAAGATCGAGTCATGCCGCGCCTCCTCCCCCCGGAAAGGATTCTCAACAATCGACCAATGCTCGAAGAACTGGGAAAGATTCATACACGATCATATCGGCGATTTTTCGCCAATCTGACCATCAACTCGCCCTCTGCAGCCCAATCAGTGCGCCACGCGATGCCCAAGCATCGGTGAAACCTCCGCGAGAATCCGATCAAGCGTCTCCTGATCCTTCGCCTCAGCATTCAGTCGCAGCAGCGGCTCCGTGTTGGACATGCGGATATTCATCCACCAGCCCTCATCCTCGAAGCAATCAACCGTGATCCCGTCGAGCTCATCGATCTCGCACTTCTCCGCGTAGAACTCCATGACCGATTCGATCGCTTCCTGCGACTCCTCGTTCTCGAAGTTAATCTCCCCCGACTGCTTGTACCGCGCCATCGGCTTGATCAGCTCGCTCATCTTCTTATCGCTGTTCGCGAGCACCGAAAGGAACGTACACATCGCGATCGCGCCGCTGTCCGCGTTAAAGTTCTTGCGGAAGTAGAAGTGACCCGAAAGCTCGCCGCCAAAGATCGCCTTATTCTCCGCGAGCAGCGCCTTCATAAACACGTGCCCCACGCGACCACGCAACGGCTTCCCGCCGTGCTTCACGATCTCTTCCTCAACCGCCTTGGTCGAGCGCAGGTCGTACACGATCGAAGCGCCGGGTTCCTGCTCCAGGAAGAACGACGCCAGCAGCGCTGTCATCTGATCGCAAGGCACAATCTGCCCCTTCTCATCGACCGCGACACACCGATCCGCATCCCCATCAAAGCACAGCCCCAGATCCGCCCCCTGCTCAATCACCGCCCCCTGCAGCTGCTCAAGATTCGATGCAACCAATGGGTTTGGCTCGTGCGCCATCTCACCCGACTCAATGTCGAAGTTCATCTCGATGATCTCGAGCCCCTCAACGTTCTCGCCGTTCTTCCCGAAGACCTTCGGACACATCATCCCCGCCATGCCGTTGGACGCATCGACCACGATCTTCATCGGATTGTCCGCGCTGTGCTCCCCCAGATCGAGGAACTTGAGCACATGCTTCGAGTACGGCCCCCACAGGTCCCGCTCCTCAACAATCGCGCTGGGATTCGGTTCCGCGTTCTTATCCACCATCGCCGCGTACTTGCGAACCAGATCCAATCCCGTCTGCTCACCGACCGGCTTCGCCTTGCGCTTGGAAATCTTGAACCCGTTGTACTGAGGAGGATTATGCGAAGCAGTAATCACCACACCGCCCGAAGCATCCAGGTAGTTAATCGCGAAGTACATCATGGGAGTATCAATCAACCCCAGATCGATCACGCTCGCGTCATAGCACGTCAAGCCACGCACCAGCTCTTCTCGCAAAGTTGGAGAAGACTTCCGCATATCCCGCCCGATGACCACGTTCCGCATCATCGGCGTGGACTCACCATCGTTCTCCGCATCCTCGAGCAAGAACCGAGCCGACCCACACCCGATCTGCCAACCCATCCGATCCGTCAGCAGATCCGGATACGTCCCACGAATGTCATACGCCTTAAAAACCCGTCCGAGCATCGATAAATCTCCGCCAATCACGCCCCATCGCGTGAACCCAGACGATAGGAGGGGTTCCCCCACTTTCCAACCCGCCTCAGACCCCGCTCCCCAGCTTCACAAGCTCCACCCCCCCAGGGATCGCCTTCTGAAACGCGCGTCCGTACCCCGTCGTCACGATCCGCGGATCAAGCACCACCACACGCCCGCGATCACTGCTCGAGCGGATCAACCTCCCAAACCCCTGCTTAAACCGGATCACCGCCCTGGGCAGCGAATCATCCCGGAACGGATCACCCCCACGCTCACGGATCAACTCATTCCGCGCCTCCACAATCGGACGATCCGGAGGATCAAACGGAAGCCGTGTAATAATCACATTCCGCAACCGATCGCCGCGCACATCCACCCCCTGCCAGAAACTCGACGCGCCGAACAACACCCCGCGATCATGCTCCCTGAACTCCTCAAGAATCTGCGTGCGAGGCCCATCCTTCCCCTGCACCCACACGCCGTACCCCATCGATTCAAACGATCGCCGAAGCTCCTGCGCCGTCTGATACAACAGCTTGAAACTCGTGAACAGCACAAACGCCCCGCCGTCCGTCGCCACCACATGATCATGAATCCGCGACGCGATCGCATCCTCGAAGCTCTCGCCGTTCATATTCACCGAACCCCGCTTCGGAGTCGGCACACTCGTGTCCACAAACACCTCGACCTGCGACACATACTCAAACGGACTCCCAAGCTGCAGCGTGCTCGCCCCCTCACCACCAAGCCGAGTCAGCGCATGCATAAACGCCGTCTCCGCATGCTCCGGCGTCTCGTCCGCCTCCACCTCCCGCGTCGTCAATGTCGCTGAGGTCAGCACCACGGACGCATCCGTCCCAAACAGATGCTCCTTCAGCAACGGCGCGACCTCCGTCGGCGAGCACGCGAGCGTCACCCGAACCCCGCCCCTGCCAGGCTGCCCCGAGGTCTCAATCCAGTACACGCATTTCTCAGCCGTCTGCTCGATGAGCGTCTCCGCCTGATCCGCGATCTCCTTCGCGCGCACCGCGAACGCGTTGAGCTCAAACCGATCCGCCTCGCTCACCACATCATCCCGCAGCCGCTTCAGACGCAGGTACAGATCGTTCATCGCATCACTGAGCACATTGGGAACAATCCCAGGCGCTCGCACGCGCCCATTGACCAGCTCCCCGCTCACCATCTTGCGATTGAGCGCATCAAAGAACGCCTCGCTGCACCGCTGCGCCTCGCGCACCAGCTGCACCGCCTTATCCACCGGCTCAATATCTCCAGTCACCAGCGACAACTGCGCCAGATACCCCCGCTGCGTCTGCTCCTGATACAACTGACGCAGCAGGAAGTTCACGCGTCCCTCGCTCAGCGACAACCCAAAGTGATCCGCCGCCGCATCCTCAACGCCGTGCGCCTCGTCGAGCACCACATGGTCATACTCCGGAAGAAACCCAGTCCCCTGCATCCGCAGCGCCAGATCCGAGAAGAACAACGCGTGGTTGCAGATCAGCAGATCCGCATCCTCCATGTCCCTCCGCGCTTCTTGATAAAAGCAATCCGCGTGATGCGGACACTTGCGCCCCATGCAGTTCGTCGAGTCCGACTGCACACTGCTCCACACCCCCATCCGCTCCACCGGAGGCAGCGTGCTCAGCGTCCCGTCCTCCGTCCCGTACGCCCAGTCCTCGATCACATCGAGCGACCTCCGCGATGGACCATCGGAAAACAACTTGTTCCGCCGCTCGCTTGCGAGGCGCAGACGGCGGATCGACATGTAGTTCCCGCGCCCCTTGACCAGCACCGCCTTGATCGGACGCTCCTCGTCCGCGTATTCCCCACTCAACCCCGCCAGCGCATCAAGCAGCAGCGGGATGTCCTTCTTCACCAGCTGCTCCTGCAGCGCGATCGTGTTCGTCGCGATCACAATCTTCGTCCGCTCCCGCATCGCCCGCACAATCGCAGGCACCAGATACGCAAAGCTCTTCCCGACCCCCGTCCCCGCCTCCACAAACAGATGCCCCCGCGACTCCATCGCGCGATCCACCGCCCCCGCCATCGTCAGCTGCTCATCACGAGGCTCATACCCCTCCCCCAACCGCTCCGCGATCGGTCCACCCGCCCCCAGCAACATCTCAACATCGTGACTCACGAGTTCCCCACTCCGCCCACTCCAAGCGGCGACCGCTTCGGTTCCCCGTCCCGCCTCGGATACATCTTCGGCGTCGTCCGCTGCTTCTCAAGCACCACCACCCGCCCCGTAGGCGTCTCCACCGTCCCCACATGATGCGTGTGCAACATATGCAGAGCCTTCTTCGCCTGCTTAAGCTCCTCGTCCGCCTGCTCGCCCTTGGTCAGCACCACCAAGCCCCCCACCTTCACCATCGGGACCGTCAGCTCAGCGATCATCGCGACCTTCCCCACCGCACGCGCCATCGCGCCGTCGTACATCCCCCGATGCGCCTTGTCCTGACCCACGCCCTCCGCGCGACCATTGATCACCGACAGGTTCGTAAGCCCCAACCACTGGGAGCACCGAGCAATAAAGTCCGTCTTCTTCTTCGTCGCATCGAGCAGCACAAAGTCCACATCCCCCATTACGATCGCCAAAGGCACACCAGGCAATCCCCCACCAGACCCCACATCAATCACCCGCTTGCGTCCTTCCGACTCAGGCAGTTCATGCAGCACCCCCACCAGTGTCAGCGCATCAAAGATATGCCGATCCCACGCCTGCTCCGCATCCCGGATCGCCGTCAGGTTCGTCCGCGTATTCACATCCATCAGCGCCGCGAGGTACTTCCCCAGCAGCTCGATCTCCCGATCCTCAAGCTCGATCCCGAACTCCCGCGTCCGCGCAATCCACGCATCGCTGGGAACCAGCGCCCGCAGATCGTCCGCAAACGCGATCGGATCACCCATCTTCTTATCGTGTGATCGCGCGCCCCGAGAATCCCGCTGCTCGTCCATAAGGCCTCGTTGGTTGCATGCTGTTTCCTGGTGGTCCATCGTCATCCGCGTACTCAAATGAAGCCCTGTAAGGCGGTCTAGGTCGGTGAAGCGCGACATTCACAATCAGCCCCGTCATCACCCAGCAGGTCAGCAAACTCGACCCGCCATAACTCACAAAGGGTAGCGTGATCCCGATGATCGGGAGCATCCCGAGGTTCATCCCCACATTAATAAGCACCTGCGCCGCAATAAAAGCCGGAATCCCCACCGCGATCATCCGCCCCAGAGGGTCCCGGCAACTCGCCGCCACCAGCAGCGCCCCCCCGATCCACATCCCATACATGCACAGCACCAACGCCCCGCCCACAAACCCGAACCGATCCACCACCACCGCAAAGATCATGTCATTATGATCCTCAGGCAGCGCGTTGTACCGCACAATCGCCCGCGCCTCGGCCGCATCAATCCCGCTCAGCTGCCCCGCGCCGATGAGCGTCTGCGCCCGCGTGCTCTGATAGTTAATGTCGTGCGACGCCGAGTCGTCCCCCTGAAACTGCTTGACAATCCCCACCAGCCGCGCCTTCTGGTGCGGACGCAGCATCGGATACGCCGCCGGAGCCGCCAGCGCCGCGCACACCACAATCAACGTCAGATGCCGCAGCCGAGCCCCCGCCGCGATCAGCATCGCAAACAGCGCAGGCACAAACAAACTCGCCGTCCCCAGATCAGGTTGCAGCGTAATCAACCCCACCGGGATCGCCGCGATGATCCCAGGCACAATCAACCCCTTGAACTGCCGATGCGCCGAGCGATACCGCATATACCGCGCCACCAAAAGCACAAACGCGATCTTCATCACCTCAGAGGGCTGAAAGTCCGCCACCCCCAGATTGATCCACGCCTTCGCCCCGTTCCTTGGAGTCACAAGCCAACTCGGAACCCCAGGAACCAAAAGGAAAATCAACAACCCCAGCCCCACCAGATACATCAAAACAGAAAACAACCCCACCACCTTGTAGTGAGGCAGCGCGATCACCACGCACGCCATCAACCCCACAATCAAAAACACCACCTGCTTCATCGCTTCCGCCGCCAAGCCCCCACCGCTCGACGAGCTCACCGACACGCTCCCTTCCGCGAGATCAATCGAGTAGATCCCGATCAGCGTCAGCACCAGCGACGCGATCAGCGTGAACCACGCCGCGTTCATCACCTTCACCGCGCTCCACACCGATTGATCGCTCCACCCCGCGCCGCGGATCGCGCGCATCCACACAGGATCCCTCGAATACGTGCTCATCGATCCCCCCCCGCGACCTGCTCCTCGCTCACCTCAGGCAGATACCCCTCATCCACCAGCGCCCAGATCACTTGGTTGTTAATCGCCCCCGAAACCCGCGCCCCCGAACCACCATAATCCACCACCACCGCGACCGCGTACTCCGGAGCCGCCCCCTCGCGCCCCACCAGCGACACATACCACGAGTGATCCCCTTTACGGACCACCTGCGCGTCCATCGGACCATCTCCATCAAGATCCATCACGAGAGGCGAAGAAGTCGCCGTCCCAGTCTTCCCCCACACATCAACCCCAGGCACATTAAATACCGGATCCCGAATCGTCCCGTACGTCACATGCTCGCCCGTACCGAACTCGCTGTTGTTCACCACCTCGAACAACCCCTTGAGCGTCTGCTGGATCGCCCACCCCGGAATCCCAATATTGCTCACCTCAGGCATCCCCCCCTCCCGAATAATCCTCGGCTTCATCATGAACCCACCACGCCCAATCGTCGCGTACGAATCCGCCGCATGCAACGGAGTCCACGTGATCGGCCCCTGACCAATCCCCATCTGGATCGCGTCCTCCGGACTGATCGGGAGCGTCCCGCCCTTCCCATCAAACACCCCCGTCGATCCCGCCCACGAAGAACCAATCTCAAGCTCGATCGGGACCCCAACCCCGAACATCGAGTACACCTCGTCAATCCCCTTGGGACCCAGCCGCTCGCCGAGCTTAAAGAAGAACACATTGGACGACACCATCAACGCGTCCGTTCCATCGGGATGCCGCTTGAGCTGATCAAAGTGCGTCATCCCAGGATACTTGCGGAAAATCCAAGACCGCAACATCGTCGGACGATCCGGATACAACGACCCCGTCGCCTCGATCCGCTCACCCTCCGCATACAACCCAAGCTTGCTCGCGCCGCACAGCACCAACGCCTTGGCCACCGATCCCGGCTGGTACGGCTTACTAATCGCACGATTCACATAAGGAGACCGCTCCTCACGAAAACGCTCCACCGCCTCATCACTACTCAGCCCAAGCCGACCCCAGTCCCCATCCCTCGGCGCGACAGGCGTCGAGACCATCGCCAGAATCTCCCCCGTCGCGACCTCAAGCACCACCGCCGCCGCGTCAAGCTCCGTCCCCACCGCCATGTACTCGTTCTCATGCCAAGGCTGCACCCGCGTCAACCCCACCGCCGGATCAAGCACCGCACGCACACGCGCCTGCAGCGCCATATCAAGCGTCAGCACCACATCCTGCCCCGCATCAGGCGCAATCTCGCTCACCCCCCGCGTCTGCAGATGCTCCGTCCGCAGCCCCCGCAGTCCACGCAACCGATGCTCCATCGCCGACTCTACCCCCGTGTGCCCCACGCGATCATCCTCGCGATACCGCCCCCGATCAACCCCCTCGTCCGTCAGCGCGACCTCGCGCAGCCAACTGTCCGAGTCCAGCGCCAGCCGCCTTCTATCCGCGTCCTCTTTATACACGCTGTCCCGCACGCGCCCCAGCACCAGCGATCCCAGATCCTCCACCCGAACCCGGACGACCTCCTCGCTCCGCAATGGAAGCGGGAACTGCGAACGATCCAGAACCACCGCCTGCGATTCAAACGGATACACGCGCCGAGTGTTGTCCGAGATCTCCATCCCCGGAAACAGCGGGATCATCTCTTCAAGAGCCGCCTGCCCCCCCGCGACGTACGTCATCGCCGGAACCTCGCGCGTGGTCATGCGCATGAGCTCAAACCCCACCGCATCACGCACACCCTCAACAACCGGATGCGAGATCGTCTGCTCCTTGATCTTCTGCGACGCCTTCTTGACGTACCGATCAAGGTCCCGATCTGTCACCACATATCCCTGACGCTCGCGTTCCTCAACATCGTTGCGGACGCGTGCTTCGATGATCTGCCGGTGCTGCCCCTCGATCCGATCCACGATCTCCTGACGACGCTCGTGAACCTCATCGAGCCCCACCCCTGTGTACGCCGCGATCGTCCGCAGCGACGCCTCGACATGCTCCTGGTAAATCCGACGATAGTTCTCAACGATCGCATCCCGCTCCTGATCGTCGTACAGGTCCCACCGATCCTTGTGCGCCTTGCGTGCATACCGCTTGGCGCGTGTCAACGCCCACTCGCCGCTGAGCACCGGATAATCAATCGCGACATCATAACTCGCCTGGTCATACGCCAGCACCCGCCCCGTCCGATCCAGCACCCGCCCCCTCGTCGTTGGGAGCCACGTCCGCCTGATCAGCCGCGACTCCGCAAGCGCCCGCGCCGAATCCCCCTCCACCACCGTCATCCAGAACATCCGAGACAATAACCCCGAAAACCCCAGACACACCGCCACCATCAACAGCACCAGCCGCCGATGGAACATACTCGGAATGAGCTTATACACAGCCCGCATCATCACCGCCAACCAGACCCAACGCATTGACCACGACCCCCACCATGGTACACGATCGGCCCAATCAACTGTTCGGGATCAACTTCCAATCAAACCCAAATCAAGGCAATGAAACCTCAATTCACGCCAGCCGTGATCTCAACTTTGGGGGGCGCGTTTGTCCCGCTCGATCTCCGCGTACGCGTTATGCGAGTGGATCGATTCAAAGTTCTCCGACGAGATCGAGTACTGCACCACGCGATCATCGTTATTCAGACCCAGCGCCAGATCGCGGATGATGTCCTCAACGAACTTCGGATTCTCGTACGCCTTCTCCGTGACGTACTTCTCATCGGGACGCTTAAGCACCGCGTAGACCGGATGACTCGCCGCCGCTTCGAGCTGCTCAACCAGATCCTCGATCCACATGAACCCCTCGGTCCGCACCGCCGCCGCGATTCGGCACCGCTGGTTGTGCGCCCCGTACTCCGAGATTTCCTTGGAGCAAGGACACAAGCTCGTCGCCGGAGCCGCGACCGTCATCACGAAGTCCTCGTGACTGTTGGCCGTGCACTCAAACGTCACCTCGTAGTTCATCAGCCCCTTCTGCCCCGTCACCGGAGCAGGCTTCTCAATGAAGTACGTAAACGACGCCTCAAAGTGCGCCTCGCTCGCGTTGAGACGCTCCTTGATCGCTCTGGTAATCGTCGGGATGTCCTCCGGACGAAACGGCGAGCACTGATGCTCATTGAGCACCTCCAGGAAACGCGACATATGCGTCCCCTTCTTCTCCTGAGGCAGCGCCACATACATATTGATGTTCGCCACCGCCGTCTGCTCACCGCCGTCGCGCGTCGCAAGACGCATCGGATACACCACTTCCTTCACACCCACCTTATCGATCGCAACCATCCGATCGTCCTGACTCCCCTGCACGTCAGGCATCCCCGCCTTCTGTGTCCCAGCCGAAGCAGTAGTGTGTTGAGAAGTCCCTTGATTACAATCAGTTGTGCAAGACAAGCTCGCCTCCAAGCGTTCAAAGTATCGTCGTGTATCCTCGGCCGATCCGCCGGGATTGAGTTCGCTCAACCATTCTAGACGGACGCACGAAACGAAACCCGTTTCCGCACGAGCTTCGCCGATGAGTCTCAACAACTCCCGATCACGACCGCCTTATTCCACCCAAATCAACGCTTACGCCGCCGCGTGCGCCGCCTGCTGACGAGCGACCGACGACTCCACCCACGAATACCCCACAGGAACCCCAATCAGCGCCCCGCCAGCCCACGCCAGCGAAGACATCAGCATCCACCCCGGCGCCTCACCAGACGCGATCGCATCCAGAATCTTCCCCCCGCCAGGTATCACCATCGAAACCACAGGCCCAACCACCGCCCCCAGCATCACCCCAAGCAGCACCGGAACCAGCGACATGTCCGCCTCCCCGGCGCGTTCCTTCTTCATTGAGTGATTCTTAATCACAAAGCCCCCCGCAACCCCAGCCGCGGCCGCCCCAACAAACCCGCCCCAAACTGCCTGCCCCGAAAGATCACTCTGCACCTGCAGCCACACCAGCACCATCGATACAACCAATCCGATCAAAACCAACAGCCCGTGCCCCGCCGCGTTCTCTTTCATCTGACCGATCGACGCCCCCGACAATCGAACACACGAATCGTGCCCATCATCATCCCGCCCCGCCCCAGCGACTTTCGTGAGCACCATCAGCACCCACACCCCCAGCACCACAACGACCGCCCCCTCCACCGCGAGCATCACCAGCGATCCAGACTCCGGCGACCCACGCAGCGCCTCGCCCACCTGACCAGCACCCCACGCACCCCAAGCGATCACCAGCCCCGTATTGAGCACCCCCTCACGCAGCGACACCGTCTTCGTCCCAAGAATCCCACCAAGCATCGCGAGGAAGAACGCACCGATCAGCGCAAACACCCCGCCGATCATGGACTCGGAAACCAGCGCCGTCGCATGCACCGATCCATCCACCCCACGCAGCGAGCTCATCAACCCCCCCGCGATCGGTCCGAGCACACAGAGCGAGATCACACGCACAATCCAGATCCAGACAGCTTTCTTCATACCACCATCATCGGCGATCAACCGCGCCAAAGCAACCGCCATCGGGTAGCATCATGCAATGAGCACACTCCATCAGCCAAATCAGCCCCAATCCTCCCGCACCCGCGAGCCACGCGTGCTCCTCGAAGACCTCACCGCCGGTCTCCTCTGGCCAACCCTCCTCAAAGCCCCCGCGATGGCCTTCGCCCCGCCGCGTTGGCTCCTCGGCACCGGATGCGCCTTCGTCATCATCCTCGTCAGCTCGCTCCACCAATACATCTTCAACACCCAGCAATCCGAAGCCGCCATCCCCCACTCCCAAGGACTCGAATCCGTCCTCGCCTCCATGATGTCGCTCAACCCAAGCGTCTTCATCGAGCGCCTCGCCCACACCGGACGCTACTACACCCTCCAGCTCACCGAATCCCCCTGGATCAGCGCCGCGCTCCTCATCCCCATCCTCCTCACCCTCGGAGTCTTCGGATTCGCCATCACCCGCTCCGCAAGCATCCAGTACGCCCACGGCCGTCACACCGACACCGCCAGCGCCCTCTCCGCAGCACTCCTCAATATCCGACAAACCGCGCTCACCACACTCGGACCACTCCTCCTCGTCGCCATCCTCGCGCTCTTCGTCATGATCCTGGGACTCCCCCTCGGACTCCCCGTCGTCAACATGCTCGGAGGCGTCCTCTACCTCCTCGCGCTCATCGTCTCCATCCTCATCGCCTGCACGCTCACCCTCCACATCATCACCCTCCCCCTCTCCATCTCCGCGCTCGCCATCGAAGGCACCGACGGCTTCGACGCCCTCCAACGCGCCTACGCCTACATCATCGCCAAACCCATCCGACTCGCCCTCTACACACTCATCCTCGTCATCCTCGGCACCACCATCACCACCGTCGTCGCCACCCTCGCCGGATGGTCCATCGAGATCGCCGACGGACTCACCGCTTCACTCACCAACGACGCCGGAAGACGCGTACTCATCGGCACCGAAGACATGAGCGCCACCGAACCCTTCGCCCACCGCATCATCGCCCTCTCACGAGCCGCGCTCCAGCTCATCGTCGCCGGCTACGTCCTGAGTCTTCTCTTCTGCTCATCCACCCTCGCCTACCTCAACATCCGTCGAGTCTGCGACGGACAAGACACCAACGAAGTCTGGGACCCCGCCGACTAAAGCAACCACAACCTACTCAAGCCCACCCTGAGGCAGATCCCAAGGATCCAAAGGACTCGGCACATCCTCAAGCTCCATCGCATCCTCAAGCGAAAAATCCCCCACCTCCGTCCGCACCAACGACGCGAGCATCCCCCCAACCCCAAGCTCAACCCCAAGATCACGCGCCAGCGATCGGATGTACGTCCCCTTCCCGCACCGGATATCGATCTCAAGCATCGGCCACTCATACCGCACGATCTCGATCGAATCAATCCGGATCACGCGCGACTTGAGCTCCACCTCAACCCCATCCCGCGCCAGCTCATACGCGCGCTTGCCGTCCACCCACACCGCCGAGTACATCGGAGGCACCTGCTCAATATCACCCACGAACCGCTCGCACACCGCGCGCACTTCCTCAAGCGTCGGCTCGCGCTCAATCACGCTCGGGATCGGCTCAAACTCCATATCGCACGACTCGGTCGTGTGCGCCAGATCCACCACCGCGCGATACGCCTTCTTCGTCCCCATGATCCGATCCTGCTGCTTCGTCGCCTTGCCGATCAGCACCACCAGCACCCCGCTCGCCAGCGGATCAAGCGTCCCGCCGTGCCCCACCTTGACCTTCTTGGGAGCCCCGCCCGTCTTGAGCCGCCCTTTGACGACCCTGCAGACCATCATCGAGGTCAGCCCCTTAGGCTTATTAATGCTCAGAATTCCCCGAATTGGACGCTCATCTGGATCACTCACGCCGCAACAGTATCGCCCAAAAACGCAAAAATACCCTCCCACTCAAATTAGGGTGTATTGCTCCCTAGATTTGACCAAGAGTCTCGCAAAGATGCGTTAGGTTAATTGACCTACTATTCTGTAACTGTTTAGTTCGTGAACTCAGTTCGAAAAACAGAGCCGCCCGGACCATCCAGGCGACTCTGAGCAGGAAATGGTATTCGATTCGTTCTGTCCAGAAACGAGACTTCATATCTGAGCTCTTGCAGATACTCGTTCTACGAATACAATAGACTGATCGTTCTAAGTATTCCGTCTAATCCTAAAGTTTTTTAAAAGGATTCTAAAATGGCAAGCTCCAAACGCGATCTCGTTCTCACTTGTGCACGCGAACTCTTTGAGAGCGAGGGATTCCACGCCACCGGAGTCGATCGCATCCTCGAAAAAGCAGGCGTCGCAAAGATGACCCTCTACAACAACTTCGGATCCAAAGACCAACTCATCGTCGAGGTCCTCAACCAGAGCTCCACGCTCATGATGGAACGCATCAAGCAGTACGCCCTCGAAGCCAGCAGCGACTCCTACGAGCAAATCCTTGCGATCTTCCGCGCCTTGGGTGAGTGGTACCAAGACCCCGAGTTCTGCGGCTGCATGTTCCAAGCCGCCGTCGCTGAGTTCCCAAACCACGACTCCGCACCCGCACAAGCCGCGCTCGCACACCTCCAGCGCCTCACCGCCATCTTCCTCGAGCTCTGCCAGAAAGCAATGCTCAAGAACCCTGAAGAACTCTCCCGCCGCCTCGCGCTCCTCGCTTCAGGAGCATCGTGCGTCGCGCGCCAAGCCAAAGCACGCACCCCAGCCGACGATGCCTTGAGCATCGCTGAGATCCTCCTGGAACGCGCCAGCAAGTAAAAACTCCCCGCCGTCATGGAATAGAACAATCGGTCTAGCTGTTTATCCCTTCGAACCACAACCCCACACCATGACGAAAGGACTCCCATGAGCGACCAAACCACCACACACAAAGCCATCGAAGTGACCGAAGACAACTTCGACGCGCTCATCAACTCCGACACCCCCACCCTCGTCGATTTCTGGGCGCCATGGTGCGGCCCATGCCGAGCGCTGGGACCCACCATCGAGCAGCTCGCACAAGACCTTGAAGGCAAAGCAAATATCGCCAAGCTCAACGTCGATGACAACCCCTCACTCGCCGCCAAGTTCGGCGTCTCCTCAATCCCAACAGTCCTGATCTTCCAGAACGGACAAGTCCTCGAAACACTCGTCGGACTCCGCCCCGCCAAGGACTACATCGAGTCACTCGGACTCGACTAAACCCGTCTCCCCCAGGCGTCCCCAAGCGGGACGCCGTCTCTCTTGGAAACTTGATTTCCAGCAACACCGCCCGGTTTCCCTCGCCGGGCGGTTGTTGTTTTCCACGACCGATTTCACTTCCATCATCGAATCCCTTTGGGCTTTCAACCGAGCCGTGCTATCCTGTCTGTTCGATGCCAAAGGACCCGTGGGACACACCAGCAATGCGGCAATGGACCGCGATCAAGAAAGAGCACCCAGAGTGTGTGCTCTTCTTCCGCATGGGTGACTTCTACGAACTCTTCGGAGACGACGCCGTCAACCTCTCCCGCGACCTCGGACTCTCCCTCACCACGCGCTCAAGCAACATCCCGTTCGCCGGAGTCCCCCACCACCAAAAATCCAACTACCTCCAGAAAGCCATCGACGCCGGATACCGCGTCGCCGTCGTCGACCAGCTCGAAGACCCCAAAGAAGCCAAAGGCGTCGTCAAGCGCGGCGTCACCCAGGTCGTCACCCCAGGCACCCTCGTCGACGAAGCACTCATGCTCGACGAGCAGTCCGCATACCTCGGAGCGATCGCCTTCGACGACGACCACCACGCCGGGATCGCGATCGTCGAGCTCTCCACCGGAGGATTCCAAGTCTTCGACGGCTCCCCACAGGACTGCATCGACCAGCTCGCACGCACCGGAGTCCGCGAGCTCCTCTTCGCCCAGTCCTCCCTCGCCCAAACCCCACCAAGAACCCAAAAAATCCTCGACGCCCTCAGCGTTTCTGGGACCGGACAACCCAGCTGGCAGTTCCGCAAAGAGGAAGCCCTCGAGGTCATCCACGACCAGTTCGGATCCGCGACCACCGCCGGCTTCGGACTCTCCGACGACCTCATCTCCATCCGCGCCGCCGGAGTCGTCCTCCGCTATCTCCGCCAAACCCAAGCCGTCGATCGCGAATCCACCAACGCCACCAGCGGCTCAGAGTTCCAGCGCCAGCGCTCCACCCTCGACCACCTCCAACCACCCACCCTCATCGACCGCGCCACCACCTGCACCATCGACGCGACCAGTCTCCGCGCCCTCGAAATCGAGCAGACCATCCGTGGAAACAAAGTCGAGGGCTCCCTCGCCGGAGTCTTCCTCGCGTCCCACACCGGAACCCGCTGCGTCCTCCGCACCCCAATGGGCAAACGCATGGTCCGCCATTGGCTCAGCGCTCCGCTCAGAGAACCCAGCGCCATCAACGCACGCCTCGACGCCGTCGAAGCACTCAAGAACGACCGCGCCCTCGCCGACGCACTCGGACAACAGCTCGCCCCCATCTGCGACGTCGCGCGCATCGCAGGACGCGTCGCCCTCGGACGTGCGACCCCCAGAGACCTCGTCGCGCTCGGGACCAGCGCCGTCAACATCAAGTCCCTCATCTCCACACTCGACCAGTGCCAAGCGCTCGCCGATCTCCGCGCCGCGCTGATCAGCATCGAGGGCGCTCTCTCCCCCGTCGCCCAGTCCATCGTCACCAAGTGCATCGACGATCCCCCGAGCCACATGCGCGAGGGAGGACTCATCCGCGACAACATCGATCCCGAGCTCGACGAAGCCCGCACCCTCGAGCGCGACGCCGGATCCTGGCTCGTCGACTACCAAACCAAACTGATGGAAGAGCACGATCTCCCCTCCATCAAAGTCGGATTCAACAAAGTGTTCGGCTACTACATCGAGCTCCCGAGAGGACAAGCCCAGCGCGCCCCCGACACCTTCACGCGCAAGCAAACACTCAAAAACGCCGAGCGCTACATCACCCCCCAGCTCAAAGAGTTCGAGGACAAAGTCCTCGGCGCCTCAGGACGCGCCATCGAGCGCGAGCGCATCCTCTTCGACGAGCTCTGCGAGCAAGCACGATCCATCCTCGACGAGCTCGGCGCCTTCGCCCACACCGTCGGACAGCTCGACGTCCTCACCGGATTCGGAGACAAAGCCCACCACCGAGGCTGGGTCCGCCCCACCATCAACACCGCCCCCTCCATCGACATCAAGCAAGGACGCCACCCCGTCCTCGACGAGATGCTCGAGCAACGCTTCATCCCCAACGACTGCAACCTCGCGACCGAAACCACCACCCCAAACCTCGCCCTCATCACCGGCCCGAACATGGCGGGTAAATCAACCTACATCCGCCAGTGCGCCCTCCTCGCCGTCCTCGCGCAGACCGGAAGCTTCGTCCCCGCCGAGTCCATGGACATCGGGATCTGCGACCGCATCTTCACACGAGTCGGAGCCGACGACGCGCTCCACCAGGGACTCTCCACCTTCATGGTCGAGATGACCGAGACCGCCAATATCCTCAACAACGCCACCAGCCAATCCCTCATCATCCTCGACGAGATCGGACGCGGCACCTCCACCCTCGACGGCCTCTCCCTTGCGTGGGCCATCTCCGAACACCTCGCCCACCACCAACCACGCACACTCTTCGCCACCCACTACCACGAGATCACCCAGCTCGAAGAACAACTACCCGATCGCGTCCGCAACCTCCACGTCGCCGTGCGTGAATGGACCTCCGAAGACGGCGTCCAGGAAATCGCCTTCCTCCACTCCATCCGACCAGGACGCGCCGACCAGTCCTACGGCGTCCACGTCGCGCGACTCGCCGGAGTCCCAAACTCCGTCACCAACCGCGCCACCGAAGTCCTCGAATCACTCTCCGTAGAACAAGCCGACCGGATCGACGCCCCACCAGCAACACACAAAAAAGCGGTCGCCAAAGCGAACGCTGATTCAGCACGAGATTCACAAGGCCAGATGGGACTCTTCACCGAGTTCCTCAACCACCCCGTCGTCGATCAACTCCGCGAAGTCAAACTCGACGAGATGACACCGATGCAAGCCTTCGACGCGCTGCGAGCACTGCAAGAGCAAGCCGAATCAAACACCTGATCCCGATTAAATCCCAATGTCCTCAAGATTGAACTCTTCCCCTCTGGGAACATAGATCAGATCGTACTTCACAACCCACGTTGTGCCGCCGTCTGTGGACGACGATCCCGTCTGTCGGATCATCCCATCCTGGATCGGGCGCACGTGCATCATGTGCAGCGGGCGCTGCGATTCATCCGTAGGATTAAACGCCTTGCCCACAAACAGCACGCCCTCGACATCGGTCTTCTTGTCCGCGACAAACTGCGTCACGCCGCCGCCCGAGCCGACCCAGTTCTGTTTCCATGCCTTCGTGATGGGATCGTAGTAGTTCCAGCTCTCGCCCATGTACGAGCCGCCGGTCGATTCCCATTCTTCATGGATCACCAAACCGTTGACACGGAAGCTGAGTGTGTTGGTCCCCGCACAAGCGCCGTCTTTGGCGCTGTAGCAGTCCCACTCACCCACCCAAAAATGCAACCCCTCCGGAGTCACGCCGCTCGCTTTGTGCTCCGCAGGTTTCTCTTTGGACTCCGCCGAGCTCTCAGCCGTGAGGTTCGGAGCCAGCGAATCCAGCAGCCCCTTCCAGCGCTGATCCGAGTGCAGCGAGTTCAGATCCGAGTCCCCGCGATACTGCGCCGGATTCGTCACACCCAGTTCGACCGCTTTGGCGAGTGCTTTAAACGCCTGATCGCTGTTGCCCTTGAGCGCCATCGCGCATCCGAGGTTGTAGTACCCAAGCGGAGCCGTGGACGCAAACGAGGTCGAGCGGATGTGGTACAGCACCGCCTCATCAAGCTCACCTTGCGCATGCAGCGCATAGCCGAGCATGAACACCGCCTGCGCGTGATCCGCATCCTCCGCAAGGATCTCCCGGCACAAACGCTCCATCTCCGCAAAGTCGTTCTGCTGGAGCGCTTGATTCACATCATTGATCGTCGGCGCATTGACGTTCACCGCCCCCATCCCCCCAACAGCCATCATTCCAGGCATCGACAGACAAACACACACAGGGACCGCGATCAGAGTTCGACTCAGCTTGTTCATTTCCTATTTCTCCATATGGGAACAGCACGGACTGGTTGGACGAATAGGTATACCGATTCCAGTCCTTCTGGTTTCATATCGGACCTCCAACCACTCCCCACCCCTCTCGCTACCAACCGGGCTCACGCACAACCACACCAGCCCGATCGAGCCCCATACAGGCCAGCAAGCGACCCACACACAGGTCTCCCCAGACCCACCACCTGAAACGATTATGCCGGTTATGCCGGTTGGTGTTCACTCACAACCAACTTTGCCCGCTATTCAAGATGCCAAGCCGCTCAATCCGATTCGATATTCCACACATGCCAAGCCTTCTCCACACATACCGTTCGTGCCTCCTCGCCTCCTGTGCCG
This sequence comes from Phycisphaerales bacterium, assembly GCA_965232505.1. Taxonomy (GTDB): domain Bacteria; phylum Planctomycetota; class Phycisphaerae; order Phycisphaerales; family UBA1924; genus UBA1924. The sequence continues at coordinate 2,089,280 of OZ246976.1, read as the reverse complement.
GAACCCTGCTGACCCTCAGCGCCTGCACCTCCGAGGTCAAGGTCCAGCGAATCGTCTACGACCCGCCTTCACAAGTCGCTACCAACGACAGCCAATCCGACAACCAATCCACCAACCTGTCTGATCCGATGACCGGAACCCAGACCACCGCGCCAGCGCTCACCTCACCCGAGTTCGCGCCCCTCACCACCATCGAGCAGGTCCGCACCGCGCTCGAAGAGATCTACGACCGCGACGCCGAGCTCGTCGCCGCATCCATCAAGGAAGACCCGAACCGGATCCACGCGCTCACCATGATCGCCCAGTTCGACAAGCAGCACGCACAGACCCTCGAGACCATCATCGACCGCTTCGGCTGGCCAACCCGCGACATGGTCGGACTCAAAGCCGTGCAAGGCGCCTACATCGCCGTCCAGCACGCCGACCACGATCCCGAGTTCCAATCCGAGTGCCTCGCGCTCATCAAGAAACAAGTCGATGACGGAGAGCTCCCAGGCGCCTTCCTCGCCCTCATGACCGACCGCGTCTCCCTCTCACGCGGAGACCCCCAAATCTACGGCACTCAAATGACCATGTCCCCCGACGAGTTCGGTGTCATGCGAGCCGTCCCCTCCGCCGAAATCTGGAGAGCCGAGTCCCTCGACCAGCGCCGCTCCGCACTGGGAATGCCCCCACACCAACGCTTCATCGAAGCAATCGAGCTCGCGTACTTCGACTCCGTCGGACACACCAACAAGCAGATCTCATCCGTCTCCACAGACGAGTAATCCGCCCGTTCCACCAACAAAATCACACAACGATCAGGTCCGAAAACTCTCCCCATCGGACCTGATTTCTGTTCTGTTTTCGGGAACATTCGAGTATCCTGATCGTAAAGACCTATACGCCTCCTCTGGCGTCGTGTTTTGAATCCCAATCCGCTTGCCCATCAACCCATTCTGTGGTGTATTTGTGCAGATGGTCTCGCCCACTCCAACTTCAGAGAAGAGGAAACTCATGCTGACTGCGTTCGTTACCCTTGCACTCGCAGGTGCCGGTCTCGCTCCTGCCACATCCGCTCCACACGCCGACTCCAAAGCCGTCCACGTGGACCAGAATGTCAACCCAAACCCAAACTTCCAGATCATCTCCGACAACGAGATCATCATCGATGGCTTCACCTACAACTCATGGGAAGAAGTCGCACAGTCCGGATACTTCCACCAGCACGGCACACGATGCGGAGTCAACCCACTCGACCCCCAACTCATCGACGGCCTCAACGATCCAGCCGGAACACCATCCGACTGCACCCTCGGACGCACGCGCATCATGCCCGAGTACGATCCCTCCGTTGAAAAATACCGCATCCCCGTCGTCGTCCACGTCATCCAAACCACCAGCGGCACTGGCGCAATGTCCGACTCCCGCGTACAGTCACAGATCGACATCCTCAACCAAGACTTCCTCGCGATCCCAGGATCCAACGGCGCCCCAGGAACCGACACACAGATCGAGTTCTACCTCGCCGAGTTTGATCCGCAAGGAAACCCAACCACCGGCATCACCCGCTCCACCAACAACACATGGTTCAACGATGGCGGATCCTACTGGAACTCCCTCGCGTGGGACACCGACCGCTACCTCAACATCTACACCAACAGCGCCAGCGGCAACCTCGGATACGTCCCGAGTCTCCCGCAAGGCGGCATCGTGGGATCAAACTCCGACCGCGTCGTCATCCTCCACTCCACCTTCGGAGCCAACGCGCCCCTCGCACCATTCAACCTCGGACGCACAGGCACCCACGAGGTCGGACACTACCTCGGACTCGCCCACACCTTCTCAGGAGGATGCTCAAACAGCTACACCTCAGGTGACCTCATCGTTGACACCAACCCAGAGAGCAGCCCAACCTTCGGATGCCCAGGCGCCCGCACCTCCTGCGGCCAGCCCGCCCCGCTCGACAACTACATGGACTACGCCGACGATCGCTGCATGAACAAGTTCACCCCAGAACAAGCCAACCGCATGCGATGCACGCTCATCAACTACCGCCCAGACCTCTACACCCTCGCCGCCGGACCATGCAACGAAGCCGACCTCGTCGCACCATTCGGATCCCTCAACTTCAGCGACATCTCAACCTACCTCTCCAACTTCAGCTCAGGCGCCTCCAGCGCCGACCTCAACAACGACGGCGACCTCAACTTCCTCGACATCTCCCAGTACCTCAGCGTCTACGGCGCCGGCTGCCCGTAACAATCGCAATCAACCCCACGCACACACCCCACACCCCTGCAAATCGCGGGGGTGTTTTTTCATCCACCAAACCAATCTCAAAATCCCATGCCCCATCGCCCCCCAACTCCCAAAACTCCCGCCCTATGATCTCCATCAGCCGAGGCCAAAACCATTGGCCAAAGCCCCAAAGCCGCCTTAGCTCAGTTGGTAGAGCGAAGCTTTCGTAAAGCTTAGGTCGCGAGTTCAAGTCTCGCAGGTGGCTCTTCCTAACCCACTCCCCCACAAACACTTATCTCCCTGCCGCCTGATTTTTGCTAGATCATGCCCCAATATCCGTGTTTTGGACTCACAACCCCCAAAGCCCCAGATTCCGACGCATCCAATCGAATATTTGATGCGTATCGCACCCTATCTGGTATGATCGAGGCCGCACCCTCGCACCCCCAGGAACGCGTCGCGAGCAGATCGGCACACGGATCGGAGCCGATACAAACCAAGCCGCGACGCACACGACGATACAAACGGGACACCCAACACGATCCACAGGAGTCACACGATGACGCAACCAAACCGCAACCAGAGCCACCGAATCACCGCGTGCTCCATGCTCGCCGCCGCGCTCGGATCACTCAGCGCCCCCGCCGTCGTCTCAACCACAGGCATCCTCGGATTCCTCGCCGAAGACTCCATCGCACAAACCTCGTCGCAGAGCCGAACCGAGTCGCAAGAGAAAGCCAACACACTCCGTCAGATGTCGCGCCCCATCTCGCTCGACGTCGAGGACCAACCACTCGAAGACATCATCAACTTCCTCATCGACGTCACCGAAGCGCAGATCGAACCGGTCTACATCGACGGCATCGCCTCCACAGGAATGGACCCCGACACCCTCCTCTCGCTCCGCGTCTCCAACGTCCCCGCGATCACCGTCCTCGAACGCGTCCTCAAGAAAGCAGAACGCATCGAAGCAATCGGAGAGGAATACACCTGGCAGTTCACCGACATCGGTTCCATCGAATGCGGCCCAAAGACCGTCCTCAACGAGAACCAACGCATCGAACTCTACGACATCGCCGACCTCATCATGGTCGTCCCAGACTTTGACAACGCGCCCCAGTTCAACATCCAAAGCTCCGGAGGCAGCAGCGGAGGCCAGAGCCCCTTCTCAGGTGGTGGCACACAGATCCAGATCGAGTCCTCCGCCGATCGCTCCCAGCGCATCATCGACCTCCTCGAGTCCAGCGTCGAACCAGACCAATGGGCAAACGCCGGAGGCGACGGCGCCTCCCTCACCGTCTACGGCACATCACTCGTGATCAGCGCCCCAGACTACATCCACCGCCAAATCGTCGGATACGACTTCTGGCCCGCACGCCTCCACACCGTCCGCGCCAAAGGCGATCAACGCTGGATCCAGGTCAAACCAGACCCCGCCATGCGCCAACCTTGATCCTGACCTGATCGAATCTGAACCCGCCAGCCGGAACAATCCATACAAAAATCCCAAGACCTCTCTCTACAGACGGCTCCCTACCCGGGCCGTTTGTTTCTTATCTGAACGCCCAGAAACGCCGATGATTCAGCAGAATCCCTATCAGCACCCTGAGCAACCTCAAGGACGAGATCGGGTACAGTACTTAGGCGGACATGGGAGCGGGTCTTGGGATGAAGAGCGACACCACCGACAATCTCGATCAAAGCTGCGACTCCTGCGGATACTCCCTCAACGGACTCCCGCTCGGAACCCAGTGCCCCGAATGCGGACACACCTCCGCGCGCCGCTCCAAAAACATCCGCGAAACCACCATGAGCTTCCAAGCGCCCACGAGCTACATCAAGTGGGTGCGCTACGGATTCCTCCTGTGCATGTTCGCGCTCATCGGAGGACTCGCCGGCCCCGCCGCCGCAGGGATCTCCGCCGGAACCAAGAGCATGATCGTCCCACTCGCGTTCGTCGTCTTTGTCCTCGCGAGCGGATGCTGGACCGCCGGAGTCTGGATGATCACGCGTCCACGCACCAACATGAACAGCGTGTCCCACGACACCGTGCTCGACAACGAAACACTCGTCAGAGTCATCCGCGCCTCCGCATTCGCTTGGCCGACCTGGATCATGCTCATCGTCGCCGCGGCGCTGATCTCCCAGACCGGAAGCGTCTCGATGATCCACCGCTCCGCCATCGCAGCGGTCGGACTCATCGCGTGGATCGCGCTCATCCCCGTCTGCGTCTACTTCGCCGAGCTCGCGTACTGGGCCGCCGACGATCGACTCGCCACCAGACTCCGAGGCACCGCGTGGGTCATGATGGTCTTCGGAGTCCTCGCGGTCATCTCACGTCTGATCTCGATGACCTCGCTCCCGATCTCTGACCCCGCCAAGTTCGTGCACATCTGGACCACCATCTTCAGCTTCGGCGCCACCGTCGTCCTCTTCTGGTCCATGTTCCGCATGAGCATGGTCCTCAACTGGGCGCTCAGCCACCAGCGCATCAGCGCCGACAAGCACATCCGACTCGCGCGGCGTATCGAGAACCAGATGAACCACCAAGCATCGATCTCCAACGAGACCGATTGCCACTCCTGCGGATACAACCTCGAAGGACTCGCCTTCTCCGGAATCTGCCCAGAATGCGGAAGCTCCTACGGCCAATCCGAAGGCATCATGGGAATCCGCGACCCAGCCCTCGACGCACCGCGCCACGACGAATCCCCGATCCAAATGGCTGACTCGTCCGGAAGCGAGGTCACCCACCGCCCAGGTCTCGACTCCCCAATCTACGATGGCCCATCCGAAGCCCCGCCCCCGCTCTCCTACGACGAGCACCGCGACAGCATCCCGCTTGCCGATGATCAAAGCAATCTCGACGACCACAACCAACAACAACGCCAAGGCTGATCAACCCCAGCCCCCCTGTCCATCAATCCTCATCAAATTGCAACCCAATCGGCAAGGACACCAATCCCCCGATACCATGTCCCTATGACCACAAACGCCAGCGCGACCAACCCACCCAAAGAAGACCCCGCATCCATGTGGACCTCCACCACAGACGCCAAATCCATCGCCGACTGGATCGCGCAGCAAGAAACCCTCGTCCTCCTCACCCACACCAAACCCGACGGCGACGCGCTCGGATCCACCCTCGCACTCGCCCGCGCCATCAACCAATCCAGAGGCACCACCGGCGCCGTCTCCGCCGCCGAATGCTGGTACGCCGCCCCGATGCCTGAGTGGGGACAAAAGCTCGCGAGCCCAACCAAGTACCGCCTCATCGATCCCCCCCAACCCGCGCCCGCAGTCCTCGATCCCGACGGCATCCTCATCACCGACACCGGATCGTGGTCCCAGCTCGCCCCCTACGCCGACTTCCTCAAACCAAGACTCGACCGCACCACCATCATCGACCACCACCTCCAAGGCAACGCCGAGATCTCCTCTCGCCGCCTCCTCGATACCACCGCCGCCGCCGTCGTCCAGCCCGTCGCCGACATCTGCTGCCACATCCTCAACGTGGATTCCCCCGCCGACCTCCCCGCCGACATCGCCACCCCCCTCTACGTCGGACTCGCCACCGACACCGGATGGTTCAAGCACTCCAACGTCGACGGCCGAGTCATGCGCCTCGCCGGACAACTCCTCGACGCCGGAGTCAACCACTCGAACCTCTACGCCATGCTCTACCAGCGCGACCGAACACCCCGACTCAAACTCATGGCCCGCGCCCTCGAATCCATCGAAATCATCAAAGACAAAAACGCCGCCATCATGACCCTCACCCTCGAAGACTTCAAAGCAACCAAAGCCGCGCCCGGAGACTCAGGAGGATTCGTAGACATCCCCCAATCCGTCGAAGCCATCCGCGTCGTTGCCATCCTCAACGAACAACACGACTCCGAAGGCACCTTCACCAAAATCTCCCTCCGCTCCAAACCCACCGAATGGGACGGCCAGCCCCCCGTTGACGTCAACCAAGTCTGCCAATCCCTCGGAGGCGGAGGACACGCAAGAGCCGCCGGCGCCCGCGTCCGAGCATCACTCGAAGAAACCAAACAAATGCTCATCGAGGCGCTCCCATGAGCAATCCAAACCCCGACGACATCCGCAAAAAAATCAACGACGAGCTCCGCTCCGGCGCCAACAAAAACAACAAAAGACCACAACGCAAACGCCCAAACAAACAGCGCCCCGACGCCAAACCCTACATCAACAAAAAACTCCAACGCAACCCGCAAGGCATCCGCCCCGGAAAGCGCCCACCAATGGGCATCATGACCACCACACTCTGGGAATACCCCTCACAACACTACGACAGCTCCAACGCCACCATGCAAGGCTCCAAAGACTACATCGGAGCCACACCCTCCTGGGTCATCTACCAACTCCTCAAACGCTACACCAAAGAACACGACACCGTCATCGATCCTATGTGCGGCTCCGGAACCACCATCGATGTCTGCAAAGACCTCAACCGCAAACCCATCGCCTTCGACCTCAACCCACAACGACCCGACATCAAGAAAAACGACTCTAGATCGCTCCCACTCGAAGACGACTCCGTAGATTTCGCATTCATCGACCCGCCGTACTCCACCCATGTCGACTACTCCGACGACGACCGCTGCATCGGAAAGCTCGACGCCGGCCAACAACCAGAGCACGACGACGAGATGATGGGACACGCGTACTACGAAGCAATGGACGCCGTCCTCGCCGAACTCTACCGCGTCCTCAAACCAGGCAAATACCTCGGCCTCTATGTCTCCGACTCATGGAAAAAGAAAAAAGGCGGCAAACCCGGCGAAGGCACCTTCATGCCCATCGGATTCGAACTCTTCGCCATGATGAGCCAAGCCTTCACCCCCGTAGACATCATCTGCGTCGTCCGCCACAACACCAAACTCCAACGCGGCAACTGGCACAAAGCCGCGGAAGAAGAGAACTTCTTCCTGCGAGGGTTTAACTACTTGTTGATTATGCGCAAACCATAGAGATACTGTTCACATTCATTACTTGAGTGGCCCATACAATGCCCCCATCGCACAACAAAACATACTGCTTCATTGACACATCTGTCTTTGTTGGCCGTAAATTTCACACTTATTCAGGTGATTTTTTAGCTATCGCCGAGCGAGCCAAAGCAGGTTGGACCAATCTACTAACTACCGACATAACCGATGCCGAGATTAAGAACAATTTAAGCTCTGAGATCAATCGCTTAAAGGACAAGCTTACCAGCATCCACAAAGAAACCGTTTTAATCTCGGCAATTCCAGAAACTATCAGCGACACGATTGCGCATCAAGCAAGCTTGCTTGCTACCACAGATTCCTCTAAAGCGATTGACAACTTTTTTTCATCTTGCTCTGCTACTCACCTTCGAACTGACAATATAGACATTGAAAAAGTTATGAGTGACTACTTCGAATCAAAGCCACCTTTTGCAGGTGGAAAGAAAAAATGCGAATTTCCCGATGCATTTATGTGCAATCTATTGGAAATTTTTCATAACGACAATGGCGTTGACATACATATTGTGAGTAGAGACGGCGGATTCAAAGATTTTTGCGACCTACACAATTGGGCACACCATTACTTCAAACTGTCTGACTACCTTGAAGCCAATCCCGTGGATCAAACTTCGGGACAATCACGCACAAAAGAGTTCGTGGATTCACATTGGGATGACTTTACTAAGATTCTGCACCATTCCTTTCTCAAATCTAGAATTTACTACTCGAATAAAGATCTAGTTTTTTCTTATCATTACCAGCCACGCACAACTATGCATGACATTCAGATGTCCAAGATTAAAGACATCAATGTTGAAGACACTGGCGACGGATTGTACTTTGTCAGAACAAAAGTCCGTATTCAGGGAACAGGAACAGTTGTGGGAAAACGCCCATTTCCTGGCGATCCCACTCCTTGGCACGCTGCATCTTCGGAGTACCAAGAAATCGAAGCAGACCTTTTAGTTGACGAAATAGTCACAGTGAACTTCATTGTGGAAAACTCAGATGTTGTGAATGAGAAACCAATGGCTTATAGTATTGAATGCTTCTTCGAAGGCGAGTATGACGAAATACCTGTAAATCGAACTATTACAAATATTCGAGTACTCAGTTGACAAGTTCATCACTGTTTTCGAAACATCCACATCTGTGCGCAAATCTCCCCCACCTCCAAACTCCCCCCTTCCAATCCCCACGCCGATCATCTACAATTCCCCCAGCCCCCACCACAAACACAAGGGGGCACAATGCAAAGCCAATCGCACGCAAACACACAACAAGACACTCCACAACTCACCGAATCCCTCCTTGAGGACCTCCTCAATCCCGCGATGAGCCCCATCCTCATCTGCCAAATCCACGGCCTCACCCTCACACAACTCCACACACTCACCCAGTCCGCCGACTACCAAGCCGCGATCGAAGCGATCCAGTCCATCAACGCCGCGCGGACCCCCACCATCGAGTCCACCCTCCACCTCCAATCCCTAGCCGCCCTCCAAGAAGCCGCCGACCTCACCCACCAACTCACCCTCCAAACAGCTCAATCCCCCCTCTCCTCCCCCGGGCTTCACTTTGGGGGGGCGGGGGAGGTGTCGCGCAGCGACGGAGGGGGCTCTTCAACTCTTCGCTCCTCCCCATCCCGCCCCTCCCCCGTCCCGACGGGGGAGGTGTACGCAAAGCGGACGGAGGGGGTCTTCGACTTCCCCCCTCTCCCCCGGGGAGAGGGCCGGGGTGCGGGCTCTTCCTCCCTCCACCTCCGCACCCTCGAATCCCTCCGCAAATCCGCCACAACCCTCCTCCGCGAAACCCGCCCCACCCCCTCGCGCCGACCAAGAAAACCAACCAACACCTGGTGGCGTGGAGGTGTTGTCTTCAACTCCTCCACGATCGGGTGCCACGGCTTGTCGTCTTCGCAAGCCGTGTCTTCCCCCCCAATAAACAAACCAACCCCACCCCCCAACCAACTCTGGCACGCCGTTTGTGATGAGTCTCCCGCGGGTATCTGGTGTCCACGGAGGGACACGGATACACCGACGACAGAGGCAAGCCATGAACTACGGGATTCAGATCTCAGCATCAGGAGCACTCACCTCCATCCACCGTCAGGACGCACTGACCGGGAACCTCGCAAACCTTGGAACCGCAGGGTTTAAGCCCATTATGAGCGGAACCCAGTTCCGCCCCGCCGTCCGCCAAGAAGACGGCGTCTACAACCTCCCAAGCAACGAAATGCTCGAACGATTAGGTGCAGGCGTATTAAGTGCGCACACCAAGATCAACTTTGCGCAAGGCGCAATAGAGATCACCAACGCCCCCCTCGACGTCGCCATCGACGGCCCCGGCTTCTTCAAAGTCCAATACGACGGCGGAGAAGCCCTCAGCCGCGACGGACGCTTCGCCATCGACGCGACCGGCACCCTCGTCCAATCCGCGACCGGCCGTCCCGTCCTGGACCCAAGCGGACAACAAATCCGCATCGATCCATCCCAAGGCCCAGTCGAGATCCACGAAGACGGCCTCATCACCCAGCGCGACATCGCCATCAGCCAACTCGGACTCGGAGACGTCAACGACCGCTCCATCCTCAAAAAGCACGGCGAAGGACTCTTCATCTCCAAATACGACACCCCCCTCGACCTCATCGACGGCGCGGGCGTCTTCCAGCAAGGAGCCGTGGAAAGCTCCGGAGTCAACGAGATCAACGCGATCATGCAGATCCAGTCCGCCGCGCGAGCAGCGCAGGGAAACATCGGCATGATCGACATGCAGAACCGCATGATGGACCGCACCATCAACACCTTTGGACGCATCGCGTAAGCGACCCAAGCAGATTTATCAGGAGAACAAGTCATGGCCATCATCGCGATGCAATCCGCCGCCTCTGGACTCAGAGCACTCAACACACGACTCGACGTGACCGCCAACAACCTCGCGAACGTGAACACCGAGGGGTTCAAGGCATCACGCGTGAACTTCGAGGACCTGCTGTACATCGAGAAGGCACAGCCGGGCACGGAGAACGGGAACGGCGATCAGCGCCCCACCGGCTTGTACGTCGGGCTCGGAGTTCGGGAATCAGGGACGCAGCAGGATTTCAGTCAGGGATCGCCGATCCCTGGGAACAGCCCCCTCGATATGTACATCGACGGCAAGGGCTTCTTCCAGGTCCAGGTCGAGACTGACACAGGACAGGGTGGGATCGCGTACACGCGTGCGGGCAACTTCGTGCTCAACGCGGACAACGAGGTTGTGCTGGCGAACTCTGATGGTCGGCGTTTGCAACCCACGGTGACGATCTCAGCGGACGCGGAGTCGTTCTCGGTGAGTCCGAACGGGGACATTCTGGAAGTGATCCCTGGTCAGGCGCAGCCGAGTGTTGCGGGCCAGGTTCAGCTCGCGATCTTTGTCAACGAGACTGGATTGACGCAGATCGGTGGGAACCTCTGGGTTGAGTCCGCGGCGTCTGGGCCTCCGATTACCGGTGAACCCAACACTGAGAACTTTGGGAAGATTCAGGGCAACACGCTTGAGGGATCCAATGTGGATCCGGCGGTGGAGTTGATTGAGTTGATTCGTACGCAGCGTGCGTTTGAGATGAACTCGCAGTCGATCCAGGCCGCGGACGAGACGCTGCAGTCGATCTCGCAGCTCCGTCGGTAATTTGGGGCGTTAATAGGTAAATGAATGATGCGTAACGCGACACGACCAATCCGGATGATCATCGCTACGTTGATGATGCTGCTGGCGACCGATGCGATCGCGGGGATCACCACGATCACGCTCCGCTCGACGGTGCGGGTGTCTCACGAGGATCCGATCACGCTCGCGGATATCGGGACGGTCGAGGGTGACCAAGCGGAGTTGTTGGTGGCGCTGGAACTCGGAGAGTTGCTCGCGGGTGCTGACAGCGGCTGGCGCTCGATCAGCGGCGATGATCTTCGCGGATTGATCGAGCAGGATGCGCAGCTCAACGGCGGGTCGATCGTGATCAAGGGGACGGGCAGCTCGGTCCGGCGGATGGGTGCGACACCAACGACGACGAAGGTGGCTGCGGCTCCTAGTTCGAATGAGCATGTTGAAACCAACGGTCCGGTCGTTCGGGATCATGTGGATCGGTGGGTGCGGGATCGGTATCGGATCGGGAACGATCTGGTGCGGATGAGTTTCCGGGAGCTCGATGAGGCGTTTCTTGATACGACGACTTCGGGGCGGCTGGTGGAGATCCGCGAGATTTCAAGGCGCGGACGCACGGCGGTCCGTGTGATCGTGCTTGATGAGCTGATCGTGGTCGAGGAGCGGGCGCTGATCTTTGATGTTGAGATCTTCCGTGATGTGCTGATCGCGAATCAGCGCGTGAATCGGGGGACGCGTCTGGATGAGGGGATGTTCATGACTGAACGCCGCTGGGTGAGTCCGGAGGAGCAGTCGGTGCATCGCGAGGACGCTGTGGGGATGGCGCTTTCGAAGACGATCAATCCGGGTCAGTTGATTACGGATGAGCATGTTGAGCTGCCTCTGGTGATCCGGCGGGGTGACATTGTTTCGGCGAAGTCGATCTCGGGGTCGGTGGTGGTGACGGTCCGCGGGCGAGCGAAATCCGACGCTCGGCTCGGCGAGACCATCGAGTTTGAATCTATGAACGGCGAGAACCACTTCCGCGCCAAGGCGACGGGCAAGGGGCGAGCGGCGATTCAGAAAGAAGGCAATCTGTCATGAGAGTATTCAAGTGTGCGGCTGTGGTGTGTTTGGTTGCGTGGGCGAATCTCGCGTTTGGTCAGAGCTTGTATCTGACAGAGGGCGAGGAGTACGCGTCTGGACCTGAAGCGTCGAATCAGCCCGTGCTGATGCTTGAGGATGTGTCGCTGACATATATTGCTGAGCCGGAGGTTCGGACGTTCCAGAAGCATGACATCATCACGATCATTATTGATGAGGTGTCGTCGCAGACGAGCTCGCAAAAGCTTGAGACGGAGAAGGAAAGCAGCAGCGAGGTCGAGGTCAACGCGATGCTCGATCTGCTCAAGCTGCTTGAGCTGCAGGTCAACACGAATCCGCGACTCACGAATCGGACGCTGTTTGACGCGACCGCGTCGCGCGAGTTTACGGGCGAGGGTGATTACGAGCGGTCCGATCGGTTCAGCGCTCGGATCACGGCGACGGTGCTTGAGGTCAAGCCCAATGGTTCGCTGGTGCTCGAGGCGTACAAGCGGATCGAGAAGGATGACGAGATCCAGACGCTGGTGATCGCGGGACTTGCTCGCAGCGATGACATCACTGAGCAGAACACTATTTTGTCCAGTCAGCTTGCGAATCTGTCGCTGGCGGTCGAGAACGAGGGTGATGTGAAGCGGGCATCGGAGAAGGGCATCATCACTGAGTTCTTTGATATGCTGTTCGCGTTCTAAGCGATTTCATTCAACACTGAGTTTCACAGATCCGGCTGCAATCGCGCCGGATTTGTTGTTTGAGGGTGTCGAGTGATCCGAACTTGACTTGGTCGCGGACCCATCCGATGAGCTGGAGTGTGCAAGGCCAGTTGTAGTCGGGCATGTCGGGCGCGGGGGTCCATGGGGTGGCGTCTGGATTGAGGAGGTGCGCTTCGGCGCGGCGGGTGAGGCCTTGGACGGTTGGGCGGGATCCGATGTTGATGGCGGCGAGGATTTGGTGGTGGGTGTTGTTGTGGGTGAAGCGGGCGTATCCAGAGTAGACGCCGTCGGCGGGGAGGAGGGAGTGGGTGTCGAGGTTGATTGTGGGGATGTTGATGGTGCGTCCGAGTTGTTGTCCTTGGACGACGGTGCCTATGAGTTCGTGTGGTCTTCCGAGGACGTAGGCGGCGTCGCGGACTCGGCCTTGGATGAGGAGCCAACGGGTGAGGGAGGAGGAGGCGGGGACGACGGACTGGTCGGTGAGGGTGATCTGGACTGGTCCGAGGATGTCGGTGTTGATGCCTCGGTCTTGGCAGAGTTTTTCGAGAAGCTGGGGGGTTCCGGTTCGGCGTCTTCCGAAGTGGAAGTCGTGCCCCTCGACGATGACGCTTGGGCTGTACTGCTCGATCAGGTCGTCGAGGAACTGGTCGGGTTCTTTCGAGAGGAGTTCGGGGGTGGGTTTGAGCTCGATGACCTCGTCGGCGCCGGCATCGAGGAGGCGCTGCTTGCGGGACTCGAAGGGCTCGATGGGCTCGGGGGCGTGGTTGGGGCGGAGGACTTCCATGGGGTGGGGATGGAAGGCGAGGACGATGACGCGTCCTGAGTGTCCGACGTGGGATCTGGCACGCTGAACGAGGGTTTGGTGTCCCAGATGGACGGCGTCGAAGTTGCCAATGCTGATGGCAATCTTGGGGGCAGAGCCGGGGGTGGTGCTGGGGGCTGGTTTGGGTTGGCTCGGAGCGCCTGCGGGGTGATTTGAGGACGGCGGGGGCATGGATGAGTCTATCAGGTTTGAGGGGGCTGAGCGGGGAGAGTTGATCTAGAATGGGGACCCGATCCGATCTGGATTGGTCTTGAGCTGTACCAGCAACGAAGGAGTTCGAATATGGCGTGGTTCGGTCGCAAAGCAAAGTCCTCTCCGAAGCCGGCGACTGAAGCCGCCCCTGCACCGAGCATGCGCCCTCCTGTCAGTAGTGTTGCGAGTTCATCGAATCCCGAGCGTGAGGAGGCGATCCTTCGGATTGGTACGCACATGCTCGACATCGCGCGCTCGCACAAGTCGGGGCTGTTGTCGAAGCAGTTCTATCAGGACAAGCTGATGGACTGGTCGATGAAGGACCACAACTTCAAGGTGCAGATGTTCCGGTTTGTCGATGCGTTCCCGGCGCTGACGACGCCGGAGATGGTGCACGATCATCTGGTGGATTACATGACGCAGCCTGGCGTGAAGGCGCCTCCGGGGATGGATCTGGCGATCAAGGCGGGCGGGGTCGCGAAGGGGCTGGCGGCGAAGACGATCTCTGGACAGATCACGGGGATGGCGCACAACTTTATCGCTGGGACGGACGCGGCTGATGCGCTCCCGATGCTGACGAAGCTCTGGAAGCAAGGGATCGCGTTTAGTGTGGATCTGCTGGGCGAGGCGTGTGTGTCCAACGCGGAAGCGGACATGTACCAGGCGAAGTATCTGGATCTGGTTGAGAACCTTGTGGATACCGCTTCGAGCTGGGAGGCGAATGATCGGCTTGAGAAGGACCATCTGGGGGTGGTGCCTCGCGTGAATGTTTCGATTAAGGTGTCGAGTTTGTGCGCGTTGTTTAATCCGATTGCGCCTGAGAGTTCGATCGCGGACTTTATGAGTCGGGCGCGTCCGGTGCTTGAGGCGGCGAAGCGGAACGGGGTGCTGATTAACTTTGACATGGAGCATCACGAGTTCAAGGACCTGACGCTTGACACGTTTATGCACGCGTGCGATGAGATTGACTTTGAGGCGGGGATCGCGATGCAGGCGTATCTCAAGTCTGGGGTTGATGATGCGAAGCGGATTTGCGAGTGGGCGCAGCGGACGGGGCGCGTGGTAACGGTGCGGTTGGTGAAGGGGGCGTACTGGGACTTTGAGACGATTCATGCGGAGCAGGAGGGGTGGCCTTGTCCTGTTTGGAATGAGAAGTGGCAGACGGATCAGTGCTTTGAGGAGATGGTCAAGGTGTTCCTTGATCACTGTCCGACCAAAGCGGGTGAGGGGGGCGTGAAGCTGGCGCTGGGGTCGCACAATGTGCGTTCGATCGCGGCGGCGATTGCTGGGCTTGAGCAGCGTGGACTCGGGATGGAGACGATCGAGCTGCAGATGCTGCACGGGATGGCGGATCAGCTCAAGCATGCGGCGGCGGAGATGGGGCTGCGGGTTCGCGAGTATGTGCCGGTCGGGGAGATGATTCCGGGGATGGCGTATCTTGTGCGTCGATTGCTTGAGAACACGAGCAATGAGTCGTGGCTCAAGGCGGGGTTCCTTGATAACGCGGATACGTCGATGCTGCTGATGGATCCGGCGAAGGTCGGGGCGGGGCGGGACAAGCAGGATC
Organism: Phycisphaerales bacterium; assembly: GCA_965232505.1. Lineage (GTDB taxonomy): Bacteria > Planctomycetota > Phycisphaerae > Phycisphaerales > UBA1924 > UBA1924. Next base: position 2,074,034 of record OZ246976.1, on the reverse strand, counting down.
TGTATCTGATTGCGCCGGAGCGGCATGAGCTGTCTCCGGCTGATGAGCAGGTGGGGAACGGGCGGCCGTTTTATACCGAACCGATGCGGGACTTTGCGGAGGCGCATCAGCGGCGGATGTTCGCGCAGGCGATCGAGCAGGCGCATGTCCCTGAGGTGAGCAACGATCGGACTCCGGAGCAGGCGGGGGCGATGGTGGCGCAGGCGCACAGCGCGTTCCCGGCGTGGCGCGACTTTGATCCGTATGAGCGGGCGCGCGTGCTGACGCTGACGGCGGGGATGATGCGGGCGCAGCGCGATGAGCTCGCGGGGATCGTGTGCAAGGAATCGAACAAGACCTGGCGCGAAGCGGACGCGGATGTGTGCGAGGCGATCGACTTCTGCGAGTACTACGCTCGGCTGGCGCCGAAGCTGTTCACGCGGGATCGGCTCGGGCGGTTTATTGGGGAGCTTGATGAGCTGTGGTACCAGGCGAAGGGGGTTGCGGTGGTGATCTCGCCTTGGAACTTCCCGCTGGCGATCTGCTGCGGGATGACGGCGGCGGCGCTGGTGACGGGGAACACGGTGATCGTGAAACCTGCGGAGCAGACTCCCGGCATCGCGAAGGTGATGTTTGAGCTAATGAGCAACGCGCTGACGCAGGTGAGTGCGCCCGAGGGCGTGCTGCAGTTCTGTCCGGCTCCGGGTGAGACGACGGGGGCGGCGCTGGTGCGTGATCCGCGGATTAATCTGATCGCGTTTACTGGATCCAAGGCGGTGGGGTTGAACATCATCGAGGCGGCGGGTGTGACTCCGGAGGAGCAGCCTCATGTCAAGCGTGTAGTGTGCGAGATGGGCGGGAAGAACGCGGTGGTGATCGATGTGAGCGCTGATCTTGATGAGGCGGTGCTCGGGGTTCGCTACTCGGCGTTCGGGTTCCAGGGTCAGAAGTGCTCGGCGTGCTCGCGGTGCATCGTGGTTGATCCGGAGGGTCCGAACGGTCAGCGGATGCAGTTGTTCCTTGAGCGATTGGGCGAAGCGACCAAGACGCTGGTGCTTGGGGAGGCGACGGATCCCAATAGCGATGTGTCGCCTGTGATTGACGCGGAGGCGGCGGGGAATATCAATCGGTTTATCCAGTCGGCGCGTGATGAGGGGCTCAATGAGCTCGTCGGCGCGAAGGACTTCCCAGCGAAAGGTATCGAGAATCTCGTTGCGCCGCATATCTTCACGGGCGTGACGGAGAGCAACACGATCTATCAGCAGGAGATCTTCGGTCCGGTGCTCGCGGTTGTGCACGCGAAGGACTACGACGAGGCGCTGCGGCTGGCGAACGGTCATATGTACAAGCTGACAGGCGGCGTGTTTACGCGCAAGCCGACGCATATCGAGGTTGCCAAGCGCGAGTTCCGCGTCGGGAACCTGTACATCAATCGCGGGTCCACTGGGGCGCTTGTCGGACGGCAGCCCTTCGGTGGGTTCGGGATGTCGGGTGTGGGCTCGAAGGCGGGCGGTCCTGATTATCTGATGCAGTTTGTCGATCCGCGTGCGTGCTGCGAGAACACGATGCGGCGTGGGTTCGCTCCGGAGCTGTAATGCTGGACCGATAAGCGGAAGTGCGCTTCAAAGTGCTGGTCTGCGATGGCTCTGAATTGCATATCAGGGTGTGCTTCAAGCTTCAACACATCGCCGCGGCTTTACGCTGATTGAGATCTTGGTGGTTGTCGTGATTCTCGGGATCATGGCGGCGATTGTTGTCCCCAGGTTCGCGGGGACGGCGCAGGATGCTCAGATCGGGGCGTTTATCTCCAGTGTCAAGACCTACGCGGATGCGGCGGAGTATTACGCGGCGCGGGAGGGGAGCTATCCGGTTGATGGGAGTTCTGGTGTTGTGCCGGCGGGGTTTGAGGCGTACATCGATGAGGATGAGTGGACGCAGGGCACGCCGATGGGTGGGGCGTGGGATACGGAGTTCAATGACTCTGGGGTCACGGCGGCGGTCGGTGTGCATTTCAATGGCGGATCGAATCCCGGCGACAGCGTGATGATCCTTGTCGATGAGCGGTTTGATAATGGCGATCTGGCGACGGGGAGCTTCCGCAAGCTCGCGAATGATCGGTATTACTATGTGCTGGTGCCTTGAGATTACAACGCGGCGAGACGCTCGGCGGTTTGCTGCTCGATGAGGGCGTCGAAGAGCGGGGTGAGGTCGGCGTTGTCGATGATGGATGACTTGTTGAACTTCTCGCTCAGTCGCTGGTCGGCGACGATGTTGTCTTGGTAGCGGTAGACGCGGATTTTTTCGGAGCGCTGCGCGGTGCCGATCTGGGCGCGGCGTGATTCGTCGCGCTCGGCGTGGGCTTTGGCTTGCTCGATCTCGTGGACGCGGGCGATGAGGAGCCTTCGGGCTTTGTCGCGGTTTTGTGCTTGGGATTTGGATTCCTGCATGCGGACTTCGACGCCGGTGGGTTTGTGGAGGAGCTGGACGGCGGTCGCGACTTTGTTGACGTTCTGGCCACCTGGGCCTTGGGCGGTGGTGATGTGCTCGTCGACGTCGTTGGACCAGTCGATGTTGACTTCGACCTCTTCGGGTTCTGGGAGTACGGCGACGGTGCAGGTGGAGGTGTGGACGCGGCCTTGGGTTTCGGTGGCGGGGACGCGTTTGACGGAGTGGACTCCCGACTCGAAGGAGAGGCACTGCCAGACGCCTTCGCCTTTGAAGTTGAGGACGGCGTGGCGGATCCCCCCCACTGACGAGTCGGCGTCGAGGGACATTTCTTCGACGCTCCATCCACGCGAGGAGGCGAAGCGGGTGTAGACCTCGAGGAGGTCGCGCGCCCAGAGTCCGGCTTCGTCGCCTCCGGTGCCTGCTCGGATCTCGAGGATGACGGATCCGACGGCGAGGTCGTCGGTGGTCACGAGGGTGGATTTGATCTCTTCGAGTTTCTGGGTCGCGGCGGACTCGATGGACGGGAGCTCGGCTTTGGCGAACTCGGCGAGTTCTTGGTCGTCGCTGGTGAGTGCTTCGCGGAGCTCGTCGGCTTCGGTGAGTAGGGACTGGTAGTGCTGGAACCCCTCGACGACGGGGGCGAGGGCGGCGCGTTTGATTGAGAGGGTGCGGACCTGGTTGTGGTCGGCGAGGACCTCGGGGGATTCGAGCTGTGTTGATAGCTCGTCGTACTGGGACGCGAGTTCGTTGAGTTTGGATAGGAGACCTTCGTCTTGACTCATTGGCGAAGGATATGCAGTTGGCTGGGATTAACCATTGCAGCAGGATGGTGATCCGCCGCAGCAGGAGGATTGAGCGCCGTGTCTTGGTTGCCAGTCGTTGACGCCTCCTTTGATGAGGTCCATGAGCGGCCAGACGGCGCAGAAGTCGTCTCCGGGTCCGAAGGGTGAGTGTCCGGTGCGGACGATGGAGCCGTCGGGTTGTTTGTGGAATGCGGAGACTCCCGGCCATGCCATGCCGTCTTCGGCGCGGTATCCCATCGCGGCGGCGAATCCGGAGTCTTTCCCGGAGACGCACTTGTAGTTCCATCCTCGTTCTTTGGCGAAGGATGCGACGGTTTGGGGTTCGTCGTCGGAGCAGAGTGCGAAGGCGCAGCGTTCTTGGATGTGGTTGGCGTATCCGATGAAGCCATCGGCCCAGAGGGAGCAGTAGTTGCAGTGCTTGCCCATGTTGTGGACGACGAGGAGTTCCGATTTGTCTCCGAAGAGCTGCGAGAGTTTGACCGGGGAGCCGTCGGTGTTTTTGAGTTCCCAGTCTTGGACGGGTTCGTCTGGGAGGTTTTTGATGGCGTCGTAGTACTTGGCTTTGGTTTCCATGAGTTCTTTGCCAAGTTGCTGGATATCGGCGGCGGTGGTTGTCATTGGATGTCTCCTGTGCGGATGAGTGCTTTTCTATAGAGGGTGTGGGTTAGGCCATTCGGATCCATTTGATGAGTGTGCGGAAGTTTGGTGGCTTGCCGTACATGAGGAGTCCGACGCGGAAGACCTTGGCGGCGAACCAGACGCTGGCGTAGGCGGCGATGATACCGATGAGGATCGAGAGCCAGATCTGCCAGGTTGGGGGTGGTTCGGTGGAGGCGATGCGGACGAGCATGGTGAACGGTGAGAACGGCGGGATCATGCTCAGCGCGACGGCCCACGGTGCGGAGGGGCTGAGGAGCGCGGGGAAGGAGAGGTAGAACGCGAAGACGAGCCCCATCATGACGGGCGCCATGAGGGATTGGGCTTCGCGCATCTCGTTGACGGCGGAACCTATCGCGGCCATGAACGAGGCGATCATGACGTAGGCGATGAGGAAGAAGATGACCATGTAGAACAGGTCGAGCCATTCGAGGAAGTCGGTGAGCGCGAAGGCGAAGAGGGCGACGAGGCCGAGGGAGGTGTAGATGAGGGTGAGGGAGAGTCCGACGATCATCTGTCCGACGATTTTGCCGAACATGAGTTCCATGGGGCTGACGGCGCTGAGGAGGACCTCGACGACGCGGCTGGATTTTTCTTCGACTGTGGTGGTGAGCAGGTACTGGCCTCCGGTCATGACTCCCATGAAGAGGAGGACGAGGACAGCGCCGGGTAGGATGAACTGCATCGCTTGTTTGGATGAGCGGGTGCCTTTTTCGGTGACTTCCTGGACCTGACGGCGCTGGACGCGGGTGATCCGGCGGAGTTCTTCTTTGTCCATCCCGGCGAGGTCGTAGCGGAGGTCTTTGATCGCGCGTTCGACGGTGCGCTCGATGGTGCCTGTGGTTCTAGGGTCGGTTTTGGGACGCGCGAAGAGGGTGTAGCTCCCGAAATCGAGCTCGCCCTCGTTGCGGACGACGGCGTTGTTGTCGATCTCAAGGACGACCAGAGTGCGCTGTGCTTTGTCCTCGGACTCTTGACGCAGGCGCTGCTGGGCTTCTTCGAGGTTTGCATCGGTGTCGAGGATGTCGATGGAGAACTGCGGGGTTTCTCCGAGTAGGGTGTCCACAGCGCCCGCGATGGTGTCGAGTTGCTGTGCGGCGTCTTCGCCGTCTTGGTCGGGGTTCTGGACGGCGTTTTGCGCGTCCTTCATCTGCTCGGTCAGTTGCTGCGTCGATCCGCTTCTTGCGGCGGCGAGGGCTTCGGGCTGGAGGCGTTCGTCGAGCATCGGGGCGAGCATCTGGGAGCGGTCGATGATCGCGACGCGTCCGACGTCGGCGGGGGCTTTGGCGTTGTCGAAGAGGAATCCGATCAGCGGCATCAGGAGCGCGAAGATCGCGGGGAGGACGAGCGCGCCGAAGATGAATCCTTTGGTCAGCGCAGTCGATGCGAACTCTCGGTAGGCGACATGGAGGATCTTGTTCATGATGCCACCTCCTGGGTGAGTGATCGGCGGATGGTCTCGGCGTCTTCTTCGGAGTCTCCTCGGACGATATCGATGAAGACGTCTTCGAGGGTTGGTCTGCGGAGCTCGGCGCCGACGATGTCGTGTCCGGCGACGATGGAGCGGAGGACGCTACGTGGATCGGCGTTCTCGCTCAGCAGTGCTTCGTGACCACGCTCGGAGCTGGTGATGGTGTCCACCCCTTCGATTGATGCGATCGCGTCGTGGTTGAATGAGCCGTTGGCTGGGGTGTAGAGGACGGAGCGTGGGTCGTGGGACTCGCGGATCGCGTGGATGGTGTCGTCGAGGACCTTCTGTCCCTGGTGGATCATGACGATGTGGTCGCAGATGGACTCGGCTTGCTGCATGACGTGGGTCGAGAAGATGACGGTGACTCCCGACTCGTTCTGCTCTTTGATGAGGTCGCGGAGCAGACGCATGTTGACGGGGTCGAGGCCTGAGAAGGGTTCGTCGAGGATCAGCAGGTCGGGTTTGTGGAGCACGCAGGAGATGAACTGGATTTTCTGTTGCATGCCCTTTGAGAGCTCTTCGCACTTTTTGTTCGCGGCTTCTTCGAGCTCGACGCGCTCGAGCCACTCGTTGATGGATTTCTTGAGCTCGGATCCGCTGGACATGCCTTTGAGTTTGCCCATGTGTTCGAGGAAGACGCGGACCTTCATTTTGCGGTAGACGCCTCGTTCTTCGGGGAGGTATCCGATGCGGTCTTTGGATTCGACGGCGGATTTCTTTCCAAGGACGCTGAGTTCTCCGGCGTCTGGGAAGAGGATTGACATGATCATCCGGATGGTTGTGGTTTTCCCGGCGCCGTTTGGTCCGATGAAGCCGTACATGGATCCTTGGGGGATCTGGAGGTCGATCCCTTCGACCGCGACCTTTGGTCCGAAGGTCTTGCGGACACCGTTCATATAAATTGCATCAGTCACGCGGTTCCCCTACGAGCAGATAGACGAGTTCATCGGCATGTGGACATGAGACCATGCACGATGGGTGCATTGTACACATGTATACCGATTTGACTCGGCTGCGTTTCACTCTGGGTTCGCTGTGGGGAGAATCTGCGAAAAAGACGCTCGGATCGTGACGCGGGAGTGGTCGATTATTCTGCTTGGTCGTCGACATATCCGCCAAGCTTGCGGGAGCGGACGGGGTGCTGGAGCTTGCGGATCGCTTTGGCTTCAACCTGGCGGACGCGCTCGCGGGTGACCTTGAAGATGCGTCCGACTTCTTCGAGTGTGTAGGTGTAGCCGTCGCCGATGCCGTAGCGGAGTTTGATAATCTCGCGCTCGCGGTAGGAGAGGGTTTTGAGGACCATCTCGATGCGCTGCTTGAGCGCGTCCTGTCCCGCGGCTTGGTCTGGGGTGCTCTGGTTGGTGTCTTCGAGGAAGTCACCGAAGTTCGAGTCCTCGGATTCACCGACGGGGCGATCGAGCGAGACGGGGTGGGTCGAGATGCTCAGGACGCGCGCAACCTCGGCGGTGGTCATCTTCGCTTTCTCGGCGAGTTCTTGTGGTGATGGTTCGACGCCGGTCTGTTGCTTGATTTGCTTTTGGATGTTGCGCAGGCGCGTCATGGTCTCGATCATGTGGACCGGGATGCGGATGGTGCGCGCGTGGTCGGCGATCGAGCGGGTGATCGCTTGGCGGATCCACCAGGTCGCGTAGGTGGAGAACTTGTATCCGCGCTTGTACTCGAACTTATCCACGGCTCGCATGAGACCGGTGTTGCCTTCCTGGATGACATCGAGGAAGCTCAGACCACGGTTGCGGTATTTCTTGGCGATCGAGACGACGAGGCGGAGGTTGCCCCCTGACAGGTCGCGTTTGGCTTGTTCGTATTCCCAGAAGACGGTGGAGATGCGGTCGATGCGGGTCGCGAGCTCGGCGGGGTCTTCGAGGACCAGGGCGCGGAGGCCGTCGAGTTCCATGCGCATGACTTCGAGGTCTTCCTCGTCGTACTTTTTGGGGTACTTGGCGGCGGAGAGCATCTCGGCTTGGAGCGCTTCCATCTTTTCGGAGATGGATTTGATCTTGCGCATTAGCGGGACGATGCGTCCGGTGCGGAGGCAGAGCTCCTCGACGAGCGCGGACATGCGGCGGCGACGCAGGGCGATGCGTTCCTGGATCTCGCGTGCTTTTTTGGTTTCGTGGACGGTGCCGTCGTCGTGGCGGAGGCCTTCGAGTTCTTCCCAGTCGGCGCGGTTCTTTTTGAGGAGCGCTTCGATGGTTGGGAGGTTCGATGGGATGCGGACGAGGAGTTTTTCCTTTGCGTTCTCTTCGAGCGTGCTGGTGCGCATCGTGCGGTCGAAGGGGAGCTGTCCGTCGCTGACGAGCTTGAGTGTTTCGACGGCTTGGGCGATGATGTAGTCGCACTCGAGGCAGCGGCGGCGGAAGATCATCCGCGTGGTTTCGATCTTCTTGGCGAGACGGACCTCTTCCTCGCGTGTGAGGAGCGGGATGGTTCCCATCTGCGAAAGGTACATGCGGACGGGGTCGTCCATGCGCCGGTCGGACTCGGCGCTGATTGCTTCGTCGAGGTCGCGCTGGACGACGCGGTCGTTCATGCCCTTGGCTTCTTCGACGTCTTTGTCGGCTTGCTTCATGTCCTCGTTGTTGAGAACGACGGTATCGGAGAAGTGTGGTGCGTTGATGCGGACGCGGAGTGATTCGTTGGTCCCGAGGTGCTCACCACCTGGTACGGACATGGCGCGGAACTCGGTGTCGAGGTGCTGGATGCTCTCGATTGTTTTGGCGTCACCTGAACGCTTGGCGCGGAAGACGCGTCCTCGGAACTCCATCTCGTCCACAAGCTCGATCTCGGCGTCGTCGATCATCGCGAGGATGGTGTGGATTGCGACGGGATCGACGAACTCGTCTGGGAGGATGTTGTTGAGTTCTTCGAAGCTCAGCCAGCCTCGGGCCTTTCCGGACTCGATCAGTGCGGTCACAAATGGATGCGTAATCCCGAGCATGTTCTCACTGTTCTCCAATAATTCCGTCAATCCGAATGCGATCATCGTAGCACCCAAACGTGCTTCTGAATGGTGCTCAAAGAGGAAAGCCCGCGGCGGGGAGGAGCGGAACTAGGAATCGCCTGACGAGAGTCGGCCTCGTAGGGAGTTGTATTTATTGCGGAGCTGGTGCTGCTGGTCGGCGAATGCACGGAGGCGGTCCATCTCGTCCATGTCGGCGTCGGGGATAGTCTGGGCGTTTGATTCGTGCTCAGCGAGCTCGATCTGCTGGATGCACTCGCGCATCAGGCGCACGATGCGTTCCTCGTGACCCTCGCACTGCTGCTCGACGATGCGGCTGAGTTTGGTGGCGCGTCCGGCGGGGTCGAGGAGTCCATCGGGATCGGATTCGCTGAATCCGCCTTCGGCTTGGAGCTCGCTGATTTCAGAGAGCACTGCTTGGAGCGCGGTGCCTCTGCGATTGGCGACGCTCTCGTGGAGCGCCATCGCAACGAGCGCGGATGCGGGTGAAGCGAACGCGGTGGTCATGAGCAGGTCGTGCTCGTCGGAGTTCATGGAGAACCAGAGCTTCTCGTCGTTGAGCAGGCATCCGAGGAGCAGCTCGCGCGGGGTGAGCGGGGCTGCGGATTCGTTGGCAATCGCGGGTTTGGATTCGATGGACGCGGGGACTCGGCGTCCCAGTCGCATGGACGCTTTGACGACCTGCTCGGAAACTCCCGCGGCTCCGGCGATTTGGCGGATCATGAGCTGGCGGCGCATCGGGCTGAGCTGCTCGATCCCGAGGTCGAGGAGCGTGCGGATTTCGTCTTCGATCCGCTGGGTTATGCGCGCGACGTTGGCGCCCGCGAGCTCGGCGCGGAGGCGGTCGAAACGCCACTTGAGGAGATCGACAGCTCCGTCGATTGCTTGCTTGAAGACCTCGGTGCCGTTGTCGCGGGCGAAGAGTTCGTCGGGGTCTTTGGCGTCGGTGTATCCGGCGAGGGCGGCGATTTTGATGTCGATGGTTTCGGAGAAGAGGACCTCAATCGCTCGGTCTGCGGCGCGTTGGCCGGCGTCGTCGCCGTCGAAGAGGAGGACGACGGTATCGCAGAGTCTTCGGAGGATCGTCGCGTGTCCTTTGGTGAGTGCGGTTCCGAGGGTGGCGACGACGTTTTCTACGCCGTGCTGGTGGCACGCGATGACGTCGGTGTATCCTTCGACGACGACGGCGACTCGTTGTCGTTTGATGGCGCGTTGCGCGTTGTTGAGGCCGTAGAGGGTCTTGGATTTGTTGAAGGCGATCGTTTCGGGGCTGTTGAGGTATTTGGGATCGTCTTCGTCGTTAATCCTGCGTCCTCCGAAGGCGATGACGCGTCCGATCTGGTCGCAGATGGGGAAGATGAGGCGGTTGCGGAGCGCGTCGTATTGTCCGCCGTTGTCTCTGGTTTTGAGGAGTCCGGCTTCTGTGAAGGCTCTGGGGTTGTATCCCTTGGATTCGATGGTCATGAGCAGTCCGTCCCAGCGGTCGGCGCTGACACCGATCCCGAAGCGTTCGACCATCTCGTCGCTGATTCCTCGGCGGGTGATGAGTTCGCGTGCGGGCTGGCCGTGCTCTGGGTGGGAGAGCAGGGCGCGGAAGTACGCTTGTCCCTGCTCGTTGGCTTGCATGATGTCTTGCTTGGTGAGTCCGGAGGATTGGTGGTGATCGTTCCCTGAGTCGTCGGATCGTTTGCTTGGTTTGAAGGGGGTGAGCTCGATGTTGGCGCGTTCGGCGAGGTACTGCAGCGCTTCGCGGAAGTCCATGGAGTGGTAGCGCTGGACGAAGGTGAACGCGTCGCCTCCGGCGCCGCAGACGAAGCAGTGGAAGATTTGCTTAGCAGGCACGACGCACATCGAGGGGGAGTGGTCGTCGTGGAAGGGGCAGAGGCAGACGTACTCGCGTCCCTTTGGTTTGAGCGTCAGGCAGTCCCCCACCACTCCGACGATGTCGGACGCATCGCGGACGCGCTGCACATCATCGTTGGGTTGGGATGGATAAAGACTCACGTGTCTGGACCCCGATCGCTTCGAAACACCCATTTTATCGCACAATGGGGCAATGGCTATTCTATTCCAGCTTTGACGGGCGAGCAGATTCCGGAACCTGGAGGGGCTAAGGGACTATATTCTTGCGAGGGAACGTTCTGGACCTGTGATTACTGAAGGAAACGGCATGCTGATTCTGTACGACATTGATATGACGCTTCTGGAGACCAATCACATCGGGATTGATTGCTTGCGTGACGCGGGGCAGGGCTTGTTCGGCGCTGACTTTACCATCGAGGGCATCAGCTTTGGTGGGTGTCTGGATCCGGTCATCATCGCGGAGATGCTGGTGCTCAACAAGGTCGATCCCATCGCGGAGAACATCGACGCGATGCGGCGCTGCTACCACGAGCAGTTGGCGCGGTTGTCGCAATCTCAGTCTGTTGCCCGCGCCCTTCCTGGGGCGCATGACTTGGTGTTTGCGACGGCGACGCACGCGGCGCGTCCGACACTGGGGCTGCTGACGGGGAACTATCCGGAGACGGGCACGATCAAGATCGAGGCGGCGGGGTTTGATCCGTCGTTGTTTACGGTCAATGCGTGGGGGGATTCATCGCCGCATGAGAAGCCCCATCGTTCGCATTTGCCTCCGGTGGCGATGGAGAACTACAAGTCGGCGAAAGCGGCGGCGATCGATCCCCAATCAGTCGTGATCATCGGGGACACGATTCATGATGTGTCGTGCGCGAAGGACAATGGGTGCCGAGTGCTTGCTGTGGCGACGGGGCACGCGAGCTTTGACGAGCTTGAGCGGGCGGGCGCGGATCGGACGGTTGAGGACTTGACGGATACTGAGGGGCTTGTTTCATGGATCATGGACATCTGACGAGATCGCGGGATGCGGTCACGCCGACGACTGGGAAGCAGCGTTTTGGCGCGATCGATGCGCTGCGCGGATTTGCGCTGCTGGGGATTCTGGGGCCCAATATCGTGGCGTTCTCGCAGCCGATGAACGCGATGACGGATCCGAATGTGATCGGGGATACGCCTGCGAATCATCTGGCGCACACGATCACGACAACGGTGTTTCTCGGGAAGTTCATGTTCCTGTTCGCGATGCTGTTTGGGTCCGGCGTGATCATGTACAGCCGAAAGTTTGACCAGCGTGAGCTGGGGTGGATCTGCAATCGGTGCGGGTATCCGTTGGCGGGGCTCGATGATGATGCGTCGTGTCCGGAGTGCAACTGCGCTGATCGCAAACAGAAGAAGCACAAGCTCAGCGACGGGGCGGGGCTGTGGTACTTCCGGTGTCTGCTGCTCTTGGTGTTCGGGATGATCCACGCGTACTGCTTCTGGTACGGCGATATCCTGACTTTTTATGCGATTTCCGGGCTGACTGCGTTGTGGTGGATCAGGAGATTGAATCCGAAGCTGCTGTTCTTTGGGGGATTGGGGCTGTACTTCTTCGGGGCGTTGCTGCTGGTTGGATTCTCGTTGCTTGGGTACAACGCGCTGAGTCAGGGGCAGATGTCGGCGAACGAACTGGGGTCGAATCCCGATGCGGAGATCGCGGGATACACGGGGACGTACTTCGATGCGTTCCGCGTGCGGTTCTTCAATGTGCTGTTCATGCAGTTGATCTTGGGGGTCTTCTTCCAGCCGATCCTGTGGGGGATCATGGCGATGGGGATGGGGCTGACCAAGATGAACATCCTGACGGGCGAGCGGTCATTGCGCTTCTACGCGACGTGGGCGGCGGTGCTGCTGGTCATCGGGATTCCGCTCACGGCGATCGGGTACTGGCAGGTGCACCAGCACTTCACGGTGCTGCCGGGGTTTGTGTGGCAATCCATGGCCCAGCCAATCGGGGTCCCGATCGCGCTGGGGTACGGGGCGATGATCCTCGCGCTGACCAAGTGCCACTGGGCTCGGTTTATCACAACCCCACTGGCGGCGGTCGGGCGGATGGCGCTGAGCAACTACTTCCTGCAGACCTTCCTGTGCACGAGCATTTTCTATGGGTATGGGATCGGATTGGGATACTTTGCGCAACTTGAATATCCCGCGCTTTGGGGCGTGATGATCGGGGTATGGTGCGTCAATATCGTCTTCTCAATGCTGTGGTTACGTGTGTTTGTGATGGGGCCCTTTGAGTGGGTGTGGCGGTGCTTGACTTATCGACAGCTTGTCCCCATTGTGCGCCGATCCTCGTCGGATCTTCCCGTTCCAACGCACAATTCCGTTTGAGTCGCTACAATTGTTGAGACGGGATTGAGCACGACCAGGACGGTCCGTGTGCTCCCGGATTGATCGGAGCGGCTTGTGAATGCAGGCCGGCAAGGAGGCCTGCAGATGCCAAGCTCGTACCGCGCTCTCTGTTCTGATTTTTACATCAACTCCAAGCTCAATGTGCGTATGGAGCTCCCGACGAATCGGGAGCCGGTGCTTGATTTGTTTGAGCGGACGAGGCGGTCGTTCCCGGCGATGAACGCGTTCCGTCGGTACAAGGACGAGCTGGCGCTTGAGTCGTCGGCCAATGCGCAGCCTCATCGGTGGATGGCGATCCGTGCCGCGTCGGTGCGGACGGGTGTGGTGAATCCGGGGAACGAGGAGGAGATGTACTCGATCCATCGGCTCGCGGCGGAGGTGTCGCCGTATTACTTGTCGATCTCGCCGTTGGATCTTGAGTACATCGAGTTGTTGTACGGCTTTGATCTTGCGGCAAAAGAAAACCACGACGAGATCGCGGCGAGCGCTTTGCTGTCTGGTTCACCACTCGCGGCGCTGATTGAGAACGACGCGATCAAGATCAATGACTGCCAGCCGCTCTTGGGGATGAACCTGCTCGATGAGCCTGGGCTTGAGGCGCACTTTGAGATCAAGACTCGGACGAAGAGTGGTTCGGGGCAGAATACTTCTCAGCAATCGAGCGAGCCGATCTCGGTGTATCTGACATTGCGTCGGTACGATCCGGTGGTTGATCTCAAAGAGCTTGGCGCGCAGCTCAACGAGTTGATCGAGCGTGGACAGGACTTGGTGGATCAGTACGCGGTACCCAACTTGTTGCTGCCTTTGCGCGAAGAGATCGGATCGCGGTCGTACTGATCCGTGCGTGGATTCGCCCTTTGCACGCGGGATTCGTGTATACTGAGCCCATGTCGTTGGTGATTGCACAATCGGGTTCGGTGACGTCCATGCTGCTTTGGATCGTGATCCTGATCGGGGTTGTGCTGATCGGGGCGATACTTGTGTTTACTCTTCGGCGGCGGATGTTGTCGAACGATGACTCGGTGAGCGTGGGCTCGTCGGGGTTGCTTGATCATCTGCATCAGCTTCACAAGTCGGGGCAGATGGATGACGAGGAGTTTGCTCGCGCGCGGAGCGCGATTCTGATGCAGGTCCAAGAAGACATGGACGCTCGGAAGTCGGGTGACGCTGAAGCGGGTTCATAAGCTGGGAAAACAGGTCGGGGCTGAGACTGCCGGTTTGGGGGGTCGGATTATGCCGATTATGCCGACTGGACACGCTTTCTTGTGTCTGGAGGCGGGATCGGAACTGGCACTTGGGGGACGCGAGGGCTAGGGTTTTCGGTCGATGATGGTGTGGCGCACAAACCGCGCCAATTCATCGGAAAACCGCGTAGAATCGGGTTGAGAGGATACCCCGATCCACCCGATAGCAGTGGAACCTGCCTTGTGATTTTCCCGGCAGTGAACCACATGAGAGATCCACATGACCAACACCGATCCAATGAATAACCCGCACGCTCAACCAGTGAACTCCATGGGTTCAGAAGGCTCAGACTCCTCCAACTCCGGATCCGGCGACGGTTCGGGTGGTGATGGGGGCGGGGCTGGCGGTTCGGGCGGCGATGGCGGCAACGGCGGATTCCGCGGCCGAAAGGTGACTACATGCTCGTTCTGCGGCAAGACCTCTCGCGAGGTCGGACCGATGGTCGAAGGACCGGGCGAGGTCTACATCTGTAACAACTGTGTTGAGCTCTGCCAGAACATCTTCAAGCAAGAACGCCGGCGCGTGTCGTCGGTCTCGGCGCAGCTCTCAGAGATCCCGTCACCACGCGAGATCGTCGAGTTTATGAATCAGTACGTGATCGGTCAGCAGATCGCGAAGCGCTCGCTGTCGGTCGCGGTGCACAATCACTACAAGCGTCTGATGCACCACGAATCGGAGCACGCGGACAACATCGAGCTTGATAAGTCCAACATCCTCCTGATCGGACCGACCGGTTCGGGGAAGACGCTGCTTGCGAAGACCATGGCTCGCATGCTCAAGGTCCCGTTTGCGATCGGTGACGCGACAACATTGACCGAAGCGGGGTACGTGGGCGAGGACGTCGAGAACCTCCTGCTCAAGCTCCTGCAGAACGCGGACTTTGATGTCGAGGCGGCTCAGCGCGGGATCATCTACATCGACGAGATCGACAAGGTCGGCAAGACCTCGTCGAACGTCTCGATCACCCGCGACGTTTCGGGTGAGGGTGTCCAGCAGTCGCTCCTCAAGATGCTCGAGGGCACGGTGTCCAACGTTCCACCTCAGGGTGGACGCAAGCATCCTGAGCAGCAGTACATCCAGTTTGATACCACCAACGTGCTCTTCATCTGTGGCGGCTCGTTTGTCGGATTGACCGATATTGTCCGTCGTCGATTGGGCAAGACTCGGATCGGTTTCGGTGGTGGCACGCCGGGCAGTGATGAGAACCAGGGACGTCAGCACTTCGCATCAGAGGATGCGGAGAAGGAATGGCTGCAGTCGCAGATCTCGAATGTGGACGTCGTTGAGTTCGGGGTGATTCCTGAGCTTGTGGGTCGTCTGCCGGTGATCACGCCGTTGATGCCTTTGACGCACGAGGCGCTTGTTCAGATCCTGACCGAACCCAAGAACGCGCTGGTCAAGCAGTTCCAGCACCTGTTCAAACTTGAGGGTGCGGAGCTGACGTTTACCGAGGACTCGCTCCTTGCGATCGCTGAGAAGGCGGCGAAGCGTGCGACCGGTGCACGTGCGCTGCGTGCGGTTATGGAAGACACGATGCTTGATCTGATGTACCACCTCCCAGATATGGACAATGAGGGGGCGCAGTACGTCATCGACGCGGCCCACATCGAGAACCCACGCTCGCTCGAAGAGCTCCGGGTTTCCAAGGCACACACCGCGTAATGCGAAACACTCACCTATGAGAAAGCCCCGGATCGTCCGGGGCTTTTTTCATGGAGTGAAACTGGATTCTCAGAAACAGGTCTCTCAGTTGATCCGAGTCGCGGCACGGACCGAGTCGCTCCCGACCTTGACGTGGGCGAGGGCGTAGAGATTGATCGGCGAATCGATCAGACCACGCATCGTGCTCGGATCGCTCGAGATCAGGTGGAGCTTGATGTCCGAATCGCGATCCGACGACTTTGGCATCGCGAGGTTTGGTTCGGCTCTGAGGATCAGTGGCAGGTGGGCGCGGACCCAAGCGCGGACGGTTTCGAGCTGTCCCATCGGGGCGCGGTGGTCGTCGTCGCCTACGAGGTGCAGAGCGCCGTCTGAATCGATGCACAGCTCGACGTCGAGCGCGAAGGGGCAGCGTGTTTCCAGCGCGGTCAGTCCTTCGATGAGTGCGGCGAGGCCGTCGCTCTCGGCTGGCGGGGCGACCTTCATCGGAGGCTCGGTGAGCTGCTCGGTCGTCGGGCGGACCTCGGCGGGGATTTCGAGCGCGACCTTCGCGATGGTTGCTTCGGGTTCGCTTGGCACTGCTTGGAGTTGTTGATCGAGCGCGGGGACGCCGCATCCGATCTCGATGAGCTCGTCGAGGATCGAGGAGACCTCGTGGGCGAAGGAGTCGCGGTAGATGTTGGTGGTCGCGGTGGCGTCGATGCGTCCCGCGGCGTCGATGATCTCGATCGGGCGATCAAGGAACGCGTCTACCGCTCGGCTGAGCTTGGCGCTCGCGTCGGCGACCTGCTGTCCCGTCGCGCCCATCACGGCGAGACGGAGGTGCGGGGTCCCGATGATCTCGTCGGCGTCCCAGACGCTGGTGAGGGTCTTGATCAGACGGTACGACGCGACGATCGCGGTTTCGTCGGCGCCGGTCAGGATCGTGATCTCGTCGATCTCGTCGCGGTCGAGCAGCTCGGGTTCGGTGGTCTCGTCGACACGCAGGATCACGCGGTCGGCGATGTTGTCGACCGCCGCGAGCGCGTCGTGGAGCGTGGCGCACTCGCGGGTTTCGATGGTGCGGTCCGCGGCGATGAGGTCCACGGAGGTTGATCCGGCGGCGGCTCGCACGAGCGCGACGATCTCGTTCTTTCGCCGTGCTGCCGAGCAAGCGTACTGACGGACCCAGAGCGAGGCGCGGACTGGGAGGTGTCCCAGCAGCACGGCTTCGATGCAGGGGACGGTTCCGATGCCGGTCTCAATGCCGGTTTCAAATCTGGTCTCGATCGCGTGCTCGACGCGGGTGACTGCTTGCTCGGCTTGGTGCTCGACGGGACGAGTGGTCGTCTCTGCTCGCTTTGGAGGGGCTTCGCTGGTGTGGACTTCGACTGTTGCTGACGCGAGGCGGACGGGCGGTTGCTCGGCGCGGGCTGGTTCCGTTGCGTCGGTCCCGGTGCTGGAGAACGGCTCGGGCGCGAGTTCGCTTTCTCCGAGGAAGAGGTCGGCGAGCGCGTCGTACTCGCCGTCGTCGATCCCGGCGAGTTTCATGAATCCACCTGTGCTGGAGTTGCGGGCGTTGCTGTCGTCCATATTGAGTCTCCACTCGTGTCCGGCTCATCCTGAGCCGCTGAGCTGTATCTTACCTGAAACTAGGCCCGCACGCGGACGATGTTGTTCTGTGATCCGATCCCGTTGCGGATGCTTGTTGGGTTGTGCTCGTCGAGCTTCCATTGTCCGTCGACGACGAGCTTGTATTCGTATGACCCCGCTGGGAGCTTGCAGAAGAGCTCGTAGATCCCGAGGTTCTCGTTGAGCGTGAGTTTGGAGAGCGCGGGGTTCCACGCGTTGAAGCTCCCGGCGATGCGGACGTCCTCTCCGATGTCCATCGGCTGGACGAAGAGGGCTCCGCCGGTGACGGGACGGACTCCGAGCAGGTGACGTACCTGCTCCGCTGGTTGGTGCTGCGTAGGGGTGACCACGCGGTTGTCCACGACCTCGATCGCGACGGGACGATGGGGCATCATCGAGCGGCGGAGCGGGGTTGGGGCTGTCGTGGTTGCCGGAGCTGGTTTGGTCTCGACGGCGACGGCTGGCGCGGTCTCGTGGTTGCGGTTGCGTGCTCGGACGACCATCTCCTGGGCACGCGTCAGCTTGGGGGTCTCGATGCTCTGAGCCGTGACGGACTGGGCGACGAGACTGCTGGCGGTGTTGCTCGAGGTGATCAGGATTGCTGGAGTATCGTCGCGGGTCGAGTCGCTGGGTTCGATTTGTTCTTCGATGTATTCTTCGTTGAACTGGTTGCCGCTCTGGTCATCTGCGAGTTCGCTTGGTTCGGGGCGATCGATCGCGGCGTGTTCGATGAGCCATTCGCAGAGTGAGCGGTAGTCCTCGGCACCGATCGCGTCGGGTTGGAATGCTTCGATGGGCTGGCCGTAGCTCGCGGCTTCTTTGAGCGTTTGGTCGTAGCGGATGACGAGAGGGATAAGTCCGGTCCCGAAGCGGTCGCGGAGATCGTCGAGCAGGTCGCGTGCGAGGGGCTGGGTCGGATCGTGCATCGTCGCGAGGACGCGTGGATTCAGACGCATGCCGACGCGGCGAGCGATGGAGCGGACGGTCTGGACCTGTTTCGCGGCTCCCTTGAGCGAGAAGAAGCTGGTCTCGACCGGGATGATGACCTCGCGTCCGGCGGCGATCGCGTTGTAGGAGAGCAGACCGATCGAAGGCGAGCAGTCGATGATGCACACGTCGTAGCGGCGCGGGACCTGTCCGGATTCGTCCGCGTCCTGGCTGAGGCGGGAGATGCGGTCGATGACGGATCGGAGCCGAAGTTCTTTTTCGGGTTGGCTCATGAGTCCGCCGTTGGCGGATTCGATCCCGGCGAGCATCATGTGGCTGGGGATCAGGTCGAGGTTCCGCGAGACGTGCCAGACGAGTCTGGAGTGGTTGAGCTCGCTCGCTGGATCGGCGCGGAGCGCGTCGTAGATGGTTTGATCGAGCTTATCTTCGGGAACACCCAATCCCGCGGCGCAGTGCGACTGGGGGTCCATGTCCACCAGGAGCGTGCGACAACCACGCGAGGCGAATCCTGCGGCGAGGTTAATGGCGCTGGTGGTCTTCCCGCAGCCGCCCTTCTGATTGATGATTACGATCGTCCGCACCGAAGCTCAACCTTTCATCGGTCAACAAGCCCGATGGGAGGTTTTATCGGAAGCGAGCTGCAGAATGCTCCAGTTTGGAGACGAGTTCTTGGCGAACTAAAGAGTTCCCCCCACTCGATTTGCTGGTCTGGAGTTCGCGACTGGTGGAGTCAGATTCTGATCGCGTCAAACCCCGCGGCGAGCGCTGCAGGATCGGCATCGGACACGACGCGGCAATTCCCGCGTTGGGTGGGAAAAATCACGCGGACAGTCCCCGCGGTGGCTTTCTTGTCGTGTCCCATCCGTTCGATCAGTTCGTCGTTGCTTGGGAGCCCCCCCACTTTGGTTGGGAGTCCGATCCGGTTGAGGAGATCGACGAGTTCGTCACCGACTGAGGTATTGGTTCCGGAGCTGTGCTCGGCGGCACGGCAGGCGGCGACCATTCCCAGAGCGATCGCTTCGCCGTGATGGAGCGGGGCGAGGAGGGGGTTGCTCGGATCTGGGGTCAGGTGCTCGATGGTCTCGATCGCGTGACCAAAGGTGTGACCGAAGTTGAGCAGCATGCGTCCGCCTTGCTTGCTCGTGTCCTCGCGTTCGTCCTGAGCGACGACGCTCGCCTTGAGCGCGACGTTTTTGGCGACGAGTTGGGTGATGGTTTCGGGATCGAAGCTGGTGATCTGATCGAGGTGATCGTTCATCCAGTCGAGCAGTCCGGCATGTCCGAAACCCTCGGCGATGCAGCCGTGCTTGACGCACTCGCCGAGTCCGGATCTGCGTTGGCGTTCTTCGAGCGAGTCGAGGACATCGACATCCGCGATGACGAGGTCTGGCTGCCAGAACGCGCCGACGAGGTTTTTGAGGAGCTTGGTGGAGCCGTCGGCGTTTGGGGTTTGGAGGTTGAATCCGGTTTTGCCCCCCACTGACGCGTCCACCATCGAGAGGAGCGTTGTGGGGCACTGGATCACCGGCACCCCACGTCGGTAACTCGCGGCGACGAATCCGGCGAGGTCCCCGACGATCCCACCACCGAGCGCGATGACGGGATCGACTCGGCTGTGACCGGTCGAGGCGATCTGCGTGAGGAGGTCCTGATAGGTCTGGATGGATTTGATCTGCTCTGTCGGTGTGATCGGCGCGGCGGTGACCTCAAGTCCCGCGGCTTGGGCGCTGGCGCTCAAGCTCTCCACGAAACGAGTCGGGACACCAGTATCGACGACGACGAACGCTTTGCGGGCGCCGCGCTCGTGCATGGACTGGAGGGTTGGTTGGATGTGGTTGAGTGCCGAGGCACCGATGAGGATGTCGTATCCTCGTTGACCGAGCTCGACGCGGACCGTGCTCACTGAGCTCACGCCTGGGCCTCTTGGTTTGGTGGGATGAACGGCGGGACCTCGACCATCGGCGCTTCGGGCCACATCGATTCGAGGTCGTAGTGGGCGCGAGCGTTGGGTTCAAACACGTGGATGACGACATCCACGAAGTCCGCGAGCAACCAGAGCGCGTCGTTGTCGCTGGAGATGTGGTAGGCGCTGGTGCCGAAGTCTTTCGCGACGTCGTTGAGATTCTCGAGCGCGGAGCGCATCTGACGAGCGGAGGTGCCTGATCCGATCACGATGAATCCGGTGACGGGCGAGGTCTTATGGACGTCGAGAATCACGACGTGCTCGCACTTGTCTCCGAGCAGGGAGGTCCCCATCGCTTTGGCGAACTCGCGTGCTTGGTCGACTTCCAGGATGCCTTGCTGGTCGGAGAGGGTGGTGCCTCCTCCGGCTTGGTTTGCTGGGGTGTTATTGTGATCGGTCTGGTCGTTCATATAGATCAAGGATAGGCGTACGCGAGTGGATTCCCCAGTGGTTTTTTGGGGTCTCGTTTGAGGAATCTACCGGTCAATAGAGGAACGACCCCGGCTCGTTGTGGTCGCGTTCTGCGGGACGATCGGGACTCCCTGGTCGTTTCATGATGATGCCCCCCCATCCGCTGCGAGTGCACTGGATCAGCGGGCGGACAAACTCGAGTCCGAGCCCCTCGAATCCGTCTCGCGTGGTCTGGAGCTCGGACTCCTGGGACTCCAGAAGAACCAGCAGACCTCCCTGACGGACGACGCGTCCGACCTCGACGATCACTCGGGCGCCCTCTGGGGTGTCCTTGGTCCCACGGAGCAGGTCGACGCAGACCACGGCTTCGAAGGAGCCGTTGATTTCTCCTTCGAGAGCTTCGATCCATCCGAGCTCGAAGGAGCAGTGGTCGGAGCGGTGACGCTGGCGCGCAAAGCGGATCGACTCTCCGTCGCGATCCACAGCGACGATCCCCCCTGAAGGTCCCACAGCTTGTGCGAGGAGTGCGGAGCCCCCTCCGGTGCCGCATCCGAGTTCGAGGAGTCGCATCCCTGGACGGATGAGCTCGAGGAACTGTGCGTAGAGGACCACGCGTGGATCGTGTCCGACGTCGGCGTACATCCGTGCCTTGGTGTAGCGGATACGCATCCCGCGTCGTCCGTCGAAGTCCACCCACGGGAGACGGACGTCATACTCCTTCACGCCGGGACCGGAATCGCTGATCGCACGTCGCAGGGAGATCCCGGAACGCTCGCGGTACTTGACGCCGTCTTGCATGGTGATGGTGCGCTTGTAGACCCCGATGTAGCGGAGGAAGCGTTTGAACTTGTAGACCACGCGGGAAGCGACTGACATCACGATCCTCTGGAACTCTGGGTTCCGAACAGCGAACGCTGGCGCATGCTTGCTCGCGGGAACACGAACTCGGGCGACTTGTCCGCGGCGTTGATCGGGATCCAGGGGGTTGCTTCGTGCTGGTAGGAGATGGTCTTGGTCACGCCGTCGTGTGTGTGCTCGACGGAGGCGAGCTCTGGGGTGTTGCATTCCTGCGAGAGGTGCAGCAGGACCAGATGCTCACGCGGCTTCATGCGTGATACCGCATGGGCGCTGAGCTGGTTGCTCAGGTGTCCCGATCCTCCCATGATGCGTTTCTTGAGGAACGCGGGTCTTCCGGAAGTCTCTTGCATGTTGGGGCAGTAGTTGGATTCGATCGCGAGGGTATCGACTCCGGAGAGGTGCTCGATCAGTCCGGGCGTGACACGTCCGCAGTCGGTCGCGAATCCGAGGTGCGCGTCGCGTCCGTCTTGGCCGCTAATGACGAAGCGGAAGCACGCGACTCCGAGCGAGTCGTGCGAGAGGACCTCGGTGTAGAGGCGGACGTTGGCGCTCAGCTCGTGGTCCTCATCGAAGGGCTGGGTGTGGAGCGCGAGCATGCCCATGCGTTCGGCGCGTCCCATGTGACCACGATGGATCATGAGCTTGGCGCGGAAGTATCCGGGACGGATCGCGCGGACCCATCCCGCGTAGCAGTGGTCCGAGTCGAGGTGGGTGTAGATGATCGCGTCGACCTCGTCGGGGCGGATCCCGCGCTGAGCGAGCAGTGAAGCCGTGCGCCTTGGGCTGAGTCCCGCGTCGATCAGGTAGACGCGACGCGGGGATGTTTCGGTGCGCGGGATGACCAGAACGCTGCAGTTGCCTCGCGATCCGGAGGCGAGCACACACAACGCGGCGTGCGCGCCGCTGAGATCGAACGGTGCGTCCTCGTTTCCCGATTGGATCGGGAAGAGACTCATGCGCGTGAAACGAGCGGGCCTTGATCGTCGATGGCGCGGGAGCGTTTGCGTCCGCCTACAGGACAGATCGCACGCTTGGAGGTCATGACGAAGTCGTAGATGTCCTTGACGGCTCCGGATTCCTGGGCGCGTGCTTCGAGCTCAGCGTGCATCTCCTTGGTCGGGAGGTTGCGGCGGAAGACCTCGGTGTACGCACGCTTGACGGCGTTGATGTCGTCGCGACTCATCCCGGCGCGGCGCATCCCCACGACGTTGATCCCGACGACGGTGTTGCGCTCCGATGCGAGGAAGTACGGCGGGAGGTCATTAGTAAGCGTCGTGACCCCTGAGGTCATCGCTTGACGACCGACGCGTCCGAACTGGTGGATCATGGTGCCGCCGGACAGGATGGCGCGGTCGTGGACCTCGCTGTGTCCTCCGAGTCCGGTGTTGTTGACCATGACGACATCGGAACCGACCCACGCGTCGTGACCGGCGTGGGTGTTGACCATGAAGAAGGTGCGATCCCCGACGTGCGTCGGTTTCTCGTCGTTGGTCGCGGCGTGGACTGTGGAGTGCTCACGGAAGATGCAGTCGGATCCGATCTCGACACCCGCGGTGGGCATGCCGGGCTTGAACTTAAAGTCCTGGGGCTCGAATCCGATGAGCGCTCCGGGATAGAAGGTAGTGCGATCACCAACAGTGAGTGGTCCCTGGAGGTGGACGGAGGCCATGAGTCGGACGCCTGATCCGAGCGTGACCTTGCCCATCACAACACAGTTTGGACCGATCAGGACATCTTCGGCGAGGGTGACTTCGTCGCCGATGATCGCGCTTGGGTGGATATTGCTCATGCGAAGAGTCTAGGTCGATTGCATACCATCTGCCGTGCCCAATCGCCGCAACAGCCCCAATCCATCACAGATTTTGCCGAGCTACTCGCTGGGGACGATGGCGTATGACGACGCGTACCGCGTCCAGTGCGAGCACCATCAAGCGGTGCTGGATTCTCGGACTGGGGATACCCCCGAGCTCGGACGCGTCCTGATGGTCGAGCATCCGGCGGTCATCACCGTCACACGGCGTCCTGACGCGGCGTCGCATGTGATCGCGTCCGAATCGCTCCTCGCACAGCACGGCGTCGCGCTCCACCAGACCGATCGAGGAGGGGACGTGACCTACCACGGCCCTGGTCAGCTCGTCTGCTATCCGATCATCGATCTCAATCGCGCGGGATTGCGGATCCATGACTACATCCGTGTGCTTGAGCACGCGGTGGTTGATACGCTCGCTGAGTTTGGGATCGTCGGATCGATGGACCCCGACGCGACGGGGGTTTGGGTGGATCCGAAGGACAATCCGGGGCTGAGCTTTGTAGATGAACAACCCGCGAAGGTCTGCGCGATCGGGGTGCGTGTCCGCAAGTGGATCACGCTCCATGGACTGGCGATCAATCTCGATCCCGATATGGAGCATTACACGCTGATTGTCCCGTGCGGGCTTTCGGGGCGACCTGTAGTGTCGATCAAGCAGTTGGTAGAAAACGTACATCCAATACCAACGATGGATCAACTTTCTACAACTCTTTCAACACAGCTCTTTACGAAGCTGAATGAATCACGACTTTAGCACACTACCGCTCGTAGTTTAATTTAGTCTGCAGATTAGAGACTCTGTCGATAGCTTCAACAAGCTCGTCAGTCATTTCTATATCTTCGAAGCCTAGGATTTTTTCAATCAGCAAATCTGCTCTATCGGATCCAACGAAAGCATAATGATCGTAATACTCATCAAGCTGCTCAACGATGTCATCGACATCCCCACGCTGACACGCCGCAATAATTTTATAATCAATCAAAGCAACTGTTAGATCACGAACTCTGATTGGATCCAGCCGTTCTTTTACAGACTCCAACTGCAGCAAGATGTCTTGGATCTTAGTGTCAGAGGACCTTCGGCATCCCATGGAATAAACCAGGACTTGCGCCCGAAGATCATGCGAACTCTCTAGCGAGTTGTGAGATTCCGCAGCATCCAAAATCTCAGAAGTCAAAGCGTCATTCATCACATGCCTTGACATGCCAGACATCCTTAGAAGGTCAGAGAGCTTTAAGGTCCCTAAATCACCATAAAGCTCCTTATATTTGCTTACACTCTCGACCAGCATTGCATTATCAATCGCGATTGGCCTCCGGCCATCAAGCATTGAGAACTCCATGGAATCTAGCCCTAAAACCATATCGCGCTTTGACCATTCAGTATCCCATTCTTCTCTCTGGTCATTCATCCGTTCTTCCCAAGCAATCTGGTCAAGCTTTGCCTGAGCTTCACTTCTACGTGCAAGTATGAACTGCGTTGCTGCCAACACTAAAGCAAGTATCGCGATCACGTTCGATGCTTTCGCCAAGGACTGCATAAACTCGCGATAATGCACTTTATGCCCATCAGAATCAGCGTCTCCATTGCCGCCGGGCTCTAAAGCTGGACCACTCTCTTCAGTTACGCTCTTTGCTGATTCTGTTGTTTCCATAGCATTCACCAATCCATATTCATTTTCACCATCTGAATCCCGCTACGAACAGGTTTACACCCTACTGTACAGCAAATATTGCTCAATTGAAACCGCGCACGAAACCAGCTCTCCCTTTGCCTGTAGGATCTCATATGCAAAATATAATCAACTCTATACTGGCATTTGCTATCTCCATATCTATGTTGCACGCGCCCGCTTGGTCGTCCACTCCCGAGACCGCACGCGAACTCCGCAAGCAGCGGGCGCAGCGGAACCTCGAAGAGAACAAGAAGAACCTGCAGCGCAAAGCACGCGATGCGGAACTCCCTGAGATGGACGCGCTGGTCATCGAGGACTACACGCGGATGATCGAGTACATCGGTGATGCGCAGCGCGAGGGACGCGCGCCGGGGACACAAGGGATCAAGGACGCGGCGGCGTTTATCGAGAACGAACTCACGCAGCTGGGGCTCGAACCCGCGTTCAGTGTTGTAGAGACCACGGACGATGAGGTCGAGATCATCACCAAGCACGCGAGCTATCGGCAAGCGGTCCCGATCGGGTACGCGCTGATCGCGGCGGTCCAGACGATGTCGGTCAACGGCGATGCGCTGATCGAGGAACGCGACTTTGCGCCGCTCGCGTACTCGGGATCGACGGATGTTGAGGGCGAGGTGGTGTTCACGGGGTACTCGATTGTGTCTGGGCCGGGGTCGTACCTTGGGTTTGGCAACAGCGAGAACTTTGATGGCAAGATCGCGATGTGCCTCAAGTACGAGCCGATGGACGAGGACGGGAACTCGCTCTGGAGAGAGGATGGCTGGTCGCACCACTCGCGATTGACCTACAAAATCAGCGCTCTTGAACGCCGCGGCGCTGAGGCGGTGCTGATCGTTTCGGTGGACGACGCCAACGACAACAACGCGGGGATGCTTGACACGATCGCGTCCACTTCGCCTCCGGCGGGGATGCGCCGCAGCAATCGGGGCGGTCCGAAGTTTGATATCCCGGTGCTCTCGATCACGCCTGAGGTTGCTCAGCAGATCCTCGATCAGGGGGACAACGGGCTGGAGCTTGACGAGCTGATCGGACGCGCGAACATATCGGGTGTGGTCGAAGAGATCGCGGGATCCAATGTCGAGATCAGCGTGGAGATCGAGCGGAGCGAGACCTACACGGACAACGTCGGCGCGATCCTTCCCGGCCGAGGATCGCTTGCGGACGAGTACGTGGTCATCGGCGCGCACTACGACCACGTCGGGTACGGTCACTTCGGATCACGCGGCGGACACACGGGGATCATCCATCCCGGCGCTGACGACAACGCTTCGGGGACGTCCGGGGTGATCTTGGCGGCAAGGAAACTGAGCGAACGCTACGCGCAGCTCGATCCGCAGCAAGACGCACGCTCGGTGCTGTTCCTGCTCTTCACGGCTGAAGAATCCGGACTCAACGGCTCGCGTTTCTATGTGGACAATCCGATCGCGGGGATCGATCAGCACACGATCATGCTCAACATGGACATGATCGGCCGTCTCGAATCCGATCCGCTGGAGATCGGTGGGTTCGAATCGAGCAAGGAACTCGATGCGCTCGCGACGTACCACCTCGACAACTCGGGGATGATCTACGACCGCAACACCTCGGTCGGGAACGGGCGGTCTGACCACGCGAGCTTTGAGAGCAAGGACATCCCCAACATGTTCTTCTTCACGGGATTGCACGACGACTACCACACTCCCGACGACACGCTCGACAAGATCGATATCCAGGGCGCGGCGCGGATCGCGATGACGGTCTCGGACATCGCGTTTGGGGCGGCGATGACGAGCGAGCCGTTTCTTCACTCGAGCGAGCGCCAATCCGCGGCGGACGAGGATCCGGGGAACTCGCAGCCCAAGGTCCGGATCGGGATCATCCCGGCGGACCACACCAAGGGCGGATTGCTCATCCAGCGTGTCTTCGACGAGACCTCCGCGAGCGACGCGGGGCTCCAGCAGTACGACCGCGTCACGCACTGGAACGGCAAGGCGATCGAATCGGTTGATTCGTGGTCACCTGTGCTCCTAGAGCATGAGCCGGGCGATGTGGTGAAGCTGACGGTGGATCGAGGGGGCGATGTGATCGAGATTGAGATGACGCTCAAGGGGATTGAGTAAGACACATGGATCCGGACGTGACCAAGACGCTGCGCGATCTGGAAGAGTCGCATCTGATCCCGGATGTGCGAGCGGATCGGGATCGGCTTGCTTCGCTGCTCCATGATCAGTTTCTCGAGATTGGTGCGTCTGGGAAGCTCTGGAGCCGCGAGGACGTGCTTCAACACATCGTCCATGAGCCTACCACTACGCGGAGCTTGGATGAGTTTGAGTGCCGATTGCTCAACGACCAGACCGCGCTGACCACCTACCGCGTGACTCGGACGAACCCCAACGACGGGTCCAAGACTCTCTCTCGGAGGAGCTCGGTGTGGTTGCGGGAATCGGACACGTGGAAACTCCGATTCCATCAGGGGACCCCACTCTGATGCTCCGACACCTATAGTTTCCCATGGCCTCAAGCAAAGCATCCAAAACCGAACTCGAAACCGTCGAGCCGATCGGCGCTCGTGTCCTGATCCGCAAGGACGAGGACAAGAAGCAGACCTCTAAGGGCATCCACCTCCCTGACAAGATCGAGATCCCCACCATCACTGGGCGCGTCGTCGCGATCTCCACGCAGGTGGACAACGATCCGGATTACCCCATCCGCAACTACGATCGGATCCTCTTTAATCCCAAGCACGCGATCCCTGTGGACTTCGAGGGTGACAATCGTTTGTTCGTGATTCCGGTTGAGGATGTCGTCGCGGTGTTCCGCAAAGACGGCTGACGCGATGCGGTTCCCTGATCCATCTCAGCTTTCGATTGACACACTCCCAGAGCAGCTTTTGCTCCCGAAATGGTCACGGGGTGCTGGGAGGTCGTCGCTTGATGTGACGATCCGTCCTCCTGGTTCCAAGAGTCTGACGAATCGGGCACTCCTGCTCGCGTCGATCGGTCCAGGGGAATCGACGATCAATCACCCGCTCATCGAAGCGGACGATGCGCAGCGGATGCTCGCGGCGATCCAGCAGCTCGGCGCCCAAGTCGAGCACGCCGAGGAATCGGTCCGCATCACTGGGACCAATGGAAGACTCTTGGTTAATCCAAACAACAGCACAATCAATCTCAACAACGCGGGGACGGCGACGCGGTTCCTATCAGCGGCGGCGCTGCTCGCGGATGGGCCGATGACGATCACTGGAAACGAGCGGATGCAGCAGCGTCCGATCCGAGAGCTTGGGGATCTGCTCACCACGCTTGGCGCGATGGTTGAGTATCTGAAGGACAACAGCTGTCCTCCAATCCGGATCACGCCTCCGGATGACCTGTCGTCGATCCCGACGACGGTGGAGATCCAGCCAACCCAATCGAGTCAGTTTGTCTCAGCGCTGATGCTCATCGCGCCGATGCTCCCTAGCGGACTGACGATCACGCAGCCCAACGGGATCACCTCCGAGAGCTACGTGCGGATGACGCTCGAGCTGCTCGATCATCTGGGAGTCAAGACCCAGAACTCCGGCGACCTGTCAGTGATCCGGATCAAAGCGGGGATGGATCGGTTTGTCCTCGACATCGAACCCGACGCATCTGGAGCGACGTACTGGTGGGCGGCGGGCGCGCTGCTCCCTGATTCACTTGTCCGCGTGCAGGGGATCGATCAGCGCCAGAGTCAGCAGGGTGATGCACGATTCCCGGAGCTGCTTGAGCAGATGGGATGCACGATCGTGACCAGCAACGACACGATTGCGTGCCGAGGGACGAGCTCGCTGCGTCCCATTATGTGTGACATGCGGGATATGCCCGACGCGGTGATGTCGCTCGCGTCCGTCGCGTGCTTCGCAAAGGGAACGACGATCATCCGAGGGGTCAAAACGCTCCGCGTCAAAGAGTGCGATCGGATCGAAGCGATGAAGACAGAGCTCGGGAAGCTCGGGGTGACGATCGCGGACAACCTCAACGGCGACGAGGACACGCTCTCGATCACGCCTCCTGCAGAATTCCGATCTCCAGAATCTCCGGTCTATATGGACACCTACGACGATCACCGGATGGCTATGTCGTTGTCATTGCTTGCGTTGCGCCTCGACAACATCGTCATCAACGATCCCAAGTGCGTCGCGAAGACGTATCCGGGGTTCTATCACGATCTTCGCCGCGTCTACGATCCTGCTGAAGTCGTTTGAGCGGGTTTGGTCGCGGTTTTGAAGTTGTGTTTGCGGCGATCCCGGCTGTGCTGTATGGTGAAGAATCATGATTCAATATCTCGATATCCTCCAACGCGTGCTCAAAGAGGGCACCCCCTGCGATGACCGGACCGGGGTTGGGACGCTGTCCATTTTCGGTCATCAATCCAGCTATTACCTCGATCCCAACGCGCCGGGAGCGATCGAGCACGAGATCAAGACAGGACAAGCCGCGGGCTTCCCGATCATTACGACGAAGAAGCTCCACCTGCGCTCGATCATCCACGAGCTGCTCTGGTTCCTCAGCGGCGACACCAACATCAGCTACCTCAAAGAGCACAACGTCCGCATCTGGGACGAGTGGGCCGACGAGAACGGCGACCTGGGTCCGGTCTATGGACACCAGTGGAGATCATGGGCGAGCCCCGACGGCTCGACGCTTGATCAGATCTCGAACCTGATCGACGGACTCAAGAACAACCCCCACTCCCGCCGGCACATAGTCACGGCGTGGAATCCGGCGCAGGTCGATGACATGGCGCTGCCCCCCTGCCACTGCTTGTTCCAGTTCCATGTCGCAAGGTCCAAGGACAAGGGACCCGATTGGCTCTCGTGCCAGTTGTATCAGCGTTCAGCGGATCTGTTCTTGGGGGTGCCGTTCAATATCGCGTCCTATGCGCTGCTGACCAAGATGGTGGCGCAAGTGACGGGACTGCGTGCTGGGAAGTTTGTGCACACGCTTGGTGATGCGCATATCTACCTCAATCACCTCTCGCAGGTCGAGGAGCAGCTGGATCGTGATCCACGGCCGCTCCCGAAGATGTGCTTGAACCATGACGTGCACGACATCTTCGGATTCACGTTCGAGGATTTCGAGCTGCAGGAGTACGACCCGCACCCGCATATCAAGGGTGAGGTCGCGGTCTGATTCCGAACTATTGATCGGTCATCGCTGAGTGCTCCGAATGTGTCGGCTGTGTGCTGGAATACCCGATACCGAGGTATGCACGACACACCACATCAGCCCACGCGAGACAAGGTCTGGATCCACGGGCTTTACGAGTCACAGTTTGACCTCCTTGGCGCGATGTCCGAGGAGCTGCTCGAAGCGTTTACCGCTAAAGGGTACGACGCCGAGCTTCTGGACGGCAGCCAGAACGGATTGCCGAGCGAGGGGGTCTACTTCTTTATGAATACGAGCAACACGCTCGAGGGGATGCCCCCGGCGTTGTTCACGCCGGACTCTCAGATGCGCGCGATCCAGTACTATGTGGATCATCCACTCGGACTCTCGGTCGGATCGATCGATCAGTGGGATCAGGTCAACGCGCTCACAAACTATCGGCTGGCGCTGCCTTGCATCGACGACTCGCACCTGCTGCGGTACCGATTCCCGAACCTCGTTCACGCGTTTATCCCCCACGGCATCCCGCGCTCGGCGCTGTGCGATCTGGACGCGATGACCCCTGATCAGTTTGCGAATCGCGAGTTCGATGTCGTCGTGACGAGCTCGGTACGCTCGCAGGAGGAGATCAACGAGGCGATCCTAGAGATCAAGGACCCCGGCATCATCCAAATGATCAACTCGCTCGCGGACCTGATGATCCGCGATCCCAAGCTCGGATACATCGCGGCGTGCGACCTCACGCTCGGATCACGCGGGATCATCACAGGGAAATGGAGCACACAGAGCTACCTCTGGAGTCTCGTGATCGCGATTGTCAATCGTCATCGGCGCATCGAAACGGTCAAAGCACTCCAGGGACTCAAGGTCGGAGTGTTCGGCTCTGACGAGTGGTCCAAGCACTGCAGCGGGACGATCCACTACGCGGGACAAGCGACCTACGCGCAGTGCGCCCAAGCGTTCAGTAGAGGACGGATCGGGCTCGCGTGGGGACCGACGCAGTTCGTGGACTCGTACTCCGAGCGCATTATGCAAGCGATGGCGGGCGGCGCGTGCGTCGTCGCTGACGATCGGTTCATGGTCCGGGACGATTTTAATGGATCGATGGATGAATCACCCACCGATCCGACCGCGACGCTGTTTGATTGGTCGATGAGCAAGCTCCGCGAAACCCGCGCCAAGATCGACGAGCTGCTCGCTGATCCGGGCCGCGCCCTAGCACAAGCGAAGCGTGGGCGCGAGCATGTCGAGAACACCTGTCTGTGGGAGCATCGCGTGGATCAGATGTACAACCTCGCGGATTCGTGCCCGCGGCCACAAGCGCAACCGGCGTGATCAGCTGCCCATCTCGTCGATGAACGCGTTCGCTTCGTCGATCGACGCTTCCATGTCCGCGATCAGTGACGCGATCTCCGACTCCAGTTCCAGGAGCGTATCGTCGAGCGATGCGATCGCTCGTGCGTTGAGGTTGTGCTTCAAAAACAGCACCTGATCTCCGAACGCCGCGAGGACCGGTCCCATCTTCGATTCCGCGGCTTTCATCGCGCGGAGCACGCCGTTGAACGCACGCCGCGTCTCGTCGAGCTGCTGCTCGGATGCGTTGCGGAGCGATTCGGTCGAGTACTCCTCGAGTTCTTTTTCCCATTCCTTGAACAGCGCATCACCCACGCGCTCGACGGATTTGATCTTGGACGACACCTTCTCCGCGCGGTTCTCGGCGCGTTCGTACTGCTTCTTGAGACGCGAGTACGCGTCCTCGAGCTCGCCTCCATCGAAGGCGGAGAGGGCTTTGAGCTCGTCGAGGGTGGAGGCGAACTGATCTTTCGCGGACTCTTGCGCGTCGCGTGTTTCATCGACGCGATCGACGAGCTGCTCGCGCTTCGGAGTCCCGAGCGTCTCGCGCACCGCGATCCCGGTTGAGGCGCACCCCGTGATCGCGGAACCCGCGACCAATGCACACAAGACCATCCCAGTAAACACGACTCGTTTGCTCAACATGACACGCTCCAAATAAAAAGGCACAGAGGCCATGGCGACCTCTGTGCACTGTATACGAAGTTGGTTGCTCTCGCCAGTTTATCGACGGCGGCGCACGCCGACGAGTCCACCCATCGCGAGGAGTCCCATCGCGCTTGGGGATGGGACGACGTTGATCGCAAGCGAGATCTCGGTCAGATCCGGACCGGTCTGCTGGACCCAGAACGAGTAATCCCCGGCTCCGAGCGAGGTCAGACCGCCGCTCAGGGCGCCGATGGATTCAGCACCGACGACCGACGCGTCGGTGATCACGAACCCCTGGAGTCCTGGACCAACGAAGGTATCGGGATCGAAATCAAAGAAGCTGTCGAATGCGAGGCCGACAAACCCCGCGCTGTCAAAGCCGCCGGCGGGGTTGAACGAGTCGGTGACGACGATGGAGTCGATCGACTGTCCCGCGCCGATGGAGAAGGTGAAGTAATCCCGATCCCCGCCGCTCGCGGAATCGACGACCTGCATCGTGACGGTGTTGAGGCCGTTGTCAACGCTGATGAGCGTGGGGTTGAAACGATCTCCGGACAGATCTCCGTCGATGGACTCGTTATAGACCGAAGCGGCGGCGGTCGAAGCGACGAGCAACGCCGCGCCTGCAAATACTGACTTAATCATCCTGTATTCCTCTCTCTGTAGATAGACACACAGCCGGGAGAACCCCGGCGACTGGGGGATTATTCGCAGGGGGGAGGGGGTTGGATGCGGAAAGGGAAAACATCAATTTATTAGCTCGCGTTCCAGCTTAAACTGCGAGTATACAGAGCAGTCGGCTTAATATTTTGGAGCTAACAACCGTCGCTCATGTGCCAATCCGGGGTTAAAGGCCAATTTGAACACAGTGATCCAGATGCTGGAAGAGATCGCTGAGGAGATCTGCATCTAACAGCGCGGGAAATCGAAAGGGCATCATTTCTCAATCGCGGGCGCCACTACCTTTATTCAACATCCCGAAAGGCTATTCATGGCTGAAATACATGTTTTGGAATTACCGCAATAACTCCATTTGATTTGGGACTCGCGAGACACACAACATGTGGATCGAGGATTGGCATCCCGAATTTTTTGACAACGTTCAGATGAAAGAGCCATGCGTCCTGTCCACACGACAGTCGGCTTGGAACACGACATCGTGTTCCAAAGACAAAGCCCTCATCCTCACGGAATCGAGCAAATGATCGTTCTGCTTCATTCTGGGCTTGGGACAATCTGAATTCCCATGCCCGCAATGCCCAGTCATTATCAAGAGTACAAGTATCAAGCATTGGGTCGCTAAATGACCCCAGCCCCATTGCCAATGCGGTACCACCTTGATCGTTTAGTTGTTCCACATTCACGAGCATCAGTTTCACAACTATGGGAATCCCATCCTTTGAAAGACGGCTATAAGCCTTGGCCAGCCGTCTAGAGTGCATATGTATATTCTTTGCGTTCTCCTTGATCTTCGGTACTCTGTGCCCCTGACCCTGTTTTTCTAGGTCTTTACACGCGCGATCAACAAGATGCTTCGGAGGATGCATCTCTAAATATGCATTGTGCCAATCAGTATGATGCAAAAACGCACGAAATTTTTTACGTACTTTTTTTGTATCGCCGAGACATATTCCTGATTCTCTTGGTGTCATTTGTTTCACAACTCAAGTCTAGTGTCAGTTTACAATCGGCTCATGATGTACCGTGCAACTATTCATTGAATGCAACCCGATTATCTTGAGGATTAACAGGCCCAAGCTACTTCCAAGCTCAACATGGACTCAGTAGGGCATTGCAATAGGCCAAGGTGCCTTCTGTCGCCCACTCCATGTGAGATGACACACCCACTGCTCGTTGGTATCCGCCCTTTTCAGCAGAACATCGTCGCAGGACTCGCATCGATTCGTGATTGAAAAAGGGACATCCCAGAGTGGATGTCCCTTTGAAATTTCTTTTCTGAGCTGAGCGGCGAGAGCATCAGCTGTTTGTTGATCGACTTCAGTCCATGATGGATTGATCTCGCACATTCAGTGCATTATACATCAATCCATATGGGTGATCACATCATCCGCAAACTCCGAGCACTTGCGGAGGGTCGCCCCTTCCATCTGGCGTTCGAAGTCGTAGGTCACGGTTTTGTTCCCGATCGCGCCGTTGATGCCCTTGATGATCAGGTCCGCGGCTTCGGTCCAGCCCATATGACGGAGCATCATCTCTCCTGAGAGGATTACGGAACCTGGGTTCACCTTGTCCTGGTTCGCGTACTTGGGGGCGGTGCCGTGGGTGGCTTCGAAGATCGCGGTGCCTGTGTCGTAGTTGATGTTGGCGCCTGGAGCGATGCCGATCCCTCCCACGCACGCGGCGAGGGCGTCAGAAACATAATCACCATTGAGGTTCATCGTCGCGACGACGGAGTATTCCGCGGGACGCGTGAGGATCTGCTGGAGGAACGCGTCGGCGATGACGTCCTTGATGATGATCTGCTTGCCGGTCTTTGGGTTGTTGAAGTGGTGCCAAGGTCCGCCGTCGAGTGGGGTGGCGCCGAAGAGCTCGCGCGCAACCTCGTAGCCCCATTCCATGAACGCGCCCTCGGTGAACTTCATGATGTTGCCCTTGTGGACAAGCGTCACGCTGTCGCGGTCGTTATCGATCGCGTACTGGATCGCGGCTTTGACGATCCGTGTCGTCCCTTCCTTCGAGGTCGGCTTGATCCCGAACCCCGAGGTCTCTGGGAAGCGGATCTTCCCGAAGCGTTCCGGGAAGTTGTCCTTGAGGAGCTTCTGGAACTTCGCGTTGTCATCGGTTCCCGCTTCGAACTCGATCCCGGCGTAGATGTCCTCCGTGTTCTCGCGGAAGATGACCATGTCGGTCAGGTCCGGACGCTTGACAGGGGAGGGAACGCCGTCGAACCAGCGGACCGGACGCAGGCAGGTGTAGAGGTCGAGCACCTGACGCAGCGCGACGTTGAGCGAGCGGATGCCGCCACCGACTGGGGTGGTCAGTGGACCTTTGATCCCGACGAGGTACTTCTTGAAGTCTTCGAGTGTTTGGGCTGGGAGCCATTCACCAGTCTCGTTGAACGCTTTCTCTCCCGCGAGGGTTTCGTGCCAGTGGAGTTTGCGCTCGCCGTTGTATGCCTTCTCGACCGCGGCGTCGAAGACACGGACCGAAGCGTTCCAGATGTCAGGGCCGGTGCCGTCGCCGATGATGAAGGGGATGATCGGGTTGGAAGGAACCTGAAGGCCTTCGCTGGACATGGTGATCGGTTCGGCTGTGGTGTTCATCGGTGAATCTCCGTATCGTGTAGCCCGATTGGGC
This sequence comes from Phycisphaerales bacterium, assembly GCA_965232505.1. Taxonomy (GTDB): domain Bacteria; phylum Planctomycetota; class Phycisphaerae; order Phycisphaerales; family UBA1924; genus UBA1924. The sequence goes on along the minus strand of OZ246976.1, from coordinate 2,038,813 downwards.
GGGTGTGCATTTCTGTGAGCTCTATTGTAGGCGAGGAGCCAAAAAACCGCACGAGCAGGGGCAAGGCATCTCATCCGCTCAGCGGCGATTGACCGCTAATCACACTCAGAATCCACGACGAATCTCGCATTTCACGCCCCCTACCATCACGCATGAAACCAATCCTCACCGCCGCCTTGTTGATCTGCATCGCACTCCTCCAGTCCGCCTGCGGCTCGGTTCAGGATCGATCCAATCCAGCATCCACCACCGAAGCTCGCTTGTGGGACGATGTCCACACACTTACCACGCGATTCCCGAACCGCAACGCGACCAACCGCGACCAGCTCGCACAATCAGGCGGATGGATCGCCAACCAGTTCGTTGCGATGGGACTACAGGTCGATCTCGCACCAACCCCGGCGCTGCCGATCTCGGATCGTCCTCAGGATATGAACATCATTGCGGAGATCCCAGGGACCACCAATCCCGATGAGATCATCGTGCTCGGAGCACACTACGACACCGAGGTCAACACCCCTGGCGCCGATGACAACGCATCGGGGGTCGCGGTGATGATTGAGCTGGCGCGTCGATTCGCGGACAGCCCACAGCCCCGCACGCTCCGGTTCATCGCGTTTACCAACGAGGAGAACTCCAACTCTCGCGAAGCCGCGGGGAAGGGGCAGTCCAACGGGATGGGATCACTGACCACAGCGCTCTCATCGAAGATGAAAGGCGAGAATATCATCGCGATGCTCTCGCTCGAGATGCTGGGGTACTACTCCGACGAGCCCAACTCGCAGAACTACCCGTTCCCGCCTCAGATGGGCGAGCAGCTTGGGATGACCCTCCCCACCACTGGCAACTACATCGGCATCGTCGGACGCTTCGCGGATCGCCCGCTGATCACGCAGCTCGCTGAGTCCATGTCCGAAGCGGGAACCATCCCCATCGTCGCGGCCCCGCTCCCCCCGATGGTCACCGCGATCTACCGCTCCGACCACGCGAACTACTGGATGCAGGGCTACCCCGCCGTGATGATCACGGACACGAGCGAATACCGCAACCCCCACTACCACAAACCCAGCGACACGATCGATACGCTGGACTTTGTCAAGATGGCGGCGTGTACCGAGGCGCTCGAAGCCGCGGTGCGATCACTCTCAAACTGAGCATAGAAAAAACCCCGCCGAATCGACGGGGTTCTCATTTGAAATACTTGGTTAGGTCTTAGCCCTTGATGCCGGTGACCTTCGCGATGGTGTAGCGTTGGCGGTGGCCGGTCTTGCGCTGGTAGGTGCTCTTGGTGCGGAACTTGTGGATGTAGAGCTTGTCGCCCTTCTTGATAGGCTCGGTGATCTCGAGGGTGACCTTCGCGCCGTCCACGTATGGAGCGCCGAGCTTCGCGTCGCCGCCAGTTTCGCCGACCACGAGGACCTTGTCGATTTCGATCTTGTCGCCGGCTTTGGATTCGCCGCCGTTGTAGAGGTCGATGTAGATGATCTCGCCATCGGTGACCTTGCGTTGTCCGCCGGACTCTTCGATGATTGCGTAGGTGTCTGCCATTGGAGTGCTCCGTTCAGCTGCCGCGTGGGATCGGGGCGGCTCAATCGTCAAGCCGCTTTGACCCGTCTCACATCGGGGTCGAGATGATAGACCCGTCGAACCCCTCGGAAAACCCGCGGCTCAAAGGAGTTCACGCCCATCCCGAGCGAACGGATTGCCCCCAGAATCCCGATCCACACCCGATTGAGCTTTGACGGACGCCCGGCGACCAAACAGATTCCGAATCCCGTCACACTCACGGCATCCCGAGTTGCTGTTGAACACCCCGAGCCCCGCCGCGATCGCGATCAGGAGGAACATCGCCGTGGTCGCTAGGTCTGGGTGACCGAGCTCGACGAGGACCCACGACGACAGAATCATCAGTCCAGCGATCCCGATCGAGATCAGCACCTTGGTTGTTGCGTTCGAGTTGGACATCCTGCCGCTCCTTGTGAAAGTGGTTCGGTTTGTATACCGCCGATGCGCTTCAAGGTTGCATGCCCAATCACTGTTCATCAGCGCGACAACATGACGGCGTACAATCGCTCATGATGCAAGACGAACTCTACCAAGAAGTCCCCACCACCGCCGCGGATCTTCAGCACCCCGCGCCAACCACAGACCTCTGGACACGCGTCACCGAATCCGTCGAATACGCGTGGCACTACTCGTTCTCGATCGGTGAGACCCAGGTCTTCGTCAAGCAGCTCGTCATCGCGCTGCTGTGCTTTATTCTGGGTCTGATCTTCTCGAAGCTGATCTCTCGGCGCGTTGGCAACAAGGTCCTCCCCAAGCTCAAGGTCGAGCCGGGACCAGCGAGCGCGATTCAGACGATCCTGTACTACGTGCTGCTGATCATCACCGCCGTGGTCGCGCTGCAGATCGCGCAGGTGCCGCTGACGGTCTTTACCATCTTCGGTGGTGCGCTGGCGCTGGGTATCGGCTTTGGTTCACAGAACATCGTCAGCAACTTCATCTCCGGACTCATTCTGCTCATCGAGCGCCCGATCCAGGTCGATGACTTCGTCTCTGTCGGAGGCGAGACCGGACGTGTCCTCAAGATCGGACCCCGCGCGTCGCACATCCAGCGCTACGACGGCGTCACCGTCATCGTCCCAAACTCGCAGCTCCTCGAGGGGCAGGTCGCCAACTGGAACCTCCCGGACCGTCGCATCCGCTCGATCATCCCCGTCGGGGTCGCATACGGCACCGACGTGGTCATGGTCAAAGCAACACTCGAGAAACTCCTCGAAGACCACATCCGCGTCCTCGAGCACCCTGACAACCGCGTTCTGTTTATGGGCTTCGGCGATTCATCGCTCGACTTCGAGGTCCACTTCTGGATCTCGCCGAGGTCCGTGTTTGACCGCCGACAGATCGAGTCGGACCTGCGGTTCAAGATCGACGAGCTGTTCCGCGAGAACAACATCACCATCCCGTTCCCGCAGCGCGACATCAACTTCAAAGCCTCCCCACCGATCGCGGTCGATGTCGAGGTCAAGAAATAACTCAATCCTCAGCGAGCGCCTTGCTCTTAGCGATGCGTGCATCGCGTTTGCGGACCGACTCATTGAGCTCGACCTTCCGCAGACGCACGGAGGTTGGGGTCAGCTCGACGTACTCGTCTTCCTCGATGTACTCGAGCGCCTGCTCCAGCGAGATATCGCGTGGTGCTTTGAGCGTGACCGTCGCGTCCTTGTTGGCGCTGCGCATGTTGTCGAGCTTCTTGACGCGTGCGATATTGACCGTGAGGTCGGTGTTCTTGTTGCACTCGCCGATGACCTGTCCGGAGTAGACCTTGTCACCTGGACGCACAAAGAGCACACCACGATCGTGGAGGTTCTCCACGGCGTACGCCGTCACCGGACCGGTCTCCGATGCGATCATCACGCCGCAGTGACGCTTGGGACGCTCGTCGGTCGCGGGAACCATTTTCAAGAACGTATGGTGCATGATCCCCTGCCCCTGCGTCGCCGTGAGCACTCGGCTGCGAAGCCCGATCAGCGCCCGCGAGGTGATCTCGAACACGCAGTGGGTCAACCCATCGCCGCGTGCTTCGACCTTGACGATCTCGCCCTTGCGCTCTCCCACAAGCTGCATGACCGCGCCGACGCTCTCGTCGGGAGTATCGATCACCAGCTCTTCGACTGGTTCGTGCTTGATCCCATCGATCTCCTTCTCGATCACGATCGGACGACCCACGGCAAGCTCGTACCCCTCGCGGCGCATCGTTTCGAGCAGGATCCCGAGGTGCAGCACGCCACGCCCTGAAACGACGAACTCGTCCATCGTCCGTCCCGTCGAGACGCGCAAAGCGACGTTGTGCTCAAGCTCGCGATCGAGTCGTGTTTTGACCTGACGCGAGGTCACAAACTCACCCTCTTGTCCCGCGAACGGCGAATCGTTGACCTTAAACGTCATCGAAATCGTCGGCTCATCAATCGCGACCCGCTGCATCGGTTCCGGATGATCGGGATCACAGATCGTGTCACCGATGTCCAATCCCTCAACACCAGAGATCGAGCACAGGTCTCCCGCGCCGATGAACTCCATGTCCTTCTTCCCAAGACCCACGAATCCCTGGAGCGTGACGATCTTCGCCTTCTTGGTCGTGACGTTACCCTCTTTATCCTGCTTGACCAGCGCGATCGGTTGTCCCGCGTGGATCGTCCCCTGCGAGACACGTCCGACGCCGATGCGTCCGACGTACTCGGAGAATCCGAGCGTCGTGATCTGCATCTGCAGCGGTTTCTCAAGATACACATCCGGATGCGGGACATGCTTGGTGATCGCCTCGAACACCGGACGCAGGTCGGTCCCCTTCGTCTCCCCATCCCAATCGTCCACGGCCCACCCATCACGCGCCGACGCGTACACCACTGGGAAGTCCAAAATATCATCATCCGCACCCAGCGCGACGAGCAGATCGAAGACCTCGCCGATCACTCGATCCGGATCGCCGTCGGGACGATCGCACTTGTTGACCACAACGACCGGCTTGAGTCCAGCTTCGAGCGCCTTGGTCAGCACAAAGCGCGTCTGAGGCATCGGTCCCTCGTACGCATCGACCACGAGCAGACAGCCGTCCGCCATACGCAGCACGCGTTCGACCTCACCACCGAAGTCCGCGTGACCAGGGGTGTCGATGATGTTGATTCGGTAATCCGTCCCCGATGGATCGTGGTACTGCACGGCACAGTTCTTCGAAAGGATCGTGATCCCACGCTCGCGTTCGAGGTCTCCCGAGTCGAGGATCAAGCCGTGCTGACCGCCCTCGAGTTTCTCGAGTTCACCGCTGCGGAAGTTGCCCGATTGTTTGAGCAGGTTATCGACGAGCGTGGTCTTGCCGTGGTCGACGTGCGCGATGATCGCAACATTACGAAGGGTCGTAATCGTGGTGGTTTCAGATGCCATTGGTGGTTCCGGATCAGGTCGATGGTGAGCCGAGGGTTTCAACCCGGCTACCACCGGATCTCCTTGGTCCAAAGTCTAGACCCATGACTAGTACAGATAAGCTGGATCGACGAGAATCCGTCGAGCAAACCTCTGCAATTTCACGCGCCGAGAGTTCTAGCGTCCCGTCTCGATCATGATCCGCCCCCTCAGAGCCCCCACCTCCTGCAGCAGCTCCCAGCGGACGACCCCCATATCCTCGATCCGCGCGTCGTTCTTCATCCACGCCGAGCCCCCGAACGACTCAGCGAGCGCGTTGATCTTCGCGAACCCCTTGAGCACCACCGCGCTCTGGACCGCCCCCCCTCCGATCGCATCGAGCGACGCGACGAGTTCGGACACCGATCGCACGCGCTCAGCAGTCTTCGTGTCCTGATCCCCAAACGAGAAGATCAGGTCCGAGGATTCCGACCGCTCGGACGTCAACCACGAGACATTGGAGACCTCCCCGAACTCGTCGCTGATCTCGTGCGAGCGGACCGCTTTGGGGAAGAGCCCCTGGTACGAGCCATTTGATTGAGCCGGGATGCCCTGGAAGTTCTTGGGATCATGGAAGATCATCGGCTCGATCGCCGCGTCCATGCTCGACGCGTCCACCGATCCCGCATCAAAGATCGTGAGCATCGTCATCCCCATCGAGTCCGAGTCTTTGAGGATCGATCGGAGGTCATCGCGATCAACAACCATCAGCGCCCCGCGTGGTTCGAGCACGCTCCCGTTCCCAATCGGCGATGCGTCGGCTTTGAGGCGGATCGAGAGCCCGTCCTCTTCATCAAGAATCAATCGGAAGATCCCGGCAGCCGCCATCGCCCCGACCACGTCATCATCGAGCGCATCAAGGATTCCGATCGGAGCTTCGCCTGTGATCTGCTCACCCGCGTGAGGCATCGCGAGCTCGATCGCGACTCCGCTTTCATCCTTGCCCATCAGCAATCGCACATGCTTGGAATCATCATGCTCCTGCGCATGGAGCATCTGCGTCCACGAGTCCACACGCACGCGCAGCGCGATCGCCCAATTATCCGCGCCTCTCCACGCCGGGATCGGTGTCGCGGGTGCGTGTTGCTGTTCATGCTTGAGCACCGAACCCAGCACACGCTCGAGCAGATCGCGCCCGCCTTTGGGACAGAGCATCACGCGTCCGTCGTCGCCCTCTTTGGGGTTGAGCATGACCAGCGCGTAGCGCCCCTGCTCGATGCCGTAGACCGCGACGCCGTTGACGATTTCTCTCGGGATCGGTTTGAGTCGCTTGCGCAGAGACGCGAACGCTTCCTTGCCTCCGGACACGTCGCCCATCAGCACCCAGTTCGCATCCGCTTTGTTGACCATCACGAACGGATTGACCTCACGCTCGATCAGCGAATCCACGACGATCACCACGCGCTCAGACAGCAGCTGCTCGATCACCCCGTCCGCATCGGTCCCTAGGAGCTCCGCCATCGACCCCCACGCCTGACGTGTCTTTCCGAACAACCCCATCGAGCCAAGGAACCCGCGAGACGCCTGCCCCTCCTGACTCAGCATCGCAGCAGCAGGATTGTCCACCACCGCGACCAGATCAAGATCACTCGGGAGCGAATCGATAAACCCCCAGGGGTCTTCCTGCTGAGCCAGTGTCAGTCCAGAACACAGCAACACCACCACAGCGCAGCACCAACGCTGCACACTGCTCACGATCCGATACTGAGACTGTTTACGGCAGATCCGTGATGCATTCATCACTTGTAGCTTCCAACTCGACCCGCTCCGAAACCAGGACGCCCCCGCTGGTCTCTCTTGTAGTGACATAGGTCCGCAGACGATTCTGCGAGTTCATGAGCATCTCGCCGTCACCGCCGTAGGACACGAGCGTGAGGGAGTGGTTGTTCTGACCTGGGAATCGATTCCGCTGCGTGTTGTGGTGCACGAAGACTCCCGACGAGTGGAGCGCCGCGAGGTCCGCTTCTGAGAGTCGAACCACCTGATGATTGATCGTGAGGGTGAAGGTCTTCGTACCGCTGGGCTTCGGAGCCGCGAGCAATCCTTCGAGCGGAGAAAGCGAGGCACGCACGCGAGCAACGCTCGACTGCACATCCTCAGCAACCCTCTGCGTGTCCTGCTCGACCGCGATCGCGACATCATGAACGGGAGTCGATTGCGCCCCGATCGTTGTCAGTCGTGGATACACACTCTGCAGTCCCGCGACGAGCATCAGTCCAAGCAGCACCCCAGCCGCGATCGCCATCCGACCGGTCCGCACCCAGCGGCGCATCGTCCGAGGGATGAACCGCTCGTGCTGATCGAGTCGATTAAGCACCGCGCACTGCAGGTCAGGCATCGGGATATCGTCCAGATCCATCGCACGCACGGCATCAGCCGTCTCAAGAAGCTCGGCGCGTCGCTCGTGGTCGTACCGAAGCGCGTGGGCGATCTCTTCTTGCATGCGATCACAGATCTCGCCGTCCAGCGCCGCGTCGATCAGCGACTCAGGGATCCGGCCAGGAACCTGCTCATCAAACGAATCGTGTTCTTGCCCCCGGTTCATGCCAGCACCTCACCCGATGCCTCGTTGAACTGACCACCAAAGTGATCCTGGTACAACGACGCGAGCTGCTTGTGCTCCTTGAACAACACACGCAAGCGACGACGCCCGCGATGCAGGTGGCTCTTGACCGTCCCCTCAGGCATGTCCAGATGCGACGCGATCAAAGCGATCGGCCAATCCAGCTGATGGAACAGCACAATGATCTCACGCTGCTCAACCGAAAGATGCATCAACGCTGATTGGATCGCGTCCTTCTCCGTCGCGCTCCGCTCATCGGTATACGTCGACGCGTCAGGCATTGTCCCCTTGCCTCCCATCGATCCGACAAAGTCCGTGTCATACGCGGGCTTGGATTTGGCAACCGCGTTCATGTACAAGCGCCGAGCGATGGTGAAGAGCCAAGTCGAGAATCGGAAGCGGAAATCGAAGCGATGGAGATTCGCAAGCACGCGCACGAACGCTTCTTGCACGATGTCCTCCGCCGTCTCGTGACGACCAGACATCCGCAGGATGTAGCCATAGACCGATCGCTGGTGCGCCTTAATCAGCTCACCCGCGGCCGCCCGTTCGCCGGCAATCGCCCGCTCGATCAGATCTCGTTCTACTGCACGATCCATGCGATATCGCTCCCATCATGGGTCCCGGCCTGCAGACCGGTCCCTTCACTATACAAGAACACCCACGAACGGATGCACACATAATCAAGAAACGCCCTATCTCATTGGAAATTACCAATTTCCAGTTTCTCAACCAAACACTATACAAACAAACCCTGCCTATACCGGTCAGGCATAAGCAGGGCTGGAGAGAGATTTGATTGTTGGGAAGACCCGAAACCTGCCTTTTGGCGGAATCACGCCGCCTTCGAGATCGGGGTCTTGCGGGTCCGTCCGACCGTCCGCTGCTCCGGAGTGGCGCGGATGTCCGCGTCGTCGATCATCGCGTCCACCAGTTCCAGCGGATGCGAGGCCCAGAGATCAGCACCGATCTCCTCAGCCAAGCCCTCGGCACGGTTGAACACCCCACCACCCACGACGACCTGTGTATTTGGGCACGCACCGATCTCATGGAGCGCATCGATCGTCTCGCGGATATCAGGCAGGTCCGCAGGATTCGAGCAGAACATCAGCAGCACATCAGGACGTGTCTCCTGGACCGACTGACGGACCTCGTCCATCGGGACGCCCCCACCCGCGAAGCGGACACCGAATCCAGCCGCCTCAAGCAAGTCGATCGCCATCTGAGCGCCGAGCTCGGATCCTTCGCAGGTGCCGCAGCACGCGAAGACGGTGCGTCCGATCGGATCAGCGTTGGATCCCGCGATCAGTGCACGAGAGGTCTGATCCACAAGCACGCGGAACAAGCGTGTCGAAAGGTTGTACGCCAATGCTGAGATCTGATCCTCGCGATGGAGCTTGTCGATCATCTCGTAGGTCGGCCAGAACAGATCGGTCAGCATCAACTCGGGAGACACCCCCTCGTTGAGTTGTTCGTTGACGATGGAACGAGCCAGCGACCGGTTCCCTTCGATCAAAGCCTCAAACAAACGCTCGCTCAGTACATGGACACTCATCAGAAACTACCTCGTCGATTCATTTCCCTTCCGCCTGATCGGGGGTGGGATTGGTTGTGTGCACGGGCGACGACGCCGCGGCCCGAGCCCAAGCTATCGAACGCAAAGCACGATCCCCAAAAGATCACCACGATGTTGGCGCAGGTTTGTGCGCACCAGCACCCCAAACGCGATTCCAAGCTCTCAAAGCAGTTATTCTGGGACCTACAACCCAAAAGCGTCCGAGAATGTCCTATTTGGCACATCAGCGACCACAAAACTGGGGAATAAGGCTCATCCGATTATGCGGGCTTGACGCCCGAATAACACGCACAAATTCCCATCGTCAGCCCGCGGACCGCCAGATTCTCAAACCCGGCCTCCCCCATCGCCCCCATCATCTCCGATCGAGTCATGAAACTCGTCACCGATCGAGGCAGATATTTGTACGCGCCGGACCGATCCCGCGCGATCCACGTCGCCGTGCGAGGCATGATCGTCCCGCAGTACACCCCATTAAACCAACGCACCAGCGGATTGCTCGGCTGATCAAACTCCAAAATAACCAGCCGCCCGCCGGGTCTCAAAACTCGCCAGAACTCCCCGATCGCCTTCTTGGGTTCCTGCACATTGCGGATCCCGAACGCGATCGAGACCACATCAAACGACGCATCCTCGAATCGCAGGTCCATCGCATCGCCCTGCTCATAGGACACGCGCGATCCGAGCTCCTCATGGAGCCGATCCTTCTTATGCCCCGCGATCTCCAGCATCCCCTCGGTAAAGTCCACCCCGATCACCTCGCTGGCGCGAGAGTGCTTCGCGAACGCCTGCGTCAGATCCCCAGTCCCGCACGCGACATCGAGGACGCGATCCCCCGCGTGCACATCCGCCCTTTTCACGGCGTGTTTCCGCCATGCCTCGTCGCGCCACATCGAGTGAACGCGGTTATTGAGGTCATACGAGCGTGCGATCGCGTTGAACATCGCGCGGACCTTGACGCTTTTTTCCTCGTTCTGGTGCAAATCAGACAGCTCAGCGTCGTCCCACGCTCGGATCGTGCCGTCATTTGGTTGTGTTTGGAGTTCCGTCATGTCACAATCAGTGTAGACTTCGACAGTCACCCACTCGCAGATGCCACGGAGATTCCAGATGAACCGTTTATTCAAAGCTTTGCTCACTTGCACACTCCTCGCGATGATCGCCGTCCCCCTCACAGGATGCTCCGTCAATCCCGCGACCGGGAAGCGGTCCTTCACGCTCATGTCGTGGGAGAAAGAGAAAGCCCTCGGACTCGCAGCAGCGCCGCAGATGACCGAAGCGTTCGGAGGCGCCGTCCCCGACGCCGCCGTGGGTGACTACGCGTGGGAAGTCGGCGCCAAGCTCGTGACCGGAGTCGAATCAGGTGTCCCCGATCTGGACTGGGAGTTCACCGTCCTCAACTCGCCGGTCATCAACGCGTTCGCGCTCCCAGGAGGCAAGGTCTTCATCTCACGCGGACTCGCCGACAAGCTCGACTCTGAAGCGGAGCTCGCGGGAGTGCTCGGACACGAGATCGGACACGTCACCGCACGCCACTCCAATCAGCAGATGTCCGCGCAGCTCGGACTCAACTTCGCGATCGGCGCCGCCGCCGTCGCTGTGGGTGTCTCCGATCCAGACTCCGACGTCCGGCGCTACGGCCAGCTCGGACTCCCAGCCGTCGCTGTGGGATCGAACCTGTTCCTCCTCAAGTTCGGACGCTCCGAAGAGCTCGAAGCCGACATGCTCGGGATGCGATACATGGCCCGCGCCGGATACAACCCACGCGGACAACTCGAGGTCATGCAGATTCTCGCCGAGGAATCGCAGGGATCCGCACGACCACCCGAATGGCTCTCGACCCACCCACTCCCCGAGTCCCGCATCGATCGCATCCAGGAACTCCTCGCCACTGAATACGCCAGCACGCAAGGCAACCCAAGCTTCGTAGACAACGTCGAAGAGTACCAAACCCGAATGCTCGACCGCCTCTTCAACCTACCCCCCGCGCCAGAACCGACCCCTCAGGAACAAGCACAAGCAAACGCGTTCCTGAGCGCCTCGATCTACTGCCAGCACTGCCGGGAAACGGTCAACTAAAGCCGAGCTTCAATCCAGCTCTGGGTGGCCTGCCTTTGCCGTCTTCGGCAAATGCAGGATCAACGCCCGAAAGCATCACAGCCGTTCTTCAACACGTTCGATGATCGCGCGATAGTTCTCGCGATAGAACCGTGTGTACTCGATCTCCAACCGCTGCTGACGACCAGGCTCGCGCCACGAGTTCCGCACCGCGCCATAGGTCGCTTCCGTAAACGGCACCATCTCCCCATCGATCTCCGTCTCCGGGAACGCAAAGAACAACCCATCAAGCTCCGCGATCTCCGCATCGCTAAACACACCCGATGACTTCGCCTGTCCCAGCGCCTCGTACGCCGCTCGGCATTCCTCAGCGATGTCGATCCCGAAGCACCCCATCATCACCTGCACGCCCGTGCGCCACCCTGGATTCTGCACATCCGACACAATCTCGAACGGATTCACCTGATCCATAAAGTACGGGAAGTACTTCTCGTACATCACCCGGCGCACAGGCATCCGGCGCAGTTCGCTCCACTCCGGACCCATCGGCTCGCCATCGACACCGATCGGATTATCCGGATTGTTCTTCGCAAACTGCCACAGCGCCTGCGCTTCCTCAGTCATGCAGAACCGCACGAAGCGCTTGGCGATCTCCGGACTGGGGCCGCCGTTGATAATCGAGATCGGATCCGCATCGACATACACCGCGCCCTTGGGTTCTTGGTAGCCCACGCGATCGCCGCCCCCTGAGTCCTTGATCACCTGCGCCTGTCCGCGTCCATAGAAATCAATCGCGAGTCCTGCGGCTGCCTCACCATTGGAAACATCGATCGGAGGCTTCGTCGAAGCATTCGTAAAGTACCGAGTGTTGCCGCACATGCCGCGGAGGATGCGCCAGCCCTCTTCCCAATCTTCATTGCCGAGGATCGAATCAAATGTCGTCGTAATCGATCCCGACTGACGAGGGTCCGCCAGCGCGATCCACCCACCAAGCTCATGCTGCATCAGGTCCGCAAACTGCGTCGGAAGCGGCAACCCCAACCGATCCTGGAACACATCCCGGTTGTACACGATCCCGAACGACGACAACGCCGTCCCGATCCAGTACTGCTCCGGATCGTACAGCTCCTGTGGACCGATCTCGTTCTTTCCAAACAACTCATCGAGTTCCGCTTGCGTGAAATCCATCGGCGCCGACTGCGCGACCTTGAGCTCCAGCGTCGTCGATTCGTCCTGCTTCACCGACACCGTAGACCCACGCTTGAGCGCTGAGTGGTCGTACGACCCCCCACCAAACATCACGTCAAACGCGATCGACCCCGGCTCAAGCACCAGCAGATCGTCCAGCTCCCAGTTGTCCTTGTTCGCCTCGTACTGACGCTTGACCGCATCGGTAAACATCGCAGAGAGCTGCTTGCGGATCTCCGACGTCCCCCCCGGAGTGCGGTAGTCGATCACCACCGCCTCGCCGTACTCACGCTGATGCCACTCACTAAACGCACGAGCGAACTCATCCCGGATCTGAGGCACATGCGGCGTCACCACAATCAACTTCCGCGCCCCCTCCGCGTGCATATCCCCCCGCTTGACCCCGCTCATCGCGAACGGCACCCCAAGCACAACAAGCAAACACAACGCGATCACAATCTGAGTCGTTCTCATGCCCCAAGTCTACCCCCCCAAACTTGCCCACTCTCCGAACCGTCCCCCCGATCAGCCGTACTATGAACCGATGCCCCAACCCCCACGCAGAAAGACCGAATGGAAGGACGAATACACCCTCCTCTGCGAACGCTGCGGCTACATCATCGACGACCTCGATCACTCCCTCCCCTGCCCCGAATGCAGCAAACTCATCAGCGAGTCACTCCCCGAACGTCGGGTTGGCACACCCTGGCAAAACAATCGATCCATGCGGTCTGCTTTGAAGACATGGGCAGATTCACTATTGCGGCCACACCATACACTCAGATTACTCCGTGTCGATGCGGCTTCACATGGATTTCGCGAACTCTCATTCTTAGCTGCATCGTCTTTACTTACTGTTGCAAGTTTCTTGTTTCGTTGGCGTTGGAAGCTCATGGCAGTTGATGGAGAGCAACTGACTTCCACGGTATGGTCGAAACTCATAAGCCACTCAATCTTGACTGGAGTCGGTCTCTACATCCTGCTCACTCTACTCACTGCGACAGAGCAATACGGACTTGTTCTGTTTGGCAAGCGTCACAAAACGAGACTCAACAAGGCAACAGCTCGCGTGATTTGCGATCACGCCTCTGCTGGATGGGTGTTCGCAGCAACCGGGACTGTGATCGGGAGTGGAGTTGTAGTAGTTAGTACCAATGATCTTTCGACACCGTTCAATGAGACTCATTGGCTTGAGAACGGGCTGATGTTCTACCTCTTTATCATCGGACATGGATTAGCAGCAATATCGATCATTCTTGGCTTCCTCTTCTTCGAAACCTTCGCCTTCCTCGGACTCCGGCGCTGCAAATACGCCAACCGCCCGCGACCAATAGACCACCCCCAGCCCCCTAAATCAGATCCCCGATCCCAACCATTACGCACCGACATGAGTTGATCCGAAAACCCACCAATCCCCCATGCCCACCACGACCACACACAAACACGAATGGAAGGACGAATACACCCTCCTCTGCGAACGCTGCGGCTACATCATCGATGACCTCGACCACTCCCTCCCCTGCCCCGAATGCAGCACACCGATCGCCCAATCCCTGCCCCACCTCCGGACAGGCTCGCGCTGGCAGCAATCCCAAAGCGTCGTCACCCTGCTCCGCACATGGATCACTACGATTGCACATCCATTCCGCACACTCGATCAGATCCGCTTCAGCGAGATCCATCCCAAAGAGCAAGCGATCTTCAACATCATCGTCGCAACGATCATCATCACCCTCGGAGCCGGAGTCTTCTTGATCTCTAGCCCACCATCCTCCGGGATTCCGGTCACGCTCATCGCGTTCGTATTCATCGCGCTCGTCTGGATCACACTCTGGATCATGACCGTGACCGAGGCAAGAGGATTGCAGTTCTTCGCCGCACGCCGAGGAGGACGGATCACCGACCAAATCGCATGGACCATCGTCGCCCACGGCTCCGTCGGATGGATCATCACCGCACTCGGAATCGCCGCCGCCCCCATCATCATCAGCACCTACCTGATCCTCACCAATCCAACCGGATTCAAAGACCCCAGCACCATCCCAGCTTCCGTGCTCTGGACCGCAATCATCATCAGCGCAACCATCGCACTCGCCGGCTTCCTCTTCTTCGAAACCTTCGCCTACCTCGGACTCCGGCGCTGCAAATACGCCAACCGCCTGCGACCAACAGACCAGCCCCAGCCCTAGAATCCCGCCATGCAGCCCCCCGCCCCAACACGCCCAATCTACCTCGGAGATGACCGAACCGGACGCATCCAGATCGGAGGCGGCCTCCCCCTCGATCACCCCCTCTCCAAAGGGCTCACCCAAGCGACCATCCCCGCGCCCGTCACCGTCCAGACGATGACCGCCGGATACACGCACGACATCGACAAGTGCGTCGCCGAGATCCACAAGCTCACCGCCGCGGGAGCGGACATCGTCCGCGTCGCCGTCCCAGAAAAGAAGGACACCGAAGCCCTCCCAGAGATCCTCGCGCAGACCACCGTCCCCATCGTCGCCGATGTCCACTTCCACTTCAAACGCGCCCTCGAATCCATCGAAGCCGGAGTCCACAAAATCCGTTTGAATCCCGGCAACATCACCGATCGCAAACAAGTCGAAGAAGTCATCGACGCGTGCAAAGAGAAGAACATCCCGATCCGCGTCGGAGTCAATGAAGGCTCCATCATCGAGCGCAAGGACAAGCAGTCCCGCGCCAAGGAACTCGGCGCGATCTTCTCCGAAAACAAGCACGGCTACATGCTCGCGATCATGATCGCTAAACTCGAAGAATACCTCGACATCTTCTACGAGCGCGACTTCTACGACATCGCGATCAGCGCCAAGTCCATGGACGCCGCCCTCGTCATCGACGCGTACACGGAAATCTCCAAACGCTTCCCCCACCCGCTCCATTTGGGCGTCACCCACGCGGGACCCAAGGAAACCGGATGCATCCGCTCCGTCGTCGCGCTGGGAACCCTCCTCGCCAACGGCATCGGAGACACCATCCGCATCTCCTACGCCAACGACCCGATCTACGAGGTCGAAGACGGGCTCGAACTGCTCTACACGCTCGGCAAACGCGAACGCAAAGGCGCCGAGCTCATCGCGTGCCCCACCTGTGGACGCATTCAGGTCGACCTCTTCACCCTCGTGCAAGAAGTCAACGACAAACTCAACGAGGACATCACCGTCCCCATGAAGGTCGCGGTGATGGGATGCGTCGTCAACGGCCCAGGAGAAGCGGAAGGCGCGGACATCGCCGTCTTCGCCGGAGACCGCAAAGGCATCATCTATGTGCAGGGAGAGAAGGTCGCGACGATCCCCGAATCCGACATCCTCGACCGCTTGCTCGCTGAGTGCAAGGTCTTCCAATCCAAGGTCCTCTCAGGTGAAGCAAAGCTCGGCGAGAAAAAAGTCGACATCGTCCCCCCAGACCCCGAGGGAGAGCTCGGCTCAGGATGGGAAAAAATGGCTTCCCAGCGCATGGGACACACCGAGCTCACCATCAACAAATCCTGACGATTCCCAATCCGTCGCTGTGAAAATCCGCACAAAATGTGCTACATTCTGACTCGTTCAGGAGTTTCTCGCCGTGATCAGGATTCAACGCATCTCGATGGACCACCCCCTCTACGAGCAGGAGGTCGCGCTCCGCACCTCCGTGCTGCTCAAGCCGCTGGGGATGACCATCGAGGACTACTACAACATGGCGCCCGGACGCGAAGAACAGTCCGAGCACTTCGTCGCCGTCATCGACCATCCGACAGGTCAAAAAGTCGTCGGCGCCGCGACGCTCTTCCCACCCCAGACCGATTCCGACGAAACCTCAGGGAAAGTCCAGCAGATGTGCGTCGATCCCCAGCGACAAGGCGAGGGCATCGGGACCAACCTCATGATCGCGATGGAAGTACGTGCATTCACCGAGCTCGCACTGCCGGGACTGTACTGCCACGCGCAGATCTCCGCGATGCCGTTCTACGAAAAACTCGGTTGGGAGATCGGCTCAGAAACCTTCAAAGAAGCCGGGATCGATCACAAACGCATGCAGATCGTCACCCCGCAGCCCTCAGAATCGACCAAATAACCGCTCAAACACTGTTTTTCCGAGCCCCGCAGCATTTCGCGTTGGTTTAGAATCGTTCTCAATGTAGAATAGGTCATGGTTACAGCCGATCACAGCCACCATCACGAAGCACACGATGTCAAAGCCGTCTTCGCCGAGCACGGCATCCGCTGCACGCGCCCGCGCCTGATCATTTACGAAGCACTCTGCAAAACCAAAACCCACCCCACCGCCGAGCAGCTCCACCAGATCGTCAAAGACCAAGACGCCGGGATCAGTCTCGCGACCATCTACAACACCCTCGAGCTCCTCGTTGACCAGGGACTCGCCCGACGTATCGCCAATCGCGGACAAGGCTCCGGCGCCAACCGCTACGACGCAGACCAAGCCCCCCACCTCCACCTCGTCCTCAACGACGGACGCGTCATCGACGCGCCCTCCAACCTCTCGAAGCGACTCACCGACGCGATCCCCCAAGACGTGCTCAACCAGCTCGCCAAACACGCGGGAGTCTCGGCGCTCAAGATCGAGATCGTCGAGGACACGACCGTCAGCGAACCCGCTGCCGTCAACTAAGCATCATTTCATATCAGCTTCAAGAATCAGCACCCGACGAGCGGATCGCGCTGGGCGCCATGAGCAGCCCAACCGGATGCACGCCGTCGCGCTGAGCAATCGCGCGGATCGCGGAGGTCTGCTTGCTGCTCAGACCGATCTTCCGCGCAAGCGAGCGGAACGCCAGCTCCCGCGGATCGACGCGCTGCTGACCCATCCCGCGGATCCACACCGCCGCGATCGCTAGCAGCACAATCACCAATCCCCAGAGCACCCAACGACCCACCCCCCCGCCGCTGACCGCATCGACCTGATCAGGGACAAACAACTCCGTCGGCCCAACCTGAGCGATCGCAACTACAACCCAATCTGTCGCGCTTCCGAAGTTCATGTCGCCGCCCCTTCCATGACGCGCGTCCGCTGCTGGACCAGCAACCGATGCACGCACTGATCCGCACGAGCACGCACCGCATCATCGGTCTCGTGCCGCGTCATCTCATCTAGCGTCGAGACCAGATCACGCCAGCCGACCATCCGCTCATTGGGTTTGCACTCAAACACCCGCTGCGCCGCCCACACCCCAGCGAGTCGATGCCCCACGCGTCCGTCCGTCAGCATCCCGAGCAGATCCTCGACCGCCGCGTCCGCGATCTCGCCTCGATGATCCGTCACCAGCATCCGGCGGATCGCGCTAGAACGCACGCGATGGTGCTCATCGCCCTTGTACTCAACAAGCGACTCGATCGGCGTGTGCACCGACTCGATCGCGTTGGCAACAACGCGCTGGTCATCGCATTCCAGACTCCGCAGCACCGAGGCGCGAGCCGCGTCCGTATCGACATTGCTCAGCCCACGCACCAGCGTCGCCCAGAGCCGAGGATCGAGCCCCTGCTCGCTGCTCAGCGAAACCAGGTCCATCTCAAAGCGTCCCTCAAGCCCCAGCGCCAGGATCATCTCCAGCCCCGAAGCTCTCCGAGCAGGCTGATGGAGCATCTCGCGGATCAATCGCACGAACCGCGCCGGATCCGACGCATAAAGCCGCCGCGCCTGCAGTCTCGAAGACGGACTCGACGCCATGTCAATCGACAGGCGCTCGACCTCTTCATCCGCGACCCTCCGGACCCAAGCCGAGGACGACCGCTGATTCAACCGCGCCGTGTTCATTCTCCGCTCGCACGCCGCCGATCCAACCATCGGCGTAGCCGCGCCCACAGACGACCAACGCACCGCCGCGTGTCGGCTCACCGATTCATTCGAATCGTACAGATAGTCAACAAGATCGAATGCATCGGCGACACAGCACCCATGGAGCCGGATCGACGGATCGCTGTCCGCCATCACCCGCTCAAGCAGCTGTCGTCGCACGCCCGCGTCCAGACTCAGCCCCGTGACCCAGCGGATGTAGCCGCGCTTCGCGTCATGATCGAGCTCCGCGTATTCCTGAATATCCACAAACGGCGCGTTGTCTTCAAGGACGACCGCACCGTTCTCCTGACGCGACGCGACGCGCACGCGACTGAGCCCGCGTGCTCTCATCGGACGCACGCACAGGTGCATGTTGTCGAGCACCGCGCGATGCTCCGCCATCGATTCCGCGATATCCAATCGAGCCGCCGCGACGTTCGCGATCGAATCCACCACCAGCCACCGCAGAGCGCGTTGACGCAGGATCGGCGCCGCCGTCGTCCGCAGCACCGTCCGCATCGGCATGTGACTCGGATGATGACGCTCGCTCAGCAGTCTCCGCATCTTCTCAAAAGCGCGTCTCTCCATCGACGTCGCGCCCTGACGATCCATCAGCAGCAGCGACGCAAGCAAAGGCGATCGGCACCGATGACTCGAGAACGACCACGCCGCGTCCGCGATCGCTCCAAGCATCGCGCACCGCTCAAGCTCCAGCACCGCCGGATCCCCCAGCATCGCCGTCACCCTCCGATTCCGGATCGAGTTGTACTCCTCGCCGAGCATCGCGCCATCGACCTGACGCATCATCCCCAGCACCAGCGCCAGCAGCGTCCGATCCGCCGCGAGACGGACCTGCTGATGCTCATCGCTGAGCATCGAGCACACCATCACGCCCAGCCCCGGATCGCCCGTATCACGAGCGATGCTTAGAGCCGTGGTCCGCACCGACGCATCCGCGTCCTTCGCGAGCTCCTTCGTGACCTGGATCCACCGCCTGCGTCCGAGCGACAGCGCCAGTGTCCGCATTTCTGTGTTCAGGTTCGCCCACCCCATCGCCAATGCCCGCAGCGCCGATTCCGCGTACCGAGCCCGCCATCGGCTCGACAACCCCGTCACCAGCTCCACCGGCCCCATCGCTTTGCTGTCATCACGGCGCTGCCCGTATCCCGCGATCTCGATCAACCGCAGCGCAAACCGTTGACATTCAAGAGCTTCCCCAACACGCAACCCCTCGCCCAGTGCGCAGACCTCCAAACGCAAAGGCAACGCCCTCGCAGAGTTCATGGAATCTTCAAACTGGATCGGTGCATCTTTCAAGAATCACTCGCCTTAGGGCAACCCACTCATCTTGATGAGAAAGTCTGAAATCTTACCCAATATACCATTTCTAGTGTTTGATTCTCCCAAACACCTGCTATCTTGTATCAGTTACGGAAAATCAGTCCGATCTCCCCAATTTGGATCACCTTGGATTTTTCCCTTTAGCAAATCCACTTGATCCGATAACATCGTCGGCTGAATCTCGGTTTTTACGAGAATTTCCAAGGGATAATCTCACCCCAGATCGGGTCTCCCCCCCACTTTTCCCGATCGACCGCATGGGAAGGAATCCATGGCGACCACAGTTCAGTCATCCACACGACTCCAGACATACCAGTCCACCCTCTACGCTCGATCCGTCCAACCCAAGCTCTTCCAGTGCGCCGACACCCGCTCCATCATCCAGGACTACTACACCCTCTCCATGTCCATCATGCCCGGCGCCCACGCCTGCACCTTCACCTCCGTCGACGGCTGCGCCACCGAAGTCGTCACCGATGTCCCCTTCGATAACTCCGAGATCGGACTCCTCGAATCCATGCTCTGCTCCGCCGAAAAAGACATCGAGCAAGCGATCCCACGCACCAAGATCAACTACATCACCGCCGCGCAAACAGAGCAGCTCTCATCCCACATCTACCACGACACCTACAACGAGCTCGACGAACTCGCCCGCGAGCAAGACGCCCTCACCCACCGCTGGACCGACCGAGCAGGATCATGCCTCTCGATCGTCGACACCCAGAAGTACGCCAACCAGATCCACTTCCAGAGCTACCACCTCATCGCCGCCGAGAACCTCGTCCTCCGCACGCAGTCGATCTTCGAGCTCAAATAATCACTCAAACGCCTAATTTCAGCGAATTTGAACGCTCCCAGCAAGGCCGCCGCGGATCCTGTCGAGTATGCTTCTCACCATGAGCAACTTCTCGATCCCATCCGGACGAATTACCACGCCCCGCTGAGGGCCGATGCTGCCAATCCTGAGCCGCATCATTTGCTCATAGCGGGGCCGCCGATCACCTCGGCCGACCTCCCCAACCCAATCCCACACATATCATCATTGATTGACCCGCGACCGCTTCAAGCTCGCGATCTGATCCACACCACGGATACCCCAAATGACCGACACAACCACCGACAACAAGACCGACAAACCGAACTACAAAAAGACCCTCAACCTCCCCAAGACCTCCTTCCCGATGAAGGCGAACCTCGTCCAGAACGAGCCCGCCTCGCTCAAACGCTGGGATACCCTCGCCGACAAGAAGGGGCTGTACCACGCGATGCAGGAGACCTCCGAAGGACGCAAGCGATTCGTCTTCCACGACGGCCCCCCCTACGCCAACGGCTCGATCCACCTCGGACACCTCATGAACAAAACGCTCAAGGACCTCGTCGTCCGCAGCAAGTTCATGGCGGGATACCACTGCCCATTCGTCCCAGGATGGGACTGCCACGGCCTCCCCATCGAGCACAAGGTCATGACCGACCTCGTCGAATCCGGAAAAGCCGCCAAACTCGACGGCCTCACCGACGACCAGCGCCGCACCGCCGTCCGCCGCGAGTGCAAGACCTACGCCGACAAACAAATCAAACTCCAAGCCGGTCAAATGAAACGACTCATGACCGTCGCGGACTACGAAGACCCCTACCTCACCTTCCTCCCGCGCTACGAAGCGGGAGTCCTCGAAGTCCTCGCCGGACTCTGCGAGCAAGGCCTCGTCTACAAAGCACTCAAACCAGTCCACTGGTCCGTCGCCAACGAAACCGCGCTCGCTGATGCGGAGCTCGAATACCAGGACCGCGAAGACCTCTCCGTGTATGTCGACTTCGAAGCCTCAGACGCGACCGCGGTCTTCAACGCGTTTGGTCTCGAAGAAGCCGACCACCCCGGCGCAACCCCGAGCTTCATGATCTGGACCACCACCCCCTGGACACTCCCAGCAAACCTCGCGATCGCGGTCCACGAAAAATTTAACTACGCCCTCGTCCGCGTCGACGGCAACCTCACCGTCATGGCCGTCGATGCGATCGAACGCGTCACCAAACTCGCCAAGAGCGAAGAAGTCGAAACCCTCGCAACCACCACAGGCGACAAGCTCGTCGGACTGTCATACGCGCACCCCTTCATCAAGAACGCCCCCGCACCGATCAACGAACCAGACGCCGACACCAGCAACTGCTACACCGTCGTCCACGCCGACTACGTCACCCTCGAAGACGGCTCAGGTCTTGTCCACACCGCACCAGGTCACGGTGCCGACGACTACCAAACCGGTCTCCGCGTCGGTCTCCCTGTCTACTGCCCCGTCCTCGGAGACGGCACCTACGACACGACCACCCCCGATTGGCTCGTCGGCATGTCTATCTGGAAAGCCAACGACCTCGTCGCACAAAGACTCACCGAATCGGGACACATGTTCCACGCCTACAAGTTCAACCACTCCTACCCACACGACTGGCGCTCGAAAACCCCAGTCATCTTCCGCTGCACCGAGCAGTGGTTCGTCGCCGTGGATCAACCCACCAAACGCGACGGACACTCCCTTCGCGAGATGGCGATGAAATCAACCGGAGACGACCGCTCCGTCAAGTACGTTCCCGCGTGGGGTCGCAACCGCATGCGAGGGATGCTCGAGTCGCGCCCCGACTGGTGCATCAGCCGGCAGCGCTCATGGGGACTCCCGATCCCCGCGTTCACGCTCCCGACAGGTGACGCGTTCATGACCGCCGCCTCCGTCCATGCCGTCAACGAACTCATCCGCGAGAAGGGTTCGGACCTCTGGTTCTCCGAGGACCCCGCGACCCTCCTCGCAAACTACAACCCATCAGAAGACCCCGACGCCCCCGCTTCCCTCAAAGACGGCTCCGTCACCTTCGACCAGCTCACCAAAGGACAAGACATCCTCGATGTCTGGTTCGAGTCCGGCTCATCCTGGAACGCCGTCATGCGCCAGCGCTCAGGTGGCGAGGACTTCCCAGTCGAGCTCTACCTCGAAGGGTCCGACCAACACCGAGGCTGGTTCCAGCTCTCGCTCCTCCCAGCACTCGGAGTCATGGGACGCCCCCCATTCCGCACCCTCCTCACCCACGGCTTCATGGTTGACAAAGACGGCAAGAAACTCTCCAAGTCCGCCGGAGCCGCGCTCAAAGACCTCTTCGACCGCTACGGCGTAGACGTCCTCCGCTGGTGGGTCAGCTCGCTCGCATACGAGAACGACGTCAAGGTCGACGAAGAGTTCTTCAAACTCGCCGGAGAAAGCTACCGCAAGATCCGCAACACCCTCCGCTTCATGCTCTCGAACCTCGACGACTATGAAACACAAGCAGAGCCAGACTTCTCTAAGTTCCATGTCCACTCCGTAGACGCGTGGGTGCTCGGAGAGTTCAACACCCTCATCGACAAGGTCACCAACGCCTACGAGAACTACGCGTTCCACGAAGCACAGAAACTCCTCTACCGCTTCTGCAACACGACTCTCTCCGCGGAATACCTCTCAGCCGTCAAGGACCGCCTCTACTGCGACGCGCCCGACTCTGAGCGCCGCCGCAACACGCAGCAAACCCTTGCGACCCTCACCGACGGCCTCTGCAAACTCCTCGCGCCGATCATGTGCCACACCGCCGACGAAGCGTACCGCGCCCTCCACAAGGTTGACCAAAAAGACAAGACCACCTGCGTCCACCTCACCGGATTCCCATCTAAGGTCAACCTCGAAACCGCGACCGGCTGGCCAAAGCTCTGGGAAGCGATCGAGCAGGTCATGAAAGCCGCCGAGGACACACGCGCCAAGAGCGACATCGACAACCCGCTCGACCTCGGAGTCAAACTCCCCGATCCCGACTCAACCTTCGAATGGTTCAACACCGAAGACCTCGCCGACATCTGCGGCGTCTCCCGTTTCGAACTCAAAAAAGACGGCGAGATCGAGATCACCGACCTCCGAGACCAGCCCCGCTGCGACCGCTCATGGAAACGAGACACCACCGTCAAACCAAGATCCGACGGCGGCACCCTCTCCGACCGCGACGCCCAAGCACTGGGACTCATCTAAAAACTCCGCACAGTCCGAGAACGCACGACCAACACCGGTCGTGCGTTTTGCTGCGCCCACATCTATCCCGATAACCCCCAATGTTGCGCCCATGCAACACCGACAAGAACCATCCCGAGATTCAGACCGAAAAACGGGGCATGAGCCACGACAACACCAACGACTCAAACAGCAACCCGACCCCTGAGAAGCCAACCCCAGAGAAGAAGGTTGTCTCCCCGCCGATGCGTTCTAAGAGCACGCTCCCGCCGCGCGATCCCTCCGCAGGCCCCGACTCCGCGGACCACCTCACCACCCTCGCCCACGACCTCTCCAATCTCATCGACGGCTCCATGCGTTGGCTCTCCCTCGCCGTCACCACGATGGACCCCGACTGCCAAGAACCCAACGAACAACTCGACACCGCGCGCCAGCAGATCGACACCGTCCAGCAAACACTCCATCGCATGTCCACCATGGTCAACACCGCGATGCGTTCAAACACCGTCCCCATCGGTTCCCCGATCTTGGGAGTCTCCGAAGCCGTCACCACCGCGATGTGCATCGACCACGCCGTGGACGTCGTCCGCCCCCTCGCGTCCCAAGCCGGAGTGCGCATCGAGATCGACATCAACCCAGGCGCCGGGAATCTCCCCGCCGGACCGATCTACACCGTCGTCCTCAACGCGCTCTTCAACTCCGTCCAGTCGATCCAGCAAGCCACGCGTCTCGACTCGCTCGATCCCGGAGGACTCATCAAAGTCGAAGCAACCATCGACAACCAGCACGACGAGCTCGTCGTCACCATCACCGACGACGGCGTTGGACTCACCCCAGGAACCAACCCAGAACAACCCTTCAAGCACGGCTACTCCACCAACAACTCCTCCAAACCAAGCGGGATGGGACTCGCGATCTCGCGCCAGATCATCGACCAGCTCGAAGGCGTCATCTCCCTCACCAACCGTCCAGGACAAGAGACCACCCAGCGCCCCGGAGCCGTGCTGACCGCACGCGTCCCCGTCCCCCACACCGACACAGACCTCGACCGCACCATCGGCTAATCACACAACGAATCAGAACAACACAGACTCAATGACGACACCAAAGACCTCCATCCTGATCGTTGACGACGACCAGATCGTCGCCGACTCACTCGCCGCGTTCTTCCAATCAGAAGGATGCGAAGCGATCGCGGTCTACAACCCAGACAGCGCCCTCGAGCACCTCAAGCACAACAACTACCAAATCCTCCTCACCGATCTCAACCTCCCCAAGATCACCGGGATCGAGCTGCTCCGCAAAGCCAAAGTCATCTCCCCCTCCACTTCCGTCATCCTCCTGACCGGATACGCCGCAATAGAAACCGCCGTCGAAGCACTCCGGACCGGCGCTGTAGACTTCCTCACCAAACCAGTCGTTGACGACGAGCTCCGCCTCGCGCTCCAGCGTGCGCTTCAGCAGCACGAGGTCCTCAAAGAGAACACCACCCTCCGATCACGCATCGCCTCCACCCACTCCCTCTCCAACATCGTGGGAACCGATCCTCGCATGCGCGCGATCTTCGACACGATCAACGCCGTCGCCCCGTCACGCACCACCGTCCTCATGTCCGGCGAATCAGGGGTCGGTAAATCTCTCATCGCCGGCGCGATCCACCAAGCCTCGCCTCGTGCAAACAAACCCTACGTCGAGCTCGCCTGCGGATCGATCCCCGAAACACTCCTCGAATCCGAGCTCTTCGGACACGTCAAGGGCGCGTTCACCGGCGCCCACGCCGACAAGCAAGGCAAGTTCCTCGCCGCCGATGGAGGCACCCTCTTCCTCGACGAGATCAACTCCGCATCCCCCGCGATGCAGCTCAAGCTCCTCCGCGTCCTCCAAGAACGCAAGTTCGAACCCGTCGGATCAAACGAAACCATCGAAGTCGACGTGCGCGTCGTCCTCGCGTCCAACCAACCACTCGAAGACCTCGTCGCATCCGGAGAGTTCCGACAAGACCTCTACTACCGCATCAACGTCGTCCAGATCGAGGTCCCGCCCCTCCGCGATCGCACAACAGACCTCCCGATGCTCGCTCAGCACTTCCTCGATCAACAGTCCGAGGAACTCGCGCGACACTTCGTCGGATTCACCGACGACGCGATGCAGCTCCTGACCTCCTACGCCTACCCCGGAAACGTCCGCGAGCTCTCCAACATCATCGAGCGCGCCGCCGTCCTCGCCAAAGGCCAGACCATCACCGCCGACGACCTCCCGGCGCACCTCCGCAACACCTCCGAGTTCGCATCACCACCAACCCAAGAGTGGACCCCGATGACCCTCGCCGACGCACTGCGCACACCAGAGCGTCAGATCATCCTCGCCGCGCTGATCGCCAACGACTGGAACCGCACCACCACCGCCGAAACACTCGGCATCAACCGCACCACGCTCTACAAAAAAATGAAGTCGCTCAACATCGACCCAAGCGACCACGCGCAAGCAAGCTAACCACAACAGCGCACAAAAAAGCCGCGGGCATACCCGCGGCCTTCTCATACGCATTCCAAACTCAAGGCCTATTGCCTGGCATGTTCTTCAGGTACGCGATCACCTTCACGATGTCCTCGTCCGGAAGCATCTCCTCAGTAAACCCGCCACGCGGAGGCATCGGCACCCCATCAGGAACCTCGCGCCCGACCTGCACATACGTCAGCAGATCTTCCTCGCTCGTCGTCTTGACAAACTCCGACGCCGTCAGGTCCGGCCCATTGTTCGGCATCCCCTTCGCGTCCGCGCCGTGACAGCTCGCGCAGGTCTTCTTGAACACCAGCGCCCCCTTGACCGCCATCGCGTTCACACTCGGCGCCTTCGCCGCAGGCGCACTGGTCGGAGTCGAAGATCCTTCATCTCCTCCACCACAACCACCGGCCACTGTCAGCCCGCCGATCAACGCCGCCAAGCACACTGTTGAGAGCATCCGTTTCATGCTTTGTACTCCTTCAATTTCAGATCCTGCACGATGCCGCATTCGCTGCACACCGTACTGTAGATCACGAACTTTCAGAAATACAGCGCAAAAACAAGAACCTATTCCTGTCAAGCAAGAATCACCCTTTGATGCGCCCAACCAGCGATTGCGCCTTCACCTCAACCCCCTTCAGGATCGAGTTGAGCATGTCACGATTCGGCGCATAATCCTGCGCCACCTGCGAGCTGATCCATTCCTTATTCACCAGTTCCGCGAGATACTGCGTGAAGCTCACCATCCCATCCGCTCGACTCGACGCGATCACCGCAGGCAGATCCGAATCCCGCTCATCACGGATCAGCTCGCGCACCGTCGGTGACGTCAGCAGCACCTCCACCGCCGGAACGACCTTTGATCCCCCAAGCTCCGGATTTGCAGGCACCAAACGCTGGGCGCAGATCGCCTTCATCGTCGCCGCGAGCGAGTTGCGAATAAACGCGCGCTCATCCTGCGGGAAGAACTCGAGCATCCGACCAAACGCGCCCATCGTGTCCGCCGTGTGCAGCGTCCCGAACACGAGGTGCCCCGTCTCCGCCGCCTGGATCGCAGACAGCACCGTCTCCTGATCGCGCATCTCACCAATGAAAATCACATCCGGATCCTGGCGCACGACATGGCGCAGCGCCTCATGGAAGTCCGTCACATCGATCCCGATCTCGCGCTGCGAGATGATCGCTTGCTTAGGAGTGAACCGATACTCGACCGGATCCTCGATCGTGATGATGTTCACCGGCCGTGTCGCGTTCACCTCATCGAGCATCGCCGCGAGCGTCGAAGACTTCCCGCACCCCGTCACCCCAACGATCAACACCAGCCCCTCACGCTGCTTCTTGACAATCTGCGAGTACACCGGAGGCAATCTGAGATCCGCGTACGTCGGGATCTCCGCCTTGACGCGCCGCACCGCCGCGTGCGTGTGATTCCCTGATCGAAGCATGTTGATCCGGAAGCGATCACCCCCACCCTCGCCGTCGTCGATGTGCCACGCGAAGTCCAAGTCACCCGTCTCATCAAACTTCTTCTTCTGCACCTCGCTCAGCAGCGGATCGAGCAGATGATCCGCCTCGTCTTCCGTCACGGCGTCCGCCTCGATCGGACGAAGCTCACCACCGATCCGATACGTCGGAGGGATCCCCACCTTGATATGCAAGTCCGACGCATCCAGCCGTCGCATCGCGCTCAGTAACTTCTTGATATTCAACGCACCATGAATCATCGTGACCTCCCGGGCCTGCTTGCCATCATGCCTGTATTCATAGCGTACCAAGACTTGTTCCCAATTACGCTAGACCAATCTGTCTATTTCGCCTATTATTCGGATATCCGAGTCTTATTTGGGCTCGAAATACCCGAATCCCAGCAGAAAGGCCCACCATGACCACCACAGAGCACCAAACCAACGCCGCCCTCCACTACCAGACCTGGCCCACCAAAGCCAAATACATGCATGCCCAAGCCCCCGACCTCTCATCTGGATTCGGCGCGATGTTCCAAAAACTCATGTCCGAAGGCGCGCTATCCGTCCGCGAGAAGGAACTCATCGCCCTCGCGATCGGGATGGCGCTCCGCTGCGAGCCTTGCATCTACTCCCACGTCGAGAAATGCGTGAAAGCCGGCGCGACCCGCGCCCAGATGCTCGAGCTCGCCGGAGTCGTCGTCACCATGCAAGGCGGCCCGGGTTACGTCTACACCCCCAAACTCATCGAAGCTCTCGACGCCCTTAACGTCGAATAGTTCTCACCCCCCACTTTCGGCTATGCAAACAAGCCATAAACAACCTGCGAACACGAAGCCAAACAATACAAATCAAATCGCCAAAAAGTCGCAGATACCACAGTTTATATTCATAAACAAATCACTTTCAAAACAGACTCGCACAGCAAACGACTGATGAATTTTCCCTACAAAATCTCTGTTTTATCGTTTTCACATAGAGCCACAACCATTACCATACCAATAGTTTACCTACGGGCACACCCCGAGAGACGTATTGCAGAAGAGAGAAATCAGCAACACGAATCAAACTAGGTAACGCGGATAAACTGAAGTTGATCTGCATCACGTGGGCCCGCTGACTTTCATTGAGAAGTCTGTCAGCGATCGTTACTACCAAAGAAAGAGAGTTGAATCATGAACAAGCTCGCACTCATCGCTGGACTCGCAGTCGCCGCATCCGCATCGGCTGAAGTGCTCCTGGTCGTTGACCTCTCAGTCATGGACCAGGTCACCATCACCGCGACCAACGGCGCATCATCCGCGACCGTCTCCGGCTCCGACGGCATCGGTGTCTACCTCGTAGACATCTACACCGCACCGACCACCAGCTCCGTCACCGACACCCTCGTCAGCGGCGACCTCACCGCAAACGGCGACAGCTCAGACGGCAGCCCAAACCTCTTCGGGATCACCGGAAGCCTGGGCCTCAACATCTTCTCATGGACCAACGACGATCCATCTGACTTCGTGACAGGCACCACTGCGTTCCTCGGATCCGCGACCTGGAACCTCGCATCGGATGACTACGCAGAACTCCTCGCAGGAAACACCTTCGGCGACATCTACGCGTTCGCAGACACCGACGATGACATCCCAGACGCCACCATCATCGGACAGTACAGCGTTATCCCAGCCCCAAGCGCTCTCGCGCTCCTCGGCCTCGGCGGCCTGGCAACCGCCCGCCGTCGTCGTTAATCGACGATTGGCCGACATCTACCCACCAAGCTCGACCCCATAATCGAGCACAAGGTGTACAAAGTTTCTACCCAGCACGGGCTCGCAAGAGCCCGTGCTGCTTTCTTTCCTCAGGACCCACGCAATCTTCGCTGAGCAACTTTATTATCAGAAACACCTCAAAATTGGCGGTTTTTGACTAGCACCGAACCAAGAAAGCGATATACTCCCTTACACTTCGGGGGGTTACACCTCCATAGAGCGATTCGAGAGAGAGAAATCCGCATCGTATCTAAGTGAAGATTTAGCAGGACGCCCGTTTGCGTTCTGCATCGTGTGTCGCTGACACTCGTTCATCGAGTGCTAGCAGTATGTTCAGATATGAAAGAGAGAATAGAAATGAACAAGATCGCACTTATCGCAGGTCTCGCAGTCGCAGCAACCGCTTCGGCAGATGTCCTCCTGAACGTTGACCTCTCGGTCGTCGATCAGATCACCATCACCGCAACTTCGGCTGCTTCGTCCGCTGACGCTTCGGGCTCCGACTCCACCGGCGTCCTCCTCGCTGACTTCTTCACCGGCGCAGGCGGAGCAGGCATCTTCTCCAGCGGAACCGGCGACCTCGTTGCCAACGGCGACTCCTCAGACACCACCCCAGGTCTCTTCAACTCATCCGGCAACTTCGGTCTGAACTTCTGGTCATGGACCAACGATGCAACCGTAGGATTCACCACCGGCACCCAAGCATTCTCAGGCTCCGCAACCTGGGACCTCGACTCCGACGACTACGCTGACATGCTCGCAGGCAACACCTTCGGCGACATCATCGCTTTCGCTGACACCGACGACGACCAAGGCGTCGTCATCGGTCAGTGGAACGTCGTCCCAGCTCCAAGCGCAATGGCACTCCTCGGCCTCGGCGGCATCGTCGCTGGTCGTCGCCGTCGCTAATCACGACGACATCATCCAAAACGCTATCCACCGATAGCACAAGGATGAATCCAGTTACTTCGCAGCACGGACTCCCACGAGTCCGTGCTTTTTTTGATCACACAAACAGTCCCTACACACATATAACAATTCAAGTGCAAACGCATACATACCACACTTACATGTACTGTTCGAATCAATAATTCAAACACCCTTTCTGCATAGATGCCTGTTTCTTGTTGCAAAGCAACGCATTGTGTGAAAGGATACGCCCTGCAGCCAATACACTGGGCGTACTGAGCAAACACCATGAGGAGTGTCCAACATGAAACTCGCAAACACCATAGCCGCACTAATCGTCGCGGCCGGCGCATCGTTCACAGTCGCAGCACCCGTCCCCGGATCGTTCACATATCAGGGCACCCTGAATGTCGATGACGAGCCGGTCCAGACTGATGCGGATTTCATCATCCGCCTCTATGACGGCGCCACATTCATCACCGGCATCAGCCAACTCAACGTCCCAATCACCAACGGGCTCTTTGAACTGGACCTGAACTTTGACCCCGCATACTTCGACGGCACAAACTACGAACTCGAACTCATCGTCCGTTCACCAGCAGGGGTCGGTGTATACGAAACCCTAAACCCACGCCAGCTACTCTCAGCAACCCCCTACGCATACCACGCAAACACCGCGGACACCCTCATCACCCCCACAATCATCAAAGGGTCCGACCCAGGCAACCTCGTCACCATCCACCATGACAGCACCGCTTCGAATACATCAGCCCTCCGAGTCACAAGAGGCCTCGGCGGAACCTTCTCGGACATCCTCGTAGACGGCGTCATCGAAGCAGAATCTGAAAACACGCCCATCGGCGTACTCGGAATCGCAGACCAGTTCCCGATCGCAGGCGTCCTCGGACCGGGCACAGCAACAGTCAACAGCGCCGCGGTCCTCGGTCAAATCTTTTCTGGCGCACCAGGGGGCCAAGCCGCAGTCTGGGCTCTCAACTCCGTCAGCAACAACAACGCAATGCTCGGCACCGACGACTACTCAGCCGATCTACAAGGCGATGTCCGGATTACCGACGGAGAAATCACAAAGAACTACTCCGTGGGCTCATACGACCTCGCCACTCCAATCGCCTACGGCTTTGTCAACTTCGACGGCACCATCGCCAACGGCACTCCAAACTTCTCGGCCACATTGAGTACATCGCCACCAAGATACGAAATCGAGATCGACAACGAAAACTACTTCTTTAACAAATATATCACTGTGGTCACCCCGATCGCCGCGGATGTCAGCACCCGGACCGACTCATCCGGCGGACGACTCATCGTCTACTTCGAAAACACCGACACGCAGACCTATGCACAAACAGACTTCCAGTTCGTCACCTTTAAGACATCCGGCGCCGCAGCCATCCAAGGCCAACCACGCCCACCGCTCATCCCGCTCAACACACCCTACACAGACTCGGAACTCAACCCCAACCTCCCCCCCCCAGCTCCTCGCCTACCAATCATCACCGAGCAACCTCCCCAGAACCCACTCAAACAAAACTGAGCATCGAAAAAACTCCCCACTACCACACGCCCCACTTCCGGGGCGTTTTTCATGCCCTCTCCCACCACCAAACCCACACCAAACCCGCTAAACTAACACTCAAACACCACACCCCCCTCCACCCCCCCGCAAGGACGGCAAAAGATGAAAATCCACGAATACCAAGCACGCGACCTCCTCTCCTCCTTCGGTATCCCCGTCCCCGCCGGCTCCGTCATCAAAGACGCCAACGACGCCGCCAACGCATACACCGAAGTCACCCAAGCCGCAGGCACCGACCTCGCCGTCGTCAAAGCCCAAGTCTTCGCCGGAGGCCGTGGTAAAGCCGGATTCGTCAAGCTCGTCCGCTCCGCCGCAGACGCCACCGCCGCCGCAGACTTCATGCTCAGTAACAAAATGGTCTCCGTCCAGACCGGACCCGAAGGCCTCGATGTCAACACCCTCCTCGTCGCCGCAGGCGTAGACATCGCCGACCGCGAACCCGGCAAACCCGACGAGTACTACATCGCCATCACCACCGACCGCAACACCCGCCGCAACACCCTCATCGCCTCGCGCGAAGGCGGCGTCGAAATCGAGCAAGTCGCCGCCGACACACCAGAACTCATCATCAAGCAACCGATCAACCCGCAGATCGGACTCCAACCATTCCAAGCAAACGAAGTCGCCTTCAAGCTCGGATTCAAAGGCAAGCAAGTCCGCCAAGCCGCGATGATCATGATGAAGCTCTCCGAGCTCTACCACGCCAAAGACTGCTCACTCGCCGAGATCAACCCCCTCGTCGTCACCCCACCAAACGACACCTACCCCGACGGCCAAGTCATCGCGATCGACGCGAAGTTCAACTTCGATGACAACGCGATGTTCCGACACAAAGACCTCCAAGCACTCGCCGACCCCACCGAAGAAAACCCCGCAGAAGTCGAAGCCGCAAAGCACGGCATGTCCTACATCGCACTCGACGGCAACATCGGATGCCTCGTCAACGGAGCCGGACTCGCCATGGCAACCATGGACACCATCAAGCTCTATGACGGAGAACCCGCAAACTTCCTCGATGTGGGTGGTTCCGCGACCGAAGAAGCCGTCACCGAAGCCTTCCGCATCATCCTCTCCGACGCCGCCGTCAACGGCATCCTCGTCAACATCTTCGGAGGAATCATGCGCTGCGACATCATCGCCCAAGGCATCGTCAACGCCGCCAAATCCATCGGATTCTCCGTCCCACTGGTCGTGAGACTCGAAGGTACCAATGTCGAAGCCGGCCGCAAAATCCTCGAAGACGCCGCAGCGGACCTCCCAACCCTGCAAGCCGCAGGGGATCTGGGTGATGCGGCACAGAAGGTTGTGGCGGCAGTTGGCTGATGCACTACTGACTCAATTCTCTGATAGCAAACCTGTCCTGTGTTTGCTGTGTGGTGACAAAACAGTGTTGTCGTATGAGCACATTCCCCCGAAGTCTTGCTACAACGATTCATGCATTAGAACCCACACCTTTTATAGCATGATAAAGCAACATCAATCACGGGAAAAATTTCCAAGGGGCTTGGGACGCAAATCACTTTGCCGAGATTGCAATACTCGTCTCGGCAGGGAATATGTGCCTGCCTTTAAATCGTGGACAGAACAAGGAATGGACCTCTTGATCAAGGGAGCCGGCCTTCATCCTATTGATTGTCCGTTCACTATCAAACCTGGATCAATTATTCGACAAGTTGCCTCAATGGCAGTTGCGCTTGGCGATGAGTGGATGATAAAGAACCGCTGGTTTGATCGCTTGAAACAGATGGTATTCAACCCAAGCGTTTCACTTGTGCCAAATGATTTTCGCTTTTTTGTTTACCTTATAGGCGATGGCGAGCCTCGCCTTGCTGGCTTCGCAACGCCAGTAAAAATAGCGGATATCGCACACCCAATGGTCCAATGCGAAGTAGCACTCCCGCCGTTTGGATATGTTGTCATTCACAATGACGAGAACACCACCGAACTTGCTCGAAGAATAGGCCTGTGTGACATTACGAATTTCATGACATACCCATCTTCGCAAACAACGACCGTATTCCTTCGGCTGCGAAAACTACGCCCAATAGGACCTTCGCCTTTGGATTATGAGATGGTGACAGCAGTCAAATCTTCTACTGCTCAAAAGCCTTGAGTTGCCTACCAAGTTATTTTGATGACTCGTTTCAGAGGCTTTTTCTTGTTTGAATCATTCTCAATGTTAATTTCTCGAAGCCTGTCGACCTGATCTGTCCCCAATGGAATGCCTAAGAAAACTCCAGAGGCTCTGTGTTTACGATCCTGATAAACAAAAAAAGCAAAGTTGCAAAACGCAATGGCGTATGCAGTTTTAAAATCTGGATTATCCGACTCTGGCACAAATTCTTCAAACCTGACATGACCCGACAAATGAGAAAGGGACGCTCCCTCTGAAGCTATGCAGCAGAACCCGAGTTCTTGAGCATGCTCATCGCTGAATGCTGCCCTTCGTATTAGTTCAGGGCACTCCTTGTTGTAAACACTGTGTATGCCAGCAATTGTTTTGCAACACCACCGCAGAAGTTTCTGGCCATCTAAAATGCAAAGATCTATTCGGAACGCGTACCTAGGTTTCGCAAAGTCTTTATTTATTTTTTGTATGAAATCAAACAGCTTTTTAACCTCACTGTCTAGCACGGACAACTCGCTGTTATGCTGTTCGCATAAACATTTGGCATTCAGGCTTTCTCTTGATACAGTTTTCGGCTCCCCGTCTGTCCAACTTGGGCCTTCAACTGTCACTTCCATAGGCAAGATCGCTTTCGTGATGTAGTGCTCCCTAGAAATCTTTCCGCCACAATCTCCTCTAAAGCTTGCCCAGCAAGACATCACCAACTCCTCCCACTAATTATCTGATTGAAAGACATTATTGGTTAGACTACCACATCCGTGCGCAAATCTCCCCCACCGCCCAACGCCCCCCTTCCAATCCCCACGCCGACCAACTACAATTCCCTCAGCCCCCACCCACATTCAACCAAGGGGGCACAATGCACAACCAGTCGCACACGCAGTCACAAACAGACATACCACAACTGACAGAATCCCTCCTCGAGGACCTCCTCGATCCCGCGATGACCCCCATCCTCATCTGCCAGATCCACGGCCTCACCCTCTCGCAGCTCAACACCATCACCAACTCCCAAGACTACCGATCCGCGATCAGCATGATCCAGTCCATCAACGATTCCCGCGTTCAAACCATCAAATCCCAAACCCACCTCCAATCCCTCGCCACCCTCAAAGAAGCCGCCGACCTCGCCCACCAGCTCGCACAATCTTCCCTCCCTCTCCCTCGGGGAGAGGGCCGGGGTGAGGGCTCTTCCTCCCATCTCCGCGCCATCGAATCCCTCCGCAAGTCCGCAACAACCCTGCACAAAGCGACCCAATCCAGTACACTCAAAGCAACCCCCACAGGAGTCTCAACCAATGGACAACAAGATCATCCTCGTCATCCTCGCGATCCTCATCCCACCCCTCGCCGTGGGAATCAAAGTGGGATTCACCGCCCACTTCTGGATCAACCTACTCCTCTGGCTCTTCACCTGGATCGGCGGAATCATCCACGGCCTCATCGTGGTCCTGCGATAACCCGCGCTCCGCTGAGCAGCACCGCCCAACAATTAGCTCAGCAATCAACCCAACAACTCAAGCCCGATTCCCGGCCAGCCCGCGAATCACTCGCTCCTGCACGCGCTGAGAAACAAACAACGCATCGCCGTACAGCAGCTGCCCCCCTTGCGAGCGATGCAGGTCATACACATCAAACAGCGCATACCCCATCTCGCGCATCTTCGACCACACCCCATCAAACTGAGCCGCCCCTTCATACAACGGTACAAACTGGATCTCGCTGTACACCACATCCACCAGCTGCTCCGACAACAACCGCTCCGCCCCCCCGATCGCCATCAGTTCCCCGCCCTGGATATCCAGCTTCAGAATCCCTACCCGATCAATCGACCGTGATTCACAGTACGAATCCAGATCCACCGTATCGACCCTAATCTCCCCCTTCGGACCCGCGGATTCGGGATACAACCGATCCTGCTCCGGACGAGGCAGCAGCGAGTTCGTCGCCGCCGCATGATTCACAAAGAACGTCGTCTCCCCCACTCCCGTCGAGACCGCCTTGGGCACAATCGTGATCCCCGCATCCGACCCAAACCGAGAACTCAACTGAGCAATCGTCTCCGGAAACGGCTCAAAGCAATGAATCTCCGCTCCAGAAAACATCGAGCGATACAGCGCCGCCGTATCCCCCTTGTTCGCCCCCACATCCAGAATCACCGGATCGGACACGCCCAGTTTTTCAAGTATCCCCCGCTGCGCCTCGAACGGATCCGAAGCAAGCACGCTCGGCGCATTCTTCGTCCTGATCGATTCCAGCGAATACCCCATCGACGCGAAAAGCGCGTTGATGATGTCCTTGGATCGCAGCTTCATTCCCCGGACACTCCGACGACGCGCATGACGTCCTCGACTTTCTCGTTGGGGATCAGGAATGTCAGCGAGTAGTGCGCGATGCGCCAGACTTCGCCATTCTCGCGCAGCACGGCGGTCCCACGCAGCACGCCGTAGCGGTCGTGATCGAGCGTCTCGTCAACCCAAGCAACATCGCCGAACGCGTTGGTCCGAATGAATCGATCGCGCGGTGTATATGTCCAGCCGTGCCCATCCCCAAAGTGCGGCTCCGCATACGCTTTGAGCTCCGCTCGCGTCCAGCGTTCATGCTCGTCGGTCCCCATGAAAATCGCCCCCTCGGTCATCGCGCCGATGTAGTGATCCAGATCACCTTTCGAAGCCGCGAGATGCCAGTTATCGAGGACCGAGTTGATGTCGGACTGGTTGATGTCGTTGTAGGAGCTGTTGGACTCAGCTTCGGTTCGGACCTGCTCCGAGCAGCCCACGATGAAAACGGCGGTGATAAACAGGTAGACAATCAGCAATGCGGCTTTGGTGTTCATGATTCCTCCGATTCTGGGAGTGCGTTGACCATCCAGCTGCTGAAATCGTACACGAACTTCCAGACGCTTTGGGTGTGCTCGGCGGGCATGGCGTATTTCTCTGGCGCTTCGTCGAGGGTTTCTTTGAAGCAGCGGAGCCATTCCTGACGAGCCGGCTCGTCGATAATGAACGGCAGATGCCTTGCACGCATCATGGGACGCCCGTAGCGCTGCTGGTAGAGGTGCGGGCCTCCGAAGAGGAAGGTGAACATCGCGGCGGATTTGTCAGCGGCGCGGAGGAGGTTCTTCTCGCTCTTGGGGAACATGTGGGCGATGGAGGATTGTCCGAGTCGTTTATAGAAGGCGTGGAAGTAGGCGGTGATGTTGTCCTCTCGCATCGCTTCGTAGACGGCGGGTGGTACGCGATCGGTTTGAGGTGGGCCGTTGGGCGGGGTGTAGATCGGGCGGTCTCCCGGGCGGTCCGGATAAGCGTTGAGTATGTCCATGGGTGATGGTAGATGGGGTAGAGGGTTTGGGTCTGGATGGGGTGGGTTTGTGCGGTTTGTGCGCGGTGGGCTTCGAGATCGTTGGGTTTGGGTGGGCGAATCGTGATTGGTGTGGAACTTATAAGCGTTTCGGTCGAATAGGGTGGTTATGAGCAGATGGACTGCTATCGCGAAGATGATTGACGAGCAGGACAAGCACGAGGGGCGGAAGTCTCCGAGGTTTGTCGCTCGCAATATGTGCTGTGAAGGATCTGGCAAGGTTCAGGATTTCTCAGCGACGGGGGTTCGCGTGATTTACTCCAAGCGTCCGAAGTTTGTCGGCGGCGACGTGATTGATCTGCGGATCGAATCCGAGCGTGGCACGCATTGCGGCGAGGCGGAGGTCGTTTGGAGCAAGAAGATTGGGTTCCGGAAGTTTGAGGTGGGTTTCCGGTTTACTGATCCTGAGGCCGTGAAGAAGATGCGGTTGTTCCAGAGCGGGTTTGACGTGCTGGAAGATAACCACTGGTCGGCGGCGTGATTTTTTGAAACATTTTGAAATATGCGAGCAATGAAAGGGGTTGTCCTATGCGCGAACACTGCGTGCAGTATTTCGCAAGTTTAAAGAGGTCCTGTGCGTGAGGCCCGGACACGGCGGTAGTCGTGGTCCGGGCCTCTCTTTTTGTTTTGGTTTGTGAGTTTGATCTTGTGACCGATTGGGCTCGTTGATACCATTGTTTTGATTCATATTTTGTTTATTTGACAGTTATATAGGGGAATGAAAATGTCGTTTGTTTTTGATTTTCGGAAGTCTTCGCTCATCGGTCTTTGTCTAGTGCATGGTGGCTTAAGCGGGGCTGCGGCTGGGGGTCAGGTTGCTGATCCGGTTGATTCTGTGTACAGAGAATCGCAGGGCGCTGGGGTGCTTCGGTTTGGGTATGAGGGGGATCAGTCGGGGAGCACGATCGAGCATGTGCTTGGGTATATCTTTGAAGTGCGAGACATCAATGGAGATGGATTGCCTGACCTCATTAGTCGTCGCGATTTCCTGGATGCTGGGATTCAGTATGCGCTGGGTGAGCTTCGTGAGAACGGAGCGCTGGGGTTTCGCGGGTACACGATGCTGCACTCATATGGCTTTGATGCTGGCACTGCTGGGGACTTCGATGGGAACGGGTGGGCGGATCTGATTACCATCAACTACGGGGATAGTTATTACCAGATCCACTGGGTAGAGGACGGGAGCATCGTCAAGAGTACCGAAGAGGGCGATGCTGATCTTGGGTATGGAGAAGACTTCTTTAATGAGTATGCTGATTCGCGGATCACAGTCCGGAGCGGGGATCTGGATGGTGACGGCAAAGACGACCTCGTGTTCAATACGACAGAGCAGAGGATCGTTGTGCGCTGGTCATCACGCGAGGGCGCTTCGATGTTGGACTCGTATCCGGCTGCAGCGCTGGCGAGTGGGACTGTGCTGTATCCGCT
Source organism: Phycisphaerales bacterium (assembly GCA_965232505.1). GTDB lineage: Bacteria > Planctomycetota > Phycisphaerae > Phycisphaerales > UBA1924 > UBA1924. The sequence goes on along the minus strand of OZ246976.1, from coordinate 2,000,172 downwards.
GGCGGATTACGACGGTGATTCTGATCTTGATGTGCTGACACTTGATCGGGATAGTGAGCAGTTTGTGCTGTTTGAGGGGACGGGGACAGATGCTCTTGGGACTGCGAGGGTGATTGGTGTCTCGGCGAGTGGGCATGTTCTGGATGGGTCGTTTCCGGTATTTGGGCAGTTCGACGATGATCCTGCTGTTGATATGGTCCTCTTTGATGTCCCGAGTCAGGAGAGTGTGCTGATCTCGAACTTTGCGGGCGATACTCCGGTCGCGTCGGCGCTTGGGCTGGGCGGCGAAGTTCGTGTTGAGTGTGTGCCTGGTGATGTTGATGGGTCTGGGTATGACGACCTGCTGATTACTGGTTTTGATCGGTTGTCGGTGACAGCTGACCTCATGCAAGAGAAATGGTTGTTGTTCGATCCGATGTCTGAGGTTTTGACTGGGGGCGCGGAGTTGCTGCAGATTGAGACAGGGAATACGCCTCCGGTTTCAACTTCGGCGTTTGATCCCGATATTGAGCGGACTGTGGCTTGCATCACAGCTGATGTGAACGGGGATGAGCTGAACGATCTTCTTTGGATGGGTGATGTGCAGTATCACAAGACCCATGATCTTGAGTTCACATACCTCCAGTTGGCGAGCACTCTTCGGGTAACTCCGGCGCGCTCGGAGCAGAGCGGGCTGCCTCGGTTCGGGGCGTCGCAGTATCTTGGGCACAAGGATCCGCTGCACATGCTTCCGGTGGATCTCGATTCGGATGGGGCGGATGAGATCTTTGCGGTTGGGATCAATCGACGGGGGGTGGTGATTGACTTTGAGAATCCGGAGCCTGAGCCGGTGTCTGGGGTGAACGGGGCGTGGATGAGCGCTGCGGCGGACCTGGGCGGTGATGGGATGGTGAGCATCGTGTCAACCAATGTGATGGATCGGTTGGTGATTACGCCTGTGATGGCGGACGGGACTTTGGAGGATCCGAATGTGTTGTTCCATCCGACTGGGGGGGCGTACCACTCGGTCGTTGCTGGGGATTTAAACGGGGATGGCAAGGATGATCTGGTCGCGTTTGATTACACAGGGCGAGAGATGCACGTCTACGTCGGGACGGCTCATGGCATGGCGGTGTTCTCTAGTAGCTTTGCGGTGCAGAGTTCGAGAATGACGAAGGCATGTTTGCTGGATATGGATTTGGATGGCGATCTGGATCTGCTGCTTGATTCGTCGGGACTTGGGTTCACGGCGATGATGAACTCTGGTGATGGGACGTTTGGCTCCTCGGAGTTGATCCCGATGCCGGTGCAGCCGTATTGGATCATTGCGGCGGATATGAATCAGGACGGGATTGATGACATTGTCTCAGCGAATGTGGCGAGTGGTCAACTCGAGAATGGGATCAGTGTGCATTATCGTGATGCGACGGGTGTGATTGATCAGAGTGTGATTTTGCAGGGGCCACGGTTTGGACGGTATTCTCCGGAAGTTGTCGCCGCGGATATGAATAATGATGGGCTGTTTGATCTAGTGGCGAGTTCAAGGTATGAGTTTGGTGGGTCAGTGGAGAACCAGGGACGCAACTCGCATCATGTTTGGGAACAGAAGGCGGATGGCACGTTTGAGTGTGTGGCGGTGTTGCCTGCTCCGGATTCGGTGACCATTGCTGTGAGTGATGTGAATCTTGATGGCGCGATCGATGTGATCACGGCTTCGGATCTGGACGAATCGGTGCGGGTGCATTGGGGAACTCCTGCGGCGTGTGCTGCGGATCTGACTGGCGAAGGCGATCTGAATTTTCTGGATATCTCGGAGTTCTTGAATGTGCAGCTGGATTTCAATGGGGATGGGGGTTTCAACTTCCTTGATATCAGCGCGTACCTGCAGGCGTTCTCGGCGGGGTGTCCTTGAGTATTGAATGCATGTTTATTTTTATGATTTCCATAGTTATTGGAGTTATTTGATTACTTTATAAAAAATAGAAGGATGTAGACATGAACGGCTTTGATCGAGTGGCGTGTGTTGGTGTTTGTGGTTTGGCGGCTGGGGTTGCGGCTGGGATGCATCAGCCGGCGGAGTCGGCGCATGTCAGTACGCTGGGGGCTGGGGGGTTGTGGTTTGAAGAGGTGTATGACCTTGATGGGGCGGCGCTGGTTGAGGTGGGTGATTTCAATGGGGATGGGGTCGAGGATCTGTTGTTTGGGTTTGGCAGAGAGAAGAATGGGGTGGGGTATGCGCTTGGGGCGATCGGTGAGGATGGGTCGATCGGTTTTTCGATCACGGACTTTGCGTATGAGGGGGGATACGACGCGCTGACGGCTGGGGATATTGATGGGGATGGGGTGCCTGAGATATTGATCCGTCGGCATGGGTCGACGGCGCTGCAGATATTGAGGTTTCTGCCTGACGGAGACAAGTTCTCAGAGTTTGAGGCGATTGATCATTCTGAGTACACGGAGTTTGCCGATGGGTTTGCGGATGCTTGGACTGGGTTAGAGTGCGGGGATCTTGATGGGGATGGGCTTGATGAGGTGGTGTACAACTCGAGTCAGGCGTCGGTGGTGATCCGGTGGTCTTCGCGTCCGGAGGGCACTGAGTTTCAGGTGTATCCGGTCCCGGCGGCGGGGTCGCGGAATGGGTTGTATGACGTGCGGGACTATGACGGGGATGGGATGGCTGATGTGCTGCTGGTGAATGCGGACTCGGAGCGGTTTGTGCTGCTCAAGGGGACGGGGGCGGATTCGGTGATGATCCCGTTGGAGATTGAGGTGCCTGTGGTTGGGTTTGTGGCTCGGGGGGACGTGCCTTACTTTGGGAACTTTGATGGGAACGGGGTTGTTGATCTGGCTCTGAATAACTCGGACGGTGGGACGAGTGTGGTGATCGCGGACTTTGTGAATAGTCCGGCGGCTGTGGTTCCTCTAGCGGTTGAGGCCGGGGAGCGGGTGGTTGGGGTGCCTGGTGATTTGGATGGGTCTGGGGTTGATGAGCTGCTGGTGGTTGGGGTGGATGCGGAGTCGGACAACACGCGGATTGTGGAAGAGGTTTCGTTGATTTACGATCCGCTGCTTGAGGGTTCGGCGCGGGTGGTGATTGAGGTTGGGAATGTGCCTGTGATTGGTGATCCTGATCTGCCTCGGCTTCCGTTGTGTGCTGGGGTGAACTTTGATGGGGCTGGGGAAGAGGATCTGCTGTGGATGGGGTTTGGGCGGCGGTACGAGGTTGCTTCAGGGGTTAATGATGGCGAGCTCTTGCGCTGGGGTGCGCACTGGCGGACGAGTCCTTGGCGTGATTCGGCGGGCGGGGTTCCGGCGTACGGGGCGACTCAGCTTGAGGGGCAGAATGTGCCTTCGCATATCAATCCGGCGGATGTGGACGGGGACGGGGTGGATGAGCTGATTGTGGTTGGGGCCGCGTCTCGCGCCAAGCTGGTTGATGTAAATGATGGGGTGACGAGCAATATCACTGGTGTGAATAACGCGTTTATCAGCGCGATGGCTGATCTTGGTGGTAACGGTCAGATGGAGGCGGTGTTTGCGCAGGTGCAGAACAGTCTTGCGATCAAAGCGAGCAACGGGGATGGGACATTCGGGCCTTTGGTGTTGTATGCGAATCCCAATGGGGGGAACTATCGCACGCTTAATGTTGCGGACTTTGATGGGGACGGGAAAGACGATGTGCTGATGTACGATAATGTGAACAGTCAGCATCACCTGTGGAGAGGGACGGGGAGTGGGCAGGTGGAGTTGTGGTCGACGTTCCTGCCGATGAGTGTTGGGGGGACGAAGATCGCGGTGGCGGATATCAGCGGTGATGGGCTTCCTGACCTGATCAACGGGACTGAGGATCGGATTCAGTTCTGGGTGAATGAGGGCGACGGGAGCTTTTCGCTTGAGACGAGTTTTCCGGTTCAGTATCCTCCATACTGGATTGAGGCGGCGGATATGGATCAGGATGGGATCTTGGATGTGGTGAGTGTCAATATTGATGATCCGACGACGGTGTACTTCATTGATGAGAAGATGGGTGTATCGGAGTCGATTGAGCTCTCGCACGGGGATGATCCGAGTGGGTTTGAGGTTGTGGCGGTTGATCTGGATGGGAATGGGTTGCTGGACCTGGTCGCGAGTGCGGATGCTGGTGTGGTTGATCCGGTTCGTGAGGTGCGGAATGACCATCTGGTCTGGATGCAGACCTCGGCTCGGGACTTTGTGCCTGGCGGGGTGCTGCCGAGTGCGGAGACCAATACGGTCGCGGTGAGTGATCTCAACGGGGACGGGGCGATGGATATCGCGACGGCTTCGAACTGGGACGACTCGGTGCGGGTGCATTGGGGCACGGCGGCGGGGTGCGCTGCTGACCTGACGGGCGACGGGGACCTGAACTTTTTGGATATCTCGGAGTTCCTGAGCTCGCAGCTGGATTTCAATGATGATGGGGCGTTCAACTTCCTTGATATCAGCGCGTATCTGCAGGCGTTTGGGGCGGGGTGTCCGTGAGGGACTCGAGCTGATTTGAGGGGCTTTGGGTGCAGCGGGCGCTATGATCTTGGTTCGATCGGGGAGTTGGCTCCGGTCGGTGATTTAACCAAGAAAGCACGGGCATCACTATGGGCATTCGGACGCACAGCTGCGGGCAGATTCGGGAATCGGACATCGGGACGACGGTGACTCTCAATGGATGGGTCAACGCGTTTCGTGGGCATGGATCGGGGCTGATCTTTGTCGATATGCGGGATCGCGATGGGATCACGCAGGTGGTGTTCGATAGCGAGGATGCGCCGGCGGAGCTGATCGAGGCGGGTGATCGTCTGCGGAACGAGGACTGCATCTCGGTGACGGGTGTGGTGCGCGAGCGGGCGAAGAAGAACGACAAGATCCCGACGGGTTCGATCGAGGTGCTCGCGAGCGAGCTGCAGGTTCTTTCGAAGACGAAGAAGCTGCCGTTTGTTCCGAGCGATGAGAAGAATCTTCCGGCGGAAGAGACTCGGTTGAAGTATCGGTATCTTGACCTGCGCCGGCCGGACATGCAGAAGATTCTCAAGACTCGGCACCGGTTGACGAAGCTGACCCGGGATTACTTTGATGAGCACGGGTTCCTTGAGATTGAGACCCCGATGCTTTGTCGTTCGACTCCTGAAGGGGCGCGGGACTTTTTGGTGCCTTCGCGTCAGCAGGAAGGGATGTGGTATGCGCTTCCTCAGTCGCCTCAGCTGTTTAAGCAGATTCTGATGATCGCGGGGTGTGATCGGTACCTGCAGATCGTGCGGTGTTTCCGGGATGAGGATCCGCGTGCGGATCGTCAGGCGGAGTTCACTCAGATCGACCTCGAGATGGCGTTCGTGGATCGCGACGCGGTGCTGGAGATCATGGAGGGGTTTGCGAAGAAGATCTGGAAGGAGATCATGGGTGTGGAGCTTGGGGAGTTCCCGCGGATGACTTTCCGGGACGCGATGGATAACTACGGGAGTGATCGTCCCGACACGCGGTTTGATCTCAAGCTGGTGGATGTTTCGGAGCTTGCTGGGAAGACGGACTTTGGTGTGTTCCAGAACGCGCTGGGCAAGGAGAAGGGGTGCGTGAAGGCGTTCCGAGTGCCTGGGGTTGCGGAGAAGTTCACGCGGAAGGTGACCGATGGGTTTAGCAAGTTTGCTGAGGACTTTGGCGCGGGTGGTATCCCGACGACGAAGTTTGTTGGCGGGAATCTTGAGGGCGGGATCGGCAAGTTCTTGGGTGACATCAAGGACGAGTTGGTCGCGACGCTTGGGCTTGAAGACGGGGATGCGGTGGTGTTCGCGGCGGATACCTACGGCATCGTGTCGCGTTCGCTTGGTGAGCTACGGTTGAAGATCGCGAAGGACTTTGATCTGATTCCTGAGGGGATGTGGAACTTCCTGTGGGTGTACGACTTCCCGATGTTTGAGTACGTCGAGGAGGCGGGGCGCTACCACGCGCTGCACCATCCGTTCACGGCTCCGACGGATTACGAGGTTGAGCGTTTGCTCAGCGCGGATGCGAAGGATGTTGACATGGTCGAGTCGATCGTGTCGGACGGGTATGACATGATCTGCAATGGCTCGGAGATTGGTGGCGGGTCGATCCGTATCCATCGCGCCGATGTGCAGGCGAAGGTCTTTGAGTTGCTCGGATTGAGCGAGGAAGAGGCGAAGCTGAAGTTCTCGTTCCTGATGGATGCGCTGAGCTATGGTGCGCCGCCGCACGGCGGTGTGGCGTTCGGGCTTGATCGCTTGGTGATGCACATGTGCGGGACTGAGAATATCCGCGAGGTCATCGCGTTTCCGAAGACGATGACGGGGCAGGACCTGATGTGCGAGGCGCCGAATGTTGTGGACGAGGAGCAGCTTGATGAGCTGCATGTGCGGTCTACGGCGAAGGTGACGAGCTGAGATTGCGTATACGTTCTTTATGAACCCGCGCCGGATACGGTGCGGGTTTTTTCGTGCGTTGATTTTGCGTCGACAATTGTTAAGAGGCGCGGCTTTGGTTAAGAGCGATCAAAGAACGTGTGAAGAGCGTGTGCACGTTTGAACAAGAGTCTGTGAGGTAGCGCAGTCTTCATCGTTTGGAAACTTTTGGTGTGGTTGGGGTGGTCTATCTTTGACGCAAACACCACTGCCTCTTTCCATATGGAGATCTTGGAATGCACAAGCACACGCGTCGGAATCTACGGAGTATTCAGGGTTTTACCTTGATTGAGTTGTTGGTCGTGATTGCGATCATCGCGCTCTTGATCGGTATTCTGCTTCCATCACTCGGTTCGGCTCGGCTCAGTGCTCAGTCGATCATCGTGGCTTCAAATGCTCGCGGCGTGACGCAGGCGGCGACGCTGTACAACTCGGGGAATAAGGCGATTTTCCCGCCTTCGTATGTGTACGGCGAGGATCGCGAGGGGTTTGGGTGGCGGACAGAGATGCAGCGTGGGTCGCATCCTTCTCCGATCAATGGGTACATCCACTGGTCGTACGCGTTGTATGACAACGGTGAGGTTCCCGATGATGCGTTTGAGTCCCCTGCTGTTCCTTCGCGGGGTGCTCCGCGGACGAATCCTGGGCCTGACACGGATGCGTGGGAGGCGGAGCAGGTCAACGACATGGGACAACGTGAGGGCGCGGGGTGGCCTCAGGATCGTCAGGTGAAGCGTCTGGCGTTTGCGGCCAATGCGGCGATTATGCCTCGTAATAAGTTCTTCCTGGGGAGCTCGCAGCGCAAGGCGGTGCTTGTGAAGGCGCACAAGATTGTTCGTCCAGCGAATGAGATTCTGTTTACCGAGTTCCGCGAGACGGCGAACTGGCGTTCGCTTGCTGATCCGGTTGGGATTGGTGGCAGCGGCGGGAGCGAGAATGTGATCAAGAGTCACCGACCGATTACGCCGTTCCGTGGTCGCTCGGCGGGTGCGGAGGTGTTTGATGAACCTGCTCAGCATGATCTTGCTCGGTTTGAGTATCCGGATGTTGAGGAGCTGACTGAGGTGCTCAACTCCATCCAGGGGGACCAAATCGGTTTGATCATCGGTCAGGGTGGTTCGGGGTCCTCGCTTGAGGCGGTGAACAACGTGTTTAAGGGCAAGGCGAACTTTGCGTATGTGGACGGGCACGTGGCGCTCGATGAGGTGATCAATACGGTCATCAATCGACAATGGGGTGACCGGTTCTACTCGATCTCGGGGAACAACGAGATCCTGGACGCTGATGATTGAATGAGTTTGCATGATGGGCACCGAGAGATCGGTGCCCATTGTCTTTGAGAGCTGTAGGACAGCGGTTCTTGATTCGTAGCTGACACAAGGACGGAGATTTTGAAAGTTGACCTTGCCACGGAGCGTGTTGCTCTGCGGCTTCTGTGATCGTTCTGCTCATACTTAGGAGAGAGTTGACATGACTAACTTGCACAAGGTTTGTATGCTTGCCGCGGCTTGCGGTACTGTGACGGGTGTTGCTTCGGCGCAGCCGTTTGGTGTGAATGGCTCGGGCGCGACGCTTCTGGAAGCGTTGTTCAGCGCTCCGGCGAACACGCTTGACTTTATTGACGCTGACGGGGATGGCAATGTTCAGGAGCAGCTTGCTCCGTTTGATGCGACGGCGCCGTTTATTTCCTCGCAGCACTGGCAGTTTACGTACCGCGTTACCGGTTCGGGGAACGGGTTTGCGGAGATGCGTGACTGGAGCACGGTCTTTGCGACTGGCGCGGACGGTGACGCGGCGAACCTGACTCTGAACTCGGGTGACGCGGATGCGGCGTACTTCAACACGCAGTTGTTTGTCAATGCGGCGATGACTCAGGGTGCGGCGGATGGCGCGAATCCTGGTGCAACTCCGTTCCGTACGCTGACGGATGGTTCGTACGAGATCACCACTTCGGATGGTGCTGGCACTGGTGTCCAGATCGACTTCTCGGCTCTGGACGTTCCGGTGAGCTGGTTTGTGATCAACGACAGCGGCGCTCCGCTGTACAACAAGGTTCCTGGTGCTCCGGGATACGGCGATAACCCACGGAAAGCTGTGGACTGGGACGGGAGCGAGTTGTCGCAGGGCAACAAGCTCAAGACCCTGGTTTCACCCAACGGTGTGACCTTCAACACCAACGTGAACGCACCTGACGCGTTTACGATCTTTGATACTCCAGTGACCCTGACTCCGGTTGCGGCACCGGTGAACTTTGGTGTTGGTCTTCAGGAGATCAAGATGTCGGACCTGCGTCACCTCAACGCGACCGGGCGTCGGATGTCGGGCGAGAACCTGATGGTGGTGACTCGTGACTCGGGTTCGGGTACTCGTAATGCGTTTATGAACGGGATCTGCTTGGACCCGTCGTGGGGTGTTGGTGAGAACATCGGGCCGAAGACTTCTTCGTCGGACAATGACAAGCTCGGTGCGGACTTCCAGCCTTCGAACAAGGGTGGCTCGTCGCGTATGGAAGCGACTGTTATCAACTCGCGTCTCGGTGTTGGGCACACTGGTGCTGAGCGTGGTGAGTCCAAGGGCTGGCTGATTGACGGCGAGCTGGAGCTGCTTGCGGTTCAGGCGGACCTCAAGGGCGGGACGAACTTCGCTCGTCCGACCATTGGCAATGTTGTTGATGGTGGTCCTGATGGGTACAACATCCAGGGTCTTGGCGGCATCGCGACTGTCGGTGATCCTCGCTCGGCTTCGGCCGCGAAAGGTGGCTGGGGCTGGGATGCTTCGGAAGTCGGACCGAATCCGAATCCGGTTCAGCCAATGCTGAATGAAGAGGCTGCGGCGTACGTGAACAACATCACACGCTCGGTTGCTGCGGTCACAGCGGTTCCAACTGATCCAGCGAACGCGTTCTCGCCGGGTGAGTTCCTCGGGATTCAGTTTGTGCTTCCTGCGACTTCGTACAATGTTCCTGAGACGAATCCGGACCCGAGCGAGCCTTGCATCCCGATCGTGCCGAATGCTGAGCGGAACGACGTGCTGACCCAGTTTGTGCTCAACGATCCGAACAACGTGCTCGCGCTGTCGGATTACGCATCGTTTAACACCGAATCGGGTGGTGTTGTTCCGACTCGTACCACTGGCGTGACCTACGACGACGGCGTCCTCGGCGGCACTCACTACGAGTCCATCGATGGCACCACCATCAGCTACGGCGCGTTCATCGGTGACGAGGACTTCGATACCGATATGGACAACGATCGCAACGTGATCGCTGGTGACTTTGACGGCGACGGCGTCCGCAGTCCTGCTGACGTCGGCGACATGATCGATGCGTACAACTTCCGCTTCAATAGCGGCAGCTGGGCTGGCGGCAGCGTTAATCCGGACGGGCGTGCGTGTCCAGAAATCCTCGGCGACTTCGATGGCGACGGCAACTTCAACGACATCGACGTCCGCTACTGGGCGGACGGGCTGCACCTTGTTGGTGGCAACCTCGATCGTCGTGCAGGATTCACCGCTGTGGACGCGGCTGCTGGGATCAACTTCTTCGGTACCGCACTGGTGACCGGTTCGTACGACGACGGCGACTCGCGTGGTGACGTTGCTTCGGCGGCGGCACTCGGGCTCGGTGTTCAGAACCTGCCAACTCGTGGTTTCCGTCCGAACGGTCACGACGGGGTTGTTGATGGTGCGGACATCGACTACGTCTGCCTCAACTTTGGCGACTGGTCCAACATCGTTGAAGCGGTTCACATCGACCTCTCGTGTGACATGAACGGCGACCTCGTCGTTGACGCGGCGGACGTTGAAGAGATCATCGTCAACATCCTGGACTCGGTCGTTGGTGACATCGATCTCGACGGCGATGCGGACGCTGATGACCGCTTGATCATCGAATCGTTCCAGGGCGAGGGCGCGTTCTACAGCGAGGGCGACTTCGACTGTGACGGCGATGTGGACGCGGACGACCTTGCTGCTTGGGACGCGACCCAGGGTCAGCCATGTCCTGCGGACTTCACTGGTGAGGGCGACCTGAACTTCCTTGATGTTTCGGCGTTCTTGTCGGCGTTTGGCAACATGGATCCAGCCGCGGACTTCACGGGTGAGGGTCAGTTCAACTTCCTCGACGTCTCGGCGTTCCTCTCGGCATTCGGCGAAGGATGCCCATGATTGATTCACGGCTCGGATGAGTCGTGATGAATCTCGAATATCGACACACCCCTGAGGAATCAGGGGTGTGTTCATTTTGGGTGTTGCATGAAAGCAGCACTCCGGTGGGAGTGCTGCGGTAGAGGTTGAGATGGGGGTGGTGTTGGTTTTAGCGCCGGCGGCGGGTTGCGGTGAGTGCTCCGAGGGCGAGGAGGGTTGTGGTGCCGGGGGTTGGGATGTAGAGGACCTCGATGTTGTTCTTGTTCATTTCTTCGGGGACCATGGTGGTGACGATTTCGAGGACGAGCCAGTTGAAGGGGTCGATGCTGGTGGGGTCTGGGAGCTGGGTGGTGTTGGCGAAGAAGGTTCCGGAGTAGGAATCGTTTGGCTGCATGACGACGGGGTCGAACGCCCAGCCGCTGGCGGCGAAGATGGGTCCGGTGAGGTCCTCGTTGGTGGCGAGGTAGGTCTGGATCCCGACGTTGTCGTTGTTGGTGAATGGGTTTGGGCCGTCGAGGTCGATGAGGGCTGGACCGACGTTGATGATCTCGAAGTCGAAGGCGATCTCGAATCTGTTGTCGACCCACTCGATGCTTACGATCTCGACGCTGTTGAAGACGAGGTCTGGTCCTGTCTGTGCTGGTGAGAGCGTGGTGGACAGGGCGAGTGCGAGGGTTGCTGTGGTGTTCATGGGTATCTCCGTTTGGTTTGGTGTTGTGTTTGTGTTTTGTGGTTACTGGTTTGGTTTCGTTAGCTTGCGATGAAATAGGTGTTCATGATGTCGTGATCGAGATTGTGGGTGTTGACGGTGTTGAATCCGGCGTCGCTGAGCATCGAGAGGGCGAGTTCTTGTCCCCATGCGGCGCCGAGTCCCATGCCTCCTTGCTCGAGGGAGACGGTCATGCAGTGCATGCAGGAGATGGTGTAGATCAGCGGGGCGATGGGGCGTCCGATGTTGTTCTCGACGTTGCTTGATCCCGCGATGTCTTGCATGAGGAAGGTGCCTGAGTCCTTGAGGGCGCGGCGGATGTTGGCGAGGACGGCGACTGGGTCGCGCTGGTCGTGGATCGCGTCGAAGGCGGTGATGAGATCGAACTGGTTTTCGTGGGTGAGTTTGGAGACGTCTTGGATCTCGAAGGAGACGTTGGTGAGGTTGGCGGCGGAGGCGGCGATCTGTCCGGCTTGGATGGCTTCTTGGGAGAAGTCGACTCCGAGGAAGGTGGAGTTTGGGTATCGGCGTGCGAGTTCGATCATCGCGTGTCCTTTGCCGCAGGCGATGTCGAGGACTTGGATGCCTTGCTCGAGTTGTTCGTGGAGACCATCGACAAGGTTGAAGAGTCCTTGGTCGAATCCGGCGAGTGTTGTGGAGTCTGATTCCTCGGCCATGACGTCGTGGAAGCGGTCGTAGGCGCTGTATGGGACTCCCCCGCCGTTCTTGAAGCATTCGACAACTTTGGATTCGACTTGTCCCAGGACGCTGATCCACTGCATGGTGTTTGCGATTGGGGTTGCGCCTGGGGCGTTGGCGAGGAGCATGGCGTGCTCGGTTGGGAGCTCGTACTGGGTGGTTGCTGGGTCGTACATGACGATCTGTGCGGTGGTCATGGCGCCGAGCCATTCGCGGACGTAGCGCTCGTTGAGGTTGGCGGCGCCTGCAAGTTGCTGGGAGGTTGCTGGGCCGATGGTGTGCATGGTGTCGAAGAGCGCGGTGCGGTGACCGATGGAGATCATCATGGCGGTAGCGCCGTTGTTGAGGATCGAGAGGAGGGTGCCTGCGAAGGCGTCGGTGTCTTGGGGGGTGACGGTGATTGAGCAGTTTGAACACATGGGGTTTCTCCTGTTGTCTGGGTTTGTGTGTTGGGTATGTGTGTTTGAACAGAGCTCAATGCGGGGTTTGGGGATGAGGGAGGACACGTTGGAAGGTGTTTTTTCGAAAGTTTGTGAAATTGGTGTGTCTGGTGGCGTGGAGGGGCGTGGAAATCCGCATAGAGGGGCGGAAAGGACGGGTTTATGCGCATTGCTGCTGAGATTGATTTTGGTTGGCGGGAGCGGGCTTCGATGCTCTTGGCTGGGCGCTTGGGGTTCGGTTATGATGGATCGGTCTGGGCTCTGGAGAGGCATCGGGCTTGGGGATCGCTGATGGCTGGAACTGATCGCGACATCACGGAGCTGCTCAATGATGAGGACGGGCGGTCGTCCAATGTCCTGCTTGAGCAGGTGTACGGGCAGCTCAAGCGTTTGGCGCAGGTCCGGATGAATGAGGAGCGTGCGGATCACACGCTCCAGGCGACGGCGCTGGTGCACGAGGCGTACGCGAAGCTGGTGGGGAACGCGGAGTTGTCTTGGGAGAGCCGAGCGCATTTCTTTCATGCGGCGGCGCAGGCGATGCGGCGGATCTTGATTGATCATGCGCGCTCGAAGAACGCGATCAAGCGGGGCGGGGAGGGCAAGCGGCTGCCGATGGGGTTGATTGATCTTGCGGAGCAGCAGGACGCTGAATCGATCTTGTCGCTTGAGGAAGCGATGAAGACGCTTGAGGCGGAGGATGCTCGCGCGGCTCAGATTGTTTCGCTGCGGTTTTATGCGGGGCTCAGTGTTGAGCGGACGGCACTGGTACTTGAAATCTCGGAGCGGACGGTGGTTCGGGAGTGGTCGTACGCTCGCGCTCGGTTGTTTGAGCTGCTGTCGGAATCGGGGGATGCGTGATGGGGAGCGAGCGGGCGAAAGAGGTGTTCTTTGAGCTGCTGGAGTTTCCGGAGGGGGAACAGGCGGGGCGGATCGGAGAGCTATGCGGCGATGATGCGGAGCTGCGAGATCGGGTGGAGCGGTTGATGCGGGCGCACTGCGGGGCGGGGGATTTTTTGGGGGCATCTGCGGAGCTTGCGACGATGACGGGCACTCCTGATGGTGAGGGGGCGAAGACGGGCGGGTGGTACTCGGAAGATCCGGAGCGGATCGGGGTGTACCGGGTGGTACGGGTGCTTGGGCGGGGTGGGTTTGGGACGGTGTATCTGTGTGAGCAGGATGAGCCGATCCAGAGGCGGGTGGCGGTGAAGGTGGTGCAGTCTGGGATGGACACGCAGGCGGTGCTGCGGCGGTTTGAGGATGAGCGGATCTTGCTTTCGAAGATGGATCATCCGGGGATCGCTCGCGTGCTGGATGCGGGGAGGACTGAGGGCGGGCAGCCTTTTATCGCGATGGAGTATGTGGAGGGGGAGGCGATCACGGAGTATTGCAATGCTCGCACGCTGGGACTGCGGGCGCGGCTGGGGTTGTTTGTGCAGGCGTGTCAGGCGGTTGGGCATGCGCATCAGAAGATGGTGATTCATCGTGATGTGAAGCCGAGCAACGTGCTGGTTGCGGAGGTGGATGGTCGAGCGGTGGTGAAGGTGATCGACTTTGGGATTTCTAAGGCGCTGGATGCGGAGCTTGGTGATGATTCGGTGACGCGGACGATGCAGCTTGTGGGGACTCCTCAATATATGTCTCCGGAGCAGGCGTCTACTTCTGGGGGTGATCTGGATACGCGGACGGATGTGTATTCGCTCGGAGTGATGTTGTATGAGCTGGTGACTGGGGTGCTGCCGTTTGATTCTCGGAGGCTTCGGAGTGCGCGGGTTGGTCAGCTTGAGCGGATGATCCGGGAGATTGAGCCTCAGCGTCCTTCGACTCGGGTGGCGCGTTTGGAGGGGGAGACGGCGCGGAGCGTGAGCGGGGCGCGGGATGCTTCGGTTGGGCAGCTGGCGCGGGAGCTACGCGGGGAAATTGATTGGATCGTATCTAAGGCGATGGCGAAGGAGCGGGATCGGCGGTACGCGTCGGTGTCGGAACTCGGCGAGGATGTCGGGCGGTATCTGGAGGGGCGTGTTGTGCAGGCGCGGGCGCCGAGCGGGGCGTATGTGCTGCGGAAGCTGATCGCGCGGAACAAGGCGTGGTCGGTGGTCGCGGCACTGGTGGTGCTTGGATTGATCGGCGTGACGGCGATGAGTCTTGTGCACGCGAAAAGGATCAAGGACGCGAACACTCGGATTCAGGCGACGCTGGATAATCAGGAGAGCGTGCTGCGGTTTACGGAGGAGATGCTCCAGGGGATCGATCCGGCGGTGGCGCGCGGGCAGGACACGACGCTGTTCCGCGAGCTGCTGGACACGGCGAGTGATCGCGTGAATATCGAGGTCGGCGGATCGGCGGAGGTGGAGACTCGGCTGCGCGTGCTGATCGGGGAGTTGTACCGATCGATCGGGATGTTTGATGAGGCGATGGCGCAATTCCGGTCCGCGTCGGCGCTGGGGATCGAGCGGCTGGGCAAGGGACACTTCCAAACGATCGCGGCGCGCTCGGCGCTGGGGGCGGCGCATGTGGAGTTGACGGAGTATCAGGTGGGGGTTGAGATTCTGGAAGAGGTGTACGAGGATGCACGGGAGTCGCTTGGGGTGGATCATGTCGATACGCTCTCGGTGCTGGGGAATCTGAGTGCGGCGTATGGGTATGTCGGGGATCTGGAGATGGCGGTGCGGTCGGGGGAATCGCTGCTGGATTCGAGGGTGCGGGTGCTGGGTGACTATGCGCAGGACACGATGGCGACGCGGAATAATCTGGCGCTGTCGCTCAAGGCGATGGGCGAGAGCGAGCGAGCGCGCGGGATGTTTGAGCGGGTGCTTGCGTATCAGATCGAGCACATGGGGGAGGATCATCCCGACACGCTCAAGACACGGACGAATCTGGCGCTGGTGTATCAGGAGCTTGAGGAATACCAGCGCGCGGTGGAGATGAACGAGGCGGTGCTGACGCAGAAGATCGGGGTGTTGGGGGAGACGCATCCGAGTGTGCTGGTCTCGATGGTGAATCTCTCGGCGGTGCTTGAGAAGGTTGATGAGCAGGAGCGTGCGGGGGCGCTGCTGGATGAGGCGCTGGCGGTCTCGATGGATACTTTGGGGAGCGGGCATCAGTACACGCTGATTATCCAGAACAATCTGGCGGGGTACCACGCGCGGAACGGGGCGCACGAGCTCGCGATTGGGTATGCGCGGGAGTCGCTGGCTGGGCTGGAGGGGTCGATGGGTGGTCGGCATCCGATGGTGGTGCAGAGCAAACTGAATCTTGGTGAGATGCTCAACGAGGCGGGGCTTTATGAGGAGGCGCTTGAGCTGGGGCTTGAAGCGGATGCGGTTGGGGGGGAGGTCTTTGGGACTGATGATCGGAGGATGGGGAAGGTGCACGAGGTGATCGGGGAGGCGCTGCGGGGGCTTGGGCGGGATGCGGAGGCGCGGGAGCGGCTGGGGCTTGCGGCGCAGGTGTATCTGAGTACGCTTGGGGAAGACTCGGATTCCTATACGCGTGTTCTTGAGGCGATTGGGGCGCTTGAGTGAGTGATGATGGGTTTGGGTGGTTGAGATTCTGATCGGGAGCCGGTATCTTTGGCGTGGAACGAAGTTTTACACTGAGAAGGAATCGGTACACATGAGAGTCTTTGCTGCGGGCGTTGCGTTGGTTGGGTTGGCACTGGGTTCGGCGCTTGTTGGATGCGAGACGATTCCGATTGTGGATGAGTTGCAAGCGGATGGGTGGGTCGAGCTGTTTGATGGCGAGAGTCTGGATGGGTGGGCGTGCGAGGGGGATCTGGATGCGTGGGGTGTGGTTGATGGGGAGCTGGTGACGCTTAAGCCCGGCAAGGGGTGGTGGCTGCGGACGGACAAGATGTATCGGGACTTTGAGCTCAAGCTGGAGTTCTGGATGCCTGAGGGTGGGAACTCGGGGGTTGGGCTGCGTGGGTCGTCTAATGGTGATCCGGCGTTTACGGGGTTTGAGGTGCAGATTCTGGATACGCATGGCGAGGAGCCTGCGGATTACACGTGCGGCTCGGTGTACACGGCGATTACTGCGTCTGAGATGGCGGTGAATCCGGCGGGGCAGTGGAACTCGTACCACATCAAGGTGATCGGGGACACGATTGATGTGAAGCTCAATGGGGTGAAGGTGATTGACAATCAACAGCTGGATGATCGTGGGTATTACCGATCTCCGGAGAATCCGCTGCCTTTGAAGGATCGGGCGACGACGGGGTATATCTCGCTGCAGGATCATGGGCATCCGTTCCGGTACCGGAATATCAAGATCAAAGACCTTTCGGTTGATCCGGAACCTGATGGGATGGTGGCGCTGATTGATCCGCAGCTTGAGAACTGGTTTGCGGAGGACAACGCGGAGTGGACGAACGAGGGCGGGACGCTGGTTGGACGCATGGGTCCTGGGCATTTGTTTACCAAGAGCGAGTACGAGGACTTTGAGATGCGGGCGCTGGTGAAGGTGAACGAGCGTGGGAACTCGGGGATGTACTTCCGGGTGAAGCCGAATCCTGATCCGAACAATCCTTGGCCGATCGGGTACGAGGCGCAGGTGGATAATCATGATCCGAAGAACTTCACGGGTGTGATCTATGACAAGGCGTGGTCTGAGGATCATGCGGTGCCGTTGACTCGGGACGATGCTTGGTTTGATTATCGTGTCCGTGTTGAGGGGGACTGGATCCGCACTTGGATCAACGGCGAGGCGATGGTGGATACCAAGCTGAGTGAGTTTGATCGTGGGCATCTGGCGGTGCAGGGGCATCACGATGGGAATGTGATCGAGTACCGCGATATTCGGGTGCTTGAGCTGGACTGACTTGTTGTTGCTTTAGAGGTTGACGACCGAGTTTGAGTTTGAGCTTTCGACGCAGGCTTCGACGAAGCGGACGCCTTGCTTTCCGGCGGTCATGGTTGGGATGAGCTTGGCGAGTCGGGTGGGCTCGGTGCTGGTGCGCGCTGCGTTGATGTGGTCGGCGACTCCGCGGTAGATGTTGGCGAAGGCTTCGAGGTATCCCTCGGGGTGTCCGGCGGGGATGCGTGAGGAGAGCTCGGCGTCTTGGTGGAGGTCTGGGCCGCCTCTGGTGTAGGTGGTTGGGTTGGCGTTGAGTTTGGTGACGACGAGGTTGTCGGGGGTTTCCTGGTTCCATTCGATGGATCCGAGCTCGCAGTGGACTCGGATGGTCAGGGCGTTGGACTTCCCGATGCAGATCTGTGATGCGGTGAGCACGGCGTGGGCGCCGGATTCGTAGTTGATCATCACGCTCGCGTCGTCGTCGAGGGCGCGGTTTGGGACGAAGGCCTTTAAACTGGCGTACACGGAGTGTGGTTCTTGATTGGTGATGAAGGCGAGGAGGTTCTCGGCGTGGGTGCCGATGTCTCCGAGGGCGCCGGCGAGTCCGGCTCTGGTTGGGTCGACGCGCCAGGATGCTTGTTTCTGGCCGGAGGATTCGAGATCGGTTGCGAGCCAGCCTTGGTGGTATTCGACGAAGGCTTTGCGGAGGGGGCCGAGGTCTCCGGTGCTGAGGAGGGCGCGGGCTTGGCGGACCATGGGGTATCCGGTGTAGTTGTAGGTCACGCAGCAGAGGAGGAATCTGGAACGAGCGAGTTGCAGGAGTTCTTCGGCTTGCTCGGAAGTGTGGGTCGCGGGTTTGTCGAGGACGACGTGAAATCCTGCTTCGAGCGCGGCTTTAGCGATGGGGTAGTGCGTGTCGTTGGGGGTGACGATGACGACGAAGTCTACTTTGTCTTTGCGGGTGGACTCGACTTGGAGGAGTTCTTGGTAGGAGGTGTAGGTTCGGTCGGCGGGGAGTCCGAGTTGTCTGGCGCTTTCTTTGGAGCGTTCTGGGGTTGAGGACAGCGCGCCGGCGACGAGGGTGGCGGTGTTGTCCAAGGCGATCGCTTTGCGGTGGACTTCTCCGATGAAGGCTCCAGAGCCTCCTCCGATCATGGCGTAGGTCAGGGGGGGTTGGGGGGTGCTCATGATTGGTCGTCCTTGTCGAATGCGGCGTCGAAGGCGCGGTTGTTGGATGGGAAGTCGAGATTGGCGACAAAGTCGGCGGCTTCAGCGGCACCGTGCTCGCGGTCCATGGCGCTGTCTTCCCATTCGACGCTGAGTGGTCCTTGGTAGTTGATGCGGTTGAGGGCGCGGATGATGGATTCGAAGTCGACATCGCCTCGTCCTGGGGAGCGGAAATCCCAGCCTCGTTGGTGGTGTCCGAAGGAGAGGTGGCTGGAGAGGATGGAGTTTGAGCCGTCGAGGGTGGTGGAAGCGTCTTTGATGTGGACGTGGAATATGCGGTCGGGGAAGTGGTTGATGAGCTGGACGGGGTCGAGTCCTTGCCAGATCAGGTGTGAGGGGTCGAAGTTGATCCCGAAGGCGGGGTGGTCCCCCACTGCTTTGAGCGCGCGGCGGAAGGTGATGATGTCGTAGGCGATCTCGGTTGGGTGGACTTCGAGGGCGAACTTGATGTTGTGCTTGGTGAAGGCGTCGAGGATGGGTGTCCACTGGGAGGCGAAGTGTTGGTATCCCTCGTTGATGTCTTGGTCGGAGGTTGGTGGGAAGAAGTAGAGTTTGTGCCAGATTGGGGAGCCGGTGAAGCCGTTGACGACGGAGACTCCGAGTTTGCTGGCGGCGTGGGCGGCGTCGATCATGTTTTGGGCGGCGCGTTGTTGGACGCCGGCTGGGTCGCCGTCTCCCCAGATGTGATCGGGGAGGATTGATTGGTGTCGGGAGTCGATGGGGTCGGAGACGGCTTGTCCGACGAGGTGGTTGGAGATGGCGTGGCAGGAGAGGCCGTGGGCTGCGAGGAGGTCGAGCTGGGATTGGCAGTAAGAGTCTTCGGAGAGTGCGCGGTTGATGTCGAAGTGGTCACCCCAGCAGGCGAGCTCGAGTCCTGTGTATCCCCATGATGCGGCTTTTTCGGCGAGGACGGCGAGGGGCATGTCGGCCCATTGTCCGGTAAAGAGAGTGATCGGTCTAGACATACATGACTCCGTGCTTCATCGATGACTGGCGAGGGGGATTGGATTCTGCTAGTCTCAACGCTCTCCATCCCGTTTGTACTCATAGAGGATACACCAGAATGACGGCACACGACTCGAATACTCAGCGTCTCGGCGGGATCGTCGGGATGAAACTCTCGGCGATGATGTTTCTGCAGTTCTTCCTGTGGGGGGCGTGGTATGTGACCATGGGGCCTTTCATGGGTGAGGCGTCGATGTCTTCGGAGATGATTGGTTGGGCGTATTCGGTTGGTCCGATCGCGGCGATTGTTTCGCCATTCTTCTTGGGCTTGTTTGCGGATCGGTACTTTGCGACTGAGAAGATCCTTGGTGTGCTGCATCTGCTGGGGGGCGTGTGCTTGTGTCTGGCGCCGATGGCGGCGGAGCAGTCTTCGTCGTTGTTTATTGGGGCGATTCTTTTGCACATGCTGTGCTACATGCCCACGCTTGGGCTGACCAATACGCTGGCGATGCACAACATGACCGATGCGGAGAAGCAGTTCCCGCTGATCCGGGTGTTCGGGACGGTTGGGTGGATCGCGGCGGGGATTGCGATCTCGAGTTTGGCGTACGACAAGTCGGCGAACATGTTCTATCTCGCGGGTGGGTCGGGGTTGTTGCTCGGGTTGTACAGCTTCTTCTTGCCTCATACTCCTCCTCCCGCGAAGGGGCAGAAGTTCTCGGCGAAGGACGCGGTTGGGTTTGATGCGTTGTCGCTGATGAAGGATCGGTCGTTTGCGGTCTTTGCGGTGTGCTCTTTCCTGATCTGCATCCCGCTGGCGGCGTACTACAGCTTTGCGGGTAAGTTTGTTGGGGAGATGGGGATCGAGAATATCGGTCAGACGATGTCGTACGGGCAGATGTCTGAGGTGGTGTTTATGGTGGTGATGCCGTTGTTCTTCGCACGGCTTGGGGTCAAGTGGATGCTCGCGGTCGGGATGCTCGCGTGGGTGGCGCGGTATGGGTTCTTTGCGGGCGCGGCGGATGAGCAGATCAAGTGGATGGTTCTGAGCGGGATTGTGCTGCACGGGATCTGCTATGACTTCTTCTTTGTGACGGGGCAGATTTATACCGATCAGGTGTCGGGCGCGAAGATCCGCGGGCAGGCGCAGGGATTCCTGGTGCTGATCACGCAGGGGCTGGGGATGCTGATCGGGGCGCAGCTTTCTGGCAAGCTGGTAGGCAAGTTCACGACGACTGTCGGCGAGGTCAGCACGACGGACTGGAACACAGTGTGGATGTATCCGGCGGTGTTCTCGCTGGTGATCCTGGTGATCTTTGTGGTGTTGTTTCGCTCGAAGAAGTTGGGCGACGCCGCGGCGGTTTCAGCTGATTGAGACTGGTTGGTTTGAAGACAAGCTCTGCTGCTCGGCGTGAAGGATCCGCGAGACGGTGACGGCGCCTTGGATCGGCTGGATGGTGTGCGTGTTTGCAGTGATCTGGTCGATGATCCAGCGGATCTCGCAATCGAATCCGGTGAGGGGGTCGGTGGTGATTGGGGTGGATTGATCGGCTTGGTGGAGGATGAGCTGGGGATCGCGGCTCAGGTCGAAGTCGAGGGTGGCGGACTGGAAGTTGATGGTGCACTTCATCTGGAATCCGGCGGAGGGTTGCTGATCCCACGCGCCTTGGGCGGTGACGTGCGGGATGGTGTCGTAGTGGTAGAGCGTGGTGACGTGGAGCGGATCTCCTGTGGTGGTGACGGCGGTCGGCTTTCCGAAGCAGTGATAGATGAAGTCGGTGTCGTGGATGTGGAGGTCTTGAAGGACTCCTCCGGAGCGGGATTGGTCTTTGTAGAACTCGGCGGACCAGGTTGGGCGTGATCCGAGTCGGTGGAAGGCGGCGGAGCGGACAGACCCCAGGGATTGTGATTGGATGAGCTCGCGGATTTTGGTCCATGCTGGCCAATGTCTCATGCACATCGCGGGGATGCAGAGCTTGGGGGAGTTGATCGCGGCGTCTGCGAGGCGCTGGACGTCGGCGGGATTCAGGGCGACGGGTTTTTCGACGAGGACGTGCTTGCCTGCGCTGAGGGCGGCGATGGCGAGGTCGACGTGGGACTCGGTGTGGGTGCAGATGGAGACGAGGTTAATGGATGGGTCATCGATGAGTTCGTGCGCGTCTGTGGATTGGGTGACGTGGTCGAGGTTGAGGGTCGATTGATCGGTGTCGATGTTCCCAGCGAGTTGTTCGTGGTTGGTGTGGATGTTTGGATCGGCGATCGCGGCGAGGGTGACGGGGTAGCCGGCGGATTGGGCGTCTTGGTAGCACTTGGCGTGGGTGCGCCCCATGAATCCGAAACCCAGGACGGCGGCGTTGATGTTTGCGTGGTTGCTCATGCGGTCCCTAGGTATTGCTCGGCGATGGTTCTTGCGGTGATGATGTCGTTGATGCGGTTGTCTCCGGCTTCGCGTTCGATGACGATGTTGACGGTGTCGGGGAGGGTGTTGATGACGCTGAAGAAGTGTGGCCAATCGACCTCGCCTTGCCCTGCGGGGACTTCGGCTCCCCAGGTTCCTGGGACGGTTGTTGCGGTCGCGTCTTTCATGTGGACCTGGGCGATGCGGGGCTTGAGGAGTTCGATGGCGTCGGTGGGGTTACCCATCGCGTAGAGGATCATGTTGGCGGGGTCGAAGTTGACGGCGACGGTGTCTAGGTTGGGGAGATCGAGCATGTGGAGGAGGTCTTCGGCGCGTTCTTGTCCGGTTTCGAGCGCGAGGGTGATGCCGAGGGATTGGAAGGTTTCGTTGACGGCTTTGATGCGGTCGGTGATGGTGGTGTATTCGTTTGTGGAGTGATCTGGGATGAATCCAGCGTGGAGGGAGATGAGTTTGACGTTGAGGGCTGCGGCGAGGTGGGCGCTGGCGTGAGCACGGTTGAGGTTGGCTTCCCAGTATTGATCGGGGCGGAGGCCTCCGGTGTGTTTGATGGTTTCGAGGGTGGTGTAGTCTTCTCCGATGGTGGTCATCATGGCGGAGCAGATGTGGATGTTGGAGTCGGCGAACACTTCGGTAAGTGATTCGTGATCCCAATGCCGGGAAGTGATTGGGTCGAGTGCGAGTTGTGTTTGGTGAAGACCGGTCTGTTTGATTTTGGCACAAAGATCGGATGGATCTTTGGGGTTGAGTGACCAGGAGCAGACGGCGGTGTTCTTTGGCATGTTTGTTCTCTGGCTTGTTCTCTGGTTGGTTCTCTGGTTGGTTCTCTGGTTGGTTCTCTAGTTGGTTCTCTGGTTTTTGTCTGAAATTTCTGTGGGATCAATCTATCGAGGTTTGTAAAGGGATCGAGTTCATGGTACGCTGACCGGCTCACAGGCACCGCTTCTTGATTGGGGCCGTTTCTTTTGATTTTGATCTGGAGGATCACCGCATGGCACACGATAACGGAACGAGCAACCCAACGAACGGGCATCAGACGAATGACTCTCGGCGTACTTTCCTTGCGCAGACCGCGGCGCTGGCGGGTGTGGCGGGCGTGGGCATGCTTGGGGGTGCGGGGCTCAATACGAATCGACGAGAACGGCTGGTGCCTACGGTCAAGGCGGCGAAGGGGCGTGTTCCCAAGGATGGCGAGTCGATCAATCTGGCGATCATCGGGACCGGCGGGATGGGTGGTGGTCACCTGCACTCGATCATCTCGCTCGCTCAGAGCGGGAAGACGGACGCGAAGTTTGTCGCGTTGTCGGATGTGTGTGATTCGAAGCTTGAGGGCGCGGTGAAGGCCGCGGAGGAAAAACAGGGGATCGAGGTCAAGGGGTATCGGGATTATCGCGAGCTGCTCAAGCGGGATGACATCCATGGGGTGATCATCGCGTCTCCGGAGCACTGGCACGCGCAGCACATCATTGATTCGCTCGCGGCGGGGAAGGATGTGTATACCGAGAAGCCGATGACGCTTCGGTTGGATCAGGCGCTTGAGGTTCGTGAGGCGGTGCTGGCGCATCCGGAGCGGATCTTCCAGGTGGGGACGCAGATGATTATGCTTCCCAAGTACAACAAGGCGCGCGAGGTGATCAAGGAGGGGCTGATCGGGACTCCGGTGTGGTCGCAGACGAGTTACTGTCGCAACTCGACGTCGGGTGAGTGGAACTACTACGGGATTGATGAGAACTGGAAGCCTGGCGTGAATCTGGACTGGGATGCATGGCTTGGGTATCTTGGACCACGTGAGTGGGATCCGAAGGTGTACGCACGTTGGCGCCGGTACCGCGAGTTCTCGACGGGGATCATCGGTGATTTGTTGGTGCACGTGATGACGCCTTTGATCTTTGCTCTGGATTCGGGTTGGCCTACGCGCGTGGTCGCGACTGGGGCGCATGTGGTGGATCACGACATGGAGAACCATGACCAGGTGAACCTGACGGTGCAGTTCGAGGACGGGCACACGATGGTGCTTGCAGGATCGACAGCTAACGAGGTTGGTCTGGAGACGATGATCCGCGGTCACAAGGCGAATATGTATCTGAACTCGCGGCACTGCGAGGTGCGTCCGGAGCGGATCTTTGTCGATGATATCGATGCGGAGCGGATTGAGTGCGAGGACATCGGGAACGATCAGGATCAGCTGCGTCTGAACTGGCTCGAGTGCATGCGTACACGCGAGCCTGCGAAGAGCAACATTGATCTGGCGACCAAGGTGCTGGTCGCGGTGGATCTGGCGACGCGCTCGATGTGGGAGGGGCACGCGTTCCGGTTTGATCCGCAGAAGATGCGCGCATCGAAGGTGTGAGTTGCTAGCGGGACTCGAATCTGAGTTTGTTGCGGGATCGTTTGAGGCGATGGGCTGTCGGTTTGAGCTGCTGCTCGGGATCGATGGGTCGGGGTTGTCACGCACGGATTGTCAAGCGGCGACTGAGCAGGTCCGCGAGTTGGTCATGGAGTGGCATCATCGGCTCAGTGTGTTTGAATCTGGGTCGCTGGTGTCGCGGATCAACCGTTCTTCGGCGGGTGAGGCGGTTGTGGTTGATGACGAGTTGTTTGGGCTGTTGAAGCTCAGCGAGCGGATGCGGGTGGTGACGGGCGGCGCGTTTAACATCGCGGCGGGGACGCTGATGGAGGCGCATGGGTTCCGGGATCAGCGGGTTGACAATCTCGACGGACTGTCGCTCGATGGAGCGGTGGTGCTTGATGAGGAACGACGGACGGTGACCAAGGCGGACGATCGGGTTCGACTGGACTTTGGGGGGATCGCGAAGGGGTTTGTGCTGGATCTGATCCGCGATGAGCTTGAGGATCTTGGGATTGAGCATGCGTTTGTGCACGGGGGGACCTCGAGCGCGATCGGGATCGGTACATCTGGGGGATCAGATTGGGTCGTGGATGCTGGGGATGGGGTGCGGGTGTCGCTTGGGGGGTATGGATTGGGGGTGTCGGAGATTGGGGGGCGTGTTGTTGAGTGTGATGGGGAGCGGCTTGGGCATGTGATGGATCCGCGGCTGATGTCGTCTGCGATTACCAACATTTCGCGGGTGGCGTGCGTGCATCGGAGTTGTGCGGTGGCGGACGCGTTGTCTACGGCGCTTGGGGTTGATGGGGGAATGGATGAGCCGCATGTTGAGGCGGATTTGTGTACACTGGTGATCTTTGATGGCGGCGACTCGCCGCGTGTGTGTGACCCGCTTGGGGTTGTGCTGAGCTGATGTAGAACTGAGGTAGTGATGACTGAGATTGATCGACGGATGTTTCTTTCGCAGGCGGCTGGTGGACTGGCGGCGATGGCGCTGGTCCCGGAGCTTCGGGCGTTTGGCGGGTTTGGGCTTGATGCGGGCTTGCGGGTCGGCGTGATCGGGGTCGGGCGACAGGGACGCGAGATCATGGGTGAGCTTGGCAAGATCGATGGGGTGTCGGTTGTCGGGGTGTGTGATATTGATGAGCGGCGGCTCAAGTCTGGGCTGCGGCGTGCGTCGGGGGCGACGGGGTACGCGAGTGTCAAGGAGATGCTCGCTTCGGGCGGTGTTGATGCGGTCGCGGTCGCGACTCCGACGCATACGCATAGAGAGGTTGGGGTTGAGTGCTTGAACGCGGGGGTGCATGTGTATCTCGAGTGTCCGCTGGCGCACACGCGGGAGGATTGTGTGGCGCTGAGCGACGTGGCTCGCAACGCGAAGGGTGTGGTCGCGGCGGGGCTTCAGGGGCGATCGAATCCGGTGTATCAGCTGGCGCGTGGTTTCTTCCGGTCCGACTCGGTGCGGGACCTGGTGTCGATGCGGGCGCAGAATAATCGGAAGACGAGCTGGGTGACGCCTTCGAATGATCCGGCGCGGCGCGAGGCGCTGAACTGGAAGCTTGATCCGGCGCGGAGCAACGGGCTGGCGGGGGAATGGGGCACGCAGCAGTTCGATGTGTTCCACTGGTACACGGGCAAGTATCCGACGAAGGTTTCGGGGCACGGCGCGGTGCGGTTCTATGAGGATGGACGCACGGTGCACGACACGATCCATTGCTCGATGATGTACGAGGACGGTGCGGTGCTTGGGTACGACGCGACGCTTGCGAACTCGTATGGCGGTCGACACGAGGTGTTCTTTGGATCCAACGCGGCGATCAAGCTCGGGTGGTCGCACGGGTGGCTGTTTAAGGAAGCGGATGCGCCGACGCAAGGCTGGGAGGTCTACGCGAATCGTCAGCAGTTCCATAATGATGAGGGCATCACGCTGATCGCGGGAGCGACGAAGCTCGCGGAGCAGGGGAAGCTCAAGGAGGGCGTCGGGCTTCCGAATCCGGCGGTGTACTACGCACTGGAAGACTGGGTCACGGCGATCGCGAGCAAGGGCGCTCCGGCGTGCTCGGTCGCGGAAGCGGCGCGGGCGACGGTGGTCGGGATCGCGGCCAACGACGCGATCGTGAGCGGGAAGACGATTGATATTGATCTGGACGGGCTTTAAGAATGAACGACTCGATTGGCTTTCGGCTTGGCGGACTCCCCTACTGCTTTCGGCTTGGCATCGCGTTGTCGGTGCTAACTTTGCTGGGCGGGTATGTGGTCTCGGGGCTGCACCTTCAGTGGCACTACGACAATCGGGATGAGTCTCCGGGGCTGACGATGAACGACATCGTTGGGGCGTATCACGGGGTGCAATCACCATCGCCTTTGATTGAGGCGCTGGAGTCGGGGCATCCGGAGACGATCGAGGACTTTGAGCGGTCGGCGCTGCTGGAGTGGCTCAATGGGGACCGGGTCTCTCAGGATTATGACAATCTGGATCTTGGAGACGAGGCGCCGTCGGAGATCATCGCGGTGAGTTGTTTGGATTGTCACACGCGGAGCGCGTCGGGACCTGATGCGTATCCGCAGGTGCCTCTGGAGTACTGGGACGACATCCAGAAGATCGCGGTGTCGAAAGATATTCAGCCTGCGGGGACGGAGATTGTGGCGACGAGTCAGCATGCGCACGCGCCGACGATGGCGGTGATCATGATCGTGCTGGGACTGCTGGGCATGATGACGCGGTTCTCGCGTCGTGTGCTTGGGTTTGTGGTGTTTGTCTCGGCGCTGGGGCTGCTGGTTGATATGGCGGGGTGGTGGATCACGCGTGAGTACGCGGGGTTTGCGTACGCGATCGTTGTGGGCGGCGGGTTGTACGCGGCGGGAACGGTGATCGTTGGGCTGGCGGTGATGGTTGACTGCATGCTTCCGGCGAAGAAGATCGCAGCAGATTAAGACGGCTTTGGTTTAGCTTGAGAGCTCTTCGCGGACGTGTTCGAGGAGGGCTTTGGTGAGGGTGCAGCCTTCTCTTGGGGAGTGGTTGGATCCTTCGTATTCGACGCCGACCCATCCGGTGTATCCAGCGTCTTGGACGATTTTGAGCATGCGGTGGTAGTCGGTTTTGGTTTCGTGTCCGTCGTCGTCGAAGTCGTAGGACTTGGCGCTGACGGCTTTGGCGTAGGGCATGAGTTCGGAGACTCCCTGGTAGCGGTCGTACCACGCGTCGGGGTCGTCGGCTTTGGACCAGTCCATACAGAAGTTTCCGAAGTCGGGGAGCGTGCCGCAGTTTGGGTGGTTGACGAGTTGCATGACTTTGGCGAGCCATTGCCCATTGGAGGAGTATCCGCCGTGGTTTTCGACGATGACGTTGATGTTGTGGGGCTGGGCGAACTCGGAGAGTTGTCGGAGACCATCGGCGGCGAGCTTTTGTTGTTCCTCGTAGGTCCCTGAGCTGGCGGCGTTGACACGGATGGAGTGGCATCCGAGTTTTTTCGCGGCTCGGACCCATTTGTGGTGGTTCTCCACGGCTTGGGTTCGTGCTTTGGGGTCGGGGTCTCCGAGGTTGCCCTCTCCGTCGCACATGATGAGGAGCTGGGTGATGTTGTAGTCGGAGGCTTGTGTGTTGAGTTGCTTGAGGTACGCGTCGTCGTCGGCTTTGTCTTTGAAGAAGCTATTGACGTATTCGATCGCGTCGAAGTCCATCAGGCGTGCTTCTTTGGCGAAGTCGAGGGTGGTCATTTCATTTGCGAAGAGGAGTTTGTGGAGCGACCACTGGGCGAGGGAGATTCTGAAGATGGGCTTTGATTTGCTCATTGGTGTTGATCCGAGGAGGGTGGACGGGATGAGCATGGACGCGGCGCAGGTGACGCCGACGGCTTTGAGTGCGCTCCGGCGGGTGAGCTGGTCTTGTGGATACATCATGGGGCGAATATAGCAGACATCCCCGCTGATCACAACGGGGATGTCTGGATTGGGTGCTTGGATGTCAGCGTTGAGTTATGGGCAGCCGAGCTGGAAGAAGTCGAGGTACTTCGAGATGTCGAAGAAGTTGAACTCGCCGTCGCCGTTGATGTCGGCGGCGGGGTCTTCGTTGCCGTAGAGCGTGAGGAACGCGGAGACGTCGAGGAAGTTGAGTGCACCGAACGGTTCGGCGAGGTCTGCGACACAGACGGTTTGGACTTTGAAGACATCTTCTTGGAGTTCGGGTCCGATGTTGGTGTTGCGACGGATGATGTGCGAGAGTTTGGTGCTCTCGATTTCTGCGACCATGTCGACTGGGAGGTAGGTCTGGTACCAGAAGCGGTCGGCGTCGCGGAGGTTGGTGAACTGCTCAACGAGGATTCGGTAGAGGGTTTCTCCAACGAAGGCGCCTGGGTGGTGTGGCTCGGCGAGGAGTCCGACCCACGCGTCGATCTGGTCAACATCGGCGTAGCTGGCGCTGAGTCCTGCGACGACGGCTGGGTCTGTGTTGATATCGCTGAAGTTGACGACGGCGGGGCGTCCGAAGGCGACGCGGATGTCGTTGTAGCTTGCGAGGCCGTGATCGCGTCCACGCTGGAGGTTGAGCGATGCGAGGTCGAACCCTCCGGAACCTGGGGCTCCGAAGAGGAAGTTGCGGACGTCATCGACGACGAAGATGTCGACGGTTTGTGCGTGCTGGGACGCGAGGCCGCGGAGGAGCGAGTCGATCCCGTTGTCGATGATGTTGTTTGGGTTAAAGAACGCGTCGGCCAGCGAGAGGTGTCCCGCTGGGACTTCGTTCCCGAACTGGTCGGTACGCATGATCTGGGTTGAGAGCATGGTGTGACCGACGCGGTAGGCGGCGGTCGCGAAGAGGTTGGTGATCCCTGGGTCGACGGAGTCGTTGTATCCGGCGAACGGAGGGATGGCGCCTGGTCCGAGGAGTTTGGGGAGGAACTCGTTGTATAGGTGATGGACTGGAGCTGCGCGGTCACGATTGCTTTGGCGTGCTGGTAGATCTGCTCTCCGGAGAATCCTGGGTTCTCGAGGGCGATCTCTTCGGCGAGGCGGTTGTGCTCGCGGACGAAGAGGGTGTGCATCGCGGTCAGTCCGGCTTGTTCGTTGGCGCGGATGTCGCCTGCGAGGAAGAAGCTCGGGTCGTGATCGGTTGGCGCGTTGTGGAACGCGTTGGTGTTGAATGGGAGGAGGTCGCCTGCGGAGGTCGCGAGCTTACCGGTGCCGTCGTTGGTGCGGAGTTCGGTTTCGCGTGCGGCGTCGTTGCCGTAGACGTTGGTGCCGTCGATCCATGAGGAGATGTTGTTGATCTGTTGACGGACGCCTGCGGTGTCGTTGGTGTACGCGGAGCGGTCCACGGCGATGGTGACGGTTCCGGTCGCTCCGGGGTCGAACCATGCGTCGCCGGTCGGGACGCTGACGTCGAACTGTTCTTGGGGTGAGGCGATCGGGGTTTCGTCGATGTCGTGATCGAGGAACTGCCCCCACTGCCAGAGGAAGTCGGAGTAGTTGTAGATGTTTGGCATAACGACAGCGCCTTGGGCGCAGATGTCGTTGCTGACTTTGCGTGCGGACGGGCGTCCGGCGCCGGCTGGGGTGTTGAGTCCGTCGCCGTAGTCGGCGGCGACTCGGCGGACGAGGTTGGTGCCTGCGGCGCCCCAAGATGGGTTTGCGGAGTTGTTGAAGGTGCCGTCGATGGTGCGGAACTCGAGTGGGAACACGGCTGGTCCTGCTGGGACGCCTTGGCCTTCGACCTCGCCGATGGGCTTGGCTTCACGCTGGTTGAGGGAGGAGCGGCGGTCTTGCTGCTCGGGTCCCTTGTTGGCGGCTTTGGTGGATTTGCTTGGACCAACCTGTGCGATCGCGATGGGGAGCGCACATGCGGATACGAGTACTGCGGCTGTGACAGCGTGTTTTTTGCCAAGTTTCATTGGTTTCCTCCTGATGGTGTCTGGTCTGTGCATTGATCCTGTACGTACACCGACCGACTGGATAACGCTCGAACTGACAAAAGAATGCGTATCCGGTATCTATTGGATCACTTATCGGTAACTTTGGCAAGGGAATTTGGCTGAATCGACGCGAGAGAACATGAATTGTGGAGGATTTGGAACATTGGAATAGTTCCAAAATCACTGGAAAGTGGATGGTGTAGTTCCTGCTAAACTGTTTCATTTTTGAGGTACTGAAATAGGTACAGGTTGATTTCATTTCGATTGGGCGCGGAGTAGGCGGATCTCGCTTGGTTTATGAGGAGGCGAAAGCCTTGGCATGGAACCACACAACACTGGAGATTCGATATGAGCACCATCAACACCGCGGCACGATTGCTGGCACTGGGAGCGGCTTCGACGATGTCGCTGGCGGACACAATTACTGTTGGACCAAACTTTGTCGATTATGACTTTATTACGATCACGGCGGCGATCAACGCGGCGGTGAGCGGGGACGTGATTGTGATTGAACCGGACCTGTATCCGGAGAATCTGAGCGTGACGGGCGGGAAGGACCTGACGCTTCAGAACGCGGGAGGCGGGGATGTGATTGTGTTTGGGCAGGGGCTCGGGAAGTGCTTCCTCTCTTCGGGAGGGACGACGGATGTGGTGCTCGATGGGATTACGTTTACCAATGGGTCGTCGGGGACTGCTGGATCGGGCGTCTCGATCGAGGGGGGATCGACGGCGATCATCATGAACTGTGTGATCGAGAACAACTCGGGCACGGGCAACGGCGGCGGGTTATACATCTCCGGCACAGCGACGGTCATGGACACGATCATCCGCGGGAACACCACGACGGGTGACGGCGGCGGGTTGTACGTCATCTCGACGACGAGCAAGACGTTTATCAACTGCACCTTTGAGGACAACACCGGGACCGAGGGCGGCGGAATGGCGTACGCGTCTGCTGGGGACTCGGCGGACTTCATCGGTTGCTCGTTTATTGGCAATGAGGCGACGGTCCGCGGCGGGGCGATCACGGTGCTCGGGACGTCGAGTGTCGGGATTGTGGATGTGGTGGACTGCGTGTTTGACCAGAATGTCGCGGGATCGGGGGGTGGCGCGGTGTGGATTTCGGATCAGGATGTGTTCCATGCGACGAACTCGGTGTTTTCAAACAACGTGGCGCAAGTTGACGGCGGTGCGGTTCGCAATGAGCAGATCTTTGAGGCCGTGAACTGTACGTTTGTGGGGAATGATGTGGTCGCGGAGGGTGTGGCGGATACGTTCCGCTCGGCGCGCACGGATGCGGATACGAATCTGCTCAACTGCATCGTGGTCAATGACTCGGCGACCTCGGACAGCGGGACGGGGGATCTGAACGCTTCGTACAGCTTGCTCCCTGAGGGACCTGCGGGCAGCGCGGATTCCAGCGGGAACTTCAATGCGGATCCGATGTTTGTCGATCCGATGAACGGCGACTACTCGCTGATGGCTGGTTCGGCGGCGATCGATGCGGGGAACTCGCGTGGTGTGCTGGGGGCCGCGAGCAGAGGGATCATTGATGTGCTGGATCTGGATACGGATCTTGCTGGGAATGTTCGGAATCTTGATGATACGGATACGCTCAACACTGGAGTGTCGACGTGGGAGTTGTGTGTTGATCTTGGGGCGTTTGAGTACCAGCCCAATCCGGCTCCGGCTTGTGTCGCGGATATCAACACGGACGGGATGCTGAACTTCCTGGATGTGAGCGCGTTCCTCGCGGCGTTTGGGGATGGTTGTCCGGAATAAGCCTTCTCAAGAACAGGTCAAAGACCGATAGGTACGCCCGATCGAGATGATTGGGCGTATTTTTGTGGTTCTTGGGTGCTTTGGGTGCTTGTCGGCGGGGAGAATGGGATATCTGCTGTATGTGCTGATGGAATGGGACGAATGGTCCATTGTGGTCTTGAATAGGGTTCTTGATCGTGGTACTCTGGGGTGATCTATGACGCTGACCAAGCTGTCTATTTGTGTGCCTATTGCGTTGTTGGCGTTGCCGACATCGTTGTGCTTTGGCGCGGTCCCTCCGGGGGCGATTGAGCTTGATCGGGGGGAGTATGAGGATCAGCTTGAGGGGTTTTGGGTGGGGCAGTGTATTGCGAACTGGACGGGGTTGTTGACGGAGGGTCGGAGGACGGAGCCGCCGTTTTATACGGATGCGGATTGGCCGATGACGTTTGATGGCAAGCCGCTGCGGTTTGTCACCGATCAGGACCCCTGGCAGGCGGATGACGACACGGATATTGAGTATGTCTACGGCGAGCTGATGACGCAGCACGGGACTCCGATGTTGTCGGCGTCGCAGATCCGTGATGGGTGGGTTGCGCATATCAACAACTTCATCTGGGTGAGCAATGCTCGGGCGCGTGGGCTGATGGAACGCGGGGTCACGCCTCCGATGACGGCGGTGCCTTCTGCGAACAGCTCTTTCCTGATGATCGATGCGCAGCTGACGACGGAGTATTTCGGGGCGATCGCTCCGGGGATGCCTTCGGTGGCGCTGGAGCTCGCGGAGCTCCCGATCGGGACCACGGCGGGTGGACACGCGCAGCACGCGGCGCAGTTCTTTGTGGTGCTCCATTCGCTGGGCGCTGTCCGCGGGCAGGATGCGCTGAGCGCGGCGGGCATCGAGCAGCTTGTTGAGGACGCGATGGGGTACATCCCGGCGACCTCCAAGGCGCACGACATCATCGAGACGGTGCTGACTGATTATCAATCGAATCCGGACAAGAGCGACTGGGAACGGACGCGCGATCTGGTCGCGGATCGGTACCAGATTAATGCAACGGCGAATGACTTCAGGTATCTCACGTGGTTCGAGAGCTCGGTGAACTTTGGTTCGGCGCTGGTGTGTCTGCTCTACGGCGAGGGGGACTACCAGGAAACGGTCCGCATCGGGACGCTTACTGGCTGGGACAGCGACAATCCCACAGCGACGATGGGCGGGCTGATCGGGATGATGCTGGGCGCGGATGGATTGCGCGATGTGTTTGCGGGATCGACGCTCAGTGATCGGTACTGGATCTCGCGGACACGGGATGGGATGACGGATTATCTGCCGAGGGATCTGGAAGCGGAGGATCTGTTCACGCT
Organism: Phycisphaerales bacterium; assembly: GCA_965232505.1. Taxonomy (GTDB): domain Bacteria; phylum Planctomycetota; class Phycisphaerae; order Phycisphaerales; family UBA1924; genus UBA1924. The sequence goes on along the minus strand of OZ246976.1, from coordinate 1,967,019 downwards.
GTTTGCTCAGCGGCAGTTGCGATCGGTTGATCGTGCAGTCCGGATGGGCGGGGGCGTGGCGAATATCGCGGGATGGTTGATCCCGGCGCATCCGATGGCGGATCACACGCTGCACAATCCGGCTTCACGCTCGGGGATGCGGAGCGCGAATGTTCAGGCGATCGAGCTGGGCACCCCTCCGATCGCGGCGACCTCGCTGGTTGAAGATCCGGTCTCGATGGTTGGGTCATCGCTCCCGGTGCGGTTTGCCAATGGTGTCGAGCATGATCCGAGCGGGCGGGATTATCTGAGCAGCGTGGACTACCAGTTCTTCTGGACGAAGGGGTCGGCTCCGGATATGAACGGGGAGGTGTCGCTGGAGGTGCACTATGCGCAGCCCGTGCTGGCGCACACGCTGCGGTTTATTGAGGGGGATCACTTTGCAGACGGCGGGTGGTTTGAGGATTTACGGTTTGATGTTCGTATTGATGGCGCATGGACGCCGGTCTCTCGCGGGGATGAGTACTCGCTTGATGAGACGATTCCGTTTGAGCGGATTGACTTTGAGCTTGATGTGCCCACGTTGATCGACGGGGTCCGGGCGACAGGTCAGGTTGGGGGCTCGGCGAGTTATATCACGGCGAGTGAGCTTGATGTGCTGACGGCTCCGGTTGAGCGTCCAGACTTTGGGTGGGACATCAATCAGGACGGGGTGGTGGATGTTGAGGACCTGTACTCGTTCAATGACTCTCCGATTGATATGAATCAGGATGGGTTGATCGAGGACATCGACAAGAAACTGCTTGAGCAGGCGGTGCGGTGGAAGGAACTCGAAGAGATCCGCGGGATTCGTTGAGTACCAGTCTGCTTTACGGGCATCCCATCGCGTAGGCACTCAGGAAAGCGCTGACATCGAGGAAGTTGAACAAACCATCGGGCTCGAAGTCGGCGATTGGGTCCATATTGCCGTACGCGCTGAGGAAGGCGCTGACATCGAGGAAGTTGAGTTGGCCTTCTCCGGTGAGGTCGGCGGGGCAGTTGAGGAGTCCGACGTAGACATCATCATCGTTGAGATTGATCCATCCGGTGTTTTCGCTCCAGGCGAATCCCTTGAAGCGGTTGTCTTCGATGCGTGCGGGATTCGGGGGTGAGGCGAGGGAACCTCCAGAGAAGTTGATCCAGCCGGTGTTTTCGCTCCAGGCGTATCCGCTGAGGTGTCCGGTCATGGGGTCGCGGTTGACTCCGAAGTCGAGTCCTGTGGTGTTTGGGTATGGTCCGGCACCTGATCCGAGGTTGATCCATCCGATGTTCTCGGCCCAGATGTAGCCCTCGAGATAATCGTCGCTTGCAAAGACCTGGTCTGGACCAGCTCCGGTGAAGTTGAGGAATCCGATGTTCTCTCCCCACGCGAAGTTGTTGGCGGGATCGATGGCTTGGGCGCGAGCGAACGTGGCGCACGCGGCGAGTATGGTGATTGATGTGATGTGTCGCATGTCGTGACCTCCGGAGTTTAGTGGGTTATGGGAGGACGATGTTGTCCCACGCTCCGGCTCCGTTTGGTGTGGAGGATTCGTCGGCGAGTCCTGGGAGGACTGGGCTGATGTCGAGGTCGAGGAAGTTGCCGCTGACGATGTTTCGGACGAACACGGAGGAGTACATCGAGCGGAGACCGATCTCGTTGTTGTTGACGACGTTGGAATCGATGAGTGAGCCGTTGCCTTCAATCTGGATTCCTGCGGTGATTCCGAATCCGATGCCGTTCTCGGTGACGAGGTTGTTGCGGACGATGCAGTTCTCGGCGACGCGGATCCCGTCCTCAGTGTTGTCGCGGACGATGTTGTCGTGGACGATGGTGTTGGCGCCGACGTAGATTCCTTCCTGGTTGTTTTCGGAGGTGCAGTGGTTCACGAAGCCGTTGCTGAGTACATAGATACCAACCCCAGCGGAGTCTCTCACGATGCACTCGGAGACGCGTCCTTCGTGGATGATGATTCCGGTGTTGTCGCTTTCGAGGACTCGCATGTTTTCGACGATGATGTTTTCGCTCTCGGTGGAGTTCAGGGCGATTCCTGTGTTAAAACCGATGAGGGTGCCGTTCTTGACAGTGACGTTTTTGACTCGGACACCATCGGTGGTTACGCCGTTGAGAGTGGCTTCTCCGAGGGTGATGAAGGAGAATCCTTCGAAGTCGATGGTGACGTTGTCCGCGGCGACCTCGATCGCGTGTCTCGCGGCACCGAACTGGAGGAAGCTGATGTTGCGCGGCACGTAGTACGATCCGGGCTGGGTGATCTTGTAGGTGGAGTTGTCGTCGCCGGGCGTGTTGATCGCGTCAATCGGGGTGCGTGGCTCGACTTCGTCGAGGGTTTTCATGGTCGAGTCGATGGGACCTGCGGGTGGGTCGAGCGGACCAGCGAATGCGATGGTTGCGAGTGCGGAGAGGGTGATTGTTGCGAGTGTGGTGTTCATTGGTGATTCCTATCTGGATGGTTGTGGTTTGTCTCGGTGTTTATGGGCACCCAGCGCTGTACTGGGCGAGGAAGGCGCTGACATCGAGGAAGTTGAATGAGCCGTCGGGTTCGAAGTCGGCGACGGGGTTCATATTGCCGTAGGCGTTGAGGAAGGCGCTGACGTCGAGGAAGTTGAGTTGTCCTTCTCCGGTCAGGTCGGCGGGGCATGGGGCTTCCATTTCGTACGCGCCCATGTCAGGCGTCGGGATGGAGTCTGCGTCGCCGTCGATGAGGCGGTGGTATCCGAGCTGATCGAAGGATGGGACCTCGTCGGTCGCGGCGGCGTCGATGATTGGGCTGGTGGGCTGCATCGGAAACGCGAAGGTGGTTCCGATTTGGAGCGGGGTTCCGAGGAACTCGGGGTTGTCACCCGCCATGACATTGACGAGTGATCCGAAGGTTGCGCCGCTGAGTGTGGTCAGGAGTGAGTGGTCGGCGAAGGCGAAGTTTCCGATCGCGTCGGCGTCGTCGCCGTCGAATGTATTGTATGCGAGGACGCTGGATTTGATGATGGGTTGTGCGGATGAGCCCACTGCGTCGATGCCTCCGGCGGAGTCGTCGTTGGGGAAGACTCCGGCTTCGTTTTCGAGGAGTGTGCAGTGGAGCAAGCGGACGGGTTGGTTGGACTGGGTGCGGATCGCGCCGCCTTCCCAGAAGCTGAGGTTGAGATAGAAGGTGGAGTTGAGGATGTCCACGGCGGAGTCGTCCACGTAGACCCCCCCACCGTTGAGTGCTTCGTTCTCGAAGAACGAGGAGCGTTTGATGGTGGCGCTGGTGTTTGAGATGTGGATCGCGCCGCCGTCTTCGTTGGCTTGGTTACCAGTGAAGTGGGATTTGTATATATGGATTGGCGCGGTGGTGGAGATCCCTCCGCCGTGGTCTGCGGCGAATCCGTCTTTGATTGCGACGCTTTCGAGGGCGACGGGACCTGATGCGAGGATGTTGCCTCCGTTTCCGCTGTTTGCTCGGCCGTCTTGGATGGTGAGTCCTCGGGCTTTGAGCATCGCGGCTGGGGCGACATTGAACACGCGGGAGGTGTTGGAACCGGTGATGGTTGTGGTGTCTGATCCATCTCCGACGAGGGTGATGGTGGTCCCGATACTGATTTCACCGAGTGCTGAGATGTCGTAGGTTCCTGCTGGGAGGACGATGGTGTGCGGGATGCTTTGGGCGTTGGCTTCTTCGATCACCGCTCGGAGGGCGAGGAGGAATCCGGGATTGAAGTAATCTCCATCGCCTGGGTTTGGGTCGGCGAGGTCGGTTGTGGTGTTGAGTTCGATGACACGCGAGGTTTGCTGGACGACGCTCAGGCTGGTTGCGTTGTTGAAGATTGTGCCTCCGGTCGCGAGGATGGTTTGCGATCCGGTTTGTGTGTCCACGGCGATGATGGTGCTTTGTGGGTTGGTTGCGTCGAGGACATAGATGTTGCCGTCGTGAGCGACGACGAGGTCGTCGATGGACTGGATGTCCCCGGCGCTGGTGAGCTGGGTGACAGCTCCGGACGCATCAACTCGATAGATGATGGGCTGTGGCGGCGTGGCTCCTCTCAAGACGCCATCGGTTCCCCAGACATAGGTGGTTCCTGGGATTACGGGATCGATGTGCATGCCGTCGATCGCGAATGGTCCGGCGAAGACGCCGTTGACGGCGAAGGGCTCGAGTTCGAGGAGTTGGGACTCGATGGATGCGCGATCGAGGGGCGCGAGGTACATTCCTGGGCCGTTTGGTGCGTCGTAGCTGAAGACGGCGAATCCGGCGTAGTTGGTGTAGTCGTTGCCGTTGATGCCGTCGAAGGCGTCGAGCTCGTTTGGATCGATGAACCAGGCGCGTGGGTAGGCGAGTCCGGCGGCGACGGTTGCGGAGGCGATGGTGAGTTCGTGTTCTTGAACGAGTGTTGGGTAGCTGATGATCGCGGAGTTTGCGGTGAATCCGAATGAGGGATCCTCGAATCCGAAGCTTGGATCTTCGAAACCAAAGGACGGGTCCTCGAATCCGAAGCTTGGGTCCTCGAAGAAGTCGGGCATGTTGGCGCGCATGGGATGCTGAAGACCGATCATGCCTGGGGTGAATCCGACGATCGGGATGTCGAATCCGAATGATGGGTCTTCGAATGCGACGATGGGGTTGTCGAAGGAATCGAATCCGAGAGTTGGATTGAGGAGCGAGGTATAGAGGGGGCCGCCTTCGATGGAGCCGCCTCCGGAGTAGATGAAGCGGAGCATGCCGGAGCCGTTGTCGATGACGACGAGTTCGAGTCCTTCTTCGGAGATGGTGCTGACTGGCGCGAGCTCGACGGTGGTTGGGAGTTGGAGTCCGACGTAGCCGGTCTCTCCGACGAGTCCGTTGGTGGTGATGGAGAAGATGTCGGGGAGTCCGGATTGAGAGTCGATCGCGGAGACGAGGATGGTGCCTGGTTCTGGGATCGGCTGAGCCGACGAACCACAGGCGATCAGTGGGATACAGAATGATGAAATCAAGTTGCGAGTGGTTCGTCGGCTTGGCATATCCGTGTCTCCTCTTGGTGGATGGGTCCTCCTGTATGGCCTTGGGGGAGGCGGGTTTGACACGGATTTGAGATTTTCTTGTGATTTGGGGCTCGGGGTTGTCTAAGTTGTTCATTGCGGCTTGGGGGGCGGATTTGTATACTGATCGCTCATGAAGTGGGAAACGACGACCATTCTGCTTGAGCAGCTCCAGAACTCGGAAGACGATGCGTGGCAGCGGTTTACGGCACGTTTTCGTGAGCCGATGCTGCACTTTGCGTCGCGGATGGGATTATCGGACGCTCACGCGGAGGACGCGGTGCAGGATGCGTTGGTGCAGTTTCTCGAGGGGTATCGGGAGGGGAAATACGATCGGTCGAAGGGGCGGCTCGGGAGCTGGTTGTTTGCGCTGATGTACCAGTCGATCCGCTCGCATCGGCGCGATGGGTTCCGCTCTCCGAAGCAGGCGCCCACGCCTTTGCAACCCACGACTTCGCATCGGACGACGTTCTTCTCGGCGCTTCCGGATGAGGACACGGCTCGCGCCGAATGGGAGATGGACTGGGATCGGCACTCGATCAATCGGTGCATGTCGCAGCTGCGCGGCGAGGTGAACCCCACCCACTATCGCGCGTTTGAGCTGATGACGATCCGGCAGGTGCCTGCGATGGAGGTCGCGGAGCAGCTGGGGTTGTCGCGCGATGCGGTGTATCAGGCGCGGTATCGGGTGCTCAAGCGGCTCGAAGAGTTGCGAAGTGAGTTTGATGGGGTTGGGGGGATGGCTTCATGAGCGAGCATCTTTCGATTGGTGAGCTTGAACGGCTGCGCGCTGGTGAAGAAGCTGTAGATAAGAATGATGGGCGATCGCTTGATGAGATCCGAGCGCATCTGGATTCGTGCACTGCGTGTCAGGGGACGTACGCGGAGCTGGGGTTGCTTGATGCGCTGGTGAGTCGAGTGCGTGAGGTTTCGGGAGGGGACGATGTGCAGGCAGCGGGAACACTGAGCATTGAGGGGTACACGATTTCGCACGAGATCCATCGCGGCGGTCAGGGGATTGTGTATCACGCGACGCAGAACTCGACGGGGCGGATGGTTGCGATCAAGGTCCTGCTCAAGGGGGCGCTGGCGAGCGAGGGGCAGCGGCGGCGCTTTGAGCGTGAGATTGATCTGGCGTCGCGGATCAATCATCCCAATGTGGTCTCGATCATTGATCGTGGGGAGACGGCGGACGGGCGTGGGTATCTGGCGATGGAGCTGATTGAGGGGCCGACGCTGGATGGGTATCTCGCGGAGCGGGAGTTGTCGGTTGAGGACCGGCTCAGGTTGTTTGTGCAGGTCTGTGATGGTGTGGTGGCGGCGCATCAGCGTGGGGTTTTGCATCGGGATTTGAAGCCTGCGAATATTCTGATTGATCAGGCGGGGCGGCCAAGGCTGCTGGACTTTGGGCTCGCGAAGGATCATCTCAATGAATCGGCGACGATGATCCGGACGATGGAGGGCGAGTTCATGGGGACGCTCGCGTACGCGTCTCCGGAGCAGCTGCGCGGGGATCCGTCGCTGATCGATGCGCGGACGGATATCTATACGCTTGGGGTGCTGTTGTATGAGATGCTGTGCGGGAAGCTCCCTCATGAGATGAGCGGGTCGATCGAGGCGGTGATCCAGCGTGTGCTTGAGCAGACCCCCAAAGGTCCGAGCGCGTTCAACGGGAAGCTCGATGGCGATCTGGATGTTGTGGTGCTCCATGCGCTCGAGCATGAACCGGAGCGGCGGTATCAAACGGTCGAGGGGTTTGCGAACGATGTGCGCGCGGTGCTGGAGCATCGACCGATCGAGGCGCGACGCGCGAGCACGGTGTATCAGATCCGTAAGTTCGCGAGAAGACATCGCGCGGGGGTTGCGGTTGTGGGTGTGTTGCTGCTGGGGATGATCGGGACGATGACCGGGCTTGCTGTTGGGATCGTGCGGACCAACGCGGCGAATCGGTTGGCGGAGCAGCGCCGGATCGCGGCGGAGACGGAGCTGGATAAACAGTCGCGGATCAGCGTGTTCTTTCGGGATCTGCTCTCTGAGGTTGATCCGGGGCAGAGCGGGCCTGACATGCGCGTGATGGAGCTGCTGGATGTCGCGGCGGGTGAGGTCGATGAGCGGTTCGGGGAGTATCCGGAGCTGGGCGCGTCGATCCAGAGCACGATCGGCGAGACGTACACACGTTTAGGGAGTTACGAGGCGGCGGAGCGGCAGCTCAATGACGCGATCATCGCGATGGAATCGCTTGATGAATCGCCTGTGATGGCGATGGCGTCGACGCTGGTGGTGCTGGCGCAGGTGCAGACGGCAACGACGCGGCTCGATGAAGCGGACGCGACGCTCGATCGGGCGCTGGGACTGATCGAGGGGACGGATGCTCCCGATGAGCTGCTGGGGCAGCTCGAGCATCAGCGCGGGGCGCTGCTGTATGAACGCGGGGAGTTCGCGGAGTCGATCGAGGTGTACCAGCGCGCGTTGTCTCGGCTTGGCGATCTGGATGAGGAATGGTCCAAGCGAATCGGATCGCAGGTGCTCATCGGGATGGGGGTCTCGCTCAAACGGCTCGAGCGGTTCGAGGAATCGCTCGATGCGTATGAACGAGCGCTCCTCTTGCTCGCGGATGTTCGCGACGAGGACCATCCCGACACGCTCGCGTGTCTGAGCAATCGTGCGGAGGTGCTCAACAACCTTGGTCGCGCTGAAGAAGCAGAGTCGCAGCTGCGCGAGCTTGTGGTGAGGCGCAAGCGGGTGTTTGGTCCGACGCATGAGCGCGTCGGGATCACGCTCAACAATCTTGCGGATCTGCTGAGTGATCGAGAGGCGTATGACGAGGCGGGCGAGCTGTTTGATGAAGCGATCGGGATCTTCCGGATCAATCCAGGCGATCCGAGCTTGCGGCTGGCGATCACGATCCATAACGCGGGGGTGATGCATCTCGAGCGGTCGCATTTGGAGCGGGCGCATGAGATGCTCGGAGAAGCGGCGACGATGACCGGCGCGATTCTCCCTGAGGGGCACTGGATTCATGCGCAGTTTCGCGTCAAGCTCGCGGAGTGCATGATGCTCAGCGGGGAGGTCGAGGATGCTCGATCGATGCTTGTTGACGCTCGTCCGAACCTGGTCGCGGCGATGGGCGAGGAGCATCGGCGGGTGGCACATGTGGACACTCTGCTTGAGCAGTTGGCTGATTAGAGTGGGTGCAATTAAAAGCGACCTGCCAATGGCAGGCCGCTCTCATAATTGGTGACCTGGCGAATCAGGTCACGAGAATAATCTCGGGAATGTTGCTTGGCTCAGCAAACTGGAGTTGGTCAGTCGAGATTGCAACCAAGGTTGTAGAGGCGAAGGAACTCGCTGACATCAAAGAAGTCGAACTCGCCCCATCCTGGTCTCAGATCTGCGGCGGGGTCTTGGGCGCCGTGTCTTGTGAGGAACTCGCTGAGGTCGAAGAAGTCGAGCTGTCCGAATGGCTGCGCCATATCTGCGTAGGAGCACCAGCCGATGCGGACGACATTGCCCGCGGTGGTGGCGGATCCTGCCATGATTTCGGCGCCGGTCATGGTGACGACTGATGGCGCATCGTTTGGATCGAGCCAGGTGACGGTGATGGTGATGGTGTCGGTTGGGCTGATATCTCCGAGTCCGAAGTGGGCTTCGGCGGGTTCGTGACCCATGAAGCTGACACCTGCGGAGATGGTGTGGAGCATGCTCAGGTCATCGCCTACGGCTTTGTCTACGTCTACGGTGATCTTGGCTCCCAGCGCGAACGGGTTTGCCTCGTCGCCACGGGGTTTGACTGTGAGGCTATGTCCGATTTGTCCGATGCCGGTAGGTTGGTTTTCGTAGAGGGTGACTGCGGAAGGAGTGGTGGTTGTGAGTTTCACGGTCTCCATCACATCGAGATCGCCGTCGCGGTCAAAGTCGAACTTGATGATTGCACTAGAGTTTCGATCGCTTGGGAACCCTACATTCGAGAACGGATCTTGTGGGTCAAATGGGTCAGGCGTGAAGAGTTCTTCAGTGAACAATCGCCCCTCTTCAGTTGGATCCAGAGGATTTGGAGAATCGCTGGTATTCATGAAGACATGGGATGTGCTGTTGAAAATCCAGTCTTGATTTGTCACCAACAAGTCTTGCCAACCGTCATTGTTGAGGTCAGCGAATGATGTACCCCAGTTCCAAGTTTGAGGCGAATACAGATTGGTCGTGCTTGAAACCGGGTGCATTGCTCCTGAGACACCAGGGGGATTTGATGTTAGATTGTTCCTATACAGCACATTGTACTTTGGAGTCGCGCTGTCATTTGTGATGTTGGTTGTGAGCAAATCGAAATCACCATCCGCATCATAATCAGCGAATGCAACGCCCATGTCTAGGTCATCATTGTCCATTCCTACTGAGGACGCAACGATGTATTCCAGATCGATGGCGCCTCCGGGCAGTGTGTTGTTGATCCACATCCGGTTGTCGAATCCGTCGCACGCGGCGAAGATGTCGAGGTCGCCGTCTTGATCGAGATCAATCATCACGGATTGCCAAAGACTAGCGATAAGGTTCCCATCGTCTTGCGGGTTGCCATCCCCATCGATTACGGGGGGCGTGAGCGAACCACCTGGAAGTTCGACAAACTCTCGGCCATTTGGTCCTTGAATATTCTCAAGCACGCGAGCATTTCTGACTTGTTCTCGAGAAGCCTGGTGATCTGTCCAGTATCCGAGGAAGAGTTCTGGGAACCCGTCGCCGTTGAGATCTCCAGCGGAATAACCCCCGGCTCTTCGGATAGAAGGGCTTAACTGAGGAGTGACAGGAACAGAAAGTATGTCACTGATGAGGTCTACGCTTGACAAGCCTGATGCGTCCGAAACATCTTCAAATGTGTTGTCATGGCGTTGACGAAACAAGCGCGGCGTATAGCTGCTCATGTCGGGTGTAGAACAGGTTTTGCAATCACCGAAGACGGCAAGGTCTAAAAGACGATCACCATCGTAATCGAACCACAAAGCGGCGACTGATTTATATGAATCTGTATCTGGATCCCAGTTTGCGACAATGTCTGGGAACTCGACAGCGGTATAGGTCGCGGTGCCTTGATTGCCGCTTTGATCAAACAGATTATTGATGTACAAAATGTCTCGATTGTACATGCCGTCAGCCGGGAGCGATTCATCGATTTCTCCATTGGGAACAAAGATATCGATATCGCCGTCGTTGTCGAAGTCAGCCGCAGCGATTCCGCCGCTTAATGATCCATCTGATGCTCCTGGAAATGTGTAAGTCGGGGCATCGATGTCATCAATACCGGTGGTACTCGAAACATCAACCAGTTTGAATGGGGATGTGGACTGCTGAGCATAGAGCATGCTTGGGGTTGCTGCTCCGGCCAGTAGGGCCAACTTCATGCACTTGGAATAACTGAATCCATTCATCGGGTTCTCCTCGGTGGTTCTGATTTACTGATCGCATATAGAGCCGGGATATAGAAATGGCTCCAGGGAACAACGCTCTGAACTTTGGGCTTTGCGCAACGGATTCTGAGAAAAACGAGAAGTTTTTGAGGCTACTCGGCGTCGCGGCTATGCATTCTGAGCGTGGTAAAAAACCCGATTTGGAGGCGGCTAACGAACCATTTGCACTGGTTTTCGTATACATTCAGCAGGGAACGGTCGGATCGATCTTTGCCTTGTGTGCCCGCTGGTGGGCGTCGTTTCTTTGCTCAGGTTCGTGGGTACAAACATGATTGATCTCGGAGTTGATCAAGATGGCCATGGGACGCTGACGGGCATTGATTCTGCGTTGATTGATGACATCTATGCGGAGCTCAAGCGGGTCGCGGCTTGGCACTTGTCAGCGATGCATCAGGACATCACGCTTGGGCCGACGGACTTGACGCATGAGGCGATCGGGCGTGTGCTTCGGCAGAAGAAACGGGACTGGAACAACGAGACGCACTTGCTTGCGGTTGCTTCGCTGATGGTGCGGCGAGTGCTATTGAGTCATCTGCGGTCGAAGTCGGCTCAGAAACGGGGCGGTACATTGGGTGGTACGTTGGGCGGAGAGTCTGACGGCAAAGGGGGCGGGCATCGTGTGATGTTTGAGCCGGCGAGCAGGGAGGGGCTTTCTCCGATTGACTTGCTTTGCTTGTGTGAATCCATCGAGGGGCTCGAGGAACGGCAGTCGACCATCGTCCAGATGAAGATCTTTGGGGGGATGAAAACCGAGATGATTGCCGAGTTTTTGAATGTATCTGTACGCACAGTTCAACTAGAATGGAATCATGCTCGACTCTGGCTCGCAAGAGAACTCGCAAACGAACACTGATCCGGTATTCAAGGATCGAGTGAGCGAGGCGATTGACGAGGCGCGTTTACTCCCTGAGGGGGCGCGGGCTGAGTTTTTGAACTCGCTGTGTCTGAATGAGCCGGATGTTGCTACGGAAGTGATCTCGTTGCTTCAGTTCGAGTCGATCGCGGAGCAGATTGATGAGCTGCCATCGCTGAATCCGGATTGGCTGACTGAGCATGCGCTGAACCCTCGGTCGCATGTGGGTGTTGAGATTGATGGGTTCCGGATCATCCGAGAGATCGGGCAAGGCGCCAATAGCGTGGTGTATGAAGCGGAGCAGCTCGATCCGCTGCGTCAGGTCGCGATCAAGGTGTTGAGTTTGACGAGCGGGGCGGCGGATGCTGCGGATCGGTTTAAGCTTGAGGGGCATATCGGTGCTCGGCTTGAGCATCCGTTGATTGCTCGGGTGTATCAGACTGGTGTCACCCAGAGCGGTTTTTTGGAGCGGCCGTATATCGCTATGGAGTTTGTGCGTGGGGAGCCTTTGACCTCGGTGATTTATGATCCGGCGCTGGGATTTGAGGTTCGTCGGGAGGTGCTTCGCTCGATCTTTCGTGCGATCCAGTTTGCGCATGAGCAGGGAGTGATCCATCGGGATATCAAGCCTTCGAATGTGATGGTTGCGTTTGATGCGGACCTGACGAGCGTGATCAGCGTGAAGATGGTGGACTTTGGGATTGCCAAGCTGATCGACGATACGAGTGTGCCGGTTTCGATCCGGACGCTTGATGCGCAGTTGCTTGGGACGATCCGGTACATGAGTCCGGAGAGGCTATCTGGGCGGTGCAACGGCGGGACGGTGGCGAGCGATGTGTACTCGCTCGGTGTGCTCGCGTCTGAGTTGCTGACTGGGAGCGCCCACAAGGGAGATCGAGCAGGGGCAGGATCAACGAAGGACAACACACTGAGCGAGCATGTTCGGCACGTGCTTGAGCGGATGGTCGCGGATGATCCTGAGGATCGGTATGGGTCGGTGTTTGAGGCGCTCAATGCGCTGGACGCCTCGTTTGAAGACAGGCGGTTGATCACGCATCTGCGGAGCTATCGTCGGCGTCTGAATGCTGTATCGAACCGGATGTACATGAATCATCGCAGGCTTGTTGTTTTGTTTGCGGTGCTTGCTTCGGTCGCTGCGTGCGGAGCTGGGTGGATGACATTCGGAGTGGTCAATCATTACAGAGATACGATCAATCAAACCGCGGCAGAAAATGCTGCCGCAAAGGAGCTTGGAAATATATGGAATCATGTGAATGCCCAGGTTCAGCTCTCGAACGCTTATATAAACTCTGGCGAGTTTGATCAGGCAAGGCAGGTGTATCTGAGTCTGATTGAACGGATTGGGCCGCTTGATCAATACGAAAGAAGACTGCAGCACTCCATCGTGGTGAATCAGGCGTTCTTGGAGCAGAAGGCCGGCAACTTCCAAGAGGCACGACATTTTTATCTGCAGATTCGCGACGAGATTAATCTGACAAGCAACCTTGAGAACTCGAACACATGGCACCAATGGATACTGACTGCTCATGGGTTGCAGAACTGCGGTGAGCCTGGGATTGCTCGCGAGATGTACGAGTATGCGTTGAGTTTCCCTGAGTTCAAGGACCTTCCATGGAGGATCCGTGCCAAAGGGCTCGCGTGTTACGGCGGGTTTTTGTGGACACAGGGTGAGTATGAGAGCGCTAAGGCGCTGCTCCATGAATCTCTTCAGGACCCGCCTGAGCAGATGTCACTCAAGGCACGGACGGACTTTGCTCACAGACACTCTTCATACGGCTTGATCTTGGACACAATGAAACAGCACGAAGAGGCAACAACGTACCACGTCGCTGCTCGGGAGCTGTTGACCGTGCTGCACGGACCGATGAACGTAGTGGTGAATCGAGCGATCCTCAATGAAGCGACCAATGCGATCTATTTGGGCAATGTCGATCGCGGCGAGTTGCTTGCTCGGCAGGCCAAATCGTTTTTCCAGACTTCACCCAAAGCCTGGAGCTCGGAGCTGATGGAGAGCGACATCTTGATCTCGGCTTGTGCGCTGCTCAACGGAGACGCAGAGCAAGCAGTTTCAATGCTGGGTTCGCTCTACGAGTTTGGCGATGAGTATTCAGTCCCGACGAAGCGATGGACTGTCTATGCAACACCATTGCTCGCTGCTTCACTGGTTGTCAGTGGTGAACAGTCCGACCGATTTGATATGCATCTTGAAGAGTTTCCAACGATCGTGGACAAGCTCGGGCCGTCGCATCCTTGGCTCGGGCTTCTTGAGCCATACCTGAAGCAAGCGGAGAACGATTGGGCGGCGCTTTGGACAGGTGAGTAATCACAGCTGGCGTGAAGACTATTAGATGAAAAGAAAGCACCCAGTACCTTGCGGGACTGGGTGCTTTCTAAGAGCGGGTGAACGGATTTGAACCGTCGACATTCACGTTGGCAACGTGACGCTCTACCACTGAGCTACACCCGCGTTTGGTTGTCGCTGGCACTGGTGTGCCTGCAGGGGTAAAAATAGTCTCTCAATTCGCGTTCGTCAAACCAATTTCTCACGAACATGGCAAGTCGTTGGGGTTGTTTGGTTATTGGAGCGTCCGGAACGGGATTATCCGCGGATCAGTCCAGCGCCAGCTCGATTGCTTCGACGACCTGGGAGGGGGAATAGGCGTTGGAGAGCCAGATCGGATCGGGATTCCCGGGCTCGTAGACGGCGAGGAGGGGGATGCCGGTCTGTCCGAGTTCTTTGAGCTTGTCCCATCCAGGGGCGGAGGTCGAAGTCAGATCCGCGACGAGCGGGACGACCTCGGGACTCAGGAGCATCGGCTTGACGGGGTTCCGCGAGAGGACGGTCGCTTCGAGGGTTTTGCAGTTGAGGCACCACTCGGCGGTGAAGTCGAGGACGACGACCTTGCCGCTGGCGAGTGCTTCGGAGAGTGCTGCTTCGGAGTAGGGCTGCCAGAAGTAGTGGTACTGGTGGCTGGTCTGGTTGGCGGCGACGGCGATCCCGCCGGCGGTGACGAGCAACGCGATGGTTGAGAAGACGAATCGGCGCGGGGCACTCTTGGTGATCTGGATGGTCCGGACGATGAGCAGTAATCCTGCGGCGAGTCCGAAGAACGCGATGATCCACCAGTGGATGGTCTTGAACCACCACGGCGTAGACCAGGACTGGGAGGAAGAGATCGAGATCGCGGTCGTCCCGAGGAAATACGCGGCGGCGGCGAGCATCAGCAGTCCCATGACTTGTTTGACGAGTTCGGAAGCAGGGCCGGTCTTGGGGATCTTGTCCATCCACTTGGGGTTGAGGGTGAGGATCAGATACGGGAACGCCATTCCGAATCCGAGCGAGAAGAAGATGGTGAGAACCTGCCAAGGTTCCATGGTCGCGGCTCCGGCGAGCAGGGCGCCGGCGACGAATCCGAAGCATGGGAGTCCGAGGATCGCGGTCATGACTCCGAACATGAATGAGCCGGACATGGAGTCGGCTTTGGGGTTAATCATGTAGGTGCTCTGGGGGAGCTTGATCGTGAATAACCCCATGATTCCCAGTCCCATGAGCGCAATAAGCAATCCGATGATGAGGGTGACCCACCAGACTCCGAAGATGATGGAGGGGTCGACGAAGTCGGCGACGAACGCGACGGGGAGACCGATCCCGAACCAAAAGGCGATGACTCCCAGCGCCATCATCACTCCGAGTTTGAGGGCGCGGCTCTTGCTCTCTCCGGCATGGTTGGTCAGGGTCATGACCTTGAGCGGGATGACGGGGAGCACGCAGGGGGTGAGGTTGAGGATGAATCCCCCCACTGCCGCGGCGAGGGCGATGATCGCGAATCCGGCTGGGGTGTCGATCGGTGGGAGCACAAAGAGTCCGAGGAACTGACGCTGGTTGGATGTGCTGGTCTGCGCTGGAGCGGTGGTTGATGCGTCCCAGGCATCGGGATCGGAGAAGATCGCGGGATCGAAGCTTGCGAAGATGTCGTTCTGTGCTGGGGTTTGGGCGGTATCAGCGATGGTGAGGGTAAAGGTGTCTTGCTCTGCGGTTGGGGGGAGGCAGGTGAAGTCATCACACGATTGGAAGTAGGTCTCGATGGTGAACTCGAGATCGGCGAGTTGTGCGTCGTCGGCGATGCGGATGGGGATGTACGCGGTCGCATCGGCGTCGTAGGTTTCGAGGTTGATTGGGGGGCCGAGGAAGCGGACCTGGACGGTGTGGGTGTCGGGCCATTGGATGGGTCCGACTTCGATCCCGGCGGCTTCGAGTTCGGCTTGGTTGATGATGGTGATCGTGGTCGCGGTCGCGGGGAAATCGCCCAGTTCTTCAGGGATGATGGGCTGGTTTGGCCAGGTATGGAAACCCTCGGCGTGGTTGAGGGTGACGGCGATGACCATCGTGGAGCCGGGGGAGGTGGTCGTGACGGAGGGTTCAACGGAAGTGGTCACTTCCGGCTCGGAACTGGCCATGCTCAGAAAATCGGGCTGAGCGGGAGCATTCGGAGACAGCAGCACGGAGACGTAGCATGCGATGAGGAAGAGAACTCGGGTGGTCATTAGTCGGTGGCTCCGGTGGGTGTTCGTGTGGGCATCATATTGAATGCTCAGGGTGCGAACAGGGTTTGCGGCGGGTTTGTTCCCGCTCGGTGGGATTGGGTGGGGATTGTGGGATGAAATCCGGACTGTTTCTGGTGAATTCTGGGCATAGCGGCCGATAGAACGCACAATTGGCTCGCTGTCTGGAGACGGCATGGGGCGCGGTGCGCCCAAACGCGGAGTACTTGGTCCATGAGCATGCTTGATCAGAGTGAAATTGATTCACTGATGGCGGCCGTGGACGAGGACGAGATCTCCGAGCCGTTGGAGCAGATCAGTATTTTCTCGCGGACGCGGAAAGACCTGGACAACATCGAGGTCCGGCAGTACGACTTCAAGCGTCCGGAGCGTGTTTCTAAAGACCAGATGATGGCGCTGGAGACGCTTCACGAGGCGTTCGCTCGAAACTTCGGCGCTTCGCTCTCGGGATTCCTTCGGACTATTGTCGAGGTCCGCGTCGCGGCGTGTGAGCAGATGACCTACGGCGAGTTCGTTTCGGGACTCCCCAATCCGACGAGCTACAACCTGATCCAGACGGACAAGCTCGAGGGGCAGATGTGTCTGGAGATCTCGCCGCTGATTATCTATCCGATCATCGATCGACTGCTCGGCGGGACGAACCACGACCTGTTTATCCCGCAGCGTCCGATGACCCCGATCGAGCAGCGATTGATTTCCAACGTGCTCGGACGAGGGCTCGAAGCGCTCGCTGAGGCGTGGGCGAGTGTCCGCGAGCTTGAGTTCAATATTGTTGCTCACGAATCGAATCCGCAGCTTGTGCAGATCGTCCCTCCCAACGAAGTGGTGATGGTGATCGGTCTTGAGATGCGGATGTCGTCTCGCGCGGGGACGATGAACCTGTGTATTCCGTACAACGTGATCGAGCCGGTGATGGAGGACCTGAGCAGTCAGAGCTGGTTCGCGGTCACGCGGAACGAGGACAGCAACACGTCCGAGCAGCGGATTACCAAGAATCTGGACCAGTCTGGGGTGCAGGCGTCGGTGTCGATCGCGGACACGACGATCACGCTCAAGGAGCTCTCGGAGCTTCAAGTTGGGGATTTGATCGAGACGACCCACGGGGCGAAGTCCCCTTCGGTGCTGTATATCGAGGGTGAACCTAAGTTCTTTGTGGAGGTGGGTCAGCATCGGAATAACCGGGCGGTGCGGGTGATCCGGTCGATCAATAAGGGCGAGCGGATCGCGGATTGATTGGGTCTTGGGGGGGTCTTGGGGGGGTCTGGGGTGGATTTCGGACAATCTCGGGTTGTGTATAGAAATAGGTATTGGATTGATCCTGTCCGGGTCGTGTTCTAGACTTCGGTACGAGAGGCGTGGAATGCCTTTCGCTTGGAGATTCTCTATGAACGATGGTTATGCACAATGTCGGTGATTGGCTCCTCCAGCCAGATTGCCGTCCTGCCGATTCGGCGGATGGGAAGGATGCGGATCATGCGGTGATCTGATCATCCAACCCGATGGGATGATCCCGGATGGGGATCGTGCCCAGTGTGCATGACCGGAACTCATTGGAGTCTCCGGTCGTTTCTGTTTTAAGGAATTCCCCGATCGAACGAAGAATCGGGGATTTGGACAACTCAACAACCAAGCAACTCAATAGCACGGAGACTCACTGAAATGAACACCCAAGAAATGATGCGCATCCTGGACGGCATTGCTCGCGAGCGGAATGTCGAGAAATCGCTGCTGATCGCGGACCTGGAGGCGGCGATGGTATCGGCGTGCCGAAAGTACTTCGGGACGCTGGATGCTGAGGAGTTTTCGTGCTCGGTTGATCCGCTCACGGGCGAGATCAGTCTTTTCCGTTATGACGAGCCGCTGGAGATCAGTCCTCAGGACTTTGGGCGGATCGCGGCTCAGACCTTTAAGCAGGTCATGATCCAGCGTTTCCGTGATGATGAGCGCCAATCGCTCATGGAAGAGTTCTCGGGACGTCAGGGCGAGCTCGTGACGGGCACGGCTCAGCGGTACGATCGCGGGGCGCTGATCGTGCAGGTCGATCGTGCTGAGTGTGTGATGCTCCGCAGCGAGCAGATCCCGGGCGAGCAGTTCATGCCTGGTGATCGGGTGCGTGCGTTTGTGCTTGATGTGAAGGACATGGGCTCGCAGGTGAAGATCTACCTGAGCCGGGCGCATCCAGACTTTATTAAGTACCTCTTTGAGGTTGAAGTGCCGGAAGTGCTCGATCGCACGATCGAGATCAAGGCGATCGCTCGCGAAGCGGGGTATCGCACGAAGATGGCGGTCGCTTCGATCGACTCCAAGGTGGACGCGGTTGGTGCGTGCGTCGGTATCCGCGGCTCGCGCATCAAGACCATCGTTGATGAACTCAACGGCGAGAAGATCGACATCGTCCGCTGGAACGAGTCGTCGCAGATCCTGATTGCCAACGCGCTCAAGCCTGCTGAGGTCAACGAGATCTCGCTGTGCTTTGAGCTTGGTCGCGCGACGGTTGTTGTGCGTGACGATCAGCTTTCGCTCGCGATCGGTAAGCGTGGTCAGAACGTACGTCTTGGCGCTCGCTTGACTGGGTGGGATGTTGACATCCTGACTCCGGAAGAGTTCACCAAGACATTGACGACGCTGTCAGAGACGCTGACGCAAATCGAGGGCGTGACGGAGGACAAGGTCGATCGTCTCGCGGCGCTGGGCATGATCTCTGTCTTTGATGTTGTCGAGGTCGGCACCGAAGTGCTTGAAGCGGAGCTTGAGCTGTCACCAGAGGTCGCTGAGCAGGCGGTCGAGCTGTGTGCTGAGAAAGCGAAGCTTGTTGAAGAGCAACAGGCGATCGAGAAGGCGGAAGCCGAGGCGCGTCGTGCTGAGGAAGAGGCGGCGGCATCGTCGATTCTTTCTGGTGATGTCAATCCTTCGGACAACCCTGAGGCCGCGGCTGCGGCGATTCTGGGTGGTGCGATCGATGCGGCGCCATCTTCGGATGACAGCGAAGAAGCGGAGACCTCGGAAGAGGCGGAGAGCCGAGCGTCGGACATCTTGGGCGGTGCATAACCGCTCGGATGGCGCAGAGGCGATTTGGATTGAGAACTGATTTCAGTAGTTGAATCGAGAGACAGACTTCAAAACCGTTCGATGAACGGAGGACCACTTGGCGAATAAACGAATCTTTGAACTGGCGAAAGAGCTTGGGATCAAATCCAAGGCGATTGTTGAGAAGTGCCACGCGGAGGGCATTCCGGCGGATGTGATCAAGAATCACATGTCCACGATCTCCATTGGTCTTGAGCAGACCGTGCGTGAATGGTTCAGCGCCGAGGAGGGCGAGGAGTCGCCGCATACTGCGGTTGAGAAGACTGAGAAGGTCGATCTCGAGAAGGCGCGTTCTCCGAAGAAGGCGACCAAGGCGAAGAAAGCCGACGCTGATGACGACTCGAAGGGTGCGACCAAGGCAGCGACCGCTGTCGCGGCTCCCCCACCACCGCCTGCAGCGAAGATCGCGGCTCCTAAGGCGCCTGGTGCGAAATCAGTCGCTCCGGCTTCCGCGCCGGCTCCTGATGCTCCCAAAGAGACCAAGCCGAGCGTTGCGGCATCTGCCGATGCGCCAGTGGCGGATCAGTCTGAGGGTGATGAGAAGACATCGAAGGCCGCGAAGGCGCCTGAGAAACCCAAGCCCACAGCTCCTCCACCACCTCCGAAGATGAACGTGCCGACACGTCCATCGGTCGTGACCCCTGCGGGACCACGGATCGAGGACCTCAAGAAGAAGTCGATGAAGCTCTCGGGTCCCAAGGTTGTACGTGTTGAAGCTCCTGAGCAGATCGAGGCACCGCGTCGTCGTCCTCCACCACGCGATGGTGGCGGATACCAAGGCGGCGGAGGCGGCGGGTACGCGGTTCCCGGCATGGATCCGGGCGGCCGCGCCCCACGCGGCGGTGGCAGCACGCGTCGTCGTCAACCAGGCGGGAGCGGGGTTCGACGCAACGACGGAGAGGGCAGCGGCTGGAGCGCGGCGGATCTCGCTGAACGCGAGGCACGGCTCAAAAAATCCGGCGGCTACCTCAAGCAGCGCCAGAACCAGATGCGCTCGAGTGCTGCGGCATCGCAGACCCCCGCGAAGGTTGGCGGGAAGGTCTCGATCTCTGAGCCGTTCACCATTAAGGACTTGTCGGCAGCGACAGGTGTGAAGGGTGCGGACATCGTCAAGAAGCTCTTTATGCAGGGCGTCATGGCGACGATCAACTCCGGGATCGAATCAGAAAAAGCTCAGGAGATCATGATCGACTGGGACATCGAGCTCGAGGTTGTTGAAGCGAAGGGCGCAGAAGAGCAGGTCGCGGAGCAGTTTGCGGAGCGCGATCGTGTTGATGAGCGTGCTCGCGGTCCGATCGTGACCATCCTCGGGCACGTGGACCACGGCAAGACCTCGCTGCTGGACCGCATCCGGAACGCGAACGTCGCGGACGGCGAAGCGGGCGGGATTACCCAAGCGACCAGCGCGTTCCGCGTCCCAGTGACAGCGGGCGAGAGCGAGAAGTTCGTCACGTTTATCGATACTCCGGGTCACGAGGCGTTTACCGCGATGCGTTCACGCGGCGCGAATGTGACTGATATTGTGGTGCTCGTGGTCGCGGCGGATGACGGCGTGATGCCTCAGACGATCGAGTCGATCTCGCACTCCAAAGCGGCGGGTGTCCCGATCATCGTGGCGCTCAACAAGATCGATAAGGAACAAGCGACGGAAGCGAATATCCAACGCATCCTTGGCCAGCTCGCTGAGCACGGGCTCAACCCAACGGACTGGGGCGGCGATACCGAGATCGTCAAGACCTCAGCGATCAAGGGGACCGGCATCCAAGAACTGCTTGAGATCCTGGATCTCCAAGCGGAAGTGCTGGAGCTCAAGGGCGACTACTCCGGTCAGGCGCAGGGGACGGTTATCGAGGCGCGTCCAGAGGGCGGTCGTGGTAATGTCGCCAATATCCTGATTCAGGAGGGCGAGCTCAACGTTGGTGACTTCATCGTGATGGGACGCGCGTTTGGTCGTGTTCGTGATATCACGGACGATCGTGGCAATCAGCTCAAGAGCGCGCTGCCTCCGATGCCGATCCAGATTTCGGGTATCAACGAGCTTCCCGACGCGGGTGACAAGTTCTACTGCGTTGGTTCGCTCAAGGAAGCGGAGAAGGCGGCGGAGCAACGCCGCGAGCGCGAGCGTCTGGAACAGCTTGCTCAGCCGAAGGTCACGCTGGATTCGATGTCCTCACAGATGGCGGACAGCGAACTCAAGGAGATCCTTGTTGTGCTCAAGGCGGACGTGCAGGGTTCGGTGGACGTGCTCAAGTCCGAGATCGAGAAGGTCTCGGGGGACGAGGTCAAGGTCCGCGTGATCCACTCGGCGGTCGGCGGGATTACCGAGTCGGATATCCTGCTTGCTAATGCATCCAGTGCGGTCATCATCGGGTTCAACGTCATCGCCAACGCGAAGGGACGTACCCTCGCGGAAGCGAAGCGTGTTGAGATCCGCAACTACCAGGTGATCTACCACATCGTCGAGGACATGAAGAAGGCGGCTGAAGGGCTGCTTGCTCCGGAGATCCGCGAAGAGGTGCTGGGTCACGCCGAGGTGCGTCAGGTGTTCAAGGTGTCCAAGGTCGGCGCGATCGCGGGGTGCTACGTCACCGACGGGATCGTGCAGCGTGACGCGTTCATCCGCGTTACACGCGACGGCGTGGTCGTCGAGAACAACCGCAAGCTCGATCAGCTCAAGCGGTTCAAGGACGACGCGAAGGAAGTTCGCGCCAACATGGAGTGCGGCATGAAGGTCGCTGGGTACGACGACATCAAGGAAGGCGACGTCATCGAGTGCTACAAGAGCGTCGAGATCAAGCGGACACTGGACTAAGCGATGGTCATTGGAGTGATGCAGATCGAGCTCGATATCCCTGGCGCCGAGTGTCTTAAGGACAAGCGTCGCGTGGTCCGCTCCGTCAAGGACGCGTGCCATCGTCATCACATGGTCAGTGTGGGCGAGGTCGGGGCATTGGACGTCTGGAACCGAGCGGTGCTTGGTGTGTCGATGGTGTCCAACTCCGGGATGGTCGCGGCTCAGGTGCTCGATCGCGTGCTCGAACGCGTCCGCTCGGGGTACGACTGCGAGGTCGTCTCTACGACGCGAGAGATCGTGCGGATGGATGACCTGCAGACTGGTGAAGCGGTCGATCACGACGGGATCAGCGCGGAGATGCTGGCGCACGCGGAGGGGGCGATATGAAGCGAAGAGCACAACAGATCGCGTCCAATATCCAGCGCGAGCTGCAGGGACGGATTGCGCGTGGGTTCAACGATCCTCGCATCCGCGGGTTGATCACGATCACCAAGGTCGAGATCACCGATGATCTCAAGCACGCGAAGGCGTTTGTGAGCGTGATGCCTGAGGAGCGTGCGGAGCTGACGATGCACGGGCTCAAGGCGGCGATGGGTCGCATCCGGCGCGATGTGATGGATCGGATCCATCTCAAGGAGATGCCGACGCTCAAGCTCGAGTACGACCACGGGATGAAGGAACAGCAGCTGATTTCCGAGCTGCTCGCGTCGGATCCGTTCCGCAAGACGGACGCGGATGATGCGACACCTGATGACAGTGCGGACAGTGTTGACAGCATCGACAACAGTGCGGGGGGCAACTGATCGTGGCGAGCAAGGAAGAGTACAACCCCGAATCCATCCTCGCGACGCTGAGCGAGCGTGACGAGTGGAGCGAGTCTGTGGATGCGCGTTCGCTGTGTCCGATGCCTGAGTGGTGTGATGATCGGTTGCTCCATGAGCTGGTGTTCTCGATGCTGCTCTGGGAATCGACGATGGAGAACGCGGTCCGCGCGATGCACAAGATCCACGACCAGTTTGTGGATTACAACGAGCTGCGTGTCGCGTTCCCCTCGGAGATTGAGTCGCTGCTCGGCGCTCGCTATCAGCGGGCGGAGGATCGGTCGCAGCGTCTGCTCAAGGCGCTGGGGATGATCTTTGAGAAGAACCAGTGCTTGACGCTTAAGCCGATGGAGACGATGAACAAGCGGGACGCACGGACGTTCCTCGAATCGCTCGATGCGTTGCCTCGGTTTGTGATCTCTCGCGTGCTGCTGCTGGGGCTCGATGCGCACGCGCTTCCTCTGGATGCGAAGATTGCGAGGGCGCTGCACAAAGCGAAGCTGATCAAGAGCGCGAAGAACCCCGATACGATCGCGGTGTCGATGGAACGCTCGATCCGAGCGAACCAGACGCTGGAAACGTACACACGGCTCGAGCGGTGGTTGATCTCCTTTGAAAGCGGGACATGATGCGCAAAGACCACTCATGGATCATCGGCATGCTCTTGGCGCCCTCGCTCGGGGCGGCTGGGCTCTGGGTCGGTGGATGCTCCTCCCAGCAGCGAACACAGGACACACAAGCAAGCGACGAGCGCTACTCCGCTGATCTTGGATCGCTGAGCACGAAGGCGCGGCTTGTCTCGCTTGCTGAGCGCGAGCAGAAGAAACCATCGAAGCCTGCACGCGAACTGGTCAACAGACTCATGGACGGGCGGCTCGTGCAGCTGCGCCAAGGGTCCGCGGCGTACACCAAGGCGCACCGCTCGCTCGACGAGGTGCTCGCGGAATATGTGAGCGATCAGGAGCAGGTGACACAACAGGAGGTGGTGCTGAATCCGCAGATCGCGAAGGGGTATGTGCGTGCTCGCTCGGCGATGAACAACGAGGACTTCGAGACTGCAATCGCGTTGTTTACGCAGTTGCATGAGGCATCTCCGGAGTCTCCGGAGATTCTTGTTGGGCTCGGTGATGCGTATCTGCGATCGGGTGATCGGATTCAGGGGTCTGAGGCGTATCTGAGAGCCGTGGATCTGGGGGAACGCGCGACGCGGGTGGTGGTGTATGGAGCGATGGGCATCGTGGACGATCGCGAGCGTGTCATCGAGCTGTGCTCGCGTGTGTGGAGCAACGGAGCGGGCGAGGGGGGCGAGGATTATGCCGGTCGATTGCTCGCGGGGGTCCTGCTGGGACAGACTTTGATCGAGTCGGGGTCGTACTCAGCGGGTGCTGAGGTCATGGGCACGGCGCTGGGGATGCTCGATGCGGACGTGGCGCGTGATCCGGTGTACCGACGCGAGCTGGTGCAGCTGTACACCAAGCGCGCGGAGCGGCTCGCTTCGATGGGCGATGCGTGGATGCTGCTGGACGAGGGGGATCGAGCGTTTGAGGCGTACATGACCGCTCGATCGGTGCTTCCTAGTGAGCCACGCGAGTTGATGTTCCGGCGCGTGGGCGCGGCGCTGCTGTCGGGACAGAGCGCCAAGGCGGCGATCAGCGTGCTCGCGTGGATCGAAGAAAACCCAGGCAACACGACGGCGCAGCTCCAGCAGCAGGTCGCGATCCTTGGTGAGCATCCGCTGATTGGTGATCTGCTATACCATTCCTTCCAGGAGCAGGCGTCGGATCAGGCGCTGCCAAACTCCAGTAGAGAATCGCTGCTTGGGATCCTGCTCGCGATGCGGGCCGACGCGGGGTCGATGGAGTCGGCGCTGTCGTCGGTGGATCCCTCGATCGTGTCTCCCGTCGCGTGCGCTCGTGTGCTGAGTGTTCATGCGGATCGTGATGCGAAGATCGAGGCGGCTCGCGGGATCATTGAGCGGTCTCCCGCGACAGCGACGGTCGTGGTTCCCGCGATGGTCCGCGTTGATGGTGATGCCGCGGAGCTCCACGCGTCGATCGAGGGTGATGATGAGACCTCATCGCTGATGCGCACGCTCATCCGGTTGGAGCTCCAGCGTCCTGATCTTGCGGATGAACCAAAGAGTGTCTCTTTGAGCAGTCTTTCGACGACTTCGGTGATCGCGCTCGGGAGAGAAGCGGCGCTGGCGGCTCGCTGGGATGACGCAGATGTGATCTTCGATGAATGCACAGCGCGAGCATCAGCGATGAACACGGCGGAGTGGAAGTTCTACATCGAATCGCTCATCGCTTCAAACCGATCGCGCGAAGCATTTGAGCTGGCGCAGCAGCAAGCGATGGGCAATGGTGCTCGATCCTCGGATTGGCTGATCTTTGCTCGCGCGGCTCAGCAGATGCAGGATGCAGATTCTGCGATCGGGGCGCTCGAACGTGCGATCGATCTGGACCCCTACGACGAGGCGATCTACGAGCAGCTGATCTCGATGCGTGGTCCGACCGGCGCGGCGGCGGATACCGAGGCGCTGCGGACAGTCACACGATCGCTCGGGCAGCGCCTCCCAGAGTCAGCGCTGGTTCGGCTCATCCGCGCTCATGAACTCGCGGGCGCTGGCGCGAGCGGCGATAAGGACGGGCGCGCGGCGGTGATGATCGGTCAGAGCGAACGCTTGCTGCTCGACGTGCATGCGCGTCATCCGTGGCGCGAGATCGGGACCGATCTGCTGCTGAGCATCTGGGCGACGCAGGCGTCGATGGGTGATGACACGGCGATCCGGCGCGGCTTGGGGTGGCTCGATGCGCAGCTGGGGTTGATGCCTGGATCGGTGGATCTTTCCTCGGCGATGGCGCGCCTGATCGTGCTTAGCGGTGATGAGATCGGCGCGGAGGGATTCCTTGATGAGTTGCATCAACGGATCCCTTCACGAAGGGTCGGTCGGCTCCATGAGGGGTTGATCCGCTCGGATGAATCGCGGCGGATGGAAGCCGACGAGATCGCGCTGGATCGGCTGGAGGGGTTGGTGTCCGTCGACGACGGGTTGGAACGGCTCGAACGCGCGGGGGCGCTGGGAAGGGTCAGCGAGTTCCCGATCGAGGAGCTCATCCCGGCGGACGATTCATGGCAGTACGAACGCGGGCAGGGGCTTCGGCTGGCGCGGGTGCTTGGGGCGGTGATCGAATCTGATACCGAGCAAGCGACCGCGGATCGTGTGCTAGAGCTTATTGATATTGCTCGCGGACAGCTCGGCGAGGACCAGGGCGATGGGATCACGGCGAGCGATGCGCTGGATCAGATCGAGATCGTGGCGCGACCAACTGAGAGTGATTTCTCGATGGATGCGTACGAGCAGCTCGTCCGCAGACTGCGCGAAAGCCGCGGCGAGGGCGGGACGCAGATCCTGACCATCGCGATGCAATCCATGCTGCGCGGGACTGATCCGAGCAGGACGCTGGAGCTGCTTGGTCGATTGAGTATTGATCCGGACGGGCAGCTCGATCCGACGCTGACATCTGATCTGGCGTCGCTGATCGGACAGGTCGGGTCGGCTCAGGACCTTGAGGACGCGGTCAAGCGGTACAAGGATGCGGGGCTGCTGGTCGAGGCGCGTGATCTGATCGTTGGTTCGCTCGGGACGCTCAACGATGGGACGCTCGCGGATGCGGAGGACCTCGACGGCGTGGTCGCGGATCTGGCGTACTCGGTTGCGGTGATCGCTTCGTTCTACGACCGGACCAGCGACGCGAACGAGATGTACCGGCTCGCGCTTGGGTACAACGAGCGGCACGCGTGGGCGAACAACGACCTCGGATACCGCATGGTCGAAGACGGCGGGGATCTTGAGGAAGCGATCCGCTTGCTGGAGATCGCGCACGCGTCTGAACCAGGGACGGCGAGCATCACCGATTCGCTCGCGTGGGCTCGCTATGCGATCGGGATCTTTGAGGATCAGCTTGATGAGGACGGGCAGGTTGTTCTTCAGGGTGCTCGCTCGCTGCTCGAAGAAGCCGCGGCGCTGGATCATTCCAACGCGACGATCCACGATCACCTCGGGGATGCGTACTGGATGCTCGGAGACTTTGATCGAGCGATCAAGTCGTGGCTGGAAGCGGAGGATCAGCTCCGCAAGCGTCTGACGGAGATCTCGGATCAACAGACCAATGCACGTGCGGTAAACATGCTGCGGGACGAGCTGAGCTTGATCCGATTCAAGATCACCGACGCGGAGTCGGGGCGGACACCCAAGGTGACCCCGAACTCGGCGGGGATTGCGATCCCTCAGATTGAAGATAAAATGGACGGGCTGGACCCGACGAAATAAGCAGAGGATTGATCGATGGCTGGACATAGTAAATGGGCGAATATCAAGCACCGCAAGGCGCGTCAGGACAACAAGAAGGGCAAGATCTGGTCCAAGTGTTCCAAAGCGATCATGGCCGCGGCTCGTGCGGGGGGTGGTGATCCGGATACGAACCTCGCGCTGCGCTACGCGATCGACGAGGCGAAGTACGAGAACATGCCCAAGGACACGATCAAACGCGCGATCGATAAGGGCGCCGGAGAAACAGGCGGCGCAGACTTCCAGGAGCTCGTCTACGAGGGCTACGCGCCAGGAGGCACAGCGGTGCTGATCCTCGCGCTGACGGACAACAACACACGTACCGTCGGTGATGTCCGCACAAGCTTCAAGAAGGGCGGCGGCTCGATGGGCAACGCGGGGACCGTCGCGTTCATGTTCCAGACCAAGGGACAGATCATCGTCGATGCGAACAAATACGGCGAGGACCAGATCATGGAGGTCGCGCTCGAGAGCGGCGCCGATGATGTGGAATCCCCAGAAGCGGACGGCGACGACAAGGGTGTCTGGACGATCGTGACTGAACCCAGCGAGTTCCAGGGATGCAAGGAAGCGCTTGAGGGTGCCGGCATCGAGATCATGGAAGCGACCATCGCGCGGATCCCTGACAACACGGTCGAAGTGACGGGCGACGACGTCCGCAAGGTCATGAATCTCATCGAGACACTCGAAGACCTCGACGACGTGCAGAAGGTCTACACGAACGCGGACTTTGACAGCGACGAGCTCGCGAAGCTTTAAAGATCAACAACTCAACAAGACCAACTTCACAGTCCCATGCGGGGCTGTTTTTTTAGAGCTTGGATTTGTTGTATGGCTTGTCGCAGTTGACGCCAAATTTTTTGCAGATGGGGTGGTCGTGTTTGCAGTTGGGTCGTGCGGAGCAGGCGTAGCGGCCGTGGAAGACGAGGGCGTGTCCGAGTTCGGACCAGCGGGGTCTTGGGAAGAGGGCCATGAGGAGTTTCTCGACCTTTGCGGTGTCCATCTTGGGTTCGTCGACGAATCCCAGACGCCACACGAGGCGCTGGATGTGGGTATCGACGGTGAAGCCGACATTGATCCCGAACGCGTTTCCAAGGACGACGTTGGCGGTTTTGCGTGCGACGCCTCGGAGGGTGAGGAGTTCTTCCATGGTGCTGGGGACCTCTCCGTCGAAGTCGTTGACGACGGAGGACATGGAGGCGTGGATGGATTTGGCTTTGTTGCGGAAGAGGCCGATGGTTTTGATGTAGGGCTCGATTTTTTCGGGTGTCGAGGCGGCGTAGTCGGCTGGGGTCGGGAACGCTTTGAAGAGTCCGGGGGTCGCTTTGTTGACTCCTGCATCGGTGGACTGGGCGCTGAGGATGGTCGCGATGAGGAGTTCGTGGGGGTTGGAGAAGGTCAGTTCGCAGTGGGCGTCGGGGTAGTGCTTGCGGAGCGCGTTGGCGACTTTGAGTGCTCGGCTGCGTTCTTCTGGTGTGACCTCTGGGAGCGCGAAGGGGATGTCTTTGAGTCCTCTTGGGTTGTCCTTGCCTTTGGGGTGTTGTTTGGTCGCCATGGGCGATCGTAGGGATCAAAAACCGCTCGAAAGCGCTCAAAACCGGCGTGGTTGGCTGGCAATCGCTGGAATATCGGGCATATTTGGAGCGACTGCACACTGCATACTCGATTAGGGGAGTTTCAACATGCGTACGTATCTCGCGGCACTTTCACTCGCGGCTCTGTCGGCACCATCGCTCGGCGGCATCGCGTATTCGTTCGACTCTGACGCGATGGGCTGGGGAACAGTCTCGGACGCGACGGGGTTCATGTGGGATGACACGATCGGCAACGGCGGGCTCGGCGCGATCCGCGCTCGTGATGTCGTCAGCGGCGATATCTGGTACTTCAATGCTCCTGCCGGGGACCTCGGCGACCTGAGTGGTTTGTACGGCAACTCGATCAGCTACGACCTCATGGCACTGACCGGGAATCAGGCGCTCGGTGGTGATCGTGCTGACATCATGATCAGCGGCGCAGGGATGACGATCGGGATTGATCTGGATGCACAGCCCGTGCGGGATGAGTGGGTCTCGGTTTCGACCATGGTCTCGACGGATCTGGACTGGCGCGTAGTCGATGACTTTGGTGACGGCGGCATGTCGGCGGATGAGGTGACACTCGAACAGTTCCAAGCCGTGCTTGCGGACGTGACTGGATTTTATATCCGCGGTGAGTACACCAGCGGCGGCGACGCGATGGCGCTGGACAATGTAAACCTTGTCCCGACTCCCGGCGCGCTCTCGCTGCTTTCGGTTGCTGGTCTGCTGATCGCTCGCAGACGGCGCTGATCAGAAACGATTTACAAGTCCATTCATCTGGACCACAACGAGAAGATCATCCTCAACGAGGGTGATCTTCTTTTATTCAGTGTTCTTTCATCGGGCTCTTGGATTGAGCCCCGATCGCGGTCCAGACGGCGAGGGTCAAACTGATGAGCGTGCCGAGGGTGAGGCCTTTCAATGAGTTGGCGGCGGTTTCATGAAGAGCCATGAAGTTGTTCTTGTGGATGTCCGCTTGCTCGGTATCACCGATCTGCGCGTAATCCCAGTAAAGGACGAGGTCCTCGCTCATTCCCGGCATGAGCATGAAAAGGTGCCAGCTCAGGAGTCCCATCGTCGCCATGAGCGTGATGACGCGGAGGACTCTTGGGATGGTGTTGAGCGAGTATCCCGCGATGAGCATGGTAACGAGTGAGCCCAACGCGATCGCGGCGGCTCCGAACTGGATGGAGTCGACGATCAAGAACACCTTCCCGGCGATCTGTCCCGCAGCGAGCAGCGAGTGGTCGCCCTCGTAGTCTGGATAGGCGCCGAGGGTCGGCTGCATGCGCGCCATTCCTGGGAAAACGGTCGCTGCGACGATGCCGCTCATGCCTACAGCTCCGAGCCAGAGACTCAGCGCGGTGATGTGGATGACCTGGAAAACACGCTGGACGCCATGCTTGCTCATGCGTGATCCTAGCAGAGCGCGTGGGTGAAGGGCATCGGTTCGAGGTCCGCGCGGAGGTAGAGCGGATGCTTTGGGTAGCCGTGCTTGGTGATCGCGAGGCAGTGCGGCTCGCAGACGCGCTCAAGCAGTTGAGCGACGCGTGATCCGCGATCCATGAGCGATCCGTGGGTTCCCCATCCGACAATGACGAGGTCCGCTTGCTTGGCGAGGCGCGAGATGTGGCGATCGTTGTCGGGACCGATGGGGTCATCAACCTGCTTAAGTCCCTTGGGGTCGGTGGAACGCAGAGCGAAAACATTGACGACGTCCATCGCGTGGAACCCCCAGCGCACGGCATAGCGATGGCAGCGAGTCAGCGTGGGGTCGAGGACTTTGGCATCAGCGGTCGATGGGTTGAGCAGGCAGAAGCAGACGCGTTGTCCTCCCTCGGCCCAACGTCGTCCGAGCGTATAGCGGTACTGCTCGCAGTCGGAGAACTTCGCCCAACCCTTCACTTGGACCACCCCTGCATTGTGTTTCCAGTTGCTGGATCCATACGGAGGGGTCTCGGGGAGGATGAAGTTTGAGAGGGGAAGCGATCCCGCTGCGATTCGAACGCAGAACCTTTGGCTTCGGAGGCCAACGCTCTATCCAGTTGAGCTACGGGACCCTTGCTCCCAGAGTAAAGAACACTCCAAATGGTGTGGTCCGTCGTCTGGGGGGCGTGGAGGGAGTCTACGATCCTCGCTTACCAATGGCAAACCAAACGTCCCATCCCGCTTCGATCCTGCTGGTGCTCCTGATCACTTTTTTGGGGTCGATGGGCACGGCCGTGGTGACGACGGGGATCGCGTTTATCGCGGATCAGGGGCTGGGGTACACGGGTCACCAGAACCTGATGCTCGCGCTGGCGCTGGGAGGGTCGTACATCCCGGCGGCGTATTTCAGTGGGCCGGTGATCGGGAAGGCGATCAAGCGGTCGGAGGTGTTTACAACCAAGCGTGTGCTGATTGGGTTGATGCTGCTGCTGACGCTGGTGGCGCAGCTGCCGTATCTCGCGAGTACATTCTTTCCGGCTCAGACGGAAATCGCTCTGTGGGTGATGGGGATCGTGTTCATGGCGACGACTGGGGTGCAGTGGCCGATCGTGCATGCGTACTTGTCTGGGGGTCGATCGGGACGCGTGATGCGATCGACGATCGGGAAGTTCAACATCACGTGGGCGACGGCTTTGGTGCTGTCGTTCTGGTCGATGGCGCCGCTGCTGGAGTCCTCGCCGTTCCTGATTGTGTCGCTGCTGGGAGGGATTCACCTGATCATCGCGGTGCTGGTGCTCAAGCTCTCTCCGGAACCCGCGAAGCACATCGAGGAGACGCACGAGCGGCATCCTCCGGTGTATGTTCCATTGCTTCAGGTGTTCCGGATGATGCTGATCGCTTCGTATGTGATCCTCTCGGTGATGACCCCCCTGCTGCCATCAATCGAGACCAAGCTTGGTCTTCCAGAGCTCTGGTGGACTCCGGTCGCGAGCACCTGGCTTGTGGTCCGGATTGTTTTCTTCGCGTTGTTTGAGCGCTGGCATGGTTGGCATGGGAAATGGTCGGTGCCTTGGATCGGGATGGGGGCGTTGATTGTTGGATTCGCGATCGCGATGATCGCGCCGACTGTTGGTAGCGTGAATGCTGATGGCTTGAACTCGGCTGGTCTGACGCTGCTGATCGTGGGGCTGTCGATCGCGGGGATCGGGATCGCGACGACGTACTATGGTGCACTCTACTACGCGATGGCGGTCGGGAACGCGGACGTGGACGCGGGGGGCAAGCACGAGGCATTTATTGGGGTTGGATACACGGCCGGTCCGTTGTGCGGACTCGTCGGGAGACAGTTTACCGATGGTCCGAGCGGGGTGATCGCGGTGACGAGCGTGGTGGTCTTGCTGATGGTGACATTCGCGGTCGTGGGTGCTCGAAAGGGTCGCGTGCTCGCGTAAGTGCAGCATTTGCGGCGTGATTTCTTTAGACTTTTGTTCTCGTTGAAATAGTCCGTCGGCTCGATCGTTTTGACTTGCAGGAGGTCATGGGACGGGATCGGAAACTTTATCGGTGCTCAGACGTACACCCAGTGTGGGTCAGCCCGGATTGGACTGTCCGATACGCTCGTGGATCGATCAAGTTTGGAGCAAACTCGCTCTATTTGGTCGATCCGGCCGATCCAGTCTCTGATTCTGCTCTTTTTTGTTTGGGTCTATCAACGGAGTTCACATGAAGCCAACCAAGTCCATTCTTCTCACGGTCCTGGGGACCACGCTCGGTCTCGCCGCTCTCCCGGCACTTGCGGGATCTCCGACGGATGCGCCGATCACGCCGACTCCGGAACTGGTCTGGGATCTCGCGACTCAGGGTGATGACTCGGGGATCGCGGATCTGCTGACTCCTGATCCATGGATCAGCAGCGCGGATATCGACTTCACGGATTCGCTGGCGCTGCTGCAGAAGAACATCGAGAAGCGTGAGGTGACTCGCGCCGAATCGATCGAGGAAGCGAATAGCACGCTCGAAGAGCATCTTGCCAACTTTGACGACAACGGCTCGTCCATCGAGCTCTCCAAGGCGCTCAGCGCCGCGGTGGCGCTGCAGGTGCTGTATGACGACGAGGACATGTTCTTCTCGGATTCAGAGGTCAAGCGATTGATTGATGAGTCGATCAAGGCCGCGAAGAAAGCGGAGGCGGAGCGTGATTGGTTGATCGCTTCGGAGCTGTTCTATCGACTCGACGCGATCCATGACCAAGCGGGGACGTTCAAGGATGATGTTGAGCGACTGAATCGTCGTTTGACGATGATCCGCTTGTATGTCCCGGAGCGTTTGTGGGAGCTCCGCAACGAGCGCCGGCTTGTGGAGGAGCTTGATGGGCTTCCTCCTTACAACTCCTACGGCGATTTGTACACGGACAAGCTGCAGGGGATCGATTCGATCACGGTCCGTACCGCGATCCAGCGGTCCGCTGCTCAGCACGTGTCGCGTCAATCCAAGCGCGATCCGTCGGGCGTCTCGATGAACGAGCTGATCATCGGAGGCGTGGACGCGGTTCGCACGATGGCGACCACCACCGACCTGTCTGGCGCGTTCCTTGGGTTCGCGGACGATTCGCTGCGTGAACAGTTCATCGATGAGCTGGACTCGATCCGCGCCAAGTATGAGAACGAGACACGCCCCGCAAGCGCGTACGACCTTCGGCGTGTGATTGATTCGATCATGTCCGCATCGCGTGACACGGTCAGCGTGATGCCTGAGGCGTTGCTGCATGAGTTTGGCAACGGCGCGATCGCGCAGCTTGACCCGTATACCGCGATCATCTGGCCCGACGAGGTCGCGCGGTTCCGCAGATCAACTCAAGGCGAGTTCATCGGGGTCGGGATCCGTATCCAGCTCGATGAACTGCAGAACATCACGATCGTGACTCCGCTCGAGGGGACTCCGGCGCAGCGGATCGGGTTGCAAGCGGACGACATCATCAAGAAGGTTGATGGGATCTCTGCTGTGGGTCTGGGGCTCGATCAAGCGGTCGAGGTCATCACCGGCCCTCCAAACACCGAGGTCACACTGACGGTCGAGCGCAAGAGCGAGGACGAGACGGGGCAGGAGGTCTTCGAGGAGCTCGAGTTCACGATGACTCGCGCCAAGATCGATCTGCCATCGGTCAAGGGATGGTCCAAGACCGGTCCCGGCGATGACGATTGGAACTACTTCCTCGATCAGGACGAGGGCATCGGGTATGTCCGCCTGACCGGGTTCACTGAAGACACGACGCGGGACTTTGATCGCGCGATTGTGGAGATGAAGGAATCGGGGCTCAACGCGCTGGTGCTTGATCTTCGCTACAACCCTGGTGGTTTGCTTGATCAAGCGGTGCAGCTGTCGTCGCGGTTTGTCCCTCATGGGATGGTTGTGAAGACTGTTGATGCCGCGGGGATCACGCAGGATCGTCAGGATGTGCGAGCCGTGAATCCAAAGTACTCCGTGCGGGATATCCCGGTCGTGGTGCTGGTCAACGAGGGCTCGGCGTCAGCGTCGGAGATTGTCTCTGGAGCGATCCAAGCGGG
Source organism: Phycisphaerales bacterium (assembly GCA_965232505.1). Lineage (GTDB taxonomy): Bacteria > Planctomycetota > Phycisphaerae > Phycisphaerales > UBA1924 > UBA1924. The sequence continues at coordinate 1,932,990 of OZ246976.1, read as the reverse complement.
CGCTCATCAGGGCAAGAACAAGGCGCTGATCGTCGGCGCACGATCGTTCGGTAAGGGCTCGGTCCAGAACGTGTACATGCTCCCGGGCGGGTTGTCGGCGATGAAGCTGACGACGCAGCACTACCAGATCGATTCGCCTCGGATGATCCACAAGGTCCCTGGCGCGACGGAATGGGGGATCGAGCCGGATCTGCATGTGGAGATGCTCCCGAGTCAGTCGGCGGAGGCGCTGCTGCTCCGGAGGGACGCGGATATCTTCCCGATCGATCAGGAAGGCAACGAGATCGTGGACGCTGAGCGTCCGGATCCGAACACGCTGATCACGGACGGGATCGATCTGCAGGTCCAGACGGCTCTGGTGCTGCTCCAATCGCAGGTCCAGGAGTCGATCGCGAAGACGACGATGAAGGACTGAGTGAGCCGGCTTAGAGGCTGATCTTCGGATTGGCTCATTTGGATAGTAACAAGCAGGCCATCGACCCGGCTCCAGTGGGTTGATGGCTTGTTTTTTGATATCCAACACACTCCGTGATCCCCATTTTTGGGCGTTAAACCGCATCTTGATCCGCCGGGACGGCGAAGTACCCCTACAATGTGCGAATCGGTCCAGAAGATCAGCGCGATCTTTCTGGACCGAGTCAAACGAGCACTGAATACGACCGATATCTCCCCAGTCGATTGGAACTGTTCCGGCATGTTCAATCGACGGGAAACAGGGGCACACGAATGACCCAAACCACGACCGACTCAGCACATGCAGCGAAGGCGGCTAAGAACATGAGCGTCAAGACTGAAAACTCTTCCGCCTCCCCCACCACTGAGCAGAAGCTCCAATGGCTTCGATCCATGCAGCTCATCCGCGAGTTCGAGAATCGCACGATGCAGGCGTACCAGCAAGCGAAGATCGGCGGGTTCTGTCACATCTACACGGGACAGGAAGCGTGTGCTGTGGGAACCATCGGCGCGGTGAATCACGACGATCCCGTCGTCACGGCGTATCGCGATCACGGGCACGCGCTGGCGCGCGGGATGACCCCCGAAGCGTGCATGGCAGAAATGTTCGGCAAGATCCACGGCTGCGCCAAGGGCAAGGGCGGATCGATGCACATGTTCGACAAACCCAACTGGTTGTTCGGCGGTCACGGCATCGTCGGCGCGCAGACCCCGCTGGGCGCGGGACTCGCGTTTGCTGAGAAGTACAAGCTCGAGGTGATGGGTGAGGGCAAGAAGAAGGTCACGCTCTGCTATCTCGGCGACGGCGCGATCGATCAGGGCGCGTTCCACGAGGCGCTCAACTATGTCTCTGTCCACGATATCCCGGTCATCTTCATCATCGAGAACAACGGATACTCCATGGGCACGGCGATCAATCGTCACACCGCCAATGCGGAGAACCTGATCTCGCGTGGTCAGTCGTACGGCATCAACTCGGTGCAGATCGACGGACTGGATATCTGCCACTTGTACGAGCATTTCAAGCCGTTTGTTGAGCAGTGCCGATCGAGCTCGCGTCCTGGGTTTGTGGACCTCAAGACCTACCGCTACCAAGGACACTCGATGTCCGATCCGCAGAAGTATCGCACGAAGGACGAGGTCGAGTCGTTCAAGGAACAGGACTCGATCGCTCGCTTGCTCTCCCAGCTTATGGACTCTGGAGACATGACGGAAGAGTCATGGAAAGAGCTGCAGAGCGAGATCAAGACGCAGGTCCGCGAAGCGATGAAGTTCGCGGAAGAATCCCCTGCTCCGGAAGCGAACGAGCTGTACACGGATGTGTACGCGAATCCTGAGAAGAACCTGTCACCCACGACTGAGTTTGGTCATGGGTTGAATAATCCGCTGCTGTAACAGCCAATCGATTCGCATCATATCAACATACACATACGAGATTTATCAAATGACCACACTCCCCACCATCGAGCCGATTACTGATCAGATCCATCCTGCGATCGAGGACATGCTCGAGATGCCTGAGATGCTTCCCAATGACCAGCTCCCTCCGTTTGAGGGGGATCGGGTGATTCAGTACCGCGAGGCGCTGCGTGAAGCGATGAGCGAAGAGATGCGACGCGACAAGCGTGTGTTCCTGCTGGGAGAAGAGGTCGCGCAGTACAACGGTGCGTACAAGGTCTCGCAGGGGATGCTCGACGAGTTTGGTCCCCAGCGGATCATCGACACGCCGATCTCTGAGAACGGGTTCGCGGGCATGTCCATCGCAGCGGCGATGAGCGGCTTGCGTCCGATCGTGGAGTTCATGAGCTGGTCGTTCAGCTTTGTCGCCGCGGATCCGATCCTGAACAACGCTCCGAAGATGCTCTACATGTCCGGCGGGCAGTTCGGATGTCCGATCGTGTTCCGCGGGAACGACGGCGCGGGTGGGCAGCTCGCATCGACGCACTCGTGGTGTGTGGAAGCGCTGTACGCGAATGTGCCTGGTCTGAAGATGGCGATCCCGAGTAATCCGTACGATGCGAAGGGATTGCTCAAGACCGCGATCCGTGATCCAGATCCGGTCTTCTTCCTGGAGTCGGAGCGCATGCTCGGCGACAAGGCGCACGTCCCTGAGGAGGAGTACTACATCCCGTTCGGTCAGGCGCGTCTTGCTCGCGAGGGTGATGCGGTGACGCTGGTGAGCTTTGGTCGTCCGGTGAACTTCTGTCTGGAAGCCGCGGAGCGGTTGAGCGCTGAGGGGATCGAGGTTGATGTGCTCGATATGCGGACGATCCGTCCTTTGGACATCGATTCGATCATCGAGCGCGTGAAGATCACCAACAAGATTCTGGTCGTGGATCAGTCCTGGCCTTTCGCGTCGATCGCGAGTGAGGTGATCACGCAGATCTGCGAGCGTTGCTTCGATTGGCTCGATTCACCTCCGGCGCGTTTGAACACCGCGGATGTCCCGACGCCGTATGCGAAGGGGCTGGAGTATGACTACCTTCCGAATCCGGATCGGATCTACACAGCCGTGAAGGGACTGCTCGGCGCCGAGTGATACACGAAGCATGGCGATCCACACCGATCCAACTACGGCACCCCACGGCGTGATGTTCGCTGTTGACGGCTCGGGCAACGAGCTGGTCGATGCGTACGCGCCGCCGCAGGATGGTGGATGGACGTGGCTGCATCTGTCGCAGACATCCGACGAGTCGCGTGCTTGGATCCGCAATGAATCCGGGATTCCGGAACCAGAAGCGCAGGCGCTGATCGCGGATCACGCTCGTCCGCGCTGTATGCAGACGGAGAACGGCTTGCTCTTCATCGGACGCGGGATCAACCTCGACGAGGGGAGTCTCCCTGAGGACATGAAGTCGATCCGCGTCTGGATCGAGAAGGATCGGATCGTGACGGTGGTGAAGCGCCGGATGCGATCGGTCGAGACGCTCGCAGGGAAGTTTGATAGCGACGAGGATCGTCCCGAGTCTCCGGCGGATGTGCTGGTTGGGTTGTTCTCGCAGATGACCCAGCGGATCGCGCCGTTTGTGCAGGATCTCGGGGATCGGCTCGACGAGATCCAGTTCAGCGTGATCGATGACGACACCCCCACTGCGGAGCTCCCTGAGCTGAGCCCCATCCGTTTGCGGACAGTGAGTATGCATCGCTACCTCGTCCCGCTGTATGACGCGGCGGTTTCGCTGTGCAACGCGGAGCAGCTGACGGGATCGAAGAAGGTATTGGCGCAAGCGTCGCTGACGCGTGATCAGCTCGCTCGGATCGTGGACGAGCTGGCCGCGATCGAAGCGAAGGCGGCGGTGACACGCGACGAGATGGTGAGCCAGCGTTCTGAGCAGCTCAACCAGCGTGTGTACAGTCTCACGGTGCTGGCGGCGATTTTCTTGCCGTTGACTGTGCTGACGGGGCTGCTTGGGATGAATGTCGGCGGGATCCCGCTGATGGAAAACAGCTATGGTTTTTTGCTGATGACCGCCGTGTTGGTGGGCATTATGATCTTTACGATTTTGCTGCTCCGGAAGATCCGTTGGATCTAGTGGTTCGGTGCAGCTGAGAATACGGTACGATGAAGTCGGCTTTGAAAATGGAAGCCGCGAACTGAGACGACGGAGACTCGAAAATGGCTATCAACATTACCATGCCTCGCCTCTCGGACACGATGGAACAAGGGACGGTTGTCAAGTGGCACGTGAACGCTGGGGACTCGGTTTCTTCGGGCGACGTGATCGCGGACATCGAGACCGACAAGGCGACGATGGAACTCGAATCCTTCGATGACGGCGTCGTCGCTTCGCTTGCAATCGGAGAGGGCGAGAAGGTCAACGTCGGAGAGACGATCGTGATCCTCGCTGAGGACGGCGAGTCCGCGGAAGACGCGATTGCTTCGGTCGGATCGTCGGCATCGTCTGAAAACGCTGCGAAGCAAGAGGGTGGATCGGATGCTCCTTCGCCGTCGTCATCGTCGGCGACCGCGGTTGCTGAACCTCCCGCGGCCTCACAGAGCAGCGGCACAGACGAGGGCGAGCGTGTGTTTGCTTCGCCTCTGGCGCGGAAGATCGCACAGGAACACAACATCCCGATCGGATCGATCACAGGATCGGGTCCGTCGGGACGGATCGTCAAGAAGGACGTCGAGCAGGTCATCAGCAACGGTTCCGCGGCTGGTGGCACAACAGCGGCACCTGCTTCGATGCCGATGCCTTCGCCGCTTCCTGCTCCGGGTGCGGCGCTGGAATCGCGGAGCGTGCCCCTCAACTCGATGCGCGAGACGATCGCGAAGCGACTGGTTGAGTCCAAGACCACGATCCCCCACTACCAGGTCACGATGTCGGCGCGGATGGATTCGCTGATGGCGCTGCGCGAGGAACTCAACGGGCAGCTCAGCACACAAGGCGTGAAGCTGTCGGTCAACGACTTCCTCGTCCGCGCGTGCGCGATCGCGATGCATCAGCATCCGTTCATCAACTCGTCGTGGAATCCGGGGTCTGGAAAGTCAGGACCATCGATTGATCTGCACGGGCATGTGAACATCGGTGTGGCGGTGTCGCTCCCAGAAGAACGCGGCGGCGGGCTTGTCGTTGCGACGATCCCCAACGCGGACCAGATCGGGCTGCGTCAGATCAGCTCCGAGACCAAACGACTCGCGGGCAAGGCACGCGACAAGGGGCTGTCACCTCAGGAACTCAGCGGCTCGACGTTCACCATCTCGAACCTTGGGATGTTCGGGGTGGATCACTTCACCGCGATTGTGAACCCTCCGAACGCGGCGATCCTTGCTGTGGGACGCGCGATCGAGAAGCCGTTTGTTGAGTACGACGAGACGGGCGAGGCTGAGCTTGTTGTGGGTCACGAGATGTCGATGACGATTTCGAGCGATCACCGGATCATCGACGGCGCGATGGCGGCGTCGTACCTCAAGACGGTCAAGGAACTGCTCGAATCGCCGGCATCGCTTTTGGTGTGATAGACTGATTCATTGATGAGCGGCACGAAAGAGACATTCATTTCTCGGCAGAGCACTTCCAAGCTCACCCTGCTGGGGGTTGTTCTGGTGCTGCTAGCAATCCTCATCGCGACCTACCCCACGCTGACCTTTGTAAAGGGGTTCACAGTGGGGACACTCCATCCAATCGCGGAGTTTGAGTCCGGCGAGGACTTTACGTTTATTGACGATGACCCCTACTCCTCGTACCTGCTCTCGATGTCGGTCAACGAACGGAACGCGCCGATTCCGGAGATGCACGTGACGATCGATACCGCGGATGGTCAGGTGCAGACGAAATCGATCAACCGATGGAACTCGTTAATGGGACGCGAATACAAGCAGTTCCTCTGGATCTCCCCTGTCGAGAGCGGCAAGATTCAGTTTCATATCGAAACGCAAGAGAACGAGGATTTTTTGCTGTTCCGCTCGATTGACGACGTGCTGGACCGGGAGCTCGGGCGCGCGATCCCGATCTGGTTGGTGTCGCTGGTCCCGCTGCTGCTCGCGATCGTGCTCCTCGGCGTGATCCTTGTGCGTTTCATCAACGCGTCGAGCGAGGTCAATCTGCATGTGAGCAAGCCATGAGCAGCGAGCAGGATCGGTCATCGTTTTATATTGGTCCCGGATCGAGTTCGACGCCTCCGGATGATCCAGACCGCTTGCTCGACGAGGCACGCGAGCGGATCCGCAAGCAGGACGAGCAGAACAAAGAGGGCGTCCGGCTCGCTCGCCGACTGGCGATCGCGTTCATACTCATCGCGATCCTCGGCGTGGTGTTCTATGTCGTGCTCCCTGAGTTTGGGCTCCGGCTCGATCCCATTGTTCCGGTCATGAGCTTCATCGCGATCTTCATCGGCGCGGTGCTCACAGCGAGCGAAGAGAACAAAGACGAGGACGACCACTGGGACGATCCCGATGATCCACGCGGCCCAAATGGCGGCGGCGGTGGCGGTGGTTGCAGAGACGATGGGTGCGCCGTCGGGATGTGTCCGGGACCACGTCCGCTGCGCGCGTTTCGGCATCCGAAGAAGAAGTGATTGATCGCACTACCGGCGGCGGGTTGATGCGCACAGCATGCAAAGCGCAATCAATCCCGAAGATGGCGCGGGGATTGGTGCAGTGCGTACATTGTCCACGATCTCGGCGTGATCGATCGGGTTTCCGATCGAGTCGCCGTAGTAGAACTCGGCGGCATCAAACTCGCCGATGATTCCGATGGTTTGATTCAGAATATCATCGTCGTTACTCATGAGACTTGTGGATGCGACTTGGACCCCACCGTTGTATCCGATCATCCAGGCCCAGATGATGCCGTCGCCATCGACATACCCCGCGTCGTTCCCGAAATCGAGGAAGACCTCGCTGACGTTCTCGACGAAGTCCATGCGGAGTCTGCTCGGATCATCGTCGAGGATGGCAAGTCCGATCCCATCGGATTGGAGCGCCCAATCGTTGAGCCGGAGGTCCGCGCCCACGGTGTCTGAGAACACGATGTTTGGGGCATCCACGGACACGAAACCGTTGGGAACGAATCCGATGGTGTCGCTTGAAAAATCCGTGAAGTCTGCAAGTGCGGGGCTCGCGGTTATCGCGAGTACAAATAGTGCGTGCGATCTCATGGCGTTCTCCACCTCTCGCTCGGTTCTGATGTGCAAATCGACCTTTGCTCTCTCAATATGGTACCAGAACTGTGCTCGCGCACAATGGTGTTCTTCGATGTGAAGGGAATCGGCTTTGATAGACTCAGAATGCGGATTCTGTCAGGACCAGCCGTCGTCGGGGTCTTCGAGTCCCGTGCCCGTGAGAAAACGCACGGCGTTGATGATCGCGACGAACGCAAAGATCAGCGCGAGCAGTCCAGCGATTCCGGCACCGGCGTAGCCGTAGACCGCGATCTGACCGATCTCGCGTCGGTCCATCGCGTTGAGGTCCATCTCCGCTGCTTCCTGAACGGTCTGCGCCCCGGCTTCTCCCATGCCGAGGAAGAACACGCCGACTCCGTAGCACGCCGCGATCAGGATGAGCATCCCGAAGATGACGATGAGCTGCTCGCCGCGCGTTCGGCACTTGACGAAGAGCATGCTCAGGAATGTCTCGACGACGAACATGGGTTATCCGCGTTCTGATCGGCGTCGCTTGAGCTCCGAATCGATGAACGGCTGGAGCTCGCCTCGATCAAGAACGTTGGTTGGGTTCGCTTCGTGATTGGTCCGGTGGTCCTTCACGCGGTTGTCGTAGAGGACGTAGCTCCGGATCTGGGCGCCCCAGCCCTTGTGTTCGAGCTTGCCTCCCGATGCCTCGTCGATCTCGGCTTGGCGCTGTTCTTCAGCGATCTGCTCGAGCTTCGCTTGGAGGATGGAGAGCGCCTGCTTGCGGTTCTGAGGCATTTCCTTGTGCGTGCTCGACACGACTTGGATACCCGTCGGCTTGTGCGTGACACGGACCGCGGTCGCGACCTTGTTCACGTTCTGACCACCTGGGCCGCTGGAACGAGCGAAGACGACGATGTCGAGCTCGTTGTCGGGGATGTTGACCTCGACGTCCTCGAACTCTGGCGTGACATCGACAGTCGCGAAGCTGGTCTGGCGTTTCCCCTGCGCGTTGAAGGGGGAGACGCGTGCGAGTCGGTGGGTGCCTTTCTCGCACTTGAGGTATCCGAACGCGTAGGGGCCTTTGATGTGGAGGGTGACGGAGTCGAGCCCGACTTCTGAGCCGTGGGACTTTTCGACTTCTTCGACCTTCCAATCCATCTGATCGAAGTAGTAGAGATACATACGGAAGAGCATCTCACACCAGTCGTTCGCTTCGGTGCCGCCGTCGCCGGCGTGGATCTGGAGGAAGCAGTCGCGGTGGTCGTGCTTGCCTCCAAGGAGCGACTGGACCTCGATCTTGTCCATGCGCGAGAGCAGGTCGAACAACGCGGCGTCCGCTTCTCCGAGCAGATCGTCGTCGCTCTCTTCGCGCGACATCTCGTACGCGAGCTTCGCGTTCTCGAAATCGTCGAGGACCTCGCTCAGGGGCTCGGTCTGTGCTTTGACGAGCTTGAGCTTGGTGACGACCTTGTTGGCGTTATCGGGATTGTCCCAGAGATCGGGAGCGCCCATCTGGGTCTCTAGATCCTTGAGCTGTGAGCGTTTGTTGTCGTAGTCAAAGAGAGTCACGGATCGTTACAATCCGCGCCTCTAAGTCGTTAATCACATTCTGGTGTGCTTCCAGATGCATGAGCGGGTCCTTTCAGGAATCCATTGCGGTTTCCGAGGGCAACTGTAGCATCCTCTGGGTGTCTTTGTCCGTACAATTGGGTGTGAACCTGATGCTGATCCAGTTCGTCGCCGTGCTCCCCAGCCCTGTCCAGAATCCGGGGCGGGACGAGGCGATGCGTCAGGGGATGTCGCTCTTGATGATGCTCTCGCTGCTGGGTGTGGTGGTCGTGTCCATGCTCGCGGTGCTGATGGCGATGCGGTCATCTCGGCGTAAGCGATCCAAGGCGACGGCGTCCCCCACCGACACGAGCGTGGACGCATGGGCGGAAGCCGGGAAACGGCTCGACGGCGGGATCACGGAGTTTGACGAGGAACTCTGAAACGCAAAATCTGAGATCAGTCTGGGAGTGAATCGAGCCAAGCTTGGGCTCGCGGGTGTCCCAGATCGCGTGCCCTTCTTCCCCACAACTCCGATTCCTTCATGAGCTTGGCACGCTGCAACCAGATCGCGGCATCGAACGCGGCTTGAGCATCCTGATTGTGCACGCTCGCGTAGTCCACCATCCGCGACGCGGCTTCGTCGGCGCGACCGATCATGCCGTAGCTCTCGGCGAGGAGCTTCATCGCTTCGGGATCATCGAGACCGGCATCGGGGAGAGCCGTGAGGAGTTCGATCGCTCGTTCGGGTTCGCCCAATCGTTTCTGGATCTGAGCATCGAGGATGATCCACGCGGGGAGAGTTGGTTCGAGCTTGCGCGCTTTGTCGATCTGCTGGGACGCGATGGTGAGTTTGTTTTGTCGGAGTGCGATCTGCGCCCATGTGCCGTAGACGATGGCGCGATCGGGGGAGAGGCGCGAAGCGATTGCGAGTGATGCTTTCGCTTCGTCGAGCTTGTTGAGCTTGAACTGGATATTGGCGAGGTAGAGCGCGTAGTCCGCGTTGTTGGGGTCCGCGTCGAGTGCTGATTGATAGTGGACGAGCGCCAGCTCTGGTTGGTCGATCATGTTGGCGAGCGTCCCTGCGGTGAACTGGGCTTGCGGGACGGCTCCATCGGAATGCTCGATCGACGCGACGTACTGCTCGTACGCGAGGGCGTAGTCCTTGGTCATCATGTACAGATCACCCAGCGCCAGGCGCAGGTCCACATCGAGGGGATAGCGGGCGATCGCGCCCTTGAGGATCGCGATCGCGGGTGGGTAGTCCTCGGACGACACGTACACTTGTACGCTCTCGAGGACTTGCTCGATGGTCTGGAGCGGCGCGGTGGTCGCTTCGGACGCGGCTTGCTCTGGGAGGGGTTCTGTGGTCTGCTCCGACGATCCGATCAGTGAGCGGAGCGCCAGGACGATGAGCACGATCGAGAACAGCGCTCCGAGGATCAGGGCGATGGTTTCCCGCTCGATCGCAGCGGCTCGGGAGCGGGGAGATTCGGGATGGGATGGTGGTTTCTGGATCATCTTTCCAAAGCTCGTCGCGTACACTGTAGTCGACGAATTTGACCCACTCCCATGACCGATCAGATCGGAAATTCACGCATGAGCACCACGACCCTCGAACCGATGTCCAAGGCGTATGACCCGGCGGCGACTGAGCCCGCGATGTGGTCCAAATGGATGGATTCCGGCGCGTTCCACGCCGATCCGTCGCGGGTCCTTGACGGCGATGCTCGTCCGTACTGCATCCTGATCCCGCCTCCCAATGTCACGGCGGCGCTGCACCTCGGACACGCGCTCAACAACTCGATCCAGGACATCCTCGTCCGCGCCCATCGGATGAAGGGGTTCGAGACCCTCTGGATGCCGGGAACGGACCACGCGGGGATCGCGACGCAGACGATGGTGGACAAGAAGCTCAAAGGGGAGGGCAAAGCCGGGATCGCGGAGTACAAGAAGAAAGAACTCGATGGCGGGAACGGGCGCGACGAGTTCATCGGATTGGTCCAGGAGTTCAAGGACGAGTTCGAGGAGCGGATCACGCATCAGCTCCAGACGATGGGGTGCTCGTGCGACTGGGAGCGTCAACGCTTCACGATGGACGACATCTGCGCGAGAGCCGTCCGCGAGGCGTTCTTCTGCTTGTTCAAGGATGGGCTCATTTACAGGGGCAAGCGCCTCGTCAACTGGGATCCCGTCACGCAGACGGCGCTCGCGGACGACGAGGTCGAGATGAACGATGTCGATGGGTTCTTCTGGTACCTGCGCTATCCGGTTGTGGACGACGCGGGGAACGAGACGGGCGAGCATGTCACCGTCGCGACGACGCGGCCTGAGACGTATCTTGGTGATACCGGCGTTGCGGTGAATCCCAAGGACCCGAACCACGCGAAGTTTATTGGCAAGCGTGTGAAGCTGCCGTTTGTTGGTCGCATCATCCCGATCATCGGGGATGATTATGTGGTCATGGCGGACCCCGAGAGCTCGGACTCGAAGGCGAAGTTCGCGTCGGGGTTCCTCAAAGTCACGCCGGCGCATGATCCGAACGACTACATGATCGGTCAACGGCATGATCTGGAGATGATCAACATCATGGCGCCCGACGCGTCGATCTCCGATCAGCACGGATGGGAACGCGCCGAGAACAACGAGGGCGGCGAGCAGTTCGTGGGGTTGTCTCGCGAGGATGCACGCGCTGCGATCGAGCAGGCGTTCCGCGATGCGAACCTGCTGGAAGCGAAGAAGCCGCATAATCACGCGGTTGGTCATTCGTATCGGAGTCATGTGCCCGTTGAGCCGTACTTGAGCGATCAGTGGTACTGCAAAGTGACCGATGATCGCCTCCGCGGCAACGCGCAGCGGGCGCTCAATCCAGATCAACGCACGGAGCAGTCGATCAAGGACTGGGTCGAGTCGCGTCCCAAGATGATGACCGATGGCTCCAACGACGGCACGATGTCGTTCTACCCATCACGCTACGCGAAGACCTACGAGACCTGGCACGACAACCTGCGGGACTGGTGTATCTCGCGCCAACTCTGGTGGGGGCATCGGATTCCGGTGTGGACTAGAACGACGAGCTTTGATGATTTCCCCGAAGCGACATTGCTCAAGATTATCGAAGATTACGCAAAGAACCAAAGGCCATATTCATTCCCGGCAGAACCGAAGTTGAATTACAACGGTGAAGACACTGTTGTGTTCTACGAGGTGAATGAAGCCGAAAGGACTGTTCTCACTCGCGTATGTGTCGCTCCTGGAAACAGCAAATATGAGGAATGGCTAGAGAAAGAGGGCTACACCCAAGACCCCGATGTCCTCGACACTTGGTTCTCCTCCGCGCTCTGGCCGTTGTCGACGATGGGTTGGCCGGATGCTTCGGCGGCGAAGGACTCATCGGGAGTTGCGGACTTTGAGTCGGTGCTCGGCGCGTTCAATCCGACCTCTGTTCTTTGCACGGCTCGCGAGATCATCACGCTGTGGGTCTCGCGGATGACGATGTTCAATCGCTACTTCCTAGGTCAGGAGCAGGCCGGGAAGGCACCGTTTAAGGATGTGTTCATCCACGCGATGATCCAGGACGGCGAGGGACGCAAGATGTCCAAGTCGCTCGGGAACGGCGTCGATCCGCTCGACATCATCCACTCCCACGGCTCCGATGCGATGCGATTCACGCTCTGTCAGATGACGACGCAGACGCAGGATGTGCGGATGCCTGTCGAGCTCGACGAATCAACGGGGAAAAACACCTCTCCGAAGTTCGACATCGGACGCAACCTGTGCAACAAGCTCTGGAACGCGGCAAAGTTCGCGATGATGATGCTCGAGAAGAACCCAGTCCAAGCTGGCGCACCGATTGATGCGCAGGAGCTTTCGCTGGTCGATCGCTGGATGCTCTCGCGAGTTGTCCACGCAACGGGTGCGGTCAACACGGCTCTACGGAACTACATGTTCAAGGACTACGCGGACGCGATCTACGACCTGCTCTGGCGCGATTTCTGTGATTGGTATCTCGAATCGATCAAACCAACCGTTGGGACCGATCCGAATCAGGCGGCGGTGCTCCGTCATGTGCTTGATTCGATTCTTCGGCTGATGCATCCGGTGACGCCGTTTATCACTGAGGCGATCCACGAACGCTTGTCCACGATCCCGATGCGTGAGATCGATGGTTTTATCTTCGACGAGACCAAGTCATCGGAAACGCTGTGCCAATCGGGTTGGCCGAACCCGGATCAATCGTTGCGTGACGAGGTCGCGGAGGAAGCGTACGGGCGGATGGTCGCGCTGACGACGGCGATCCGCGAGGTGCGTGCGTCCAACAAGGTGCCTCCGAAGCGGAAGGTTGTGCTGCATGTTTCAGGTGCGCTTGCGAGCGATGTCGCAAGATGGTCGCCGCTTGTTGAGACGCTGTGTAATCTGAGCGAGGTCAGCGACGAGGACGCGCCGGACGCGAGTGCTTCGTTTGTGTTTGAGGGCACGGAGTATCGCGTGAGCGATCTCGCGGATGCCGTGGATGCGTCTGTGGAGAAGGAACGCTTGACCAACGAGCTTGCGAGCTTGAACAAAGCGATTTCTGGTTTGGAAGGCCGCTTATCGAATCCGGGGTATGTTGACAAAGCGCCGGAGCATCTGGTGAATCAGACCCGCGCGGAGCTTGAGCAGAAGAAGCAGGATCGCGATTCGGTTCAATCTTCGCTGGATAAGCTCGGATGAATCGCACGCTCGCATTGATCGTGCTCGCCGGTTCGGCTTTGAGCGGCTGCTCATCGTCGAGTCCGTCCGCATCCCCCACTGTTCGCAGCGCTCCGGTGCAGCGGTTTGTCGCGGAGCGTCAGCGCTGGTCGTATCAGGGCAACGACGGATGGACCTACTACACTCCCGACGCGACGATCCGCACGACGATCACGGATCGGCGCATGCTCATCCGCATCCCGGCGTTTGTTGAGCTCTCGCAGATCCACGCACGCACGGCGCTGACGACGCTTCCTGCACCGAGGGAGCCGGTCGATACGTTCTTTCTTGGGTCGCGGCGAGAATGGGAAGCGATGACACGCAAGGTGCTCAAGGACCGCGCTCCGGTGTACCTCGCGATCGAGCGCGGCGGGTTCAGCGTCGGAACCACAGGCGTCTACTACGACCTCGGTCCACGAGATTCGTTCGCGATCGCGGCTCATGAGGGCTGGCACCAGTACGCACACTCCGTCATGATCGATCGGCTTCCTGTCTGGCTCGATGAGGGCATCGCGTGCTATCTCGAGGGGTTCCAATGGGACGAGATCAATCCGGACCAGCCCGTGTTCATGCCTTGGTCGAATCTGGAGCGGTATGACCAGCTCCGCAAGGCGCACGCGGAGGGGACACTCATGTCGCTCCATACGCTCGTGAGCAATCGACCGCAGGACCTCATGGCGACGGACAAGGGCGGCGATCGCGTACTCAACTACTACGCGCAGCACTGGGCGCTCGTGCACTTCTTCCGCGAGTACCAAGGCGGACGCTATTCATCTGGACTCGCTCGCGTGTTGCAGCTCGCACTTCGTGGCGGTTTGTTCGACGAACTGAGTCCATCGGAGGCACGCTCGATGCGCAGTCGTCGATCAGGACCAGGGGTGTTGTCGATCATCGCGCCTGGAGTTGAGCTCCGCGAGCTTGACGCGCAGTACCAAGCGTTCGTTTCACGCATCGTGCGTCCCGGCGGACGTAACATGCTGCTGAGCGGTCAATCTCCCGCTTGATCGTCTTCCAAGACATCGGGCTCGACACCAAGGTACGGCAATACACGTTCGGTGATGCTCCGGACGACGGGACCAGCGACCCATGAGCCGTAGTGACGGCGCTGAGCGATGTGCTCTGGTCCCGGATCATCCATCACCACAAGCACGACGATCTCTGGAGCGGTCGCTGGAGCCGCGGCGATGAAGCTGCTGTTGTACTGCTTCGCGAAGTATCCGCTCGCGTTGTTGGGCCGGCGCATGCCTTGGGGAGGGATACAGGGGATGTACGCGGTTCCTGACTTCCCGAACATGGAGTACTTGGGTTCGGGCGCGTCGTTGACGCTCTGGTTGTTGCGATCCATGCGATCTGCGACGAGTTGCATCGGTCCGCGGACACGCAGCGCGACCTCGGAGTCAAACACACGCTCGATGATGATCTCGTCCTTGGTGAGTCCCGGACGATCGTCCATCCCCGCGGCGGTCAGACGCAGCTGCGGGAGTGTCCCTGCTTTGTCACCCTCGCGAGCGAACACGGAGAACGCACGCGTCATCTGGACCGGAGTCACCGCGACCTCGTATCCCATCGCGACGGAGGTCTGCGTCCACTTGGACCAGTCCTTGGCGCTTGTTACGAGTCCCGGTTGTTCTCCCATGATCCCGAGTCCCGACTTGCTGCCGAACCCAAGAGCGCGGATGGTGTTGCGTGTCTGCTGCATATCGAGTCGGCTCGATGCGATGGACATGCCGATGTTGGACGAGAACTCCATGACCGAGTCCCAGGTGAGTTCTTTGCGGAAGGTCACGTCCTCGAGCGAGCGTCCGGGGTACGGCTGGTAGTAGTTGACATCGAAGCGCAGCACCTCGTCGTCAGGGAGCAGCCCCTTGGTTTTAGCGAGCGACCAGATGAACGGCTTGAACGTCGATCCGGGTTCATACAGATCACGCACGCAGCGGTTCCGCGCCAGCGCGTCGTCTTGACCACGCTGGGTGTCTGGTTCGAGGACTCTCCAGCGAGGTCGCTGGGATTTTTCGGGGAGGGTTGCTGCTGGTGCTTCGCCCTTGGGGTCGTACCAGGGGAACTCGACGAGTCCTTCGAGATCGCGGATGATGTCGACCATCGCGAGGACCTCGCCGGTGTGTGGATTGACCACCACCGCACGTGCGCCCGCGGCGTCGGCGTGCTCGGCGCCCTTGATCAGTTCCTCGTAGACGATGCGCTGGATCTCGATGTCAATCGAGAGGCGGACATCATCGCCTCGTTGTTCTTCGGTCCACGCGCCGCGCTGGACCCAGAGCGGTCCGCCGCTCGCGTCGCGGACGTAGGTGAGCGAGCCGTCGTGTCCTGTGAGTTGTTCGTGGAAGAGTTCTTCAGCGCCGACGATCCCGGTGCGCTGCACGGCCTGGTCATCGGCGTATCCGAGCTTCCCGATGATCGATCCGACCAGTGGGCTGGCGCTTGCTTGTCTGACCTGCTGGTCTTCGAGGAAGATCCCACTGAGCTTGTGCTCGGCTTTGAGAGCTTTGACCGCGTCGGCGGTTTGGAGATCGATCAGACCACCGATCGGCAGATACCTGCTCAGGCGAGGCTTGCGGAGGGGCTCGCCCGCTTCGTCGACCAGTGGGTCCAAGCCGTCGCGCTGGCGATGGTCCATCTCCGCGATAATCGCGGCGCGTCGTTTGTTCTCGATCACGGCTCCGATGATCCGCTCCCCAAGCTCGCCGGGATTGAGCGAGAGGATCTCGGACAGCCCCACCACCGCTTGGTCGAGGTTGGATTCGATCGTCGTTGGGTCCACGATCACGCGACGCGCGACGCGTGTGGTTGCGAGCACTCGACCTCGGCGATCGAGCAGATCGCCTCGTGTAGCACCGAGCGTGTGTGTGGTCGCGCGTGGCTGAATGTGCTCAGCGAGCGCATCGCTCGGGAAGATCTGGAGCTGCGCGACGCGTCCAAGAACGAGGACGAGACCCGCGATGATCGCAATTCTCAGAGCAAGCAGCACGCGATTGGTGTTCACGGGTTCGTGGGCAGTGATCGCGTTGTTCAAAGCTTACTCCTTGTGGTTTGGGTGTGCGTGTGCTCTCGGGTTGATGATCTTGATCCGTGTGCCGTCGCTGAGGGTCCAGTAGTTGTCCGCGTCGTCTCCGCTGTTCACGGCTGGCTGGTCATTGTCGTCAATCACTTCGGGTTCGGGCTCGCTCGGATCGAGCAGCTTGATGTTGTGATGCGTCTGGTCCACCATTGTGTTCTCGAGGTCCCCTCCGAGCATTGCGCGGATCTGATCGGGGGTGATGCGCTGTGAGATCTCGGCGCGGAGTTCCATCGAGCGCTGCGTGAGTTGTCTGCTCCGCATGCGGGACTGGGTCATCTCGTTGGACGCGACGAGTCTGGATTGACGCACCGACAGCACGCCGACCCCTGTCGAACCAAGCGCCACGATCAGCACGATCAACTTCACAAACATCATCGGCTCCGGCGTCGGGATTACAGATTACTTGGCAGGGACTTTGAGCTTCATGCCCACGCGGATGTCGTTGGCGTCGTCGAGACCGTTGAGCGCGACGAACTCATCGACGCGCTTGGAGGTCCCGAGCAATCGCGCGGAGATCTCTCCGAGCGTGTCCCCGGGAACGACGACGTAGGTCTTGGTCGACTTCCGCTCGGCTTGCTTGGTCGGAGCGGAGTTGTTCTGCGACGCTGGAGCGGTCACGCGTGCGTTAGATGGGAGCTTGAGTTTCATCCCTTCGTTGATGATGCCATCGGTCCCGACCTGATCGGGGTTGAGCTGCTGGATCTCGCGCCAGCGGTTACCATCTCCGAGTGTGCGAGCCGCGATTCGGTAGAGCGAGTCGCCCTCTTGCACGGTGTACGTCGCGTAGGTGGTCTCCTTGAGCGGACGCAGCGTGCTGGAGGTGGTCGATTCGGTCGATCGAGTGTTGATCGGGCTCGCGAGCGCTGGCGCTTGGAGCTGCTCGATGTTCCGCGAGAGCTCGGCGTTGATGCCTTGGCTGAGCTGATCGAGGAGGGAGCCGTTGCTCGGACCGTTGTAGTCCGAGCCGTTGGCGATGATGATCGGATCGGGCTGCGTTTGCTCAGGGATGACTCGGTTCATCGCTTCGTTGATGCGATCGCGCTCAGCGCCAGGGAGCTGGACGAGCGGCTGCTGCAACGATGGATCGAGACGATCGGGGTCCATGTCGCTCGCTTGCGAGAAGTGATCACTGACAAGCACCCCAACCACGAGGATGAGGACGAATGAAAGAATGAGTGCGAGTTTGCTTTCTCTGGTCACGGCCTGGTCCTTGGCTCTGCACCTGAAATGTCCGAACGGATCGACTATCGACTGAATACACAGACGCGGCCTTGCGTCTGAAATGGATCACCCGATCGCTGGACCGAGCACCCGACACACACGCAGCTTCGCTGAGCGGGACCTCGGGTTCACCTCGATCTCTTGCTCATCGGCCCCGACGGGCTTGCGTGTGATCAGCTCGACGTGCTCGTCGCTGCTCATCCGAGCAAACGCTTGCTTGACCGGACGATCCTCGAGCGAGTGGAACGCGATGAGTGCGATCCGAGCGCCCGAAGCGATCCAGCTCGACTCTCCCTTGTGCACTTTCGCAGCGCCGATCCCGATGGAGCGGAGCAGAGATTCGAGTGAGCCCAGCTCATCGTTGACCGCGATACGGAGCGCCTGGAAGGTGCGGGTCGCGGGGTGGATGCTGGGTCTGGGCCCTCGAGTGAACGGGACAGCCGATCGGACGAGATCGGCGAGTTGATCAGTCGTCTCTATCGGCGCAAGTCTCCGCGCTTCAACAATCTTTGATGCGATCCTTCTCGCGTGCCTTTCCTCTCCAAAACGCTTGATCACATCCGCGAGTTCGCGTTCTGGGAGGGTGTTGACCAGCTCCGAAGCATCGATCGGTGAGGACTGATCCAGCCGCATATCTAGTGGTCCGGGATTGCGGAAACTCAGACCCCGCTCCGGATCATCGACCTGCGTGCTCGCAAACCCCAGATCCGCGAGGACCATGTCCGCGACGATGCCCCGCTTTGCGAGTTCTTGAGGAAGCTGCGCGAAGTTGCCTTGGATGGTGAGGACATTGGCGGACGCGGGATCCTCGGGACACATCGCCGCACGCACGGCTTGCTCAGCACGCGTCAGATTCCCCTCGTCCATGTCGTTGAGCACGATCATTCCCGAAGGACCAACACGCTCAGCGATCATGCACGCGTGCCCCCCCAATCCAGCAGTGCAATCCACAAACACTTGCCCTGCAGCGGGTTGCAGCAGATCGACAGTCTGGTCTGGGAGGACTGGGATATGGTCGTATTGCTCGGACACACCCCACAGTATCCCCTATTGTCATCCCATGCCGTCTGACTCTGATCTGATTCTCCTCACGACCGCGCCCAACACCTCCGCCGCGGCTCAGATCCTGTATGGACTCGAGCTCCGGAGCATCAGCGCCAAGGTCATCGAGAACAGCAGGAAATCCAAGGACCCCCTCGCAATCGTGCTGGTCGAGGGAGACGAGCAGATCGCACGAAAAGCGATCGAGTACATCTGGGACACGATGCTCGACACCACCCCTCGCGCTACGGACATCAACGGCAACTGCTACTTCTGCGGCTACGACATCCATGGATTAGAAATCCCGGTCACCTGTCCAGAGTGCGGGAGCGAAGTGGACTCGATCGAAGCGCGGCGCGCGGCGTCTGAGGGACGCTGAAGGGACTTACTCCCAGCCCCAGAATCGGAGCCAGTTGTTGTGGGTGAATCCGGCGATGTCTGTGTCGCTCCAGCCGTGATCACGCAGCGCTGATCCGATGAGTTGCAAGTCGCTTGGGGTGTTGATTCCTTCTGGGAGTTCATCGGCGCCGAATCCGCCGTCCATGTCGGAACCCAGACCCACAGCGTCGGTGCCTCCGGTGATCTCGCAGATGTGCTCGATGTGGCGCACGATCCAGTCCATCTTCGCGCGTCCCTTGTCCCTGAGTCCCGGCTCAAGGAACGCGGAGAGCAGGTTGATCCCGATGACCCCCCCACGATTGGCGATCTCGGCGATTGTCTCATCACTCTGGTGACGCTGATTCGGGAGCGAGTTGGGATCACCCATGAGCGCTCGGCAGTTGGAGTGCGACGCGATCACGGGACGATCCGTCATCGAGAGCAGCTCGTCTACGCTGCGCTGCGAGAGATGCGAGAGATCGTGGACGACTTCGAGCTGATCCATCTTCTGGACGAGCGCTCGTCCCAGATCGGTGAGTCCATTTCCGGATCGTGTGTGATCGGTGCCGTTGCCCCCTGCGTATCGAGACTGGTGCCACCATGCCATCCCGATCGCGACGACGCCGCGCTCGACCCACATCTCGAGTTCATCGGGATCGGTAATCGGATCGGCGCATTCGACGAGGATCCCCATGTTGATCGGACCGCCCTCGAGTGGGCACTCAGCGACCATATCGATCGGATCGTGTCCTCTACGGGGCATCTGCCGGATCACGCCAGCATCGCGCCATGCGTTATAGAGCAGCAGTTGACGCATCCCGGCTCGGTACGCCGCGTTCGCGTCACCGAATGGATAGGTGAACGCGCCGGTCTCCTGGTCGTCCTTGCGTGGATCGACTCCCTCGGTGAAGATCGTCGCGAGACAGTGTTTCACACCCCCCTCGATCATCGACGGGAGCGTGATACTCGGCGGCTGGTAGCGACCCCGGCAGGTCCGCAGGTCCGCGTGCATGTCGCGGCCGTTCTCGGCGAGGTACGCAAGATCAAGATGGGCATCAAACCAACTCATAGAGACTCCTCGTTTCACCGCTCCAATTAAAAATCCCGGAGCGGCACTCCGGGATCGTAGTCACTGCAGACGTTCGTGCGATTTAGTATTCAAGCGCACGCGGGAGGGTCTTCGCTTCAGCGACCCACTTCTCGACATCCGCACCGCTCGGGGTGCGACGGCAGAGGTTCTTCGCGTCGTTGACCTCGACCATCTTCTCAGCGAGGTTCTCAGCGTTGCGCTGCGCGAGCTCGGGGACAGTGTCCACGCCGGATGCTTCGAGGAGTTCAGCGAACTCGGAACCGACGCCGCTGATGCGGTAGAGGTCCACCATGTTGGCCCACTTGAGGACGTGGGTGTCAGAGATCCCGGTCTTCTCTGCGAGGTCCTTGCGTTGTGCTGGGGTCTTGCAGGCGCTCAGGAGCGCGTCGGTATCGTTGATCCCTGCTTCACGGAGTTTTTCGCCGTAGGTAGGACCGATGCCTTCAACATCTTCAATCTTGTAGTTTGCCATATGTAATCTCCCTGCGAGAGTGTGGTGAATTGTCCCTACCAAGATCATAGGATCTCATCGCGTTGGGTTCCTCGTCCGTCGCGTTCAGATCACTGAACACAGAAATGCGGCGGATGAGATTCCGAATAGAATGTGAACACACGCACAAGGAACTCCCATGGACACCACATCACTCGCCATCAATACCCAATCACACACCAAACGAAGAACCGCCCCGACGCGCCGAGGCAACCTCCTCGTCGGATGCGGCGTCGTCCTTCTGATCTTCGTCATCCTCCTCGCGATCGGTGGCTACATCGTCGCGACGAGCTGGCGCGGATGGACCGCTTCAACAAGCACCAAGATGATCGACTCGATGCTGACCAGCGCGCAGATCGATGCCGAGGAACACTCGGAGATCATGGTCCATGTCACGGAGCTCATGCAACGCTTCGAGGACAAGGACATCACCGTCGAACAGCTCGGGAGCGTCGTCGAACAGCTCGCCAAATCCCCGATCATCCCGTCGGCGATGGTGATCTCGATCGATCGCCTCTACATCGCGCAGTCCGACCTGAGCGACGAGGAGAAAGCGCAGGGTCGTATCGATCTTGCTCGCTACACAGAAGGATTGTTTGATGAGTCCATCGAACCCGATTCCATCAACGATGTGCTGGAATCCGTCATCACCCATTCGCCTGATGACAACGACATCCGCTTGAACCTCAAGATCGACGAGAACGGACGCACAGTCACGGCCCTCCGCTCCGCGGATGAAGTCACGACCGAAGACCTCCAGCAGCTCCTCGCGACCGCAAAGTCACTCGCCGACGAAGCGGGCATCACCGAAACGCCTCAAGAAGTTGATCTGTCTGATGAGATCCAACGAGCGATCGGCATCGCGCTGGGTGAGATTGTCGTCGAGGAAGAACCTGAAATCGAAGCGAACGAAACTGAAGCAGTCGAGCCTTCGGAACCTGCGGATGCAGAAACCGTTGACGACGATGGGCCTTGATTCTTCGTGCGTTTAGAACAGGACGGTGACCAGGCGTGTCACGATCAGTTCGAGCAAGCGGAATGATCCGAGTCCGAGCAGCACGCCCGTCGCGATGGTGAGGATCGGGTGGTCCATGAGGATCGACGAAGGGAAGTTGGCGTTGACGGGGATCGCGTGGACGCGTTTGGTCGCCATGGGATCAGCGTAGATGAAGCACTTGAGGTCTTTGTGCAACAGGTCGCGATCGGTGAGCTGGTTGACCTTGACCTCGATCAGTCCCGAATCCACAGCAGTGAGTGCCGCGTCGTCCGCGTTCTTCGCGCTGATATCGAGGGTGCGCTGAGCGCGTGTGCGATGGTCTTGGCCGGTGACTTGGTAGAACGCCATGGAGGAATCCCCTTGTGCTGGTCCTTCAGCAGGATGCACCAGACTACCACAGACCAAGTTGGCGCGTGCAACGACCGTTCTGCATCACCCCGATCGGGTGGTGCAGGGACTAGAAAATAGGTATTTCTCCGGAAGATTACACCGAAACGACAGCCGGCTCGTCGCTGACGATCAGCTCGGCTTCGGTCTTATCCACAACCTCTTGCACGCTCACACCCGGCGCGAGTTCGGCAAGTTCGAACAAGCCGCGCTCGTGGTTCATCGTCAGGACGCAGAGATCGGTGATGATCATGTCGATGCACGCGCGTCCCGTCAGTGGCAGGTTGCACTCCTTGAGGATCTTCGCTTCGCCCTTCTTGTTGCAGTGCTCCATCGTCACGACAACCTTTTTGACGCCTGCGACGAGGTCCATCGCGCCGCCCATGCCTTTGATCATTTTGCCTGGGATCATCCAGTTGGCGATGTCGCCTTTCTCGGAGATCTGCATGGCGCCCAATATGCACATGTCGATGTGTCCGCCTCGGATCATGCCGAAGGATTGGGAGCTGGAGAAGAACGACGATCCCGGGAGCGCGGTGATGGTCTGCTTCCCCGCGTTGATCAGGTCGGCATCGACCTTGTCTTCTGTTGGGAACGGTCCGATCCCGAGGAGTCCGTTTTCGGACTGGAGCCAGACCTCCATGCCGTCGGGGATGTGGTTGGCGACGAGCGTCGGCATCCCGATCCCGAGGTTAACGACATAGCCGTCTTTGAGTTCCTGAGCGGCGCGTTTGGTGATTTCATCGCGTGATAGTGGCATGCGAGAGTATAGGAACGCTCCGCGATCGGGATCATGAACCCGATTTCTTGACCGGCTTGCCCCCAACAGTCAGCGAGGCCTTGGTGCCTTTCTTTTTCTTGGGAAGCACCAATCGGATCAGCCACAGCGCGGCGAGCGCCCCCACCGCTGTCACGACCCAGAACTGCCAATCATCTACAGGCATGGCGTACTCTAGCCCTCACGACAAGAGCGAGATCGACTGATACACGATCAACGCCCCGCCGTACGCGAGCAAGGTCATCCATCCGAGCTGGAGCAGCGCCCATCGCCACCCTCCGGCTTCTTTCGCGGTCACGACGACGGTCGGGAGACACAGCATCGCGAGGATGTAGTACACAAGCAACGACCAGCTCGTCGCGCGATCGAAGAGTACCGAACCATCATCGCGTTTTGCGTTTGCAATCGAGTCCAGCACGCCCTCATCTTCAGTGTCGTCGCTCCCCACCACCTGCACGGCCATTGTCGAGACGAAGACCTCGCGAGCCGCGAAGCTGGCGAGGACACCGATCGTGAGCTTGCGGTCGTATCCCAACGGCTCGAAGACCGGCTGGACCACCGAACCGATCTGTCCGAGGAACGAGTTGCGTGCTTGCTCGGATGCTTGGAACTGCTCGACCTGCGCAGCGGTCATCTCAGTTGCGGGATCGATCTCGACTGGTTTGTTCGGATACGCGTTGAGCCACCAGAGGACAATGGACACCGCGACGATCAGCGTCCCCGCTTTGCGAAGAAACGCCATCGCTCGATCGAACGTCAGCATCAGCGCTGCTTTGAGGTCTGGGAAGCGGTAGCTCGGGAGTTCCATCGCCATCGGCCGTGATGGTCCTCGCAGGATCGTTCGTCTGACGAGCAGCGAGCTGAGTAGTCCCGCGAGGACGCCGATGACGTAGCACGAGGTGAACGCGACGGCTTGCATCGCTGGGGAATCTGGGAACAGGATGACCGTCAGGAGCACATATACAGGAATGCGCGCCGTGCAGCTCATGAACGGCGCGACGAGGATGGTTGCGAGCCGATCCTTAGGATCAGGAACGGCTCGGCACGCCATGATGCCTGGGATGGCGCACGCGTGGCTCGAGAGCAACGGCACAAATGCGTGTCCGCTCAATCCGAACGGACGCAGCACGCGATCGATCACAAACGCGGCGCGTGCGAGGTACCCAGTCCCCTCCAGCAGCGCCAGCAAGAAGAACAACAGCACGATCTGAGGCAGAAAGATCACTGTCCCCCCCACTCCAGCGACGATGCCATCGGCAATCAGATCGCGGATCGCGCCCTCTGGGAGGATCGATCCGACCCAGCCTCCGATCGTCCCGAACCACGCGTCGATAAGGTCCATCGGGATCGAGGCGAGTTTGAAAATCACCCAGAACAAGCCGGTCATGACTATCGCGAAGGTCAGCACACCAAGCAGCGGATGCGTGAACGCGCGATCGAGGCGATCGGTGAGTCGATCATCGACCGGAGTCTCGCGAGCGGCTGCGACGAGCGCGTAGATGTCATCGCTCCACGCTTCGATCGCGTCCAGCTCCGTCGGGGCGCTGCGATCGGGGACCTTCGCGTGCTTAAGCGCATCGAGGAGTTGATCAACGCCCTCGCCCGTCTTCCCTGAGCATCCGACCACCGTGCATCCCAGGCACTCGCCCAATCGTTCAAGATCGATGTGGATGCCGCGGCGCTTCGCGGAATCCATCATGTTGACCGCGACGACAGTCGGGAGTCTCCGCTCGATCGCTTCGGCGACGATCATCAGATTCCGCGATAGATTCGTCGCGTCGATGACGACGAGGATCGCGTTGGGGACATGCGCCTCGATACCGATCGGCGCGAGCTCGCCCTCAAGGGTCTGCCGGCAGACGCGTGACTCGGATTGTTCTAGATTCAGCGAGTACACGCCGGGGAGGTCGATCAGCACCGAACCATCACGCAGCGCGTGACGTGCTTCTTGCGTTGTGCCTGGGAAGTTGGAGGTCTTGGCGCGGATCCCCGCGATGCGGTTAAACAGCGTCGTCTTCCCGACATTGGGATTCCCGAGCAGAGCGACGATGCGGCTATCGATGACAGGTGGAGAATCGACGCTGCTCATGGATGATTTACTTCTTGGTTTCGGAATCGACACTGACCATCACGCGTCCCGCGATCTCCTTCGCGAGACCGATTCGGCAACCGCCGCCGCACGCGCCGCTGAGCGAGACGATGCAGGGCTCTCCGAGTCGGCACATCGTGACGGACGCGTTTGGACGCAGTCCCATCGCGCGGAGCATCTTCACCTCTTCCGTCGTTCCCTCAAGCTGCACGCGTCCGCTCTGTCCGCGAGACATCCGCGACATCGGGATCGGATTGAGTGCAGTTTGAGGTTGGTCAGACACGGCGGGCTCCTGTAGCACTATCGCTCAGAAGTATATCCGAACGCAGCCCCCAATTGAGACTCAATCGCAGAAACAAACAGTGGATGTGGATTTTTTGAACCTAACGAGCGATTTTAGTCGCCAGCCGTCTGGATCGGCGCGAACTTGATGCAGTAGCCGCCTCTCCAGATCGGGTACTCGATCTCGCAGCGGAGTCCAAAGAACTCGTCGGGGTCCCATCCGATGCGATCGAAGAAGGTCTCGGTGAGTTGCTTGTGCTTCGCGTAGCCCTTGGAGCTTGCATTGGTCAAGCCGCGTCCGAGCAGTTCGAGGGTCGGGAGCTGCGGATAGCGGAGCACCCACTTGTCCCCGCCGGGAGCGGAGAGGTTTGGGTTCCACATCTGCGCATCGACTGAGGGTCGGTACATCCGCTCCATGTCCTCATGGAGATAGATATCAAAGATGAGCCGAGTCGATGGACAGTTTGACAGCGACCACACCTCGTCGAAGATCGGACGTCCGTTGGGATCGAGCGTCGGATGGTTCGAGCGTGCGGCACTGACCACATCGAATGTCTGAGGCCCATCAAGATTCTTGGGATCGATCACGCGGATCAAGCTCTCCGCGCTGCCGCGGGAACTGACCGTCGGGAGGGGCTGGGAGCAGAACTCCTGGAGCAGCGCGTCTTGGGTCGAACCGATCGCATCGGATTCGTCGAGGTTTTTGAGTGCTTGCGTGAAGTCGTCGTCCCACTGGATCGTGTTGCCGTTGGAAATCACGACGGGCATCCCGCCTGGGACAACAGTGGTCTGGATCATCCCGGTCGCGATCGCGCGCTGGAGCACATTCTGATCGTCCGGCGCATGGCGGAATGCGTAGAGCGAGATCGTGGTCTGCGCAGCGCGCCCTGTAATTCCGGTCGCGGCTTGGTACAACGCTTGGCGAGCATGGATCGACGAGAGCTCGAACGGCGTGTCGTCCTCGACGCGTGCATCGATCCGAGCGATCAGCTTCGAGTGCGATCCGGCGTACTCGCGGATCAGCGCGTCGAACTGCTCAATCGTCGCGCTCGCGATCCCGATCACGGCTTTGTCATACCGCTCCTTCTTCATCGCGTCGACCAACAACCCAAGCCCCTTGGTGCCTGGGAGTTTGACGAGGGTCTGGACGCTCGGCTCATGGTCCGACAGCGCGTGCGAAAGTCGTTGGCAGGTGTTGCGAACGACTCCGAGATGGCGGGACATCCCCGACCCCCCACGCGCGTGCTCAGGGAGCAGGTTGACCAGGGCGCTGAGGTCGCTGTGCAGACGGGCGGCGATGCGCTCGCATCGTGCCCGCTCAGAGGCACTGAGCGGGGCTGATTTAGATTTCAGGCGCATCAAGGAATCAGAAGGCATCACATGAACAATACCGCCTTCTAATGCGGTTGTGCGTAAAAACACCTGTTTTGGATCAGTTGGAGCGTCGTGCTTCATGAGTCCTCAGTTCAGCCGTACCATTCATAAATGAGCGATCGGGCGGGGATTTTTTCAAGAATATCTGATTTCAGGGTTGATTTCAAGTCAGATTTCTCTATATTCGAATTCAACCCAAATATCCCCTCCCCGTATAGGGAGGATCCACGACACCTCGAAACCTCTATAGAGAGAATCAGGAGAATCCAATGAAAGCCACCCCAATGACCGCGGCTCTGAGCATTGCTTGCATCAGCGGACTCGCTATGGCACAGAACGTCTCGGCGCTCCAAGGACCATTCGGCGGCGACACGGTTGCCCACGACATCAACGACCTCGGACAGGTTGTCGGCCAATCCAACTCCGGACTCTCGATCAGCACCACCGTCTGGGACACCAACGGCGTCGGGATGAACCTGGGCGCGGCATCGGGATACGACACCTCGTTCGGTTACGCGATCAACAACTCGGGACAGGTCGTCGGATACTCCGAAGCAAACGGATCAGGACGGCGGACCGCGACGCTCTGGGACAACGGACGGATTACGGATCTCGGCGCTGACATGGGAGTTGTGGGTGACTCGGTCGCACGCGACATCAACAACCTCGGCCAAGTTGTCGGCAGCGCCAGCTTCTTCGGCGCTTTCAGCAGCGGCTTCCTCTGGGACAGCTCGGGAGGGAGCTCAGTCGGAACGCTCGGCATGGGCGGCTCGAACCTCGGGATCAACAATAACGGCGTGATGGTCGGACACTCGTTTTTCTTTGGTGATCCAGACACCGCGTCGATCGCGGTGCCGGATGATCGCGGCGGGTACCTCACACAGAATCTCGGACCATCGGGGTTCAACTTCTCGATCGCAACAGCAATCAACGACAACGGCATGAGTGTCGGGCACACCAACTTCGGGACCGATGGCGCTTGGCAAGCCGCGATCTTTACGACCGATCTCATGGGACCGCCGGCCCCACCAGTGCTGCTGGGTTCGCTCGACGGGCTCAACACCTCCGAGGCAAACGACGTCAACGACCACGGCATGATCGTCGGATACTCATGGGACGGCACGCACTCGGGGCTCGACTCTCGCGCCTGGGCGTGGGTTGAAGGCACCATGTATGACCTCAACAACCTGCTCGAAGAGGGCTCCATGTTCTCACTGCTCATCGAAGCAACAGGTGTCAACAACAACGGCGACATCGTCGGATACGGACAGCTCCACGACGGATCAATCTCCGCGTTTGTCATCGAGGGATTCGTTCCAGCACCAAGCACGCTCGGGCTTCTCGCCGCGGGCGGGATCATGGGCGCTCGCCGTCGTCGCACCAATCGCTAACCCGGTTCACCATTCAGATTCAACCAAGAAAAGGACTCGCCAATGAACAAGGCCAAACTCATCGTACACGCACTCATCCCAGCCATCATGGCCGCACCGGCGCTCGCGGGCGTCGCAGACTTCGAATCGGATACCGAAGGGTACCAGGGCGAAACATTCACCAGCGGCGGCATCACCTTCTCGTCGCTCAACGATGTCACGGGAACCAACCCTGACGGCTCGGACTTCGTCCCAGGCGAATACGGACGTCAGTTCATCGTTGAAAACGCAACGCTCGCGATCAACGACTTCCCGGGCGTGCTCGGCGGCACCAACGCGCTCTCCTTCGGGACCGCCTACATCGCTGGAGATAACCTCTCGATCAACATCCTCTCCTCGTTCCACATGAGCACCGGTCAAGTCGAGAACTCCGCTTCCCTCGATCTGCTCATGTTCGAGAACGGCCCCTGGGGCGGGATCGTGGTCTCGCTGGACGCGATGCTCGGTGGCAGCGTCGTGGCTACCGACTCGTTCGCGATCTCTGATCGCGGCGGACGCGATAACCTCGTCGGCATGGCACTCTCGATCGAAGGCGTGAGCTTCGACTCGCTCCAGGTCTCGGCGCGCTACACCGACGGCACGTACACCGCGTTCGCGGGACTCGTGGACAACGTGACCATCACCCCGACCCCAGGGACCACTGGTCTGCTGGCGATCGGATCGGTCTTTGGTCTTCGCCGCAGACGATAACGAGCGCTCGGTTTACAAACTCTCTTTGATGTCGCTGGTTAACAACGCACCGTGACAAGGATCACTTGCTCTTGGCCTCGCTCTTTCGGGAGCGAGGCCTGAGCGTGATTCGAGCGGCGCCAAACCCCGCGAGCGCGAAGATCACGTACACCAACGCCGCGGGCGCTGATGCTTTCCAGAACAGGATCTCGATCATCACCGATTCCATGTTCTGCAGGATCAGCACCAAGAACACAACACACACGAACACGATCGCGATGTTGCGAGGCTTGGTGTACCAGGGCTTGGCTTTGGTCTCAAGAGTCTCACTCATCGCTTACCCCTGACTCACTGTTCGCTGTTCGATTCGTTTTTCGGAGACGGTTTGCACAACACGATCGACATACACACCAGAGAGATGGATGTCGTCGGGATCGATCTGTCCCGTCTCGACAATCTCATCGACCTCGACGATGGTGAATCGCGCGCCGGTCGCCATCTCGGGATTGAAGTTGCGCGCCGTCGCGTGGAACACGAGGTTCCCGAAGTGATCCGCCTTCGCGGCTTTAACCAGAGCGAGGTCTCCGAACAGACCGGTCTCCATAACGAACTCGCGTTCTTGTCCGCCGTTGGGTGTGGCGAATGTTCGTGTTTCTTTCCCATCGGCGACCTGAGTCCCGACTCCGGTTGCGGTGTAGAACGCGGGGATTCCGGCTCCTCCGGCGCGGACGCGCTCGGCGAGTGTGCCTTGCGGATTAAACTCGACTTCGAGTTCGTTAGAGAGGAACTGTCGTGCAAACTCTTCATTCTCCCCGACATACGACGAGATCATTTTCTTGATCTGCTTTGTTGCCAGCAAGAGACCGAGCCCCCAGTCATCGACCCCCGCGTTGTTGGAGACGCAGGTCAGTTCTTTCACACCAGTATCACGGAGCGCCATGATGAGTTGTTCTGGTATGCCGCATAAACCGAAGCCCCCCACCATGCACATCATCCCGTCGGACAGGACGTCTTTTTCTTTGAGATCTTCGAAACACGACGCGGGTGACGGATACACTTTTGATCCCATTGGAATCTCCGATTGGTGTTTTTTACCAGTACATGAGCTACGAAATATCTGTATATTCTATGCGGTTCGGCGAGTCGTTTGCCGGGCAAACTCTAGTTTGGGTGGGGCAGGATTGTGACGGTCTTGAATTCAAAAAGGGACACACTCGTGAACAACGAGTCTTTTTTAGGCGATAACGACGTCTCGAACGAGCACGCCGTGGAGATGAGTCCATCTTCACCCTTCAAACTCGATGCCGAGTTCGCGATGTGTATTGCCCAGAGTTTGATCAGTGGTTTCCATGCCACGTCGATTCTCGCGCTCACTCCAGACGGCACCATCCTCTTCGCAAACCAGGTCGCGGTCAACGGCTTCCCGGGATTCACGTCCGAGACTGTCATCGGCTCCAACATGCTCGATCTCGCCCCACGAGAATGGGCCGAGGAACGCATCGAGATCATGAAGCTCGCGATCGAACGCGGACACCCAATCATCGTCCTCGAGATCCTCGTCGGCACTCGGCTGAGCACGACGTTCAGCCCGATCAAGTACAAGCGTGACGGCGAGGATCACTGGAAGGTCCTCGTCACCGTCGAGCACGTCACGCCGATGAAACTCGATTATCTCAGAAAGCAGAAGAGTCCGGAAGAGCTCATCAACGCGACGCACATCGACCTAGGCCCACTCCGCGTGCTCACCCCTCGCGAGCTCGAGGTCCTCGCGTTGATGGGTCAGGGGCTGCGCCAGAAACAGATTGCAGAACGCCTCCACCGCTCGGTCTCGACGATCGATCGCCACCGCGAACGTATCGGCGTCAAGCTCGGGATCGCGGATCGGATCGAGCTGGTCGCGCTCGCTCGCGAAGCCGCGCTGGAAGTCGAGGACGCGCACCGGAAGCAGGTCTCTTTCGGACATAAACGATTCAACCGGAATCCGCACGAATCTGGTTAAACTCCTGAAACTGGTTACATAGCTCGTCAAATCGGTTATACTTCGATATTCATATTTTCGAGGCTGTTTTTGATGACTGATGATGCACACCAAACCAATCAGAATCCGGGGGACACCCACCCTTCATTCCGGATGCTCCCGCCGTTGACACCCGATCGGCTGTTCCTTGAACTCCTCAAGGGCATGTACGCCGTGTCCATTATGGTCTGGGACAACGAGGGCAAGATCCTCTGCAGCAACGACGTCGCCGCGCGTGGGTTTCAGCAGGAATCAGCCGACGGCTTAATCGGCAAGAGCTTGTACGACTTCGCTCCCGAGTCCTGGGCACGCGAGCGATACAAAGCCGCGGCTCTCGCGATCGAGTCCGGCAAGCGGATCACCTTCCTCGAGATCCTCGGCGGGTTCAGACTCCGCACCCTCATGCGCCCCATCACCCTCGAGTTCGAGGGCTCGTTCAAGAGTTATGTGCTGATCACCGTCGAGCAGATCACCTCAAGAGAGTACGAGTTTGCGGCGTCAGAGCGCAACAACGAGATGGTCATCCACGCCAATATCAACGACCTCGGCAAACTCGATGCGCTGACCAACCGCGAGCTGGAAGTCCTGGCCCTCATGGGACAGGGACTCCGCGCCAAGGACATCGCCAAGCAGCTCAGCCGATCGGTTTCTTCTGTAGATAATCACCGCGACAACATCGGTGACAAGCTCGACGTCCACGATCGCGGCGAGCTCATCGCGCTTGCGAAGCTCGCAGCGCTGCAGATCGAGGACGCGAGCCGACAACGTGTCCAGTTCTCGAAGTACATCCCCAAGAGCGATGAAGAGTGCTGATCAGTGTTTGGGGTGCTTCGTCGAGCGTCCCGATGCGAACAGCGATGCCTGGTCAGGTCCACCGGTCGGACGCGACGAGAGGTCGTCGAGCTCGCGTTGGATATCCTCGAGCGTTGACAGCTGGAGGTGCTCGGTCGCAAAGCGGATGTACGCGATCTTGTCCACGGCTCGGAGCTTGCTCATCACGCGCTCGCCGATGATCTGGGTCGGGACCTCGCGCTCGTATTCCGCATGAAGCTCATCCTCGACCTCGCCGGCGAGTTGTTGCTTGATGTCTTCTGAGATCGGACGCTTGCCGCACGCGTTGGCGACGCCTCGCATGATGTTCTCGCTGCTAAAGGGCACACGCGATCCGTCCCGCTTGACGACCATCAGTCGCCCTGTCGGCTCGACACGCTCGTAGGTCGTGAAGCGTCGATCGCATTTGAGACAATGCCGACGACGACGGATGACCGCTCCGGACTCGGTCGAGCGCGAATCGATCACCTTGTCCTCGTTGTGGTTACAGAATGGGCAGATCATCCAAAAAACGCCTCCGATACAGGGATCATACCAAGTATGGTAGCCCGATGCTCAGAGGCGCTGAATCTCTACGAGATCCTGTACCTATTCAAGGACATCGAAGAGCTGAGCGTACTGGGAGCTCAGGAGCGCGTTGCGGAGGTAGGTGTACCGCTCTTGTGCCTCATCGAGTTCCAGGTTCAGCTCATCGAGTATCGCGTGCTGACTCACCAGATCAAGTTCTCGCGCGGCTTGCTGATCTTTATCCGGGGCTTGGCTTCGGAAGACATTGCGAGCGGACTGGATTTTGTTCTCGACCACACGAACCTTCTGCTTGATGACCAGGAGGTCTTTGCGTGCTGCGTCCAGCTCGCGCTGGAGCTGCTCAACCGCGAGCTGGAACTCCGCTTCCCTTCGCTCAGCGCGTTGTTTCATGCGCTGCTCTTCCTCTTTCCACTCAATGCTCTGCTGTTCTCGACGCTGCTGAACAATCGCATCGAGCTCTGCAGCAAGCTTCCCGATCTCAGTATGGATCTCAGGTGGTGCCGCGACGATGATCGCTTGATCAACTACACGGATCGATGCGTAAGACAGATCGTGCTTGACCTTGAGCAGCTCTTCCAGTGATTCGGCGTAGTTGTACCGCTCTGTGGTCCCGCCGATCCATGACGGGGTCGCGTAGATCATGTTCACGATCTTCGCTTTCTGGTACTCGTCGTAGGACTGGTACAGTATCGAGTCATCGGTGATCGACAGCTTGTATCCCCTGATCTCTTCACGGAAGAACGATTTGAACGCATCGATCGCTTGTGTGAAGTTGTACTCACCAATGAAGTTTCCGTAGTGCATGTTGAGCATCGCTCCCAGATCGCTCCGCTGCACATCCCAGCTGATTTCAACGGTCCGATCGAAGGTGCTCGCGATTGCGTTGAGCACTTCTTTCATGCTCTTGTTTTTGACATCAAAAGAGTGAACCTCAGAATCCTTTGAATCAACAGAATCAACCTCTGCAGCAGCGACCGACGCAATACCCCCCGCTCCCGCGCCGGCGACGAGGCCGTGGTTGGTGAGGTTGCTGTTGTTGCCGCTCCCGTTGTTCGTCAGGGAGTAGCCCCCGATCGACATGCCGGCGATTGCGGTGATGATGAGTGCGGTATTCATGATCCGTCTCCTTGGTGTGATGCGTTGGTGGGCGCTGGTTATGAGTTGTGCGAGCTCCGCCGTCTCCCCGAGCTCGCCCACGGCGACTCGCACGGCTTCGGGTTCGCTCATCCCTGTGATCAACAGGTCGTCAACGCGAGAACGGAGGTGATCCTCGATCTCGTCACGCACCTGCGAGCGTTGTGGTTCTGAGAGCGGCAGCATCGAGGTCAGCACATCGAGCCAGCCCGTGATCGAGTCCTTACTCGAAGGCGTGACCGATCGCTTGCGCGACGCTCTGCTCTTGGATTGATCCGCGTTGAGCTTCATCCCGCGAGTCCTGCGCGTGGTTCTTGCTCACCATTTGATCCATGGACGAATCCATCCAGGATCGATTGGAGCTGTCGATGAAGCTCGATGCGCTTGGTCAGGTGACGCTGTCCCTTGTCGCTCAGCGTGTACCACTTGCGACGGCGTCCGTTGGACTCGGGATCAGATCCCGATGCCTTCACTTCTTCCCAGCTTGTGGTGACCAAGCCGTTCTTCTCGAGCTTGGTGAGCAGCGGATACATCCCCGAAGCGGTGAGCTTGAAGTGCCCGTCGGAACGAGCGGCGATGTCTTTGGAGATCGCGTATCCATAGGAAGGCCCCGCCGCGAGCACGGAGAGGACGACGAGTTCTGAGTGGTCTTGCTTGAGTTTGAGCATGTGGTATTCCTCGGACATGTAGTACGCTTCAGTATATATCAAGTTTCGATATATCTCAATAATTTATCATAATTAGTCCTCATTGCGCTGAATCGGAGTTGATTTGGTGCTTGATGATTCATATTCTCATTTTGGAAAATGAGAAATCAAATGATTACACTCCCCACCATCGCTCATGCACTCTCCGATACGACACGTCTACGGCTGCTGATCGCGTGTCTGGACAAAGAACGCTGTGTCTGTCAGCTTGTCGAGCTCATCGATCTGTCCAATGCGTCGATCTCCAAGCACTTGTCCACGCTCAAAGCCGCTGGACTCCTTGAGTCCCGCCGAGAAGGACGCTGGGTGCATTACCGAGCCGATCCCAATCCGGATTCGATCATCGCTGACGCGTACGCGCTCGTCCGCACGCACGCGATGGAAGACGACCAGATCCAAGCTGATCAAATCAAACTCACAGAGATCGATTGCATCGATCCAGTCGAGCTCGCAAAGAAACAACGGACAGCATCGTGCTGCACCACAAACGACTGCTGCTGAGCAGTTATGGAGGACTCATCACATGAAGACCAACGAAGAAATCCGTCAGAAGATCCGCACCGACTACGCCGGGATCGCGACCTCCAGCACGGTGACGCGCGATCAACTTACGGGAGAGACCGAATCCAGCGGGAGCTGCTGCTGCGCTGGCGCGTGTGGTGTGACCGAGTCGATTGATGCCGCGGATTTGGCGCAGCAGATCGGATACACCAAGGAAGAACTCGAAGCACTCCCAGCGGACGCGAACATGGGGCTCTCCTGCGGCAATCCCACCATCATCGCGAATCTCAGAGAGGGCGAAACGATCCTCGATCTGGGATCGGGAGGCGGATTCGACATCTTCCTCGCAGGTCCAAAGGTCGGGAAGACCGGCCGAGCGATCGGGGTGGACATGACCCCTCAGATGATCGACAAAGCACGAGCGAACATCAGTCACTACCAGAGTACCACGGGTCTGGACAACGTCGAGTTCCGTCTCGGAGAGATCGAGCACCTCCCAGTCCAGGACAGCTCGGTCGATGTCATCATCTCCAACTGCGTGCTCAATCTCTCGATGGACAAGCAGCAGGTCTGGAACGAGATCGCTCGCGTCCTCAAGCCGGGGGGGCGTGTCGCGGTGTCGGACATCGCGCTGCTCAAGCCGCTGCCGGAAGCGGTCAAGGGGATCGTGGAATCGTGGGCTGGATGCGTCGCTGGAGCGATTCCCGTGGAGACGATGCGTGAGCAGATGACCAACGCGGGGTTGTCAGAGATCCAGCTGACCCCCAAGCCGGAGTATGTCAAAGCACTGACTGAAGCGAACGATCCGCTCTATACGAAGGTCTCGGCGCTGCTCCCAGAGGGACAAGCCGCGGCGGATGTGATCACGAGTCTGGATATCCAAGCGAAGAAACCCTGCGGCTGCGGGCCGGGATGCTGCTAATCAATCCTGCTGAAATACGCACAATTGACCGCCTACGATCACTGACCATGTCCAAGACCACCACCACGACCGGAACCACCACGACCCCGCTCTAAGGCTGGCTGGATATTGTTGAAAAACACACCCCACGCCCAGCCAACGCTGGGCGTTTTTCATAGGATCAACCAATCACCATTCAGGTTTCATAAGCGAGCACACCCAATGCCCAACATCACCCTCCCGGACGGCTCTGTCAAATCATTCGACCACGCGGTCTCCGCGTACGACGTCGCGATGACCATCGGCGAGCGCCTCGCCAAAGCATGCGTCGGCGCGATCATCGACGAGCAGCTCTCCGACCTCTCCACCACCATCGATCACGACTGCTCGCTCGCGCTCGTCACGGAGAAGAACCGCGACAAGTCCGACGACCCCAACGCGCTCAACATGCTCCGACACTCGACGGCTCACGTCATGGCTGAAGCAATCCAGCGCGTCGTCCCAGGCGCGATGCTCGTCTACGGCCCGCCTCTCGAAAACAGCTTCTACTACGACATCAAGTTCCCGGACGATCGTCCCCTCAAAGAGGGCGACTTCGAAGCGATCGAAGCGGAGATGGGCAAGATCATCAAAGAAGACCGCCCCTTCACCCGCTACGACATGTCCGTCAATGACGGGCTTGAAAAACTCAAATCCGAAGGCTCGAAATACAAGCTCGACAACGCGGAGCAAGCGATCAAAGCGGGCGCCGACTCGCTCTCGTTCTACGCGACCGGAGAGCCGGGCAAAAACTGGGAGGACCTGTGCCGTGGTCCGCACATCCCGAGCACCGGACGCATCGGTGGGTACAAGATCATGTCCCTCGCGTCCGCGTACTGGCACGGCGACGAGAACTCCGACTCGCTCACCCGCGTCTACGGCACTTCCTTCTTTAGCAAGAAAGACCTCAACGCGCACCTCGAGCGACTTGAAGAAGCTAAGAAACGCGACCACCGCGTGCTCGGGAAGAAGCTCCGCTTGTTCCACATCGACGAGACCGTTGGTCAGGGGCTCATCCTCTGGACTCCCAACGGCTCCGTTGTCCGCAAGGAGCTCCAGAACTTCATCGCCGCGGAACTGACGAAGCAGGGATACCACGAGGTCTTCACGCCTCATATCGGGAAGCTCGATCTGTACCGCACCTCGGGACACTTTCCGTACTACGCAGACTCGCAGTTCCCGCCGCTGGTTGAGCGTGACCATCTCGTCGAGCTCTCGAACGAGGGGTGCAGCTGCGCCCAGCTCTCCAACAACATGAGCAACGGCGAGATCGAGGGGTTCATGCTCAAGCCGATGAACTGCCCGCATCACATCAAGGTCTTTGACTCCGCCCCCCACTCGTACAAGGACCTCCCGGTGCGTCTCGCGGAGTTCGGGACGGTGTACCGCTGGGAACAGTCCGGCGAGCTCAACGGCATGACCCGCGTCCGCGGATTCACCCAAGACGATGCGCACCTCTTCTGCACACCAGAACAGGTCAGCGAAGAGGTGCAGGGATGCTTGTCACTCGTCAAGATCATCTTCGATGTGCTGGGGATGGACGACTACCGAGTCCGCGTTGGTCTGCGTGATCCGGACTCGGACAAGTACACCGGAGATCCATCGAACTGGGACAAAGCGGAGCAAGCGTGCCGCGAGGCGGCGCAGACGCTCGGCGTGCCGTTCACCGAAGAACCCGGAGAAGCGGCGTTCTATGGCCCCAAGATCGACTTCGTCGTCAAGGATGTCATCGGACGCGAGTGGCAGCTCGGGACGGTCCAGGTGGACTACAACCTCCCGGAACGATTCAACCTCAGCTATGTCGGCGCGGACAACGAGAAGCATCGTCCCGTCATGATCCACCGCGCCCCGTTCGGTTCGATGGAGCGATTCATCGGCGTGCTCATCGAGCACTTCGCCGGCGCGTTCCCTGTGTGGCTCGCTCCCGAGCAGGTCCGCGTGCTCCCGATCTCCGAGAAGAGCAACGACTACGCATCAGAAGTGCTCGAACTGCTCAAAGCGCAGGGCATCCGCGCGACCTGCGACACTGCGGATCAGCGCGTCCAAGGGAAGATCAAGAACGGCTCAGAGATGAAGATCCCGTACCTTGTCGTGGTCGGTCCGCGCGATGCGGAGAACCGAGCCGTGTCCGTGCGTGCGTTCGGGACTGAGAAAGACCTCGGCTCGATGCCGCTCGATGAGTTCGTTGAATCCATCAAGAACGAGTACGACACCAAGGGCAAATCGAGTGTGAAGGACTACTTCACCGCCGTCACCGCTTGATCGCGAGCTGGTGTATTCGCTTAGGTGCTCACGGAACCACTGCATGAGTTCGGTGCTTGTGTACGCGTCGTCCCATGAGTTGTGGTTCACGCCCGCGAGTTCGGTGTAGTTGGTATCCGCGTCGAGTTCTTGGAGTGCTTCGTGCAAGGACCGCGACTCGCTGACCGGGACAACCGTGTCATCGTCGCCGTGGAACAACCAGGTCGGGATTGCGCTCAGCGCCTTGGCGGCTTTGACGACCGAAGGGTCGCTCGCGCTGGCGCCGATTTCTTCGAGTCGTTGTTGCGCTTCAGAGATCCGCCGATCCGTGTAGCCGCATACCGGAGCCGCGGCTTGGAACAGTTCGGCATGCATCGAACCGATGATGATCGTGCCGTGCCCACCCTGACTCAGACCTGTGATCGCGAGACGATCGGGATCATACAACCCCTGCTCCGCGGCTTCATCGAGCATCTTGAGCAGCGCCGCTTCGTGATCCTCCCACTCGGTATTGAAGATCGGCTTCTGAGGGACGATCAACACGAAGGGCCAATCGGTCGGATTCTCCATCGCGTGCTTGGGGAGACCGACGGTGAGCTGTTTCTCTCCGTCGGTGCCGCACTCGCCGTAGCCGTGCAGGAAGAGGATCGCCGCCCCGCCCCTTTCCGCGGCTTTGTTGATCACGACCTTGCACGCGTACTCCTGATCGTTGACCGTCATCGAGAGGTCAACCACCTCCGCGATCAACTCGTACGGAGTGGTTTCATCTGACATCGTGGGATCTCCAAAGAACGATCCGAACGCGAGGACGACGCTAAGCAGGTGTGTGATCATGACCAACATGGTATACCATGCCGCTGCATGACCGCTCAGAACCCCCAGAGCAGCACTCGGATCGCGATGTGGTCCGGACCTCGCAACATCTCCACCGCGATGATGCGCTCATGGGGCGCTCGTGCGGACTGCGCCGTCAGCGACGAGCCCCTCTACGCGCACTACCTCAGCACACTCGATGAATCCAAACGCGCCGAGCATCCGGTCTATCAAGAGGTCATCGAATCGCAAGACACCGATCCGAGAAAGCTAGCCAGCATACTCACCGGCCCAATACCAGACAACAAACCGATCTGGTACCAGAAACACATGGCACACCATCTGACCAACGACTGCGGCATGGATTGGCTCGCGTCACTCACCAACTGCATCCTGATCCGCGAACCCGCCGCGATGATCACGAGTTTCATCAAGGTCATCGACAACCCCACCCCGGAAGACCTCGGACTTCCGCAGCTGCTGCGGATCTTTGAGTGGGTCAGAGACCACACCGACTCTATACCAACGGTTCTGGACTCAAAGGATGTCCTCACCGATCCCGCAAAGACCTTAAACACCCTCTGCGATCGCATCGGTGTGCCGTTCGACAACTCAATGCTCACGTGGGAGCCCGGACCTCGTCCAGAGGACGGCGTGTGGGCGCCCCATTGGTACACGAGCGTCTATCAATCCACCGGATTCTCGCCGTATGTCCCCAAGGATGAACCAGTCCCCGATCGACTCAGGGGCGTCCTCGAAGATTGCCAAGCGATCTACGATCAACTCGCACAACACAAGCTCTAGAGAACACACATGCTTCAGAAGTTCAACGTCAAAAACAAAGACCTCCTCATCAACATCAACGGCGAGCTCGTCC
The DNA here is from genome assembly GCA_965232505.1 of Phycisphaerales bacterium. Taxonomy (GTDB): domain Bacteria; phylum Planctomycetota; class Phycisphaerae; order Phycisphaerales; family UBA1924; genus UBA1924. Next base: position 1,893,794 of record OZ246976.1, on the reverse strand, counting down.
ACCGCGACCACGCCGGGATCTCACCCTTCGATTCGCTCGTCCAAGGCGGCGACGGCGTGTGGGAAGGACTCCGCGTCTACAACGGCAAGATCTTCAAACTCGACGAACACCTCCAGCGTCTTCAGCGCAGCGCCAAAGCGCTCGCGTTCACGCAGATCCCGACGCGTGATGAGCTCGTCAAGCAGATCAAGAAAACCCTCGCCGCCAACACCATGACCGACGGCGTCCACATCCGCATCACCCTCTCACGCGGGACCAAGATCACCTCGGGGATGGACCCAAGACTCAACCAGTCTGGTCCGACGCTGATCGTCCTCGCCGAGCACAAGCCACCGGTGTATCGCGACGCTGAGGGATCGAGTGGATTGAATCTCTCGACTTCATCCATCCGTCGCTTCTCTCCCGACACGATGGACCCCAACATCCATCACAACAACCTCATCCAATCGATCATGGCCAAGATCGAAGCCAACGCATCGGGCGCCGACGACGCGCTCATGCTCGATCAGCGTGGATTCCTTGCTGAAGCCAACGCGACGCATGTGTTCATCGTCGCCCCCTACCCCGCGCACGCTGGAGATCCGACCCCGGTCGTACAGACCTCAACCACCGCCGCGTGTCCCGAGGGGATCACGCGCCAGACGATCATCGACATCTGCAACGAGCACAACATCCCCTGCATCGAGCGCGACATCTCGCTCACTCACATCTACAACGCCGACGAGTGCTTCACGACCGGCACCATGGGCGAGCTCGCATGGGTCGGCAACATCGACGGGCGAACCATCGGCACCGGTTCAATGGGACCGATGACCAAGAAACTCAGCGAGCTGTTCATCGAGAAGACCAAGCACGAAGGCGTTCAGGTCTGCTGAGATTGCTCAATCTTGTTCTTGTTGTATACTCTGACCAATGGGCATCGAGCTGACATTGCTGTGGATTATTGCATCGATCATGTCGTGCTGGTGCTTCTCAGTGATCGTCCGCACGCTGTCGGACTGGGTCGCAACCAAACGCAAACGGCTCGCGCCGCAGTACAACAAGAAATCGAAATGGATCGCCCTCGCCGTGTTCGTGCTCTGTGCCGCGACAGCGTACTTCACCGCGTCGTACGCGATCGAGCTTGAATCCGAATATTCATATGACGCAACCGGGATTTCCACTCCGATCGGGATCGTCAGCGCCAGCGTGTGTGTCTTTGCAGGCTTTCTCATCGTCTGGGGACTCATCGGCGATCGAGCGAGAGGCCGAATCCGATGCCCGCGTTGCTGGTACGACATGTCCGCGGCTCAGAACCTGACCTGCCCAGAATGCGGCAATGAAGCAAAGAACCAACGCGCCTTCACCAAGTCACGGCGTCCCAAGTGGCCTTTCGTCCTTGCAGCTTTCTTCCTCAGCACCGGCGGGTACACCTTCTCCGTGTCACAACGCGTAGTCGATACAGGCGAATGGCTCGCAGTAGTCCCGACTTGGTTTCTGATGCTTGGGTGGGAACGGCTCCCGGAGAACTGGATCTACAACAACTGGGATTCCAACGCCGCGATGTACTACTCATGTCTTGAAGACCGACTCGAGAGTTCTTCAGGCGACTGGGGCACAACCAGACAAAACGCTTGGTTTGGCAACAGACTCTTGAGAGGCATGCTCACATCACCCGAAGACCGCTGGGATCCGATCCGGATAGCACTGGTCCAGTCTGCCAGCCACGATATGACACACAACTCAAACAACGAGTGGAAGGGACTTCCCTTAAAGACAGACGAGTTGTACAAACTCAGCGCCGCCGACATGATCGATGCGGTGACCACAAGCAACCCCAGCAAACTACATATTCGAATCATGGAACTGATGGAATACGGCGATGAAAGCAACCCATACTCAATCGCTAGAAATTTAATCAGAGAGAAAATGATTCAACAAGACGAAGAAATCGATTACAAACTTCTCGATAAGCAAACGGTTCAATACTGCAGCGAACTCCTCCACGACTTCAAACACACCATTCGCTCTGATGGATTCAAGCTCAATCTCATCCACAACTACGACGGACGAAATTACACTGCATATACCATCGCAATCGACTCAGGAATCACTACTGATCTCTACGCGATATACTTCGACTCCTGTCCGCATGAAGACCACTCTGATCTCAGAAACCGAAGTTTCGCACTTGCCATGCTTACACAAGGATTCAGTGATGAAGAACTCAACGAGTTTTTTCGCTTTCTGACAGAGCGAATTCGCACTGATGACCCCGACACACTCCTTCTTGCGTTGAACACGCTGACATTCTGCCAACGTCTTACTCCTCTGAACAGCAGGACACCCGTTGATGAATATCACGAAGCGGTTCAGGCGGCTTTGGATGCGAGGGGACGCTCTGATGACTTAGTAGACCCATCGGAAGACTGGTACACTAGTGTCCAAGAGCTGGTACTTCGTATCATCTCCCACGATGATATGAGCGGAATAATCTCATTCCCGCTCATTAGTGAACAGCTCAAAGTTGATCCCTCACTTGCCCCAAACTTGTACTTTATTGATTCGCTCCAGTATGAAATCGAAGTTGTCGGTTTATGGATTGAGTACTTCGGGGAGTTTGTCAACTCCACTGATCCTGAGGTTCAAAACTGGATCATCTCGAATCTACCTGAGCAACTCGGATCCGAGTTTGATGAACAGATCGACCAGATCGCAGTCCGTTTCCTTGATCACCCCGACGAAGATCTGCGAGAGCTGGCAGAGTACAAACTCAAAGCTCGACTCGCCGACTTTCTCATTGATCATTAAACCCCATTCGCGTCGTACCGCGCGATCATCTCCACCGCTTCCTTCGGATCGTCCGTCCACTGCACCAGATCCATATCCACGGCATCAATCGTCGCGTTCGCGATCAGCGCGTTCTCGATGAACACGCGCATGTGATCCCAGAACTCCTTGCCCATCACGATGATCGGGAACCGCTCGATCTTCTTGGTCTGGATCAGCACGAGTGTCTCGAAGACCTCGTCCATTGTCCCGAACCCGCCCGGCATCACGATGAACGCTTTGGAATACTTCACGAGCATCACCTTGCGGACGAAGAAGTAGTCGAAGTCCACGAAGCGATCGAGATACGGATTGGGGTGCTGCTCCATCGGGAGTTCGATGTTGCATCCAAGCGACAAGCCGTTCTCGTCGCGTGCTCCGCGATTCGCGGCTTCCATGATCCCTGGACCGCCGCCAGTCATCACGGCGTATCCCGCACGCGCCAGCGCCGCGCCGGTTTCTCGCGCGAGTTTGTAGTACTCATGATCCTCGCTGAAACGTGCCGAGCCGAAGACCGTCACGCAGGGACCGATGAAGTGGAGCTTTCGGAATCCCCTGATAAACTCGCGGAACACCTTGATCGCGGTCCAGAGCTCCTGACGACGCAAGCGTGGTCCTTTGAGCAGATCGTGCTCGCCGCCTTTGGGTGGGCGCTTGCCCCAGGGGGCGTCGGAACTCGATCTGGACCGCTGATTCGTGCTCATAGAGGGATAGCGTAGCCGATCCGCTCATGCTCGGCAATTTCGCGTCAACAATACACCATGACCACGCACACCACCGATTGGACGCTCACCAACGATCTCGGACGACGCATCATCGGGAACACGGATCACCCCGACGACACCCCCCACTCCTGCCTCCTGCTCCTCCACGGCTTCAAGGGATACAAGGACTACGGCTTCATCCCGCTCCTCGCAAAAGCGCTCGCACAGTCAGGCACCATCGTCCACCGCTTCAACTTCTCGTGTTCCGGGATGACCAACGCCATCGAAACATTCGAGCGCCCGGACCTCTTCGCGTTTGACACGTGGAATAGACAAGTCGAAGACGTGCACTGCGTGCTCGATGCGATCCACACCGGAGCGATCGACGGCTCAGGACTCCCGCTCTTCATCGCCGGCCACTCGCGCGGCGGCGCGACCACACTGCTCACCGCCGGACGTGATCCGTCGTTGCATCTCGCCGGGATCATCACCATCAACGCCGTGGACCGATGCAATGGTCTGAGCGATGCACAACAACGCGAGCTTCTAGAGAACGGATCGATGACCACACCCAGCGCACGCACCGGACAAGAGCTCCCGATCAACGCGTCGTGGTTGCAAGAACAACTCGACGAACCAAACACACACGACGTGCTCGAGCTGTGCACAAAGATCAAGATTCCTTCACTCGTTCTCCATGGCACCGACGATCCGGGTGTTCCATTCCAAGCTGGGGAGCGGATCGCGAGCGCTCTGGGAACTACAGTGACCGCGCTCCAGGGCGCGGATCATGTGCTCAATACGGCCAATCCTGCGCCCAAAGACGCCTCTTTTTCACCCCAACTGAGGGATGCAATCCAGTTCATTACTAAGTTTGTGAACACGAACCACTAAGAAACGCCGATTTGACTTTTATGAGACGCGAGTCCACAATTCACTCCATGAGTCGAATCCGATTCTCACATCTTGGTCTGACCGTCGCGTGCGTGCTCGCGGCAGCGCCATCAAACGCATCCGCGTTCTACGGCCCGCGCATGATGCTTCATCCTGAAGGCGACTTCGCCGCCGTCTACCAGAACCAACAAGACAACAAACCGTCGCGCATCTCGATCACCACTCTCAAGCTCACCGATCTTCGCGCCCAAGGCGCCGACATCGACCTCGTTCAATCGCGCACGCCGAGCACCGCGTTCCAGATGTCGATCAACGGCCTCGCACGCGACATCGAGAGCGAGAGCATCGAACAACTCTACTACACCACCAACTCCATCAAATCGACCAACACCGATCTCCGCTTCTCCGTCGATCGCAACACCACCTTCAACGACGGCGACATCTCCGGAAGCACCGGTTCACTCCCCGGCACCGACACGTCCGTCGCTTCCATGACGCAGCGTGAAGGCGAGTACAACTTCTACGAGATGGAAGTCGAATGGAAAGCCGCGTCCGCTGGCGCTCTGGATTTCTCGCTGACCTCTGGTGTCACCGCGATCGAAGCGAACGTCTCCAAGAGCGTCCAGAACGGCGGGGGTTCCGAGATCCTCGACGCGACGCACAAGGTCATCGCCGTCCCCACCATCGGATCCGCGGTCCGCTGGAACATCTCGCGCGACTGGTCACTGACGGGCGAAGCGACGACCCAGTCGCTCAACGTGGGGTCCTCGCTCATCGGATTCAACGCCAAATCCGACTGGCGCATCTCCGATCGAATCGGTCTGAGCGCCGGATACCAGATCATCCGCTCCGAGTTCGACCTCGGAGCCGTGACGACTGATCTGAACCAAGAGGGTCTCTTCGCGAGACTCCAGATCCGCTTCTAAAAACCGTTTAGTTGCCTCTGAGCAGGGATTCGAGGATATCGAGGCCCTTTTCGAGACGCTCGCGCGCCGTCGCGAAGCTGATGCGGAAGTGCGTGTCGCGCTCCGAGAACGCGCCGCCGGGGATCACAAGCAGCTCGCGCTCGATGCACTTCTCCGCGAACTGCGTCCCGCTGAGTCCGAGCGATTCAGGGACCTCGATAAACGCGTAGAACGCGCCGCCGGGGGTTGCGACCTTGGTGTGCTTGGAGAGCCGCTCGATGACCATGTCCCGGCGTGATTCGTACTCCGCAACATGGACGCTCATATCCGTATCAAAGCTCGCGACCACGCCCGCTTGCAGCGGCGCCGGAGCGCAGACATAGGTGTACTGCTGGAGCTTGGACATCTGATCGACAATCGCGGAAGGTCCCGCAACGTATCCGAGTCGCCAACCGGTGCAGCCGTAGGTCTTGCCGAATCCGCGGATGAGCAGCGTGTCCTCGTGCGCCCCGTCCTCACGCGCCGGAGACGGACAGCGCTTCATGGACGCATCACCCTTCGCGACATCACCAAGCGATTCGCTAAAGACAAACTCGTCGTAGATCTCATCAGAGATCAGCAGCACGCCTTTGGACTTGCACAGCGCCCGCAGCTTCGCGCCCTCTTCCTTGCTGATCACCACACCCGACGGATTCGAAGGGGTATTGAGCAGCACAAACTTCGTCCGCTCATTGATGAGCGGCTCCACACGCTCAGCGGTCAATCGGAAATCAGGATACGTATCACACGGCACCGCCTTCGCGCCACACAGCGTCGCGAGGTGCGGATAGCACACGAAGTACGGATCAGGGATGATGCACTCGTCTCCAGGATTCAGCAGCGCCATGAACGCGAGCGTGAGCGCCCCGCTGGTCCCTGATGTGATAAACGCGGTGGGTTGCCCCGCTGCTCCCTGACCTGTGACGGCGCAGTCCCATCCCAGATCGAGTTTGAGCCACTCGATAACGCGCGCGAGCAGCTTGGGATCGCCTTGCGTGAGTGTGTATCCGTTCTGGTGATTCGCGACCGCATCGATCGCGACACTGCGGATCGGTTCGGGGACCGGGAAATCGGGCTGACCGATCGAGAGATTGATCGGGTCCTTGAGCGTGGACGCGAGGTTGAAGATTCGACGGATTCCGGATGCATCGATCGCGCCCGCACGATCCGCAATGAGCCGCTCAATCATGTCAACCTCTTTTCGTTGAGTTGTCTGAATGGAGAGACGAACCCCACCCGCTTGTGCTGATTACTCGCGGACTTTGGTCTTTGGAAGACCGAGCGCACCGTCTTTCTTGGTGTGCTTCTTCTCTTCCTTGAGCGCCGCGACACGCTCGGTGCGGGTCATCACAGTGCGCTTGGTGGTCAGGTTGCCTTCGGTCTTCAGTGAGGAGTGGATACTCATGGCGTGCTCCGTTTGTCTTCTCAAATGCTCGGGACTCGCCCGCTTAGTTGTACTTCACCCACTGCGTCTTGGACTCTCCAAAGTCCGATCCGCCGCGGCGTTCCCGCTGCCAACGCTCTCCGAGATTCGCGATCGCTCGCTTGTGCTCGTTGCGTTGTGACTCCATTGCGCCGAACTGTGATCCGCCCGGGACCGCAAGCCCAATGGAGTACAGGGTATAGCGGGAGGGATTATTGCCTGCTCGAACGCTCGAGTCGACCACCGGGACCCCGATGATTGAGATCCCGTTCTCGTTCATAAACAGCACCGCGTCAGCCGCCTGTTCGGTAGGGAGCGTCGCGAGCTGCAGATAGTTGTTCCCTGAAACGCGTGGATCCGCTTCGGTATACCCCTGAGCGGTCATCAGAGCCCTCGCCGGACGTGCCGGGACGCGAGGAGGCTCGCCCACGTCCGAGTCATCCACCTCGCCTTGGGTGGACACCCCGCCGCTCGGAGTGGTTCCTAGGCCGCTGTTCGGAGGGAGCACGAGCTGATCGTTGGGGATCAGCGTCTCCATCTCGCGTTTGCCGTCTGCGACCCCCGCTTTGTACGCGATCGCCCACACCAAGACCAACAACACGGCTCCGAGCGCGATCAGCAGATACACGCGAGGCATGCTCAGCACGATCCCGCCCTCGCCTTGGTTCGTTTCCTCCGGCATCGTCGCCGCAGACCGCTCCGCACGCGAGACCCCAGCGGATCGCTGCGCCGCTCGCTCTTCCTGCTGCTCAATCGTTGCCGCGGGAGCTTGGCTCGCTGGGGCGGATTCCGGCGTCTTCTTCGGCGCCGGCTCGCGTTCAGCGTCGTGACGATCCTCCGGATCAGGTTGATCCTTATTGAGCAGCTCAAACAATGGTGGCCCAGGCCTGCGATCGGTCATAACTCAGAATCATAGCCGGCCCGACTTCACCACATCCAAACACATATTCCGTGCCCGATCTGCCCCCCGGCCACCCCCTACACGCTCCAATAGCCGCTATACTCACACCGATATGAGCATCCCAGACGACCAGATCAAAGACATCACCCCAAAGCCGATGACCTCGATGGAGGCCGTCTATCTCCCTGCGATTTTCGGGGGATTCGGGACCACGCTCCGTCACTTCTTCACCTCCTTCGGACAGGGACGCACCAGCTACACGATGCAGTACCCTGAGCAGCGCCGCGAGGACCTCCCCGTCGAGAAAGGCGGGATCGAGCCGAGCAACTTCCGTGGGGTTCACCGCCTCAACAAAGACGCCGCGGGACGCGTCAAATGCGTAGCGTGCATGATGTGCCCCACTATTTGCCCCGCAAACTGCATCCACATCGAAGCCGCGGAATCCCCGTGGGATGATCGCGAGAAATACCCCGCGAAGTTCGAGATCGACGAGCTCCGCTGCATCTTCTGCGGCATGTGCGAAGAAGCGTGCCCCGTCGACGCGATCGAGCTCACACCGCTCTACGACGTCGTGGGCAAATCCCGCCAGGAAATGATCTACGACAAGACCAAGCTCCTCTCTGTCTACGACCTGACCATCGATCAGAAGCCCCTATAACGATCACCCACAACTCAAACTGATACCGATCCCATTCCGAACATTCGGCACTGCGATCGCTCTGTCTGCTCCGAGCGACCTCGCTCGCCGATGCTAATCCGATAGCCAATCGCCTCGATCAGTGTCATTGACTCCGGAACGTCCACGCCCGGCATTATCGGACGATCCCTTCACGAGAAGCTCAGAATTGCTAGGAAATCCACCCAGATTACTGGTGTTTTCGCTGTCCTGGTGTATTTCTTATAGCACATCGTGCCCTGCGTTCGTGGGGTTTGGGGAAATGTTGTTCGATACCAAAGCTTTACACGTATACACGAGGAATGAAATGAAGAAGTCAATCATCGTCGGCGCCGCAGCGCTCGCAACTGTTGCTGGTGCTGCACAAGCTGATCTCGCGGCCACCTTCGGGTACACCGACATGGGTGCAGACTGGGACTACGGCTCCAGCACACTCAACATCGGTGCCGCAGAAACCGGCGCACTCAGCACCTCGGGCGACATCACCAACTACCTTGGTGCTGGTTTCCCGACCACCGCATTGTTCAACTCCGGATTCGCCGATGGCTCGACCAGCGCCGACTCCCAGTTCAGCATGGACCTCACCAACATCACCGCGACCACCGCTGATGCATCGGGTTCGTTCATGCTCACCGACATCAACGGCGACACCCTCTCGGGGACCTTCGTCGGAACATGGACCAACCAGTTCGGATTCGGATTCTTCGACGGCCAGATCGTCGCGGCATCCTACAACGCGACCGAATCGGGCAACTCCATCTTCGAAGGCAACGCCGGTCAGACCTTCGTGGTCCCAACCGACGCACTCTCTGGTGGACTCTCCATGCTCCTCCAGATGCCAGAGTGGTTCGACAGCCAGGCAGGTGACTTCCAGGCACGCACCACCCAGCTCGACGGCATCCTCGTCCAGACCGTCCCAACACCAGGATCGCTCGCGCTCCTCGGACTCGGTGGTCTCGCGACTTCACGTCGTCGCCGCTAAGACACAACCCACCCTTCGCATCTGCGAGGTGTGCTAAACGCAAGAGAGAGGCCGTGCGGTGCGAACCGTCGGCCTCTCTTCTTTTTTATAACCACTTCTTATCTAATCAGCGAAGCGCACTCACACGCAAACTGCCCCGCCGCGTCCGCGACCGCGTCTGTCCAAGACTGACCCGATTCCCGCTGCGGATACAGCACTGATCGCGACGCGTTGATCACCACACCAAGACCGCCGTGGGTCGAAGCACCATCGATGCACATGGCCTTCACATCCGCAACCGTCCCCCCCTGCGCCCCAACACCAGGCACCAAGAACATCGCCCCAGGCATCTCGCTCCGCAGCATCCCAGTCTCCGCCGTGTTGTTCGTCGCCCCCACGACCGCGCCGACCTGCGTTCCAAGAGCCGTGATCATCCGCGCCGTGTGCTGCGCCAGTGTCGAGCCGTCGTTCATCTGAAGACTCTGCAACTCATCCGCATCGGGATTCGACGTTCGGCACAGCGCAAACACACCAAGCTCAGCTTCAAGGAACGGCTCAATCGACGAGCGCCCCATATACGGAGAGCACGTAATAAAATCCGCTCCCATCGAGTGCGCCCCGCCCGCGTAATGAGCCGCGGACGAACCGATGTCCCCGCGCTTCGCGTCCAGGATCACGACAAGCCCCAGATCCTTCGCTCGTCCCACGACCTCCTCGAGCACCGCGTATCCAGCGCTCCCGAAGCGCTCAAAGCACGCGGACTGTGGTTTGACCACCCCCACCTTCCCCACGACCGAATCCAGCACCCCAAGACAGAACGCACGCATCCGCTGGATCGGATCGCCCTCAATCTCATCGGGCAATCGCTCAAGTACCGGATCAATCCCCACGCATCCGCAGTTGCCCGCGTCGTCCATCGCCGTCTTCAGCCGTTCCATCGCGCCCATCAGTGCCCTCCGTGTTGCTTGGACCATACACTATCACCATGGGCACAAGCGGAATCACTCCAGAGCATCTCGACCTCAAAAAAGACCACGGGCTCAGCGTCCGCTGGTCCGACGGCGTTGAATCCTTCTACCCCATCGCGTACCTCCGCAAAATGTCCCCAAGCGCCGAAATGCGTGAGCTCCGCAAACAGATGAACTCCAACCCCCTCACCATCCTCCCCGATGGACTCTCAAGCTCCGCCAACATCGTCGCAACTGGCGCAGAAATGGTCGGGAACTACGCGCTCAAGATCACCTTCTCCGATGGACATTCGACAGGCATCTACTCCTGGTCCTACCTCAGAGAGATCGATCCCGCGACCAATCCCGAGGGGAAGACCAAAGCCGACAACGCCCCCGCACACAACAACCCCCTCGGACTCTGACACGTTGCCCCTCTCGCTGACCACCCCGATCAATCAGCTCCCGCGCGTCAACAAGCACGCCGCGGACAAACTCATTTCCCTCGGCGTCACCAATCTCGCGACGCTCCTGACCCACCTGCCGCATCGACACGAGTGGATCCGCGCTCGCGCCACGCTCGACGACCTCCAGCCGGGAGTCATCGGATCCGCGATCGGACAGATCAGCGCCATCAAAGTCGCCGGCTATGGCCGCAAAGCACGCCTGCAGGTCGTCCTCATCGACGACTCCGCACCCAACGCACTCCAGCACGGACGACTGGACCTCGTCTTCTTCAACCAAGCGTTCCTCGCAAAGAAACTCGAGCCCGGAATGTACCTCAACGTCCAAGGCACCCCCAAGATCTTCGGGCCAGGTCTGCAGATGGCGAATCCCAAGTTCTCCATCATCCCAGACGATCAACTCGACCAGCACCTCTCGACCGATCAGGACGACGAGTACCGCCCCGTCTATCCCGCGACCGATGGACTCACCTCTCAGCAGATCCAAGAGATCATCAAGCCGCTCATCCACGAAGCATCCCACCTCCTCGAAGACCACCTCGACGAGGAGTTCCGCAAGGAACGCGCCCTCCCAACCCTCGCCGATGCGTACCGCATGCTCCACGCACCCATCGACGAGGACGAGGTCGGCAGCGCCAAACGACGACTCGCGTACGACGAGCTCCTGCTCCTCCAACTCGGCGTGCACATGAAACGCGCCCACCTCCGCTCCACGCTCCAGTCCCCGGCCCTCCCAACCTCCCAAGAGATCGACGATCGCATCGCCGCACGCATCCCCTTCAAGCTCACGGCTGACCAGAAACAAGTCTCCGACGAGATCGCACGCGACCTCTCCTTCACCACCCCAACCAACCGACTCATCCAAGGCGACGTGGGATCAGGGAAGACCGTCGTCGCCGTCACCGCGATGCTCCGCGCCATCGCGCATGGACACCAAGCCGCGCTCATGGCGCCCACCGAACTCCTCGCTGAGCAGCACTTCCTCTCCATCTCCGACATGCTCAAGGATTCGAGCACACGCATCGCGCTGCTCACCGGATCCATGCCCGCCGATCAACGCTCAGCAACCCTCGCGCTCATCGAGTCGGGAGAGATCGACCTCGTCGTCGGGACTCATGCGCTCGTGTCTGATTCCGTCGCGTTCCACTCCCTCGCCGTCGCGATCATCGACGAGCAGCACCGCTTCGGAGTCGAGCAGCGAGCGAAACTGCGAGTCAAAGGCGGTGCCGAGTCATCCAACGAGACCCCCCACGTCATCGTCATGACCGCGACCCCGATCCCGCGCACCATCGGACTCACCATCTTCGGCGACCTCGACATCTCCACCATCACCCACCTCCCCAAGGGACGCAAACCCATCACGACCAAGCTCGTCACCCCTGAGAAGCGCTCGACGGTCTACAACTGGCTCAACGAGAAAATCAAACAGGGTCAGCAAGCGTACATCGTCGTCCCCGCGATCGAGCCGGGAGGGAAGACCACCGCGAACCTGCACTCCGACGGCTCGACATTCGGAGGCAAAGCCCCGACGCGAAACCTCCGCGACCTCCAGAAAGAACTCGAAGCAAACGAGCTCCACGATGTCAAAATCGCCGCGATGCACGGCAAGCTCAAACGCGACACACGCGAACGCATCATGCACCGCTTCCGCAACCACGACATCGACTGCCTCATCGCGACCACCGTCATCGAGGTCGGCGTCGATGTCCCCAACGCGTGCGTCATCGTCATCGAAGACGCGGACCGCTTCGGACTCGCGCAGCTCCACCAGCTCCGAGGACGCGTCGGACGCGGCGACCAACCCTCCGTCTGCGTCCTCGTCGCGGACCCGAAAACAGAAGACGGCAAACGGAGACTCGAAGCGATGGTCGAATCCTCCTCAGGATTCACCCTCGCGCAGCGCGACCTGGAAATCCGAGGCCCCGGCGATGTGTTTGGAACGCGCCAATCTGGGATGCCTCCGTTTAAGGTCGCCAACCCACTGGAAGACCACGAACTCCTGAATATGGCCCGCCGCGACGCCGCGGACTGGATCGATCGCTCACCAAAGCTCGAGTCCCCAGATGAGTCACTGATCCGCCGAAGACTCCTCAAAACCCACGGCCAATGGCTCGGCGTCGGGGATGTTGGATAATTTTTTTCGACCCATTTCTGTGTCATCACCCGCCCGCACACAGGAATGTGTGCCGGTAGATCCAACGCATAACCGTGCTTTATGGCCCAAAAACGAGCATCGACCCGCACAGATCCGATTCATACCCCTTCCCAGAACCAAACATTTGTGTATGCTGTGGATATGAGCACTATTCAAACCACATCCGCATTCCACGATCGTCTCAACGAAGCCGTCGGTGATACCTCATATCGACAGCTCGGAACACTCACCGACACGCACCCCGAAACTGTGCGTCGATACATGCAGGGACAAGCGCCCAGCGCTGTGTTCATGACCAACCTCTGCCGAAACCTCGGCATCTCCGGCGAATGGCTCCTTTCCGGACAAGGTCCAATGAAAGTCCGCGACATCAAGTCCCACGCGCTCAAGCACGCGGATCCCAACGAACTCATGGGCGCCATCGCCAACACCCTCACGCAGCTCATCGAACGCGTCGATCGTCTGGATCGCTTCGTGCAGATGATGGAAACCAAGCTCAACGCTTCCACAAGCCCGATCATCGAGCCCAAGCCCGCGTCTGATACAATCCCTGCAGACCAGCAAGGGAGCAGTGATGACACAATCGGAGCCGGACAAGACCAACAAAGCGATGACCACACCGCCAAGCGCATCGCAAGAGCTATCGCCCAACGACCACTTGGCCCTGATGCTTGAGCTCTGCAAACCTGAGTCCATGCCCCTCGTCAGGCGCTGGGTCGCCGCCCTCATGCTCGTCCCAGAAGATCAAAGAGAAACCATCGTCCAAGCCGTCGAGGCGCAAATAGTCGCGGACTTCTCCGACTGATCCTCACCCGATCCGGCACTACCATCGTGCATGGCTTTCAATCAAACCGCGTCCAACATCTTCGCCCAGATCGCACAGATGCTCGAACTGACTGGGTCCGACCGCTTCCGAGTCAACGCCGCGAGCAAAGCATCCCGCGAGCTCAAAGCACAGACCACCGATCTTGAGCCCCTCGCCAAAGCCGAGGATGTCAAAGCCCTCACCGCGCTCGAAGGCATCGGGAAAGGCACCGCGACCAAACTCATCGAGCTCGCCCAAACCGGATCCATCTCCGAGCACAAAGAACTCTCCGAGCAGGTCCCGCAAGGACTCATGGAGGTCCTCTCTATCCCAGGACTGGGTCCCAAAACCGTCAAACTCATGTGGGACGATCTCAAGATCGAGTCCATCAACGACCTCAAGAACGAGATCGCCAAAGGCAGCGTCGCTGAGCTCCCACGCATGGGCGCCAAGACCATCGAGAACATCATCGCCGCGATCGAGTTCATGGAAAGCTCGGGAGACCGACTCCACCTCGGACTCGCGCTCCCCGTCGCTCAATCCATCGTCGAGCACATGCTCGAAGTTAAGGGCACTAAGAAAGCCCAATACGCGGGATCGCTCCGGCGCGGCGAAGAAACCATCGGCGATATCGACATCCTCATCGTCACCGACGATCCAGACGACGCACGCGAAGCGTTCACCACCATGCCCGCCGTCACGCGCGTCCTCGCCAATGGCGACACCAAGTCCTCCGTCCGCTACGAGCTCTCGTCCGCGAGCGAGCGATTCAAAGACCTCTCGACCCCAGCGGAGATCCAGATCGACCTCCGCATCGTTCCCGCTGAATCGTGGGGAGCCGCGCTCGCGTACTTTACTGGTTCCAAAGACCACAACGTCGCGCTCCGCAAGCTCGCGATCAAGCAAGGCATGACCCTCAACGAATACGGCCTCTTCCGCAATAACGACGACCGCAACGACCCCATCGCGTGCGAAACAGAAGAAGGCATCTACCTCGCGCTCGGGATCGCCTCCGTCCCGCCAACCCTCAGGCAAGACCGAGGCGAGATCCAGACTGATGAACTCCCCCACCTCATCGAGCTCAGCGACATCAAAGCCGATCTCCACACCCACACCACCGATTCCGACGGCAAGCTCTCGCTCAAAGAATCCGCAACGATCGCCAAATCCAGAGGTTTCCACACCCTCGCGATCACCGACCACTCGCAATCCTCTGCGATCGCCAACGGACTCAAACCCGATCGACTCAAGAAGCAGATCAAAGCCGTCCACAAGTTCAACGAGTCGTTCGATGGACTCACCGTCATCGCGGGATCAGAAGTCGACATCCTCGTCGATGGATCGCTCGACTACGACGACGACCTACTCAACGCGCTCGACATCGTCGTCGCGTCCCCGCACGCCGGACTCCGCGCCAAACCCAAGCAAGCGACCAAGCGTCTGCTCAAAGCGATCGAGCACCCAAGCGTCCACATCATCGGACACCCCACAGGTCGGCTTATCCAGCGCCGAGCTGGACTCGAACCCGATATCAATGAGCTCATCGCCGCCGCGATCGAGCACGATGTGGCGCTGGAGATCAACGCCCACTGGATGCGCCTCGACCTCCGCGACACGCACGTCCGCGCCGCCGTGGAAGCGGGATGCAAGATCGCGATCAACTGCGATGTCCACCACGCGAGCGACTACGACAACCTCATCTTCGGCGTCCTCACCGGACAACGCGGCTGGCTCACACCTGACCTCTGCGTGAACACATGGGACCACGACAAACTCCACACCTGGCTCCAATCAAAGCGCTAGACTCCCCCGGCTGCGGTCACGGCCCTGAACATCACAAACCGGTCGCGAGCAATCGCGGGAGTTCTGTATGTTCGATCGAGTCTCAGACAGTTTCAACAACGCGTTCCGCAAACTCTCAGGAAACGCTTCCATCTCCGAATCCAATGTCCGCGAATCCATGGACGAGGTCCGCTCGGCGCTGCTCGAAGCGGATGTCCACTACGAGGTCGCCGACGAGTTCTGCAAGAACGTCCTCACCGACGCGATCGGTCAGCAGGTCACCAAGTCGCTCAAACCAAGCCAGGAAATGATCGGCATCGTCCACAGAAGACTCATCGAGCTCTTCGGAGGTGACCCAAACGCCGAGGAACAACCCTCCCCTCCCGGCATCATGAAACTATCCCCCGGCCCCACCGTCATCATGATGTGCGGCCTCCAGGGTTCCGGAAAGACCACCACCTGTGGCAAGCTCGCGGGAGTCCTCAAAAAACAGGGACGCTCCGTCATGCTCGCCGCCGCGGACCTCCAGCGCCCCGCCGCGGTCGATCAGCTCGAAACCGTCGCCAACCAAGCCAACACCGAACTCCCCGGCGGTTCCCAGGTCCACTTCTACGGCGAGCACGACAAAACCGCTGAATACGGCAAAGCCGTCGGCGTCGCTGTGCAAGTCTGCCAGAACGCCCTCAAAGAAGCGAAGGCCAAAGGCGTCGATGTGCTCATCCTCGACACCGCCGGCCGACTCCATGTCAACGACGAACTGATGGGCGAACTCAAGTCCGTCCGCTCGATGCTCAATCCGCACCACATCTTCCTCGTTGTTGATGCGATGACTGGACAAGACGCCGTGAACTCCGCGAAGGCGTTCCACCAACAGCTCGAAGTCGACGGCGTCATCCTCACCAAATTCGACTCCGACACGAGAGGCGGCGCGGCGTTGTCTGTCAAACAAGTCACCGGCGCCCCGATCCGCTACATCGGGGTCGGAGAGAAACTCGATGCCCTCGAACCCTTCCACCCCCAACGCATGGCGGGACGGATCCTGGGAATGGGCGACGTCGTCTCGCTCGTCGAAAAAGCACAAGAACAAGTCTCCGAGGACGAAGCGAAAGCACTCGAAGCGAAGATGGCCAAAGGTCAGCTCGATATGGACGACTTCCTCAAGCAGATGAAGATGATGCGCCGCATGGGATCTATGAAATCACTTATGGGTATGCTCCCAGGCGTCGGGTCCATGATGAAGGACATCGACATCGACGAGAAAGAACTCGATCGCACCGAAGCGATGATCCAATCCATGACCCCGAAAGAACGCAAGAAGCCGGACATCGTGAACCACAAACGCAAGCAGCGCATCGCCAAGGGCTCAGGCACCGATCCGAACCAAGTCGGGAAGCTCACCAAGCAGTTCGGGATGCTCTCCAAGCTCATGAAAAACATGGGAGGCATGGGCGCCGGAGGCAAAGCCGCGCTCGCCCAATCACTCAGCGGCGGCGGAGGGGGCATGGGACTCGGAGGACTCCCAGGATTCGGGAAAGGCGCCACCAAATCCAAATCCCGAGGCGTCAAGAAGCGCAAACCAAAGAAACGCCGCTAAGCAGACGGAGGTCCACCAATGCCGCTCTCAACACTGGGTTTCAACGCCGACCGCATCGCCGAGATCGCTGAGGCACTCTTCGAGCTCGAAGACAAGGACATGCGTGTACCTCGCAAGGAGGGAGCATGGTCACGCAAGCAAGTGCTTGGACATTTGATCGACTCCGCATCCGTCAACCACCAGCGCATCATCGAAGCACAAATCACCGGCTCTCTCGTCTTCAACGGCTACAAACACGAGCAATGGGTCGACCTCCAAGACTACCAGAACTCCGACTGGGAAGAGCTTGTCACCCTCTGGTGCTCACTGAACATGCACATCTGCGAGATCGTCACCAAGATCCCCCTCGACATCCTCGACGCGCTCCACGACACCCACTCCTACCACACCATGGCTTTCCGCGAGCTCCCAGCAGACAATCCCAGCACGCTCGGATACCTGATCGAAGACTACTTCGCCCATCAGGAATACCACCTACGCCAGATACAAGACATCTAAATTATCAAGAAAACCTAACAAAATAGGTGCCCTTGGATAGAGCCCCAGGGCTGTGGAACGCGCAATCTCACGCATTCAGCGTTTTTTATGACACTTTGGACCAGACTCTTAGGCAATTGGCTATGAGCAAGCCCATCTATGTGGTATCGTTAGGTAGTTTGTGCATTCTCATATTCACCCATACGAGAGAAAGATCATGAAAAAGTTATTCCAACACCAATCCACCACACCCGCCGCGGCACTCCTTGCCCTCCCGCTGCTCCTCGGATCCCAGTCGCTCGCCGACGGCATCCCCTGTCGCGCCCAGAACTTCCTCGGCGCCGACTCACAGCTCAGTCTTGCAAGAAACGTGGTCACCCAGGGAAGCACCGCGTACCTGACCACATTCAACGGATTCTTTGTCTACGACATCAGCGATCCATCAAACCCACAACAACTCGGATCATACAACTCCCTCGAAAACCTCTACAACCTGGTCGTCAAAGGCACCACCGCCTACGTCGCCGCGGGACTTGACGGCCTATTCATCTTCGATGTTTCAAACCCGACAATGCCAACACTCCTGGGAACCTACGACTCAGACTTCGCGTCGTACGTCCAGGTCTCCGGGAACTACGCCTACCTCTCCGATGATGAGCTCGGACTGCGCGTGATCGACGTCAGCAACCCCGCCTCACCATCACTCGTTGATACCTATGCCGCTCCAGGTGATCCGAGAGAAATCCAGATCGTCGGCACCACCGCCTACGCGATCTACTCCGGAGTTGGACTCGTCACCCTCGACATCAGCAACCCCGCGAGCATCCAGCAGATCGGGAGCTACAACATGGGAGGCGACTCGGGCAACCTCGTTGATCTCAAAGTCTCGGGATCTATGGCCTACACCGCCAGCAGCGGACTCGGGATGCACATCTTCGATATCAGCAACCCCGCATCACCCTCACTTGTCACTACCTTTGACACTGAAGGCACCGCGACCGGAGTCTTTGTCAGCAACGACCTCGCCTACATCGCTGATTCCGAATCAGGTGTCCAGATCATCGACGTCAGCACCCCGGCATCGCCAACACTCTACGGCTACATCGACGACACGCTCAGCAACACCAAAGACATCACCCTCGTTGGTGACGTCGCCTACATCGCTGACCGCAACACAGGATTCCAGGTCTACAACATCACTAACGCCGGCACCCCATTGATCAGCTCGCAAGACACACCGGACATTGCCCGCGGTGTCGCCGTGTCTGGATCGAACGCGTATGTCGCGGACTTCGAGTCCGGCGTCCAGTTCTACGACATTACCGATCCAGCGAACCCAATGCCGATCGGTTCATTCACCGGACTCGAGTACGCCAACGGCATCGCCGCTGACGGCGATACGCTCTACGTCGCAACCAACAACGACGGCTTCTTTGTCATCGACGCCAGCGATCCAAGCAACCCAGCACTGCTCGGGAGCATCCCAGGATCGACTCTGCCGCTGCTCGTTGACGTGACCCTCGATGGCAATATCGCTCACGTGCAAACCGTCGGATCCAACGGCAGCTTCCACAGCATCGACATCAGCGATCCGATGAACCCAACGCTCCTGCGCACCACCTACTTCTCGATCAACACGCGTGACTTCGTCGCAGACGGAACCACCGCCTACCTCGCCGCAGGTTCCGAGGGACTCCACATCGTGGACACCTCGAACCCCAACTTCGAATCGCTGATCGCGACCTTCCCCCTCTCCAACCCATCCCATCGCGCCGCGGGCATCGCAGTCGACGGCGACATCGCCTACCTCAGCTACGACCGCTCGAGCCAGTTCGATTCCGGACTGATCATCCTCGACATCAGCGACCCAGCAAATCCTCAAGAGCTCGGATCGATTCAGACCGAAGGCGACGCCCTTAACGTCGAAGTCATCGGAACCAACGTGTGTGTTGCTTACGATGCAAGCTACTCCAACGGCCAAAACGAGTACATCCGAATCGGAGGCATGCAGGTCATCGACGCGAGCGACCCAACAGCCCCCGCTCTGCTCGGCACATGGGATCAAGCTGGCGACACCCAGCGCGTCTCACTCTCGGGAACCACCGCCTGCCTCTCCAACGGCCAGTTCGGATTCCAGATGATCGACGTCTCCGACTGCAGCGTCACGTCGTGCCCCGCCGACTTCACCCAAGAAGGCGACCTCAACTTCCTCGACATCTCCGCGTTCCTCTCCGCATACAGCATGCAGGAACCAGCCGCGGACTTCAACACCGATGGAAACTACAACTTCCTCGACATCTCCGCATTCCTCAGCGCCTTCGCCGACGGTTGCCCGTAAAGCAGCTCAGACCAATAAACCCATCTCCAAACACGCCCCAAGCGGGCGTTTTTTTGTGCGCCAATCTCAACAGAGTCCATCCGATCCAGGATCATCAAGCTCCGATTTTCCATTGCAACGGATCGCAATCCAATGTAAACTCAACCCCATTTGTGACAACATCCATGCAAACGAGAACTCGACCTTTGATCCGTTCCATCCATTCACTCGTAATTATGTTGACTGTGCTTGTGCTTTTGACTCCCCAAGCAAAGGCCGACGGGATCCTCTGTAATCTCAGATCGGCAATGGGCGGATACATCTCGCCCAACCTGGACTCCTTTACCACAATAGAAATCGAAGACCAGTACGCATACATCGCCAGCGGAAGCACCAGAGGCTGGAAAATCATCGATATCAGTAGCCCCTACGCACCGGATGCAGTTGGTTCATTTGAAACCAAGTCTCCCGCATCTGACGTTGATATTCAAGGATCAATAGCGTTTGTGCTGTTCTATACCGACGGCTTGCACATCTTTGATGTCAGTGACCCATCGACCCCGATACAGATTGGCGCCCTCGAGAGCAACAACTTCAACAGAAGTCTTGAAGTACAAGGAAATAGAGCATACTTCACAGATGCAGGTGGGATGCACATTGTTGATGTGAGCACCCATTCAAATCCCGTGCTGCTCAGCACCACAGAAACCGAGGGATCAGCTACAAGCGTGACCGTTTCCGAAGGCAAGGCATACGTCGCCGACGGAAACAGCGGCCTACAAATCTTCGATGTACGCAACCCACAAACACCCGTATTGATAGGAAACTATCGCACAGGCAACACAAGAAATGTAACCATCAAAGACAACCTGGCATTTCTCTGCTCAGGTAGAGACTTCGATATCCTGAACATAAGCGAACCCGACAACATTGAACTCCGCGGATCCATCCGCCTCCCCGATACACCACTCCATACAGTGGTCGAAGGTACTCGCGCATATGTCGCCACAAATCATGCGGGATTGATCACGCTTGATATTTCTAACCCAAACTCCCCCACCCTCATCGGCCTTGACCAAATCCCAGGCCTCTCAGACACGCACCTGGGGTACGCATCCGAAGTACAAGTCGTTGACGGCATCGCGTATGTCGCAGCCAGACAATCAGGACTGCAGATATTCAATCTCAGCAACCCCACCACCCCACCCAACCTCGGCACATTCGACACAGAAAATATCTACCAAATCCAAGTCATCGGATCAACCATCTACGCCGCAAACAACTTCCATGAACTCCAAATCGTGGACTTCTCTGACCCATCGAATCCATCACTCATCGGATCGTATCAAACCCCGGACAGCGCCAACGCGGTACATGTCGTGGGGAGCATCGCCTACATCGCAGCCCGGACCGCGGGGCTCCTTGTCGTTGATATCAGCGATCCAAGCAATCCCGTACTGATCGGAACAAACAACATCCCAGACTTTGCACAATGCGTTATCGTTGATAGCACGCTCGCCTATGTCGCTGACTTTCGTGACGGATTCCACATCCTCGATGTATCAGACCCAACAAATCCATCGATCCTCAGTTCCCGCCATATCCCCGGAATCACAGAGAAGCTCACCATCGACGGCACAACGCTGTATGCTTCAAGTGGCGAAGGCGGCCTCCACATCTTGGATGTGAGTGACCCTCAACTTCCCAGACTGCTGACGACGTATGACGTCACAGTCACATCCGCAGCCGAGATCATCGACACAACCGCGTATGTACTAGACAAGGACACAGGATTGCACATCCTCGATGTGACCGATCCATCAACCCCGAAACTCATGGGGTCGTACCAACACACGTCTCAAAGCTGGGACCCAAGAGACTTTGCTATACGAGGCAACACCGCCTATCTCGCGGACAAAAGAGATGGATTCACCTCTGATTCATACGGACTCAACCTCATCGATATCAGTAATCCATACGAACCCGAACTGATCACCCGATACCACATCGATGATCTTGTGTATGAGCTCGTTGTCAAAGATGAACTCGTCTACCTTGCAATGCCAGGCAAAGGGGTCGAAGCGATCGATGCGAGCGATTGCCCCGATTGTCCCGCGGACCTCTCCGAAGACGGCATACTCGACTTCAGTGATATCGCCATCTTTCTCGTCGCATATCCCATGAGAGACTACACCGTCGACTTCACCCAAGACGGCTCGTACAACTTCCTCGACATCTCTGCGTTCCTCAGCGCCTTCGCCGACGGCTGCCCATAAAGCTCAGTCGATCGCGCGAGCCAACCGATCGAGCTTTCCTTGCTCGAAGTCCCCATCGACAACCTCAATCACCTCCCCTTGCTCATCAAGCAGCACGCCGTAGATCGTGTCTTCGCTCTCGAGCCCAAGCGCCTGCCGGAATGTCCCGACATCCGTGTAGAGCGTGATTGTTCTGGCGCGTGCTTCAGGATCGGGAATCCCCGAACGCATCCCGCCATCGATGAACCCAGCCATCCACCCCCACTTCTTCCCAGAGATCGTCGGCGTCTCAATGACCCGAACCCCATCAATGGTGGACTCAATCAGATCGAGTTGATCCAGCCAGGTATTCACGTTCACCTGCTGCCGCTGCTTGAACGCGACGAGCACCAACGCCGGATTCTCTGAAAGATCATCCGGTAGCGTGACTTCCTCGTTGTTGAGGTTCTTCGCCGTGATCTGTGGGAAGTACAACTGATTCTCGGCGTCGCGTTCACCATCAGTTTCCCGCCCCCCCAGATCTTGGTATCGACACGATGCGATCGACACACACAGGACCCCACCGATCAACAACGGCACCGAAACCACTAGACGCTTGATGAATGCACGACCCATGTGACCTCCTCTGTTGATATCGAGTTCGCTTCCCAGCACACCTCAGACGCACCTTAGAGGTCTTTGCCTATTTTTACGCTTTGGATCACCCACCGTGTCTATTCCCACCGATATCCCCTCTTGTGCGCAAATCTGCGGTTTTTTGACGAATCCATCCCCCACCCAGATACGAAAAGGTCAAGAACCAACCCCCAATCCCCCGATCGGGGAAGTACGGGAATACAATTCCCAACCAGCGGTTGTTCTGGTACGGCATTGTTCCACGTGGAACAATCGGAGCGAACTCATGCACCAACACACCATCGATCTCCAGCAAATCTTCCAAGACGCCGGCGGATACTCCCCGGCCTGCTTCCCGTTCATCCGAGATGGACTCGCTCATACCGCGCAGATGGTTCACGGCCAACCAGAAGACCAGGCATCCCACGACCTCGGACTCGTAGACGATTCACGCCATGTCAGCGGCACGCAGCTCTGCATGGGACTCCGCGACCACGCGATCGATCGCTACGGGCTCCTCGCCAAATCCGTGCTCAATAAATGGGGCATCTACGAGACTCGTGATTTCGGGAGCATCATCTTCGCGCTCGTCGATGCGGGATTGATGCGGACCACTGACGAGGACTCGATCGAGGACTTCGAGGATGTGTATGACTTTGCGGAGGAGTTCGCCTCGCCGCAGGTCCCGGGCTCGCCGGAGCCGGTCGGCTCCTGATATACTGGTCGCATGACCAGTGATTCTCAAAACTCCGACAAGCATAACCCGATGTACCCCGCGTGGTCCAAGCTCCACCTCTGGCAGATGCAGCCGGTCCGTGACATCCTCCTTGGATTGGGCATTTTCGCGCTGGTGCTGATCGGACAGAAGGCGTCGGTCGTCACGGTGCCGTTGCTGCTGGCGCTGTTGTTCGCGTACCTGTTTGAGCCGGTGATTGTGTGGTCGATGAATAAGTTCGGGATCGCTCGACGGACGTCGGTCATCGGGATCATCACGGCGATGGTCGTGCTCGTCGCGATCCCGTCGGCGATCGGCGCGTCGTTCGGGATCGCGCAGATGGTGAGCTTTGGCCAGGGGATGCTCAACAACATCGATGCGGTCCAGAAGGCGCAGCAGATCCCTGACATGGACGACGCGCATCAGTCGCTGGCGGATCAAGAGATCGGCGGCGCGTGGATCACGATCCACGACTCGATCCGCAACGCGGATAACGAGGAGAGTGTTGTCGGGCAGTCACTGGCGGCGATCAACGATTGGTTGCTGGAGAACAAGGACCAGGTCGCTGAGACGGCGGCGAGTGTCGGCATCGATATGGTGAACAAGTTCTTCTCGTTCATCGGCGCCGCGTTTGGGTTCGGGTTTATGGGGTTCGTCACGGCGTTCTTTTTCTTCTTCATCGCGACGGAGTGGGTCAAGGTCAAGGGGTTCGGCGCGAGCTTGCTTCCGGATAAGAATCGCGATCGTGTGATTGATCTGCTGACGAAGTTTGATGCCGTGATTTCGGGATTCATTCGTGGTCGATTGACGATCGCGTTTATTCAGGCGATTGTGTTCTCGATCGGGTTCTTTGCGATCGGTGTTCCGGGTGCGTTTATCTTGGGTCCTGTGGTTGCGGTGCTTTCGATTGTGCCGTACCTCGCACTGGTTGGTGTGCCGATTGCGATCTCGCTGCTTTGGCTCGAGGGTCACACGGGGCTGCGGGGCGAGTGGTACTGGGTTGTGGGTGCTCCGACGATTCTGTACTTCTTTGGACAGGCGCTCGATGATTATGTGTGGACGCCTTTGATTCAGGGCAAGAGCACGGGGATGGACACGCCGACGATTTTGTTCGCGTCGCTCGCGGGCGGGGCGCTGTTCGGCGTGTTCGGTTTGCTGATCGCGATCCCGATCGCGGCGTGCGTCAAGATCCTGATCCAAGAGATCTTCTGGCCCAAGTTCAAGGACTGGGCGGAGGGACGGGCTGAGGATCCGCTTCCGATTGAGAGTTGATGCTACTTTGATGGTGTTTTAATAGTCTCTTCCAGCGACACCATTCATTGTATTGTGTAGTTTTTGAATTGGGAAAGCGGCATAAGTAGCGCGATTAAAGTATGAAGTGGAAGCTTCTGCTTGGATATGTGTGTCCACATGCTGGTCTACAAACAAGATTGGCGACAACTCTTTCAAGTTTCCGTACTCATCAAACTCTAAATGCCGTCGCAGTTGTGGCAGTTCCGCATCCCACATGATTGCCTTTGCAGAAGGCGAGTACACCCGGCTCCTGTTTACAGATCGCTCTAATCGATCCCAGTCACCTTCGTTGATTTCGCGATCAGTCCATATTGACGCATCGCCGAGGAAGGACGCGGAGTATTGGTATGAGGACAGGACTGGAGTGGTGAACTGATCGCTATCAACACCTCTGAGCGAACCCGGCGAAGTGAATACATCTTTGTATTTGTCCCATGGGTATTGCTCCGCAAAGAAATCATGCCAGTAAGTTGACATTGCCCAATGCGCTATGGTTGACTGAACTCCATTGGGATTGAGATAGAATTTTTCAGGATCAGACTGCGGATAAAACTCATTGTTCTCGGTCACATACTGTTCGATGAGCCCACCGATTGTCCTGAGGTTGACACTGCTTACCAACTCTCGCGATCTTCCCCGAACACTTCCGAGAACCGGGAGGAGTATCCCTA
The DNA here is from genome assembly GCA_965232505.1 of Phycisphaerales bacterium. Lineage (GTDB taxonomy): Bacteria > Planctomycetota > Phycisphaerae > Phycisphaerales > UBA1924 > UBA1924. The sequence continues at coordinate 1,868,393 of OZ246976.1, read as the reverse complement.
TAAGCAAAGCAACGATGCCTACGCTGACAAGCAACTCAATGAGTGTAAATCCTGATTTACGGGAGTGTCTATTCAACATGTCACTATGGGTATGGCGTAAATACATACTTGCCTTGCGGGACACGGTAAGTGCGAACCTCAACAACTGACCACTCACCATTTTTGCCATCATCGATAAACACAAAGCCCATCTCTATCGGAAGGTCTTCCTTTGCATCGACCGATGGCACCACAATTGGTAAGCGGAGCTCATAAGCTGAGAATCCCCCTGTGTCTCCCCTTGACAGCCATCCTCCTGTCCGAATCTCCCTTGGCCGAGTAAACTTCAACTCTTCGACATTGGTCTGGTTGATTTGTCCGTTGACAACTCTAGGGATGACTTCAATAGAACCAGTATCGATATCTGTATGTTTCGCCCAAGCTGAAGAGGATTTCCAAGTTCGTTCAGCCGATTGGATATCCTCTTTTTGAAGTGCGACTTGCGTTGGTAGACCCCGTCTGTTGCGATACTCAAGAAACTCTTCACGGGTGCCCACACGGTGTAAACGAACAAACTCACCGAATGCCTCTGCTATCTGCTGGGCATCACCTGCAGTTGGTTGCTGACCAACTTGCAACATCCCAAAGCTCACTCGCACACGTTCGATCAACGCGCTCACGAAGTCCTCCAGTCCCTCGTGGAGCAGGTTCTGGTCATAGTTTTGGGTGCGTGTTTCGATTATTTGTGATTGTGAATTCGCAGCAGATTTTTTTCTGGGATTGTGAACGAATCCAACTACACGAACTGTCGCAAAAATCACCACCGCCCCAACAAACAATAGAGCAATAGCAATCTTTATTTGATTCTGTTCAACTCGCATTCATTCACACTTTAAGTTGGATGTGATACTTACGTAAGTTATCACAATCGCACAACCACGTCAAGAATGAGTAGGCTCATCCAAGAGAAGTGCGTCGTCACGGAAGTATGATGTCATCCAAGGCCTAATTACGCGTATGCATGCAGACCCGGCAGGAGCAGGTTGACTCCGAAGTAGGTCCAGAGCATCACGAAGAAGCCGATGACGGAGAGCCAGGCGGTGGTGAGGCCTCGGTCTTTGAGTTGCATGAAGCGGGCGTGGATGACGATGAGGTAGACGATCCAGGTGACGAGCGCCCAGGTTTCCTTTGGATCGAAGGCCCACCAGCGTCCCCAGGAGTGGTCGGCCCACCAGGCGCCCAGAAGCGTTCCAACTCCAAGGGTCCAGAAGGCGAGTTGGAGGATGGTCATCTGTGCGGTGTCGAGGTCTTTGAGGGTGCGAGCGACTCCCGCTTTGTTCTCTTCGATCCCCAGTGCGGCGTCGGCGAGGGGTTCTTCTGTTGGGGCGACTGCACCTGTGGCGGCGATGGCTGGGGTTGGGGCTTTGAGGTATTTGTTGGCGTAGTGGGTCGCGAGGTAGAAGAGGGAGACGATGAATCCGAGGGTGATGAGGCCGTAGGACGTGAGGACGGTGGTGACGTGGTATTTGAGGAGGACGGAGGTGTTGAGGATCGCGGCTTCGCGTCCGATGTCTTCTCCTGGGATTCCGGTTTGGGTGGCGGTGATGAGGACGAGGAATCCTGTTCCCGCGGCGGCGGCGCCGAAGAGCCATTGGCGTTTGGCGAGCATGATAACGGATCCGACGATGGCGGCGAAGAGCGAGATGCCGGTCATGGACTCGAACTGGTTCTGGATCGCGAAGCGCTGAGCGATGATGCAGCGGAGGGTGAATCCGAACGCGTGGAATGCGATCGCGATGAAGAGGAGGGTGACGCCGAGCGTGATGAGTGATTTGCGTCCGGTACCGAATGCGAGGATGAGGGAGACGAGGGAGAGGAGGTAGATCCAGAATCCCCATTCGAAGGCGTTGGCTTTGTTGTAGATGGATTCGACGCTGGCGTTGGCGCTGGCTTGGATCTCGGGGTGTATGGATTTGAGCTGTGTTGCGAGCTGGGATGCGGCGGCGTTGACGGCTTGGGCGTCTCCGGCGCGCCATGCGTCGGCGAGTTGCTGTGACGCGACGCGTGCGGGGTGGGAGGATGGGAGGGCGCCGAGGTGTTTCCATGGATCGTCTGGCGCGTCGGGAGCGACGACGAGCATGTTGGAGACGGAGTTGCGGAAGATGTTGGATGCGCGGTCAAGTTGTCCGACGGCTTTGCGGAATGGTTCGGAGTCGGCGTTTCGGTTGAAGGCTTCGGTGGTGTAGAGCTCGGTCATGCGCGGGGAGATCATGCCGGTTTTGAGCCAGCCTTGTTTGTTGAAGGTGCCGTCTTGGGCGTCGGCGGCGGCGAGTGCGAGAATCTCTTGTCGGAGGGGGAGGTAGTTGATCCCGATGAGGGGGCGGTCGATGTAGTAGACGGGGTCGATCATGAGATCGAGCATGGTGAAGCTTGGGTCGAACTTGAGTTTCGTTGGGTCGGATCCGTCTTGGACGAGGATGTCGAAGTACTTGGATTTGCCTGTGAGTCCGGCGGTGGATTCGCGGGCGAGGGTGTCGAGGATTTTGACTCGGCCGTTGTGGAAGACGGCGGCGGTCATGAGTTCGGAGAGGTCCACTTGCTTGGAGAAGGCGTGCTTCTCGGAGAGGGACATGGTGGGCATCTGGGGTTGACCGAAGGGGTTCTCGATCTCGGCGGAGGTTTCGGAGACGGCTTGGGATTCTGGGTGCGCGTTTCCGGAGGGCTGCGCGAGGGCGCTGAGCGTGAGCAGTGCGGAGACGAGGATGGCGAATGTGGATTTCATGATGCGGCCGCCTTTGGTTGGTTTGCTGCCAGTTGTGCTTTGATTTTGTCGCGTTCTCTGCGGACGAGGTAGGGCTTGAAGTAGAAGGCCCACGGGACTCCGATGGAAAAGAGGATGGATCCGAACGCGATGATGTGGATTCCGGGGTTGTTCCCTACGCCGAGGATTGTGAAGTTGACGCGGGGTTTGTCGAGTTGACCTTGGTCAACGAGTTCTTGGGATTGGTTCCATCCGGCGCGGTCCCATCCGGACTGGGAGAACTTGAACTGTTCGGGGTTGAGTCCGGCTTGGATGCGTTTGATGGTGTTGGCGAGCCAGGGCTTGTTGGGGTCCCAGTGGAACGGGGCGCGGAGGGGGGCGTTGAGTTTAACGATGTGCTCGAAGGTGTCGAAGTTTGGCGGTTCGGGGTAGAGACTCGACGCGGCTTGCTGGACGCGGACGAGGGATTGGTAGTCACGCGGCGCGCCGCGGTGGTCGTAGGCGATCATCTCGAAGTCCACGAGCGCGACGGAGAATCCTGGGAATGGGCGCTGCGTGCGTCCGAATCCGATGAAGAGTGGCGAGCCGTCGGGGAGGGTGACGGTGACGGGTTGCTCGTCGATCCCGATGTACTTGGCGAATGGGACCCACGCGATGTGGGACCAGTCGTTGTCTTTGTATCCGACTTTCACAGCGACGAACGCGTGGGTGTGTGATCCGATGAGGGACTTGTCTTTGTTCGCGTCGGGGGTTGGGATCGGGTGGGCGATCTCGCGCGCGTGCGTCCATGATTCGGCGAAGCGGAGGTCGACACGCGCGCCGTCGTTGTTGGGGACGATGTCTTGGAGGCCGTCTGGACCGACGAGGTCGATGACGTTGAGTTCCGCGGTCGCGGGTTGGCGGATGATGGCGCGGGTGATGCCGTCGCTCTGGTCGTCGATGTAGACCTGGAGGCGGGAGATGTCGAGGTAAGTGATCTTGATCGCGGGATCAGGCGCTGAGCGCTGCGGGCGACCGGTTGGGGTTGGGGTCAGGTCCTGGTCGAGTTCTGGGAAGCGGTGGAAGGCCCAACGCGAGACGGGGACGCTGCTGTTTGGTTTGGTGACGTTGAGGATCGCGACGGATGAGGTCGCGTCCTCGTATCCCGGCGTGATGATCGGGAACGGCGGGGTCGGCGCGAGTTGATCGACGGCGATCTCGTATCCGGTCTCGTCGAGGGTGATTGTGTCGCCCTCTTGAATCGCGTAGGTCTTCTTGAATCCCGCTTCTGGGATCTCGACGATGATCGCGTGGAGGATCTGTGATGGTGGGTCGGAGACTGGAACAGCGGTGGTGAGTGCTTCCCAGCGTTCTTGGGGCATGTCCACGGTGTACTCGATCCCGATGACCTGGTTTTCGCGGATGCGATCCGCGGGGACGTTCGGGAAGAACGGGAAGCGGAAGAGCGGGCGGTCCTGCGGGACGCTCGATCCTGGGACGACGGCGTACATATCGATCACGGTGAGCGGATTGGGTTGCTCTCCGGCTTCGAGCGGGACTTTGTACCAATGGCTCTCGAGCTCGGCGTAGTTGGCGTATCCGACGATGTCGATGGTGATGTCGTGGTCGATGATGGAGTCTGGGCGCGTCGGGACGTTGATGTTGAGGGGACGCGAGCTGAGGTCGCCGTGGTTGTGCGAGGCGCCGAGGGTGTCTGAGAGGGTGGGTGCATCGGCGGGGATGTTGACGTTGAGGTCGTAGTCGTTGTAGCGCGGGAGACGATGGAGCGGGCGCTGCTCGTAGCGGGGTTGTCCGGAGAATCCGAACTCTTGTGCGAGGTAGAGAACGACTTCTTCGCGAGAGAAGAAGGAGAACTGCGGGACGGGTTGCTGGGTCCCGACCTGTGTGGTTTGTGGTGCGGGGAGGAGGACGTCGCCTTCGAGTTTGTAGCGTGTGTAGAAGAGTGATCCGAGCGCGATGATGATGATCCCGGCGTGGACGGAGAGGACGCCGAGGTTTTTGAAGTTGAACTCGATGCGCCGGACGGTGGTGATGATGAGGTTGAGCGTGAAGAGGAAGAGGGCGGTGCGGAGGGGCCACCAGCCGTAGAACTGCATCTCGGTCATCTCGAAGCCGGGGAGTCTGCGGAGGGTGGTTGAGGGGTAGGTGTCTGAGAAGGCGCCGAATAGTCGGATGCCATCACCGGTCGCGGGGTTGTACTTGATGGTCGGCAGGACCTGCCAAACCCAGAAGACGGTGATGAGCGCGGCGAGCGCGAGGGTGATGAAGAAGGTCGCGAGGAAGCGCGAGGCACGCGTCGCATGGTTCATTTTGGCGCGGATGAGTTTGATGGAGATGTAGGAGATCACCGCGAGCGGGATGACGAGCGAGAATGCGTAGATGAGGTAGGTCGGGATCTGCGCGAGCATCCCGATGGGGATGGAGGCGGCGGTCGCGTAGAGAGCGACGAAGGTGAGGAGGATGATCGCGAGCGGGATGGTTTCCAGCGCTCGCAGTGGGATCTTGATGAGCGTGAGTGGGCCTGTGAGGTGTTGGTCTTCCCAGGCTTTATTGCGGCGCCATTTTTGACTCATGTGGTTCGACTCCGTTCGTTCGGGATTGTATGAACCAGAGTCAGTCGGCTCCCAATTTCACGGCGTTTTTCGGCGCAAAGAGGACCCAAGTCGGCGGGGCGGACGAGTGCATCGCGCTGGACCACGCGTCTGGGTGGATGGGTTCTGCGGCGAGGGCGATGAGTCCGGCGGGTCGATGGCCGGGCTGGAGTTTGAACGCGTTTGGATCGAGTCTGAGTGCGTGTGCGGGGTTGGTGGTGGTCATCGAGAGGAGCGTGTGCATCGGGGTCTGGTCACGCGTTGCCAATAGACGCATGTCGTCGAGGGTGGTGATGCGATCGGGGGTGTCGAGGTTGACGATGGAGTCGGTCCCCAGCGTGACGTTGATCCCGGCGTCGAGCATCGCTTGGAAGGGGTGCGGCCCAAGGGTGTCGTAGTGACCAAAGTAGGTGTGGGCGCGGGGGCAGTAGGCGACGGAGGTCTGGGTGGTCGTGAGGAGGGCGATCGTGTCTCCGAACTCGTCGTCTGTCGGTGCGTCGTTGACGTGGGCGCAGAGAATCGGGAGTTGTTTGAGGACCGGGTGGAGGTGCTTGATGGGGTGCTCGTTGTATCCGATCTCGTTGAGGATGGAATCGTCCCAGACTCCGAAGCGTTCGAGGAATCCTCGCTGGGTGCCGGTGCCTTGGGAGATGAACTCGCGTTCTTCGAGGGTTTCGGCGAGGTGGGTGCACAGGGGGATGTTGTGCTTGAGCGCGAGCTGCGCGGCGCGGTGGTAAACGGCGATGGAGATCGTGTTGGTCGCGTGGGGAGAGAGTCCGAAGGTGACTCCGGAGTTGTGCAGGTATTGTTGGAGGGGTTCGAGGTGCTCGTCGAGGTAGGTTTGGAGTCGGTCGATGATGGTGGTTGCGGTGGTTCCGATCCCGAAGAACTCGAGGTAGGAGGTGCCGAGCATTGGGGAATCGGCGAGTGTGCGGATGGGGATGTCTTTGAGAATGGCGTTTGGGGCGCCGGCGATGTCCCCCACTGCGATGATCCCGCCGATGAGTGATTTCTCGATGCCGAGGTTGACGGAGTCAGCGATCGCGTCGTCGTCGAGGATTCGATTGGCGCGGATCATGTCGAGCCAGGGGACGAATCCCTCGGCGGGGTTGTGGGGCTGGGGACCGATGTGGGTGAGGTCGAGGTGGGTGTGGGCGTTGATGAGGGGCGGGATGATGACCTGGTCTGGGAGATCGAGTGTTTGAGTTTCTGGTGGGAGGTCGAGCTGGTCGATCTGGGATTGGGTGTTGATCGCATGAACAATCCACTGGTTATTGTCGGCTTTGAGGACGAGTGAGCCTGGGGAGAAGGATTGGGTCGCGTCGGCGATGAGGGCGGCGTTGATGCGGATGAAGGGCGATCGGGGATCGAGGTTTGGGGGCTGGATGGTTGCGGTTGGGGGGGTGATTGAATGGGTCATGTGATTGGGGATGAATGGTCGATTGAGTTGTTCTGTCGTGGTGTATTTGTGGGTCTGGTGCGATAGTATGAGGTTGGAGCTGACCGGCCTATCGGTGGGTTCCGACGAATGATGAATCGGGGCGATCTTCTAAGGATCGTCCTCAAATGACCAAGGAGGCCGAAATGCTGAAGAACGGAATCAAGCGGGTTGCGCTGAGCACGACCCTTGTCACTCTTGCAGGTCTGGGCACTGGGTGTGTCAGTCAGGGCGAGTACGACAAGCTTTGGGAGACCAATCGGTCGCTGACGAGTCGGAACATGGAGCTGCAGTCGCAGCTCGATTCGCTGGGCTCAGCGAACTCGGCGCTCGAGGGATCCGCGGGCAACGCGGGATCGGTGATCTCCCAGCTCCGCAGCGATAACCAGAACCTCCGCACGCAGCTCCAGAACGCGCAGAACGCGATGTCGGGGATCGAGGATCGCATGAACTCGCTCTCGATCGTTTCGCTCGATCCCGCGACGGATCGGGCGCTGCGTGAGCTCGCTTCGCAGTATCCGGACATGATTGTGTACGACGCGGATCGCTCGATGCTCCGCTTTGCTTCGGACCTGACCTTTGGTTCGGGATCGGATCAGATCCAGTCGTCCGCGGACGGCAGCTTCGCTCGTTTGGCCAACGTATTCACCTCGGGTTCCGCGGCTGGGTACGACATCCAGATCGTTGGGCACACGGATGATGAGAAGCCGGGCTCGGTGACTCGTCGCAAGCATCCGACGAATATGCACCTTGCGGCGCACCGCGCTATTGCGGTTCGCAACGCGCTGGGGAACGCGGGTGTGCCTTGGGATCGCATGAGCGCGATGGGCTGGGGCGAGCATCGTCCGGTTGTCGCGAACAATGTTGGTCAGGGTACGGCGGCGAATCGTCGTGTGGAGATCTACCTGGTCCCTGCGTCGACTCCGGACTTTACCACGGCGGATGTGCCGACTGAGGTGGATACCTACGAGGCGCCTGCTTCGACTGGGATCGATCCGACCAAGTGAGTCATTGAAGATTGCATTTGAAAGCACCCGGTGAGAGCCGGGTGTTTTTTGTGGGTGGTGAGCTTTGGCTCTTATTCGTTGGTGGATGATTCTTCGGTGACGCGAGCTGGTGCGACAGCGAAGAAGATGGCGACGATCATGAGGAGCATGCTTCCTGCAGCGGTTGGGAGGGTCCATCCCGCGGCGAGGAGGCCTTGGTTTTCCATGGTGATCGCGGGAGGGCGCGGGGTGAGTTTGATCGCGGCGCCGTATTGCCAGGTGTATTCGACGATCTCTCCGGGCTCGCGATCGGGGATTGGTTCGCCTTTGAGCTTGGCGTAGTTGCGCCGTCGGAGGAGGGACTTCCCGGATTCGGGCCAGCGGAGTGGTTCGTGTGCGGTGATGGTGCCGTTGGGGTTGAACTCGTAGAAGTCGAAGAGCCAGAGGTCGCGTCGGACCTCGCCCCAGGCCCAGTTTTTCTCGACGGCGATGGAATCGAACTTGGGGTCTTTGGTGGGCTCAGCGCCGAAGGGGGTGCGTGTCGCGAGGATGAGGCGGGGCTCGATCTCTCCCGAGTCGATCTTGGATTCCATCTCTTCGAGGGTCATCCCGGCGCGATCGACGAGGATCATGAGCGACATCCACTCGCGCTGACGATCGAACAGCGTCGGGAGCGGCTGACGCGGCGGGATGGTGACGGGGATCACCAGTTCCTCATCGGCGTAGCTGACCTTGAGGACTGGGAGCTCGTCGATGGTTTCTTCAGTAATGAAGAAGGGGTTGTCCGAGAAGAGGAAGGACTCTTCCTGGACATCGCGGAACGAGAAGAGGGGCGCGTCGCGTTCTTCGTTGAAGGCGCCGATGCGTTTGGCGAGCGCGAACGAGGAGAAGGCGAGCGTAACGAAAGAAAGACCCGCGATGATCCAGAGAATCGTGCGCGGGCTCTGTGTTTGTGTGGATGTGGTCATTGTGGTCTGTTAGTGATCGGATTCGTCTGCATGATCGTCGCTGTGATCATCCGAGTGATCATCGCTGTGATCGTCAGCGTGGCCCCCACCATGTCCGCCATGGTCGTCGTGGTGTGTGGCTTCCTTTGGATCGACGGCTGAGAAGAGTCCTGGGGTGATGCCGTGGCGCGGGACGGACTTGTTGGCGGTTGAGAGCTCAACGTGGTGGTCGTATCCGAGCTTGGCGAAATAGTTGTTGACGTCCGCTTTGTGGCGGTAGTCGGGGTAGTGGTGGTAATGGTCGGACCAGAACTTCTCTTCCGATCCCGCGGCTTCGAGGGCTTCTTGACGACGGAACTCGGCGATGCTCAGACCGCCGGTGTTGATTTCTGGTGAGGGGTCGGCGTCGAAGCTTGGGTTGACTGGTGGGGAGTCGAGTGCTTTACCGGTGCCTCCGAGTGATGCTTCGGGCTTTCTCCATGGCTCGACGCGGTCGCGGGTGTCGAGGTCGATCATCGAGAAACCGAGGAAGAGGGCGACACAGAAGAGGCAGAAGAGCATCGCGAAGGTGTTGAGTGCCTTGTCGTACTTGAGTCCCATGAAGTACATGCAGACGAGGATCGCTTTGACGGTCGCGATGGACATCGCGCCGACGATGTTGACCCAGCCTGGGAGGTGGATATCGAAGGCGTGCTCGACCCAGTTCTCCATGTTGTAGAAGAGGACTGTGGTGAAGGTGAAGAAGAGCAGGGCGATGAGCACACCGAGCTGGATTTGCCAGCTGACGACGGGGTGGCCGTGGGCGTGTTCTTCTGCGTGTGTGTCGTGATTGCTCATGTGTATTCTCTGCGAATGAGTTGTGCTTTCGCGATATGACGACTGAATAACGATTAGTGGATCAGGTACAGGAGTGGGAAGAGGAAGATCCAGACGAGGTCAACAAGGTGCCAGTAGAGCGCCGAGTTTTCGACCATGAGGTACTCGGTTGGGCCGTAGGCTTGGTACTTCCATGATCGGTAGAGCACCCATCCGAGGAGGGAGGCGCCGATGAGGACGTGGAGTGCGTGGATTCCGGTTCCGACGTAGTAGAGCGACCACCAGAGGACCTCGTGTGGGTTCTCTGCGAACGCGTAGGTGAAGAAGACGCCTGGTGCTTTGCCGTCTCCGAGCTTGACGAAGTACTCGAACTTGAGCTTGATAAACACGAAGAGCACGGCACAAATGAGGGTGATGATCAGATTGATCTTGAGCCACTTCTGTTTGTTGAGCTGCGCACAGCGCACGGCGGAAGCCGCGGTCCATGAGGAGATCAGGAGGACAACGGTGTTCCCGGCTCCGAAGCGCCAGTCGAGGTAGTGGCTGCCGTTGGCCCATGCGTCTGGGTAGAGCATGCGGAAGACGGCGTATCCACAGAAGATCCCTGCGAAGAGGAGGACTTCGGTGGTGAGGAAGAGCCACATCCCGAACTTTGATGCTTCAAAGTCTTCGTCGCGGTTTTTCCAGTGGTGCGCGAAACCCCGGTTGCGCCAGTGCGTCGGATGGTTGGCGATGTGCGCCGGTGCGGGGGTGGTGTCTGCATCGAGTGTTGTTTGCATATCTGTGTTGCTCCAGCTCAGTGTCTCGATGGGTTTTCGGGGAGTGGGTAATCCTTCGGATCCCAGTGCGGTGGTACGGTTGTTTCGAAGTCGTACGGGCCGTGGGTGAGGACGGGCTCGTGGTGGAAGTTGTGCTCGATCGGTGGGGATTCGGTTTCCCATTCGAGGGTGAGTCCACCCCAAGGGTTTGGTGGTGCTTTCTCACCTGCGAAGAGGGAAGCGACGAAGGTTCCGAAATGGATGAGGAATCCGAGGAGGAGCAACCATGAGCCGTAGGTGGAGATCTGGTGGAGTGTCTGGAACTCGTCAACGTAGTTGGCGTAGCGACGAGGCATGCCCTGGGTTCCGAGGAAGAACTGGGTGAAGAAGGTCAGGTTGAATCCGATGAAGACGATGACGCAACCGAGCATGGCTGCTTTCTCGTTGTACATCTTGCCGAACATCTTCGGCCACCAGTGGTGGATGCCTCCCATGAACGCGATGACGGTGCCGCCCATCATGACGTAGTGGAAGTGGGCGACGACGTAGTACGTATCGTGGAGGTGGAGGTCGGTCGCGAGGGTCGCGAGCGGAAGACCTGTCAGACCACCGATGGAGAAGGTGAAGAGGAACGCGAGCGCGTAGAGCATCGGGGTGTTGATGGCGATGGACCCTTTGTAGAGGGTCGCGAGCCAGTTGAACACCTTGATCGCGGTCGGGATCGCGACGAGGAAGGTCAGTCCCGAGAACAGGACCGCGGCGAGCTCACCCATCGCGGTGAAGATGTGGTGACCCCACACAAGGAAGGACACGGCAGCAATCCCCAGCGAGGAGAACGCGATGGCGCGGTATCCGAAGATGTGCTTGCGCGCGTGGATCGCGAGGAGCTCGGACATGATGCCCATCGCGGGGAGGATCATCACGTACACGACGGGGTGCGAATAGAACCAGAAGAAGTGCTGGTACAGGACGGGGTCGCCGCCCATGGATGGGTCGAAGATCCCGATGTGCATGGTGCGCTCAAAGACGAGCAGCAACAGCGTGATCCCGATGACTGGGGTCGCGAGGACCTGGATGATCGAGGTCGCGTAGATCGCCCAAAGGAAGAGGGGCATGTCGAACCAGCCCATCCCTGGAGCGCGGAGTTTGTGGACGGAGACGACGAAGTTCATACCTGTGAGGATCGAAGAGAATCCGAGGATAAACGCGGCGAGGATCATTAACACCACGCGCCAGTGATCGGCGTCGGTCGTCGTTGAATACGGCGTATAGAAGGTCCATCCGGTATCGACACCCCCCATCAAGATCGAGAGGACGCCGAACACACAGCCGGTGACATAGATGTACCAACTGAGGAGGTTCAGTCTTGGGAACGCGACGTCTTTGGCGCCCAGCATGATCGGGAGGAAGAAGTTCCCGAGTGATGCGGGGATCGAGGGGACGATGAACATGAAGACCATGACCGCGCCGTGGAGGGTGAACATGCGGTTGTAGACTTCGTTGGGGCTTCGCGCACCCATGATGTCTTGGAGTCCCGCGAGGCGTTCGCCCGTGACGGTGGTGATGGTCTCGCCGGTCGTGACGTCGAGGGTCTGGACGGTCCGGACGGGGTCCAGGAGTTCATAGCGGACGAGGAGCGCGGCGACGCCTCCGATGAAGAACATGAAGAGGATTGCGAAGAGATACATGACGCCGATCTTTTTGTGATCGACGGTGGTCATCCACTGCCAGACTTTGGCGAGCATGCCTGGAGGGCCTGAGAAGTAGGACCCTTCGTCGTGGTGTGTGTGTGCGTCAAGTGTGGTCATTATCCGTCACTCCCAGCGGAATCGTCCGCCTGTTGATTGTCTTCGTCGGAGTTTGATTCCGCGAGTGATTTGATGAATGCGAGGAGCCCTTCGATATCGGTGTCGTTGAGCTGTCCTTGGAATGATGGCATCGCTGGGGCGTATCCAGAGACGACGTGGGCGTTTGGATCGAGGATGGATTGGCGGATGTAGTTGTCATCGCGCATCATCTCGGTGCCGTCGCTCATCTGGGCCATGTTCCCGAAGCCGTAGCCGTTCATTGGTGCCCATGTTGGTCCGGTGCCTGGTGAGCCGTCTACTGAGTGGCAGATGGCGCACATGGTTTTCCAGATGTTTTCTCCGTGGACGACTGGGTCCTTCGGGATGTTCCAGAGTTTGACCTTCGCGTCGTACGCTTCGCGTGGGACGATGCGGAGGGTGGCGGCCATGCGTGAGTGTTCGTCGCCGCAGTATTCGGCGCAGAAGATCCACATGTCGCGTCCTGGGACTTCAACCTTAGAGACAGGGTCGATGACGGTGTCGCTTGAGCGGAGCTTCGGGGTCTGGAAGCCGTATCCGGTGTAGCGGTTTGGCATGACGTCCATCTTTGTGCGGAACTCTGGGATCCAGAAGGAGTGGATGACGTCCTGGGAGTGCATGCGGAGTTTGACCGCGGTGTCTTCTGGTACGTAGAAGATCGGGTACTCGAGGCCGTTGGTGACGGTGTAGGGATCTTGGGCGCCCGCTTCGATGAGCGCCATGTTGTCGTTGTAGGAGATGAACTTGGTTTCTGGTGAGGTGGCGCCGTTGGGGTAGGTGACCTTCCAGGCCCATTTCCATGCGTCGATCTTGAGTTCCATCGCGTCGGCTGGGGAGACCATCTTCATGGCGTATCCCTGGAATCCGAGGACGAACATCACGAGCATGGACGCGGACGGGACGACGGTCCAGAGGATCTCGATGTGGAGGTTGTGGTGCGGCGATGGCTCGGATGGGACTCCGGGCTTGCGGCGGTACTTGATGACGAAGTAGACCATCAACCCCATGAGGAGTACGAAGAAGAACGCGGAGAACCAGAAGATCATCATAAAGAGGCCGTCGGACCATGCGGCGGCTTCGGATGCGGCGTTATCACCGAAGATGATTCTCTGGAGGAAGGACGCGTTTGATGATGCGAGCGTCGGGATGTTCATGACAGATGCCCCGTGGAAACGCCGGCGACGTTGCCGGTTGATGGGTTTGTATTTGGACTGTTCGTATCTGAATCCGATGACTGGTCATCGGTGTTGATCTGTTGTGCGAGTCGTTGCGTGCGTCTGCGGTCTCCGATGAAGAGGAGTCCGATGATGATCGCGAGGACGACGGCGCTGATCCCGGCGCCGATCTGCATGACGCGGAACGCGACGAGGGAGTAGGACCCCGCGAGCGGGTCGTAGCGGTAGCAGAAGTGCAGGATGCGATCTCCGATGGAGCTCGCGATTTTGCCTTCGCTTGCGTCCAGGAGTGTGAGCTTGAGGTCTTGGGTTGGGTAGTCGTAGCCGTAGATGTAGCGGGTGAGGATGCCTTGTGGCGAGATCGCCATGAGCGAGATCGGGTGGGCGTACTCGCCTCCAGCGATCTCGTTGAACGCGAATCCGACGGAATCAGCAAGAGCACGGATGGATTCTTCCGATCCGGTGAAGAACTCGATCCCCTCACGCACGGCGGGGTTGGTGTTTGAACGCTCGTAGTTGCGGATGAAGTTCTCACGCTTGGCGAACGCTTGACCTGGGTTTTCTTTGTGGTCGAATGAGATGACGAGGATTCGGTAGTCTTCTCCGACGGTGTAGTCGAGGTCGTTGATGGTGTTCCCGAGCGAGCGGAGGACGGTCGGGCACACGATGGGGCACTCGTAGTAGACAAGGGCGAGGATGGTTGGTTTATCGTCGAGGAAGTACTGAGCGAGCGCGACTTCTTTGCCGTCGGCGGTGGTGAAGGTCTGATCCATCGGGAGCTTGGTCCCTTGGGATTCGAGGAGGTCGACGCCGTTGAGTTGGCGGACTTCTTCTTTCTCAAGGACGCGCTGCGCCGATGCGGGCGCAACGAGCAGAGCGATCGCCGTCGCCGAGATGGCGATGAGTGCGGTGATCGGGTTGTGCTTCGCGCGGATCATGGTGTGGTTAGTTTCCGTTGTACTCGGCGATGACCTGTTCCATTGCGAGGTCGAGCGGTTGGCGAGCGGTCTCGGAGTCGATCCAGCCGTAGGTGTCGAGCTTGGCGAGGACGGCTTGCTTCTCTTCCCATGTTGGTGCGGAGAGGGCGGAGGTCTCGTTGACTTCTGCTTTGTACTTGGACATGTATGAGTCAAAGTACGCGACGAGGATGATGATCACGGCGAGGACGCCGAGCACCATGAGGATCAGGGTGATGCCCATTGCCTTTGGTGATGCGACTTCTGCGTGCGCCTCTTGCGGTGCTGCGTCGTTTGAGTGATCGTGGTATGCGTCGGTCATTGGTGAGTTCCTTGGTATGCGAATCTATTCGTACGTGGTGTTCGATTAGACGTAGTTCTTGTGTGCGAGTGCTTCGTGGAGCATCGGATCCTTGGTTGGGATGAGCGGCGACTTGGTGATCTTTCTGGTGACGGCGTAGCCGTAGGTGAAGATGACACCGAGGATCGCGCACGCGTGGATCAGGTGACCCGGGATGGAGGAGGCTTCTTTTCCTTCTTCCATGACGCTGAGCATCGGGAGGATGATCCATGCCATGTCCAGAACGATCATGAGGATGAGGTACGCGCCCACGATCGAGAGGAGCTTGGGGCTGCGCTTGATTGGGCGCCAGATGAGGACGAGGAACGGAGCGGCGAAGTGTCCCAGGAGCATGACCTTGAAGAGCCAATCGAATCCGAGCTCACGACGAGCGGTGAACCACATGGTTTCTTCTGGGATGTTTGAGTACCAGATGAGGAAGTACTGGGAGAAAGTCACGTACGCCCAGAACACAACGAAGGCGAACATGAGCTTGCCCAGATCGTGGAAGTGCTCCTCGGTCACGAGACCTTGGAGACGTCCGGCGGACTTGGTAAGCGCGGCGATGATCGCAACAGCGGATGCGGATCCGAGCGCACAGGACGCGAAGAAGTAGACACCCCACATGGTGGAGAAGAAGCGGTAGTCGAGCGACATCAGGAAGTCGAAGGCGCAGAAGGTGGTCGAGAACGCGAAGACGGGGATCCCGAAGCTGGAGAACCAGCGAGCTTTGCGTCCGAGCGTGCGGTCACCGGTCTCGTCGCTCTTGCGCGACCATCCGAGGAGGAGTCGCGAGAGGACGATCCAGCAGAACGCGTAGACGATTACGCGGATCAAGAAGAAGTTCGCGTTGAGGTACGGCTTCTTCTTTTTGAGCAGGTAGTTGCCCTCGTAGACCGCGGGGTCGAGCCAGGTCAGGAGGACGCCTTTGGAGAAGACTTCGATGATCGCGATGAGGATCAAGCAGCTTGCTGGGATCCAGATCAGCGACGCGAGGTTCTCGAACTGACGGCGGAGGGTGATGGACCATCCGGCGTTGAGTGCGTGGAAGACCATGGTCCAGAAGAGCGATCCAAGAGAGATCGCGAGGATGGTGAACAGTCCGATCTCGATCCCGGCGAGCGCGTGGGCGCCGTTGATCGAGAATGCTCCGACCGCGGCGACCAGGAGTCCGACCAGTCCAGCGACGAGCATCGGGAGACCGATCTTGGCGGCGGCGGACTTAGGGAGATGGATGTTGTCCTCGTGCATGCGCGCGTCGCTTGCGATGCGCTCAAGACGATGGTTCCAGTCTTGATCGGAGAGGCCGGTGGCGTCCGGGGATGGGCTATTGGCAGCGATCTGGCTCATCCTTCACCTCCGTCGGTTGCGGTTTCGGTTGCTGGTGGTGCTGGTCGCTCACCAAGCAGGGACTGATCGACGGTCGATGGATCGACGTTCTGCGCTGCTTGGAGCACGCGGAGATACGCGACGATGGCCCATGCTTCTTCTTCGTTGACCGCGTGCTTGTAGGAAGGCATGCGGATCAGTCCTTCTGGGGTGTAGAGCCCTTCGCGGATGATGTGGAAGAGGTAGCCGTCTTTCGCGGTGGGCTGCGAGCGATCGGTGAAGCGTTGGTCTTGCGCGAGGTTCGCGGGAGCGATGGACCAGAGGCGACCGACGGTGCCGGACTGTCCACCGAGCCCGTCGTAGCCGTGGCATGCGGAGCAGTAGATGTTGAACTGCTCTTGGCCTTCGGCGATGAGCTCTTTGGTGAGCTGCATCGGCATGCGATCGACGTACTCTGGGGTCTCGGCGTCTGCTGTGCCGGAGACAAGTCCGAAGTAGAGGGTCTCGTCGTCCTTGAGCATGCGTGCACGATCAGCGACGATCTTGTTGGCCCACTCGGTGTTCTCGAGACCTGCGGTGTCGTGGGTGGTGGTCCCGAATGGGATGGTGCCCTCGACGAGGTCGCGGTTGGACTTGCCGTCGACGAAGAACTCGGTCTCTGACTGAGGCTTGATCTTCGGCTGGTAGTCCATGTCCGGGAAGAAGCGGCGTGGCGGCTTATCGGTTCGATCTCCGCGGCAACCGGTCATGGCGCTCAGGGATGAGCCGAGCACCACGAGTCCGAGGAGCATGGAGAGCCCCTTGGTCGCTTTGGATGTAGATGGATTGGTGTGATTCATCATGGTTCCTTGGTCGGTACTCGGTGGTCCTTAGTCTTCGTCCTCGATGAGCGCGATCCCGGTGCCTCCGGCTTTCTCGAGCAGGGCGCGGGTCTCGCTTGGATCGAACTTGGGGTCTGTGGATTCGATGCAGATGAAGAAGCGGTCGTCGGAGACTTTGTAGAAGCGTTCGTGAGAGAACAGCGGGTGATGGAAGCGTGGGAGTCCGTTGAGCGCGAGCATCCCGAAGATACACATGAACGCGGTCAGCAGGATGCCGAGCTCGAACATGATGGGGACGAATGGTTCCCATGCTTCGAAGGGCTTGCCTTGCACGACGGTTGGGTAGAGGAACGCGGTGGTCCCCCACTGCAGCAGGACACCGATGCTCACGCCGGTGATCGCGGCGGCGCCGGCCATCATCGGGAGCTTGGTGGTTTTGATCCCCATCGCGGTTTCCATGTCGTGGATCGGGAATGGGGTGTGGACGTCCCACTTGGAGTATCCCGCGTCGCGGACGATTTCCGCGGCGTGGTAGATCTTGGGAGTCTCGTGGAACTCGGCGACCATGCCGTGGATTCGGTTTCCGGATTCGCTGACGTACTTGGGCGCTGGTTTGCGGACCAGCATCGGGAAGTAGTCGGCGGCGAATGAGATCATTTCTTTGGGGTTCATCGTTCGATCTCCTTCCTTAGTGGTCGTCGTGTGTGTGGGACTGAGGCATCACGACCTTGAGCTCTGCGAGCGCGAAGACCGGGAGGAACTTGAGGAACAGCAGGAACAGCGTCATGAAGATGCCGCACGAGCCGACGAAGGTGAGGATGTCGACCCAGGTCGGGAAGAACATGTGCCATTCACCTGGGAGGAAGGCGCGGTGGATCGAGGTGACAATGATCACGAAGCGTTCGAACCACATGCCGATGGTGACTGCGGTTGCGACGATCCAGATGACGAGCGGGTTCTGACGGAAGCTACGCTTCCAGAAGAGCTGCGGGAAGACCACGTTGCAGATGATCATGGTCCAGTATGCCCACCAGTATGGTGCTTTGGCTGGGTTGACGCGGTTGTCCGCGAAGACGGCGAACTCGTATTGGTTGGCGCCGTACCACGCGATGAAGAACTCCATGCCGTACGCGAAACCAACCATGGTTCCGGTCAGGAGGAGGATCTTGGCCATGTTCTCGAGGTGACGCTTGGTGAGCAGGTCAGAGAAGTTGGGGAGGATGATCCGGAGCGGGATCATCAACCAGAGCACCATCGCGAATCCGCCGAAGACCGCACCTGCGACGAAGTACGGCGGGAAGATGGTGGTGTGCCAACCCGGGATGACCGAGGTCGCGAAGTCAAAGGAAACGATCGAGTGCACAGAGAGCACGAGCGGGGTCGAGATCCCTGCGAGGATCAGGTAGGCCTTTTCGTAGCGGTGCCAGTGACGGCTGGAGAAGCGCCATCCGAGGGACATCAAGCCGTAGACGAGCACACGGATCTGGTCGGGCTTGGGGAGCATCGGGAGCGGGAGGTCGTTGCCGATCGGCATCGGGAGCGCCATCGGACGCGAGACGCCTTTGGTCAGACGCATGTACGCACGGTCGCGGAGGGTCGCGACGTCTGGGATCATGCCCATGTACCAGAAGAGGAGGGAGACTGTTGCATAAGTACTGACCGCGAACACGTCCCAGAGAAGCGGCGAGCGGAAGTTTGGCCAGATCCCATTGGCGTTGGGGACTGGAGCGAGGAACCACGCGAACCAGGCGCGTCCGACGTGGATGCCTGGGAAGATGCCTGCACAAATCACCGCGAAGATGGTCATCGCTTCAGCGGAACGGTTCACGGCGGTGCGCCAGTTCTGCTTGAGCAGACAGAGGATCGCGGAGATGAGCGTTCCCGCGTGACCGATACCGATCCAGAACACGAAGTTGGTGATGTCCCATGCCCAGTCGACCTGGTTGTTGAGACCCCAGACCCCGACGCCGGTGATGATCAGGTAGAGGATCATGCCGGTCCCGAGCGCGGCGATGGACGAGGTGATCGTCAGTGCGGCGAGCCAGGGCTTGGGCATTTTGGCTTCGGCGTATCCACAGACGATGTTGGTGACATCCTCGAAGGAGCGATCGCCGAGCACGCAGGGGGCGCGTTTGCCTGGATCTTCGGAGAGGGTGCCGTCGTCGCTTGATCCTGGGAGGATCGGGTTTTTACGAGCGACGGGCTGCTCGCCTGGCTGGAGCCCGTGCATTCTGCGGGCCATGGATTCGTCTGGTTGGATTGCACTCATGTTTGAGTTCTCTCCGCAGTCTGTGCTGCTTGATGGGCTGCTTGCTGAGCCTTTGGGTTAGCTGATGACCTTGAGGCTCAGTGAGTAACCTTGATCGAGGTACTGTTTGACTGAATCGGTGAACACGGACGAGTGGGACTCGCCGTGGGTGTCTGTGGAATGTCCGTGATCGTCGTGGTGGTCATTGCCGTGGCTGTCACCATGGTCGCCGCCATGACTATCACCATGACCGCCGCCGTGACCGGAGTGATCCAGTGGATCGTGGTCATCGAAGACGCGGATCGCGGGGTTCGGGTTGCGGACACGCATCATGTGTGTGGTGCGTGGGCGTGTGTTGAGATATCCGAGCAGTGCGTAGGTGCGCTGCGAGTCGCGTTCCTTGGCGACGCGTGAGTTTGGATCGAGGATGTCGCCGAACGCGATCGCGTCGGTTGGACACGCCTGCTGACACGCGGTCTGGAAGAATCCATCGGGGATTGGACCGACCTGGTCCTTGTCCTTCCAGATGCCTTGGATTTTGACTTCCTGACGCGCCTGGTTGACGCGCTGGATGCAGTAGGTGCACTTCTCGATGACACCACGGCTGCGGATGGTGACATCGGGGTTGAACTTCATCTTGCTGATCTCGTCGAGCTTCTTGCGAAGACGCGGCGGGATCAGGTTCTGGTTGAAGGTCTTGTCCTGACCGATGGTCTCGTCGAACTTCTCGGCACCTGCTTTGGTGGTGTAGTTCGGGTCCAGACCGCCGTTGAGCTTCGCTGGGCCGTAGTCGAAGAAGTTGAATCGACGGACTTTGTAGGGGCAGTTGTTCGCACAGTAGCGTGTACCGATGCATCGGTTGTATGCGATGTCGTTGGTGCCCTCTTTGCCGTGGGTCGTTGCGTTGACGGGGCAGACGGTTTCGCACGGCGCGTTTTCACAGTGAACACACGCGACGGGCTGGTTGAAGATCTCGTCAGGGTCGTTGAGGTCGTCTCCGGTGAAGTAGCGATCGACACGGATCCATGCCATCTCGCGGCCCTTAGCGACCTCGGACTTCCCGACGACTGGGATGTTGTTCTCGCTCTGACACGCGACGGTACAGGTCACACATCCGGTGCAGGAGTTCATGTCGATGGACATCCCCCACTGCGGGTTCTTCGAGAAGATTGATCCCGGAGCGGCGTCGGCTTTGGAATCGTTCTGAGGGTTGGTGTAGACCGACACGTTTGGCGGCGTGTGCGCCAGCTCGCCCATTTGTTCAGCGACATTGAGCGAGGAGGAGGTGTTGCCGTAGATCTCGTCGGGGACTTCTTTGTTCCCGGCTTTGGCGTGCTTGTCGAACCACTTCTTGTCCATGGCGCGGACGATGGTGTCGCGTCCTTCCATGGACCAGTGGTTCTGGGTCGATGCGATGGTGTAGGTGCCCTTGGCTTTCTTGATGGTCGCGCCCGAGGCGATCATCCCGGCTGGGGACTTGATCGCGAAGGAGTTGAATCCGACCTTGTTGCCTACGGAGCCGCAGACTTCGCGACCGTATCCGAGCTTGATCGCGACGGTGTTGTCGGCCATCCCAGGAAGGATCCACGCGGGCATGTCGATGGACTGGCCATCGAGGGAGATGGTGACCATCTGCGCCTGTGGCATCTGGGATTTGGTGTAGGGGTTGTACTCGTCCATGCTCGTGTGCTCTGGGAGCACGCCGAGGGCTTTGGCGGTTTTGGGGCTCAGCAGGAGCGGGTTGTCCCAGACGACGGAGGTGCCGTATTCCGGGAGTTCTTGGAGCCATCCGTTGTTGGCGGACTGACCGACGTTGTAGCGATCGGTGTAGAACTGCACGTCGAGGTGCGATTGTCCTGGCGCGTCTTTGCCCTTGCGAGCAGCGATCGCTTTGACGAGGTTTTCGCGATTGAAAGCAGGGTTCGCGGATGCGATGACTGCATTGCTCCCAACCCCGTCGTGGAGCATGGACTTCCAGACCTTGTCGATCTCGCTTGAACCGAGGTTCATGATGTCGCGGATCGAGTCTTTGACGATGGTGTAGCCGTCTGGTTTGTCTCCTGGTCGTCCGGCGCGGACGAGGTTGGAGAGGAACTCGACCTCGGATCGCGCTGGATCGTAGAGCGGCGCGATCATTGGCTGGGTGATCGAGATCTGGCCGTCGATGGTCTGGACTGATCCCCAGCTTTCGAGGAAGTGCGTGCCGTTGAGCGACCACGTGGACGCTTCGGCGGTCTCGGACTGACCAACGGAGAGGGTGATGGTGTTCTTCGCTTTGCTGAACGCGTCTGCGAAGTTCAACGCGCCTGGAGCGTCGAAGACTGGGTTGGTGTTGAGACAGACGAGGGTGTCGACGTTGCCTTGGTTGAGCAGCGCGGTCATACGCGCCATGGTGCGGACCGAATCGACCGCTTGCTGAGGCGCCATCAGGAAGAACTCGACCGTTCCTTCGTCTATCGCGCCGAGGGTCTCGTTGATGAGCTGGCACATCGCCCATGCTTCTGGAGAGAGGTTGTCCGATGGAAGTACCACCGCGTGCTTACGATGCTCGAAGAGATCGTCAGCGATCGCTTGGATATCCGCAGCGGACATCCCGGCGACTTCGACTTCTGGGATATAGTTGCCCAGCCCGGCGATCTTGAGCTCGATCGCTTTGGCGAGCG
Organism: Phycisphaerales bacterium; assembly: GCA_965232505.1. Classification (GTDB taxonomy): domain Bacteria; phylum Planctomycetota; class Phycisphaerae; order Phycisphaerales; family UBA1924; genus UBA1924. The sequence continues at coordinate 1,846,759 of OZ246976.1, read as the reverse complement.
CGATGGTGAAGTTGTGAATCTGCGACGGCGCGAGACGGAAGCGGTGATCCGCGAGCACGCCGATGGAAGACGGCTTGGTCTCGACAGCGTACAGACGGCTCATCTCGTCGTCTGCGGACATGACCTTTCGGGACGCCGCGAGCTCACGCGCCAGGCGCATCGCTTCTGGTCCTTGATCGATCTGACCTTCGCCGACGGCGAGGATGCGATGAGCACCTTTGAGGTTGTAGCGTGCCCAGTGGGACTTCCCGAAGATCGCTGCGGAACCATCGGCGACGGCGCGGCTTTCTGCTGGGTCCCAGACAGCGAACGCGGCGTTTGGCCAGCGCTGCTGCATCTGCACGAGTAAACGATCGCGCGTCGGGCAGGATGACTTGTCGAGGATGAACGCGAGACCGACGCCTTTGGTCGCGTCGAACTTGGTGAAGTGTTCCTCGGCCCACAGATCAAAGTCGTCCCAGGTCGCGGCGAGCTTGCCGCGCGCGGGGTTGTTGTAGACCGGGTACTTGAGGCGATCAGGATCGTAAAGATCGAGGACCGATGCTTGTGCGTAGGCGCTGGTCTTGCCTTGGTTGTTTGGGTGGAGCGGGTTGCCCTCGACCTTGGTCGGACGTCCGGCGTGGGTTTCGATCAGGAGACCTTCGCAGCCGCCGCCGGGAAGAGGCATGCCGGTCGCGAAGAAGAGTGGCTTGCCGGGAACGACGTGCTCTGGGACTTCTTTGGAGTATGGGAGGATCTTGCGGTCCGGGCGACGGCAACCGGGGATGGTCGCGGCGCCGGCGAGGGCCATGGACGCGCCCATGACTTTGAGGAACGAGCGGCGCGAGCTGTCATCCATGATGGAAGCATCGACCGGGAACTCACGCTCGAGGAGTTCTTTGAACTCTGGAGTGGAGGAGTATTCCTCGAGACTGCGCCAGTACTTGCGGCCTGAGACGGTGCCCAGCTCTGGTGCTTCTTCGGGGATTTCGATCGTGTTCTTTGTCGATGGACATTGATCGAGTGTGCTCATGGTATCGGTCTCACATGGTGTACAGGCATGGTGTGCTGGTTCGATGGGGTCGATGATGCTCTTAAAGAGGATGCTCAGAAGTGGCAAGCGCTGCAGTTGTCCGGCGGATTCTGCTTGAGCGCCTCGCGGAGTGCTTCAGGGGACATCCCTTGGTGCACACGCTCGGATGCTTCCTTCCCGAACCACTCGGTCTGGACCCAGTGGAGGTCGGTGACCTTCTCGCGTGGAACGAGATGCTCTTCAGGGTTGCGGTGGCAATCGAGACACCATCCCATCGACAGTGATTCTGCTTGAGCAACGACGGGCATGTTGTTGATCGCGCCGTGGCACGAGAAACAGCTGACGCCTGCGTTGACGTGGGCGTTGTGCGGGAAGGTCGCGTAATCGGGGACCACGTGGATGTTGCGCCACTCGATCGGACGATCGGCTTCGTACGCGTCGCGGATGAACTGGACCTTCTCGGTGGTTGCTGAGGCGTCGGGTCCGAGTTTGCCTTCTTCGTGACATCCGATACAGGTCTTGACTGTTGGGACGTTGGCGTGCCAGGAGTCTTCGACGTTGGTGTGGCAGTAGCGGCAGTCCATACCCAGTTTCCCGGCGTGGATCTGGTGGTTGAATCCGCTGCCGGGCTGGATCGGCATGTAACCGACTTCCCAGAACTTGGGTGTCGCGTAGTACCAGAGCAATCCAATCGCGAGGATCGCTACTGAGTGGACCACGATGAAGAGCAGCGTTGGGATGCTGTTCATCCATTTGGGAAAGAAAGGTTTCACGGGTTGGACTCCGGAAATGCTCGAAAAGGCGTAGCGGACACACGATCCGCCGAACACGAAAACCAAACCCTTCAAAAAAGGGTCTGGCAATCGGATTCAGCGTAGCATGCGAGAACTTGGAAGTTGTGCGGCTGAGCGATAATTTCCGTTGTTTTTCAGTCCTATATTTCCAGAAGTACCGGCAGAAATGTAACTGCGACTGACTCTCAGTTAGAATTTTCGCCAAGGAGTGCGCATCCCATGACTTCACAAGAACTTACGGACAACAACACCTCGATTCCCCTCAATGGGGCGTTTCTGGGGGTATCCACAACGATCGGCATAGCTGGCGCGGTGCTGATGGGGGTTGTGAGCTGGGTCATGCTGCTCCTCGATCGAGGGTTCTCCATCTGGCTGATCCTCGCGATTTCGCTGGTTTCGTTCGGGTTTTTAGCGTTCCTGTTTCTCAGGAATTTACAATCCCAGCATATCCGTGTGGGCGCGGCATCAGGAGCTATCGGAGGCGTGGTCTCGATGATCTATCTGGGGTCGCTGATGGTGGTTCAACCTGAGTCCCTGCAAGGGTTTGAATCCCAGGCGAATCAGTTCAGCGCCGCTGGTGTCGCGACGGCGATTGGGGTGGTTGTGCTGCTGGCGGTGATCGGCGCGGGAGCTGGGAAGCTGCTGAGTGGTCGGCGTTCGTACTCCACGAAGGATATTGACTGGCGCGCGAGGTTCGCGTGGGTGGTCGCGGCGAGCTATCTGCCACTGATCGTGGTTGGGGGATTGGTGACGAGCACAGAATCCGGGCTCGCGGTTCCAGATTCGGTGACGACCTACGGCGCGATCGGCGTGCTCTTTCCGCTGAGCTTGATGGACGAGATCCGGATCTATTTGGAGCACTCGCATCGGATCTTCGGCACCTTCGCTGGGATCGCGACGATCGTGCTGGTCGTGCGGATGTTCGGCGCTCCGGCGCGGAAGCTCCCACGCGTGATGAGCGTCTTGCTGCTCCTCGCGGTCATCGCGCAGGGCGTGATGGGCGCGCTGCGTGTCTCCGAAGAATCCCAGGCACTCGCGTCGCTCCACGGCGTGCTCGCACAGCTGGTCTTTGCACTGGCAATCTCGACGGGCGTGGTGAGCAGTCGGCGCTGGGAAACTGTCTCGGCGAGTGACGACGGGATCGATGCCGCGAAGTCAACGCGGCTCATGTTGCTGTTTGCGGCGATCGGATTGACCATCCAGCTTGTCTTTGGTTCGCTCACGCGGCACCTGGATTCTGGTCATGCGCTGATGTCGCATGTTGGATTCTCGTTCATCGTTGTGGTGCTGGTCATCATCGCGGGCGCCAAGTGCATCCGTCTCGGGAAGGTCGATGAGGGCGCGAAGCATCTGCGTCGCTACGGCGCGTTTGTGCACGCGCTGGTGATGCTGCAGTTCACGCTCGGCTGGGGGGCGCTGGCGATGACACGCACGGGCGAGGAGGGGCATCCGGAGCTCCCGACCTCGACCGAGCTTGAGAGCGCGGGGTCGATCCGTGTGGCCGAGACGCTGATCACGAGCTCGCACCACGTCATTGGGGCGCTGCTGATCGCGGCGATCTTCGCGGCGTTGATGTGGGCGATCCGGATCGCATCGCGTCCGAAAAGCTGATAGATTGGGTCCATCCTGACGTTTGCGAGCCTTGGATGCAATGCATCCACTGGCCGAGCGTTGGGTCTGTATGTGATCGTTGGGTCACGCAGGAGATGGACAGATGGCACGCACAGCACATCTTGAGAGCAAGGCACACCTTGAGAGCAGCTCGGTCGCGCCGACCAAACGGGCGACGGACTCGATGTCCGCGATCCGTGATGCCAACTTCGGATACGCGCAGGCTCGGCACCTGCTCCTGCGAGCGGGGTTCGGGGGGACCGATCACCAGATCCGCACGCTCGCGTCGTGGGGCGCTGAGAAAGCGGTCGATCATCTGGTCAACTGCGAGGACATCCCGGCGCAGAGTGATACAGCTGACGAGTTTGATTCGGGGATCATGCGCCCGCTGACGCGCGAGGAGCGGATGGCGCTCAATCGCGCTCGACAGACACAGGACGAGAACGCGCTGGCGCAGTATCGGACAGATCGACAGCGTCGACAACGCGCCGATCGAAGACAGATGCGTGAGGTCGGACGATGGTGGTTGACGCGGATGGTGCGCTCGCCTCGTCCGCTTGAAGAGAAGATGACATTGTTCTGGCACGGACACTTCGCGACAAGCTATCGCACGGTCGAAGACTCATACCACATGTACCAGCAGAACCGGATGCTGCGTGCAAACTCGATGGGGAATCTTGGGGATCTTCTGCGAGGCATCATCCGCGATCCCGCGATGCTGCGGTACCTCAACAACAACCAGAACCGCAAGGATTCTCCGAACGAGAATCTCGGCCGCGAGCTGCTCGAGTTGTTCTCGCTTGGGGAGGGACACTACACGGAACGCGACATCAAGGAAGCGGCGAGGACGCTGACGGGGTTCACCTACGAGGACGATGACTTCCGTTTCAATCAGAATCAGCACGACCAGGGCACAAAGTACGTGCTGGGGATGCAGGGGAACATGGACGGCGATGGTCTCGTCGACGCGATCCTGCGTCAAGAGGCGTGTGCGTTGTTCATCGTGTTCAAGCTCTACAAGTTCTTTGTGCGTGATATCCCGATGGACCTGAGCGCGATTGACACCTCAACGCGCAAAGCGATCCTCAAGCTCGCGCAGTATTTCAGAGCGGTGAACTACGAGATCAAGCCGGTGGTTCGGAGGCTGTTGTTGTCGAGGCATTTTTATGATCCCGTCAACGTGGGCACGAAGATCAAGAGTCCCAGCGAGTTGCTGATCGGATCGGTGCGCTCGCTGCTGGTTCCTGTGCGAGACATCGGGGTGGTCGCGGACGCGATGGATCTGATGGGGCAGTCCGTGTTCCTGCCTCCGAGCGTCAAAGGATGGGACGGCGGACGCAGCTGGATCAATACCTCGACGATGTTTGTGCGCCAGAACACGCTGGTGTATCTGCTGACTGGGGCGCTCCCGAATCGTTCGCTTCTCATGCGGGACAAATCGAACTTCGATGCGTTGTCGCTTGTGCCGAGCTTGCAAAGGGCGAGTGATCTGGAAGCGAGCGACGAGCAGATCGTGCGTGAGTTGTCGCTGCTAACACTGGGGCATGACGACGACGAGGTCGTGGGATCGGTGCTCAAGGGCGCTCGCGGCGATGGCGAAGAAGGCACGATGCGAACAAACGACGCGGCGGTGCGGGCGCTGGTGCTGCTCACCTCGATGCCTGAGTATCAGTTGTGCTAACTGGATTGGAGCGAAGCGATGAGTAACCATCTGAATCCCGGCAATGTCAAGGCGTACACACGCCGAGCGTTCTTGCAGAACTCGACGCTGTTCGCGTCCGCGGCCCTCACGGTCCCGGCGTTCCTCCAGAGCAGCGCGTTCGCGCTCCCTCGTCCTATGGAAGGACTCAGCTCGATCGCGGGTGTGGATGAGGACAAGATCCTCGTGGTAATTCAGCTGTCGGGTGGGAATGATGGGTTGAACACGCTTGTGCCGTTCGGTCAGGACGGGTACCAACGAGTGCGGCCACGCATTGCGCTCTCCGCGAATGAAGTCCTCAAGCTCGATCGCCATGGAGGGCTCGGTCTGCACGGCTCGATGAGCGGGTTCAAGAACCTCTACGACAAAGGACTCTGCGGCATCGTGCAGGGTGTCGGGTATCCGAACCCGAACCGTTCGCACTTCGCGTCGATGGATATCTGGCACACGGCGGACACCAATGGGACTGGCGATGGTTGGCTCGGGAAATACATCGACTCGCAGTGCTGTGGGTATGGATCGGGAACGCCTGGAAAGAATCAAGCGCAGAATCAAGACCCCCCACCGCCGATGATCGCGATCGGGAAAGAAGCGCCGCTGATGCTCAATGGACGCACGCAGATGCCTGTCGCGATCGAGGACGCGGACATGTACCAGTGGACAGGCGACAAGATGGGCAAGGACCTGTCTGACGCGTACCACGAGGCGATCGAGAAGAACAGTAAACAGTCCACGGAGGACGACAACAAGTCGTTCCTCGTGCGCACAGCGATGGATGCTCAGGTCTCAAGCACCAAGATCCGCAAAGCGATCAGGAGCGAATCGCTCGTGCAGTATCCAAACACGCGATTGGGTTCGCAGCTGAGCATGGTCGCATCGATGATCCGCGCGGGGATGCCGACGCGTGTGTTCTATGTCTCCCACGGCAGCTTCGACACGCACGCGAACCAAGGCGGACTGCAGGGCACGCACGCTCGATTGCTGCAGCAGTTGTCTGAAGCCGTGGATGCGTTTTACAGTGACCTCAAGGCGCAGGAGAACGACGGGCGCGTGCTGAGCATGTGCTTCAGCGAGTTCGGACGACGCGTCGGACAGAACGGCTCGGGCGGCACAGACCACGGCACCGCGGCGCCGATGTTCCTCTTCGGACCAATGGTCAATCCGGGACTGCACTCGCGTTATCCGTCACTGACCGATCTGGACAACGGTGATCTCAAATACACCGCGGACTTCCGGCAGGTGTACTCCGAGATTCTGGACGGCTGGCTGAGCGCGCCGAGCAAGGATGTGCTTGGACGCGGGTATCAGCATCTTCGTGTGCTTAAGGGCTAGCGGGTTTGGTTTCGATGTCTTCTCTGGAAAGCAGAAAGTTGTCAAGCGTGTAGTTTGTGCCGCACTCTGGACAGGTGACAGTCTCTGCTGTGCCCTCTGACTTGATCGTTAATCCGACCAGTGAGTACCCGCAGTTTTTACAGCTTGCACCGATGACCTGCTTCCGCAGCACGCTATGAGCCCATAAATCTCGAGCGAGAAGGAAGACAAGGAGCGGCATACCGATGAACCCCACCTGCATGAGTGTGAGGGCATCGGATAATTCCGGGAACACAGATAAATCGAAGATCGCTGACGCGGCGATCATGATTACAAGCCAAAGAACGAGTGACATCGGTAACAGAATGACAATAAAAAAGAAGCCAAAGCTCGACGAGTTCTCAACTTCCCACACACGGCGCATGTACCGCTTGCAGGTCTCATCATCGAACTTATCGAGTTCAGGGAACGCTCTGTAAATCCTTCGGCTCAGAAGTCTCATGTTGCCTCACCGATCAGCGTTGGATCGATGTCCGCTTCGGTCAGTCCCAGATCACTTAGAAGTGTGACCTGCCCGCATTCTGGACAGTGCACAGTTGGGGCGTCGGGATTGTTGATCGTGAGTCCGATGAGCGAGTAGCCGCACGGCGGGCACTGGACGCCGACAAGTTGCTTGCGGATGCAGCGGTGCAGCCAGCGATCACGGATCAGGAGTACGGTGAACGCGGGCATCCATGCGATGCCCGTACCAACCAAGAGAAGAATAAAGATCTCTGGTGTCTCTGAGATATTGTAGAAATACTCATTGAGCAAATAACCAGTCCCGAACATCACCCCGAGCCAAACGGACAGTGACAACGGCAATGCGATGAGGATGAGCACCCAGAACTTCCAAGCGTTCTGTAGACGCTTTGCTCGTTTGATGTAGCGTTTGCAGACATCGTCGTCGTACCTATCGAGCTCGGGGTAGGCACGCCAGATCTTGGTGGTCAGGAGTCTCATGGCATCACGACGTCGATCCGCACAGGGATCTTGATCGGATCCGAAGAAAGCGTGTCTCCTGCGATGATGGGAGCCGTTGGGAGTGGGGATTTGTTCCAGCTTGTGGGGTCCGCGTCTGCTGTCCTGTATCCCACGGCGATCGTCGCGGCATCAATCGATGGGCCGAACTGGTCGAGCGCGACCCCCCACTGGTGCTCACTGAGCGACTGCGGATGACGCACGAAGACGGCGATCTTGCTTTGCGACTCGATCACGATGCGTGCTTCGAGGAGGGAGCTGTCCACGCTCTCAGGGACGATGTGCTCGAAGGTCAGCAGCACGCCTCCGGGCCAATCGAAGGGATCGACGGCGCTGTGCTCTCGGCGCGCGTCGTTTGCTTTGGAGATCTCGTCGGGATCGCGACCGGCGAGGAGCTGTCCCAGCGCGTTGGCGTTCCCGGTATCCCCAGCGCCGGCGCCGACTGGTGGCTCATCCATCAATCGGTCTTTGTCGAGGGACACGAAGATCCACGCCATGATGAGCGTGAGGCAGATGAACGGCAGCGCGAGCCAAGCGGTGAGGATGAGGGTTTGCTTTCGCACGACTGATCGTAGTGGAAGCGCACGAAAAAACCCGGAGGGATGCTCCGGGTTTGGAAGATTCATTCAGCTGGGATTACGAGCAGCAGCCCTCTTTGCCGCAGCTTTCTGGTTTGAACATGTTGTAGTACTCAGCAACTTTGGACCAGTCCACGACGTTCCAGAACGCGTTGATGTAGTCCGGACGACGGTTCTGGTAGTTGAGGTAGTACGCGTGCTCCCAGACGTCGAGTCCGAGGATTGGTTTGTGTCCGAACATGATCGGGGAGTCCTGGTTTGCGGTCGATCCGACGTGGAGCTTGCCGTTCTCGTCGAAGCCGAGCCATGCCCAACCTGAACCAAAGCGGGTCGCGGCGGCGTTTGCGAACTGCTCTTTGAACGCGTCGAATGATCCGAAGGTCGAGTTGATGCACTCCGCGAGCTCGCCTTCTGGTGCTCCGCCGCCGTTGGGGGAGAGGATGGACCAGAAGAGGGAGTGGTTTGCGTGTCCGCCGACGTTGTTCTGGACAGCGGTGCGGATGGTTTCGGGGACCATCTGGATGCGTGCGAGGATCTCGCCGTAGCACTTACCGTCCCATTCCGTGCCTTCGAGCGCCGCGTTCGCTTTGGCGATGTAGCCCGCGTGGTGCTTGGAATGGTGGATTTCCATGGTTTTGGCGTCGATATTGGGCTCGAGTGCGTCGTATGCGTATCCGAGTTCTGGGAGTGTGAATGGCATGGTGTTCTCCTGGTTGTCGAGGCGCGGATATTCGCAAGCCTCGGGAGGTGTGGATGGACTGTGAATCATAGGCGCGGAGTGCCCGAACATATTCCGCACAAAAATGTGTGAAATTGTGGATATGTCAGGTTTTTCGATCTGGGGTTGTAATACTATCGGCGATGGGGTATTATGGCGGCTCGGACAAGCGAGCCGTTGCTTGAAATGGGCTTGAATACTGTGAAATCACAGGATAAGCACGAACAAGTCAACACCAAGGCGAACTTGTACGACTCTAGGCGGCTCATTATCGGTCGTCAAGCTCGGTAAACCAGTGTGTGAACTGGTGGTCTACTGAGCTCTTTCGTGCTGATGCCAGGACGGCGTCAGGTTTCGGCTCGAGCAGGTGTGCTCGATGCTGGATGACGATCGATGGAATGGTCGGGGACAACCTCTGTGTGGAACGATGACTGTCTGCGAATCGCAAAGTCATCGGGACCAGACATGTTGTGGTCGGCACCACACGCCGCCCGACAATTTGAGTTTTTGTTTTGAATTCGCGCTGCTCTCGGAAACTCTCCCTCGGACAGTGCGTAAGACTTGGGACCGGCTCAACTTGGGTCGATTCGAGTAGGGGTTTACCCCTTACTTTGTCCGCTCTCGAACACCCTTTCGGTCAGCGAGCGCCAAAGAGCGCCTGACCAACCCTTTCGAGAAGCCGACAGCGTGTGCTCCACACCGGATGTGGGGCGGAAAATATGTTCAACAGGAAGATTTGGCCCGTCTAATCAGTTGATTCTCATGGGCTGAGACAATCTGAGTCGCGAAGAAATCTGAGTTTTTTCAGATTGGCAAAGTTCGCGGTTTGGTGTGGTGGGATCGGTGACGACTCGTCGTCTCGATCAGTACGAGATTCGGTCAGGAAGCTGACCAACAACACGAACTTTCGATCGGTTTGCAGGACTGATCTGAATAGACCAATACCGCTGCAGGACAGCAGCGAGGAGACAGCATGACGCAGGCAACAAGCCAAACCAACCCAGTCAACTCGAGCCGAGGCCCGAGCCCACTTGAGCAGATGCGACGACGACATCGTGTCGGCGTTTCACGTACCTCGACCCGTGCCGGTAAATCTTCCCGGCAGCTCTCGCATGAGGATGAGCGTTTGCTCGCGACCATCATGCTTAAAGAGCAAGACTACATCGATTCAGAGGTCTTCTACGAAGAGGAGGCCGAGCAGAATATTTACGAGGATGCTCCCGACATCGCAAAGCCAGATACCACCTGGTATCACCCAGTGATGGACGACATTTCCTCAATCTCACGTTCCCGCACCGTCAAGTCGTCACAGCAAGTGATCCTGACTGGTGCTGAGGAACGTGTTCTTTTCCATCAGTTCAACTACTCGCGCCATCGCGTCTGGAAGCTCCAGCAAGAGGTCTGGGCGCGTCCGGACAAGAAGCCGACCCCTGAGCAGGCGCACGAGCTCCTGCACTGGTACCGCAAAAGCGAGCGGATCCGCGAGCAGATCGCGGAGACCAACCTCGCGCTGGTTCTCGCAATGGCGAAGCGCACGCGCATGAGCGAAGTGGACTTCGCGGACCTTGTTTCTGAGGGCAACATGGCGCTGCTCCGTGCGGTCGACAAGTTCGACGCGGGTCGCGGCTTCAAGTTCTCGACTTACGCGTGTCGTGCGATTCTCAAAGCATTCAGCCGTCAAGGCATGAAGCTGAGCAAGTACCGCCAGCGGTTCCCGACGGACTTTGATCCAAAGCTGGAGAAATCCAACTTCCTTGAAACTAAGCGTGCGGACTTTGAGAAAGACACCGCGTCTGAGGTGCGTGAGATCGTGATCGCGAATCGTGCGGACCTCTCGGATGTCGAGCGTACAGTGCTCGAGCACCGCTTCGGTCTTGAGACTGGTGGTCACGAGAAGCCGATGACGCTTGAGCAGGTCGGTCAGATCATCGGCGTGACCAAGGAGCGTGTGCGTCAGATCCAGAACAAGGCGATGGAGAAGATCCGCGTCGAGCTCGAATCCAACTTCCTCGGCACGATGGAAGACGAGAACAAGCTCGAAGCCGCGGGCATGAAGTAATCGTCTGAATCAGCTTTGAATCCTTCTCACAAAGATGGCCCCAAACAGGGGCCGTCTTTTTGTTTTGATCCTGTTTCCATTGTGTTCAGAAATGGGAACCCAATCGCTTAGAAACACGAACATTGAGTCTCATAATGGGGGTTCTCGTGCGTTTGTTCGCATATCGTACAGACCTCCCCACCACTCCTGCGGAGCGAGCTTTGCTCTGTGGGTTCTGTTCATGAATTAGAGGAAACTATCACGATGAGTGTGACTGATACCCCAGCCAGTACCGCGACCGCGGGGCATGTTGAGCTTGATCCGACCGCCGGGAAAAACCACGACCCGCACGCGACGCGATGGGGTGACTTTCTCAAAGCGACGATTAAGTTCGGCGCTTCTGACCTCATCATGAAGTCGGAGCAAAAACCAAAGATCCGTATGCGTGGTTCGCTCAAAGCAATGGACGTCGAGCCTGTCACGGCGGTCGAGTTCTTCGAGATCGCGAAGCACATCCTGACTCCCGAACAGATGAAAGACCTGCACAAGTTTGGTTCAGTTGACTTCGCGTACAACTACGACGCGAAGCACCGCTTCCGTGTCAACCTCTTCCAAGCTCGCGGCACGCTCTCCGTCGCGGCAAGAAACATTACCTCCGAGATTCTCCCGTTCGAAGGGCTGCACCTGCCTCCGATCATGTCGGACATCGCGCTGCAGCCTCAGGGGATTGTGCTGCTCTGTGGTGTGACTGGATCTGGTAAGTCCACCACCATCGCTTCGATGCTCGACTACGTGAACGCTCGCAAGAGTGTGCACATCCTGACGCTCGAAGATCCGATCGAGTACATCTTCGAGGACAAGAAAGCAACGATCAACCAGCGCGAGATCGGTCTCGACTGTCTGGACTTCAAGACCGGCCTTCGTGCGCTGGTGCGTGAGAATCCGGACATCGTGCTCATCGGTGAAATGCGTGACCAAGAAACCTTTGAAGCGGCACTCCACGCAGCGGAAACAGGTCACCTGGTGTACGGAACGATCCACGCTTCGAGCACGACGCAGACCTTCAGCCGTATCTACGGCTTGTTCCCTTCGGAAGAGGTCGAGCAGGTCCGCAAGATTCTGGGTTACCAGATGCGTGCGTTCGTGTACCAGAAGCTGCTCCCGACGCTCCACGAGGACATCTTCCGCATCCCGGCACTCGAGATCCTCATCAACAACGGCGTGGTCCAGAAATACATCCTCGACGAGCGTGAGGGCGAGATCCGCGAGATCCTCAACTCCATCGAAGCTCAGCAGCAAGGGATGATCGATTTCAACGATTCGCTCGTGAAACTCGTTGAGGACGAGTACATCCACATGCGGACCGCGATCGAGGCATCGCCAAACGTGGACGAGTTGCAGATGAAGCTCAAGAAGTTCAACTGACGTTGCTGCGGATACGCACCGGCGGCCCCCTATGATGGTTCGGCCCGGCGGGCAGCCCCGACGGATGACAACCAGAGACCAAGACCACCACCCAAGCAAAGGGTTTCAACTATGTCGATAGCGATTGCTTCTGATCCCACCATGACACTCTCGGCCACACTGGCGGCCGATGCTTACATGCTCATGTCGATCTGGAAACCCGTCTTGCTCTTTGCCCCGTTCATCGGGTGGGCATGGATGATCTCGACGGTCCTAGACAAGCACGCTCAGCGCTTCTTCCTCGGACAAGAGAAGTGGAACCTCATCCACATGGTCTTCGGGATCGCGGCACTGCTGCTCGTGGTCGCACTCCCAGTCGGCGGGATCGCGGGTTTCGCGGCGGCGTTCGTTGGTTCGATCATCATCCTCGGACTGGACCTGCTGATCTTCGTCTCGATCACCAACAAGGACACCAAGGTCCCTGAGGGCGAGCGGCTCACGCTCAACATGAAGGACATGTCCGAGTCGCGTGATGCGAAGAAGGCCGCGAAACTGATCGGATCTTCGGAACTCAAGATCGTCGGCGCCAATGGATCGACCGTCCAACCACCACCAAAGGACACACCTGAGCTCGGGGTTCGGGTCACGGCTGAGCAGATCGTGATCAAGGGGTTTGAAGCGCACGCAAGCCAGATTGATATTCTCCCAGCAAACGAGAGCACCTACGCCGCGTCGTACCTTGTTGACGGCGTGCGCCAAGCGGGTGATCCGATCGCGGCGGCTGATGCGGTCCAGATCATTGATTTCTGGAAGAAAGCCGCGGGTCTGGACGTGAACGATCGTCGCCGAAAGCTGACTGGTCAGGTCTCGATTTCTGGTGACTCGATCAGCGGCGCTGATATGAAGCTCAACACGTCGGGATCCAAAAGCGGGATGCGGATGTCGCTGATCTTCAACCCGGCTCAAGCGGTCCGCAGAAAGGCATCGGACCTGGGCATGCTCGACCAGCAGCTCGACATGGTCAAGAACTGGGCGACCGAGCTCGAGTCCGTCGGAGGCGTGGTGCTGCTGTGTGCTCCGTCGGACAACGGACGCACCACGATGTCGTACTCGATCATGAAGATGCACGACGCGTACACCTCAAACATCCAGTCCATCGAGTACGAGATCGAGGATCAGCTCGAGGGAATCAAACAGCTCGAGTGGGACTCGAGCGCTGAGGGTCCTGACTTTGCGACCACGGTCCGCTCCACGCTTCGTCGTGATCCGGACATCGTGACGGTGTGTGATCTTCCGGACGTAGAAACAGCACAGACCGTCGCGGCGGCGGACCTTGAACGCACACGCGTCTACCTCAACATCCGCACCGAATCAGCACTCAAAGGTATCCAGACCTATGTCCAAGCGGTCGGCGATCCGAAGCTCGCGGCGAAGGGGCTGCGTGGGGTCGTCGCGGGCAAGCTCGTCCGCGTGCTCTGCGGCAACTGCAAGGTGCCTTACCAGCCAACCCCTGACATGCTCAAGAAGCTGGGACTCCCAGAGGGCAAGGTCAACGAGCTGTACAAGAAGGGTGGGCAGGTCCTCGTTCGCAACAAGCCTGAGACGTGCAGCGTGTGCTCCGGAGTGGGATACTCTGGACAGACTGGGTGCTTCGGGGTCTTCCCGATCGGCGACGAAGAACGCGCCATGATCCTCGAGAGCAACTGGAACGGACTGCGTGCGGTCATGCGGAAGCGTGGGCTGCCGAGCGTTCAGCAAGCGGCGCTGCGAAAAGCGGTGATGGGCATCACCAGCATCGAAGAGGTGACGCGGATCACGGCACCAAAGAAGAGTTCGAGCAAAGCAACCGCCAAGGCCTAAGCGATTAAGACTGAGTAGCGTGAGCAATCTCACGATGGAGCGTACACCATGTTTATGAACATCATCGTCATCATCTTCGTGCTCGGTATCGGGTATACCTGGATGACCCGTGGCGTCTTTAACTCGATGCTGCACGCGTTGTGCGTGTTCTTTGCGGGCGCGATCGCGTTTGCTGTTTGGGAACCCCTCGCGATGATCTTCCTGGGACTGAGCGATATGCCGCTGGTTGAAGCGATCGCGTGGGGCGTGTCGTTGATCCTCCCGTTTGTGATCATGATGATCGTGTTCCGCGTGATTACTGACAAGGTGGTCAAGGCGAACATCCGCAGCGCGACCGCGGTGGACTACGCCGGGGGCGCGTTGTTTGGACTGATTTCGAGCGGACTGACCGCTGGGATTCTGGTCATCGCGATCGGATACATGCGTCTGCCTTCGACGTTCCTTGGATACCAGCCCGTCGCGTACTCAACTGAACGCAGCGGCGCGGGATCGCTCGTCGCGAGCAGCAAGCTCTGGCTCCCTGTTGATTCGCTCACCGCGATGGTGTACTCGAATCTCTCGGAGGGTTCGATGAGCTCGGCGCAGTCGCTCAAGACCTGGTACCCCGATCTGACGCTGACGGGATACGCTGCACGCATCAATCCGGGCGAGGGCGCCGCTCGCAACGCGATCACTGAGGACGCGTTCAGTGTCGTCTCGTCATACACCGTCGGCACACCAACCGACGCGATGTCGCTCAGTGTGGGTGATCACAGCTTCGTCGATATCAACGGCAAGGTCATCACCCCTCAGATGGCGGGCTATGTCGCGGGATACGTCGTCGAGTTCGGACCCAAAGCAAAGGAAAAGGGCAGCAAGGGCGGCCAGGTCGTGGTCTCCAACGGACAGATCCGTTTGCTGACCGAGAAGAACGACGGCACCACCAGCACGATCTTCCCGATCGCGGCGATCTCCGAGTCCTCCAAGCAAGGGCAGTACGGACGCTGGTTGTTTGACAGCGAGGACCTGTTCATCACCTCCAGCGGTGCCAAGAGCCGAATCCCGATGGGGTTTGAGTTCTTTGTTCCTGCGGATGAAACACCGATCGCGCTGTATGTCAAGAACATCCGCGTTCCTGTGAGCTCGATCAACGCGACCAACGAGTTCGCGACCGCTTCTGCTCGCGAGAGCCAGATCCGCTCAGGAGCACTGCTGACGGGTGAGCAGGTCAAGCGTGAGTTCGAGCTCACCGAAGCGATCACGCTCGGGAGCGATCAACGGATCGTGAAGTACTCCGAGAGCATCGGGACAGTGATGCCTTCGCAGCTGGTCAAGCAGCGTGGCCTGAGCATCAACGATGACAACGAGATCACCGAGGGGTCTGGTAAGTTCATCAGCGAGGAGATCGGACGCAAGAACACGCCTCAGACCAAGTCGCTGCGTGTTGAGAAGTTCACGTTCGGCAACAGCCAGCGGATGATCCAGGTTCAGGTCGGCAGCGGCATCGAGGGGGGCTTCCTCTCCGAAGCCGCGAAGATCGCTGAAGCGGACCAGCCGTTTATACTCGTCGATACTGATGGCAATGAGTACGAGGCCGTCGGCTACATCTCTGATGAAGAGGGCACGGATATCTATGAGATCCGCTACACGCCGGGCTCCACGCTCAGCGGCTTCAACGAGCCGGGACTCCCCAACATCTCGCAGTCCAAAGATGGACAGAAGCTCACCCTGATCTTCCTCGTCTCGACACGAGTCGAGATCCAGTACTTCACGATCGGTGATGTCGTCCAGATGGTCTTCGATCCGCCGCTCGAAGGCTGAGTGATCGATCCAACAAGATTCCACACAACACCCTTCGGGGTGTTTTTTCATGTCCTCTCAGAACCACTGGGCGCATGAAAAACCCCGCTGGAGTTCAGCGGGGCTTGAAGAATCATTGACTATCAACTCACTCGGCTGGAGCGGCTTCTTCAGCTTCCGCAGCTTGAGCGGGCTTCTTGCTGTCCTTGACGATCAGCTCGCCCTCGTTGTCGAACTCCATCTCTTCGACGTCGTCGTCCTCGATGTGACGGTCAGGAGCGACCCAGAGCTTGACGTGTGCTTCGAGGTCCGAATCGACCTTGACGAGGATGTCGAAGGTGTCGATACGCTTGATCGCGCCGGGGAGGCGGACTTCGCGTGGGGAGACATTGAATCCGACTTCCTTGAGTGCGTTTGCGATGTCTTGCTGGGTGACTGAGCCGTAGAGCTGACCCTGATCGTTGCATGCACGATCCATGGTGAGTTCTTGACCGTCGAGCTTGTGGATCATCTCTTCGCGCTGCTTACGGCGAGCGGCGACTTCCTTCTCTGCTTCCGCACGACGCTCGGCGAGCGATGCGATGAGCTCTTCGGATGGCTCGGTTGCGTATCCGAATGGGAGGAGGTAGTTGCGTGCGTAGCCGACCTTGACGTTGACGACGTCGCCGACGATACCCAGGGATTCGACGTTCTCGGTAAGCAGGAGCTTGACTGATCTGGACATGGTTGTTCCTTTCGCTGTCCTGACCGTTTGCGATTGTTCATCACAAACAGAGAGTTGAGGAGACCCTCACGGCGAGGATCCCCAACTAAGGTCCGGAGTGATCCGGGCCCAGAGTCTAGGTCGCAAGTGATGGGTTGAAAGGCAGTTGGGCTCGATTCGACGAAAAAAGCCCGCGCTTTGGGGCACGGGCTCTCAATTCGAGCTCAATTGGGTCCTGAGAGGTGCTCAGAACGGGATATCGCTGTGGTCGATCGCGACCTCGTCTCCGCCGCCACCGGCTCCTGAGCGAGCGTATCCGCCGCCCCCACCGCCTCCGCCGGAGTTGCCCCCTCCGTTGCCGGAATCGACGAACTGGAAGTTCTCGACGACGACGGAGAGTTTGGAGCGTTTGCCTCCGCCGTTGCGGTCGTCCCACTGGTCGAGCTTGAGTCGACCCTCAACGAACACTGGACGTCCCTTGGTGAGGTACTGCGCCATGACTTCTGCGGTGCGTCCCCACGCTTCGCAGTCGATGAACGCGACTTCTTCGCGTTGGTCGCCGGATTGGGTTTTGTACTTGCGGTTGACGGCGATGCCGAAGTTGCCGACCGCGGTGTTGGAAGGGGTGTGGCGGATCTCGATGTCTCGAGTGAGGTTCCCCATGAGCATGACTTTGTTGAAGCTACCGGCCATTGATTGTCTCCGTTTCAGATGTGTCGTGATTCATGTAACGCGACTGGTGGGATTGGCTCTGGACCGATCCAGAGCCGACGTGCAGTATATCACAACCGCCCGAGTCTGGGCGGGCCAGACTCGGGCGGGTTGATTGAAAACTGCCTGAAATGCGTGCTCTGCGGCTTATTCAGCGGCTGGAGCGTCCTTGTCGGCGTCGGAAGCTTCCGGAGCGGCTTCCTCAGCAGCTGGGGCAGGTGCCTCTTCCTTGACCGGAGCGCCGAGGCGGACGGTCGAGGACTTGGCGGTGTCATCCGCGGCGCCCTGCTCAGCGCGGAGCTTGGCTTCCGTGTCCAGACCCTTGCGGTCGTCGTGAGCCGCGATTTCCTCTTCGGTGAGGTGGTCAGCGGTGGTCACGAGCAGACGCATGATCTTGTCAGAGATCACGGCGTCGCGCTCGAGGTGAGCGACCATGTCGGTCGGGCAGGTGAAGTACGCGAGGATGTAGACGCCGCGCTTTTGCTTGTCCATCTCGTAGGAGAGACGGCGCTCGTCCCACTTCTTCATCGCGATGACGGTCGCGTCGGCGCGTTCGAAGAGGTGGTTGATGTGCTCGACGCATTCACCGAATGCGGCTGCCGCGGCTTGGGTGACGAGGAACATGCCCTCGTAAGTACCGGTTCGTGCTGCTGTGTCAGTTGACATATTGATTTCTCCAAATCGTGTCCGGCTTTGGTCGCCGGATATTTGTGTTTAACTTGCGTTCTTGGTTTCTTTATCTTGAACAGACTGATCGTCGTCTGTGGAATCCTGCTTGTCGTTGGGATGCTCTTTACGCTTCGGCTTTGCGAGTTTCTCGTTGAAGGTGTTCATCGCGCTGACGATGTCCTCGCTCAAGATGTGCTCGACGGCTTTGGTCGCCTTGTCGATACTCTCGTTGAGCTTGTCCGTCTCCTCGCTCATGAACTTGCTGAGAACCCAGTCGGCTTGGTTCATCATCTTCGGGACCTCCCCGACACCGATGCGGACGCGTGGGTAGGGAGCACCTCCCAGCACGCGATCGATGTCGCTGAGACCGTTGTGACCGCCGGCGCCGCCGCTCTTGCGGATCCGGATGGATCCGACTGGGAGAGCGATGTCGTCGACGATGACCAAGAGATCTTCAAGCGGATCGAGCTTGAAGAAGCGGAGTGCTTCCCCGACGCTCTGTCCGGACTTGTTCATAAAGGTTGTGGGCTTCATGAGCAAGCACTTCTCGCATCCGATGTTCGCGTCGAGGGTGACGCTGTTGAAGCGAGACTTGGCGATCTGTCCGACGGCGAACTTGGTTGCCAGCGCATCGACGACCATGAACCCCGCGTTGTGGCGGGTCTTGGTGTACTGCATACCTGGATTTCCGAGTCCGACGATCAGCTTCATGATTACTCGCCCTTGTCCTCGTCCTTCTTCTCGCCGATGACTTCTGGGCTAGCGCCGTCTGCAGAGACTTCGCCGGCTTCGTCGCCGTCGTCTTGCTGCGCCTTCATCACGATCTGAGCGACGATCGCATCTGGATCGGTGAGCAGGACCATCGAGTCGAGCGGGAGCTTGACGTCCGATGCGTGGAGCACGTCGCCGACTTCCATCCCTGAGACATCGACGTCGATGTGGTCTGGGAGGTTCGAGATCAGAACGTTGAGTTCGATGTCAGTGATCGGATGCATCATGATCGCGCCGGTGGTCTTGAGACCGACCGCGTCACCAACGAAGGTGAGGTGCGCCTTGGTGTCGACACGCTCGTTGAGGTCCACGCGGGTGAAGTCGGCGTGGATGATGTTGTTCCCGAGGTAGTCGTAGCCGAGGTCCTTGAGGAGCACGTGCTGCTTGGTTCCCTCGATGTCAAGCTCGAAGACCTTCTCGCCCTTGCGGAGCTCGAGCATGGTCTGGTGCATATCCAAAGCGATGGAAACGGGCTCTTCCTTGTGCCCGTAGACGACAGCGGGCAACGAGCCCGATTCACGCAGACGGCGGGAGTACCGCGATCCGGTGCGCTCGCGCTTGGTGGCGCTCAGCATTGGTGTGGTGTCTGACATAGTGTTTCTCCTTAGCTATTTACTTCTTACACTCTTTCAGTTTGGTTCATTCAAATACACGATCAACGCTTGCTCTCGGCGGTGCCTCGGAACATGGCGCTGATGGAATCGTTGTTGTGGATGCGTTTGATTGCTTTGCCGATCAGCTCTCCCACAGAGAGCACGGTCAGCTTGTCCCGGATCGGATCGCAGCGATCTCCCGTCGGGATCGTGTCCGTCAGGATCACTCGTGAGAACGGGGAATCCGCGAGGCGCTCGATGGCCTTTCCAGCGAGCACGCCGTGGGTCGCGGCGGCGATGATGTCCGACGCCCCTTCGTTCATGACCAGCTTCGCGGCTTCGCAGACAGTCCCGCCCGTCGAGATCATGTCGTCGAACATCAGGACAGTCTTGCCCTTCACATCCCCAATCAGGTTCCCGACCTCGACGGTCTCCCCTGTGATGCGGCGCTTGTTGATGATCGCGAGATCCGCGTTGAGCAGGTTGGCCATCTTCTCAGCGACCTTCACGTTGCCCACGTCCGGAGAGACCAGGCAGAGATCACCCAGCTCATCGCGGATGGACTCGAAGTACTTATAGAACACAGGCATCGCGGAGAGGTGATCGAACGGCAGATCGAAGAACCCCTGGATCTGAGCGGCGTGGAGGTCGATCGAGAGCACGCGATCCGCTTTCGCAGCCGTGATCAGGTTCGCGACGAGCTTCGCAGTGATCGGGACGCGTCCCTCGTCCTTGCGGTCCTGACGCCCGTAGCCGTAGTATGGCATCACCATCGTGATCCGCTTGGCACTAGCACGACGCAGACAGTCGCAGAAGACCAAGAGTTCCATCAGGTTGTCGTTGACGGGATCGCAGGTCGAGATGACCACAAAGCAATCGCGTCCGCGGACGTCGTCGTCGAGCTTGACGATGAGCTCGCCGTCTGGGAAGAGGATGGTGCGTGCTCTTCCGAGCTCCAGACCCGCGGAGTCGCACATGCTCTGCGCGAGGTCTTTGGAGTTTCTTCCGGAGAATACTTTGATGCCGCCGTTGCTCATGAATGGGTCCCCTGTGCCGATGATGTGTTCTTTGTGTCTTGTCGGGCGCGGAAGATCGCGTCCACCTGCGCGAGGTGGTCGAGCGTGTTGATGCTCAGGATGTCTTCCGGCGGGACCGCGTCGATGACCTCGACTCGCTTGCCGTCTTCGAGCATGAACTCGAAGATGTCGGTGATGTAGTACTCACCCGTCAGCTCGTTGCGCTGCACGCGATCGAGCGCGTCGAACATAGCGCTCGCGTTGACGCAGTAGTAGCTCGGGTTGACCTCGTTGATCTTGAGCTCGTCCTCGCTCGCGTTCTTCTGCTCGACGATGCGTGCGAAGGAGCCGTTGTCGTCGCGGACGATGCGTCCGTAGCCGCTGGGGTCTTCGATCTTGCTGGTCGCGAGGGTTCCCGCGGCGTTGGTCGAGCGGTGGAGATCGAGCAGTTTGTTCAGTGTTTCGGTGCGGATAAGCGGGCCGTCGCCGCAGAGGACGAAGATGTCGGTGTTGTCGTTGTCTGTGCTTGCGTACGCGTCTTTGGCGCTCATCACGGCGTGACCGGTCCCGAGCTGCTCTTCTTGGACCGCGAAATCGACCTTGTCGCCGTAGCTTGCGAGCGCTTCGCGGACGAGCTCTTGCTTGTACCCCACCACCACGACCACTCGGTCGCACCCCGCTTCGAGGCAGGTGTCCACAACAGCACAAACCATCGGACGATCACCAACAGGGTGACAGACCTTGGGAAGATCCGATTGCATACGCGTGCCCTTACCTGCGGCAAGGATCACGGCTTCGAGACTATTCGTGGTTGTCTGGTTGGTGTCCGCCATATGCAACTGGCAGGACTGATCACGTGTGGTTGATGTGAGCGATCATGAAGAAGACAAGAGAGAAAGTTACCCCACCAAGATTCGAACTTGGACTGTCTGTACCAAAAACAGAAGTGCTGCCATTACACCATGGGGCAAGGTATTGAGTTGTCTTCATCTGACCGATGCACTATCGGCACAATGAGCAGTGCTGCTCGACCTCCGCTGTCGTTGTGATCAAAACGCTTGAGAAAGCGGATCGATCGGTGTCTCAAACCTTCGCGGCTTGGACACCCTTCGACATGGAAATCGTTGGGGGCATCGGCCGCAGCTCGTGTCGCTCTGGACTCACAAACATTTGCAAGTACCAGAACTTGGAACTTGGACTCCTCCCGGCTGCAGAGATCAGATCACCGATCCCGATGGGAAGAACCCTTGCCCGTGCCTCAACTCCGATCTTTCGATCTCGGCATCCGTCACGGACGGTTCCGCATGTGAGGGGAAGTCTAGACCGGCTGGGTCGATGGTCAACCTTGCCAAGCCGTCGAATGGTCCAGAAATCCGGATTCGGGCGCTGATTTGGACGAGATTCGGGGTCATTTCGATGTCATTGAAGTCATCCATCTGCTACATTGGGGGAGAGCCCGAGAAAAACCGCAGATTCCTGCGAAGAACGGGCTTTTTCAACGAGAACGACTGACGTATCTGCCTTGGATCGCCGATGGATCCGAGGTTCCCGCAAGCTGATGTCATCCAGCTGCTGAGTTCCCAGAAAGCGATCGATATGCATAACCAAAACCCCACCACGACCCCCACCCCCTCTAAAGCTCCATCAACACCCAAGCTCTTGACGCTCGGCATGGTGTGCCTGCTCGGAATGGGACTGCTGACAGCGTGTACGGCTGAGATGCGCGACGACTCGCCTGCGTCCTACCAACCAGATGGGGCCGCTCAAGCACAGGGACTCCCAGCGGATCAACTCCCAGACCCGATTGATATGAGCGATCCCAATCGTGTGGGACGATTCGTGGTGGTCCCCACGATCATCGACACCAACGCGCTCGCTCAGCGCCAGCAGATCACTGGTCCGCATCAAGGCGAGGTCCGGATGATCAAGCATGTGCTCCCCAAGCACGGGCGCGACAAGACACTCCGCGAGGACCCCAACAACGTCCCGCTCACTGTGGGACAGACCACCAAGATGGATCGCGTCAGCGCTGGAGCGACGACCGGATTCGAGGCGATTGCCCAGACAGAATGGAGCCCGCCGGATCCGACGCTTGCTGTGGGTCCGAATCACATCGTGGAGACGGTCAACGCCGCGATCGCGTTCTTTGATAAGCAGGGGAATCAGACTTTCTCGGCACATCTCGGAACGCCGGGGAATCCGGGGTTCTTTGAGGAGGTCGGCGCGAGCTCGAACTTTGTCTTTGATCCCAAGTGTTTCTATGACCACAAGACCGGCCGATTCGTCGTGATGGCGCTCGAACAGATCGGTGAGACCGAATCATGGATCGACATCGCGATCTCCGACGACTCGGACCCCAACGGCATCTGGTACAAATACCGCACGTTCTCCGTCATCCAGATCGACAACGCGAACTACTGGGTCGATTATCCGGGATTCGGGTTCGATGACAACGCGTACTACGTCACCGGCAACCTCTTCTTCCTCAATGGCGACGGGGATGGGTTCGGCGGAGCGCTCTTCCGGATCTTCGACAAAGCCCCGATGCTCGCGGGTGATCCGATCACGATCATGGATGTCGTCCCTGACGCTGGCGCTTCGATCCAGGTCGCTCAGATGTTTGGGGATGCTCCGCAGCCGTTCTTTGTATCCAGAGCCGCGGTGTCATCGCTCAAGGTCTGGACGATCAACAACCCCCTCACCGCGCCGACGCTGGATTCGACCTTTGTGCATGGACTCGATCCGGTCTCCGGACCATCTCAGAACGCGCCCAATCCTGGAGGGGGCGAGATCTCCACGCTTGACGGACGTCTCATGAATGTGCACTACCGCGATGGGAACCTCTACACCTCCCACGGCATCGACGGCGGCACCAACCAGACCGTCTCGCGCTGGTACCACGTCGATATGAACGGCTGGCCGGGCGGCGGATTCCCCAACCTCGTCCAGCAAGGCGAGATCACAGGAGACAACGGCGAGCACTACTACTTCCCCGCGATCTACTCCGACAAGGACCAGCACGTCGGGATGATCTCGGCGCGGTCCAGCGCCTCGGAGTTTGCGAGCGTGCAGGTCTCGGGACGTTTCCCGAGTGATCCGCTGGGAACAATGAGCGATCCGATCGAGCTCGCGATCGGGAACGCTGGCGCCGATGGTCGCTGGGGTGACTACCTCGACATCGCGGTTGATCCCAACGACGACAAGACCTTCTGGATTGTCGGGATGTACCAGAAAGCCGGCACTGGTTGGCAGACCTGGATCGACAGCTTCACAGTCAGCGCTCCGTGCGCCGCGGACCTGTTTGCCGACGGCAACCTGAACTTCCAGGACATCTCGATTTTCCTTGTGTACTACGGCGAGGAGAACCCAGCCGTGGACTACAACAACGACGGCAGCTTCAACTTCCTCGACGTGTCAATCTTCTTGGATTTGTACGCGCAGGGATGCCCGTAAGTCAGACTGGAGAATCCGCTCAGTCGTCGCCGTGCTGGCCTTCTTGCATCAGCTCTTCTTGCATCAGTGCTGATTGACCGATGAGCTCGTAGCACGTCTGCATCAATCCGACAAGCGGGAACTTGCCGACAAACGGGCTTGGTCCCAAACGGCGCAATAGCACGCAATCCACCGGAGGCGGCGCGATGGGTGTGTCGAGCTCCGCGAGTTCGTCTCCGACGGTCCAGAAGTTGTCGATCTGGTCTTCGAGCGGCGGGCTCTGATGATCCGTCACGCCTTGGATATGCGGGACGAGCACAGGGGTTGGTCCGGGACCTTGGATCCCGATCGCTCGTTTCTGGCGCAGGCCGTCGATGAGTTCCTGTCCAGGCATGCCGTGGAGATCGAAGACGAGCATCGGCTCACTCCCGAGACGTTCAGCGAGCAGCGCCGTCAGACACACCGCGTGCTTGCACCAAGGCTGATCCTCTTTCCAATCCGGACACGAGCATGTTGGTGACAGATCGCTTGGTTCAGTCGGGAACAGACGCAGGTCCAGCGGCGCGAACACGTCCTCGATGTTCGAGGGAAGCTCTCCGGCGAGCAGCTTCGCGGCGTAGCGCATCTGGTCCGCCATCGCGTGGATGATCTGCTCCTGATCGTGCACTGAGAACTGCTTGAGCGCCAGCTCCGTTTTATACGGCTTGTCCGAGCGTCCCTGGATGATCCCCTCGCAGAGCGTGCCCTCGATGGTCAATCGCTTGGTCTGTCCGGCGCGAGCGTACTCCAGTCCCTCGCGATTGATCTGTCCCTCCGCACCTTCTTCCGCGACACGGAGCAGACGCTGAGTGATCCACGAGCTCGGCTGCTCGTCGGGTTTGAGCTTGAGCTTCACTCCCCCACGCACGCGGCGCGGATTCGTCAGCGACTTACGCGACGAGCGGAAAGACGCGTACTGCGGTTTGATCTTCTTGGGTGCGGTCGGGACGTTCGCTGAGAGCGTGGGACGCGCGATGATCTTGGTCTCGCGATCCGCTGGGGGTGCTTTCTTGACCGCTTCAGGCTTTGGAGGCGTAGCTTTCTTGGTGGTCTTTTTGGTGACCTTCTTGGCGGCTGTCTTGGCCGTCTTCTTTGCGGTTTTTTTAGCCGCGGGTTTGGTTGGCTTGTTCTCTTCTGCCATTTACATCTCGTCGGAGATCGTGTCGGCACGCAGCGCGAGCAGACTCCGGAGTTTGTCGGTCCCGAGATCGGTGAGCCAGCGCTCGCCGTGCCCGATGATGTTTTCTGCGAGTTCGGTTTTGCTCTCGATCATCTCGTCGATGCGTTCTTCGAGCGTCCCTCGCACGATGTACTTGTGCACCATCACGGTCCGCGTCTGTCCGATGCGGTACGCGCGGTCCGTCGCTTGGTTCTCCACCGCGGGGTTCCACCAGCGGTCGAAGTGGAACACATGGTTCGCGGCTGTCAGGTTCAGACCCACACCACCCGCTTTGAGCGAGAGGATCAGGATCGGGTTCTTCCCGGTCGCTTCCTGGAACTGGTCGATCATCTTCTGGCGCTTGCCCTGCGCTGTGCCGCCGTGGAGGAAGAGGACCTCGCGTCCCAGCTCGTGCTTGAGCATGTTGGAGAGGATGTGTCCCATCTGACGGAACTGGGTGAACACCAGCGCCTGATCGCCTTCTGAGATGAGCTCGTCGAGTTGCTGGAGCAGACGGATGCACTTGCCTGAGCGTCCCGGATCGATGATCTTGCCGTGCTGCGGATCGTTCTCTTTGAGCATCTGAGCAGGGTGGTTGCAGATCTGCTTGAGCTTGATGAGTGCCGCGAGGACGAGACCGCGCCGATGGATGCCCTCGGCGTGCTCGACATCGGTGAGCATCTGCTTGACGCACCCCTCGTAGAGCGACGCTTGCTCGCTTGTGAGCGGGCACCACTCCTTGGACTCCAGCTTCTCGGGAAGATCTGAAACGACCGCGGGATCGGTTTTCACGCGGCGCAGGATGAACGGCCGCACCATCGTGCGGAGCTTGTCCATCTTGACCTGATCGCGGTGACGCTCGATCGGAAGCGCAAACTTCTTGCGGAATGTCCCCGATGGACCGAGGTACTGCGGATTCAGGAAGTCCATGATGGACCAGAGTTCAGACAGTCGGTTCTCCACAGGAGTACCAGTCATCGCGACGCGGCGAGGGACCTTGAGTGCTCGCACAGACATCGACTGCTTCGCGGCGGGGTTCTTGACGAACTGCGCCTCGTCGAGCACGACGCGCCCCCACTTCACCTTGGTGATGAACTCGTTGTCGCGATGCACGAGCGCGTAGGTCGTGATCACGACGTCCACATCGTCTGTGGATGTCACGAACGCATCGCCTTGCTTGCGATCCACGCCGTGGTGGACCTGGACCTTGACGCTCGGCGCGAAGCGCTCGAACTCTTTGACCCAGTTCCCGATCACTGACATCGGGACGATCAGCAGCGTCGGATCGACCCCATCGGGGTTGTTTGCACGCTCGTGGAGGATGAGCGCGATCATCTGGATCGTCTTACCAAGACCCATGTCGTCTGCGAGACACGCGCCGAATCCGAAGCGTTCCATGAACGCCATCCAACTCAAGCCGCGTGCTTGGTACGGACGCAGCGTGCCTTTGAACATTTCCGGTGTATCGAGCATCGGGAGTTCGAGCGAGACGCCGCCCTCTCCTCCGAGCATGGACGCGACCCAGCCTGTTGCCTCGACGCCGGTGACTGGGAGTCCTGTTTGCGAGGAATCCGATGCGAGCGCGAGCTGCATCGCTTCTCCGAGTTCCATCTCTCCGCCGGGATTCTCGCGCATGAAGCTGATCGCGTTCTCGACATCCTCTGGACGGATCTCGACCCACTGACCACCAATGCGGACCAGCGGCGAGTTCTTCTGTGCCAGTTCCTCGAACTCGTGAAGCGTGAGGGTGGTGTCGCCGATCGCGATCTCCCAGTGGTATCCGACGAGCGTACCGAGCCCAAGCTGCGCCCCAGCGGCGTCCGCGTCAGCGCCCTCGCCGAGCACCATTTCTGATGGATCCGAATCGATCTTGAGCTTGGTGCCCAGTCGTCCCGCTTGCGAGTCCCACCAGCTCGGACATTCGACGCCGAACCCTTGCTCTTCGAGGACCGGCTTAACCTCGCGGAGGAAGCGGTACGCTTCTTTGGTTTCGATGAGCAGCTGGATCGGCTCGCTCTCATCAAGCGCGTCCTCGAGCTTCTTGTAGTATCGGCTCGCTCTGCCGAGCTCTCCCATGAGCAGCTCTTGCGGATTCTCGAGTGTGAGTCCCTCATACACAATCCGATCGCGATTAATGAGCCAAACATCCGCACCACGCAAGATGACTTCCTCGTCATCAAGCGACTGGAGGTAGAAGCTGAGCGACCACATGACGGATTCGTCCGGCTGATCGATGTCGAGCGCCAAGCTCTCGCCGATCGGTTCTGCAAGGCGCAAACCAAATCGCCAAGTACTCGACTCTCCTCGGTCTTCGAGTTCAGAGATCCATTTGCGAACAGTGCGTGAGATCTCCGCGCGCTGACCAGTGGACGCGGGGACTTCGATCCCGCTCCCAAGCAAGCCGTTGAGCCACGCGACTTGTTGATCCATCCCAGGATCGATCGAGTCGATCGTGTCGGTCATCTCTTCGCTGACCATCACGCGTCGGCACGATGCATCAGTGACTTGCGAGAGGAAATCCACAGTGATTGACCACGCGTCGTGCGCGTGTCCATCGGGAACCGCACGAGCCGCGGCGGGCATCGAGCGGATCAGCTTCGCAACGCGTTTGGTCGTCATATCGTCGGACAACCAGGGCTGCCAACGTCCGGACAACATCCCCGCGGCGTCTTGATAGACCATGGGAACAAAGCGGTGTCCCGCGATCAGGTGCTCCGCGAGTCGACTCGCGGCCGCGAAGTATTCCACACCTGGACCCACATGGAAATCATCGAGCGCGTCCTGACGGTCGTAGAGCGATTCGAGCAGCGCCGGGACATTGCCCGGCTCGATCGCGATGGTCTGGACACGCACGTCGCTCAGTCCCGCCGCGATGTGTTCTTCGATGTCCACGCCGCTGTACATCGAGAAGGTCTGTGAAGGCATCGGACGATCATTGCTCACAGGAAGCCGGAGCACGATCGAGCTCTGCTCGCCGTCGATCCAGTCCGGCATGATCGCGTTGTGATGAATGATGATGTCGTCGTCACCCGATTCGGTGTCGCCTTCCCACCAGGTATTGTCGGGGCACTGCTCGACCCAGAGATGCAAGCGGTCATCGGCCCAGTTGGCGTGGACGACCTGCACCACATCGGGGACTCGGATCGTTTCAGATTCAGGTGGGCTCGCGTTAATCACGAAGGGCTCAGCTCCAACTTTGGCCCGGCTCGGTTGACCTGGTCGGTCGACGCGGAACGTCCGGGTTGAGCCCAAACCACCAATCGAGAGCGGTGAGGACTTGGAATAGGAGCGCAGGGACTCGAACCCTGAACCTGCGGCTTAAAAGGCCGATGCTCTACCGATTGAGCTACGCTCCTAGGCGTATCCCATGATCCCAGCGGATGCCGAGGGCATAAGAGAGTCATGGTAGGCCCTACCCCTCGTCAAGATCAAGATTTGATCCGTGTCAAGAGTTGTTGAGCGTGCACTTTTGATGCCCCCTGATGCTTTGCGACGCACTCGCGTGCCCGAACCCCCATCTGCATCCGTTTCTGAGCATCAAACAACCAGAAATCCAGTCGAGCCCCAAGCTCCTGGGCCTCAACGACCTCGATCGCTTCCGATTCCAGCAGCGCCTCGATCTGGGTCGTGAAATCCGAGTTCTGTGGACCGATGAGCACCGCTTTCCCCAAAGCCGCGGCTTCGAGCGGATCCGATCCATGCAGATCAAAGAACGATCGTCCAATCACGACCAGATCCGCGAGCTGGTACATCATCGAGAGCTCACCGATGGTGTCGAGCAGGAATCGGGTGTTTGCCCTTGCTTCTCCGTCCGATCGTCGCGTGCAGCCTTGCATCGTGAGCGCGGCTTCTTCGAAGCGTTCAGGTTTGCGCGGAGCGCACACGAGCTGAGCTCCAGCCGTGCATGCGCGGTCCAGCAACGCTTCTTCTCCGGGACCTGTCGATCCCGCGACGATGATCGGCTTGGAAAGATCCAGCCCCATCTCCTCCGCGAGTCGGATCGCGTCCTCGCTCGGACCTGGGAGCGGGCCGCTGACATCGAGCGCGTCCCATTTCATCGATCCCGTGACCTGGACATCGTGAGCGCCCAGCGCCTCGATCCGCTGCGCGTAGGACTGATCCTGCATGCACACGAACGACAGGCGTGCGAAGGTCTTGCGGAGCAGCGCTTTGATCTTTCGGTATCCCTTGAACGAGCGCGCGGACAATCGCCCGTTGATGATCCCGATCGGGATGTCGCGATCGGCGCACGCTTTGACGAAGTTGGGCCAGACCTCGAGCTCGACCAAACCCACGACGTCGGGGTTGATCGTGTTGAGGAATCTTTTGACCATCCACGAGCAATCGAGCGGATAGCGGAGGACCTCGCAGGTCTGGGAGAACAGCGTCTGCGCTCGTTTGAGTCCTGTATCGGTCGTCGCGGAGATCACCACCGTCGCATCATCAGTCAGCAGCGGGACCAGCGCACGCAACGCGTTGACCTCTCCCACAGACACGGCGTGGAGCATCACCACTGGTTTGGATTCGCTTTGTGTCCCCCACCGCTCGCTGAGCATCGGTTCGATCTTGCCGACACGCTGTGACCAGCCGCCGCGTTTCTTGCGAGCCCACAGCGGGGCGCTGAGCAAAGCAACGGGCATATACAGCAGATCGAGTGCATTCATCTCGAGGGGTGTCCACCTGTAGGAACAGGGACTTTTGAAATGGGCGGAGAGGGACTCGAACCCACGACCCATCGCGTGTAAGGCGATTGCTCTAGCCAACTGAGCTACCCGCCCGGGTATTCAGGGCGTTAGTCTAGCACACAAATCATCACGGAACGCCCTACCGTACAGAATGAGCACCACTTCCCAACCACGCGTATGCACCGTCGGCCCCATCACCATCGGAGAGGGACACCCCCTCGCGATCATCGCGGGGCCTTGCACCCTCGAATCGCTGGAACTGGGATTAGAAGTAGGCCGTCACTGTAAATCCGTCTGCGAATCGCTCGGACTCCCCTACATCTTCAAAGCAAGCTTCGACAAAGCGAACCGCTCCTCGATCAACTCCAAGCGAGGCATCGGGATCGAGCAGGGACTCGAACACTTCCAAGCGATCAAACAAGAGCTCAATGTCCCCACCACAACCGACATCCACGCGCCTGAGCAAGCGGAAGCGATCGCTGAAGCAGTAGACCTGATCCAGATCCCCGCGTTCCTGTGCAGGCAAACCGACATCGTCGTCGCATCCGCACAAGCCGCCGCGGCAAAGGGTGGCGGGGTCAACATCAAAAAAGGACAGTTCCTCTCCCCAAGCGAAATGGGAGGACCAGTCCGCAAAGCAACCGAAGCGGGATGCGACAACCTCATGCTCACCGAGCGCGGCACCTTCTTCGGATACCACCGACTCGTCAACGACTTCATCGGGATCGCGGACATGATGGAACTGGACTGCTCCAAGTTCACCACCCTCGGCTCCCCTCCAGTATGCTTCGATGTCACCCACTCAACCCAACTCCCAGGATCAGGAGAGCAGACGGGCGGGCGTCCAGATCGCGCATTTCAACTCGCGAAAGCCGCGACGGCGATCGGGGTGCATGCGTTGTTTGTGGAGTGTCATCCGAACCCGAAAGAAGCATGGTCGGACGGCGCGACGCAGGTGGGGTTTGATGAGTTTGAAAACATCATCAGCTCAGCTGTGAAGATTCACAAACTTGATTAAGAAAAACCGCCCGCTATCGCGGACGGCTTTCATTAATTCGTTTGATTCAGTCAATCAACCAGCATGTGCAGCGCGGTAGTCGCGGAGCCACTGTGGACGAGCGACGTCTTCTTCGTATGGATCGACGTGCACGCGGCCGTTCTTCTGGAAGACGACCTTGCCGGTCGTGACGGAGTAGAGGGTGTCGTCCTTCCCGATGCGGACACCGAAACCTGGCTTGAAGCGGGTGCCGCACTGACGAATAATGATCGCGCCCGGCTTCGCTGACTCGCCGCCGTAGAGCTTCACTCCGCGGTACTGAGGGTTGGAGTCGCGTCCGTTCTTGGTTGAGCCCTGGCCCTTTTTATGTGCCATATCAGTGATCTCCGTCGATCTGATCCGCTGCTGGCTCATCAATCGAGCCGGGATCGGGGTTGGTTTCTCTTCAAGCGACAGTTCAGTCGCGGGGGCAAGCGTAGGCGGGATGTGGGTTTGAGTCCAGATCAATCAGTGCCGCGGAGCTTGAACTTGGTCACAATTTGCGTCTGGCGCTCAGCTTATCGCATGATCCAGCGTTCTTCGACGAGCTCGAAGGGACGCGCGCCCTGATCCGAGAAGTTGCCTGGGGTCGCGTAGCGGAGCATTTTGGTCTTGCGGAGCGTGTAACGCTGGGGATTATCGGACTCGCGTCCAACGACGTAGGACTCGAACTCGCCGCTGAGTCCAGCGAAGAAGATCGTGACCTCGTCCACATCGAGCTGCTCTGCCGGCCAGATCAGCACACCATCGCGAGCGTGTTCTTTGCCTTGGAGAACGGTCGAGACGATATCGATCTGGGATTCAACCAGCGGATTATCGAGTTCTTCGAGGATCGCGTTGGTCACGGCGGTCGGGACATCGCGTCCGGACTGGTAGACCTTGGTGTTGTCGGTCATCAAAGCGACGTCAGGAGCAAAGAGCAGGTCCGATCCGGAGTAGTTGGTGACGCCGTAGGTCAGGAAGAAGTACGGCTTCGCTCCGTCCCCAGCATCCACCCAAGCGAGACGCAGCGGCCCCAGATCGAAGGTGAACTCCCACGTGATCGCGACGGGCGAGGGCTCAGGAGCCGCGTGCGCCGAAGCGGAGAACGGGATGACGATCAGTGCAAGAACGCTCAGAATCGAGCATTGGAGGGTCGCTTTGAGTCTCTGCATGATAATCTCTGGGTCACAGGGGTCGTATTGGTACCAAGAATCCAGACGGATTCTATGCGTTTCGGAGCCGATGCTTCGAGGACACATGGTAGTCTAGTGTTCCTCGCCGGGTCGTCCAACATTCGGACATCTCCGGCGCGATGTCCCGATCCGCAGCATTTCGCCGATGGTTGCGTATCGGGTCATGCCTGCGAGCCGCGGTCTACTTATGAGCATCCACCCCCACCATCCCAGTTCACGAGACCCCTCGTCCCCATCGGGGATTGATCCCGCTCAGCACTCCGCCCCTGCTGGAGTCCAGATCGAGCGGTCGATGGTTTCATCGGCGCTCGAGCGGCTCATCCAGGTCGGGAACCCCAAAGCCGGCGCTCAGCGACTCGTTCGCAACGCGAAAGCCCACGGCATCGACCTCGACCTCGTTTGGGGGGTCTTAGGAGATGAATCGCAGAACCAGCCCCAAGTCCGTCAGGTGTGCATGGTGGTCCCAGGAGCCGGAGGGACGGGGATGTGCTTCGTCTCCAGTCCTGTCGAAAAACGGCAAGACCAACTGGATCCCGAACGCTTCGGATCACTCAAGATTCAGACCAATGAGATCGGTGCAGCACTGCGAGGGGCAGTTGAGGGGCTAGCGAAAGCCGCGGGCGATCGCGTGCGGATCGCACAGATCTTGTTTGAGCCGAGCCAGCGATGGACGCACGAGGTTTGCCAAGCCGCGGGGATGATCAGCGTGGGGACGCTGGATTACTTGCGGATGGATTATGGACTTATCCGCAAGATGACCGCGCCGAGCGACTGGGGCGATGGGATCCAGGTCCGTTCCTTCCAAGAGCTTGCGTGCAACGAGGGGTTGCTTGCGATCGCGCTGGAGGGGAGTTACGAGGGGACGCTGGACTGTCCTGAACTGTGTGGGATGCGCTCGATGCCGGATGTGATCGCGAGTCATCGATCGACTGGTGTCTTCGATCCGTCCCGATGGTGGGTGCTGATGCACAACAACGAACCCGCGGGATGCTGTCTGCTCTCGCATTGTCCCGCAAACGAGTCTGTTGAGCTGGTGTACCTGGGACTTTGCCCCAGTGTGCAGGGGCGCGGCTTAGGGACCAAACTGCTGACGCACGCGCTGACGTCGCTGCGGATCAAAGACACTGTCAATGAAGTCACTTGCGCTGTGGATCGGCGCAACACGCCGGCGGGCAAGGTCTATTTGAGTCTAGGATTTAAGCGGTTTGATGCGCGCTGCGGGTACGTGCGTCCGATCTGAATGTGCATAACGCGCCGTGCTTGTGGATGAAAAAACTTTTGCGTTCGTAAGTGTTTGTCAACGGTGATCCATCGGCGTGCGTTGACAAATGTGAGCAAACGAAACTGTTGCACAACCGACAGGTTGGTTCTACACTCTCCCCTGCAGGTTATGGAATGACCGGCGGGCAGACAGGACTCTCTCTGCTCTGTGTTTACAACCCGATCCAGCCAGTTCATGGCCCGTGCCGTCTGCGAGTTCGCACCCGAATCTCGCATCGATGGGGACACCTGGGCGAGTGAATGGAGATCAGGGAACGACGCGTGCTTGACGCTGTTTGGAAGCACACGGGACGACACAGAGCACCCGAATCAGTTCGATCTACACCTCAAGAACGTGCTCAAGCATGTTCCAAGGCGATCGCTGTGCCCGTGCGTGAAGGATTCGTTCGCATTAGTTCGTAGATTGAATCGCCCGCCGGGATACGCGAGTGGGGCGCGATCGGATCGCGCCGGCTTTTCCCGCGCGGTCCCGGACGACCAGAGGCCCGACGTGACTGAACTCTCCGCACCCCAAACATCACCTGAAACACACGCACACAGCACGCAAGGATCAGATCACAACGGGACCATCATCGTCAACACGCAGCAGATTCGCGAATCGCTCGAGTCGCGTCTTGGAGCGAGCTGCGTACGTCGGTACCTCGGCGCCGGAGTTGATCTCGCGGCTGATGAACGCGGACTGCACGTGCGTGCATCGGATCGCTTCACGCTCGACATGATCGAGCGCCGGATCGGGAGCGAACTCCGCAGCGAGGTCCGCGACCAGACCGGTGAGTCAGGTGCTGGCGTCCATTTCTCAGTCCAGTCGCGCCAAGAAACCAAGCAACCCGCTTCCCTCACTATCCCTGGACGTCAAGCGGGAAACAACAAGAGCGTTGAAGCACTGATCGCTCGCCAATCCCCGCCGCAGTCTGCGAATCGAGGAAAGCAAACTCCCAAAGCCCCTGCATGTCCGACGCTTGAGTCGTTCCTTGTCGGCAAGTCGAACCAGCTCGCGTTCGGAGCGGTCAAAGCGGTCATGGAATCTTCCGGACCTTGCCCTCCAGTCTACATCCACGGCGGATGTGGTCTCGGAAAGACCCACCTGCTCCGCGCCAGCGCTCAGCAGTACCGACGGATGTTTCCTGGCGCCAAGGTCCGCTACATCACTGGAGAAGCGTTCACCAACTCATTCGTGAACGCGATCCGCACCAAGAGCGTCGAAGCGTTCGAGAAGAAGTTCAAAGGACTCGACGTGCTGTGCCTCGACGATGTCCACATGGTCGCGGGCAAGGAATCCACGCAGCACGAGCTGCTCCAGATCTTCAACACCCTCTCGCTCAGCGGCGCCAAGGTGCTCATCGCGTCCGACGCTCCACCAAGCGAGATCGCTCGATTGAGCTCCGGACTCGCGTCCAGATTCTCAGGAGGCGTCGTCGCTCGCATCGACGCTCCAGATCGCGAACTCGGTCTCCGTCTCGCCAAGCAGATCTGCATCCAGCGCGGCATCTCGATCGACGACGCGGGACTCGGGACGATCATCGATCGGACAGGGATCGGCGCTGGAGCTTCGGTCCGCGAGCTTGAGGGCGCGATCGTTCAGGTCCAAGCCGTGTCCCGGCTGTTGGATCAAGACCAGAACGCGACGATGAATCTGACCTCGATCCACAAAGCGCTCCAGCTCCGCAGCGGATCGAACTACGCCGCTCAATCGCAGGGACCGATCCCGATCGACCTGATCATCCGCATTGTCCTCGAGCATCTTGGAGTCTCGCGGAGCGACCTGACAGGTCGGGGTCGTCATCGGACTGTTGTTATGGCTCGCGAACTGATCGTCCACATCGCGCGAGAGCTTACAGCGAGCAGCTTCCCAGAGATCGCTCACGCGATCGGTCGTCCCAACCACTCGACGGTCATCACCGCCGCTAAACGGATCAGGACGCGGATCGAGTGCAACGACCGCTGTCGTCCCAACGATCCTGAATCGGGGATGACGGTCGGAACGCTCGTGGATGAACTGGTGGACCGCGTCCGCCGGACGCATCGTCAACTCGCTGAGCGTGCGTGAGGTGTTGGAAACGCTGAAAGCTGAGATTTGATGCAGAATCTTTTGGTTGGGGGGTTGTGCTGAGCAGGTGGTTGTGCCGACAATCTGAGTGATGTCCCACAAAGAAATCCCACTGAGCCGTCCGAACATATCACGACACGAGGAAGAACTCGTCCTCAAGGTCCTCCGCTCCGGGAGACTCTCCATCGGTCCGGTGGTCGAGCAGTTCGAGGAGATGGTCGCTCGGCGCGTCGGCGTGCGCCACGCCGTCGCGTGCTCGTCCGGGACGGCTGGACTCCACATGACGATGGTGGCGCTGGGGATCGGTCCTGGAGACGAGGTGGTGACGACGCCGTTCTCGTTCATCGCGTCGTCCAATGTCATCCTCTATGCCGGCGCTAAACCAGTGTTTGTCGATATCTGTCCTCGCAGCTTGAACGCTGATCCCGAGCTGATCGAAAAAGCGATCACTCCCAACACCAAAGCGATCCTCGCCGTCGAAGCGTTCGGGAATCCCGAGCACATGGACGCGTACGCACGGATCGCCGCCAAGCACGAGATCCCGCTGATCGAGGACTGCTGCGAGGCGCTTGGAGCGACGTACAAAGGGAAAGCCGCGGGATCGTTTGGTCGAGCGGGTGTCTTTGGGTTCTATCCCAACAAGCAGATCACGACTGGAGAGGGCGGGATGATCGTCACCGACGACGAGCGTCTCGCGGACCTCTGCCGATCGCTCCGCAATCATGGACGCGCCGTCCAAGGGAAGGGATCCATCGAAGGCGGGTCCACCGCTGGGAGTTGGCTCCATCACGAGCGTCTTGGATTCAACTATCGCATGTCCGAAGTCGCCGCGGCACTGGGAGTGGCGCAGATGGATCGTCTCGACGAGATCCTCCGTGCTCGAGCAGCAACCGCAGAGATGTACGTCGAGCGCATGGCGGGACTCAATGACTTCGTGCTCCCAACGATCCCGGACGAGTGCGAAATGAGCTGGTTCGTCTTTGTCCCTCGACTGTCTACTGATTACACACGCGAGGAGCGGGATCGGATCATCCAGGGACTGCGGATGCACGACATCGGATCGAGCGACTACTTCCCGTGCATCCATCAGCAACCGATCTATCAGCAAGCGTTCGGGTATCGTGAGGGTGCATTCCCGATCGCGGAGTCGGTGAGCGCTCGGACGCTGGCGCTGCCTTTCTATGGATGGATGACCAATCGGGAGGTGGATCTGGTGGTCCAAACGCTGGAACTGATGCTCTCGAGGGAGAATCTGTCCCGACGCGCGTGATGGAACTGGATCGGGGTTCCGGAGGAATTGGGTGCCAATCCAGAATTGGTGCATCCGAGGTGCTCACAAGGGCTTGCCTGAGCGAAATGAGGGGCTATCATCGTGACCCGGTGCTCAGGGTGAGTGCCGGATTATTTGACGAGGTGAGCTATGCCCTACGAATGCCATTACACCGGCAAGAAGACAACCTTTGGTAAAAAGCGTGCCTACGGCGGTGCGAAGATCTCCAAGGGCGGTTTCGGTCTCAAGACCACCGGCATCACTCGCCGAACTTTCAAGCCCAACCTGCACAAGATGAACGTTGAGATCACCGACGACAAGGGCGTCAAGCGCGCCAAGCGTGTCTACGTCTCCGCTCGTGCGATCAAAGCGGGTCTGGTCACCAAGCCACTCAAGCGGAAGTACGGCTACACACGTCAGCAAAAAGAAGCTCAACAAGCGTAATCTGACGTAAAAACCCCCTATTTACAGGGAAAAAATGACACAATGCCCACTCCTTTGCGAGTGGGTTCTTTTGTTTTGAACCCTTTTCGAGTATGATTGGAGTCCGAAGACGGACCGCATCTGATCGCTGATCTGAGTACCTGCTCAAAACCGCTCGCGATCACTACAACTGGGAGGGCACCGGATGCTCTGCGAATGCCAACAAAGACAGGCGACGATCCATGAGGTTCTGATCCAGCATGGGAAGAAAGTCGAACGCCACTTGTGTGAGCAGTGTGCCGCCAAAATCGGGGTCTCTACCGATCCCCACATGCCGATCTCCCAGCTGATCTCCAACTACATCTCCGGCAAGAACCTGTCGATCCCGACGGTCGGAGATCAGGACAAACCCAAGTCGATCGCCTCCAAGCCCGGCGCAACCCCGCCTTGCCCCTCGTGCTCGATGACCTACAGCAAGTTCAAGGACTCGGGACTGCTGGGATGCCCCACCTGCTACTCCACGTTCCAGAAGCGGCTGTCGCCGTTGATCGCTCGCGCCCACGAGGGGGGCGAGCAGCACATCGGGAAGGTCCCGCGCCGAGCGCTCGAATCGCTCGCTCAATCTGGCGGCGGCTCTCGTCTCGAATCCCTCCTCGGAGGTGAATCCGAACGCGAGCAGAAGTTGACGGAGGTCCGAAAACGTCTCAACCAAGCCGTCGAGCATGAGGATTATGAGCAAGCGGCGATGCTACGGGATGAGATGACGCGCCTCGCGTCGTTCCCGACCTCGCAGGTCGAGGTCAGGCCTTCTGCTCAACCAGGATCGCTCAAAGAGTCTGAGTCCACGTCGTAACACAATCGTCCGTGTCGTTGGCGATCTGAATGTGAAAGATTAGCCTCCCCTACCGCTCCTGAATCCGTGAACAGGCGACCCCATCCATGCAGGCCAACGACTCATCAGGACCGACCCAAGAGTTCCCGGATCCTAAGAAAGCAGGGAAGAATCCCAGGATCTCGATCGAGGGTCAGCGGATGATCGAGGGCGGACCTATCCAGACCGGCACGACCGAGTGGCTGCGCGGCAGCGGGATGATGAGCGACGTCGTCATGTCCTCGCGTGCACGAGCGGCTCGGAATCTTGCGGGATTCCCGTTCCCTCCCGCCGCGAGTTCCGCGGATCGATCGCAGATCATGGAAATCTGCCGTCGATGCATCGACTCGCTCGGATGCCCATCGGGATCGCGTATCCGATGGTTTGATCTGCGCAACTCCGAACCGATCGAGCGGCGACTGCTTGTCGAGCGTCAGCTCATGTCGCGTCAGCACGCACGCGGCCGCTATTCGAATGGCGAGGGTGGTCCGGATTCGCCTCGTGGGGTCGCGGTGATCGAGCCCGACGAGCATGTGAGTATTCTGGTCAACGAGGAAGACCACCTGCGCATCCAGGTCATCCGCTCTGGACTCGACCTCGCGTCGTGTCTCGCGGAGATCAACGGCTTCGACGACGGCATCGAAGAGATCGTCGATTATGCGTTCCACCCCCAGTTCGGATACCTCACCGCGTGTCCGACCAACGTCGGCACAGGACTCCGGCTCTCCGTGATGGTGCATCTTCCGGCGCTCAAGATTACTGGGGAACTGGAGAAGGTCCGCAATGCGGCGAGTGATATGGGATTGGCCGTGCGTGGGTTGTACGGCGAGGGTTCCCAAGCCGCGGGTGAGTTCTACCAGATCTCGAATCAGATCACGCTTGGGCGCAGCGACGAGATGCTGCTCCGCGAGATCGAGAGCGAAGTGGTCCCCAGCATCGTGCGCTACGAGCAGCACGCACGCGCTCAGCTGATGACGGAGAATCGGATGCTCCTCGAGGACAAGGTCTGCAGGGCGCTGGGAGTGCTGCAGAACGCTCGATTGCTCAAACCCGACGAGGCGCTCGAGCATCTCGGGATGGTGCGTTTGGGTGTGCTGTGCAAGGTGATCCCGGACATCACGCTCTCGACGATTCATGATCTGCTGCTGATGATCCAGCCGGGACATCTCCAGCGGATCGTCGGCGTGGACCTGTCGCAGAGCGAACGACGAATCGCACGCGCCAAGCTTGTGCGTGATCGACTCAGCGCTCGGTAGTCTCATGAACACTCTGTCAACGATCGTGGACAGCGTCGAGATCGAGTTGCTCGGTCGACGCGGATTGTCCTTTGCGCGAGCCGTGAAGTATCACGGCTGGGAACGCGAACCACGCGAACTCGTCTGCTGGAGATGCGCTGGATCTATTGGTCCGTTTGAATCCGACGGCGACGGATGCGCCTCGTGCCGATCGAGCAAGCTCAGCTGGGATCGATCACTGAGACTCGGACGCTACGAGGGGATCCTCAAGGACGCGGTGATCGACCTCAAGTTCCGCAAGTGGAGACGCACGGGCACGGAACTGGGACACGCATCTGGAGAGGTCCTCTCACGGCTGATCGATGAGCTTGGATGGTCGCCGAAGGAGCTGCTGATTGTTCCGATCCCGATGCCGGCGCTGCGGAGGGTGATGCGTGGGATCGATCACACCCAGGTCATTGCGCAGGGCGCGAGTCGATCCAGCGGCGTGCCGATCTCCAGGGTCTTGGGGGCACGGAATCGAGCTGAACAGGTCGGGATGTCCGCGACGGATCGGCTCAAGAACATCAAAGGCGGATTCGCGGTCCACCAGTCCAGACTGGTCAAAGAGCTTGCGGGATCGAAGGGGTCCAGATCCGGCATCCGCGCCTTTGTGGTGCTGGATGATGTCCGCACGACCGGAGCGACGATGAGCGAATCGTGCCGAGTCCTGAGGCGGGCGATCCGAGCGATCCCGAACGCCCGGGAATGCGAAATTTGGGGGTTGAGCGTCGCTCGAGCAGGGGAACCCGATCGAGCGGGTCTGTGACTCCTACGATCTCAGGGGCAATTCGGGCAACAATTGACGTGTATCGTCAAAAGTCGAAGAAATTGAGCAATAAGTTGGCCCTCAAAGTTTGACCTTGCGAAGTTGGCGTCTATGCTCTCCCTCGCCACTCGGAAGAGTCGGCAAGACAATCAGACGGGCTTGATGCCCCCTGATCGGCTTCTTTGACAAGTGAACAGTTGGGTCCACCGCAAGAATGTGACGCGACAACAACGATGCATAATCGTGCTTTGAACGAGCAGTTGTCGTGACCAAAAGTTTCATCGGATATCACAATCTGATGTATTACATTCTTGTGCAAGTGGAAGCCCTATAATTTATTTATAGTGAAAAAGCTTTGAGTGTAATAAAACCTGAGACTTGCCGTCTCAGGCATTGACGAGCAATCGTTGATGATGACCGACCCGGTACGCCCTGCATTGCAGGCACGACCGGGGTAAGTCGGATCGGCTTCATTTGATGCGTATTGGTGCAGGATTCGTCTTGTATCAAGCAACAATATTCAACTGAAGAGTTTGATCCTGGCTCAGATTGAACGCTGGCGGCATGGCTAAAACATGCAAGTCGAACGACCTCTTCGGAGGGAGTGGCGAAAGGGCGAGGAATAGAATCGAATGTATCTTAAGGTAGAGGATAGCCCTTGGAAACGAGGGGTAATACTCTATGTGCTCTACGGAGGAAAGGTTTACCGCCTTGAGAGTAGCGATTCTCCTATCAGGTAGTTGGTGAGGTAAAGGCTCACCAAGCCGAAGACGGGTAGCGGGTGTGAGAGCATGACCCGCCGCATCGGGACTGAGACACTGCCCGGACTCCTACGGGAGGCTGCAGTAACGAATCTTCCGCAATGGGCGAAAGCCTGACGGAGCAATGCCGCGTGTGGGATGAAGCATCTTCGATGTGTAAACCACTGTCAGAATCTAGAAATACTGATCAGATTCAGAGGAAGGGCCGGCTAATTCCGTGCCAGCAGCCGCGGTAATACGGAAGGCCCGAGCGTTATTCGGAATCACTGGGCTTAAAGCGTACGCAGGCGGACTTGTAGGTATCTTGTGAAATCCCACGGCTCAACCGTGGAACTGCAGGGTAAACCACAAGTCTTGAGACAAGTAGGGGTCAGTGGAACGATATGTGGAGCGGTGAAATGCGTAGATATATATCGGAACGCCAATGGCGAAGGCAGCTGACTGGGCTTGTTCTGACGCTCAGGTACGAAAGCGTGGGTAGCGAACGGGATTAGATACCCCGGTAGTCCACGCCGTAAACGATGCACACTAGGTCGCGGTACCTCTCATGGTTTCGCGGCCGAAGGTAAACTGGTAAGTGTGCCGCCTGGGGAGTACGGTCGCAAGGCTAAAACTCAAAGGAATTGACGGGGGCTCACACAAGCGGTGGAGCATGTTGCTTAATTCGAGGCAACGCGAAGAACCTTACCTAGGCTTGACATGTATGGATTAACTTTTCGAAAGATTAGCCACGCCCTTTGGGTGGAACATACACAGGTGCTGCATGGCTGTCGTCAGCTCGTGCTGTGAAGTGTCGGGTTAAGTCCCTTAACGAGCGCAACCCCTATCGTTAGTTACTAACGCGTTATGGCGAGGACTCTAGCGAGACTGCCGGTGTCAAACCGGAGGAAGGTGGGGATGACGTCAAGTCAGCATGGCCCTTACGCCTAGGGATGCAAACGTGCTACAATGGTACAGACAAAGCGATGCAATACCGCGAGGTGGAGCAAATCGCAAAAACTGTGCCCCAGTTCGGATAGCAGGCTGAAATTCGCCTGCTTGAAGCCGGAATCGCTAGTAATCGCGTATCAGCTACGACGCGGTGAATACGTTCCTGAGCCTTGTACACACCGCCCGTCAAGTCATGGAAGCTGCTAGTGCCCGAAGTCACCTCGTTTCAGGGGTGCCTACGGCAAGAGTGGTGACTGGGACTAAGTCGTAACAAGGTAGCCGTAGGAGAACCTGCGGCTGGATCACCTCCTTTCTAAGGGATTTCCTTAGACTTGATTGTACGAAACCATGATTTGGAATCGTCCCGGTGAGAACCGGATCAAGACTATGAGCACATTCTTGCCCTCCACATACATTGATCTCTCGCGAGGTTCAATGGGAGGATAGTGATTCAGTAATGAATCATGAAGTTGGACCCAACTGTTCACCGGTCAAAAGCCGCGAACGAAACCTGCTTACCCAAGCAGGTTTTTTCGTGTACCTATTGCTCTCACCAAGACTGTTAAGACTGATGCCTTAGTACAACTTAATCATCGCACACAGCTTCCTGCCACTCAGGATTTGTGAGGCTTTGCCAGATCATCCCGTGTGATTCCACTCCTACAACAGGGACGTCACGGAAGACGAGTTCCAAATCCAGGACCTCGTTTATCGCTGGTGACCCTTCCGCGATCGTTGGATCAGTCCTGTACACAATATCTACTTGCCCAGTCTCGTGAATACGCCTTAATACTTGCTGTGCATTTTCAAACTTACCTGAGTTCTCCGGATCAGCATTCCAAGTGAAGCTTGACCCCACCGCCCCTCCCCCACTTTGCTTCTGCACAAACCGGTCAATTTCATACTCTTGGCCGTCTACAACGAGATATGTACGTAATGCAATCGCTACTGGGAAACCCTGCTTACTAAACGATGAAAATCCGAGGATTGGAGTCCATGATTGATGATCTTCACTCATCTCATTCACTGCA
The DNA here is from genome assembly GCA_965232505.1 of Phycisphaerales bacterium. Taxonomy (GTDB): domain Bacteria; phylum Planctomycetota; class Phycisphaerae; order Phycisphaerales; family UBA1924; genus UBA1924. The sequence continues at coordinate 1,804,289 of OZ246976.1, read as the reverse complement.
TAAATCTTTGAAACTTGGAAGTTCTTGCACATGTGTTGCGCTAGTTTATCATCAACGACCGTCCCTACGATCGGTTCATTTTTTGAGATCACCTCTACCTGCTCGTGAACAATCATCTTCTTGTACAGTGATTCTTCACGAGTCTGTGTATCAACCAGCTGGAGCTCAAACTCGACAGTCACTTGCACCTTCGTACCGACGTCATACTCGATCTTTCCTTGGGAATTTTCGATTCGAAGATGCCCCCCTAACTCCCAAGATGAGTTCAATGCAGGAACATTGATCCCGAATGAGCCGAGTGAATTCTGGATTTCGTGGTTGTTAGAGTATCGCGTACGATCTCCCTCGATATGTGTGCTGATGAGCCCAATATCCAGGGAAGTGCCGCTGGTCATCGGATTGGTCGCATGTATCCGATTCGAGTACACATCGACAGTGCATCGGATACCGTTTGAGCCTTGTTGTACTCGATCGCGGATGATAATCTCCGTCTCGATCGCATGGTCGAGGTAGCTGACGAGTTGCTCGTCACTGAATCGATCAAACACCCATGCATTCGCGAGGATCTCCCCGATCCGAGGATCCCACGGCGCCAGCGGATCGGCTTGGACGTCCAGCGCATGCTTGATGATCCTGTCCCAGTACTGATCGCTCATCATCTGCGGCCGAGTGAGCCTCGGGATGAGCTCTTCGAGCGCGTCATCCGAGCCGAGCGTAACCAGCGGCACGATGATTGAATCTGGAAGCTTCGCATAAAACGCAGACTTCATCCCGCTGGACCCAACACCAATCAGACCTCCCCCCGCGACGAGCAGCACGAGTCCCCGCAGCACACCTGCAACGGACTTGCTTCGTAGTGTGCTCCTTCGATTCGCATCCCCCTGGATCGAGTTGCCGCATTCCGGACATTTGCTCTCGGATGCTTCGGGGAGTCCCGCGAGGTTGAACGAGCACGCTCGGCAGAACACGCCTCGCTCGATTACCCTCCCGCGCCACGCGAGGACGATGAGCACCACAGAAATCAATACCAATACACAACCAAAGAGAATCATGCGGTCCAGTGTACCGCATGATGTCTGTCGATGATTCTTATTTCTGTATTACGAAGACGCCGGCTTCTTCTTGCGTGGGGTGTGGCGCACGATGTTGCCCGTGACCAGGTACATGATCCCCTCGGCGATATTGCCGAGCAGGTCTCCCACACGCTCGAGCTCACGCGCGATCCGGTAGATCAGCATGTAGTTTGATGCGTTCTCGGGGTCTTCCTCGATCAGATCGCTGATCTCGTCGAACGCCTGGGAATCGAGCTTGTCGATCGCGCGGTCCTGTTTGACGACCGAGCGTGCGAGTTCCGCGTCGGTGTTGACCACAGCACGCAAGAGCTGCTCGCACATGACCGGGATCCGCTCGCCCATCTCACGCAGCGACTCGGGCCATTTGATTTTAGGGTCATCGAGTCGGCTCATGATCTTGTTGATGGAGGACGCGTGGTCCGCGACGCGCTCGATGTCGGAGTTGACGCGGAGGATAAACGCGATCAGACGGAAGTCAGCCGCGAACGGATTCTTGAGCGCCAAGATGCGGTAACACTCCTGTTCGATGCGGACCTCTTCCTTGTCGATCTCTTTCTCGATCTTGGATATCTGCTTCGCGGAGGATTCGTCGTGGTCCCAGAGCGCGTTGATCGCGAACTTGATGATGTCGATCGCTTGCGCCGCTTCGCGGATCATTCTCCGGCGGACTTTGGCAAGGTCGTCGTCAAGAGCGATGTCGTTTGAAGCGAGCGGCTCAAGGGCATCGGTTACGGTATCAATCTCATGTTCGTGTGGCATACTCATCCTGTAGACAGCCGTATCGGTCCATCGATACGGATTGGAATCTACTATGGTAGTAGAAACAGCGGTTTTTTACCTATAAAACTCCCGCTTCAATAACAATTTCATTCATTTTGAACGCTTTGGAGCACCTTATCCACCGCCGTCAACCCACTCCAGCAGGGCGCGGGAGAGCGCCATCGGTGAGTTGAACGGCTTGGACACGCGGACGTAGACCTCGCTGTACGCAGCTCCCGCGGCTGTCTTCGCGTTGGTCTGTGCGAGATCCGCCCCCACCACGCTGACCTTGACCGGAGCGTTGCTCAGCTCGTCGGCAACCCGCTCTGGGTCAGCGGTCAGCAGCACGATGTCGCTCCCACGCGTGCTCATCGAGCGGACGGAACGTAACTGATACGCCGCTCGCACGCGAGCACGCATGATCAGACGGCGGACCAGTTCAGGGGGTGCGGTGTAGGCGCTGGTCAGGTCCTCGACGACCTGGTCGATCTGCGCTTGGGTCGTGGACATCGCGAGTCTTCGGTAAACCTCGATCCGGCGTGCGTCCGATGGGATGTACGCCTTGGGGATGTAGCCGCTGAGTCCGATGTCGATGCTGGTGTGGGTGATTTGGTCCTTGAGCTCGGTGTTGGTGAGGCGCTCGACCGTCTGGTCCAGGAGCTGGCAGTACATCTCGTACCCAACGGTCGCGATGTGTCCGGATTGCTCCGCGCCCAGCAGGTTCCCCGCTCCTCGGATTTCGAGGTCGCGCATCGCGATTTTGAATCCCGCGCCGAGCATCGAGTATTCCTCGATCGCTTTGAGCCGTTTCTGTGCGACTTCTTTGATCGAGCGGTCCTCAGGGAGCAGGAGGTAGCAGTACGCGCGGTTGTGCGATCGTCCGACGCGGCCGCGGAGCTGATGGAGCTCGGACAATCCGAATCGGTCCGCATCGTTGATAATCATGGTGTTTGCGGTTGGGATGTCGATCCCCGCTTCGATGATGGTCGTCGAGACAAGGATGTCCGCTTGTCGTCGCATGAACTTGAGCATGACCTGCTCGAGTTCTTTGGGGTCCATCTGCCCGTGTCCGAAGATCACGCGCGCATCGGGAACCAGCGCGCGAACCTCCGCGGCGACCGTCTCGATGTTGTGCACGCGATTGTGCACGAAGTACACCTGACCCTCGCGCGCCAGCTCGCGCTCGATTGCGCGTTGGATGCGATGCTTGTTGAACGGGATGACCTCCGTCACGATCGCTCTGCGATCCACAGGAGGCGTCGTGAGCGACGAGATATCTCGCAGTCCCAGCATCGACATATGCAGCGTTCTGGGGATCGGAGTGGCGCTGAGCGTCAGGACATCAACAGTCAGTCTGAGCTGGAGCAAACGCTCCTTGTGCTCAACCCCGAAGCGTTGCTCCTCGTCGATCACGACCATCCCGAGGTTCGCGAATCGCACGTCCTTGGACAGAATCCGGTGCGTCCCCACCACGATGTCCACGCGTCCGAGCTTGAGGTCCTCGAGCGTACGTTTGACTTCCTTGGTGGATTTAAATCGCGAGAGCGACTCGACGCGGAAGGGGTAATCCGCGAATCGCTGCCGGAACGTCCGCTCGTGCTGCTCCGCGAGGACCGTCGTCGGGACGAGCACCGCGACCTGTCGTCCCGCTTCCACGGCTTTGCACGCGGCGCGGATCGCGAGCTCGGTTTTCCCGAACCCGACGTCGCCGCAGATCAGACGATCCATCGGACGCGTGGATTGCATGTCCTTCTTGATCTCGATCATCGCCGCGAGCTGGTCTTCCGTTTCCTCGTACGGGAACTCGGCTTCGAACTCGGTGAACAGCTGCGTGTCGCTGGGGTACTGGAATCCCGGCACATGCTCGCGTGCCGCTCGGACGCGGAGCATCTCCGACGCGAGGTCCTTGACGGATTCAGCGACCTTCTGTTTCTGTGCTTTCCACTTCTTTCCGCCGATCGAGCTGAGGGGTGGTTTGCCGGAGAATCCGCCGACGTACTTCTGCACGAGGTCGATCTGAGCGCACGGCACATGCAGTCGGCTCTTGCCTTTGAACTCGAGGGTGAGGAACTCTTCCTGATCTTCCTTGCGTTTCTTTGCTTTAGGTCCGAGCTGTTGTTTTTGTTTCGCGGTTCCCGACGCATCGAGGATGGTGAGACCCACGAACTTGGCGATGCCGTGGTCCGCGTGGACGACGTAGTCGCCTTCCTGGATATCGAGGAAGGTGTCCATCGCTCGTCCCGCTCGGATCTTGGTGATCCGTCGGCGCACGCTTGAGCGATGCAGCAGCTCTCCCGATGGAACAAGCGCGAATCCCGCGGGGGAATCGTCGTCGGGATCGTGGACCCTCCAGATGAAACCCCGCCGGATATCGACAATCGCTCGTTCGATCTCCGCGTTGGGTGCATGGATCGAGATCAGCTCACCCAGACGCGCGAACTCCCCTTCGGAGTTGCACGCGAGGATCACCTTACCCACTTCGTCGGCGAGTTGACCCAGTTCTTTGATCGCATCACCCGTCTCGCGATCAAACGGCGGGACGGGCTCGACGGGGAGCGCGACCAGCGTATCGGCGCCGGACTTCCCGGCGGAGAACTGGTTCATCTCCGCGAGCGCGTGGAATCGGGTTTCGAGGAGTTTGAGCACCGCTGGAGGGCCGTAGATCGTGCGTCCGTCGTGGACGCGTTCGAAGTAGCCGCGTCCCTGCTCGATGACCTCGAACGTCTCGGCGATGATGATGAGCGCGTCCTTGGGGATCGATTCCAGCACGGATTGATCGTCGCGAGATTCTTCGAGAAACTCAGATCCGGACGCTGCGAATCTGGCGCTCTGAATCTTGCGATCCGAGCCCATCGTGTCGAGGTCGATCTCGGCGATGGTTTCCAGTTCGTCTCCGAAGAAATCCAAGCGGACAGGAATCGATACGGAATCTGGATCACTCCCCCCACCGCTCCCGCTTGCGGGGTAGACGTCGATGATCCCGCCGCGCATCGCAAACTGTCCGGCGGTCTCGATCGTGTCGGTGCGTTCGTAGCCGTGGTCGCTGAGCCACTGGATGAGCTCGGAGGGGTCGATCGAATCGCCTACGGCGACCTCGCGGATGAGCGAGGCGCCGCGCGATAGATCGGGGATCGGTTGCATGAGCGCTGCGATGGGCGCGATGATGACTCCATCAGTATTCCCGGCTTCGATGTCCCGCGCGATGATGAGTCGCTGCGTGAAGAGTTCCGCGGAGATGCTTGATTCTCCGGGAGAGAGCTCAAGAGCGGGGAAAAGGGTCGGGACGCTGGGATCGACGGTCGCGATCTCCGCATAGAGGTCCTCGGCTTCGTCGAGGTGCGCGCAGACCACCAGCACGGGTCGCTTGGTGCGTTGGTGGATCGCCAGCGCGGACATCGAAACCGAGCTGCCACTCGCGCCTGTCGCGATCACGCGCTGTCCGTCGTCCATCGCACGAGCGAGCGTGCGGAACTCGGGGTTGAGCTGGATGGGATCAATGAGGTTCATGAGCGTGCAGATTCGGTCGGCGCATAGTCGTCCCCAGTCGGCTGATCCGCAGCCGACAGAGGCGAATGTTGGGTTCACTCAAGCATACACGACGCAGCGGATCAGGGAGGCGAGACCATCACCCAATCTTGAACACGATCGATGGTCTTTGGACCGATCCCCGAGACACGATCGAGGTCCTCGATGGATTCGTATGGGCCGTTTAGCTCTCGATCCTCGACGATCCGCTCCGCGATCTTGGGACCGATCGAGGGGAGCATTTCGAGCGATTCAGAATCGGCGTGGTTGAGATCGATCAGCAGCTTGATGGGATCGGGACTCGCGGCGATCCGTTCGTGCTCATTCGCTTGGTGATTGAGCGACCAGCCCAACCCCACGATCGCGGCGACTCCGAGCACGATCGCGCCAAGCATCGCGGCGGGAGTCCTGGCCCAATCGCTTGGAGGCGCTGAGGACTGCGATGGGTGCTCTGGATTCGACATGATGAAACTTTACGGCGTCACGCCGACGGGAGACAGCAACGCATCGGGAGACCACTCTTCCGGGAGTCTGGACTCCGCGATCGCGGTGCGGAGATCGGACAGACGATCGAGCGCGGGACGTCCGAGCCCCTTGATGTCCATGAGTCCTCCAGATCGCATATCGGTCGCGCCGCTCGTGTCGGCGAGTTCGTGCCAGCAGATGCTCTCGATATACGGCTTGGAGAGCGCCACCGCTCCGAACGCGGACAACCAGTCCGCTTGGACCGCTTCGTCCCAAGGATGACGCCATTGACCGGTCTCGGGATAGCTCGGGAGCTCCTCACGCGGCGAGAGCTTCGTGGTCGGGACACCGATCGCGGACACGGTGATCGGTCGATCGAGCATCGCGTAGTGGTCGAGCATCGAGCTGAACGCCATGAGGTCGCGGGTCTGGAGTCCGGATCGGAACGATCCCATCTGCACACGCAGCGAGAACGCGTCGATCTGGATGCCGGCTTGCGAGAGCATTTCCGCGTAGAGCAGCGGCGGGAGCGACGATCGGTCGTGCGTGTGGTACTCGCCCCACGGCTGGGTGATCTCGACCTGGATCTTGGCGCGCGGATGGAGCTTGCGGGTGACAAGTACGCAGATGCGCGTCAGGTCCATCATCTGCTCGAAGCTGAGTTTGAAATGCTCGCCGCAGTGGAGACCAGAGCAGACGGTCCATCGCGTGACGGTCCGGCGGTAGCGCGTCACGAGGGTTTTCATGTGCTCATAAACCAGTTCGCGGAGCGTCTCGTAATCGTTCTCCCAGATGTACAGCCAATCCGGGACACTCGCGGAGCGGAAATCAATCAGCGGCCCAGCGACCACTGGGAGCTTGGCGCTGCGGATCGCCCACTCGATCCAGCGGTCTGTCTTGGTGTAGTCGTATTCGCCCTCAGCGGGTTCCATCTCGACCCATCGCATCGGGACAGTGATGAAGTCGCACGCACGCGTGATCGCGTCGTGTGTCACTGGGGCAAAGACATGCGGAGAGACGACCGATCCCACGGCGGGTTTGAGCGGGAGGACGACGCCGCCGCGTCCTGGATGGAGCATCGCTTTGCGGTTCGCGGGGTCCGAGTGCTCGGACTCGAGATTCTCGTACATCGAACCATCGCAGCGAGCGGGGAAATCGTTCTGCGCCTGCTGGAGCGCCAGACGCTCGGACGCTTCCAGAGCGATCCAGAGCGCTTTGAGCGCGAGTTTGGAGGTCTCCGAATCGGGCTGGATCGAATCGTGCGCCATGACGAGTGCACGCATGAAACACACCCGCGCCGCTTCGAACAAACGCATCGGGAGCGTACCCTCGACGGATTCGATCGCTTGCCAATCCTCGAGCTTGGTGAGGAAGGTCATGATCCGATGGCGCGCCAGCTCGAGCACCAAGAGGTATGACTTCTCGCGCTGCGGGAGCAAGCAGGTCTGGAGCGTCCATGTCCCGAGTGGTTTGAGGGTGACGCCTTCGATGGTGATGTCGTCACCGATCTGGTCGAGTCGTTCTTGTCCAAGGTCCAGTTGGACGGCGAGGGCCGCGGCTTCGGTGTTGCCTTTCTCGCAGACAACGATCCCGTCGCGGACCGTGATCTCACCAGCGATCGCGACATTGTCTTTGCCGATGAGATAGGCGCCAGGGAGTTCGTCCGTGGTCGCGGGTGTGGGATCAAGGGAAACAAACCGAAGCATCTGGTTGATCGAACTCCATCATCCGTAGGACCAAAGAAACCAGCCCCAAGGGCTCGTAGGGAAGAATATGGGCAAAGCCGGGCCGGGGCGAGTCTTTGCGAGGCGAATCCGGCTTGAATCCATCCTGAACCCCGATTCTAGTGGATCGAAGGTCAATGAAAATCACCTCCAAAGCTCGTAGATGTTCGAGCGGGACCGGTCCGGTGTTGCATCGCTTTGCTATCCTTTGCTATGGACGCACACACCGCCTCGTCATCTTCATCGGAAACCGCGCTCACGGCTTTCGAGACCGCGCTCAATCTGCCTGGAGCACGCAAGGGCAAGGTCCGGGACATTTATCAGCTCCCGGCTCAGCACGCTCCTGACGAGCTCGGAGATACGGACACACTGGTGATGATCGCGTCGGATCGGATCAGCGCCTTTGACGTGATCCTCCCCACCCCAATCCCTGGGAAAGGGCGTCTGCTGACCTCCATCGCGACGTTCTGGCTCCATTGGATCGAGAGCGAGGGGATCTGCAAGACCCACCTGCTCTCAACGGACCACAATCTGATCCCAGAATCCTCGCTGACCCCCACTACTCAACGCGGGCATCTTGAGGGACGCACCACGATCGGACGCTTGTGCAAGGTCATCCCGGTCGAGTGTGTCGTGCGAGGATATCTTGAGGGATCGGGGCTCAAGGACTACAAGCAGAGCGGAGCAGTCTGCGGCGTTGAGCTCCCAGAGGGGCTGCGCCAGTGCGATCAGCTCCCTGAACCGATCTTCACTCCAGCGACCAAAGCCGAGAGCGGACACGATGAGAACATCGGCTTTGAGGAATCCATCGCGCACGTCGAGGCGCTCGGGGGACGCTCGCTGATGGAAACCCTCCGCGATCGATCGCTTGAGATCTATTCGCGTGCCTCAGCGTATGCGCGAGATCGCGGCATCATTCTCGCGGATACCAAGTTCGAGTTTGGCCTGCCGATCAATGGGGAGGGGGAGATCATCTCCGATGACCCGATCCTGATTGACGAGGCGCTGACTCCCGATTCCTCGCGTTTCTGGCCCGCGGATTCGTATGAGCCGGGACGGGCGCAGCAGAGCTTCGATAAGCAGTTCGTGCGTGAGTACCTCGAATCACTGGTTCAAGCAGGCACATGGGACAAGACCGCTCCGGGACCGGTGCTCCCAGACGATGTCGTGCAGGGGACGCTGGATCGCTATCAGCAAGCGATCACGATGCTCAGCAGCTGAGCACTACATCTGTGCTATACCGGCACTTCAACAACGCTTTAGTTCTTGCGGACACCCTCGACGCCTCGGTTTGAGCGTGCGTCAATCTTCGCTTGGTACGCGATGCGGAACGCGGGCATCCCGGCGGGTTCTGGGAACAGCACATCGAACGGATCCGAGCTCCCCTGCGCCTCGAGCTCATCGATTGTCGGCTTGAACTGGAGCACGAGCGAGTCGTACGCGTAGCGTTTCAGGTCCTCGGGAGCGTATCCATACAGCAGCTCCGCTTGCTCGGGATGCACGGTCATAATGATGTTGGTGAACAACTGTCCCGCGAGGAAGGTGAAGTCGCGGTCCATGAACTCCATGCGTGCGGTCGTCGTCGAGGCAACCACCTCGTTGAACTGCTGCGAGAAGAAGTACGCGTGCGCCTTGCGTGCGTAGTCCCACTGCCCGTTGAAGACGTCCATGTTGCGGACCATGAGTCCGTTGTAGAACGCGCTCTGGAGCGATGCGTAGACCTCAGACACCGCGACCTGAGGGGAGCCCATCGAGTCGTAGAGCTGCTTGTCGGCGAACTCCTTGAGCGAGAGCGCCATCTCGTCAACAAAGTCCGGATCGTTGACGTTCACGCCCTCGAAGTTGCGGAGTTTGTCGAACCAGTACTGCGCGCTGATGTTGTCGCCTCGTCGATAAAAGAAGCGGATCGCGTCGCGGAGGAAGTTCTCGTACCCCACTGAATATTGACGGTAGGGCTTGTGGTCTGCTTCGTAGATACCAGACGCGTTGACGACCTCTTCGAGCATCGCACCGTAGGTCGGGACGAAGTACACATTGGGGACCGCTTGGTAGTACGCGGCACGTCCCTCGTGCACATCGAGGTAGTTGAAGTACATGTCGCCGTGGCGCCAGAGGTCCTGGACGGACTGCATCACCATGCGGAACGCGTTGAGGAAGTCGAGCGAGGAGCGGTTGCGAGCAGTGACCTCCATGCGTCCCACATCGGTCCCGCGGGACCCCCAGTACAACGCGTGAGCGGTCGGCATCCGCCAATCGATCGGGCCGAACTTGCGGATCTGCTGGACCATCCGCACGGGCTCCATGTTGTAGCCCTTGATCAGCACGTGCTTGCGGACAAAGTTGGCCAGATCATCCCAGTCCTGCTCGTTGGGGAACGACTCGCGGAGCTCGCGCATCTGCAGGGTCTTGGGTCCCATCTGATCGGACATTGTGATGAAACGACCGGCACGCTCGAGTTCTTTGTCGAGCTGGTAACGACGGAGGAACTCCTCGCCGACATCGGTGCTCGAACCAAGGCGCCCATTGGTGTTAAACAGACGCTCAAACTCGCGCGCGATCTGGTCGGACTCCGGATTCAGGTCCGCGAGTTCGGCGCGGGTCTTGGGTGCATCGACGATTTTTTGTGTCTGCTGCGCGTAGAGCTCGATGACCTGGTCGCGTCGGCGTTGGTCCGGGAGGATGATCGGCGCGGGGCCGAGGATGTTCTGCCAGGTGTAGGCGAACTGTCGCTTGTAGTACTGGTTCGCGTCGTCGGTGTAGCCACCCACTTTGTGCAGGAGCATCCACGCGAGCTCCTTGTGGATGTGCATGTCGTTAGGGTTGGCAACGAGCGCCTCCTTACGGAGCAGGTCGATCCCGGCGCGCACCCACTCCCAGCGTTCTTCTGGGGTGTGGGTCGTCACGGAGATGTTGTAGCTCATGTTCCACGCGTGGAACGTCCAGACCTGCGGCAAGCGGGGCTGGAGCTGCGTGATCATCCGCGCCAGCTCGATGGACTCGTAGAAGCGTCCCTCTTCCTTTGCGGAAGTGGCTTCGAGCCAGAGGATGTTGACGAAGATCCCGCGGAATGCGCCCATCGCGATCCCCAGCGCGATCTGAGGCGGGTCGCCGTCTTCGGCGCGGTCGGTGTATACAAGCTCATGACGCCCTTGAGAAGCGGCGATCTGCGTGGTCAGGACACCCGAGCCCAGCATGCTGACGAGCATGACCAGGATCGCAATCAGACGCACTCTTGTGTTGTGTGTCATCGTTGTGCTCCTACTGACCCGAATAAATCGCGAGCTGACGCTTGCGGAAAATGTACACGCTCAACATAAAGAATACCGCGATCGCGAGACTCAACACAAGCACGCCCGACGAGACCTGCGCCCAGTCCAGGACGCGCCCGTCCGCGATCCGCTGCGTTGGTTTGAGCTCGTGGTAGATCGAGAAGAATCCCGAGATCGTGTCTGCGAAGTGGTAGATCCCTGTGCGGACCACCCCCACGACGGACTCGGTGTCCATCTTCCACGCCGGGAGCGCGGACTGAACGAATCCCGCGGATTCACCGATCAGGAATACGGAGATCGACATCAAGCACGCAACGGGGAATGACGCGAAAGACGACGCCCAGACCGCGATCATCGCGAGCATCGCGAGTTTCACCCATAGCACAGCCATGATCCGAGCAAAGTTTCCGGCGTATGTCCCGACCTGGTACGAGATCTCGAGACCATCTGGTGGGATGGTCATCGTGCCGGGGTTGGGGCGGAGCATGAACGACTCATCGCTGTCGAGTCCCAGCTCCCCGTTGTAGATCTGCATGTTCAGCTCGCCCTGATTGTTGATCAGCGCTGAGTCAACGGTAAAGGTGTGGGAGAACCCCAGTCCGGTCTGCGTGCGCGGGAAGATCGCGCCGTCTTCGAACACGAAGGTCAGCGCGTAGAAGATGTCGGGACGATTCCCCTCCGCGTTGATCTTGTAACGCAGGGTTAAAGGCTTGCCGAGCTTTTTCGCTTCTTGCAATCCTCTGAACGAGAAGGTCGCGTATCCCTCGTAGCGCGGATCGATGGAGCGGTAATCGCTCACCGCTTCCTCGAAGAGCTTCATCCGCATCCCGGCTTTCATGCTCGCCGTGGGATTGAAGTCTGTCTGGAGCAAGCGTTCCTTCGCGATCTCAGCTTCGAGCGCCGCGTCGAACTGCGAGTCGTTTGGATGGAACGGGAGCACGGGGTTGACCGATTTGCGTGATGCGAGCACCTGCGTCTCAAGGATCATGCGATCCTCGGTCATCACGCGTCCTTCGCTCGCTTGGTACGGAGCGACCTCACCCAGAGCGGTCTGCGAACGGAGGTACTCGGTGAACTGGAAGGTCCCGAGTCCCGCGACCGCGAGGAGCATCCCGGAGAGCAGGGTGACGCCGAGCCACTTGCCGAGGATGTACTGCCACGCCGCGACCGGTTTGGTCATGGTCTGCCAGATGACTTTTTCACGCTGCTCGTACGACACAGTCGCGGCACTGAAGAACACGACCAGCAGCGCGATGAGCCAGAACGACATGCCGGTCGACCACTGCAGGAACCCCTGCACGCGGTACCGCAGCGGCTGATCCGCGTTGAGCATGATCGGCATGATCGAGAGCATCAGCGCCAGGAGCAGAATAAAGACAAGCGAGATCTTCATGCGGATCGCTTCGGCAAGAACATTGCGCGCGATCGTGGTGATCGGGTGAGGGCTTCCAAGAGCGATCCGCAATCCGCGGAGCAGCACAGCGAAGGTCAGCATCAAGAGCGTCGTCCCGATGATGACGAATCCGACTCCGGACCAGCCCGGACCTCCGAGCGAATAGAGGGGCCATCCGATGATCGCGACCAAGGTGATGGTCCCGACGTAGGTCAGCCCCAGACCCAACCAGATAATGACAATCAGGAACACGGCGATGAGCGACACACTGATCACGCCGTTGACGGGCGATTGTGATACGTCGAGGATCGAACGGAGCTGCTCGTTGCGCTGCGCGAGTGGGTTGGGGATCAGGTTGCCGTTCTGGTCTTCGAGCAGCTCGGGGATCTCTGGGACCCAGTCCACATTCTCAGCGGTTGTTGAGCTGACGATCGAGAATCCCGCGTAGGTGAGCAGTCCAAGCAGCACAACAACCGTCGCGACGATCTTGAATGTTCGCCCGCGTTGGTGCCGATCCAGTGCACTGATCCGTGTGCTCAGGTTCACCGCTTGGTCTCCGGCTCAGAGTCGTCATCATCACCATCGAGCAGCGAGTCGATCACGCTCTCGTCGTAGTCCTCGCCCTTCGCTTGGGTTGGTTCCTGAGATGGGGTGCTCGTCGATGGTTTAATCGGCTCAGTCGCGACGTCATCCGAATCGTTGAGCAGATCGCTGATCAATCCCGAATCGGTCTCCGACGAGTCCTGATCGTCGCTACTCATCGCGTCCACGGCTTCTTGCGTCGCTTGGTTGGTCGTCGATGTCTCGATCTGCTCTTGCTCATCGCTCGAATCGTTGAGCAGACTGTCGATGAGCTCGTCCCCCACCACCGGTGCTGCGGCGGCGGATTTGAGGAACGCCGCGGTCTCGCCGCCTTTGGTGACACCAGAGGTGGTCATGCGATCGGACTGCGCCTTCTCGACGATGCCGAGGAAGAGTTCTTCGAGGCGCTGTCTCGGCGAGCTGACGGAGAGGATCGATTTGCCACCCGACGATCTGCGGCGGATGACCTCATCGATCTCCGCGATGGTCGCGTCGTCGAGTTCATCAGTCTCGATGGTGGTGCGTTCTTTGGAGGTGAGTAGTTCATCGCAGGTGCCCTCGCCTCTGATTTTGCCTCCATAGAGGATGACCATGCGATCCACGACGTCTTCGACATCCGTGAGCAGGTGGCTCGAGAGGATGATGGTCTTCCCGCGTCGTCCGAGCTCGAGGATCAGGTCCTTGACCTGACGTGTCCCGATCGGATCAAGACCTGTGGTCGGCTCGTCGAGGATCAGCAGGTCCGGATCGTTGATGAGCGCCTGAGCGATCCCGATGCGGCGCTGCATGCCTTTGGAGTACTCGCGTACGGGACGGAACTGCGCGTGCGTCAATCCCACCATGTCGAGGAGCTCGTCGATGCGGTTGGTCCGTGTCTTGGAGTCCAGACGGAAGAGCTTGCCGTAGTAGTCGAGTGTTTCGCGCGCGTTGAGGAAGGGGTAGAGGTAGCTCTCTTCAGGGAGGTATCCGATGCGTGACTTGGTCGCGACGTGGCTGGTGGGTTTATCGAACACCATGACGCGTCCGCTCGTGGGTTTGAGCAGTCCGAGGATCAGCTTGATGGTCGTGCTCTTCCCCGAGCCGTTGGGACCAAGGAGTCCGAAGATCTCGCGCTCGCGGACGACCAGGTCCAGCTTATCGACGGCGCGGGCGCGGTCGCGCATCCAGAAGTCCTTGAACGTCTTGGTGAGCTGCTGGCACGCGACGACCGGACGTTTGTTGTCCGGAGCTGCTGGCGCTGGATTGCTCGATTTTTCAGGCGTCGCAACGCTCATGCTTACTCCTCGGGTTCCTTGATGCCACGCTGGGTCTGGAAGAACGAGCGACGCATGTCCTCGCGACGCTGATCGACCGTTTCCTGCGCCTCGCGGCGTTTCTTAGCGCGATCAAGCTCGCGTGCGATGTCCGGATCGCGATTGAGCACCAGCTCGGCGCTCACCCCTCGTGGGAGCACCATGGTTGTGACAAAGTCCTTCTCCAGGAACTCGCCCATCGCGCTGTTCCAGTCACGCGCGATCATCAGCGTCGGGTTCGCTTCGTACTGCAGGAGCTTTGAACGGAAGTACTCCAGCTGCGCGATCGATTGGCTGACGCGGTTGGACGCGAGCGATTCGGCGAGGGTCAGGAGCTCGGAGATCTCACCAGAGACGAGCGACTCGACGATTTCGCCGTCGATCTCGACTGGATCGCCCTCGAGGATCGCATCGATCTTCGCGAGCTGCGCCTCCGCGTCGTCCATCTGACCAAGCTCGATCAGGCGCTCGAACTCGTTGATCTGCTCGATGAGCACATCGCTCCCGCGTCCCGCGACCTCGTTGAGCATCTGGTCACGCAGGAGCAGCGCGTCCTCACGCGCCTTGCCCGCGGTCTGTGCGGCTGTCTGGACAGAGTTGAACTTTGAGCGCAGCGACAGAGCCGCGTTCTTGCGCGCCAGCACGACGCGATCGATGGTGATCCCGGATTCGAGATCGTCGAGGGTTTGCTGCGCCATCGTGCGGACGCGTCCTGAGATCGACTCCGACGAGTTCTTGAGCAGATCGTCGATGTTGACCTCCGCGATCACATGCACCACAGCACGCTGGACCACGGCTTTCATCACCAAACGCTCCTGCTCTGGGAGCATGTTGGACACAAACAACGAGTGATTCGAGCGACGGTAGTTCACACTCCACTGGGTGTGGGCGATGTTGAAATCTGAGGTAATGTTCGAGCCATCGTTTGCGGGATCGAGCGTGGACGAGTCGTTGAAGCGATCAATGTCGATCGTCAGCGCTTCCTCGTCGGACTGACTCCCAGGGATGTTGGGCATGAACTCCTTCGCAACCGCCATCTCCACGGCTCCCTCACCCACACGCACGATCTCACCGATCGGGTAGGGGAAAGACCACTGGAATCCCGGCTCAAGATTCGTGCGGACCTGCTTTCCGAAACGAACGCTGATGCCGCGCTCGCCTTCCTTGATGGATTGGACACCGGACACGAGGAAGAGCACGACGAGCACAACCATCGCGACTTTGAGCAAGCCGTAGGTGATTTTGAGGGCGTCCGCGAGTGATTGATTCGCCGAATCCATCCGCGCCAGATCCGCGGCTTCTTGCGTTGTCTCTGCACCACGAAGACGCACCGATGCCTCGCGGCTCGGGACGGGGTTTGGATCGCTCGGCTCTTGGGATTCGCCGTTGATCAGGTCGTCGAGATGTTGGTCATTATCCGACATCAATCAGTCCTCCGAACCTGAGAGCGTGAACCCATCGGCCTGCGGGACCGGGAGTTGCCCGTTGGTCTTGGTGAGGATGTCCGGATCAAAGAGCTGCATGCCGTAGTCGGAGGTCGAGAAGATCAGGGTGAACTTCTTGGACATCGACTCACGCATCAGACGGATGTTCTGGATGAACACCGCGAGCTCTGGGTTGATGTTCTGCTGCGCCAGGTATGGAGCGGCTTCCGCTTCACCCTTCGCGAGGATCTCATCCGCACGGCGCTGCGCAAACGCACGGATCTTGTCAGCATCGGATTTGGCCTTGGCTTCGATCGCACGTGCTTGGGAGCGTCCCTCGGACTCGTAGCGTTCCGCGAGACGATCGCGGTTGGCGCCCATGCGTGTGATGACCGCGTCGGTGGTGTCTTCTGGGAGGATGATGCGATCGATCCCGACGAAGGTGACCTCGATGCCGTAGTCAGCGAGTGCGTTGCCGCCCTCTCCCGCTTGGGTGAGTGTGCTCAGGACGCGATTCTCGAGCTGAGGGAGCGCCGAAGCACCCTGATCGGGTGAGTACAGATCGGTGATCGAGAACTTGGAGGTCTCACCAAGCGCCGAGCGGAGCAGGTCCTGGAGGATCGAGTCTTCCGCTTTGATGTAGTGATCGATCGGACGATCACCAGCGTTGGAGAAGCTACGGAAGAACTTGAGCGGATCGTTGACCTTGTAGGTCAAGAACGCCTCGACGATGACCTGGAAGTCGTCAGCGGTCTGCTGTGTCTCCGAACGCGCCTGCACGATGCGGGTGCGCGTGTCGTACTTGGTGACCGACTGGATCGGGAACGGCGCCTTGAAGTGGAGTCCCGGCTCGACGATGATCGAGTTCTCCCCGGCTTTGCCGAAGGTGGTCTTCACGGCCGATTCGGTGAACCGGACTGTGTAGAGCATGCTGAAACTCAGGATCGCGAGCACGAACAACAGAAGCACAATGAGCGAGATGTATCGCACGGTTTATCTCCATCCCCGTCGTCGGGGCAGTTTCGGGCGTTGTGCCCGGATTTCTTCGTTAGTCACCAGCCAACGCTTCGCCCGCTTCAGGGTCAAAGACATCGGTGCCGGCTTCTTGATCCATCAGATCGATGCGCACATGGAGTGAGTCCAGGTCCGCGGGAGTCAGGTATACACGAGCGTTCTCGATCGCATCGAGCAACGCATTGAAATAGCTCTGTGAGCGGTACAAGCTCGGGGACGCTTCGTACGCCATCTGCTGACCACGCAGCAGCTGTGCTTGACCTCGCTCGGACATGTGGCGCGTCCAGCGCTGAGCGCCAGCATCGAGGAGCTTCTCGCCCGCTTCTCCGCCAGCGGTCTCGAGCAGACGCTGGACTTCAAGCTCGGTCTCGGAAACCTCGACCTGATCCGCGTTCTGACGGCGGAGCGCTTCGAGCCCCTCGAGCTCTTGCACAATCTGCTCAGCGAGCTCGACCGATCCCGCGATCTCTGTCAGTGTGGAGATCTCGACTCGGCTCGCTTCTTCGATCATCGATTCGCGGTTCTGACGAGCCGCGATAACGCGCTCGTAGGACGGAGCAACCTTCAGAGGCGGGTGCGCCCCCTGCATCCCGACAAACAGGATCTCGATGCCCGGTCCTTGCCCCTCGTTGAGCGGAGCGTACGCGTCTTCGAGCAGTGTGCGAAGATCCGAGAGCATCGTGGTGCGGTTGTGCGCCAGGACATCGTCGATCGACTGCTGACCGAGGTACTGGGTCACGACACGGCGACCGATCATCTGGAGCAGGTCCTCGCGCTGTCCAGGTCCTGCGAACTGATCGAACAGCTTCACATCGCGGACGACAAAGTGCATCGGGACTTCGAGCGCGACGAGCGAAAGGTTTGCACGCGAAGTCGTGGATGAATCCTCGCCCTCGTTCCCGGCGCTGCTTGGTTGAACAATGTTGAGTTTCTCGCGCGTCGAGTGCGACTCGGTCCAGATTAAAGGCTCGTTGTCGCTCTTGTCTGGAGCGTTGGACGCGAGCTGGAGCACGCGGACGCCGGTGGTTGTGCGGACTTCTTCTTGTTCGCCTCCGGAGCGCGAGTAGGAAACCGGGGTCTCGTAGGTCGCGAAGGGCCAAGGGAGCTTGACGTGCAGACCAGGTCCGATGTCGCTCTCGCCTTGCTCTCCGAAGCTGAAGATCGGACTGCTCACGCGACCGTTGGTCAGGATCAATCCGCGTTCGTGGGGTTCAACGACGACCAGCATGGTCATGAGCCACGCGATCGCGACGCCCATGCCTACGAGCCAAAAAACGAGCTTGGAGAGCAGCTGGTAGAGCCAGGTCCCTGTGACATCGACGCCGAACTGGTAGTTGACCGCTTCACCGATGTTCGCAGCGATGCGATCCGGAGCCGCGAGCAATCCGAGCAGACGCGAGTCAAACGCAGGACGAGGGTCCTCGCCCGGCTTGCGCGGACGATAGACATCGAGCACCAGATTCAGGACAACCTCGCATCCGAGCACGATCATCCCGATCGGGATGATCATCGGAGTCAGTGCTTTGAAGCCCATCTGTCCGAGGGAGAGCTCAAGGAACGCGGCGACCGCGAGCAGAACGCCGACGATCGAGATCGCGACCGACTGAGCGGCACCTGCGCGGAGGTTGGACCAGACATTGATCTTGCCCATCCCTGACACGAAGCGGGCGAAGATGAAGCCGACCACGCCGATCGCGAGTCCGATAGCGAGCATCGCGCCCACGATGTTGGTGTTGTATATAAAGGTTTCGCTCGACGAGAACTCGTTCCACGAACGCAGACGCGAGAGTCCCGCGAGGATATTAATGAGCGCGAAGACCACACCCGCACCAGGGACCACCCATTTCTGGATGAACGCCAAGCGTCGAGCCGCGACGCGGAGGTCGTCCCCTGCGTCAGAGAACGCGCTCGCCGAGGCGCCGCCGGCACTTGCGAACTGTTCCGCTTCCATCGCTTCGATGCGCTCGCGCCGATGCTGGTCGTAGACGAAGAGCAGGATCGCCCAGACGATGACCCCTGATCCGAAGAAGATCGAGGCGCTTCGTGCGGCGTGGTCGCCGGAGTAGGTTGAGTAGATCAGCATGAGCAGCGCGACGAAGATCTGGACGATGAGTCCCACGATACAGATCAGTGATGCTCTACGGAATGTTTGGTAATCGCCTCGGGCCATGTGTTTCTGAAACCTCTGCGTTTGGAATCGCTCAGTCGCGACAGATATTTCCGGATCCATCGCTGGGGAGACCGTGGCTCTATTGTGGGCATCAGAACGCCGGGAATCCACCCTTGGCGACTCAAACCCTCACAAGCACCGTCCCCCGCCAACAGTTGTGTCCCCTCTGGCGGTGTGCCTTACGCTGGGGATCGGGTTCTGGTTCTGGTGTAGGGCGCAACAAGAGCAAGATTCTGGGCACAAGACCACGCGTTCTGATCATGCTCCAGAATTGATCCATCGACGCGCGAAACATGCGCCGGATCGGGACGTACACCAGTGGGAAACCCTCGCTACTATTGACACCGCATGATTGCCCACATCCTCCCCATTGCACGCAACTCCTTGATTGAGAGTCTCCGCCAGCCGGTGCTGATCATCATGATGCTCATCGCGGCGTTCCTCCAGCTCCTCAACACCTGGATCATCGGATTCACGATGGGCCGCGCCTCGGTCCCAGGAGAGGTCACGGGCGACAACAAGCTCCTCTACGACGTCTCGATGTCCACCGTATTTGTGCTCGGGATCGTGCTCGCGGCGTTCATCGCGACCGCCGCGATCTCACGCGAGATCGAGAACAAGACCATCCTCACCGTCGTCTCCAAACCCATCAGCAGACCGAGCGTGATCATCGGAAAATACCTCGGGATCGCGGGCGCGATGAGCGTCGCGATCGGAATCATGGTCGCGATGCTCCTGCTCGCTGTCCGTCACGGTGTGCAAACGACCGCCGCGGATGAACCCGACTTTGTGGTCATCACCTTCGGATTCGGAGCGGTCTTCGGCGCGATTCTCATCGCCGCAGCAGGAAACTTCATCTACGGATGGTCGTTCGGACAGACCGCGACGCTGCTCATGCTCCCGCTGATCTGGATCGCGTACATCGGGATGCTGCTGCTCAGCGACGAGTGGGAGTTCCAACCGATCGGGACCGACTTTACGCCTCAGATTCTGATGTCGTGCATCGCGCTGGGACTGGCGCTGCTCGTGATCGCCGCGGTCGCGACCGCGGTCTCGACGCGCGTGGGACAGGTGCTCACGATTGTCATCTGCGCCTTTGTCTTCCTGCTCGGATTGATGTCCAACCACTTCATCGGACGCCACGTGTACTCCAACGATCGCGTCGCGGAGATCGCGTCGGTCCGCGCAACCACGCAGCCCCCGCTCGACGCGTACGACTTCCGCAGAAACGAGGTTTGGGAGCTCGCCGCGGCTCGCAACGGGATGGAAGTCCTTGAGTTTGAATCCCTCGGATACGACCCACGCAACTTTGTTTCCATGCGTGAGGTCCTTGCGATGGGTGATGTTGACGATCCCCAGTGGCGCGAGATCATGCTCCGCGAGCCGGGATCGATGCTGATTATTGATCTGCTGGGACCTCCGACGCAGCAGCTCAAAGCCGGGGATTCGTTCTACTACGGCTCCTCACCCAACGGCGTGGGACTCGTGACACCACCATTTGAACCGCTGGCCCCAGACGCTCAGCTTGAGAACAACACCCGCGACGAGCCGGGACTGATGATCGTCGAGATCGACCCCAACTCGCTCGGACAGTCGCTGTTGATCCGTCAGATCGGCCGAGAGGTCGTGCCGGTCTCGCGTCCGCCGCTCCCGAAGGATTCGGTGTTCCTCAGACCAACCAAGACCAACATGGCGCCGCTGATCGCGTGGTCCGTGATCCCGAACATGCAATCGTTCTGGCTCATCGACGCGATCAACAAGAACCAGCCCGTTCCGATGTCGCACATGGTGCGCATCGCGATCTACAGCGTGTTCCAGATCCTCGTCTTCCTCGGACTCGCGGTGGTGTTGTTCCAGAGCCGGGACGTTGGTTAAGAGCTCATAGAAATCAGATCAGATTTGATCACTGGTTCGCGATCGCGCGTGCGTAGGACTTGACCGTCTTGTCGCTCGCGCCGTCCCATGAGAGTCCGCGCAGCTCGAATCGCCCGTGCTCAGTCAGCGTCTTGCTCAGCGGCGGGTACTTGAGCACCGCGACAATCTTGTTGGCCATCTCGTCGATGTCCCAGAAGTCCACCTTGAGCGCGTGGGTCAGGACCTCGGCGACTCCTGATTGATTCGAGACGATCACCGGCGTGTCGTTGCGCATCGCTTCGAGCGGCGCGATCCCGAAGGGCTCGGACACGGAGGGCATGACGTAGCAGTCCGCCATCGCGTAGACCTTGTCCACGTCGCGTCCACGCAGGAAGCCGGTGAACAGCACCTTGTGACCGATCCCATGAGCCGCGGCGTCCTCGATCATGCGGACCGCCATATCTCCCGATCCCGCGACGACGAACTTGACCTTCGGATAGACCTCAAGCACACGCTTGGCGGCGCGGATGAAATACTCCGGCCCCTTCTGCATCGTGATCCGTCCCAAGAACAGGACGATTTTCTCGTCCTTCTCGATCGCTGTCCCGAGACGCGGCTGGACGTCGTCCTGCTCGACGCCGTTGTACACCACGTCGATTTTCTCGTCCGGGACGCCGTATTTCGCGTGGACGATCGCTTTGGTCAATCTCGACACAGCGATCACGCGATCCGCGGCGTTCATCCCCATCCGCTCAAGGTCATAAACCTGCTGATTGATGTGCTCTCCGGAACGATCAAACTCCGTCGCGTGGATATGACACACCAACGGCTTACCCGTCAAAGCACGCACCGCGACCCCTGCGGGATATGTCAACCAATCGTGCGCGTGGATGACATCGAACTGCTCGTGCAAGCACAACGCGCTCGCAAGACGAGCGTAGCGATCCGCGTCCGCGAACAGATCCCCTGAATACCCCTTGGATCCTGTCCCGAGTTCTCCGAGCGAGTCCAGCGCGTCCTGCATCGCGTCTGCGAGCGTGGAGGCATCGGAGCTCGCAAGACCACGCAGGATCGTGGTGGTCTGCCCCTCGCTGAAATGCTCTTGTTCGTTTGTGCTTGTGTGGTGCTCGATGGACTCGACGACGCGCCGGAGGACATCACCCGCATCGACGCCGGGATAGGAGCTGGGGTACACACCGGGACTCGACGCGAGTGATTCTTCGACGAGTTCACGTCGAACCGATGTCGTGGTCGTGCTGACGGGGGTGACCGATCGCATCGGGTGCGCCGTCTTGATCTCTGTCGCTGTCGCTCCCCCACTGCTGGACTGACGGATGCTCGCGATCCGCTCCTTGAGCACGCGCGGACCGATCAGACGCACGTGGGACTGGTGCCCCTCTGGGATTGGCTGCGGGAAAACAAAGGTGATCTCGTGACCCTGCGCGACCATGGATTTGGTCAACCCGGCACACGCGGTGCCCAGTCCGCCTGCGATGAATGGTGGGAACTCCCACCCGAGCATGAGTATCCGCATTGCTGATCCTTAACGGGTTCAATCAACCCGCGTGTGTCCCCATCGATCGATCCCGATCAATCGTCTTCGCTCTCGTCCATATCCCCGAGCTGACGGAAGCACTGCTCGTACGCGAGCAACCACTGCACGCACGCGTCACCAAAGTCCTGTCCCGACATCGGGACGACCTTGGTCCGGAAGACGAACTCCATGTCGTCCGAGCGGTAATGCTCGAACTTCACCGCTCCGGTATCCTCGGCGTATCCAAGATCGACCAGCTCGTCCTCGATGAGCTCGTCGAGCTTATCGCCGGATTCCACAAGCTCGGCTTCGATGGATTCGGACAACCATCGGTTCTCCGTTGCGAGCTCGACGATCGCGGAGTCGCCTTCGAGATAGACCCGATAACACGCGGGTTCCGCGGCCCCCCACGCCTGGAGCTCGATCATGTTGTCTGTGGAGGTGATCGTCCCAAAGACGTTGGCTTCCTTGGCGCGCTGGGAGATGGTGCTGATGGTTTGGTTGGTTGAGACGGCCATGATGTACCTCAATCGGGCGGGTTCTGGAGGGATTGGGGGGTGTTGAGTAGACCCTGACAGTGCATGGTCCGCTCGATCATAGAACCAGAATGAGCGATCTGTGAGAGAAATCAAGGATTTGACACGATCTGTGCTCCCCCTCTGTCGACATGGCTCAACAGAGGTGTATACTTCCTCCCCTGAAATGGGATCCGCGGCCCAGGTGGCGGAATTGGTAGACGCGCCACCTTGAGGTGGTGGTTCTCGTAAAGGGAGTGGAGGTTCGAATCCTCTCCTGGGCATTGATCAAGAAGCACCATATTCCGGTGCTTCTTGTCATTTTTGGGCGATCCGCTCGACCATGTTCAAGTAAACACGTTTTTGGCTCGATTTCTCCCTGAACAGTTCTGTTCTGAGGAGTTCGCCCGTGCGTGTACTGATCGTTGATGATTCTGCTTTTATGCGAAAGGTGATTGGGGACATGATCAAGTCCGACGCCTCGCTTGAGGTGGTTGGCATTGCGCGCGATGGAGCTGAGGGGGTTGAGAAAGCCAAACAACTCAAGCCCGATCTGATCACACTCGACATCGAGATGCCGCGACTCAACGGGATCGACGCACTCAAGCAGATCCTCAAAGACTCCAAATCCAATCCACCAGCTGTGCTGATGTGCTCGTCGCTCACAGTTGACGGCAGCACCGAGGCGCTCAAAGCGATGCAGCTCGGCGCCTCAGACTTCATCGCGAAGGACCCGCAGGTCGTCGGACGCCACGACGAGCAATTCCAGAACCAGCTTCTCAGCAAGCTCAAAGCGATCGGATCGCATCGCAAGAAACTCAGCAGCAACACAGAATCGAAGCGCAGCACCGCCCCAGTTGAATCCAGCTCCTCAGCGATCACATCAGGGTGCACCAGTTTCGAAGACTGGACCCTTCCGGAAGGGATCGAGGTCATCGTCATCGGATCCTCAACCGGCGGCCCACCTGTCCTTGAAAAGCTGTTCAATAAACTCCCGGCGTCGCTCCCAGTCCCGATCATCGTCGCGCAGCACATGCCCGAGCTCTTCACCAAATCGCTCGCCAAGCGGATTGATGCGAACTGCGCCTGTGGTGCCGTGCTCGCGGATCACGGGACGGCATTGATCGATCCCAAGATCTATATCGCGCAAGGCGGGAAGCACCTCAAACCCACGATGGTCGCGGGAAAGAAGCTCATCGCTCGAACCATCGATACCTATGCAAACGCGATCTACAAGCCTTCGGTCGATCTGCTCTTCAGCTGTGCCGCGGAGTTCTTCGGATCGGGAGTCCTCGCGATCCAGCTCACTGGGATGGGCGAGGATGGTGCTGAGGGCGCTAAGAAAATCAGACAAGCGGGCGGTCACGTCATCGCGCAAGACGAGCAGAGCTGCGTCGTCTTCGGCATGCCTCGCGCCGTGATCGAGAACGGATCGGCAAACACAGTCATGCGTCCCGATGACCTCAAACGGGTGCTCGAATCTGTGTGCACCTCTAGTCATAGCGGTGGTGAATCCCATCCACCACAACATCGAAAGAGCGCATAACCAAAGCGGACGAACTTCAACGTTGATTCTTCACACTTGATTGACGATACAGCAACTAAGCCTACACGGAAGGAAACGAACATGACCAACCACAACACCACCACCCAGAGTGACGCATCGATGGGCAGCGAGCTCATCCGTCTTGTCAGTTTCCAGGTTGGAGATGAGCAGTTTGCTGTAGACATCCTCCGTGTTCAAGAGATCAATCGGATGATGGAACTGACCCAGGTCCCGCAGAGCCCTGCAGGAGTCTGCGGCGTCATCAACCTCCGCGGACGGATCGTGCCGGTGCTCGACCTGCGCATCCGTCTCGGGATCGCGGTGACCGAGCAGAGCGAGGCCTCACGGATCATCGTCGTCGAGCTGCAAGGCTCGACCGTTGGGTTCATTGTCGATGCGGTCCATCAGGTGCTGCAGATCGACCCACGCATCATCGAGCCGGCGCCACAGATCACAAGCGGGAAGGACACCAGCTATATCCAGGGTGTCGCGAAGCTCAACGAATCACTCATGATCCTGCTCGATCTGGACAAGCTGATCTCTCCGGAATCACTCAGCATGATTCACGCCGCCCACAACACCGCCGCCTAACTGCTCAGCAACGAAACGAGGTAATCCACTATGACGCTCACTTCTACCAAGATTTCAATGACAACCGAGCAGTTCTCAAGGCTCTCGAAAATCATCTATGACCGATCGGGCATCCACTTCCCAGACTCGAAGCAGTACATCCTCGAGTCCAGACTCTCGCACCGACTCCGCGAGCTTGAGATGGACGAGTTCGACCAGTACATCGCGTACCTAACCATGGGCCCGTACCAGATGGACGAGTTCCAGGAGATGTTCAACCGGATCACGATCAACGAGACCAGCTTCTTCCGCAACGACGCGCAGCTCGCGGTCTTCGAGAACCAGATCCTCCCGGAACTGCTCGAGGCACGCGCCAGCACAAAGCGACTGCGGATCTGGTCCGCGGCATGCTCGACCGGAGAGGAACCATTCACGCTCGCGATGATGCTGGACAGAACGCTCGGCGTGCGACAGAGCGACTGGCACATCGAGATCCTCGGCACTGACATCTCCGAGAAAGCACTCAACGTCGCGCAGTCAGGCACCTACAACAGCTACGCCCTCCGCTCGACCCCATCACTGATCAAGGACCGCTACTTCAAGGTCGATGGACGGAACTTCCAGCTCAACGACAACATCCGTCAGATGGTCAACTTCGAGCGTCACAAGCTCAAGGACCGGATGGCGGCGAAGCGTCACGGGATGTGGGACATCATCTTCTGCCGAAACGTGCTGATCTACTTTGATGACGAGATGAAGAAGAACGTCATCTCGATGTTCGCCAACCAGCTCTCAAACGACGGCACGCTCTTCATCGGTCACTCCGAACGCATCAAGGACCTCACCACCGATTTCACACAGCTCCCGATTCCGCAAGGGTTCTGCTACCAAAAACCACAGTTCATCTCATCGAAAGGCTAAGGCACCCCCATGTCAACACACGAGTTTGATCCAGAAATCTTGCAAGACTTCATCACCGAATCGGGTGAACTCCTCGAGCAACTCGAAGGTGACCTAGTCAGCCTGGAGTCCACTCCTGAGGACCCTGAGCTGCTGAATCAGATCTTCCGCGCGCTCCACACCATCAAGGGGAGTGCATCCTTCCTCGCGATGACCAACCTGGTCGCGATCGCACACTCCGCCGAGAGCGCCCTCAACACGGCTCGCAACGGCGACATCGTCATCGGATCCAACGAGATGGACCTGCTGCTGGCAGCGGTCGACGTGCTCAAGATCCAGTTCGACGAGATCACCTCAGGCATCACCGATCTCACAAGCGCCGATCCCGAGCTGATCCAGTCGCTCGACATCCTCGCTGAAGGCAACTCGGGTGGCGCAACCGCTTCCCCTGCTGCGTCTGAGAGTGCTGACGCCGCTGCACAGAGCGACAGCCCAGCACAGAGCGCCCACCCCGACGGACGCACAAGCCGTACGCTTGAGCTTGATTCATCCAAGAGCGATCTGATCGAGATGCTCACGAGCGACATCGACGACTCACTGAACGATCTATCGAGCAAGATCGAGCAGCTGACCAATCCAGAGCTCCGCGCCGACGCGACCTCAGCACTGATCGAGACGAGCGAAGAACTCACCAAAACCGTTGACTTCTTTGACATCCCCGAGCTCACCACTCTCGCGACCCAGCTCAGCTCAACGACCGCGAAACTTGAACCCCTCAGCGGCGACGTGATGACACAGCTCGCGCCGAGACTCTCTGCGTTGTGCCTGCTGATCGCTGAGCAGACTGTCCAGCTCGAACAGCAAATGATGGTGGACTGGGACACATCAACACTCTTTGAACGCATCGACGAACTCGCTACTGGGAACATCCCGAGCGAGGGGAATCTGGAAGCGGACGCCGACGGAATCGTCGCGCTGCATACCGATGGCATCAAGTTTGGTGATCTGCCGGAAGCCGCGCCTCAAGCTGTAGCTGCGAGCACCGAAGCCGCTCCGCAAGCCGCGGCTGCGATGGACACCACCGCAAACACCAAGCGGACCGCGATTGGACAGATCGAACAGACCATCCGTGTCGAGGTCGGTCGACTCGAATCGCTCATGAACCTCGTCGGCGAGCTGGTGCTCCAGAAGAACCGCATCGGTGCGATCGCAGAGGACATCGAAAAATCAACAGTGGACAGCGATCTCATCGAGCAGATCAGCGCCACCACCGGCACACTCGATCGCGTGACGGGAGATATCCAGATGGCGGTCATGCGGACACGCATGCAGCCGCTTGAGAAACTGTTTGGCAAGTACCCACGACTGATCCGCGACCTCGCGTCCAAGACGGAGAAGAAGATCAATCTGGTCATCGAGGGTGCCGACACCGAGGTCGACAAGTCCGTGATCGAAGAGCTCGGTGATCCGCTGGTTCACTTGCTCCGCAACTCAGGTGACCACGGCATCGAGCTCCCCGCTGATCGTGTCGCCGGGGGCAAAGACGAGACCGGGACCATCAAGCTCATCGCGGGTCACGCGGGCTCGCATGTGCGCGTCCAGATCATCGACGATGGTAAGGGACTCGATCGCGCGGTCATCGGCGCCAAAGCCGTCGAACGTGGACTGGTCACTGAAGATCAGCTCAGCACGATGCCGGACGAAGAAGTCTTCCGCTTCATCCTCGAAGCCGGATTCTCGACCGCGGAGCAGGTTTCAGACCTGTCGGGACGCGGTGTCGGGATGGACGTGGTCCGCACCAACATCGAGTCCAAGCTCAAAGGCGAGCTGAGCATCGAATCCGAGAAAGGCAAGGGCACCACGCTCACGATCACTATCCCGCTCACTGTCGCGATCATGCCCGCGATGATGGTCGCGGTCGCTGATGAGGTCTTCGCGATCCCGCTGAGCAACATCACCGAGATCGTGCGCCCCGCTGCGGATCAGATCTCGGAGATCGGCACTGATCCGGTCATCCACCTGCGTGGCCAGGTGTATCCGCTGATCAGCGCCCAGGACGTGTTCGACACACCTATGGAAGATCGCACGAGCGAAGAGTTCGTGGTCGTCCTGAGTCACAACCAGCGCATGGTCGGCGTCCGGGTCTCCTCGGTCATCGGTCAGCAAGAAATCGTTATCAAACCACTCGACGGCGTACAACGCGAGGGCCCCGTCTCCGGCGCCACCATCCGCAACGACGGGTCGGTGAGCTTGATCTGGGACATCACCAAGCTCATGCAGTACACCAAACCAGTTTCAATCAAACGAGAACCAGCAACAGTCGCATAACCCAACGCACAGACGCAGCATGCCGCTTACACGAAGGAGAATCCAATGGATGCCAGCATGATCAGCCCGTTTATCAACGCTATTCAGAATGTCTTTTCAACAATGTTCCAACTCCCAGTCGAGGTTGGTGAACCAAAGATCAAGTCCGGACACAAGTCCACACACGATGTCTCCGGGATCATCGGTGTATCGGGTGAGATGATCGGGACGATCGTGCTCTCGATGCCATCGGACGCGGCGGTCTCGATCGTTGCTCTGCTCACCGGAGAGACCTTCGAGGTCGAGTCCGCGGACTTCGCTGACGCGGTCGGCGAACTCGTCAACATGATCTCAGGGAACGCCAAAGCGGACTTCCAACGCCGCGACGTCTCGATCTCGTGCCCGTCGGTTGTTGTCGGAGCGGGACACACGATCTCCGTCCCATCGGGAACGCCTTGCGTTATGATCCCGTGCACCACCGATTGCGGCGAGGTTGTCCTCGAAGTCGCACTCCGTGAAGCAAGCGTAGAGAGTCCAGAAGTTTCCACCAGCGCCGCCTGAACCAACAAAGCCCCTAAAACACCACACACTCATTCGTAGGAGTACACAATGAAAATCCTTCTCATCGACGATTCCAAGACCATGCGCAACATCCAGAAGTCCGTGCTCAAGCAGCTCGGGTACACTGAGATCGAGGAAGCATGCGACGGACAGGACGCGCTCTCGAAAGTCGGCGCTTTCCAGCCGGAGCTCTGCCTTGTGGACTGGAACATGCCGGTCATGGACGGTTTGACCTTCGTCAAGACTTTCCGTCAGACCAACAAGACCACTCCGCTCATCATGGTGACCACCGAAGCCGAGAAGTCGCGCGTCATCGAAGCGATCAAGGCCGGCGTGAACAACTACGTTGTCAAGCCGTTCACCCCTGATCTCCTCTCCGAACGCATCACCGAGACACTCGCCAAGTGCTCCGTTGAATCCTGATCGGGTTCGGAACTGGAGTACATGTGTCCAACGGAACATGCGATCTTGATCATCTACTGAAACTGAGCACCGACCCGGCCAAGCTCCGTGGCACTCTTCACGTCTCGCCGCTTGAATCCGTCAAGGCAATCAGTCCTATCGCGCTTGAATCGTTCCTGACAAGCCGAGACGTTCTCGCAAAGTGCATCGATCGTGAAGCGATCGAGAAGCTGATCGCGTTGATCCACGAGTCACCGCTTGAAGAGCACGAGCTCATCGTGGCACGCGGCACACCAGCGGTCAACGGGGACAGCGTCACCTACACCATCCTGGATTCGATCCAGGAGCAGATCGATTCGATCAAGCTCCGCAAGGAACGGCTCGAATCAGAGCCACCAGAACCGATCGAGTCCGCGGACCTCATCGATGATGAGTCCATCAGCCACTACGACCAGATGGCGTTTGTCGTCGTGCACAAGGGTGATCCGATCGCGACACGCTCTGAGCGATCGGAGGGTGTTGACGGGCAAGACATCTTCGGGAAAGCAATCCCCTCGCACGAGGGCAAGCTCAACGAGGGTGTTCTGGATGATTCGATCCAAGTCAACAACGAAGGCCTCTGCATCGCTGCTGTCTCGGGCTGGCTCACCGCGAGTGCGTTGAAGATCTCGATCTCTACTGAGCTTGAGATCCATGGCGACGTCGATTTCGAGACCGGTAGGATCGTCTTCCCTGGATCAGTCAAGATCCACGGCGGGGTCAAATCGCTCTTCAGCGTGATCGCATGTGATTCGATCGAGATCAACGGACTGGTTGAAGCCGCCAATATCGAGTCTCAAGCTTCGGTGACCCTCAATCGAGGAATGGCGGGGAAGGACAGCGGGACGATTGTCTGCCAATCTGATCTGACCACTGGGTATCTCGAAGCTGTCCGAGCAAACGTTAGAGGCAATGTCAACGCACGCAGCGAGATCACCAACTCCACCCTCGAGATCGGTGGGCAACTCTCAGCGCCACAAGCGACTATCCGAGGCGGACGTCTGCAGATCTCCAAGGGCGCGATCGTCAACGCGATCGGATCCCCTCAGGGAGTCGAGACCACGCTCGCGATCGGTGTGCTGCCGAGGATCGAGGAAGAGATCCGTGCGATCGATGAGTTTGTGATCGAACTCGAATCTCAGGTCAAGACCTACCAGAATCGGAAAGAAACACTCTCCAACGCGATCGCCAAACCAACGGCTTCACAGATCGAAGAACTGATGGGTCTCGACTTCGAAATCATGGAATACCAAAACCGCGTCGAGTCGCTGAATACCGCACGAAAGCTGCACGGCGAGTTGTTCCTCAAACACACAGACCAGTCGCTCGTGGTCAAAAAAGCAATCTACGCCAAGAGCGTGCTCTATCTCCCAGGATTCCGCGTGGAGTTCAACCAGGACATCGTTGGTGAATCCACCATCAAACTCGGATCGGTTGGTAAACCAAGCATCACGTTCCGCGGAGAGACTGTGCCTCTGAGCGATCATGCGAAGGTGACTCCTGACGAGACCTACCTGCGGATCATCGAAGAGGTCCCAGAAATCAAGCAAGCGGCTTGAACCCCTCCATGCGAGAACGACCAGAACCGCACGCGCCTGCGAGTGGTATATGATCTTCAGCAGCCCAACACCTTTGGGTAGAGGTCAACATGCCCAGACGGCAACCAAACAAACATCCACGCATCAAGACACGCATCGGAACCTCCGCGGCTGGTCTGCTGTGCGCCGTCATGCTCGTTGGGTTTGCTGAGCAAAGCGACCCCTCCACCCCCACCGCTCCTGAGCAACAACCAAGCGAGCAAGCGAGTGATTCCACTGCTCCCAAGCCAGCCGTCAGCACCACGCTCCAGGAATGCACGATCACGCTCGATTCGGGACGAGAGATCACTGGGATCATGATGGAGTCGAGCGACGATTCGGTCGTGCTTCGGATCAACGGCATCGACACCACCTACAGACGCGCTCGGATCGCTGATATCGAGTTCCTCCCTCCGGTCGAGGAGCGGTACCGCCGATTCCGTGCCGCGATCCAAGACAACGACATCGACGGGCGATTGGTCCTGATCGATTGGCTCCGAGATCGACGCGCCTACGCGCTGGCGATCGAGGAACTCGGATCGATCCTCGAGATCGAGCCCAACCATCCGCAAGCCAAGATCCTCAAGACCTGGCTCGAGCAGCACCTCAAGCTGATCGAGAACCGCGAGAACACCCCCAAACAAACCAAGAGAACTGCTCGACAGGTCAAGCAGAGCGCGATCCCGATGCTCACTGAGCAGCAGGTCAATCTGATCCGTGTCTACGAGCTTGATCTCAATGATCCGCCGGATCTGAAGGTCGAGAACTCCACGATCCGGGCGCTGATGACCCAGATGCCCGGCGCGTTCCCTGTTGCGGAGGAAGAACGCGAGCGGATACTCAAGAGCAGCGATCTGGACAAGCTCAGGATTCTGTTCCGTCACAAAGCACGCGACCTGTATCCAGAGGTCCGTGTGCTCGAAGACCCCCAGTCCTTCAAGGATTTCAAGAAGTTCATCGCTGGACGCACGGGCTGGCTGATCAACGGCTGTGCGACCACGCGATGCCATGGAGGTTCCGAAGCCGGGGATCTGCAACTGATCGGTCAGCACTCCAACTCAGCGGAAGCGATGTACACCAACTTCATGATCCTCGACCAATACCAGCTCCGCGACGGCACGCCGCTGATCGACTACATCGACCCCGATCGCTCGCCGCTGATCCATATGGGGCTCGTCCGCTCCAGGTCCTTGTATCCACACCCAGCCGTGGACGCTCAGAAGCACGGGCGTGACTGGAGACCGGTCTTTCGATCGACCAAAGCGACCAACTTCGAGCGCACGACGGACTGGATCCGCTCGATCTACACCCCCAGACCAGATTATGGGTTTGTTTATCCGCCATTGGACACCACTGAGGGGACTGAGGAGGATCAGGACGCGGATTTGACCCACCCGTTCGACGATCCCGCTTCATCTCCTTGAATCCCCCCCTCTGGCGCTGGGGCGCTACCATAGACCTCAGCACCCGCCGCCTTTGATGCTGGCGCGGTGCACGAAGGATGCGATAACCAACGACATTGAACATGTCCCTGAACACGACCCTGAACAAATCAGCGATAAACATGATGCAAAGCACACCCTCCCAAGCCGTTCTGATTGCCCTCGCCGCGTCCTCCATGATGCTGGGTGCATGCTCCAAATCCGACGACGCGAAGTCCGCGTCCGCTCAAGCCGGGACTGAGTTCCGCAATGTCTCTGTCGGCGACCCCACCTACTCCGACGAGTTCAGCAAGAAGGCATACAACACCGCCGCGAGTCTGACCGCCGACCACGCCGGGAGCGACGCGCCCTACGGCGAAGCCGCCGCGGTTGCTCAGTCGCTTGCCAAACTCGGACTCGCGACCCTCTCCGCGAACGACGCATCCGACGCCGAGACACAATCGCTCCACAAGTCCCGCATCATCCGCGGCCACCTCAGCGAGTGGATCGCGATGAACGCTGTTGCCAAAGCATCGACCAACTTCGACATCACGGCAGACAAAGCACAGCTCCAAGAACTCATCGAGCTCCGCAACAACGACGTCGTGCAGTACACCAAGCGCATGGAATCACTCCACGAGGAGATCGAAGCTTACCGAGCACAGATCGCGGACCTGGATTCCAAATCCCAGAGCGAGCGCAACGAGGGTGCTCGCTACGAGCTCCAGATGACCAGCGTCAGCGCGACCCAAGCCGCACAGCTCGCTCAGCGCGTGCGTGAGCACTCCCTGCGTGCCGACGGCTACGAACTCGAATCCACACGGATCCAGGGACTCGTCGGACAGCTCCTCCCAGGCGCTCACGAGGTCGAGCTGCAGGTCAAGAAAGCAAAGGACCAGATCGAGCTGCTCCAGCTCTCGATCGACGAGCTCGATCAGCGCGTCCGCGATTCCAAGACCGATTCTGCGAAAGCCCGCGCCGACGCTGAGCAAGCACGCACCGCGATCACCTCGCTTGTGCAAGAACTCGAAGACTTCCGTGAATCAACAGTGATCCCTGCCAACGAGCAGGTGATCTCGACGATCCGCCAATCAATCCGTGCGGCAGGCGGAGCGACTGATACCGCGAAGACCAGCGGCTCGATCGCCAAGGCATCTGGTCAGGAGCAGCTCGCTCGCGCCCTGTCGCGTCAAGCACGCGGCGAAGCAGAGATGGCGCTGCTCTACCAGTCCATCATGGAATCAGGTCTCCCAGGTTCATGGTCATCGAGCGCTGAGTCGCACGCAACTCGGAGCGAAGAGCTCTACAACGAATCGAAGCAATCCTTCCAAGACGCGGCATCATCACTGCGTCGTGTCCGCGTCCGCGGAGAGAGCGGAGAGGCACTCGAAGCCGCCGCGGCTCGTCTGGACCTGCTGGGTGGGGTTGAACCTGAACCTGAGTACACCGAAGAATACGAATCCGATGAATCTGAGTACGTCGATGAGTACGAGACTGACGAAGATTCAGATACCGACCAAGATGCCGAGGACTTTGACGAAGAGGGATGAGCTGATCCAAGCTCCCTGAGTCGTTGAACAATCCGTTTGGGCATCTCAAGCAGTGCTGTCATGAGTGATGCCGAGAAATCCTCAACCGTCAAGGGAGCCCCGCTGCTCCCTGAGGTTCAGCAGCATCTCGTCCGTCCCGACGCACCACCAGTCTTCGGCACCGTCGTCTCCACCAAACGCTGCACCCCCTCGGATCGATCCGCGGCGTTCACGCGCCATATCGAGATCGACGTCTCCGGAACACCCCTCGAAGGATCGTGGAGAGCGGGACAGAGCTTCGGGGTCATCCCGCCGGGGACGACTGAGTCCGGCAATCCACACAAGCTCCGGCTGTATTCCATCGCATCACCAACGGGCGGAGAGACCGGCGATGGGACCATCATCTCGACCACCCTCAAACGCCTCATAGACGAGCACTGGGACGACCACACGCTGTTCCTTGGAGAATGCTCCAACTACCTCGCGGATCTGCAGGTGGGAGACAAGGTCCAGCTCACAGGACCAGCCGGCAAGCGTTTCTTGCTTCCGGAGGACGTCTCGGCGCACAACTACGTCTTCTTCGCGTCTGGGACTGGGATCGCGCCGTTTCGAGCGATGATCAAGGACCTGATCGCAGCCGGGATGCCGTCGCGTGTGGACCTGTTTATGGGAGTTTCGTACGAATCCGACCTGCTCTACGACGACGAGCTCAAGGAGATCGCTGAGGACTATCCCGATCGCTTCCACTATCGTCCCGCGATCTCCAGACACCTGACCAAGAACCAATCACGCTTCATGTATGTCCAGCATCGTCTGGAGGAGGACAAAGCCGTGATGACCGAGATCCTCAAGAGCGAGCGGACGCTGATCTACGTCTGCGGCATCGCGGGGATGGAACTCGGTGTTATTCGCGTACTTGCAAGCATCCTCGATCCCGTTTCGCTCGAACAGTACGTCCGAATCCACCCATCGATCGGGACCGATCCCGAGCAATGGGAACGCTCCATGATCCCGAGGAAGCTCAAACCCACCAAACGCATGATGCTCGAGGTGTATTAGCGACTTTGATAGCGATCCGAGCCGGAAGAACGCGATTCGTCGCCATACACTTTGCTCACTGTCCGAGCCGGATTTACAAGCTCGGATCGACTGACACGCACACGATGGAGGATCCCATGCGGACCGATTCCACACGACTTCGTTCACTCACCCGCTCGATCTCTCGTCCGATCGTCAAGATCGCCGCGATCGGGATGCTCAACGTCGCGATGACCACGTCCGCGATGGGACAGACCACCACGCTCCCGCTCTCGACCATTGAATCCGCGTCCGTAACCGGCTCCCAGCAGTCGCAGATCACGAGCTTCGCGTCGCACTGGTCCCAGCGAGCGACCGAGTCCGACGCCCAAGCCGCGGCTCGTGCGCAGAGCAAGCTCATCGAGCCACTCATCAACGACCGCGTCTCGATCTCGTTCCGCAGAGCGTACTCCGACGCCCTCATCAGCTACTTCGACTCGCTCAAAGCAAGCGGAGACATCAGCTCGACCTTCACAGCACTCCGCATCGCCGGAGAGCTCGGCACCTCACGCGGCACGCGGATCATCCTCGACGGGCTCAACAGCGACGACGCGGGAATTCGGATCTTTGCCGCAGGACGAGCGGGACGCACCTTCCGCACCACCGCGACCAACGGCCCGGCCCTTTCCGCGAGCGACCTCACCTCGCTGATCCAGAAGCTCGACACGCTCGCGGACACCAGCGACGACCAAGCACTCGTCAGCGCCTGCATCCAGGCGCTGGGATTCGGCTGCTCGCTCCCATCAAACGACTTCCTCCAGGCGCGTGCGATGTGCATCAGCGCGATGTGCGATGCCGCGGGATCGCAGCTGACCGGAGGCGATTCGGACCTCGAGTCCCGCGTCCGTTTGGCGATGCTCGGCTCCGGCGCCGCGACCAACTCGCTGCTCCAGGTCGGAGAGAACTCCAACAAGGACGGCATCAAGTCCGCTGTCGCCCTCGGCGCGGACATGATCTCCGTCGCGCTCTCGCAGGTGATCAACAGCTCGATGCCCGGCGTAAACGACCGGGAGCTGCAGGTCGCTCTGGTCCGCTCTGGTGAGTCCCTGCTGTACTTCGCACTTCGTGAGTACGCGGAGCTCAATCGCAGACCAGTCGGGAACGTCCAGCAGACCCAGTTCGCTCAGCTCCTTGAAGCTGGGGAGGATCGCGACTTCCGCAACCAAGCGGCGCTGCTGCTCGGACCCGGATCGCCGATCGTGACCGAGTTCGGATTCGCCGACGACCGATTCGTCAACTAAGCCGATCCCCAAGCAACATCCGAGCACGCCAACGGGTACAGTGGTTCTATGAGCCGAATGTTGATCCCCGTTGCCGTGCTTGTCTTTATCGTCGCGTTCTCCGTGTTTGGTGATCGTCCCCAGCCACGTGCGGATCTGACGTTTATCAACTCGTCAGAGGTCAACACGCTCGATCCCCAGCGCATGAGCTGGATGCACGATCTCCGCACCGCTCGTCTGCTCTACGAGGGACTCGTCAAGAACGATGTCCTCAGCGATGACTTCACCATCGTTCCGGGTGTTGCTCAATCCTGGGAACTCTCCGAGGACGCACGCACCTACACCTTCCATTTCCGCGAGGACGCGAAGTGGTCCAACGGCGAGCCGGTCACCGCTCCGGATTTCGTATTCTCATGGCGCCGCGCGATGCTCCCCGATCTGGTTTCCGATTACGTCGCGATGTTCATGAACATCAAAGGCGCTCAGGAGTTTTATGAATGGCGCCAGACGCAGCTCGACGAGTTTACGGATCGCGAGTTTTCCAGTGAGGATGAGCAGCGGGAGGCCGCGTACGCGTTGTGGGACCAGACCAAGTCCAAGTTTGACGAGCTCGTCGGACTCAAAGCGATCGACGACAAGACACTGGTGGTCACGCTGGAGCGTCCGGTGCCCTATTTCTTGGAGCTGTGCGCGTTTACTGTGTTTGCCCCTGTGTATCAGCCGCTGGTTGAGCAGTACGAGCGTCCCGATCCGCTGACGGGTCGGCTCGTGCGCCGTCCCGGATGGACCAAGGGGGGCGTGCTGATCTCCAATGGTCCGTTCGAGCTTACCTCGTGGCGCTTTAAGCGTGACATGCGGATGGAGCAGAACCCCCACTACTGGGACCGCGACAGCATCGCGATCCGCAGCGTGTCGATCCCGTCGATCTCGGACCCAAACGCGGGAGTCCTCGCGTACCAGACCGGATCGATCGACTGGATCTCCGATGTAACCAGTCCGTATCGCGGCGACATGGTCGCGCAGAAACTCGAGTTCCTCGAAGAACACAAGGAACGCGTCGCAGAGCTGCGAGCGCAGGGACACGACCAGTTCTCCATCACGCGCATGCTCCCGCAAGACCCACGCGCCCACACGCACGCCGTGTCGTCGTTCGGGACGTACTTCTACAACTTCAACTGCAAACCAAGACTCCCCGACGGGCGTGAGAACCCCTTCAGTGATCCGCGTGTCCGAAGAGCGTTCGCGATGTGCATCGACAAACCCGCGATCGCGCGTGAGATCCGACGGCTCGGAGAACCCTCCGCGTGGACGCTCATCCCGCCGGGCTCGATCGGTGGGTACACCTCACCCAAGGGACTTCCCAACATCGGAGACGCGGCGAGTGAAACGGAGCGACAATCAATCATCGCTGATGCCAAAGCGCTGCTCGATGAAGCAAACTTCCCGGAAGACTTCGTCGTCGAGCTCGCGTTCAACAAGGACGCGGGGCACGATCTGATCGCTCAAGCAGTCGCCAAGAGCTGGCAGAAATCGCTCGGTGTCCAGACCTCGCTCTCGCAGAAAGAGATCAAAATCTTCCGCGAGGACCTCAAAAACAAGCAGTACATGACCGCGCGAGCCGGATGGTTCGGGGACTACGGCGACCCCACCACCTTCCTTGACATCAACCACTCCAAAGACGGCAACAACGATCGTGCGTACAACAATCCGGTGTTTGACCAGCTCCTCGCGGATGCCGCGGACGAGCTTGATCCTGCCAAACGCATGGCGCTGCTGAGCGAAGCGGAGCGGATCCTCGTCGAAGAAGACGTCCCGCTGGTCCCGATCTTCCACTACGCGACGATCTACATGTTCGACGCGCACAAACTGACGGGGCTCTCGACGCATCCACGCACCAAGCAGAACGCGTTCCTGATCGACATGCTCGGCGACGGCGTCGGACCCGACCAGCCACGCCCGATGAATCCAAACCACATCAAGACCGTTGCTGAGGGAGCCCAGCCATGATCACGATGATCCTCCGAAGACTCGCGGCATTGCCCCTGATCCTGCTCATCATCTACACCATCACGCTGACCCTCGCGTGGGCCGTCCCTGGGAATCCGCTCGAGAACCCCGACAAGCGACCGAAACCCGAGGTCGTCGAGCAGATGAAGAAGCAGTACAACCTCGATTCGTTCCCAAGGTTCTACGTGTCCTACCTCAGCAGCGCGACGGGATTCGCGTACGCGAAGGACCTGATCAACGGCGATCTTGAGCGTGAACGAGTAGCTGCGATCGAAGCGGGGTTCCCGCCTCCGGCGCGTCCGGTGTTTGATCTGGGTCCATCGCTCGAATACGACGACTGGACCGTCAACGAGATCGTTGGCGGGGCGCTCCCAGTCTCGATCACGCTCGGAGCGGCGGCGATCGTCATCGCGCTGGTCATCGGCGTGGGCGCTGGGGTCATCGGGGCCGTCAAACCCAACTCCGTTTCAGACCTCCTGACGCTGACCATTGCGATGATCGGGATCTCACTCCCAAGCTTTGTGATCGGGACAGTTCTGCTGCTGGTGTTCGCGGTGCTGATCCCGCTCTTCCCTGTTGGGGGCTGGGGAGGTCCCGTCAAAGCGATCCTCCCAGCGGTCACGCTCTCGCTGCCCTTCGCGGCATACATCGCTCGTCTCACACGCATGGGGATGATCGAAGCTCTGGGAACAGATTATGTGCGGACCGCTCGCGCCAAGGGTGCTACGGAACGTGCCGTGCTGTATAAGCACGCGCTCAAAAACGCGTTCCTTCCTGTGCTCTCGTTCCTCGGACCAGCAACAGCGCTCGCGATGACGGGATCGTTCGTCATCGAGCAGGTGTTCACCATCCCAGGCATGGGACAGCACTTCGTCAACGGCGTGCAGAACAAGGACCTCTTCCTCATCATGGGGGTCGTCCTGATCTTCGCGACGATGCTGATTCTGTTTAATCTGGTCGTGGACGTGCTGTACCGCTGGGTCGATCCGCGGATTACTTGATCGGTTTGCTCACGCGAGTTCTTTGAATTTGAAGGACGCGCCAGGGAGCACATCGCAGGTCAGGAACTCGGCGCTTGCGAGCGAGGATGCTCGCTGTCCCGGCGCGCTGAGGGTGAGCCACATCGACATGTTGGGTCCGACGTTGACGACCATGCCGTTGTTGCGATCGTCGATCCCGACGATGGTCCCCATCACACGGCGTGGTTTCCCCACGCACGGGTCGATGCAGCGTCCCCCCGCTCCAGCGGGATCGATGCGACGAGCGGTCGCGTGCATCGTGCCCAGGACGGTCTTGCCGATCTTCGAGCGGAGCTCGTCGGCTTGGCTCGTGACCAGATGCGTCTTGTAGTTGGTGTTCGCGAAGCTGAGCACGACCATCGCGGGGTTCGCGTGGGTTTCGTCGAGCACCTCGACGATCCGTGCGCGTGTGAGGGTCGGATCAATCTTGGTCGTTGGTGCGGGATGAAGCATGCGATAAGGATAGCCGAGAATCCACCCGCTTGTCAGCGAGCGAGCTCACCCATCTCAGTCCCCATCGCGGGCTTGGGGAGGTCCCTCCCAGCGTCTCCCATCCTCAGGAAGTTCCAGAGCATGATCGATCCCGCTGGGGTCATGAACGACTCGGGATGGAACTGCACCCCCTCGAGCGGCGCTTTGGACGGATCCGTCCAGACCCTCCTCAGTCCCATGACGACCTCGACGGGAGAGCCGTCGATCAGATCGGTGCATGATGAGGAGATCTCCCAGCCGTCCTCGTCGGGATTCAGCGGAGGGATGGTCGAGGGTTCCACGATCAGCGAGTGGTAGCGAGCGACAGTCGTCGGCGCGGGGATGCTCTCGTAGATCCCTCGTCCGTCGTGGTTGATCTCTGAGGTCTTGCCGTGCATCAGGACTTTGTGGCGTGCGACGGTCATCCCGTTGTTGTCAGCCATGCACTGATGTCCCAGACACACCCCAAGCACTGGGACGCGTCCTCCGAAGTGACGGATGATGTCGCTGGAGACCCCCGCTTCTTTGGGGGTGCAGGGGCCGGGCGAGATGATCACGTGGGTCGGACCCGCTCCGCCGTTAAGTGCCTCGGCTTGTTGTGGGGTGATCTCGTCATGACGCTTGACCACAAGATCCCGATCGGGCTCAAGAGATCGGTCGATCTCTCCCAGCCTCTGGACGAGGTTCCACGTGAAGGAGTCGTAGTTGTCGATGAGCAGGATCACGAGGGAGTGTAGGACGCACCCAACCGATCAGGCGGCGTCTTCACGCATCCACGAGGTCCCCGCGACGCCGTCTTGGGTCACCAGGAACAGGTCCTTGGTGATGGGGTACGGCAGTCTCGTGAAGTCCTCGCTCACGCGATCACACAAACGCTGGACAAACGCGTCGGGCTCGCAGCTCAGCGCGATGAACATGTCCCGCGCCGGAGTCGCGACGTAGAAATCCGCTCCGAGATGACTCGCGAGCTTCTGGTGCAGGTCACCCATCAGCAAGCGAGCGGCGTCGTAGCCGTCTTGCTCCGCGACGATGACCGCCTTGCCACCCTCGGCGCTCTCGATGACCTGCATCTCAAGATCCGGAGCGTACAGGTCGAGATTCTCGCGTGCGAGATCATCGAGCTCCTCGATCGTGATCCCCCAGCGGATGACCTGGTCCATCGTGATGCTCACGGTCATGTGCGGCATATCAAGCACGAACACAATCACCGTGTCATTGACAAACGGCACGTGCGCCACAAGCGACTCGGTCAGATGCTCGAAGATCGAGGTCGGCTGGATGCGAGGCATGATCCGCGCCTTCGCTTGCTCGAGCGGGATGTCGTTGACCTCGACGTGGTCACCCATAAAGAGCTGGTCGAGGAAGTGCTCGACGATGTCGGTCCCGCGGTCTGGTTCGTGCGCGACCATGCGGTAGAGGTT
Organism: Phycisphaerales bacterium; assembly: GCA_965232505.1. Lineage (GTDB taxonomy): Bacteria > Planctomycetota > Phycisphaerae > Phycisphaerales > UBA1924 > UBA1924. The sequence continues at coordinate 1,763,629 of OZ246976.1, read as the reverse complement.
CTCAAGGTCCAGGCGACGCCCGTTGACGTGGAGTTCGTTGGGATTGACCCGATCAATATTGAACTCGGGCTGCATGCGTTTGATCAGCTTGACCACATGCTCGACAAACGCATCAGGTTCCTTGGGCATTGTTCCCATGACGATTCCTCCAGACAGCGTGTGCGGATACGCCGCGTGCTGCTGGAAACTGTTTCGACGTGTTTTCGGGGCAGATGAACCGTGAGCACGATTGGGAATAGCTCTAGGACGTTGTCGGATGGTTTGGAGCGTTTGATTGTGGATATGCAGGGACGATAATCCTCAGGCACTCCCAAATCCCGAACAAAGTTCTATCGAGCAGATCGCAGAGTGGTTTGGCAAATGCTACACTGACTGGATACAATCGGGGCCAAGATCGGGGACGAGATTCTCGGGCGTTTGGAGCGTCTGGGATAGGGACCCCATCAGTTTGAGCGGAGATACGCTGTGACCGAACAGGAAATTGAATCAAAGGTGATCGAAATCGTGGCCGAGCAGATGGGTGCCGATAAGGACAAAATCACCCGCGACACCAGCTTCATGGAAGATCTGAACGCCGACAGTCTGGACACCGTCGAGCTCGTTATGGAGTTCGAGGATGAGTTCGAGACTTCAATCCCAGACGATCAGGCCGAGAAGATCCTGACCGTGGGCAACGCGATCGATTTCATCAAGCAAGCCAACGGCGCCGAATAATCGACGCCTCGCGACGAATCCTCTAAGCCCCCCGATCCATATCGGAGGGGCTTATGCATTGGTCGTCACTCGGATTTCTCAAACCGATACCCCGAGTCGTCGGCTCCACAACCCAACCTCAGGATCAACACCCCCATGAGTTCCAACAATCGTCATCGCGTTGTCATCACCGGGTATGGCGCCCTGACCAATGTCGGGCATAACGCCGCGGACACCTGGGACGCTATGAAGTCAGGTCGATCCGGGATCTCCACGATCGATGCGCCGGAGTTCGCAAAGTACGAGGGCTGGAGCGTCACCATCGGCGGACAGGTCCGCGACTGGTCTTCCGACGGCATCATGGATGCTCGCGAAGCGAAGCGCGTCGATCGCGTCTCGCTGCTCGGGATCGCCGCGGCGCAAGAAGCCGTGGATCACTCGGGATTCGACTTCACGACCGGCGACCCTGAACGCCGCGGAATTGTCATGGGATCAGGCATCGGCGGCATCTACACCATCGAGCAGAGCGTCCAGGTCCTTGATAGCAAGGGTCCATCGCGGATCTCGCCGTTTACCGTTCCCAAGCTGATGGCCAACGCCGTGACCGGGAACATCTCGATCCGCTTCAACCTCCAGGGGTACGCCTCCACCCACGCGACCGCGTGCGCCTCATCGGGTCACGCGATCGGTGACGCGATGGAAGCGATCCGCTCCGGGAAAGCCGACGTCATGCTCGCTGGTGGTGCTGAAGCGGCGCTGACCCCGCTCTGCCTGGGCGCGTTCATGACGATGAAAGCCCTCTCGACACGCAACGATGCGCCGGAGAAGGCCTCGCGTCCGTTCGATATCGACCGCGATGGGTTCATTCTCAGTGAAGGCGCCGCGGTGTACGTCCTCGAATCACTCGAGCACGCACAGGCACGCGGAGCGACGATCTACGCCGAGCTCTGCGGCGCTGCCAACTCCTGCGACGCTGGTCACATCACCGCTCCGCACGCGGAGGGACGCGGCGCGACCAACGCGATGAAGTGGGCGCTCAAAGACGCGGACATGGATCCGACCTCGATCGACTACATCAACGCCCACGGCACCTCCACACCGCTCGGAGACAAAGCCGAGATCATCGCCGTCAAGAACGTCTTCGCGGACCACGCGACCAGCGGCGGTCTCGTCATGAACTCCACCAAGTCCATGCACGGCCACTGCCTCGGCGCTTCGGGAGCCGTGGAACTCATCGCGTGTATCCACGCGGTCAAGGACGGCATCGTCGCACCGACGATCAACCTCGACAACATCGATCCGGAATGCTCTGGTGTCGATATCGTCGCCAACACGGCACGCGAGATGGACGTCAAGTACGCGATGAACAACACCTTCGGATTCGGCGGCCACAACGTCAGTCTCATCGTGGGCCGATTCGAAGGCTGATCCAGCTTTCGCTGTCTCAATCCTGTTATCCAGACCTTGCGGAATGGCACATTGCTTGCGATTGTGAGTGTGTGCACCCGATGTCAGCGCGTTTGCTGCAGCGGGGCGCAGTTCGTGCCGATGAGGTCCTTATGGCGTCCAATCTCAAGTCAATCCTGCGCATCGAAGTCCCGCTCGTCGTCGTTCTCGGCGAGCGCCAGATGGACATCCATGCCGTCCGTCAGTGGGTCCCAGGCTCGATCGTCGAGCTCCCGATCAACGCGGAGGAAGACCTCGAGGTCCGCATCAACAACCGACGCATCGCGAGCGGCTCAGCGGTGAAGATCGGCGAGAACTTCGGTATCCGGATGACCACAACGCTTGGTCAGACCGAGCGCATCGAAGCGATGGGTCCGGATGATTCAGACGCGGGTGAGGGCGAGATGACCCCTGACGAGATCGCAGCCGCGATGCTCGCAGGTCAGATCTAAGTCAGTCCATTTTCAGTTCAAAAGAGAGCGGATCAGCGGACGATGTCGCGCCCCTTGATGCCGTCGCGCGTCGCCCAGAAGTACGCGGGATATTTCCCGGCTCCGAAACCGTCCTGACCGATCAGACCGACCTCGAACCAGTCGTTGTCCATCTGGTAGTCCTCGAGCAGCGATCCCGGCATGTCCCAGACGTCCGTCGGCGTGAACTCACGCGCGACGCGTTCGTTCTCATCAGAAGCGAGCGCCCGGATATCAGAGATCTTCGCGGCAACCACCGAGCCGTCCGAGGTCAATACCGCCGGCTCCGCTTCGGGGTTGTTCCACTGCGGATGCTGCTTCTCGATTCCCAGTGTGATGACCGGAGCCGTGGGATCGAAGGGGTTGGGCTGCGACGCGTTCCGCTCGTTCTTGGTCCAGTCGAAGCGTTCCCAGATGATCACCTTGTTGGATGGGAACGCGGTATCAGAGACCTTGTTCCGCTTCGCGAGCGACGCCGGTCCGCTGTTGCGGACGGCATCTGGACGCACATCGTTCTCGTAACGCGAAGGGTTGAACCACACGGTCGGCGAAAGCACATACGAGCAGTCCCAGATCGAGTTGTTGATCGATCGGTTCGGGTTCTCGATGAAGGTATCGCGGAAGCGGTTGATCATGACCACATCGCTCGGAGCGAACTGGATCTCGGAGGTGTAGTCGCCCTCATTGAGCCAGCCGCCGACGAGGGAGTACCAGTGGAACGCGTACATCTCGGAGTACCACTGTCCTGGACCTGTGAAGTGGTAGACCCCGCCCTGTCCCGGCTTGCGAGCCGTGGCCCAGCCGTTGTTGCCGATCCCGCCCCCTGAGACTCGCGTCGTGTTGAACGGGTTGATATAGCTGTCGCGGAAGTCCCCAGCGTAGAGGAACTGGACCTGACCAAGCGATCGGAGGTTGGCTTTGCTTTTGACCGTCTGAGCGGTCAATCGAGCCTTGCCCAGTGCCGGGATGAGAATCCCGAGCAGGAGCGCGATAATCGCGATCACCACGAGCAGTTCGATCAATGTAAAGCCGGTCTTTGAGCGGTCTGTGAACTTCATCCAGTCCTCCATGTATAGATATATTGAGCGTACCACAATCCACCCCCAAAAACAGGCGAATTTCGATGTTCTCGGGGGTTTCGTTCCCGTTCTGTGAAGATTTTGTGCGATGATCGGACATTCTGGTATCCACAGTGCAAATTGATCGGTGTTTGCTGCAGATCGGGCCGATGAGAGTACTAGATTTCAGGTTGTTCCCACCATTCCAGGACCCCCACCATGCCTCGTGATATTCCTGTCGGCAACGGCTCATTGCTCTTCACCTTCGACGACTATTACCGCATCCGCGATATTTACTCGCCGCGCGTTGGTCGTTACAACCACACCGACGGCCACGTCCAGCGCTTCGGCGTCTGGGCCGATGGTCAGCTCTCATGGATCGAGGAAGACTCCTGGGAACGCGAGCTCCGCTACAAACCAGACTCCATGACCACCGAGGTCCGACTCACCAACCACAAGCTCGGACTCGAGCTGACCTGCAACGATCTGGTGGACTACCACAAGCCGGTCTATTTCCGCAAGTTCAACGTCCGCGACCTGCGAGGCACAACACGAGACGTCCGCATCTTCATGCACTTCGACCTCTCGATCAACGGCTCTCCGGTCGGTGACACCGCAAACTACGATCCGAACACCAATGCCGTGATTATGTACAAGGACGACTCGTACTTCCTGATCAACGCGAGCAACGATCCGACCAAATGCGGCATCGAGCACTGGGCGATCGGCGCCAAACGCGTCGGAGGCGCCGAGGGTACGTGGCGCGACGCCGAGGACGGACAGCTCGGTCGCAACGCGATCTCGCAAGGTTCGGTTGACGCGACCGTCGGAGTCCATGTCCAGGTTCCTGAATACGGCGAAGCGAACGCGACGCTCTGGGTCGTCTGCGCTGATACCTACGAGCAAGCGAAGCACCACAACCAGCGTGTCTGGGAGATCGGTCCGGATCGTCTCATCTCGCGTACCGAAGCGTACTGGAAGCTCTGGTCGCGCAAGGAGCCGCTGGATGTTGCGAATCTCCCCGAACCGATCCGCGATCTGTACTTCCGTTCCCAGCTCATCCTGCGCACGCAGATCGACAACGGCGGCGCAATCATCGCCGCCAACGACAGCGACATCACGCACTTCGCCGGAGATCACTACTCCTACTGCTGGATGCGTGACGGCGCCCTGGTTGCCCACTCACTGATCCTCGCGGGACAGAGCGAGCTGAGCCGGAACTTCTTCCGTTATGCTGCTGAGTGCATCGGTGACAAGCCCTACTTCCTGCACAAGTACAACCCCGAGGGTGATCTCGCGAGCTCTTGGCACCCCTGGATGATCGACGGCAAGCCCGTCCTCCCGATCCAGCAAGACGAGACCGCGCTCACGCTCTGGGCGCTGCGCCAGCACTTCAACGAGTTCCGCGATGTGGAGTTCATCAAGCCGTTGTATGTCAAGCTCGTGCTCAAGCCCGCGAAATGGATGCTTGAGCATCGAGATCACAACGGACTCCCGCTCCCGTCATGGGACCTGTGGGAAGAACGGCGTGGGATCCACACGTTCACGGTCGCCGCGACGATCGGGGCGCTCAACGCGGCGTCCGAGTTCGCGAGCGATTTCGGAGAGATGGACCTCTCCGCTGCATTCAGAGAGGGCGCTGAGCGGATGAAGGGCGCGCTGCGTCGTCACTTCTGGCACGATGAACGCGGCCACTTCGCGCGCATGGCCGTCCCGCTCGAAGATGGTAGCTACCGCCTCGACATGACACGCGACAGCGCCAACTTCGCGCTCTTTGCGTTCGATGCGTTCGATTCCAGCGACCCGCTCATCAAGTCCGAGATGGAGACCATGCGCGATCGCTTGTGGGTCAAGACCGACGTCGGAGGGTGCGCCCGCTACGAGCGCGACTACTACCACCAGATCGAGACCGAGAACACCGACGAGGTCCCAGGGAACCCGTGGGTCATCTGCACGCTCTGGCAGGCGCAGTACCAGATCGAGAAAGCGACCTCCATCGACGAGCTCAAGCCCGCGATGCGATTGCTTGAGTGGACCCACCAGCGGACGCGTCCGTCTGGGGTGCTCGCGGAGCAGTTCGATCCGTACTCGGGAGATCCGATCTCCGTCTCGCCGCTGACGTGGTCGCACGCGACGTACGTGAGCACGTGCGTCATGTACGTCAAGAAGCTCGAGTGGCTCCGCGCCAACAAGAACGCTTCGGTGGATTCTGCGATTTAATCGAGACTTACCACCCACGCGTTCATACCCTTGCCGATGACCTCGGCGATGCTCAGTTCTATCCTCCACGACCGCTTCGGGCTCGACGAGCTCCGTCCGTTGCAGTCCCGGATCATCAACCACGTCATGGAAGGGCAGGACGCGCTGGTCGTCATGCCCACAGGATCGGGGAAGTCGCTGTGCTTCCAGCTCCCAGCACTCGCGATGCGCGAAGAATGCGACGGCGAGGGCATCGGACTCATCTTCTCGCCCCTCATCGCGCTGATGGAGGACCAGGTCCACGCGCTCAAGCAGCGAGGGATCAAAGCGGAGTATGTCAACTCCACAGTCCCCAAGAACGAACGGCGGAAGCGATACAAAAAACTCGCTGAAGGCGAGTACGAGCTGTTCTACGCGACTCCGGAACGGATGACCAAGGACGACTTTCGCGAAGCGCTCGACCAATGTCCCGGCGGGGTCAATCTCCTCGCGATCGACGAGTGCCACTGCGTCACCAAGTGGGGACACGACCTGCGTCCCGCGTACCAGCGGATCGGTGAGTTCCGCAAGGAGCTTGGGAATCCTGTCACCATCGCGCTGACCGCGACAGCGACCAAAGCGGTGCGTCAGGATGTGCGTGTGGTGGTGGGAACGAGCGAGGACGAGATGCCGTTGTTCGCGGCTCCTGTGGATCGACCGAACCTCAAACTCTCGTGCGTCGAAGTCTGGGACGATGACGACAAAATCAACAAGCTCCGCGAAACGCTCAAGGACGTCCGAGGGACTTCGATCGTCTATTTCACCCTCATCAAGGACCTCGATCGGATGGCGCCGCTGATCAAGCGTGCGATGGATCGTCCCGTCGAGATCTACCACGGGCGTCTCCCTCCAAGCGAGCGTCGCCGCGTGTACAAGAAGTTCATCAACGCGACTCCGGATGAGAACCTGCTCCTGTGCGCGACCAACGCGTTCGGGATGGGGGTGGACAAGTCCGACCTGCGTGCGGTGATCCACGCGCAGCTGCCGGGATCGGTCGAGGCGTACCACCAGGAGGTCGGACGCGCCGGACGCGACGGGCTGGATTCGATCTGCAAGATCCTGTACGCACAGTCCGACCTGACCATCCAGCAAGAGTTCATCCGCTGGCAGAACCCCACCCCCGACCTGATCATGCAGACCATGAGCGCGATCGAGGCGCGATTCGCGCACGACGATTTCGACAGCGACGACCTCCGCATCCATGTGATCGGCAAGGGACACGCCCACGGCTTGGGAGGCGGGATCATGGACTACGTCCTCATCCGTCTCGCCGAGCTTGGAGCGATCGAGCTGACCAATATCCAAGGCGAAGAACGGGACCGAGGCCGATACCGCTATATCCGTACCATCGATGACGACGAGATCGACGCGGATGGGATCCAAGAGAAGCTCAAACGCGATCTCATGCGCCTCCTCGATGTCGTCAAACTCACCAAAGCCCCCCATATCCCCACGTACGTGAGCGAGTATTTCGATCTGAGCACGCTCTGAAACAAGAGCACGTTCAGTCTCATCATCAACCCAGAACACACGGCGATCAGTGAATGCCACAGACCACAGCGACACATGATGTTCAATCGCCACGGATCTCGATCATCACGGTCTGTAAGAACGATCGCGACGCGCTGATCGACACCATCGAGTCTGTACGCGCCCAGCGGTACTCGCGTATCGAGTACATCATCATCGACGGCGATTCAACCGACGGCACGCAAGACATCATCAAGCAGAACCAAGACGTCGTCAGCACGTTCATCTCCGAAGCAGACTCCGGCATCTTCGAAGCGATGAACAAAGGAGCCAAACTCGCTACCGGAGACTTCCTCTTGTTCCTCAATGCCGGGGACACGCTGATTCGTCCAGAGACCATCGACGCGCTGGTCGACGCGGTCCAGCGATCACAAGGCGCCGACATCTACCACGGCGACATCCTGCTCTTTGATCCAGCGACCGGAAAGAGCATCTACCACAGCGCCAAGAAAGCGAGCAGGGTCTCGCTGTATCGCGGCGCGATGAGTCACCAAGCGATGCTGATCAGCAGGTCCGCATTCGAGCGGGTTGGGCCGTATGAACAGTCGTTTTTGATCGGAGGGGATTACGAATGGTCCCTCCGAGCGCTCCACAAACTCGGGGTGCTTTTCTGCGCTGTCCCGATCTGTGTTTCGGTCTTCAAACTCGGCGGCCTCTCCACCAAATCGCAGCACCAGCAGACGATGCACGACGAGTTCAACCTCTGCCGAGATCGGTACTACTCAAGGATCGACAAGCTCAAAATCCGCACAATTGTCCGTTTCCACAAGATCTTTGGGATCTAGCTCAGTGTCCAACATCGCCCCGACTGAGCCGAGACTACCATTGAGCGACACCAACAGAAGGAACCTGAAATGAGCGAACCAATCACCGACATCATCATCGAAGACATCACCACCGGCGACGGCATGGAGTGCCCACAAGGCGCGACGGTTGAGGTCCACTACAAAGGCACGCTCATGGACGGCACCGTCTTCGACTCCTCATACGATCGCGGGCAGTCCATCAACTTCCCGCTCAACAACCTCATCCAGGGATGGCAAGAAGGCATCCCGGGCATGAAAGTCGGCGGCAAGCGCAAGCTGACCATCCCCTACGCCAAAGCCTACGGCGAGTTCGGATCACCACCAGCGATCCCAGCACGCGCCGACCTGATCTTCGAGATCGAACTCCTCGGACTCAGCTAACCCACCCCAACCCCCCCGAAAAACTCACCCAAGCGATGCCGATCCCCACTGTCTCGATCGTTGTGCCTTCGTATAACCAGGCGCGATACCTCGACGAGGCGCTGATGTCGTTGTGCGCTCAACGCGACCAGATCCACGAGCTCATCGTCATGGACGGCGGATCCGACGACGGATCCAAAGACATCATCGAACGCTACGCGCCGCACCTGACCCACTGGCAATCCGAGAAGGACGACGGCCAATCCGATGCGATCATCAACGGATTCAAACGCGCCACCGGAGACATCCTCGCGTGGGTCAACTCCGACGACGCCCTCTTTCCCGGCGCTGTCAAAGAGATGCGCGACTGGTTCTCGTGCTGCACGAACACCGGACTCTTTGAAGGCAACACGATCGTCGTCAACGAACGCTCCGAGGTCATCCGCTGCGATCGCAGAGCAGGACCCTCCCACCGCTGGGCGAGGTTCGGATACATGCGCACCCATCAACCCAGCACCTTCTTCCGCAGATCGCTCTACGAAAGCGTCGGCGGGCTCGACCGATCCATGCACTGCACGATGGACACCGATCTCTGGTATCGGATGCTCCCGACCGCAAACGCACGGCGGATCAACAAGTACATCGGGATCCACCGGATCCACACCGATGCCAAAGGCGAGAACGAACGCTGGAGAGCGCAGTACGACAAGGAACGCGCCATCCTCGATGAGCGCTACCCGCACTACCGCAACAACCCCATCCGCTACCAGCTCGGCCGAATCGCGTACTACGCGGACCGAGCACTCAACGCACGCGGACTCCAAGAACGCAGAGACATCGCTCGATTCAGAGGTCAAACTCTTTCAGAACTCTTTGCAGAGCACGCTACCGAAGCTTGATCGCAAAGAGCATGTGATCCTTCGCGGGAAGCCACCCCGGCGGGGACGCATGCTTGTGCATCCCCAGTCGCATCATGAGCCCCCAGATCGCGCCCCTGATATTGTCGCGCACACTGCGCGTTGACTTGAATCGCGCATGGCTCGTCCGCTCGTAGTGCACAACCTCGAAGCCGTGCGTTTGTGCGAGCTGATCGATCGTTGTTCTGTTGTAGAACACCTGATGCTCCGGGAGCGAGGCGTACCAGTACCGCGAGCCGTGCCACTTCCATGAGCGTGCGTCCGTGTCTCCGGTAAAACCAACGAAGATCCCGCCCTCAGTCAGCAACCCTCGGACGCGCTCGATGAAATCGCTTGGATCGAGCAGATGCTCGAGCACATCGATCGCGAGGATCACATCGAATTGTTCGTCTGTTTCGCACTGCTCGAGCATCGGCGCGATGATCCGCACGCCGCGCTGCTCCGCGTGCTCCGCTGCTTGCTGCCCCGGCTCGATCCCGGAGCGTTCCCACGACTGCCCCATGTATCCGAGCAACGCCCCGTTGGAGCACCCAATATCCAGCACCTTGGGGCCGCTCGCGTGCGCGTTGATGACGCGCTCGATGTCGTCGAACCTACGCTTATAGGGATCAGGCGCGTCCTCCCAATGATCGCCGGATGCTTGCTCGTAGCACGCGATGAGCTGGTCTTCTGGGATGAATGGGTGCTTGAACTGCAAACCGCAGCTCGGACAGCTGTGCATCTCAAACCGAGCATCACCCAGATCGATCTCAACCCCCGCGACCATCGCGGGACTGTTGTGGACGATGCGCCCGCACTCCGCGGACGTGGTTTGGCAGATTGGACACGGCGCCCCGCTCACTCGGCTGTGGTCTCGTTGATCATCTTGTCGAACAGGATCATGCTCTGATTCACCGTGTCTTGTGGACCCCACATCTTGATCACGATCCGCGAATCACCCAGATCAAAGATCGCAGCATGGATCGCGTAAAATATCTGCTCGTTGGTGCCACCCTTCGCGCCCGGATCGAGATACGTGCCCTCAAGATCGACCATCGTCACTTGTGTATCCAGGATCGTCTTCTCCGAGGTTTTCGCTCGACTGCGTCCACCCATCGGATCGATGATCTGGTCCTGCATCGCGCGGATCAGGGCGCGGGTGTTCGCTTCCTCTTTGGTAAACGAAACCGACGCGTTCCCCAGCGCGTGCATGATGTACATCTCCGCGAAGTTCCCGCGTGAGGGCATCGCCATCCGCCAATCCTCAGGCATCTCCCAGCGGAGCCCCGAGCTCGACGCGTACTCTTCATCAAGCAAGGTGTTGGCAAGCCCGTCCTCGGCGCTGGTCCCGCCTCGGATCCGGTTCTGGATGTCCTTCGCTTTATCGCGTGATCGTCCGAACAGCGACTGGGATCCATCGTCCTTCACCCACTCGCGTTCCTCTTCGCCATCGTCCTCGTCATCAGACTCCGGCTCATCCTCGCTGCTCGCTGGTTGCGAGGTCACCTGAGGTTCATCCTCCTCAAGATCAATCCCCTGCTCCGCAGCGAGCTGATCAAGGTAGCTCGTATCCGCCTTGGGTTCACTCGCTGATGCGTTCTCAGCAGCAGGCTCCTCGGACTTGGAACAGCCCGCGACGAACACCACGAGCAAGGACACCGATGCGATGAAAGCGATGAATATTGGGTTGGAGGTCTTCATGCCAGAGTGTAGGGACTCAGCCCGCTCCGGTTTCAGAGTCAGGATTTCTGCCGTCCACGCCAGATATCAGCCGTGATCAGCTCCACCGAGTTCCCGTACGGGTCCCGGCAATAGATCGAACGCCCGTGATCGAACCCGTCGTCCTCGCCCCACGTGATCTCCTGCTCGACCCCGATCCCGAAGGAGCTGAGCTGATCCTTCCACGCGTCGTAATCGCTGTCCTCGATCCGCAGCGCGATATGTCCCGCACCGCGCGGGCCGTGACTTGGGACGTCGCGTCCCGGACGATCCGACATCTGCGGATTAAACACCAACAGCACGTGGTGCTCGTCGATCCGGAAGTGCGTCATCAGCTCCGACTCCCCGCCGGGCTGGTCGAGTCCGAGCACGTCTCTATAGAACCACGCGGCTCGTTCAATGTCGTCCGCGTAGAGCACCGTTTCGAGAATGGAATGAGGTTTCATGCCCAGAGTATACGGCGCGGTCTACCATCCGTTGTCGCGAATCACGAGGGGGTCGAAAGGACACCATGCAAGTCGCTGATAAATCCAAATGGTCACCCAAATCGTTCCACTCCATCGAAGAACTCCGCGCTGATCTGGACAAGATCGAAGCCGCCCACAACGACGGCACGCTCGACACCAACGGCGGATGGAGCGTCGGACAGAATCTCGCGCACTGCGCCACATTCATGAAAAACTCCTTCGATGGTTTCGAAATGAGCGCCCCTTGGTTCGTTCGAATCCCAATCTCGCTGATCCTCAAACCGATCGCTACTAAACCAACTTCGCAGATGAAGCCGGGATTCAAGCTCCCTGAGAAAGCGAAAGAACTCCGCCCCGCCGACGAGGTCAGCGTGGAGGAAGGACTCGCGATGATGCGCACCCAAACCGATCGCATCATCAACGGCGAAAAAATGGAAATCCCGAGCCCGCTCTTCGGAAAGCTCACGCACGAGCAGTGGACCAACCTGCATCTCAACCACTGCCGGATGCACTTTGGGTATCTGGTGTACGGCTAATACGAACCGCTTAGCACATTGTCATGCCACCATCGACCGCGATGGTCTGACCCGTCAGGTATCCCGCGTCATCACTCGTCACGTAGGCAACCGCAGCCGCGATATCGTCGGGTTTCCCCAGATCGCGTGTTGAGATCACACCCTTGATGTGATCGGTCACCGCCGCGGGGAGGTCCTTGGTCATGTCGGTCTCGATGAACCCCGGCGCGATGCAGTTGGCGGTGATGTTCTTCTTCCCAAGCTCACGCGCGACGGTCTTGGTGAACCCCGTCAGTCCTGACTTGGCAGCCGCGTAGTTCGCTTGTCCGGAGTTGCCGACCAAACCAGAGGTCGAAGCGATGTTGCAGATGCGTCCGAACTTCCCGCGCATCATCGGACGAGCCGCGGCTCGGCACGCGACGAACACGCTCTTGAGATTCGTCCCGATCACATCGTCCCATTCCTCGTCGCTCATCCGCAGGATCAGGTTGTCCTTGGTGATCCCCGCGTTGTTGACGAGGATGTCCAATCGTCCCTGCTCGTCGGCGACCTCTTCGATCATCTTCGCGACCGCATCAAAGTCCGACATGTCGCAGGTCTTGACACTCGCGCTGCCCCCGGCAGCTTGGATCTCTTGAGCGAGTTCATCGAGCGGTCCCTGCGAGCGCGACACGCACACCACATGGCGGCCGTCGGCGGCAAGACGCGTCGCGATCGCGCGTCCAATCCCTCGTGATGCTCCGGTGACAATAGCGACTCGTTGATCGGTCATGATTGATTCTCGTTTCGTATGCAAACGCCGACTCAGGAGACGGCTTCGGGTTCGTTGTGTGCTTGGACCTTGGTCCCTTTGCTGATCCGGCGCATCATGCCGCCGAGTGTCTTCCCTGGCGCCAGCTCGTGGAACGACGCCTCGCTGTGATGCTCGACGAGGTACTCACAGCACGCCGCCCAGCGGACAGGGGAGGTCAACTGATCGACCAATCGCTGACGGATCGAGTCCGCATCGCTGTCGTGCGGCTGGAAAGTGACATTGGACATCACCGTACAGCTCGGAGTGTTGATCGTGGTCGCCGCGAGCGCTTCAGCGAGCTGATCCGCGGCGGGTTTCATGAACGGCGAGTGGAACGCGCCAGCAACACTCAATCGAGTCGCGCGGAGTTTCATCTCGCTAGCGACTGTTTCCGCACGATCGCATGCTGCGGATGATCCGGAGATGACGACCTGTCCCGGTGCGTTAAAGTTCGCCGCGACGAGGATGTCGCCCTCGCGAGCTTTGTCGCAGACCTCGTTTGCTTGTGCTTCGTCTGCACCGATCAGCGCGACCATCGAGGAATCCGCCGCTTCCGCGGCTTCCTGCATCGCCTTCCCACGCAGCGCGACGAGCTTCAGCCCGTCCTCGAAGCTGAACGCTTCCGCGATGTGCAGCGCCGTGTACTCTCCGAGCGAGAGTCCAGCGGTCGCGGCGATGTTGAGCTCGCTCTTAGTCAGGTTCTCGCCGTCGAGCCAACCCATGAGACACGCGATCGACGCGGTGTAGATCGCCGGCTGTGAAACATCGGTGCGATTGAGCGAATCCGCGGGCCCCTCGAAGCACAGCGTCGAGAGCGGAGCGCCAAGCGAATCACCGAGCACGGCATCCGCTTGCTGGAAGATCGCGTGAGCCGCTTCGGAGGTCTCGCTCCAGAGCTTGCCCATCCCAACAACCTGAGCACCCTGACCTGGACAAAGAATGATGTTGTTCATTGCTATTACCCCTATAGAAAGTTGAGATCGTCGCTCAGAGCTGCCAGAGCGAGGAGCCCCAGGTCAATCCCGCGCCGAACGCGAGGAACATGACCTTCTGACCCGGCTTGATTTTACCCGCCTGCACCAGCTCATCAAACACCAAAGGCACCGACGCGCCCACCGTGTTTCCGAGCCGATCGATATTCACCAGCAGCTTCTCCGCAGGGATCCCGAACCGCTCGCGCGCCGAATCCAAGATCCGCGAGTTCGCTTGGTGACAGATGTAATGATCCACATCGTCTGCATCGATCCCGGCGTCTTCAAGAGTGTCCGCGATGACCTCCTGGAACTTGCTGACCGCGAACTTAAAGACCGCTTGCCCGTTCATCTGGACCTTGTCGAGCTTGCGCTCGTCGAACAGCTCCTGCTCCACAAAGTCGTGCTTGCACGACGGGATGAACAGCTGCTTCGCCCCCTCGCCATCAGCATGCATGCGATGCGCGATCATTCCTTTGGATGAATCCTCGCTCGCGCGGAGCACCATCGCCGCGGCCCCGTCACCAAACAAGATCGCGGCCCCGCGTCCGTAATCCGAATAATCCAGGTGACGCGTCACCGTGTCCGCACCGATCACCCCGATGGTCTTGTACATCCCCGAGCGGATGAGCGCATCGGCGATCGACATGGTGTAGACATATCCGGAGCACGCCGCGTTGATGTCCATCGCGCCGATCTGGTTGCACCCGATGTCACGCGCGACCACGCACGCGACCGATGGGGTTGGCGAATCGGGGGTCATCGTTGCGACGAGCAGCAGATCAAGATCCTGCGCGGTCGCGCCCGCGTTCTCGAGCGCTTTGCTCATCGCTTTGGTCGCGAGGTCTGTGGTTTTCTCGCCGTTGTCTTTGTCGGCGCGACGGCGCGTGTGGATACCAGTCCGCTTGATGATCCACTCGTCGGAGGTGGTCATCAGCTTCTCGAGGTCTTGGTTGGTGAGTTTCCCTTCCGGGAGATAGGTTGCCGATCCGATGATCTCAACGCCGACCCTATTGGGCCCGCCTGCTTGTGTGTTCATTCGGGGGTTCCCTTACTTAGACAGGACTCAGAACAGACTTCACGCGGGCTCGCCCTGAAGAGCTTTTTCCGCTTGAGCGAGACGCTCGACGATCGCGTCGTTGATGTGTCCCTTGACGTACTCAACAGTCTTGAGGATCGCGTTCTTGATCGTGCGTGGTTCAGATGAACCGTGCGCGATCATCATCACGCCGTTGACACCGAGCAATGGCGCCCCGCCGTGCTCGTGGTAATCGTTTTTCGCATAAATAGTCTTAACGACCGGCTCAAACTTGAGCGCCAACTGAGGATCCTGCTCGTAGATCTCCGTCGCGATCGCTTGGAACAAGCTCTTAGCCATCCCTTCAGCCATCTTGAGCAGCGTGTTTCCGAGGAATCCGTCGGTGACAATGACATCCGCTTTACCAGCGAAGAAGTCACGCCCCTCAACAAACCCCACAAAGTTGATCCCAGGAGAGTTCCGCAGCAGATCCGCGGCTCCCTTTGCGAGCCCCGATCCCTTGGATTCTTCCGATCCGATGTTCATCACGCCGACTCGTGGGGATTCGACGCCATGGATCTTGTTCGCGTAGACCTCAGCCATCAAGCCGTATTGCCAGAGGTGGGTCGCGCGTGGTTCGGGATTCGCTCCCGCATCACACAGCGTGACCGGTCCATGGAACGACGGGATCGTCACCGCGATCCCTGGACGATGCACGCCGGGAAGACGACGCATGTTCATCTGCCCCGCCGCGACGCACGCGCCGGTGTTGCCCGCAGAGATCACAGCGTCGCAGCGAATATCCGCTTTCTTGGATCCGAGCATGGACATGCGAACGATCGACGAATCCTTCTGGTTGCGGACCGCTTCCATCGGGGACGCATCCATCGCGATGACATCGGTGGTGTGTTCGATGACAATCCGTGGATCGTTGATATTGTTTTCTTTGAGGAAGCTCTGGATCTGGTCCTCAGGACCGATCAACACGAGCGTGACATCTTGACCCATGATGGGGAGTGCCTCGGCACAACCACGCAACACCGCATCCGGTGCATGGTCCCCACCCATGACATCGATCCCAACTCGAACCGTCACGGCTTACCTCGATGAATCAGATTAAGCGTTGACGCCGATGCCAAGCTTGCGAACCTTGATGCGAAGACCCGGACGCACATAGCCCGACTCGGTGCACGCGCGGTGATGCAGCTTTGGCATACCCGACAATGGGCAGATGGTCGGCTTGGCACCAGTGATCGCATCGTGCGAACGGCGACGCTTGCTTCGGCCTCGGCTCTGTCTTTGTGCTGGAAGCATGTCGCTCTCCTATCGGGATTCAAACCCGTCTTAAATCTTCACTTGCACCCCCAGATACAGATCCGAGGGAGTCCCATTTGGACGGGAACAATAGCCCCCTCCCCCTCGATCGTCAATCAATCCGCTCCCCCCACGCTGGACAAATCAGATAGGAGCGGTCTATCATCTGCTCGGTCAATAGACCAATGCCTCCCTAGCTCAATCGGTAGAGCAGCTGACTCTTAATCAGCGGGTTTCAGGTTCGAGTCCTGAGGGGGGTACTTTTCATTTTTAGACCCCGCGACTCCTCATCCGCCCGATTATCGGACTTCGGTAGGGTTCCCGCGATTCCCCACCCCCACAATCCCAGCGAGCATTATCATGGCCGGCGGTCGAGAATATTCCAGCTACCAACGCAAGGTCATCAATCGCTACTACGACAACCAGGACACCATCCTCGCGACCCGATTGGGGGAGATCGTGACGGACATCGCGCTCGCTCAGGACGACCAGAAAAAGCTCGATCGTCTCTGGAAGCGAGCCGAGCAGGCGCTCTCCAAGACCAATCTCAAACCAGAATCCTGGAAAAATATTGTCCAGAACCGCGATCCCAAGCAGCTGGCGCAGCTTCTTGCCAAGCTCGCGTGATCCGCGATTGCTCTGGTCGCGTGTAACTGGTACAGTCTTGTCGTTGAAGGTGCCGAGCGTGATGTATCAAGCTCGGTGAATAGGGAAGTGTGGTGAGACTCCACCGCGGACGCGCCGCCGTAACGGGCAACGATGACCGCTCCGCCGATCAGATCGGCAGCCACTGGTAACAGATTTACCGGGAAGGCACGAGCGACTCAGAGCCCCAAGCCGGAAGACCTGCCTCAACAGATGTGCCGGACCTCGCGATATGGGTCGGCGGATCGGTTGTGCGCTCTCCCTGCTCGCAGCTCCCGCCCCCACTCCACACTCGCAGCTCCGGATGTTGATCCCAGGGAGTGTCCTGCGCGAAACAGGACAACACACAGGAGCCCACGCAGTTTTGGGCAGAGAGTTTACGAGTTCTATGAACATCATCACCACCGGAGCGCTCGCGCTCACCGCAACCGCCACCAGCATGGCTGTTCACGCATCGCCGTTCGCGTCATCCGTCCTGTCCTACGACCAAGGCAGCAACGCCTCGGCGGGGTACACCACCGCAACGACCGCGCTGGGAAGCGCCGAGCGATTCACAGGAGAAGGCATCTTCCCGTCCGGCGTTACGCCGTTCAATCCCGCGTTTGGCACTGACGAGATCGTGTCCGTCGGATCGGGTGGTCACCTCGCGCTTGGATTCGACACCGCGATCACCAACAGCGCCAGCCACGCATACGGCGTCGACCTGATCGTCTTCTCCAACGCCGGATTCGCCGACACCACATGGACCGACGCCGACCCCAACAACGACGGCACGGGATTCACTGGCGCCAATCCCTTCATCTTCGGCGCTGGAGGAGCCGCGACCATCCAGGTCTCCGCAGACGGCGTCAACTGGATCACCGCGACCACGATCACCCTCGATCTCTTCCCAACACTCGGATACGCGGACTACACCTCACCATCCCCCGCCGCGGCTGGATCGGTCGAGACCGACTTCACCCAAGCGCTCGACCCCACACTGACCGCCGCGGACTTTGCCAACATGACCTTCGAGCAGGTCCGCGACGCGTACAACGGCTCAGGTGGAGGCATCGGGATCGACATCGCCTCGACCGGACTCAGCTCCGCGAGCTTCGTCCGCTTCCTCAACGAATCCGGAAGCGCCTTCGAGATCGACGCCGTCGCCGTTGTCCCGGCTCCAGGAGCGATCGCGATGCTCTGTGTTTCTGGATTGGTCGCATCGCGCCGCCGCAGAAGCTAACGGACCACATTCCACCCCTCTGGTGGAGAGAGACCCGACTCGTTGTGGAAACACAGCGAGCCGGATTCAAACCATGAACAAAGCCGCCCCCATCCTGTGTGCCCTGCTGACCTGCACGATTTCCAGTGCGCAGCCGATCGCGTTCCCCAAGGGACCCGTGCTGATCGTGCAGCCGTGGTGGTCGCAGCTTGGTGGTTCGAGCACACACTCGATGATCCCGTTCACGCAAGCCGAGCTGCTCGACACCCCAAGCTGGACAAGCATCGGCGACGAGTCCATCGAGCTGAGCTTTGTCCCGCAAGCGGGAGTCGTCGCCGACGAGGTGCATGTGTACGCGATCGGACTGGACCAGAGCTTCGCGCGTCACCTCGCCGCGTTCGATCAGGAATCAGGAGAACTCATATGGTCGAGCGAAATCTCATTCGCGATCCTCGATTCGTGGTCCTCGCCTTCGATCGATCCCAACAACCACAGCGTCATCGTCGCATCGGGATTCACGATCGCCGCCTACGACCGATTCACCGGCGACGAACTCTGGAGCACACCAACAAGCCTGCCCATCGTCAACGCGTCGCCTTGCGTGACCGATGATCTCGACGGAACCAACCGCGTCTTCATCACCGACTACACCTTCGCCGCGGGCGCGACCGGCTCACTCACCTGCATCAACCTCGATCCCCCCACGCCAACCAACCCCTACGAACCCGGCGAGGTCGTCTGGACCGCATCGCTCCCAGGAGACTGCTCCGGGAACACACCGGCATACCACGACGGCGTCGTCTATGTCACAACCGCCGACAATGGATTAGGAGGCGCTGGTCACGTCCTCGCATACGACGCAAAGAGCACGACAACCCCTGCGCCAATCTGGAACACCCCCAACCCTGAACCACTCGGATTCTTCGGAGGCGTGACCTACCACGACGGCTCCATCTACGCCTCAAGCTACAACTTCCAAGGCGGACAACGCAGCGCCAACACCATCAAACTCGACGCAACAACAGGCGCCCTCCAATGGTCTGTCCCCACAGTCCGCACCAACGCGACGCCGATCATTCTCGACAACAACAGGATCATTATCTCCGGCGGCGTGCCCACCTCCCCCTCGACCATCTTCACCGGATCACTCCCCGCGATCGAGCTCATCCAAGTCCTTGGCAACTCAGCAAGCGTCCTCTGGGACACCTTTGAAGCAACCCACCAAGACCTCAACAAGTCCGGCTCATGGGATCAAGGCGAGCCCTATCTCTCCATCGGAGGATGGGGACACCATCCAATCGCGATGATCGCGAGCGGCAAACCCAGACTCATCGCCGGGACCATGTCACCTCCGACCCCGTTCGATCCGTTCACGCACGCCGAGTCCCTGCACACGATCGATCTCACGAAACACCCCAGCGATCCCGCGTTCATCATCTCCACGCAAAGCTTCACCGGCACCTCACCCGCGCTCTTCAACAGCCGCGTCTTCTCGACCTCAAGCGAAGGACTCAGCGCCCTCGATCTCATCAACACCCCACCACCACAGCCGATCGCACAACAGCTCCGCGCCATCATCGACGGCCGCAAACCAGTCTCATCACTCAAACCAACCCCATGACCACCAAACGCGCCCATCATGGTTTCACGCTCATCGAGCTCTTGGTCGTCGTCGCGATCATCGCGCTGCTCATCGGGATCATGCTCCCGTCGCTCAGTGCCGCTCGAGGGAGCGCCCGCGCGATCAAGTGCGAGTCCAACCTCCGTCAGCTCACCATCGGTTGGACGATGTACACCGACGAGAACCGAGGCAGCGCGATGCCTCACCTGCAAACCCAATCCGCAAGCCGCACCTACTGGTACGGCACCGAGCACGCCTCCTCCCACACGCTCGACCACACCACCGGAACACTCTCCCCATACCTCGCCGCGGCGCTCGGAGATCGCTCGGTCTATGAATGCCCCAACCAACCCGAGGGCACCTACAAACACCAAGGGCAGTTCAACACCTTCACCTCAACCTACGGCTACAACGCATACGGACTCTCGCCAAACACCACCGGATACCACACACTCATCAATCAGCGCACTGTCAAGACCCACCAGGTCCAGCATCCGACCAAACTCGTCGTGTTCGCCGATGCACTGATCTCGTTCTTTGGTGATCTCCCCTCCAGCAGCGCCCTGCTCGACCCACCAAGCATCTACGCCGGTCACGGATACTGGATCGAGAACTACTCCCCCACCACCGCGTTCAGACACGGCATCGACCGCTCGACCTCATTCGGACAAGCGATCAACGCACGCGTGGATGGTTCAGTCCAACGAAGCTCGCACGATCCGAGCAGCCGAAGTCTTCCAGAGCACGCGATCGGATCGATCAGCTCTGTAAACAATCCGCACTACATCGATTCGCCGGAACGCTGGAAGTAAACTAGTAATCCCTCCCATGCACACCATCAGCCGTGTTGTGCAGCTTCGTGGATTCGCCGGTCATCGAGTTCTCAACACCTTCGCTCGCATCGCTCGGGAGCAGCGCGTCCGCGTGACCGTCCGCGAAAACCATCGGGGTCTTTGCATCAAGCAATCCATCCACACGCTCAGGGAGCTTCTTACCGGTCAGGTACGACAGGTCATCGTCCCACAGCATCACCTTCCCCGAAGCAAACTTCACATCATGCGGCCTCGTCGATCGCAGCAATGACAGATCCCCAGCGTGCGACTCCCCATCCCAATACTCGGGACGAGCAACGAACGAGTTGGAGTACGCGAGCGAGATCATCTCACGCTCGTTGATCCCCTGCTGAAAGTCAAAGTCCTCGAGCTTCGGGAGGTCTTGATCCTTGCGTGGAGAAATCCACGTCTCCCAGTAGGTTGGCCAATCATCAATTGGCGCGACCATCGCGGGCCACATCCAGCTGTGACTGAAGTAATCCGTCGTCGCGATGATCATCCCACCCGGATACCACTCGATAATCACCTCATCACCAACCGGCTCAAAGTCCTGACCAAGATCAATACTCGATGGAAGCTCCCCAGGATTCTGCTGCGGATACTTCCCCTTCTCATCTGCGAAGACCTGGAACTGCGTACCGACCGATCGCACATTACTGAGCGCTACCGTCTGCAGCGCCGATCCACGTGCGCCTGAGAGTGCTGGCAGCAGCAAGCCAATAAGAACCCCAATGATCCCGATGACGACCAAGAGCTCGATGAGCGTAAATCCGCGTGATGGATTCGTGCGCGATTTCATTTATCCGTCCTCCATCAGTCGGTTCTTGATGACCTGGTACGCCGCGGGTTGCCAGAGCTTCGCGTCCTTGTTCCATGTGAGGATCAGCGCGAAGATCGATTCGTTCTTGTCACCCTTGGGCTGGACCGGGATCTTGATCTGCACCGCTGTTGGGTCCTGCTTTGGTGGCGCATCGGGGAACAACGTTGCGGGCTGCATCTCCATGACCTGCGTGCTCACCCCGCCGCGCCCTCCCTCGCCTGGCTCGACATCAACATCATCGGTCTCCACCTCGCGGCGCATCTGCATCCGCCCGCCCTCTGGAGCGACGAACCGCTCCACAGTAATCCGCGAGAGGTCCACCTTCGCGTCCTTGAACACTTTCGTCAGGTGCGTGAACATCGGATGATCGTCTTCGAGCTCGCCCGGGACCTTGCCACCCATCGCGATGATCGCATCGATGAACGAATCGTGATCACCGCTCAAGACAGGGATGAACGCGTTGAGTGTCGCGTCGCTCAGTCCGTCGGGGAGCCCTTTGGGAGCATTGATCTGCGCCAGTGCGGCTTGTGCTTGCTGCTGGATCGCTTGCTCGATCTCGCCCTTGACCTGATCGATCTGCTTGTCGCTGCTTGCTTTGGTGTAGCTCGCGTCGATCTCGTTGCCCTCATCATCGATCACCGCGTCCACAATCCGAGGCCCAGTCGGCTGAGCTTTCTGCTTGCCACTGCTCATGAACGACACCGCCGCCCATGACAATCCGCCGAGCGCAAAGAGCAGCGCGATAATCAGTTTCACATCCGCGCCCCCGCGTGCGTTCTTCGTCCAGTCCATCCTGTATCTCCTGCTTGAGTCCCGTGCATCAGCGGCAAACCGCCGTCTATGAGAATACTGGATGCGCCCCGCCGCTCTACCCGTCACAATCTTGGGAACTATCCTTTCACATGAATACCCAGTCACCATCGACCAATCCGACCACTCCCACAATCGACACCATGCTCGCCCACCGCTCGATCCGCAAGTACACCCCCGATCCGATCCCGCAGGAGCACATCAACGCCGCGATGATCGCCGGCCAAGCCGCCGCGACCTCCTCCGCCGTCCAGCCCTACTGCATCCTCCACATCACCGACAACGACAAACGCCAACAGATCGCCGACCTCGCCGGACCACAACAGAAAGTCCGCGACTGCGGCTCATTCTTCGTCATCTGCGCCGACCTTCGCAAACACATGCTCATCACCGAGCGAGCAGGCAACGACTACACCACCGGACTCGAAGCATTCCTCGTCGGCGCAGTTGACGCGTCCCTCTTCGCCCAAAACTTCACCCTCGCCCTCGAATCCCTCGGATACGGCACCTGCTACATCGGAGGCATCCGCAATGACCTCCCCAAACTCGACAAAATCCTCACCCTCCCGCAAGGCGTCCTCCCCCTCTACGGCCTCTGCGCCGGAACCCCCGACGAATCCCCAATGCATCGCCCACGCCTCGCCCCCCAAGCGATGCTCTTCGAGAACGAGTACCCAAGCGACGAACAGAACCTCGCGCACATCGATCAGTACGACGAACTCTACAAGCAATACCTCACCGACCGCGGCGCCCCACCCGCGACCTGGTCCGAGTCGATCGCAAAGAAATACAGCTACGCAGCGCGCGAAGGCCTCGCGGATTTCTACGAATCCAAAGGCGCGAAGCTCTGCTAATCCCAATCCAATCATCCCAGCACAGGAATAATCGCATGCCATCACTTAAAGCACTCAGCATCTCGCTCATTCTGATCCTGTCGCTCGCGGCGCTTCTCGGCTTGCAGACCGCACCCCAACCCACGAAATCAACCCGCGCTCACCAACCCCCCGCGGCCCAAGAGATCACCACCGATGTCGTGTATGTCATCCGCCACGCCGACACACTGGAAGGCAACAACCCCGATCTCTCACCCGCTGGAATCGCGCGTGTACAGAGCTTGATCAACACCCTCCAATCCGAGCAACTCGCCGCCGTCTATGTCACCAACACCGGACGCTCCATCCAAACCGGCACCCCGGTCGCTCTGAATCACAACATCTCCACCACCATCTACAACCCATTCGACGCCGAAGGAGTCGCGGACGCTATCACCGCTCTACCAGGATCCAACGCCACACTCGTCGTCGCCCACTCCAACACCGTGCCCATGATCATCACCGCACTCGGAGGCCCCCACTACGAGGACCTCGAAGAAACCGAGTTCGACCGCTTCTTCGCCGTCGTCCTGAGCAACGGCAAGCACGTCCGCACACTCGAGCTGCACTACGAGTAATCAATCCGAATACCAAACCAAATATAACGGCACAACCCCGGCGCGATCACACAATCCCGCCGGGGTTGTTGATTTGTCGTCAGATCCCGATCAGGGAAGATCAGCCACCACCGCGCGCGTATCCCCCTCAGCATCGCCCGCCGACGCATTGGGAGTCAGGGTGACCGCAAGAATGATCGCTATCGCGAACGCTGCCCCGAACGCGCTGAGGCGCCAAAACGAGCGTTGATCCGGGAAAGAACTCCACTGAGACACGATTTTTTCCGACATGGCGTACTCCTTTCGAACCTGGGGCCACGTTGAGCCGATGCTTGACAAGCGAACTATTTCGCTATAGCATACTATCCATCGGGAATAAGTCAATCGCTATAGCGAATTATTTCGCATTGGAGAACAAATTTATGGATTTCGGCGACGCCGTCCGTGCTCGACGCACACAACTCGATCTCAGCCAAGGCGAGCTCAGCGAACGCTGCGGCATCAGCAAAGCCATGCTCAGCGAGATCGAGTCCGGAAAGAAGAACCCCACCCTCCGCGTCGCCTGCTCCATCTCACTCGGACTCGACTGCCAGATCTCCGACCTCCTCGACGTCCCACGCTCCACACGACTCGAAAAACTCGAAGGCGACAAACGACGCATCCTCGTTGACCCACAATCCGGAGTCGAGCGACACCTCCTCAGCCCACCGATGGTCTCCCACGGCGTCCAGGTCCTGCTCTTCATCTTCCCACCAGGTCAGAGCGTCGAGTTCAACGCCGACGGCGCCGGAGTCGTCGAGCACGCGACCTGCATCACCGGACGACTCGCGATCGAACGAATCAACCCAAGCATCGAGGACAACGCACGCGTCGAGCTCGGATCAGGAGAGAGCGCCAACTACGCCGCGGACGAACCCCACAGCATCACCAACCTGCTCGAAGCACAAGAAACCCGCGCCTTCATCGTCATCGACGCCTCCCGCCGAGGCGAGCCGGTGGTCTTCGAGTAAGCAAGTATCCTAGGTGGCACGCAGTATTTCCAAGGGTGCCCCGACTCGCGTTCTTACGCGCAGTCGGGATTTCCGTTGTGCGAAGAATGCTCGATCCCGACTGCGCCGAAGACGGCGAGTCGGGGCACCCTGCAGCAAGTTGAAATCTAATCAGGACTCGACGGATTGAGCAGCTCGAGGAACTCGGCTTTACCCATTCCCCCCGCTTTCCATCGGAGCGCATTCCCCTCCGCATCACTCACGATGATGACCGGCGGACCGACGATGCCGTAGCGCTCCATGAGTGCCGCATTCTCAGGATCATCGACATCAAGCGCCACCGGGATGAACTGCTCGTTGACTAACGCGGTCACCTCTTCATCCGCCCACACCTGACGCTTCATGATGCGACAAGGAGCACACCACACCCCAGTGAAATAAAGAATGATCGGCTTGTCTGTTTCGACTGATCTCTGCTGAGCCAAGGTGAAGTTCCCAGCCCAAGCGACGTCATTCGATGGGACATAAAAGCTGTACCACGCAAAGGCGAGCGAGAGCACGAGGAAAGTCAGCCAGAAACCTCTCCACAGGTTGCGTTTCTTTTTACCCACGGCCTTTGAGTCAGAGTCGTTGGTGGATGGTGAAGTAGAAGGCGAGTCATTCATCGTGTAATCCCGTTTTAGTTGAAACCTGCATTCCCGGATTCTAGGGAGCGGGTGCCCCGACTCGCGTTCTTACGCGCAGTCGGGTCTTCCGTTGTGCGAAGAATGCTCGATCCCGACTGCGCCGAAGACGGCGAGTCGGGGCACCCAGCCATATTCATCAAGGAATTGCTCTGAACATAAAAAATGCAGCGCACGGCCATACCACAAAGCCAATCAGACTCATGATGTAGAGCCAATCTTTTACATTGAGAATCTCATCTATTAAACCCGAGGCCATGCGCAACAGGTAGCAAACAACAAACAGAACAATGGGCAAATACCAACGAACGCTCCATCCGTAATAGAGCAAAAAAGCAATTTGGCAGATTGTCGCAACAAGCCCAGACACATAGAGCAACTGTACGAACCCTTGACTCTCACCTTTAAATGTCGCACAATGTATGGTTTGATAAAAATTAAACTTGACAAAAATCAAGTACCAAACAACAAGAGAAATAGGCATCAAATCAAGCATGTCAGCCCCTCACATTGCTGAAACAATTCACTCCCCCGTATCCAGCACCGCCATGAACGCCTTCTGTGGGATGTTGACCGAGCCGATGGATTTCATCTTGCTCTTGCCCTTCTTCTGTGCTTCGAGGAGTTTGCGTTTACGCGAGACGTCGCCGCCGTAGCATTTCGCCGTGACATCCTTGCGGAATCCCTTGATCGTCTCGCGTGCGATGATCTTCCCACCGATCGCGGCTTGCAACGGGATCTCGAACTGGTGACGATCGATCTGCTTCTTGAGCTTGCTCAGCAGCAGCTTCCCACGCGCCACGGCTCGATCCCTGTGACAGATCAATGACAACGCCTCGACCGGATCGCCGTTGATCAGGATGCTGACCTTAACGAGCTCGTTCTTGTCGTAGCGGATGACCTCGTAGTCCATCGTCGCGTAGCCCTGACTGATCCCCTTGAGCTTGTCGTAGAAGTCGAAGATGATCTCCGCAAGCGGGATCTCGAACGTCAGCATGTCGCGTCCCTGACTCACGAACGTCTGGTTCTTGAAGATCCCGCGCCGATCCAGACACAGCTTCATCGTCTCACCGATGTACCGCTCCGGAGTCATGATCTCGACCTTGCAGATCGGTTCAGAAAACTCAGTAATCAGTCCCGCATCGGGAAGGTCCGCAGGGTTGTGGATCTCTTTCTCGAAGATCTCGTTGCCCTTGCCGCGCATTTTGATCTTGTACGACACAGTCGGCGCCGTCTGCACAACCTCGACCCCCGCTTCGCGCTCCAGACGCTCCTGGATGATGTCCATATGCAAGAGACCAAGGAACCCACAGCGGAATCCGAACCCCAGCGCCTCGCTATGCACCGCTTGGAACGAGAACGACGAGTCGTTGAGCGCCAGTTTCTCCATCCCCTCGCGAAGTTCCTCGAAGTCGTTGCCCTTCTTCTCCGTCGTCGATGGATAGAAGTCACAGAACACCATCTGCGCCGGGGGCTCATACCCCGCCAGCGGCTCCGCGGCACGATCATGATCAATCGTGATCGTATCACCAACACGCACATCGCCGAGCGTCTTGATCGCCGCGACGAGATAGCACGTCTCTCCCGCACCGATCTCTTTGTACTTCTCCGGCTTCGGGTTGTACTTCCCAAGCTCAGTAATCGTAAAGGTCCGCTCAAGACCCATCATCAGGATCTTGTCACCCACCTTGAGCTTCCCATCAAACACTCGGCAGTACACGATCACGCCGCGGTAGTCGTCGTAGACCGCATCAAAGATCAGTGCCCGCGTCTTGTCCGTCGTCGGAGGCGCGGGAGCCGGGAAGCGATCGCAGATCGCATCAAGCAGCTCAGGGATCCCCTCGCCCGTCTTCGCGGAAACAGGGATGCAGTCCATCGCGTCGATCCCGAGCACCTGCTCGACCTCGTCCGCGATCTCATCGGGACGCGCGCCAGGAAGATCGATCTTGTTGAGGACAGGCACGATCTCCAGGTCCTGCTCAACCGCGAGGTAGGTATTGACCACCGTCTGCGCCTCGACGCCTTGGGAAGCGTCCACGATCAGCAGCGCGCCCTCACATGCCTTGAGCGCGCGAGAGACCTCGTACCCGAAGTCCACGTGC
This sequence comes from Phycisphaerales bacterium, assembly GCA_965232505.1. Classification (GTDB taxonomy): domain Bacteria; phylum Planctomycetota; class Phycisphaerae; order Phycisphaerales; family UBA1924; genus UBA1924. The sequence goes on along the minus strand of OZ246976.1, from coordinate 1,736,202 downwards.
CCCGGCGTATCGATGAAGTTGAGCATGTAGTCTTCGCCGTTGTGATGGTGCATGACCGTCACGGCGGACGCCTTGATCGTGATCCCGCGCTCGCGCTCAAGATCCATCGAATCCAGCAGCTGCGCCTTCGCTTCGCGGTCGCTCACCGCGTTGGTCGCTTGGAGCAGACGATCCGCAAGCGTGGACTTGCCGTGGTCGATATGGGCGATGATAGAAAAATTGCGTATCTGCACAGGAATCAGCCTTTCAAAGGGGCCGTGCATGATACGCAAAGCGTTTGACGGAATGGGATTTGAGGTCGATCAGAACCCCCGAATCAATCGCACCAGTCCTCTTCCCACCACGGATCGTTGTAGTGACCGTGCCGATGGGAGTGCGAGCGATGACGACGATCGTATCGGGAGTCGTAGCGATGGTCCGATCCGCGATAGCGTGCGTTCTCACGCTCGCGCTCGTTGATGTCTCCGAGAATCGCGCCGCCCGCGGCTCCGATGATGGTCCCCGCGACCGCGCCCTCGCCGGCGTTGCCGTCCAATGAACCCAGCGCCAGACCGGTCAATGCCCCAAGCGCGGCACCTGAGAACATCCCCTGACCCGCGTTGTCACACCCACCGAGCGTCACCACACCGAGCGCCAGAGCACCAGTGATCGCGAGTTTGTTTCGTTTCGAGTTTCTTGCCTTCATCGTGAACCTCCTTCAAGGGACCGTCTCACCCACGAACCGCGCCCAATCCCAGACCCTGACACCAATTCCGCCAGAATCCCGAAGTTTGCTCGGCCCACTAAGTAAGCACTCACTTACTGTATTGCCGAATCCTCGAATCGGTTGCAACACAATTCCCCTTTCTGTGCGTATTTTTGTGTAATGCACCAGTTTCCACAGTTTTTTCGGTCCCTCATCCCCCTCCTGGTGCTCCTGAGCCCGATCCTCCAAGCCCAGAACGTCACGCCGCTGAGCGACCGCGTCGATGCGATCGTCGCGCATCCGCTCGTCCTCCCGATCAAGGTCGAGGACCCCAGCAAGCTCAAATCAGGGATCAACGTGCGGATCGACGACGGACGAGAGATCGACGCCAGCGCCCACTTCGTCTTCGCGTCCTTCACCAACATCTCGACCAACTGGACGCGAGGCACCCCGATCTGGAACTCGCTCACGCCGACTCAGTACACCAAGTCCAATTCCACACCGCGAGGCACGTGGATCGCGCTGATCGACCTCCCGATCGACGCTGTGGGTCAAGGGATCTGGATCGACGAGACCCGCTACGAACCCAACTGGCTCCCCTCCCCCCTCCGCGTGATCCTCGAATCCAGCCGAGGGAGTAACGACCACTTCTGGGACGCCGCGCTGAATCCCGAGCAGCAGCGCTCCCCCTACATCCGCGATGCGCTCACGAGTCTCCGCGCCGATCCGTTCAACCGCTGGCGCGCCAAACTCATGAGCGAGGGATTCAACCCCACGTCCAACGAACGCACCGGCCCATCAACCACCGATCGCGATCTGACCGCGATCCACACCGAACTCCTTCAGACCGATAGCGTTTCCGTCCTCGACGAGATCGCGAGCCACTTCACCGCTCGCTGGCAGATCATCCTCGGCCGCATCTGGCTCATCGACCCAAACGTCGCGCATCGACTCAAGCATCAGCTCACGCGAACAGTCACCGCCGATGACCAGCTCGTCCCGATGTGGACCGACGACACGACTCAGCTCTCAGCGCTGGCGCACGACCTGCTCTCGCCGTTCGTCAACGACGAGCTCCGCGTCGAGCGCGTGCGTGGCTGGCTCGCGATCCAACCCAGCGCCATGTCGTGGGTCATCGACGACGCGGGACACCCCTCGCGCCATCCGCTCATCACCTCCCCCACCATCGGGGTCCTGAGCGTCCACCACGAGGAAACCTCTCAGCTCGTCCGCATCCAGAGCAGCAGCATCAACCCGCTCGTCGATCAGCTCCCCCACGCGCAGATGTCCACGCGCACCATCGCCGTCCCGACACCGATCGACACCAAAGCGGGACACATCAGCGAGCCCCGATCCATCCTCACGCAGATCGGGAACGATCGGATCACGCTCCAGTCGCTCGGATCCATCCCCCTTGGATCACCCCCTGGGATCGTCGTGGGTCCGATGCTCAACGACTGGACCCTCAACGCGCTGAGCTCCCGAAACTCCGCGCTGGGACTCCTCCCCCCCAACGAGAAACAGATCGCGGGACTCATCATGCGCGAGGCGCCGATCATCTCCTCCAACAACGCCGAGGGTTGGCGCCTTTACCTCGAGTGCGCCATCGACCCCAAGCAAGATCCCAAGCACGATAAGAAGCACGATCAGGACACACAGATCAAAGTCTGGACCGGACCGATGGACGCTTCGCGCGCCTCCTGGACCATCTCCCGAAAGCTCGGCGTCGTCGAGTTCCGCTCCGATCACGACGTCCCGGAAGACACACGGATCATCTCCACAACCGATCAAGACCGCTGGATCGTTCAGATCGACCTCCCTCCCCAAGTCCTCACCATCGACGGCTTCCTGCTCATCGGACTCGAACGCATCGACCCCAACAACCGCAGCGCCTGGCCGCGGCGCATGATGCCTTGGCAAAGCGAGCCGGGACGATTCGTCATCGACACCACCAACTGGACCGGGATCAACCCAAATCCATAAGAACAACCAGTTCACTTTGAATCCGCTTACGCAATCCGCCGGCGCGAGAGATCAATCACCCACTCGAGCGTGAGCACGCACAGCCCCGCGAGCACGAACCATCTCCATAGCTCAACACGCCCGCTTGTACCAGCCAACGCGATCGCTTGCGTGCTCCCAGCATCGTCATCGCCCGTAAACACCATCCCCGCGCGTACCGACTGCTCGCGATCGAGCAGCGCGACACCGATCGTCTCGCCATCAACTTCGACGAGCCCCACCTCATCAACGACCATCCCCGCTTCACCGATCGGATGACCGGTGCGATACACGCGCCCCGAGCCGCTGGTGCCTGGAAGCAGATACCCCACCGCGTTGGACATGAAGATCGGCATCGAGATCTGCACCCCCCAGTTCGAATCCTCGAGCGCAAACCCAACCGCCAAATGCCGAACCCCGCCCTCCGCGACCTCAGCAATCACCGCACCAGAAGCACTGATCGCCAACGCCTCGCCCTCAAGCGCTGCGCCGCCGACATAACGCAGACCTCCGAGGTCGACATCCCGCATCGTCGGATGCCCGCGCTCCCAGCTCAGCACGCGCCGCAGCGTCGCGTCCTCAGTCTCTGCTCCCACAAACGAGATCGTCGGCAGCAGCACCCTCGGATCACGCTCGACCCGGTCGTACACCATCAGCCCCGTCGCACCAGACACCGACTCCCCCTCAGCGGCCACATCGACACGCCCCCCCGTCGCCGCACCGATCACATCGACCAGCAGCGGATCCGCGACGCCGTCGCGCGCGACCACCGTCGTCACGATCGGGGAGGGATCCGGAACCATCGCCCACGCTTGATTATCGCTCGGCAGCGCATCATCGCGCTCGATGGAAACCTCAACCAGCGCCGCGCGATCGAGATCAAACACCAACGTCGCCGTGGACTCCGCGACACCGTCGTCGTTTGGAACAAGCTCGACCGCGCGTGACGCGAGCACCGACCCATCAGCCGTCGCTTGCACCACAACACCCGTCTTGACAGGAATACGTCCCGCGATCGTCACAAACACTCGGCACCGATCCGCATCGGACTGATCACGCTGAGCCGCGAGCACTGCGATCCCCACATTCCCGATCTCACTGGCTCGACTCGGATCAACACGCGGCACACGCACGATCGCGTCCCCAAGTCCCGCGTCCGCATCATCGGTAAAGACGTACGTCGTCATCGAATCAACAGCCGACTCCTCATCCGTTGATTCTCCGGACCGCATCGCCTCGACCAACTCCATCTCGCTGCTCAGGTCCGATGCCGAGTCGCTCGCCTCGATGCTGTTGATCGCCGCGACCGCTTGTCTCCATGTCCCGGATCGTCCGCTGACCAGCTGCGCCTGGTTCCCCGATCGGATTACCCGGAACCGCGCCGAGGACGATCGGCTCCCGATCTGCTTGACCAGCGCCGATGCGTCCCGCTGCGCAATTTGGAGCCGAGTCGTCCCATCGATCTCCGCGACCGCTTTCATCGATGCGCCCGCATCGATCACGACCACGACCTCGCCGCTCACGATCACCGACGCATCGCGCGTCGGACGAGCGATCGCGATCGCCAGCAGCAGCACCGCGAGCAGCTGCAGAAACAACAAGAACGACGGACGCACGCGCTGCCAAGGGATATTGCCCTCAAGATCACGCACCGATTTCTTCCACAGCAGCGTCGAGGACACACGCACCGGACGTCTGCGGAGTCTGAGCATCCAGAACAGGACCACGAGCGTCGAGCCGATCCCGCCCGCGATCAGTCCCGCGATGGGCGCTAAAAAACTCACTCGCCCCAACCCGGCGGCGCTTGCAGCCCCTTCGGTCCCTGATCCCCGCGCACGCGCACCTTCGATGGATTGAACCCGATCCCGAAGATATACGTCTCACGCGACACGTCTCGGCACGCGTCGGGTTTGATCGCCCCCGCCGTGCGGAACGCTTTTTTCACACGATTCAGGAGATCAGGGAAGGTCTCGCCCTCGAGCACCTTCATCGTGCAGTTGCCGTTCTTCTTGAGTAGATTCGGGAGCTCGTCCACGATCACCTGACACAAACGCTCAGAGAAGAAGTGATCGCCGTGCCCCGTCGTCGAGGGCGCCATGTCCGACATCACCACATCGAACAACGGCTGCACCAGCTCTGGTTCCGGCTGCTCATCATCAGGTTTATCAAACACCTTCTTCTGCTGCATCACCTTGGGAGGCAGCAGCTCCGCGATGTCCACCTTCGTAAAGTCACCCTGCACGATCCGCACGTTCTCACCAAACGGCGTTGAGACTCTTTGCAGATCAATCCCCACCACCAATCCATCCGGACCCACAAGCTTCTCCGCGACCTGCATCCACGATCCCGGCGCGCACCCCAGATCGAGCACGCGATCCCCCTTGCGGATGAGCTTTCGCCGCTGCTGAATCTCCAGCAGCTTGTACGCGGAGCGCGCGACGTAGCCCTCGCGTTTCGCTTGCTTGAAGTACTTGTCATGGAGCTTGCGTTGTGCCATATGAATCTCGATTACTTGTAGAAGACCACCACCGCATCGGTCCAGTGGTGCGGCGCCCAGGTCTCGCCTCGCCCCTCGTTGAGGTACTCGTCGAGATCGTACTCAATGGTAATCGTCTCGCCGAACATGAACTCGGATTGCACATCCACTTTCCAAGCTTCGACCTTATCCCCCGGCGCCCATCCCGAACGATCGAACTTCCACGTCCCCCCCTGAGGCCTACACGGATTCAGATACACATCCGTCTTCCACAGATGATTCCGCTCAGACTTACTGATGAAATCCTGCTCGAGCACATCGCCCTCGTTCGCCTCGCTGCTGATCGTCAGCGTCCTCCAGATCGGCATGAACTCCCCAGCGTTCTTGGAGTTGGGGAACATCCCATGCCCCGTCACAGTCGCGCGGACGCGTGCGTGCGTGGTGCCCTCCGGGACCTCAACCACACGATCCACATAGAAATCCTCGACCGGCTTCTCAGGATCACCAATATCCGCGTTCCCGTTCCACAAGTTCACGACCTTGATGGGCTCACGCTCAAGCTCCCCAGGATAAAAATCCAGATCAAAGCTCACCAGCCAACCCTTCATGTACGTCCCGATGTGCGCATCAAACTCGCGAGCATCTTTAAACAACGGCAGCAGATCCGTCACATCCATATACCACGTCCACCCCCTCCGATACGGCGTAATAAACCGGAACACCTCGAACCGCTCCGCTTCCTCTTCACCCTCTGAAGGTACTCGTATCCCGATCGTCCCCTTCTTGTCCCAGTGGTCGTACCCCACCTCCGGCTCACTCAGCGTCAGCGTCGCGATCACGCGCCCGACACTCTCAGGGATCTCTGAAAAATCAACATCGGACTTGAGCCAAGCCGCGTTGGTGAGCAGTTCCTTCTCAAAAACCGACACACGCACCGGCTCCTGGTAGTCCCCCTTCTTGAGCTCGTGATCCATGATCCGCGCGGACTTGATCTTGATCGAATCCCCGATCGTCCCGCTCGTCAAGTTGCACAACCCAGCACGCACCCCCCAGAGCATGTCATCGATCACCACCTCGCCGTTGATCAGCACAACGATGTGCGCCCCGCCCGTGACGTAGTTGAGCTGGATCGCGATATCGACCTGCTCTCCGGTCCGGAACTCCACAGGAGACAGCACATTGATCCGCTCCTGACCATCGACATGCACAGACACTTCCCGCTGCGGACGATCGTACCAGTTCCCGAACTCATCAAACCACCCCATCACGCGCCCGTTCTCATCCGGCTCGATATCCGTCGGAGGCGGATTGTGTACATCAAACCCGATCCCGATCGCATTGGGATGGTTCGGTTCATCCCACGCGAACCCCTCCTCCGGATCGTCAAAGTCTGAGTTGGTGATGACCAGCCCAAACCCCTTCGCGCCGTCAAGGTCCTCAGGTTTCGGAACCTCGACACGCATGAACGCCCAAACAGGGTTCATGATCCAGTTGTGCTTCTTCTTCGCGCCCTCATCACCCGCATCAGCAGACGCGGCACACGGGACAGCAAACAGCATCGCAAGCAAAGCGAGCGTGGTGATCTGGAGCAAAGACAGTTTCTTCATACCGATAGGATAGAGCATTGATCCCATCAGCACACCGGAACGACCCTAGTGAGGCACTTCCTTGATCGCGTTGCGGTTCCACGCCGGGACACGCACCACGATCGGGCCGTCCCCCTCGATCTCGCACTGACACGCCAGACGCGAGTTGATCTGGAGCCCCGGAGCTTCCTCCACGCGATCGTCCTCTTCCTCTTCCGCTTCAGTCAGCGAGTCCATCCCCTGCTCGACATACACGTGACAGGTCGAACACGCGCAAACCCCGCCGCAGGAGTGCTCGATGTTGATGTGGTTGCGGAGCGCCAGATTCAGCAGGTGTTCCCCCTTCGCCGCCATCAGTTCATGCTCGGCCTTGTCGGAGCCGTCCTCGTTGAGTTCCTCTGGATTCTCAAGGATAATCCGGACCGGAACAGTCTGAGGACCAACATTCTCTTCTTCATGGAAGTGCATATCGAGGTGTCTCCGTGTATTTCCTGCCAAATCGGGGTAGAGACTCTAGGATAGACGGCCCGCTCAGGAACCTCAATGGACACGCAATCTCCCTCCACCAATCCAGACCTCACGATCTCGAATATCGAGCTGACCGTGCTTGCGCCGGCGCACAACGAGGAAGAGAACATCGATCTACTCATCCAGGAGATCGAAGCCGCGTGCGAGCCCCTCTCCATCCCCTTCGAGTTCATCGTCGTCAACGACGGCTCCACAGACTCCACCTCCGAAAAAACACTCGCTCATCAGTCACAGCGCCCCTGGCTCCGCTGCATCACGATGACCAACACCCCCAAAGGTTCAGGCAACGGCCAATCCGCCGCGTTCCACGCCGGATTCCGCGCCGCACGCGGACGACTCATCGCGACCCTCGATGCGGACCTCCAGAACGACCCCGCCGACATCCCCGCGATGCTCAAGCTCCTCGAATCCTCCGGTGCCGACTTCGTGCAAGGCGACCGCTCCGCCGTCCGCAAGCAAGGCGACGCAACAATCCGACAGTTCGGATCGTGGGTTGGACGCAAGTTCAGACTCTGGGTCCTCGGAGATTCCATCACCGACACGGGATGCTCGCTCCGCATCATGAAACGCGAGATCGCGCTTAAGCTCCCGCTCGAGTTCAAGGGCGCGCACCGCTTCATCCCCGCGACCGCTCGTCACATGGGATACACCGTCGTCGAGATGCCCGTCAACCACCGCAACCGACACGCCGGCGAACCCAAATACGGCATGGGCATCACCAAGCGCGCCCTCCCAGGACTCATCGACCTCTTCGCGATGCGATGGATGCGTAACCGACGTCGTCCAGTGACTTCTGTCGAAGCAACCATCGAGCCGATACCAGAGATACACACGGCAGATACCAAGACCGAAACCAACACAGAGAACTCAGAAACCATCAACGCATGAAGTCAGGCCCAATCATCGCGATGATCCTCCTTGTGTTTCTCGGGATGTGGCTGGTCCTCCAACCAGCGCTCTCGCGCTCCGCGACCGATCTCACCGTCTCCGTCGGCGCCCACGAGATCATGCTCATGCGCTCCCACACCGGAGAGCAGGTCCAGTACAAGATCATCGCGCCCGCATCCCTGCGATCCGACGAGTTGCTAACTCCCGCAGAACTCGACGCGTTCATCTCATCGCAGGTCGAACACTGGAACGCGCGACCAGCACTCGAAAGACACCTCCTCGGATTCTTCAACATCACGAGCTGGAGCACCTTCGGATTCGTCGCGATCGGACTCATCGGACAGACCGCGTTCTTCGGACGCATGTTCATCCAGTGGATCGTCTCCGAGCGCTCGCAGGTCTCGACCGTCCCCGAAATCTTCTGGTGGTTCAGCTTCATCGGAGGCATCTGCCTCTTCACCTACTTCGTCTGGCGCGTCGACATCGTCGGCGTCATGGGACAATCCACAGGGATCGTCATCTACGCACGCAACCTGCGTCTCCTCCATAAACAGAAACGCAGAAGCGAACCACAACTCGAAACCCATTCCTCGACCCAACCGACTACCTGAACAAAACACACTGATCGGAAAGCACATGAACATCTGGATCGACGACACGCAGATCGAACAAACCGACGACCTCGACACCGCGCTCGAGACCGCTCGACTCCACGCGGAGTCCCAGGGACGACTCATCGTCGACATCCTCGTCAACGGCCAGCCCGCGACCGACGCGTTCTTCGAAGAGAGCATGGAGAACCTCCCCCCTATCACCGATCTCCACTTCACCACCGCCGACACCGCGTCGCTCGTCAGCGACACGATCGAGACCGCGATCGAATCCATCGCGCTGCTCAAAGCGGATCAGCAAGCCGGCGCTCAGCAGCTCCGCGAGGACGACATGGACAACGCGATGCAGACCCTCCGCGCGATCATGGAAGGCTGGCAAGCCATGCGGGACATCGTTGACCAGATTACCCAGATTACCGATCTTGACATCAACACCCTCACTGTTGATCAGCAGCCCGCGACTCAGATCGTCGAGAAGCTATCCAAGTCGCTCGGAGATGTCCGAGAAACGCTCAAAAACGAAGATTGGTCTTTGCTCGGAGACGTGATCGAGTATGATCTCAATGAACTGGCTGATCAGTGGTCATCACTGCTCTCAGCTATGAAATCCCAAGCCGCACCCGCCTGACCCGGACGTCTTCCTGATTGGGAAGCTGGAACCGGGCGGGCTTTTGTGAGGATGAACTCCCCGTGTCCCAGACGCAGGCAGCCGCCGAGTCCAACCAGATCGACACCATGATGGGTTACGCCAGCGATGCGCTCGCGTCTGGGATGTCGCTCCATGCCTCGATGGTCTGCCGCGACGCGCTCCAACTCGCTCGCTCGCGAGGGGACTTCCATCGCATGTCCCGCATCTGCATGCCGCTGCTCGAAGCGCAGCGAGCGATCCGATTCGACGCCCTCGAACGTGGTCCAGCAACAGTCATCGCAAAGGGGTCCGACATCCAAGGACTCCCAGAGCTTGGGTGCTACCTCTTTGCGCCCAACCTCGTCGGCGCCGACGCGAAGCAGTTCCGCGCCGCCGCCAATGCCGCGGGAGTCGCGCCATTCATGCTCACGCGCGAGCCCCAGATGTCCAATGGTCTTTGGCCAATCGTCGGCGTCGGAGAACGCGTCGTCCGCATCCGCATCGAACCACCGAGCAACCCCGACGTCATCGATCCCCAATGGTTCAACTACGCGAGCGAGCAACTGGGTGATCAAGCGATCGAAGACGCCAACAACGCCGCTGAGCCAGGAGACCCCGCCGCGTGGCGCGTCGATGATTTCCTCGATCGCATCGATGCGTGCCCCGAGCATGAGAAGTTCATGATGGCGCTGGCGCAAGCGTGCGAGGAAGCAACAAAAATGCCCGTCCCCACTGTGGTGCGGAGACGGGCGTTGGTCAACGATCCGTACTCGTTCTGATGCAGGTTTAGAACGTCACCGATCCGCGCCGACGGCGCAGACCGATCAATCCGCCTACGACCAGCCCCATCGCCGAGGACGGGCTTGGGACATAACCGATGTTATCGATCGTCGCCATATTCCCGATGGTCCCAGCGTTGTTGCCGTACTCTCCGTCGTTGACAGTGATGTGATCGTACTGACCAAACGCGTTGTTCCAGTTCGTGTAGCTCCTCGTCACGTCGACCAGAACCTCGCCGCTCTCTTGATTGATGATCGAGACCTCGAATCGTCCCGTCTCAGTATCCGCTTGGAGCACCACGCGATACCACGTGTCGAACTCCCAGCTATGGATCCCGAGACCGAAGTCCCGATTCGCCCCTCCTCGTCCGTCCGCGTTCTGCACAAACAAACGGAACCGATTCGAGTTCCGCGTCGCGTATACAAACGCCTGAGGCATCCAGTTGAAATCATCCTGCACCGTCTGCTGGAACAATCCGGCGGCTGCGATCCAGTTGGGACTGCTCCCGTTCCCGGCTTGATCCAGACGCAGGTCCGTCTCAAACCGCTGGATGCGATCATGACCGACCTGAGCGATCAATCCGCCGGAGGTCCCGAGCCCGTCCTGGATCTGCATCGCGTTGGTCGCGTTGCCCATCGCATCGGTCGTCCCGATGACCTGCACTGTTGGTGAGGCATTCGTCGGATTCGTAATAAAGTCCGCCGCGTCCTGCCAGATTCCAGCCGGGGAATCCCCGATGCTGTAACCCTCGAAATCTTCCGTCACGCCGCCCCATGCTGTTGTCCCCGCCAGCATGAGCGCAGGGATCGCGCACGATTGTTTCATACCTTCTCCAGTCCTATTTCATTCAGTGCGGCTCTGTCCCAGTCAGTCTCGTGTGCGCAAGACTGTTGATGTCACACCATCGCGCCGACCGCGCCCACACAAACACGCCGATCGACGCGACCTATCCGAACAAAGAAGACTGATGTTCCAAAGAATGCCTGATTTGAGATCACAACTGGTCTTCCTGCCCAAACCCTAGGCAAAAGAACCCAGAAGCCATCACTGAGCGTCGCGAGGAAGCGTTTCGACGATGTTCCGCACCACCGCGTCCGCGTCCACCTGCTCTGCAGACGCTTCGAAGTTGAGCATGATCCGATGCCGGAGCGCTGGGAGCGCCGCTCGCTGGATGTCCTCGATCGAGACCGTCGCGCGTCCATCGAGCAGCGCTCGGCACTTGCCCGCGAGCATCAGCGACTGAGCCGCACGAGGAGACGCGCCGAGTTGCACGAAGCGCGACACCATCGGAGTCGCAAAGCGACCATCAGAAAGCTCGCCACTGGGATGCGTCGCAAGCACACAGCGGATCGCGTAGTCCTGCACATGCGCCGACACCGGCACACGCCGAACGAGTTGCTGATGAGCAAGCAGCTGCTCGCCGTCAAGGACCTTCTCGATCTTCGCGTGCTGCGATCCAGTCGTCAGCTCCACGATCCGTCCCATCTCCTCGCGCGATGCGTACCCCACGCGGAGCTTAAAGAAGAACCGATCGAGCTGCGCTTCTGGGAGCGGATAGGTCCCCTCCTGCTCAACAGGGTTCTGCGTCGCGAGCACGAAGAACGGCTTCGGAAGCTCGTGCGTCGCGCCAGTCACGCCGCCGATCGTCACCGAATGCTCCTGCATCGCTTCGAGCAGCGCCGACTGCGTCTTGGGAGTCGCACGGTTGATCTCGTCAGCGAGCACGATGTTCGCGAAGATCGGTCCAGGCTGGAAACGGAATCCGCGACGGATCGCGCCCGATTCATCCTCGATCTCGTCAACGATTGTCGTCCCAGTAATATCCGCCGGCATCAAATCCGGCGTGAACTGCACGCGACCAAAGCTCAGATCCACCGCTTGCGAGATCGTCCGCACAAGCAGCGTCTTCCCGATCCCGGGCACACCCTCGAGCAGCGCGTGACCTCCAGCAAACAAGCACGTCAGCAGATCCTCGACCGTCTCGCGCTGCCCCACCACCGCTCGTCCGACCTGCTCCTGGACTCCCAAGAAATCGCGACGGAACGCGTCCGCGGCTTGCTTGGTCTGCTCGATTCTCGCCTGGGATGCTTCACTCATACCCCGATCCTAGTGGATCACCGACTCTGAGGCATGAAAAAACCGACCCCTATCAGAGGTCGGTCATTCAAAGAGGCCGCGGTGGGATTCGAACCCACGATTGGCTTTCGCACAGCGGATTTGCAATCCGCTCCCTTAGTCCACTCGGGCACACGGCCAATATGTGCTCCCAGACACACAAGTGCCGGGGGTGACGCTAGAACACACCTCCCCAAAGGTCAACAACTCGACCCCGAAAGCACGATAGGATACACAGGTCAACACGCAATTCTCACCAAATCAGGTCCCCAATGCCAACCACCCTCTCGACAGCTCTGCTCATCCTCCTCAGCGGGACCATCACCAGCTCCCTTCCGGCCGCCCAACCCGAAGAGCAGCCCAAAGAACAAGAAAGCACGCCGGAGAACAAGCACCAGCGCATCGAGATCATCAAAGACACCCTCCCGCGCGTCGGGACCGACGAGACACCGATCGAGCCGACCGAGCCCGGCACGTCCGAACCCCACGAGACCGGACTGACCGAGGGTCAGGACTGGATGCAGATCGTCAACAACTCGATCGGGACCATCGCCAAGCCGTCCTCGCTCGCCGAGGGATCCTTCATCCTCTCGCGCACAGGACGACTCGTCCCCGCTCCCAACGACCGACTGATCTTCGTCCCAGATCCCGAGCAGCGACTCCCTGGAGAAGGCCCGGTCCTCCTGCTCCCATGCGCTGCGCTCGAGCGACTCGAAAACATCTGGGCCAACCAGCCCGTCACCGTGTCCGGAGAGATCCTCACCTACCACGGCCGAAACCATCTCCTCATCTCAGACTTCACGCTCGGACTCTCCGACATCATCCAAGCCCCCGCGGATCCAACCACCCAGCCGAGCACGGAACCTTCCAACCCAGACACCAATATAGAAGCCAGTCCTGACACCGAACTCGACGAGGACCCCGACGTCCTCGACCTGCTGCGTGAGCTGGACGCCGAGAACGGGACTCCGTCTGGGATCAGTTTCAACGATCCCATCGACGACCGCTTCGCAAACACCCAGCGTCCGCGTCCGCAGTCCTCGCAGCTCCAGACCGCGCCCCCAGAGCTCGCGCCTGGTATCCGCGAGGGCGACCTGATGATCCGCAGACCAGCACGCATCGATCGCGCCCAAGACGGCTCATGGATGGTCATCTTCGACAACGACAACCAGACCGCCGCGCACGGCATCGAGCTCACCATCCAGCCCTGCTCGCTGCTGATGACGATGGAAAACCAAGCACTCGCGTTCGGAGACTCCGCTCGCTTCGTCGTCTCGGGACGCGTCTACGTCCACAACGCACGCGGATACCTGCTCCCGACGTTCTACCAGCGCCTGCGCACCTCGGACATCAAGCCCTGGCAATAAGTCGGCTCACTCAACAAACGAGACTGATTAAGGGATCCCGCTTTACGCCGGAGCGTCCTGACGCGCCAGTGGGTGCGATGGTCCGGTGATGACCGTCTCCCCTTCGACTGGAGAGTAGCGCGAGCCGTAGAGCGGGACCTTGTGGTTGACCACCGCACGTCCGAACATCTTGGCAAGCACCGCACGGCCGATCATGATCACCACGAGCATCACCGCGTTGGCGCCGAGCATCGGGACCACGCTGGTCCATCCCATGTACACCATGACGGAGGTCACCACGATCATGAGCATCCCCGCTGGGATCATCGCACCCCAGCCGAGCATCATGACCTGATCGTAACGCACACGCGGGATCGTCCAGCGCAGCGCGATCGTGAAGCAGACCAGCAGCATCGTCTTGCCGACAAACACGCCGAGCTTGAGCAGCACCGCGATCACGCCGGTTGCATCGGTCGCCAATGCCCCAACGAGCGGCAGGTCGTACCCACCAAGGAACAGGAGCACGAAGAACGCGCTGCCCGTCACCATGTGCAGGTACTCCGTCAGCGGGAACAGCAAGAAACGCATCGAGGAGTACTCTGTGTGGTACCCACCAACGAGTTCCTGCTCCGCATCCGCGTTATCAAACGGTGCGCGTCCCGCTTCAGCGAGCACGCAGATGTAGTACAGAATCGCAGGCAGCGGGAGCGACCAGATCAACCAGCCGTGCTCACGCTGATGCATGATGATCTCGTTGGGCATAAACGATCCAGCGATCAGCAAGCAGCACAGCAGCGCCAGTCCCATAGGGATTTCGTAGGAGATCATCTGAGCCGTGGCGCGAAGACCACCGAGCATGGAGTATTTGTTGTTGGACGCCCAGCCGCCGATGGTGACGCCGTACGCGCCGACCGATGCGATCGCGAGTACGTAGATGATCCCGATCGAGACATCCGCTCCAGCGACCGACACGACCTGCGCCTGCATATCCGCAAAGATGAAAGTGAACACCCCACCACCAACGTACCAAGGGAGGTCCATGAGGAATCGGAAGAACGCCATGTCCTGCGCCGCTGGGATTTCCATGTATCCGCCGAGCGGGAGGATCAGGAACGCCATGAGTGCCGGGATCACCGAGAGCATCGGCGCGAGCGTGAAGAGCACCTTGTCCACATTGGGTGGGGTGTAGTCTTCTTTGGTCACCGCTTTAATGCCGTCCGCGAGCACCTGACCGAGCCCCAGCATCCCCTTGAGGAACGCGAGGAACGGGAGACCGAAGTCAAAGCCCGCGCGGTTCGGACCGATCCGGTCCTGGATATACGACGACAGCTTCCGCTCGATCCAGATCGAGAGTGCGGCACAACCAAGGATGATGTGCACACCAACCCCCATTGCAAGAGCCGAGATGATGAACTGCCAGTCGATGAGATTATGGAGGAACTCGCTCATGGTGCCACTACTGTAGCATCCCCGCCCCGATCGGGTCGTGTGCGGGGTCATTCTCCGCAAGCTCTTCGTAGCTCATTTCAGGGACCCCATCCCCGCTCTGCGGACCACCAAACTCGATCGTCGTGATGCTCACCGTGCGAGCGTCCTTGCGAGACATCAGCACCGAATACTCCGGACGATCATCCCAGCGATGGTGGGTAAACGCGTCCTGTGATTCAGGGGTCGGATCAGCCGCGACCATCTCCTCAAACAAAGGCACGCGCACCTGCACCAGCTCATCCCCCAATCCCGATGACGCGACCACAATCGGCTCAAACGCCTGATCAGGGGTGCGGACAACCCGAAGCTCATTCGCGTCCCATTCAACAATCAGCGTCTGGACCCCAGACGCCGCCGGCTTGATCGCAAACGCTGTAAACGTCGCGTAGACAGAGAGATCCATTTCCTGCAGCATCTCAAGCATCGAATCAAGATCCGAGTGCTCGATCATCATCAATGGGATCTCGCCGCGCGATTGTGTGGGGTTTGGGTTTCGGCGCGTTTCGCAGTTGAAGTTCAGCACCCCCGCCGTGATCCCGTCCGCGTCGCAGACCACCCAGGTCCCTCCCGCGTCGCTGTCTGTTGGATACCAGACCCGCTTGCTGCCGATCATCCGCTCCGCTGGTGGATACGCACGACCACGCAACCGCTGCTCGTCGCGGCTATGGACAACCCTGTACCCGCTTTGGGGCAACTCGATAACACTGAGCGTGCACATATCAGTTGGATGCCAATCCGGACTCGTAGTTGATCGTCGACGGCGCGGTCCCGAACGCCGGATCGAGCTCGATGCCGTATTCCGCCGCGATCGCTTTGAGGATCGCGTTGTGGTGGATCGCATGATGGAGCGCAAAGAAGATCTCGCGCCCGCGCGAGGAGCGGAGTTCTGCACAGCACCCATCCCCAGAGCACATCACCTCAGCGGTCACGTCCTCGTTGAGTGCGTCCTCTCCGAGCCCACCCAGTGCTCCGCGGAGCTTGGTGATCTCCGACATCGCGGCTTCGCGGTCGGATTCCACGCTTACCCCTCGAGCGCGATGATCGTAATCAATCTTCTCGCTCGCTGGTGTCATGATCGAGGCGCGGAAGTGGTCGAGCGTGTGACGGATGTGCTTGCCGACCGTCCCAGCCGGGAAGATCTTCGATGCTCGCGTGTACTGGTCATCATCGACGAGCGCGATGTAGTCATTGAGTTGTTCAAGGATCGCGTCCGCGGCATGGACGACGTTGCGTACTGACATTCTAAATCTCCCGCTAGTGTCTAAATTCCCCGCTTCAAGGACTATAGAGGAACGCGCAGACACTTTCTATGCAGAAATCAAACAGTCTCAGCGTGCGCCGCCTGAACCACTTCAGACAGTATTTCTCGATGATTGGCGCACCTCGGACACTTGTGCTGACCCCCGAGCTTGCCCTTCATGTCCAGCCAGCGATGGAAAGTCCCGTCAGGGAGCACCGTAATCGTCGGCTCACTCATCCCCACAGAGTCCGACCGCTTCGTGTTGTAGTCCACATTGATCGATCGCACTTTCTCGTCAAACACGTCACGGAACCGGATCAGCTGATCCATGCTCGGAGCCACGGAGAACTCCACGGCTACTTCCAGCCCCGCGCGAGTGGTCTGGGATGGATAGACCGGCGCCGCGGTGAACTCGCCGATCGTCGCGCTGATCGCTTTGGACGCGGCGCTTACTCCATCCTCGATATGCTCGCCGATCAGGTTCTCCCCGAACGCGTTGATGAAATGCCGATGCCGACCCACGATCCGCAAACGCGCCGGCCCCTCGCCGCCTTGCCCGCTGAACCCGCTCGGGATCGTGTCGAACTCGACCACGTCCCCGATCACGTATCGCCAGAGACCTGCGTTGGTGCTCATCACCACGACGTACTGCTGTCCCTTCTCGACCTCCCAGCACGAGAACACATCCGGATTCTCATCATCAATCTGCTTGCGAGGCACAAACTCAAAGAAGATCCCGTTGTCCGTCAGCAGACGCATCCCAGGATCATCCTCCGTGTCCTGCATCGCGATGAACCCCTCGGACGCGGGATACAGCTCCTGCCGGCATGGGAAGTCGATCTCCGGATCACCCGAAAACGCGAGACTCATCCGCTCGATAAACGGCTTGTAGTTCACCCCGCCGTGCACAAACACCTCAAGGTTTGGCCAAACGTCGCGAGCGCACGTCGCCTTGATCCCGCGTTCGTTCGCAAGCTCGATCACACGATCAATCAGCACCAGCGCCCAGCTCGGCATCCCAGAGATGAAACGGATGTCCTGCTTGATCGCAAGCTGCGCCATCGCCTCGATCTTGTCGGGCCAGTGACTCATCAGCGCCACCTCAGGACCAGGAGAATAAATCATCGACAACGGCCACTTAATCAACGGCGTCACCAATCCCGACAGATCACCCGTCGCGATCCCCGCTTCGTTATACTCCAGATCCGTCGAACCACCAAGGAACAAGCATCGCCCGCCCATCATCCGCTCGGGATGCACGCCGCGATTAATCAGATGCGCGAAGATATCAAGCGACGCGAGGTAGTTCGATCGGAACATCTCCTCGCTGACTGGAATGTACTTGTCACCCGCCGTCGTCCCGGAAGTCTGCGCAAAGTGCCCCACGCGTCCCGGCCAGAGCACATCCGACTCGCCCCGATCCCGCATGCGAGAGATCGAATCCTGGAACACATACCAGTCATTGATCGGCAGCGCCTTGCGATACGCATCGATCATCTCCGCATCGTTGTCGTTCCGAGCGATCGCGCCAAAGCCATGCTTCTTCCCAAAGTCCGTATTAGCGCTCACGAGCAGGTTCTTGCGGAGCTGCTGCGCCTGGATCGTGCACGTCGATGCGTTCCAGTACGCAAGGTCATTGAGCTTTCGGCGACGGCGCTCGACGCGCGCCCGCAGTGCCGCACCGACAAGACTCGTCATGGAATACCCGGCGTTGGGAGTTGGTGCGCGCATGTTGTGTGTGCTCTTTACGAGTTGGTCCCGCGAGGGTAGCCCTGCTTATCAAAGAACTCGTGCATCGCTTCAGCGAACGGCTCAGGCGCTTCGATCATCGGCGCATGTCCGCAGTTCTCAATCCAGAACAGCTCCGCGTTAGGCATCAGCTCCGTGAACCCCTGACCCGCGCTCGGAGGCGTCACCACGTCCTCCTTGCCCCAGATCAACAGCGTCGGTTGCTCGATCTCCCCAAGATCATCCGCCATGCTGTCCCTGCGAGCGCTCTTGGAGAGCTTGACCATCGCCCGCGCCCCGCCGCGCTCGTTGAGCAGCGCGTAGGCGCGATCCACATCCCCCGGATCCATGAACGACTTGTCGTAGAACAGCTCGCCGATCTTCTCGATCAGCCACTCCCGCGTCGGACGCACCGGCGCGCCCTTGACGACTGTCCGCTCGATCAATCCGCTCGATCCCGCGAGCACCAGCGAACGCACAAGTTCGGGACGCTCATGCGTCACACGAAGCGCGACATGCCCCCCGAACGAGTTGCCCACCAGCACGACCGGCTCGTCAAAGTGCTTGTCTATGAACTGCATCGTCATCGCCGAGACCGCTTGGATGCAGCAGTCCGACTTGCGGAGCGACAGCAATGGCATCTCAAGCGTCACGCAGCGTGCCCGATCCGAGATCGAGCGCACAACATGCTCCCAGTGCTCGTTGAGACCCACGAGCCCGTGCAGGAACACGACCGGAACCCCAGAGCCGCACTCGACGACGTCCGCGACAATCTGCTTGCCGCTCATCCCCGTCAGCGTCACCTGCGATTTCACCAACTCCGTATTGGAACCGGCTCCCGATGGATTAGCGTGTGCGGTGCTCAAAGCATGTTCTCCACTGACAAAGACGAATCACTCCGTACCGACGGACGATCACGCGCATGTTCCATTGTTAGGAAACACTTGCTTTGTCATTCAATCGTAGAACCCAAGCCATGAGATTCCAACCAAAAAGTCCAGAATCAGTCGCCCCAGCCGCCGCTCACACGCTCTCAGAGCCCATCTGCTCGACCACGCGTCCATCAATCAGACGGATCACGCGATCAGCGCGAGCCGCGATCCGCTCGTCGTGTGTCACCATGACCATCGTCAATCCCGAATCACGCTGCAGCTCCGCGAGCACTTCCAGAATCGACTCGCCCGTCTTGAGATCCAGGTTCCCCGTTGGTTCATCCGCAAGCAGCAGCGCCGGCTCATTGATCAGCGCCCGCGCAATCGCGACGCGCTGGCGCTCGCCTCCCGATAGTTCCGCCGGACGATGCTTGATGCGGTCGCTGAGTCCGAACCGCTCGAGGAGTTCCTTGGCACGTTTCTCCACGGCTCTGCGATTGGAGACATACCCCCATCGCCCGTGTCGGATCATCGCGCCGATACACACGTTCCCCAGCACATCAAGCTCCGGGAGCAGGTGATAGAACTGGAACACGAACCCCACTTCCGTCGAGCGGTACCGATCCAATGCTTTGGCGCCGAGCTTGGTGATCACGCGATCGCCGTAGACGATGGATGCGGGATCTTCTGGATACTTGTCCGGGCGATCGAGTCCACCGATCAGATGCATGAGCGTGCTCTTGCCAGATCCCGAAGCGCCGAGGATCGTGATCCATTCCTTGTGATGAACTGTGAGGTCCACGCCGTGCAGAACAGGGACCTTGACGCGCCCAAGCTTGTACGTCTTGCGAACGCTCTTGACCTCGAGGATTGGGGTTTGATCACTTTGGGGGTGCACTATTCAAACCTCAACGCTTTGACAGGATCCATGCGAGCGGATCGGAACGCCGGGATGAGCGAACCAAGAACGCAGGTCAGCACGCCGACCACAAACACGATGATCGCTTTGGAGATCTCCACCTCGTGCGGGATCTCGATGAAGTAGTACGTCCGCGGATCCCAGATCACGAGGTTGAACGTCGCTCCGAGCCAATCATGGATCGCGTTAATGTTCCGCACGACCAGCACTCCGAGAGCCGTCCCGACCGTCGCGCCGATGAGCCCGATCGCCGTGCCGTAGCGGATCCACAGCCACGCGACGCCGGGAGTCGAAGCGCCCAGAGCCCTGAGTATCCCGATGTCCTTCGTCTTCTCGCTGACCATCGACCAGAAGATCGCAAGCACGAGGAACACGCTGGTAAACGAGACGATCCCGAAGATAAACAGCACCAAGCCGGTCTCCTTCTTGACCGCGTTGATCATCGTCGCGTTCATCTCTTCCCACGTGCGCACCTGGTTATCCATCGAGAACGAGCTCGGGACCTCACCAGTGTGCTTCTCCTCAAACTCCTGATAGATCGCATACACCCGATCGCGGACCTCGCTGAGCACCGCGCCGTCTTCTGCCTTGACCAGCAGCGTCGTCACACGCGCCGGATCGATCCCCACGACCTCGCTCCGCTTTGGACGCAGCTTCCCAGTCTCGGGATCGATCTCCGTCGCAAACGGATTCTCAACCACCTCGACCTTCCGCGCCTCGTCCAGACGCAGCATCTCCTGCATCACGTCCAAAGGCACAAAGATCGTCGACGTATCAATCTCATAGATCCCCGACTGGAACTCGTTGGCAATCGGGATCGTCCGCGTCACCGGATCCACGGGCTTGCCCGTCGAGTCCAGCGACAGCACCGTCAATCCCACCGAACCACCCGCGGGCATGAATCCAGGCACACGTTCAACCCCGCCGCTTGGAAGCGCGCGGAACCCGAACTGACGCGGATCGTAAATCCCGTCGTGCGTGCGGACGTTGAGCCCTGTCACCTCGACGCCCAGCACCCCCGCCTGCTCCGTGATCCCCGATTCTGGATTCAGTCTCGTCAGCGTCATCGCGTTGGAGCGGAACATCTCCATCGCCTGCTTGAACTCAGGCTCAAGCCTCACATCAGACGCGTCCTTGTCCTTCGCCGTGGGTTCATCGATCGGCTTCCACCAGATCGTGTCCTCGTACGTCGTCACGCGGTTGTAGCTCTCGACATCGATCCCCTTGATCGTGATCAGCTCGATCCGATCGTCCGGAAGCTGGATCAACCCGAACGTCTCGATAATCGGCGTCGCCCCCTGCACCAGCTCGTCCTCCTCGAGCATCGCGATCAGCTCCTCATAGTGCGCAAACCCCACGTTGGGCCACGACACCGTGACATCGCCGATCAGCGATCTCCCCGAGTTCACCAGCGTTTTGAGGAACCCCCCCATCACCGACCACGTGATCAGGATCGTCGCGACAGACAGCATCACCGCCAGCATCGCGAGGATGGGCATCAGCTTGCTCGTCAGGTATTTCTTCGTCAGCTGCGCTTGGTACACAAGCGAGTGTAGACAATTGCGTACCCAAAGGTTGCACGCAACTCAATCGTTCTTAGCGCTCCCAGCGGTTATTGCTGCGATCAACATCAGGGAGCAACTTGTCCGGATCGATCGTCACCGAATCGATCCGCCTGCCATCAGTCGTGATCCCCGCATTCCATCGCGTGGTCGTGTGCCAGACCTGCACCGGAAGCGTTCTGCTCTCCGCCGTCCCGTCGGTATATATGATCTGCATTGGGACAGGCATCACCATATCTCCCAGCGAATCGATCACCACGATCGCGGCATTCCCCTCTTCCTGCGCCACCTCAACGACCGCAAGATCCAAAGCCGTCGGCTCAAGGAACCATCCGCGCCAGAACCATGCGAGATCCGTCCCCGCCGCGTCCTCAATCGTCCGGAAGAAATCGCTCGGCTGCGGATGCTTGAACGACCACCACTCGATGTACTGCGCAAACGCATCATCAAACCGCTCGCGTCCCAAAATGAACTCACGCAGCAGGTACAACCCGTACCCCGTCTTGCGATACATCAACCGCCCAACCCAGCGAGGCCAAGCCCGATCCGGATTCGTCACGATCGGCTGCTGATGAATCGAAGAACACAACTCAGCCGTCTGCTCCATGTGCCGCTTGATGTCCGGCTTCTTGCCGTACCACGCCGCCTTCGAGTAGATGTTGATAAAAGTATTGAACCCCTCGTCCTGCCACATGTAACGGCGCTCATCAGAGTTCACAATCATCGGGAACCAGATGTGACCGATCTCGTGATCCGTCACACCGAACAACCCCTCCGGATTCGTCCGCGAGCCGCAGAAGATAATCCCCGGATACTCCATCCCACCCTCAGGACCATTGATATTGCTCATCACCGGATACGGATACGGCGACAACCAATCCGAGTAGTACTCGATCGAGTGCTTGATGTACCGAGTCGATCCGCCGTCCTCGTCGTCGTTGCCCCAGACCTCCGCCTCGACCGGGAACAACGACTGACAACGCACGGCTGTCTCCATGCCGTTCTCATCCGTGATCGTCGCACGACACGCGTCCCACATAAACGCATCGCTCGCGGCCCACGCGAAAGTCCGCGCGTTCTGGATCTCAAACTCCCACGTCATCGGACCATCACCAGCAGGACGGATCGCATCGCTCCCGATCTCGTCCTTGGTCACGATCCAGATCGGCTCATCGCTCGCGTCCGCTTGCGCCAACCGATCACGCTGCGTCTGTGTCAGGACTTCCGATTCATTGGTGTGCAACCCCGATGCGGAAACCAGGTAACTCCTCGGCACCGTGATCGAGACCTGGTAATCCCCGAAGTCCGTGTAGAACTCGCCGGACCCCAAGTAGGGCAGCGTGTTCCAACCGTTCACATCGTCGTACTTGCACACCTGCGGGAACCACTGCGCCAGCTCATAAATCTTCCCGTCCTCAACAGTCTCCATCCCCATCCGTCGCAGCGCTGGAGGAACCTTGAACTCAAAGTCAAACGAGAACACGAACACCTGCCCCGGCATGATCGGCTGATCCAGATCAATCTTCCCGAGCGTGTCATAGACCTTCATCTCCATCGCCTGACCCGAAGCCGCGAGATTGCTGATCGAGTACCCACCATCGAAGTCGTACTCCAGCATCTTCATCACCGAACCCGGCGTGCGCGACTGCGAACCCGTCGAATCAAGCTGGAACAGATTCTGCTCAAGATTCATCCATATGTACTCAAGCTCATGAGGCGAGTTGTTGGTGTACCGGATCGTCATCGACGCACGCACCGAATCGCTCTCCGTATCGAGCGTCGCGTCGATGGTGTAATCGCACCGCTGCTGCCAGTAGTCTGGTCCCGGCGCTCCCGATCCGAGCCGTTGATCGTTTGGGGTCGGGAGATCGATCGCGCGGAAGATGTTGTCGCCGCCCTCTCCTCCCGCTCGGCGGTAGTTCTCGTCGATCGCCCCGACCGAGTTGGTCATCACAGCATTGCGCGAGTCCTTGCGGAAGAATTCACCGCCGCTGCATCCGCTCAACAGCGAACCACACAGCACCACAAAGACGAAAGAGAAGACTCGGACCCAAGCAGGAAGAACCATCGACGCGCTCCTTGATATGTAATTCAGATCCGCTCCCGTCAAAGCAGATCATCAGAAGAGCAACACGATAGGGACACTTTCCCCGTTCGTCCGAGCAAATCAGACGCGCCGATCCAGCAATCGATACTGCACCGCCTCGCCGACATGCTCCGGGAGCACGTCTCGGCTCCCCGATACATCCGCGATCGTGCGTGCGACGCGCCGAACCTTGTCATATCCGCGGGCGCTCAGTCCAAGCTGCGTCATCGCTTGCTCAAGCAGGATCTGCGCCGACTCACTCAGCGACATCATCTCGTCGAGCTCACGTCCGCGCAGGACCGAGTTCACCGTCGCACCCTGCCTATTCCGCATCATCGATCGAGCGCCGAGCACCTGCTCCGCCATCTGCGCCGTCGTTGGACCCGTCGCCTTCCCGCTCAGTTCTTTCCAAGGCACCGCCGGTGCTTCGACATGCAGATCGATCCGATCCATCAACGGCCCACTGATCCGCGACAAGTACCGATCCATCTCCTGCTGCCCCACTTCTCCAGGCGCGACGTCACCACGCGGGGTCGGATTCATCGCCGCCACCAGCATAAACGATGCCGGAAACTTCACCGACCCGTGCGCCCGCGCGATCGTCACCACCCGATCCTCAAGCGGCTGCCGCATCGTCTCGAGCACTCTCCGCGGAAACTCCGGAAGCTCATCCAGAAACAACACCCCATGATGCGCCAGCGAGATCTCCCCCGCTCTTGGCACAATCCCACCCCCCACAATCGCGGGACTGCTCGCCGTGTGATGCGGCGTGCGCACCGGACGACTCGAAATCAAACCACGCCCCGCCTCAAGCTCGCCCGCGGACGAATAGATCCGCGTCACCTCGATCGCTTCCTCCGGAGTCAATGGCGGCAGAATCCCAGGCAGCGCCTTGGCCATCATCGTCTTCCCAGTCCCCGCAGGTCCGAGCATCACGATGTTGTGCTGCCCCGCCGCCGCGATGACGAGCGCCCGCTTGACCGACTCCTGCCCCTTAATCTCCCCAAAGTCCACGCTGGCGCGCGACGACTCAAGCATCGACGCCACATCCACCGCCGGCGTCGGTTCAAGCTCAAGGCCACCATTGAACAACCCCACCACCTGCGCCAGCGACGACACCCCGAACACGCGCACCCCGTCAACCACCGCCGCCTCCGGCGCATTCGCATCGGGAACAATCACCGCATCCAGCCCGAGTGACTTAGCGAGCGAGGTCATCGCGATCACCCCTCGGATCGGACGCACGCGCCCATCAAGCGCGAGCTCCCCCGCGATCAATACCGACCTCGGATCCAATCCAAACAGTTCCTCCGACGACTCACCCACTCCACCAGTCCACCCGCTACCACCACCGACTCCCGCCGGCACGCGCTGCTGGATCACCCCCTGCGCGATGAGCACCCCCACCGCGATCGGGAGGTCATACGCCGGACCTTCCTTCCGCACATGCGCCGGTGCCAGATTAATCAGCGTCCTCCCGCGAGGCATCGGATATCCCGAGTTCCCCATCGCGGATCGCACGCGCTCAAGCGACTCACGAACCGCCGCGTCAGGAAGACCCACCACAGTCTCCTTCTGGAGTTGCGTGTCGTCGAGATCGATCTCGATCTCGCACACCTGAGCGTCAATACCCGACAAGATGAAGCTGCGTACTTTGGGAACCATACGCGCATCCTACCAAACACAACCCAGACTGTCAATCGTTTTGTAAGGAATCTGATTGTGCCAAGGATATCCCGAATATATGCACAAAAACCACGATTCTGACTCGTAATCACTGCTCTCAGTCCAACCGGAACACCCCTTCTCGGCACGCCGCGTACCGATCCGTCCCTGGAGAATCCTCCTCCGCGATCTTCACGAAGCCGTTGGATTCGAGCACGCGGATCGACCCAGCATTCCCCATCGCAACGCGCGCGATGATCGGCCGAGTCTCCACGATCTCAAGCAATCCCCGAAGCGCCCTCGTCGCGATCCCCTTGCCCCAGTGCACCTTTTCGATCCAGTACCCCACATTCATCTCAGACTCGACCCAGAACGCGTTGATGTTCCCGACCACCTCGCCCTCATAGACAATCGAACGCGCGATGGTCTCCCGATCATCCATGATCCGCCCCCAGTGCGCCTCAAAGTCATCGCGATCGCGCGGGAAGACCTTCGCGAGATCGTTCGCCTCCGTGTCCTGCTGATTTTGGAAGAACACCTCTAGATGCGCCCGCTGCACCTTGATCAGCTCAACTGTTCCTTGTCGTGAACTCACGCCGCGGACACCACGCCGGCGGACTTGATGTTCATCGTCGGGATCATCGAAGCGATCGCGCGGATCACTTCCTGACGCGACGTCGAGGTCCGTGCCTCATCAAGCCGAGCGATCAGCTCGTCCATCGAATCGATGAACCACGCATCGTCCTCATTAAATCTTGCGATCCCTGGATGCGCCGTCTTGGTCAGTTCTTCCGCGTCGTAGCTCAGCTGCTCGTGGAGCTTCTCGCCCGGACGCGAGCCTGTCAGGATAATCGGGACCTCCGCGGGACCCACACCCCCCGCCGGTTCGCCGATCACCGGCGAGTACCCGCACGCGCGCACAAACCGCTGCGCCAGCGTGAAGATATTGATCGGCTCTCCCATATCAAGCACAAACACCTCGCCCCCACCAAACGTGTCAAACCCGCTCATCGATCCCGCTTGCAAAACAAGCGTCGCCGCTTCCGGGATCGTCATGAAGTACCGCGTCATCCGCTCGTCGGTCACGGTAATTGGTCTTCCCGCACTGATCTGATCCGCCCAGATCTCAAGCACGCTGCACGCGGATCCGAGCACATTCCCGAACCGCACCATGCTCAGCTTGGTGTCGCTGCCGGGAATCGACTCGACCTGCGCCGCGAGCGACTGCGTGTACATCTCCGCGATCCGCTTCGTCGCTCCCATCACATTCACCGGATTCACGGCTTTATCCGACGAAATCAAAACAAACCGATCCACACCAGTCGCCACGCACGCGTCCGCGATCGACTTGGTCCCAAACACATTGTTCGTCACCGCGTGCGACGGATGATCCTCCATCAAAGGCACATGCTTGTGCGCCGCCGCGTGCAACACCACCTCCGGACCCCAGCGCTCCAGATGCGAGAGCGTCGTAGCCGAATCAACCACATCATGAAGAATCGCGACACGCTCAATCTCCGGATGGATTTCTTTGAGCCAGCGATCAACGCCGAAAAGCGCGTTCTCCGAGCGCTCCATCAGCACGATCCTTCTCGGCCCAAAGCTCGCGATCTGCTTGACCAGTTCCGATCCGATCGACCCACCCGCGCCGGTCACGAGCACGCACTTGTCGGTAATGTTCTCACCCACCAGATCACGATCGATGCTGTGCGCTTGTCGTCCGACGAGTTTCCCAAGATCAATCTTCGTGTTGCTCAGCTGCACGCTCGCTTGCTCACCCACCGCCGGGGCGCTGTTGAGCAGCTCGTCCATCGGAGTCACGAACCGCTCGATCACCCCCGACCTCCGCAGCTCCGTGCTGATCGAGCGCCATTGATCCCGATACGCCGCCGGGAGCGACACGATCCCCTGCGCAACCCCCGCCGCGCTGCAGACCGCTCCGATCGCCTCGATCGGTCCCAGCACGCTCAATCCGTTGATGGACTTGATCCCAGGATCACCATCGACCAAGACCACCCCGATCAGCTCCGGAGGGTCCGCGACCATCGCGACCTGTCTGGACAGTAAATCAGCGCTCTCGGGCGTCCCGATGATCAACGTGCGTGGTGCCATGGATCATCTATCGACCAACTCGCGTCCACTCAGCCACCAAATCATCCGATCCGCCCACGAACCCGCCCGATCGCGTGTATGCTCAGGTCATGATCACCCGCTTGTCCGCAACGCTCGAATCCATCAGCCGCCAGTCGATCCCCATCGCCACCCTCGTTCCGGGGGGTGGTTCCGCCGCCGGATTCATCGAAGGCCTCGCGATCGAAGCACTCATCCCTGTCTACCTCGCCGACACCCTCGAACCCAAGCTCGGCACCACCATCACCCTCCACACCCGCACGCTCCTGGAAGCACAGGGACAAGGCACCAGCTTCATACCGCGCCTCATCGGATTCGGATCCGCCGACGAACGCGCCTTCTTCGAGACCTTCACCTCCGTCAAAGGCGTCGGGACCAAAAAAGCACTTCGAGCCCTCACCGAGCCCCCCTCCACCATCGCGTCCTTCATCATCACCAAAGACGCCAAATCACTCACCAAGCTCCCAGAGATCGGCAAACGCACCGCCGAGACCATCATCGCCGAACTCACCGGGAAGGTCGAACAGTTCGCCGGAGACGCGATCATCCAAGGCACTACCCAATCCCGATCGCTGATCGAGCCCACCTTCAGCTCCGGACCCGCCGCTGAAGCCGTCGCGGCCCTCATGTCTCTGGGAGAAACACGCCCAGAAGCCGCGAGAAAGGTCGAGATCGCGCTGTCCCGCACAGGTCAGGACGCCGATACAGATACCATTGTCCAAGCCGTCTTCGCGGGCGGGTAATCCATCCGATCGTCCTCCCAAGGAATCCCCACTATGCGTTACGCGATGATCATGGCCGGCGGCTCCGGCACCAGACTCTGGCCGATGTCCCGCGACGGACAACCCAAGCAACTCATCGACTTCATCCACCAGCCCGACGGCTCGCGTGCCTCGCTCCTCAAACTCGCCGCGGATCGTCTCGAAGGCCTCGTCCCGCAGGACAGACAATACATCTGCACCGGCGCACGCTACACCGATCAGATCCTCGCATCGCTCACCACCTTCACCAAGGACCGCATCCTCGGAGAGCCCCAACCACGCGACACCGTCAACGCCGTCGCGTTCGCGGCCGCTGTGTTCTCCAAAGAAGACCCCGACGCCGTGTTCTCCGTCCTCACCGCAGACCAACTCATCGAGCCCGCGGACGTGTTCAACCAATCCATGGACCTCGGATACAAGCTCGTCGAGGAAGACCCCTCGCGCCTCGTCACCTTCGGGATCAAACCAGACCACCCCGCCACCGGATACGGCTACATCGAGCAGGGCAGAGCAATCGAAGGCACCGAAGGCCAAGCCTTCGAAGTCTCCCGCTTCGTCGAAAAACCACCGCTCGAAAAAGCGGAAGCGTACCTCGCTTCAGGACGCTACGACTGGAACGCCGGGATGTTTGTATTCCACGCCAAGACCTTCCTCGATCTCTACCGCCGCTACATGCCCACCAACGCGGAGCACATCGACGCGCTGATCGACGCGTGGGGCACCGACCACCAACAGCAGGTCCTCGACGACATCTATCCGCGCCTCGAAAAAACCTCCGTGGACTTCGGGATCATGGAACCCGCCAACTCCGCCAAAGACGTCACCATCGTCGGCGTCAAAATGGACATCACCTGGCTCGACGTCGGATCCTGGCCGAGCTACGCCGAGACCATCAAGCCGGACGCGGACGACAACCGCACCATCGGAATCAACCTCGCATCGCATGACTCCAAAGGCAACATCGTCATCGGAGAAGGCGCCAGCGACAAGGACCACACCATCGCCCTCGTCGGATGCGACGACCTCATCATCGTCCGCACCGACCGCGCCACACTAGTCATCCCCAAGGACCGCGCCCAGGACATAAAGAAGCTCCATCAGGAACTGCAAACGGAACTCAAGTAAAGAGCTCAGCAGCCATACACTTGCCCATGCGCATCCTCGCGATCGATCTTGGTGACCAGCGGACCGGACTCGCACGCGCCGATCGGATCACCAGCATCGCCTCCCCCGCTGGACTCATCGAAGTCCCCATCGATCACGACGAGGGGAAGCGCCTGCTCGAAGCACTCGCCAAAGAGATCGCATCAGAACCAAGCGACTGCGAGATCCTCATCGGACTCCCCCTCAACATGGACGACAGCGTGGGTCCTCGAGCCAAGCTGGTCAAAGACTTCGCCCAGCGCCTCGCGGCCCACACCAATCGATCCATCATCCTCGTCGATGAGCGCCGGACCTCCGTCGCTGCGGATTCCAAGATGTCCCAGACCGGACTGACGCACAAGCAGAAGAAGAAACGCCGCGACGCGATCGCCGCCGCCGCGATCGCGGAGCTGTACCTGAGCGACCCCGATGCGACCATCGACACGCTGAATCCGTCATAATGGTCGTACATCGTCAGCAATGCAACAATTCAGCGGTTCACGCGTTGAATACCATGTAGGAACTCTTGCCTAGTAACGAGGTCTGTCTTGCTCCACGCCCTGCTCATCGCAACCGCACTCGCGTTCCAGCCCGCCGCCGATTCGACCCCTCAGGTCGATCCCGCGCGAGCGTTCATGGACAAACTCGCATACCAGGACACCAAAGTCACCTCCATGACCGGCGATGTCCAATACACCGTCATCCAGGCGCTCGAGTCCGACATCCAGAAACGACTCGGGAACCTCTACCTCCGCACCCTCCGCGACGACCAGTACAACGCCGAGCATCGTGACTACGCCGTACGCTTCCATCTGCTGGAGATCGACGATCGCCAAGAAGACATCCGCGAGCACTACATCTTCGATGGACGCTGGTTCGTCGAGCGTCTCCCGGACCAGAAGCAGTTCAACAAACGCGAGCTCGTCGCCGCGGATCAGGAACTTGATCCGATGGAGCTCATGCGCGAAGCGCCATTCTGGGTTTCGCTCGGACGCAACACCGATCGCGTCTTCGAGTCCTACAACATCGAGCTCCACGATCACGAAGCGGGACTCATGGACCACCCCGACTTTCCTGAGCTCTCGTTCCTCGCGCCCACCGTCGAAGGCGCCCAGCAGATCAAGCTCACCCCCAAGCCAGGCACCAAAGTCGAAGACGACTGGGAATGGGTCCGCATCTGGTTCGACAAGTCCTCCCTCCTCCCGATGCTCTACGTCAAAGCGGACTGGACCGGAGACCTGCAGATCGTCCAGCTCTTCGACGTCCAGACCAACATCGAGCTCGACAACTCCCTCTTCGACACCACCACCCCACCCCCCGAAGCGGGATGGCGCACGCACACCGCCGTCTGGCGCGGCGATGCCGATGACGACCAAAACCAACTGATCGACACCAAACCCCTCGAAGACCGAATCAACGAGTCCACGCCATGAGCATCAGCCGTTCGCTCCTCGCCCTCCTCGCCGGCTCTGTCCTCTCAGCATCTTCCCTCGCCCAGCCCATCGAGCCGGTCGATCCCAAGGACCGCGCCGTCAAGCTCAAAGAACCCGATCCGCAAACACGCGAGCAGACCATCCGCGCCGTGCTCGATCGCATCAACGCCGAGTTCCTCACCGAGAACGAACGCGCCGACCTCCGCGTTCTGCATGGCCAGTGGATCAACGAAGACCTCGACACCCCAAAACGAGCCGCGCAGATCGCCCTCGACCTCCACGACTTCGCCAACCCCATCTTCGACAACCCCGATACCCCGCTGCCCCTTCGCGCCGCCGCTGCACTTGAGATCGGTAATCCCGCACAAGCGCTGACCCTGATCGAGCAGACAGACACCACCACCATCGAATCCGCCTTCATCCGCGCCTCCGCGCTCGAACTGCTCGGCAAAATCGATCAAGCGATCGAGCAGCTTGAGATCATCGAATCCACACTCGCAAACCAGACCATCGACGACGCGGGAGCGCTCGCGATCGGATGCGACGCCCTCATCAAGCTCACGCGTCTCCGTAGCCCGCAGGTTAGCGCCAAAGTGGACTACGAAGCGATCGAAGCCCTTCTGGGGATGGCGCGCGATCGCGTTGATCGTCTCGACTGGCGCGTCCGCAATGCCGAGGCCCACCTGCTGTACGAGCATCACAACCTCGGCGAAGCGCACACCGCCGCGATCGAATCGCTCCGCCTTAACCCCCGCGCCGCTGAGCCGATGCTCCTGCTCGACAGATCGCCGTAGACGGATTCGATTTCGACAACGCCGAGAGTCTCGCATCCACCCTCGACGCCGTCGCGGCAAGCATAACGGAGCAAGACCAAGACGCCCCACCGAGCGTTTCCATCGGAGGCGCGATCATCCGCGCCCGCATCGCGCTGCGCCGCCGCGACGCGGAGGGCGCCGAGTTCGCGCTCGACCCCGCGCTCGCAAAGTTTCCCAACCACCCAACGCTCCGCGCTCTGGAAGCATCCGCCGCCGCCGCGGGATACCGGATGTCGTCCACCAACCGCTTGCTCGAGCGTTACGACGATCTGTTCCCAGGATCCCCCACCGCCGCCGTGTGGGTAGGCAAGACCCTGTCCGAATCCCGCCAATACACGGTCGCCGCGGAGATCCTCCGCAGAGCGATCGACCTCGCGCCCAACTGGGGCGAGCCCCGTCTTCAGCTCGGGCTGTTGCTTGTGCAAGCCGGGAAAGACAACGCCGCACGCGAAGCGCTCGACGAAGCGATCAAGCTCGACCCCTTCAACCTCCGCGCCCAGAACTCGCTGCGGCTCCTCACCGAGCTCGCGACCTACGAGACCATCGAGACCGAGCATTTCATCATCCGCTACAAAGCGGGATCCGATGAACTGCTCGCGCGGGAGATGCCCGAAATCCTCGAAGCGATCCACGAGCGCGTCTGCTCCGATCTCCCAGGCGGGATGAACCACGAACCAGCCGACAAAACCATCATCGAGCTCATGCCCAACCACGAGTGGTTCGCCGTGCGCATCGGCGGCATGCCCTCCATCCACACCATGGCCGCCTCAACCGGCCCCGTCATCGCCTTCGAGTCCCCGCGCGAAGGTCCCAAATCCAAAGCCGGACACTACGACTGGGCGCGTGTGCTCCAGCACGAATACACCCACACCGTCAACCTCTCGCGCACGCGCAACCGCGTCATCCACTGGATGACCGAAGCGAACGCCGTGTTTAACGAGGATGCGCCGCGCGATCAATCGCAGTGGTCACTGCTCACCAATGCAGTACAGAACGACGAGCTGTTTGATCTTGATTCGATCAACATCGCGTTCGTGCGTCCCAAGAAACCCACCGACCGCGCGCTCGCCTACGCCCAAGGCGCGTGGATGTTCGAGTTCATCGTCGAACGCTTCGGACCCACCGCCCCCCGCGACATCATGGACAGCTCCGCGACCGGACGCTCAGCGCCCGAAGCGTTCGAGCAGGTCCTCAACCTCTCGCAATCCGAGTTCATGGACCAGTTCACGCAGTGGGCACGCGAGGACCTCCGTTCGCGTGGACTCCTGCGCCCTGACGACCTCCCACCCCTCGATGAACTCCTCGGCGACCCCGCCGCGGGACTCCCGAAACTCGACGAACTCGACGACCTGCTCGAGCAGTACCCCGATCACCCCG
The DNA here is from genome assembly GCA_965232505.1 of Phycisphaerales bacterium. GTDB lineage: Bacteria > Planctomycetota > Phycisphaerae > Phycisphaerales > UBA1924 > UBA1924. The sequence continues at coordinate 1,703,339 of OZ246976.1, read as the reverse complement.
ACCTGCTCAACCTCCGACTCGGACTCGCCCTCTCCATCGAAGGCGATCAACTCAGCGACGAGCAGCTCCAACTCCTCAAAGCCACCATCCTCGTGCGCCCAGAGGACGAGATGCCCCACAAACGCCTCGCGCGTCACTACCTCGCGTCCGAATCACCAGACGAGCAAGCCCTCGCGATCCCCCACCTCGAATACCTCGACGCACGCGAGGTCCACACCACCGCCTACGCAAACCAACTCGCCGAGCTCTACGCAATGATCGGCCAGCCCCAGCAAGCACTCACCAAAGCGATCCGCGCCACACGCATCGCCCCCTTCGATGCACCAACAAGAGAACAAGCCGCCCGCATGGCCCTGCTCAACCGCGACTACAGCACCGCCGAGCATCAGCTCAAAGCACTCATCCAGATCGAGCCCGATCGAGACATCCACAAACAACGCCTCGAAGCGCTGCTCAAGTTAACCGATAGTTGAAGTTTCGTTACGCAATCGCGCGAGCGTCATCACTCAACTGATGAATGATGTCCGCGTCTGATTGTTCGTCGCTAGACTCGTGCCCCTTGCGTGCCCCGAGCTCCCACCCTGTCCAGTCCTTGAAGCGACGCTCCAGATCATGCGCGATCTCCGCGTTCCCCAGCCCCATCTCTTTGTAATCAATCGGTTTCATCACACGCACGCGAGCGTTGGACCCAGTCCAGAGCGATTCCCACGCCGTCGATGTATAAGGCGTCCCCGAGATCACCACAGGGAGCACCTTCGCATTCGTCCGCTTGACCAGCACACCAACCCCCGGAGCAAACGGCAGCAGCCGTTCCGCAGGGCGCTCGATCTTCCCTTCCGGGAAGATCCCGATCATGCCGTCTTCAAGCAGGTGCGCCTTAGCGCGCCGCATGCCCGATCGCCCGTGCCGATTCCGCGCCACAAAGATAATCCCGGCCCAGTTCCAGAACGGCGCGAGCCAACGCACGCGCATGTCCTCAGCCATCAACCAACGAACCCGCCGCGGAACCACCGCAGAGACCAAAAACGGATCGACCCCCGCCGTGTGATTGCAAACCACGATAAAGGGCCCGTCCAGATCATCGAACGCGCCCTCCTCGACATCGAACTCCACGCGATGCACAATCCGCGAGTACAGATACCCGATCAGATACATAAGTCCATCGAAGACACCAACTTGCGGACGCTTTGAACGCCCGTGCTGACCGCCCGCGATCATCAATCCAACCACGAGACAACCCGCGGCGATCAGAACTAGAAAGAGTGGAGACATCAGGAATATGTTAGCAAATGCAAAGCTAGTGATCCTTCCTGTTTCACAAAATATTCAAAAATCACCACCCAGCGGACAGAATAGCGATCATTCCCCGCATTCCAAACCCGTACACTTCCCGTATGAACGATCTCTGGAAAGCGAACCGAGACGCGGCACTCAAAGCCGTCGAACCCCTCGCGGTCCGTGTCCGCCCTGCATCACTCGACCAGATCGTCGGACAAACCCACCTCCTCGATCCCGGCAAACTCCTCCGCCGAATGATCGACGCCGACACCCTCACCTCCGTCATCCTCCACGGCCCCCCCGGCACCGGGAAGACCACCCTCGCCGAGGTCATCGCCAAAGCAACCTCGCGTAGATTCGTCCGCGAGAACGCCGCCTCAGTTGGAGTGAAGCGAATCCGCGAGATTATCGACGACGCGTCACGCATCCTCTCCGACCAAGACAAACGCACGATCCTCTTCCTCGACGAAATCCACCGCTTCTCCAAATCCCAGCAGGACGTCCTGCTCGCCGATGTCGAGCGCGGACTGATCACCCTCATCGGCGCAACGACAGAGAACCCACTCTTCGCCGTCAACTCGGCGCTGATCTCGCGCTCAACACTCTTCCGCCTCGAATCACTCAACGAAGAAGAAACCAAACAACTCATCCGCAACGCGATCGAGAACCCCCGCGCCTTCCCGAACCACACGATCACCATCACCGACGACGCGCTCCGAGTCTGGGCGCTCAAATCCGAAGGCGACGCACGCCGCGCACTCACCGCATTGGAAGTCGCCGTGCTTTCGAGCTCGCCGGGCAAAGTCCACATCGATCAGCAACTCGCCGAGGATTCCATCCAACAAAAAGTCGCGACCTACGGCGACGACGGTCACTACGACACCATCTCCGCGATGATCAAATCCGTGCGTGGTTCAGACCCCGACGCCGCGATCTACTGGATCGCTCGCATGCTCGACGCCGGAGAAGACCCCCGATTCATCGCGCGCCGGCTCGCGATCCTCGCGTCCGAAGACATCGGGAACGCCGATCCACGCGGGATCATGATCGCCCAAGCCGCGTGGGACCTTGTCGAACGCATCGGGATGCCCGAAGCACGCATCACACTCGCGCAGTGCGCCACCTACCTCGCGTGCGCGCCCAAATCCAACGCCGCGTACGTCGCGATCGACGCCGCGCTCGATGATGTCCGCAAGGACCGCGTCATCCCCGTGCCCATCTACCTCCGCGACGGGAACACCTCACCCCGATCCGACACCGACGGCTCAGGAAAGCGCGTCCGCGATCTCGAAACCGAAAAATACCAATACTCCCACAACGCCGACAACCAACTCACCGGCCAAGACTACCTCGGAGTCCCCAAACGCTACTACGAACCCAAAGACGTCGGCTCCGAAAAAATCCTCAAACAGATCCTCGAACAAGCCCGCGCCTCCAAACAATCCAAAGCGTGAATGAGCAACCCACCAAATCCCAGCTCCGCCGATCGCTCAAAGCAACGCTCAGCGCGATGAGCACTGAGCAGCGCGCCCAAGCCGCCGCAGCACTCACAACACGGATAACTCAATCGGACCTGTTCACGCACGCGTGCATCCTCGCGTACGCCTCGCTCCCCAAAGAAATCACGCTCGACCCGTTCATCAATCGCGCCATCGAAGCACAGAAAACCATCTGCGTTCCCGCCGTCGACTGGGACACCAAGACCATGCAACCGGTGCAAATTGATTCGCTGGACAACAATTTACAAATTGGCCGATACGACCTCCGATCACCCCGCATCGACTGCAAACCGATCCCTGACGACCAGATCACCCTCGCGCTGATCCCAGGACTGGGTTTCGATCCAGACGGACGTCGGCTCGGACGCGGCGCGGGGTTCTATGATCGATGGATCGAAGCACGCCGGCGCAGCGATACCCCAATCACGCTCGTTGGTGTCTGTTTCGATGAACAAATCGTCGAGCGCATCCCAACCGATCCGCACGACCAGCGAATGGACATGGTTATCACACCCTCGGCCACATACACGAACGCATAAAGAGAACCACGGATGAGTCTACCAAGCCAATCGTCACGCTCCGCACGCTCCTCCGCAGTCCACTACCGCCGGAGCAGCAACTCACCCATCCGCAAGCTCCTCCCCGCTGTCCTCGTCGTCGGCGCCCTGGCGCTGATCCTCTGGTTCGCGCTCATCAAACCAAAGAGCACCACCGCGACCGAACCAAGCGCTGAACAAGCGAACAGCGAACAGACCGAGCAACCAATCGAGCTCTCCAACAGCGCCCCATCCCGCACCCTCCCAGGTTCAGGGGATCGACCAAACACGCAAGAAGAAATCCAGAACACGCTCTCTTCCAATCAACCGACCACCCAGCCAATCACCCAGCCCATCACCCGCCCCCTCAACCAGCCGCAAACAAACACTCCAAGCAACTCGCCGCAGAACAACCCAAACTCCGACCCCTCATCACTGCTCGACGCAACACGCAACCAGACCAACCAAACAAACCAACCGACCCAGCAACCCGCCAATCAGCCCTCCAGCACCGCCAACGGTGCTGACCGACTCCGTCTCCAGCTCGACACCGCGCAGCGCATGATCGACCAGAACGACCGCGTCGCCGCGCGTCGCCTGCTCTCCCAGACCCTCAACACACGCGACCTCTCGCAGCGCGACGCACAGCGTCTGCGCAGCGAGCTCACCGCGATCAACGACGTCCTCCTCTTCGGACCAGTCGTCGCACCAAACGATCCGATGTGCGAAGAATACAAAGTCCAGTCCGGAGACTCCCTCTCCCGCATCGCGTCTCGCCGAGAACTCGCGACCCACTGGAAACTCATCCAGCGCGTCAACAACATCACCAACCCTTCACGCATCCGTCTCGGACAAACACTCAAACTCGTCCGAGGCCCATTCCACGCGATCGTCCACAAACGCGACCACCGCATGGACCTCTACCACGGCTCACCGAACGATCCCGCCGGTTGGGTCTACATCCGCTCCTTCAACGTCGGACTCGGAGAAGACAACGGCACCCCAGTCGGACTCTTCACCATCTCCACCAACAAACTCGAAAACCCAGGCTGGGTCAACCCAAGAGACGCCTCCGAACGCTACACCCCAGACGACCCACGCAACCCCATCGGAGAGTACTGGCTCGGACTCGACGGCGTGGGCGAATACGCCTCACTCACCGGCTACGGCATCCACGGCACCATCGACCCTGATTCCATCGGAGGCGACCAATCCATGGGCTGCGTCCGCCTCGCCGACGACGACATCGCGATGGTCTACGAACTCCTCGCCGAGCGCGTCTCCGTCGTCGAGATCCGCCCGTAATCCGCCCGCTAAAGACCCCAATTTCAGGCCTTTAGAACCGCTCCCCTAACGCAAGTTGTCCACTCAACACGCGGGATTTTTCGTGCCTTTCGACCTACCATAACTGTCCCAGATTCGAGCTCATAATGCTCCGATTCCGGGCTCTCAATTCTGATGATTCTCAGCGCTCACCAAAGCGTTCACAGGGACAACCCATCAACATCATGACCGACCAGAACACACCATCGACCCCGCCAAAGAACGGCGCGTATTCCTCGGACCAGATCAAGGTCCTCGAAGGTCTCGAAGCCGTCCGCAAACGCCCCGGCATGTACATCGGTGGTACAGGCATCGGCGCACTCCACCACCTCGTCTACGAAGTCGTTGACAACTCCATCGACGAAGCGATGGCCGGATTCGCGACCTACGTCTCCGTCGTCATCCAGCCCGATGGTTCCATCAAAGTCTCCGACGACGGACGCGGGATCCCAACCGATCCCGTCAAGAACGACGACCCCACCCTCGACGGCAAACCCGCCGTCGAAGTCGTGCTCACCAAGCTCCACGCCGGTGGCAAGTTCCAGCAAGAAGGCTCCGCGTACAAAGTCTCGGGAGGTCTCCACGGCGTGGGGGTCTCCTGTGTCAACGCGCTCTCCTCGCTCCTCGAAGTCGAAGTCTGGCGCGACGGACAGATCAAAGGCATCACCTTCGAGCGTGGAGTCGTCACCAAACCAATCCACGACATCGGACCGATCCCCGCAAACGCCGACCGCGAGACGGGAACGATCGTCACGTTCATGCCAGACACCGAGATCTTCGAGGACGTCAACTTCGTCTACCAAACGCTCGCGACGCGCCTCCGCGAGCTCGCGTTCCTCAACCCAGGTGTCACCATCAAGCTCACCGACGAACGCGTCGGCGCCGACGGCAAGCTCAAGCACGAGGTCTTCAAAGCCGAGAACGGCTTGCTCGAGTACGTCACCCACCTGATGAAGGGCAAGAACACCGTCTCCGCCCCCGTCTACCTCCGCAAGGAACTCGAAGAAGAGTCCATGATCGCCGAGATCGCGCTCCAGTACCACGACGGATACAACGAAACACTCCTCACCTTCGCCAACAACATCAACAACGTCGACGGCGGAACCCACGCACAAGGTTTCAAAACCGCGCTCACCCGCACACTCAACGGCTACGCGAAGCGCACCGGGATCCTCAAAGAAAAAGACCCCAACCCATCAGGCGACGATCTCCGCGAAGGACTCATCGCGATCATCTCCGTCAAGCTCCCCGATCCGCAGTTCAACAACCAGCCGAAGGAAAAACTCCTCAACCCAGAGATCGAGTCCTTCGTCTCAGGCGCGCTCCAAGAAGCCCTCAACAACTGGCTCGAAGAACACCCCGCCGACGCGAAGAAGCTCTGCCTCAAAGGCATCGTCGCCGCTCAAGCACGCGAAGCGGCGCGCAAAGCTCGCGAGCTCACCCGCCGCAAGTCCGCGCTCGACAGCGGATCGATGCCCCACAAGCTCCGCGACTGCAAAACCAAGGACATGGACCGCTCCGAGATGTTCATCGTCGAAGGTGATTCCGCAGGCGGTTCCGCGACCCAAGGCCGCGACGTGGAAACCCAAGCGATCCTCCCCCTCAAGGGAAAGATCCTCAACGTCGAACGCGCCCGCATCGACAAGGTCCTCGGGTTCGAGGAAATCCGCACGCTCATCGCCGCGCTCAAATGCGGCATCGGCGCCGACTTCGACATCACCAAACTCCGCTACGGCAAGGTCATCATCATGACCGACGCGGACGTCGACGGATCACACATCCGCACGCTCCTGCTCACCTTCTTCTTCCGCCAGATGCCAGAACTCATCCGCCGCGGACACGTCTACATCGCCCAGCCCCCGCTCTACCAGATCACGCGAGGCAAAAAGTCGCAGTACGTCCTCAACGAACGCACACTCGATAACGCCCTCACCGATCTCGGACTCGACGGATCCGTCCTCCAAGTCCGTGACATCGAGACCGCACAACCCGGCGTGGACCCCAAGGTCATCGCGTCGATTTCAGGTCAAGACGCGAGAAGAGCCGTCCAGCTCCTCACACGTCTGGGTGATCTCGTCGTCATCGCCGAACGCCGAGGCGTCAAGTTCCTCGATCTCCTCAGCGCCCGCAAAGACGGCAAGCTCCCAACCCACAAACTCTCAACCCAGCTCGAAGACCTCTACGCGTGGTCCGAGACCGAAGCACTCGAGCTCCTCGAATCCAAGGGATGGAGACTCACGCAAGAAGCCGAGATCATCGACGAAGATGAACAGAACGACAACACCCCCGCGCTGGACCCAGACTCCCCTGAGTACGCCGCGAAGTTCAAAGCCGACGATTCTCCACTCGCGACCCTCCGCGAGCTCCACGAGAACCGCGAGCTCGATTCGATCTTCGCCAACCTCAGCGAGATCGGTCTCGACATCAACGACTACGGCCTCGTCCAGGAAGAATCCGTCACCGGAGAGAACATCCCCGCACGCTTCGCGTGGGTCACCGAAAAGACTTCCTCGTCCAAGAACGAAGATGGTGAAACCACCACGCAGTCCAAGGTCGTCGAAGCCGCGAACATCCCATCGATCCTCGAAGCGCTCCACCAGATCGGTCGTCGCGGGATGGAGATCAAGCGATTCAAAGGTCTGGGTGAGATGGACGCCGAGCAGCTGTGGGAGACCACAATGGACGACTCCAAACGCACGCTCTACCGCGTCCAGTGGGAGCACGCTTCCGAAGAAGCAAGCATGCTCTTCTCACTGCTGATGGGTGAGCAAGTCGAGCCTCGCCGTAAGTACATCGAAGACCACGCGCTGGAAGTCAAAAACCTCGACGTCTGATCCCGCAAGCCACATCCATATAACCGAAAACTCATCGCTCATTGAGGGTGTTCCGCGACTCAATTCTGCGATCCCTGTACCCCGTTTTTCCGGAATAAACGGGCGCGTTTATCGTGGGTATCGGACCGCAAATCCCCGACTTGACGCCCGAAATCCAGTTCAAGTAAGACCCCATTGACTTTCCCCCGATGAGCCCTCCAAGCGAACTCACAAAGCACCTCTGTGCATTTCAACACTCGGCGGAATCGACTCAATGGACGAAAGTCAGACCAACACACTCCGGATCGGTATCCGGGAACTCCACGCGCTGCTCGACAAGATCGAGCGCGAGCGCCCTACGAGCAAACACCCAAGCCGAGAGTTCGTCCGCTGGCAGTTCCGGGTCGTCCGCGCCGACCTCACCATCGAGCACACCTCAGGATCAAAGGTCACCCTCCCAGTCGCCACACGAAACATCTCCCGAGGCGGGATCTCCATTCTCCACTCCTCGTTCATCTACCCCGGATCGTCGTGCCACATCACCGCGAGCTTCGAAGAGGGCGGCGTCCTGGACATGAACGGCACTGTCCAACGCTGCGATCACCTCGGAGGCAAAGTCCACGAGATCGGCATCAAGTTCGACCAAGAAATCTCCACCAAAGAACTCCTCGGACTCGATCCGATGCAAGAAGCGTACTCGCTCGAATGCATCGACCCCGCTGGACTCCACGGCACCGTCCTGCTCATCAGCGGAGAAGACCTCGACCAACAACTCCTCACCAAACTCCTCGTTGATACCAGTCTCACGATCAGCGTCGCCGATTCACCAGAGTCCGCCGTGAGCCGAGCCCAGAAGGGGTGCGAGCTGATCCTCACCGACTTCCAGGTCGGAGAGCACTCCGCGATCGACATCCTCTTCAGTCTCCGTTGCGAAGGCATCGACGTCCCTGTCCTCGTCATGACCTCCGAATCCTCACAAACAATCCGAGACGAGATGAGAATGGCAGGCGCCTCAGGACTCGTCAGCAAACCATTCACGCGTGACCGACTCCTCCAAGCCCTCGCCGAGTTCCTCCTCGCCGACGGCGATACCGGACCACTCTACTCAACCCTCGACCCCTCCGATCCCGCGTACGAGATCCTCGGAAAGTTCCTCTCCGATCTCTCCAGAATGATCCTGACGCTCGAGCGTGCCCTGCGGGACTCAGACTACGACATCTGTCTCAAAATCTGCCGATCGCTCTCGTGCTCAGCCGCGCCGTTGGGATTCGAGACCATCGGGAAGCTCGCCGTACAAACCGAATGCGCCCTCGCACAGGGCACCGCCGTCCGCGACGCCGCGGCCGACATCAGACAACTCATCATCGCGTGCAGACGCATCAAAGCACAACCCCAGAAAGCAGCATAACCACACATCAAACCAAATCGCACACACCACACCACATCACATCGTTTAACACCACCCGATCTGATCGGAAAGCTTGAGAGAACACAGCCATGGCCTACGACTTTATGGACAAACCACGAACCGTCAACGCAGCGAGAAACACACTCTCCGTCGACGGTGTCCTGTACCAACGACTCCTCGAAAAACTCGACGAGAGCTCAAACAAAGGCAAACCCTGCGCCAAACGAATCTACCGCAGACTCGGATACGCGCACCCCAAACTCAGTCTCCACGTCGAGTCCGACGGACACAACGCTCGGACCCTCATCGTCGCGTCCAGAAACCTCTCCCAAGGAGGCGTCTCGATCCTCCACTCCAACTTTATGTACAACGGAACATGCGTCACCGTTGACCTCGTTGACCTCAACGGGAACATCGTCTCCAAATACGGCGAGGTTACCAGATGCGAGCACCGAGGCGGACGCGTCCATGAGATCGGTATCAAGTTCGACGAAGAAATCGCGCTGCGCAACTACCTGAGCCACACTGAGGACATCCTCCTCCACGCACGCGAGCGCATCAACCCCGAGGAAATGAACATCAAGGTCCTCATCTACTCCGAGGAAACCGAGTTCTCATCGCTCATGAGGCAGTACCTCCTCCCCTCCAACCTCTGCTACAAGTTCGCCAAATCCACCGAAGAAACGATGGAGAAGTTCTCAGAACAAGACATGCTCCTGTTCCGCGTCGATCAGAGCGCCAGCACCATCCCGCAGCTCGTCCGAACCATCCGAGAGAACGGCTTCGAGAACCCAATCATCCTCGTCGGACAACCCAAAAACTCCATCGACCTCCACGTCGTCAACGCGTGCGGCGCCGATATGGTCCTCCCCTGGCCGACCGATGAGCAGACCATCCTCTGCTCCATCGGAGAGTTCATCTTCAACGAGTGGACACCGGAATCCCTCGAGAACATCCGCTCCTGTATCTCACCAGAAACTCGACAAACACTCACCATGGAAATGGCCAAGCTCGGTGTCACGCTCGACCAGCAGACACGCACCGACAACCAGCCGCTCGTCCATCAGACATGCCAGCGCATCAAGATGCTCGCGCCGCTGCTCGGACTGAGCTCCATGAAAGCAACCATCGAGGACATCACAGAGAAAACAGCCGCCGAAGGGTCCATCGAACCACTCGCAACAGAGCTCTCCGAGATCTCAGCAATCTGCAAAGCCCTCAACAGCATCGCGGCCTAATCAAACATGACCGAAGCACACCCCATCCGAACCCGTCTGCTCTCCGCAAGCAGAGCACTCATCACCAACATCGGTCTCACCACGACCGTGTGCCTGGTGTTCATGCTCGCGATCACGCTGCTGATCACGATCAAATCCAGCTCGATCCTCAGCACAACCAACCAGGAGCTCGTCGATCAATCCTCCGAGCAGACACTCCGCAGCGTCAAGATCGCGAGCACCATCGACGAGATCGAACTAGCGCTGCGCACCCAGAATTGGGAAGCGATCAAACCCGCCTTCGCGGACTTCACCGATCAGTTCCACCAGTGGAGCACCAGCCACGAGCGCCTGAGCTCGCGCCGCAAGAACCGCTCGATCGCTCCGGACTCTCAGCTCACCATCGCCGAGTACTTTGATCGACTCGATTACACTACAACGCAGATCACCCATTCCATCTCCGAGCTCAGCCTGGTCTCCGAGAGCGTGATCCGCCGCGTGCCCTATGTCAACCAGAGCAGCCAGAGCCGAGTATTCGCCTCTGCAGACTCGCTCCGCAAGCACCTCCCGATCTACATCAACACCATGGGAGAGATCAACACCCTCTACCAAGCCCACGCGATCCAGAGCAGTCAGCAACGAATCGCGAGCATCAAGAAATGGACCCTGCTCCTCCTGTTCTCGATCATCCTCCTCCCGATCTTCGCGATCGCTCCAAGACTCTCGAAACTCCAGTCCAAAATCACTTCGCTCGAAAACGACCTGGTCGAGGTCAACGACAACGCCGCGCACCGCTGGTCGCTGCTCGCCTCGCTCGGACACGAGTTCCGCAGCCCCATGAGCAGCATCATCGGATTCGCGTCGGTCATCAAGAACGAGCACCAAGACCACCACACCAAGGTCGAGCAGGCCAAGAGCATCCACGCCGCCGGGACCGGACTCATGTCCCTCATCGAGGACATCCTTGAGATGTCCGCGATCGAAGCGGGACAGTTCAGCATCAACCCCCACACCACCAATCTCCCATTCGTTCTCAGCGCCATCGAGCAGCGATACCAACCCATCGCCAGCAGCAAGGGTCTCAAACTCTCGACCCACCTCGAAGATTCCGCCCCCACCTCGATCACCACCGACGCGCAGCGACTCACGCAGCTCCTGAGCAAGATCATCGAGAACGCGATCGAGTTCACAGACACAGGTTCCGTCGCGATCCACGCCGCGCTCGAAGAGGACGATCAGCAGCCAACACTCACCTTCCGCATCGTCGACACCGGAATCGGGATCAACCACGACCAGATCCCTCGGATCTTCGATCCATTCCAGCGCATCGAAACCAGTACGACTCGCAAGCATCCCGGCGCCGGCCTCGGTCTCACCCTCGCCCGCGCCATCGCTGAGCAACTCGGAGGCGACATCACCATCGAGTCCGCTCCCGGAGCGGGATGCTTCGTCTCCGTCTCCATCGATCCCGGCGAGTACGTCATCAGCGAGCACGCCGATGAACAAGAGGAACCCATCCCAGAACCCCCAGCACCGATCGACCACACCATCCTCGATTCCAAACGCGTCCTCATCGTCGAAGACGCCGAGGACAACCAGCGTCTGCTGACCCACCACCTCACCAAAGCCGGATGCACAGTTCAGCTCGCTGACAACGGACAGATCGGGATCGATCGCGTCAAAGACGCCCTCGAGTCAGGTACCCCCTTCGACCTCATCCTCATGGATATGCAGATGCCCGTCCTCGACGGCTTCGACGCCACCGCGATCCTCAGAGAAGACGGAATCACCACCCCAATCGTCGGCGTCACCGCCTACAGCTCCGCCGAGGACCGAACGCGATGCCTACAAGCCGGATGCAATGAGTATCTCGCCAAACCCGTCGAGCACTCCGACCTGCTCGACACGTGCGCGGAACAGTTACGTAAAACCCAATCCCAGCGCAAAGAAGCCGCCTGATTCACACACAGCCATCAACAACTCGCAAAACAAACAAACGCGAGTGCATGTGCACCCGCGTCGATGAAGTCCTGCAATACAAGATTGGAAAGGGTGAACGACGGGGCTCGAACCCGCGACATCCTGGACCACAACCAGGTGCTCTACCAACTGAGCTACGTCCACCAACTCAAAGACCCGCGAAGCAAGTCCCGGCCCCAAGGATAGCAGACAATCACACCGAAAGTCACCCCCAACACACCACCTTTTCAACCACTTTTACCACCTCAAGGTCTAGGATTCATACCCAAATTTCGTGACGCGACGCCGCTGCGACGGATCCCCCGGCACAGGCGCCACACAAACTTGGAGCACCACAGAGTGCCCTTGCTAGACGCAGGAAACGATTCATGAGCACCATCAGTATCCCAGGACTCGACCTCGGCGCCAAAACAACCCATACCAACCTGTCCACCGCCCAGCTCGTCGAGCTCATCATCAATCGAGGCGAAGGCAAACTCGCCGCAAACGGAGCCGTCAACGTCTTCACCGGAGACCGCACCGGACGCTCACCAACCGACAAACGACTCGAAGACACCCCCGCGATCCACGACAACATCGACTGGGGAAAGATCAACATCCCGACCACCCCGGAGCAGTTCGACAAAGCCGTCGAGATCGCCTCGCGATTCCTCAACACCCAAGACGAACTCTTCGTCTTCGAAGGATTCGTCGGCGCCGACACATCGCACCGACTCGGTGTGCAGGTCATCACCACCAAAGCGTGGCACGCACTCTTCGCCGAAACCCTCTTCATCAAGCCCGGCTCCGCATCAGACGCCGGAGACGGATCATGGTCACAAGACTGGACCGTCATCAACGCCGGATGCCACAAACTCACCGCTGAAGAACAAGCCGAGCTCGGACACGACACCCCGATCCTCATCGCTCAATCGCTCGAAAAGAAAACCGTCGTCATCCTCGGCACCGAATACGCCGGAGAAATGAAGAAGGGCCTCTTCTACGCGATGAACTACGACATGCCGGATCAAGGCGTCTTCCCGATGCACTGCTCATGCAACGTTGACAAGCAAGACCCGTCCAACGTCGCACTCTTCTTCGGACTCTCAGGAACCGGAAAGACCACACTCTCCGCAGATCCAAACCGCGGACTCATCGGTGACGACGAGCACGGCTGGGGACCAAACGGCGTCTTCAACTTCGAAGGCGGCTGCTACGCCAAAGTCATCGGACTCACCCACGAGAAAGAACCCGAAATCTGGGACGCCATCAAGTTCGGATCCGTCCTCGAAAACACCATCATCGACGACAAAACACGTGTCCCAGACTACGACGACGTCTCCGTCACCCAGAACACCCGCGTCACCTACCCAGTGGACTACATCGACGGCGCGATCATCCCTTCCGTCTGCTCACACCCAAAGAACGTCATCTTCCTCACCGCCGACGCGTTTGGCGTGATGCCTCCAATCGCCAAGCTCACCGCCGAGCAAGCGATGTACTACTTCATCAACGGCTACACCAGTAAACTCGCCGGCACCGAAGAAGGCGTCGTCGATCCGATCCCGTCCTTCTCCCCATGCTTCGGTGGCCCGTTCATGCCGCGCCCCGCCGCGGAATACGCCAAGATGCTCGCCGAGCGCACCAACCAGCACGGCGCCAACGTCTGGCTCCTCAACACCGGATGGTCCGGAGGACCCTACGGCACCGGAGAACGCTTCTCGCTCAAATACACCCGCGCGATGGTTACCGCGATCCTCGACGGCTCGCTCTCAAACACCCCAACCGAAGAGCACCCAATCTTCGGTCTCCACATGCCGACCTCTGTCCCCAACGTCCCCGACGAGGTCCTCAACCCACGCAACACCTGGGCCGACAAAGCCGCCTACGACGCGAAAGCCACCGAGCTCGCCAAGCTTTTCCGCCAGAACGACACGAAGTACGATCTCCCTGCGGATATCCTCTCCGGCGGACCCAAGGCCTAATCTAGCCCACAACCAACACCCCCAAACCGACCCAAACGGGTCGGTTTTTTCTTACGCCCTCGCGCCCCGTAGAATCTAAAAACCGAAAGGACTCTCGCGCATGCTCAACCTCAACGACCAAGCCCCCACCTTCACCCTCCCCGCAACCGATGGAAGCACCTACTCCCTCTCCGACTTCACCGAAGACACCCTCGTCATCTCCTTCAACTGCAACCACTGCCCCTACGTCTACAACTCCGACGAAGGCACGCGAGCAACCGTCAACAAGTACACCCCCCAAGGCGTCCGCTTCGTCATGATCAACGCCAACAGCGCCGAGTCCCATCCAGAAGACAACTTCGACAACATGATCGCGCGCATGAACGAGCACAACTTCCCTTGGCTCTACCTCCGCGACGAATCCCAAGACACCGCCCGCGCCTACGGCGCGACCAAGACCCCCCACTACTTCGTGTTCAACAAAGACCGCAAGCTGATCTATTCCGGACGAGCCGTGGACTCGCCACGCGTTCCAGAGGACATCACCACCCACGACCTCGAAGCCGCGCTCGACGAGCACCTCGCCAATAAACCCATCTCAACCCCCCACACCGATCCGATCGGATGCTCCATCAAATGGAAGCAAGAGTCCGCCGAAGCGTGCGACATCTGAAACAGAGACACCAACGGGTGGCCCGACGGAGGATTCTTATCCTCCTTCGGGATTCAACCACCAAGCACCCCACCCGAAGGACCCGAAGACGGCTCCGTCGGGCCACCCAAAATTCTTTCATCCAAACCGCACACGATTCTTCAGCACACCCACAGACTCAATCTCAACCTCCACAACATCACCATCGTTGAGCCACACCTGAGGATCCCGCGCCATCCCCACGCCGCTGGGAGTCCCGGTCAGGATCACCGTCCCAGCCGCGAGCGTCGTTCCGCTGCTGAGCATCGCAATGAGTCTCGGAATCGGGAACATCATCTGACTTGTGTTCGCGTCCTGCATCACCTCCCCATTGACCCTACAGACAATCCCAAGAGCATGCGGATCATCAATCTCCGCCGCCGCCACAACGCTCGGCCCAAGCGGACAAAACGTATCAAACGACTTCCCGCGATTGAACTGCCCCCCCGACCCCTTCTTCTGCCACCACCGCGCCGACACATCGTTCGCGCAGCAGTACCCAAGCACCGCCTCCATCGCGTTCTCTTCCGTCGCGTCCTTCACATCGCGTCCAAGGATCACCGCGAGTTCCGCCTCGTAATCCGTCTGATTCCCGCCGAACCGCTCATCGCGAGCGATCGCCGGGATCACGATGTCCTCCCCATCCAGGATCGGCGCGTTGATGTTCTTGCAGAACACCAGCGGATGATCCGGGATCTCCGCCCCCTGCTCGAGCGCATGCTCCGCGTAGTTGCGTCCGATCCCGATGATCTGAGTCACCGGAAGCACGCCGCCATCCACCTCAACCCCAACGCCCCGATCAATCTGTGTGAGTGTGTACATGAACGCACAATATCCGCGCTTTCCGTGCGTCGCTGGTCTACAACTCTCCAGTGAGCAAATCGCCCAACGAATCGAGCAATCCTGAGGGGGATGCCGCGGGGTCTTCCCCCAGCTTTTTCACCCGTGTCGCTTCCCCAGTCCGCTTCGTCCTGCTCGGATTCCTCTCCTTCCATCCCTCCGCCATGCCCTGGCTCGCCCGCGCCAACTACGCGCGCGAGCTCCGCGCCTCCTTCTTCCTCCCTTGGGCGATCGCCGCCACAGAAGGATCCGTCATCGGATTCATCGTCCGCAAGCTCTACGATGGAGTCGTCGCCGACACCCTCCTCAACTTCCTCGTCGCGGCCCTCATCGCCGCCCCCGCGCTCGCCAACATCACCTCATTCGGTTGGGCCGTCGCCGTCTCAGGTCGCAAAAAAATCCCCTTCATCACCGGACTCCAGATCATGGTCGTCGTCGCGATCATGGCCATCGCCGCCGCCCCGCGCTCACCGCTCGGTCTGATCATCATCATCGCCGCCGCGTACGTCGCGCGGATCTGCCTCGCCGGAGTCGTCACCATCCGCGCCACCGTGTGGGGGGTCAACTACCCCACCCAACGCGCTCGAATGACAGGCAAGTTCCAAGCCGTGTCCGTCACCATCTCCTCGCTCATCGCGATCGGTCTGGGATACTCCATGCAGATCGCGGAGAACTCCTACCGCATCCTCATCCCCATCTTCGGACTCATCGCCCTCATCGGAGTCGGCGCCTACGCACGCATCAAGGTCCGCACCGAGTCCACCATCCTCGCGCGTGAGCAAGCCCAATCTGGCAGCACCACCAGCTCCATCTCCAACATCAAATCCCTCCTCCACGGCATCATCCGCGTCATGTTCGATGACCGCGACTACCGACGCTACCAGACCTGCCAGTTCATGATCGGGATCGGCAACATGATGTCCTGGGCGCCCTTTGTCATCATCGCCAAAGAACAGTTCGGACTCGACTACCTCCCAGGACTCATGCTCACCCAGGTCATCCCGCTGCTCATGATGCCCATCTTCATCCCGTTCTGGGCAAAGTTCATGGACCGCGTCCACATCGTCACCTTCCGCGCCGTCCACTCGTGGGTCTTCGTCGTCACCTTCGTGCTCTCGCTCATCGCAGCGCAGACCCACACGCTCTGGTTGCTCTACGCCGCATCCGTCGCGCGAGGCATCGCCTTCGGAGGAGGCGCCCTCGCATGGAACCTCGGTCACCTCCAGTACGTCAAACCCGAACGCTCAACCGACTACATGGCGGTCCACGTCACCCTCACCGGAGTCCGCGGACTCACCGCGCCGTTCCTCGGAGTCGCCCTCTACTCCCTCTACGAAACACTCTGGCCCGGAGAAGGATCACTCGTCTTCGCCGTCGGTCTCGTCATCACCCTCTGCGGCACCTTCGGATTCAAATCACTCTCCAAAGCCGTCATCAAAGAACAATCACTCGAAACATAACCACCACTCAAAAACAACAGTGATCTCAAGACAACTCTGATTCACGCAATCAACACAATCATGCCGATACCCCGGCGTGGTTAAATACATCGGATCCAAAAGAACACTCATCCCCAACATACTCGAGATGATCGAATCACTCGATGGGATCACCTCCGTCGTCGACTTCTTTTCCGGCACCTCACGCGTAGGACATGCGCTCAAAGCGCAAGGATATCAGGTCACCGCCAACGACTACGCAACCTATGCGCACTGCCTCGCGCGCTGCTACGTCCAAGCCGACCGCGACAAGGTCCTCCACCACGCCGACCAGCTCGTCACCGAGTTCAACACCATCAAACCACAAGCGGGATACTTCACCAAAACCTTCTGCGAGGACGCCCGCTACTTCAAACCCGACAACGGCGCCCGCATCGACGCGATCCGCGAGTCCATCGCTCAAAAATCACTCGACCCAAACCTCGAAGCCGTGATGCTCGTCGCGCTCATGGAAGCCGCCGACCGCGTCGACTCCACCACAGGAGTCCAGATGGCGTACCTCAAGAAATGGGCCCCGCGCGCCCACAACAAACTCGAACTCCGCGTCCCCGATCTCCTCCCATCGCTCCCAGACCGCCCCTGCAACGCGACCAACCTCGAAGCACAAGACGCCGCACGCCAGCTCACCGCCGACCTCGCGTACATCGACCCACCATACAACCAGCACTCCTACCTCGGGAACTACCACATCTGGGAATCACTCGTCCGCTGGGACAAACCCGAAACCTACGGCATCGCCAACAAACGAATCGACTGCAAAACACGCAAGTCCGACTTCAACTCCAAACCCAAATCCATCATCGCGATGCAAGACTTCATCAACAAAGTCCGCTGCCCATACAAACTCGTCTCATTCAACAACGAGGGATACCTCGACAAATCCACCATGGAATCCATCCTCGCGCCCCACGGCAATGTCTACACCATCGGACACGACTACAAACGCTACGTCGGCGCCCAGATCGGCATCCACAACCACACCGGAACCAAGGTCGGCAAGGTCACCCACCTCCGCAACACCGAGTACCTCTTCCTCGTCACACCACACAGCGTCGAGTGGAAAGGCATCGCAACCCCAGCCGCGACCGGAGCCGCGTAACAGTTCAAAAACTGAAGTGTTCACCCCAGTTTGAATACCTCAATTCTGCGCCTGTCGCAACTTTCATACTTCTTCATGGTTTGAATATAACCGATCGTTCCGCAAACCCAGCGGAGCGGTCTATTGTTGTGTCTGCGCGCCCAGCAACCCGCCGACGCGCACCAACCACGCCCACCGCGGAGCAGATCATGAACCAGATGCATCACCCATTGCTTTCCAGATTCATCAAACCCGCGTGCGTCCTCGCGATGGTCATCACCACCAGTACCACCCTCGCGCAAGACGGCCCACCACCAGCGCAGGTGTTCCTCGAAACCGCAAAGCTCGAAACACTCGCCGACGCGCGCCCCGTGACCGGAGAGATCCGCTCGCGCCACACCGCCGAGCTCGCTTCTCAGGTCGAAGGACTCGCACTCGAAGTCCTCATCGAAGAAGGTGACCAGGTCAAGAAGGGTCAAGTCGTCGCCAAGCTCGACGACCACCGCGCCCAGCTCGAGCTCGAACGCGCCAAGGCACAGCTCAACTCCGATCAATCGCTCATCGATCAGCGCATCGCCGATCTTGAGCAAGCCCGCCGCGACCTCGCCCGCGTGGAAGAACTCGACGCGCGTGCGTCCGCTGGCGCCGCGCAGCTTGACGCCGCGCGGACCCTCGTCGCGTCCCGCGCCGCTGAACTCGCCCAAGCCCGCGCCGACCTCGCCGTGTCCGAGTCCAACCTCGCGATCGCAGAAAAAGAACTCAAAGACATGTCCATCACCGCCCCCTTCGCCGGGACCGTGACCTCCAAACACACCGAGGTCGGACAATGGGTCGCTGTTGGTGATTCGATCTGCACCATCGTCTCCATGACCGATCTTGAAGCACGTATCGACATCCCCCAGACACTGCTCCCAGCCCTGGAGCGCGCCAACGCGAGCGAATCGACCACCATCGAGATCAAGCTCCCCAGCATCCCAACCCCGATGCACGCGACCGTCCACGCCGTCGTCCCCCAAGCCGACACGCTCTCGCGTCTCTTCCCAGTCCGTCTGATCGTCGATGATCCAGAGAGCCAGCTCCGTCCCGGGATGTCACTGACCGCGATGGTCCCCACCGGTACCCAAGCGGATCTCTTGACTGTGTCCAAAGACGCGATCCTCCGCAACGCCGCGGGAGAGTACGTCTACTTCAACAACAACGGCGTCGCCGCACTCGCGCCAATCACCCGCCTCTTCAGCGTCGGAGACCGCGTCGTCATCCGCTCGCCGATGATCCAACCAGGTGTCCAGGTCGTCATCGAGGGCAACGAACGCATGTTCCCCACCCAGCCCATGATCGTCCTCGGACTCGACGGCAACCCACCACCAGCACCACAGACCGCACCACAATCAAACGAATCCGGATCGGAAGGCTAATCCATGGGAATGCTCGCCTGGTGCATCTCGCGCCCAGTCACCGTCACCGTCGCCGTCTTCCTCCTCGTCATGGCCGGACTCATCGGTCTGCGCGAGATCCCTATCCAGCTCACCCCAACGGTTGATCGCCCCATCATCACCGTCACCACAAACTGGCCCGGACGCTCGCCTCAGGAAATCATCGACGAGATCACCAAGGAACAAGAAGAGTTCCTCAAGAACACCACCAACCTCGATGTGATGTCCTCGACAACCTCCGAAGGCACCACCTCCATCTCACTGGAGTTCACCGTCGGATCAGACATCGACCGCGCCCTCCAAGAAGTCTCCGACGCGCTCCGCCAAGTCCCCAACTACCCCGACGGCGTCACCGAACCCCAAGTCGTCGAATCAACAGGCAACGACGCCGCAGGCGCCATCGCATGGATCATCGTCGACTTCAACGACGAGAACCTCGCCAAACACGCCGGTTACGACCTCTCCACCATCTTCGACGCACTCGACTCAGAGGTCAAACCATTCCTCGAACGCATCGACGGCGTCGCACAAGTCAACATCTACGGCGGACGCGAGCGCGAAGCACGCGTCCTCACTGACCCCGTAGCACTCGCACAGCGCGGACTCAACCACGTCGAGGTCATCCAAGCACTCCAAGGCGAGAACGAGAACACCTCCGCGGGATCACTCTCCGAAGGCAAACGCGAATACCGCGTCCGCCTCATCGGACGCTACACCGATCCGCAACAAATCCTCGACACCATCATCGCCTACCGAAACGGCCTCCCCGTATACGTCCGCGACGTCGCCGAGGTCGAGATCGGATACACCAAGAAGCGCGGCTTCATCCGCTCGCTCTCGCGCCCCGCGATCGCGATCAACCTCATCCGCCAATCCGATTCCAATGTCATCGACATCATGGAAGAACTCAAAGTCCGTCTCCAAGAAGTCGAGTCCGACATCCTCCCCAACATCGGAGGGTCCTCCGCCGCCGGACCAGTCGGCCCGGACCTCCGCCTGCGCCAGGTCTACGACGAAACTATCTATATCAAATCCGCGATCTCCCTCGTCACCCAGAACCTCTACGTCGGTGGTTTCATCGCCTCCCTCGTCCTCATCGTCTTCCTCCGCTCGTGGAGAGCGACCGGCATCATCGCCATCGCGATCCCCATCTCCGTCATCGGCACCTTCCTCATCCTCCTCGCCCTCGGACGCTCCCTCAACGTCGTCTCCCTCGCGGGGCTCGCGTTCGCCGTGGGTATGGTCGTGGATAACTCCATCGTCGTCCTCGAGAACATCGACCGCCGCATCGGACTCGGAGAAAAACCAATGCGCGCCGCGCTGCGAGGCGGCGGAGAAGTCTGGGGCGCGATCCTCGCATCCACCCTCACCACCGTCGCGGTGTTCATCCCCGTCCTCACCATCGCCGAGGAAGCTGGACAGCTCTTCCGCGACATCGCCATCGCAATCGTCGCGTCCGTCTCGCTCTCGCTCCTCGTCTCGATCTTCGTGATCCCCACCGCCTGCTCGCGTTGGCTCAAGCCCCACAAGAAATCCAAGTCCGCGATCATGCGCTCCATCGACTCCCTCTTCGGACTGACGATCATCGGACAAAAAGCAGTCGACTTCCTCGGTTGGACCATCCGCACCATGATCACCGGGGTCAAGGGCTGGACCCTCCGCCCCGCGATCATCGTCGTCATGGCGCTCGCCTCCGTCCTCGGCGCGCTCGCGCTCATGCCCCCGATGGACTACCTCCCTGCAGGGAACCGCAACCTCGTGTTTGGTGGTCTGCTCACCCCTCCGGGACTCTCGCTTGAGCAGCGCACCATCATCGCCAACCGAATCGAATCCCGCATCGGACCATACGCGCGTGCCGACATCAACGACCCCGCGTCCGTAGCTAGTCTCCCAGACATCCAGATGTTCCCAAGGATGCCCGTCTTCGATCCCGTCCCCATCGACAACTTCTTCATCGGCGCCTTCGACACCAACCTCTTCGTCGGCGCGACCAGCCAAGATGACCAGGTCGTCATCCCCATCGCACACCTCCTCACCAGCGCCATGAACTCCATCCCCGACTCCTACGGCGGCGCGGGACAAACCTCCCTCTTCGGACGCTTCAACTCAGGTGGCTCCATCCGCATCGAAATCCTCGGCCCAAACCTCGACCACGTCAACAAAGCCGCCAACTACATGCTCGGACTCGCGATGGGCAAGTTCGGCGGATCCAAAGCATCCCCAGACCCCGCAAACTTCGCGATCCAGCAGCAAGAAATGCAGGTCGTCCTCAACGACCTCGGACGCGAACTCGGACTCACCAACCAAGGACTCGGCGTCGCCGTCCGCGGACTCTTCGACGGCGCCCTCGTCGGAGACTACACCCTCGGATCAGACGCGATCGACCTCGTCGTCCTCCCCATCGGAGGAGAACTCGACGAACTCGAACAACTCGCCGACATCCCCATCGCGACCCCCGCAGGTCCAGTCGTCCCGGTCCGCTCGATCGCCGACTTCATCCCCGCGACCGCGCCCCAGGTCATCAACCGCATCGAAGAACTCCCCAGCATCTCCATCAACATCACCCCACCAGAGTCCATGCCGCTTGGTGAAGCGATGGCATGGATCGACACCTACATCATCGAAGCCGCGTACGACAACGGATTCATCGACCGCTCCATGCGCGTCCGCCTCGAAGGCAGCGCCGCGGACCTCGCCAACATCCAGAGCTCGATGTTCGGAGTCGCGCCCGATGACGACACCGCAAACAAATCCCGCCTCAACCTCTACCTCGGATTCGCAGCCCTCATCATCACCACCCTCGTCGGGATTCCTGCGATCATCCGCGCCGCCAAAGCCAAGAACCCCAAGCTCCCCTACGCCATCGCAGGCATCGCCCTCATGGCCCTCATCCTCGCCGCCCTCACCTTCACCGCGATCGGGAACCCACAGCTCCTGACCGCACGCATGATCTGGGCGCTCCTCGTCACCTATCTCCTCATGTGCGCCCTCTTCGAGAGCTTCCTCTACCCCCTCATCATCATCTTCACCGTCCCCCTCGCCGTCGTGGGTGGATTCGCCGGACTCAAGATCGTCCACGAGGTCACCCTCGCCGATCCAACCAAAGCCCCGCAGCAACTCGACGTCCTCACCATGCTCGGATTCATCATCCTCATCGGAGTCGTCGTCAACAACGCGATCCTCCTCGTCCACCAAGCCCTCAACTTCATGCGAGGCGAATCCGACGACAACCTCGATCAATCCGACGCCGTGCTCGAACCGATGCACCACACCGACGCGATCATCGAGTCCGTCAAAACCAGAACGCGTCCGATCTTCATGTCCGTCCTCACCTCTGTCGGAGGCATGCTCCCCCTCGTCCTCGTCCCAGGATCGGGTTCAGAAATGTACCGCGGCCTCGGTTCCGTCGTCGTCGGAGGACTCTTGGTGTCCACAGTCTTCACACTCCTCCTCGTCCCGCTCCTATTCTCCCTCGTCATGGACATGCTCGAAGGCATGAAAGCACCAGAAACAGAAACGACCTGATCGACAGAACGGACCACAACATGATGCGCCCCCTCCTCGCCGCTCTCCTCCTCCCAGCAGCCCTCCTGACCGGATGCGCCTCAACCCAGTCCGTCGAACCACAACCCATCGTCCTCCCCCCCGAAGCCGCGCCCGGCTATGACGATGGACACGACGCGACCGCCCTCACCATCCTCAAAGGTGACGGCTCAGGATCAGTCTCCTTCGATGACCTGATCACCGACCTCGCGAACGCCGACGTCATCCTCGTCGGAGAAATGCACGGCCACACCGAATCCCTCGACTTCATCGCCACCACCTTCGAAGCACTCATCGCTCAAAACACCAAGCTCGACCTCTCCATGGAGTTCTACGAACGCGACGAGCAGATCGCCCTCGACGACTACCTCGCCGGGATCACCGACTACGCCGCATTCGTCAAAGCCGCCGGACGCACCGAATCCAACAACCCCATCGGACACCTCCGCATGGTCGAGCTCGCGCGCCTCAACAACCGCGCCATCATCGCCGCCAACTCCCCCCGCCGCTACACACGCCTCGCGCGCACCGGAGGATTCCAAGCCCTCGCGGACCTCAACCACCGACAACGCGCCCTCGTCGAGATCCCCAACAGTCTCCCGACCGGTTCCTACGCCGACCGCTTCCGCGACGCGATGGGCGCCATGGCCGCCCATGGCGGAGATGAGATGATCAACTCCTTCCTCCGCTCACAGACCGTCTGGGATCAAACCATGGCCGCCTCCATCGCCCAGCACCACACACAACAACACACCAGCATCTTCCACGTCGTCGGACACTTCCACGTCGACCACGCGCCAACCCCCGGCGGCAGCGCCCTCGCCGACGCGATCCACCACCGACTCGGAAACGACATCAAACTCCGCTCACTCGTCATGCACATGACCGAAGGCGATCTCGGCACCATCACCGAAGACGACGCCGGAGACGAATCCACCGGACCAGCCGCGGATTACATCGTCTACTTCCCCATGCCTAGCGAGTGAGCCCGCAGAGCAAACCCGAATAGCAAGTCCGTATTGCTCCGAAACGCACAGAGTGAATCTCAGCACTGGTTTTGCCGTACAATACAAGCGTGAATAACGCACCAACCATCCCCGCACCGATCCGCATCTTCCTCAGCGCCCTGATCGTCCTCCTCGCGTCGATCTCACTCGCTCAGCCAGCTCCAAACACCCCGATCTCTGTCCCCACATCGCGCCAAGCCGACCGCGTCGCGATCATCACCATCGAGGGCGCGATCGACGCGATCACCGCGATGAGCGTCCGCCGTCGCATCAACGAAGCCGAAGCCGCGGGATACAACGCGATTGTCTTCGAGATCGACTCCCCAGGCGGAGGCGTAGGCCCCGTCCTCGACATCACCAACGCGATCAAATCCTCCACCATCACCAACACCATCGCGTGGGTCAACCCAGACGCCTACTCCGGAGGCGCCATCATCGCCCTCGCGTGCGCCGAGATCATCTCCTCCACCCCCGCATCCATGGGAGACGCCTTCCCCGTCATCATGACCGCAGTCACCCAAGGCAACCAAACCCGAGGCGGCCTCCGAGGACTCACCGCCGACGAGCGCACCAAACTCCTCCCCCCGCTCCTCGCCGACGTCACCGACTCGGCGCGCCGCAACGGATACGACGAATACCTCGTCCAAGCCATCGTCATCGACGGCATCGAACTCTGGCAAATCGAAAACACCAACACCGCACAGCGCTACGCGATCAACGAAGACGAGTACCGAACCCTCTTTAGCGAAGACCCACCACGAGGCATGCCCCTCATCGCCCAGGTCACCGGAGGACGACCCACCGGAGTCACCGACAACCCAACAGCAGAACAAACGACAGAGCAAGCAACAGATCCAGAAGACACAGACACGGACTCCGCTGACCCCGCAGACACCAACGAACCCGATCAAGCCGAGTCCACTCCAGACCAGCTCCCAGCCCCAACCGACAACACCGCATTCAAACCCGCCTCCGATACCCTCGACGATGTCGTCCGCGAGTTCAACGCCCCCGAGCGCGTCGCCGAGCTCTCGCTGCTCGCAAACTCGACCCGCCCAACCTTCACCAAAGAAGACGCTCTCGACTACACCCCCATCGCCTACATCACCGACGGCTCCGCCCCCATCGTCATGCGTGAACAACAACTCATCGACCTCGGATTCTCCTCCGGAATCGTCAACACCGACGAACAACTCCAAGCGTTCATGGGAGCGAAGGAACTCTCCCGCGCCAACGAGAGCTGGTCCGAAGGACTCGTCCGGATCATGACCTCCCTCCCAGTCCGAGGGGTCATCATCGCGATCTTCCTCATCGCCGTCTTCGTCGAGCTCATCACCCCAGGCACCGGCATCGGAGGCACCGTCGCACTCATCGCGATCATCGCCCTCATCGCCCCCCCCGCCATGATCGGTCTCGCCGGATGGTGGGAGATCATCGCGATCATCGTCGGACTCCTGCTCCTGCTTATCGAAGCCTTCGTCATGCCCGGATTCGGGATCTTCGGTATCCTCGGAGTCGTCTCCCTCTTCGCCGGACTCCTCTGGACCTTCATCCCCGCCGGATCATCACTCTCCAACCCCGCGACCCAGCAGGACCTGCTCAGCGCCTTCGTCACCGTCATGCTCGCCGGATTCTCCGCCGCGATCGTGATCTGGTTGATCGGAAGAAACCTCGAGCGCGTCCCGATCTTCGACAAGCTCATCCTCTCTTCCGCATCGGGAATCGGCGCCGAGCCGCGCAGCCAATCGCTCTTCAGCGCGATGGCCACCGACGACCACGCCCTCCGCGCCGGAGAGACCGGCACCGCCACCACCGACCTCCGACCCGCCGGACAAGCCGACATCAACGACACCCTCGTCGACGTCGTCGCCGAGTTCGGATACATCGAAGCCGGGACCGCTGTCCGAGTCACCAAGGTCGAATCCTTCCGCATCGTCGTCGACCGCGTCGCACCGGAAGACCAAACAGACAACCAATCAGACAAGCCCTCCGAAAAACCAGATCAGGAGACCGCCTAAATGGAAACCCTCCTCATGGCCGGCATCGGACTCATCGTCCTCGGCGCCCTCCTCCTGATCATCGAAGCCTTCGTCCCCTCCGGAGGCATCATCGGACTCGCCGCCGGCGCGTGCGCCATCGCCGGGATCGTCCTCCTCTTCAGACACGACACCACCTGGGGAGTCATCGGTCTCCTCACCACCCTCATCCTCGGCCCGATGCTCTTCTTCTGGGCGCTCAAACTCCTCCCCAACACCCCCATCGGCAAACACATGTTCGGAGACTCCGCCGAGGACATCGCGCAGCGCAACAGCGAAGCCGCCTCCAAATGGCGCGAGCAGCGCAACGCCCTCATCGACCAGACAGGCACCGCCGTCACCGACCTCCACCCAGTAGGCATCGTCAAAATCAACAACGAGCGCCACGACGCGATCGCCAAAGGACAGATCATCGACAAGGACACCCCCATCCGAGTCATCAGCGTCGACGGCATGCAAATCGAAGTACGCAAGGTCTAGAATGACATTCATTCGCATCCCTTCCCACGGAGACACCCAATGAACCCACTCCTCTGGATTCCCATCGTCATCGGACTCCTCGTCCTGTTCGTCTTCGTCATCATTATGTTCAACTACTTCCAGCTCTGGCTCCAAGCCTTCCTCTCCAAAACCCGCGTCAGTCTCATCTCCATCGTCGCGATGCGCTTCCGCAAAGTGAACTCCAACGTCATCGTCATCAACATGATCCGACTCGTCAAAGCCGGGATCACAGGGATCCGCACCGACGAGCTCGAGAGCCACTACCTCGCAGGAGGGAACGTCAGCAACGTCGTCTCCGCGATCATCGCCGCTTCAAACGCACGCATCGAGCTTGACTGGGGAGTCGCCACCGCGATCGACCTCGCCGGACGCGACATCCTCGACGCGGTCAACACCTCCGTCAACCCAAAGGTCATCGACTGCCCCGACCCATCCCTCGGACGCCCCACCATCGACGCCGTCGCCAAAGACGGCATCCAGCTCAAAGCACGCGCCCGAGTCACCGTCCGCACCAACCTCGCACGACTCGTCGGTGGTGCAACAGAAGAAACCATCGTCGCCCGCGTCGGTGAGGGCATCGTCTCCTCCATCGGCTCCGCAGACTCCCACGCACGCGTCCTCGAAAACCCAGACGCGATCTCCAAGGCCGTGCTCGCACGCGGACTCGACTCAGGAACCGCCTACGAGATCCTCTCCATCGACATCGCCGACGTCGACGTCGGCGTCAACATCGGCGCGAAACTCCAAGAAGACCAAGCCCAAGCCGACATGAAGGTCGCGCAAGCCAAGGCAGAACAACAACGCGCCCACGCCGTTGCGGTTGAACAAGAACACAAAGCCGAGGCCCAAAAGAACCGCGCCCTCGTCGTCCTCGCCGAAGCCGAGGTCCCCAAAGCGATGGCCGAAGCATTCCGCTCGGGAAACATGGGCATCATGGACTTCTACCGCATGAAGAACATCCAAGCCGATACCTCCATGCGCGACTCCATCGCCGACGACAAGTAAACTTCATCTCCAATCCAAACCCACCAGATCCCCCGTGCAAGGGGGATTTTTGTTTGATAGATATTCCTCCTTGATCAGATTCTCATTTCTGGTAAGCTATCCCTTTGTTTCATTTTCATTCGCACAGGATTCTCATGATCCGTGCATCCACTCTGGGGACAGCAATGGGTCAGATCGAAAAAGCGTGCGTCTTCTGCGCACAATCATGCGCCGGACAACCACGAATCAAAGACGCACAAGGCAACTACGCACACAAAGCCTGCGCCGACAAACACAACAAAAAGCAACAAGCCAAAGAACTAGCGGCTCAAAAACAAACACACGTCGCCGCCCTCGACCTGAGCCCCGAAGAAGAACCAGAAATGGCCGCCTTCCTCGATGACCTCCCCTCCGCATCAGACTCCGAGACCACCGGAGGCATCCGAGCCGCCTGCCCCGGATGCGGTGCCTCCATCTCCTCCGAAACCATCGTCTGCATGTCCTGCGGCTGCAACACCAAAACCGGACGCGGAGCCAAAACCAAAGTCGCCAAATCCAAATCCAGATCAAGCGGTGGCGGAGCCAACATAGCCGCCAAAGCGGGATCGCTCGCCGTCGCCCCCTTCCTCCCCATCATCGGAGCCGTGATCGGCGGAGCAATCGGTGCCGCCGTCTGGGCCGCGATCGCACACTTCACCGGATACGAGATCGGATACGTCGCCACCGGAGTCGGAGTCGTCTGCGGCCTCGGAGCCGCGATCACCTCAGGAGGTGGCAACGCATGGGCCGGTGCCGTCGCCGTCGTCGTCGCACTCCTCGCGATCATCACCGGAAAGACCATCGTCAACGAGATCTACGTCGGACAGCTCGAATCCATCAAAGAAGTCGTGCAATCGGAGATGACCGACCAGTTCACCCTCGACTTCTACACCCCCGACGATGTCATCCTCGAGTTCGCCGACGAGATCATCTTCGAACGCGAAGACAAAGGCCGACCCATCATCTGGCCCACCGAAGACATGACATGGGAAGAAGCCCTCTGGCCCGACGACTACCCCAAAGACGTCATCGCCCAAGCCAACCAGCAGTGGGAAGACATGGGTGAAGAAGCCCAGCTCGAGCACCGCCAAGCGCGCATCGACGAGATGCAGTCCTACGCCGAAGAGTTCAACACCATGATCGACGAGGAGATGGAAACCGCCAGCGCCAGCGTCCTGGACAACCTAACCCTCTTCGACGGACTCTGGGCGCTCCTCGCCCTCGCCGCCGCCTGGCAACTCGGCAGCGGCGGCGCCCTCAGCGAAGACTAACCCGTCCCATCAACCCCCAACTCAACCAAGCAGCTCAACCAAGCAGCTCACCCCAGCAGCACAACACAGTGCGCCTCGATCGCGCGACCCTCCCCCACCGCATCCACGCGCTCGTGCGTCTTGCCCTTGACGTTCACTCGATCCGCCGAGACCCCGAGCAGCCGCGCGATATTGGTGCAGATCGCGTCGCGATGAGGACCAATCTTGGGAAGCTCGCACACCACAGTCGCGTCCAGATTCACCACTAAATACCCCATCTCCCGAACCCGCCGAACCGCTTCCTCAAGAAACACCGCCGAGTCCTGCCCCTCGTGCGCCGGATCGGTGTCCCTGAACAACTGCCCAATATCCGGACCCCCGATCGCTCCCAGCAGCGCATCGGTCACCGCGTGCAGCAGCACGTCCGCGTCCGAATGCCCCACCGGACCGCGAGAATGCTCGATCCGCACCCCTCCCAGCACAAACGGCCGCCCCTCACCCTCCGGAGCGAGCGCATCGAGCCGATGCAGGTCATACCCGTGCCCGATCCGCAATCCAGCCCCCATCGAGCCGCTCGATTCTCTCTGTTGACCGCCGCTTTCACTCATCTGCGAATTCTCCGAACGCCGAGCCCTCTGTGTCGTACTTCACTGGAGCCCGCCCCCTATCTTACCGATAAGAACCGCGGGCACGCCCAATATCCGTGCCCAAGCCCATCCATACACGATTCCGGGCCCATACAATCCACCCGAACTCACTCAGCCACACGCCTGGGAGCAAAGACAGATGACCACGACGAACAAACTCGCCACGACCGCCCTCGCCGTCCTGGCAGTGCTCCTCATCCTCCCGATGACCGGCTGCTTCTACGCCGGACAAGCCCTCTCCAAAACCCCAGGCGGGAACATGTACTCCGACGACTCCTACACCTACATCTCCACCCCCTACGAGCCCCTCACCGTCACCCTCTACGACAACCGCGACAACGAACCCATCTGGACCGTAGACGTCCCCATCGGATCAAAGGTCTCCCTCCGCTTCCGAAAGAACAAGGTCAAGGAGGGCACCGCCCGCCGTCCAGACATCATGGAGTGGGTCATCTACGACCAGAAGAAGCGCACCGCTCGCTACGAGAACACCATGGCCGTCCCCTCACCCGAGTCCCGCATGATGCGCGTCTCGCTCCGCAAGGGACCAGAGTTCCCAGAAGAAGCACCACCAGAACAAACCTTCCCAGACCCAGACCACCAATGGCTCCCAGTCGAGCCCAAGGAATACCGCTCAAGCGCCCAGAGCAACCCCTCCGCGTCCTACTCTGGGAACTAATCTCACCATTTGATCCCAAAAGAAAACACGCCGCTCAGGCGTGTTTTTTCATGCACTTCAGAATCCCCATTCACCCCGCGTCGCGCATCGATCTCCGCTGCTCGCTCGATCGCCGTCTGCGACGACGACCACTCCGGACCACCCCACCAATCAACGCCTCCGGATACCGATCAAGCGTCGCCGCGGCACACATCGCGCACACCGCCATCCACGCCGAGTCCATCGACGCACGCACACGCAGCACACGACCAACGCTCCGCCCGCAACAAGGACACCCGAACATCACCGCGCCATGATCCGACGACTCGCCCCCCGCCGCGCGATACAGCGCGTCGGGATGACTCTTGCCAAACAGATCAATCGAAAGCTCACTGGAATGACGAGTCTCCGGAGCTACGTCCGCAAGCGCTTCAACCGCTTCCGTGTCTCCCACAAGAGCGTCCGCCGTATC
The DNA here is from genome assembly GCA_965232505.1 of Phycisphaerales bacterium. Classification (GTDB taxonomy): domain Bacteria; phylum Planctomycetota; class Phycisphaerae; order Phycisphaerales; family UBA1924; genus UBA1924. Next base: position 1,672,664 of record OZ246976.1, on the reverse strand, counting down.
CAAGGCGTTCACTTTCTTTGGTGTGTCATCAACAAAGTCGTACATGCAGTCCCCAAGAGTTCATTCCATCTCGTCAAAAGCAAGCCGCCAATGCCCGCTCGTCAAACAAGCATCGACAACATCTCTATCTCGTCATACCGATTTCTCCCTCTCCAGTTTCACACCCCCTGTCGCCGCTACCCCCAAACCCACCCCCACGCCCCAAAACTCGACCAATTCCGCCCATCCCATCGCACATTCTCGGACGCTCAGATGTACCACCCCAGCCCGCCCCTCCAAACCAACCCCTCATCAACCTCCCCAAAAACTCCCGCTTCATTCGCACATCAATCAGACCAATAACACACTACAGACAACGGCACAAACCATGGACCAATAGACCATGCTCCACCACTTCACCTCCAACCTGCTCCACTCCCTGACAGAGTCCCCCGCAATCGCGGGCTGGCAATCCCTCGTCAAATCCGCCAAAGCCGCCACTTCTGATCTCGGTGATGCCAAGTTCATGCTCATCGCCCTCATCGTGCTCATCGTCCTCTACATCAACCTCCGCCTCGCCCGCTGGCTCAGCGCCTCCATCCACTTCTCCCCCCCTCACCACGAACCCAATCAGAAGCATCATCAACACAAACATCGCTGATTCTGCTCAAAAAACGCATAATCCCCGCATCAAACTCGCACCACCCATGCAACCTCTGAGCCCCCCATCCCAATAGAAAGATGGGGAATCGCCGCACACCAGTGCTACCATTGAACAGTGACGATCAACGCGTCACCATTCATCAATACGGAGTCTGACACAGATGAAAAAACTGATCCCAATCACCACCCTCACCATCGGCGCCGCCGTCTTCGCCGCCATCGCGTTCACCCAGCCAACCACCAAGGAAGCCGCCAAACCAGCCGCCTCCGAGCCCACCGAAACCGAAGCAGTCCAGGAGGACAAAATGGTCTACATCTCGATGGAAACCACCAAGGGGACCATGTACCTCGCGCTCAACGAAACCAAAGCACCCATCTCCACCGCCAACTTCCTCTCCTACATCGACGACGGCTACTACAACGACACCATCTTCCACCGCGTCATCGCAGGATTCATGATCCAAGGCGGAGGCTTCACACAAGACCTCCAAAAGAAAGACACCAAAGACGAAATCAAAAACGAATGGAAGAACGGCCTCAAAAACACCCGAGGCACCATCGCCATGGCGCGTCTCGGTCGCCAACCAGACTCCGCGACCTCGCAGTTCTTCATCAACCTCTCTGACAACGGCTTCCTCGACCAACCACGCGACGGCGCCGGATACGCAGTCTTCGGACACATCGTCAAAGGCGAAGACACCCTCGACGCCATCGGCGCCGCACAAACCGCACCACAAGGCATGCACGGCGACGTCCCCGTCGAACCAATCGTCATCAAATCAGTCACCCGCGTAAGCGACGAACAAGCCGCCGAACTCGAACTCGCCGGCTCCGAAGGCTGATACACTTCAAAGACCAGCACCACAAAGCCCACCAACCACTGGTGGGTTTTTCATGCGCTCATTCAGTCATTCAAACGCAGCGCCAGATAATGCTCCGGAAACGACCGCCCATTCACGCGCACACAATCGGGCTCAACCCCCCACTCCACAAAACCGAGTGAGAGGTACAACGCCATCGCCGCCGGAGCATTCCCAGACACACCGAGCTGCAACACATCCACGCCGTTCCATGAACGCGCCAGCTCGATCGCTCGATTCATAATCATCCGAGCAAACCCGTTGCTCCGCGCATCGGGAGTCGTGTACACACCCCAGATCGAAGCACGATGACGGAACTTCAACTTCACTTCGCGCTTGATCCCCAGCGCCGACGCGAGACGCCCCGGATCTCTCGGATGGTCCATCACCACAACATCATGCTCTGGTTCATCAAACCATAGCTTCACCGCCTCAGGGTGCGATGCCAGATCATCCTCCGGAGAAGCCGCGAACGCCCAAGGCGAATCGTGCAGCATCTCCTTCCGCAATGCCGTGAACGCTTCAATATCATCAAGCGTCATCAGCCGCGCTTTCGGATGCGGATCCGCATGAAGCTGCTGAGGTTTATGATGCTTACCGAAGTGCATCATGACATATCCAGCGCCGTCGCATCGCTCCGCACCAGCCCGTTCATCAGCTTCAGGTCTTCATCATCAAGCGTGATCTTCCCCGCTCCCGCGTTCTCGATCGCCTGCTCGCTCGTCCGCGCCCCCACCAGCGCGTGCGTCAGACCAGGCTGATGCACCGTCCACGCGATCACCAGCTGCGCCATGCTGCACCCGTGCTTGTCCGCGATCGGCTCAAACTGCTTGAGCAGGTCCGCGACCTTCTGACGATTCGCCTTGCTGAACCGCTTCTGAGAGCTCCGCAGGTCCGACTTGGGAAACTCCCGCTCAGGACCAACCTTCCCAGTCAGCAACCCAAGCACCAAAGGCGAGTACGCGAGCACCGCGACATCATTCTCCTTGCAGTACCCCAACTGATCGGGAAGCCCGTCCTCCCCTTGGAACGTGCCGCCCTCCATCTTGCGATGGATCATCGAGTACTGCTCCTGATCCGAATCCAGCTGCCCAACAGAGCGGTACCGATCCATTATCTCAGGCGTCGCGTTACACACCCCGATCGCACGGATCTTGCCTTCCTCTTTGAGCTTCACCAGCGCCCCCATCGTGTCCTCAATAGGAGTCTCCTCTTCCTGCCAGTGCGTCTGGTACAAATCAATGTAATCCGTGCCCAGTCGCTTCAGGGACAGCTCCACCTCGTTGCGGATCGACTCCGGATTGTTCCAGATCTTGATCTCAAGATGCCCAAACTCGCTCGGACCCGCCGCCGTCGATCGACCGACGCTCCGACCACCCGGCGCGTTGATCACCATCGCGCACTTGGTCGCAATCAACACCTTGTCGCGCCGATCCTTGATCGCCTTGCCCACCACCGACTCGGAATGTCCGAACCCATAGATCGGAGCCGTGTCCAGCAGGTTGATCCCCGCATCGAGCGCCGCATGCACCGCGCGGATCGAATCGTTCTCATCGGCGCCGCCCCACATCCAGCCGCCCATCACCCATGTCCCGATCGCAACCGTGGACGCTTCAATACCAGACTTACCGAGTGGACGCATGTGCATAGCCGATCTCCTTCGTGTTCCAAAGGAGATTCTAGACACGCAACAATTCACGCAAAGCCAGACTCAGAAAGCCAAACGCCTCTAGTCAAATACGACCAGTCGCTCAAGGACACCCAGCACCAAACGCTTCGAGATACGCGCTCACATCCAAGAAGTTGAACGAGCCATCACCCGAGAAGTCCGCCACCGGATCCATATCACCAAACGCCGCGAGGAACGCGCTGACATCGAGGAAGTTCAGATCACCGTCCCCCGTCAGATCCGCCGGACACGAGGTCCCAGTGATCGTAAACGACAGATCCGAGTCATCAAACGACTCGTTCCCATCACCATCACGGATCACCAAACGCAAGCGTGCATCACTCGTCCCGACATCGGGCGCATTCCAAGCGAACGAGCCCGTAGTCGCATCAAACCCAGCACCAAGACTCGTCGGGAACGTCGCCCCGCCATCAGTCGACAGCAGCAGGTCCGCCGTGGTCACACCATCCGGCGAATCAAACAACCAGGTCGTCTGCACAAGTTCACCCGGATCAATCGTCGGCCCATCGTTCTGACTCGTCATGTACACCCCCGGCGCCTCACCATTGGCAGGACCAGGAACATGCTTGACAATGCAGTGCATCACACCCGCCGCCGTCACCAGCGACTGACAGTTGATCTGCACAATCGTCTTATCCGGATACGCCGTCTGCCACACCGACAGCGCATCATCATTGAACTGCGACGCCGTGCCATTGGTATACAGAGGCACCAGCACCAAGTCATTACAGATCACCGCATTGGTATAGGTATAGTGCGTCCCGCCCGACCGAACCGCCGGCACGCGGTACACCTCAAACCCACGAGCCGCAAAGTCTGCCGCCGCGTTATCCGATGTAATTGCCCACGAAGCGCTCGGCTCATTGACCCACTCAGAGATCATCACCTTGTCATCATCAAGCATGATCATCCACATATCAATGTGCTGCGTGCTGTCCACAAATGATGGATAAGGCGTGTACATCGTCGTCGTCAGATTCTGGTACTCGCTCCACAACTGAATGATCTGCGCCTCAGTCAAACCAGGATTCTCGTTGTTGATCAGACGCGTCGCGTGACCCACACCCGCCGGATTGCCCGTCTCGAGGTGATAGTTCCCACCACCATGCACAAGCGGGATCAAGAAATACGGCTCATCCCGCTCGTTCGCCCAGTACGAAGGTAGCGAGTTGTCATTGGGACGAGGCCGGTTGTACGTGTGATCAACCATCGCGCGCACGCCCCCCGTCCCGTCGGGCTGCGAACCAAGGAAGATATAGCGAGGACCATAATCCCGCGCCCAGATCGTGTCCGTCGTCTTAATCTCAAACTGCACACGCGACATATCCGCACCCTGCGCCGCAACCGAGTTCGAAGCGCTCGTCCGCTCCGAAGCCGAATCCACAAAGATGAACGCCTTCGCCTCACCCGTCGTGGTAATCTCCCGCGTCATCTGCGCGAGGATGTTCTTCCAAGCACTCGACCCCTCCCACGCCATGATGATCCCCTCAGCAGGTTCATACTCACCAGGAGTGCGCACAAGCCCCGAAGGAGCCGCACCACGAGACTGCACCGCCTGAATCGGATTCACCCGCGTGTACTCCGCTTCCGCTTCCGTCATCGAGCGAGGAATCTCCGCACCCTCCGGAAACTCCAGTTCCTGCGCATAAGCAAAGCTGGAAACAGAAAGGGTCGATACAGATGCCGCGATCAAACCCGCGGCCCGAAACGTCTCAATAGTCATCAAACTGACCTCTCCCGCCAATACCGGCGCTGTCACCCGTCCCGCAAAGCACGCAGAACGTCTCCATGCATTATGCACAAATTCCAGCGTCGCGCCAACAACAAACCACACGAACACATCCACGTTTAGAGCTCATCTATTCGTAGCTGTCTTCGCCCTCAGCGTCGGTCATGTCATTTGCCCCCTCCTCCTGCTCCTCGATCATCAGCTTCGCTTCCTCAGCAAACTGACCCGGAACAAGCACATCCACCATCCCAGGCGTCTCCGCCCGAAACCCCGCCGTCATCCCACCAACAAGCTGCGAAGGAATCCCCGCCTCCTGAAGCATGTTTCGCGTCAAAGACGCCTCAAACTCCGTCGAGTAGCGAGCCACCACAACCGGTTCCGGATGATCCTTGGACATACCCCATCATAGCGACATCAATTCCCCTATCCCGTACACTACACCAATGCCAACCCACACCCCCCCCGTACCAAGATCACTGATCCTCTTCGTCATCGCCTTCATGTCCATCACCACATTCATGGCGCTCAATCAAGGAAACCACGAGTTCCTCTTCTACGGCTTCACCCTCCTCATCATCATCTACATCCTCGTCAAACTCCACAATCGAGTCCACTTCACCAGAACCACCCTCTGGCTCCTCACCATCTGGGGATTCCTCCACATGATCGGAGGCACCGTCCCCGTCAGCCCCGCCTACGTCCCAGACGAAGGGTCCGCCGTCCTCTACTCATTCCGCCTCCGCCCCGACCTCCCCCGCTACGACCAGATCATCCACGCCTTCGGATTCTTCAGCGCCACTGTCGCGTGCTGGGAAATCGTCCGCGCCACCCTCGGCGCCAAGCCCGGTCTCACCCTCTCCATCATCGCCGCGATCATGGGCATGGGACTCGGCGCCCTCAACGAGGTCCTCGAGTTCATCGCCACCCGATTCACCGATACCAACGTCGGCGGCTACACCAACACCGGATGGGACCTCGTCAGCAACACCATCGGGACCATCTGCGCCGGATTCTGGTGCCTCAACCGAAACCTCGACCACACACCAAACCCTACCCAAACTTCTGGTCCTAGCCCCCATCCCGAATCTCCTTAAAACCCCCGAACAAGGGGCAATCCCCTTGACACCAATCCAGCGATACAGTAAAAAAGCCCTACGCGGGGGTAACGCGTTGTTTTCCAGTTCTCTGGCCCACATCTCGGGTCTCACCGATGGAACGTGACATTCAGCTCACCGGCTCACCACCGGATCTTGACCACCGCATCCTCTACATGCGTCCTGTCATCGATCTAGTGACCGCCCTTGCTGATCCGCCACGATCCATCTAAACAAAAGAAAGAACCACCAATGAGCAGCAAAGGTTTCTCAATCCTGTCACTGGGCGTCGCATGCGCCGCCATTGCATCGATGCCGGTCGCTCAAGCACCCGCATCCCATGCAGACTTCGCAAGCGCCGCCGGACAAGCCGCGTCGATCAACAAGGTCCAAGCGATCACAAGCTTCCAAGCCCTCAATCAACGCTCATACCTCGCGATGCGCGACAACGGCACCATCGGTCGCGTCTACGGCAAAGCATTCAGCCAAGGACAAACCGGCGCCATCTCTGCAACTCGCTTCCTCGATCAGCACGTCAACATGTGGGGCGTAGCACGCGATGAAATCGTCGCCGAAGGCCCATTCGAAGACGCACGCCACACACAACAAATCGGGTACGAACCAGACTTCGACACCTACAAGTTCACCGGACACTACTACAAGCAGATCAAAGACGGCCTCCCCGTCTTCCGCTCAAAGCTCGTCCTCCTCACACGCAACGAGACCAACAACCCACTCGTCCTCGCGTCCTCCGAACTCCACGACCTGACCAGCTTCACCGTTGATCCACAGCTCAAGAACACCCGCATCAACCACGCCCGGATTGTTGAAGCCGCCCAAGCGCAGTACAACAAACCAATCTCCCTCCAGTCCACCGAGCGCATGGTCTACGCCGGATTCGACGCCGCGCCACACGCACCGGTCCTCGCGGACATCTCCAACATCATCGTTGACGGATTCCAAGAGCACCTCGTCGTCACCGACGCCGCAACCGGAGAGATCCTCTACACCGAGAGCCTCATCTGCACCGTCGACGTCGCGGGCAACGTCCAAGGCGTTTCCTCCCCCGGCCCAGGCGCTGACATCTGCGAAACTGAATCAGCCCACCCAATCTCAGACCTCTACGTCAACGGACCAGACGGCGTAGCAGTCACCGACGAGAACGGCGACTACGTCCTCACCAACAGCGGATCGGGAACCATCTCCATCAGCTCCAACCTCCAGGGACCACACTTCGAGATCATCGACTTCCTCGGATCAGTCCAGACCGCGTCCGCAAACGTCACCCCTCCAGGCCCAGGCAATCTCCTGTTCAACTCACTGAACAACTCAGAGAACACCCGCGCCCAGGTCAACGCGTTCATCGAGTCCAACCGCGTCTACGACTGGACCGTCGGAGCCAACCCCTCATACCCAGGCACCGACTTCCAGATGAACGTCACCGTCAACCGTACCGACGGCTTCTGCCCAGGCAACGCGTGGTACAGCCCAACAGAACAGTCCATCAACTTCTGTCTCTCTGGGAGCTCAAACCCCAACACCGCTTGGTCCTCCGTCGTCCACCACGAATACGGACACCACATCGTCAACCGCGGCGGCTCAGGCCAGGGTCAATACGGCGAAGGTTTCGGCGACGTCATGAGCACCATCATCCTCGATGACAACCGCCTTGGACTTGGATTCTTCGGTTCCTGCGGCTCATCACTCCGCAACGCCGTCAACAACCTCACATACCCATGTGCAACCGACGGCCACGCATGTGCAGGTCTCCTCTCAGGATGTGTCTGGTTGACACGCAACGAGATGGTCCTCGACGGCGTCTCCGACTACCAAGAGAAACTCATGTTCCTCGCGGTCAACTCCGTCCTCGTCCACTCCGGAACCCTGATCACCCCGCAGATCACCATCGACTGGCTCACACTCGATGACGACGACGCGGACATCGGCAACGGCACCCCACACTACAACCAGATCGCTGCAGGGTTCGGCGCCAAGAACATGGACGCCCCACCACTCAACGCACTCTCGATCACCTACCCATCGGGCCGTCCTGAACTCGTCGATCCAAACGGAGGCACCATGCTCTCCGTCAACATCGCCAACGTGACCGGCACCCTCGACCCATCCACCGCGACCCTCATGGTCGACACCGGATCGGGATACATGCCAGTCGCCATGTCGCAAGTCTCCGGAAGCGAGTTCGAAGCCGCATTCCCAGGCGCCGACTGTGGTGACCAGGTCAGCTACTACATCACCGCCGACACCACCGGAGGCGCGACCCAGAACTCACCAACCGGCGCACCAGCCGATGGGTTCTTCACCTCGCTGTCCTCCTTCGGACCAGCAGTCGTCGAGTTCGAAGACGACTTCCAGACCAACATGGGCTGGACCGTCTCAGGTGACGTCACCACCAACGGCGCAGGCCGCTGGGAACGCGCCACACCTGCAGGCGCTGGAACACGCGGTGAACCAGGCGCCGACCAAGACGGCTCAGGTCTCTGCTACGTCACCGGAAACGGCGCACCAAACGCCAACAACGACGTGGACGGCGGAACCACCATCCTTACCTCACCAACCATGGACGCCTCAGGCGACTCCACCATCGTCAGCTACGCACGCTGGTACGACAACACCGCAGGTGACTCGCCGATGGCTGACATCTTCGTTGTTGAAGTCTCCGACGACAACGGCGGCAGCTGGGTCAACCTCGAAACCGTCGGACCAGGCGGCGCCGAAGTCTCCGGCGGATGGTTCGAGAAGCAGTTCGCTCTCAACAACATCCCCGGATTCACCCCAAACAACCAGTTCCGCATCCGCTTCTCCGCATCGGACCTCGGAGCAGGATCGGTTGTTGAAGCCGCAGTGGACGCCGTGATGCTCGCCAAACTCGACTGTGTCGACGACGCATGCCCAGCAGACTTCACAGGTGAAGGCGACCTCAACTTCCTCGACGTCTCAGAGTTCCTCGCACTCTTCGGTGCCGGTGACTCCGCCGCAGACTTCACAGGAGAAGGCGACCTGAACTTCCTCGACGTCTCCGAGTTCCTCGCAGCATTCGCAGCAGGATGCCCATAAATCGGACTGACGAAGTAAACCTATAAACCGCGGGCGGTCCTCACCGGACCGCCCGCTTTCTTTTTGGACTGATTCAAAGAAGCCGAACGCCCGAGTTACGGACAACCCTTCCCAAACGCGGCAAGGAACGCAGACACATCAAGGAAGTTGAACTGCCCCTCACCCGTAAAGTCCGCCGAAGGATCCTGACTCGCAAACGCGCTCAGGAACGCGCTGACATCGAGGAAGTTCAGATCACCCTCGCCCGTAAAGTCCGGATCGCAGAGATCCGCGTGCGCGATGACCTGGATGCCATTGAGCACGGAGCGGATGTTGGCGCTTGGGAGTCCCGAGTGCATATCAAGATCCCCGCCGGGACCGACGGTCGCGGTCTGCGACATGTAGGACATGCCATCGATGTGCTGCCCGACCCATTGACCACCGACGAGCTCGGGATCATCCGTGTTCTGATCAATCCGGAGCCGGCTCAGCAGCGAGTCATCGTCCGGAGCCACAGCATACATAATCACCGTGTACTCCCCCGGCTCGACATTGGAGATGAAAAGGCACCCATCGATCGGATCATTAAATGAAGTGAAGCAATCGTCGAGCAGCGCCTCGTTGTCGCCGAAGGTCGAAGGGTTGTCGTGGGATTCGATGACATCGAACCCGATGTTCATGATCGTTGCGTTGATCGGATTCCCAGCGAGTCCGACGAGATTGAGCTGCTGAAAGACCGGCATTGAATCAAAGGTGTTCCAAACCCCAGCAAGCCCAACCCCCGCATACGTCGGAGGCGGTGCCGTGTCCGCAGAACCCCATTCGATGTTGAAGGACTGCGCCGTCGCGGATGACGCGAGGATGGCGAGGGCGGTGGTGATGAGTTGTGTGCGCATGGCGATCTCCGGTTTTCTGAGACCCGATTAGTGGTGTCCAATCCACGATTACTGGGGGGACGATTGGGTTTGTGCAGCGCTGCCCCTCTTGCTGCTGGGATCGAGCGTACCAGAACAAGATTCTGATTTCAAATCTAAACTAAGAGGGGCTGATTTTTCGTTGATTCTGATGCGTGGGCGGGGTTTTTGGGTGGATTTGGTGAGGAGGTCGTGTGGGTTCTTGTATACTGGGGCCGTAGTTTGTACAGACTTTGGAGATGAACGATGGCGACGACGACACCTGAGCATGACAAGCGGATTGCGGAGATGGTCTTTGGGAAGATCTATCCGCTGTATCTGGATCGGCTGATCAAGAACGGGCGGACGGAGGAGGAGCTTGATGAGGTGATTGGTTGGTTGACGGGGTTTGAGCCGCAGGAGATTCAGGATTTGATTGATGAGGAAGTGACGTTTAAGGAGTTCTTTAAGCGCGCGAAGATGAATCCCAAGGCGAAGCTGATCACGGGGGTGGTGTGTGGGTATCGGATCGAGGAGATCGGGACGCCTTTGACGAAGAAGTGTCGGCAGATGGAGAAGCTGATCGATGAGCTGGCGCGGGGGCGGAAGATGGAGAAGATTTTGGGGCGGTGATGTGGGGGATTGGGGGGTGATTCGTTTTTGTGTGGTTTGATTGCTTGCTTGTGCAGGGGAGGTTTCCCCTGTAACCCCTCTGAAGAAAGTGCTTTGGTGTGACGCTCTGAGTGGGAGCGGGTTGTGCTCGATCGCAGGAGGGTGGTGGCGGCTTTGCGTTGGGTTTCTTGTTGGGCTTCGGTTTCGGGGTAGGTCTTTAAGAGGTCGGTGAGGCGGGCTTTGGCCAGGGTTCTGGATTGGGGGTCGAGGAGTTTGTCGCGGGCGATGGTGATGCGCTCGATGCATTCGACGGCGCGTTGATAGCTCTCGGATTCGAGGATGGCGGCGAGCTCTGGGAGGGTGAGGTTGTGGAGTTGGCAGAGTTCGAGTGGGCCTAGGGTGGGGTTTTGGAGGTCTTCGAGGAGGTCGTTGGTGAGTTGGTTGATTGATCGGTCGGTTGGTTCACATGTCGTGTTCATGTGGAATTGAAGGCGGGGTTGGTTTGCGGCGTCTTGGATTGGTTGGGTTTGAGAGGGTGGATTGCGCACAGATGTGGTCGGTGCGCGGGGGATTGCGCACGGATGTTGTTGTTCCGGAGGGGGCTTGATTGTGGAGGAACTAACTGTCTGAGTCGAAAATGCAAAAAAAGCACCATGAGTTGGCAAAGGATTTGCGACTGCTAACTCTCGGCCCGAAAAATGTGTAGTATGGGTATTGACTCAGAGCCCTCTTTCTGGTAGGGTTTTGTTCACCGAGAGGCACCATGAACAAATACAACCTAATGAAAATCGTAGAAACGGCAGGAGACGGTGGCTTTAGAGGAAGAAAACGACTTCAAAAGGTTGTTTTCTTTGCTCAAAAAGATGGCTTGCCTGTTGATGCAGACTTTGGCTTGCATCGATATGGACCTTATTCACACGATCTATCTCAGGCCTGCTCAGAATTGACTTCTCTCGGGCTAATCAAAGAAACTACTAACAACTCGTCAACAGGTATTGTTGAATACGGTTATGAGCTCACAGATTCTGGAAGAGCTGCTATCAAGTTCAGCGAAAAACAATCGCCTGAAGTCACTTCTGCAATCTTTACTCCTAAAGAAGACAAAATTTCTGATCTGATTCGCCAAAACCTCTGGCATTTAGAATTAGGCTCAACGATTCTGTTTTATTATAATAAAACCCATAACTGGGAAACAGCAATGAGCAACGCATGCGAATTCAAGAATGTCAAAACTGATGAACCTGCTTCGGTAGCGGCACTGGAGTTAGCGAAAAAGCATGCCATAGATTGAGGCAAGAATGGCACACAAGCTTTTCCGTGATCCACTATACAACTATGTAGATATAGATCGTGACCAACACAAATGGCTTCTAGAAGTGCTGGATTGCCCAGAAGTCCAGCGATTGCGTAGGATTCATCAACTTGGGGTAAGCTATTTTACATATCCCGGTGCGGAGCACAACAGATTAGCTCATAGCATGGGCGTACTCTACCTCATGCGCAAAATGCTGGCTCAAATTCAACTCAACGCCAGTCGTGATTTTGCAGATCACATTTCTCTTGCAAAACCTGCATTACTAGCAGCGGCACTCTTGCACGATGTGGGACACGGTCCCTTTTCACATTTGTTTGAACAGTGTATTGGTTTCAATCATGAGAAGTGGTCAATAAAAATTATCAATGATCCCCAGACTAGAGTCCATAAAATTCTATCTGGCGTCTCACCATTGCTTCCACAATCTATATGCGATCTTATCGAAGGGGATAATCCATCAATTCCCAGATGGCAGAAATCAGTTATATCTAGCCAACTTGATGTTGACAGAATGGATTACCTCCGCAGAGACAGTCTTTTTACGGGTGCAGGCTATGGCCATTTCGATTGGTCAAGAATAATCCATTCGGTTGAACTAAGCGAAAGCAATGGCGACATTGATCTTGTATGGCCTGAAAAAGCCGTAATGGCTCTCGAAGAGTATGTATTTGCTCGCTACTACATGTATCAGAATGTTTATCTGCACAAAACAACTCAGTGCTTTGAAGCCATACTAACTAGAATGTGGACTCGCGCTAAAAAACTTGTCAGTGAAAAGAAATCAATTGAGATAGTCCCTGCATTAAGAGAATTTTGGGAAACTCCATCGGATTCCCAAACAGTTGAACAATATCTACAACTTGAAGAGCACCTAGTACTATACCAGATGCAAGTTTGGACCAATAACGACGACTCCATATTATCAGACCTGTCTACCAGATTCCTCAACAGAGAGGGATTTGCCATGATCCATCCTCCAAAACCACTTGATCCACTGCTCGGTGACCGGACAGCATGGGAAACAGAGATCAAAGGCCTGTTGACAAAAAACAACTTTGATCCTGATTACTATTTTTTGAAAGAAAAAGTCAAATCCAAGTATCGCAAGCCATACATACCCGAAAAACAGAAAGATGAGCAAGACTTATCAAATGCGATTTTGATCCGATGTGACAATGGAGAGATTCAAGAACTCTCTGAAATGCTACCTAGATTACAAGCTATCACTAATATGACAATCGAAGACGAGTTTCGTTTCTTTGTCCCCAAAGAACTGCGTGAGCAAGCACAAAAACTATAAAGGCGACCATTTAGAATGGCCGCCTCTTGAACTCAAGAATCGGTAAGTAAGTTCTGTTTAGTAATCAAAGTCTTCGCCCGAGTGGCCGGCACCTACGGGTTTGTCTTTGATTTCTACGATTGCGGCTTCGGTGGTCAGGAGGAGGCCTGCGATTGAAGCGGCGTTTTGGAGGGCGACGCGTTCGACCTTGGTTGGGACGATGACGCCCATCGCGACGAGGTCGCCGTATTCGTGGGTGAGGGCGTTGTATCCGAAGGTGTTGTCGTCGGATTCTTCGACCTTGCTTGCGATGACGGAGCCGTCGAGGCCGCAGTTCTTGGCGATCTGCTTGACTGGTGCGGCGACGGCGCGGCTGACGATGTCGATGCCGATGCGTTCGTCTCCGGAGGCTTTCTTGCGGATCGCGGTCAGGGCGCGGCGGGCGCGGAGGACGGCGGTGCCGCCACCTGGGAGGATGCCTTCTTCAACGGCTGCACGGCAGGCGTGGAGGGCGTCTTCGACGCGTGCTTTCTTCTCGGTCATTTCGACTTCGGTTGCAGCGCCTACATTGACCTGTGCTACGCCTCCGGCGAGCTTGGCGAGGCGCTCTTCGAGCTTCTCGCGGTCGTAGTCGGAGGAGGATGCTTCGATCTGGGCGCGGATCATGTCGATGCGGCCCTTGATGTCGCTTCCTGAACCAGCACCTTCGACGATGATGGTGTTGTCCTTGGAGATGGTGATCTTCTTGGCGCGGCCGAGCTCACTGAGTTCGAGTTTCTCGATGTCGATGCCGAGTTGTTCCATGATCGCGGTGCCTCCGGTGAGGGTGGCGATGTCCTGGAGCATTTCGGCGCGGCGGTCGCCGAACCCTGGGGCTTTGACGGCGACGACCTTGAGGGTGCCTCGGAGTTTGTTGACGACGAGGGTGGCGAGTGCTTCGCTATCGATGTCCTCGGCGATGATCAGGAGTTGTGATCCTGACTCGGCGACCTTACCCAGGATTGGGAGGATGTCCTTGGCGCTACTGATCTTCTTCTCGTGGATGAGGATGTATGGCTTGTCGAGGACGGCTTCCATGGTGGCGGTGTCGGTGACGAAGTGTGGGGAGAGGTATCCCTTGTCGAACTGCATGCCTTCGACGAGCTCGACTTCGGTTTCGAGGGACTTGCCTTCTTCGACGGTGATGACGCCGTCTTTACCGACCTTGTCCATCGCGGTGGCGATGATCTTGCCGATTTCTGCGTCTTGGTTTGCGGAGCAGGTGCCGACTTGTGCGATTTCCTTGGAGGAGGAGATCGGCTTGGACATGGAGTGGAGCTCGGTGATCATGGCTTCGATGGCCATGTCGATGCCGCGCTTGATTTGGTTTGGGTTGGCGCCGGAGGTGATGTTTTTGAGACCTTCGGAGAAGATGGACTCGGCGTAGATGGTCGCGGTGGTGGTGCCGTCGCCTGCTTCCTTTGAAGCTTTGGATGCGACTTCTTTGACCATTTGGGCGCCCATGTTTTCGTATGGGTCGTCGAGTGTGATTTCCTTGGCGACGGAGACGCCGTCTTTGGTGACGGTTGGGGCGCCGAAGGATTTTTCGAGGATGACGACGCGGCCTGATGGGCCGAGGGTGACTTTGACTGCGGATGCGAGTTTCTGGACACCTTTGAGGATGCGCTCGCGTGCGTCGGTGTTGAATGCGATTTGTTTCGCTGCCATGATTGGCTCCTTGTTGATCTCTCTGGGAACACAGGCGGGACGCCTGTGCCACTGGTTATTGGTTTAAAGGCCGATGCGGATGTATGCGATCCGCTCGGCTTCGATGATGTAGACGGATTGGCCGTCGGTGACTTTGACGAGTTTGTCTGTTTCTTCTGGGATGAGCATTGCCTTTGCGATGGTGAGTGTGGATGCGGCTTCGTGCATTCCAACGAGGGCGAAGTGCGCGTTGCGTTCGCCGTTGAGTTCGTTGAGTGCTTGTCGGAGTTGGGATTGGTTCATTTGTTGAGGTCCGTTTCTCCGGTGTTGAAGTTGTAGTAGCCGTGCGGTCCGAGTGTGCCGCGTGGCCAATCAATTTCAACCGAGTGGGTGCCGTTGCTTCTTGCTGAGTCTCCTGCTGAAACCAGTGTGACGATGACGGAGTCCTGTTTGAACTCGATGTCGAACTGGTCGTCCATGGTGGCGTTGAGCAGGCGGGTGGTGTACGTGATCGGGAACGACAGGCTTTGCTCACCTTCAAAGAGGGTGAGGGCTACGAGTGGCTCGGTGTGGAACGCTGAGTACATTGGACCAATCGATGCGAATCGTTTGTGTCCGTTGTAGAAGAGTTTGTCGTACTCCTCGGCGAGCTGGGCGAGCGCGTCTTGTCCCGATTTGTCCTTGAGAAGCTCGATCACACGATCGTTCATCAGGTTTTGCCTTTTCTCCATGTCTGCTTTGAGCTCGGCGACGACTTCTGGTGAAGCGGTGCTTTTGCTCTTGCTGAATACCACAACGATGACCGCTGCGGCGATGGCGAGGAGGGCGAGTGTTCCGATGATGATTGTTGTGCGACGCATTGGCTTGCTCCTGTTGGCCGTGGGCTTGGATTGAATCAATATTGGTGGTACCGGCGGATGATTCTGCTGGATGCAATATTCATTTGATCCATGCTGGTCACGGCGAGAGCGGGTGGTCGTTAGTCAACGATCGCGAGGACATCGCTGCTGTTGATGATGAGGTACTCTTCGCCGTCGAGTTTGAGTTCGGTGCCGCCCCACTTGCTGAGGATGATGCGGTCTCCGACTTTGACGTCGAGGGGGATGCGCTGACCGGAGTCGGACATGGTTCCTTGACCCACGGCGAGGACGGTTGCGAACTGTGGTTTTTCCGAGGCGGATTCTGGGAGGTAGATGCCTGCGGAGGTTTGGGTTTGTGCGGCGTCGCGCTCGACGAGGATTTTGTCGTGGAGTGGGCGGACGGCGACTTTGGATTTGGTTTTGGTTGCCATGGCTGTTTGTTCCTTGCTTTCTTAGTCCGCGACCTGCGTCGCGGAGTTGGGGTCCTATGTGAAGCCGCGGTTTGTCGCGGCGTTTGTAACTATGTAACGATTATGCTCCGGGCCAGCGGCCTTGGTAGTGACGGGTGAGGCAGCGGCGGAGGACTTCGAGGAGGGTCTCGAGGTCCCGCTGTGCGTGGGGACGATCGACGACGGCAAACGCGCCGGCGCGGAGGGCGGCGTTGAGTTCACGCATGTCGTCGCGTGCGGTTCGGTTTCGTTTGATGACCACGATCGGGGGTGGTGATGCGAGGCGGGTGAGGAGATTCAGAAGACGCGGTCCGGATTCTTCTGCGGGGGAGCCGATCGCGGAGTCGAGCGGAAGCGCGAGGTCCACGACGGCGATGTGGATCGGGTTGGTGTCGATCACACGCTGGGCGGCGTCGGCGCACTGGGCGATGTGGGACTGGATCCCCATCGGCTCGAGCATTCTTGGGAGGCGGTCTACCCAGGGGTCTGGCTGCCAACCTGCTCGGGAGAGGAGGAGGTTGAGACGTCCTCCGGGCACGCCGGGCGGGGTTGAGCGGTCGGGTTGGGTGTGATTGCGCACCATACTGGGGGGATGTATGGCAAAGAGCGTGCCGATTCGGGGGGTTCGGGGGGTACGAATTTGGGAGGAATTGGAGGAATTTGCACACGGGATACGGGGTGACGGGGCAGATCAGGGTGTGGGAGTGCCAAGTTGGCAGGCGTCTGAAGCCGGTAAAACGCTGAGTGGTTGAGGACTGGTTTGGGGCTGGTTTGGGATGAGAAACGGGGTGTTCAAAAAATCTGGGCGATGCTGCATCGGGGTCTTGCGAGGGGTCGAACTCGGGGCTGAGCACATTTGCTCCCAGTGGGCAGCTCCTTGTGGGACACACGAAAGAGATTGAGAGATCTTTCGGTTGAACAAGCTCGCGGTCGATCGTACGACGGCGGGCGCCATCTTAAAAAGGAGGAACTGGATATGAACTTCAAGACTACTGGCGGCGTCGTTGGCGTACTTCTGCTCGCGGGGAGTGTTGCGCATGGTGAAGACTTTGGTGTGACAGGAGGACAGACCAATGTGCTGCTCGATGTGGCGACACTCTCCGCGGCCGCGAGTTTGGACCTCTCGTCGGTTTCTCCCGATGTGATTGCTCCGGGTGATCTGGGTAAGGGCAGCGTGGCGTTTGGGATCAACGCGGTCGATGCCCCGCTGCTCCCGACGACGTTCTCGTACGACGCTGGATTGAGCGCGTTCTCTGGAACGATCGAGCACACGGGATCGGTGTTCTTCAATGACGACACGGTCGAGGTCGGGAACTTCTCGATCGCGTTCGACGCCGGGCGGGTAGGAGACTCCCGGAGTGGCTTCTATGTCGAGAGCACGACTGGGATCGCGTCGATCTTGTTTGATATCGAATCGCCCTCATTGGTTGTCGCGGACAGCTCTGGGTTGACCATCGAAGCGAATCTGCTCGTGTCTGGAGAGTTCGCGTCGTTCCTGTTTGATAACGGGCTCGCGTCGGCGGACCTGACTGGCGCGGATGTTGGTGATGCACGCGTGAGCGCTGTCCCGACTCCGGGGAGCGCGATGGTACTGGGCGCTGCGGGCTTGCTCGCAGCACGCAGACGGCGCTGATTGGATCGGCGTACTCATTTCAATCTGACCCCCTCTTGAATGGGCGGCACTGGAGTGTCGCCTGTTCATTTTTTGGCGCTGATGTTCGGGATGGTGTTGCGATCGGTTCTCCCTGATATACCCCTGACACGAGATCGGTGGTATTCGTTGTGGGATGCCCCTGCGAGCGGGCTTGATCTCGTATGCTATGGGCTCATGAAATTCAGTACTTCACAGATGATGGTGTTCTTTCAGGAGCGGCGGACGCAGCGGAATGTGCGGGCGCTGATGCGGTTCATATTGGTCCTGACGGGGCTGATCGTCGCGTACAGTATTTTGTTCCATGTGATCATGGAGATGGAGGGGCAGCACCACTCGTGGATGACGGGGTTCTACTGGACGCTGACGGTGATGTCCACGCTGGGGTTTGGGGATATCACGTTTGAGAGTGATCTTGGGCGGTTTTTCTCGATGCTGGTTTTGGCGACGGGGATTGTGTTTTTGTTGGTGTTGTTGCCGTTCACGATCATTCAGTTTTTCTATGCGCCTTGGGTGGATGCGGTGGAGGCGGCGCGGACTCCTCGCAAGGCGGCGGAGGAGACTTCGGGGCATGTGATCCTGATTCAGTATGACGCGGTGACGGAGGAGCTGATCGCGAAGCTGGAGCAGTCTGGGATTGGGTATGTGTTGATTGTGCCTGACTTTGAAGAGGCGTCGAATCTGCATGACATGGGGATCCGCGTGGTGTATGGGCCGTTGGATCATGTGTCGACGTATACGGCGGCGCGGGCGGAGTCGGCGGCGTTGATCGCGGCGACGAGTGATGACGTGACGAATACCAATGTCGCGTTCATGGCGCGCCAGGTGTCGCCGGAGGTTCCGATTGTTGCGATCTCGACAAACAAGACCACGACGACAATCCTCAAGCACGCGGGGGCGACTGGGGTGTTCCAGCTCGGGGAGTTGATGGGGCGCGCGCTGGCGCGGGGAATGGTTGGGGGCGATGCGTTGACACATGTTGTGGGGAATATCGATCATTTGCTGATCGCGGAGGCGAATGCGCACAAGACGCCTTTGGTCGGCAAGACGCTCGCGGAGAATCGGCTCGCGGAGCTTGGGGTCAATGTGATCGGTTTGTGGGATCGGGGGGAGTTCAAGCCTGCGATGGCGGACACGGTGGTGACGGAGTATTCGATCCTGATGATGGCGGGGACGAAAGAACAACTCATGCGGTATGACGAGGAGTTCGTGATTTACAACGTGTCGGTTGATCCGGTGCTGATTATTGGGTGGGGGAAGGTCGGGGCGGCGGCGGGTGCGGCGTTGTCTCGCCGGGGTGTGGACTGGATGGCGGTGGAGCTTGATCCGGAGAAGGCGCGGCGGGCGGGAGAGTACAGCGAGCGGATCATTGTGGGGGACGCGACGGATCCGGAGGTGCTCGAGCAGGCGGGGCTGATGGATGCACCGGCGGTGCTGATCACGTCGCATGATGACAGCATCAATATCTACCTGACGATTTATTGTCGATCGGTGCGTCCTGATGCGCAGCTGATCTGTCGATCGACGCTGAAGCAGAACATCGAGACGCTGCATCGTGCGGGGGCGGATTTTGTGCATTCGTACGCGTCGATGGGATCGACGAGTATCTTTAATCAGCTGACGGGGGATCGGATCGCGACGGTTGCGGAGGGGCTTGAGATGTTCCGGAGGCCTGTGCCTGGGGCGCTGGATGGGAAGACGCTGATCGAGTGCGGCATCCGGGATCGGACGGGGTGCACGATCATCGCGATCCGTGATCCGGAGGAGGGGCTGATCGCGACGCCGTCGGCGACGTCGGTGCTCAAGGTTGGGCAGGAGTTGGTGCTCGCGGGTGGAACGGAGGCGGAGTCGCTGTTTATTGAGGCGTATGGGATCGGGTCGGCGTGAGGAGTTGATGCATCGGCGTTACTACCCTGATATACTCCTGACATGGAAATTGCTTTGATCATTGTGGGGCTGCTGGCACTTGGGCTTGGGGGCGCTGTATTTGTCCTGTTTCAGGGGCTTTCGAGGGAACGCGTGAAGTCGGCTGGGCTCGGGGAGGAGCTGGCGACGGCAAGGGCGAATCTTGAAGGATCGAGCGCGGAGCGGGAACGCTTGGTTGGGGAGCTGAGCGCGGCGAGGGGTGAGATTTCGGGGCTGGAGTCGGAGGTCGATCAGCAGACGGCGCGGATCACGGAGCTGAGCATGCTTAATGCGCAGTTTGGGGAGCGGCTGGAAGCGGCGGAGCGGTCGCGGCAGGAACTGATCAAAAACGAGGCGCAGCTGAAGGAGACGTTCGAGGCGATCGGGTCGCGGACGCTCAAGTCGAATCAGGAGGCGTTGACGAAGCTGTTGTCCGAGCAGCTCGGTCAGGCGGGCAAGGCGTCGCAGGCGGAGCTTGATCAGCGGAAGCTCGCGATCGAGGCGATGGTGAAGCCGATCAGTGAGACGCTTGGGAAGACGCGCGAGCAGCTGACTCAGCTGGACGAGCGGGTGAAGGCGTCGAGTGTTTCGAATGAATCATTGAAGGAAGAAACGGCGCGGCTGACTCGGGCGCTGTCGCGTCCTGAGATTCGCGGGCGGTATGGGGAGATCCAGTTGCGGCGGGTTGCGGAGCTTGCGGGGATGACGAGCTACTGCGACTTTACGGAGCAGACCTCGGAGCGGGATGGGGATGGGAATCTGCTGCGTCCGGATATGGTGGTGACGCTCCCGAACAATCGGATGATTGTGGTGGACGCGAAGGCGAACATCAATGCGTACATCGAGGCGGTGAATGAGCCTGATGAGGAAGTGCGCGAGAAGCACATGGAGCGGTTTGCGCGGCATACTTCGGAGCAGGTGAAGAAGCTCGCGGATAAGAAGTACTGGGCGTTGTTTGACCGGTCGCCTGAGTTTGTGGTGATGTTTGTGCCTGGGGATCACTTTATTGATGCGGCGCTGTCGCGGAATCCGGGGCTGCTTGATGATGCGGCGCAGCACGGGGTGATTCTGGCTTCGCCGAGTACATTGATTGGGCTGCTGCGTGCGGTGGCGGTTGGGTGGCGTGAGCAGGCGCTGAGCGAGCAGGCGGCGGCGTTGTTTGAGCTCGGTAAGGAGCTGCACGATCGCGCTGCGACGGCGTTTGAGCACGCGGGCAAGCTCGGGGATTCGATCCGTCAGAGTGTGGATCGGTACAACAAGCTGGTGGGGTCGATTGATTCGCGGATGATGCCGACGCTCAGGCGGTTTGAGGATGCGGGGGCGAAGAGCACGAAGTCGCTTGTGGAACCCAAGGCGGTGAGCGGGGATCTGCGGCAGCTGACGGCTGGGGATCAGTTGATGCTTGGGGCGGATGATTCTGATTGATCGGACTGGTCGAGTTGATCAAGCTGTTCGAGGATCTGGTCGTACTCCTCGATGCGGATCGTGTAGGCGCGTACGGGGTCTTTGGTGAGTTTGGCGAGGGTGAGCTTGTTGCAGTTGGTGCAGCGGGCGAGGACTCGCTTGGATGTGCTTGATGCCCACGCTCTGAAAATGCCTCGCTCCAAGGCGGGGGCGGCGTGGTGGCACTTGCTGCACTCGATGACCCACTGCTCGGCGCTCTCGATGGCGGCTTGCTTGAGATTGGATTTGGTGGGTATCGGGCTCATACTTTCATTTTATGGGATTCTGAGTCCTCGTACAAGGGTTGATTTGATGCTTGTGGTGGGAAGATGCTCTCGAGTTGCGTGAAGCGGTATTGGAAGATGTTGCGGACATCTCGTTGCACGAAGAACTTGTTGATGAGGGGGGCGAGGATCCAGCCTTTGGGTTTGTAGAGGACGGTGTCTTCACAGAGAGTCGAGTTGCCGTCGTCTGATGGGGTGAAGGTGTGGGTGTGGTGCCAGAGGGTGTAGGGGCCTTGGTCTTGGTTGTCGACGAAGGAGTGCGGCGGGTTCCAGTCTTGGATGGTGGTCTTCCAGCGGATGGGGATGTGGTGGACTTTGAGGGTGTAGTTGATGACTGTTCCGGAACGCATTTCAATTGGTTTGGGTGTGAGGACTTTGAAGCCGAGGAAGGAGGGGGTGAGGCGTTCGAGGTTGAAGGCGTCGGTGAAGAAGGGGAAGACTTCGTCGATGGGGCGCGGGAGGGTTTGGGTGGCGTTGATGCGCCAGATCCTGCCGAGCTTGGGGTGGGTGTCGGGGGTGATGGTGATGGAGCTTTCGGGGTTCATGGGCGTGGGTTCGCTGGATGGGAGGTGGTGGACGCGAGAAATTGCTTGTGGGGGATGGGATGGGTGTGGTAGAGTGTTGGTGTGGAGGTTATGTCATGAGTATGGGACATTTGGCGGCCGGGGCTTGTATGGGGCTGGTCAGCGCGGTGGCATCGGGATCGGTGGTTGAGAACAGCTTGGCGATGCTGGCGACGGATGTTGAGGTCGATGCGAGCGGCGGCACGCTGTACTGGTTTGATGTGGATGTCAGCGGCGCGACGTTTTATGACGGGCTCGGCAGCGCGATGAATCAGGTCATGGAGTTTGTGGACGATCCGTTTTATAACTATGTGCTGGTCGCGCAGATCCGCTGGGATATGGGGATCTCGACGGTGGGCAACTCGTGGTTGTCGGAGGCGTCGATCGAGATCTCGACGACCGGGAACTCGCACACGCTGACTCCTGGGGTTGGGATGGACTTCCCGGGGTTCGAGTCTTCTGTTGGGGAGTTTGATCTGTTTGGATCGGGGAATAGCTTCTTCATCATGGACGGCTTGCGGCTCGAGTTCTTTGAGAGCTTCGATGACGTGACGGGCGAGGCGGATGCGTTCTTGACCAGTGGATCGACGCTGAGCTTCGGGCTCGCGGTGCCGACTCCTGGGAGCGTTGGATTGCTCATGTGTGCGGGGTTGATTGGTGCTCGTCGTCGGCGGCTGTGAATCTGATTGATGATATTGAAAGGGATGTTGATGTTTCGTAGTGGATTGGTAGTTGTTGCTGGGTTGTCTGGTTTGACGCTGGGAGGGGTTGTAGAAGCTCAGAATCTCACAGAGTTGCAGACTATTGAGCAAGGAGCTGGCGCGGTCCCGTTTCGAGTGTTTGACCTTTCTGGGCTCGGCTCGTTTGCAGAGATGGGGAGCATGCTCAATGAAGTGGTGAGATATGACTTTGATGCAGAGGGTTCGTCTGTCCGTATCTTGTCGTTCGGATGGGATCTCAACATCAGAACTGAGGGGTTTTCTTGGCTTTCTGAGGTGACTTTCGATGTTCGCGGCGATGGCGAGGAGGGGTTTGTGATCGCTCCGTTGCTTGGCGAGGATTATTCTGGCACGGCGTCGGCGAGCTCGGGGGGTGTGCTTGATCTCGTGAGTCTGGGTCTGGATTTTTATCTTGGGCCGAACAATATCTTTGAGGTCGAGATCTTTGAGAGTTTCGTGGATGATCCGGTCAATGCGGATGCGTTCTTCCTTGAGGGCTCAACGCTGACGATTGAGTTTCAAGGCGTCGCTCCATCTCCTGGGGCTGGGGGCGTGCTGCTTGGCGGGCTGCTTGTGGGTACTAGACGTCGGCGACGGTGATCGGTTGATCCGGGATACGGGGTCATTTCCGGATGCGGGGGCGTGATTGGCGTGACTTTTGTCTGAGGGACGGGAACAATTGGGCCCGTCCTTTGCCTTTGTGTTCTTGCGGCTTCTGTGGGATGGCACCTTACTTTGGAGACCTTGATGACGACAGCGACGAGCGCGATTGATTTGGGGAGTTTGATTGACACGGTCAACCCGGGGCCTCTGTATCGCTCGGCGATTGAAGAGGTTGCGGAGTCGATCGGTCCGGTGATCGAGGGGAACAAGAAGTATCAGCAGGCGCGGGTGTTTGAGCGGTTGCTGATCCCTGATCGGGTGATCCGTTTCCGCGTGGAGTGGGTGAACGACGAGGGCGGGGTTGAGGTGAACTTTGGTTGGCGGATCGAGCACACGAATGTGCTTGGGCCTTATAAGGGCGGGCTGCGGTTCCATCCGACGGTGACGGAGGACACGCTGCACTTCCTCGCATACGAGCAGTGCTTTAAGAACGCGCTGACGGGGCAACCGATCGGCGGGGGCAAGGGTGGATCAAACTTTGATCCCAAGGGCAAGAGCGACAACGAGGTGATGCGGTTCTGTCAGGCGTTTATGCGCGAGCTGCATCGGCACATCGGTCCGAGCGTGGATGTTCCGGCGGGAGACATCGGTGTGGGCGGGCGTGAGATCGGGTTCTTGTATGGTCAGTACATGAAGATCACGAAGCAGCGCGATGGGGTGCTGACCGGGAAGCCGATGGGGCTGGGTGGGTTGCTCGGACGGAGCGAGGCAACGGGCTACGGCACGGTGACGTTTGCGGAAGCGATGCTTAAGCACAAGAATGAATCGCTTGAGGGCAAGCGGGTGATGATCTCTGGGTCAGGCAATGTTGCGTTGTATGCGGCGGAGCTTGCGATCGAGAAGGGGGCGAGTGTTGTGACCATGTCGGACTCGGGGGGATCGGTCAGCTTCGACAAGGGGATGACCAGCGAGCAGCTTGCGGAGATGATTGATCTCAAGGAAGTGCAGCGCGGTCGGCTCAAGGACTTTAAAGGCGACGGGGTGACGTATCACCCTGAGGCGCGTCCTTGGTCGCTGGTGGATGCGGATGTGGCGCTGCCTTGTGCGACGCAGCACGAGGTGGAGAAGGATGACGCGGCGGCGCTGGTTGATCGCGGGGTCAAGTGTGTTGCGGAGGGAGCGAATATGCCTTGCACGCATGAGGCGCGGAGCGTGTTCCATGACAAGGGCGTGGTGTTCGGTCCGGGGAAAGCAGCGAACGCGGGTGGGGTGGCGACGTCGTGCTTTGAGATGTCGCAGAACGCTTCGCACGATGCGTGGACAAAGGAACGCTCGCTCGACAAACTGCGCGGCGTGATGCTGGATATCCACGAGCAGTGCGTCGAGCATGCGCCGATGGTCAATGGGGTGGTTGATTACGGCGCGGGCGCGGATCGCGGCGGGTTTGTGAAACTCGCGGATGCGATTGTTGCGATGGGTGTGTGAGATTCGATTGACGATTTAAGTCCCCCGCTGCTTTTGGTGGCGGGGTTTTTTATGCGCGTTCGTTATGCGTTCTGGGCGTTGGATATGCGGATGGCTTTGAGGTCTTTGCGGATCCAGTCGAGCATGTTCCAGTACATGATGAGCATGATGAGGGCGGAGAGTGCGATGATGAGCATCAGGAGGCCTGCCATTATTGAGATGAAGACTGCTAAGAATCCGGTCAGGATTGCCGAGACGAGCAGGATGGGTCCCATCCAGAGGAGTGTGGTGGTTCGTTTGTGGACGCGTTTGTTCATGAGGAGCGGGGCCATCCATCGGACGTAGAAGAGCTCGGAGAAGAATCGGATGATGAAGATCCCGAACCACGCGAGCGAGGTGATCCCGAGGAGCATCACGTACAGGTCTGTGGCTGGAGAGATCGTGAACATGATGTTTGTTGCGAGCTGCACGACCACAACGATCAGCGAGGCGACGACGGTGATGCGGACGAGTTTGCGTGCGGTTGATCCGGTGTAGAACATGCCTTGGAGGGGGCACTCGGTGGAGAACTTGAACCATCCGATGAGGTAGAGCAGGGAGACGGCGACGGAGATGACCTGGAGACCGATCTGGATGAAGAGGTCGAGTTGGTTGGTGCCGACTGCCATTGCGGAGGTGGCGCCGATGACTCCGCCGAACATGGCTTGGAGGACGATGAGGATGATGGCGGTCTGGATGAAGAATACGCCTTTGTGGAGTTTTTGGAGGTAGTCATCGTCGGCGAGGGCGATGGCGCCGCGTCCGATGGAGTGTTCGATGGGGAGGCCGCATTCGGGGCAGAGTTCGGAGGGATCGAGTCCTTCGAGGTTGTAGTCGCATTTGAAGCAGTTGTTGATGATTTTGGTGCCGCATTCGGGGCAGAGGCCGCTGAGGTCGATCCCGGTGAGGTTGTAGTTACAGTTTGAGCATGCGAGGCGTGATGGATTGGTCATGCGGGCATTGTATATGAGATTGGTTGATTATGTAGGAAGCTCGCGTTTGGTCGGTTTATTTCGTGCTTGCATTTCGACGGGGCATGGGTTGTAATACCTTTGGTCTTGGAGATACTTGTCTGGAGGGAGTTGATATGAATCGGCATGATGTGATGAAGATCGCTGGCATGATCGGGTGCTTGGCGGCATCGCGGCTGGCGTACTCGCAGACTGCGGGGACTGTGTTCACGTACCAGGGCGAGCTGATGCAGAGCGGGCAGGACGTGGATGCGACGATCCCGATGAGCTTTCGGCTCTTTGATGCGGCTGTGGGCGGGACGCAGGTGGGATCGACTGTCACGATGGGCGGCGTCGATGTGGTGGACGGGTTGTTCCAGGTGGGGCTCGACTTTGGTGCGGTTGCAACGGGGACGACGGGGTTGTGGCTTGAGATTCAGGTGGATGGGTTTGTGATGAGTCCACGCGAGGCGATCACGGCTTCGCCTTACTCGCTTCAGACGCGCGGGATTCATGTGAACAGCGCTGGGGATGTTGGCATCGGGACGGATGCTCCGGATGCTGACTTTGAGGTGCGCGAGGATGATGCTTCGATCCGTGTGCGATCGACCAATGGGGTTAACACGGCGCGGGTTGAGCTTATGGGGACCCTTCCGAGTCCTGCGGGTGGGGTTTTTAGTAGTCTTCGCTTTCTGGACTCGCTTGGTGGTGCGAGGTTTGGTATTCAGCATGACAGCGCGTTCTTTACGGAGTATCTGACGCTGACTACTCCGGATCATCCCAACGGTTTGGTTCGGATTCGTGAGGATGGTTTGATCTCGATTGATGATCTGCCATCGATCGCGACGGTGCATGTGACGGATCGGGACATCGGGGTGTACAACGACGGGATGCTTAACGAGACGCTGGCGCTTGAGGACAACGACGCGGTGCTCGGGATTTATAGCTCGAACACTGGGTCGTTTGGTTCGGCGCTGGTGTTTGGTGAGAGCACTGGTAACGCGCTCAATGACAAATGGGGGATGGTGCGGACGACGACCAATACCTCTGCTCAGCTGCGCGTGACGTATGGGAGCAATCCCAACTATGCGCAGAACCCGATTGCTCTGACGTTTGTGCCGGGCGGAGTGCAGTTTGCGGATGGTTCTGTGCAGCGATATTCCGGAGCCGTGGATTCTTATGGTGCGAGTCAGGTTGCGAATATCAACATTTCGAGTTCTGGGCTTTTACCTGATCCGGCGGTGGTCACGATTACTGATTCGGCGCAGTCGATCTTGGTAAATGTGTTCGCGTACGGGCAGCACGGCGCGGACGGTCAGAGCAGTGTGCACTGCCGAGTTGCGTATCGTGCGTTTGGGTCACCTTCAACACCGATCGGGGTAACAGAGCCCATTAGTTTCTTCGAGGACAACACGGGTTCGGTGAATGTATTTGAGCGTTTCAGCTATGGATCGACGGCTCTGATCACTGGGCTGGCGCCGGGGACGTATGAGGTCGGCGCGTACATGGTCAGCTTGGGGAACGCGACGATACCTCCGACGTATCGGCATAGCGATATTTCGGCGATCGTGTACTGATGCGGTTTGTTATGAGCGCGTTTGTCAACCACCGCTTCGATGGTGTTGATGGTTGTCATCCGCTTGGATTGGAAGGGTGTCTGGTCGGATAACTGGGCTTATCGTCGGCGCCGGGTGTGGGCTGCACTCATTGCGAAGAGGATGAGTGCTGAAGCGGGCGCGGGGACGATGGAGACGCCGTCGATGTTGGCGAAGTGGAGGTTGGCGTTTTGGTAGTTGGCGAAGGTGAGTGTTGCTTCGTCGTCGTCTGCGATGAATGTGAAGGAGTGGAGTTCCCACTCGAACTGTGTGGACATGTTGACCAGGTCGAACTGCTCCATGGTGCCGTCGGCTTGGACGAGGATCTCGGCGGTTCCGAGTCGTCCTTGTCCGGCGCTTGTTGATGCGTAGAACTCGACGGTGTAGGACTCTCCTGCGGTGGTTGCGAAGGTTTGCTGGATGCCACCTGCGGAGAAGGTGAAGTTTGCGAGGTCGACGGCGTATCCGCCGTCGGGGCTGGCGATGGCTCCGAACGCGGCGGGGTTGAACCATTCGACGCCGTTCTCGATTGTTTCCCATCCCTCGATCGCGAGCGATCCGCCTGAGAGGACGTTGTTTGAGCCGACGGCTGTGGTGGGCTCGAATCCTGAGTTGACGATGTTGGCGCTTGTGATTGGCGCACACGCGGCGAGGATGGCTGGGATGATCAATCGTGGTAATGGCATGGTGAACCTCTCTCAATAGTGCGGTGGAAGTATACCTCGATCCGCTGAAAATGGTGGTAATTACTCGGATTTCGGGTTTGGAATCGGCTTGATTGCGTCCGATAAGAAGCCGGATTGTTTATGAAAAGAACCCCGTGCTTAGCGGGGTTCTTGGTGGATACGAAACGAGTGCTATGTGATTATGCTGGGCATGGGTGTGTTGGTTGGGAGGCTGGACCATATAAGGGTTGAAAAAGTGTCATAGGGTCAATTTGCATTGATTGGCCGCACACTGCTCACTGAACATGATCAAGCAGCATTATCCAACAATTAATCTGTGATGTGCGGTAGAGTCGGCAATCTCTTGCCAGATCTTGACAACAACCAAAATCAATTTTTAGTAAACTTCGATACATTTTGACACCAAGGAATTTTGTAGCCAACAATTTAATCACACACCGTTCTGAAATCAATAACCTTCATCGGATTATCGAGTGGCGGGCTATGCCTAATTTGCTTAACTAATATACCAACCTGCTTTTCAAGTCTGCGATTCAACTTTTTTAACGACGGCTCAAGCAGTTTATATTGATCCTCCCACGAAAGATTTTGCGAGTCATCAATCTCATATGGCAACTGATGCGATTTGATCGCTTCTTGTATCGCTATTTCTATTTTTTCAATAGTATTCTCAATTTGTTCGTTCATCACAAGCATTAAGCAAGTATGACAGTAAGTTTGCACATCTCGTAGTTCTGCGACAAACTTGTCGTCAGGCATTTTTACAACTGGCTCTGGCATGCCTTCCTGGTCACTGATTCTATTTAGGTACTCTCGAGTAGTAGATGATAAATTCCCAACTCTGATTCTTAGTTCGACGCACTGATCCTCAAAGCGATAAATCCGATTCCTTTGCTGGGTCAACTTAAACAAATAGAATCCCCAGCTGACAGCAATTAAAGCGGCAACAGTAGGGCCAGCAACTCTACCCAAGAACGATAACCAATCTGGATCTATATTGGCAATAGTCACTGAGACCACGCATACCTCTTTCAAAGACGATTCAGGCCGGGCTTGGGAGGGTGTCTGGTGGGGTGTCGGTGTCCGTGGACTGAGCTTTCTTTGGTCCTGAGTCGTTGCCGTTGGTGGAGGTTGGTGCTGGGGGGTCGGCGGCGAGGAGTTCGGCGACTGTTGAGCGGCCGAGGGGTTCGCCTCGCATGATGGAGTGGACCTCGTCGGCGGTCAGGTTCTCGTATTTGAGGAGCGCCTGGGCGACGGCTTCGACCTTGTCCCAGTGCTCGGTGAGCATGGACTCGGCTTGGCTGTAGGCGTCGTCAACGAGGCGCTTGGTTTCCTCGTCGATGATCTTGGCGGTCTCGTCGGAGTAGTCCTTGTCGGGGATGTATCCCTCGGCGGTGTCTTGTCCTTGGTAGTTGACGAATCCGAGTCGTGGGGACATGCCCCATTCGAGGATCATCGCTCTTGCGAGGCGGGTGACTTGCTGGATGTCGCTTGATGCGCCGGAGGAGACGTCGTCCATTGCTTTGGCTTCGGCGATGCGTCCGCCGCAGATGACGCGCATGGTTGCTTTGAGCCACTTGAGGGAGTATCCCATGCGGTCTTTCTCTGGGAGGGAGAAGGTGGCTCCCCCACTGGCGCCGCGCGGGATGATGGTGACTTTGTGGAGTGGGTCCGCGTCCTTGAGCAGTGCTTGGAGCACGGCGTGTCCCGCTTCGTGGTAGGCGACGAGTTTGTTCTCGTCCTTCTCGCGGACGCGGGATTTCTTGGCGCGACCGAACTTGACCTTGTCGCGTGCTTCTTCGAGGTCTTCGTGCTCGATGAAGTCTTTGTTGTGCATGGTCGCGCCGATCGCGGCTTCGTTGATGATCGCGGCGAGGTCGGCGCCGGAGAACATCGGTGTGCCTCGCGCGAGTTTGGAGAGGTCGACGTTTGGTCCGAGTTTGACCTTTTTGGCGTGGACTTTGAGGATCTCGAGTCGTCCCTTGACGTCTGGGAGGGGGACGGAGATCTGGCGATCGAAACGTCCCGGACGGATGAGGGCGGGGTCGAGGACGTCGGGGCGGTTGGTCGCGGCGATGACGATGACGCCGTCTCCGGATTCGAAGCCGTCCATTTCGACGAGGATCGCGTTGAGTGTTTGCTCGCGTTCGTCGTGTCCGCCTGTCGTGAATCCCCCACCACGGCGACGGCCCACAGCGTCGATCTCATCGAGGAAGATGATGCAGGGGGAGGCTTCTTTCGCTTGTTTGAAGAGGTCGCGGACACGGGATGCGCCGACGCCGACGAACATTTCGACGAAGTCTGAGCCGGAGATGGAGAAGAAGGGGACGTCGGCTTCACCTGCGATGGCTTTTGCGAGGAGGGTTTTGCCGCATCCGGGTTGTCCGGCGAGGAGGACACCACGTGGGATCCGTCCGCCCAGTTTGGTGAACTTCTTTGGTGTTTTGAGGAACTCGATGATTTCGGTGACTTCGTCTTTGGCTTCTTCGATCCCGGCGACGTCTTTGAAGGTGATGCCGGTCATTTCTTTGGTCATGGCTCGGTGCTTGGATTTCCCGAATGATCCGAGCATGCCTCCGCCTCCGGCGGCGCCGCGCATGGAGCGGGAGAGGAGGAACCAGATGAGCAGGAGGATCAGCAGTATTGGGCCGACGGAGTAGAGGAAGATGACGAGGCCTGAGGTTGGTTTCTCGATGACCTTGTTGTCGGTGAGTGCGTAGAGCTTCTCGGCGATGACCTCACGCGATACGGCGGTGATGGGGACGCGGACGGAGGTTGATTTGCCCTCTTGTCCTTCGGAGTCGATGAGCTGTGCGGTGATCCCGGTGTCGGAGAGGTGGACGGTGTCGACTTTGACTTTCTTGGCTTCGTAGTACTGAGAGAACTGCTGGAAGGTGATCTCGCGTCCTTGCTGGGCGCTGGTGAGGAACATCGCGAGCATAAGGACCATGAGCATGACGACGATGAATCCGAAGGTGCCGCGGGATTTTTGTGGGGGCATCGGGGGTTGTTTGCCTCGATTGTCCTTCTGGGGATCGGTGGGCGGCTGAGCGTCTTTGTTGTTTTTGGGGTCGGTCATGTGGAGTGTTATCGGTTTGATGGGGGTTTGTATTTCATGCTGATCCGGTATTGGCTCGGATTGGGCAGAAACCTCGTTTGGTGGGGGTTTTGGGCGTTGTTTCTCGCTGTTTTTCTATTGTAGGTACGACGCGGGGTTGCGTGCGGTTTACCAGCTTTCGCGGAGTTGTGACACAAGGTCGGAAGCGAGTTCTTCGATCGCTTCGCGCTGCGCGTGCTCGATGCGTTCGGAGACGCCTCTCTGGGGGGCGAAGGTCGCGGTCGCGGAGAAGTTGTTGCGCGCGACGATGATGTCTCCGGTGCGGTTGTCGCGCCATTCGAAGTTCACGGTGATGCGGACGGCTTGCTCTTGCACGAGACCGGTGCGGGGTGCTTGGGAGAGCTGGGTGAGCGAGTGGGTTGTGATGACTCCGACGAGGGAGGTCTCGGCTTGCTCGGATTTGGCGAGCTTCCAGGGGGTGCGCGCGAGGATCTGTTTGTTGAGTGATTCGGTGAGTTGGACCTCGAGTCCGCGCTGGAGGGTGTCGTTTTTGAAGATGGGGATGGAGATGGTGGAGATGGAATCGTCGTAGGTTGAGTTGAAGGCGTAGCCGTTTGAAGAGTTGCTGGCGCAGGCGCCCAGAGCGAGCGGGAGCGCGGCGAGGATGGGGATCAGGATGACGTTGATCAGCGGTCGTTTCATGTGGTCCCTGGGTGGTTGATCACGGCTGGGTGGGTTCGGGGTCCGCTTGTGTTTGGATGCTCTGTTCAGATGACTCTGATTCGGATTCGTCGAATGTCAGCCAACCTTTTTCGAGCATGATGTCGAGGGCTTGGTCCGCGGCGATGGTCGCGGGGTGTCGGCGGAGCAGACGCGCGAGGATGAACTTGGCGCTGGGAAGGTCGTCGGTTTTGAGGTACCAGCGTGCGGTGTCGAGCGCTTGCTGGGCGGCGGATTCGTCAATCCACGCGTCGAGTCCCTCGGTGATTCCGGAGCGGATGGTCTCGGCGGGGAACTTGCGGCGGTACTGCTCAATGAGGAGCTTGGCGTCGAGGAGTCCTGAGCCGTCGTATCCGGGGCCTTTGAAGCGTGCGATGTTGCACTCGATCTCGCGGAGCATCGCGAAGCGGATGTGCTGGGAGTTTGGGTGGTTGATGCGGAAGATCTCGTACATCTCGGCGGCGAGGTTGAGACGGCGCTTGTTGTAGTAGTGGTTGGCGAGGTCGAGGGCGGCGGCTTCGGCGATCTCGGAACCTGGGAGGCGCTCCTGGGTGCGGATGAGGAGTTCCTCTCCGATGGGTCGTCCGGTCTCGAAGCGGATGCCTAGGAAGCGGCGTTTGAGTCCGCCGAGGTACATCTTGGCGATGTCGTACTCGCGTTCGATGGCGCGGGTGTAGTACTCGGTGTTGGAGTAGTCGCGGATGATGAGCTCGAAGTCGAAGAGGGCTTTGTACTCGCGGTCGTTCTCGAGACGCGCGAGTCCTCGGAGGTAGTAGGCTTGGGCGATGTAGGTCGAGCGGGTGCGTTTGTTCTTTTCGATCCAGCTGGAGAGTTTGGAGACGGCGGCGCCGGGGTTGCCCTCGGTGATGAGCTGCTGGGCTTCGGCCATGACCGCGGCGTCTGATCCGGGTTCGGGGGCTGGGGCGGTGGTTTCCCAGTTGCCGTCGGGAGAGAGCTCGGACTCGGTTTGGGCGAGCGCCGGGGCGGCGAGCAGACCCGAGACGAGGAGGGACAGGAGGGTGGTCAGGATCTTGAGTTGGGTGGTCTTTTTCGTCACGGGGTAGGATAGGGGCGAAGCGGGTAGGATGTGGCATGGACCTTCGTTCGATGGCACAGATGGTGGCGATTGCGGAGCACGGGCATATGACGCGTGCGGCGGAATCGCTCGGGGTGTCGCAACCTGCTCTGTCTGCAGCGGTTCGGAAGCTCGAAGCGGAGCTTGGGACGGAGCTGTTTCATCGGACAGGACATGGGGTGGAGCCGACGGAGGCGGGGAAGGTGTTCGTTGAGCACGCGCAGATCACGATGCGGGCGAGCGAGAAGGCACGCGAGGCGGTGCGGTCGCTTGTTGGGCTCGAGACGGGGTCCATCAAGGTCGGCGCGGGGGCGACCGCGACGGGGTATCTGCTTCCCAGCGCGATCCATGCGGTGCGGGATGAGTATCCGGGGCTGAAGTTCTCGATCCGTGAAGCGGGGAGCGGCGCGGTTGCGGAGGGTGTGGTATCGGGGGAGCTTGATCTGGGGATCGTGACGCTCCCGGTGGTGCATCCGCGCGGCGATGAGCTGATGGTGATCCGCGAGATTGAGGATGAGCTGCTGTTGATTGTTCCCAAGGGGCATGCGCTGGATGGACGCAAGAGCTTCCGATGGACGGATCTGGAGGGGGAATCGGTGATCGCGTTTGAGGCGGGGTCGGCGGTGCGGCGCGTGCTGGACTCGGCGGCGGGTTCCAACGGCGTGGAGCTGTCGGTGGTGATGGAACTGCGGTCGATCGAGGCGATTGTGCAGATGGTGCGCGCGGGGATCGGGGTTGGGTTTGTGTCGCGGTTTGGTCTTGGGAAGGGCGAGGGGATCCGCTGTAAGGACGGGCGATTGACGCGGACGCTTGGGGTGGTGCGGAGGCGGGATCGTTTTTTAAGTCACGCGGCGGGGGCTTTTGAGCGGGCACTGTTGTCGTAGATGGATTAATATAATGGTGTGCGTAGTTCGACTGATTCGAATCCAACATGGAAGGACACTGATATGAAGAATACTGAACGCAAGAATCGTTTCCTGATGATCCTGTACTCGCTCGGGATTGCTGGCTTTCTTGGTATGACCCTCGCGGCGTGCAACACGGTTTCGGGTGTTGGGCGTGATATTGAGTCGGCGGGCGATGCGATCGCGGATACGGCTGACGACGCGAAGGATTAAGAGAGACTATTACAGTTTGTTTTGATTCGAATCCGGGGAGTTGAGATGCTCCCCGGTTTTTGTGTGCGCTGGGGATGGGGATTGAGACTTGGAATCATCGCATAATCATTATTGATTCAACTTGTAAACTGCATTGATTTGATTCATGGATGGTCTGGGTCGATACTTCTTCTGTACACCTTCTTATGGAGAACTCTGATGACGACCGATCCGTTTAATGCGACTGAAACGCTTGATGTCAATGGCGAGACGTATTCCTATGTTCGGCTTGGTGCTTTGCAGGAGGCGGGGCTTGGGGATATTGGGAAGATGCCGTATTCGATCCGTGTGCTGCTTGAGGCGATGGTTCGGAATCATGATGAGTTCATCGTGACGCAGGAGGACATCAAGGGGCTCGCTTCGTACAACGCTGGGAGCGTGGAATCGGTCGAGATGCCGTTCATGCCGGGGCGTGTGGTGCTGCAGGATTTTACGGGTGTGCCTTGTGTTGTGGACCTAGCGGCGATGCGGGACGCGATGAAGAATCTGGGCGGGGACGCGGAGCAGATTAATCCAGCTGTTGCGTGTGATCTGGTGATCGATCACTCGGTGCAGGTGGATGACTTTGCGTCGTTCGTCGCGCTGACGGTGAATGCGGAGAAGGAGTTCTCGCGCAACAACGAAAGGTACACGTTCCTCAAGTGGGGGCAGGAATCGCTTGATAACTTCCGTGCGGTGCCTCCGGCGACGGGGATTGTGCACCAGGTGAACCTGGAGTATCTCGCTCGCGGGTGCTTGGTGAAGAACGCGGAGGGCAAGCAATGGGTGTACCCCGACTCGCTGGTCGGGACGGACTCGCACACGACGATGATTAACGGCGTGGGTGTGCTTGGTTGGGGCGTCGGCGGGATTGAAGCGGAAGCGGTGATGTGTGGTCAGCCGGTGTACATGCTGACTCCGGAGGTGGTTGGGTTCAAACTCAAGGGCGAGCTTCCTGAGGGCGCGACGGCGACGGACCTGGTGCTGACGGTCACGCAGATGCTCCGCGAGCACGGCGTGGTTGAGAAGTTTGTTGAGTTCTTTGGCGAAGGCATGGAGCAGCTGTCGATCCCTGATCGCGCGACGATCGCGAACATGGCTCCTGAGTACGGCGCGACGTGTGGGTTCTTCCCGATCGACAAGAAGACGATCGAGTTCTTCCGCTTTACTGGGAAGAGCGAAGAAGAGTGTGCGCTCACTGAGGCGTGGGCGAAGGCGTCTGGGTTCTTCTGGACTCCTGAGGCGCCGGTCCCTGAGTTTGGCGCGACGCTTGAGTTGGATTTGTCTACGGTGAAGCCTTGTGTTGCTGGACCGAAGCGGCCGCAGGATCGGATTGATTTGGACCAGCTCCATACCGCGTTTGCGGAGATGCTCGTGCGTCCGATGGGGCCTCAGGGTCTTGGGGTTGATGCGTCGGCGACGGATGCGGCGGTTGAGATCACGCACACTGCTGAATCACATCCGCAGAATGTTGGTGAGAAGTCCATGCTCAAGCATGGGTCGATTGTCATCGCGGCGATCACCAGCTGTACGAACACCTCGAACCCCGATGTGCTGGTCGCGGCGGGGCTGGTTGCTCGCAAGGCGCGGGCGCTTGGGCTGAATCGGAAGCCTTGGGTGAAGACCTCGCTGGCTCCGGGCTCGAAGGTTGTGACGGAGTATTTGGATAAGGCGGGGCTGACTGAGGATCTCAACGCGGTTGGGTTCAATACGGTTGGGTATGGATGCACGACGTGTATCGGGAACTCTGGGCCGCTGCCGAGCGAGATCGAGGCGGGGATCCAGGAGGGTGGTCTTGCGGTCGCTTCGATTCTTTCGGGGAACCGGAACTTTGAGGGGCGTATTCACCCTGAGATCAAGAGCAACTTCCTTGCGAGTCCCCCACTGGTCGTTGCATACGCGATGGCTGGTCGGATTGATGTCGATGTGTACAACGAGCCGTTGTGTCAGACTCCGGATGGGAAGGATGTGTACCTCAAGGACATCTGGCCTACGAATCAGGAAGTGCAGGAAGCGGTTGCATCGTGCGTGACGACTGAGCAGTTTGTTGAGAAGTACAGCGCGGTGTACACGGAGAACGAGCAGTGGAACGCGGTTCCTGTTTCCAAGAGCGATCTGTTCCCTTGGGAGGACAAGAGCACGTACATTCAGAATCCGCCGTTCTTTGAGGGGATGACGGAGGAGGCGCCGGGGTTTGGTGCGATCACGGATGCTCGCGTGCTTTGTTTGCTTGGTGACTCGGTGACGACGGACCATATCTCTCCGGCGGGACGGATTGAGCCGGAGACTCCGGCGGGTCAGTACCTGATCGGTCAGGGGGTCGCGGTCAACAACTTCAACTCGTTTGGTTCGCGGCGCGGCAATGACCGCGTGATGACGCGCGGGACGTTTGCCAATGTTCGCGTGAAGAATCGGATCGCGGCGGATGTGGTTTCGGGAGAACAGCCTGAGGGCGGATGGACTCGGAACTTCACGAAGGGGAACGATCTGGCATCGGCTCCGGTCGAGTACATCTACGACGCGGCGATGGACTACAAGAAGGAAGGCACGACGCTGGTCGTGATCGCGGGCAAGGACTACGGGATGGGTTCATCGCGTGACTGGGCCGCGAAGGGGACTTTGCTCCTCGGCGTGAAAGCGGTGATCGCGGAGAGCTTCGAGCGGATCCACCGGAGCAACCTGGTGTTTATGGGTGTGCTCCCGGTTGTGTTCAAGGACGGCGATACCGCGGCGAGCTTGGGCATCCAGGGCGATGAGACGTTTGATGTGATGATGCCTGAGGATCTGACGCCTCGCTGTGATGTTCCGGTCAAGGCGACCAGGCCTGACGGGAGCAGCTTTGAGTTTGTGACGATGTGCCGAGTGGATACGCCTGTGGAGATTGAGTATTTCCGCAATGGCGGGATTCTGCATACGGTGATTCGGAAGAAGCTCAATGAGAGCAAGCAGCTCGCTTAATCTTTATTGAAGTTTGAATCTTGAAGGCACGGTCGTTTGGCCGTGCTTATTTGTATACTGGGTTGATGGAATCGGAAGCGGAGATGCGGTTTGAGTGGAAGCACTCGCGTGATGATCATCAGGTGGTGATCGAGTATCAGTTGCTCCACACGACGCAGCGGAAGTGGGTAGAAGCGGCACAAAGAAAGATCCGGCTCATCGTCTTTGGTTTTGTGTGCATCCCGCTGGTGGCTCTCTACTTTGCGAATCTGGATGAGCAGGGCGTGATCACTACGCTGGCCTCGCTCGTGGTGTTGGGATTCATCTTCTGGCTCATTGTGCTCAAGAAGCCGAGCGCGAAGGCGTTGCGAACCAACGCGGAGCGGCTTGCTCGGTTGTATGTTGATCAGATGCCTGTGATTCCTGAGGGGCGTCATCAGCTCTGCTCTGATGGGGAGTTGCTCGAGTGGTACTGGTTCGAGGGGAAGGAGCGGGTGTCGTTCCCGATCAGTTCTGTTGAGCGGCTGGCGCAGAGTGATGGGCGGTTGTACGTTTATCGTAACGGCGATGTTGCTGCGTCGATCCCGTTCCACGCGTTTGGGGATCAGCAGACGCGTCTTGACTTTATTGCGTATTTAGAACGCAACGCGGAGAAAGAGTTTTATGTCTGATTTCAATAGCGAGAAGAACCGGTTTGTGTGGATGGATATCTGTGTCGAGGACCTCGATCGAGCGTGCGCGTTTTATGAGGGCGTGCTGGGGTGCAGGGTGCAGAAGGAATCGTTTGATGGGTTTGAGTTCGCGGTGCTCGAGCACGAGGACGGGAACGGTGGGTGCCTGATCCCGCGCGGCGAGGGGATCACTCCCGGCGCGAACGGGGTGATGGTGTACTTGAATGTGGATGGGCGTCTTGCCGATGCGTGCAGCAAGGTTGAGGCGCTTGGGGGGAAGGTGTTGATGGGCGTGCATCCGATCGGGCCGCATGGGTTCCGGGCGATGATTGAGGATAGTGAGGGGAACTCGTTTGCGCTGCATAGCAACACGGATGCGTGAGGTGAAACTTGGGTGTTGATGCGACAGTCTCGACAGGCAACGAGTGGGAGCGACGGTATGGGTACTCGCGGGCCGTGCGTGCTGGGGGGATGATCTTTACGACGGGGACGGTGTCGATGAATGACGATGCGTCGGCGTATGTTCCCGATGATGGGTATGCGCAGGCGATGCGGTGTCTGGAGATCATCGAGCGTGCGGTGGTTGAGCTTGGGGGCACAAAGAGCGACATTGTGCGGAGTCGTTTTTACGTGACGGACATCGCGCGTGCGGATGAGTTTGGGCGGGCGCACAAGGCGTTCTTCGGAGAGCATGCACCTTGCTTGACGATGGTCGAGGTGGCGCGGCTGATTGATGATGCGTTCATGATCGAGATCGAGTGCGAGGCGGTTGTGCGATGAACGACCATTTTCAACTCTGAGCTTGGCTCGGGGGTTGTGCGGTTCCGGCGAGCATGCCGCCGTCGATGTTGAACTCGGCGCCGGTGGTGTAGGCGGATTCATCGCTCGCGAGGTGTACGGCGAGGGCGGCGACTTCTTCGGTTGTTCCGAATCGGTTGAGCGGGGTTCCTGAGGTGAACTTGGCGATGTTGGCTTCGCGGTCTGGACCGGTGCCGAGCATGGGTTCCCACATCGGTGTGAGGATCGCGGCGGGCTGGATCGCGTTGCAGCGGATCTGGAGGCCTTCCTCGGCGCAGTAGAGCGCGACGGATTTGGTGTGGTTGCGGATCGCGGCTTTGCTTGATGCGTATGCGGCGGCTCTAGGAATCCCGACGACTCCGGAGCGGGAGGCGATGTTGATGATGGATCCGATGGTGTTTGGGTTTCGGCGCATCGCGGTGATGGCGTGCTTGCATCCGAGGAATGTGCCGTCGAGGTTGGTTTGGTGGACGCGGCGCCAGGATTCGAGGGTTGCGTGCTCGGGATCGTGCGGCTCGGGTCCTTGATCAAACCCGGTGATCCCGGCGTTGTTGACGAGGATGTCGAGTTGGTTGTGGGCTTCGAGGATGTGATCGATCGCGGCTTGCCAATCGTTTGGCTCGCGGACATCGAGCTTGATGGAGGAGGCGCGGTCACCCAATGAACACGCTTGGTCTTTGCAGACAGAGTCGTTGAGGTCGGAGAGGATGACGGTCGCGCCCTCGCTTATGAATGCTTGGGCGATGGCGAGACCGATGCCTTGGGCGGCTCCGGTGACGAGGGCGACTTTGTCCTTGAGGCGATTCATGCGATGCTCCGATGGGATGGGTTGATGATAGAGGATGTATTCGGGAGTGATTGGATGTGCTTGATATTGCATGCGCGCATAAAGAAGCCGCCCGAGACCTGTGGGCGGCTCCTTGTTGGGGGAGAGCTGTGTAAGGGCGATTAGCCGTGTTGCATCATCTCGGCTGGGATCTCGATACCGAGTTTGGAAGCGATGCGTCCGCCGTAGTCTGGGTCGGCGCGGAAGAAGTGGCAGAGCTGACGCATCTGGATCTCTTGCTCGGCGTCTTTGAGGACTCCGGCGAGGCGGGTGGTCAGGCGGTCCTTGTGATCGTCGTCGAACATGCGGTAGAGATTCCCGGCTTGGGTGAAGTCGTCGTGATCGACTGTCGAGTCGAAGCGGTCGACGATGGTTTGACCGAGGTCCCATGCGGGTTCGTTGAAGTTGTCGCTAGGTTGTGGTGCGCCGGTGCGGGTGTTGGGGAAGTAGTTTGGAGCTGAGCCGTAGGTCTCGGCGGTGGCGCCTTGTCCGTCGCGCATGTAGTGCATGACGGGGCAGCGTGGTTTGTTGACAGGGATCTGGTGATGGTTGACACCGACACGGTGGAGGTGGGTGTCGGCGTAGGACATCAGGCGCGCCTGGAGCATTTTGTCAGGCGATGGTCCGATGCCTGGGACGGTGGCGCTTGGTTTGAACGCGGCTTGCTCGACCTCGGCGTGGTAGTTCTCTGGGTTTTTGTTGAGCTCGAGCTGCCCCACTTCGATGAGGGGGAAGTCGGCGTGCGGCCAGACCTTGGTGAGGTCGAATGGGTTCCATCCGGTTTTGGCGGTCCATTCCTCGGCTTGAGCTTGGGTCATGACCTGGACTTTGACGGACCAGGATGGGAAATCGCCGTTCTCGATGGCGTTGAAGAGGTCGCGTTGGTGGGACTCACGGTCGGCGCCGATGACGTCGGCGCTTTTGTCGTCCATCCAGTTCTCGATGCCTTGGTTGGTTTTGAAGTGGAACTTGCACCAGACGCGTTCGCCCTCGGCGTTGATGAAGGAGTAGGTGTGGGAGCCGTAGCCGTTGAGGTGGCGGTAGGAAGCGGGGATGCCTCGATCGGAGAAGAGGATGGTGACTTGGTGGAGCGATTCGGGGCACTGTGACCAGAAATCCCACTGCATGTTGTTGTCGCGGAGGTTGGTCTTTGGGTCGCGCTTCTGGGTGTGGATGAAGTTGGCGAACTTGTACGGATCGCGGATGAAGAAGACTGGGGTGTTGTTCCCGACGAGGTCCCAGTTGCCTTCGTCGGTGTAGAACTTGAGTGCGAATCCGCGGACGTCGCGCTCGGCGTCGGCGGCGCCTTTTTCACCGGCGACGGTGGAGAAGCGGAGGAAGCATTCGGTTTTCTTTCCGACTTCGGAGAAGATGGATGCTTTGGTGTGCTTGGTGATGTCGTGGGTGACGGTGAAGGTGCCGTAGGCGCCGGAGCCCTTGGCGTGGACGACGCGTTCTGGGATGCGCTCGCGGTTGAAGTGCTGCATCTGCTCGAGGAGCTGGGTGTCCTGCATGAGGAGCGGGCCCTTGGGTCCTGCGGTGAGAGCTTGCTGGCGCGAAGCGGGAGCGCCTTCGGCGGTGGTCATGTACGGGCACTTTGGTTGGTTGTTGTCGGACATTGCTTCTCCAGATTTGAGGGCGTCGGGTTCTCTTCTTTAGAACTATTCTAGTTTAGGCATGGGGTTGTTGAATGTCTTTGCTTTGGGTGAGATTCGGCGTTCGTAGGGTCTGTATACTGGAGTTGATGAGCAGTGAATCGATTGACAGCACGGAGGCTGACGGGGCGGAAACGACCCAGATGCGGGCGGTTTTGGATGCGGTTCGGTCCACATGGGGGTATGACTCGCTGCGTCCGATGCAGTCTCGGGCGATCGAGGCGGGGATCGAGGGGCGAGACTGTCTGACGGTGCTCCCGACGGGTGGTGGGAAGAGCTTGTGCTATCAGGTGCCTGCGATGGTGACGGGGAAGGTGACGGTGGTTGCGTCCCCGCTGATCGCGCTGATGCGGGATCAGGTGCGTGGGCTGGAGCTCAATGGGTACGGCGCGGCGGCGCTGCACTCTGGGGTGGAAGCGGAAGAGGCGCGGGAGATTGTCACGAGGGCGTTTGATGGATCGATCCATCTGATCTTCGCGGCTCCGGAGCGGCTGGTGACTTCTGGTTTTAAGGCGATCCTCGCGGAGTTGCACGACGCGGGACGGCTGGGGGCGATCGCAATTGATGAGGCGCACTGTATTTCGCAGTGGGGTCACGACTTTCGTCCGGAGTTCCGGAGATTGAAAGAGTTGCGCCGCGTCGCGCCGGGGATCGGGATGCAGGCGTTTACCGCGACGGCGACGCCTCGTGTGCAGGAAGACATTGTCGAGCAGCTGGGGCTGCGGGAACCTGAGGTTCTGATCGGGAAGTTTGATCGACCGAATCTGTGTTATCGCGTGCAGGCGCGGAATCGGACGGCGGATCAGATCGCAGAAGCCGTGCGGAGACATCGCAGCGCGGGGGACAGCGGCGGGACGATCGTGTACTGCTTGAGCCGAAAGGACACGGAAGAACTCGCGCAGGACT
The DNA here is from genome assembly GCA_965232505.1 of Phycisphaerales bacterium. Classification (GTDB taxonomy): domain Bacteria; phylum Planctomycetota; class Phycisphaerae; order Phycisphaerales; family UBA1924; genus UBA1924. The sequence goes on along the minus strand of OZ246976.1, from coordinate 1,630,817 downwards.
TGATCGAGCACGGCTTGGATGCGGATGCGTACCACGCGGGATTGAGCGAGAAGAAACGGATGAGCGTTGAGCAGGCGTTCCTCAACGAAACGCTTGATGTGGTGGTGGCGACGGTCGCGTTCGGGATGGGGATCGATCGGAGCAATGTGCGATTGGTCGTGCATGCGACGATGCCCAAGAGTATCGAGGCGTATCAGCAGGAGACGGGGCGCGCGGGACGGGACGGGGAGCCCGCGGAGTGTTTGCTGCTGTATTCTCCGAGTGATTCGGGGCGCTGGGAGCGGCTGATCGGGTTTGGTGCGGAGGATTCGGGCGCTGATCCGGCGGGGCAGCTGCGGTTGATCCGCGAGATGCGGTCACTGATCGCGGCGATGACGTGTCGGCACAAAGCGCTGAGCGAGCACTTTGGACAGGCGCTTGAGATCGATCCGGAGAAGGGGTGCGGGGCGTGTGATATCTGTCTCGGGGAGACGGAGATTGATCAGGAGTCGGTGAAGGTGGCGCAGGTGCTGATGTCAGCGGTCGCGCGGACGGGGCAGCGGTACGGCGCGGCGCATGTGTGCGATGTGGTGCGCGGGAGCAAGGGGGAGAAGGTTGTCAGCAGGGGGCACGACGAGCTGAGCGTGCACGGCTTGCTCGCGGGGTATTCCAAGGCGCAGCTGGGGATGTATCTGGATCAGCTGATCTCCAAGGGCGCGCTGGAGCGGGTGGTTGAGGAGCGGTTTGAGACGCTGCGGTTCGGGGACTGCGGCGTGTCGGTGATGAAGGGGGCGGAAGATATAGTGCTGAGCAATCCGCTCGGGACGGGGTCGGCGAGCAAGGAACGCGTGCGCGGACGCAAGCAGGGGCGCGAGGCGGTGGTGCTTGATGTTGATGAGCGTGTGGTCTTTGAGCGGTTGCGCACGCTGCGGACGAGCATCGCGCAGGAACGTGGGGTGCCTCCGTATGTGGTGTTCTCGGATGCGACGCTGCGGGCGCTGGTGAAGGATCGTCCGACGAATCGCAACGAGATGCTGCGTGTGAAAGGGATCGGACAGGCGAAGCTTGATGCGTTTGGGGATGTGTTTTTAGAGGCGCTTGCGGATGAGTGAGGCGATTGGGGAAGCCGTGTTGATCGAGGCGCGTGAGGCGTATCCGCTTCGGCAGATGGTGCTGCGGCCGTATCTGAGCGTGGACGAGGTCGGGGCGGAGTATGACTACGCGGAGGGGACGTTTCATGTGGGGTACACGGTTGATGACAGGATCGTCGCGATCATGTCGGTGCTTCGGGATGAGGATCCCAGGACGGGCGAGGACGCGTGGCGGATTCGGTCGATGGCGTCGCATCCCGATGTGCGCGGGAGCGGGTGCGGGGGGAAGGTGCTGGAGTTTGGGTTCAACCACGCGATGGGGATGCAGCGGCTCCCGATCTGGTGCAATGCTCGGAGGGTCGCGTACGGTTTTTATGAGCGGTACGGGTTTGTGATGGTGAGTGATGAGTTTGAGATCGAGGGGATCGGGCCGCACAAAGTGATGCGGCGCGAAGCGGATCTGGTCTGAGTGAGCATTATGAAGACTGCGACTGCTTCTTCGCTTTTTTCTTTGCGTGGTGTTTGTCGGTCTGCATGTTGATCAGTTCGAGCACGAAGGCGAAGACGATCGCGAAGTAGATGTATCCACGGTTGAAGTGCTCCCCGATGCCTTCGGCGACGAGGAGGATGCCGATGAGGACGAGGAATGCGAGGGCGAGGTTCTTCATCGAGGGGTGCTTGTTGACGAAGCTCGCGATCGGTGAAGCGAAGGCGATCATGACCATGATGGCGATGATGACGGCGGTGGCCATGATGTAGTAGTTGCTTGTCATGCCTACGGCGGTGATGACGGAGTCGAGCGAGAAGACGAGGTCCAGCATGAGGATCTGGATGAGGACCTGCGTGACACCTGTTGCGGCTTTCTTGAGTCCCGGGCGTGCGTGCGGATCGTTTTTGTGTTCGCCGTCACCTTCGACGAGGTGGTGGAGTTCGAGGACGGCTTTGAAGATCAGGAATAATCCGCCGGCGAGCATGAGGAGGGATTTGCCGGAGAATGGGCGATCGAAGACGTGGAAGAGGGGCTCGGTGAGCTTGACGATCCAGTACGCGAGTCCAAGCAGGATCAGGCGCATGACCATCGCGAGGAGCAAGCCGATTGTGCGGATGCGTTTTTGTTTTTCTTCTGGGAGTTTGTCGGCGAGGATCGCGATGAAGACGACGTTGTCGATCCCGAGGACGACCTCGAGGACGGTGAGGGTCAGCAGCGCGAGGAGTCCGGCGGTGGAGAAGAATGCGACCTGTTCCGGGGTCGCTGAGGCGATCGGATCAGATGCGAGGGTGAGGATTGAGTGGGTCAGGTCCATCAGTCTTCGTGTGCTGGGTCGTTGATGAAGACAGCGGCGTGTTCATCGGATTCGAGTTCGTGATCGGCTTGGTGGTGCTGGATGCGGTTTGGGCCGTTGAACTTTGCGGCGCTGAGCGCGGCGTCGACGAGGGGCTGAGCGATCACGAGGAGGAGGATGACGCCGAGGGCTGAGCACGCACCGGCGAAGCGGCGGGACATGTACGGCGAAAGCTCCACGGTCTGCAACGGACGATCACCTTTGTCGAGATACGCGACGGCGACGAGGCGGAGGTAGTAGACCGCGGCGATCGCGGAGTTGATACCCAGCACGATGACGATGGGGATCTGTCCGGCGCTGACACCTGAGGCGAAGAGGCCGAGCTTCCCGACGAATCCGAGGAGCGGCGGGAATCCGAGCATGGAGAGGGCGCCGATGACGACGGTCCATCCGAGGACGGGGTGGGTCTTGCAGAGTCCGCGGAGGTCTTCGATGTCGTCGGCTTCTTGTGGGTTGCCGTCTTTATCTTTCTTCTCGATCGCTCCGAGGACGGCGAAGACGCTGATGGTCATGACGCCGTAGCAGAGGAGGTAGAAGAGGATCGCGGCGATGCCATTGCGGTAGAAGGGGGCGCCGGCGTGTCCTGGTCCGGCGAGGACACCAACGAGCATGTATCCGGAGTGTGCGATTGAGGAGTAGGCGAGCATGCGCTTGACGGAGTTCTGGAGGAGCGCGAGGGTGTTTCCGACGAACATGGTGATGCAGGCCATGATCCAGATGACGGATTCGACGGTGGTTGGGAGTCGTCCGAACTCGTTCCATCCGACGGTGGCGGCGATCGCGATGATCGCGAGGAATCCGGCGGTTTTGGGGACGAAGGCGAGCATCGCGCTGACTGGAGCGGCGGCGCCTTGGTAGACGTCTGGGGTGTAGAAGTGCATCGGGATCGCGGCGATCTTGAAGCTCATTCCCATGATGGACAGGAGGATGCCGGCGAGTCCGAGGGTGCCGAGGTCGTTTCGGGCGAAGTGTTCGGCGATCTGCGCGAGGTTGGTGGATCCTGCGGCGCCGTAGATGAGGGCGAAGCCGTAGAGGAAGATCGCAGCGCCGAGAGCGCCGAGGAAGAAGTACTTGACGGCGGCTTCGCGCGAGGCGTTCTTCTTGGTGGAGATCGCGACCATGATGTAGGTCGGGAGCGAGGTGAGCTCGAGGGCGAGGAACAACCAGATCAGGTCGTCTGCGGACGCGGTGAGCATGAGTCCGGTGAGTGAGAAGAGGAAGAAGGCGTAGAACTCTGCGCCGTTTGAGCGGAGGGGGAGGAAGGGCTTGCCTTGATCGACGCCTTCTTCGAGGTCGCGGTCAACGGTTCCGGTGAGGTTGATCAGGAGCAGGAGTCCCACGAAGGCGATGATGAACTTCGCGTAGGGGATCATGTTGGGGAAGAGCGCGTTTGGGTCCGCTGGGGTGGTCGTGGCGATCATTCCCGCGGCGACGAGGGCGACGGCGGCGATCCACGGGGTGAACTGACGGATCGCGCGGACGGGCCACTGGCCGGTCACCATGACCAGGCAGGTCGCGATGAAGAGGATCAGTTCCGGGATGATGAAGGGGAGCTTCTCGATCATGGGTGTTGCTCCGAGCTGGTGTGTTCAATCATCGCGTGCTCATCGCTGGTTTCGATGTGGAGTTCGTGATGCTGGTTTTCGTATGCGGCGACGATCGTGTCGTTGATCGGATCGCTGACGGCGTCGAGCAGGTACACAGGACGCAGACCAAAGACGAGGCATCCGACAGCGAGGGGGATCAGCGTCCAGATCTCGCGGCGGTTGAGGTCGGTTGGGAGCACTTCATGGGCGTGGTGATCTGCGGGCTCGCGGAGCGGACCGAAGCAGATCTTTCCGACCATGTAGAGGAGGTACATCGCGGCGATGACCATCCCGGTCCCTGCGAAGACGGCGAACCATGGTCCGAGGGTGGTGCCCCACGCGCCGGCTTCGTGAGCGGCGGTCCATGCGGCGTCGGATTGGAACGCGGCGATCAGGCAGAGGACTTCGGATGGGAAGCCGTTGAGACCTGGGAGTCCGACGGAGGCCATGGTGAAGAAGACCATGAAGAATGCCCAGACTGGCATCTTGGATGCGAGTCCGCCCACTTGTCGCATGTCGCGTGTGTGGTAGCGTTCGTACATGTATCCGATCATGAGGAAGAGGCCGCCGGTGGAGAGGCCGTGGGAGAGCATGTAGAGGACTGAACCTGAGAGACCTGACACGTTGAGTGCGGCGAGTCCGAGGACACAGAATCCGAGGTGGGAGACGGATGAGTAGGCGACGAGCTTCTTGATGTCTTCTTGGACCCAGCAGATGAGACCGGCGTAGATGATCCCAATGACCGACAAGGTCGCGATGAATGGTGCGTATTCGATGAATGCGGCTGGGGTGATGGGGATCGCGAAGCGGATGAGGCCGTAGGTACCGAGCTTGAGGAGGACACCTGCGAGGATGACTGATCCTGCGGTTGGTGCTTCGGTGTGCGCCAGTGGCAACCAGGTGTGGACTGGGAACAACGGGACCTTGACAGCGAAACCAGCGAGCATCGCGAAGAGGACCCACGCTTGGTGCTCGAGTGGCATGCGCGGCGCGATCGCGGTGATGGTGGCGATGTCGAGTGTCCAGATGCCGGTTTGTTGTGCGACGAAGTAGACGACGTACATGAGACCGGCGAGGGTCATCATGGATCCGGTGAAGGTATAGAGGAAGAACTTGGTGGACGCGGCGACGCGGTTGGTTGATCCGTAGCAACGGATGAGGATGAACATCGGCAGGAGCGTGAACTCGAAGCAGATGTAGAAGAGCATCAGATCGCGGGCGGCGAAGACCCCGACCATCGCGGCTTGGAGGACGAGCAGCCACGCGTAGTACTTGCGGCGGTCCTCGGTGATTGCGGTCTTGGATGCGGCGACGACGATCGGTCCGAGCAGGACGGTCAGCGCGATGAGCAGGAGCGCGATCGCGTCGGTCCCGATGGAGAGCTTGAGTCCCAGGTCCGCGATCCAGTTGATGCTTGCGGCTCCTTGGTATTCTGATCCCATGGAGTAGTTGAACTGGTAGAGCATGAAGAGGCCGGGGATCAGCGAGAAGAGCATGGTGCGCATCGCGGACTGGTACGCGCCTTCTTCGCGATCGAACGCGACGAGCAGGGCGCCCAGCAGCGGGATGACGATGAGGAGGATGGTCCAGATCGGGCTCATGAGGCGCCTCCTTGCAGGATAATCACGAACACAGTGAGGAGGAGCAGTGCGATCCCGCCGGCCATGGAGACGGCGTATCCCTGGAGCACACCTGATTGCGATGGACGCAGGATCCACGCGAGGAGTCGTGGGAGGAATCCGAAGACGTTGACGATGCCGTCTACGAGGAGTTTGTCGATCCAGTGGAGGATGTGTGATCCGATGCGGAGCGGGGTCACGAGGATTGCCCAGTAGATTTCATCCACATACCACTTGTTCTCGGCCCACTTTGGAATTGGTCCGAACATGCGTGCGATTGGGTCCATCTTGCACTCGGCGGCGTTGGTTCGTCCGAACAGGTGGAGGAACCATGCGAGTGCGATGCCGATGACTCCGATGACGCCGGAGATGTAGTACATCATCTTGTGCGGATCGCCTCCGACGAGTGGCATCTCGAGTGGGTGCTCGATGGTGCCGCGAGGACCGATCCCGGCGACTGGGTAGTGTGCTGGATCTTTTTCGTAGTACTCGAAGGCGTGGGAGCCGTAGTTGGAGTGGTAGGACGCGGTTGATGCGGAGACCATGGTGTCGGCGTAGTGCTTGGTGTGCGCGTCTTTGTTTCCGCCGACGATGTACAGACCTGAGGCGAAGATCGAGCAGACGGTGAGGACCACGAGCACGGTGTTGATTGCCCAGCCCGGTGCGTGTGGGTGGAAGTGGTCGGCGTGGTGATCGCCGTGTTGTCCGGCGTCGTGGTGGTTTGCTTCGCCTTGATCGTCGTGGTCGTGATCGTGGAGTTCGTCTCCGGCGTGGTATTCGACTGGTCCCATGAAGACGCGGAAGAAGACGCGGAAGGTGTAGTACGCGGTGAGTCCGGCGGTGATGAGCAGGATCCATCCGATCATGGAGTATCCAGGGGTCACGAACGCTTCAGCGAGGATGGTGTCCTTCGAGAAGTATCCCGCGGTGAAGGGGACACCCGCGAGGTTGATGCATCCGATGAACATGCCGAGCGAGACGATGCCCCATCCCTTGACCTTGCGGAGTCCGGAGAGCTTGCGGAGGTCGAGCTGTCCGGCGAAGCCGTGCATGACGGCACCGCAGCAGAGGAAGAGGAGTGCTTTGAAGAACGCGTGGGTGAGGACGTGGTACGCGCCACCGGTCGGGGTCAGGACACCGAGTCCTGCGAACATGTATCCAAGCTGGGAGACGGTGGAGTACGCCATGATGCGTTTGATGTCGAACTGCGCCATCCCGATGGTCGCGGCGAGGAGTGCGGTGATTGTGCCGATCCATGCGACGATTGGGAGGGCGCTCTCGCTTGCGAGGAAGAGCGGGTAGGTGCGCGCGATGAGGTAGACACCTGCGGTGACCATCGTCGCGGCGTGGATGAGCGCGGAGACCGGGGTTGGGCCTTCCATCGCGTCGGGGAGCCAGACGTAGAGCGGGAACTGTGCGGACTTGCCGAACGCACCGATCATGAGCAGGAGCGGGATCCACTGAGCGATCGCCGGGATCGCGGAGAAGTCCCCCACCTTCGCGGACGCGAGGTAGCTCTGCAGGGTCGGATCGTTGAAGAGCACGGCGTACTCGAGGGTTCCGAAGTGGACGAAGATGAGGTAGATGCCGAGCGCGAGTCCGAGGTCACCGATGCGGTTGACGATGAACGCTTTCTTTGCCGCCGCGACAGCTTCTGGTTTTTTGTAGAAGTATCCGATGAGCAGGTACGAGCAGAGACCCACGCCTTCCCATCCGAGGTAGAGCATGAGGAAGTTGTCTCCCATGACGAGGCACGCCATGGAGAAGACGAAGAGACCGAAGGCGCCGAAGAATCGGCAGTAGCTGGTCCCGATGTCGTGGGACATGTATTCGGATGCGTAGAGCGCGATGCAGGTCGCGAGTCCGGTGACGAAGAGCATCCAGTAGATGGTGAGGGTGTCGATGTAGAACGAGAAGTTCGCGATCATGGACTTCTCGCCAAAGTGGACTTGGATCCAGTCGAAGGCGTGGACGGTGTAGGGGGTGCCGTCGAAGTTGATGTACATCGCGACGGTCCAGAGGAACGCGATTCCCGCGGCGATGACGGTTGTCCACGCGGGGGCTTTGGATTTGTTCCCGATCATCGCGTAGATGCCGCAGATGATGGAGGAGAGGAGCGGGAGTCCGACGATGAGGAGTACCCAGCTCGGTCCGGTGCCGACTTGTGTTTGTGTCACGGCATGCGAGGCGGCCGCGTGCGAGGCATCGGCGGCGTGCGCGTCTGGCGCGAGTGCGAGCATGCTGGAAAGGAGTGTTGTATTGATCACCCGTTGAGTTCCTTCCAGGACTGGGACGACAGGGATTCACGATGACGGAACAGCAAGACGACGAGGGCGAGCGCCATCGCGGCTTCAGCAGCGGCAACACAGAGAACGAAGATGACGAAGGTTTGACCATCGGCGCCGAGGTGGTGACGACCGAAGGCGATGAGTGCGAGTCCGGCGCCTTGGAACATGAGCTCGGTGCACAGGAACATGACGATCATGTTCTTGCGTGTGAGGAATCCGATGAGTCCCATGACGAACATCGCGGCGGAGACGAATAGATAGTGCGCCAAAGTAATCGCTGGGACGGCTTCGGGGAACGCGAGCTGAGCGAGACTGAATGAGTCCATTTATGCGTCCCCCATTTTCATGTTCTCGCCGAGCTTGCGTGACTGGGCGGCTTTGAGGTCGTCTTCGAGTTCGATGTGCTTGCGTGCGAGCACGGTCGCTCCGAGCATGGCCATGAGCAGGATGATGCCCGCGATTTCGATGGTCATGGGGTGATCGTGCATGAGGTTGTATCCCAGACGATCGAGGTTCCCGGCGGTGAGAGACTCGGGCCATTGGTCGGGTCCGAGTGTGCGGGTGGTGCCGAGATCGGTGTTCTCGAGGGTGATCGTGCGTGCGACGACGTCGATCGCTGCGGTGCCGTCGTCGTTGCGTGCGAGGCGCTCTCCAACAGCGAGGACGTCGGCGCGATCGAGCAGGCGCTCGACCTTGCTCGGGAGATTGACGAGCACGGAGTCTTGCGCGAGCGTTTGGTCTGGTGGTGCGGGGAGGTCGCTGAGTCCTCGGAACATGGCGGTGGTGAGGATCGCGAGGAGGACGAACCCGATGCCGCAGGAGATGAAGGGCTCGCGGGCGACGGCGTCGGTCTCGTCGATGAACTCTTCAGCGGCGGAGGAGGGTGCTTGGGTCGCGAGCATGATGACGAAGAGATAGGTGATGAGGATCGCGCCGGCGTAGATGATGACGAGGGCGAAAGCCATGAACTCGGCGGAGAGCAGGAGGTACATGCCGCAGGAGGCGATGATGGTGAGGATGAAGTAGAGCGCCGAGTAGACGGGGCGCGGGTGGGTGATCATCCGAGCGGCTGATCCCAGCGCAAGGATGGCGAAGGGGTAGAAGAAGTAGTTGGGCAGTGGTTGTCCGGACTTGCTGGCGCTGAGTCCCAGGACGAGGACTCCGAGACCTACAGCGGCGGCGAGGACGAGTCCGCCGGTGATCGCGGCGGCGTTGTTCCGGCGCGGGAGCGCTGCGGCGATGCCTACGGCTCCGAGGACACAGATGAGGTAGAGGGCGATCGGGCTGATGATGGTGTCCACCGCGTTTTCCTCGGTCGTTGATGCCGGTATGACTGCTGCGCCCGATGGCCGACGCGCTGACCTCCGGTTCGGTCAGAGCGCCGCAGACAGAGACCGCGCGGGTCACCTGTGCTGTGACCCTCAGGATAGATCAACAGGGGGCTTTCTTCAACTCGGAGTGGGGTTTGGGCGCGTCTTTGGTTGGTTTGTTGTCGGCTTTCCTTTTGGGCGAGTCGTCCAGCACGGACGCGTGTGGATAGGATGCACAATGGCACAGATGCAAACAATGATGCAGGCGGCTCAGCCTGACCGGAAAGTCCACGTTCCCAATATCCTCACGATGGCCCGCGTTGGTCTGGCGATTGTGTTTGTCGCGCTGTTGTCGAGCGTTTCGACGCCGACGGTGAATCCAGATGCGACGGTCGGGGATCGGATCGGTGAGCTCTCGTCGGGATCGACGACGCTGTTGATCGTCTCTGCGGCGGTCTTCATCATCGCGGCTCTGACAGACGCGCTGGACGGGCATCTGGCACGCAAATGGAACGCGATCACCAAGTTCGGACGGATCATGGATCCGTTCGCGGACAAGATCCTGGTGCTTGGTGGGTTCGTGATCCTCGCGGGCCCGAACTTTGCAAGTCCATTGATTTCAGGTGGTTCGATTCAGCTCTCAGCGGTCGCGGGATGGATGGTCGTCGCGATGGTTGCTCGCGAGCTGCTCGTCACCTCGATCCGGGGGGTGTACGAGGGCGAGGGCGTCGAGTTCCCAGCGGGCGCGATGGGCAAAGCGAAGATGGTGCTCCAGTCCATCACGATCCCGATCATCCTGCTGCTGATCGCGCTGGGGAATCCGGGTCCAGAGTCCGGCGAGCGGACGATCATGGTGATCCTGGTCTGGGCGACGCTGGTGGTGACGCTGCTGTCGGGTCTTCCTTATATTGGGCGCGCGCTGCAGCACACGATCGATGAGAACGCTCGGATGCTCGAGGTGATGCGTGGGAAGAAGGCGCGGAAGCCTACCAAAGCGACGTCGACTCCTGGAGCGAAAGCTCGTCCCAAGTCCAGCAAGGGCGGGCAGGGCAAAAAGCGTCGCTAAAGCGAATCACGAAAGGTGTTTATGAACACGATCTCCCCCACTGCTGAGCGGTTGTTGACGACGTTTGGGCTTGGACACATGAAGCCTGCATCGGGGACGTGGGGATCGCTCCCGCCTGTGGTAGTAGGCGGCGTGGTGATGCTGATCGGGGCTTCAAATCCTGCGGCGAAAAGTATTTACGATATCCTGATGATCCTGTGCTTTGTTGTGTTTAGCTGGGCGTGTGTCGCGTGGGGGACGGATGCTGAGGCGCGATGGAAGAAGGATCCAGGTCAGGTCGTCGCGGACGAGACGGCGGGGCAGGCGGTGACGCTGTTGATGATCCCGAGCGCGATGTTTGAGACGACGCAATCGACGATCTTGGTGTTGATCGGGTCGTTTTTGTTGTTTCGGGCGTTTGATATTCTGAAGCCTTGGCCTGCGGGGGCGATGCAGCGGATCCGCGGAGGTTGGGGGATCCTGCTCGATGACTGGATCGCGGGGTTGATGGCGGGGATTGTGATCTGGATCGTGTATTTGGCGATGTAAGCGGCGGGTTTTTTGATTGCTTCAATTTGCTGTTTAGACTACACTTATGTTCGCACAACCCTTGAAACTGAAGACGCCGGGTGGGCTGGTGAGTCTTGAGAGCAATCTGATGTTGGCCCCGATTGCGGGGTGGTGCGAGCTTGCGTGGCGCGTTGGCGTGCGTGAGCTGAACGCAATCGGAGGCCGATCGGTGGGCGGGGTGGGACTCGCGTGTACTGATCTATTGAATCCGCAGGGGTTGCTCTGCGATGAGGGGGCGGCTCGCGATCTGGCGCGGACGAACGATCTGGATCAACCGATCGGGATGCAGTTGTATGGCGCTGATCCGAAGCACCTCGCGGAGGGGGCGCGATGGTGCGCCCAGCACGGGGCGCATGTCGTGGACATCAACATGGGGTGTCCGGTCGACAAGATCTGCAAACGCAACGGCGGGTCGAAGCTGATGTGTGATCTTCCCAGTACGTACGAGATCTTTGAAGCGGTGCGCGCCGCGCTGCCTGATTCCATTCCGCTGACGGCGAAGATGCGGCTCGGGTGGGATCAGGATGCATACGAAGCAGGGGTCGCGGCGGAGCTCGCGGTGGGGTTGTGTCAGCGCGGCGCGGCGTGCATCACAGTCCACGGCAGAACAACAGAACAGAAGTTCAGAGGGTCGTGCGATCACGACGGGATCAAGCGTGTCGTTGATGCGGTGCGCGATGCGACGGGCATCTACGACGGGACGATGAACGGCGGGGTTCCGGTGCAGGGGAACGGGGACATCAAGAACGCGATGGATGTAGTCATCATGCGCCGCAACACGGGGTGCGCCGGCGTGATGATCGGGCGCGGGTCGTTCGGGAATCCGTGGGTGTTCCGTCAGGCGTGGGGATTGCAGAAGCAGATCGATGAGCTCGGGATTGATGTGCACGACGATGACGCGATCGCGCGGGTTGACTTGGGTGATTTGAATCCGAGCGAGGACGAGAAGCTCGACTTTGTGCGGGACTATTTTTTGCGCATGGTTGAGTATCGCGACGAGAAGCACGCGATGCATGTGATCCGTCAGAAGATCAGCTGGTTGGGGCGGACGATCAACGATGGGCACTGCCGGGCGCTCAAGGATGGGGTGCGGTTGTCGAAGTCTCCTGAGGATGTGCTCGCGGCGATCGAAGCTTGGAGCGCGGGCATCGGTGCGCTGGAGCGTGCGTGATGTGGACGCTGCTGGTGTCGTATATGCAGGGGCGCCGGGGTGTGCTCGATGATCGGGGGGAAGTGATCGACACGGATTATGTGAGCGAGTGGGATGCGGATGACTTCGAGAAGCGCACTGAAGACCTTGCACGCAGAGAGAATGCCGAGAGTGAATCTGAAGAAGTGGAAGTTGAATGGACTCCCTGGTGGGCTCGGGTTAGTGGTCGATCGTGGAGTGTGCTGTACCTCATTGGAAAGTTGCTGATCCATGCGTTCTTACTCCTTTGGTTCATCGTGTTCGCATGGCGGTTTGGTGGATGGATCGGGAGTCAGCTGCTCAATGTGCCTGGGGTGCTCGGGAATATCGCGGGATTGGCGACGGCGCTGCTGGTATGGGGTGTGTACACAGTGCTGAGCAACCGATTGACGCTCGCGCGGCGCGATGCGCGTGCTCGGCGGGGGAAGCAGAATCTTGAGGATTTGACGCAGGTGTTTCATGCTGTGGATCAGTGGAAGTTGTGCGCCGCGTGCGGGTTCTCGATCGCGGAGATCGAGCGGGAGGACGACGGGTGCGTGCGGTGTCCCGAATGCGGCGGGGCGTGGAATCCGGCGCGATGGGACGCATTCTTGCGGATGGAACGACACGGGCTATACAGCACGATCCGGATGCGTCAGCGAAGGCGACAGTTCCTGCGCGATGGGCGCGGTCAGATGATGCGGGTGCTGATGAATCGGAGTCATGTTGATCGCGAGGCGGAGATCCGGACGCGTCCGGCGCGGCTGATGCTGTGGGATTGCTTTTTAGTGCTGCTGCTGTTGGTGCTGATGGGGGGCGGGATCTTCGGCGCGGGGTGGTTGATGGTGTCGATGCAGCAGACGATGGGGGGCCGGGTTGCTTCAGTTGTATCGATCGCGGCGTTTGTCGCGATCTCGATCTACGGCATCAAGCTGGCGCGGGACGGGATCCGCTTTGCACGCATGCAGCGAATGGTGCGCGACTTTATTGATGATCGCGTGTGCCCCTCGTGCGAGGGGACGATCAGTGACGAAGCGCACGAGGTCGATGGGATGCATGTCTGCGCAGGATGCGGGCTGGCGTGGGACGTGCGGACGCGTCGGCGGCGGCACCACTCTCGGAAGCGGATCATGGATCAGCAGCTCAAGGAAGATATGGTCTTTGCCAATTAACGCCCCTGCTTGCTTGGAACGCCTGTTTTTGTGGATGAGCTGGGATTGGCTTGGACGCGCGGTCTGTTTGCATTAGAATGGCCTTCATATACGGAGGACACTCGCATGTTGCATTCACAGACTGGTTTGGTTTCGGGTTCGGCTTTGGGACTGGTTTCTGGTTTGGCGCTTCTGACCTCGGCCCACGCGGTCGCGGGGGAGGGCGCGGGCGCTGATCTGATCTGCAGCGAGATTAACAGCGTTGTGCGCTACAACGATCTGGATGGGTATCGCGCGTTCAGCTTCGGGGATGTGACTTGTAATATCGGCGGCGATGCGATTGTGTACAACGCGGGGACGAGTGAGCATCCGGTGTTCGCATCGACGCTGTATCGGATCATGGACGGGCGGATCGAGCAGATCGGAATTGGTTTTGTGGGGCACACGTTCTTCCCGATTCAGAACAACATCTGTGGGCTTGGGTGCACTCCTGCGGCGCTGGGTTCGCTTGGGGCTGGGTGCTCGGACACGATCGGGAGTGGTTTGAGCGGATCGCAGGCTGATCTGGGGCCGCGGAGTGAGATTGATCCGTACTCGGCGGATCTGCAGTATCCGTTCACGACGTTTGGGCAGTCGGGGAACTCGATCTACAAGCGTGTCAAAGCACCGGTGGATGCGCTGGGTGAAGAGAATGCGTTGTACTTTGTCGAGCAGCAGTACATCACCGTCGCCGAGACCACGGACGCGGCTCGCAACAACAACGCGAGCTACCGGCAGTTCACGGTACTTGCCAATGGGAATGTCGCGCTTGTTGGGGCGACGCAGAGTCAACGAGCCGCGATCTATGCGTGGGCGGATCATGGGCTGGGCGCGGATGCTCCCGATCCATCGGTGATGATCAGCGAGGTCCAGATTCCGGGCGACGGGATCGTGCATGTTGGATCCAAGGCGATTGATCTTGGGGATGGGACATGGCGCTACGAGTACGCGGTGCACAACCAGAACTCGGCGCGCGGCATCGGATCGTTTGCCGTCCCGACGCAGGGGGGCGCTCCGATCTCGACGGGATTCAACGGCGTCGAGTACCTCGATGCGCCGGACAGCAATATCAGCTCGCTGGACTGGTTGGTCAGCTCGGGCTCTGGGGTCACGAGCTGGCAGACGGAGGACTACTTTTTCAATATGGACGCGAACGCGATCCGCTGGGGAACGATGTACAACTTCTCGATCGTGAGCAATGATGCGCCGACAACGGGATCGGTTGAGCTGGGAATGTTTGTCCCGGGCGAGCTCGAATCGGTCAGCGGATCGGCGGTTGTTCCGAGCGGCGCGGTGTGTGCGGCGGACCTGACGGGCGAGGGCGATCTGAACTTCCTCGATGTCAGCGCGTTCCTCTCGGCGATGGCGGCGATGGATCCCGCTGCGGACTTTGCCGCGGATGGGAACTTCAACTTCCTGGACGTGAGCGCCTTCTTGCAGGCGTTCTCGGCGGGATGTCCTTGAAGCCGTCACATATTGGACGTTGATTGGGTCCGTATTGAGGAACCTGGGGCGTTTATGAGCGAATAGTGGGCTTAGATGGGCACATTCGTGCCGATGGGTGTCTGGTGTGGATGCCTTGAGAAAGACTCGCGCTATTGAAATTCTGGAGATCTCGCTATGCGTTCGACCGCTTCGCTTTGCTTTGTACTCGCATTCTCTGCTGGGAGCGCTGCGGCGCTGATCGGTCCTGACGACGTCAGCGGCGGCCAGGGTACGACCACGGTCCATGGCTGCTTTGGTGATGAGCACGGGAACCTGACTGGCGGGCTCTTCCAGGTCCACATGGACGAAGAGGTACGCGAGTTCATTGACGCGATGAATGTTGCGAATCAGGGGATCAATGACAACCGCGTTGATCTGGTGTTCGTGGGTGATGGGTACACGGCTGGCGAGATGGCGCAGTACCACGCGGACGTCAACGGGATCGTGGATTCGCTGTATCAATACGAACCCTTCACGAGCTACCAGAACTACTTCCGCGTGACGGCGGTTGAAGTGGTGTCGAATGAGTCGGGCGTGGACAACGATCCGAATCAAGGGATCGATCGGGACACGGCGCTGGACATGTCATACTGGTGCAGCGGGATCGAGCGCTTGCTGTGTGTCAATGTTGGTAAGGCGTACACCGCGGCTGCGGCGGCGGACGACATCGATCAGGTGATCGCGATCTCTAACTCGAGCAAATACGGCGGCGCGGGGTATCCAGCGAACAACCTGGGCACCGCGGCGGGACAGAACGGCGCGGCGGCGGATATCGCGATCCATGAGCTCGGACACTCGCTCGGTGATCTCGCGGACGAGTACACCTACGGCGGTCCGACGACGTACAACGGTCCGGAGCTTGGTCCGGTGGATGTTTCGATTTATGATCGTCAGGAGCAGCTCGATCAGGATCGCAAGTGGCACTACTGGATGGACGCTTCGCAAGCGGGTTTCGATGGACCGATTAGTGCATTCGAGGGCGGGAACTATTCTGAGTTTGGGGTGTATCGACCATCGAACAACTCGATGATGCGGGCGCTGGGTCGCCCGTTTAACTTGGTCAGTGCTGAGCAACTGCTCAAGGAGATCTACCGCGAGGTGTCTCCGATTGATACGGGGACAGGTGACGGGGCGTTGATCTCGCGAGGTGGGACGGTTGGGGTGACACCTATGCAGCCTTTGAATCACAATCTGACGATCTCGTGGTATCTGGATGATGTGTTCCAGCTCGATCTGTTTGGCGCGACGCTGGTTGATACGGATGATCTTGATCTCGGCGGCGGTCAGCACGAGCTTCGTGTGGTCGTCGTGGACGAGACGAACTGGGTGCGTGACGAGGCGATGCGTGACGAGTTCATGACCGAGACTCGGACGTACACGATCCGCGCGCTGCCTTGTGGTCCTGACTTGATTGAGGACGGCTCGCTGAACTTCTTGGATCTGAGTCGATTCCTTGTGCTGTTCGGCGAGGGCGATCTTGAGGTCGATTTCACGGGTGATGGGACGCTGAACTTCCTGGATGTTTCGGCGTATCTGTCGCTGTTTGCTCAGGGATGCCCTTGAGTTGGGATCTAGTCGGGGTTTGATCGCTTATTTGGGCGATTTCCGGACTCATTTTGTGCAATATGCCGTTGGGAGGGGCGTTCTTGTTGGGTAGGGCTGGATCGGGTTGGTGTGTGTTTGCGCATTGGTCGATCTGGGCTCTGTCTGGCGGGCGGTCTTGCTTTGCCTGATTCTGGAGTTGTGTGCTTGTTTTATGGTGTGTGATTTTGACCTAGACTTGTGCATCTTGAAACTATGCCGCGGGCGTGGGACCTGATACCGCTCGCAGGGAGGATACTGAAGATGAAACGCGTGAAACGAACACTTTCGATTGCATCGATTTCTGTGCTTGGGATTCTTGCGGGCAGCTCGTCCGCTCAGCTGAGCAAGTCGGCTCCTGAGAAGAAGGACGCTCCGGCGAAGGAAGTGCAACCAGCTCAGCACGGGCACGAGGGGCACAACCACGGCGCCAATGGTCATGAAGGTCACAACCATGGCACTCAACCAACCAATGTGCACAATATCCCTGTGAACCAGAACGGCGAGCCGAAGGCGGATGGTCCTCTGGTCGACTCGATGCTGCTGTTCAAGGAAACCACGGTGAGCACGGGCACGATTCTTGATATCGAGCCGGTCCCTGTTGAGTTTGAGTTCAAGAACACTGGTACGCAGCCGCTGGAGATCCAGCTGGTCAAGCCATCGTGTGGGTGCACGGTTCCTGAGATGGAACAGAAGTCCTTCGCTCCGGGAGAGACCGGCACGATGAAGGTCACCTTTGATCCATCGGGCAAGAAGGGCGCGATCTCTCGCGTGATCACGATCTACACCAACTCGGCGAGCAAGCCTGTTCATACTGTTTATGTGCACTCGTTCGTGAAGAACGCGGTGATCATCGAGCCTCGCGTGCTTGCGTTTGATCTGACCCAGAAGGGTTCGAGCTCGACCAAGGACGTGAAGATCTACGGCCGATTCGAGGACTTCAAGGTCACTCGCGCTACCACGCAGGACCCTGACACCTTCGAGGTTGAGGTCATCGACGGCGGCAAGGTTGAGAAGGACGGCGACGAGCTGTGGCTGCAGATCCTGCGTGTCAAGGTGCTCGAGAGCGCGAAGCCGGACAATCACCGGACCGAGCTTTCGGTGCGGACCAACGACGAGCACAAGCCAATCTTCTCGATCGCGGCGGTTGGTCGCGTGATCGGTGATCTGGAGATGACCCCGGTCCGCATGACCATGGGGCGTCTTGTGGTCGGCGATGAGTTTGAACGCGAGATCACTATCAAGTCCAAGGCTGGCAACGCGTTTGAGATCAAGTCGGTTACTTCCAACAACGTCGTGCTCGATGCGGAATACACCGCTATTCCGGTCGATCCGGAGAAGCGGACCGAGTGGATCATCCGCGCCAAGGGCACGGTGATTAATCCCGCTCAGCGCTTCAACGCTCAGCTGACGGTGATGACCGATGTTCCGGACGAGGAGATGCTGACAGTGCAGATGTACGGGCAGCTTCAGCCGAAGCTTCCTTAACACGCTTCGGTACGGATCGGTATCATCTGTTTCGATGCTGATTGTTCTCACCACTCTCGGGGCACACACATGTCAATGAAGACTCCACAGCGTCTGCTTGCGATCGTCGGCAGCGCTTTTCTTTTGGGCACGGGTCACTCGCTCGTCAGCGGGAAGGTCACGCTGGGTCCAGCAAACCTGACGGCGGGCACAGGGGACGTCAAGGGTGATCCCAATCGCGGGAAACCGGTTGACGGGAATCCTGCGGGCGAGACTCCTGAGAATCCGGATCAAGAGACAGACCAGCAGCCGCCGGTGATTGATGATGATGAGCCGGAAGTTGATCCTGTTCCGATGAATCCGACTGGGACGTTCGCTCCTGGGCCGGGAGGGGTTGATCTTGATGCGCCGGTTCCTGAGGGAACGCTGACGCTGCGTCAGTCGCATGAGCTGTGGGACATGGGCGCGTACTTCCTTGATGCTCGGCATGACTACGAGTTTGAGGCGGGGCACATCCAGTACGCGGCGTGGCTCCCGGCACAGCTGTTCGATACCGACAGCACCAGAGCGTTTGCGATCATGGACACGATCCCGACCGATGGGACGATTGTGATCTACTGCGTAGGTGGTGAGTGCGACGCGTCGAAAAACACCGCGGCGAGACTCGAGCAGTTTGGATACGAGGACCTGCGGATCATGGGCGCGGGATACGAGGACTGGGTCAACGCGGGGTTCCCGACTGCGACTGGTGCCGATGGTGGGATGGGGGTGTCGCCATGAGTAAAGGAAAGCTTTGGGCGGAATCTATCCTGCTTCAGTTCCCGATCCGCGTCGCGCTGGGGGGCGTCTTCATGCTCGCGGCGTACAACAAGATCAACGGGATCCAGTCGTTCGCTGACGCGATCAAAGGGTTCAAGGTGATCGATGCTGAGCAGTACGGGCATCTGATCGTGACGGCGGCGTACACGATGCCTTGGGCGGAGATGATCGTCGGCGTGCTGCTGGTGCTGGGTCTTTGGACTCGAGCCGCGGCGGCGGGGGTCTGGATCATGCTCGTGGGATTCATCGCGGCGCTGATCCATGTGATCATGGATGAGACGATCAGCGCGGATTGCTCGTGCTTTGGGGATATGGAGTTCATCTGTCCGCCGGGTGTGAGCTGGTGTCAGGTGGGCCGGAATCTGGTGCTGCTGATCCCTGCGAGCTATCTGGTGTGGCGTCAGGGCGGTTTTTTGGCTCTGGATCGCGTCTTTCGGGACAAATCTCTTGATGATGCTCCGGAGTGGACAGTCGACAACAGCGAGGAGCGGGGCTAAACTCCTCTCCGCAAATGAAATCCGTCGCTCGGGGTGCTGATCGCGTTGATCACAGACTCGGGCCACAACGACCAGGACGGAAACAGAGATATGAGCCGATTCCAACGATTCCAGACCGCACCGACCAAGGTTACCCAGACTTCCGGCAAGGGCATCGAGTATGTCGATTACAAGGATGTCGAGAACCTGCGTCGCTTGATGACCCCCAACGGCAAGATCTACGGGCGTAAGCGTCTGGGCACCAACGCTCGTCAGCAGCGCATGGTTGCTCAAGCGATCAAGCGTGCTCGTCACATGGGTCTGCTCCCGTTCACGAACGCGACCCTTTAAGCCGCTTCCGAGTTTTCAATGAATCGACCGGCCTGGTATTGGGCCGGTTTTTTCTTGTGCACTAAAGCGTGATAGGATTTGGTATGGCCGCATTTGAACGCGAATACGAACCGGTAGCACTCGCTCTGAATCACATCGCTGGGGATCGGACTCGGCGGATGCGTGAGGTTGCTGATGTGCTCTGGCGCTTCTTCAAGGATGAGGGTGTGTCGTGGGTGGGGTTCTACACGATCGACGAGGGCGAGCAGAGCATGACGCTCGGTCCTTCGCGTGACACGCCGGCGTGTTCACCGATCGAGTTGCACGGCGCGTGCGGGAAAGCGTGGCGCACGAAGCGTCCGATGATCATCGCGGATGTGGCACATCTTGGTCCGGAGTACATCGCGTGCGATCCGAGGGACAAGTCCGAGCTGGTGATCCCGATGTTCGACGACGAGGGTGATTGCTGGGGGGTGCTCGATGTGGACTCGCGGGATCGCGATGCGTTCGGGGAGCATGATCTGATCGAGCTTCGCCGGATCATGGAGGCGGCGGGGTTGAGCTGGCCGGCGCCTCATCTGCCTCCGCTCCGGTACTGATACTGGTTGATGCTTTAGAGTTGATGCTTTAGAACGGGTCTGGTGCTTTGAAGGTCATGCGCTTTCCGGTGATCGGGTGGTGGATGCTGATCATGGATGCGTGGAGGAGCAGGCGTTGTTTGTAGGGGTCATTGACGTCTGAGCCGTAGAGTTCGTCTCCGATGATGGGCGCGTTGAGTCCGGAGGTTTCGCCCTCTTTGGGGTCCCCCACTGTCGTGACTTTGGGGTGGGCGCAGTGGACGCGGAGCTGGTGGGTGCGTCCGGTGTGGGGTTCGAGCTCGACGCGGGTGGCGGGTTGTCCTTTGAACTCTTCTCTGCTGATGACTTTGTAGTGTGTGACGGAGGGCTTGCCGTAGAGGTGATCGACGAGCATGAGGGGGCGGACGTCGATGTCTTTGCGGATCGGTGTGTTGATGGTGCCTTCATCGGAATCGAGGTGTCCCTCGACGAGCGCGAGGTAGCGTTTGGTGATCTTGCGGTCCTCGAACTGCTTGGAAAGGTTTTTGTGGGTTTTGGGGTCCAGCGCGAGGATCATGATCCCTGAGGTGGACTGGTCGAGTCGATGACAGGTCATGGGGCCGGTGGCGAGGGGGTACTGCTCCTGGATTCTGGATCGGACGCAGTCCTTTTTGTCCTCGGCGATTCCGGGGACGGAGAGAATCCCGGAGGGTTTGTCGATGACGACGAAGGCCTCGTCCTCGAAGATGATGGGGATCGGTCCCTCTGGGGGCGTGTAGGTGAAATGGGGTATTGGCCCTGTCTGGACGCGGCGGATCATCGACTCGGTGATGTCCGGCGGGTTTCGATAGATGCGTCTTGTGGACCTAGTATCTCCCATGACTACGAGTGTATCACTGCCGACCGATTGTGCCCGGGTTCTTGCGATTTCGGGTGTCGCCGTTTCTTTGTTTGTTGCCTCGGCGATTGGATCGAATCCGAATCCGGAGTGGGATGATCAATGGGAGAGCAACGAGCGTGCGTTCCTGACGAATCACTTGCAGCTGACTTTTGAAGATCAGTTCATCAAAGCGGGTGAGTCGTACTTCTCGCACGATGGGAAGCGGATCATCTTCCAAGCGATTCCAATACCGGCAAAGGGCGACGAGCCGCTCGAGCATTACCTGATGTACGTTGCGGATGTTGTCCGAGACGGTAAGGATATTTCGAAAATCGAGCACCTTACGAACTTGTCCAACTGGGGATCATCCAACACCTGCGGCTGGTTCCATCCCAAGGACTCCTCACGCGTGTTGTTTGGATCGACTCTTGTCGCTCCGGAGACTGAGGATGTCGCGGGATACCAGCGCGGGACCTCGAAGTACTCGTGGCAGTTCCCGCGCGAGATGGACATCGTCGAGATGACCTTGACCGAAGCGCACGGCACGTGCTGTGCGGAGATGGGCAAGAGCGAAGCGACGGCGCTGTGGGAGCGTGATGGGTACGACGCGGAGGGGTCGTGGTCTCCCGATGGTCGGTTTATTCTCTACACACGTCTTGAGCCGGGGGGAACGAACGGGGATCTGTGGATCTGGGATTCCAAGTATGACACGCACACGGAGCTGATCGCTGAGGCGGGCTACGACGGCGGGCCGTTCTTCTCTCCGGATGGGAAGTCGATTTGTTACCGATCCGATCGTCGCGAGGACAAGCTGCTTCAGGTGTTTGTCTCGAAGCTCGCGTTCGGAGATGACGGGCGCGTGACTGGGATCGAGGAAGAGATTCAGATCACGGACAACGAGCATGTGAACTGGTGTCCGTTCTACACGCCGGACGGGAAGTACTTGTTCTACGCGACGAGCGAGATGTCGCACGCGAACTACGAGGTGTTCTGTGTCGATGCGACTGGGGAGTATCCGCTCGATGAGACTCCACGCATGCGGATCACCAACGCGAAGGGGTTTGACGGGCTCCCGGTATTCTCTCCCGATGGGAAGACGATGATGTGGACCGCTCAGCGCGGCGCTTTGCGCGGCGACGAGGGGCGTCCGAGCTCGCAGCTCTGGGTCGCGGATGTGAATCTCAAGGCGATTGATAAGGCGTACCAGAAGCTCCGCCGAGAGATGATCGCGGAGAAGGAAGAAGCGGCGTTTGAGAGCTACCAGCCCTGAGTGATTGGACGAGGTGTCGAGGTTGGTGAAGTGCTGACCGATGCGGAGTGATTGATCGATGGGAGAATCGCCGAGTGATTTCGGGATGAGCGCGGTGGAGACCTTCGCGCATGTGGGTGATCCGTCGCCTGCACCTGATCATTCGGTGTTCTGGAACGCGTGGTTCGAGCGGCTGGGGCAGGAAACCCCGGTGCTGAGCAAACGCGAAGAGGAAGACCCCAGCGATCCGTCGACGACGCACGAGTTTGTTTCGACGCATGGCGTTCGGATCGGGTGTCGATTGATCACGCCTGCGAAAGACATTCCGGTGCGTGCGTCTTTGGTGACGGTGCACGGCTACTCGGTGCCTGAGACTCTTGAACACGAGGATCGAAGATGGTCGGACGTGTGCGACAAGGGGGTCGCGGTGCTCGCGATCCGCTTGCGTGGATTCCCGGGGTCACGCACCAGCGCTCTAGGAAAGACGATCGAGATCGACGCGAGTGATCGTGACTGGATCACGACGGGGTTTGACAGCTACGAGCACAAGGACTGGGTGCTCCCCGATGCGCTCGCGGATGTGTGCAACGCGGTTCGGGTGATGCGCAATGCGCTGCTGGGACGCGATGCGCGGGATCTGGAGCCTTGGCTGGAGGGGGAGCCACGGCATCCGGATGTGTATCTGCATGGACGATCGCTGGGGGGTGGACTCGCGACGATCGCATCGGCGCAGCTATCGGGACGGATGCTCGGGAGACCGATCGTGGATCGGCTCGCGCTGGAGGTCCCCTCGCTTGGGGCGTGGAACTGGCGCATGTCCAACTCCAGCGCGGGGCTCAGCGCTCGGTTCCAATCGATCCTGGGAGCGAATCCGGATCGGCACGAGGAGCTGATGAATCGGCTTCGGCTCATGGACGCGGTGGTGCACGGGCGGAAGGTCCGCGGGCCAACGCTGGCGATGCTCGCTCGGCGAGATGAGGTCGCTCCCGCGCCCTCGGCGGCGGCGGTGTTTAACGCGATCGACTCGGACCCTGGGTACAAGTGGCGGTTCTGCGTCCCTTGCGGGCACGTGGAGGGGGACGTCGCGACGAATCGACGGATCGCGGTGTTCAGGAAGGTGCTGCAGGATTTCTTTGATCCCGATGTCCATCCGGTCGAGTCGATGCGGGACTGGGAAGCGGAGATGTGCGGGCGATCGGACTGATCTTGACACGCTGATGATTGGTTGATCGCGAGCGATCCCCTACTGTTGTGCATGAGTGAATCTGATACCAGTGTGCTGTCGAGTGTGCGGACGTTGATGGGTGGATTGATCGACTACGCGGGGTTGTTCCCTCCGAGTCAGCTGCCGATGAATCGCGCGACGGAGAACTACGCGAAGTACCTCCGCGCTCAGCACGCGGAGATTGTCGGGCGCTTCATCTGTCCGGTCCCCAAGCTCGACGAGCTGACCAAGCACGGCTCGATGCTGATGCCTGGCACGCACGCGACGAGCGGGTATCGCGAACACGCGGATGTGCTTGAGCCTTGGCAGATTTCGGGGATCATCATCGGGGATCTGGAAGAGAACCTCGAAGCGATTTACAAGTTCAACGAGCACCACGACGACGAGGCGCACGGCTTGGCGCTTGTGGACGCGATCGAGATGCGCGTGAGCACTCCCGACGAGATCGACGAGGCGCTGGAGATCATCCCCGAGATGATCGATACGGCATTTGAGGTCCCTCAGGACATCATCATGAACGGCGATCCACGCGGACTCATCGCGGCGATGTCGGGGTCTGGCGTGCTCGCGAAGATCCGATGCGGAGGTGTTGAGCCGAGCATGTTCCCGAGCAGCGGGAACATCGCGGAGTTCATGATCGCGTGCAAGAACGCGAGTGTGCCCTTCAAATGCACGGCTGGTCTGCACCATCCGATCCGCGCTGAGCACGCGCTGACCTATGAGGACAACGCGCCGCGCGGGATCATGCACGGGTTCATCAACGTGTTCTTCGCGGCGGCGTATGTGCGATCAACCAAAAAACCACAGCTCGAGACCGCGGTGAGCATCATCGAGGAGATGAACCCCGAAGCGTTTGTGTTTAACGAGCAGGGCGCGACGCACAAGGGGGTCACGCTTTCCACGGTCGAGCTGGGGCAGATGCGTGAGGGGTTCGCGACGAGCTACGGGAGTTGTTCGATTGATGAGCCGATCGCTGATCTGAAGGCGATGGGTCTGCTTTGAGTGATCAACCATCCGAAACTCGTTCGACACCAGCGCGGTTCTTCTACGGCTGGGTTATGCTGGGCGTCGCGGTGCTGATGGCGATGGCGACGATGCCCTCGCAGACGGTCATCGTGTCGCTGTTCAATCTGTCGTTTCAGGAGAAGCTTGGGTTAAGCGTCGCGGAGTTGTCGCTCGCGTACACCGTTGGGACGATCTTCGCGGCGTTCCCGTTGTCGTGGGTGGGGAAAGCCGCGGATAAGTTTGGGATCAGAGCGGTCGCGTTGGTGATCGTGATGGTCTATGCGCTGGCGCTGATCGCGCTGCATGAGGCGATCGGGATTGTGACGCTGGGGATCGGGTTTTTCTGTATCCGGTTTTTGGGGCAGGGGTCGCTCGGGATGCTCAGCGGGCACACGATCGCGATGTGGTTTGAGCGCAAGCTCGGACTGGCGCACTCGGTGCTCGCGGTTGGTGGCTTTGCGCTGGGGTCGGCGGTGATGCCCAAACCTGTCGCGTGGATGATCGGGGAGTATGGTCCTGAGCGGACGATGATGTATCTGGGGATCGGCGTGGTTGCGGTTTTGCTTCCTTTGCTGTTGGTTGTGTTTCGCAATAAGCCTGAGGATATCGGTCAGCATCTGGATGGCGATGAATCGGAGCATCTGTTCCACGACGTGGCGCACGGCGGGAGCGCTCCGATCGGTGATCCCGCGTTCACGCTTGCGCAGACGCGTCGGACGGGCTCGTTCTGGATCCTGCTGATCCTGTCGTGCACATCGGGGTGCATCGGGACGGCGTTGTTGTTCCATATGCAGAACATGATCCTTGCAGGGGGCGACGAGCGGCTCGCGTCGCTGAGTGTTGCGGAGCTCGCGTCGGTGACGGCGGGCGCGAATCAGATGTGGGCGATGAGCTTCGGGATCGGGATGCTGTGCACGGGTTGGCTCGCGGACAAGTTCAAACCCAGGGTGCTGCTCCCGATCGCGCCGCTGATGATGATGCTGGGGTCGCTGGTGGTTTGGTATGGCGCGACGGGGCGATCGAATGATGTTGTTGCGACGATGAAGATCGGGATGCTGATCTATGGCGCTGGGATGGCGGTATCAGTCGCGGTGGGATCGCCTGCGGTGGCTCGTTTCTTTGGGCGCACGCACCACGGCGCGATCCGCGGATTCATGACGAGTTTCGGTGTCGCGGCGACGGGGCTGGCGCCGTATCTCGCTGGGAAGTGGTATGAGCTTGCGGGAGAGGACTTCGGTCCGGTGCTGATCGCGTTTGCGGCGTGGTGTGTGCCGTTGATTGTGTTGACGGCTATGCTCAAGAGACCGACGCCTCCGGTGGACAAGGATCTGAATCCGGATCCTGATCCGGTGGATATGCATGAGGTGGAGTTGTAGTGCTGAGTTGCGGCTCTTGCTCCCTCTCCCATTCTGATGGGAGAGGGTTGGGGTGAGGGCTCCCAACCTCTTTCTCTCCTATCCTCTTCGTGCATGCCTCGACGATTATCTCGTAAACCTACTCATCCAACTGATCGCGCTACGAACAATGCTGCGATTTTGCGGACATCGACTACCCCTCCCGAAGTAGTTCTCTGGAGCAAACTCAAGAGCCGACAACTCGATGGTTTGAAGTTTCGTCGTCAACACCCGATCGGGCCGTATGTTGTGGATTTTTACTGCGCGCAGGCCAAGCTCGTGGTTGAGGTCGATAGCTCGTACCACGACGGAAGACAGGTCCAAGATGCAATTCGTGATGAATGGATGAACGCACAATCGATCACGATTTTTCGAGTCTCGGCGTCAGAGCTTGCGAAGAATAAAGAAGGCGTGCTTACGGAGATTCTTTCGGTATCTCGCCGACTACTTCAGGATCGAGAGTTCGAGAAGTAGAAGAACATAGAGCCCTCACCCCGGCCCTCTCCCAGCAGACTGGGAGAGGGAGGAAGAATAAGGAACTTTGTATGCCATACGCGATTGATGAGACACATGATCCGAAGCTTGAGTCTTGGGTTGAGAGTGCCAATGACCCCAAGTCGGACTTTCCGATCCAGAACCTGCCGCTGGCGACGGTGATCCGTCCGATCGCGGATTCGGAGGATGGGAACGATTACACGCTCTCGGCGGTGGTCGCGATCGGGGATATGTTGCTGGATCTGAATCGTCTCTCGATGACGGAGCTCGCTCCGGAGGATGATTCGGACTGGGACTTTGTCGCGGTGGATCAGATCATCGCTGAAGGGAAGTGGAAGGGGCTGCGCAAGAAAGTGCAAGGCCTGCTCCGCAAGGACAACGAGGCGCTGCAGAACCATCCGCTGCGTGATGAGATTGTGATCAAGCGGGATGATGCGATGATGTCGCTGCCTGTGATTGATCCGATCGGGGACTACACGGATTTTTATGCGTCGCTCAATCACGCTACGAACGTGGGGTCGATGTTTCGTCCGGACAATCCGCTGCTTCCCAACTACAAGCACATCCCGATCGGATACCACGGGCGTGCGTCGTCGATCGTTCCTTCGGGGACGACGATCAAGCGTCCGGTCGGTCAGCAAGCGCCGGCTGAAGAGGGTGGGAGTCCGGGGTTTGGTCCTTGCAAGCTGCTGGATTATGAGATGGAGATGGGCGCGTTCATTGGTCGCGCCAATGAGCTTGGTGAGCCGATTGATATCAAGGATGCTGAGGATCACATCCTTGGGTTGTGTATTTTGAATGATTGGTCGGCGCGTGATCTTCAGAAGTGGGAATACGTGCCGCTTGGGCCGTTCCTTGCGAAGAACTTTGCGAGCACGATCTCGCCGTTCATTGTGACGATGGAGGCGCTGGCGCCGTTCCGTTGCGGTGCGATGGAGCGGGGCGCGGGTGATCCGCAGCCGCTCGCGTACATGGACTCGGATGAGAACCGCGCTTCGGGTGGGTTTGACATCAAGGTCGAGGTGTACCTCGCGTCGGCGAAGATGCGCGAGCAGGGGATGGATCCGGTCCATCTCTCGACGGGCAATCTCAAGGACATGTATTGGACGTTTGCGCAGATGGTCACGCACCACACGGTCAACGGCTGCAACCTGCAGCCTGGTGATTTGCTGGGATCGGGGACGATCTCTGGGACGACGCGCGATTCGCGTGGTTCGATGCTTGAGCTCACGTGGGACGGCGATCCGTTTGCGAATCCGCCGGTGTCGGCTCCGGGAACGCAGCGGACTCCGATTGTGCTTCCGACTGGTGAGGAACGCCGGTTCATCGCCGATGGTGATGAAGTGATCATGAAGGCGTTCTGTGAGCGTGATGGGTATCGCCGGATCGGGTTTGGTGAGTGCCGCGGGATTATCGAGGCGGCACGCGAGGTATGACGAGCTCTGTGGGGACAGACCGGCGACTGACGCTTAAATATTGGCTGCTCCTGATCCTGATGGTCGGGTTCTTTGTGGTTGTGGGCGCTGAGAGCGCGGTGCGATTTCTTCAGGAACCTACGAGCGGCGACTTCAAGCATTTCTATTACGCGGCGTACGGCGTCGTACATGACCAGAACATCTACACGTCGGGGGAGCCGTTCACTGGGGTGCACTGGTACGCGTATCTCCCTTTGTTTGCGGTGGTGCTCTCGCCGTTGGTTTGGATGGGACTTGGGGGCGCGGGCGCTGCGTGGAGCGTGATCAACGCGGTGCTGATCGTGCTGTGCATCTCCATCGCGGTACGGGAATCGGTGACGCGCCTCGGGATGAAGGCGAGTCCGAATCTGCTCGTTGGGGTGTCGTTCCTCGTTGTGCTGGTGTTTATGGACAAACTCCGGAGCGAGCTGCGGATGGGGCAGTCGGACGCGTTTGTGATGATCTGGATGATGCTGGGGTTGATGTGGATTGGGAAGCGTCCGATTCTTGCGGGGTTCATGATGGGTGGGTCGGTGAACGTGAAGCTGCAGGGGCTGGTGTTTCTGCCGTATTTGATTGTGCGCGGACGCGTGAGGAACCTGGTGGGGTTTGTGGTGGGGACGGTGTTCTTTGCGATGTTCGGGGTGCTGATCTGGGGATTTGATCGCAACATGGAGTACCTGGGTACCGTGCTGGGATGGGTCGGCGGTTTGGTGGGCGTCGAGCAGAGCAACGCGGCGATCGAGTCGGGGTTGTATCCGCTGGAATGGGAACGCAGCGTGACGATCCCGAGCATCCTCAAGCGGGCGCAGCTGCACTGGGAGCTGAGTGAATCGCTCGTCAAGCTCGGGACGCTCGCGATGATCGGATTGATCGTCGCCGTGGGTTGGGCGATGTACAAGAAACGGGGAATCCCGCTGCTCAAAGGGCGGCTCGGGAAACGGGACGATCAGAGCGCACGCGGGCGAGGGCTCGTCGGGTTTGAATGGGCGGGGCTGATCGTCGGGATGCTGATCTTCTCCCCCCAGTCCACGGTTCGACACTTCTTCCTCGCGATCATCGTTGTCGCGCTCGCGGCGGCGGTGCTGCACACGTCGATCCACTGGAAGCGGAAGATCGGGGTTGGGGTGATGCTCGTCCTGTTCTGGGCGTCGATCACTTTCCCTCCGGGCGGCGAGCGGTACGAGGCGATGACGATGCAGTGGCGCGCGATCGGGGGCTCGATGTGGATGCTGCTGGGGCTGTACTTTGTGACCTTGTGGACAGGGCTCGGGATCGTCCGAGAACTCCCTGATTCTGGGCAAAATACCGAGGTTTAACGCTGGTTCTGGGCGTTCTCTGTTTGGGGTATAGCGCCAGGTTCTAGGCTATACTTGTGGTCACCAAACGCGCCGATCGGCGCGGAGAGAGATCGCTTAGGGGACTGTCTGGATGACCGCTGAATCGAACAAGCTTGTGTCGATTATCGTGCCTTGCTACAACGAGGAGGAGGTCCTCCCTGAGTTTTACAGGCGCAGTGTCGAGGCAGCGAAATCGGTCGAAGCGGACGGCTCGGGATGGACGCACGAGTGGGTGTTTGTCAACGACTGCTCGTCGGATCGGACAGGGAACATCTTGTCGGCGCTTGCGGTCAATGACAGCCGAGTCAAGGTCATCAATCTGGCGCGCAATCGTGGTCATCAGGTCGCGGTGACCGCAGGGCTGGACTTCGCGCACGGCGACGCGGTGGTGATCATCGATGCGGACCTGCAGGACCCTCCTGAGGTGGTCGCTCGGATGCTCACGCTGATCGACGAGGGGTTCGACATCGTCCACGCGCAGCGGACGCAGCGTCCTGGAGAGACCAAGTTCAAGCTCTGGACCGCGAAGCTGTTCTACAGCATGCTCCGGAGGATCGGGGATGTGAAGGTTGTGGAGAATGCGGGGGATTTCCGTTGTGTTTCAAAACCTGTCGCGGACACGATGCGTGCGTTCCGTGAGCCGCATCGGTTCTTGCGTGGGATGTTTACGCATTTGGGGTTCGAGCAGTGCATCTTGCAGTATGACCGCGACGTGCGTCATGCGGGCGAGAGCAAGTATCCGTTTGTGAAGATGCTCAAGCTCGCGGCGGATGCGGTATTCAGCATGTCTTCGGCGCCGATCCGTTCGATCATGTGGGCCGCGGGTCTGACCTGGGGTTTGGGGCTGGCGTATCTGGTGTATTCGATGATCGTGTTCTTTGTGAGCGGGATTAATGAGCCGGGCTGGACGTCGGCGGTGTTCCTGATGACGATGTACACTGGATTGATCCTGATGTCGATCGCGGTGATCGGTCAGTATGTGGGGCGCGTGTTTGAGCAGGGGCAGGGGCGGCCGCTCTACTGGGTGTCGCAGACGCACAACATCGATCCAAAGCGGTTCAAGCAGAAGATCCCTGAGGTCGCGCTCGCGAAGCGGACCGCGATGGGTGATCGGGTCGTGGATTCATCAACGATCAGCGAACCCAAGGTGTTCCTCGCGAAGCGTCCGGCGGATGGGTGGGCATCGGCGGCCGCGATGGACGAAGCAGAAAGCACGCGGGCATGAGTGGCGCGAGTGCTCGGCTTGACCATCCTGTGAGTCAACAATCCGAGCACGGCTCGTTTCTCGATGCGTACCCCGATGGGATCGAGCATCACTACTGGTCGATCGCGCGGAATCGGATGATCAAGAATCTGGTCGCTCAGCACGCGGACGCGGGGTCACCGATCCTTGAGATCGGGTGCGCTCGCGGCGTGGTGACGCAGTCGCTGCGGGACAACGGGATCGACTGCTGGGGTGTAGATCTCGAAGATTCTCCGGCGATGAACGATTCGGTTGGGCCGTATCTGCAGACGGGCGTGGATTTCTTTGATCTTGATCCCGAGTGGATCGGACGCTTCAAGACGATCCTGATGCTCGATGTGCTTGAGCATATCGAGGAGCCGGCTGGGTTCTTGCGAGCGGTGCTGGATCGCGCTCCGAGTGTGGAGCGGGTGATCGTGACGATGCCGGCGCGGATGGAGCTCTGGAGCAATTACGACGAGCATTACGGGCATTACCTGCGGTATGACCGCGATTCCATGCGAGCGATGGCGGATCGAGCGGGTGTCAGCATCCGCGCGTGCGGCTACGCGTTCCGAGCGCTGCTCGCGGCGGGGTGGGTGACAGGAAAGCTGGGCATGAAGCGATCGACGACGATCCAGCCTCCGAGCGCGATGATGCGTCCGTTGCACGGATTCATCGCAGGGATGATGGGGATGGAGTATGCTTTGTTGCCCGAGAGCATCGCGGGGTCTTCTATATACGCGGTGCTGGGACGCACAGAGAAAGCTGAGGGATGATGAACGAGCAACAGACACTCGAGCAGCCGATGACGGAGACGCAGACCACTGAGGAAACCTGCGCGGCGGTCCACGAGAACGAGGCGGCGTTCCATGACGAATGGGCCGAGTCCACTCCGGTCGAGGACATCAACGTGTTCGAGGCGTTCGAGTCCCCCACCGCTCCGGAGAACAAGTACATCCTCCAGCAGATGGGCGACCTGACAGGCAAGAAGCTGCTCGACGTGGGCGCGGGACTCGGGGAATCATCGGTGTACTTCGCGCTCAAGGGCGCGAAGGTCACAACGAGCGACATCTCGCAGGGGATGGTGGACAAAGCGATCGAACTCGGCAAGCACCACGGCGTTGAGCTCGAGGGGCTCGTCGCTGCGGGTGAGACGATCGATGTTCCGGAAGGTACCTTTGATCTGGTGTACATCGCGAACACGATCCATCACGTGACGGACAAGCGTGCGATGTACGAGCAGGTGCTTCGCGCGCTCAAGCCGGGCGGTCGTGTGTTTACGTGGGATCCGCTCGCGTACAACCCTGTGATTAATGTGTACCGCAAAATGGCGACGGACGTGCGGACTCCGGATGAGGAGCCGTTGACGTTTAAGGATGTCGAGCTGCTCGGTGAGTACTTTGAGAATGTCGAGCATCGCGAGTTTTGGATCGCGTCGTTGGTGTTGTTTTTGAAGTATTACCTGATCGATTCGGTCAAACCCAATGATGATCGGTACTGGAAGCGGATCTTCAAGGAGGATCCGAAGAAGCTGTGGTGGTGGAAGCCGCTGGCGGCGATGGATTCGGTGCTGGGACGCACGCCGTTGGTTCGACGCATGGCGTGGAACATGGTGATGCACGGGCAGAAGCCGAGCAAATAAACCGATCGGTTGAGCTTTATTCTGTATCTGTAGGGCAGAACGAGCAGCGCTTTCCTGGGATGTATTCTGGGGCGCAGCGGAGTTTGGTGGTCAATGCGTGGCCGCAGGTAGGGCAGAACTTCGCTTCTTCGGATGGTTCGAGATCGTGATTGACCCCGACGCGTTCGTCGAAGACGTAGCAGTCGCCCTTCCACTTGCTCTGTTCTTGCGGGACTTCTTCGAGGTATTTGAGGATGCCGCCTTTGAGGTGGTAGACGTTCTCGAATCCCTGCTGGAGCATCCACGCGGTTGATTTTTCGCAGCGGATGCCTCCGGTGCAGAACATCGCGACCTTCTTGTGGACCTTGGGGTCGTAGTTGTTGTTCACGAACTCTGGGAGATCGCGGAAGCGGGTGATCTTGGGATCGATCGCGCCCTCGAATGTTCCCGCGTAGTACTCGTAGTCGTTCCGGGTATCGATCAGCACGACCTCTGGGTCGTTGATGAGTTCGTTCCAATCGCTCGGCTCGACGTACTCCCCCACCACTTTGTTGGGGTCGATGGTCGAGTCGATCTCGGCGCCCAGACTGATGAGCGATGGTTTGACCTTGACCTTGGCGCGGTTGAACACGTGGGCCGGGGCGTAGCTGGTTTTGTGTGGGAGGTCATCGAGTCCTTCGTGGGACTTGATGATGTCGAGGATCTGCGTGATGGATTCGGGGAGTCCGGAGATGGTGCCGTTGATGCCTTCTTGAGCGAGGAGGATGGTCCCCATCACGTCGCGGTCGATCATCGCTTGCTTGAGCGAGGGCGCGAATGTGTCGCAGTCGTCGATCGCGACGAACTTGTAGAACGCGACGACGTCGTACATCGTTTGGGACTCGGTCAGTTCAGGCATGGTTTATTCAATGCGCCGCTGCGTTTGCGGGCTATCGATGCGCCCCGGATTCCGGATGAATTTGGCGACAATTGATTAAAAAAGCACCCACCGAAGCGGGCGCCCCTCGTGGGTTTGATTGTGATTTCTGCTTAGCGTCTGCGGCGAGTGCTCATCAGTCCGCTCAGCGCCAGGACGCCGAGACCGGCGGGCGCTGGGACGTTGGTGTACTCGTAGGTGACGGTGATGTCCCCAAAGTGCGAGAGCGCGAGGAAGTCGACGAAGATGCCGTGGTACGGATCACCTCCGAATGGACCTCCGAACGGGCCGTCGGGTGGATTGTTCGGATCGACGACCCAGTTTGGATCGTTGACCCACTGGAAGAATCCTTCGATGAATCCGCCGAGGAAGGTGTCGAGGTTCCCGGTGCCGGTGAACGCGGCGAACATGCGCTGATCGAACTCGGTCGATCCGTCGTACTCGGCTTCGAAGATGAAGCTGTCGGAGATGTTGAACTGCATCGTGTCGATCCCGCCGTTGTTGTAGCCGTCGGAGACTCCGAGATCGGAAGTGATGACGTCGAAGACAGCGCCTGGACCGATGAACGGAGGTCCTGGATTCCCGTCACCTCCTCGTCCCTCGGCGAGACCGAACTGGTGGAGCGAGATGAATCCGGTGTCCAGGAGCCAATCTCCGGCGTTGAGCGCGGTGTAGCCGTTGCTCTGTGCTTGGAGATCGAGCGAGATGGTTTGGTCGTAGGAGAGGGAGAGACCTGTGAGTTCTCTGGTGCCTCCCATGGTGTCGAACTTTTCGAAGGTGACGACGCCGCCGTCGAAGCTGTTGTTGAACGACACGACCTGGTTGATGACCTCGGCTTGAGCGATGGTGCTCAGCGTCGAGAGTGTCAGGATTCCGATGATGTGTTTCATGCTCTTTCCTCGTTATTGAGTGTTTTGGCGTCGTGGCCGGGGTTGGTTTGTGTTCTTTGAATGGTGTCCGATCATTTCGGGCTGTTTTCCGAAGATAACGGGGATTGTGGGGTGTGTCAATATTCTTTAGAGAAATATTTAGAGATTTTTTAGAGAATGCCGGGATCGTGCGTGAATCGCGGTGAGATTCAGATATACTTGGTTTATGACCCAGAAATCAGGTTCAGATTCCGGTTTTTCGCAGGACGCGGTGATTTGCGTGCGGCACGCGCAGGCCGCGTTTTCGGAGCTGCTTTCTGGAGCGGGGCTCGGCGGGGCGCGTCCGACGGAGATCGGACGGATGTGGGGGCTCGACAAAACGCTCGCATGGAAGGTTTCGCGATTCTCGGATACAGAGGACCTGGTCAAGGCGGTCAAGCACATCCCAGGGCCGGGCGGGGTGGAGATTGTGCTCAAGGCGGCGCAAGCAAACGGCGTCACGCAAGAACGGATCAATGCGGTCCGAGAGGCGAACGATGCGTTCCGTACCTTTGTGCGCCAGAACGCGGGAGATCGGCGTTCGTTTGAAGCGATGCTCGCGGCGGGCGGTCGCGACTCAGCGATCGAGCTCGAGGAACGGCGTGCGTTCTATCGCTCGGGATCAGCGATCTGGGGGGTGCGTGCTCGCGTGCAGTTCTTGACGCTGATGCTTCGTCCATCGAGGGTGGATGAGGATCGGATCGATGTGCTCCAGCTGAGCGGGTTCATTGACTTTGAGCGGCTGCGGAGCGATGTGCCTTGGATCATCCGTCGGCTTTGGACCTCGGATACTGAGGGGACGAAGGACTCGACGTTCCGTCGCGAGGCGCTGTATCCGCAGGAAGCGGGGAAGCATGCGCTGCCGATGATTCCGGAGTTTTGTTCCAAGCCGATCCCGGAGATTCATCAGTTTGAGGGCGCCGACGGCGTGCTCTATGACGAGATCGCGCCGGGGGCGGTCGGGAAGAACGGCGCGCTGACGTGCGTTTCGGGAGAGCTCTACCACAGTGCGCTTCCCAAGCGATGGAATCCGGAGAACACGTTCGGACGCTACGAGCTTATGCTGCGGACTCCGGTGGAGTCGGTGGTGTTTGATATTTACGTGCACAACGAACTGACGCAGTTTGGTGACTTTGATCGCTCGCTCTATGGACTGCTCGAGGATCGTCCTGGAGCGGGGCGGGGCAAGACGCACAACGCGCCGATGATCGCGGCGGAGCCGGCGCATCGGATGGGGCCCCCACCATCGCCTCCGATCCCGCAGTGCTCGAAGATCCGGGATTACAGCAGGATGATTACGAGCTCGCTTGAGCGTGTTGGGTGGGGAACGGTCGATGGGTTCCGAGGGTATCGGTGCGAGCTTGAATATCCCGCGACGCCGGCGTGTTTGACGATGGAGTGTCCGATTCTCAAGCAGGAATAGGGCATCGGGATTGGCCGGATGAATCAACAAAAAAACGCCCCGCGTGAGCGGAGCGTTTTTTGTTGAGAAGTGGAGGGCAGGGGACTTGAACCCCTAACTTCCAGCTTGCAAAGCTGGCACTCTACCAATTGAGTTAGCCCCCCAGGGCTATCCGGTTTGGTCTATCGACCAGATCGGGGCATGAGTGTAGCCCGGTTTTCTTTAGTCGGCGAGTTGTTTGGGCACGGAATCTTCATCTGTTTGATCCCTAGATGCGAACTCGATGGGGTACCATGGGGGCAGGAGATCCATCGATGACCAAGTTTGACGTTCACGTTCCCGGTTTTGTCCGTAATCTCGTGCTTTCCAGCGTTCTGGCGTGTTCTGGGGCGGCTTTGGCGCAAGATGGGGCGCAGAATGGAGCTCCAGACTCTGAGGAAGGGGCGAGTTCAGGGGCTGCTTCGGCTGATTCTGAGCAGGTTGAGCAGATTGCTGATTCTGCGGAGCCGGGGGTGATGGTCTCGCTGGACCTCGGGGCGCGGTTCAACGCGGAGACGGACTTTGATACGGCGGTGGGCGAGATCCAGACGACGTCGTTTGGAGCGGACCTGGGGTTCTTGGTCCCGATTGATGATCGTGCTCGACTGCTGCTGAAGGTTGGCGTTGAGCTGACGGACTATGACATCACTCCGCCGGCGGGTGCGGCGGGGACTACTGCTGGGACGGTGGGCACTCAGTTTGACACGGTGGTTGAGTACGGCTTCGACGGCTTGTACACGCGGGCGATCGACAGGGAGCGTTCGTTCTTTGTCGGAGGCGGTATCGGGTTCGCGGGTGAAGGCGGCGCGAGTGATGCGCTGGTGTGGAACGCGCTGGGTGGGTTCGCGTTTCAGGTGAATCCGAAGCTGCGGCTGGGGATCGGGGTTGGGGTGTTCTCGCAGATCGAGGATGATGTGCGGATTGTGCCGTTGCCTC
The DNA here is from genome assembly GCA_965232505.1 of Phycisphaerales bacterium. Lineage (GTDB taxonomy): Bacteria > Planctomycetota > Phycisphaerae > Phycisphaerales > UBA1924 > UBA1924. Next base: position 1,594,824 of record OZ246976.1, on the reverse strand, counting down.
AGATCTCGTACACGATTGATGAGTACTGGTCGATCCGCAGCGAGGGTCCTGGCGCTCGGATCAACTACCAGTGGAGCAACGAGCTTGGGATGGGTATCCAGGCGAAGTTCGACGGGCAGAGCTTCCGGATCGACAGCGACAACACGCTGGTCCCAGATGGCGCGGTGACGATGAGCGGCGTGCCAATCTCGTACTACATCGATTACAAGGGGGGCGAGTCCTCACGCGTGTCGCTGTTCGCGGAGGTCGGCGTGACGCTTGCGGGATCGATGGAGATCCTCAACAGCGCGGGGAACACGGTGGTTGATGAAGACATCGACCCCTCGGTGTTCTTTGGTGCGGGGCTCAAGATCGCTTTCTGAACGAAGCTGTTTGCATATCTGCTTTTATAACTGCTTACCGATCTGGCTCGTTTGGATCGGGTTGTTGCGTGTCTGGAGATTGCTCAACCTTTGAGAGCGCGGGCAGGCGGTCCTGGATTGGCGGGGCGTCGCGAGCGGTGCAGCTCAGGAGCATCGGTGGATCGAGCGGGCGGTCCTCGGCGCCGACTGGTGATGCGGCGATCTCGCGGATGACGGATGCTCCCTGCACAGCTTCAGCGAACGCGGTGTAGCGCCCGTCGAGGAACTCGGTGCCAGGGCGCGAGAGGGCGACGAAGACTTGGGAGCCGTTGGTGTCTGGATCGGAGTCGCGCGCCATCGAGAGGACTCCGAAGTCATGGGGGAGCGTGGATTTCTCGAGGTCGATCATGTATCCGGGGCCTCCTGAACCGGTCCCTGAGAGGTCTCCGACCTGGATGACGAAGGGGTTGCCGTTGGGAAGCGCGGCGACGATGCGGTGGAAGATGATGTTGGTGTAGAACCCGCCTTGGGTGAGGTGGAGGAAGTTGTACGCGGTGTTGGGCGCGGCGTCTGGACGCAGGCGGAAGACGATGTCGCCTGCGGAGGTGCTCATGACGACTTCTTGATCGGTGTAGATGCGGAGTCCGGAGAAGGTGCTTTCTCTGAACTGGGATTCGGATTTGCCTTGCGCGTGGAGTGCTGGGATGCGCTCGTCTTCGAAGACGACTTGTCCGCGTGGGTTCTCGGTGAGTTCCATGGTGGTCGCTTCGACGAGCGAAGCGCGGTTTGGCGTGACCATCGGTTGGAGGACGAGGGGTGCGCCGGTTGGGGTGCCGTCAAGTTCGAGCTGTGCGTAGCTGACTGTGTCTGGTTTGGTTTCCCAGAGGTATGGGAGGAGACTGGTGAGGTCTACGCGTCCGCTAGCGGCGGGGACCTCGTGGGTCCACTCGTTGGTGAAGGGGTCGTAGACGCGGATGGTGATCTCGCCGAGGAAGTCGTCGGGGACTTGGATGTTGACGGGGACGCGTTGACCTACGCCGTAGTAGAGGCGTTCGGGCGTGATCTGCGCGCTCGCTTGGGAGAGGCACGCGAGGAGGATGAGTGCTGGGAGCAGGCGGGAGATGCTATTTATGATGGTCATGCCCACACGATATCCGCAATGATCGCGTGGTGCAGGGATCGGTCAGGGATGGGATGGGGCGCGAGGAGCTTATTCGTCGATAGGGATCTGTGGTCCGCCGTCGAAGAGCTGCCAGGCTTGGGTGGTGTCGTCGGCGATGGTGTCTTCGGTGCGTGACATGACGGTTTGCATGATCCGGCTGTCGATATCCTCGAACCAGCTGACGGAAAGACCTGCTGCGAGGACGTTGAGGCCGTTCTCGTGGTTGAGGTCTTCGATGGAGCGGAGGGAGTCGGTGACCATCGCGTCTGTGGATCGCATGTTGTAGAGGTGGCGTTGTCCGTCTGGACCTACTCCACGGAACTGGTAGTTAGCGATGATCTCTTCATCGGTACTGAAGTTCCATTGGTCCTCGTAGTTTTCAACTGTGTTCTCGCCGGTATGGCTTGGGCAGTAGTAGACGCCGGGGGCGGTGACGTAGCTCTTGTAGTAGAGGAGTCCGAGACCGTCCCATTGATCCCACTCGCGTGGTTCGTATTCGCTTGCGTTGGTGCGGATGGTGTCCATGAGGTGCGGGTAGTACGCTTCGGTGAAGCGTGCCTCAGGATTGGCGAGGAAGACGCTCGATGGGAGCATCTCCTTGTTGTCTTCGGCGTAGATGTTCATGCCCAGACCGACCTGGCGCATGCTCGAGGAGCAGATGACCTTGCGAGCGGACTCGCGGACCATCGAGATGCTTGGGAGCATGATCGCGATCAGCAGCGCGATGACTGAGATCGACACGAGCACATCAATCAAGGAGAACGCGCGTGCAGAGTGACGCACGGTTTGATTGGTTACGGATTGACTTTGAAACTGTCTCACGAGATAGACCACTTTCGCTATCCGAAGTATCGGCGATCCACTCCTGCCGGGTGAATCGATGATTCTCGGACCTGACCGACCGCTCGGTCATACCATCCTAACGCACTGACAAGATAGTGGGTTCGTCGGAAGTTTGCAAGCACAATTGCGTCGGTTCCCTGAACAGAACACTGTTCTACACGAACACAGTCCGAATAACGACATATGAAATGTGCAGAAAATTACCTAAATGAAGGACTTGCAAGCATCCGCACTATGCTGGTAGCGTATAGGGAGGTGCTCTGTGGTCGTTTCACAGGCACCGGGCACGCTCGTGGACCCGGGATATATGAAGAAGAATGAACAGGAACAACCCGAAATCACCCCCCAAAACGGCTCTGATGGAGCTGGGGCGGGTGATGAGTCTCGTCCTCCAAAGGCGAGCGATTTTTCGGGTCAAGGCAGGATCGATTTCGAGTTGATGCAGCGTGTTGCAGCCAACCAGGAGGCCGGTGTCGGCGAGCTTTACGATCGTTTCGGATCGCTGGTATTCCGTATGGCTGTGCAGTCTCTCCCGACACGGGACGAGGCGGACGACGCGGTCCAAGAAATCTTTGTCCGGCTCTGGAAAACGGCGGATCGGTACGACCCTCGAAAGGCGGCGCTGGTGACCTGGGTGATGCTGCTCACACGGCGGCACCTGGTTGACAAGCTGCGGCGCAAGCGTGCTCGGATCAAGACCTCCATGTTTGATGATGGGTCGACGGGCGCCAACGGCGACGGTCGGCACACTCCAGCGGCGAAGGACATCTCGGCTCGGATGGAACGGGACGAGAACTTCAAGGCGTTGATGATCCGCGTCGATACCTTGCCTGAACTCCAACGCACGGTTGTTGTGCGTGCGTACCTGGGTGGTCAGACACTCAGACAGATTAGTGAAGAACTCGATACCCCACTCGGGACGATTAAATCCGCGCTGAGCCGAGCACTCGTTCGGCTGCGTGAACGGACGGAAGAAGAAGTGCCATCATGATGAACACACAGGAACTAATTGAAAGCACGATGTTGCACACGCTGGGTCTTCTCGAAGACTCAGAGATCGCAGAGTATGAAGCGGCGTATAACGCGGCTCCTGAATCTGTGCAGCTGCTTGTGCGTGAAGAAGCACTCCGGATGGCTGACTTCGGCGATTTGATGCCGAATAACGAGCCTGATCCCGCGATGCGTGAGCTGGTGATCTCTGCGGTCCGCGCTGCGATGCGTGAGCAGGAGAACGAGCTCCGGATCGCGTCGTCTGTTCCTGCGGCGGCTGCTCCGGCAGCGGTGGCTGGCCGGATCACGCATGAATCGGCTCGAAGAGCTCAGCCCAAGCTCTCGACGACCCCACGCGTGCATCGCTTGTGGCGTGCATCGACGATCGGATTCGCGGCGGCGACCATCGCGCTGAGCGTGGTCTGGACGAATAACAACCAGACGGTCAACCAGATGACCCCTGAGGCGTTCCTCAGTCAGCTCTACAACAACATCGGTGCTGAGTTCTTGGAATCGACGCTGTTTGATCCGACCACTGAGCAGGTCTCGCTGGTCTCGTCCGACAGCTCGTCCAAAGCGATGGCCGCGGTCTGGCACAATGAGCGCTGGGATACAGCTCGTCTGTTCGTCAAGAACATGAAGGCGACTGAGGACAATCCGTTCCGCTTGGTCGTGCTCGATCAGGAGGGCAACGTGGTCCGCGAGGTCGCGACGTTTGCTTCTCAGGGTGAGCTTGATGACTTCGAGGTCAGTGTTGATCTCAAGAACGATCGGAAGCTCGCGATCTACCAGGGCATGGCTGACGCGATCGAGGACGCGAAGCCGATGATGTCATCGATGGACTCGGATCTCTGAGCAGATCTGTGACCAGTTGTTTGGGGTATTGCCTCTCTCTTGGTCTCTCTAGTTTGTTCTGAGGCAAAAACATCTCGTGATACAACAACCGCCGCATCAGGGCTTCTGACGCGGCGGTTTATGTTTTGGGTTCAGCTGATTGTTTATAGCGGCTTAGTCGTCGCGGCCTTCGACTTCCCATGAGTCTTCGTCGAAGAGCGGCTCGACGCGTGAGTCACGCTCGAAGTTCGCTTTGATCTTGGCGAGACGTCTCCAGAAGAGGCCTCCGAAGAAGAAGGTCGCGAAGGAGGAACCGCCGAAGATCATGCCCGCGGTTTCGATGCGAGCGGTGTCCAGCGGCGCGTCCCCGGCTTGAGCTTGCGATTCCATGGTGGTCATCGCGCCGTCGATGCGGCGTGCACGCGCGGCGTTGGCTTGGCTGGTGACGGTCATCGCGAAAGTGTCGAGCACGCGCTGGGTGCGTGCAGCGCCCTCGCCTCGGTATTCGAGGGTGACCTTGCCCGGCTCGGTGCTCGCGATGTCGAGCGACTCTTGCATGTGGGCGCTGAGGGTTCCCGCGACGGAGAGCGAGTCGATGCCTCGGCGCTTCATGCGCGACGCGGCTTGCTCGATGAACTGCGGATCGTGGATCATCTCCTCGATGTACGACTGCCAGGACGCGAGGTCTTCGCTCGTCAGACTGCGTTCGCCGGCACCGGCGACGACGGTCACGGATGACGCGTACTGACCCGGCTTGATCTGTCCGGCGACGAACCAGCTGATCCCCGCGATCATCATCAGGAGCAGACCAAGACCCGAGAGACCCAGGAGGGTTCCCGAGCGGGCTTCGCGCTTGGCGAGCTTGGCTTGGCCGTCGGCGACGGCTTGGTATGCTTCGACGAGCTCGGAGCGTTTCTGGAGGACCTTCTCGCACTGGTCGTAGCGATCGCGGAGTGCTTCGGTTGCCCTCCGGACTTTGTCAGATTGGGCGCGGAGGATGCCTTTGACCTTGTCGAGGCGCTCGCGGCGGATTTGGGTCCACTCGTCGGAACGGGACTCGGACACGCTCGCGGCGGAACTCATCTGTTCCTGGAGCTCTTCGATCTTGGAGGTCAGTTCCTGCTCGCGGGTAGCCGCGGCGTCGAGGAGCTCTCCGAGACGGTTGATCTGCTCGGTCGCTTCCTTCGCGGACTCGGCTTGCTTGGAGCTGTCCTGCTCCTGCTGGAGGAGCTGGTCGCTGAGCTGGTCGTACTTGGCGCGGATCTTCTCGATCTGCTCGTCGCGCTTGGTGACCTGCGACTTGAGCTCGTCGATGGTTGCTTGGTGGGCGCCGGTGGAGTTCTGGTGCTCCTTGCTCGCGGCGATCGCTTCCTCGAGCTTGACGCTGAGTTCGGATTCGATCTTTGTGCGCTCAAGCTCGGTTTGTTCGAGCTTCTTGTTGGCGTCTTCGAGGGCTTTGGTCAGCTCGTCGATCTTGGCGCTGGACTGCTCGATGTCCTGCGTCGCGGACTGTCCGATGACGTTGAGCTGGTCCTTGAGGGACGCGACCTCGGTCTGCGCGGATTCGAGCTGCTCGGTGGTGGTCGTGAGCTTGGACTGCAGGTCGTCGATCTGATCCGCGGATGGAGCGGACGCGAGCTGCGCTTTGAGCTCCTCGATCTTGGCGATCGATTCGGACTGTGACGCTTCGATGGATCCGAACTCGGCGATGGTTTGCTGCGCTTGCTCGAGCTGCTTCGCTTGCTCGGACGCGGCTGCTTCGAGCTCGTCGATGCGCGACAGGGCACGCTGCATCGCTTCTTCGCTCTGCGCGATCTTCTGCTCCGCTTCGTCGGCTTTGGCTTGCATCTCCTCGACGAGGCGCAGGGATGAGTCCTCGTCGGCGAGTGCTTTCTCGGATTGTTCTTGCAGCTGCTGCTCGAGCATCCCGACCTGGATCGAGAGTTCCTCCACGGCTTTGGCGCGGTCCTTGAGCTCGACCTCGCGTCCTCCGAGCGTGGCTTTGGTTTTGGAGAACTCAGCGGTCAGCGCTTCGAGCTTGGCTTCGAGCTCGTTGTCCTTCTCGATGCGCTCGCGGGCTTGCTGCTCGAGGATCGCAAGCTCGTCCTTGCGCTTGGAGATCCCTTCGAGCTGCTTGTCGAGTTCTTCGACGCGCTGGTCGATCTGATTGGACTTGTCCTGGACCACGGCTTCGAGTTCTTCGATGGACTCGGCGTGCTGAGCGAGCTGGGACTCGCGCTGCTCCAGACCTGAGGCGCGCTGGACAATCTCGGACTCGCGTTCTTCGAGCTCTTGGCGCATCTCCGCGAGTTCGACCTCGAGCGTGGCGAGCTCGGCTTCACGCGTCTCGACGAAGTCGGCGGCTTCTTCGATCTGGGCGCGGCGGGCGGCGAGTTCGGCGGTGACGCGGCGGTGTTCTTCGTGCGCTGTGCGGAGGGATTCGAGCTGCTTCTCGACGCCTTCGATAGCGCCCAGGACCTCGTCGGCGTCCTTTGGAGGTTTGATCTCGGAGGGGAGCTGGTCGATGGATTTGGACTTCCGGGGGGTCAAGCGCCCGGTTCTGTGCAGCTGTTGGTCGTTCTGTTCAGTCATACGCATCATCCTCCCGGTCCCACGCCGATGTCGGGGTGAGCCCCTAGTTCTGGGCTCTTGGTCACGTAGCTACATCGGACGGCTTCATAGAGCGTTCGATATGTTGTCGAGCAATGCGCAAAGATCGCGTGATGAAGTCATCGGAGTGGGCCGACTGTTCCGTTTGGGCGAGTCCTGCATCGAATCGGACGTGCGATGCAGGTCCGGGAACCTTAGACAAAGCCGATGCGTGCTTGGGTGCTAGAGTCCTGCATGGCTCCGATTGAACTCTGCAATGAAACGATGCGCCTGGTGGTTGACCCGACAAACGGATGCCGAATCGATGCGCTCGATCTGCGTGGTCCTGATGGTCAATGGCACGGGGTGCTTGGTCGCGGGAGTGACTGTGTGGGGAGCTTCCTGATGCTGCCTTGGACGAATCGGATCAAGGACGGGCGGTTCTCATTTGATGGGGGGTCGTATGCGCTTGAGGTCAATCATCCTGATGGGACGGCGATTCATGGTGTCGGACGCGATCATGCGTGGGGAATCGCGGATCGTTCGCCGTATTCGGCGCGGTTTGTGTTTGATTCGCGGTTGATTGATGATGTGAACTGGCCGTTCCCGTTTGGAGCGGTGTTCCGTGTCGAGATCGGGGAGGACTGGATCGAGTTGGATCTGGACGTGACGAATCTGGGTGAGGAACCGATGCCTTGCGGGGTGGGGCATCATCCGTACTTCATGCGTTCGTTATGGGACGACGGCGATGCGCTGCGCATCCGCGCTGGGGTTGGGGGGAGGTATCCTTGTGAGAATCAGATCCCGACGGGCGCGATGGTGGATGACGGAATCAGTCAAGGACTCCGCGGGGGCGGGGCGATCGGGAATCCTGGTCTTGACGATGTGTTCGGCGGTTTTGATGGTCAGTGCGAGCTGCGCTGGGACAAGAGCGGCGTGCGATGCACGATGCACTGCAGCGAGGCGTATTCGCATCTGGTGGTGTTCACGCCGAGGGATGGGGATGATGATCCGGCTCCCCCACTGCCTTGGGTGTGCGTGGAGCCGGTGACGATGGTCAATGACGCGCTCAACTCCGATGATCCGGAGCGCGGGACGCGCGTGCTTGGACGCGGACAGACGCTGGAGAGCCGGGTGCGGATGCGGTTTGATCAGATTTCGTGAGCGAGTGTGCTCAATCGTCGATGTTGATCGCAGGGCGGATACTGAACCTTTGTTTGCTCGCGCGTATGATTGAGCATGACCACCTTTTTGCTCAAAACCGAACCCGATTGCTACAACTACGACCAGCTTGTCAAGGACAAACGCACGCACTGGGACGGTGTGAAGAACCCCACGGCGCTCATGCACATGCGCACGGCGAAGAAGGGTGACGAGGCGTTTATCTACCACACGGGCAAAGAGAAACGCATCGCGGGACTCGCGATCATCGTGAGCGATGTGTACGAAGATCCGGAGAATCCGGGGTTGACGAAGAAGGGCGAGCTCAAGGGGCCTTTGTTTGATCTGACCCCGGTGAAGGCGGCGACCAAGGTGCTGACGCTCAAGGACATCAAGGATGATGGTCGCTTTGATGACTTTGATCTGGTGAAGCTGTCGCGGCTCAGCGCGATGCCGGTGCCTCCGAAGCTGGACAAGCTGCTCCGCAAAATGTGCGGGCTTGACTAATTACTCTTTTTGATCGACTGAAGAGAATCGCTTGCGGATCGCTTCGAACTGTTCTTCGCGCGCGTGCTCGAAGGCGGGGAGCGTGACCTCGTCGTTGCAGTAGTGCAGGATGTAGTCGAGTGATCCGGAGCGGAACAGCTTCGTGAATGCCTCCACGGCTTCGGGCCAGTACCGCGTGCCCATCCCGGCTTGGAGCTCGATCAAGGCGCTCTCGGCAGCTTTGTCTCCGAGCTTGCTTCGGTAGGGACGCACGGAGGTCATCGCGTCGAACGAATCGATCACGGCGAACATGCGTGCTCCGATGGGGATGTCTTCTTCTTTGAGTCCGAAGGGGTATCCGAGGCCGTCCCATCGCTCGTGGTGGTAGCGGACGAGGTTGAGGATGGGTTCTTCGGTGACGTCGAGGTCGATCATGCGCGCGTAGCCGGTCACGGGGTGGTACTTGATGATCTCGAACTCTTCGTTGGTGAGTTTGCCTGGTTTTTGGAGGATCTCGTCTGGCAGGTCGAGCTTCCCGATGTCGTGGAGAGCCGCGGCTTGGGTGACGAGGGCGATCATGTCCTGATTGTGTCCGAACTCTTCGAGCATGGCGCGGGTGTAGAGCACGACGCGCCAGGTGTGGGCGGCGGTGGAGAGATCCTTGCGCTCGATCTGCTGGAGGAGGTCTTGGACGATCGCGGGATTCATCGGATGCGAATCCTTACTTTGACCTTTGAAACACAGTGGTTGTGAGTTTTTTACTTGTCATCGAAGAGTCCGAACATGTCCGCTTGTTCGTCGGCGAGGTAGCTCGAGCGGACGAGAGGTCCGGAGACGACGAGCTTGACGCCTTTGGATTCGCCGACGGCTTTGTACTCGGCGAACTCGTCGGGGTGGACCCAGCGGTCGATCGGGAGGTGGTTGCGGGTCGGCTGGAGGTACTGACCGATCGTGATGATGTCGCACGCGTCGCCTCGCGATTGGTCGTCCTTGTCGCGTGGTCCGGAGTGGTCGGCGGTCATCGCGACGAGGTCGTCGAAGAGCTCGAAGACCTCTTCTTTGCGTTCACCGATCCCAACCATGATGCCGGTCTTGGCGACGGCGCCTTGTGCTTTGACGCGTTTGAGGAGTTCCATCGTGCGCTCGTAGCGAGCGCTTGGACGCACGGCGGGGTGACAGCGGCGGACAGTTTCGAGGTTGTGCGCGATGATGTTGGGCTGCGCGTCGATGACCATCTGCAGCGCGGCTTCGTCGCCTTTGAAGTCTCCGATGAGGACCTCGATGGACATGTCGGGGCATGCTTCGCGCGTGCGCATGATCGTCTCGGCCCATATCCCGGCGCCTCCATCGGGGACATCGTCGCGATCGACGGAGGTGATGACGATGTGCTTGAGTCCGGCGCCACGCAGGGACTCAGCGACTCGGCGGGGTTCGTCTTTGTCGATCGGGAGTGGTTTACCAGTCTTGACGTTGCAGAATCCGCAGGCGCGGGTGCAGGTGTCTCCCAGGATCATGATGGTCGCGATCCCGCGCGCCCAGCACTCTCCCATGTTGGGACACGCGGCTTCTTCGCAGACTGTGTGGAGTTTGTGGGAGTCGATGTTCGCTTTGGTGGCGCGGAAGTTCTCGCCTCCAGGGAGTTTGGCTTTGAGCCAGCTCGGTTTCTTTTTGACGCTCAGGTGATGGACAGCGTCGTCCTCGTTGTTGAGGATCATGGAGCTCAGGGAGAAGGTGGGTTTGAGGGTGCGGATGGGGTCGCCTCCGAGGGGGCGTGGATGGCGCGCGAGGGTGCGGGATTGCCCAGACTGGCTCGGTTTTTGAGCGCTGGGGTTCTGGGTTTGGGATGGGGGATCGGAAGGCATTGCGGAAGTTTATGTCGGAGAATTGGGGGATTGGAGAACGAGGGATATCTTTCGGGCGTATCTGCGTAGGTTATTGTTGCGCCTCTTGATCTGATGAGGCCCAACCCTCGACGCGCAAGGACGGCTCAAAGACCGAAAACCATGGGTTTTTCGGGGTCTGAATCAACTGAGTGGGTGTTGCTGGTCGATGGAGCGGGTTGGGAGTGCTGCGAGATTTCGCGGATGGGTGCTACACTAGAGCACCCGGCGAGATTCAGGAGTGCTTTTGAAGATTTCGACCGGCGATACGTGGTGATGAATGCCACACACTGGTATGTCTAGGAGTGAACTTGTGACCCACTGTACTGAAAGCTTGAGCTCTTCTGAGCAAACCACTCAGATCACTGAACGCTCGCGTGGACATCGCCGGACTGGACTGACGCTTGGTCTACTCGCTGCTGCAGGCGTGCTGAGCACACTGTGCGGATGTATCAACCAGGATTCCTACCTGAACCCGAGTATTACCGGACGCTGGGAGCACACGCCTACGAGCGTGCCCATTCTTGAGCACATCGCGGCAATCGAGTCCCCTGAGGATGAGTTTGTCGAGATCTCCGAGATCACCAACGAGGACCTGATCCCGCAGACGCCGGTGTACCGCGTCGCGTCGGGCGATATTCTGACGCTGAGTCTGTGGGACCTCGTCGCGCCGGATCAGGTTGAATCGCTTCCGCGTCAGGTGGACCCCAACGGCTATATCGAGATTCCTCAGCTTGGTCGCATCTTCGTGACCGGGCTGACTGAGAAGGAAGTCGCGGATCGGATCGCTGAGGCGATGTTGAGCTTGGTTGCTGACCCCCTTGTTTCGGTGGTTGTTGAGCAGCGCCGCGAGCAGACCTTCTATCTGATGGGCAACGTCGCGAATCCCGCGCCGTATATCGTTCCCAGTGCTGACTTTAGACTCCTCCAGGGCCTTGTCGGAGCGGGCGGTATCCCTCAGTTTGTGGAAGAAATCTATGTGATCCGTCAGGTGCCTCTGGATGATGCTGCGAGTCGGCTCCAGCCTGAGCCTGAGCGTCGTCCTGATGCGGTGGATCCAATGAACAGCGACAACGGCGAGGATCTGCTGGACGTGATCGATGATCTGTCGAGCCCGGGCATGATGTCGGGGTCTGGGAACGGATTGATCGCTCCATCGGCGCAGCGGATGGATGATCCGATTATTGATCTGATTGAGCCGGTTGAGTCTGGTTCTCGTTCATCGGCTGGATCTGACCAGAATTCGGGGGATTCGACCAATGACATGACCTCGGCGCTGCTGACTCCGCGCTGGCGCTTCATCGAAGGACGCTGGGTCCGCGAAGCGATCCCGGTCGCGGCTCGCAAGACGATCCCGAGCGGCGACAGCATGCAACCGACGGATTCGCGTGGTCAGTTGTTCACGCAGCGCGTGATCCGCATCCCGACCAAGCCTTTGCTTGCGGGCGATGCTCGCTACAACGTGGTTCTGCGTCCTGGTGACATCGTGAGCGTGCCGCCGTCACCGACTGGGAACGTGTACATCGACGGTCAGGTCAACGGCCCTGGCGTGTACAACCTCCCTGTCGCGGGACGTCTGACGCTGACTCGTGCGATTACCAGTGCGGGCGGTCTCAACGGGATCGCGATCCCTGAGCGGGTCGATTTGACCCGTATCGTGGGCGATAACGAGCAAGCGACGATCATGCTGAATCTCCGCGCGATTGCGGAGGGGACGCAGCCGGACGTGTACATCAAGCCGGATGATCGGATCAATGTGGGCACGAACTTCTGGGCGACACCGCTGGCGGTGGTCCGCTCGGGATTCCGGACAAGTTACGGGTTTGGGTTCCTCTTGGATCGGAACTTTGGTAACGATGTGTTCGGTGCACCTCCGAGCCGCTTGAGATAATCGATTTCCTGAGAATTGTGATGAACCTGATTGCGCTGTGACCCGTAAGAATTGCTCACGGCGGGCGCTATCTGTGCCTGAATTCCTGTGTCATTGGGTTGTGCGCCAGTTTCTGCGCCAATCATTGCGGACCCCCAATCTGCACGAAAGAATCGGGCTTCCTTGTCCGATCAGGTTGTTACCACTTTATGAGTTCAGAGAACGCACAAACAGGGAATCCAAAGGCCACGGAGCGGTCGAGCGGGGAAGATCTGCTCTTTGGTTTCATGAGCAAGCGTGGTCTTGTGTGTGCTGTGATTCTGGGGTTGCTGCTGATCTGGTTGTTTAACCAGTGGTTCTTGTTCCAGGTCCGCGTGAGCTGGGAAAACAAGGAGGACTGGGGGCATGCGCTGGTGATCCCGTTTATTTCTGGGTACTTGCTTTGGCAGTCTCGTGATTTGATTCGGAAGACTCCGGTGCAGGTGTTCTGGCCTGCGATTGTGCCTTTCCTTGTGGGGATCCACGCGTACGCGTACAACCTGTTCTTTATTAGTAACGCGATGCTCCAGGGGTTCTCGATGATCCTGGTGCTTGGTTCGATGGTGTTGTTCTTGACGGGGCCTGCGATGCTCCGTCATGTGTTTTTGCCGATCCTGTATCTGCTGCTCATGGTGACGATCGCGGAAGCGATCATGCTCCAGGTGACGTTCAAGCTTCAGTTGCTCGCGTCGCAGGGTTCGTGGGTGATGCTGAGTCTGTTCGGCGAGGTGATGAACTTCAGCGTGGACCTTGACGGGAACCGCTTGGATATCTTTACCAGCACGGGCGAGATCCATCCGCTCAATGTTGCTGAGGCGTGCTCCGGCATGCGGATGGTCGTCGCGTTCTACGCGCTCGCTGGAGCGGTGGCACTGATGGGCTGCACGCAGTGGTGGCAGCGGATCGCGCTGATCCTGCTCGCGGGTCCGGTCGCGATCCTGATGAACATGGTCCGCGTGACGGTGCTTGGATTGCTGACGCTGATCGATCCGAACCTTGCTTCGGGTGATGCGCATACTTTGATTGGCACTATTCTGTTGGTGCCTTCGCTTGGATTGTTTATGGGGGTGGTCTGGACGCTGAACCGGATCATTGGGAGCGGACCTGGCGCAGAAGAGGGCGCCGCCGCGGGGAGCAAGGCATGAATGATCGGAAGGGCACTATCCTGGCGCCGATGATCGCGGGAGCGATCATGCTCGGATCGACACTCGGGATCGGGGTGTACATCAAGTACGCGGATCTGCACATGCAGAAGATCCCGATCTACCCCAAGGACAATCGGCAGGTCGCGGCGATCCCGACGGAGACCGAGAGCTGGGTGCGTCTTGGGTCTGATCGGATCTCTTCGAGCGAGATCGTTGAGACGCTGGGGACTGAGAACTATCTCTCGCGCGAGTTTATCTTGAAGGAATCTCAGGACGCGAAGAAAAAGGTCGTGGTTGAGCTGCACGCGGCGTACTACACCGGCATGATCGACACGGTCCCCCACGTCCCGGAGCGATGCTTCGTGGGCGGCGGACTTCAGCAGAGCGAATCTTCGCGGAATATCCCGCTGAATCTTGATACGAGCTCGTGGCGTCCGGACACCTCGGTTCCCGCTGAGCTTGCGGGGGTCGCGGGAGAGTTGTACACCGTGCGATTGAGCAACAATCGCGATTGGACAGATTCTCCTGGTCAGCGCGTGCGTTTGCCTCGTGATGTGACGCCGGAGAGCACGATCGAGATGCGCTGCTCGGAGTTCCTTGTGGGCGAGGGACAGCGGATCTATGCGGGGTATTTCTTTATCGCCAACGGCGGGACGCGCGCTAACGCGAATGAGGTTCGCACGCTCGCGTTTAACCTCTCTGATGATTACGCGTACTACCTGAAGATTCAGGTCAACTGCATGACGGCGGACTCGATGGATGAGTTTGTGGAGTACGCGAGCTCGATCGTGAGCGAGCAGCTTGGTGAGCTTATGCGGTGCACACCGGACTGGATTGAAGTTCAGCAGGGGACGTATCCGCCTGCTGAGGGATCATGAATTTGAGCACGCGCGGATGTTCCGTGCGTGCTTTGGATATTGGTACAGGACTCGGGACCTAAAGGGCCCGGATAGAAATAGACAAATCCACACAATGGTTTGTGGAAGAGGACACTCACTATGGCTTCTCGTGTGAATACAAAGTTCGTCGTCATCCTGATCGTTTCGGTCGTTGTGGTGCTGGGTATGCTCTTCGCGGCGTACACGGTCGTTACGAAGACCGCTGATGATCTGTCACGCAAGGGCGATCAGGCGCTTGCGGCGGGTGATGTTGATACGGCTCGTGAGATGTACTCGCGTGCGGTGAGCAAGGATCCGACGATTGTTGAGAACCTCGAGAAGTGGATCGACACGATCGAGATGTGGGTGCCTGAAACAGAAACGGCGTATTACGACACGTTCCGTCGTGACTACCTGGGCGCGATCCACCAAGCGGCGGTGATCCAGCGGACGAATGTCGAGGCGTACCACCGCGAGTTGGGGATTCAGTTTGATCTGCTGCGTCGTGAGTACTCGCGTTCGATGGCGGACAACATTATTTCTCGTACGACCCAGGTGCTGGGCAACTTTGATGGTCTGAGCGGGGTTGACCCGAAATGGCCAACGCTGCGTCGTTACCGCGGTATGTCGTGGTACCGGATTGCTGAGCGTGGCGGGGTTGTGGAACCAGAGCAGTTTGAGTTGATCCGTGAGGATCTTGAGGCCGCGCTTGAAGCGGATCCGAGCGATGAACTCGCTCGCACGGCGTTGATGCGCTGGGTGATCTATGTCGCGGCTCAGGAGGTCGAGAACGACGAGATTAGCGGGGTAGTTGAGGCGCGTGCTCAAGCGACTCAGATGGCTGAGGATCACCTTGAGCAGTTCCCGAACTCGCCACTGGTTGCGGTGACAAAGCTCGGCATCAAGGTTGAGAGCTCCGGCTCTGATGCGTACTACGGCCAGAACGCGAACGACTCAGCTCGTACCCAAGCGATCCTGGATTCATGGACAGCGTTGCGTTCTGAAGTTGATGAACTCCATACGTGGTTGCTTGCTCAGGACCCAAGCACACTGTCGATGATCCTGCTGAATCGTTTTGTTGAGATCGAGATCCGTGTTGATCCTGAGAGCAAGCTCTCGCGGAGCAACGAGCTGGTGAACATGATTCTTCAGTCGAATCCGGACTCGATCGAGACGCTGGTGGCCGCGGCTGGGCTCAGCGCTATCCGTGGTGATATTGACGAATCGATCGAGATGTACGCGCAGATTATCGACCTGCCGACCCCTCCGATGGGTATCGATGGGGTGATGCTGTTTAACGCAAAGCGCGAGGCGATGCTCACGACCGCTTCGATTAAGCTTGATTCCTACGCTCGCGCACAAGCGGATCAGAGCAGTGATCCGGCGATGCTCGAGGGGCTTCTGAATGAAGCGATCACAGCACGCGACATGTACAAGGCACGCGTGACGGAAGACAACGTAAACCTCATGCAGATCAACGGTCGCATCGAGTACGTCAACGGCAACTACCGCGAAGCACTCCGCTTGCTGAGCATGTTCAACCGTCAGACCGACAACACGAACACCGACGGCTTGTGGTTCGAGGCGCTCGCTGCTCGCGAGCTCAACCAGCTCGGATCGACGCGTGATGCTCTGGAGCGTTTGATCGCACAAAAAGCGCACGACGTGCGGGCGTTGCTTGTGCTTGCTGATACGTACATGCAGCTCCAGGACAACCGGAAGGCGAAGGAACTCTTCGAGAAGGCGCTGGTCAGCGATCCGAGCAATCAATCGGCTCTAGACGGGATCGCGAAGATCAATGCGCTGGAAAATCCCGATCTGATCGATGATCCGGTCACGTCGCTCATCGTGCGCGCACGTCAGATCCGTCGAGGAAAGGACGGGAATCCTGGTGATATTTCGGAAGCAATCAACGTGCTCAGCAACGGGCTCGAATCTGTCAACTACGCGCCGGACGTTGTGCGTGATCTCGTTTCCCTGATGCTTGATCAGGGTGACATCAACGGATCGCGGGCGCTACTGGACACGGCGATCCAAAGAAACCCTGACAGCAAGACGCTGATCGACATGCGGACCGCGGCTCAGGGCAACGACGAGGTCGAGATTCTGGTCAGCATGATCGAGCTCTCCGACCGCACCGAGGTCGAGAAGCTGGTCTCGATTGCTGGGATTGCCTACGCGAGAAACAAAGAAGCACTCCTTGACGAGACCATCGTCGAGCTGCTTGAGAAAGCACCAACCGACGCTCGCGTGATTGACCTCGCGTTTGTCCGGGCGCTTGCAAAGGATCAAGAATCCCGAGCAACTGAGCTTGTCGAGCTCGCGACGTCAAACAACATCGACCGGGTCAACGGCCTCACCTACCAGGCGCGTTTGGCTTCTTACCAAGGAAACAACGAGCGTGCGGTCCAGCTTCTTGAGCAGGCGAGCAACAGCGGTGTCGCTGGTGCCAATGTATACCGCATGCTCGCGATCGAGCTGCGCCGACTCGGGCGTGAAGAATCTTCGATTCAATCCTTCGAGCGTGCTCTGGCGATCCGTCCTGATGATCAGGCGAGCATCCTTGAGTATGTCAACACGATGATCTTCTTCCGTAGGCCGAACGAGGCGCTGGGGATTACTCGCCGATTCCAGAAGTACGCGATTGATAACCCTGACTTCCTCGCGATCTGGCTCTCGCTTGAAGCCAACTACGGCGGTCAAGAGGGGCAGGAGTTTGCGATCCGTCAGCGCGAGAAGTTCCTTGAGCTTGATCCGAACAACACGGTGAACAACTACGCACTGGCGAGTCTGTACATCGAGACCAAGCGTTGGTCTGAGGCCGACAGCTTGATCAAGCGGATTGCCGCTGAGGAAGACTCTTTGCGGGTCACCGATCTCCGTGCACGCTGGTACGCGGATCAGGGGCGTGTTGGGAATATCAACGGCCTTGCAGCAGCTCAGAAGGTGTACACCGATTACATCGAGGCGCACCAGGAGGAGAACTCCGCGGAGCCGTACATCGCGCTGGCGCGGTTCATGCTCGATCGCGGTCGTCCGGAGCTCGCGATTCAGGCGGCATCGGACGCGGTTGAGCGTCAGAACACCGAGACCCTCGAAGGGACCAAGCTGCTCGGCGACCTCTTCTTGATGCTCAATCAGTACGCGAACGCGGCAGATGAGTTTGAGAAGATCGTCGAGGGCGGCGCGGACGTTGAAGACGGGTACCGTCTGCGATTGATCGATATGTTGATCCGTACGCGTCAGTTCAAGCAGGCGCGTGTTCACTTTGATCAGCTCCCGAATGACAAGCAGATCACAAAGATCGCGATGCTGCAAAACTCAGAGATCGAGGAGGGTCTTGGCAACAGTGCCGCGGCTCTCAAGCTGCTGGATCAGGCGGTCGCGAACTTCTCTGATGACCCGCTTGTCTACATCAAGCGTGCGGAGTTCTACGCTGGATCCAAGGACAGCATGACCGACCTGCTCGCGGATGTTGACGCGGCGCTGCAGATCAATCGCAATGACTGGCGCGCCTACCGCGTCCGTGCGGCGGGATACTTCGCTGTCGATCAGCGGAAGGACGCGCTGCGTGACCTTCAGCGTGCGGTGCGCCTGAACCCGAATCTTGATCAGGCGCTCTACGGCATCATCAACGAGTTGATGATCGATGGACGCAACTCCGAGGCGTATGACTTTGCTCTCGAGATCGTTCAGACACGTACGAAGGACGCATCGCTGCTCAACTCGCTCGGACAGCTGTTCTCATCGCGTGGCGACTGGGAGAACGCGACACAGTTCTACAAGCTCGCATGGAACTCGCAACGGAGTCCGACAGCTGGTGCGATCCTGATCGATGCGATCGCTCGCACACGTAATCCGGACACGAATCTGGCGAACGCGATCATCCAGGACCTGACCGAGATCGCGGGCGATCTCAACTCCAGCCCTGGTCTGCTCGCGGCACAGGCGCTCGTGCTCCAGGCACGCGGACGTGACGAGCTGGCACTCCAGCAGCTCACCAAGGCGTTTGACCTTTCGACCAATGACGATCAAACACTGATCCAGTGGTCGGGCAACATCTCTCGATTCTTCGAGGGCAAGCCGATGGCTGAGCAGATCGAGTACCTCCAGACGCTCAAACGTCGCAACACCAACACTGAGGTCCTCAACTGGATCGACCTGTTTATCGCTCAGCGTTTGATCAGTGTTGGGCAGCAGACCGATGTGGCGTTCCAGATCTATGACAAGCTGATCAACGCACGTACGCAGCCTGTGCTGCAGCGTTTGACGCTCCAGAGCTACGGAACGACGATGTTCACCTCGGGCAACTACGATCGTGCCGCGGAGATGTGGACGAAGGGTGTTGAGCTGTTCCCGGATGACTGGGAAATGAGTAACAACCTCGCGTACGTGCTTTCTGCGGAGCTTGGTCAGCATGATCGGGCGCTGGAGCTTGCTTTGTCTGCGATTGAACTGAACCCGAACAGATCTGAGCCGTATGACACCATCGGGAACATCTACACGGCGCTTGGCGAGTATGAGAAAGCGCGTGAGATGCTGACGAACGGCATGAAGTACGCGTTATCGGTCCGTTCACGCGTGACCCTCGTGATTGCGCAGATCAATATCGACCTTGCTCAGGAGCGTATCGATGAGGCACGCTCGAAGCTGACTGACATCCAGTCGCTGATGCGTGCGATGCCTACGCGTGATGTGGGACTTGAGCAGGATGTTGAGGACATCGAAACGAAGATCGACTCAGTTGGATAACAAAAACGGTCGATAAAGGCCGTGTACAGATATACAAAGTCGGTCCCTTGATCGATGCTACAGGATTTGGAGCCGTGTCATGAGCACACCACAACGCAAGCCGGGGATGCCCGGACCAACTCAGCAATCCGCGGGAGCTGCGGCTATTGCGATCGACCCGATGAAGCTGTTGCACAAGTACAAGTTTGTGCTCGCGATCTCGGTTGCGATTGGTATTGTTGTTGGGTATGGAGCGCACGTGCTGTTTGCGAAGTTCGCTCCGAAGTACACGTCTCACATCACCTGGGAATGCTCGCCCGCGGAAGAGGCGGTTGAGGTCATCAACGTATCGATCGTGGACGAGACCGAAATGGAACGGTTCATGGGTACGCAGGTCGCGACCATGAAATCGAAGCTCATCCTCAACAAGGTGATCTCTGACCCTCGTCTCCCGAACTTGGCGCCGACATGGAGTGAGAACTACATGCGTCGCGGCAACATCGACGTGGTGCGAGCGTTTAAAGACTTTGAAAAGATGGTCAACGCCAGCGCGGTCCCCAAGACCTTCCTTATCCGGCTCTCTGTCACTTCCGGCAACAGGCAGGACGCGGCAGGTCTGGTGACCATGGTTCAGGACGCGTACCTCAACGAGTTGAACTCCCAGTACAACCGGGATGTTGTTTCTCGCCGTGAAGCGATCCGTGACTCGGTCGAATCGACCAACGACGCGATCGAGGACCTGACCGCTCGCAAGACACGACTTGTCCGCGAAGAGCAGATCGACTCGATCGACTCGGCAAAGTCGACCGCGTCCGAACGTCTTCGTCTGATCAACGCTGAGCTCGTGGGCATCCAGCAGTCGCTCGAGGCACTCGCGGTCATTCGAGCGAACGATGATGCGCAGCTCCAGCGGGATACAGGAATCGAGTACGATTCTCAGCTCCGCGAGACTGTCAGTCTTTCACCAATGATGCAGACCTTTAAGCAGGAACTCAAGCGTCTCGAGACCCACCTCGTTGCTCTCCAGAGCAACGGAATCCGTCCGGAGCACCGCCAGTACAAGCAGGTTGAATCACAGATTGCGGCGCACAAGCGGAAGATCGAGGACACGCGTGAGGAGCTGCTCCGTGAGGCCTTCGAATCGCGTGTCCAGAGCACCAAGACCACGATCCAGCAGCTGCGTGCGCAGGAAGCCGAGCTGATGGTTCAGAAGGAAGAACTCGCTGAGAGACTCACCGAACTGACACGGATCACCCAAGAAATCGCGGACATTGATCGTCAGATCGAGGGGAAGATTAAGCAACTCGGTACCGACGAGGCCGCGCTGGCGGCTCTTGATGCGGCGGCGAATCTTTCCAGTGCTCAGCGTGTCAATGTTGTTGAATCGGCAACTGTTCCCGATCTCCCGACATTCCCGGTCATCTATGTGATGGTCCCTGCTGGTGTATTTGTGATCTTTGGTTTGACTGTTGGTGGGATCCTGGCGTTCGAGCTTCTTGATCAGCGGATCAAGAGTGCCGCGGACATCCGTACGATCCCGCGTGCGGGTTCTCTTGGGATCCTGATGGACGCTTCAGAGGATCCATCATCACCAGACAATGTCGCGACCGCGTTTGCGGACATGCCGACCTCGGTGTTTGCTGAGTATTTCCGGCAGCTACGGACCAATGTGCTCGCGAACCTGAGCAAGGGCGAGCATCGGACGCTGCTGGTTGTTGGCGCGATGCCTCAATCTGGATCGACTACTGTGGTCACGAACCTGGCGCAGTCGTGCGTCGCTTCGGGGCTCAATACACTGATTATTGATGCCAACTTCCGGCGTCCGAGCGTGCACAGCAATCTCGGGATCGGAGACGGCGATGGTCTGGGCGATATCCTCGCGGGCGAATCTACTCTGGAGCAGTGCATGGTTCAGATCGACGAGGGGCCGAGCGTGCTCCGCATCGGGACCAAGAAGAATCGTCAGGTTGAGCGTCTGAGCAGCCGAGCGATGAAGGATCTGCTCGCTGAGCTGAGCGAGAAGTACGACCTGGTGCTGATTGATGTCGCGCCTTCGATCGTCGCGGGTGACGCGGGCATCCTTGCTAACATCACCGACGCCTCGATGCTGGTCGTTCGTGCGATGAGCGAGAAGCGTGGTCAGGTGGCGCGTATGTCGCGTGAGCTGAGCGAAGCCAACAGCGAGTTCATCGGGATCGTGGTCAACGCGGTCCGGAGTGCTGCGGGCGGGTACATGCGCAAGAATATCCGCACCTCGTTCAACTACCGCAATGTTGAGGAGAGCGCGAAGAAATCCGCGAAGAAAGCTCCCAAAGATTCGGCGGCATAATATCCGTTCTCGCAGCCGCTGCGATCGGAAGGACTTCCTTTGGCTCCCACATCGCTCGATCCATCCCCGACTCCCAAACGTGTGTTGATCACCGGCGGTGCGGGGTTTATTGGTTCGCACCTTGTGGACTATCACATCGCTGCAGGTGACTCGATCGTTGTGGTCGACAACTGCTCGACCGGGCAGAGTGTCAACCTTGATCATCACCTGAGCACGGATGTGGGACGTTCGCGGATTGAGTTCCATAACTGTGATCTTGGTGCGGGGCTTGAGGCGCTTGAGCCGGACACGCAACCATTTGATCGGATTTACCATCTCGCGGCGGCGGTGGGTGTGGACCTAGTCCTCAAGGACCCGATCGGGTCGATCCGGACCAACATTGTGCAGACGGATCGGCTGCTGGAGTTCGCGCTGGCGCACGGCGCCCCTCCGACATTTATCGCTTCCTCGTCCGAGGTCTACGGCAAGCCTGGGGTGAGTGTGTTCTCTGAGGAGGACGACTCGATCTACGGCCCCACTTCCATCACGCGATGGTCGTACGCACACACCAAGGCGATTGATGAATACCTTGCGATGGCGTATTTCACGCAGCACGAGCTGCCGGTTGTTGTGGCGCGGTTCTTTAATACCGTCGGACCACGGCAGATCGGGAACTACGGCATGGTGCTCCCCCGCTTTGTTCAAGCGGCCCTCGAGGGCAAACCCCTCCGCGTGTTCGGAGATGGGCAGCAGTCGCGGTGCTTCTGTGATGTCCGCGATGTTGTTCGCGTGCTCCCGAAGCTCCTCGAAACAGAGCAGGCGCACGGGCGGGTGATGAACATCGGTTCTGATCGGTCGATGACGATCCTTGAGCTTGCTCAGAAGGTCATCGACGTGCTTGGATCGGATTCGAATGTCGAGATGGTTGATTATGCGGATGCGTACACGTCTGGGTTTGAGGACCTGCGTCATCGCAAGCCGGATCTGACTCGTTTGCGGTCGATTGTTGAGTTTGAGTACCAGTACACGCTCGAGGACACGATCCGGGATATGGCGGTGCAGATCAAGCAGGCGTCGTCGAGCGGGTCGTCGCTGAGCGGGGGAGGGATCTGATGCTGCCTCCCAGTATTGTGTATGACGAGCCGGTGACTGAGGTTGTTTCCAAGATGCCGACGCAGCTGATGGACGACACGCCGCTGGGTGTGCTCCAGGGGTACATCGGTGTGTTTGTGATCGCTTTCTTGGTGACCGTGCTGGCCACGCCGATCATCCGCCGATTGGCTATTGCCAACGGGATTGTTGACCACCCCAACGAGGCGCGGAAGCAGCACAAGATGCCGATCGCGTATCTCGGAGGGATCGCGGTCTACGTCGGGATCATGGCGGGGATTGTCTACTCGTACTTCGCGGAGTCCGTCCCCGGACTGATCAACTACCACGAGATCGGGACGGAGAACCTGCAGGACGGGGTGTTTGTCAATCAGGTGCCGCCTTGGATTGCGCTGGGGATGACGATCATCGTGGTCGTGGGATTGATCGACGATATCAGCGGCATCCCGGCGCGCGTGAAGCTTGGCGGTCAGCTCATGGCGGGCGCGGCGCTTGCGATTGGTGATGTCGGGGTCAATGTCGCGGAGGGTGTGCTGCGTCCGACGCTCGGGCGTTTGCTCGACAATCCTCGTCTTGCGTATGACATCCCGATGCCGATGGATATCCCGGGATTCGGGACGAGCATCGAGTTCGATTTTATTTACTGGGCGGGCACGGTGGTCATCGCGATCTTTGTGCTCGGCGCGACCAACGCTTCCAACTTCATCGACGGGCTCGACGGGCTCCTCACCGGCGTGACCTCGATCGCGATGATCGGGTTCTTGTTTATCGCTGCGGGGATGGCGCTTGCGGACAATGGCCCGCTCGATGCGCCGCGGATCATTGTTGGGCTCGCAATCCTGGGCGCGTGCATGGGATTCCTCCCCCACAACTTCAATCCCGCGGTGATTTTCCTTGGTGACACCGGGTCGTTGCTGCTTGGGTATTGCTCGGCGCTGATGATTCTGTCACTGGGTGATACAGGTCAGACGAGCTTGGTGTTTGCGGGGGTCATCATCTACTCGATCCCGATCATCGACACGATTCTCGCGATCATCCGGCGGAAGCTCGCGGGGAAGAAGATGTCGGATCCCGACGCGGACCACCTGCACCACATGCTCAAGCGATCGCTTGGGGTCAAGGGCGCGGTGCTGACGCTGTATGGCATCGGGATCGTGTTCTGTGTGCTTGGGGTGCTGCTGAGTCAGTTCCAGGCGCGGTTCATCTACGCGCTGGCGCTGCTCGTCGCGTTCTACATCGGTGTGTACGCGATCAAGATCGCACGGCGCTCGCAGCTCGAAGCGCAGCTGACGCAGCCGAACGCGGACAGCGATGCGGCGAATGAAACTGCAGCGCTCAAGTAAGCAGCGTATTGGAATCTGATCGGTTAGGCGTTCCCGCGTTCTTCGAGCGCTTTCTTGCCGGCTTCAGCAGAGCGGATCTGTGATCCGGGTCCTGAATCGAAGTTGAGTTTCGGGCGGGATTTGTTGAGCTTCCCGATGATCCAGCCGTCGATGATCATCGCTTCGAGCACCTGAACGAACGGGAAGATGGAGTTCAGTCCGGCGCTCTTTCTGACACTGCGATCGAGGGTGTCGAGGATTTCTTTGAGGTCGCTCTTCTGATTGAGCACGTCGATGATCGGTTTCCAGAGTCCGGTGTATGGGAGGATGGAATCGGCGCGTTTGTAGCAGTTGACCTGCTGGATTCTTCCCTCATAGAGCTTGCCTTGCGTGATTTCTTCGGCGTTGGCGAGGTTGAGTTTGAGCTCGTTGAACTTGGCGAGGTTGAACTTGGATTCTTTGCCGCTGAAGATCTCGATGAGCTTCTTGGACGATCCGATGTCGAAGGCGCCGAACGCGGCGGACTCGATGCTCTGGTTGGAGAATCCGCCTTGAGCGAGCCAGCGCCATGCTTGTGAGGGATTGAGTTTGAGTCCCGAGTCTTTCGCGATCTTCTGACAGTGTTCCTG
This sequence comes from Phycisphaerales bacterium, assembly GCA_965232505.1. Taxonomy (GTDB): domain Bacteria; phylum Planctomycetota; class Phycisphaerae; order Phycisphaerales; family UBA1924; genus UBA1924. The sequence goes on along the minus strand of OZ246976.1, from coordinate 1,570,506 downwards.
CAGATCGGTGAAGCATCCGTTGGCGGCGTACCAGTACTTCGCAAAGCGGATGTGCTGGTTGATGTTGCGTCTGTTCTTCTCGTCGTAGAACTCTTTGACCCAGTCGGCGTCGAGCTCTCCGCGTTCGATCTCGAGGATCGAGTACGCCGCGTGGCGAGCTGAGCCGTGCGCCAGGGTCATTCCCGCGGCGAGGATGGGATCTGCGAACCCGCCGGCTTCTCCGATGATCCACCAGTTCTCTCCGGCGAGACGATCAGCGAGGTGGGACCAGTTCTTGGTGGTCAGCACGTTGTTGTCTGTGGAACTGCTCGCGTCCTTGAGCAGTTCGTTGATCTCTGGTTGTTCTTTGATTGCTTTGAGGTAGACCTCTTTGGGGGTCATCCCGGTGCTTTTGTAGTACTCGCTTGGACAGATAAGTCCGACGGAGGCGCGGGAGGGTCCGAGGGGGATGAACCAGATCCAGCCGTAGGGGAGCGAGCGGACCTGGACGCGCGTGCCTCCGATCCCGATCTCCACGGCCCATTTCGCGTTGTCGTAGTAATCCCAGAACGCGACGTTCTTGAGCTCGTCTGGCGCTTTGGATTCCACACCCATTGCTTTGCGGAGCAGCGCGGGATGACCTGAAGCGTCGACATAGTGACGGGCTGTGATGACTTCTCCGGAATCGAGCTTGAGTCCGGTGACACGATCGCCGTCTTTCATGATCTCGCGGACCATGGTTTCTTCGCGGACGACGGTCCCCCAGTGGTGCTCGGCGTGACGCAGGAGGATCTCGTCGTAGCGGTCGCGCTCGACCTGGAACGCGGTGTGGCGACGCTGACCCTCGTATTTCGCGGGTCTTGGTTCGTCTACGAAGTTCTCTGCAGGGAAGAAGTCAAAGTCCCACGCGTCGGCGTCTTTGCCCCAGGTGTATGAGCCGCCGAGCTTGATGGGGAAGTTGGCTTCCTCGATTTTGTCCCAGACCTCCATTTCGTCGAGGATCTGGGAGATCCCAGGGAGCTGGGACTCGCCGACATGCTCGCGTGGGAACTTCTCTTTTTCGAGGATGAGGATGGAGAGATCGGGGTTGTATTTCTTGACGATCGACGCGAGGGTGGTGCCGGATGGACCCCCTCCGATGATGGCGATGTCGTAATCGGTCGCTTGCGACGCTTGGCTGATCATGAAAGTGGACTCCGCGAAAGTCAGACGATTCGGCACAATCAACAGACTACACTAGATTCGACGGGTTTTGAACCCCATTTGGATCAAGTGGTTGTTCTGACCTTTATCGGCTGTGTCCTATAAAAACAGTATCCCTTCAACCCAAAGCAGAAGAGCGACCACCATGAGCACTCAACGAACTCCTTACGTCGGCGGCAACTGGAAGATGAACACCAGCATGCAGGACGGTCTGTCGCTTATCGACTCGATCCAATCGCTGATGAAGGGTGGGTCGGTGGATGTCGCGGTGTTTCCGCCGTTTCCGTACCTGATGGGGATCGGTGAGAAGATCAGCGGACCGATCGCACTGGGCGCTCAGGACCTCTGGCACAGCGACAACGGGGCGTTCACGGGCGAGGTCTCGACCAGCATGCTCAAGGACTGCGGCGTTTCCGCGGTCCTGACGGGGCACTCCGAGCGTCGTCACGTGATCGGGGAATCGGACGAACTGGTCAACGCGAAGACCAAACGGGCGCTGGAAGCGGGGCTGACGGCGGTGCTGTGCATCGGAGAGCAGCTCGAAGAGCGGGAAGCGGGGCAGACTGATGCTGTGAACGAGCGTCAGGTCCGCGCGGGGCTCGATGGGGTGAGCGAGGAGCAGCTCAATCGCGTCGTGATCGCGTATGAGCCGGTCTGGGCGATCGGGACTGGAAAGACGGCTTCTCCTCAGGATGCTCAGGATGCGCACGCGAAGATCCGGGCGCTCATCGCTTCGATGTACTCGGATTCGGCGGCTCGGAACCTGCGGATCATCTATGGCGGGTCGATGAAGCCGGGGAATGCGGCTGAGCTGATGGCGATGGACGATGTGGACGGCGGGCTGATCGGCGGAGCGAGTCTCAAGGGTGAGGATTTCTGCGCGATCATCGACGCGGCTCAGGGGTCCCTCGTCGGCTCGTGATCGGCTGGAATCCGCTGATCGAGGGTCTGATTGGGGCTCGAATCGGGCTTGAATCGGGGTTTAGGATCGGTTTCAAGGTGTGTAGCCGCCTAGAGTTGCTGCCCTGCATGCCTGGGAGGTGAATTCCCAATGATCGGCGTGTGCTGATGGAGATTCCGCGACTTATGACATTCGAGACCCTGACCAACGAATCCCTGAATCTGTCCCAGAATTTGGCCGCGACATCGCTGACGATGGCGCAGGTGAATCCGATTGTCATCAACCTGCTCGTGGGCGCGTTTTTGCTGATCTCGATCATCATGATCCTGATCGTGCTGATCCAGCGTCCGCAAGGCGGCGGTCTCGGCGGCGCGTTTGGTGCCGGCGGCGGGGGCGGCGGTGGCGGCGCGGGACAGACCGCGTTTGGTACCAAAACGGGCGACGTGCTGACGGGCGGGACGATCGCGATCTTCGTGCTCTTCATCGTGTTTGCGATCGTGCTCAACTTCGTGACGCGTCCGCCGGAAGCTCCTGCGGAACAACCCACACTCTCGGCTCCGGGAACGACTGAGGTGATTCCGGTTGATGAGGCGGTCGATGAAGCTGTTGATGAAGCTGGGGAAACAATCGAGGACGCGGTTGATACAGGTCTGGAGCGCGCCGGCGATGCTGCTGACGCTGCGGAGGATCTGGTTGAAGATCTGGAAACCGAGACTCAGCCGGCGGTTGATCCTCAGGAAGAGGACGAGTGAGCTTCGAGCTTCGCTTGATCCCGCACACCTGCACACAACACACCTACGCAAAAACTGATATGCTGACGACCAGAGGAGCACACACTTGATCCGGAGTATGACAGGCTTTGGCGACGCATCGGGCAATGACGGGAGCACCGTCTACAGTGTCGAGGTGCGCAGCGTCAACAACAAGTTCCTCAAGACCAGCGTGCGTGTTCCTGAACGGCTCCAGTCGCTTGAACCTGAGCTTGAGCAGATGATCCGCTCGTCGATCGCTCGTGGTTCGGTGGTGCTGACGATCAGTGTTTCGGAGCAGAACGAGAAAGCCGCGTTTACCGTCAATCAGGGCGCGCTTCGCTCATATGCACAGCAGATCGCTGATGCCAAGGGCTGCTCGATCGATGACATCGGTGTTGAGCAGCTGATCAATCTTCCTGGAGTGCTGCAGCCGCCGGGGGATGAGGAGTCGCGTCTGCAGTCGGCTCGCAAGGCGCTGCGTCCGCTCGTTGAGCTGGCGCTGGAGCATCTTGTGTCGATGCGGACTCGCGAGGGTTCGGCGCTCAAGAGCGATCTCAACAGTCACCTCGCGTACATCGATACACGTCTCAAAGAGATCGAGAAGCTCGCTCCGAACGTCACGAGTGATTACGAGAAGCGTCTCAAGTCGCGCATGGAATCGCTGATGAGCGAGTTTGATGTGCAGGCGGACGCTGCGGAAGTTGTTCGTGAGATCGCGGTGTACGCGGAGAAGACGGATATTGCGGAGGAAATCGCTCGTCTGTCGGAACACCTCGTGCATTTCAGCGAACTGCTCAAGAACGAGGACGAGCGTCCGATCGGCCGTACGATGGACTTCCTCGCACAAGAGTTGCTCCGCGAAGCGAACACGATCGCATCCAAGAGTCCCGACGCGGCGATGAGCCGACTAATTGTTGAGATCAAGGGCGCAATCGACCGGATCAAAGAGCAAGTCCAGAACGCGGAGTGACGCGTTTGCACACACCGGCAAGCACAACACACCAGACAGCGAATCCCGGGAACGGACGCGCGAGCTTTGCGCGCGATGAGATCCTCGCGGTGCTCGAGCATTATCCGATCGGAAAGGTCCAGAGCATCCGCGAGATGATCGCGGGATCGTCCGAAGCGCCCAAAGCGGTGATCGAGTGCGAGCGCGGGAAGCTGCTGCTCAAGCGGCGCGCTCCGGGGCTCGAGCACGCGTCGCTTGTTGGGTTTGCGCACGAAGTGATCCTGGGGTGCTTGAAGCTCGGGGTGTGCGTGCCTCCGATGATCGGGATGTCGGCTGAGAACAACTCGATGTGCCAGATCGGGGACAAGACCTATGAGCTGTTTGTCTTTATCGAGGGGACGATGTTCGATCAATCCGTCGAGCACGCGCGCCAAGCGGGGATGCTGCTGGGCGAGCTGCACAAAGCGATGGACCAGATCGTCACGAGCTTTGAAGCAACGGTCGAGACGAGCGTGGTCAACCCCAATCGTGTCGAAGGCATCGAGCTTGAAGCGTCCACATCGGATCGGCTCAAGAAGATCTTGGAGTACGGGCTCGATGCGCATCGAGCTAATGCTCGTGCCTCGGCGATTGTGCACGGCGATTGGCATCCGGGGAACATGATCTTCGATGGTCCTGAGATCGTCGCGATCTGCGACTTTGATAACTGTCGGCTCGGATCGCGGGATCGAGAGCTCGCGCAGGCGCTCGTGTACCTCTCGATGAAGCGTCCGAGCGGCGATCAGATCCCAGAGGATGCGAGCATGGAGCACGTGCTCGCGGTCTGGGATGGGTACGCGGCGGAGTTTGGTAAAGCGCCGAACCCTCGGCTGATCGGATCTCTGCTGCCAGCTGTCCTGATTGATGAGGCATTGGCGGGTACCGCTGGTGGTCGGCAGGGGCCGCTGGTTGATGCGGCGATCAAGAAAGCGTGCTGGCTCGATGACCAGACCAACGAGATCGTGCGGGCGCTCGAATCCCGCTAAGCTAGTTTCTTGTTGAACCTCTTTCGTGACTGCCCGTATACCTTGGTGGGGATACTCCCGATGAGGTATCATGCACAGATGATCCGGAAGCTCGCCATCTCGTCTTTGATTGGACTCGCGATCGCGTCGGAAGGTGCGTTTGCACAAGACGCGGCTCAGACAGAGCAAAGACTGCAGCGATTGGTGGGTCTGCTCGATGATCCGTCGTGGGTCGTCCGCGAGCAATCGACGCAGATGATCGGGAACCCCAACGAGGGGTTCGAGCTGAGCATGCTGGCGCTGGTGCTCGAACGCGAGGACCTGAGCGAGGAAGCACGCACCAGACTCTGGATCGCGGCGAGGGAACTCTTCGGAAGAACCACCAAAGCGGGGCTCGGCGTCGGATTCGGCGCGATGCGCGACGGCGGGGTTGAGATCCGGACGGTTGTCCAGGAGATGGATCAGTTCCCGGCAGCGAGCATGCTTGTGCCTGGAGATCTGATCGTGGGCGCTGATGGGCAACGGCTGACAAGCTCGGACGATCTTCGCGCGATGATCCTGAGTCACGATCCGGGCGAGACGCTCAACGCGATTGTCCAGCGGGGTGATCGCGTGCTGGATCTTGATCTGCCTTTGGGTTCGTACCAGTTCCTGCGCGGCGCCGCTCCGATCAGCCCGCATATTGCGGAGCGTGCGATCAAGGTCCGATGGGCGCGTCAGGGGATTGAGCTCCCTCAGACTGAAAACATGGGTGAGGGGATCGAGATCGAGGACTGGGTCAGCGCGGGGTATCCGGAAGAGCCCGGCTCGTTCCGCGCGTCCAACGCGAGAAGAGATCCGCGCATGGTTAACGCGGGCGCGGGACGCGATGTGCATGTCGGGGTCGGGACGATTACGCGTGGTCGGATCGAGCCTTGGTCGAACATGACCAACGCGGAGCAAGCGATGGCGCAGGCGCGTCAGATCGAGCTTTCTAAGGAACTCAACATCGTTCGGCTCCGTCTCAAGCTGCTCAAAGGCGGGATCCAGGAATATGACCGGATGATCCGTGAGACTCCGGATGATGAAACGCTCAAAGAGAAGCTCAGCATCGCGATGCAAGAGCTCCGCGAGGCGCAGAAAGAGCTTGAGGTCCTCACCGATGAGTTCGAGTCGCTCCAGATTCCTGACGACAGCCCTTAACGGCGTTCGACGATCAGCTTGACCTTCGCGGGCGATGCGCCGTGCTCATCGAAGATCATCAGCTCGTTGTTGGAGTCTTCGTTGATCCAGCACGACGGGATCGCAAGGTTGAGCGTGGGCTCGATCGCTTTGCCGTCTGCCGTGGATGAGAAGAAGCGTCCCAAAGCATTGCCGTTGATGTAGACCTGTCCCTTGGTCAGACCAGAGGTGTCCAGCGAGATCGCGAGGTCCTGCTCTGGTGCTTGGAAGGTGGTCTTCCACCAGCTTGGTTTGCCGGTCGAGTTGAGCTTGGACTTGCTGACAGTGTCGAAGTCGATCTCAGCGGGTGCTTCCCACTTGGCGAAGGACCACTCGCATTTTTCTGAGATCACGTTGGCGCCCTCGGTGAAGGTGATCTCCTTGACGAGCTGCGCGAGGATCTCTTCGGAGAGTTCGTTGGCAAGCTCGTGGCTTGGGGAGTCGAGGTGCAGCGCGAGCTCCAGCACGTTGTTGCCGCGCTTGACGGCTTCGTCGTCGAGCTCGATGGTCGTGCGGCGCATCGCGCCGACGAGCTTGATTGGTTCATCGTTGAGCACGACGATCACGCGCGCGTTGATCGGAGGGATCTCCATGTAGATGGATGACTTCTTGAGGTGCTTGAAGGACCACTGGAGTCGGTTGTGGTGTGTGGTTTCACCCTCGCGGACGCCGAAGACTGGGGACGCGTATCCGAGCACGTCGATCGGATCGCCCGTGACGACTTTGGACTTGCCTGGTTTGAATGGGGTGTTCTCGATCAGGTGTCCGAAGAGTCCTTTGTTCTCGTCCATGACGGAGCCGCCGGAGATCCGTCCGGTGTTGTCGGCGAGTGCGATGAGACTCTCTGATCCCGCTTTGAGTTGCAGCGCGACGGAGTCGGAGGTGCCTGGTCCTGAACCGATCATCCCGATGGGCTCGCCATCGAGGAAGAACTGGATCCGGTCGCTGGACTGTGGTGCGACGAAGTTGGTCTTCCCGCTCGAGAGCGACTTCACGTCGATCTTGTACCAGCCGTAGCCGTAGGGTGTTCCGAGTTCGGAGAGGTCCGCGGGTCCTGGGATGACGGCGTAGCGTGGGCTTGAGCCATCGATGTGCAGATCGGTCTGGGCGCATTCCCAGTTTCCCAGCGCGATCTTGGGGAGCTTTTCTCCTGGATCGCGATCGAGGTATTTGGTGGTGGTGGTCTTTGCGTTGCCGTCTGAGGTGACGTGGGTGTGGGTCTTGCCGTTGGGTGATGGGATGGGCTCACCCTCTTCGCTGAGACCTTGGACACCGACGTAGACCTCGGAGCCGAGCATGTAGGTTTCGTCGATCACGTCTTCGGAGATGACGACGACGCAGATGCCCTCGTGCATGACCGCGATCGGTTTGCGTCCCTTGGGGACCTCGACGACGAGCGGCGAAGCGTTGATCGAGACCTCTCCGACCCCCCCACCTGGTCCGAAGAGGACGAGGGTTTCTTCTGTGGAGCTCAGTGCACAGAGGGATGTGTAGTCCAGCGTGTGCTTGGAAGAGATGTTGTAATCAGTCAGGCACCAGTGGACGCGCTGGGAACCCAAGCGGACTGGGAGCGATGAACCGTCGCTGAGCAGGAGGTTGATCGTCCCGGCTTTGGCCTTGGGCGGAGAGAAGATGAAGATGATGTTCCCTTGGGAGCCGTTCATCTGGTTAACGATGTGTCCCTGGATCGCTTCCTCGTCGACGACTGGATCGATGACGACGGGCGGGGTGTTGTTCTCAGTGTGCGCGAGGACGCGGGAGAAGGATGATCCGAAGGTCAGGAGTCGGCGGACGGGTCCCATGTGCTCGGTCATGCGGCCGTGCTCGTCGATGAGCGCGCCGGCGTCGTAGGTTGGTGCGTAGGCGCAGGGTTCTCCGGCGGATGCTTGTCCGGCCCAGAAACCGAAGGAGGTGCCGGACATGAAGTTCGCAAGGTTGAACTGACCTCCGGCGGACATGATCTCTCCGAGCTGACGCTGGAGGGTGTATCCATCGACCGGTGCTTCGAGTTCTTGTCCGAAGATCGGACGGCGGAGCGGTCCGTAGTCGATGACGATGGTGGGTTGGTCTGGTCGCACGGCTTTGAGCTGGCGCATGATCGCGAACATGTCGCCTTCACCAGTCCAGCCGTCGATCTCACCCTCGACCCCTTGCCAGAGGTTGTTGGCGTTGATCTTGGGGACGGTGAATCCCGCTTCGCGGAGGTAGCGTGCGAGCTCTCCGAGGTACTTGGTCGCGGCGAGCTGATCGTCGCAGTCCCACTGGGACTCGTTCTGGATCATGATGAGCGGGCCGCCTTTGGTGACGGACGCTTGCATGGATTTGATCTGCTTGGCGAGTGCGTTGAAGTACTTGCCCACGGCTTCGAGGAAGGGTTGGTTCGGGGCGCGGAGCTTGAGTTCTGGGATGTTGAGGAGCCAAGCGGGGAGACCGCCGAGGTCCCATCCGGCGCCGACGAACGGGCCGGGACGGATGATCGCGTACATCTCGTGCTTGGCGAGCAGCGAGAGGAAGTGCTTGATGTCGTTGTTGTCTTTGAAGTTGTAGGATCCTGGACGCGGCTCGATGAGGTTCCAGAAGATCGGGGTCTCGATGGTGTTGACGCCCGCGGCTTTGGCGGCGCGGATGCGGTCTTCCCAGAGTTCGTGGGGGATGCGCTGGAAGTGCATGGATCCGGAGACGATCCAGATTCGTTTGCCGTCGATGGACAGGGTGCGCGAGTCGTAGTTGGCTGTCGGCATTGGTCTTGGGCTCCCACTTTTTGGAATTGAATGCGAACCTAGACCGTATGCGGCATCATGTGAAAGGCAAATTGAACGCACCCGACCATGGGCCAAACGGTCGATTTTGTACTCAAAGTCGGCGGCCTTGTGTTTGTCATAAGCTACTGTTATTTATGTATTTATGAGATTTCTGTGGCTATTAAGCCCATGAACTTGCCGCGTGTGGAATTGCTGTCTTGGGGGCACTGAAAAATCGAAAATTCTCCGAGTGCTTGCTCGGATTTGCTTTGATTTGTTTGGGTAAAGATTGGTTACGCGGACCGCGTGAACTCGTGATGCATGATGAGTGCATCGTTGATCTCGAGGAGGTCGGTGTGACCTGAGTTCTTGAAGCCGAGCTTCTGGGCGACGCGGACGGAGCTTGGGTTGTCCAGACAGATCTGGGCGCGGACCTGGTGGAGTCCGAGACCGATCGGCATGTCGGCGAACGCGTGGTCGAGCATCGCTTGGAGTGCTTTGGTCGCGAGACCTTTGCCGGCGTGCTTGCTGTCGATCCAGTAGTTAACCTCGGCGGTCCACTCCATCCCTCGCTCGATCTTGATGAGGTTGACCATCCCGACGAAGGTGTTGTCGTTGAGGAAAATTGCCCTTCGGCAGGCGGTATTGGACTGGTCGCCTTCGATTGCTTTCTGGACTTGCGACTGGAAGAACTCGCTCGTGGTTTGCTCTTTAGTCTCCAGTGGGATCCACTTTCGGAGCGGGAGACGCGAGCGGTTGAGTGCTTCGACAAAGACCGCTTCATCCGCGAATCCCAGCGGACGCAGCATCAGCTCATCGGTGCGGAGTCCCTGATTGGACTCGAACTCGACCGGAGCTTTGCGGGTCGTGTAGGAGGATTGGGTTGTAGCGGTTTGCACGCTCATCATGGTCCCTTAACAGAGGTTCAGGATGGGTATCGGAACCTTTGATATGGGACTTGAGGGGGGATCGGGTTTTTATGGGAGGTGAGAACTTGAAAGCGGACCTTGTAACAGCCGGACATCAATGTACTCGTTTACACCAAAGGCGGACACATTCCCTTCGAGGTGATATCTTCCCACACTCAGGGCAAATATGTTCATACCTGTCACGGTGATTGAGATCAAATCCACAGCTCAGACACATTTGCCCCCGAGTTCGGACTACGGCCCTTGATACTTGCTTTTTTCCTACACAAACCAGAAGAAATCCAACAGGGACCATCAGAAAGATGGCATAAAAACTATACAGATAAGAAATGGCATGATCCATTACGACATGGTTGAACTGCTCAGACTCCGCTTTGACTGCAATTTGGAGCGTGAGCAAGAGGAAACCAATGTATCCAACAATGAGAAAGCACCACCAGTTCAGAATCAACCGTCCTAGGAAATAGCACATTGAAATCGAGCGAACGTTTGCACGCTTTGCGGTCGGCTTCACTGATCCAACCCTGGCTCTCTTACACCATCTACGTCGTGTCGGCTGCCGCTTGAACGTGAGCCAAGCCATGATTACTCAACCGTCACGGACTTGGCAAGGTTTCTTGGCTTGTCGACATCGTGGCCTCGCAGCAGTGCGGCGTGGTACGCGAGGAGCTGGAGCGGGACGACGGTGACCATCGGGCTCAGGCATTCCTCGACCGCTGGGACGTAGAGAACGTCCTCGGCGATGGATTCGATCTGCTTGTCGCCTTCGGTTGCGACGGCGATGACGTGGCCGCCTCTTGCTCGGACTTCTTCGATGTTGGACAGGACCTTGTCGTACTGGTTCCCTTGGTTAGCGATGAAGACGACGGGCATTCCTTCGTCGATCAGCGCGATTGGGCCGTGCTTCATTTCCGCGGCGGGCATGCCCTCGGCGTGGATGTAGCTGATTTCCTTGAGCTTGAGCGCCCCTTCCATCGCGGTCGGATAGTTGTATCCGCGTCCGAGGAACAACCAGTTGTCGCGATGGACGTACTTCGCAGTGATCTCGGCGATGCGTTTGTCGGTCGTGAGAACCTGCTCGATCATGTCGGGGACGCGTTCGAGTTCGGCCATGAGTCGGGCTGAGGCTTCTGGGGACATCATGCGCCGGCGGGCCATGAAGAGGGAGATCATTGTGAGGACAGCGACTTGTCCAGTGAATGCTTTGGTGGACGCGACCCCGATTTCTGGTCCGACTCGGAGGTAGACGCCTGCGTCTGTTTCGCGCGGGATGGTGGATCCGACGACGTTGATGACACCTAATGACAGTGCGCCGCGGTCTTTCGCTTCGTGGAGTGCCGCGAGGGTGTCGGCGGTCTCTCCGGACTGGGACACAGCGACGACGACGGAGCGGTCCTCGATGAGCGGGTTGCGGTAGCGGAACTCTGAGGCGTACTCGCATTCTGCTGGGATTTTGGCGAGGTCTTCGAGGAGGTACTCGCCGATCATCGCGGAGTGGAGAGCTGTGCCTTGTGCGGTGAGGATGACGCGCCGGGATTTGACGAGTTCCTGCGCGTACGCGTTGAGTCCGCCGAGCACGACCTTGCCCTCATTCTTGTCCAGTCGTCCCTTGAGGCAGCGGCGGAGCGCTTCGGGCTGTTCGTAGATCTCTTTGAGCATGTAGTGCTCGAAGGATCCGAGCTCGATTTCTTCGAGGTCCATCTCGAGCTGCATGATCTTGGGTGAGAGCTCGACGTTGTCCACGGTGGTGGTGCGGAAGCCGTCACGGGTGAGACGAGCGACGGAGTAGTCGTCGAGGGTGATCGCTTGGGACGCGTGGGAGATGATCGCGGAGGGGTCGGAGGCGACGATGTACTCGCCGCTCCCGATCCCGATGAGCAGGGGTGAACCTTTGCGGGCGCAGACCATGACATCGGGTTCTTCTTGGCAGATCACTGCGATCGCGTAGGCGCCGCGGATCTCGCGTAGAGCTGCTTGCACGGCTTTCTCGAGATCGACGCCTTGCTCTGGGTCGTAGAGGTGGGAGATGAGCATTCCGAGGACTTCGGTATCGGTCTCGGTCTGGAATACATGGCCCTTGGCTTCGAGGAGGGTTCGGATCGAGGCGTAGTTCTCGATGATCCCGTTGTGGATGAGGGAGATGCCGTGGTCGCGGTCGCGGTGTGGGTGGGCGTTGAGTTTGTTGACGGCTCCGTGTGTTGCCCATCGGGTGTGAGCGATCCCGATGGAGCCGTGGATGCCACCGATGGATTCGAGCTCGGCTTCGAGATTCGCGACGCGTCCGACGGCTTTGGCGATCTGGAGTCCATCGCCGTTGATCGCGGCGATGCCCGCGGAGTCGTACCCTCGGTATTCGAGTCGCTTCAGACCTTCGAGCAGAAGGGGCTGGGCGGGTTTGTTTCCGATATAAGCGACGATGCCGCACATAGGCGTCTCTCCGTGGAAGGTCTGGTGCGGGGTGCACCTGGTCAATATCGAGCGATACGGGCTCGGTGATTGATCTTACGAGGCTCGCGGGCGGGAGTTCATCGAATCGGACGTGGATGATCGTCATCTGAAGGGCTCATCTGGGGTCGATGAGCGGGCTACACTTGTCCAGTTTGCGCCTCTTGACTGATATTTCCGGACCTTCCTTCATGAATCCCCACACACAGGAATCACCGAATGCCACGACGCGATGACCTGCAGACCATTCTGCTGATCGGATCGGGACCCATTGTCATTGGGCAAGGATGTGAGTTTGATTATTCAGGTACGCAAGCGTGCAAATCGCTGAAAGACGAGGGATACCGGGTTGTTCTGGTCAACTCGAACCCCGCGACGATCATGACGGACCCCGCGTTCGCGGATCGGACGTATATCGAGCCGATCACTCCCGAATCGGTCCGCAAGATCATCGAGAAAGAGATCGAGCTCGGCACCCCCATCGACGCGGTGCTCCCGACGCTGGGGGGACAGACGGCGCTTAACTGCGCCTGCGAGATGGCGGATCAGGGGATCTTCGAGGAGTTTGGCGTCGAGATGATCGGCGCGGATCGCAAGATCATCCATCGCGCCGAGGATCGGCAGGTCTTCAACGACATCTGCGAAGAGATCGGGCTCGCGACGCCGGAATCCAAAACCGTCGAGTCACTCCAGGAAGCACTCGGGTTTGCTGAAGAAATCGGGCTCCCCGCGATCGTGCGCCCGGCCTTTACTTTGGGGGGATGGGGAGGCGGGATCGCGTACAACCGTGCAGAGTTTGAGGAGCTGGTCACACGCGGGATCAACGCGTCGATGATTGGTCAGATTCAGATCGATAAGTCGCTGATCGGGTGGAAGGAATACGAGCTCGAGGTCGTGCGCGACAAGAAGGACAACTGCGTGGTCGTGTGCTCGATCGAGAACATCGACGCGATGGGTGTGCATACCGGAGACTCGGTCACGGTCGCGCCTTCACTGACTCTGACGGATAAGGAGTACCAGGTCCTCCGCGATGCGGCTCTCAAGGTCATGCGTGCTGTCGGGGTGGAGACGGGAGGGTCGAACGTGCAGTTCGCGATCAATCCGAATCCCGCGCCGACTGCGGATGGGAGCGAGCCGGCGTTTGAGTTTGTGGTGATCGAGATGAATCCGCGCGTTTCGCGGTCCTCGGCGCTTGCGTCCAAAGCTACTGGCTTCCCGATCGCGAAGATCGCGGCGAAGCTCGCGGTGGGGTACACGCTCGACGAGCTGCGGAACGACATCACCGGGACGACGAGCGCGTGCTTTGAGCCGACGATTGATTATGTCGTGACGAAGATGCCTCGCTGGACGTTTGAAAAATTCCCGGAAGCGGACGAGACGCTGACGACGCAAATGAAATCCGTCGGCGAAGCGATGGCGATCGGACGGACGTTCAAAGAATCGCTCCAGAAAGTCATCCGCTCGATGGAACTCAAGCGGTTCGGGCTGGGGCTCGACAAGAACGACAACTGGCTCGCGGCTCAGCGTGCGGTGGACGGAAAGAAACCCGACGGGAGCGTGGTGGAATGGCCGATCAATGAGGATCGATTGACGCGGAAGCTTTCGGTTCCCTCGCAGGGGCGGTTCTACTTCATCCGCTACGCAATGAAGATGGGATGGAGCATCGATCGGATCTATGAGCTGACGCGGATCGACAAGTTCTTCCTGTACCAGTTCAAGGAGCTTGTGGACTTCGAGGACCAGCTTGTTGAAGCGAAGACGCTGGAGGGTGTTGATCGCAAGCTGATGCAGCGCGCCAAGGAGCTTGGGTATTCTGATGCGCAGCTCGCGTATCTGTATCTCGGGAACATCAGCTCCGAGGCGATCCTGCAGGTCCGCGCCCATCGCAAGGGGCTGGGTGTCGAAGCGGTGTACAAGTGCGTGGATACCTGTGCCGCGGAGTTTGAAGCGGTCACCCCCTACTACTACTCAACGTACCAGAGCGGATCGCGCAAGGTTCTTGACGACGGCACGGTGCAGGAGGTCCCGCCGCAGTGTGAGCTTCGAGATCGTCTGAACGCGGAGACAGATCCCAACGAGAAGGTCATCATCCTTGGCGGCGGTCCGAACCGCATCGGTCAGGGGATCGAGTTCGATTACTGCTGTGTCCACGCGGCTCAAGCAGCACAGGAGCTTGGGTTCGACGCGGTGATGATCAACTCGAATCCGGAGACGGTGAGTACGGATTACGACACGAGTGATTTGTTATTCTTTGAGCCGTTGACGCTTGAAGATGTTCTCAATGTGACGGAGAAGCTGTCGCAGAATCTCAAGGGCACGGTGGTTCAGTACGGCGGGCAGACGCCGTTGAATCTGGCGCATGGGCTCAGTCTTGCCAGTGTTCCGATGCTCGGGACGGCGCTGGAAGCGATTGATCGTGCGGAGGATCGGGATCAGTTTGATCAGCTGCTGACCAAGCTCAGTCTCAAGCGTCCGGCGTCGGGGATCGCACGCTCGATCGAAGAAGCGGTCGAGATCGCGGGACGGATCGGGTATCCGGTGCTGGTGCGTCCGAGCTATGTGCTTGGTGGCCGCGGGATGGAGATCTGTTCTGACGAGCAGTCGCTGCGTCACTACATGCTGACAGCTGTGGATGTGTCGGGGCTCGATGACGCGCCGATCTTGATCGATCAGTTCCTCAACAGCGCGACGGAGCTGGACGTCGATGTCGTCGCGGACTTCCGCGATGGTTCGGGCGAAGCATACGTCGCGGCGGTCATGGAGCACATCGAGCAAGCGGGTGTGCACTCCGGTGATTCGACGTGCATGATCCCAACAACGACCATCCGTCCGGCGGTGCTTGAGCAAGTGAAGGACACCGCTCGCAAGCTCGCGCAGGAGCTCAAGGTTTGCGGCTTGATGAATGTGCAGATGGCGATCAAGGACGACGAGGTGTACATCATCGAGGTCAACCCTCGCGCGTCGCGGACGGTGCCGTATGCTGGGAAGTCCAAGGGCGTCGCGTGGGCATCGGTCGCGGCGAAGGCGATGATGGGTGTTTCGCTGAAAGAGCAAGGCACCAAAGAGATCCCCGACGCGGGATACTTCACGGTCAAAGCGCCGGTGTTCCCGTTCCGCAAGTTCCCAGGCGTGGACTTTGTGCTAGGACCTGAGATGAGATCGACGGGCGAGGTGATGGGTGTGGACGTCTCGCTCCCGATGGCGTATCTCAAAGCGATGGAATCCGCTGGCGTCTCGCTTCCCAAGGAGGGCGGCGTGTTCGTGTCGGTACGCAAAGAAGACAAACCCGCGATGATCCCTGTTGTGCGTTCGCTCCTTGCGATGGGGTTCAAGGTGTTTACTTCGCAAGGCACGGCAGAAGAACTCACACGGCACGGACTGCGTCCGAATGTGCTTCAAAAGATCCAAGCTGGCGCTCGTCCCAATGTCATCGACCTGATGCAGAACGGCGAGATCAATCTCATCATTAACACGCCAACCAAGACCGGTTGGCAGACCGATGAGGGACGCATCCGCGCGACGGCGGTGCGTCTTGGTCTTCCGATGATCACCACGGCGACCGCTGCGGGACAAGCGATTCATGCGATTGAGGCGCTGCGAGCGGGGTTCTGGGGTGTTCACGCGTTACAAGACCTTGGCGGGCTCAGTGCTCATCTGAACGCTGCCCATTCTTGAAATTTCCCTTTGCTTTTGTGTTGATCCGATGTAGGGTATTGCTGGCCATTGTTTATGGCCCTGAATGCAATGCTGGACTTTGGGGCATCTGCTCTGCGCTTCTCTGGAGAAGGCGCAGTTCATATATGCGCCGGCGAATCCTCGTGATTCGCCGGCGTTTTTACTTCAGTTTAATTACAGATTTCGTAAGCATGCCCTATGCTCAACATTACATATGAATCCAAATCAGTATCAACACCTCGGCTTTCGAATTCAATCGCCACTCGACCTCGAATCCTTTCTTAAGAAAGTACGAGGCGCGATGGTGGAGCAAACAACACATCATGGCGGCACCTACCGTGTTTACACCAACAAGCATGGAGGGCAGCTCTATGCGCAGTATGATCCGCAGGACAACTTGATCGGGTGTTTGACACACCTTGTTGCTGATTGTCGGTATCGCGTGAAGTTTAGTGGAGCGATTACTGACGAACGCTTCCCTATGGATGGGCTAATCATGTCTGAACTGGTGGATGACCAGCCCGGCGTGCCGTTTGCAGTTGACTCGCCGAACTTTTGGGTTGACGCGCATAAGCTCGAGCCCGAGAGCGAAGTAGAGCTACAGATCACCGGCTTCCCGCAGCAAGCCGCTTTTTATAAATCGGTGAAAGAGTTCAGTAAATCACCGCTTGGCAAGCTTGCTCATACCGGCGCGATGATCCCCAGCGGTCTCTTTCGTCCTGGTGGCGAGGCGGTTGAACGTCCAACAGGGAATGCGATCATCTGCGGCCCCATTGAACAGGTTGAACTTTGCAAGTCTGGGTTCATGGAACCCGGATTCTGGAAGTGCATCGTCAGCACGCTTGGAGGTCGGGTTGTTGTGCCGTTCTCAACCTCTGGCTTGAAATCCAAGCCCAAGGTCGGTGGGATCATTGCTGGCAGCGTGAGCGTTTCCGGCTTGATTCTGTAGGCCCGAACGGTCTGCTCTCTACTTACTGAGATTCGCGGACGTGAACATTGTCGCGGTCGCGTCGCGTCGCCACGTGGTCGCGGGGCCGGCTTTGGATTGGTAGAACTCCCAGAGCTCGAACCAGTAGGAACGGAACTTGTGATCCCCGAATGGTTCGTAGTGTGCTTTGAGTTTCTTCATGAGTTGGTTGTCGGTGCCGGTCATGTTGAGCACGGCTTTGGCGTGGCGGATGGACTCGGTGTCGAGCGCGAGGCGTGAGTATCTTCCCATGAGCTGCATGATGTTTCCCGCGGCGTAGGGGCCGATCCCTGGGAGCGAGATGAGGAACTTGAAGACCTCGTCGTCGGTCGCGGTATTCTCGAGCCAGTGCTCGTCGATTTGACCTTTGTTGAATAGCTTGGCGAGGTCGATGATGCGCTGGTCGCGGTATCCGACTCGGCAGCGTCCACGCAGTGTCCCGACGCGTGTGCGTGCGAGTTTTTGTGCTGTGGGAAATGATGGGACACCTGAGGGCGACTTTCGGCCGCAGACTTCGCAGAGTCGTCGGTTCATATTGACGGTGCTCGGCCAGGTGACATTGCAGCTCGTGACGGTTTTGATGACATCCTCAAAGAGCGTCGGGGAGCGGAAGAGTCTTCCAGCGCCAGATTTCTTCCATCGTGGATCGACCTTATGGAACGCTTTGATCTCTTCGTGCGGCGAGTCCAAGCAGAGCATCCGCGTGATTTGTTTTTTCGCGCTCGATTGTTCGGATCGATTCAGCGATCGGTCGAAGCGTGCTCGCACGCGGTCCTTGGGTTGATCGATGATGCACAGCGATGGTCCCGCTTCGAACTCGAGCACACGGAGCATGTGTTGTTGATCAACATCCCAGTGATTGGGTGCGAGCAGGAAGTAGCCGTAGGAACAGACATCTCTTGCGAGATGGAAGTCCTTTGGGGCTTGGATGTTGAGCGTGGTGGTCATTGCACTGATGGTAGCAATCTCAGAAGGACTGAAACGGAGGCACTATGATCGCTGTAGCATCTCTTGATGATGCACTGTGAGTTCAAGGAGTTAGCGATGCGATTGATGTTGATAGTCGGGATATTGATGGCGAGCAGTTTCATGGCGATTGGGTCGCAGGATACAACCGCTGTGCGCGAATCAGTGGTTAAGATCTTCTCAACATATCGCGGCCCTGACTTCGCTCGTCCATGGACCAAGCAAGCTCCACAGGAACTGTCCGGGACTGGGTTTGTCATCGAAGGCAATCGGATCCTGACCAACGCGCATGTTGTTGAGCAAGCAACGCGGATTTATGTGCAGCCCCCCAACAGCGCGGACAAGCTCCGCGCGGAGGTCATCGGGATCTCGCAACAGATGGACCTCGCGGTCATCGAGATCAAGAAGGACTCCGAACGCGAAGAATTCCACTCAGCACATCCTGTGCTTGAGCTGAGCGACACGCTTCCCTCGATCGGATCGACGGTCCAAGCGATCGGGTATCCGATGGGGGGCGAGCAGGTCTCGATTACCGAGGGCGTCGTCTCGCGGATCGAGTACACAGATTACAACATGGAAGCGCAGGGGCTCCGCGTGCAGGTCGATGCGGCGCTCAATCATGGGAACTCGGGTGGGCCTGTGATTCTCGATGGCAAAGTCTGCGGCGTGGTCTTCAGCGGCGTCGAGTACGCGGAGAATATCGGGTATGTGATCCCTGCAGAGGAAGTCCACGTCTTCCTCAAGGACATCGAAGACGGGAGCTACGACGGCCCTGAGCGTTTGTATGACGCACGATTCCAGACGTGCGAGAATGACGCGCTGCGTTCGTTCCTGGGACTGAGCCGAGAGCAGACGGGGATTGTGTACACGCGTCCCAAGTCTGAGTCCGAGACTCCGATGGAAGAGTGGGACCTGCTCGACAAGATCGGGGAGTACGACATCGATAACGCGGGGATGGTGACGAGTCACGACGGCTTGCGTCTGCACTGGCGCTACTTCATCCGCGAGCTTGTCAGCGACGGGACGATTCCGGTGACGATCATCCGCGGTGGTGAGTCGATGGAGATTGATCTGCATGTGACCAACGAGCGGGACGAGCTTGTGCCGTATATCGGGAATGATTATCCGGAGTATTTCATCTGCGGCCCGATGATTTTCACGCCTGTGCGTCGCGAGCATTTCTACAACCTCTACCTCGGATACGGCATCGTCGACGGCTCGCCCGTCGGGCTGCACATCAACGACGAGCGAGAGTTTGAGGGGCAGGAGTATGTGGTCCTCGCGGCGACCTTCCTCCCCCACTCGGTCACCAAGGGATACGAGGTCTATGGCAATCCAACACTCAAGAGCGTCAACGGCGAGGAGATCAAGTCACTCTCGCACCTCGTTGAGCTGCTGCGGGACAACGACGAGGACACGCTGATCTTCAAGTTCTTCGATCGCAGTCAGGAGAACCTGATCTTTGATGCCGAGGAACTGATTGAATCGACTGAGGAAGTCCTCGAGGACAACTCGATCCGCAACCAGGGCTCGGACCGGTTCATGGACATCTGGGAAGAGTAAAGCCATGAGCGATCAGGTCGTGAATCTCAAAGAGAAGCTGGGGTTGTTCAGCGAGACATGGACCCCCAAGATCATCGGCGAGCTCAACGGGCAGCAGGTCAAGCTCGCGAAACTCGAAGGCGAGCTGATGTGGCACGCCCACGCGGACGAGGACGAGTTGTTCCTTGTGCTTGAGGGATCGCTGACGCTGCAGATGCGCGATCGTGAGGTCACGCTCAATCCCGGCGAGATGTACATCGTCCCGCGCGGCGTGGAGCATAATCCGGTTGCGGAGCCGGGGACTTCGGTTCTGCTCTTTGAACCAGCGCAGACCAAGCACACTGGCGAGCATGTCACCGATCGCACGGTGGTGGATCAGCAGCGGATCTGAGTTGCGAACTACTCGACAATCATCGTGATCGTCACATCGTGGCCCCTGAGGTACTCGTGGCGGAGCGTGACGAGCGGGGTTTGTTCCAACGCCCAATCGAGCATCGATGGGGGATCGAATCTCACTGCGGGTGGTTGTGCGGGGGTGCGGTCCTTGTCGTGCCGGTTCGAGAGGAAGTTGAATACGAGCTTGCCTCGTCCCGCGTCCTTGAGCGCGTTGAAGAACCTTGCGAGCACGGCTTGGGCTTGCTCCATCTGCAGCGTGTTGAGTGATCCGGAGAAGATGAAGGTGTCGACCTTCGCGTCTTGCACGAGCTGGGATGGGAGCTTGGTGTCCGCGACGAAGTCGTGCGTCTGGAAGACGGCGTTGTTGATGCTGAGCTGATCGATCCGCTGCTGCGCGTGGTGGGTCATCTCGTCGACGCCTTCGACTCCGATGAAGTGCTTGGGGAGCGCGTTGTGTTCGTGCAGGTACACGAGCAGGTCTCCCTGTCCGCATCCGAGGTCGGCGATGATGCTTGAATCGTTCCCGAGTGCGTCTGCGATCACGGAGAAGCGGGTCGCTTGGGCTTCTTTGGAGAGCCAGAGCTGGGCCTCGAATCCGGGGCCCATGTCCGCGACGGCGTCGCGGTATGGATCGAGATAGGGAGAATCATTGGTCATTTGGGGCCCTCTCATGTATCACTCAGAACCCACTGACGGACACACTTATTCGCTGAATCGCATCATCGCGGCGTACTGGTCGTAGCGGTCGTGGACATCCTTGCGGGTGATCGACTGCATGCGTTCGAGGGAGAAGGACTCGACGTTGAAGGACGCGATGATGGTGCCGTGCGCGAGCGCGTCGCGGACGGATTCGAATGATCCGAGGTCGTGTCCGCCTCGCGATGCGAGGCGCCCCATCAATCCGCCGGCGAAGGAATCACCCGCACCGGTTGGATCGACGACGTGTTCGGTTGGGTACGCGGGGAGGGCGCAGAGTCCGTCGCGGTGGACGAGGATGCAGCCGTGCTCGCCTTTCTTGATCACGACGAAGCGTGGTCCGAGTTCGAGCAGGTGCTTTCCTGCCGCGACGGGGTTGCGGTGTCCGGTGTACTGCTCCGCTTCATCGAAGTTGAGCACGAGACCATCGACCTTCCCGAGCAGGTTGGTGAGTTCCGGTTTGGCGATGTCGATCCAGAGGTCCATCGTGTCGACGACGGAGAGGTCGAGGTTGCCGAGTTGTTCGAGCATCCCGAGTTGGACCATCGGGTGAGAGTTTGCGAGGAAGACGACCTTCGAGTCTTTGAATGACTCGGGGACGACCGGTGGTGCCTCTTCGAGAACACCAAGTTCAGTAAAGAGCGTGTCGCGGTGGTCCATGTCGTCGTGGTACTTGCCGCCCCAGCGGAAGGTTTTGGATCCCTTGCGGACTTCGAGTCCGGTCAGGTCCACGGCTTCGAAGGACTTGAGCGTGTCCATGAAGGGCTCGGGGAAGTCGTCTCCGACGACAGCGACGAGACGGGGCTTGGTGTAGAAAGACGATGCGGCACAGAAGTACACCGCGGAGCCGCCGAGGAGTTCCTCGCGGCGTCCGGCTTCTGGTGTTTCGACGGTGTCGATCCCGATGGTTCCAGTGACTATCAAACTCATGGACAAGTATAGGTTCGCTGCAACCTGTGGTATTGACGGCAGTACAAATGTCGCACACACAGGAGGACAAAACAATGAAGAAAGTGTTTGGACTGTCGCCGGTCGTTCCGGCTGTTATCGCATTGGCCATCGGATCAGCATCGCTTGCGAGCGCTGCGGAGAGGGAGCTTGAATCAGTAGGGTCGCTCGGATCGTTGAGCTTTGCAGCGGAGCCTGTGAGCGAGGAAGCGGTCGTCTCGGCGATCAAGGAGTATGTCTTCGCGAAATACGCTGGGGACGAGGAAACGGTCCGCTCGCGGACGCATCACGATCTCGCTCGGCGCGTGGTCTCGGATACCTACCAGGGACAACCCAGCAGGGATTGGGTACAGACCTACTCGCACGATCAGCTCCAGTTCTACGGCACTGAACTGAACCAAACCAGGTTGGACTCCCCGAAAGAGGGGCGGTGCGAGATTGAAATCTTTGATATTGAGCAGTACACCGCCGCGGCTCGGGTCATCATGGAAGACGTGGTGGACTACATGCACCTCGTGAATTTCGAGGGACGCTGGCTCGTCGCGGATTCCGCAGTCATCATCCTTGATGAAGCGGGCGCCAGAGCGCCGGGGAAGTCCACGAAGGACCTCAAGACCATCGAGCAGATCGTCCGCGACTACTGCATCGGGTTCTACGAGATCGACGGCAAGAAGGTCCAGGACACCTGCCATCCGACGCTGTCGAAGCGCAGTGTTGAGAAACCAGAGAATGTCAATTTCAACTATTTCAATCTCATCACCTGGGAAGAGATCGAGATCCTCGGCGAGACCTTCAACAAGTACTGGGGGTTCGATCCCGGGACGGCACGCTGTGAAGTCGAGGTCTACGAGATCCGCGACAATGTCGCGATCGCGAAGATGACCGGCGCGGTCTGGTTCGATTACTTCCAGCTCATGCGCGTCAACGACGAGTGGTTGATCGTGAACATCATGTACGAGCCGCTCCCTCGCGAGCGGTGGTCCGATGTCGGCTGATTGGAGATTGGCTTAGCGCTGCTTTGCCCATGAATCCCGCAGGGTCGCGGTCCGGTTGAAGACGAGCTTGTCATCGCTGGACTCACGATCGATGCAGAAATACCCGGTGCGCTCGAACTGGAAACGACGGATGCCGTCGCTCCATTCGGGCTCGTCGGGTGTTTTATTGAGCAGTGATCGCTCGACCTTGGCGCGGTTGCTGATCTCCAGCGAGTTTTCGTTGAGATCGTCGAGATGATTTCCCGTCGCTTTGCCCGGCTTCTCGGCTTTGTACAAGCGATCGAAGAGACGAATTTCCGCATCAACACAATCCCCGGCGTAGACCCAGTGGAGCGTACCTTTGACCTTGCGGACATTGCCCTCTGCGTCGGCGGGGGGGTTGTTGCCGCCTCGTGTGGTCGGGTCGTAGGTGCAGTGGATCTCGGTGATGTTGCCTTCGTCATCTTGTTTGTAGTCGTGGCACTTGACCCAGTATCCGCAGCGGAGACGGACCTCGCGATCGGGTCCCAAGCGGAAGAACTTCTTGGGCGGATCGACCATGAAGTCCTCGCGCTCGATCCAGAGCTCTTTCCCGAACGGGACTTGGCGAGTTCCTGCAGAGTCGTCCTCAGGGTTGTTGATGACATCCATCATTTCGACGCGTGATTCATCTCCGCCGTCACCCCAGTTGGTGATGACCAGCTTGATCGGATCAAGCACGGCCATGCGGCGCGGGGCGCGTTTGTTGAGGTCGTCGCGGAGGGCGCCCTCGAGTCGTCCCATGTCCATCATCGCGTTGAACTTGGTCACGCCAACCCCGGTCACAAACGCGTGGATGGATTCGGGAGTGAATCCGCGCCGGCGGAATCCCGCGAGGGTGATCATGCGTGGATCGTCCCATCCCATGACGATGTTCTCTTCGACGACCTGGCGCATGTAGCGCTTGGACATGTTGGTGTAGCTGATCGCGAGGCGCGAGAACTCGATCTGCTGCGGATGATGGATCGGATCGTCGCGATCCTTGTTGATCGCGTCGATGAACCAGTTGTAGAGCGGGCGGTGGTCCTCGAACTCGAGTGTGCACAATGAATGCGTGACTCCTTCGATGGAGTCTTCCAAGCCGTGCGCCCAGTCGTACATTGGGTAGATGTGCCACTTATCCCCTGTGCGGTGGTGCGGCGTGTTGACGACGCGGTACATCACGGGATCGCGCATGTTCATGTTTGAGTGCGCCATGTCGATCTTGGCGCGGAGGACCATCTTGCCGTTGGCGATTTTGCCGTGGGTCATCTGGTCGAAGAGGTCGAGCGATTCGCTGATCGGACGATCACGGAACGGCGATTTGGTTCCTGGGACCTCGGTCGATCCACGCATGGCGCGGATCTGTTCCGGAGTGGACTCGTCGACATACGCGAGTCCTTTGTTGATCAGGTCCACGGCCCAGCCGTGCATCTTGTCGAAGTAGTCAGAAGCAAACAGCACATCGCCGTCCCAGTGGGCACCGAGCCAATGGATATCGTGCGTGATGGATTCAACAAACTCAGCTTCCTCAGCAGCGGGGTTCGTGTCATCGAAGCGGAGGTTGAATCGACCACCAAACTCACGTGCCAATCCGTGGCAGATGAATATCGCTTTCGCGTGTCCGATGTGCAGATAGCCGTTGGGTTCGGGAGGGAATCGGGTCGTGACGACGGAGCGATCTCCGGGCGTCCCCCACTTCCCTGACTCGATGTCCGAGTCGATGATCTGCTGTATGAAATGTCGCTGTTCGACGGCTTCGGTCATGGCTTTGCTCCGGTCCTGCGGCTGCAGGCACCCAAGAGTGTAAGCCGGAGATTCCGCGGAATTGCTCAGTTTGTGGACGCTTCTTCGAGCGGCGCGAACTCGGTGTATCCCTCGGGACCTCCGCCGTAGAAGGTCTCTGGGGTCGGGGTTCGGTACGGGCCGTCGTTTGCGATACGTGCCGGGAGGTCGGGGTTGGGGATCCAGGGACGACCAAACGCGACGGCGTCGCACCAAGCAGAGTCGATCGCGGATTCGGCTTGCTCAGGGGAGTAGTCGCCGTTCCCGATGTAGAGCTTCCCTCCGGCTTCTTTGAAGGACTTGACGATCGCCGGGATGACCTGCTCGACGCGCGGATCGAGCTCGGATCGGTCCCAGGTCTCCACAGCGTGGAGATACTCGAGCTTGAGCTTACCCAATCCTCGCGCCAGCGCGGAGAAGGTCGCTTCGGGATCGGAGTCGCGGACATCCTTGTGCTCGCTCAGCGGCGAGATCCGATACCCCACTCCCGATGGGTCCCCCCACGCTTCGACCACGGCTTCGGCGACCATGAGCGGGAATCGGAGACGGTTTTCGAGCGTTCCGCCGTATTGATCGGTGCGGTTGTTGACGCCGTCGCGTGTGAACTGGTCGAGTAGATAGGAGTTGGCGCCGTGGATCTCGACGCCATCGAAACCCGCGGCTTTGGCGCGGCGCGTCGCATCGACAAACTCTTGCACGATCCCAGGGATCTCGTCGGTCTCCAGAGCTCGCGGCGGGGTGTTGTCGTGGCGCTCCATCGAGTGATCGATGTAGGTCTTGGACTGCGAGATCACATCGGTCGAGCTGACGGGCTGCTGGTTGTCAGGGAGCAGCGCGCTGTGGGAGACACGTCCGACGTGCCAGAGCTGGAGGAAGATTTTGCCACCTTTGGCGTGCACACGATCGGTGACGAGCTTCCATCCGGCGACCTGCTCGTCGCTGTGGATTCCGGGGGTCGCGTAGTAGCCGTGCGCCATCGGGGAGATCGGGGTCGCTTCAGCGATGATGAGTCCGCTGCTGGCGCGCTGCTCGTAGTAGGTCGCCATGAGCTCGTTGGGGATGTTGCCGGGCATCGAGGAACGCGATCGCGTGAGCGGCGCCATCCATACACGGTTGGCGTAGGAGTCAATCGGGGAGAGCAACACGGAGTCTGGACTGGTCATCGGGTTTGATCCTCACTTGCACAAATCTCGAAGCGCGTCTTCGAGCGTCGGATAGGCAAACTCAAACCCTGCTTGCTTTATTCGCTCTGGGATCGCGTATTGCCCTTCGAGGACCAGATCGGGGTTGGTCTTGAGCACGTAGCGTGCTCCAAGACGTACGGCAAACGCTGGCGCGGGGGGGCCGAACGGCATCCCTACGGCTTTTCTCAGTGTCCTCATGAAGTCGCGATTGGACTGGGGATTGGGGGCGCACGCGTTGTAGGTGCCTTGCATGGAGTTGTTGTCGATCGCTCGCAGGAGGATGCTCGTCATGTCGTCCTCGTGGATCCATGACATGCCTTGCTTGCCGTTGCCTGCGGCTCCTCCGAATCCGAACTTCGCGAGCTTGCGGAGCAGCGGAAAGGCGCCGTCGTTCCTTCCCAGCACGACTCCGGCGCGGAGCGTGACTGCTCGCAGCGATTCCGGACACGATTGATTGAACGCGGCTTCCCACTGCGTGCAGACGTCCGGCAGGAATCCGTCACCTGCGGGAGTGGATTCGGTGCAATGGTCGGTGGTGTTGCCGTAGATCCCGACAGCGCTGAGCTGGACCCAGGTGGATGGCGGATTTGGGGCGTTGTTGATCGCTTCACCCAGAGCGCGGATCGGATCCACGCGGGAGCTGAGGATCAGCTTTCGGTTCTTGTCGGTCGGATAGCAGTCGATGGACTTTCCGGAGAAGTTGACGATCGCTTGGGCGCCGTCGATGTGCTTTGACCAGTCGGATTGAGATTGGCCGTCCCACTGTGCCCAGGTCCACGGGCCTGATTCGGGCTGGGAGCGCGAGAGGATGACGACGGCGCGATTTTGAGCAACCAGGGCGCGGGCGAGGTTCATGCCGAGGAATCCGGTTCCGCCTGCGAGGATGATTGGTCGATCAGTCATGGATACATTCTCCGCTACACAATCGCAGGATATCAGACCCGCTGCTTGTGTGGGATCTTCTCAAGCGGACGGATCCGATCCCAGTACGAGATCGTAAGCGGACTCTGAGGACGGCACGATGAATCGAATGCTTGCATACCTGCGAGTTCGATGAGAAGCGCCAGCGTGATGCACGTTCTGGGTATCGACCAACGAGATTCTGATCCCTTTGGGATGATAATCAGACCCTTTCAGCGGATGCGTGCTCGATGCAGCGATCGATGCGGTTGAGTACGGAATCCTTGCCCAAAATCGCGAGGGTCTGTCCAAGCGAGGGTGAGACCCCCGAACCCGTCACGGCGACGCGGAGTGGCTGCGCGATCTTGCCCATCCCCACTTCTTTGGACTCAGCGAAGCTGCTGACCTTCGCTTCGATGGACGAGGCGGAGAAGTCATCGAATGTGCTCAGCTCATCGCGGAATGCTTTGAGGAGTTCGAGTCCCTTGTGATCGCCTTTGATGAGTGCTTTGTGGACCGCTTTGCCGTCGAACTCGATCGCGTCGTCGTCGATGAACGCGAATCCGATGACGCCCTTGCCGTCGGCGAGGGTTTTGCTCCGTGTCTTGACGGCTGGTGCGAGCTCGAGCATGTCCGATTCGCTGAAGCGACTCGCGAGCGAGGGATCGTAGGTCGTTGCCCACTGGTGCCAGTGCTTTGCGAAGTCCTCGTCGGAGAGGGCCGCGATGGTGTCGGCATTAAAGCTCAGGAGCTTGACGCGATCGAACTTGGATTGCCCCTTGCCCATCCCCGACATCGCGAAGTGCGACGCGAGGTAGTCCATGTCGAAGCGTTCGAGGTCCGTCCCGTCCTCGTTCTTGGTCTTTGGGTTCCATCCGAGGAGCGCGAGGTAGTTGTTGAGGGCGCTGGGGAGATAACCAGCGCGGCGGAAGTCCTCGACATCGATCTCAGGGAGGTTGATCTGGAGATGCTCCGCGAGCTGCATGAGCGTGCTGGATTCCAGCTGGCGTGTTTTGTTTTTCAGCCATTCCGCGAAGTCCGCATCGCTGAGTCCCTCGATCGGGGAGCTTGAGAGACCTGCGTCCTTTGATGCCTTCTTCGCGGCTTTGTCCTTGTCGCGTTTGGACATCTTCGATCCATCGGGATTAAAGATCAGCGGCATATGCCCATACACAGGGTGCGGATATCCCAGAGCGGTTTGCAGCGCGACATGGCGCGGCGTGTTGATGAGGTGCTCCTGTCCACGCAGGACATGCGTCACGCCCATCATCGCGTCGTCGACCGTCACCGCGAGGTGGTAGGTCGGGAAGCCGTCGCGTTTGCGGATGATGAAGTCGTCGAACTCGTCGGGTTTGATGGTGACTTCGCCAAGGATTTCATCGTGGACGGTGATCGCTTCGTCGGGCATCTTGAAGCGGACAACATGCGCTTCGCCATCAGCGAGTCGTTGCATGCGCTCCTCGCGTGGGATGCCCAGCGCGGCGCGATCGTATTTGTATCCTTGCTTCGCGGCGATCGCTTCCTTGCGTTTCTCTTCGAGTTCTTCAGGTGTCTCGAACGCGGGGTAGGCTTTGTCTTCTTCGATAAGCTTATTGATCGCGTCGTTGTAGAGGTCGAGGCGCTGCGCTTGGTAGAACGGCCCGATGCTGCGGGAGTCTCCGCCGAAGGTTGAGCCGTTGTAATCCAGCTCTGGTCCGTCGTCCCATTGGATCCCGAGCCACGCGAGGTCTTCGAGGATACCTCTGGTGGAGGACTCGGAGGAGCGTTGTTGGTCGGTGTCTTCGATCCGCAGGAGGAATCGGCCGTTGTTTTTCTTTGCGAATGCCCAGCACAGCAGAGCGGTGCGGGCGCCGCCGATGTGGAGGTGCCCTGTCGGGGAGGGCGCGAATCGGGTGATGGTCGGAGTGGATGGGGTGCTGGTCATGGGACGGAAGTTTAGGGGCGTAGCGGAGAATGACGAGCGGATGGGCGAATTGAAGCGGTCGGAATACGGGTGCTTTTATCTTTTAATTGTCCGTGTGTTTGCTATGATGGATGTTGGTCTCTGACTTAGGGACTGACAAGATGACCCGCGGGCTGCCGGCCCGCAGTGTGTGTACGGGGCCGACATCCCGCCTTACCTCAGGAAGGCGGTCCAGCCGTGACAAACGCGCGACCCACTGAAGATATCCGGAATATTGCACTTGTAGGACAGACCGGGAGCGGCAAGACCTTGCTCGCTGAGCGTTTGCTGTTCGCAACCGGCACCATTTCGCGTATGGGATCGATCGAAGAGGGCAACACCTTCTCTGACTGGTCCGACGAAGAGAAACACCATCAGCACTCACTCCGGACCACGATGCTGCATTTCGATCATGAGGGACACATGGTCAATCTGATTGATACCCCGGGGCTGGCGGACTTTGCGGGTCACGCGATCTCCGTCTTCCCCGCGGTCGAGACGATCGCGGTCGTGGTCGATGCGCACAAGGGCATCGAGCCGATGACGCGCCGGATGATGAAGATCGCGAAGGATCGGAATCTGCCTCGCATGATCATCGTCAACAAGATCGATGATCCGCAGTGCGATCTGGAGATGCTCACTGAGCAACTCCGCGAAGCGTTTGGGGGCGAGTGCCTCCCCATCAACCTCCCCACTCCCGACAAAAGCGACACGATCTCGGTCTTTGACGACGAGGGAGAGGGCGACACGCTGTTCTCATCGGAGCAAGACGCGCACCAAGCGATCATCGAGCAGATCGTCGAGATGCAAGACGATCTCATGGACAAGTACCTCGAAGACGGCGACGAGTCCAACATCTCCAAACAAGAGCTCCACGACGTGTTCGAGAAAGCACTGCGCCAGGCGCACCTTGTTCCGATCTGCTACTGCAGCGCCAAAACCGGCGCGGGTGTGAACCCGATGCTCCACTTGTTTGCGTCGCTGCTCCCCAATCCGCTCGAAGGCAACCCACGTCCATTCCTCAAACGAGAGAGCGAGGACGCAGACGAGGTCGCATTCCACGGCGACGAGAATCCAACATCCCCAGTCGTGGCGCATGTGTTCAAGTGCACCACCGACCCATTCGTCGGGAAACTGGGTGTTTTCCGCGTGCATCAGGGAACGGTCAAAGCGAAGTCCGAGCTCATCATCGGCGATCAGAAAAAACCAACACGCATCGGTCATCTGCTTAAGCGTCAGGGCAAGGAATCGCACGAAGTGGAAGAGCTTGGGCCGGGTGATATTGGCGCGATCGGGAAGATTGATGATGTGCACTTCGATGCCGTGCTCCATGAGGGGCATGATCTGGATTCGGTGCACCTCAAACCACTCCCGCTCCCCAAGCCGTTGTACGGCCTCGCGATCGAGCTCAAGAACCACGCGGACGAGACCAAGTTCTCGGCGGCGCTCCACAAGCTGCTCGCTGAGGATCCCTGCCTGAAGCTTGATCGCATTCAAGCAACGGGACAGACGGTGCTCCGCGGATTGGGTGAACTGCACCTGCGGATCGTGCTCGAGCGCCTCAAGGATCAGTATGGATTGGAACTACTGACCGAGACTCCGAAGGTCGCGTATCGCGAGTCGATCACGGGCAACGCGGAGGCGTCGTATCGGCACAAGAAGCAGACCGGCGGCTCTGGTCAGTTCGGCGAGGTGCACCTGCGTGTTTCGCCGCTGCCTGCGGATCACGAGGAGGGTTTCGAGTTTGTCAACGCAACGGTTGGCGGCTCGATCCCGCGTCAGTTCATGCCCGCGATTGAGAAAGGCGTGCGGATGGCGCTCGAGCACGGCGCGGTCGCTGGATACCCCATGTCGGGGGTCCGCGTCGAGGTCTTTGACGGCAAGCACCATCCGGTGGACTCGAAAGAAATCGCGTTCATCACGGCTGGAAAGAAGGCGTTCATCGAAGCGGTGTCCAAAGCCAAGCCTGTGCTGCTTGAACCGATCGTGCATCTGGAGGTGACCGTGCCTTCGGATCGGATGGGTGACATCGCGGGTGACCTCTCGACCAAGCGTGGGCGCGTCCAGGACACGCTGATGCTCGCCGGGGATATGTGCACGGTGGTCGCTCAGGCGCCATTGAGTGAACTCCAGAACTTCTCGACTGAGCTCAAATCCATCACTGGCGGCTCTGGGTCCTATACGATGGACTACTCACACGAGGAGAACACCCCCGCTCACATCCAGCAGGAGGTCATGGCGGCCTTCGCGGGGCACGACGATGATTAATTGAGTGTTCAACGCACTCATCCACGACCTATACACACGCCCGGATCGCCCATGATCCGGGCTTTTTCGCGGACTCAGTGCACGCCGCGCAAGAATCGACTTCCGAGAATCAGAATTCTCAAGGTCCGCGCTGGTTATGGAGGGGATTGTGCGTGATCGACGATGAAGGGTCTGGTACGATGGGTCCGTCGCTCATGGATGGGCGTGACTCAGATTGTTCATCAGCCGGGGATCGGCGAGATGAACCCCCGCGCGGATCGGGTTTATTTGTTTCCATCCGCATTCAGTCAGGCATGTGAAGATGGACCGGATCAACGCCTCAATCTCGACGAATCACGCGCTTCGAGCGTACGCGCAGACCACCAAGGTCAACAAGCCGCTCGGCGCTCCGGGGGTCACCAAGACCTCCGCCGTTGTGCCAACTGCCCCAACCCAAGCGACCCAGCAGACTGGTGCGATCAGTCAAACCAGTCCGATCGGACGAATCGGTCAGCCGAGCGCTCCGCGTCCTGCTGCTAACCCATCACGCTTGGTCGCGGCGAAGGTCAATCCGATCAACCTGAGCAGCGATGTCGCGACGGTCAGTGGTCCCAAGCCGATGATGACCAGCGCGGGGACCTACTCGATCCATCCATCCGCGGCGTCACGCAACACCGCCGCGACTGGGGTCGCTGTGGGACGATCGCTCGATCTCAATGGATAAGCGGATCGCATAGACTAGGAGCATGAGCTCCGAATCAACCAGATCACTCCCCAAACCTGATCCGATCATCGATCAGTTCGTTATTGATCCCGATGTCGTCTACCTCAACCACGGCTCGTTCGGCGCGTGCCCAAAGTCCGTGCTCGAGGCGCAGGTCATCCACTCGCTCAAAGCCGAGCGGGAGCTGGTGAGGTTCTATGTGCAGGACGCATGGAGCAAGATCGATCGCTCCCGCATCGCGCTGTCGTGGATGGTTCAGTGTAATCCGCAGGATCTGGTCTTCGTGCACAACGCGACGACCGGGGTCGCGACGGTGCTGGAGAATCTGGACCTCAAGCCCGGCGATGAGCTGCTGGTCACCAACTGCGAGTACCAGGCGTGCTTGAACAACTTTGAACGCATCGCGAAGCGCACCGGCGCGAAGGTCGTCGTCGCGAATATCCCCTGGCCGATCGAGGACGATGTTGATCTGGTCGAAGCGGTCCACAGCAAGGTGACCGATCGGACCAAGATCGTGCTGCTGTCGCTGATTACCAGCTCGACCGGTATCCGCTTCCCGGTCGAGGTGCTGATCCCGTCGCTCAAAGAACGCGGGGTCGAGACGCTTCTGGATGCGGCGCATGGGCCGGGGTGTGTGCCGATGGATATCTCCGCGTGGGGCGCGGCGTACACGACTGGGAACGCGCACAAGTGGTTGTGCGCACCCAAGGGCGCAGCGTTCTTGCATGTGCGATCGGATCTGCAGGATGGATTCACGCCTTTGGTGGTGTCCAATGATGCGCTCAAGCTTGAGGAGGCGTCGGCGAAGACCAATCGCACGCCGTTCATGCACGCGTTTGATTATGCGGGGACGGATGATGTGAGCATGTACCTGACCATCGCGGATTCGATCGAGTGGCTCGAAGCGGCTCACCCAGACGGGATCGACGGCGTGATGGAGCGCAATCGTGCGATGTGTTTGGAAGCTCGCAAGATCATCTGTGATCGTTTGGGTGTGGAGCCCCCGCTTCCTGAGTCGATGATTGGGCCGCTGGCGACGATTGATCTTCCGAGTGGGAACATGACCGCGCCGGAGATTAAGCAGCGTTTGCTCGATGACTACCACATCCAGGTCCCGGTCTGGGGGACTCCCGCCGGGACGGTGTCGGTGCGGATCAGCGTGCAGGTGTACAACTCGATGGAGCAGTACGAGTACCTCGCGGACGCGCTGCATGCGATCCTCAAGCGATGAGCACGTGTCAGCGGACACGATTCTCGGCGGTTGACTCGTAAGGAACTGTCCCTGATTCAACAATTCTCTGGTCCGTGCGTTATCCGCTGGGCGACAACCGCTCGGCTCGTCGATACCCTGTGCATTGACCGAACCACAACTTTGATTGAGTGCATGCCGTGATTGACACCCCCCAAATCGCCCATCCGACCGACGAATCCGCTCACAGCAACGACCATCGTCCCGATCCGATCCTCAAGTTTGTCTCGCATCGGATCTCAGAGCCCGCACGCTTCCCGATCCGCGCTGGACTCACGCAGCTCAACAACGGTTCCTACGGCTGCTGTCCCGAGGTCGTCGGCGCGGCGCAAGCGGAACTCCGCAGAAGACTCGAAGGCGATCCGGTCCACTTCTTCAAGCACGAGCTCGAGTTCTACTCCGACGATGCACGCGGCGCGATCTCGCGATTCGTCAACGTTCCGGCACAAGACCTCGCGCTGATCCCCAACGGCACAGTCGCGGTCTCGACCGTCCTCGCGAATCTTGATCTGCAAGCGGGCGACGAGATCCTCATCACCGATCACGAATACATGGCGACGATGAACGAGCTGGGCAAACTCTGCAAGCAGACCGGCGCGGTGCTCAAGGTCGCGAAGATCCCGTTCCCGCAGGTAGATCCGGATCAGGTGGTCGATGCGGTGCTTGGAGCTGTGACGAGCAAGACCAAGGTTGCGCTGATGTCGCACATCTGCAGCGCCAGCGCGATCGTGCTTCCTGTGGAGCGGATTGTTCCTGAGCTCCGCAGCAAGGGCATTGATGTGTTCCTTGACGGAGCGCACACGCCGGGGCAGATCCCACTGGATATTGGGGAGTTGAATCCGACTTGGTACGCCGCGAGTTGTCACAAGTGGCTCGCGACTCCAAAGGGGACTGGGTTTATTTATGCGTCACCCGATCAGCAGGCGGGGTTCAAGCCGCTCGCGCTTTCGTGCCGCGTGCATGAGCAGCGCGAGGATCGTCAGCCGTTCTTGTGTGACTTTGATTATGTGGGGACGAACGACTACACCGGGAATCTCGTGATCCCCGTTGCGATCGAACACATGGGGGCTCAGCTACCGGGTGGATGGGCTGCGCTCTACCAACGCAATCACGATCTCGTCATCGCGGGCGCGAGCATCATCTGCGACGCGCTCGGGATCGAGCAGCGTGTCCCCGAATCCATGATCGGCACGATGGTCGGCATCCCGCTCCCCGCCCCCCAAAATGGCGAAGTCACCGAAGGGAAGATCTACGACGATGCGCTGTGGGACGCACTGTACCTCAAGCACAACATTCAGGTGCCTGTGTGGGCGCTGCCCGGGATTCATCCGCGTGTGATGCGGGTGAGTGCTCAGTTGTACAACACGATTGAGGACTTTGAGAAGCTTGCAGAAGCTCTCAAGACTGAGCTCGATTAATCACAACCCATACGCCGGACGGACGCGGCTTTCGAGATGGCGCATCAACGGATCGGCGCTGAGCGGCTTGCCCGTCGAGCGTTCGATGATCTCGCTGGCGGTGTAGCGCCGGCCGTGCTGGTGGATGTGCTCGCGGGTCCAGTTGAGGAGCGCCCCGAACTCGCCCCGCGCGATCTGGTCGTCGAGATCCGGGATCTGCTCGTTGATCGTCTCCCACATCTGCGCCGCGTTGAGGTTCCCGAGCGAGTAGGTCGGGAAGTATCCCACGAGACCGAAACTCCAGTGGACGTCCTGCAGGCATCCCGTCGCGTCGTCTGGGACGTCGAGTCCGAGGAAGTCCTTAAACTTCGCGTTCCACGCTTCGGGGAGGTCCTTGATCGCGAGCTCGTTGCGGAGCATCGCACGCTCGAGCTCGAAGCGGAGCATGACGTGGAGGTTGTAGGTGCTCTCGTCGCTTTCGACGCGGATGAAGCTCGGGGTCGCGGTGTTCATCGCTTTGGTGAACGTGTCCACATCGATGTCCGAGTACGCGCCGTCGAAGTGCTTGTTCGCGAGCGGCAGCGCCCAGGTCCAGAACGCTTTGGAGCGTCCCACCATGTTCTCCCACATGCGGGATTGCGATTCGTGGATTCCAAGCGAGATGGAATCCGACAGCGGCGTACCCCAGAACATGCCGGTCTTGGGGATGCCTTGCTCGTACAGGCCGTGTCCGCACTCGTGCATGGTTGATCCGATCGCGTCGGGGAAGTTGGTTGGGGAGTAGCGCGTGGTCATGCGTGTGTCGCCGGGACCGAATCCGGAGCAGAATGGGTGTGTGGTGGTGTCGAGTCGTCCCTTGTCGTAATCGAATCCGAACGCCGCGGTCACGGCTTGTCCGAACGCGTGCTGCTTCTCGACAGGAATTTCCCGGTGGAGGAAGTCCACTTTGGGGGGTGTGCCGTTGTCGCGGAGCTCGGCGATGAACGCGCTCAAGCGATCGCGGAGGGGAGTGAAGACCGCTTCGATCTCCGTCGCCTTCGCACCCGGCTCGTACTCACCCAGCAGCGCGTCGTAGAGCTCGTTGTGCTCGTCGGTCTTGAGGCACGATGCTTTCTCTTTGGTCAGGTCCATGACCTTGGTGAGCGCTGGGACGAAGGACTTGAAATCGTTGTTGGTGCGAGCGACCTTCCAGACGTCCTGTGCTTCAGACTGAGCTTTGGCGAGATTCGCGACGAGGTCCGATGGGAGCTTGGTCGCTTTGTCGTAGTCGCGGCGCATCTCGCGGAGGTTCGCGCCGTGCTCGCTTGTTGGGTCGCTTAGCGAGGAGTCGGATTCGCACTGCGCGAGGAGTTCACCGATCTTGGGGCTCGAGGCGCGTTCGTGGAGGAGACGCGCCAGGAGCGAGGACTGCTCAGCGCGAGCGCGGGCGCCGCCGTGGGGCATGTAGGTTTCTTGGTCCCATCCGACGAGGGCGGCGACGGAACCGAGGGTGCCGATCTCGTTCTTGAGGGCGCAGAGGTCGGTGTAGTGCTTGGGGAGTGTGGCGGTGGTCATTGGGGTCTCTCCGTGAATGAATATGGGTCTATCAAATCCAGTTTAGTTGATTGCGTGTTGCAATGCGATCAAGGCGTACGCCGTGACGAGGTCTGGGTTGCTTTCCATCCAGCGTTCGTGCTTGATAGAAAAGGAGCCGTCGTCTTGTTGGAGTGCTTCGAGGGTGTTGATGAGATCGACGCGCCAGTCGTGGTCCGCGACGGTATCTGAGCCGTAGGCATCGAGGGCGCGTCCCATGGCGCAGAGGAAGTAGTAGTACCCCTGATCACCCATCCCTGGGTTCTCTTCGAGGGAGTAGTTGGATTCGATCCATCTCCACGCAGCGAGGACGCGCGGATCGTTGGGTGGGAGGTCGGCGAACAGGAGCGATTTAAATCCGGAGTAAGTCATGGAGCCGTAGGCGCGGAGGCGTGTGATCGAGCTGCCGTCTGCGGTGGTTTCCTTAAACTCCCCCGCTTGGGATTGTCCTGGGATGCTGTCCACGGATTCCGCGTCGGGGACGGTCGCGTAGATGAACCCGCCTTGCTTGGACGCGTCCGCGTAGGGCATCACGTTGATGTCCTCGTCCATCTGTACACGCTTGAGGAACACGAGCGCTCGCTTGTACGCGGGGTCTTCAGACGAGACTCCCGCGTCGTGCATCGCTTGGAGGAAGAAGCTGAGGTTCGAGAGGTCGGGACGACCGTGCTTGCCGTAGCCGACACCGCCGTAGTACGGGTGGTCGGGATCGACCGGTTCACTGAAGTCCGGCGCTTCGATGCCTCCGGTGTTCTGGTTGTGGTACTGGACGGTTCGCAGGAACGCGATCCCTGACGCGAGTGCTGAATCGGCGCGGTGCGTGCGTGCGTGGCTCAGTGCGCTGACACAGATCGCGGTGTTGTAGCTCGGGAGCATGTTGTCGTGGATCGAGCCGTCGTCTTTGGCGTATGAGAGGATGTAGTCGATGCCACGCTCAACCGTTGGGTCGCTCGCATCGATGCGTGGATCCAGGAGCAATCCGTTGACAACGAGTCCGGTGATCGCGGGGAGATTCGGTCCTGATGGGTTGAACGACCATCCGCCGTTGTCTGTGTTCTGGGTGGATTTGAGGTACCCGATCGCGCGATCGACGACCGCTCGTCCTCGCTCGTGGACCTCTGCATCAAGCGGCGCGGCGAAGGAAGACGTGCTCGAGATCAAGGCTGCGAGACAGACGATTGCTGTGCGGATCATGGTGAATCTCCAAATGGGATCGGGGCGTTTGCGTTTGATAATGCGATCGAGGCCGCGACGACCGCGGCGGATTCCAATCGGAGCGTGTGCACCCCGATTCGGCAGACCTCTGCATCCGAGTCGTGCATCGCTTGGCGCTCGGCGTCGGACCATCCCCCCTCGGGACCGATGAGGATCCTTGATCGATGGACAGTCTGCGCGGACATCGTGGACTGCCCCGATCCGTCGCAGACGATGGTTGAGCCGTCGTTGTAAGCGAGCGCTTCTGCAAAGGTCATTGGGGGTTGAACCAGCAGCGAGCGGGCGCGGATGCACTGCTTGCATGCTTCGTTGATGATCCGCTCGATCCGATCGGTGCGGATGGAGTCCGGATCACGCTCGGAGCGGTCGCAGATCAAAGGCCTCCACGATTCGACCCCGATCTGTGTCAACTGATCGATCATCCGATCCAGACGATCTCCCTTGGGGATCGCGGAGCAGACCTCGATATGCGGCTCGACCGGCGCGATCATCTCGATCCGATCGAGGAGGATCGCGACCATCGGGCGCTGTTTGGATCCTGTGATCTCAGCAATTTCCCCCAGGCCCATTGCCCCGCGTCCGTCGAGGACACCGACCAGTTCCCCGATCCTTGCACGCTTGACGCGTGAGAGGTGCTGCGCCTCGCTCCCCTCGATGGTGATCAGTTCGGGACAGCGGCAGCCGCTGAGGTCCGAGAATAGAACACGATGATGGACAGGAGCGGGTGTGGTCATGGGTCTCGCTGGGGTTGGTCTTTGTCCCATAAGGGTATCACCAGAACATAGTTTACGGGCCATCGTCCTTGAGTTCGAGTCCGATTATGCCGATCATCCCCATGTTGTGTCTGAAGATCGAGACTCCATCCAGCCCGATCTGATCGAGCGCGTCGATTCGCTGCTCGAACAGATCGAGGAAACATCGAAGTCCTACATTCCCAAAGAGGAACGCGGCTTGGGTTCTGGTGCGCTCATTTCTGACGACGGCGCCATCGCACAACCCAAGCCTGTAGATTCCACAGAACCAGACACCACAGAATCTGACGAGGCGACAGAGAGCGACGAAGCCGAAGCGGCAACAGAGATCGAATCCGAGCCCGAAACCACTGCCGAGGCCGTGACTGAACCTGAAGTCGAGATCGAAGCACCGCCCACCGATTCGATCGAGACCGCGCAGCAGGCGCTTGAAGCGATCGAGGAGATCGAGCAGCAAGCCGAGGATTTGGTTGGCGAGAGCATCGACGGATTGCTGGAATCCACAGAAACCGCTGCGGAGATCACCGCTGAGCCGGAAGCAGAACCCGAGTCGACACCGATTGATGAGGTCGATGGGGTTGATGAGGTCGACACAACACTGATCGACGAGCTGGACCTCGACATCGCTGAGATCGAAGCGGCGCTGGAAAGCTCGACCATCCCGGAATCCGCTCGTGCAGATTCCAGCGATGACGAATCCGCAGCTCCATCGGAACCCGCGAACACCGACACGCTGGAATCGACATCCCAAGCCGATGAAGACGACGGGCTTGTCGATGCGATCGACGCGCTGCTCGATGCTGAGCCCATCGAGAATCCAATCGAATCAGCCGAACCAGTCGATGAGATCGACGAAGTTGACGGAGTCGTTGACATTGTCGATTCGATCGAAGAGTCTCTTCAATCGCTTCCTGAAACGGAACCCGATGCCGCTGCGGAGACTGAGCTCGAATCTGCTCCTGACGAACCATCGGATACCGCTCCAGACACAACACCCGAGGCGGATATCCAGGAACAAGAAGAGCCGCGGGCTGAGGTTGATGTGGACGAGGTATCCCTCGAAGAGATCGAAGCCTCGCTGACGGTCGAGCACGATTCGCCATCATCAGGATCGCTCGATGATTCGATGGACCTGCTCGATTCGGCGCTCGCAATGGCGGCGGACGACATGCTCGACGGCGACTTCGAAACCGAAGAAGGCGAGCTCGTCAGCGGCGAAGCGGTCGCCTCAGCGATCGAGACCGCGCTGCAGGAATCAGAGGATTCAACCACCCAAGAACCTACTGCCACCGATTCAGAAGACGACAACGTAGAAGACAGCATCGACGACTCCATCGAGGACGCGGTGGGCGGCCTCCTGGACAGCGCCGATGCCCCGGTCGCGGCTGACGAAGAGATCGACGCCGCTCAGGAAGCGGATGCCGCTCTGGAAGACGCAACTCAAGACGCCGCGGAAGCCGAGGAACAAGCCGCTGCAGATGCTGAACCAGATGCAGAGTCTGTCTCAGAGCCTGCTGCAGAGCAGGCCGCGGATGCTGAATCAGAAACATCCGACGAGGCGAACCCCGAAGCACAATCCGAGTCGGAAGCAGACACCGAGACCGAGCCGCAGGGAGCGGAACCCGACAGCGAGGTGCTCGAAGAAATCGAGGCGCTCGAACAGATCGAAGCGGCACAGCCCATCAGCGTCCCGGCGTGGTTTGAGCGGAGCATCGAGGTCGTGCGGCCTTGGATTGATAAATACGATCCGCTCAAGGGCAAGACCATGGACGCGGTCGCGGCCGTGCTCGGCACCGCGTTGGTGCTGATCATCACGCACGCGACCCCGATCGGCGCCAGAGCGGTGCTGATTGTTTCCAAGCCGCTGTCGAAGCAGTCCCCAGAGATCCGCAACGCGGTTGGGTACATCGCGCTGTGGACCGGATTCCTCGCGATGGTGGTGTGGGTTTACCTCTTGATGTTCAGAGCGCCGCACATCCCGCAGCCCGACTCCGCGCCGTCGCGCGTGATTGATGTGAACGAGCCGATCGATCCCGATCCGGCGAGCGTGCTGCCTGAATCCTGAATCTGTTTAATCTTCGGCTTCGGCTTCTTCTTGGGCTTGCTGTGCGATTGACAGCAGCTCGGATTCCCACGCGAGGTCCAGATCCGCGAACTCGATCTTGAGCACTTCCTTGGTCGCGTCCTCAACGCTCTGTCCTCGTCCCATCGCGGCGAACCAGTTGTTGCGTGCCTTGCTCCCGAAGCGGTTGGTGATGTAGCGGACCATCGACCATCCCTGCGAGTACACATAGCTTGAGTGGTTCAGTGCTTCGCCTTTAAAATCGGAGAGTTGATCCCAGCTCCTGCGATCACCCCGCGCGACCTGCTTCGCGATCGCGCGTTCGCGGTCGTGAGCGGACGTCGATCGGTACTCATCGGCAACGAGTTCCGCGATGCCCTCGAGCGACCACCACGGTGCGTCGATGATGTGCTCACCAAACTCGAAACTCACCGCATGACCGATCTCGTGCGCCAGCAGCGAGGAGATCTCGTCGGCGGAGGTCGACTCGCGACCCAGGATTTTGATCGACTCTCCCGGCTCGTTCCATCCGGAGATCGGGTTGAGGTACCCCATCGAGATCGAGAACTGCAGCTGCTGCATCGTCGGATACATCTTGATCGTCAGCGGCTGATGGACCTCGCATCCCAGCGCACGCTCGATCTTCCGCTGAATCTCAGGAGCTACAACCGCGACATTCTGCGCAAGCTCGTGGTGCTTGCGCGAGGACATCACGCGGGACCCATCATCAAGCGTTGTCTTGAACTCCCACGCGCTCCCAGCAAACAACCAAGGACCGCTCGGCTCACTGGCCATCGGGACAAAGAGCGCGTTGAGATCGATCGAGCGATCTATATCGTCGGAGTCTAGTGTCCAGTGCACGCGGACCTGCATCATCGCGACCTGATCGGTGATCCCGACGATGAGCTCTTCTTGCGGCTCGATGACAAAGTCACTTACTGGGTTTCGGTTCAGGTCCTCGAACCACGCGCGTGTTTCCGTGGTCATGACCGGATCAGCCGTGCTGACCTGTGACATGAACGCGCCCAGGTCTTTGCTCAAGACCGCGGCTTCCATCGCGTCCAGCGTCTCCTGGACACGCTCCGCAGGAGTGCTCGCATATGCCGCGAGCACGCAGATCGCGACGGCTAGCGGTGGGACCCAGCTCCGCATTTAGAACTCGGCTTGGCGCGGGGCGCGTGGGAACGGGATCACGTCGCGGATGTTCTGCATCCCTGTGCAGAACTGGATGAGGCGCTCGAAACCGAGTCCGTACCCGGCGTGGGGGACGGTGCCATACTTGCGGAGATCACGGTACCACCAGTAGTCGTCCTTGATCAGTCCCATCTCGTCGATGCGTTGATCGAGGACATCGAGTCGTTCCTCGCGTTGCGAGCCGCCGACGAGTTCGCCGACGCCTGGGACGAGGATATCGACCGCCGCGACGGTGTCCGCCGGAGCGCCATCGGTACCCGAGTCGTTGAGACGCATGTAGAACGCTTTGATGTCCTTGGGATAGTTGATCACCGCGACGGGCTGCTTGAAGTGCTTCTCGGTGAGGTAGCGCTCGTGTTCGGACTGCATGTCGCTGCCCCACTTCACTTCGTAGTCGAACTTCTCGTTGCAGCCCTCGAGGATCTTGATCGCGTCGGTGTAGGTGATGGTCTTGACAGGAGACTCCACGATCATCTTGAGACGATCGATGACGCCTTTTTCAATTCGCAGGTCGAAGAACTCCAGATCATCCATCCGCTTCTCCAGCAGATCGCTGGCGCACCGCCGGAGCATCCCCGACGCGAGCTCGACGTTGTCGTGCAGGTCCGCGAACGCGATCTCCGGCTCGATCATCCAGAACT
Organism: Phycisphaerales bacterium; assembly: GCA_965232505.1. Taxonomy (GTDB): domain Bacteria; phylum Planctomycetota; class Phycisphaerae; order Phycisphaerales; family UBA1924; genus UBA1924. The sequence goes on along the minus strand of OZ246976.1, from coordinate 1,529,357 downwards.
CCGCGAGGTGCCGCGAGGTGTTGGAGTTCTCGGCGCGGAAGGTTGGTCCGAAGGTGTAGACCCTGCTGAGCGAGCAGCAGTAGGTCTCGACGTTGAGCTGACCAGACACCGTCAGGTGCGATTCTTTCCCGAAGAAGTCCTTGCTGAAGTCCACGCCGCCGTCTTCGGTTTTGGGGATGTTGCAGAAGTCCAAGGTGGACACGCGGAACATCTCCCCGGCTCCCTCACAGTCGGAACCAGTGATGATGGGGGTGTGGACCCAGTAGTAGTCCAACTCGTCCATGTATTGATGTACGGACTGCGCCAGCGCGTGACGCACGCGAGCGACAGCTCCGAAGGTGTTGGTCCGCGTGCGCAGGTGCGCGACCTCGCGGAGGTACTCGAAGGAGTGGCGCTTGTTGCTTGTCGGATAGGTATCGGGGTCCTCGACCCAACCCACGACCTTGACCTCGTGCGCCTGGATCTCGACGGACTGTCCTTTGCCTTGGGAAGCGACGAGCTCTCCCGTGACTTCGACGGAGCATCCGGTGTTGAGTTTGGAGACCTCGTCGTAGTTGGGGAGGTCATGACGAGCGACGGCTTGGATGGGATCAAAGCACGTGCCGTCGTGGACTGCGATGAAGGAGAGCCCGCCATCGGCTTTGGAGTCACGCTTGGTGCGTACCCACCCCTTGACGGTAATCGTCTGTCCGGGCTGGGCTTGGAATGCGTCTTTAATCTTGAGCCAGGTCATTGTGGGCCTCGGATTCTGGATTCTGGTGGTGAAAGTCGATCGGCGGATTTCCCAATACATGGGGAGAACCGCTAACGACTGGTGTGGATCGTAGTCGTCGGGAGTGCTGTAAGTGCGCTTTGGGCTCCATCACCGGTACCATAGAACAGCCCCTCGAGCGCCCATTGACGAGCGCGGCGGGTGATGGAGAAGAACCATGTCTAGCGTCTTTTTGATGATCGGGCTCATCCTCGCGGGGATGATCGCCGCCTCCGCTTTCAGGGTCCCCAACAAGAGCGCAAGAGGGGGACTGATCCTGCTCGCGTTCCTCGTGCTGATCCTGGGATTCGCGATGTCCTCCGTACGCTATGTGGGTGCGTCGTCGGTGGGTGTCGTCAAGAAGAATGCACTGGGACCAGCGCTCACACCAGGCAAGATCCTTGCCACGGAGGGCGAGATGGGTATCCAAGCGGATGTCCTCGCGCCGGGTTGGCATCTGTGGTATTGGCCCGTGCTCTACGACGTGGACACGCGTCCGCTGATCGACATCCCGGCTGACAAGATCGGTCTGGTCGAGTCACGTGACGGGCTGCCGCTGGATCCCGGACAGGTCTTTGCGCCGGAAGTCTCCAACGCGGAGTTCAAGCAGATGGTGGAAGACCCCAAGTTCTTCCTGACCGATGGTCAGGGACGCAAGGGTCCCCAGTCCAACATCCTGACTCCTGGTAAGTATCGTTTGAATCCTGAGTTGTTCATGGTCACGATGGTGGACACCACCGAAGTCCCGCCGGCGACTGTTGCGGTGCTCAAGAGCAACTTTGGTGATGAACCCACGCTCAACACTCCGGTCAGCGAGGGCGATGAGCCGGTGATCCTCGCGAAGTCTGGTGAGAAGGGCATCCTCGCTGAAGCGCTCCAGCCCGGGAAATATCCGGTCAACACCAAGGCGTACTCCGTCGCGATCGTCTCCACGCGCGAAACCATCATTCGCTTTACTGCTGGAGAAAAAGGCCTGCTCACGCAGAACGGCATGAATCGGAGCGAAGCGAACGCGAACGAGCAGCGAGAGATCACCGTCCGTACTTCCGACGGCTTTACCTTCCCGGTAGACGTCCGCGTGGAGTACAAGATCGAACCCAAGAACGCGCCGATCGTCGTCGCGAAGCTCGGCTCTGACAGCGCTCCGCTGCTCGCGAAGCTCAACTCGACCGTTCGCGCGATCTTCCGCAACAACGCGGAGAACGTGAAGGCGCTGGACTACGTGAACCAGCGCTCGACGCAGGAATCCCAGTCCCTCGCGATGATCGGGAAGGAAATGGCGCGCTCCGGAGTCACCATCACCGGCGTCCGCATCGGTGATGTCGGTGACGAGGAAACGCTCGGACAGCTCCTCAACACCCAGCGTGATCGAGAGATCGCGGTCCAGGAACAAGAGACCTTCAAAGAGCAGCAGAAAGCGGCTGTCCAGCAGAAGGAACTCTCCAAGACGCTCCAAGAAGCCGAGGAAGAAAAACGACTCGCGACCGCGGCGTACGAGGTCCAGATCGCGGAGCAAGACCAGCTCAAGCGCATCATCCAAGCAAAGGCAGAAGCCGAGGCAATCCAGATCGAGGCACAGGCGCAGGCAAACGCGTACAAACTCATCGCGGATCAGATCGGGAAAGCGAATGCCGCGATGATCGAGGTGCTCCGAGTCATCGGCGAGAAGGGCATCGAGATCACACCACGCGTGATGGTCTCCAACGGCAGCGGCTCCGATGGCAACGGCGAAACGGTCGCGCTCATCGGCACGATGCTTGACCAGATGGTCAAGGACACCGACGAGTAAACGAAGCTGTTGATCACTTCAGCCCGCCGAGCACGCTCGGCGGGTTTTTTCGTGCCCCTCGACTATCCTTGCTGCATGGCCCGCGCTGACGACATCCAACCGATCTCCCCGCTCGGGATGACGCTCGAAGTGTTTCAGCAGCGCTGCGCTGAGGAAGGCGTCGGACCGGGTCGGGCGCTTGAGGCGTACAAAGCCGTGTTCCGTGATGGGGTGACGCACTCAGCCCCCGCGAAAATCACGCTCCCTGAGATCGTCAAGCGACACGAGGAACCCGTCAACGAGGGGACGACGATCAAGTTCGTCCAGCGCCTCCACAATCCCGAGCATCGACTCTCGCATCGCGGGATCGACTTCGACGACATCGAGTCCGTCATCATCCCGATGCTCGGAAGATCCGGGAAGAAAACCCACACGCTGTGCGTGAGCTCGCAGGTCGGTTGCGCGATGGGGTGCGACTTCTGTGAGACGGCGCAGATGGGACTCATCCGCTCGCTCTCCGCATCGGAGATCGTCGCGCAGTGGTGGGCGGCGAGGTTTGTCGAGGGGATCGAGATCGACAACATCGTGTTCATGGGGATGGGAGAGCCGCTGGATAATCTCGACGAGGTTTTCAATGCAATCGAGTGTCTGACCGATCGCTACGGGATCGGCATCCCGATGGCGAGCATCACCATTTCGACAGTCGGTCGCGTCGATGGTCTCCGTCGCATCAAGGATCAGGTCCAGCGAGAAGGATGGAAGCGTTTGGGGCTCGCGTTGTCGCTCAACGCGTCCAACGACCAGGTCCGCTCACAGCTCATGCCGATCAACAACAAGTGGGACATGCAAGAGCTCCAAGGCATTCTCCAAGAACTGAGAGAAGTCAGAGGCGGGCGCAAGATCATGATCGAGTATGTCCTCATCCCGGGAGTCAACGATGCGATCGAGCACGCCGACGAGCTGGCGCGGTGGATGAAGCCATTCCTCAAAGACCCCACTCGCGAGAAAGCGAAGGGGTACGGCGGGCTGCTCAATGTCATCCCCTACAACCCACGGAGAGACTCCCCCTGGCCCGCGCCGACCGAGACTCAGGTTGACCGCTTCGTCGATCGCCTGATTACCCAAGGCGTGTTTGTGAATCGGCGGAGAACGAAGGGGCGCGATACGATGGCCGCGTGCGGACAGCTCGGGACCGCGGAGATCCGCAAGCGTGCGTTTGTGCCTGTGAATCTCACAGTGACCGATCACCAATCAGAAAACACATGAATGAATCCCGATCCACATCCCGCATACGCGTCCGCTGGGTGGTCGGTGTGTATGTGTTGTTGCTCCTCGCTTCACATGTATTCTTATTCGTGACTGGGGATAAAGATCATCTGCTGCTGCCGGGTGCTGATCGTCCATCGGTTCAGATCTCAAACAGAGATTCAAACGGCGATCCCATTGAGGGCGAATCGCTCGATGTTGTGTACGACCTTTGGGACACGGAGTCGCCGGATACCAGAGTCCCTGTGCTATTGATGCACGGGGCTCCGGGGATGGGAACAGACTTCCGAAGGTTGGGGCCGCTGATCAACGCCGAGGATCGGATGGTGCTCGCGCCGGACCTGATCGGGTTCTCAGCGTCAGGGATCGGCTCGAATGTTTCGTACCGTGTCCAAGCGCGGTACATGTTTGAGTTCCTCGATCAGATGGGCGTCGATCGCGTGCATCTCGTCGGATGGTCCAACGGCGGCGGGGTTGGCCTGCGGATGTCTGACCTTAATCCGGATCGTGTAGCCTCGCTGACGATGCTTGCATCGGTGGGCGCACAGGAAACCGAGGGGAGCGGGTCGTATTTCTTTGAGCATGTGAAGTACGCTGTGGGCCTTGGGATTGCTGGAGTTGTCCCCGAGCTGATTCCGCACTTTGGTTTACTTGGATCGCGTGATTTGAGGATCGGTTGGCTCTGGAGCTTCTGGGACTCGGACCAGCGCGAGCTGACGCGGATCATGCCGAGCATTGAGACTCCGACGCTGATACTGCATGGCCGCGATGATCCGCTCGTCGCCGCGAGCGGCGCGGAGAAGCATCACGCGATGATGCCGACCTCTCGACTCGTCATGCTTGATGCGTCGCACTTCATGCCGTTCATGCAAGCACAGGAGACGGCGGGGTATCTCAACGAGTTCTTCGATCGTCACGATGCGCCTGGGGTTGAGCCGCGGACGGACTACCTGAACCTCGCGCCAGTCCCGACACGCCACGGCGGCGACGCGCTGCTTCACTGGATCGGATCGCTGGTCAAATCAATCCCGTGGTGGCTGCAGCTTATTGGGTTGGTTGTGGTGACGAGGTACCTGCCGCATGTGACGATTGTGCTCGCGGCGATCATGGTCGTGATGATGCGGATCGACCTCGCGGTCGCGATCCTCGGACTGCTTGTTGGACGCACTTGGTGGCTCGTCCGCGGCGCCAATGCGCTCGAGCGTCCGCTTGGCGCGTGGAGATGGGTCAGGGGGATCCTGTTTGTGGTTCCCGCGATGCTTGTTGGGATGATCGTCGCGGGATGGGCCGTGGGATTGAGCGAGCGTGTTGGGGTTGTTGGACTGGCGCTGGGATGCGTCTTGACGCTCGCAACAGTCCACGGCCTGCGCCTCATCATCACGTGGGGAGGACGCCAACGAATCAAGGGATGGTTCCGACGCGCGACCAATCATGAGTACTGGCCGAGGGTGATCATCTACTTGCCCGTCCTCTGGTGGGGAGTCAAACGCATGATCCGGCGCGGTCTCCAACCACTCACCGCGGTCAATCCCGGATACTCCTACGACGGCGGCGTGCAGGGCGAATCCAAGATCGATCTCAACACCAAACTCGGGGACGGCGACGATCCCGAAGAGTCCGTCCTCCACTGCGTGCTCATCGACAAATCCACTGCAGACGCTCGCACGAAAGCGGCGCTGAGCGCGATCGAAAACGACGCTGAACTCGGAGGGGTTCCGATCATCGCCAAACCCGACGAGGGCGAGCAGGGCCGCGGCGTCAAGCTGCTCAAGACCATTGATGACGTGCGTGGATACTGCGAATCTTCCGGAGAGCCGTTCGTGCTCCAGAAGTTCCATCCTGGACCCCATGAGCTTGGGGTCCTGTGGATGCGCCACGAGGAAGCGATCCGCGATCCAGACTATGACGGCCCGAGCGGGTACATCTACGCGATCACCATCAAGCACTTCCCGACCCTGCGAGGCGACGGCAAGCACACGCTCCGCAAGCTCATCCTCTCGCACAAGCGCCATCGCGCTCAGCCGGGGGTGTTCTTTGAGCACAACAAGACGCGCCTCAACTGGGTTCCGGATAAAGGGCAGAAGGTCCGTCTCGGGATCGCGGGCAACCACGCGCAGGGCGCGAAGTTCACCGACGGCGAGCATCTCATCACCCCTGAACTCACTGATCGGATCAACCAGATCATCGACGGCTTCGATCAACGCGCCGGCAGCGGGTTTGACATCGGTCGATTCGACCTCCGCTGCGCCTCGCTTGACGAACTCGCGCAAGGGAAAGGGTTCGGGATCGTCGAACTCAACGGGCTCACCAGCGAGCCGACCAATCTGTACGATCCCAAGCGTTCACTGTTCTGGGCATGGCGCGTCCTGCTGGGACACTGGACACAGCTGGAAAGACTCGCCGAGGCTCGCATCGCGACTAAGACCGGCGAGCCCGTCGATGATCGCACGTGGGACCGCATCCGCAACGCGCTCATCAAATCAATGATCTAAATCAAGGCTGGAGGCGGGTCGATGACCACTCGCCCGCGATCGGTTGATCGTTCTCGATCCGCAGGTCCCTCGTCCAGCGCGCCCGATCGTGGATGCGTCCGACCCCGCCGGCCCAGAGTTCCATGTGCATCGCGTGGAGACGGAAACCTCCCCAGTGGGGTGGACGCGGGATCTCGATGTCCTCGCCGTTCATCAATGCTGACGCATCAAGATTCAACTTGCTGATCACTTCCGATGCCTTGCTCAGCAACGCCTCGCGGGATTCGATGGGCTGGGACTGATCGCTGATCCACGCGCCGAGTCTCGACTCCAATCGGCGCGATGCGAAGTAGCGATCCGATTCATCCTCGCTCGCGTGGACGATCGGCCCACGGATGCGGACCTGACGCTCGTACTTGTCCCAGTGGAAGACGACGGACGCGAACGCGTTGGCCGCGAGTTGCTGCCCCTTCGCTCCGTTGTAGTTGGTGTAGAAGACGATCGATCCGTTGCTGGGTTCGATTTCTTTGCACAGCACGATCCGAGAATCGGGGTAGCCGTCCTCGTGGAGCGTGGAGATGGTCATCGCGTTGGCGTTGGGGGTGATCCGCTCGTCCCACGCTTGGTCGAACCATTGCTTGAAGATCGGGAACGGCGAGGCGGGGAGATCGTCCGGGAGCCGTTCTCCCTCGTCGTAAAAGTGGACAGTTTCTGTTTGTTCGCTCATCAAGGGATTCTACGGGCGGTTTGGCAACAATTCGCTCGGGATAACCTGGTGAATCCGAGACATCGAGTCGTTGAGCTGCCAATATATATGCGTGACTGAGATGACGACCCAAACCAACTATCTGGACGGGCAGGAGCCCAAGAGCTTTGGCAAGAAGCGGAAGCCGACGATCGACGCGGCTCAACTTTTCGACCGCTCGCCCCCCCACCACATCGACGCCGAGCGATCCCTTTTGGGATCGATCCTGCTCGATCCGATGGTGCTGACAGAAGTCGTGGAGATCGTCTCGACCCCAGAGCAGTTCTACAAGGAAGCCCACGGCACGATCTTCGCGTCGCTGCTCGAGACCTTCGAAGCCCACCAGACGGGTGATCTCGTCCAACTCGCGGAGAGTTTGCGAGCCAAGGGCGTGCTGGAGCAGGTCGGCGGATCGAGCTACCTGATGGAACTCGCCGAAGCGGTTCCCAGTGCCGCCAACGCGCCGTTCTACGCGAAGCACATCGCGGACAGTTACCGTCTCCGCAAACTGATCGACGCTGCGGGACAGATCATGTACGAAGCGTACACCCAAGGGGGTGGGTCTCCGGGCGCTGCGAAGGACGTGGTGGACCAAGCGGAGAAGCGGATCTTCGACATCGCTTCCGAGGACATCAACGCGGAACCCGATTCGCTCAAGGAACTGCTGATGCAGGAGATGATCCGCATCGAGCAAGCCGAGGGGAAGACGGTGACGGGTCTTCCGACGGGATTCGACTACCTCGACGAGCTCCTCTCGGGACTCCAACCAGAAGAAATGATGATCCTTGCGGCTCGTCCCTCGATGGGGAAGACCGCGATCGCGCTCAACATCGCTGAGCAGCTCGCGTTTGGTGGTTCGACCCCTTGGCAGCACAAGAAGGACGCGGTGCCGGTCGCTGTGGGTGTGTTCTCGCTGGAAATGTCGCGTGCGGCGCTGACCCAGCGTTTGCTCAGCGCGCGTTCCGGAGTGGACTCTTCCAAGCTGCGATCTGGACAGGTCTCCGACAGCGACTGGGAGAAGCTCCAACGCTCATCCGGAGAGCTCGCAGAAGCACAGATCATCATCGACGACACCCCAGGCATGACGGTCCTGGCGCTGCGCGCCAAAGCTCGGAGGATGAAGCAGCGACACAACATCCAGTGCATCGTCATCGACTACCTCCAGCTCCTGACCTCCCCAGGCTCAGCACGCGAGTCGCGTCAGGTCGAGGTTTCAGAGATCTCACGCTCGATCAAAGCGCTCGCTCGCGAGCTCAAGGTCCCTGTGATCTGTCTGGCGCAGCTCAATCGTGGCGCCGAGCAGCGCGAGGGGAATCGTCCGAAGATGAGCGACCTGCGTGAATCGGGTTCGATCGAGCAGGACGCGGACGTCGTGGCGCTGCTCCATCGCGAGTCGTACTACCACCGCGGCGAGCCGGCGTGGGATCCGACCAGCCCTGAGTTTGACGAGGACAATCGCGAGAAGCTCAACATGACCGAGCTCATCATCGCAAAGCAGCGCAACGGCCCAACCGGGACGGTTAAGCTCGTCTGGGATTCCTCCATCGTCCGATTTAAGAACTGGGACTCGATGCACTCGGGGAGCTCCTACGGCTACTCCAGCGAGTTCAGCAGCGGTGGTGATGGCGTCGGCGGCGGCGGCGGGAACAACGGATACGACGGGCCGGGCTTTGATCCCAATCCGACCCCTCCAGCGCAGGACTTTGCGCCAAACCCTCCACGGCAGAGCTTCGCGCCAGGCGCCAAGAGCGGTCCCGAAGCGGACTTCCGTGACGGCTCAGGGAATGACGTGCAGTTCGATGACGACGATGACCTGCCGCCGTTCTAAGCGTTTCGCACGCTCAGATTCACACCGATTCTCAACAGATTTTGCTTCACATCTCGGATCAAGTTCTGTACGCTGATTCAGTGCGTCCGCATAACCGCGGAGAGGATTGAGAGATACACCCCGATGGCTTGGACACCCATTCACACAATCTCGGCTGCGTGCCTGTGCGCCGTCGCTGCCTTCGCAAGCTCGGCTGCGACACCCGTGCGCTCCAGCATCGAGTCCTACTCAGAAATTCGACTCGATGGGACCAATGAGGAAGACGTGTTATCGGTCGTGGATGACCAAGAAGACACCATCGAGACCCTCGGTCCAGCTCAAGCAAATGTGTCCATCGAGTCCGACGACGGCGACTTCTACGCGAGCACGCAAACCATGATGTCGTTCTTCGATGAGGACAACGGCTTCTTCACTGGGAGCGCTCGCTACATGGGGATGCGAGGGCCGGGACCGATCGAAGCCAGTAGCTTCTCGCACACGCTCCGCTGCGGGATGGAATCCGACTTCAAAGTCCAGAACGAGGGCATGCTCCGCATCGCGGGATTCCTCGACAACGGCGGGCCTTCCTCGATCAGCTACTTCGCGTTCGTCCAGGTCTTCAGCGAGGAAGAGTCCGGCGAGGGATTCGATGAGGCGTTCTTCGAGTTCCAGGTCTTCGATTTCGAGGTCAACGGCGAGGAGTTTGATCTCCAGATCCCGCTCACCGCAGAGTCCGGGAGCTATCGCATCATGATCCGGATGGGACACATCGGGACAACCGTGCTCGATGCGTCGCTCAGTGAGGGGTCGGTCTCCGCGTTCTGGTCGATAGATGCCGAGGACGTGTGCATCGCGGATATCACACGCGACGGGGCGCTGAACTTCAACGACATATCCGCGTTCCTGACGGCGTACGTCGATCGCGATCCGATCGCGGACCTCACGGGAGAAGGCGATTACAACTTCGCGGATGTCTCGCAGTTCTTGCTGGAATATGGGATGGGTTGTCCGGAGTAAGACTTCGTCTGCATCAGTGCGCGAAGCGTGCGTACTCGATCCGATCCTTCGCGTTGGCGCGATGGGTCATCGCTGGGATGAGGACAAGATCGATCAGCTGACCGATGAGCAGGAGTCCACCTGTGAAGAACCAGAGGAGCCCGGTGATCCATTTGCCGTTGTAGAAACGATGGATACCGAAGAACCCGACAAAGCTCAGGCACCAGAGTAGGTATGAGATTCCAGTTGATCGCATGGCGTAAGACCTCCGAATGCTTCTTCGGAGTTTCGTGCGCCGTCTTTCAGTCCCCGAAGCAGGTGTAGACGCTCCGAGCCGCCGCGATGAGGGGGTGGTTGGTTGGGATCAATCGCTGCTTGTCGGCAGCGCTGGTGATCTCGACGTCTCCGAGCTGACCACCCTGCATGACGACGAGGCGGTTGGTCATGCCTTTCTTAAGCAGCTCCATGGCGTGGTGACCGAACTGGGTCGAGAGCACACGATCCCCGGCCGTGGGTGTACCGCCGCGCTGGACGTGTCCGAGCACGACGTAGCGGGACTCGATTTCCGTGCGTTCTTCGATCTTGTTGGCGAGCCATTTCGCGATCCCTCCCAGACGGATCGCTTCTGGTGAGTCCTCGATGATCCGATCGACGATCTGCTTGCCGCCTTTGGGTTTGGCGCCCTCGGAGGCGGCGATGATCGTGAATCGCTTGCCGCGCTGCGAGCGTTTGATGCACTGCTCGATGACGATATCGATGTCGAACTCGATCTCCGGGATCAGGATGATGTCCGCGCCGCTCGCGATCCCTGCGTGGAGAGTGATCCATCCCGCGTTGCGTCCCATGAGCTCGACGACCATGACGCGGTGGTGCGACGCTGCGGTCGAGTGGACGCGATCGAGCGCCTCGGTCGCGATGTGGACTGCGGTCTGGAATCCGAAGGTGATGTCCGTGCCGTGGAGGTCGTTGTCGATGGTTTTGGGGATCCCGATGCAGTTGAATCCCTTGTCGGTGATCTGTTTGGCGATGGACATGGTGCCGTCGCCTCCGATGACGACGAGGGCGTCGATCTTGCGGACCTTGAGGTGGGTGACGCAGACGTCGGTGAGGTCCTTGAAGATGGTGTTGCCTTGCTCGTCATTGCCGACCGGGAAGTGCTGGGGGTTGGATCGGTTGTTGGATCCGATGATGGTGCCGCCTTGGGTGAGGATATTGGAGACGTCATCGAGGTCGAGTCTGCGGATCCGGTCCTCGACGAGTCCGAGGAATCCGTCTTCGATCCCGAAGACCTCGATGCCGTGGTTGATCGCGTCTTTGGTGACGGCTCGGATGACCGCGTTGAGTCCCGGGCAGTCCCCCCCTCCGGTGAGGACAGCGATGCGTTTGATGTTGGAAGCCGGGACACGGTCTTGGATGGTGGCCATAGGTACCTTTCGGTTGAATCTAGCAACTTCATCGGCGATTCGGGCCCGTCAAGGGCAGCCCGGAACACGATTGACGGTAGGATAAAGCAATGTCCCAGACGCCCAATGCGCCAACCCCCCCAAACTCCCCGACAGACCGGTTCGATCCGCATCTGTACCTCCATCCGCAGACGCTCGCTCGGCTCTCGTCGATGGAGCTCCGCGCCAAGATGATCGTCGAGGGGGTCCGCTCGGGACAGCACAGATCGCCGTATACCGGAGTGAGCGTCGAGTTTGCCCACCATCGCCCCTATGTCGCGGGGGATGACATTCGTCACCTGGACTGGAAGGTCTACGCGCGATCCGACAAGCTCCAGGTCAAGCAGTACCAGCAGGAAACCAACCTCGACCTCGTCATCATGGTCGATTCGTCGGGATCGATGCGGTTTGGATCGCGTCTGTTCTCTGACGCGTCGGGGTCGGCGAGTTCCCAAGCTCCAGACGGGCGGATCAACTGGTCCAAGTACGACCACGCGACGGCGACGGCCGCGGCTCTGGCGCACATCACCCTGCATCAGGGGGATCGCGCGGGATTGGTGGTCTTCGCGGACGAGATCCGCGCGATGGTCTCGCGCTCGGCGCGGACATCGGGATGGAAACCGATCGTCGACGCGCTGGCGACGCACCCTGTCGAGCAGGAGACGGACATCGTCCGCGTGATGGACCAGATGATGGGCAAGCTCAACAACCGATGCATGATCGCGCTGATCTCGGACTGCTTCATGGATCCAGCGGATCTCAAATCCGCGCTCGCAAAGTGCAAGCACCGAGGTCATGATGTGATCGTGCTCCAGATCTTGGACAAAGCGGAGCGGACCTTTGAGTTCGAGGATCGCGCCGCGTTTGTTGGTCTTGAGCACGAGCCGACGATCAGGATCGATCCGCGCGCCCTCCGCGAGGACTACCTCAGCGCGTTCAACGAGCACAACGCGACGATCGCGCACGACATCCGTGCCCTGGGGTTTGATCACCAGATCGTCTCGACACACAAATGGCTCGGACCGACGCTCGCGTCCTTCGTGGCGCGCCGAAACTCGGCGCTGTCCAAGCTCCGGAGCGCGGCTCGATGATGGGACTGAGCGTGCTCCATCCCGGATTGCTCATCGCGGGGGTCCTGTGTGTCTCGATCCCGATCCTTGTGCATCTGCTCCGCCGCAAGCATAGACCGATCTCCTGGGGCGCGATGCGGTTCCTCGAGCAAGCGTACAAGAAGCGTCGTCGACTGATCACCGTCGAACAGCTGCTGCTCCTGCTCACACGCTGCGCGATTCTCTTGTGCATCGCTGGCGCTGTTGGGGTGCTGATGCTGGGATCGGGGGTAGTGGATCAGCGCGGGCGGACGGTAGTCTTTGTCATTGACAACTCGATCCACAGCGCGTCGGCGCTGGGTTCTGGGGAACCATCGATTGAACATCAGAAACGGCGTGCTCTTGAGATACTGCAAACGCTCGATCCAACGCGCGGGGATCGGGCCGCGGTGGTGACCGCGGCCTCGTCTGCTCGCGCCGATGCATATCCGCCGACGAGCGAGCTGGGACTGATCCGCTCCACGATCGAGATGATCGACTCAACCGATGCGCCGCGGGACATCGATGGCGCGATGGCGCTGCTCGCTCAGGGTTCCGATGACCCCGATCTGCAATCGTCTACACATGTGGCGCTGATGCTCAGCCCAAATGGATGGTCGTCGGAAAGCTCAGCGATTGAAACTTCGCTTGATCGGATCGAGTCCGTGTTCCTCGATGTTCCCGATCCCTCATCTGGTGGAAATGTTTCGATCACTTCGATCCAGCCCCTGCGTCCGATGATGACTCAGTCGAGCGATGTGACCGACAGCTCCACTGATGAAATCCAAGGCGTGCGGATCGAGCTCTCCAGAAGCGACAGCTCACGCGATGGACAATCCAGAATCGAACTCACCGATCCCCAGTCCGGCGCTCAGCTGCTTGTCCAGTCGCTCCAATGGAAAGCGGGACAGAGCACGCTGCGCCAGAGCATCCCGCTCTCGCGTGATCAGGTCAACGCGACGCGCGGCGGCGCGGCGGTCGTCCAAGCGCAGCTTCTCGACGAGGACTCCAATCCCAGAGACAACATCCGCACCACAGGATTCCCGGTGCGCGACCACCTGCGGATCGGCATCCTCGATTCGTTCTCCGCGATTGATGATGGATCGATCCGCCCGTCACGCTGGGTGCGAGCGGCGCTCGGCGCGGATCAGGGGGTGATGTCGTTCCAGATGATCGAAGCACGCGTCGCGGGTGATCGGATCGATCCGTCGCTCGATGCGTTGTTCATTCTTTCCCCATCCTCACTCGACGATCGCGCCTGGGCGCGTATTGAGCGTTTGCACGCATCGGGAATGCCGATGGTGTTCACTCCCGACGCTGATCCCAGATCGCTCGACTGGATCGATCGGCTCAGCGCCCTGTCCCCCGATCTGATCCTCGGCGAGGCACGCACGCAGACCTCCGATCCCGCGATCGGACTGTCATCAACACTGGGAAATCAAGACGCGTCCGATGGGTCCTCCGCGGAATCGTTCCTTTCGGGAATCGAAGCGGAGTATCCGAGACTCGCGTCGTCGATCCGGATCTCCAGATCGCTGGTGTTCGAACCCGGCCCATCAGCTCAGGTCTTGCTCCAAGATTCGGCGCTCAACCCCATCGCGATCAGCGCCAGCGCCGATCCCAGCGAGCAACAGGGCGCGTTGATCCTTCTTGGGTTCGCGTTCGATGTCCGCTGGAGCGACCTACCGGCGCGTCCGCTGTTTGTCGCGATGATTCACGAGCTTGTCCGCTCACTCCTCGCTCAGTCCGCGGCTCCCGTCATCATGACTGCGGGGCAGAGCACAAACCTCGGGAACCAACTCGAGCAACTCAACAGCACCCCAGCTGAGCCCGACCCCAGAATCGCAGGTGTGTACGTCCGCGTCGATGAACTGGGCAGCGGACAACGCAGCGTGATCCTCAATCCCGATACGCACAACACCACGCTCCAAGAATCCGATCAAGCATCGACAACCTCAGCACTCGACGCGCTCGCTTCATCTCTCGGAGACACGCGCGTCGAGCAGCTCAGCGAGCGCACAACCCTGAGCGACGGCGTCTTCGGACAAGGATCCGATCCAGGACGATCCGTCTCGCTGTTCTTGTTCCTGATCGCGGGATTGCTCGGAGTCGCGGACTTCATGCTCGCTCGGCGCTGCTCATATCGCGCGACGGTCCACACGGCTCATCTCGAGGGGGACGCGGCATGAACCAGTTCCTCGATTGGATATTCGGATTCGAAGCAGGCACCTTCGGACGTCCCGACACCGGGATCGGGTTTGCGAATCAGGTCCCGGCATGGATCGTCCTCTTCGTGCTGATCGTGCTCGGGACGCTGGTCTGGCTGAGTTACAAAGGTTTGGCGGGACGCGCGTGGACGAGGTTCATGCTGGGATCGGTGCGTGTGCTGCTGCTGGGTTTGCTGATCGTGCTGGCGCTCGGACCTCAGATCGAAAGGCACCGCGAGCTTGTGGAACCCGATCGTGTCATCATGCTCCTTGATGTTTCTGGATCGATGAACACGCCTGAGATTTTGCAAGACGGCTCGCGCTCAACGCGTGCTCAGCTGCTCAACCAGTTGCTCGAATCCAACACCCAGATCCTCGAGCAGATCGAGAGCGACTCGACGATTGACCTGTACACGTTCAGCGATCGTTTGCAATCCAGCGATGGGTTCACTGTTGATCCAACGAGCATCGAGGATCGATCGGGGACGACGCTGGGCGCTTCGATGCGCCGAGCGGTCAACAACGCGGGGACGAGTCCGATCTCTGGGATCGTGGTGTTCTCCGATGGACGCTCGCACGACGAGGTCAGCGGCGGGTTTATTGAAACACTGGTGAGCTCGGGGGTGCCTGTGATCAGTATCCCGATCGGGTCGACGGAACCTGTGCGTGATGCGTCGATCGGGATTGTCGAATCGCCCCAGGCGGTGTTTGCCGAGGATCGCGTCCCGGTGCGCGTGCAGGTCAACACCGACGGCTATCGCGATGGGGAGGAGTTGATTGTTGAACTGCTCGACCAAGCGACCGGCCGAACGCTTGATACCAGCACGCTAGTCGTGGGTGATCGAGCTCGTGATGAGGACAACGAAAATAGCAACCAAGCGAATGCCGTTGATCTCTCGCATCGGTTCAGCGAAGCTGGGACCAAGGGGATGCTTGTTCGCATCCGTCCGAGTGACGAGAACCTGATCCAGGATTTAATCGAGGAGAACAATCAGCAAACGATCGAGCTCAACGTGGTCTCCGAACCGATGCGTGTGCTGTATATCGACGGGCATCCGCGTTGGGAGTACCGCTACCTCAAGAATCTGCTGATGCGCGAGCAGACGATCGACGCGACGACCATGCTCATCGCATCGGATCGACGCTTCATCGAGGAAGGTCAGCCGCTCAACGGCCCGATCCCTGATACGCTCGAAGCGTGGGAGCCGTTTGATGTTGTGGTGCTCGGGGATATCCGATCGGACCTGTTCTCCGAGTCCCAGCTCTCGACGCTCAAGGAGCACATCGAGACCAAGGGCTGCGGCTTGCTCTGGATCGCTGGGGAGGGCGCGACTCCGGATTCGTGGACTGGTTCGGAGCTGTCGTCGCTGCTGCCGTATGCTGCTGGGAAGTCGGATTCGATCTCGAACCAATCGCAGCAAGACGCGCCGAGCGTGATGACGCTGACTCCCGAAGCGATGCGGATCGGGATGCTGATCTCCGACGAGGGCGAGCAATCAACAGTCAACGATCCGTCCACGGGCTGGTCGATCCTGCGCTGGACACGCACGATCCCGGATGAGGACCTCAAGCCGGGCATCGCGGTCCTTGCTCGCGGCGATCGTCTTGAGAGCAGCGAATCGAGCGCCTTGGTTACCTCGATGCGCTACGGCGCGGGACAGGTGGGCTACGTCGGGACCGACGAGATCTGGAGATGGCGCTACGGCAGAGGCGAGGACCTTACCGAACAGTTCTGGCTCCCGATGATCCGCACGCTGGCGCGCGGAACCATCGCGCGTCGCGCTGCTCCTGCGCGGCTCGAGATCGCTCCGGAGCAGGTCTCTCCGGGAGATGACGTCCGCGTCTCGCTTGAGCTGTTTGACAGTGCCGTGCTTGAGAACCTTCCTGATCAGATCGATGCGCGCATCAGACCGATGTCCACATCGGGATCAGACATCGAGATACAGCTCAACGGCAGCGGCGATCAGCGCCGTGGGCTCTGGACTCCAAACGAGCCTGGGATGTACACGCTGAGCACGCAGCATCCGCTGATCGGGAGCGAGCCAATCTCGCGTGTCTTTCGCGTGCACGCATCGTGGGATGAATCCGTCAACCCCAACACCAACCACGCGCTGCTCGGATCGCTCAGTCAGCGGACAGACGGGCAGGTGCTCAAGAGCGACGAGCTCTCGCAGCTCCCTGATCTGCTCCCGAATCGGACGCGGATCACCACGCTCCCTCCGGAGACCACGGCGATGTGGGATCGTCCGATCGTGCTGATCCTGCTTGTGCTGCTCCTGAGCGTGGAATGGATCGGAAGACGAATACTTCGGCTTGCATAATGCATCATTTATAGAGACACTCTCGTTAGAGCAATAGAGACCACAGCAACCACTCCAGCATGACCACACTGCACACCCCATCCCGATCGCAAGCCGCTTCTTCGAGCGATGGGTGCCGAAGAGCATTGGGACAGACCATCCAGCGTGTTCGCCGCCGATTGCTCTGGCGCGGCGTGCTCCGATGGATCGGCAGCGCCCTAGGTTTGCTCGTGATCGGGATCCTGCTGGACTACGCAATCCATTTCAACGCGATGGTCCGATGGGTGTACCTGATTGGGAGTCTGTTGCTCCTGCTCCGTCTGTACCAACGCTGGATCGGATCGGCGCTGCGCGTGCATCCGGATCAGAGCGACATGGCGCTCAACCTCCCCACTCCCGCGACACGACTAGCGGCGGTTGTCGATCTGCGGATTGATGAGGACGACGCAATGAGCAGAGCGCTGCTCGAAGCCGTGGAGCGCCGAGCGAGTGATCGGCTCGAGAACACATCAACCCAAGCTCCGCTCAAGACCGCCCCCTTGTATGAGATGAGCGAGATCGGTATCGCGATGCTGATCGTACTTGTAATCGGGATCACGAATCAAGCAACCATCGGCATCGGGATCACGCGAGTGCTGACGCCTTGGACCGCGACTGAGTGGCCAAAGCGCTTTGCGATCGAGCTGGCGCAACCAACTGAGCATCATGCTTCGGATCGTGCATACATCGCGCGAGCATTGATCGGCCCCTCGAATGACAATCCAGGCGCGACGCTCCGCTGGAGACTACTTGGTCCGGAGAAGGAAACAGTGGTCCGCTGGACAACGCTTGGACTCAACAAGCAGGGGCGTAGCGAGGACGACGCGACGCGTTATGAACAACTGATCCCGATCCACACGCTCACGGCTGCCAATGTCCCCGATGGATCGACGCTCGAGTATCGCGTGCAGACGCACGACGACCAGAGCGAGACCAAGCGCGTGACGATCGTGCATCCGCCGAAGCTTGAGCAACTGCGGATCGATGTCCAGCTCCCGGACTACGCGCAGCAGCTGGATTCGGACACGATCCGCTTCTTGCGTGGGACTCACGAGACCACACCTGCCTCGCCTTCGTTCGGACCGATCCTTGCTGGATCGAGCATTCAAATGAGCTGGGTGTTCAACTCCGATGTCCACGAACCAGAATCCCCAACCAGCATCTCGAGCGTCATCACCAGAACGCTCACCCCTGACTCAAGCACAACCGTCAGTGTGACGCCGATCGACCAGTATGGACTCAGCACACGTGATCCGATGGATGTGTTCCTGCGTGTTGTTGAGGACGCACCACCCGAAGCGATCCTGACCAGACCGAGCAGCGACAGCGTGATCGGGATTCGTGCGCTGATCGATCTTGAAGCGTTGGTCTCTGATGATCTGGGGATTCAAGACGCGTCCATCGAGCTTCAGCTGCTCAACGATCAAGAGCGCGAGGCGCAGGTCCTCACCAGTTCTCAGCCGAAGGAATCGCGTTCTGATGTGTTGAGTACTCCGCTGGACCTGCGATCACTTGAGCTTGCTCAGGGTGATCGACTCGGGATCACCGCGATCGCGACTGATATCCGAGGATCTGTTTCGCGGTCTACGCTGCGGACGCTCCGTGTGGTTGAGGATCAGGAGATTGTGGATCTGGTCGAGACGCAGCTGAGCTCGATGAGCGAGGTGCTCAAGCGTCTTGATGATCGTCAGCGATCATTGATCGAAGCCGTGCGCCAGCGGAGTGATCAACAGCCGAGCGATCAGGCGCGGAACCAGTCGTCGATCAGCGATCAGATTCACGCACGAGCCGAGGCGGCGCGGGCGCTCAAGGAACGTCTGGAACAGAACCGGATCAATGATCCGCAGCTCAGTCCGATCCTCGAGGCGCTCGACCAGGCGCTCGATCGCGCGAACGACCAATCCGAAGACGCGACCGATTCGCTCCAGCAGGAACAACGCGATGAGGCGCTCGAGCAGATGCAGCGCGTGCGAGAGCAGCTCGAATCCTCGATCGCGATGCTCGATCGAGGCAAGGATACTTGGCTGGCACGTCGTTCCATCGAGGACCTCCGCTCGCAGGTTGAGGAGCTCCTGAGCGAGACCCAAGCACTGGACGCGCAGAGCGGCGGACGCTCGCTCGATCAGATGAGCGACGATGAGCGTTCGATGCTCCAGAAGATCCTCGACAAGCAGCGCCGCGCCGCTGAGGAAGCACGCGAGATGATCGACGCGCTGGATAAGCAAGCCGACGCGCTGGAGCAGCAGAACCCAACCGGAGCGCAGGGCATCCGCGACGCCGCGACGCAGGGGCGCAACTCCGGGATCGAGGAGCAGCTCGAACAAGCCGCGGGAGAGCTTGAGCAGAACCAGACCGCGTCAGCGGCAGGAACGCAGCAGCAGGTGCTCGAAGAGCTCGACAACATGCTCGAGCAGATCGAGCTGGCGCAGAAGAATCGGGACTCGGCGCTGCGTCGCAAGCTCGCTTCGATCATGGAATCCATCGAGGGGCTGTTGCAGGACCAGCGCGTGCAGATCGCTCAGCTCGATGCGAACGCTCCGAACTTGGACATCCCGATGATCGCGCTCCAGAGCAACACGCTCGCGGTGCGTGACGAGGCCGCCGCGGCGTTCCCAGAAACCCAGTCCATCGCGGAGTCGATGTCACGCGCCGCTCAAGCGCAAGCGGACGCGATCGCGTCGATCCGTTCTGTGCCTGCTGATCTCGCATCCGCGCGTCAGTCCGAGCTTTCTTCGCTCACGCATCTGCAAGCGGCGCTCGATGAAGCGAAGAAGCAAGACCAGATGGCCGAGGATCGTCAGAAGACCCAGCTCCGCAACGAGCTCCGCGGGAAGTATCAGGAAGCGTTCAAAGAGCAGGTCCGGATCACCACCGAGACCGAGGCATTGGTCGGCGAGCCGCTCGATCGTCGTCAGCGTGCGACGGCCCGGCAGCTCGCTCGCAACGAAAGCGACCTGCAAGAATCGCTCCGCTTGATGCTCGATGAAACCAAAGAACTCAGCGATGCGCCGATCTTCTCGCTCGCGCACGATCAGCTGGATCGGATGCTTGAATCGGTGTCCGCGTCGCTGAGCGAGCGGACGCTTGAGACACAGCTTGTCAGCGATCAGCAGGGCATCGCGACGATCCTGCAGGCGCTCATCGACGTGCTGGGGGATCAGCAGCAGCAACAGTCCGATGATTTCGAGGACGGCCAGGGTGGTGGTGGCGGCGGACAAGGCGGCCGCGGAGACCAGCCCGTGATCCCTCCCGTCGCGCAGCTCCAACTCCTCAAAGCACTCCAAGAACTGACCGCGATCCAGACCCGCGCGATCGGAGAACAAGACACCCCCGACCCCGAGAGGGTCCGAGAGATCGGGCGGATGCAGCGTGAACTCTCGCAGAAGGGGCAGGAACTCATCGAAAGCATGAACCCGAACCCCGAACCGATCGAACAAGAGATAGAGGATCAAGAACCATGATCGATCGATTCCACATGTTCACCATCTTCCGCTCGTCGCTGCTGTGCCTCGCCGTGTCTTCGGCGTCGGTTTTTGCGGCGCAGGATGGGCCGGAGAGTGTGCCTTCGCTCGATGAGCTGCTCGGTCTTGAAGAAGAAACCGAAGCTCCGGACACCAGAGGTCTCGACGAGGCGCTGTCTCCCAAGCAAGCGGGCGAAGCGTTCACGCAAGCGGTTGGGTTGATGGGACAAGCCGCGGATCGGATAGATGGATCGCAGGACGCGGGACTGACGACGCAGCGGATGCAGGAAGAGATCATCCGCAAGCTCGAACAGATCATCGAATCGGCGCAGCAGAATCAGAACTCCAGCAGCAGCTCCTCCTCGTCATCATCTTCGAGTCAGCAGCAACAGCAACCCAATCAGCAGTCGCAGCAGCAGAACTCCCCAAACAGCGGCGACGGCGAGCCGACCGATTCATCGATGCCTGGCGGATCAACAGAAGTCGGCGCCAACGACCTGAGCAACGGCGTGGCGCGTTGGGGCAATCTCCCGGATCGTCTGCGTGATGCGCTGAGTCAGGGGCTCGATGAGCCGTATTCCCAGCTGTATCGCACGCTGACGGAGCGGTACTACAAAGCACTGGCGGAGGAAGAAGAATGATGCGAGCACTTCCGCTCTTGATCACTCCGGCATTGATGCTCCTTGCGCCGACCTCGATCGCGCAGTCTTCACCATCGGCGACGGACAATCCCGCGGCGTCCGAGATCACCGGCGCGCTCGATCAATCAATCGAGCATGGACTCGCGTACCTCGCGAGCACACAGAACGACGACGGCTCATGGGAGGGCGGACGCTTCGGGAAGAACGTCGCGATCACTTCGCTCGCGTGTCTCGCGATGATGGGTGACGGCGACACCGCGTCGCGCGGTCCGAGCAGAGACCATATCCTGCGCGGCGTCGAGTTCATCCTCGAATCAACCAAAGAGAACGGACTCATCGCGGCGCAAGCGAACAACGGACCGATGTACGGGCACGGATTCGCGATGCTCTTCCTCGGAGAAGTCTACGGTATGACGGGTGGTGGTCCCGACACCACGCTCAGCACACGCATCCACGAGGCGCTCGTCCGAGGGGTCCGTCTCATCGAGCAGACACAGAACGAAGAAGGCGGATGGAGATACAACCCTGTCCCCTACGACGCGGATGTGTCCGTCACGATCTGTCAGATCATGGCGCTGCGGAGTGCGCGGAATGCGGGGATCGAGGTCTCGAGCGACACGATCGATCGAGCCGTGGAGTATGTCCGCAACACACAGAATCCCGACGGCGGGTTCCGATACCAGATCAGCGCCGGATCCAGCGCCTGGCCCCGATCCGCTGCAGGGATCGCGAGCTTGTACTACTCCGGGATCTACTCCGACGACACGATCGATCGGGGTCTTGAGTACCTCATGAGCACGGCACTCCCTGGCGCGACCTCGCCCTCGCGATCACACTATTTCTATGGACAGTACTACGCCGTCCAGTCCATGTTCCTCGCTGGAGGAGAGCACTGGGAGACGTGGTGGCCCGCGATCCGAGCGGAGCTCATCGAATCCCAGCTCGACGACGGCTCGTGGGACGACCGATCCGCGGGCAAAGCGTACGCGACCGCGATGTCGCTCATTATTCTTCAGATGCCCAAGCGGTATCTGCCGATCTTCCAGAAGTGATGACTATGCGTTGTTCCATCCCGATTCTTTCTGTATGCCTGTCTGCGAGCATGCTCACGAGCGTCGCGATCGCTGAACCCACGAACTGGGCGTATGTGCTCGACGACGAGCTCAACACCATCACGATGCGGATCGACGAAGCGGGAACCACGCAAGGCGTCGTCGGAACAGATCGCTCAGGACTCCAGATCCGGGTTGCGCCTGAGCAGATCAGGGCGCTGTGGATCGACAACGACATGGTCTTCCGCGAGGGGTTTGACGCGGAACTGCATGAACAGGCGCTGAGTGTGGAGCTGACCGATGGTCAGCACGTGGTCATGCTGATCGAGCCGACCAACGACGAGGAGTTTGTCCAAGGCAAACGCCTTGAATCCGACCAACTCGTCTCGATCCCGATCGAGCGGATCCGATCGATCGGACGCAAGAACGCTGTCCACGGCTTTGCCTCAGCGACGAGTTTCTTTGATCCTGAGATCGAGGACGACGCGATCCGGCTCAACAACCAGGACGTGGTGCTCGGATATATCGTCAGCATCGGTCAGAGCATCGAGATCGAGACCACCGCTTCCGACGGCAAAGCGATGTCCCGCAACTATCCGGTCGATCAGGTCCACGCGGTGATGCTCCAGAACCCTGTCGAACCCAGTCCTGGGATGTATGTGCTCACGACGCTCAACGAACGCCTGCGCGTGCGGGACTACCAGTGGAACGCGAGCCGAGGGATGGACGCGGTGCTTGATGATCCGATGCACACGCGATCCGAATCGCAGTCCTTCAGCGCAGAACTGCTCGGCGTAGACACGATCTCCGAAGACGCGGGACTGATCAACCTGCAGACCTACTCCCCTGCGAAGATCGAACCGACCGGCGGGAGACAGTGGGCGCCGTCCCCGATCGTGCACACCTCACGCTGGCTCGGGAGTCCACGGAGCCGAACGCGGATCGAGTCGCCGATCTCGATGACATGGGAGCTCCCACAGGGATCAACGCGGATGACGATGGAGGTCAACGCTTGGAATCAGCGCTGGACCGACAACTCGGTCACGATCACTTCGGTCGATCATCAGGGAACGATCCACACGCTCTGGACCAAGCACTTTGATTCCACCCCGACTTCCCACGAAACACTCAACCTTGAGCTCCCACCGAACGCTCAGTCGCTGCGCTTCGAGATCGATCCCGAAAGCAACGGCCCGATCCAAGACAAGTTCTTCCTGCAACTCCCGCTGATCCTTGTTGAGCCGTCCCTTGCTGGGCCGTCAGCGGAGCTTCAATGACGCCATCGCGACGACGACGAGGATGATCGTGATCAACCAGAGCCGAGCGACGACCTGATTTTCTGCCCAACCCCCTTGATGGAGGTGGTGGTGATAGGGCGCGATGCGGAAGATCCGCCGACCGGTCCCTGTGCGGATGCGTGTGTACTTGAACCATCCGACCTGCAGAACGACGGAGAGGATCTCGAAGAGGAACACGCCGCACATGAGCAGGACGACGAACTCTTGTCGCGTGACGATCGCGATGTATCCGATCATCCCTCCGAGCGCCAGCGAGCCGGTATCTCCCATAAAGATCTGCGCTGGTTTGCAGTTCCACCACAAGAACCCAAGGCACGCGCCGAACATCGCTCCAGCGATCACCGCGAGCTCATCGGCGAGTGGTACATAGGGAACGTACAGGTACTGCGAGGAGCTAAGCTCTCCGGAAACCAGCGTAAGCAGGATCAACGCGAAGCAGACGATGGCGCTGGTTCCTGACGCGAGCCCGTCCATGCCGTCGGTGATGTTGACGGCGTTGGAGAGTCCCGCGACAACGAGCATCGAGAGGATCATGAACACAGGGAGACTCAGGTAGATCAGCCCGTCAGCCGCGAACTTGGTCGTGGGGTCGTACGTCCGCTGGAAGGGAAGGTTGAGCACGTGCGCGATCGAGTCGACTTGCTGACCGCCTTGGTACTCAACGCCGTAGCGGTAGACGAAGAATCCGACGATGAGTCCGAGTCCGAGCTGGAAGACGAGTTTCTCCCACGAGTACAGCCCCTGACGTCCGGTGCCCCTTCGGGATGCGGTGAGTTTGAGATAATCATCCGCACCCCCCACCGCCGTCATCCAGAGCAGCGTGAAGAGTCCGGTGTAGACCAAATTGACGCGGATATCGGCGAGCAGGAAGCTGGAGATAAAGATCGCGCCGCAGATGAGGATGCCTCCCATCGTCGGGACATTGGCTTTGCTCGCGGCGTGCTCGCGGAGCAGTGCCGCGTCGGTTTCTCCGCCGTCGCCGATCTTGAGTTTGATGAGCATGCGGATGACGCGTTTGCCCATAAACACAACGATCGCGAAGGAGAGCCCCGCCGCGGCGAGTGTGCGGAACTGGATCTCGTCGAGCACACGGAAATACGGATAGAGGTTGTGGTCAACGAGCCAGCCTCGGAGGATGTCCAAGAGAATATAGATCATGAATCGGAGTCATCCCCAGCGATTTGAGCCGCGGGCGCTTTAGCGTACGGCGTGTAGCGGTTGATGAGGATATACACCAAACGCTCAAGACCAATCCCGCGCGATCCCTTGAGCAGCACCACATCCCCCGGATTGATCGTCCGCGCCAGCTCGCTCATCGCGTGGTCGTCCGCGACGCTGATAGACTCAAAGCGATCCCCCACGGCTTTCGCGTACTGCTCTCCCACAAGCACAACGCGGGCATCGAGCGAATCAAGCTCACTGAGCAGCGACTCGTGCTCCGCTGCGGACGCGTCTCCGAGCTCGAGCATGTCTCCGAGGATCGCGATCTGTTGCTGATCAGTCTCCAGATCACCAAAGAACGACAACGCGGCTCGCGTCGAGTCCGGATTCGCGTTGTACGCATCGTTGTACAGAATAATCGGCTCCGTCTGCGTCGGGATCTCCACGCGATCGAGACGCATCTCCGGGAGCGTCGCATTGGCGAGTCCGGCGCGGATGTCCGTTTTCGTCATCCCCCACGCTCGACCCACAAGCACCGCGATCGCGGCGTTGTGCGCGTTGTGCTTCCCAGGGATCGGAGCGTCGTAGCCCGATCCCTCAAGCTCGAAGGTCACGCTCTGATCCGTCGTCTCCGTCACGCTGATCGATTCGGGGTCGAATCGTTCGACCAGAATCGAGAGTCCGAGCGCGTCGATCGCGTGGTCAAGCTCGTCGATCCCGCCTGGGACCAATGCGCGTTGTTTGGTGTGTCGCAGGATGCTCGCTTTTTCTTTGCACACGCCCTCGATGGATCCGAGTTCTTTGAGATGTGCTCTGCCGATTGAGGTAACCACCGCGACGTCCGGCTGCACAAGCTCGGCGCGAGCGTCGATCTCTCCGGGACTGGATGTTCCGAGCTCGAAGATCGCGAAGCGCGTATCGATCGGGGTGTTGAGGATCGACATCGGGACACCGATCGCGTTGTTGTGACTCTTGGAAGACACCCACGCATCCCCCGCTTCGCTGAGCACGGCATAAATCAGTCTCGTGGTCGTGGTCTTCCCGTTGGATCCCGTCACCCCGATCACAGTCCCGGCGATCAGGGAACGCCAGTGCTTCGCGAGGGCCGTGATCGCTTCGGTTGGATCACTCACGACGAGCGTCGGGACCGCGAATCCGTTGGGGATCCGCGACTCGTCGGTGACGATGCACATCGCGGCTCCACGTGCTTGTGCTTGCTGGAGATAGTCATGCCCGTTAACACGCTGACCCACGTAGGCAACGAAGATCTGTCCTTGCGCGAGTTCTCTGGTATCGATCGACACTCCAGCGGGGGTAACGCTGAACTCCTCAGGCGCGACCACCCATCGGCCGCCTGTTGTGGATTGGATCGTTTCCCAGCTCAACAAACTCATGCATTCACCTCTAACTTAAACCGACGTTCATCGAGCGCCTCGCGTGCGTGGACACGATCATCAAACACATAATGCACCAACCGCCCCGATTGATCCGCGACGATCTGCTCGGGTTCGTGCCCCTTGCCCGCGATCACGATCACGTCTCCCGGAGCTGCTTTCTCGATCGCGAACTGGATCGCTCGCGCCCGATCGACCTGGACCTCGACCCGCGCTCGCTGCGCTTCGTCCAGTCCCGCGAGCACATCGTCCACAATCCGCGACGGCTTCTCGCTCCGTGGATTGTCGCTGGTCAGCACAACGCGGTCCGCGCCGTTGCACGCTTCTTGTCCCATGCGAGGGCGCTTGGTTCGATCACGATCCCCGCCGCATCCGAACACGCACCACAGCTTCGATCCGCTCGGGAGCACGGAGCGCACTCCAGACAAGCAGTTGCGGATCGAGTCGTCCGAGTGCGCGAAGTCCACGAACACACGCAGGTCATCACCTGCTGAGTGCACGCGCTCCAGACGTCCGCTCGGAAGCTTGAGACGCGGGAGTGTTAGTTTCCAGTGTTCGATGATCTGTGCGTCGCTTAAGCCGAGCTTGCTGAGCAGTCGCGCCGAGAGTCCCATTGCAATAACCGTGTTGCTCGCGTTGTAGTCCCCAAAGAACGGCACAACGCACTTGAGCTCACCCAGAGGCGAGCGGATCTTCAACTGCAAACCATCGAGCGAACGCGAAACGATCTCTCCATGCCAATCCGCTTCGTGATCAGTCAGCGAGCAGCTCTGGACCACCACACCAGTCGGGCACGCGCCGGCCATGACCTTGCCCGCGGGATCGTCCATGTTGATGATCGCGAGCGAGCCGGGATTGAGATGGGAGAAGAAGGACGCTTTGGCATCGGTGTAGGAATCGATCGTTTTGTGGTAGTCGAGGTGATCACCCGTCAGATTCGTGAACCCCGCGGCGTCGATCGCGAGCGCGTAGGTGCGTTTCTGTGACAATGCATGACTGGAGACTTCCATCGCGCAGGCGCTGCAGCCGTGCTCGACCATGGTTGAGAGCGTTCGGCTCAGCTCGATCGCGGGAGGTGTCGTCATCGGCGCGGCGCTGCACTCGCGTCCGTCGTCGATCTGCACCGTCCCGATCAAGCCGCATTTGATGCGATGCTGGTTGATATGCGCGTGCTTGACGATCTGCTGGGTGAGATGGGCGATGGTGGTCTTGCCGTTGGTTCCTGTGACTCCCGCGATGACGAGCTGGTCGCTCGGATGACCATAAAACCGCTCGGCGAGCTTGGCGCCGATCCCGCACGCGTCGGGAGAGTACAGGATCACGGGGTGGTATCCCTCCGGAGCTTTCGCGTCCGGATTGTCCGTCACCACCGCGACCGCTCCCGCGGCGACGGCTTGGTCGATGTACTTCGCGCCCTCGTCGTTGGTCCCGGCTCGTGCGATAAACAACGACCCCGGCATCGCGGTGCGCGAGTCCTCCGTCAGATCGCACACCCTCACTGAGAAATCAGAGCTCGACCGCTCGAGCGGCTCCACTTCAATCCCTTCGATGAGTTTGCTCAGTTCCATGACCACATCCCCGATTACCAATCCCCATTATCGTCTCAACTCGGCCTATTTGCGTAGTTTCCACCACCTTACCACACCCGGCAACACGCGGCACTACGGCAAAATCAGCATCGCGTCGCCGTAGCTGTAAAAACGATACTGGTTGTGGATCGCGTGTGCATAAATTTCCTGCACGCGATCGATCCCCGAGCCGCTATCAGAGTCGAGAATGCTCGCGACCATCGCGATCAGCGTCGAGCGAGGGAGGTGGAAGTTTGTGAGCATCCCATCGACCCACTTCCAGCGATAGCCGGGCGAGATCAGGATGCGCGTGTCGATTGCCGAGCTCAGGTCCCCGCCGTCCTCGTGGATCGCCGCGAAGCTCTCAAGCGTTCTGGCACTTGTTGAACCCACCGCGAACACCCGATTGTTGGGTGGTTTGCCGTGCTGGAACCGCTCGATCGCGGATCCCATCGAGCAGCGCTCCGCGTGCATGTCGTGATCTTCGAGACGATCCGCGTCGATGGGTTTGAAGGTCCCCGCGCCTACGTGCAGGACGACCTCGCTTGTCTCGATAGCGTGCTCAGACAACCCGCTCATCACGCGAGGGGTGAAGTGGAGACCTGCAGTGGGAGCCGCGACTGATCCGGAGTCATCTGTCGATGCGTACATCGTTTGGTACAAACGTCGATCGGTCTCATCATCGATGTGCTGGGACCGCGCCTTGCGCTGCGACAAGATATACGGCGGAAGCGGAGTCCCTCCAATCTCCGCAAGCACCTGATCTGTCGATTTTCCTTCAACGCCGTCGATCTTGAGCACCCACGCTCCCGGACCCTCAGCTGGGAAGGGCTCGAAAAACTCAGCGATCACACTCGTCGGATTCCCAGACGCATCCACCAATCCCACGCGACGACCAACGCGTGGGCGCTTGGTCTTGACGTACGCGATCCAGTATTTCTGCTCGCTGCTGCTCTGGGGCGCGTCGTGGAGATAGAGCCCCTCGAACGCGCCGCCCGTCTCCAGATTGCTGCCTTGGAAGCGAGCCGGGAGCACGCTGGATCGGTTGAAGACGAGCAGGTCGTTTGGGGAGAGCAGTTCAGGGAGGTCCGAAAATACACGATCCTCCAAACGATCCGGATCTGAGCGCGACACCACCAAGAGCCTCGAAGAATCCCGAGGCTCAGCGGGCATCGTCGCGATCAGCGACTCGGGGAGATCAAATTCAAGCTCGTCAGTGCGCATCGCTGTGATG
The DNA here is from genome assembly GCA_965232505.1 of Phycisphaerales bacterium. Taxonomy (GTDB): domain Bacteria; phylum Planctomycetota; class Phycisphaerae; order Phycisphaerales; family UBA1924; genus UBA1924. The sequence continues at coordinate 1,500,668 of OZ246976.1, read as the reverse complement.
GTACGCATCAAGCGATGTTTCCCCAACACCACACGCGTCATGATCCGCATCTAGCCTCGCATCACACATCGCGGATGATCCGCATGGATTACTCATTCCGCTCGATACTCTCGGACGCTGAATCGCAACGATCCGCAGGCATCCGCTTCGCCACTGGTTTGGCATGCGCGTCTGTGCAACTCAGAATGGACACCTCATCACGCCCATCGTCCGATGCGTGCACGATATCCCTTCGCGTGATCCGTTCACCGCCACTCCCGGCACGATCCCCTACCACCGATTCCTCCAATCGAATCGAGCGATCGAAGCTCAGGATCGCGTGGATCTGTCGTCGGCGTGCAAGGACACATCGATGCCCACCCCGCTGCTCCCCAATCTGGGGGAGGTGATTGAACCCACCCCTCCTCCCAAGGTCGCGACGAGCGAGACTCGCGTCCATCAGCAGTTGCTCCCAGCGACTGGTCGAGTGCTCGATATCTACGCCTAGGACCGCTTCTGAAGCTGCGGCAGCCGGGAAATCGGGTTCTGTCTTGCAACCGCTGCCTCCCCCCACTACCATACACATGACGAACACCTGGGGAGTCTGTGTATGTATACCTGCTGTATGTCCATCCCGTCTGTCCTTCGCGTCCGATCTGCTCGGCGCTCCGCCTCGCTCATGCTGGCGCTTGTTTCGATGCTCCTGCTCTCGGGGTGTATCCAGAAAATCTGGGAACGCGACGAGGACGCCGCGGCTCGGCTCCAGAACGCGCCCATGGTCATGCTCGATCAGGACGATCCGTTTCACATGATCGTGATGCAGGCGCCGTCTCCTGGATGGTCGCTCAGACTCGACGCGACCGAGCGGACTCCCAACGGCAAGCGTGTGTTTGTCACCATCCGCAAGCCGGACCCGGCGTATGTGTACACGCAACAGATCGTGTCCATGCGCGCTCTGACGCGCGTGCGGCTGGACACAGAGCTCGAGGTCGTCGGACGGCTCCTGGACTTTGACGAGCGGACCAAGGGCAAGGGGTACGCGCCGATCAAACTTGTTGATTCGTTTGAATGATGGCGCCAGACCAGACCAGCTCGGCTTCTCGTGATCTGCTCGCGCTGACGATGATCCCTGGACTGGGACCAGTCCGGATCGATCGATTGATCCGTGCAGCGGGATCTCCGGAAGCCGTCCTGAGCATGTCGATGAGTCAGCTCAAACGCATCGAGGGGATCGGGGCGCAGACCGCATCGAGCATCATCGAGACCAGAGCGGACGTCGCAAAGCGCGTCGAGGATGAACTCGGAACATTGGAAGACGCGGGCGCTTCGATCGTGTCGATCTTGGATGATTGGTACCCCTCGCTGCTGCGAGCGATCCCTGGCGCTCCGCCGATCCTCCAGTATCGTGGATCGCTTGATCCGACGAGCTTCGAGCACCCCATCGCGATGGTCGGATCACGCAAGTGCACGATCTACGGCACAGAACAAGCGACACGCTTCTCACGCTCGCTTGGGAGCGCCGGATTCACCATCGTCTCGGGAGGAGCGCGCGGGATCGATTCAGCCGCGCATCGTGGTGCGCTCGACGCGAGCGCCAAAACGCTCGTCGTGCTGGGATGCGGTCTCGGACACGTGTACCCCAAAGAAAACGCACAGCTCTTTGATCGAGTCGTCGAGCAAGGCGGCGCGATCATCTCCGAGCTCCCCTTCCACACCCCACCAAGCAGCGAGAACTTCCCGGCTCGCAATCGGATCATCTCGGGACTCTCGCTCGGAGTGCTGGTCATCGAAGCGTCCAGACGATCGGGCGCGCTCATTACCGCGAGACACGCTGTGGAGGATCATGGTCGCGAAGTCTTTGCGGTGCCGGGACGGATCGATTCGAGCGCTTCGGGAGGGAGCAACGAGCTGCTCAAATCAGGCGGGGCCAACCTCGTCAGCGATCCGGGAGAAATCATCGAGATCCTCGAACGCACCTCACCAGCACTCAAGCAGGGGGTCGGGTCGCTTGGGCCTGTTCCCAAACAGCCCGCTGTTCAAGCAGCGAAACCCGAACCCATCGGGGATGTTGATCCGCTGAGCCGGAAGATCCTTGAGGCGCTCGATGAGCCTCGCACTGGGGATCAGCTCAGCGAGATGCTCAACATCGAGCCGGGCGCGCTGCGAGCGTCGGCGACGATGCTTGAGATTCAAGGCCGGATCAAACGCGCCGGTGCTCACTTTCAGCGTGCTCGATGAGCCGTGTTTGGGTGGATGCTGATCCGATAACCAGACGTTTGTTCGGGTCACGGCAGGATTTGCGCCGGGATTTTTTGAGCCCGATAACCCCCATTTTTGGTGCTTTTTCGCCCGAATCTGGTCAGGAACGGGAATTCCCCTTGCCGATCGGTTGATGATCGGCTATCGTTGACCGAACATTGGTTGAGTAAAAGGTGTTTGACGACCCGAGAAAGACCCGATCAAACTGGGACCAACCGAGGCATGATTTGTTCACGGCTCGGACAGACCAGAGACTGAATCGAGTATTTCCAATGACACAAGCACCTCTTCTCAAGCTCGGCCCTGGCGGCGATTATGCATTCGAGTATGACGATCATCACGCCGCGATCGGGTCACTCGTGCTCCGCCCCGGGAGCTCTTTGCAAGGGGAGTCATCGGACCAGGAGTTCGGTGACGGTTTGGTGACGGTCGCACGCCGACAGCGGATGCTCGATCTGGGCATGCTCGTCAGCGGGCAGCGCCTGATGAAGACCCAGCATGACCGTCTCCAATCAGTGACCGACCAGATCAACGGTGCATCACGCACAGCAACCCAATCAACAGTGGGCACAAGCAAACGGAAGGATCAGAACCATGAATCTCACTCCAAAGCAGCTCCGAATTCTCCAGCTTATCCGCGATTCACGAATTCGCCGTGGCTATTCCCCGACGATGCAAGAACTGGCCGACGAAATCGGCGTCAGCAAAGTCACGGTGTTCGAGCACGTCGAAGCACTGATCAAAAAAGGCGCCCTGATTCGCGAAGCGAACAAGGCACGCTCTTTGTCGATTGCTGAGGGTATCGCGGTCCCTGATGAGTCACGCCCGCTCAAGTACCCGCTCGTAGGCAAGATTGCCGCGGGATACCCGATCGAGAAGGTCGCGGAAGCCGACGAGATCGATCTGGTCGAGTTCCTCGGCACAGTCGACGATTCAGGCTCCACCTTCGCGCTCATCGTCGATGGAGAATCCATGCGCGACGAGGGCATCCTCGACGGCGACCTCATCCTTCTCCAGCGCGCCCAGGTCGCATCCAACGGCGATCGAGTCGTTGCGCTGCTCGAAGACGGATCGACGACGCTCAAAACGTTCTACAAAGAAGCGGACCACATCCGACTCCAGCCCGCGAATCCGGACTTTGAGCCGATCCGCGTGCAGTTCTGTCAGATCCAAGGCATCGTCCGCGGCGTCATCCGGCGCTACTAAGCACGATCACTGGACACTCAGCACATCCCAAAACTGCAAAGCGGCCGATGGATCAGTACATCGGCCGCTTCTGTATGCACGTCAAGAACCTGAGTCCGCTGCTTCTTACGGACATCCCTCGCTGTATGCCGCGAGGTACGCGGAGATGTCCAGGAAGTTCCACACACCGTCAAAGGTGAGGTCCGCGGACGCGCTCTGGGTGCTGAACGCGGTCAGGAACGACGATACATCCAAGAAGTTCAATGATCCATCCGTCACAAAGTCCGCGATGCAAGGCTCGGACGCTACCGAGGTATACACCACGTTGTCGATCGTGGACTGTCCCTGCAGCGGTGAGTTAAGGTCGCCTCCATCAAAGACCGTGATCGAGTTGTACGAATCGATCGCTGGGTTCCACTGCGTGAAGTTGTGGACGAGACTGTTGCGCAGCTCGCCCGTTTCCTTATCGAAGACCTTTGCGTCAAAGCGTCCCGTCTCGACATCGACTTCCAACGACACGGTGTACCAACGACCCAAGATCAGCTGAGGACCGCTCATGCGTTCGTCGATATGCGGACGTCCTCCGCCGGGAGCGATGAACAGGTTCCACACGCGACCTGTCCAGACATAGATGAGTCCCTGGGGATTGGCATTGACATCGCCTTGTCCCAGATAGCGCGAGTACCCAACACTCACGGGCCAACCCGCGTTTGCCGAGTGCATCGAGTCCACACGGACGTCCATCGTGACGTGGTGCGTGGAGACATCGGTTGGGATGTTGAGGTAGAAGCCGTTGGTCCCGGCTTCTTGGTTGGTCTGGACGGCGCGCGTGGGGTTGCCGTGCGCGTCGATCGTTTCGATGACGAGCATGGTCGGAGATTCCGCGGGACTCCCGACTGTGCGATCCTCGATGTCTTGCCAATCGCCGCCTGGGAAAGATCCGACCTGGTAGCTGTCGAAGTTGTCTGTGACGTCTTGGGCGTGGAGAGTTGACGCAGCGATCGCCAACCCAAGCACGCACGCGGTGCGTGTGATGTTCATGTGTCCTCCTAAATGTGTGTGGGCCAAGTTCGTGGGTGCCCGTGCGTCGAGTATACAGAAATTATTTGCAAATGCAATAGTTTGCAAATTAATTTGACGACTATTCTTGGATATGCCCTTTCAACGCCCCCCAGACGACCAAACGATCGATTGTCCCGACCAGATCCGAGCACTCTGCTCCCCGATGCGCCACGAGATCCATCAGGTGGTGCTGAGTCAGGGGGAGGCGTCGGTCCGCGAGATCGCGGAACAGATGGGACGGAAGCCCGCGTCGCTGTATCGGCACATCGATCAGCTCGTCGAGGTCGGGCTCCTGTTCGACATCGGAACCAAAAGCACGGCTCGGCGCGATGCGAAGGTCTACACCACCAAGCTCGAGTTCATGCGTTATCGACCACGCAAGCCTGAGATGATTGAGGCGCTCGGAGAGTTCGCCCGCGCCTCGCTCAAGGACACGGGACAGAAGATCACCAAAACATTTGATCAAGGCGACGCGATCCTCCCTGTCCCGCATCGTGACGTCATGGTGGGTTCACCAGCAGGGTGGCTCGATGAGGACGAGCTCGCGGAGCTCAACGAGCACATCGACGCGATCATCGGATTGATGGCTGATAAGCCGAGAAAACCGAACGCGAAGCGGATGGTGGTCTCGATCGGGATGTACTGCGCCAGCAAGCTCAAGTAGCTCAGAACTTCTTGTGCGAGGCGCGGGACTTGGGTTCGTGGACTTTCATGATGGCGCGCAGGATCGGGAGGTCGCCGGATCGCGTCAGCTTCATGTTCCGCTCGTCCCCCACCACTGTGACAACCTGCTCTCCCAATCGCTCGACGAGCCCCGCGTCGTCGGTACTGGTGAGATCCGCTTGCGAGTATGCTCTGGAGATCAGCTCTTTGCTGAACGTCTGAGGTGTTTGCACCTTCACCAGGTCCACGCGATCAACTCCCTCGACAATCTCGTGCATCGGGTTGGACTCTCCCGCGCCCAAGATCGCGGCGAGGGGGTCCGCATCGGACTTGTCATCAATCGGTTCGCTCGACACACGCTTGAGCGTATCGCTCACAGGAACCACCGGGATCACGGCATCAAATCTTGACGCGGCGTCAAACACCCGATCGATCAGTTCGGGAGGGGTCGCGGGACGAGCGGCGTCGTGGATCGCGACGTGGGTCGCTTCGTCGTTGACCGTTTCGAGTGCCGCTTGGACACTCTGCCAGCGTTCGAGCTCGCCTCCGACGACGAGCTCGGCGCCGAGCAGATTCAAGCGATCCGCGTGACGGAGCTTGAAGGTACTCATCGCTTCGGGATCATGCGGCCCCGCGACGATGATCTGCGACACAAGCTCATGTGTGTTAAACAGTTCGACAGTGCGTTGCAGAACCGTCTTGCCGCCAAGGTCCTCGTCGAGCTTTGAGCGCCCCATTGAGAGCGGGTCCGTGTCGCTGCTGGACTGGGCGTTGAATCGGGTGGACATCCCCGCGGCTGGGATAATGACGGCGATTTTCATGCAGTTCTCCACGGCTTTGAGGGGGGCACCAATCCGCTCAATGGAATATCATGTGAGTCTTCAAGTATACGAGAGGGATCCATGCCTGATTCAAGCCAACCGTTCTTGTACCTCGATAACGCCGCGACCAGTTGGCCCAAGCCCACGTGTGTTGGTGAGGCGATGGTGGATTTCATCGAGAACAAAGCAGGGAATCCGGGACGTGGAGGGCACTCGCTCTCACGCGCAGCGGGAGACGTCGTCGAGGAGGCACGCTTTAAGATTGCGAAGCTCATCAACGCGCCGAGCCCCTCGCGTGTCGTTCTCACGCACGGGTGCACCGATGCGCTCAACCTCGCGATCCACGGCGTGATCCGAGCGGCGCAGCGGCATGGGTGTGACGAACCGATCCGGATTGTCTCGTCGGTCGTGGAACACAACGCGGTGCTGCGGACACTCCACTGCTACGCCGCGGATAAGAAAATTGACCTGGTGCTTGTGGACAGCGATGATCGCGGATACACCGATCCCGAAGCGATCGCCAAAGCCTGCACGCCATGCACGGCTCTGGTGTGCTTGACGCACGCATCCAACGCGGTGGGCACCATCCAACCGATCGCGGAAGCAATCAAAGCGGTCAGTGCCGTCGCTCCCGACGCGCTCGTGCTTGTGGACTCGGCTCAGACTTTGGGGCATATCCCGATCGATGTGCAAGCGATCGGGATCGACCTTCTCGCGGTCGCGGGACACAAGGGATTGGGCGGACCGACCGGAACCGGCGCGTTGTACCTGAGCTGCAAAGCGTTCCCTGACAACTGCGCCAAAGACGAGGCGCGCGTCTTCTGCGAACGGCGCGGCGGGACGGGATCAATCGCGCCGGGATTGGAGATGCCGACGCAGCTCCCCGATGCGCTTGAAGCGGGGACATCCAACGCGGTGGGATTCGCGGGACTCAACGCCGCGATGGACACGCTCTCGCTCGATGCACACGAGCACGAGATGAAACTCACCAGCATGATCCTCGACGGACTCAAGTCCATCGACAACGCGATCATCTACGGCGTAGACGGGATCGAGGGACGCACCCCAGTCGTGTTGTTCAACATCGAAGGCATCAGTCCACGCAAGGTCGGAGACATCCTCGATAAGGCGTACAACATCGCTGTTCGAGGCGGGATCCACTGCGCTCCGCTGACCCACCACGCGCTGGGCAATACGGATCAGGGAGGCGTCCGCGTCTCTCCGGGACGGACAACCACAGTCGACGAGGTGAACCGGTTCATCGAGACCATCACTGAGATCGCATCGCAGCACGCAAAGACCAACTCTGCGAGCGCGTAAAAAAACACCCCCACGAGAGGGGGCGTTTGTGTGATTGAGATCGAGTGAACGGGGGACTGTTTATGGGCAGCCGTTGTTCATCGCGTCGATGAATCCGAAGATGTCATCCACGTCGAGGTCGTTGTCGCGGTCCATGTCAGCGAGTTGATCGTTGCTCATGTACGCGCTGATGAACTTGGAGATGTCCAAGAAGTTCACGCGGCCGTCGCCTTGGAAGTCGGCGGGGCAAGACTTGAGACCACCGAAGAAACGACGGGCTTCTGTGAATGCTTCAGGACCAATCACCTGTCCCATGTGACGACCGGGGAGGTCGTCCGCGGGTGGATGGATACCACCCCAGATGCGTGAGAGCGAGGTCTGATCGGACGCGTCTTGGTAGGTTGCCCACTGGAGCGTGATGTCCATCGATGGGCCTTCTTCGAAGACGAGGAACTCGTTCATCGGAGCTTCGAACTCACCCATCCCTCCTGGGAAGAATGGCGTACCTGTTAACAGAGTCATCACTTCTGCAGCACTTCTCGAGAAAACCGAGTGTCCCGAAACATATCCTGCAAATGGGGGTGATACGAACGACGGGCGCTGATACGGCCACCAGTTTTCAGCAAGGATCCATCCGACACCGGCTTCGTCAGTGTCAGGGTTGATGATCTCGGTTGGACCGCGCCATGCTTTGATCGCGATCTTGCCTTCGCTTCCGAGTAGGTGCTCGTGCTTCTCGCCTGGAGCGGTGGACTCTGCCGTCACGAGCTCGATGTAGTCTGGAATCAGATTGATCCCGCCGGGGTGGTAGCTCGCGAGCCCTTCATCGGTGCACTGTCCAAGATCACACATTGCACGGATCGCTGATACAGGCCTTACATAGTCGTAGTAACCCTTCACAGACCATGCTGAGATCGCGCAATCATGCATAGAACCACCCATGACCAAATAGGACCTGACATCCCATTCAAGATCATCAAGGATTTCTCCTTCACCCATGAATCGTTTTTCGAAAAGAGGGTGATCAGCGACATAGTTCATAACAGCGAACCAGTGTCCGGGAGGGGTTTCGGAGTCTGGACCGTCGGCCCAGAACTCTGCGAGGATTCTTGCGTAATCACCAAGAGGTACTACTTGAGGCTCATATGGCAAACCGGTCACTGGGTTCGTGTCCCAGCCGTTACCCCAATCTCCACCATTCGTGAAGTCGTAGTATGTAGTTTCTTCTGACACATCGGGCAATGTTGCATTGCCTATTCCGCCAGGCGAAACATCAATCATCACGCCATCAGTTGGGTCGAGGTGCGATGACCAAACTACCACCATCTCGTAACCCCACTTGTAGCGAGCGTCGCCTTCTGGGGTACCATGGTAAGGAGGCGCTCCCGGATCGTGCCAGACTGACCAGTCGAACCCGTCACGCTCATACACCTGAACATCATTGTCAGTCAAAGCGAACGGCGTGACATCACCCCATTCTGGGCTGAGGAACTCAGGGTATCCGAATGGGATCGGATTGCCGGACTGATCCACGAAGAACTCGAGCGCCAACGGCTGCCATCGATTCAAATCAAGGATGTCAGGATTCCCTGGGAAGTCAGGAAGCAAAGGTGGATTAAATGGCTGATAGACAAGGTTCGCGTACGCACCCGCTTCATTGGAACCGTCGGTCATACCGAAATCAATGATGGTCTGCGCGATGCGGTTTCCGAGTGCAGCGGGGCTGTCACCCACGGTGCTTGTGAAGCTGATGTCGTAGCCGAGCTCTGCCATAAGCAGGTCGTACTCAGGGAGCACGTCCGGAGCACCTGGTGAGAACAAGAAGCGATGACGCAGCAAGCGGTACATCGCGTAGCTGATCGCTTCTTCGCGTGCGGCTTGGACGTCCTTCGCTGAGAGTTTTTCTTGGTGCAAGACCTGGTCGGCTTGCTCGTCATACGCGGCCCACGCGTCCCACATCGCTGCACTGGTGTGGTACAGGTTGCGAGCGTGCACAGTCGGACGCGCAAAGTCATTGCGGATCGAATCGAGGAGGACCTCGTTCCACTGACGCGCGACCGAGTGAGGAAGCATGCCAAGGTTCTCACGGATAATCTGACGCTTCTCAGCGGTCGATTCGGAGACCTGCTTGGTCATCACAGTTGTTGGAATGTCGTTTGCACCCGCAAACGACGAGGCAAGTGCGAGTCCAGCGCACAACGACATGGTTCTAGTCTTGGAAAACATTTCGACCCTCCTACGATACGAAATACCCCTGAGTAGCATTCCCAGCGGCGATACAGTCAATGTACCGGTTCTCGTCGGAAATTCAATACAATTCTTCCAGATTGGAGGAACCGAATACGAATCGCTGCGTCCCTAGTGGTTATCCAATATCTGGGGGGTTCCATCCTGTCCGATACCCTCGCGGCGTCGTGGATCAGAATCAGCGGGGATATGCGAATCTCTTGCGAACATCTGTTTCGTTTTTGATGTATAGAATAGATGTTCCCTGCGGGCGGTCCGCAGGGTATTAACTGGGGCCGATATGGCATTCGACCGGATTGGGAAGGCTTGGTGTTGCGTGTCGAGGAGCGTGCTGGCCTCGTAAAAAGTACGCAACTTTATAACTGCCGAACCGCAGTACGCACTCGCAGCCTAATAGTGGCCGCGGATCCACCGCCCGACGTCCGATGAGGCGGTGGATCACGATCATCGGACTGGTCAGCGTGTGGCGCCTCTTGGCACGCTGGCGAGGAGGTTTCAAGATGCTGGATCGAACCACAGGGTGTCGTTGCCCGGTGCGAGATCGAGATCAAACCAACGACTACACCCGTAGAAGCACCCTGCTGACAATCCCGGCACGGGGGTTCGATTCCCCCCGGCTCCATTACTTGCTTGCTCATCCGCACTCCGAACCCTCCTGAGTTCACGAGTAAGAACTGGATTCTCGCAACTGTTCCAATCTTGACCTGTATGATTCAGCACGGCACCTATTTGGTGCCGTCGCTCACATTGTGGGTTGACCGGATACTTGGGTCTTGAATTGGATGGAATACCCCCCACTCTTCACTGGTGGACGCCGATTCTGACCCCTCGCGTTGTGGATCGATTTGAGTATGATCAATCGAATGACAGATCGTCGGAACGTACTGCTCGTCCTCTCGGCAGGGCTTGCATTGGCGCCCTTTGGATGTCGATCGCCGCAGTCGTATCGTGTGGAGGCCGATGAAGCTGCGGATCGGGTGCTTGAGGAGTCCTGGCAGTCGGCGATGGGGCGGGACAAGGATGGGTTCACGATCGAGCCCGCGAGCGACACGCTTCGGCGTCGATTGCTCCTTGAGCAGAAACTCCCGGTCAGCGCTCCAGCGAGCGGCGGGTCGCGTGATGACGAGCTGATCAAGCAGTGGCCGGATGAGGACTACTTCCGTGATCCGGCGGAGCATCCCGGAAACGGAGTGTTCGGGACAGGTGGGCTCAACGCGCCCAAGATCACGCTGGTCGAGGCGCTGCAGATCTCCGCGTTCAACAGCCGGAACTACCAGACGCAGAAAGAAACAGTATTCCAGACGGCGCTGCGTCTCGATCTTGAGCGTGACGCGTTCCGAAACACATGGACCGGCATGGTCGATACGCTGGTCAGCGCGGACATCGATGCGAACTCTGATACCAGCGGGATCGCCAACACCGATTCGCTCGGGATCTCCAGACGATTCAAGAACGGTGCTCAGTTTACTGGACTGCTCGCGGTGGATCTCGTCAAGCTCCTCAGCGGCTCGCGCGAGGGCTCGACGGGACTGAGTCTTGATACCAGTCTCTCGATCCCGCTGCTGCGTGGTTCGAGCGAGTTCATTGTGACTGAGCCGTTGACGCAAGCCGAGCGGGATGTGGTGTACGCGATCTACCGATTCGAGCGGTTCAAACGCAACTTCGCGGTCCAGATCGCGAGCGATTACCTCTCCGTGCTCCAGCAGCTCGATCGTGTGGAGAACGCGGTCGAGAACTACGAGCGTGTGGTCTCGTCGACTCGCCGTGCTCGTCGTCTTGCTGATGCGGGACGGCTCCCTGAAATCCAGGTGGACCAGTCGGTGCAGGACGAGCTTCGCGCGCGGAACTCGTGGATCAGCGCGGTGCAAGCCGCGGAGCGGACGCTGGATCAGTTCAAGAACACGCTGGGACTCCCGACCGATGCGCAGATCCAGCTGGATCCCAACGAGTTTGATGTGCTGCTCCAGTCCGAGCGCTACGCGAAGTACCTGAATCCGGAGTCCTCTTCGGAAGAGACCGAGGTCCCGAGCGCGGACGCGCCGGTGACGCTGGTCCCTCCTTCGGATGAGGACGCGGGACCTCTGGAACTGCGCGAGGATGACGCGATCCGGATCGCTTTGGTGAATCGTCTTGATCTGCGCGTCGCGGTCAGCGAGATCGTTGATGCGCAGCGCGGCGTCGCGGTCGCAGCCGACAATCTCCGCGCCGATGTCACATTGCTGGGTTCCGCGTCTCTTGGAGAGAGCCGATCCGTATCGAGCGCCACATCTGATGATGCGAACCTGCGGACCGATCGTGGGTTTTATTCTGTGCTGCTTGGGATTGACCTGCCGTTTGAAAGAACGAGCGAGCGCAACAGCTACCGAAACGCGCTGATCGCGTACGAGCAGACCATCCGCTCGCTCCAAGAGACGGAGGACACGGTCAAGCTCGAGGTCCGCAACGTGCTCCGGACGCTGCTTGAGGCGCGCGAGTCGATCCGGATTCAGGCCGAGGCGGTGCGTGTTGCTCAGCGGCGCGTGGATTCGACGAACCTGTTCCTGCAAGCGGGACGCGCGGAGATCCGTGACCTGCTGGAATCCCAGAACGCGCTTAACTCGGCGCAGGACGCACTGACCAACGCGGTGGTCAACTACCGGATCGGTGAGCTGCGGCTTCAAAGGGACCTGGGCGTGCTGGAAGTGAACAATCGAGGGGATTGGGTGGAGTTCGATCCGGACTCTTATGATCTTGAGTCGCTGCGCTTGATCGGATTCGGTCTCGCGGACGAACAGGAATCGGCGGCTGAGCCGATCGAAAGGAACTGAGGACGATCATGGGACGAGTTATTAAAGTTGTACTGATCCTCGCTGCACTCGCAGCGGTTGCCTACGGCGGGATGACCATCATGAGCGATGGTTCGAGCAACCAAACACTGGACGCGGGTGATTTCTACACCGTTGAGCGCGGCGAGCTGGTCATCAACATCACCGAGACCGGCACGATCAAATCCAGAGACCAGCACATCGTCAAGAGCCAGGTCGAGGGTCGCACCTCGATCATCTACGTCATCGACGAGGGAACAGTCGTCGAGGAAGGCGAGCTGTTGATCGAGCTGGACTCGAGCGATCTTCAGGATCGTCTGGTCGATCAGCAGATCCAGGTCGAGAACACCGAAGCGGACTACGTCTCGGCGTCAGAGAACCTCGAAGTGGTGCGCATCCAGAATCAAGCAAACATCGCGAAAGCGGAGCAAGACAACCAGTTCGCGATCGAGGACAAGACCAAGTACCTCGAGGGTGAGTGGCCCAAGTCGCTCATGCAAGCCGAGGCAGACGTGACGCTCGCGGAGGAAGACCTTCGCCGCGCGACGGACGCCTTTATCTGGTCCAAAAAACTCTTCGACGAGCAGTACCTCTCGGAAACTGAGTACCGCGCCGACGAGCTCTCGAAGAAACGATCTGAGCTTGAAGTGGCGCTTGCGACGGAGAACCTGAAGCTGCTCAAGGAGTTCACGCACGTCCGCCGGCTCGATGAGCTGGACTCGGCGATCGAGCAGATGCGTCTAGCGCTTGAGCGCGTCAAGCGTGAATCATCGAGTAATCTTGTGCAAGCTGAGGCGCGTCAGCGTGCGTACGGCGCGGAGCTGACGCGCCAGAAACTCAAGCTCGAAAAGATCGAGGACCAGATCGCGAAGACCAAGATGCACGCTCCAGCAAACGGCATGGTCGTCTACGCAACCAGCTCTGAGTTCAGCTGGCGCGGCGACACAGAACCACTCGACGAGGGGCAGGAAGTCTACGAGCGCCAGGAACTCATCCACCTCCCGACCGCGGACTCGATGATGGTTGTGATCCGAATTCATGAATCGGCGCTCGGGAAAGTCCAGGTCGGTCAGGTCGCGGAAATCACGATTGATGCGCTCGCGGGCAAGACCTTTCAAGGCACCGTCACTCGCATCGCGCCGCTCCCTGACGCGACGTCGGTGTTCATGAATCCCGATCTCAAGGTCTACGACACGCAGGTCATGATCGATGGGGTCCACAGCGAGATCCGCACAGGGATGAGCTGCAAAGCGACCGTCAAGGTTGATCAGTACGCCGACGCGATGTCTGTTCCTATCCAGGCGGTGGTCGGCAGTCCCGGCAAGTCGATGGTCTACGTCAAGCAAGGCAAGGACGTCACCCCACGCGTCGTGACCACTGGACTCGACAACAACTCGATGATCCACATCATCGATGGGCTCAATCCAGGAGATCAGGTCCTCCTCACCCCTCCTCTGGAAGACAAGGAGAGCATCGCGAGCGCGCGTCCCTCTAGTCCGCAAGACGCGAATAGTTCTGGTCAGCCGTCTGGTCGTCCGTCAGGCCGTCCATCGCAAGCACGCGCCGGGAAGATGCCTTGAGTTTTGAATCCAGCCAGTCCAAAAGCAACACGGTCATCTCGCTTGAGCGTGTCTGGAAGACCTACCGGATGGGGGATCAGGACGTCCATGCGCTCGCGGGAGTCGATCTAGAGATCGAGCGCGGCAGCTTCTGGGCGATCTCAGGTTCCAGCGGCTCGGGAAAGAGCACGATGCTCAATCTGCTCGGATGCTTGGATCGTCCGACCAGCGGCGTCTATCGACTCGAGGGTCAGGACATCGCACAGACCAGCGACGACGAGCTCTCCGAACTCCGACTCAGTCACTTGGGATTCATCTTCCAGAACTTCAACCTGATCCAGCAGTTGACGGTTCAGGAGAACATCGAGCTCCCGCTGTTCTATCAAGGGGTGGATGCCAACGAAGCCGCGAAGCGGAGCCGATCGCTTGCTGAGCGTGTTGGTCTCGCGGAGCGTTTGGGTCATCGTCCCACGGAACTCTCCGGCGGTCAGCAGCAGCGCGTCGCGATCGCTCGCGCGCTGATGAATGATCCATCGGTGCTCCTCGCGGACGAACCGACCGGGAACCTCGATACCGCGACGGGTGATTCGATCATGGAGATCCTCAAAGAACTCCACGATCAGGGGAAGACCATCATTATGGTCACGCACGAACCCGAGATCGCGGCTCACGCACAGCACGAGCTCGTCATGCGGGACGGGAATGTCGCATCGATCACCGAGAATACTCCGAGGGTCATGGCATGATCGGAGAACGCCTCTACCGCGATGTGCGACTGGGTGTCAAGACGCTCCTGCTCCACAAGATGCGCTCCATCCTCACGATGATGGGCATGGTCTTCGGCGTGGGCGCGGTGATCGCGATGCTCGCCGTGGGCGAGGGCGCGAGCAAGAAGGCGCTCGATGAGATCCGTCGATTGGGTAGCCAGAACATCATCATCAACTCCCAGCAAGCCGTGGAAAACAGCGGTCAGAACTCGCAGCGCATCCGGATGAATATCTACGGCTTGCTCTACGACGATCTCGAACGTATCGAGCAGAGCTTCGACACCGTCGTTCGCGCAGTCCCCGCAAAGCTGATCCGCTCCGAGGGGCGTGTCAACAGTCGATCGCATGAGCTGCGCCTTGTGGGGACGACGCCGCAGTGGTTTGATCTGGTCCAGCGCGAGATCCTCGCGGGACGACAGCTGCTCGATCGCGATGTTGAACAGAACGCCAACGTCGTCGTGCTCACTGAGCACGGGGCGCGCAAGCTCCTCGCAGGACAGACTCCGGTCGGGGCGCAGGTGCTCATCAAGCAGGGTTATTTCAAGGTCGTCGGCGTGATCAAATCCGAGAGCACCCAGTCCGGAACGATGCAGACCCCTGACCAGAACATCGACGCGTACATCCCGCTCAACGTCGCGATCGAGCGGTTCGGGGACATCACCACCATCCGAGGCAACGGCTCACGCTCACGCGAGCTCGTCGAGCTCCACCAGCTGATTGTCGAGGTTGATGATCGCGAACATGTCGAATCCACCGCGGCTTCGATCGAACGCATGCTCTCTATGAACCACCCAAAGGGCGACTATCGCATGAGCGTCCCGCTGGCGCTGCTGCGCCAAGCGGAATCGACTCAGCGGACGTTCAACATCGTCCTCGGATCGATCGCTGGAATCTCGCTGCTCATCGGCGGGATCGGGATCATGAACATCATGCTCGCATCGGTCACCGAACGCACACGCGAGATCGGCATCCGCCGAGCGATCGGGGCGCGGCGCAAGCAGATCATCGGTCAGTTCCTGATCGAGACCGTCGTGCTCTCCATGACCGGCGGGCTCATCGGCATCGGGATCGGACTCCTGATCCCATGGATCATCACGATGGTCGCGGACATGCCGACGGTGGTCACCCCTTGGAGCGTGATGCTCTCGGTGGTGATCAGTGTGGGGATCGGGATCATCTTCGGGATGTACCCCGCGATGCGAGCCGCGAATCTGGACCCCATCGAAGCGCTCCGGCACGAATAAGACCTCTCCGCTCGCTCACGCCGTTGAATCATTGATACTTCGCTTTACTACCTGGCGCTTTACTCGCTGGGGCTTTACTCGCTGGGACGATCGCCGTATCTTGTAGGGTTATGGAATCGGACTCCTCATCCCAGCTCGCGCCGCTCAGCAATGGGGTCCTTCCCGAGGAGGCGTACGAGTGGGCGAAGCAGGCATCTCGCGATGGAGACTGGTCCACAAGCGCTCGGCGTTGGCACTCGATCCGCACGCTGTTCCCCGATGATCCGACCCCGATATTTCAAGGAATCCGCGCGCATCTGGAAGCTGGGGAACTTGAACAAGCCGGGGCGCTGCTGACGGAGGCACGCGACCGATACCCCAACCATCCGGGGTCCTCGATCGACGCCGCGAAGCACGCGATCCTGTCGGATCAGCTGGATCACGCGAGCGTCTTCATCGAGGATGCGCAGCGATTGCATCCAAAGCATCCGGAGACCTGGATCAACAGCGCCCTGCTCGCGAGCGCTCGAGGGGACTATGACCTCGCATCCGAGTCCCAACTCAAAGCAGCGGAACTCGCGCCGGATCACGCTGGGTTCTTGATCGGATACGCGAAGCTCGCGATGGACAGTGAGCGATACGAAGACGCGAGCAATCGCTGGGCGCTGGTCCGCGAGCGTTTCCCCAAGCTCGCGATCGGATATGAGCAGGGCGCGCAAGCCGCTCGGATGCTTGGGGAGAACGAGCTGGCGCGTGATCTCCTGCTCTCCAACCAGTTTGGACAGGACATCCTGAGCGAGGACATTGAGCAGGATTCCCAGCTCCAGCATGTCAAGCAATCCCCGCTCAGGGTGCTGCTGGGACTGGTGTGGGTCAAAGCGGTGATGGGGCTGCGCTCCGAGGTGCGACGCAACTACCTGAGCTTCGGGTGGTGGGTGCTTGAGCCGATGATGTACATGGCGGTGTATCAGGTGGTCTTTGATGTCCTGCTCGATCGCGGCGGTGAGGGCTACGCGATGCTGCTGATCACGGGGCTCGTCCCGTGGATGTGGACGATGAAAGCGGTCAGCGCGAGCAGCTCAAGCATCACAGGTGGCCAGAACCTGATGCTGCAGGTCGGGGTCCATCCGATTGTCTTCCCGCTCGAGCGTATCCTCCAAGCGACGCTCAAGCAGATCCCGGTTTTTGTGCTGTTGATCGGATTCGTCTGGTTCAACGGCAGCGAGCCGGGGATGCACTGGCTGGCCGTGCTCCCGATCATCGTGGTCCACGCGCTGCTCAATGCCGCGGCCTCGCTCGCGATCGCCGCGGCGATCCCGTTCCTGCGCGACCTGACCAATCTGGTCCCGACGGGATTGACGCTGCTGATGTTCCTGTCTGGGATCTTCTACGACTACCAATCCATCGGAGAACGCTGGCACGGTCTATTCCTCTCCAACCCCTTCGCGTACCTCATCAAATGCTACCGCGAGGTGTTCATCGACCAGTCCGTCCCTGACTTGGTCGGTCTGGGATGGCGCGGCGGTGTCTGCCTGCTCTGCTGCGGACTGCTCGTCGTGATGTATCACAAGCTCCGCTACGTCTATCCAAGGGTGGTGAGCGAATGACCACACACGATCCGCTCATCTCGCTCGTAGACGTCGGCGTGCGCTATCGCAGGCGCGGCAATATCCTCAAGAGAAGCTCCTACTTCCAAGCACTCCAAGGCGTCAATCTTGAAATCCGTCCCGGAGAAACCCTCGGGATTCTTGGTCGGAACGGCGCGGGAAAGTCCACGCTCCTCCGCGTGATCTCTGGGATCCTCAAACCCGATTCGGGAAGAGTGATCAATAACAACTCCAGCGTCTCGCTGCTGGCGCTCCAAGCGGGGTTTGATCCAGTACTCAACGGCCGCGAGAACGCGGTCCTCAGCGGGATGCTCCAGGGGGTCTCTAGTAGGGACATGCACCGGAAGCTCGATGAGATCAACGACTACGCCGAGCTCGGGGAGTTCTTCGACGAGCCCGTCCGGACCTACTCGACAGGCATGCGCGCTCGGCTCGGATTCGCGATCGCGACGATCACCAAACCCGATGTCCTGCTCATCGACGAGGTGCTCAGCGTGGGTGATCAGGAGTTCCGCATGAAGTCCGAACGCACGATTGTGAACAAAATCCGATCAGGACAGTCCGTGGTCCTCGTGACCCACTCATTGACCCAGTCGGAACTACTTTGCGATCGGATCGTGCATATCGAATCAGGAGCGGCTCTGCAACATGCAACCAGCCCGATTTAGGTTGTTTTGACTCTGTGAGACTATGATTATCCTGCAATTGCCCTGTGCATCTCGCGGCACCATGCAGGAACTGATTACATGCTCAAACAACTCACCAAATCAGCTCTGGAGATCGAAGCCACCAAGCTGATTGAGAACGCTGATACCAACGCCTCCTTGCACGACATCTTCTTCGGATGCTCCGACGAGCTCTGGGCTTGGGTCCTCACCCAAGGTCGTCAGAAGGTCCCAGCGATCCAGCAGCTGCTCCCGAAACTCCCTGACGAGACCATCCAGCTCCAGTACACCGGGAAGAAGGGGCACGACGGGCTCAAGAGTGCCGTGGGGATCGTCAGCGAGTTCCGCAAAGGCGCACAGAGATGCGGACTGGACCTCAGCAATCCCGAGCTCCGCATCCTCGATTTCGGATGCGGCTGGGGACGGATCACTCAGGTGCTGCTCCGCGATGCGAAGCTCGAGAACATCGTCGCCGCGGACGTGCAGCAAGCGGCGCTGGATATGTGCCAAGATGCCGGATTCGGATGCGGGTTTGCCAAGTTCGACTCCTGGCCACCAACTACTCTCCCTGACAACTCCTTCGATCTGATCGTGGGGTTCTCCGTGTTCAGTCATCTCTCAGAAGAGAACCACATGGCATGGGTCGAGGAGCTCTCCAAGAAGCTCAAACCCGGCGGGGTCCTCGCGGCGAGCACGCGCCCTCGTTCGTTTATCCGGATGGTTGATGATCTCCGCAAGCGGACCGATCTCCCGGCACACGCAGGAGGCGCGGCGCGAGCGTTTCTGGATACTCCGATGTGGCTCGGGAAATATGACGCGGGCGAGTTCTGCTTCGACATCGAGGGCGAGGGCGGCAACCAGCTCTCCCGCGGCGTCTATGGCGAAGCGGTGGTCCCGGAGCAGTACATCAAGCGGGAATGGGGCCGCTTCTTTGATCAGGTCGAGTACGTCGATGTCAGCGAGCACCAGCGCTTTGACCAGAGCGTGCTCATCGGCCGTAAGAGTCTTCAGTCCGAGTAAGCACAGTCCGGGCCGTCGCTCGGGGCTGACCCATTTTTGAGGGGTCTCCCATCGAAGTTTCGATTCTCATCCCGGTCCGCAACGGCGTCGAGTTCACGCGCTGCTGCCTTGCCTCGCTGTTCGAGTCGATGCCCGTCGGCTGGAGGATCGGACACGAGTACGAGGTCATCGTCTACGACGACGCGAGCACCGACGGCACCGCGGAGCTGCTGGAACAGTACCATGACAAGATCCGCGTGATGCGTGGGGATGGTCAGGGGTGGTACGCGATCAACAACAACCGCATGGCTGAGCAAGCGAAGGGCAAGTGGCTGTGCATGCTCAACAACGACACGCAGCTCAGACCGGCATGGATCGGTCCGATGATCGCTCTTGCGCAGAAGCATGCTGATGCCGGGGTTGTGGGCAACACGCACGTTTTCCCGGGCTGGGAGATCGTGAACCACGCCGGTGTGGTCTTTGATCACAAGCAGATCCCGCGGAACCTGTACGACGGATTGCATGTAGACACGCGGGGCGTGCGCCAGAACCGCGAGGTCCAAGCCGCGATGGCGGCATGCTGGATCACCCCTCGCGACCTCTACCAGAAGCTCGGTGGATTCGACGAGCAGTACATCACGGGATGCGAGGACATCGACTACTGCATGCGCGTCCGAGAGCTTGGACGCAAGGTGTACATCTCCGCGCTGAGTGTGATCGTCCATCACGGCGGATCAACACCTGGTCGCTACAACTACGACACCCAGAACGAACGCTTGTTTCTCAAGCGATGGAAATCCAAGGTCCAGTCGGACTGGAAGCAGCTCCCAGAATCCGAAGGGGTCGATTGGCCTCGCCGCTCCGATCGCTACACGCTCGTGCGGACACTCTGGAGGGTGCCGATCATACGCCGATTCGTCGCGCCGCTGCTTCGGACATCCAAGGGCGCTCGGCTTCGACAACGCTTAGCGCGACAGCTTATCATCGATCAACGCGCCGCGAGCACAGCTGCTCCGGATGTCAACCTTGAGATCAAACCAGAGCCAGAAATGGTTCCAAAGCCCTCGGCACTTCAGGAGTTCAAGTCGTGGTCGCCTCAGGTGCCGATCGACCTCATGTTGCCTCCGGAGCTGGACTTTGATCAGCCTCGTCCTGGGATCGCGCCTGGGAATCTGCACACCCCAGCGAACCAATGGAGCGACGCGACGCCGCGTGAACCGATCGAGCAGCTCTCAGACCAGCTCGACGAGCACCCTCGCGCTCGCGAGTTGCTCGAAGCGTTCGAGATCGATGCGTACCTGCGGATCAACGCGGACCTGCTCGACGCGGGCGTGACGAATGAAACCGCGCTCGAACACTTCGCCGAGCACGGCTACCGGCAACGACGGATCTTCTCGCAGCTCCTGCACGACACCGTCGATCCAGCGTTCTATCGCAAGGAATACCCAGAGCTCGGACTCAACGATGACCACGAAGCGATCACGCACTACGCGTACATCGGTCGATACGAGGACCGCGTGCCCAACACGTTCACCAAGAACGAGCTCGAATCAAGCGTGCACCTCTTCCAGATGGGCAAGGTCGGATCCAAGACCATCCAGGACGCGGTCGAGCGTGCTGGGGGAAGCGAGTGCATCCATCTGCACTGGGCCGACGTGTACCACGATGAGCGTCCGATACTTGGGATCCACTATTCGCGGATCCTCAATCAGCATCGATCGCATCCGACCAATGTAGTCGTTGGGGTCCGCGATCCGTTCGAGCGTGTGGTGTCGGGGTATTTCCAGGAAGCGGAGTCGCTGAGCATCAAGAAGAACATGAACGACAAAGGCGCGGCGCTCGAGCAGCTCCGCGATCGCTTCGCGCGTGACGCGTGGGTGATCTGCAACTGGTTCGACCACAACTTCTACTGCGGCCTCGACATCCACGACCACCCCTTCAATCCCGAGCTTGGATACAGCGTCATCGAGCACAACAACATCCGCGTGTTCCTGTACCGTGTTGATGTACTCAACCAGCTCCAGCAGCCGCTCGCTGAGTTCCTGGACCTCCCGAAGCTCACGCTCGGCAAGAAGAACACCGGAGGCGACAAGCTCTACGCGCAGGTCTACAAGGAAGTCTCCGATCAGTTCCGCGTTCCCCACGAGATCGCATCGAAGCTCATCGAGTCGAAGTACGCGAAGCACTTCTTCAGTGACGCTGAGCTTTCACAGATGGTCGAGACCTGGTCCGCGCCGCAGCCTGCGGTTCGCTAAACCGCTCAGCGCCCAGCAAGCTGACCGATCGGGTGCCGCTTCGCGTTGTCTTTCCAGAACGTCTTGCGCGTGCTGACGAAGCGATCGAAGAAGCTGCCCCAGTTCTCCGGATGCGGAGCTACGGGATTCATCGGCGTGCCTTTGGTCTTGCAGAGCTGCGCGTAGCGAGCGATGATCTCGTCGCACTCGGCTTCCAGCAGCGGACGCACGCGCTCGGTGGTGTTCCCGCCGTGCGTGCGGTACGCCATCAGCGGCTCGCGGATTAACACGGGTTCGCTGAACCACATGCTTCGCACAAGGAAGTCCCAGTCGTGCGCAAACTTGTGCTCGCTGAACCCGCCGAGCTCGTTGTACAGCGCTCTGGTGAACACAAAGTTCCCGCTCGTCACGGCACAGTTCGCTTCCAGCAGCGAGAACCCAAGCGTCGGATTATGCTCGATGCGATCCAGCGCGCCCAGATACCAGAGCGTCCAAGGATGATCCTTATCGACCGGCTTTCCCTCGTCGTCGATGAGCTTGAGCATGCTCATCGCGAGCGCATACTTCTGCCCCTCAACCATTGGGAGCATCGACTCGAAGCGTCCTGGGAGGTAATAGTCGTCGGAGTTGAGGATCGACAGGATCGGCGCTCTGGACGCTTCGATCCCGCGCATGATCGCGGCGTGCGCGCCACGGTTCTCCTGAACCATCAGCTGTGATAGTTTGTCGGGATACTGATCCAGCACCCCGCGGATGACCTCGACGCTGTTGTCCTTCGATCCGTCGTCCACGATCACCAACTCGATTCCATCAACGGATTGATCGAGCACCGAGCGGATCGCTTGCTCGATGAACCCCGCGTGGTTGTAACTCGGGATGATCACACTGAAACGAGCACTCATGCGACACCCCCCGCTTGTGCGCTCGGTTCTTTCGCTAAGCTGTCCGCGTGCGCCTTTCGATACGACTGCATCCACTCGAACGCGCCGATCAATCCATCGTGGAACGCGACCTTCGGGGACCATCCGAGCTGAGATTGAGCACGTGTGGTATCCAGCACGCTCGCCTCGATGTCCACAGGTCTTGGTGGGCAGTGGTTGATCTCGATCTTCTGATCCAGCGCCTGCTCGATGCTGCTCAAGACCTCACGCACGCTGCGTCCGACGCCGCTCCCGATATTAAATACGCCGTGGTCGCCCTTGTAGATTCCTGCTCGGAGCATCGCGTCGATGACGTCGCTGATGTAGATATAGTCGCGGATGGTGCCGTCGTCGCCGTAGATATCCACCGCTCGATTCTCGTGCATGCGATCAAGCACCGCCGCGATTAGCCCCTGTCCCGCTCGTGGGAGTTGGTAGGGACCAAACGGATTGGCGACCCTGAGCGAGATCCCGCGCATCGATGTCCGCTGATCAAAGAGTGTCAGGTACTGCTCGACCGCGATCTTCGTGAGCGCGTAGCTGTTGGTCGGATTGGTCGGCGTTGTTTCATTCGATGGAAGCGGCGCGCCGGAGCCGTAGACCATCCCTCCGGAGGACACGGAAACGATCCGCTTGACACCGAGCTGGGCGCAGCGCTCAAAGAATCGGATCGCGGGAATCAGATTGGTGCTCGCGTGCTGCGAGACACTCCGCTCAGCGTCCATCGGGGACGCGTTGCCCGCGAGGTAGTACACCAGATCGCATCCGTCGAGGATCTCGTGCGACTCATCGCTGCTGTGCAGATCACACTCGACCCACTGGGCATCCGCGATCGCTTGGGCAAACCTGGGTTTATGCCCGTACCCGATGACCTCAACATCGTGATCGAGGAGCGTACGGATAAGGTTGGTCCCGATGAATCCCCCTCCGCCCACAACGACGACGCGTTTGTCTTGATACAGACGCGCCCAGTCGTTGGATTGAGGGGATGAGCCGCTCATGCGTTCACCGCTTTGGCGCTGTGGCCGACGAGCTCAAGCAAGTCATCGAGGTAGTGATCAAACGCGTGGCGCGATTCCGCTTTCTCTCTCGCTACCCTCGATGCCGACGCATGCGCATCGGGATCATCCAAGAGCTTGGCAAGCGCCGATCGCATCGCGTCCACGTCCAGATACGGGACCACGGCTCCCGCGTCCGACTCGATCACCTCCGGCGCTCCACCAGCACCTTCAAACGCGAGCATCGGGACGCCGCGCGAGAGCGCCTCGAGACCGACGAGCGGGAACGGGTCCTCTCGTGAAGTGAGCGCGAAGATGTCCGAAGCTTCAAACGCGGAGCCGACCTCTGGGAGCTGTCCGACAAACAAGCAGCGATCGCTGATCCCGGCGCCCTCCACATCGTGCTGCGCCCATCGCACGTCTGCGGGATCCCCCGAACCGATCCAGACGAAATAGGTATCACGCGACCCAGTGCTCGACAGGTAGCTCGATGCAAGTCGAATAAACAGGTCCGGCCCCTTGCGCGGATGCACGGTCCCGCAACCCAGCACCAGCTTCGCGTCTTGTGGGATGTTGTATTTCTTCCGGAACTTCGCCGCGGCTTTGGTGGTGTTTGGAGTCGATCGGTGCGGCAGGTATCCCGGATACACCACGCTCACCTTGTCCTCCGGAAGATCAAACGCGTCGATCATCGCGCGCCGCGAGAACTCACTCACGCAAACACACCGCTCCGACGCCTGCACCGACTGCAGCACCTTCTCAGGACCATACGCGGCTTCCATAGAAGTCACGAGCTCGTTGATTAACGTCAGCACCGTAATCCCACGATCCGTCAGCGCCTGCGCCGCTGCTGCGGAGACCGCACTGGCGCAGATCGCGTACGCGGGATCCATCGCGCGGACCTCATCGCAGATCGCATTGAGCGACTGCTCGAACGAGCCGTGCTTGGGAGTCTCACTCGACACGGTGCAGCATCGCGCGACCTTCCCAAAGTCGGACTCAAGCTCACCCCCACCGAGCAGGATCACGATCGGTTCAAACTCGCCGCGTTCTTCGATGTGCCTAACGATCTCGAGGAGCAAGAGCTGCGATCCGGCGCGAGCCGCGTCGTGGGAAACAAACACCGCTGGTGTCCGCGTTCCCGAATCATCACGCGCTCTGCCAAACCAGCTGACTGTTGATGCACCAGACACCACGCCGTTGACAGAGTTTCCAGAAGCTTTCTTGAGCGGCTTAGGCTCGGGTTGCACCGCCTTGACCGCGCGGAGCACGGACTGCGCGAGCTGGGGCTGTCTGCACGCGATTGTGTTGAGTGTCTGGTTCTTGCGGACGTAGGACTTGAGCTTGTCCGAGAGCTGCGGAGCTGTGGTAGTAGTGTTCTCAGATTCTGGCGCTGTTTGCACTGAGGGAATAGTCGTCACGGACTCAGCGGGAGGGACGACACCCATCGCGCGAGCGGTAGCGCGGAGCATTTCTGAGCCGTAGTTCTCGCTCGGTTCAAGGATCGCGCCCTCGGCCCATTCGTTCCACGCGTTGATGAACACAAGATTGTCGCGCGTGCCGTCCTCGGGCTGCTTGATATTGATGCAACTCCGCAGCCACGCCTCGTACTGCTCAGGGGTCGCGCCCGCAAAGATCGTCGCGTTGCTCATCCGTCGAGCGGTGTTGTCCCATCCGGGATTCACTCCTCGATACAAACGGTAATCGGCTTTGAGCGGATTCTGGATCAGCTCATCGACCCCGGCTCTCCAGTCCAGCACACGTCCAGTGAACTCGGGATGCACATGATCGAGCTTGTGCGTGATCTCTGGAGCCGGGAAATGGTGTGGCGGGAACTCGATCGCGGCATCGAACCCCAGCGGACGCGGATCGTCCGTGCGGAAGCGCACCGCGCACAGGTGGATCTCACCCAATCCAGCACGCTTCGCTTCGTCGCGCCAGACCGCGGCGGTGTCCTGCGGGTCCTGCATCAGATCCGCGCGATAAATCACAATCACCGGCTTGCGATCCACGCGCAGGTAACGCGGGTCTTCGAGCATCGGGATCAGATCGAGGAAGAACTGACGATCCGACGCGAGCGTGTGGCGCTGCGCCATGAGCACCTCTTGCTCAAGACCGTCCCAGCGCCGCGTCCAGTTCTCGTTGGCCCAGCAGATGCAGAACGGCATCTTGATATTCGGATTCGCGAGCACCTGGTTGAGCGGGCGCTCAAGGAGCCGACGCCCGTTGAACCAGTAGTGGTGGTAACAGAACGCGCCGATGCCGTGGGACATCGCGAGCTCCGCTTGTCGTTCTTGGACTTCCGGGAGACGCAGGTCGTAGTACCCCAGGTCCGCCGGACGCAGGGGTTGATCGTGTCCGACATACTGCGGGAAGGCACGCGACACATTGCGCCACTCCGTGAACCCCTTGCCCCACCACTCGTCGTTCTCCGCGATCGGATGGAACTGAGGCAGATAGAACGCGACCGCTGTGGTCCGCGCGAGCTGATCCGCATCAACCTCCGGGAGCTTGATCGTACTCGTCGGTGCTGGCGCTGCTTTGACTTCAACAGTTGTTGGAGTCGTCGTCGCTACAAACTCTGGGACAGCGATCTGGTGTGCGTGATCGCTCAACGATGAGCGGATCTCGCGTCCCTCGCTCCATCCTGTTCGCAGGTAGTGCACGAGCGGATTGATGCCTTGCTTCGCGACGTCTGGATGGCGTTCCAGATACCACGCGGCATCGAACAACTCCGAGGGTTCGCGCCCCTCGATGTGTCCACGGCCAACATAGTGAGCCGCGGGATAGACACCCGCCGCAGCGACGTCGGGATTCTTCGCAAGATACCAGCGAGCATCGAACAACCGCGATGACGCGACAAGCTGCACATCCTCCGCGGCTCGCTTCTTGTGACGCAGCGGGAACGCGAGTGCCTTGGACATCACATGCATCGGGAGCTTCCATCCCGGAACGATCCGCTTGCTGATCGCGCGGATCTGGTCTTCGAGGATCGCGTTGTTGATATTCGCTTCTGACAGCTTCGATCCGATCGATTCAAAGCCCTGAGCAACGAAGCCCTCAAGGTTCGCGAGCTGCGCGGACTGGTGGTGCATGAACTGATCGACGACGACCTCGATGCCGTCGGCTTTCTGGTGCAGGTTCTCCAGACGCGACTCGAGCGTCGATACCGCCGCGAGGTACTGCTCCTGGCGCTGCTGGGAACGCTTCTGCTCAGCGATCCGCTCGTTCTGCGCGTCCTCGGCTTGCTGAACTCGAAGCTGCTCGCTGCGCTCAAGGAGTTCTTGGGTGCGTTCGAGCAGCTCCTCGCCGCGCTGGACGCGTTGGTTGAGCTCGCTGAGCTGCTCGGAGTGTTCGGTGAGTTGATTGGCGACCAGCGAGTTGAGCCGATCGATGTCGTTGTCTTTGGATTCGAGTCCGGCGCGGAGCTCGGTGATCGCCGCGTCTTTCGAGGCTGCTTCGATCCTGCGCTGCTCGTTGGTTTCGCTGAGCTGCTCCGTGAGATTGCTCGAATGCTTGCGCTCACGAAGGTTCGCCTCGTACGCGGAGTTGCAGCGCTGCTCCGCCTCGACAATCCAACCCCCTGCGAGCACGCGATGCTCCTCGAACGATTGGGCAACCGCATCGAACGCGTCCTCATCAATCACTCCGACCGATTGCTCGTACGCGTCCATCGCCAGTTGCACAATCGTCGGCACCTTAATCGTTCCGAGTTGCTTGGAATCAAAGTGACGCAGATCGGTCGAAACGAAATCGTCCACCTTCGACTGAGCTTCTTTGCTCAGATCCAGTCCGAGGTCCAGCGATGAATCAAGACGCCCGATCTGCGTGCGCCAATCTCTGAGCAAGTCTGTGTATCTGACCACAGCACGCGGCATCGATCGCGTGTCAAACTCCGCGCGGAGCACGTGATCGATCCACATCCACATCGAGCGGCCAAAGTCGAGCCCGTTGCGTTTGTGGAGCGAACCAGCGACCTCTGCAGGATGACGGCACGGGAGCACCACGATCGGTTCGATCCCGGCGCGTTCAAACACCAGCGACCACAACGGCATCAGCCGGCACATGCGTGGGTCCTTGATCACGATCATCGCATGATCTTCAAAGTCCGACTCGATGCACCCCAGCAGTCTTTCGATCCATGCGTCGAGCGTTCCCGCGGCTCGCAGCCAATCCACAACATCACGCCCGCCGATCGGTTCGTTGATCGGGATATGACCGAGCAGGTTCAGTTCCTTGAGCAGGTCCTCGTGCGCCGCGACCACCGATTCGGGTTCCCAGAACCCAGTCGGATTGTCAGGTCCCGGCTCGATACGCTTGCTCGGCATCCCGCCCCCCAGCAGCCCGAGGATCCCTGAGAGCATGCTCGTCCCGCTCCGATGCATCCCCAACACAACGAGCGCGCGGCGCGTGCGGCTCCCCTGATTCGAGACTGTTTCCTGCTGCTTCGGCATCGAGGCCCTCTGGGTTGGTCCGGCGCGTCCCTAATCACGCCGATGGTCCGGAGGGAGTATAAGCAGCACGCACTCAAATAGCCCAAGATTCGTCGATTCGCGGCTCACGATCTATGTCGCAAATGCCGTCGGAGACAGGGTTACGAGCCGCCGACGCACTGCGCCAGTGGTTGCCCCAGCTGATCCTTGTCCGAGAGCAGAACCTCATCGACCTCAGGCCAATGGATCCCGATCTCCGGATCATCCCACGCTAAGCACCCCTCGAGTTTGGGCGCATAAAAATTCGTCGCTTTGTACAACACCTCGGCGCGATCCGAGAGCGTCAAGAACCCGTGCGCGAACCCCTCAGGGACCCACATCTGTTTCTTGTTCTCGCTCGACAAGACCTGACTCACCCACTTCCCAAACGTCGGAGACCCGGCACGGATATCCACGGCGACGTCAAAGATCTCCCCCTGCACCACGCGGACGAGCTTCCCCTGCTCCATCGGCGCGTTCTGGAAATGCAAACCACGCAGCACCCCTCGACGCGACATCGAGTGGTTGTCCTGCTTGAAATCGACATCAAGCCCGGTGTGCTCACCAAACGACTCGGCATGAAAGCTCTCAAAGAAAAACCCACGCTCGTCACCAAACACCCTGGGTTCAAACACCATCACGTCCGGGATTTCAAGCTTGACGACGTTCATCAGACGAGTTGTTCCTTGAGGATCTTGAGCAGGTACTGTCCATACCCATTGTTCTGCATCGGCTCAGCAAGACGCTGAACCTGCTCGCTGTCGATCCATCCTTGTCGATACGCGACTTCTTCGATGCACGCGATCTTGAGTCCCTGGCGCTGCTCGATGGTCTGGACGAAGTGGTGCGCCTGGAGCATGCTCTCGTGCGTTCCTGTGTCGAGCCACGCGTAGCCGCGTCCCATGCACTGGACGTTGAGGTCTCCCGCATCGAGGTACATGCGATTGAGGTCGGTGATCTCCAGCTCGCCTCGTGCGGAGGGTTTGATCTGCTTCGCGTACTCGACCACCTTGTTGTCGTAGAAGTACAGACCAGTGACCGCGTAGTTCGACTTGGGGAACTCTGGTTTTTCCTCCAGGCTCAGCCCGCGACCGTGCTCGTCGATCTCGACGACGCCGTAGCGCTTCGGATCGTTGACGTGGTACGCGAAGACCGTCGCGCCGGATTCTTGTTTGCACGCGTTGCGGAGGAGCGTGACGAGCGAGTGTCCGTGGTAGATGTTGTCGCCGAGGATCAGCGCCGAGTGGGCATCACCGATGAAGGACTCACCGATGAGAAACGCCTGCGCCAGTCCATCGGGCGAGGGCTGCACGGCGTACTCGATCGACATCCCCCACTGTGATCCGTCACCAAAGAGTTCTTTAAATCGTGGGATATCGTGAGGCGTCGAGATGACCAGGACCTCGCGGATCCCCGCTTGCATCAACGTCGAGAGCGGGTAGTACACCATCGGCTTGTCGTAGACTGGGAGCAGCTGCTTCGAGACCACCTGCGTCGCGGGGAACAGCCGCGTCCCGGATCCACCCGCCAAGATAATGCCTTTGCGATTCATAAAGTCTCCTGCGGACGCATGGTAGCAATCATCTCGTCCACATGCTTTGTCCAATCAGGAAGCTCGACACCAAATACATCGCGGAGCTTCGACGAATCCAGTTGTGAGTTGAGCGGACGGCGCGCTTTGCACGGATACGCAGCCGTAAGGATCGGATTGATCTGCGCGACGTCGTATCCCGCGTCACGATCCCTGCTCAGGAAGTGCTCCGCAAATCCGAACCAGCTCGTGCTCCCTGACGCAACGAGATGGTACAAGCCGAGCTCGTTGTCTGTAACAGTTTCGTTGTTGACACGCTCGATCGCGTGCTTGGTCACGTCCGCGATCAGCACTGCCGAGGTCGGCGCTCCGATCTGATCGCTCACGATGCTGAGCTGATCCCGCTCTCGCGCGAGCTTGCGGATCGTGTTGACGAAGTTGCTCCCGCTGCTGCTGTAGACCCAGCTCGTTCGAAAGATAAGCGATCGGCATCCGCTCGCTCGGATCGCTCGCTCGCCGTCGAGCTTTGTTTGCCCGTAGACACTCATGGGATTGGGTTCGTCTTCCTCGCTGTATGGGCCGTCTTTGGTCCCATCGAAGACATAGTCCGTCGAGTAATGCACGAGCAGCGCACCGGTCTTCGCTGCATGCTTCGCGATCAGATCCACGGCTTCCGTATTGATCATCCGCGCCCGATCCGGCTCGTCCTCGGCTTGATCCACCGCCGTGTACGCCGCGGCGTTGATCACCACGCTCGGATTCGTCTTGTCGAGCACCCTCCGCAGCGATGCTGGATCTTCTAGATCCGCTTGCTCGCGCGAGCACGCGATCAATGAGGGAGAATCCGAGAGCGCCTCGCGCAGCGCCGTCCCCACCTGTCCGTTGGCGCCCAGCAATAGGATGCTCATGAGTACTGCCTCTGCACCCACTGC
This sequence comes from Phycisphaerales bacterium, assembly GCA_965232505.1. Classification (GTDB taxonomy): domain Bacteria; phylum Planctomycetota; class Phycisphaerae; order Phycisphaerales; family UBA1924; genus UBA1924. The sequence continues at coordinate 1,470,442 of OZ246976.1, read as the reverse complement.
AGGTATTCTCCGCTGGTGATGTGCTGAACCCACTCCGGATGACCCAGGTACCACTCGACGGTCTCGCGGATGCCGCGCTCGAAGGTGTACTCTGGAGTCCAACCGAGTTCCTGCTCGATCTTCGTCGCGTCGATCGCGTATCGACGATCGTGTCCAGGACGATCCTTGACAAACTCGATCTGTGATCGGTACGACCCGCCGTCTTGCTTTGGGCTGTGCTCATCGAGCAGGTCGCACAGTTGATGCACGATCTCGATGTTTGCCTTCTCGTTCAATCCGCCGATGTTGTAGATCTCTCCCACTTTACCCGCTTCGAGCACACGCCGGATCGCGCTGCAGTGGTCGGACACAAACAACCAATCGCGGATCTGCTGACCATCGCCGTAGATCGGGAGGGGTTTGCCCTTGAGTGCGTTGTGGAGGATCAAAGGGATCAGTTTCTCTGGGAACTGGAACGGCCCATAGTTGTTCGAGCAGTTCGTCGTCAAGACCGGGAGCCCGTAGGTGTGGTGGTACGCGCGGACGAGATGATCCGACGCCGCTTTGCTCGCGCTGTAGGGACTGTTGGGTTCGTATCGGTTGAGCTCGGTAAACGCGGGGTCTGTTGGTGAAAGCGAGCCGTAGACCTCGTCGGTCGAGATGTGCATGAATCGGAACGCATCCTGTTCTGACTCATCGAGTCCCTCGTAGTACGCTCGCGCCGACTGGAGCAAACGAGCGGTTCCCACGACATTGGTTTGGATAAACGCCTCAGGCCCCTCGATCGAGCGGTCCACGTGCGACTCGGCCGCGAAGTTGATGATCGCACGCGGGCGATGCTCCCTGAGCAGCTGATCGACCAGTTCGGAATCCCCGATGTCGCCTCGGACAAAGACGTGACGATCGTCCTCCTCAAGCGAAGACAGGTTCTCAAGATTCCCGGCGTACGTCAGCTTGTCCAGATTCACGATGCGCTCATCGCTCTGGTTGAGCCAATCAATCGCGAAGTTTGCGCCGATGAATCCAGCGCCGCCTGTGATCATGATGGTCATGGGAACTCTTTCAGTATCTCATCGTGTCGCGAGAGCGGACTCGTGTTTCTCGGAGCGGATTCGAGCTCAAAAAAAACCCGAAACCAAGCTCCCAACAATATGCACGCAACGCTGAAATTGATCCCTCCAAATCCGCATTGCCCCCCAAACCACGCCAGAATCGCTCTGAACCACACAAAAAACCCCGGGAGTCCGGGGTCTTCAAAGGGTTCACATTCTGAGCGAGCGTCCCGCTTACGGGCAGCCCTGTCCGAACAGCTGCAGGAACAGCGACACGTCGAGGAAGTTGAAGTTCGTGTCGTTGGTCAGGTCCGCGATGGGGTCCTGATTCCCGAATGCGCTGAGGAACGCGGACACGTCGAGGAAGTTGAGCTGTCCCTCTCCCGTAAAGTCTGGGATGCAGGGGTTGGTCACGCTGTAGTTGCTTGGGCCGTGGAGTCGACCATCACCAAAGTCCGTCAGCTCGAACGAGAGCGAGTCCGACGAGGTCGCGACGAAGTCACCCACCGCAGTCCACAGTCCGACAGAGACGACCTGAGCCGTCCGCGCCTCAGCAGCGCCAACACCCTCGCCATCAATATTCCACTGGACGTGATCAGCGATGAGCTCGCCGTTCCCGAACGACACATTCCCGTTCTCGTCGGGGTGGTACATCTGGAACCCGTACGCGTCATGATCAAGCGGCTGCGCAAAGTTTCCGCCGATCGCCGAGATATTGTGACGATCCGGATCAGCGGGAGCATCGTTGTTGTAGTGCAGGTAGATCGAAGTTCCCGATTCGATCATCACGCCGTTGAGTCCGCCGGCTGCTGAGTACTGACGCTGCTCGTCGAAATCGTGCGTGCACGCTCTCCATCCGCTCAGGTCCTGATCGTTGTTGCCGTAGTTGTGCAGCTCGACGATGCCGTTTGCAAAGTCCACGCTCTTGATCTGGATGTCTTCCTCGTCGATCCCCGCAGGCGCGACAACCTCAATCCGTCCGGTCATCCCAGGATGGCTCGTCACTCGGCACGTGTAGAAGTACTCCCCGATATCACCCGGCGTCGGAGTCCACATGATCAGGTCCGTCGTCGGACCAGGATCCGCAGTAAAGTCTGCGATCGGATCGAGCGTCGCCGCGTCGATCACCGCGCCGTCGAAGGTGGTCCGCGAATACGAGCCGTCGGTCCCGCTCACCGGGAGCGTGTCATCGGTAATCACGAACGGGTGTGATCCCGAGAGCCTGCGGAAGATATAGGTCTCCCCGGCAGTCAGGATCAGCGTCGGGTCCGCTTCATCAACCACAGTCCCGCTCGAGTCGGTCCAGTTAAAGAGGAAGTCGGACGCCCCCGCATTGTTGAGTTCAAACATCACACCAGTTTCGACACGGAACACGCTCGGCGAGACCTCCGTCGTCTGAGCAAACGCCGCTGAGCATGTCGTCAGCGCCAGTCCCATAGTTACTGCTTTCAAGTACATAGTTACTCCAGTCTTTGACTATCAATCTGTGATCGATGCACCGGCGCATCACTCTCCACACGCTCACAGGTTCACCCATCCCGCTCGTGTTGCAGGCACACAAAAAATCCGAGTTTCTGCAACACCAGCCCCTCACACAGACCTCTGCAGGGGTGCTGGCAAACCCCGTCACCTTTGAAGCTCGGACTATGATCGGTCTGTCATTGTCCCCCTGCATGTACTGGACCCGCGTGGATATCGAACTGAAGGATCAACTCGACCAAAAAGAGTTCGCGGCCCTCTTCGAGCAATCGCGAGGAACGCTCCGGATCGTCGCCGCGGCAGAATGCGGCTTCGACCTCGCTGACGACATCGTCCAGCACAGCGCCATCGTCGCGCTCAAGCACCTCCACCAGTTCACGCCTGGGACCAACTTCAAAGCGTGGGCATCGACCATCGTCCGAGGCGTCGCTCGCAATCAACGACGATCAGAACAACGACGCATCAAACGGAGACCCACGCTGATCCGCAACCGATCAATCAAACACGACGCGATGAGCGAGACCAAACCAATCGCTAAGCTCAGCCCTAGCACGCAAGGTCCGGAGGTCCACCTCCCGCCTGAGTTCGATGCGAACCTCCGCAAAGCACTCGACACGCTCAGCGTCCAGCAGCGGACGTGCCTGCTGCTCCGCTCGCTGCTCGATCATTCCTACACCGAGATCGGAGAGATCCTCGACATGCCCGCGGCGACCGCACGCAGCCACGTCTTTCGCGCCCGCGCCAACCTGCTGGATATCCTCCACACAAACCAACCGAACCAGATGACCGATTCAGAGAAAGGAGCTGACCATGACTGATCAAGCAGATCCTCAAAGCACGCAGCTCCACGACGAGCAACTCCTCGCCTACATCGACGGAGAGCTCCAAGGCGCCGACCTCCAGAGCTTCAAAAAACAACTCCAAAGCGATCCCGAGCTCCAAGCCAAGCTGGATACCCTCCGCTCCATCGAGCAGGGACTGGTGAATCTGTCCGAGTCTGCCGAGCCGAGAACATTTCCGATCTCGGATCAACAGATTACAAAATCCAGCAAAACGAAGTGGATCGGATACGCGGCTGTCATTGTCATCATGGCGTCGCTCTTCCTCTTCAACCCCCTCAACTCGCCGGGCACGTTCGATGCCGGGATTACCTACACCAAGGTCACACGGAGCTTTGAGCCTCAGATCGTGTGCGATACTCCCGAGAAATTCGCCCTCTACACCAAGGAGGGATTCGGACGAACCATCAACGCAGACTTCGACACCCCCATCCAGCTGGTCGGATGGCGCTACCTCAAACCCAACTACAAACCAGAGGAGCACTCGCAGGAACCAGCGACACGCATCCTCATGGCGCAGACCCCCGACGGCTCACGCGTTCTTGCGTACTTCGTCCCCAAGGGACTCCCCAAACCGGTCCTCGAACCAGGATCGAATCTGCACATGCACTCATCCAAGATCAACGGCGTGCGGATCTACGAGGTCTCCCCCCTCGACCAGCCCGTCCTCCTCAATCTGCTCCATTGACCCCAATCCAAAGCACATTGAAAACGCCCGCGGATCATGCTCGCGGGCGTTGTGCTTTGTGTCGTTCAATACTGATCGTTTACGGGCAACCCATGCCATATGCCGCGAGGAATGCGGAGACGTCGAGGAAGTTGAAGTCACCCTCGCCCGTGAAGTCTGCTGAAGGATCTTGCATCCCATACGCCGCGAGGAACGCGGAGACGTCGAGGAAGTTCAGGTCACCCTCGCCCGTGAAGTCCGCGGGACATGGCTCGGCGTTGTTGACCCCGGCCCAGAACCCGCCGGTCAGCGAGTATGAGCCGCCGGTCATGGTCGGTCCAGCGTCCGGCTGACCAACAGTGCCGCTCAGCGAGTACGCGCCGCCCGTGGAGTTGATCACGCCACCACCATCAATGGTGGACCAGGGAATGCTGTACGGCCCCCCACCGATCCCTGCGGAAGCGGTGGCTGCGAAACCAGCAAGAGCTGAAACAATGAGTGCGTTCTTCTTGTTCATAATCTTCTATCCCTCGTCAGTGAAACAACATAAGCCGACAGTGAGTTTATCACAGTTTGGTCTGAATTATGGACAACCATTCCCAAAGTCCTGCAAAAATCCCGAAACATCGAGGAAGTTGAAGGACATGTCGCCGTTGTAATCGACCAGGTTTGACAAGAAATACGAGACGTCTAGGAAGTTCAAGCTGCCCTCGCCCGTCAGATCAGGTGTACAAGGGCTCATCCCCGCGATGTCGTCATCATCGATGTCAAAGTCGCCGTCGTAGTCGAAGATCTCAGAACCCGGAGTGATTTTCACGCCAGGCCCAGTCCATGCGTCCAGTGCCGCGGAGCGCTCGCTCCAATCGACATTGCCGTCGTTGTTGAGATCACCGATCCGTGCCTGCTCGTACACAGTCCATGTGTGATCAGCCGGCACCCCGGTGAGCTGACGAGTCATTCCGCCGGGCCACACGATGTCCACGGCCAGTGCCTCGGTGTCGGTGCCCAATCCAAAGTGCAGGGTATCACCCTCGCTTGCTTTGTAGTTCACACCCGAACGCAGCTCGCCGGCTTGCCATTTCCCGTTGGCCAGCACGTTCATGCAAGTCCCGACTGCTTTGAGGTCCTGAGGCCCAAGCACGGGACGCAGACGGAGCATGTGATTCGCAGCCGCATCGGGCGACTGGTTGATGAACAGCTTGACAGGTTGTCCGACGTGACCGACGAGCATGTCCAGCAAGCCGTCGTTGTTCACATCACCCACCGCGACGCAGTACGAGGTCCCTGTGAGTGCGACTCCCGCCGCTGGTCCGTCATCGGTCATCGGCCAATCCGCGATGTCCTCGCCGCGGTACAAGCGGTTTGGAGCAATCTGGTTGCAGACGTACAGATCCGAGAAGCTGTCGTTGTCAAAGTCAGCAAACACACAGCCCCACCCGACAACACCGGAGGTGACACCCGCGTCATCCGTCTCATCAACAAACACGCCGCTGCCGTCCTGGACGTATAGGGCATTGCGCATCGTGTCGGTCATGTAGACATCAAAGAACGAATCGTTGTTCAGGTCCGTGATCGCGATGCCCATGCAGTCGATGTAGGCGCGAGCGTTCGCGTCGTCGGTGATCTCGGTAAACGTTCCGCCGTCGTTGCGGTACAGACGGTTCCACCACTCGCCCGAGTTCCCCTTGTCTGTCCCGAGGTACAGGTCGTCATCGCCGTCGCGATCGAAATCAAAGAACGCGGAGACGAGCGTTGGGTCTTCCTCAGCATCCACGTTGAGCGCCTGAGCGACATCGGTGAATGTGCCGTCGCCGTTGTTGCGGAAGAGATGGTTCTTGGTGGTGTTGTTGCTGGTGTTGGTGCGTGCCGAGTAGTAGAGGTCCTGATACCCATCCTTATCGAAGTCGCCCCATGATGATCCCATGGAAGCACCGTTGATCGCCATCCCAGCACTGACAGACACTTCGGTGAATGAGAAGTCCCCGTTGTTGCGGTAGAGCTTCGAGGGCACCAACCAGCCCCCGAGGAAAATATCCTGGTCGCCGTCGTTGTCGTAATCCGCGCACGAGACGCTCGAGACGTTGAGTGCTCCGATCCCGGAACCAATAGACCGATCGGTAAAGTTGCCGGTCCCGTCATTCTCGTACAGACCGATCGCGTTGCCTGTTCGTCCAGTCAGAATGATGTCCAGATCATGATCGCCGTCGAGATCGAGCAATCCGAGCCCGGATCCGAACTGGACCTGCGTAAACGGCGAAATCACGTACGTCACACCACGAGCGATCGCTTCCTCAGAAAATGACAGCGGCGCCGCGTTGGCAGCAGAAACAGACACCAGTCCAAGACTTAGCATCGAAAAAGGAGCAACCCAGTTCATCTTTTCTCTCCTGACCGATCAGGACCCGCACCTAAACCACGAGTGTGCAGAACCCCAAGAGCATCCTGATCGGAGCTCAGTGTACTGGAAACGCCCCACTCATTACAAGCAGATTTTGTAGAAATCAACCATATCACATACCAAACAAACACAAATACCTGCATCCAACCTCCGATCACACTCCTCGTCCGTGCATGAACTATGCAAAAGTCACTCGATGCCCAATATTGCCAAACTGTAACAGTTACGATTTGATCAAAATCACAAGCCTTCGTTCGGTAGGTGGTTTGACCTATACACTTCATGGTTCCTGGATATCTGTCAGAATTATTATGAAAGACTCATCATTCTGACCGCATGTTGACAGCGAATCGCGAAGGGGGATTTTTGAAACTATTACCGATTGTCGCTACGCTTATTTTGATCTATTGGGCATTTGTTTCGATTCATTCTGCAACCCCCGATGCATCCGAATCTCTTGCGACCCGGATATGATTGCGTCGAGACATTGCTTGCTCGACAACGAAATCTGAATCACGACTCAAAGAGAATCAACGCACAGAACCAAACAAAATCCATGTGTATTCCGAACAAGAATACCAGACCAAGACATTGATCCGACCCGTTGTTTCCTTCTCCATCAGGGATCCGGATCAAGACTTTGGTTTCCAGGCTGGATCGTCAATGTCCCCAACCAGTCTGGAAACCCCCCCCGGCGGGGCCCACCGCCACGCCGGGGTTTTCGGGAGGGGGTAGCCAACGTGGCTGCCACTCATCGGACGCGGGAAGGCGAGAGCCCGCGTCCGATTTACAAACCACAACGAACCTTCGGGAACTTCCCCAAGTTTCGCTTCATGACGCCGGGTGGGTAGGACCCGGCTTCATTTGTCTGGATTCCCCATCCTGCCCCTCAGGACCCCATCGCGGCGATGATCGCCTCCAGATCATCCGCGACGCGGATCGGTCGATTCGCTGAATCCCCCACATCCCCAGCTGCCTGCTCACCCAACCATCGCTGAGCCGCTTTGGTTGGGAGCCCGGTGTGATACCCCACCGTCACGTCCGGATCCTTGAGCTGATGCCCAGTCAGCACGCACGCGACTCGATCCGTGGGTTTGATGACGCCTTCCTGAAGCAGTGCATGCGCCCCCGCGACCGAAGCACCACTCGCGGGCTCGCATCCGAATCCGAAGCGTCCCACCATCCCTTTATGCTCGACGATGGCCTGATCATCGAAAGAGCGGACGACGCCGTCCATGATGTCCAGTGCGCGGAGGGCTTTAGGCAGATTCACAGGACGATTGATCTCGATCGCGCTCGCGACGGTCTCCGCACGCTCGTTCTCGCGATCCATCCGCTCGTACTCCGCCTGAACCGCACCTCGGTCGTAGCGTCCGCCGTTCCACGTGATCCCCTGCTCGTTGACGATCCGATCGAGGGTCCGCGCCCCCTGCGCGTTGATGATCGCGAGCCGAGGGATGCGATCGATCAATCCGAGCTCTTTGAGTTCTTTGAACGCTTTAGCGAACGCGGAGCAGTTCCCCAGGTTCCCACCCGGCACGATGATCCAATCGGGGACCTCCCAGTTCATCCCCTCCAAGATCCGCAGCATGATGGTCTTCTGACCCTCGAGCCGGAACGGATTGACCGAGTTCATCAGGTACACCCCAAGCTCGGGACGATGCTCAGCGATCTCGCGCACTCGCGCCAGACACGCGTCGAAATCCCCAGCAACCTGTAGCGTCGTCGCGCCGTAATCAAGCGCCTGCGAGAGCTTGCCATACGCGATTTTGCCCTCTCCGATGAACACGAACGCCTGCATCCCTGTCAGCAATGCGTACATCGCGAGCGAGGCGCTGGTGTTCCCTGTCGAGGCGCACGCGACGCGCGACGCGCCCACCATCCGCGCGTGGGTGTACGCGGCCGTCATCCCGTTGTCCTTGAAAGATCCTGAGGGATTGAACCCCTCATACTGAAGGTAGAGCCGACCTCCCTGATCGGGATTGAATCCAAGATGCGTCGCGAGCTGATCCGCTCGCTGCAGATTGGTCCGTCCCTCCCCCACCGTGACGATGTCGGATTGCCCCCCCTGAGCGTGCTTCCAGAAGGGGAGGAGTTCACGGAATCGCCAGACTCCGGAGAAATCGAGCATGGATTCGGTGACCTGCTGCCCCCCTGCCGGGACTCTGGGACTGAAGGTCGCCCCTCGGCGCTCAAAGAGTGACCAATCTCGCTGATCAGCCGGCCACGCGTGGTCCCAGTCGTAGACGATGTCGAGCATCTCGCCGCAGGAAGCGCACGAGAGATGGACCTCATGGACTGGATACGAAGCGCCGCAGTCGGGATTGATGCACTGCTGACGGGCGTAGCTCGCTTGATCGTTGATGCTCATACCCGATCGTATCACACCAGAATCGCGGCACCGGCGGGATCAAGGGACGGTTTTCCTTCGAATTGGGTCCCGAATCTGATAAGATCGTGAAAGCGGAAGATCGGGTTTCCCAATACTGTGGTGCGAGCGAGAGCCCGGTGGGACATTCCGGGCTTGTCGACTCCACTGGAGAAGCACAATGGAAATGCTGGTTCACGACTTTATCAATAATGAGGATGTCTACCTTCCGACCATGATTGCCAGCGCGATCGTCCTGATCGTGGTGGTCAAAGCATTCACTCGGATGGCGGCCAACATCGCGAGCGAGCGGACACGGCGCGAAATCGCGGCGTACATCGCTGAGGGGTCCATGACCCCAGAACAAGGCGAACGACTGCTCGCATCAGGCAAACGCCGCGGATGCAACTGATTCAACCTCATTTCTTTACACCCGAGACAGGCCCGCTAAATAGAGCGACACGACGGAGAACACCATGGACACCAACATCGCAATGATCATCTTCACCGGAATCATCGGATTCCTCGGGATGCTCGGCATCATCCACGCCATGAGCAAGTCCAAAGAACGCGAGCAAACCAGACGCGAAGTTGCGGCTTACGTCGCTGAAGGGTCGATGACTCCAGAACAAGGCGAGCGACTCCTCTCAGCGGGATCCACTCGCGCCTGTCGATAAACCGATACACCGCACGCATAGGAACACACCATGAACCTACTCGCATCCAGCTCGTCCTGCTACACACTCGCTGGCGATGACGCATCCACGATCATCAACGCACTCGGAGACAACCTCGTCATCGTGATCATCTTCGGCGTTGGGGGCATCCTCGGCGTGATGGGGATCTTCTTCGGGACGATCAACTCCACGCAGCACCGCAAGGAACGCGAGAAGACCAAACGCGAGCTCGCGGCGTACGTCGCGGAAGGATCCATGACCCCCGCGGACGCAGAACGCATCCTCAAAGCGGGTGAAGAAGAAGAGGCCTAATCAAGCCGCGAGTTGAGACTCAGCAGATGTCCCCGATTTACACATTCGCCTGCGCGTGTGTGTAGTTCGGGGATTCCTTTGTAATGCGGATGTCGTGGGGATGGTTCTCGACGACTGTTGCGCCTGAGACGCGGACGAACTTCGCGTGTGTGCGGAACTCTTCGATCGTGGCGCAGCCGCAGTATCCCATCGCGGATCGGAGACCACCAACCAGCTGGTACGAGAACTCCGCGAGCGTTCCGCGATACGGCACCAAGCCCTCGACGCCTTCGGGAACAAACTTCTGCTTCTGCTTTCCGCCGCTGATCTTGTCGGATTGGCGGTAGCGATCCGCGGATCCGGCGCCCATCGCGCCCTCGGAGCCCATCCCTCGATAGGACTTGAATCGACGACCTCCGGAAATCACGAGCTCACCTGGGGATTCATCGAGACCTCCAAAGAGCGATCCCATCATGACCGAGTCCGCTCCCGCGGCGATGGCTTTGGCGATGTCGCCGCTGAGTCGGATCCCGCCGTCGGCGATGACTGGGATATCCGATCCGATCGACGCGATCCCCTCGACCGCGTTCATGATCGCGGTGATCTGAGGCATCCCCACACCAGTCACCACGCGCGTCGTGCAGATCGATCCGGGTCCGATCCCGACCTTCACGGCATCGGCGCCAGCTTCAGCGAGTGCGATCGCGGCTTGCGCCGTCGCGATGTTCCCGGCGATCACGTCGATGTCGTACTTCGCTTTGATCTGCTTGACTGTTTCAATGACTGGCGCGGAGTGCCCGTGCGCTGTGTCCACGACCAGCACATCGACCTCCGCTTCGAGCAGCGCCTCGACGCGATCGAACTGGAACGGACCAACCGCAGCGCCGACACGCAATCGACCGCGAGCATCGACGCACGCGTTGGGGAACTGGCTCAGACGCTCGATGTCCCGCATGGTGATGAGTCCAGCGAGACAGCCGTGGTCGTCGACGAGCAGGAGCTTCTCGACCTTGTGCTGATTGAGGATCTTCTCTGCTTGTGGGAGCGTGGTTCCCGCTGGAGCGGTCACGAGTCCTTCTTTGGTCATGACCTCAGCGATCGCGATGCTGTGATTGGACGCGAACTTGAGGTCGCGCCGGGTCAGGATTCCCAGCAGCTTGCCCTTGGATCGCAGGTCGTTGGAGCCATCTTGGGTGATCGGGAATCCCGAGACATTGTGCGCGTGCATCAGCTCGATCGCTTTAGCGACGGTGTCCTCAGGCCCCAGCGTGATGGGATCGGTGATGACGCCGTTGGCGGAGCGTTTGACGGTCGCGACTTCGCGTGCCTGATCTTCGATCGAGAGGTTTTTGTGGATGAATCCGATGCCGCCCTCTTGCGCCAGAGCGATCGCGAGCGCTGATTCGGTCACGGTGTCCATCGGTGCCGAGACCAATGGCGTGTTGATCTGGATGGATTTGGTCAATCGCGTCGCCGTGATCGCATCGGCGGGCATCACGTTGGACGCTTGCGGGATCAGCAGGACATCATCGAAGGTGATCCCCTCCATCACGATCTTGGGGTTCATCGCGCCGGAGTTGGGCTGAGCATGGGCAATCGGTTGTTTTTGGGTGGGCTCCATGAGAGAGTATCGCAGGGTGGTGGCATCTTGTCTACCTCAGCGAGTCTATTGACTACGCTTTTGGCGTGAAGAATCTGTCAGACCCATCCCATAACGACTCATCCCTCCCGATCTCCGGATGGTTGCCCCATCAGTCCCAAGGCTATGACTCGAGCGCCGAGTGGGTCCTGACGATGGGGAACGGGTCGTTCGCGATGGGGTCAATTGATTCAACCCCCCGCCGTCGATACCACGGCTTGCTCGTCGCGAGTCAGTCCCCTCCTGTCCGTAGAGCCGTGCTGGTGTCGGCGATGGACGAGTGCGTGCGGATCCAGCAGGAGCACTGCTGCACCCCAGAACTCGCGATCCATCTGACGCGGTTCCGCTTCGCGGATCAGGATGCGCCACAGATCATGCCGGGACTGGTGGGGTTTGAGCACCAGTGCGGGCGTGTCTCGTGGACGTACCACCTCCCGACCCAGCAGGGGGCGATCTCGATCCGCAAGACGCTGCAGGTCTGCGATCGCTCCAACGCGGCGGTGCTCGAGTACGAGATCCAATCCCCTGTTGACGCGAGCATGACGCTGACCCCGCTGCTCGCGATGCGGGACTTCCATGAGCTGAACCATCCCGGAGCAGCGTCCACAGCGGATTTCCAGACCGCTGCACTCGATGAACCAGCTGTCCAAGGCGTCAAGGTCGAGCGCGGCGAGCTCCTCACTGTGCTCCGAGGGGTGCAGCTCGAGTGGTACAATTCCGAGACCCTTTATAGCAACCTTCGGCTCGATCACGAAACGCTGCGTGGACAGCCGGATCACGAAGACCTCTACGCGCCGGGACACTGGGATGTCCCGATCCGCAAAGGGGTCACCCAGAGCGTGCGGATCGAGCTGCAGGACGGGCACTCCGCACGCGTCGACTGGAACGCGAGCAGTCGACCTCGTATCGCGTCATCGATCGATCACGCGCTCGCGGCTGCGGGGAATCCGGATGATCCAAAGCTCCGCGAGACGATCGCGAAGCTCGCAGCCGCGTCCGATGCGTATGTGGTCGATCGCAATGACTCGACCTCCATCATCGCGGGGTATCCGTGGTTCAGCGATTGGGGACGCGACACGATGATCGCGCTCCCTGGACTGCTTCTCGTCACAGGCCGACACGATGAAGCGCTCGCGGCGCTGACCACCTTCGCAAACGCGATCGAGCACGGCTTGATCCCCAACCGATTCGATGACGACGACGGCCCGGCGCATTACAACACCGTGGATGCGTCGCTCTGGTTCATCCATGCGTGCGCCCAGTGGTGCGACGCGACCGGAAACGCTCTCCCACGCGAGCTTGACCAGGGGTGCCAGCAGATCATCGACGCGTACACGCGAGGCACGATCCACAACATCGGGATCGATCCGGGAGACGGGCTCGTCGTCGCGGGGAGCGAGGACACGCAGCTCACCTGGATGGACGCGCAGCGCCAAGGCGTCACCTTTACGCCTCGTCACGGCAAACCCATCGAGATCCAAGCACTCTGGATCAACGCGCTCCGCCGATACGCGAAGCTGACCGATCCAACAAAAACAAATCCTCTGCTCGATCAAGCGGATCTGGCGCAGTCATCGCTTGAGTCGCAGATGACCAAAGGACCCGGCAGGGGGCTGGTCGATTGCTTGGTCCCGATCAACCACACGCGGGCGCTCCAATGGGAACGCTCGAGCGAGCTGCGTCCCAATCAGCTCTTTGCGCTCTCGCTCCCGAGTGTTCAGCTCCCGATCGCAATCCGTGACGATTCGATCCGCGCGGTGTGGGATGTGCTGCTCACCCCAGTCGGCGTGCGGACGCTCGCTCCGGATGATCCGCAGTATCGACCCCACTACAGCGGAACGCTCATGGATCGCGACGCGGCGTACCACAACGGCACGGTCTGGCCTTGGCTGCTCGGTCCGGCGTGCGAGGCGCTAATGCGCACGCGGAGCTTCGATGACGTCTCACGCACCACGAGCATCCAGCGTCTGTGCTCGCTCGCTGAGCGCATGAGCAGCGACAGCGTTGGACAGCTCCACGAGATCTACGACGCGGAACCCGATGAATCCGGACATTTCCATCCCGATGGGTGTCCCGCACAAGCGTGGTCGATCGCCGAGACGCTCCGCGTGCTGGTTCTGGCGTCCAAAGCGGGTTCCTGAGCGAACAAATCGCACGATCCGGACGTAAGGTCAAGACTAAAATCCCCGAACGCCGATGACCAAGAAGGTTCAAGGCACTCTATTGGAGACAGACACATGAGCATGCTGCAATCACGAAACCCGGCAATGGGCGTCTTTGGACAGGAACAGATCGCGCGGAGCGAATCCAACACCATGACCATCGGAGGCACCGTCTCCGCGACCGCCATCCTCCTCGCGATTGTCTCAGCGACCGGCATCTTTACATGGCAGCAGATGGTCTCGGGAGGGCCGCTGACGAAGTTCATCTGGCCCGTCATGATCGGCTCGTTCATCTTCGGGCTCGTGGTCTCGTTCTTGATCTACGCCAAACCCAAGATGGCGCGCGTGATCGCTCCGATCCACGCTGTGTTCCAGGGGGTGTTTGTGGGCGCTTTGAGCTACATCATCCCGATCCAGTTTCTTGGAGGACAGGTCGATCCCGCGACAGGGAGCAACGCGATGCAGACGCTCGTCGTCCAAGCGATCCTCGCGACCTTCGGGATCACAGCGGGAATGCTCCTGGGATACGCGACCGGCATCATCCGCGTCGGACCAGTCTTCCAGAAGGTCATGGTCACCGCGGTCATCGGATTGCTTGTCTACATCGGCGCCCTGATGTTGCTCCCTCTGTTTGGGATCAACATCTGGAACGGATACGCGGACACCGGCATGATGGGGATCGCGTTCACCGGGATCTGTGTCGCACTCGCGTCGCTGTTCCTCGTCCTCGACTTCCAATACATCGAGCAAGGCGTCAAAACCGGACAACCCAAGCACATGGAATGGGTCGGCGCGTGGGGACTCATGGTCACCCTCGTCTGGCTCTACATCGAGATCCTGCGCCTGCTCGCCAAGCTCCAGTCGCGCGATTAATCGAGCGTCACAACCTGCAAACCTATTGATTACTTGAGCACTTGCTTCTGTGCTTTATCGAGTGTTTTCTCGATCTTGAGCAAGCGGTTGAGCTTGGTCAGTTTCATGACCTGCATCACGTTCTCGTTGATCCCAGTGAGGACCATTTTGCCCTCGAACTCGCCGACGACGTTGGAGGTGGTGATCATCGCGCCCAGTCCGGCGCTGGAGACGAACTCGACCTCGGAGTAGTCCATGACGATGCGTTTCTTGCCGCTGTTGGTGAGGTACGCTTTGAACTCGTTGATGAAGCGGGTCGCTTCGTACTCGTCGAGCTTGTGGACCGTCACGCGGACAACCGCTCCGTGTTCATCGAAGTCGGTGGCGCTGATATGACCGCTGGTTGACATGAACTCGACCCTTTCCACGAGTGATACGCATCGAGTATAGGGTAATTTGCCTCTGCGGTTCGCTCAAAACGCAAATGAAGCGACCGAATCAGTCGAGTTTGAGTTTCCCTTGAGCCGGGGGCTCGTGGTAGAACCCCTGCCCGTCGTAGACGAGCATGCCTTTCTTGACCATGACCTTCCAGATGAGCGGGTCAAACTCCGACGCGCCGGGAGGGACCATTGAATCGATCTGTGCCTTCTTCCCGCCCGTGAGGTTCCGCTGCGAGATGCGGCTCTCGTCGTCGAGCTTCTTGTACTTGATCCGATGACGGAACGCACGCAGCGCCTCGTTGAGCTCCGCTTGCGTGAACTCAGGGAGCTCGGGTTCCTTGGTCTGGATCGCATCTGGATTCTCCAGCAGCGTGATCATCGAGTCCAGACCGATCGCGTCGCGCTCCTTGATGATCCGCGCCAGCTCCGATTGATCCACGGGCAGCCGGCCCATCAATCGCTCGAGCAGCGCCCACGATTCCATCTGTCGAACAGGGTTGGACTCGGATCGGAGCTTGGTCTCGGTATCGCGGACTTTCTGGATGAGGTTCATGCTCGGATCATAGCGCCCGCGCCATTTGCATCATCACGCTCATCGACGGCGACGCGTCGCGAGCATGCCGCTGAATCCGAGCAGCATCGCGCTCGATGGAGCGGGGATGAAGTATCCGAGCGTCATCGTCGAGCCGTCGAGCAGGATTGCGTCCACTGCGTCAGCGGTGTCATCGAAGGACTCGAAGAGCGAGACATGGAACTCGCCGTCGGGGTTGAGGTGGATGTCGGTCTGGAATGACCCGGTGAAGCGAGCGGTCCCAGCGATGTCATTGCCCACTCCCGGCGTGAAGGTGTCTGGCCAGACGCCGTGGAAGGTGCCGTCGGAGTTCCCGAAGCGGATCACGACTTCCGAGAGCCAGGACGCGCCGACGGTTTCGATGGTGATGTCGTAGTCGATGGTGAGGATGACATTGAATGGAGCGCCGCCCGTCGGATGGAAGATGCGTGTCTCGTTGCTCACGTCGCCGTCGAGGTCCCAGGACTGGAGTCCTGAAAGATCGAGGACATCGGCATGAGCCGAGATAGCGAGTGCGCTGCAGGCGAGGATAGCGGCGGCGGTTTTCATATGAACGCTCCGTGTATGAGGTAATGGAATGGGATCAATGTAACGTGTTTAAGGAGGGGATACAAGAAAAAGCGCTCGTTGCTATGAGCAGGCGAAGACCCAGGACTACTCACGAATGAATAACTAATTTCTCTGCATACATTCGGCCCAGAAAGAGTCCTAATCTTTCGTATGCACGGTATTAGCGATCCATCCGCTCAAATTAGCCCCACACATTTACGGACGAAGAATCAAAGTATTGTACATCCAAATTATAGCGACGATTAAACTGCTGCCTATCCGCCTTAAGCCGCTCTATTGAAGCTACAACATCTAGATTCGAAGGTGATTCAGGATCGCCAAAAATGCCTACATGGAGGCGAGTTACTTTGTTTCTTGCGATAGCACGAAGCACGTGCTGATCGCTATTTCCAAAGCCGAATCCGTACGAATACAAAGTGCCACCAATAGTTTGCAATGATCGAAAGTTCTTGTGCAAGTATTGACTGTGTGCGATTTTTTTCATTTTGTTTGCAGCTGTGTCTTCAGCTACAAACAACGGAAACTTATTCGACTCCAAAGCAACCCTAACTTGATCAACTAGGGCCAATCCAGCTCTTGACCACGTGTATTTTTGCACCGTTGATCCGGCATCGTATAGATGCAACGCACCATGCAAATAATGAAGCTTTGCACTTTGTGAACTGTCCCAAGTCACCCAATCTGCATCCGGGTCATCAGGATCAGAAAGAAAACCATCATTCATGGGAACACTTATTGGATCCGTCGGATCTGGATCATCCTGCATCACTGTCCAATACAGCAACAGGTCATAGTTCAATGTATACACATCAACAAAGTTTGAAAGAAACTGCCTACACGCCTGATACTGATTTGCTTCAACAGCATTTGGCCTGTCAGGATGGTTATTTGCAATTGTCTCAACAAGTATGTCCCGTAGTCTTTCAGAATCATGAGAAACCTGCTCTACAAGATCTTCTTGCTCAGGTTTATATACCCCGACGATGGATGCAGCATTCTTTAATGCACGCATCACGATCTCAAAATCCCTTGTGTCTAGTTGATCAAATACTTGCTGGATGCAATTCACCCCTTCTCCAAAATTCGCACGGTCATACAAAGAACCATACGAAAATATGTCGGGCCTCCATGCAATACTAAACCCATTACCCAGCAACACTCTTTTGTGACCTTGGCCTTGAGTAAGAGCATCTTCAAAAGACTGGATTCTAATAGGCATTATTACAGATTCCCTCTCCGCTCCTGTTCAAGCTCCAATGACTCGAACAGTGCCTTGAAGTTTCCCTTCCCGAAGCTCTGCGAGCCTCTTCGGCAGATGATTTCGATGAAGAAGGTCGGGCGGTCCTGCAGCGGCTTGGTGAAGAGCTGGAGCAGGTAGCCCTCGTCGTCGGCGTCCACCAGAACACCGAGGTCCTTGACACGTTGGTGGTCTTCTTTGACGACGTCGTGGCCGTGCTCTTGGAGCATGGTGTTGACGCGGTCCCAGACTTTCTCGTAGTACGCTTCAGGCATGTCGAGGAAGTCCACGCCGCGTCTGCGGAGCTCAGCGACAGTCGCGAGCTCGTCGTCGGTGCGGAACGCGAGGTGCTGGACGCCGGGCATCATGTTGTGCCATTCGAGGTATTCGAGGATCTGGCTTTTCTTCACGCCGTCGGCGGGTTCGTTGATCGGCATCTTGATGAGGTTGTTGCCGCTCGCCATCACCTTGGACATAAGCGCCGAGAACTCGGTCGAGATGTCCGCGTCGTCGAAGTGTTTGAACATCTTGAACTCGAGGACGTCCTCGTACCACTTGACCCACTCGTTCATCTTGCCCTCTTCGACGTTCCCGACGAGGTGATCGGTGAACATGAGTCCGCAGGGGTGCTTCTCGTTGTAGTCATTGAGCGGCGAGTCGTACTTCTTGAAGTTGGGCATGAAGAGACCACCGTTGCGGAGGTTCTCGTGCGCGTACTCGCCGGTGCGGGAGATGAAGGTGTGGATGACGCGGCCGTAAGTGTGGATCGACGCGACGGTGACGCTGCCCTTCTCGTCCTCGATCGTGCGAGGTGGTTTGGCGGACTTGGCTCCGTTCTCGAGTGCTTTGTTGTACGCGGCGGTCGCGTCTTCGACTGTCAGGGAAACGTCCTTGATGCCGTCGCCGTAGAGCTTGATCTCTTCCGCGGCTTCGTGGTCCTTGGTCAGCGGAGTCGTCAGGAGCAGACGGATGTTGCCCTGCGTCAGGAGGTAGTCCGCTTCGTCGCGCGATCCCGTGGTGAGGTCCGCGATCTGGTCGATGCGGAATCCGAAGGTGTGGGCGTAGAAATACGCGGCTTGCTTCGCGTTGCCCACATAAAAGCGGACGTGATCGACGTCGATCAGGTTCAATGGATCAGCGGACAGCGCGGTGCTGGTCTGGGTGGATGCGGTGGTCATCTCAGAATCCTTATGTCAACTCTTGGGCGGTGAATCTGCAGCGTGGCGACAATGATCGCCGGCGGGAGCCCAGGTCCCGCTCATCAGTATTATAGAGCATCAAAGGTCGAGTTCCAAAGGTTCTTTTGAACCCCAGAACCCGCTTCTAATCACAGAATCTGCTTACGGCACCAGTTACAGCACCATGGTCCCGGTCTCGACCTCAGACTCGTCGGCGACGCGGAATCCGGACGCGAGATCGCCGACACGCAGGATCGCGACGGTGCTCTGCGCCAGGATCGCTCCAAGCGGCTTTCCGGCGACCAGCAGGACGGGATCTCCCTGCGTCACGACCTCACGCGCCAGGAGCATGTCCTCGACATGGTCGGTCCATGTGCGGAGCTTGCCGTTGCCTGGAGGATCGGTGAGTATCGGGGTGACCCCTCCGAAGAGCGCCATGCGGCGGGAGCCGATGACCGACGAGGTGTACGCGAAAATGGGGACGCGGAAGTTGTTCTGCGACAGGTACCGCGCCATCCCGCCGGCTTGCGACCAGACGACCACGGCTTTGGCATCAAGTTCCTCGGCCATGTGCCACACGCCGCGAGCGAGCGCGGCGCTTCGGAATGGGTATTCCTTGAGGTCCGCGAGCGCCCCCTGTGCGTGCGCCAGTTCGTCCATGCGTGCTTCGGTGACCTTGATGATCCGCTGCATGGTCTCGACGGTGATGTCGGGGTACTTGCCGACGGCGGTTTCACCTGAGAGCATGACCGCGTCGCAGCCGTCGAAAACCGCGTTGGCGACGTCGGACGCTTCGGCGCGCGTGGGGCTCGGGGATTCAATCATCGACTCAAGCATCTGCGTCGCGACGATGCAAGGCTTCCCCTGCTCGTTGCACTTGGCGAGGATGTGCTTCTGGATGACCGGGACCTGCGCGACGTCCATCTCGACGCCCAGATCACCACGAGCGACCATGACCGCGTCGGTCGCTTCGATGATCGCATCGAGGTTCTTGACCGCTTGGGGTTTCTCGATCTTGACCACGACAGGGATACGAAGACCAATCTCGGGCTCGGCCCAGGGGAGATCCCCCGTGCACCATTCTTCGAGCTTGTCCGTCAGCTCGATCACTTCGTCCGCTGTGCGAACGAACGAGAGCGCGAGGTAGTCCACACCGTTGTCCACGGCCCAGCGGGCACATTCCCAGTCGCGAGCGGTGATCGCGGGAACGCTGATGTCCGATTCTGGGAGGTTGATCCCCTTGGCGCTGGTGATGCGTCCGCCGACAGTGACCTTGCATTTGAGCCATTCGCCTGGTTCGTGCTCGATCGCGAGCATGCGGATTGCGCCGTCGTTGATCAGCACGCGCTGTCCCGGCATGACATCGGTATAGAGCGGATCGAAGGTGGCGCTGAAGGTCGCTTTGCCGTCCACCATCCCGGCGAGTCCCTGGTTCTTGCGGAAATAGACGCTGTCACCTGTTTTGACGACGATCCCGCCGTCCGGATCGATGTCTGGGACCTTCCCGACTCGCATCTTGGGTCCTTGGAGGTCGCCGAGGATCGCGATGGATCGTCCGGAGCGCATCGAAGCTTCGCGGACGTTTTTGATCCGCACGTCCATGTCCGAGAGGTCGCCGTGGGAGAAGTTGAGCCGGAAGACGGAGACCCCCATCTCGATCAATCGGTCCAGCATCTCCGGGCTGTCCGACGCGGGACCGAGCGTCGCGACGATCTTCGCGTGCGCCGGATTGACGGTGTGATCCTGGGTCCAGGAGGGTGCTTTGGAATGCTGAGGCATGTGGGGTCCCTAAATAGAGCGTCTGTATACAACGATACCGTAGTAGGTTATCGGCCTGATGGAGAATGAAACTGTTCCATTCTCCGCAGAAAACCAATAGAAGGCGCGTCTGAATCAGACATTAAACAAGAAGTTGCACACATCCGCGTCGTGCATGACGTATGCCTTGCCCTCAACGCGGAGCTTCCCGGCTTCCTTGATCGCCTTCTCGCTCTTGTATTCGACGAGATCGTCCACTGAGTAGCACTCGACACGGATGAAGCCGCGCTCGAAGTCCGTGTGGATCACCCCCGCCGCTTGTGGGGCTTTGCACCCCTGCGGGATCGTCCAGGCGCGGACTTCCTTCTCCCCGGCGGTGTAGTACGACTGGTATCCCAGCAGCTTGTACGCCGCACGAGCGAGCTTTCCGAGCGCCGGCTCGTCCATACCCATATCGCTCAGCATCTCCTGCTTGTCCTCGTCGTCGAGTTCCGAGAGCTCCGATTCGATCCGAGCACAGACAGGGACCATGACAGCGCCGACGCTCGCGGCGTGCTCGCGGACCTTCTGCGCCAGCTCTCCCTCGCCGTTGGGATCGTCGTCTGCGACGTTAGCGATGTACAGGATCGGTTTGGTGGTGATCAGCGCCAGTCCCTTGACCGCTTTGATCAGGTCCGGCTCATTGAGCTCCAGCGATCGTGCTGGCTTTTGAGCTTCGAGGATTGGGAGGAGCTGCTCGATGACCTTCACGCGAGCGATCGCGTCGCGATCCCCGCCTTTGGCGTTGCGCCGTGCTTTGGGTTCCGCGTTCTCGAGTGTCTGGATATCCGCGAGGATGAGCTCAAGCTCGATGGTCTCGATGTCGCGGAGCGGATCGACGGAACCGTCGACGTGGGTGATGTCCTCTCCGCCGGGAGCTTTCTCGAAGCAGCGGACGACCTGAATGATCGCGTCCACGTCCTTGATGTGTCCGAGGAACGCGTTGCCCTTGCCTTCGCCTTGGGAAGCGCCGCGGACGAGTCCCGCGATGTCCACGAGCTCGAGAGCCGCGGGGATGACCTTCTGGGTCTTGATGTATTCTTGGATGATGTTGAGGCGTGGATCAGGGATCGGGACCACACCGATATTGGGATCGATCGTCGCGAATGGATAGTTCGCGGCCAGCGCCCCCGCGTTGGTCAGCGCGTTAAAGAGGGTCGATTTGCCCACGTTGGGGAGTCCAACAATGCCTGCTTTCATGAGGTTCTCCAGACGCTGGTCGTGCAGCTCAAGCGGAGAGGATTGTAGTCGGGTCTGCGGCAGAATCTCACGAATACGACGCGAGCATCCACATCGCAATCAGCGATCGCAGACTCCAGAGGATCGTGCGGATCCAGTTGGTCTGGACGAGCCGAGCGTGGACCTTGGGGTCGAATCGCTGCTCAAGGATCCGATGAGCCGGGATCTGGAGCAGGAGGGTCGATCCCCAGACCCCTCCCAGCGCGACGAGTCCCAGAATCGGGAGGAGCACCCCATCACCATCCGCTTGAGCGAGCAGAGAGATCGAGGTCAGCAGCTCCGCGAGCATCAACGGCCCAACCACCCAGGTCGTCGATCGAGTGTGCGCTCGTTCGTACGCGACGAAGTCTGATCCGCCGACCTTTGCCATGAGTGGGTAGTGGACGATCTGGACGAACCAGATCAAGCCGGTCATCATCGAGGTGCTCAGAGCGTGCACGAGCAGGATGATCAGGGTGATGTCCACAGGATTCACCGCTTGGGTTCTTGGGTCGGGACCTGAGGACGCTGAGCTGGGATGGGGCAAGGCATCGTGGAGTATTTGATTCGTTCACCGGCCGTGTGATGACGATGGGTGTGGATGATGTGTCCGTCCTTGACGATGAAGACGCCTGGCATCTGGAATCCGTCGCCTTGGAGTCCTTGGACGATGTTGCCTCGGAGTGTTGCTTTGATCCCCTCGATCCAGTTGCGTGGTCCGAAGAGCTGCCAGAACCCGCCTCTTGGGAGCTCGAAGGCGCGGTAGAGGGATTGGGTCTGGTCGGAGACTCTCGGGACCATCTCCAGACTGTACCTCAGCATCACCTGCCGTGCAGCTTCATCGTCGCTCATGTGGACAACCACTGGCTCGATGCCGCGTTCCTTGAGGATCGGGAGGTCGCGCTGGAGGTCTTGGAGTGTTTGCAAGCAGAAGGTGCATCCCATGTGGCGCAGGAAGATCATCATCACGGGCTGCATGCGCGAGCGATGGAGGACGCTGATGCCGTATTGGTCTGTGGCGCGTTCGATCGCGCCTGGGATGGTGAAGAGAGATTCGTAGCGAGCATCGCGTGGGAACTGGTTGTATTTCGCGGCGGCGTAGAGGATCATCCCGAACGGGACCCACCAGACCAGATCATTGGGGATGAGGACCCAACCGAAGCTCTTGGGGAGTTGGTTGGTGATCAGCGCGGCGTAGACGAATCCGAGTGGTCCGAAGACCTTGCCGAGAAGTCCGACGAGGACGATGGGCCAGTGGCGATTGGGATCGCGCGACGCGATGATGTATCCGACGCCGTAGACGCCGACGATCATCCCGACGCACTGCCAGATCGCGGGATAGCGCGGCGGCTCAAGACCGATCCGATCAAAGAGCAGCGTGGGAAAGAGCACGACGATCGCGCCCCAACCGATGTTGTAGAAGCCCGCGAGCATGAGGAGCGGGCGAGCCCAAGTTGATTGCTGATCACGCATAGGAACAAACTCGCTTTGTGGAGTGGTGCACAGGCGGCACACAATGGATTTCGTGGAAGATGGTGCTCCCGATCCAGAATCTGAGAAAAAGCACGGAAATCGGAGCACTGTTTTTGAGCGATAATCCGCGATACAATACGAAAATCGGCCCGGGTAGCTCAGTTGGATAGAGCAGCGCTTTCCTAAAGCGCAGGTCACAGGTTCAATCCCTGTTCCGGGTGCTTTCCCCAAACCATGAGTCCCAATCGCACATCTCGTGAATCCCCCACTCCCCCTCCTGATCGTGGGCACCTGCTCACGGAGCAGCGTCTCGCCGCGTCGTCGGACCTGGATGGGGGATCGATCGAGGACACGCTGACGATCATCAACGACGCGGACGCCGGGATCGCAGCAGCGGTGCGCGAGCAGATCCACGAGATCGGCAAAGCGGTCGAGCTCGTTGTGCGTTCGCTCGAATCGGGTGGACGCTTGATCTATCTTGGCGCTGGGACCAGCGGTCGGCTTGGGGTGCTCGATGCGTCAGAATGTCCTCCGACGTTCAACAGCGATCCGGATCAGGTCATCGGGATCATCGCAGGAGGGGATACGGCGCTGCGGAAATCCTCGGAGCACAAAGAAGACGATCCCAGCGGCGTGCATCCGCAGCTCGATGAACTCGAGGTGGGTTCGAAAGACACCGTGATCGGGATCGCGGCGGGCGGGACGACGCCGTATGTGCTTGGGGGGGTGGAGCGTGCCAAGTCGCTTGGGGCTTCGACGGCGATGCTCACCTGCACTCCGATCGAGCAGCCGAGTTGGTGCGATGTGCTGATCGCGGTCCAGACGGGTCCGGAGGTCGTGACGGGCTCGACACGGATGAAAGCGGGCACAGCGACCAAGCTCGTCCTCAACATGATCTCGACAGGCGCCATGGTGCACTGCGGGAAGGTCTACGGGCACCTTATGGTCGATCTCCGCGCGACCAACGACAAGCTCCGCGATCGCGCGGCAAGGATCTTCTCGCAGATCACGCATGTTGATCGATCATCGGCATTCGATCTGCTCGATCGTGCGGACCAGAGCGTGAAGCACGCGCTGGTGATGCACGCGAAGAGCTGCACGCTCGATGAAGCGAACGTGTTGATCGAGCGGCATCATGGTCGGCTTCGACCAATACTTGGTGATCCAAAATGAATATTGAACAACTCGCTGGTTCGTGCATCATGACTGGGATCCGTGGAGCGGAGCTTGATGATCCGCGCTGCCGCGAGGATGTGGCGCTGCTGAAGAAGCTGCATATCAAGAACGTGATCCTGTTCGATGTCCATCTCCCGACAGGCGGCTTGCGGAACATCGTGAGCGAGGATCAGGTTAAGCAGCTCACCGATGATCTGCGAAACGAGCTGGGGGACGATCTCATCATCGGGATCGATCAAGAGGGCGGCGAGGTCAATCGGCTCACCAACTTCAGCAATACCGCGGTCTCGGAGATGCTCAGCGCCAAGATGCAAGGCGTGATGAGCGAGAAGCAGCTCGCCTCGGTGATCGATCCGGTGGCGCAAGCGCTCTCACAAGCCGGGATCAATCTGAACTTTGCGCCGTGCGTGGATTTAGCAGTCAATCCGGACAATCCGATCATCGCACGCAAGGGTCGTTCGCTGGGGTCGGATCCGCAGCGCGTAGTCCAAGCGGCATCAACGATCATCCGATCCTACGACGAGCACGGAATCCGCTGCTGCATCAAGCACTTCCCTGGACATGGATCGACAACTGTGGACACACACCTTGGGCTTGCGGATATTACAGATTCATATGAACGCATCGAGCGTGATGTTTTTGAGCTGCTGATTCAGAGCATGCGCTCGGGCAGCGTTCCCATGACCGGCGTGATGACGGGGCATCTCATCAACACGCAGATCGATCCCGACCACCCCTCGAGCTTGTCGCGCATCCACACCACCAACCACCTCCGCGATGAGCTTGGGTTTGACGGCGTTGTGTTCACCGACTCGATCGACATGGACGCGATACGCACTCAGCACGATGCGGGAAGATCGAGCGTGCTTGCGCTCAGCGCCGGCGCGGACATGGTCATCGACGGATTCAACGCCCCCACTTCGGACTCTACCACACCCGATCACCCCGCAGCGATGATGCACGAATCGATCACACAAGCCGTCAACGAAGGCACGCTCAGCGAAGCTCGGCTCCACGAATCGGTCCGTCGCCGCGAGCAGTTGCTTGCAGCTTCAGGCAACTTGACCCGATAACAGCCGCCTTTGCGAGCGATATAGAGCGACCTTGGGTCAGAACCTGAAATTGGCTCGACAACCACCGAGTTCTGTGGCCTTTTTGGGCTATGAACCTCCATCCACAGACACGATTGATCTCGCTCGGCGCTGTCGCCGCAGGACTCCTCATGCTTGGGGGCTGCTCGCAGTCTCATCCTTCCGCAGCTTGGCAAGGACCAGGCACGTACGTCGGAAATGCTGGCAGCGGCTCGGCGGTGGTGTTCTCGCCGGCGCTTGAGGGGACGGGGAACCTGGTGTACGTTGATCGCAACGCTCCAGAATACAGCAGGCGAGACTTCACGATGTCGCATCGGGATCTCTCGCGTCGTGATGAGCTGTTCGGGGTGCGCGCGGAGCAGCATCCATCGCTCAACAATCGTCGCATCTACCGCTCGTCGCGTCGTGCGGATGAGTACACCTATCCCAGCAGCGAGGATCGCGGATACCACGGCTACCGGCGCTACTACCGCGGTCGATGATCGGTTGAGAGCGTCTTGAAAGCGTGTTGAAAAAAGGAGAGGGCCGACCCGCAAACACGGATCGGCCCATCACCAACACCAACATGCACCAATGGTTTCTACTTAGTCATACAACGCCGCGGTCGGAGGGAGCTCGATGCTCCGGAGCTGGAGCGTGGTCTCGATCCGGAAGTTGGATCCGCTGTATCGACGCTCGGCGTGGAAGATGTCGAGCGTATAGGTTCGTCCGTCCTGGAGCCATTCCAGTCGATCGAGATCGAGGAACTGCTCGCGTTTGGGGTGCAGACCTCCGAGGTCAACAACGAGCTGTCCGTTGATGAACACCCAGACGTCGTCGTCACCAGTGAACTTGAACACCTGACCGGTCTCACGATGGTACGTGAACTCGGTATTGATCTCGGTGGTGAAGTGGTAGTTCCGTCCCGACTTGAAGTTGCCGTAGAGCTCGCCGTTGATCGGGAAGAACCCGTGCGTGCCGTGGACCGTGTCGTGCGCTGAGTCAAAGACGTAGCGGTCGGTCCCTGGGACGCGTGTGAGCGTGAGTTCAATCGATTTCGAGAGGTTTACACCCGGAACATCGCGGTACCACTGATCGAACCGCTCGGCTGAGGTGAATCCGTTGCCCGATGGGCCGTTGGAGAGCGATCCTTGACGATCGCCCTTCTGCGGATCGTACATCGCGGGGTTGATGTTTCGTCCCTGCGAGTCTTTGTACTCGGAGTCGATCCGCTTGCCTCGGAGATTGCCTGAGGAGACGGGCTTGCCGTCGTCGCTCAGATAGTCCGCGACCAGGCCGACGGTTGTCGTACCACCAAAGGACTCGAAGTCGGGGTGTCCGCCATCCCAGTTCTTGGGTTTGAAGTCGCGGATCACGCAATCCAGCTGCAGTGTATCGGGGAGGTTGTCCTCCGCTTCGGTCGTTTCCGTGGTCTCGGCGGTGTTTGATTCGCTGCCCTCACTTGCCAGCGCGATCGCGTTGACTCCGCCGACGAGCAGCGCCAGAGCGCCGACCTTGGTCAGACCTTTGATTGTGTTCATGGTGTGTTGTTGCATGTGTTCTTCCTTCCCGCAGCTTCGGGGCTGCGCCCCCGTACCTTCAAAACAGTTCAAGAGCGGATCAGTCCAGCGTGTGCTCTGCGGAGGCCACGCTCTGTGTGGAATCTTGATTGGCCGATACGTACGCCGTACCGATTGAGAAAATCATCGAGAGCCCCGATGCCGCGATCGCCGCGATCAGCAGGGCCTGCATGAGTTTGTTCGGGTTCCCGAGTCTCTCGTCGTGCTCGCTGAGTGTTTCGGATGCTGAGGTCGTGCTCATAGCTGGGTCTCCTCGCGGGGTTCGTCTGGTGTTGGTCCCGCACGATGAACATCCATAACGATCCGTGATCTGGCAAGCATCCGAGATTGACAACCGAGTGAACAGATCCCGTCTGTGACGGTTGTGCGGATCGTGATGCTGATCGCACGAACTCCTCCCCCTCTTCCGATCTGCCCGATTTTGGGGCTGATCCGCGTAAATACCCGATGGAATCAGGGATCGGTGTGATACACTGCCAATAAGAACGGATTCAACGGGAGACCAGGTTCATGGACGTATTTGTGATTGAAGGCGGACGCAAGCTCAGCGGATCGATCCGGATCAACGGGTCGAAGAACGCCGCGCTCCCGCTCATGACCGCGGCTCTGCTCACAGACGAGCCCCTCGTGCTCTCCGAGGTCCCGAACCTCTCTGATATCCGAAATATGACGCGCCTGCTCACTGAGCTCGGCGTCGAGAGTCAGCACGAAACCAACGAGCACGGGCAGACCATCACCCATCGCGTGGTCGATCCGACCCAGTCCCACGCTCGCTACGAGATCGTCCGCACGATGCGCGCGAGCATCAGCACGCTTGGGCCGCTGGTCGCTAAGCGTGGATCGGCGCGCGTCTCGCTCCCAGGCGGGTGCGCGATCGGACAGCGTCCTGTCGATCTGCACCTGCGTGGTCTCGAAGCGCTTGGCGCGAAAATCACCCTCGACGGCGGCGACATCATCGCTCAAGCTCCGGGCGGTCGATTGATCGGCGCTCCGGTCTTCCTTGGTGGTCCCTTTGGTTCGACGGTTCTGGGGACGGCCAATATCCTCTCAGCCGCGACGCTCGCGCAGGGGACGACAATCATCGAATCCGCGGCGTGCGAGCCGGAGATCGTGGACCTTGCGAACATGCTCATCGCGATGGGCGCCAAGATCAGCGGCGCGGGATCTCCACGAATCATCATCGAAGGCGTCGAAGAACTCTCAGGGACGACGCATCGCGTGATGCCCGATCGGATCGAAGCGGGAACCTATATGTGCGCCGCGGCGATCACAGGTTCAGACATCACGCTCGACAACTGTCCGCTCGATGCGATGATGAGCGCGACGGACACGCTCGGACATATGGGGATCGATGTCAACCCTATTGGATCGGCAGACGATCCGATGCGTCGCTCGTGTGTGATCTCGCGGACTGGACCGATCAATCCGGTGCAGATCACCACCCAGCCCCATCCCGGCTTCCCGACGGATCTGCAGGCGCAGTTCATGGCACTGCTGTGTCTGTCCAACGGCAACTCGGTCATCACTGAGAAAATCTTCCCGGAGCGGTTCTTGCACGTCGCGGAGCTGTGCCGAATGGGAGCGCAGATCCATCGTCAGGGCGCGACCGCGGTCGTGACTGGGGTCAAGCAGCTCACCGGCGCTCCGGTGATGGCGTCGGACCTCCGCGCCAGCGCGGGGCTCGTCATCGCGGCACTCGCGGCACAGGGACAGACGGTCATCAACCGCGTCTACCACATCGATCGCGGATATGAGCATCTGGAAGACAAGCTCTCAGGGGTCGGCGCTTCGATCCGCCGCGCCAGTGCGGAAGAGTTTGCTGATTCAGCGATGACTCTCTAAAGCAAGACGCTCTTCACCAAGACAACCTGATGATTGATTAAGCATCGTCTTCGTCGAAGCCGCGCCGGATCATGTCGCTCAGGTGCTCGAGGCAGTCCTTCGCGTCGGATCCGTTGCAGACGACCTCGATCTGTGTGCCTTTGGTCGCGGCCAGGAGCATGAGGTCCATGACGGACTTGCCGTCGGCGTCCTCGTCGTTGGCGCGGACGCGGACCTCGGAGCTGAAGTTCCCTGCAGCGGTGGCGAAATCCATCGCCGGACGCGCGTGGAGCCCGTAGTGATTCACGATCTTCAGCTTGGCTGAATACGAATCAGTCACACAGTTCTCCGGGGTGGCAAGGTCAAGATTCACGCTCTTTCTACATCCGCTCGGCGCCCGAGGTTCACGGATCGCCGAGTTCGGGGGATTGATTTTTCAAACACATTCAGCCGTCTGGAGTCCGTCCTGGAACATGACCCAAACGGGGCCCGTTCACGCTTCGCCTAAGCGGTGGTGGTCCGCATCGTCGAGCAGCTTCTCGATCTCTTCCACGCTCTGGGTCTGGCGCATGTAGCGGCGGAAGGTTTCCTTCGAGAGGTTCTTGAAGATCGTTTCCATCGCTTGGAGGTGATCCTCCGGCTGATCCGCCGGGGTCAGGAGCATGACAATGGTGTAGACCGGGAGTTTGTCGCGGGACTCAAAGTCGATGCCGTGCTGACTCAGACCCAGTCCCGCGGCGAGCTTCTTGATCTTGGGGTGCTTGATGTGCGGCACCGCGACACCGAAACCAAACCCAGTCGAGGACTTGTGCTCACGATCGAGGATCTTCTGGAGCAGCTCGTCGCGGATGTCCGCTGTCGCGGCGCCGCTCTCGATGAGCAGATCAATCATCTCCGCGATCGCTCCGTCCCGGTCTGTAGCCGAGAGATCGTGTCTGATCGCAGCAGGTTGAATGATCTCAGTGAGTTTCATGCGTTCCCCAGAAGAGTGAGTCTGTTCGCGTACAGGATAGCCGTATTGTACACGATGGGCACAAAGCGGTGTCCAGCCATTGACTTATCGATACGACAGGACCAGATCAGCGGACCGATTTGAGCTTCTCGCGATGGTCATGGAGCTGACGATCGGCCTTCACGACCACCTCGTCGATGACATCGTACACGTCGCTGCCCTCGGCTTTGGCGATGAAGTCGTCACGACGCTCGACGTCTACGACAAGCTCCACAGCGTACTGCTCTTTGGACGGGCTCTCCTTCCAGACCAGGAAGTCGATCTGCTGGACAAAACCGCTGTATGAGCTGAGTTTTTCGGCCTTCTTCTCGGCGTGGAGCCGGATCGGGTCGGTGATTTCAAACTGACGCCCTACGACATTGATACGCATATGCACTCCTTTGTGGGCTGGGGGCGATCATCATGCTCGCCCGGTCATCAGTCCATTCTAGGGGAACCGCGCCCCTGATCCCAGTATTCGACCTCACCCAATCTGAATGCACAAGCAGGTTAGCCCCCCCTAGACTTGGTCCCCATGTCCGCAAAAACACTCCGCAATCTGATCCAGTACGGCATTCTCGCGATGCTCCTGACCCTGCTCGGGCTCTTCCTGCTCTACCCCATCGCGCTGACTGTTCGGGGTGGATTCGCCGAGGACCCCGCGACTGGAACGGGATGGACACTCGATCACCTTCGCTTGGTCTTCGAGGACCCGCTCCAGATCACTGGACTCATCAACTCGCTCAAGATCGCGATCGCGGTCACGACGACCTGCATCATCATCTCGCTCCCGCTCGCGACACTGAGCGCGCGGTTTACCTTTCCTGGAAAGAAGATCCTCAACGCGGCGATCCTGGTGCCGTTGATCCTCCCGCCGTTTGTCGGCGCGATCGGGATCAGCAAGCTCATGGGACGCGAGGGCGCGGTCAACGCGTTGCTCGGGACCGACTGGGACCTGCTCGGCAACGGCAAGTTCTGGGGGGTCGTCATCGTCGAGGCGCTGCACCTCTACCCGATCATCTATCTCAACACCGTCGCGTCGCTCGCGAACCTTGATCCGGCGCTCGATGAGTCCGCGGAGAATCTTGGTGCTGGAGGGTGGAAGCGGTTCTTCAAGATCACGCTGCCATTGATCCGTCCGGGATTGTTTGCGGGATCGACGATCGTGTTCATCTGGAGCTTCACTGAGCTCGGCACGCCGTTGATGTTTGATTACTCGACCGTGACTCCGGTACAGATTTTCTATGGACTTAAGGAAGTCCAGAACAACGCCGAGCCGTATGCACTAACGCTGGTGCTGCTGTTCTCCGCGATCATGATCTACATTCTGGGCAAGCTCGTGTTCGGACGCAAGGGCTACGCGATGTACTCCAAAGCGTCCCGCGCCGGAGCGGAGACGCCGCTCAAGCCGATCTGGGGATTCCTCGCGATGTGCGGCTTCGGATTCGTCACTGTGCTCGCGCTGCTGCCTCATATCGGTGTCGTGCTGACCTCGATCGCGGCTCCCGGCTCGTGGTACTCCTCGGCGCTCCCTGAATCCTTCACCCTCTCGCACTTCAACCAAGCTTTGACGGCGGGTGAGTCCTTCAACTCGATCAAGAACTCGCTGATCCTGTCGCTGCTCGCGATGATCCTCAACATGGGGTTCGGCGTGCTGATTGGGTACATCCTCGTCCGCACCAAGGTCATCGGACGCGGACTGCTGGATTCGCTGTGCATGCTCCCGCTCGCGGTGCCTGGACTGGTGATGGCGTTCGGATATGTCGCGATGACGCTCCGCTTCCCGTTCGGCGCGGGTGATCCCCTCGAGGGCACGCTCGCGGTGTTTGGGACTGATCCCAATCCGTTCCCGCTGCTGATCATCGCGTACGCGGTGCGTCGCTTGCCGTATATCGTGCGTTCGACGGTCGCGGGACTGGAGCAGACTTCGGGTGAGCTCGAAGAAGCCGCGGTAAATCTGGGCGCGACGCGCGTCGCAGCGGTCCGCAAGGTCATCATCCCGCTGATCATGGCGAATCTGATCGCGGGCGGATTGCTCGTGTTTAGCTTCTCGATGCTCGAAGTCTCCGACTCGCTGATCCTCGCACAGCGGAGCGATCACTTCCCGATCACCAAAATGATTTACGAGTTCACGAACCGACTGGGCGACGGACAGTACATTGCCTCAGCGATGGGTGTCTGGGGCATGACGCTCCTTACGGTCACGCTCGTGGGCTCATCGGTGATGATGGGCAAGAAGCTCGGGTCGATCTTTAGGGTATAGGTATCAGGGCAAGCTATGAATATCCGATTGACACAGTCCGATGACGTCCCCTCGATCACGGCTCTGCTCAATCACGAGATCGAGCACAACACCGCACACTTCGGAACACACCCCGAACTCGAATCGACCATCCAATCGCAGCTCAATAGCGCGGGAGATCGATTCCCCTGGTACACCGCGCTCGATGACGACGGCTCATTCCTCGGATTTGCAAAGTCCGGGCATTGGTCTCCGCGAGGGGGATACAACTGGACCGCGGAGATCACCATCTACCTCACTCCAAGCGCCAGAGGACGCGGGATCGGCAGGAAGCTCTACGATCGTCTGCTCGATACACTCCGCGCCCAGCGTTTCCAGATCATCGTCGCGGGAGTCGCGGAACCCAATCCCGCGAGCGTCAAGCTGCATGAATCCATCGGGATGGAGCGGACTGGGTACAACAAAACAATGGGGTACAAGCACGGCAAGTGGATCGACGTGGGGTATTACCAGATGGTCCTCGGCGATCTCTCGAGCCCCCCGCCTCCGGTCTTGAGCGTCAGTGAGGCACTGAGCACGCTGGAGTGATACACTCGTCCCATGCTCGATCCCAACGACAGCACGCTCCTCCGCGCCTCGCACATCCTCCGCAGCGCGTGGACCGCGACGCTGCTGTATGACGAATCCCCGTTTGACACCAAGTGCATGATCGATCCCAAAACCGGGTCCTTCATCGTCGCGATCGTCGATGACGCGCTGGACGCGCGGGACATCACCCTCGCGTGTCCGCGTGATTCGTTCGACTCGCGCGTGCGGATCGCTGTGGACCTGAGCAGCGATGTCAGCGAGGAGCAGAGCGACCGATTCACAGCATACCACCTCCCCGCGACCACCCCGCTGCTCGCTGTCGCGACCTACGAGTACGCGAAGCTCGATTCGGGAGAGGTCGTCACTCCGGAGAACTGTCCGCTCGTCAATCCGCTGATCTCAGTAATGGGATCGCTGTGCAAAGCGCTCAACTCGGACCGTGTTCGGCTGTCGCGTCTGTGCGAGCAGCTGTCTGGAGTCGAGCATGAATCGCCGCTGGCTGTCGGTGTGGACGACACGGGCATCGACATCCGCGCCAGCTTCGGGCTTGTTCGTCTCAAGCTTCCGTCCATAGTTTCCAATCCTGAATCCGCGCTCGACTCGGTCAATACGCTCCTGGAGTCGTGCGATGCGTGAAGCTCACGCGCACATCTTTCAGCTCGGACGTTCGCTCACGATGCTCGACTGCTCGGAGTGTGACAGCCGCGAAGCGATGATCGAAGCGATCGCTAGGCACAGCCAAACCCTCAAACCCGATCAATGGGTCCTCGCGCACAGCGCTCGTCCAGAAGCGTGGAGTGACACACGCTGGCCAACGCGTCAGGAGCTTGACCACGCGGCGGATGGTCGTCCTGTGTGTGCGTGGTGCTTCGATTACCACGCGCTTGTTGCTTCGAGCAGCGCGCTGGCGCACGCGAAGATTGATCAGCACACAAAGATCGATCGCGGGATCATCGAACTCTCACACGACGGCACACCAACCGGAGTCCTCTACGAACTCGCGGCACTCCGTCTCTGGGACTCCGTTCCCGAACCCGATGCGGACGCTCGCAAGTCGCTTGTGCTCAGCGCGTGCACGCACCTCCAAGCACTGGGATTCAACGAGGTCCACGATCTCAAGTCCCAGCCTTGGCTGGGACCGCTACTCGCAGAGCTCCGCAACGAGAGACAAACCACGCTGTCCTTCGAGCTCTTCCCGCTGATCCCCGATCTGGAAGCGACACTCGCGACGCGCGACCAGTGGGAATCCGATCAGCTCAAGCTCGCGGGAACGAAGATCTTCACCGACGGCACACTCAACTCGCGCACGGCGTGGATGCTTGATCCGTACACCGATACGAGGACCACTGGCACCCCGATGATGACCCCATCGGAGATCGACGATGCGATGCTGCTCAGCAAATCCCAAGGCCTGCCCGTCGCGGCGCACGCGATCGGGGACGGCGCAGTCCGCGCGGTCCTCGATTCGATCGAGCGAACACACTGCACGAACATGGGCGCGCGGATCGAGCATCTGGAGCTGGTCCACAATGAGGACATCCCGAGGTTCGCTGAGCTCGGGGTGATCGCGTCGGTGCAGCCTTGCCATCTGCTTCCCGATGTTGAGAGTTTGCGTGCGTGCTTGAGTGATCGGCTGGATCGTGTGCTCCCGCTGCGTTCGCTGCTTGAATCGGGATTGATCGCGGGAGAGTCGTTGCTGTTTGGTTCCGATGTCCCCATTGTCCGCGCGAACCACGAGGACTCGTTGCAAGCCGCGATGTATCGCCGGCGCGAGGGTATGGATGAATCGGAAACGATCGGTTACGACCAACGGCTCACGGAGCGCGAATCGCTCGCGTGCTTTGGCATCTCTAGTTAAGCGGGATGCGTAGCTCGAACTCCGCACCGTGCCCTCGCTTGCGGACGAGCGACAGGTCGCCCCCCATCTCGATCGCAAGACCACGCGAGAGAGCTAAGCCCAGACCCAATCCGGAACGATCGCGCATGGTTCCCGATGATCCGCGCACGAACTCGCCGAAGATTTTGCGTCGATCGCGTGACGGAACGCCCGGGCCGTGATCGGCGACGACGAGCATCAGCGAGTCGGACGCGACGGACGCATCGAGGTGCACGCGCAGATCGCGTTCCTCTTCGCTATCCCCGCCGCTGTCCCCGTCCCCCCCGGCGTATTTACACGCGTTGTCCATCAGGTTCATCACGATGCGCTCCACAGCGTGCGGATCGAGTGTCATCGTGCGCTCCGCGTCGTCTGATGTGGAATCTGAGACGATGAGGTCCATCCCGAACTGCTCACCAAGGCGCGACATCGGCGGGACAATCCGCGCCATCATCTCTCCGACGCTGAGTGTCTGCTCGCCTTTGGGTTTGTCCTTGATGCCTTTCTGTCGCGAGATGCGCGCGTATTCAAGGACGTTCTCTACGATACCAGTCAATCGATCGGACTCGCGTTTGAGTGTGTTCAGGTAGTCTTTGCGGACCGCTTCGTCGGTAACCATCCCGTCCGCGAGCATCTGAGAGTACAAGCGGAACGTCGTCAGCGGCGTGCGGAGCTCGTGTGTCACCGCACCCACAAAACGACCGCGGCGCGCCGAGAGCGTGAGCACTGTCCGCAGCACGATCCCCACCGCGATCATCGCGCCGATGACCGCGATCCAGGTCACCATCATCGCAAAGATCGCGGGCGTGATCGAATCCCCTTCTACCGCGATCGCTCCGCCGGGATGGAACGAGACGGGGATGGTTGCGAGCCGATAGCTGCTCGTCACAGACTTGCCCTGAGGCTGCTCGACACGGATCGGTTGGAGCGTAGACGTCGGGAGCAGGTCCTCGATTGCGAGAATCAGATCACGCGAGAGCGAGGGCCAATCCAGCAGCACCCCCTGCACGATGCTCCGGCCGTCTTGGTTGATCGTGCGTGTGAGCACTAGCTCGGTCACGCCGTCGTCTCCGACGACCCAGCGTGGTTCGATTGCTCCGATCGAGACCGATGGTGCCGCTCCCACAATCACTCGATCTATGTCCATCGCAGCGAACCCTTGCGGGTCTGCTCGCGCGGCGCTCATTGATTCAACCAGCTCGCTTGATTGCTCGGCTTCAACACGTTCTGGAGCGCTGCTCGGCTCGTCGCTCTTGCGCGAGGCGCGTTTGTACTGCGCCAGATCAGCAACCTGCTGGCGCGCCAGGTAATCTGATTCGGATGTTGATTCGCTCAGAAGAACAACTCCGCTCCCTGCGGGAGTTGATACAGCCGGTGTTTCCTCTTTGTTCTCGCGGGATTCGGCATCTGTATCTGAATCATTCAATGCAATGTCGTCGCTGTACCCCCTGGTGTTCTCCGCAACCTCCACGGCTCGCTCCAGCGTGCCCTTCGCTTGACCGCTCTCGTCGATCTCGAAAAAACCGACGTTGTACGACCCGCTATCGATCTCGGCCCTCACAATATCCTGTAACTGTAATCCCGGATCGGTCTGACGCGCATCGCTGGCATGCCCGTCTTCGAGCTCATGCTGGTTCTCCCCGATGAGCACCTTGTAGTCCTGAACGGGACGAGCCGCTTCCAATGCGATCATCGGCGCTAATCGCGAGTCCATGCGCCACAGCGCGAGTCGGATGACTTCTTGTCGCTGGTTCTCGGCGCGTGCCGTCGCGTTGCGTTCTTCGAGGATGTACACGCGCGCACTTGCCCACCCAAGTACGGCGACGATGAGCAGCACCCCCGACCAGAACGCGATCCAGAGATTGTGACGCGCGGGATTCACGAGTCATCCCCATCAGGGTCCGCGAGCATGTAGCCCTTGCCCCGCACGGTTTTGATGACCTCCGGATTCGATGGATCATCTCCGAGCGATTCGCGGATGCGTGCGATCGCCATGTCCACCGTCCGAGTGTGCGTCCCGCGCGGATCGAGCCCCCAGACTTTCTGCAGCAGTTCGTCGCGTGAGACCGCTCGTCCGGGATTGGACGCGAGAAATCCGATGACCTCCGCTTCGCGTTCGGTGAGCGTCAGACGCGTCCCATCGCTGAGCACGGCTTCTCGGCGATCAAAGTCCAGCTGCCGTCCCGCGATGGTGATCTTCTTCCGCTGAGAGGGACGAGCTGGAACGCGCCGGAAGACCGCTTCGATCCGCGCGATCAGCTCGTCGAGCGAGAACGGCTTGACGATGTAATCATCCGCGCCGAGCTTGAGTCCTCCGATGCGATCGGTCTCCTCGCCTCGTGCGGTGAGGAAAATCACAGGGACATCGGGTTTGGGTTTGCGGAGTTCCTTGAGCACCGCGAGCCCGTCCATTTTGGGCATCATGATGTCGAGCAGCACGAGGTCCGCGTCGACGCTCAGGCAGAGCTCTAATCCCTGCTGACCGTCGCTTGCTTCGTGGACGGTGTATCCCGAGAACGACAACGCATCGACCAAGCCGCGCCTGATCGAGTCGTCGTCCTCCACAACCACCAATACACCTTGTGACATGCAATCTCCTTACCGCACTGACGAGAGTTTACCATGAATAGCGGACGGTGTAGGTCACGGTCTCTTCTTCATCGACATCGAGCGACACAGGGATGTGCATCGTGCGCGCATCGAGCATGTCGTAGTTGTGCGAGTGCTTCTGGATATCCGCGTTGGTCCAGCGGTAGAGTCGTTCCTGCACCATCACGCGGACCGGCTCGTCCTTGCGGTTGCGGAGCTTGACCTCGATGGTCTCGACGATCCAGCTCTTGCCGCGCTCGAACGAGACCTGTCGGCGTTCACCCACGACATCGAACGCGTTACCGAGCTTGATCATGATCTCCTCTTCACGCGGGGTGTGATCGATGACGTGCTCTCCGATGAACTCGAACGCGCCGTCCGCTTGATCTTTCTGATTGACGCGCATGCGCCCCGATGGCATCGGGATCCCGAGCCCGTTGTCCTCGGAGTTCTCGAACTTGAGATAGACCTCGACCTTGGAGTTGGACTGGACACCCCAGTTCTGGTCCATCATCGCAGAGTTCCCGAACCATTTTGCTTGCGCCGTCCCGTCATAGAGCAGGACCTTCTCAGCCGGGACATCGTTGACGGCTTCGAACAGCTCGATCTGCTTGGTCGAGCGATCAGGAATGGTCGTTGGACGACCGAGCGTGTAGAGGTGGTACTCAAAGAATGATTTCTCTTCGAATCCCGCAGCTCCTGAATCAAATGCCATATCCAATCTCGCCATCATCTCCATCTGACGCACTTGATTCTTCGGCTGCGCCCGATTCACATCGCCCGCGACCAGCTTCA
Organism: Phycisphaerales bacterium; assembly: GCA_965232505.1. GTDB lineage: Bacteria > Planctomycetota > Phycisphaerae > Phycisphaerales > UBA1924 > UBA1924. The sequence continues at coordinate 1,432,827 of OZ246976.1, read as the reverse complement.
GTTTCGCGTTCTCGTAGGTGCCCCCCGACTGATTCAGAATCGAGACCCACGCGCCGACATCGACGGTCCCCGAGTTCGCATCCTCGCCGGGCGTGAAAATGAGGTTGTAATCCGCCCACCAGGTGATCCCGGTGGTTTGATACGACACGCGCGTGTCATGCTCACCACCAGTCGCGGCGTTGACCTGCCACATCAACGTCGGTTTGGTGACGAGCGATTCATCGAGCGATGGGAAGACCACCCCCGCGTACCCTTGCTGGAACTGCACGCGTCCGTCGTCTCCCTGGAGCAGCATGCCTCCGCCGGCGGTGGACATGAGGGTCATCTCTTGTCCGCCGTAGATGATCTTCTGATCGATGTAGCGTTCGAGCATGCGATCCATTGAGAGCAGATCGAAGCGATAGTCCTGCTCGAGCACGCTCGTCCCATCGGGATCGGTCAGCGACGAGAACTGGACCGTCGTCGGATCGAGCAGCGCCGCGACATCGGTGAAGCTCAGCACGCTGAGTCCTTGGTCGATGTCGAGCGTCCGATCCTGACGGATGACCGCGTATCCAGGGATCTGGTTGTATCGGTTGTAGCCGTAGCCGTAGGACTGTCCCGGGACTGGTCGGTACCACTCCGCCGGGATCGCGCCTGGGGTCGCTGTGGAGTAGATCGTGAGTGCAGTGTCGTCAGCAAGCGTGGACTGGAAGATCGCGGTCGATGCGAGCAGTCCAGCGATGGATGCGATTCGTGTGTTCATCATGGGCCTTTCGTGGATAATGGCTTCTCTGTGATCATATACGTGTTGGAATCAATCCTCGGATGAGCCTTCTTTGTCTTCTTTCGAATCTTCTGTGCCGCTCGTGATCGTGAGACCGATCGATTCGCCTTGTTTCTGGAGGGTGATGAGCACCTGCATATCGAAGCTGTCGCCCTTCATCGAGGCGCGGGCCTTGTCCTGATGGTCCCGGCGGAGCTTCGCGAGCTCGGCGAGTCTGGATTCGATCTTGACACGCTGCTCGTTGTTCTGCGCGATCAGCTTCTTGAGCTCGTCCGTGGTTTTGGACTGGTACTCCTCAGGGAGCTCGTCCATCTCGACATCCTCCAGAGCGACTCGTCCATCGACGACGTCATCGACGAGTTCCTTGACGCCGTAGAGATTTGATCGTCCCGCGGCGGTCTGGTTGTAGATCGCACGATCCGCGGACGCTTCCGGAGCGGCACTCGATGATATTCTGCCGGCGCGACCGCGCTTTGATTCTTGATAGAGTACCTCCTCGCGCGAGCCGTAGTCGATCATGAGCGATGTGAGTTGCTGGTCCAGCTCTGTGATTTCTTGGTCGTATGGAGTCGTGATCCGCTGCACCCCTGAGTCCTGATCGATCGCGGCGTATTGCCCGTTGGTCAGTCCCGCGATCTTGGTCCAGTGGTCTTTGGTGCCGTGGAGATTCCCGCACTGGATCGTGTTGACGATGATCCCCTTCTCCGCCGCGAGTTTGCACGACGCCTGGTACTTCACATCGTCGTCGTACCCCATCTGAGGCGGCGCATCACCCACAAGGAACACGATCTTGAGTGTGCTCGGATCATCCGACCAATCAAACCGCTCCACGGCTTCAAACAGCGCCTCGTTCACGCTCTCGGGAGTGTCACCGCCTCCCCCTGCTTCGAATCCCATGAGTGTTTCGTACACCGTATCCAGGTCATCCGTCATCGTGGTCTTGGTGGTCACATACTGATCCCCTCGATCTCGATACCCAACGAGTCCCATCCGGATCTCCGGGGCGGGCTGAGCTTGAGCGATCGTCGATGCGATGGACCAGATTTTTTGTTTCGCGCCCTCGATCAAGCCGCTCATCGAGCCGGTGGTGTCGAGCACGAATACAACTTCGACTTTCTTCTGAAGCTTCTGAGGAGGCTGACAATCTCGCAAGTGCCCATTGAGCTGCTCAGCAGTCGGCGGACAAGCGAGGGATGTTGCGGATAATCCGGCGCTGAGAATGAGTGTCAGAGTGAGTGCTGTATGGGTGCGTTTCATCGAATGGTCTCCTTGCGTTGGGTGGTTGAAATCGGCGTCGTTGCCAACCGTCCCACGTCAATAGATACCGTTCGATTGCGTCCTGTATCGTCACAACTGTGTCACACAATCGCTATGTCACGGACGCGTCACACGCATGTCACAAGAGTGTCACAGCGAAGTCCGTTCAACGATCAGAATCCGTGATTACTCTGCGCTGCGAACGATTAAACAATGCGGCAAGAAAATTGCAACAATCCCTGAGATCGACAGCAAGACCGCCGTGACTGTGAACGCGGTATCGAGACCGAACCCATCCATCACGCGCTGTGCGGATGAGTCTGGAAGCAGGTTCACTAGATCAATCACAAAGCTCGGCACGTTGGGTTTCGCGTTGAGTCCGTTCTGCACGACCTCCGCGCCCATCGGTCCGAGGAATGACAGCATCCACGCGCCGCCGAGCATTAAACCTGACACCAAGCTGGTTCGGTGCGGGAGCAATCGCTGCGAGAGCGACAGACTCACCGGGATCGCGGCCCCGAACCCAATCCCGGACAACACCGCTGCGCCCATCACCAACCATCGGCTCATGCTTGGATCTATTGCGGATAGTTGAGGGATCATCGCGATGCTGATCGCGCCGAGCATCGGGAGGATGATGAAGACCGCTTTCTCGAATCGTGCCGCGAGGATGAATCCGAGCGTGATGCCTCCGCCTCCCATCCCGACCTGCATGGACGCTTGGAGCGTGCCGTTGATCTGAGATGCTTCGATCCCGAGCTGTTCTGTCAGTTCAAGAGCGTTGTGCTTGCTGAGCACGATGCGTGATGCCCATTCCGTGAACAGATACACGAGCGCCATGTTGGTGGTGAACCTGAGCACATTGCTCGCATACAGCACCCACACCCCGATCCATCGCTGTCTACGTTCGTGCGTATCCCATCCGACCTGATGCTCGTGCGCGCCGTGGTGACGATGCCCCGCTTTATGGATCGCGATCGCGAGGAACGTCGCGGCGAGCAGACCAACAGGAATGAACCAGCGGATCGCGAGCAAGCCCTGCTTCGAGGCCTCGGCGTTGAGTTTCTCCGGAGTCATCCAGTCCACATACATCGGTGTGAACACATTGCCCACGATCCCCCCCACCATACCCGCGAGGAAGAAGAGCGCGACATACTTCGATCGCTTCGCGCCCCCGAGCTGTCCGACCGTCGCTGCAGCGGGAGGATGGAACGCGCCGACCCCCATCGCGCCGATGCTGTAGAGGATCGCGAGCTCGGTAAAGTCCCGCGCCATCCCCAGATTCCCGATGCACAGCACCGCGACCACGAACCCAGCCGTCCCGAACGCACGAGAGTCGTAGCGATCGCTCGCCCACGCGACGACTGGCTGGATCACTCCGGAGCACACCGATCCCAGCGCCAGCAGGAGCGCTTTCTGCTCCGGACGGATCTCCAGCAGCACCGCGAGCATCGGGAGCAGCGCGATCCCGATGAACGAGAAGACATCAACAATAAAGTGCGCGCCGATGGTCACCGCCGCGCGGAGCGGCGCTCTGGTCGCGCCCTCTTGGAACTGCTGCTGGTCTGTACTCATGGCGATCAGTCTATCCCGCTCGGACGACCACCCTTGCGTGGATCGCTCGCGGCTTGCCAGCCCTCGCCATCACGCACGATGATCTGAACATTGCCCACGACCGCGTCCTCGCTGCCGAACGTCTGCCCGTACCCTCGCAGCGGATCGCGGAGCACGTTGAGCACGTTGACATAGAACCCCGTTTCAAAGTCGGTCTCGTTGGGGAGCCACTGGTTGTGAAGCCTCGGACGAGCGACGGCTTCCCCCGCGCTCATCCCGCCCATCACGTTGAGCAGCACCTGCATCGTCGAGGTGATGATCCGAGGACCTCCCGACGCTCCGGCGATCGCAAAAACTTTCCCCTCCTCATCAAGCACAATCGTCGGCGACATGCTCGAGAGCGGACGCTTGCCTACCTCAGGGATATTTCGCGCCGACTGCACGAGACCGAACGCGTTGCCCTTGCCGACCTTGCGTGGGTTGGTGAAGTCGTCCATCTCGTTGTTGAGACAGAACCCGAACTCCTCGACGCCGACGAGTGAACCAAACTCCAGGTTGATGGTCTCGGTCATCGCGACCGCGCCGCCGAACGGATCGATCACACTGACATGACTCGTCCCGCTGTCGTCCCCGATCGGCGCGTCTTGCTCTTCGTTGAGGTGCGTGCCATAAAAACCGGGTTCCTGACCATGCAGATTCAGCTTCTCAGCGAGCTCCGCGATGTTCTGCTCGTCGAGCAGCTGATCTACAGGAACCTCCGCGAACATCGGATCCGCGAGGTAGCGCGACCGATCCGCGAACGCGTGCTTGAGGGATTCGATCAGCATCACGACGCGATCTGTTGTCCGTCCGCTGAGCTCAAAGTCGTATCCCAGCGCTTCCATGATTTTGAGCGCTTCGAACATCGTGACCCCGCCGCTCGATGGAGGGGGCATGCCGATCAATCGTTTCCCGCCGATGATCGCTTCGATCGGTTCCATCTCGATCGGCTCGTATCCCGCGAGATCGTCGAGCGTGATCCCTGTCGGTGTGCGCTTGGTGACTTTGTTTGGTGCTGTGGCGCTGACGATTGCTTGACCGATCTCGCCCTTCGTGAATGGTTCGAGTCCGTCGCGTGCGATCAGCTCCAGTGCGTGTGCTTGCTCTGGGTTCTTGATCCGATCGCCGAGCTTGACCTGTCCCCAGAGCGTGAACTTCGCCCAAGGCATCGCCATTTCCGACTCTTGCAGCGCTGGATTCTTTCGATAGCGAGCGATGATGCTGCTCGCCGCGTTCATGTAGTGTTGATCGACCACGAACCCCTCGATCCCCGCATCGATCGCGGGCTGGAGGACCGTGGCGCGATCGAGCGTGCCGTAGGTTTCCAGCGCGTGGAGCAACCCCGCGACTGTCCCGGGCACCGCGACGGCGTAGCGTCCGTTCTTCATCGAGTTGCCCGCTTTATAAATGTCCCCACCACGAGGCGAGGTCTCGCGGTAGTTGATCGCTTTGACTACGCGTCCGTGGGTTGGATCGTCTGGGAGGTAGATCACCATGAACCCGCCGCCCCCGATGCCGCAGGAATAGGGACGGACCACCGAAAGCGTAAACGACGCGGCGACCGCGGCATCGACCGCGTTGCCCCCCAGTGCCAGCATCTGCGCGCCAGCCGAAGACGCCGTGGGATGATCCGCAGCGACCGCGGCGGTCGCGAACGAATCAAAGAAGCTGTCCGAGTCGCGGACCGGACCAGCCGCGAGAACGCCGCTGCACGCGATGCTGATGATCAGGAGGACGCTACGAAGGATCGGTGTTGGATTCATGCCGCAACTATACGACACCGATTCGCTCACCGATCGAGCTTGCGCCGCTGAACAACCCAGAATCGAGGGTCGGACGGATCGGGCCCCTTGCCGTCCTGCCCGCGGATTGGTCCTCGAAACAGCGCCTTGAAGAAGGCCTTGGTGCCGTTGACGACCCGCATCAGTCCCGTGCCCCCCTCGCGTCCGTCGTGACGAGCGAGACGATATCCGAACAGATGGAAGACCTGCCTGCGGAGCACGCACGCGAGGTCCGCATCCACGAGCAGCGTTGAGTCCTCGCACTGATACACCCCCGGCATGATCCCGATCAGCGCGTGGACCCAGCTGATCCCCCTGAGCCATGCCGAGATGTTGACCCATCCGGAGCTGACTCTGCGGACGATGAAGAACCCATCGTCGTTGATCCGCTTGTGCGTCTGCATGTTGGGGAGGAACACTCGGCCATGGATTGGTGAGTAGACAGGCTTCCCCGCTTGCGTCGCGATCACTGTCCGACCAGCGTGGACAGGGGTCCCCGATTCGACCCCATCGCTGATCACAAAGTCCTCACTCGTGATCGGCTCGCGATGACGCACGTCGTAGACCACATGACCACGATTCTTCGACATCGAACGCATGAATCCGAAATGATCCGAGACGTGTCTGGACTGATCGATCACCCCCGCGCTGTCAAGCGCGATCCAGATCGACGCTTCGTGGACATCAACCGACGCCGGATCGTCGTGCTGTCCGCCCTCGATGAGATAGGAAATGCATCCGAGACGATTGGTGACCGCATCGATCACCAAGCCGTTGATCTCCTCTTCGATCCCCAGGTACTTGGGGCAAGGCATCTTCATCGCGTGCCTACGAGCAGCGAGCGAATCCTCGAACGCAACGACCGGACGCGATGGGGCGCTGGTGGTGTGCAGGTCCAGCACGATCATCTGCTGTCCCGCGTCTTTGCACGACGCGAGGATCGATTCGAGAGCGCCGAAGAGCTCGTGCATCTGTTCATGCTCGGCGCTGGTCGACGAAGGTTCATCGAAATGCTCGCGCTCACACAAACGGTTGAGATCGTGATGGATGTAGCGTGTATCAGGGTCCTCGTGGTTCAGAGCCGCGAGATTCCCGGCGAGGACGATCAATCGACCGTTCATCTGCTGGAACTGATCGGTGCTGAGCATGTCGAGCACGCGTTGTCCCGCGATGAGTCCGGCGCGTTCGTTGCCGTGCACGCCGCCGAGGACGACCAGTGTTGTGCCTGCGTGAGCATCTCCGGCGCGTCCGATCTCGCGATCGGGATACCTGTGCACAGACGCGATCGGTTGCTCGGTTTGGACTTCGGTCATCGGCACGCACACACTCCGCAAGACTGAGCCGGAACATCTGGGATCAGGAAGGGATCGGCAAAAGATCGGGGCTCACTGTGTATCATTGCCGCCGCGGAGCTGATCTTCGAGTAGTTTGCCGGCAATCCGCATGTAATCGTGCTCCGTGACGATCCCCACGAGCTTCCCGTTCTCCAGAACGACAGGCAAACACGACGCGCGATGCTGCTTCATCAACGCGATCGCATCAAGCGTCGATGTCTCCGGCTGGACGGACACGGGCTGGCGCTCCATGATGTCCTCGACCGGGATCGAGTCGCTCTTGCGCTTCACTGGATCAGAAACCAGACGCAGCAGTGCTCGATAGCTGACCAATCCGACGAGTTTGTGCTCGTCGTCCTCGACTGGGATGTGTCGGATCTGTTCCCAGTCCATGATTGAAGCCGCGAGATCGATCAGCTCGTCCTGCCGGACCGTAAAGAGATCCGTCTGCATGTACTGACCCACGGTGGTGTAGTGGTGTCTCCACTCGCCGCATTCTCTGATTTCCGCGACGCTCCACTCATGGACCGGGGTCCCGATCTGCTGACGCGAGATCGTCCCGGCCGTCAGCGTGCTGAGTCGCTCGGCGCGTGTGCCCTTCTCATGAATATGCTCGACCGAATCGATCATCCAGCGAGCGCCGTTGCGTCCCGTTTCCGTGCGCTCGGAGATGATGTCCATGTACTTGTTGATGTCCTGGTGATCGACCTGCGCTTCGCGCAAGCCCTCGATCGCGATGGGGACGAGCTCGCCGAGGATGAGATCGCGCGTCGGGATGACGCGTCCATCGATCCATCGGGATTTGTAATCGAGTCCAGAGCGAGCCGCGGAGACGAAGTTTGCTTTGACATCCGCGAACGACAGCCGCTGCGTGAGATCCGGATACACCTTGGGCATCCGTGTCATGAGCCCAAACCAGAACGCCGCGTTCGCGACCTCATCAATAATCGTCGGCCCCGCAGGGAGCACTCGGTTCTCGATCCGCAGGTGGGGTTTGCCGTCGGTGATCCCGTAGCACTGACGATTCCAGCGATAGAGCGTGCCGTTGTAGGTCTGCAGCGCCGAGAGCTTCGGGATCTCTCCGCGCTGAACCATCGCGAGCGAGTCCTGCGCCGAGTCGGCGCGGAACATGTTGCGGAATCGTGCGATGTCGGATTTGAACAGCTCGACGACTGATTCCTTGACCCACGCTTCCCCGAATCGCACGCGTTTGAGCATGTCACGCTCTGTTGGGATGTCCTGTCCCGATGTATCGACCGTCTGCTCAAAAACCGCGATGCGTGTCTCGTGCCAGAGTCGTTTGCCGAACAGCACCGCCGAGTTCGCGGCTGCCGCCATCACCGGAGCGGTCACGGCTTGCGCCACGTTGTACGAGATCGCAAAGTCCTCAGGAGTCACCTGAAAATGGAGCTGGAAAGACGTGTTAAGCGCTTCGAGCATCACCGAATCGTGCGAGAAGTTGATCTCGTCGATCCCCTTGATGCGGATGTCGTAGCGTCCACCCCGCGCCTGAGTGATCCGCTCATCGAGCGCGTAGTACCTCGGCTTGGGGGTGATGTAGTCCTTCGAGAGGTGCTGCTGCTGAAGGGTCGGGACGATCCCGATCAGGATCGGTTTGGCGCCGAGCTTCTGCGAGACGTCCTGCGCCTTGGTCATCAGCTCCTCGAGCTCGTAGTGAAGGTCGCGCAGGACCGAGCCGCTGAAGACCTTGGGGTCGCAGTTGAACTCCATGTTGAAGCGGCCGATCTCTGTCGTCGCTCGGCGCTCGTGGAGCAGGTCGATGACCTCGGGTCCGAGCGGTGCTGGACGCATCGCCTCGTCAACAAACGCGAGCTCTTGCTCAGCACCGATCCGAGTGATCCCGGTCTCGAACATCCCGTGCTCGATCATGTATTCAAAGGCACGCAGATCATTGAGCACATCGTGCATCGCGGCGCGATGCTCCTGTCCCCCACTCGCTTGATCCATCTCTTGAATGCCCATTCCGGCTCCACAACTCGATCCGGAGACCCCAGACCGCGATTCAGACGCAAGAACCACGTCTATGACCCACCGATTGTGACAAGTTTGGGGTCAAAACGCAACCATTGAGTCCCTCTGACTCCGCTTTGCAACCCAGCGGCGCTCGATCGCGTACATTTGAATGCACGAGCGGGCACGGCTTGGACACTGATCCTGCCAGTTCTCGGACCTTCTGTCCATTCGCTCGCTTTGCTGTTGTCCGCTCTTGGGTCTCTTACTCGGCTGGGACGAACTCGGATCGACCGATCGCCGACACGGACCTCATACCACTCTGACTGCGATTGAGCACGATGAGCACCCTTTCTTGGAGAAGAGATGCCCATGCCGCACCTCCCGATGATTCCACGCAATACACCCGCCCTTCTGCTCGCGACGCTCGCAGCGACTTCGCCGATGAGCTTGGCGCAGAACCAACCCGTTGAGCGTATCGACCTGCTCGCTCAGCCAATCCCGACCACATACGAGGACCAGATGGTCGTCTCCGTCCGGATCACCTCTACTGAACAGCTCGAAGCGGCGCTCGATCTCGCGATCTCATCGTGGTCCGAGCGTCCGGGACTCGGGAAGGTCGATCTGCAGATCCACGCGGATCAGTTCAACGCGCTCCAGAAGCTCGGCGTCAATCCGATCATCGAGATCCGAGACCTCCAGGCACACAACCAGAACCAATGGGAGCAGCTCCTCCAGCAAGAACAGCTCGACATCATGAACCAGACCGGCGCGTTCAAGCCGCAGGGAGTCATCCAGCGCGGCGCGTCCACCCACGACGAGAGCTGGTTCGCAAACTACAAGCAGCTCGCGGACATCTACGCGTACATGGACACACAGCTCGCGGCTCATCCCGACATGGTCACCAAATCCGATTTTGGAGACACGTACGAATCGCGTGATATGTTCGCGTACACGATCACTGCGCCCGATGAGCCGGGGAATCTCGCTGTGGATCGCCCCATCATCATTTGGAACGGCGGACAGCACGCTCGCGAGTGGGTCAGTCCCATGACCGTCACCTACATCGCATCCAGACTCATCAACGACGCGGCGACCGACCCCGAAGTCGATCAGCTCCTCAAGGACATCCGCTTTGTCATCATCCCGGTCCTCAATCCCGACGGGTATCTCTACTCATGGTCCTCGGAACGCTACTGGAGAAAGAATCGACGCGACAACGCGGGAACCTCTTTCGATGGCGTGGATCTCAATCGGAACTGGGGCGTCGCGTTCGGGGGGGACGGCACGTCCACAGATCCATCATCAGACGTCTACCACGGCGCCTCGGCGTTCTCTGAACCCGAAACAACGGCGCTCCGAGACCTCGCGCTGAGCTTTGGTGACGACCTCGTCGCGCACATCGACTACCACACCTACTCCCAGCTCATCCTCTGGCCGCTGGGATACGAGCTCGGACTGGTCACCCCTGAACCCGATCGCTCGTTCTTCCAGTCGCTCTCTGGAGACATGTCTGATCTGATCCAGTCTCAGTCCGGCGCGTTCTATGACCCGATCCAGTCATGGGAGCTCTACGCCGCGGCGGGGACCTGCTCGGACTGGTTCTACGACGGTGCCGGAGTCCCGAGCTTTACGATCGAGCTGCGCCCAGAAGCGGGCGCAGGATTCGGAGGATTTGATCCGTCTCCTGATGTCATCCTCCCAACTGCTCAGGAGAACTGGGAAGCCGCGAAGCTGTTCGCGCATCGGACGACTCAGGAAATCCTACTGACGCATGAGCCGATCCAGATCGTCAATGCCAACACCCCCACTCCCGTCATGCTGACCTCCACGCCGAGCTTGAGCGATGTGGATCCGAGCATGGTTTCGCTATATTCACGCGTCGGGAGCTCCGGACCATTCACACAATCCGCGATGACGGACATCGGATCATCCCAGTTCAGCGGACACCTCCCAGGCGCGCCGTGCGGACAGATGATCGAGTACTACTTCAGTGCCGTCGCGCTCTCTGGAATCACGGTCAACTTCCCGGCTGGTGGTGACTCCACGCCGCTCTCGGCGCTCTCGCAAGAGATCACCATCGCGTTTGAGGACGACATGGAATCCGATAGCGGATGGATCGTCGGACAACCATCCGACAGCGCCACCACCGGCGTGTGGGAACGCGCCGATCCGCAAGCGACTGACGCGCAACCAGAGAACGACCACACTCCCGGATCAGGAACGCTGTGCTGGATCACCGACGGCGCTGCGGGCGGATCAGTTGGAGCCAACGACATCGACGACGGCGCCACCACGCTGACCTCCCCACTGATGGACGCGACGGGACTCGCACCCGGAGCCGAGCTCGTGTACTGGCGCTGGTACTCCAACGACGCCGGCGCGTCTCCGAACGAGGACTCGATGCTCGTCGAGATCTCCACCAACGACGGCGGCTCATGGAGCACGCTCGAGATCGTCACAGAGAACGCGGGCGCTTGGGTCGAGAAACGATTCCCGGCTCCGGACTCCGACCAGCTCCGTGTCCGCTTTATCGCTTCGGATCTAGGAAGCGGATCGATCGTGGAAGCGGGTGTAGATGACCTGCGGATCGAATCTGTAGGATGCACCGAGGCGACCGCCGATATCAACGGCGATGGCGACCTCAACTTCCTCGATGTCTCCATGTTCCTGAGTCTCTTTGGGTCACAAGACCCAATTGCGGACTTCAACGACGACGGACAGTGGAATTTCCTTGATGTCTCTGCTTTTCTTGCAGCGTTCGCGGCGGGTTGATTGAAACCTGCTATACTCCAAGCCGGATCGCGTGACGCGTTCTGGACTCCCAAATCTCGGGCATCTACAATCTGCCCATACAACCAGCCCCCCCAAAGTCCCCCCGATATGGTCCACCCCCCACCCCGGATCGATCGGGGGGCACCTTTTTTTACTCTCCTCCGCCCCCTATCAGCGTCCCTGAAACAGCCCCCGGCTATGATTGAGACCCATTCTCATTTACGGAGAACTCGAGATGACCCAAGCCACCAACATCACCCAGCGACTCAAGAGCGACAACTGGGACCTTCACCAGATCGCTGAACGCGGCGGCACCCCTGAATCCATGATCAAGGGGACCATCTCACGCGACGACTTCGTGGGGTACCTCGGACAGTCCATCCACGTCCATCGCGCCTTGGACAGCGCTCTCGATCGTGCCGTCGCGGACATGCCTGCGCTTGGTGAGCTTGTCGATGAGAACCACCGATTTGAGCCGTTCTACAAAGCGGATCTCGCGTACTACTCAGCGGCTCCTGCAGAGGAACTGCTCCCCGGCGTTGCTCGCTTCATCGAGCACATCAACGATCACCAAGACCAACCGCTCCACATCTTCGGACTCCACTACGTCCGACTCGGCGCTTGCAACGGCAACCGCTTCGTCGCACGCAAGCTGCGTTCCGTGTTCGGGATCGATCATCCGAGCGACGGCATGATGAGCCATGACCCTTACGGCGAGTCGCAGCGCGGCATGTGGAATGCGTTCAAAGAGGGCATCGATCAACTCCCGCTCAACCAATCGCAACAGGACGAGCTGTTCGATGGAACACGAGCCGCGTATCTGCTGACGATCAATCTTGATCTCCAGGAGTTCAAGAGCGCCGAGCAGCTCCTCGAATCCCACGGCAAGTCGCTCGATCGCGAAGCGTTCGAGCAGGGACACTCCGTCCACGTCGCGCCGTCGGCTTAATCTGATTTAGCTCACTGATCCCAGGACTCGAACAGCTCGCCGATCTCCTCGGCGACTTCTCCCAGTGCGCCTGATGGGAGCAATCCCAGCGGATGCTCCACGATCCCGAGGCGCTGCTGCTCGATTGCGCTCACAGGGAGCTCCATCAATGGCCCAAACCGCTCGCGGATCGCTTCCATCGTGAGTGGAGTGGGAGCAACGAAGCGATCATCCTCACTCGTCTGACGCGGAGCGATCAGGATGATCGAATCGGGATTGAGCGTGATCAGGTCCTCGTAGTCCATCTCGATCCACATCGATCCCGACTCGATCGCGGGAGTCGCACCAAGACGCTCGATGATCTCGTAGTGATACGACCCCGGCCCCATCGCGCCGATCGGATCCAGCGCCCCAAGCACCAGCACCCGTCCGGCACCATCAGCAATCGGCCCAAGATCAACCCACGACTCCGCGAGTGCCACGCTCGGAGTCGCACGCGCGAAGACCTCGTTCATGTCATACTGACGCGCCTCGCGCTCGGGAACACCTTCCAAGAGGAAGTACAGATCATCCATCGTCGAAGCGATGTCGTCGAGCGTGTTGAGGGGACGCTCGAAGAGCACCCACCCCTGTCGATCCGCGGCTTCCAGAAACTCCGCAGAACGAGCCGTTGAGGTGGTCTGGAAGAACACGTGCGTCGGATCCGCTTTGATCAGCGTCTCAAGATCGAACCCAAGCTCTGAACCAGCCGCTGGTACACGATCCGAGAGGACCATGTCGTAATCATGCTTCGCGACGATCAGGTCTTCGTACCCCAGATCGCGGACCATCGCCGACATCCCGGGCGAGAGCACGGCGAGGCGCATTTCCGCATCCGCGTTTGTTTCAGCCGCACCCGATCCCGATTGGGACGAAGGCGAGCGGTTGCATCCAGAGATGATCAGCGTGCACAACATCACAGAAATCATCAACAGTTTGGATGCGTGCAAGATCGTCATAGCAAGAGGGTATCAGCGAGACGAGCTCAAGGCGTGAATCACCGTGTCTTTGAGGGCGCGGAGCTGGTCTTTGGTGTAGAACGGGAATCCCCAGGTGCGGTCGTTTGCGAGTTCTACGGTTTGTGCGGCGCGATGGGCGATGGATGCGTCGCTCTGCAGCTGCTTGAGTATCGGCGCGTGTGCCGAACGGGTCTCGGCGAGCAATGCTTGGAGCTGCGCAAAGAGCTGCGCGGTTTCTTGTGTTGTTCCTTGCGATTTGGATCGGGCGATCGCTTGGACCAGTTCGTGCTTCTTCTCCGCCGCAGCGTGGTCGCCGAGCATCGCGGGATCGTGCTTCGCGTGGTGCGCGTTCCATGCCGCTCGTTCTGGAGACGGGATCTCGTGATCGTGCTCGAACGGGAGCGTGAGTGTTGCGCTGGCGCCGACGATGGGCGCGAGGTCTTTGCCGAGCCATGTGCTAATCCAGTCGGTCGTGATCTGGTCGTACTCGTAACCCCCAAGCCCGTGGATGAAGAGCTCGCAGAGCTGAGATCGCATGATCGCGGTCATCAGCAGACCTGTCGGGATCAAGCCGGACTTGTCAACTGGTTCTTTTTCGCGCACGCGGACCTGGGTTCTGCTCGTTCCCTCGATCTTCCAGAACGGGAGCTCGACGTATGTGTCGTTCATCTCCAGCGGACGAACACCGGCCTCGGGGAACTCCGCGACACTCGCGTTGTACGCACTGATCGCTGCTCGCGGATCATCGAGGATCGCATCGACCAGACCATCACCAGCCCCCGCTGGGATCAGCTCCGATGCGTACACGATGGTGGGTTGCTCAAGATCGAGCAGATCGCACAGATACCCGATTGTCGCGCTCGCGAACTGCTTCGCGATCGACTCCTCGTGCTCGTATCCCATCAACCACGACGCGATCTCTTTGAGCTGCTCTGGGAGATGCTCGTCGCTGATCTCGATCGCTTGCTGTGAGCACGCTGGGGATGATCCGATCAAATCTTCTCCCAGACGGACCGAACCTTCTTCCAGGAATCCATCCGTTTCGATCGGTGTGCGCACAAGCGAAGGGTCCACCGCGTCCTGATCGGGGACGATCCACACGCTCGCGCTCCCTGTCGCGCGGCTGACATGATCGAGCACGATCAGCTTGGAAACGATGCCGGGATGGAAGAGGATCGGCTGATGACCCGACGCGACGATGGGACGATCGGTCGGGAGCTGCATCGCTGATCGTGCATTGAGAGCGGATTGTTCTGTAGGGATCGTCAGCTCGCTGATCCACGATCCGGGATCGGGCAGGAGCTGGACTGCTGTCTGGAGCGTGCGTGGTGATGAGTGAGCCATACGCTCGGCTTCCTGTGCGGCGGACATCGGCGCTGCCTACTTCACAACCGGTTCAACAACACCGACAACCAGAGCACTCGCCCGTTGATGCAGGTGCTTCGCTCGATTTGCTACTGGTACTGTGCTCAGATACTTGATCCACGGCTTCGAAGGCGCGGGTGATTTCTTCGTCGAGGACCTTCCGGTAGTGAGCGAGTCGATGCTCTGAATCATCCAAACCGCCGCCGAAGGTTCGGTTGGGGTCGTTGTAGATCAGGTCCACCTCGACCTCACCCACACGCAGTTCATGAGCCGCGGCTTGCGCCCAGAGCTGCATCGGGAACGCGTAGCCGTCTTCCGTGAGCGTGATGCGATCCATTGCGCTGACGCGATGGGCCTTGAATCCGCAGAACGCGTCGGTGAGTGTGAATCCGAGTCGATCGTTGATCTCGTTGGAGAGGGTCATGTTGATCGCTCGACGATCCGCCGGAGCGATCTCGGATTGTGCGTCGATGTTGAGATAACGCGATCCGGACACGATGTCGAGATCGTCGCGCTGAATCGCGTCGATGAAATCGGGGATATGCGCCGGCTCGTGCTGCTCGTCGCAGTCCATAGTGATGACCCAGTCGTATCCCTCGCGCGTAGCGAACTCGAAGCTCTCTCGGAGTGCTCGCCCGTATCCGAAGTTGGTTGGGTGACGGATGATGTCCAATCCCATCGGCTCGCGGAGTTCTTCGAGGATCTCAGGCGTGCCGTCAGTCGATCCGTCATCGACGAGGAGGATGTTGTCGGCGTACTCACGGACGCGATCGAGGACGCCTCGGACATAACCAGCTTCGTTGTAGACAGGGATCGCGATCAGTACAGACATATATACACTCCAGAGGTCATCATAGGAAGAGAACCGGTTCTATCCGGAACGCTCGTTCGGGATCCTTTATTCCGGAATTGAGCCAGAATCCGGTTGTCAATTCGCTTCAGAACTGGCTTCTGATGCGGTTTGTGGTCCGCGAGCGGCGTTTTGCTCGGCTTCTGAGCGGGCCAGCGAGGTGTAGGCCGCGAATCCGAACGGCACTCGATTCCCGTTCTCCATCTCCTGCTCGCGGAGCTCCTCGGACGCGGATTCGAGCTGATTGATCAGGTCCTCGCTCAACGAGTGGATCCCGATGATCTGCGAGATCGGGAGCGTGTAGGTCTCTCCAGTCGGCGTAGTAACGCGGAAGATCGTGCACTGGACATCCGCGGAGCGCTCACGATCGGCGCGGGATCCAACTGAGGAGCACGCAAAGACCGGGAAGATGTCCGCGATGGGGATCCGCTGTCCCAGACTGGTGATGATGCCCATACGTCCATCGAAGAGGTCGTCCACGGGCGAGGTCGAGTGCTGAGCGGCTGTCGGGGTCGGACTAAGACGAGCGCTGGAGTTAGCCGCGGCGCTCGCGAGGGCCATGAGCGAGTCACGCACGACGTTGGACCAGAACAGGTCCCGGCGAGCTTGGACGCGCATCGACTGGGGGATCATGGAAGCCGCGGAGTCCGCGGGGTGCGCCCAGCCGTAGTGAGGATCGTGCGCCGGATGTGAGGGATTGGAACTGGGGCTCATTGATGAATCCATAGTCCGTAAGTTTATACAAGCCCTCGGTGATAAGCCGTGAGAATCGCTGGGACGTTGATCCACCCCCTGCTTTCAACCCACGCTTAGGTCTGATTTAGGTCTGTTTTATCATATCCGAGAGCCCCATCGTCATAATCGGCACAGCATCCGGCGGAAATCCGCTCGCCGGGATTCCGCTGCCAAGTCTCATCGCTGAGCCGCCGATGCACTGGGAACGGAGGTTTGTTCTATGGAAAGCAACGGGAAAGCATTCAACGAAGTCCGAGCTCTGCTCAACAAGATGGACCGATCCATCGATGACGCTCGCAGCAAACGGCTCGGACCACCGGTCGGTTCTTCCGACCAGTCCAAGGACAAGCCGACCCCCAAGGGAACCGTGGATCTCGATCAAGAGGTCGGCGGCTCGACCCCCACACTCCCGATGACCGAACTCCAGCGCAAGCGTGCGTCGTTCGGTCGCGCAAAGCCACTGAGTCGCAACGACAATCAGTGGAAAGCGACGGGCACCGACGGCACCATCGGCTGATCAATCGATCACACCACTCCGCACACTTAAGGCATCACATCCGCCCGCTGGGACATCACCCAGCGGGTGATTTGTTTTTCAAGCAGAGGCAGCGGGATCGAGCCGTCCTTGAGCACCTCGTCATGGAAGGCGCGGAGATCGAACGCATCTCCGAGCTCCTGCTCCGCATATCCACGCAAGCCGCGGATGGTGATCTGACCGAGCATGTAGCCCGTTGCTTGTCCCGGCCAACCGATGTAGCGATCGACCTCCGACTCGATGTTGTGGGGCGCCAGCGCGCTGTTCTGGATCATGTAGTCGATCGCTTGCTGGCGCGTCCAGCCCTTCGCGTGGATCCCTGTGTCCACGACCAGACGCATCGCTCTCCACATCTCCATATTGAGACGTCCGAAGTTGTCGTAGGGATTGCTGTAGAGCCCGTTGGTTGCTTGGTCGCCCATCTCCAGTCCCAGACGCTCGGCGTAGAGCGCCCACCCCTCTCCAAACGCGGTGAACCCCATCGTTTGACGGATCAGGTGCTGGTTCTCGATCTCGCGCACCAGCGCGTACTGATGATGATGACCAGGCACGGCTTCGTGCATTGTCAGCGCGATCATCTCGTAGCGCGGTCGCTGATCGAGCTTAGAGCAGTTGGCCATGAAGTAACCAGGGACTCCGGACTCCATATCTCCGGGGTAGTAGTACGCGGTCGGGGCGTTTTCTTCTTGGTACTCTGGGAGACGCTTGACGCCGTAGGACAGGCGCGGGAGCTTGTAGAACAGCTCCGCCATCCCTGGATCCACGCGCTTGCTGATCGCTTGGTATTCAGCGAGCAGCTCGTCAGGGTCGGTGTGGTAGAAGCGTGGATCGGTGCGCAGGTATTTGCAGAACGCTTGAAACTGCTTCTCGGGAGTGGTGTCCAGGAATCCGCCGCCGTTGGGGTCCTCGATCCAGTCGGTCTGGTTGATCACGTCCATCATCTCCGCTTTGAGACGTGTGACCTCGTCGAGTCCGATGTTGTGGATGTGGTCCGCGGTGATGTAGGGGATGGTCGTGTGCAGCGACAGCGCGGAGTTGTATCCCGCGATGCCGTCAACCCCCTCGCTGGCGCCGAAGGAATCTCGGCACGCCGGGAGGTACTCGTTCTGCACGAACAGCGCCAGCTCCATGTAGACAGGAACGATGCGGTCCGCGATGATGCTCCGGGCTTCGGTTGCGAGCTCGCTGTCCTGATCGATCCCACGCAACGGCTCGTAGAACGGCGACTTGCTCGGATCGTTGCGGATCTCGGCGCTGCACTGCGCCAGGATCTGCGCCACGGCTGGCTCGACCACCACCCTCGGCGGCACGCGCCCCGACTGGATCCCGGCGCGCATGTTGTCGATGTGATCGCCGATATGGATATCGACGCGCTTGAGGCGTGTCAGGTACATCTCGCGATGCGCGTTGGTGCTCATGGGGAGGCGCGAACCCATCTGAGGGAGCCAGATCTGAGGGCCTCCGATGGAGGTGATCGGGGTCTGGAAGCTCTTGAACTTGGCGCGATCTTGGTTGGTGCTCAGCTGGTACTGGAGCAGGTCATAGTCTGTGCGATCCGCTTCGCTGAATCCAGTTTGGTCCAGCGCACGCAGCTCCGCGAGCAGCTCGCGTTCCGTGTCGTTCCAGACTTGCTGAGCCGCGGCTGAGACGTCCGCGAGCTCGTCCAGACGCGACTCGTCGCCGACGATCGCGTAGTAGCTGCTCGGATCGCTGTCGTAGAGCGCCAGCAGGTAGCGGTCCATAAACGACCACAACGCTTGATCCCGATCCGGCGGACACTCCGGCAGCACGGGCTGAGCAACAGCCGAGCACGAGAGCATGAACAGGACAGCAGCGACGACGATTTGGAGGGTTCGTACCATCCCAGAGCATAGGCGAATCCGAGGCGATACCGCACCAATCGAGTTGCCCCGCTGGATTGAATGGATACGATACAGCGTCCAAATGGACACCAATCAGGGGATTGGTGTAACGGTAGCACGAAGGTTTCTGATACCTTTAGTCAGAGTTCGAATCTCTGATCCCCTATTTCTCCCGCTCTCTAGCTCCTCTCTCTGAGCGCTTCACTGATTATCCCGATTCGAGAATCCATCAAATCCACAGGACTGAGGCCGATTGACAGACTTTGTCAGGTCTTTGTGTCATCCGCTCAATCTGATTGAGGTGCCAAGCGCCGATCGGACGGCTGGGCACTTGCTGGGGGTTCGGTTTCTCAGAGTCACTTGTAATATTACGCGCTGTTCTGGTACGCTGTGTGTGAATCTGTTCGTTTCAAGCTCTGACCAAGTACCAACGCCGAACACTATTAACAGATTGGGGACCCCATATGAAACTCCCTCCCGAGATGTCCGCTCGATTGCGCAGCGCGTACGAGTCGTTGCCGGCCGAGAAGAAAGATTGGGCGCATGATCTCATGAAACAGGCGCACGACTGGACGCTCGCGACCGGTCCGGCGCCGAGCCAGTTCGATGATCGTTCTGACTTTGCTGAGGATTATCCGGAGGGGTTAGCGCTCGCGTATGAAGACCTCTTTCCAGATGAAGCGAACGACGACGCGCTCCGCATCCAGACGCAGATCGATTTCAAAGTCCCGCACGTCACCAAGGGCGGCTCCATCTACGGGACTGGAAAGTACGAGATGCTCGATCTGGGTTGGGTCGGCGCGTTCATCACGTTCCTTGAGCACCTGCTCCCGTTCATGATCGAGGACTTCAATACAAACCCCGCGATCATCGATATCCCGGACACCACCGACATCGCGATCATTGGTGATTGGGGCTGCGGCGAGTATGATCCGAACCCGTCTCCCGCTGTGCAAGTCGGACGATCGGTCGCGAATCTTGACCCCCAGTACACGATCCACCTGGGAGACGTCTACTACTCCGGCACAGAGGACGAGGAGCGCGAGCGGTTCCTGAGACTGTGGCCCGCCGGGAGTATGGGGAGCTTCGCGCTCAACTCCAATCACGAGATGTACTGCGGCGCCAAGGGACTCTACAAGACCCTCCTCGCTGATCCTCGCTTCAGCGCTCAGCAATCGACGACCTACTTTGCGCTCAAGAACACGCACTGGAGAATCATCGGACTCGACAGCGCGTACTACTCTACAGAGAGCAGCATCTATATGAGTGGGAACATTGTGTCCCATGAGAGCGGCGCTAAGAAGCAGCTCGCGTTCCTCAAAGATCAAGTCCAAGAAGCTCAGCAGAACAACCAGCAGGTCATCATCATGACCCACCACAACGGACGCTCAGAAGCCGGCGATGAGGACAAAAAGCTCTGGAGACAAGTCACCTCGTGCTTCAACGGAAACAGCGGTCCCGCGTACTGGTACTGGGGGCATGTCCACATCGGGACGGTTTATAAGCCGTTCGATGGCGTCCGAGGGCGATGCGTCGGACACGGCGGAATCCCCGGCGGAATCCCAAAGGAACTGGAAACGAGCACCAATCTGGAGTGGTTCGAGAAAGCGCCGATGCCTGGGAGCAACATCCTGACGATGAACGGCTTTGCGCACATCAAACTCTCCGGAAGCTCCATCAGCGAATCCTTCTATCAACAAGACGGGACGCTCAGCTGGTCGAGCTGATCAGTTTCCAGGCGCATCGTCCGAATCGTCGGTGAGCTGCATCTTCAGGAGCTGCGCGTATCGCCCGTCGGCCTCGAGGAGTTGTTCGTGCGTGCCGACCTCTTGGATGGTGCCGTCTTCGAGGACCACGATTCGGCTCGCGTGGCGGATCGTGCTCAATCGGTGCGCGATCACGAAGCTCGTCCGCGACTGCATGAGTGTCCCCAGCGCCTGCTGGATCAATCGCTCGGACTCGGTATCGAGCGAGCTTGTTGCTTCGTCGAGGATCAGGATTTTGGGATCAGCGAGGATGGCGCGAGCGATCGCGATGCGTTGTTTTTGACCTCCGGAGAGTCGGATGCCGCGTTCTCCGATGATCGTGTCGTAGCCGTGCTCGAGTTCGGTGATGAACGTGTGGGCGTTCGCGGCTTGCGCCGCCGCGATGATCTCGTTTGGTGAGGCGCGTCTCCGCGCGTAACCGATGTTCTCGCTCACCGACCCATCGAACAGGAACACGTCTTGCTCGACGATTCCGAGCAGCGCTCGGTACTGCTCGATCGGGATGTCCTTGAGATCGATGCCGTCGATCGCGATGCGGCCGTAGGTCGGATCGTCGAAGCGAGCGATGAGGTTACAGAACGTGGTTTTCCCTGCGCCCGACGCGCCGACGAGCGCGATGGTCTCTCCCGGCTCGATTGAGAGGGAGATGTCGTGGAGGACCGGCTCTCCGCGTGATGTCTCGGAGCTGCGTTTGTCCTTGTTGCTCGTGCGGATGGGGTACGCGTAGGAGATGTCCGTCAGCTCGAGCTGGCCGCGCACGCTTGCTGCGTCGATGCTTTGCGTTGGGGTGGTTCCAGCGAACTCCTGGTCCTCGTCGAGCAGGTCGAGCACGCGATCGAGAGCCGCGAGGTTGTTCTGGACATTGGTCGCGCTGGAAACGAGCGATTCGAGCGGTCCCAGCAGCGCCAGCAGGTACGCGCTGAACGCCATCAGGTCACCGATCGTGAGTGATCCGTCCACGACCGCGATCCCGCCGTAGAGCAGCACGGCGATCGACGCGACGGGGATCATGATCTGCCAAACGATCTCGATGCTCCGCGCCCACCACCAGGTGTAGAGCTCTTGACGGACGAGCAGGTGCCCCTCAGTGGTGAATCGCGCCGCTTCGGCTTGACGACGATTGAACGCGCGCACGACACGCATCCCGGCGAAGGACTCGGCGCTCATCGCGTCGATCCCTTGTCGGCGTGATCGGATGTCGCGGTACATCGGACGGATGCGCTGGATCCATGTGCGATGACTGACCCAGATCACTGGGAGCATGACCAGAGCGCCGATGACGAGACGCCAATCGATCCAGATGAGCACAACGAGGGTGCCGAGGAACTGGATGATGGCGCGCCAGGGGTTGTAGATCATGGAGAAGACGATGTCCCCTACTCCTCCCGCGTCTTCGCGGAGGATGGACGCGACGCCTCCCGATTTGAGGTGGTGGATGCGATGGAGCGGGAGGCGCGACGCGTGATCGAACACGCGCTTGCGAAGCGCGACCTGCACGCGTTTGGTGATCCGCGTGCACTGCCAGCGTCCCCAGATCCCGAAGAGGATCGAGATTCCGGTGACCAGGAGCATCGCTCCGCCAAGCTGCCAGATGAGTCTGACGCGATCGGCGCGCGAGCCATCGTAGCTGCCGAGGAACTCGGGGATGCCTGTAGGACCCGGCGCGTCGGTGATGATGTAGTCGATCGCGATCTTCATGCTCATCGGCATCGCGAGACCAAACAACACAGAGAGCGAGAGCGTGACCAGCGATGCGATCACAGTGAACTGGTGCCCCTTGAGCAGACCCCAAAACTCCACGAGCAGGGCGCGGGCGCTGCGGGTGGGACCCTTGGCGTGGCGTTTTTCCACGGCTTGGTCTGCTCGCTCGTGAACCGATTGACGCTCGTTCTTGGCGCGACGCTCTTTGAGATAGCGTCCGAAACGATCTTTACTGGAGGAACTGATTTTGTGCACGAGGGGATGCTACCCAGCCCACCCTCGCAACGCACATGAATCGAGCGATATTCAGGGAATTCAGCGGCGACGACGACCCGCGAGGAGTGCACCTGAGCCGAGGAGAGCGAGCGATCCTGGTGCAGGGACCGTCGCTGGGGTGAACACAACGCGGAAGACGGCGTCGTTGTGGTCCGCGTCGCCGTTGGGCTTGCGGACGTCTTCGAGCGAGATGATGACTTCGCGGGGATTGGAGGAATCGATGGAGAACTGCTGCCAGTCCGATTCGACGAAGGTCGAGAAGCTGTCGCGTCCTTGACCTGTGATCACGTAGGTGAAGTCCACGCGTTCGCCCTCTTTGTAGAGGCGTTCAGCGGTGTGGGTTTGGCTTTCGAGCGCCGAGTGGTTGTCCCAGAGAAGGACCGAGTCTGAGTCCGAGAGGAGGTCAACGAGGTAGAGCTTGCCGTTGAAGCTCGCGTCTGATCCGTTCCAGATCACGCTGACCTCAGCGTTGTCGAACGGCGAGAGGATCGCTGGATCCTCAGGGGTGATGTCTGCGAGGGTCGTCGAAGCAGCGGTGAGGAGGAGTGCAGCGGTGAGCGTGTTCTTCATGTTCATGGCGGTTCTCGTTTCTTCTCTTTGGATTTGGTTTGCGGCCGCGGATATGGCGGACAAGGTGAACAATGCACCAATTTGGAGAGCGGGGCTCGCGTAAATCAAGTTTGATGCGTGAGCGTGCGCCGATCGCCGTCACAGAAGTCACAGAGGTCGAGACACACCGGGTGGCAAGGGGGTTTGAGGTCCGGTAAGCTATAGATCACCAGCGATCTGATGTGCTGATTCGCTGGTTGATTGGTTGTCTATAGATAGTTTGAGAACAGGAACCGCACTGATGAGCTCCAAACCCAAGATCGCGCTGCACTGGCAAATCCTCATCGGGCTGGTCCTGGGCATCGTCGTCGGACTCACAATCAACACGCTGTGGGACAGCTCCACGTGGAACTCGATGGGTGTGGACGATCCCGCGTCGTGGGTTGCCGGGGTCAAGAGCGATGTGGTCAACCAGGAACCCAACGCAATGGCCCACGCGGCTCGCTTTGTGCGGAACCTCAACAGCTTCGTCGGCGATCTCTTCCTGCGTGGATTGCGGTTCATCGCGGTCCCAATCGTGATTTTCAGTCTGATCGTCGGCGCGTCGAGTCTCAACGATCTATCCAAGCTCAGCCGGATTGGTGGCAAGACGATCGGGATCTACCTGATGACCACCGCGGTTGCGATCAGCGTGGGGTTGTTGTTTGCCAATATTCTCAAGCCTGGGAGTTTCGTGAGCGAGGAGACGCGTGATGGGTTCGTCGCGCAGTTCAAGGATCAAGCGGACGCGAAGATCGCCGCGGCTCAGGCGCCCGATGTCTGGGACACGGTGCTCAACATCGTCCCGAAGAATCCATTTGAAGCGATCGCGGCGGGGAACATGCTGCAGGTAGTCTTCGCGTCGCTGCTCGTCGGGATCGCGCTGACGCTCATCAAACGCGAGAAAGCGGAGGTCGTCATCAGGTTCTTTGACGCGATGACGGACGTGATCATCAAGATCGTCGAGATCGTGCTGA
Organism: Phycisphaerales bacterium; assembly: GCA_965232505.1. Classification (GTDB taxonomy): domain Bacteria; phylum Planctomycetota; class Phycisphaerae; order Phycisphaerales; family UBA1924; genus UBA1924. The sequence continues at coordinate 1,408,769 of OZ246976.1, read as the reverse complement.
TGATCGCGCCCTATGCCGTGTTCGCGCTGATCGTTGGTCAGATCGCAGAGCTCGGTCTGGAGATCCTCGGATCGCTCGCGGCGTACTCGCTCGTCGTTGTTGCGGGACTCGCGACGATGATGTTTGTGATCTATCCCCTCCTGCTCAAGCTGCTCACAAGATCAAGCGGACTAGGGCTCGGGAGATTCTACAAAGCGATCAGTCCCGCGCAGCTCCTCGCGTTCTCGTCCGCGTCGTCGTCGGCGACTCTGCCGGTCACGATGGAGTGCTGTGAGCAGCGGATGGGGATCAAGGAAGAGGTCAGCGCGTTCGTGCTCCCGATCGGCGCCACCATCAACATGGACGGCACCGCTCTCTACCAAGGGGTCGCGGCGGTCTTCATCGCTCAGCTCTACGGCATGGACCTAACCATCGCGGAGCAGCTCACCATCGTCCTGACCGCGACACTCGCGTCGATCGGGACCGCAGGGGTTCCAGGCGTCGGGATGATCATGCTCGTCATCGTGCTCCAGAGTGTTGGGATCCCGCTCGAGGGGATCGCGGTGATCCTCGGCGTTGATCGCATCCTCGATATGTGCCGAACCAGTTGTAACGTGACGGGCGACTGTATGGTCTGTGCCGTGGTCGCATCGAGCGAGGGCGCGATCGAGTCTCCGGAACACGTCCAGGCGCGATTGAACGCTCCGCTCGATGAAGATCCGCGAAATGAGGGTCGATTGGGCGACTGACCACCTACCATTGGTTGATGAGCACCCACACAACCAACTCGACCACTCTTGACCCCACCGCTGCCCTCGATGATCGCTTCTGCGACGCGATCCGTGCTGTGGTTCCCGATCTCCCAGAAGCGCAGGTCAAAGCCCATATCGGTCCATCGCGACAGCCCAAGCTTGGGGATTTCCAGTCCAACTGCGCGATGCCGATCGCGAAGCAGGTCGGGATGAAGCCGCGGGAGCTTGCGAGCAAGATCGTGGAAGCGATCGATGTTTCTGGACTCGCTCAGCCTCTCACAGAGGAGTCCATCGCGGGACCTGGGTTTATCAATGTTTCGCTGCTCCCAGAAGCGCTGGGGACGGCGCTGGATTCGATGGACACCGACGAGCTCGGGATCGAAACCCCAGCAGAACCCAAGACCTTCATCGTCGATGTCTGCGGCGTCAACCTCGCGAAACAGATGCACGTCGGGCACCTCCGCTCAACCGTCATCGGAGACGCGATCGCGAAGCTCCAAGAACGCTTGGGGCACGTCGTTAAGCGCCAGAGCCATGTCGGGGATTGGGGGCTCCCCATCGCGATGGTCGTCGAGCGCCTCATCGAGCTCGAAGACGCGGGACTCAACCTCGACACCATCACGCTCGATCAGCTCAACGCGGAATACAAAGCCGCGCAAGCGAAGTGCAAGTCCGAACGCAAAGCACTCGAGATCCTCACGAAAGTCGGCGGACACGCGAAAGCGGAGATCGAACTCGAGGCACGCATCGCCGACGCGGACGAAGCGATGGAACGCGCCAAGTCGCGTCTCGTCACGCTCCAAGCTGGAGATGAGCGATCGGTCGCGGTGTGGCAGCGGATCTACGACATCACGATGGGCGCGTGCCTCGCAACGTGCCAGCGTCTGCACGCGAACATCACGGATGAGCACAGCGCCGGAGAGTCCACCTACCGCGACGAGCTTGGTCCAGTTGTCGATGACCTGATCGAGCGCGGGATCGCGGAGGAGGACGAGGGGGCGCTGGTCGTGCGTGTGGATGGGATCAAGGAGCCGACGATTATCCGCAAGCGTGATGGGGGGTACTTGTACGCGACGACGGACATGGCCGCGATCAAACGCCGAGCGCAGAAGCTTGGGGGCGATGAGCTGGTGTACTGCGTCGATGCGCGTCAGTCGCTGCACTTCAAGCAGGTCTTCGGCGCCGCGCACAAAGCGGGGTATGACATCAATCCGTCGGGGAAACCCGCGACGATGACGCACGCCGCGTTCGGGAACGTGCTTGGTGAGGACAACAAACCGCTCAAGACACGCTCGGGCGAGAATGTCCGCTTGACCGACCTGCTCGATGAAGCGGAGCAACGTGCTAAGTCAGAAGTCGATGCACGCTCACAGGATTTGTCCGAAAGCGAACGCGCGACCACCGCATCCGCGATCGCGATGGCGGCGGTGAAGTACGCGGACCTCTCAACAGAACGCATCCGTGACTACGTGTTCTCGTTCGATCGCATGATGGCGTTTGAGGGGGATACCGGGCCGTATGTGCTGTACTCCATCGCTCGGATCCGCAGCATGCTCCGCAAAGCGAGCGACAAGGGCGTGGATGTGGACGCTGCAACGAACGCGGACTTCTCACTCAGAGAACCAGCGGAGCGTGCGATGGCGCTGATGGTGCTCCGCTACCCAACGATCATCCAAGCCTCGGCGAGCAACTTCGAGCCCCACCGCTTGTGCGGATATCTGTACGAGCTCGCATCACTGTTCTCCAAGTTCTACGAGCAGTGTCCGGTCCTCAAGGAAGGCGTCGATGACTCCACACGCGACGGGCGATTGAAGCTCAGTATGCTGGCGCTGCGTGTCCTCGAAGACGGCTGCGCTACGCTCGGCATCCCCACTGTTGAGCGCATGTAAAAACCCGCACGAATGCGGGTTTCAATGAACTCTCTCTCCTGAGTTCAAGAAAGTGCTTTGAGTGCTCAGAAGAGCAGCTGGATCTGTGCGGTCGCCGCGAACTGGCTCGACATCGAGTCAGGGAGCAGGTTCCCGCGGATCGACACGATCGATTCGGTTGTCGGATCCGCGTAGTGCTGGATCTCGATCGTGAACTTCGCGGCGTGTGATTCCGGGATGATGTAGTGGTTCCATCCGATGGTGAACACGTTGAAGTCTGAGTTGCCGCTCGTGCCCACGACGATCGGGTTGTTGTTGGATGGATCGATCAGGTCCCAGCGGGCGAAGAACTCGTCCTGATCGGACACGAACAGACCACCCTGGAGGATGTATCCGCCGTCGGTCAGGGTCATGAGTCCGGTGTCCATCGAGCGCCAGATGCCTGCACCGTAGAGGTTCCAGCCGTCGCCGAGGACGGACGCGTCGACGGTCGCGGTGGTCATGTCGGTGGTCGGAACGGTCGCGGGGTTGGTGCTGCCCATCGCTTGGTGATGGACCGCGGCTCCGAGCATCAGGCCGCCGTTGGCGCCGCGGAACGAGGTGAACTGCTTGTACTGCTTCCAGGATGCTTCGCCGAACTTGAGTTCGCCACGGACTGTGAAGCCGTAGTCACCCTCGGTCGCGGAGGTGAAGTAGGTGTTGTCCGCACCAACGCCGTCGTTGAAGCTGATGAACGCTCTCCAGTCATCCTCGGTAAACGCGAGCTCAAGGCCTTGGGTGAAGTCCTGGTTGTAGCTCTCGTTGACTGACGAGCGATCGGTCGCGAGCTGCGCTGAAGACGACATGTTCTCTTCGCGGAGGAGCATCGGCTTGAACTGACCACCCTTGAGGGTGACCTTGTCGCTGAGCTTCCACTTGAAGTGCACGTCTTCGAGAGCCGCGGCGCCGCTGGACTGGCTGAAGGCGAACTTGACCTTACCGGTGATGTTCTCGGTGACCTTGCCCTCAAACCCGATCTTGGTTCGGCGGGTGGTGAAGCCGATTGTCAGGTCCTCGTCGGGGCTTGCGAGCGTGGTGCCTTGCGAGTCACGCACGTTCACGTTGTAGCGGAACTGGGTCTGTACGCCGACTTTGAGACGCTCTGGGAGCGGTGAGGAGAGCGACGAGGCGTAGATGTACTCATCGGCGCTGACCGCTCTGGAGAGATCGAGGAGCTCTTGGTTGTCCGCAGCAATCGCGGAGGTGGGGAGGAGGGATGAAGCGATAAGGACGGCGGTGGCTGGGGCGATGGGTTTCACATCTATCTCCGGTGCGTGGTGGTTTGCCTTAACTGAGATCACAACAGATCTTGACGGATGCTTTATAGACCAAGGTGAATCTGAATTGTTCACCGGTTGAGTTAATTGGTCTTAACAGTACACCAACCTCCTGGAAACATGATGCTTACGCGATCTGAGCAGAGGCTTAAAAAAAGAACAGGAGGGACCCGAGGGTCCCTCCTGTGTCACATCAGAAGATGTTGATTGTGATCAGGTTCGCAAACTCAGAAGAGGAGCGAGAACTGGCCACGGATCATGAGATCGCTCTCGATGCCGGTTGCTGCAGCAGCGCCGCCGCCGATGTAACCGGTGGTTGCGATGTCTGAGAAGCCACGGGTGTCAAGACCGGTGGTGTCATCAAGACCGAAGGTGACGTCCATCGAGAAACGTGCAGCGTAGGACTCTGGGACGAGGTAGTAGTTGAAACCAACGGTGAAGTTGGAGTATGCATCGTCGTCAGTTGCTGCGAGTGGGGTGATCGCTGCTGGATCGTCATCGAGGATGATCATGTCGTAGCGAGCGAATGCTTCGAACTGCTCAGTGAAGAAGAAGTTGCCCTGGAGGACAAGACCTTCGTCGGTCTGATCAACGCTGCCGCCTGCGATGAGGTCGTTGTCAACGTTGGTGCTCATGTAAGCAGCGAAGAGGCCCCAACCGTCTGCTTCGTACTGTGCATCGACGGTCCACGCGGTGACGGTGGCGGTGTCGACAGGTGCGAGCGATGGGTTGGTGTCACCAGCTTGTGACCAGTGGACGCCAGCACCGACGCGGAAGCCGGAGTTCGAGCCCTGCCAGGAAGCGAAGTCAGCGAACTGGTCCCAGTTACCCGAGACGAGCCAGTCGACGCGACCGGTGAGGGAGAAGTCTGCTTCAGCAGCGGAGGTGTAGTAAGTGTTCTGCGACACTGGGCCGTCAGAGAGAACGATGGTGAACTTCCACTCGTCGTCGGTGTAGTTGAAACCGAGACCCTGTGCGTATCCAACGTCGAAGAACGAGTTGGTGAGCGAGCGCTCGACACCTTGTGAGTGCTCAGGAGCAACGTTTGATTCGAAGTGGAGTGGGTTCTTCATTTGACCGAACAGGAAAGTCCAGTTGTCATCGAGGCCCCAGGTTGCGTATGCGTCACGGAGGGTTGCACCGCCGTCACCAGCTGCACCGCCGGATGCACCGTGGTCCCAAGCACCGCCGAAGTCAAACGAAACGTGACCGGTGATGTCGGTACCTTCGACGCCGCCGCTCATGCGGATCTGGGTGCGAGGTGCCGAGAAACCAACAGTGGTGTCCGCGTCACCGAGAACAACACCTGGAGCGATTTCGTCGCGGGAGTCGTAGGTGTAACGGAACTGGGTGAATACTTCAACATCGAGCGAACCAGCGTTCGAACCGAGGAGGCTCGAGCGGGTGTTTGCGTCTGCACGCAGTTCAGCTGCGTAAGCGCGATCGATGTCAAGTCCGGACTGAGCAAGCGCCGAGCCGCTCATGGTGACCAATGCGAGGGTCGTAATAGTCGTCTTCATTTCAGTGCTCCTTCTCGTTGGGCAGTGATTTGGAAATGTCTTTTTTCGGACGGGCTGTATTCCGCACAACTCGTCGCTGGCCGATGATAGGCAGTGCTAACCATCCCGAGCTACATTATTCGACCTTTTGTTGGCACTAACTATCAAATTTCATCTCGACCTCGACGAAAAATCTCCCCAATCCCCCTCCATCGCTTAAAAAACGCCAATTCAGCGCAAATGCTGCTTAAATAATTTCTTCGAACCCATCAATAGATACAAACATTGTCCGTACAAAAAGCCGCGTCTATGCTGGACCCCACGCTGCATTGCTTCTACCGAGCTCAGCCCGGACGTGGTCCATCCTTATATAGAATGTTTGGATTCGATGAACTCTGCATTTGTTGGTTGGATTCATTGGTCATCTCACTACGATTGCATCCGAGCCGCTGAGATCGGGGAGCAATGAGATGAGTTCATACGAAACGGGCGCTGCATCAATGGTCGAATCACTCCAAGTACTGGTTGTCGATGATGAACAAGATCTCCGCGATCTCATCGAGTACAACCTCAAGCAAACCGGACACTCGGTGCTCACCGCGAGCGACGGGATTCGTGCTGTGGAAATGGCTGAATCCAAAGTCCCCGACATCATCGTGCTCGACATCATGATGCCTGGTCTCAACGGCATCGAGGTCGCTAAACGTCTCAGGGGTAACCCTCAGACGAGCAAGATCCCGATCCTGATGCTTACTGCAAAGGCAGAAGAGTCGCACGAACTCGAGGGACTCGACGCGGGCGCCGATGATTACGTCTCCAAACCTTTCTCCATGCAGATCCTGCTGGCGCGCATCCAGACACTGGCGCGCCGGACGAAAAGCACGACGGACCCAAACACTGAACTCTCGCTGGGGCCGTTGCACATCAGTCTCGGAGAACACCTCGTCACGATCGATGGCAAACCGATCCAGCTCACGATCACGGAGTTCCGTCTGCTCGCGACGCTGGTGCGATCCAAGGGCAAGGTACTCTCGCGTGCCGAGCTCATCAGTCAAGCGATCGGGCCTGCGGTGACTGTCACCCCTCGCACGGTAGATGTGCACATCACATCGCTCCGCAAGAAGCTCGGGAATCAGTCGAATCTGATCTCCACCGTCCGAGCCGTGGGGTACCGCGCCGATGAGCCCAGTGCGAGCTGATCCTCGTGCCTCGCGTGTGCAACCTTCTATATTGCTCCTCGATGACTGTCCCAGCGGTCTATCGGTTTGCCCTGAGATAGCATGATCCATGGGTACGCACTCCTCGCAACCTGATCCGCAGCAGCCCTCGATCACGCGATCGATGGATCCATACAACGGGGTTCGTCTGTGGACGCTCCCCGCTTCGATCCTCGCGGGCGCGATTCTTGTTGGGATCTTTGAGCCGTTGATGCTGCTGATTGCGCTGGGGGCGCTGGTCTGGCTTGCTCTGATCCATCGGTCATACTCGCGATCGATTGATGAGCTCGTCCGCAACAGCAGCAGCGCCCAGAGCGCCGTCGCGGCTGCGAAGCAATCCATGGAACGACTCCGCTCGATCCTGGACTCCGCGGATGTCCCGGTCATCGCGACTGATAGCAATGGGACGATCGTGCTGGTCAACAAAGCCGCGCGTTCGATCCTGGGATCAGGGAGGCCTTTGGTCGGAGAGATCTTCGATTCGCTCATCACACAGCACGCGGTGTGCGAGCTCGAGGAACTGGCACGCAACGGCGAAGCGGGACACGCTCGACTCGAACTCCCGGTCGGTGTCGACATCCGCACGTTCGATGTCGCGGCGGACCCCATCAAGAGCATCCGCGGCGCGGTGTGCACGTTTACCGATATCACCGAGCTCTCGAAGTCCGTCACACTCAAAGCGGACTTCGCGGCCAACGCGAGCCATGAGCTGCGCACACCGATCGCATCGATTATGGGCGCGATCGAGACACTCAACGGCCCCGCTCGCGAAGACCACGAGATGACGCAGAAACTCATCGGGATGATCTCCGAGAACGCGACGCGTCTGGACCTGATGGTCAAGGACCTGCTGGACCTTTCGAAGCTTGAAACGCCGTCGGTAGCGCTCGTGGTCAACGAGGTGTCCCTGCAAGAACTGATCGAGGTCACTACTGCTCCCTTCGCGGCGGTCTGCGAGCGTCGATCGCTGAGCTTTGACACACGGATCGATGATCGGATCGAGCGGTTCATCTCTGACGAGTCGCTGCTGAACCTCATCCTGCGGAATCTGATCGAGAACGCGACCAAGTTCGCTCGCGAGGGGACAACGATCACGATCAAAGCCGAGGTGTTGCCGCTGGCTGCTGATCCGAACAACCCACCGCCGTCTGAACTGAATCTTCCCTCAGGGATCCGGATCGGGGTCAAGGACGAGGGGATCGGGATCCCGCTGGCGCACCAGAGCCGAATCTTCGAGCGGTTCTACCAGGTCGATGAGGCGCGGACCGGATCATCAGCACGCCGAGGAACAGGACTCGGACTCGCGATTGTGAAGCACTCGGCGCGGATCCTCGGCGGCGCGGTCCGCGTCAGCAGCATCCCTCAGCAAGGGACGACGATGATCGTGGAACTCCCCCGATGCGTCGATATCGCGCCGGAATAGCTCATTAGAGACCAGAATCGACGCTCTGACGCCCATACACCACGCTCGCTGGATTGCGGCGACCTTGGAGCGCTTATAGTTGTTTGACTCAGAACCTCCGTAGAACGCAATACCTGATTCTCGGACCACAGTCGCTCGGAGAATTGCCCGATACTCACAGGACTGGGCAAGGGGCAAACGTGTGATGCAGTGCCCCAAGGACCACGACGGACCACAATGGCCAAAGACTCGAACAAATCTACATCCAAATCCGGAGGCAAATCCGGGAGCAAGTCCCCCGCTCGTACGGGCTCGGTCCAGCGCCGATCGACTGTCCGCATCGGGAACAAGCCGATCCGTCAGCAGATCGCGGACCTGATCGCTTCCCCAAACCTGTTCTGGGGTACTGTCGCGATCATCGCGTTCACCCTGTTTGTGGGGTCGGTGACCAACTGGACACGCGGACAGCTGCTCGTCTCCGTCGGACAGGTCATGCAGGAGACGCGGACCTCGCGCGTTGAGTTCAATACCGAAGACGTGCAGCAGACGCAGATGCAGAAACAAGCCGCGCGTCTCAATGTGCCTCGCATACACAACGCGGACCTGCCGGTGCTCGAAGAGATCCGCGCCTCGCTCGCGAACCTCCCCAGAACACTCGGAGGCGTCGCGTCGCTCGACGAGGTGGATCGCGAGATCCGCGTCCGATTCGGACTCTCGGAAGAATCATTCTCCACGCTCCGCGAGACGGCTTCTCAAGAAGCGAGTCTCCAGCTCTGGTACGACCACGTCAACACGCTCGACGAGATCCTCCGTCGGCGCCCGCTGCTCGATCGTCAGACGTGGCAGCGCGCCACGCAGGAGGGGCTCAACACCCAGATCGAGCTCCGCTTCGGTCCCGCAGAAGAGGGCATCCAGCCCCCGGCGCGAATCAGCCGGGATGATGTGATCAACATCGACAATGCGGAGCAGTTCAAGAACGAGATCGACCGCATGGTGCGTATCGCGGGATTCGTAGAACCAGCGCATGCGCTCGTCGTCAATCGGCTGAGTCATGAGACGCGACCGACCTTCGCATTCGATGAATCCGCAACCTCCGCGACACAAGAAGCCGCGGCGGGACGCGTCCAACCGGTTCGCAGAGCGATCACGGTTGGTCAGCGGATCTTTGCGCGTGGTGATGTGCTTGAACAAGCCGCGTACGAGCTCGCGAAAACCGAGATCAAGCAGTTCGCGATGCAGGGCTCCACAACCCGCCGCGTGCTCAAGTTCCTCTCGGTCTACGGCCTCGTCGGGGTTCTGGGTGTCATCCTCGCGGGGTACATCTCGATGTACTGCCCGCGCATCGCGACGCGACCCGCACGCACCGGTTGGCTCACGGCGATCATCTGCGCCTGCACGTTCTTCGCGTGCGTGCTCAGCGTGTTTGATCCAAGACTGATGTGGCTCGCGTCCATCACCCCTGTCGTGCTTGTCGCGATCCTGATCTGCATCGCGTACGACCAGCGTACAGCGCTCGCGGTCTGCGGCGTCTGCGCGATCCTGGTTGGACTCGCGCTCAAAATGCATACCGGGATGTTCGTGCTCATGCTCGTGGGGTCTGCAGGAGCAATTGCTCAGCTCAGCGAAATCCGCGATCGCCGGACCATCATCCGCATGTCGCTGCTCATCGCGATCATTCTTTCGGTCGTCGCGGTGTTCGATCAGCTCATCGTGCTCCCGACCGTCGGCGTTGGAGGATCGCAGATCTTCCAGCCCTTGCTTGGTGCTTCGGCGCAAGCGGGGATTTCTGGACTGCTCGCGGGCGGGATCGCGTTGTTCATCATGCCGTTCATCGAGCGTGCGTTTGACATCTCCACCGGGATGACGCTGATCGAGCTGCGTGATCCGAAGCAGCCATTGCTTAGAGAACTCCAGCAGCGTGCTCCGGGAACCTACAACCACTCGCTCAACGTCGCGTCGATCGCGGAGAGTGCCGCCGAGTCCATCGGTGCTGATGCGCTGTTGACTTATGTAGGGTGTCTGTACCACGACATCGGGAAGATGAACAAGCCGGGGTACTTTATCGAGAACCAATCGGGTGGACCCAACAAGCACGACAAGCTCAACCCCGCGATGTCGCTGCTCGTCATCGTCGGACACGTCAAAGACGGCGTCGAGATGGCGCGCGAGAACGGGCTCCCCAAATCACTCCATCACTTCATCGATGCGCACCACGGCACCACCCTCGTCGAGTACTTCTACCGGCGCGCCAAGGAACAAGCAGCCCAGTCCGACGAGGACCGTTCCGTCGAGCAGATCATGAGCGACAACGCTGAGGAGCAGCTCCCAGAGGAAGTGGACTACCGCTATCCTGGACCGAAACCTCAGACGAAAGAGGTCGCGATCGTCATGCTCGCTGACGCGGTCGAGAGCGCGACGCGCACGCTTACCGAGCCTACCCCATCACGCATCGACGCGCTCGTGCGGAACCTCGCGAACAAGCGATTGATGGACGGGCAGTTCGACGAGTGCAACCTGACCTTCAGCGAGCTCAAGACCATCTGCGATTCGATCTCGAAGACCGTTGCGAGTATCTATCACGGGCGTATCCGCTATTCGTCCGATGCCGAGGACTCGAAGTCGAGCGAGAAATCACAGGACAAAGCTGCTGGAAAATCCGCCGACAAGTCCGCGTGAGTTGTGCTTATTGCTTTGATGAGCTTGGGATGAGACTAGCGTTTCTTTGAACGCGATTTGGTTGGGTTCTTCGCGTTGCCCTTCATCTTGCCGGTCTTCTTCTTGGTGTTCATCTCGAGGATCATCGCGATGGCGCTGATGACCACAAAGAGCACAACCAGTACAAGCACGATGATCAGGATCAGATTCAGGGACATGCGGGATTCCTTCCGGCGACCAGTATACCAGATTCTCCCGGAGCGCCAAGCTCCCCCAACCCCATTCAGCCGCCCATGAGTTTCTCGTTGAACGCCTTGGTCCCACCCGGCGGGAGCGTGAACCACTCCCAGCGATCCGTCCCAACAAGCTGACGCGCGATGATGTTGATCTGTCCGATGTGGAAGCTGTAGTGGTCGAGCTGACGAGCAACCGCCGCGTGGACGGGATGAGGCACGCTGCGGATAGTCACGGTCTTTGACAGATCATCGGTTGTCAGTGATCCGAGCGTCTCAAAGAGCACGCCCCACCCCTGCTCCCAGCGCTGCATGATCAGCGCTCGCTGCTCCGACGTGTGCTCGCTCGGTGCATCAAACTCTCGGTCGCGATCGCGCGATGCTTTCTCGCCGTCGGAACTCAGAAAGTCCGTCCATCGGCTGAGCATATTCCCGGCGAGGTGATTCGCGATGATCGCGCACGAGTTGAGCCCCGGCGCGAGGATCGCAAAGAACTGGTCGTCCGAAAGCTGATTGAATGCGTGTTCACCAAATGCTTTCTGACGCTCAAAGACCTGCATCCAGACCTGGATCATGTCATCGGGGAGGGGCTTGTCGAACTGGCTGTTACTCATGTGTACCACCGCTCGAGCGCCTGTCTCCAATCATCCAAGCACTTCGCGTGGATGAACGACTGCTTGACTTCCGATGCGTTTGGATGATGAGCCGCGAAGCGGATGCCGAACTTCCGCATGTTGCGTGCAGTCAGATACTCAGGATCGCGTGTGTTCGCGTTGACCGCAAGCAAGAGCTCAAAGTGCTCCTGCAGCACGTCGCGTTGTTCTTGGATCGTTGGGGCTTTGGGTTCTTTGCCGTCGAGGATCGATCGTGCTTGACGGAAGATCCATGGATTCCCGATGCATCCTCGCGCGACGGAGACGCCTGTGAGTCCGGTGTAGCCGATCATGCGGAAGATCTGATTGACGTCCCAGACATCTCCGGAGCCGAAGATAATCCGCTCTGGATTGCGATCGACGAGCGCTTTGAGCGGGTCCCATCGTGAGGGGCCGACGTATTTCTGCTCGACTGTTCTGCCGTGAACAGTGACCCACGCGCATCCGAGGTCGTACGCGGCGTCGAAAAGGTACAAGAAGTTCTGACGCATCTCTTCCGTGTCGTCGTAGCTTCTGCGGAGCTTGACCGTCAGCGGGATCGAATCAGGAAGCACCTCGCGCACGGCTTTGAGGATCGAGATCGCGCCCTCTGGTTCGCGGAGCCAATGTCCCCCTCTGGATTTCTTCGCGATCTTCTTCACTGGACACGCGAGGTTCACATCGATCCCGGCAAACGAGTCCGTGCCGTCGGTGCGGAGCTCGGTTGCCTCGTCCCCCGCTTCTTTGCCCACCAGTGATCGGTACTCCTTGTTGGAGCGTTGTCCTTGCTCGATCATTTTGATCGCGGCGGCCGCCATCTCGGAGGGTTCGGATCCCATGATCTGTCCGACCAGCGGCGCGTCCTCATCACCCCCCGGCACGTTGTCGCAGATGTCTCCGAGGTCCGCTTTGGCGAATCCCTTCCCTCCCGCGAGCAATGTGCGATCGAGCAGTGCTTCGGTCACGCAGAGCGGACAGCCGTGTCTACGAGCGATGATCCGCATCGCGGCGTCGGAATATCCCGCGAGTCCCGCTTGGTAGAACGGCGCGTCGAATCCCGGGATCAGCGCTCGCACGCGTGGATCCATGCCTCCGGGGCCGTGCCGAGCGACGAGATCGCGGGCGACATCGCGAGGATCGATCTCCTGCGCCCCCTCAGCGATCGCAAACGAGGGCGCGGTCGCGTTTTTACTCGCTTGCTCGCAAGAGTTCTCGTCGGATTGGTTGCTTTGCACGCTCATCAGGGGGAGGATAGGAGCGTGAAACACAATCATCGAATCGGAATGGCCCCCTCGTACACGCTTCTCGCAGTAGCCGCGTCATTGCTGCTCGGAGTCACCCTGAGCGGCTGTCAGCTGTTCTCGGAAAAAACGCAGACCGATCCCGGCCCGCGCTACCCCGATTCGATGACCAAAGGTGAGGTCGTCGATATCCAGGTCTTCCGCGACTCGACCACGCTCCGCTTCACCAACACCACGACCCAGGACTTCGGGCCTTCCATCGTCTGGCTCAACCAGCGCTACTCCCAGCCGATCTCCGGACTCGCGTCGGGAGAGACCATCGAGATGGATCTGAAGCTCTTCGTCGATGACTTCGGAGAGACCTACCGCGCCGGCGGGTTCTACTCCCAGCGCGTGCCGGCCCCTGTGGTCCTGTGTCAACTCGAGACCGAAATCCAAGGCGAGCAGCAGCTCGTCGGATTCGTGGTCGTCGAGAACAACATGGATTAATCTGCTCGATTGTGGTGTTTGCCCAATCCCACGCTGTATCGGAGATCACACATGGCACGCATCCTCGTTGTTGGACCCCACCCTGATGATCAAGAACTGGGGATGGGTGGAACCGTCATCAAGCTCATGAATCAGGGACACGATGTCCTGATCCTCGATGTCACCAACGGCGAGCCCACCCCGCTGGGATCTCCTGAGATTCGCAAGCAAGAAGCCGCGGACGCGTTCAAGGTATTGTCCCGCAATGCGACGGGGAAAGTCGATCGTTGGCTGCTCGATCTCCCCAACCGATTCGTTGAGCACACGATCGAGAACCGCCACGCACTCGCTGGTGTCATCCGCGCTTGGCAAGCGGAGATGATCTTTACGACCTTTGATATCGATGCGCATCCGGACCACCGAGCCGTGACTCGATGTGTGGAAGACGCACGCTTTGACGCGAAGCTCAGCAAGATCGAGATGCCCAAACCCACGGATGCGTGGACAGGACGGACATTCGAGCTTGGTGATCCCTTGTATCCCAAGTGGTTGTTCTACTACTACGCGACGCACCTGCGCTGGGTCGCGGACCCGAGCTTTGTGTTCGATATCTCCGGAGTCGTCGAGCAGAAGCTCGAATCCATCCGCGCGTACCACACGCAGTTCGTGCTTCCTCCCAAGAACGCACGCATCGCGGAATGGATCGAGCACGCGGCGAGCTACTTCGGATCGCGCATCGGCACCGAAGCGGGCGAGCCGTTCTTCACGAAGGAACCGGTCGGATTGGGTGATCTTGCGTCGCTGGTGAATGTCTGATCAGTCGCCAAGTTGGATTGCTTGTCCGGTCCGCGCCGACTCTCGCGCAGCATCGAGAATGATGCACACGATGATGTTGTTCTCCAGACTCGACAGCGGATCAACCTCGCACTCGCCTCGGATGACCTTGCGGAAGTAGGTCCACTCGTTGCGGAGTTCTTCGGGACGATCGTCGATCGTGTGCGCCTTTCGATCCGAATCCGGATCGCGCTTGGTCAATGAATCCCATTTCGATGCGTGGTACGAAGCGCCTGGGGTGTAGAGATCCATGTCCTTGTTGTCGTGGGTCCATGCCCAGGAAGCTTGGATCACCGCGACGGAACCCTTGTATCCCAGCACGATCGTCGCGTCGTCATCGACATCGGGATACACCTCAGGCTTGAGCTGGCGCGTGATCGCGGTCACTGTTTCCGGCATCTGGTTATCCATCAGCCAGGTCATGAGGTTCGCGCCGTAGCATCCGAAGTCCACGATTGCGCCGCCGCCGTTTTCTTGGGGATCGGTCAGCCACTCCAGGAACTCCTCGGAACATCCGATCTCGCGTGGTCCCTTGTGCCCGTGACGGAACACGGCTCGGTTGATCGGCCCCGACTCCTTCGCAAGACGAGCGGCGGTACGGACCGAAGCGTACCATGAGGTCTCGTAGTTGGTCAGCACGAGCACATCGTGCTTGACGGAGAGCATCTTCATTTCCAGCGCATCGACCGTGCTGATCGCGAGGGGTTTTTCGATGAGCGTATGAATCCCACGCGGCGCGCACGCACGCACGGCATCAATGTGGTCCTTGATCGAAGTCATCACGCTCGCCGCTTCGGGTTTGGTCGCGTCGAGCATCTCTTCGAGGTCATCGAAGTACCACGACTCGTCGAGCGCGTATTTGTCTTTGTACTTTGCGAATAGCTCGGGATTGGGGTCGTAGATCCCGACGATCTGCAGATCGTCCCGATCCTTCGCTTGCCAGAGCACGCCCTCGACATGACCATGCACCAGACCGATCACCGCGATCCGCAATGGCTCGGATTGGTTGCTTTCAGATGAGATCGCTGGAGAAACAAACAACGACACGAGCAGCGCGATGCAGACACGGAACATGGGTGTTCCTCCGTTCAAATTTACTCGCCGACATTCATAAGGACCTTGATGCCCTCGCCGGAGATCATGGTGCGGAATGCTTCTTGGTAGTCACTCATCGGGAACTCGTGGGTGATGATGTCATCGAGCTCGAGTCTTCCCGACAACAGCAGTTTTTCCATCTGGTACCAGGTTTCCCACATGCGCCGCCCGTTGATGCCGAGCACCGTGCATCCCTTAAAAATAATGTGCGCGTTGAAGTCGAAGTCCACGGTGCGAGCCGGGAGTCCGAGCAGCGCGGCTCGTCCGCCGTTGCGCAGCGCCCTGAACCCCTGATCCATCGCGGCGGGAGCGCCGGACATCTCGAGGAGCACATCGACGCCGTCGTGGGTTTCGCTGCGGACCTGCTTGACCCACGAGTCGTCACGCGCGTCGAACGCTTCGTACGCGCCGAGCTTCTTCGCGAGCTCCAGTCTCGGAGGATTGACATCGGTGCAGTAGATCCTCGCGGCCCCCGCGGCTTTCGCAACAGTAACGGCCATGAGTCCGATGATCCCGACCCCTGAGATCAGCACAGTCTTGGCGCTGACCCCCGCCTCCATCACGGTGTGCACCGCGTTCCCGAGCGGATCAAAGATCGCGGCGTGCTTGTCGTCGATGTCCGGATGCACGGGCCAGACATTCTCTTCAGGGACCACCATGTACTCCGCGAAGCATCCGTCGCAGTCGATGCCGAAGATCTGCGTATCCGTCGCGATGTGCGCGTTTCCTGTGCGTGAGTTGTAGTCGAGCCCCTTGGTCATGTGCCCCTCGGCGCTCACTCGCCGTCCTGGGGAGAACTTGGTCACAGCTGAGCCGACTTTGTCGACCTCTCCCACAAACTCGTGTCCCGTGATGATCCCAGGAGGGATGCGTCCCGCGGCCCACTCGTCCCATTCCCAGATGTGACGATCCGTGCCGCAGATACCCACCTTCTTGACCTTGATGCGGACCTCGCGGGGTCCCGGCTCCGGGATCGGACGATCGTTGACCAACTGGAGTTCGGGACCGGCGTGGTGCTTGATCAATCCACGCATGGTGGTCTGAGTCGCGGCGGAATCACCTTGGGTCGATGCGGTCGTCATGGTCATTGAATGATCTCAGGGGGAGGGGTGTTCGTACGGATGAAAAACTCGGTTCAGAGGGCATTGTTGACGCGATTGGAGCGTTGAGCGGTCAGATGGCGCCGCCGCGGCTCCAAACCCCGATGTTTGGGCCTAGATCCGGCTATATCGTATACAGTTGGGCCCATCAAGCCGCCGATGTTGAACCAGCGGGCGATGCAGTCTGTACGACTCTTTGCCGGACCTTATTATCAGGACCCTGTAGGCACCAACCAGCACGACCATGACCAGAGCACCGCTCAACAGCTCATTCCTGTACATCGCCAACAAGCAGACCGGCGGCAAGGCGATCGGTGTCAAAACCGCACGCTCGAGCCGAGCGCTGGCTAGTGCGCTCCGCAAGGACCGCCAGATCGTGGTCAAAACCTGGAAACTCCCCGATTGGGCGTCCAACGAGAAGGACATGTCCCTCAAGGACCACGCGGAGTTTGATGCACAGCTCGCTCAGCTCCTTGAGCGAGGGGTGCCGCTGACGGAAGCTCTTGAGGTCGCATCGAGTGTGGTCGGAACAGCGAACGAGGACCGCATCCTCCAGCTCCGCTCGCAGGTCGCGCAGGGGACCAGCTTCAGCGATGCGTGCGCTCAGGTGGGAAGCTTTGATGAGGTCACCTGTGCGGTGTACAAAGCCGCGGAGAAGACGGGCGATCTTGCGGGCGCGTGCCGACAGCTCTCGATCGGCGCTCGTCGTCGATTGGAGGTTTCGGGGAAAGCCGCGACATTGATGATCTATCCCGCGATCGTGCTCACCATCGCACTGATCGCGGCTCTCGTGATGATGACCATCGTGATCCCGACGATCGGAGAATCCATGGTCAGCTCTGGGATCGCTGTCCCAACCTTTACCAAGGTCCTCGTTTCGCTGGGGTCCACGCTCCGCGACAATATCCTGATCCTGATCGGCGGATTCATCCTGCTCATCATCGTCCTGTTCCTCTGGAGGTCCGGCGTCGCGAAGCTTGCGATCCGAGTCACGCGGAACATGCCGTTCGTCCGCGATGTGGTCATGGAGCAGGAACTGACGAGGTTCTTCTCTGTGATGGGATCGATGACGCGATCGGGGATCGTGCTCAGCGATGCGATCGCGGTGTCGTCTGGAGTGATCAGCCATCCCAAGCTCAACAAGGACCTCCAGCGTCTCCAGCAGCGCCTCATCGAGGGTGGGTTGTTCCGCTCGTTGATCGAGAAGGTCGAGGCGCTCCCGCTCTCGACGCGGAAACTCCTGGTCGCGGCGGATCAAGCGGGGGACCTGGATTCCGCGTTTGACGCGCTGGCGCGGGACCATTCACAGAACGTTGACAAGAAGACCGATCGGCTCATGGCGGTGCTTGAGCCGCTGCTGATTGTGCTGTTGTTCCTCATCGTCGGATCGCTGATCCTCTCGATCATGCTCCCGATGATGAATATGACGGGATCGGCCTTATAATAATGAACGGGATAGGCCTGAGGGCCGAATCCTGTGGAGTAGACACGACTGATCGCAACATACGCTCGATTCATGCGTTGAGCACATACACCAGGGACAGCTTCTTGTCCTGATCGACCAACGGAGCCGAAGATGATTTCTCAGACACGACATTTCCAGCACGCACGCCCCGGCTTCTCGCTTATCGAGCTCACCGCGGTGCTCGTGATCCTCGGCTTGCTCATGGCGGGCGCCGCCGTCGCGGTCCCGGCACAGATCAAGAAGGCACGCATCCGCGTCACCAAGACCTCGATGCGGACCATCAAGACACAGATCGAGTCATATCGCGCCGAGAACGCCGGCGACGCCCCCGCATCACTCGCAGTCCTGATCCCGTCCTTCATGGAAGAGGGCTCGGACGTTGATGCGTTCAAAGAGGCGTTCTACTACCTCCCCACTCCCGGCTCGACACGTGCGTACGAACTCCGCTCCGCAGGTCCAGACAAAGAGATGGGCACTGAAGACGACATCAACGTCTGGACAATGGACGTCACCAACAGCAACTGATCGCGTCCGCGCTCAACAACACCAATGACCCTCACACGCACCACCTCGATCAGACACCACGCATCGGCGACGCGCCGCGGCGCGACGCTGATCGAAGCGGTGCTCGCGACGGTGCTGCTCGGGATGGTCGCCGCGACGCTCGCGAGCGCTGTGTCGTTTATGAACTCGTCGCAGCGCCGGATGCAGCAGCGGCTCGGAGCCGCGGAGCTTGCGAATCGTTTGATGCTCCAGTACATCGACGATCAGGACGCGATGCCGAGCTCGAATCTCCCGATCGAGTACGACATGGACCTCTACCGCTGGACGCTCGATGTGTCACCTGTTGAGTTTGAGATGGCCGAGCCCCCTGCCGAGAGCGAAGCGGACACGATCGGATCGGGGATCAACTTCGATCGCATCCGATTGGTCTCCATCAAGGTTTGGCTCGGAGAAGACTCCGGCGGCAATCGCGGATTCTCCACTGAACTCCCCAACGCGCAGCTCACACGATTGATTGACCCACTCGCGTTCTCCAATCCCGATTCGCTCCAAACGATGATCGACTCTCCAGGAGGGATGGAACGCTTGTTCGAGCGCCTCATGCAGCTTGATGGAGGGGATCTGGGGAACTCAGCGCCATGATCAGCACTCTCAAAGCAACTCCAAGCACACGCGGCTTCACGCTCGTTGAGCTCACGCTCTCGATCGTGGTTGGTGGACTTGTGCTGCTCGGGATCTCCGGAGTCTTTGCCGCGACGCGCAACGTCGAGCGGATCTTCGGGACGCAGTACGACGCATCGACACAGCTCCACATCACACAGATGACCATGCGCCGCGCGCTGCTGAACCTGCAGATCAAACAAGACCAGGGGAGTCAGGCGTCGCAGTCCGATGGGGTCAACACCGAAGACGTCCAACCCTACGAAGATCGCTCGCGGATCATTCTTGAGACCGATCCGATCTACTCGCAGATGCTCGGGCCTTGGCAACCCCAGCGGCTCGAGGTCGTGGTGTCCTCCGCTCCGATCGCGATGGACCTGGGAACACACGCGGCTCAGTGGGCGCGTCTGACTGATCGCGATGCGGAGTCGCTGGACTTCTCGACCGTCGATGCTTCAGGAGGCGTCGTCCGCTCGGTCTTTGAGCTGCGTCCAGACGGTGCTCGCGAGATGGTCATGCGCCGTGTTGGTCTGATGGACCCCGATCCACGCGCCGACGAGAAGATGCTCCAAGCGAGCAGCGAACCAACGGGATGGACCCTCTGGTGGCGTCCGATCCTCTGGACCGAATCCAACTTCCTCCGTGCTGGAGGGACCCCGCTCGCGGATGCCGCGGGAACGCAGGACGAGATCCGCTATCGCCTCGCGGGCGCGATCCCGCTCGTCAAGGACATCAACGTCTGCTCATGGACCATCTTCAAGAGCGACGAGAAGATCAACGAGTACAACGCGCTGGAGATGAGCGAGCTCCCGGCATACGCGGAGTTTGACGTGCTGCTCAACTCCGGCGCGTACGCGTCTTGGATGTTCGAGATTGACTGGGTCCTCGGAGATGATCCGCTCGACCTGAGCGAAGAAGACTCCGACGGCTCCAACTCCGGAAGCTCCGGCGAAGACGGCACCGATGACGGCTCCGGCGGTGGCGGCGGAGGCGGCGGCGGAGGCGGCGGTCCCGGCGGAAACGGCGGAGGCGGTCCTGGTGATGGGCCGGGCGGTCCAGGCGAACCACCGGACGACAACGGGGGCGGCGGCTCAACCATCCCAGGCGGCAACAACTCCCACAACCTTGGAGGTGGTGACACGTGATCCGCCCCAACCCTCAACCAGAACACACGCGCACCAACGCACGCGCCGGATTCGTCATGCCGATGGTGATCCTGCTCTTGGTGGTCGTTGGGTTGAGTCTCTCGCTCTCGCTCCAGCGCCTGTCCACGCAGCAGCTCGTCGTCTCGCGCCAGATCGATGCGTACTACGAGCACCACTCGGGACGCGGACTCCAAGAAGCGATCGGCGCCTGGCTGCGCCAGCAGAACGGACGCGAGCTCGACGAAGTCCTCGAAGAAGGCACCGGCAAGGCGATGGACATCACCTTGTCCGATGGATCGATCGTCTCGATCTACCTCTTCGATGCGCAGGGGACCATGCTGTCGGACCTTTCGAGCGTTCCAGACGCGCAGGTCAACGAGGTTGGTCTCTCGCTCAGGGCGCTCTCAGAACGCGTGGGTCCTCAGCAATACGAACGCTTGACGCGTCCCTTTGGTCCGGCAGCCGTCAGTATTCACACAGCCCCAGTCGAAGTGCTCGAATCCATCGGATCAGCCGTCGCGGGAAACTCCGGACTCCGTCTCGTGGATGATCTGGTGCTCCGCCGGGATTCAGGGGAAGTTCTTACGCGCCAAGCACTTGTGGAAGCCGCGACACGTGCCGGAGTGACTTCGGATCAGCGTACCGCGGTTTTGCGTCGATTCGCGACCGATGTCCAGCTTTGGGGGGTCATGGTCGAGGTCCGAGGCGGTCGCGGGCTGAGTCTGGGTCGATTGCTCGCGCGATATGGGGGGGTGACGCTGATCAGATCGAGCACAAGCCGCCGATCTGCGGGCAATGCGATGGAAATTGGTGCGTTCTATACGTGGAAAGACCTCGGTATCGACAGTCAGCGTATCGATCCAGCCGATCTGTACTAATACGGCGCTACGCTATGTCACAGAATGTCGCAATGAGTCGCAGTCTTGTCTAAAAACCCCGTCCTGAGCCGATAGAGAGCATCGAATGAGCAGCCCGATATCACGAACAAAAGCCCAACGACTGACCATGCTGTACCAAGTGGTTGCCTTTGTGTGCATGCTCGGCGCGATCGCGATCGGCGTGTTTGGTCTCCCAGAGTCCGAATCAGGCACCAACATCGAGCAGGTCGCTCAGAATGACCTGCCCATCCTCCCCAACATCGATTTGAACTCCACTCCCGACACGGATACCGACACCACCCCGCGCGTCCAGATCGATGCGGGTTCCATCGCGGCTCGCTTCGGGATGCTCGACAACGCTCCCGAGATCACACTCGAGGTCATCGACAACACCCCAACCCAAACCACACAGCAGCAACCAGTCAGCAACGAATCGGAATCGCTCGCCAAACGTGTCCGCTACACAGGGTACATCAGCGACGACAACACCCCCCTCGCGTTCATACGCATCGACGGCACGCAGCGGATCGTCAGCGAGGGTAACGTAGCACGCGCTGGTTCCGCGGCTCTGGATGACCTGACTGTCAAAACCGTCCGGCCCAAGTTCATCGTCGTCACCGATGGCTCGGTCGAGAATCGGATCGAGCTCGCGGACCAAACCGGCGCCGCGGTCACGATGTCATCGGGAGACACGATCGTCGTCGCGGACGTACCTCAGCGTGAGGAGGACGTCGTGCTGACTGAGGAAGAACTGGAAACACTCTCGAAGATGCCCGCTCGTCAGCGTGCGATGCAGGAGCGGATCCTCCGCCGCAAGAAGATGGGCAAGGAGATGCCGAGCTTTGAACGCGAGCCCCTCGCGTCATTCAAAGCCAGCGCCGGCAATGACCGCAAGCGTGAAGCAGGTCAGGATTAAACGAACGATTTCATGCTGAATCACCAATCAGCATCAACCACCGTCAGGGATGATTCAAAGACGTGAGTGATCGAATCTGTTATCTAGAACGCACCGACCGAGGACTGGCGATCGCCGGCGTCCGGATGGTCGGCATGCACGCCGACGATCACTGGGACGCGAGCGCTGGAGGGACTCCCGACGCGGTGCTCGAGACGATCGATGACGCCGCGGTTTGGATCCGTCAGCGGCTTAAGTCTGGTGGCGGGAATCCCAAGACGCTCCCGATCCTGTGTCTCGATACCGACGGCGCGGTCTGCACGTGGACCAAACCTGAGGAGAGCAGCGCTGAGATGATTTCCGCCGCGATCGACCAGATGGAGATGTCCCACGACGACGAGCTCGGCGGCGGGTTCCACTCCTCGATCGGTGAGCGCTTCCCGAATCTCCCGCTCGAAGTCAACTACGAATCACTCGACGACTCCAAGACCTCTGACGGATCACGCAAAGCCGTGGTCGCGACTCCCGACGTTCCGGCGCGCTTGCTGATCGACCAGCTCGACTCGCTGGGGACACGGATCGGTCGCGTTGAAAACATCTGGACCCTCATTGCGCGATGCTGGGACCCCGGAGCGCCGCACCGATCATCTGTGCGAGATTCCCAGCGTGTGATATCCGAAGAGACTCCCGTCAGCGCGTGCGTCGTTGTTGATCCGACGCGCGCTCGTTTGCTCTGGACGTGGTCCAAAGATGGCGAGCTGCTCACCGCAGGTTCCATGCGCATCGGACACGACAGCGAGGGCGTTGTGCTTCAGGGGACCGACGTCTCCAGACTCTGCGCCGACTGGATCGGATGGGCATCGCAGATCGGTGTCGCCCCCCAGCGTGTTGTCGTGGTCCTCCCAGACGACGAGGGCGGGCTCGATCGCTCGCAGATCGGCGCTGTGTTTGCTAAGCACTGGCCTGGCGCGACGACGGACCTGATCAACGAGGCGGATCCATTGCTGAGCACGCTGCGCACAGCGATGACGATCGAAGATCAATCACCAAGCAGCGTCGGGACACTGCTGACCAATCGTCCCGGAAGATCGCACCGCTCGATGTACCGCTGGGCCGCGGCGGCACTGCTCGTCGCGAGTGTCGCGATCGGATGGACGGGCTGGACGCTCTACAGCCGCGGATCAGAGACGCAGCGCCAGGCGCGCAGCGTCCGCTCGGCGATGCATGAGAAGATCATGACGCTCCAGCCTCCAATCACGGACCTGCGCCTGCCGGACCAGGAGCTCCAATCGCGCCTCAACCTGCTGCTCGCAAAGACCGGCCCGATGCAGATCGCGCCGATCAAACCGATCCTCCAAGAACTCGAAACCATCTCCTACGTGCTCGGCATGTCGGGCATCGAGATCGACAACCTCCAGATCTCGCACACGCTCGTCAAGGTCAAAATCCGCACGGAGAACCTCTCGCTCGCTGAGCAGATCAACGAAGCGCTCCGCACCATCGACGGCTCGAGCATCCAGTGGCGCGCCACCCCAGACCTCGTCAAACGGGGCACGCAGATCGAAGCCACCTTCACAGGTGTCTGGAACACGGGGAGTTCGTCATGAGCACGCTCACGAGTGAATCCAGACTCAGCGCCGACGATCGCTTCGAGCTCGCGTCACGCGCCGCGATGCACGAGCGCCAGACGCGCCCTGCGCATTACGTCGTGTTCGGGATCCTCGTCTTTGTCGCGACGCTGATCTTCCTCGCGATCGCGTGGAAGCACAACACCTCAGCGACCAAGCGCCTGCGGAACAACCAGATCGCGGCGATGAATGTCGAGCGGATGATCGCGCAGATCGAAGAGCTCGAGCTGGCGCAGAGCGAGTCACCGATCGACGATCGTTTCGCGCCGATCCCCGATATCCTGACCCGATTCTCACGGATCGGACAGCAGATGGGACTCACCATCGACCTCCCGCGCACCACGCCCCCTCGGACTGAGGGCGGCGCTCGTTTGCACAGTTACCAGTACAGCGTGCGCGATCCGTCGCTGGAGAAAATCCTCCAGTGGATCCAGCGCTCGCAGGACCAGATCCCCGGACTCAGTGTCCGCGAGATGACCATCAACCTCAACGCGAAAGCGTGGCTCGTCAAGGTCACGCTGAACCGATACGAACGCATCGAATAGGAATCGAATCATGACCCTCTCCACACCACGACACGGATTGATCCGCTCGGCGCTCCTGCTCGCGTCTGCCGCCATGCTCATCGGCGGGTGCGGCTCGACACCTAAGACCTGGAGCAACACCTCCAAACCCGCGGGCGATCCGGTCGATGCGTACAAGCAGCGCTCGCGCGCCGAGGCGCTCGATCTCTTCCGTCAAGCGTCGGTGCTCCATCAAGATGGCGAGTTCGACAAAGCGCTCAAGAAGTACCACGAGTCGATCGAGAAGGACAACACCATCTTCGCAGCGTGGAACAACATGGGTCAGCTGTTGATGGAGCAGAAGAACTACGCCGACGCGGTCGCGGCGTACAAGATCGCGTCGGACCTGCAGCTCAACGATCCTCGTCCAGACTACAACATCGGACTCGCGTACCAGAAGATCGGGTGGGGCGAAGAGTCCTTCACCCACTTCGAGCGATCGCTCGAGCGTGATCCCAACTACCTGCCTTCACTGCGCGGGATCGTCCGGACCGCTGAGATGATCGGGGTGGGCGACCAGACCGTGCTCCAGCACATCCGCAACGGACAGCTCCGCGAGAGCGATGCGCAGTGGCGCGAGTACTTCGATCGTCAGCGCTTCCGCGTCGAGAAGGTTATCGACGAGAACACCTGAGCTTCTCGATCCGATTACAACAACTCTGCTGCGAGTGACGCGAGCTCTGAGCGTTCGGACTTGGCGAGCGTGACGTGTCCGACCATTCCCAGCCCGCGCATCTTCTCGACGGTGTAGCTCAGTCCGTTGGATGATTGATCCAAATACGGATGATCGATCTGACCGATGTCCCCTGTCAGGATCAGCTTGGTCCCCTCGCCGATACGCGAGATGATCGTCTTGACCTCGTGTGGTGTCAGGTTCTGCGCCTCGTCCACGATCATGAACTGATGCGGGATCGAGCGACCACGGATATACGTCAACGGCTCGAGGACCAATCGACCATCGGCGACAAGCTTCTCGATCCGTTGCTCCGTAGTCTTGGATTCTGGCGCTTGATTTGGTGAGCCGCGTGTTGAGAGCAGGTAGGTCAGGTTGTCGAAGATCGGCTGCATCCACGCGCCGAGCTTCTCGTCCTTGTCTCCCGGCAGGTATCCGATATCACGACCCATCGGCATGATCGGACGAGCGACGAGCAGCTTGTCGAACCGCTCGTCCTGGAAGACCTTGGTCATCCCCGCCGCGATCGCCAGGAGCGTCTTGCCCGTACCTGCGCTCCCCAGCAGAGTAACCAGCTTGATCTCGTCATCGAGGAGCATGTCCAGCGCCATCGTCTGCTGCACGTTGCGCGCCATGATCCCAAACGTCGGCTTCTTCTGATTGGCAACTGGGATCAGGTGCTCGGTGTCCGTCAAGCGGCGAGCCAGACCAGTATGGTGCTCGTCGAGCGCATCGGTGAGCATGACGTACTGGTTTGGGGTGATCTCGCGTGTGTAGGACTCGCCCTCGTCGTTCTCGACCTTGAGGTACTCCGCGATGCGATCCATCGAAAGCATCCGATCAGCGTACAGATCGTCGATCACGTCTCGGCTGGTTTTGAGTTCCATGTAGCCCGTGTACAGACGATCCGCGTCTACGCGCTGGTTGCGGAAGTCCTCGGAACGCAGACCAAGCGAGTCCG
Organism: Phycisphaerales bacterium; assembly: GCA_965232505.1. GTDB lineage: Bacteria > Planctomycetota > Phycisphaerae > Phycisphaerales > UBA1924 > UBA1924. The sequence continues at coordinate 1,383,106 of OZ246976.1, read as the reverse complement.
CTTTGATCCGAGCCGCGAGGTCTTTGGAGACGAAGATCACCGGATTCCCGGCGCGCTTGAGCGCCCACGCGGTCGCGATGATTCTGTTATCCGGCTTATCCGCAGACAAAATCGGAGGACGCGAGTGGTCCTCGACGTCGATGCTGAGTCGTCCCGTCGCGGTCCCGGATCGCACGCCGAGCTTCTGGAGCTCGACGCCGTCGATGAGCTTCCCGAAGCCGCGGAGTCGGTCCATGTGACGGATGGCGCTGCGTGCGTTGCGTCCGACGTCGTCCTCCCGGCGTTTCATCGCGTCGAGCTCCTCGATCACGGGATACGGGATGACGATGTGGTTGTCCTGGAAGACGAACATCGCGTCGGGGTTGTGAAGAAGCACGTTGGTATCAAGGACGTAGTACTTAATCGACGTGTTGCTGTTTGATTGATCGGTCATGTGTGCGAACCGGCCGAGTCGCGAGTAGTGGTCTCGGGCCGGGTAAATCTCCAGACCGAAGCTCTCGGTCTCCACACAGAGCATATCGGATCAGAGTCCGCGATGCAGCGAGAGTCCGTTAGAATCCGTTGTAGATCACCATCGTCACGAGCACAGCAGACGCCGCTCCCGCGAGCATGAGCTTAAGGACCATGGAAACCAGCCGACCCGCGGCGGCGCCTGATCCGGAGCGGAACGACTCACGCATCGTGCGCTGAGCGATCGAACGCTCCGCGAGGAACGCACCCAGACCAGCGCCCGCGACGCCTCCGACGACGGATCCGATGATGGGGATCGGGATGACAAAGGTCCCGATGATCGCGCCCGCGAGGGTGCCCACAACCGAACCGATCGCGCCGCTGCGCGAGCCTCCCATGCGTTTGACGCCGAGTGCTGACGCGATGAAGTCGATGAGTTCAGAGAGAGCCGCGATCCCGAAGAGGGTCCCCACCGTCCACCATCCGACATACTCAGGAACCCAGAGGGCGAGCAGGGCGCTGCACGCCGCCATCGTCCAGATGCCAGGGAGCGTGATCGCGGTCATCGCCATGCAGACGAGGACGACCAGAAGCACAATGGAGAGGATCAGCCAGATCATTCACCAGATTCTTAGGATTCAGAGCCGCTCGCTTGCGGCGACGCGGCTTCCATCGCAAGAACCCAGTCCTCGACCAGCGCGTGCTGATAAGTATCCACTTTCAGCTCTTTCCCGGCGTGTGTGGGGTGCGTGTCGTTGAGCTTGAGGAACACGATGAACTTGTCCCACTTCCGCTTATCGACCTCTTCGAGCTGCGAAGGGTTGATCGAGACCGGTCCAGGGATCGTCAGCGTCATGGACTCCGCGTCCCACGAGAACTTCTGTCCGATGACCTTGAAGATGTGCAGCAGCATCCATCCACCCACACCCCAGCAGACGATCATGATCCCCCACTGCGATGGGATGTCGTAGCTCTTGAGTGGTTTGGGGTTGGTGCCTGAGGTCCAGACCGCCTTGCTGCGAGCGAGCTCTTCTTCCGCGGAATCGAAGGTCGTGTTCTCTGGATTGAGCTGACCGATGATTTTGAGTGCTTTGAGCCATTCGTGGCGCGTGTTCCGCATCGTCGCGCGGAGGTAGCTTGGTGAGGACTGGTTGACCGAATCGCGTGCGTCGCTCTCGCGCTGCTGAGGATCGTTCAGACGATCAAACTCAGCGACAGGGTCCGCAACGCTCGATTCACGGAAGATCCCGAACTGCTCGCTCCCGGCGGTTTTCGCGGCTTCGAGGTACTGCCACTTCGCCCAGTCCGCGTACCGCTGACCACGCTCAGGGTACTTGATGACCGCGTCATACAAACCCAGTCCACCAAAACCGATCACGAAGAAGGTGATGATGAAGAGCTTGATCGACCATTTGGGATTCAGCGGCGCTTTGGCGCAGTCCTGCGACACATGCTCTGGGGTCTGATGCTCATCAACCTGCTCGCTGGAGGTCGCGTTGGTGTCTTCGCTTGCGTTTGAAGTCTCAGGCGTATCAGGCATGTCAGTCATGGCGTCCCCAAGGGTGCTGGATCGGATATGGACTCATCGTCAATATAAGGAATGGTACCTGCTCAATCGGATAAATCCCCATATCGGCTTCATATCGAGTGGTTGGAATCGCCAATGAAGGGGGTTTATTCACCGTTTTGATGACGAATCCGCTCGATCGACGCGATCGTATCGGCTCATCGATGCCGCCCACCACTGAGCCGTGCGTTTCTCGTGCTCAGGGAGCGTCAGACACCCCCCACGCCCGCCGTAGCTGAAGCCCCCCTCATCGACGCGACGAGCGGGAATCCGCGGATACGGGATCGCTCTGCGGAGAGCGCGGGTCAGGAAGCTCGAATGCACAGCTCGGAATCGAGCGCCGGCGTCAAGCTGCTTCTGGGATGGTTTTCCAGACCAGATCATGCATCCATCATATCGGATCAATCCGCACGAACCAATCCAATTCTGAGCTCCGCTCGCGGGACTTGACGCTTCGCAGATGGGATTTGTGCGATTGACCCCCTACGATCCTCGTCCAGACCCGCTCTGGTTGACGCCCGGGCCCGATGCACGGGTGGCCTGTGAACCTGGTCAGGGCTTGACCGCAGCAGCCATAAGCAGCCGTCGCCCGGTGCCGTTGGTGTCCTGGGCGTCAACCAGGGTGGGTTATTTCTTCGATGCCAACTCCGATTTCAGTGCCCCTATGATCGTCCATGGCATATACCGCACTCGCTCGAAAGCACCGCTCCCGCACCTTTGACACTGTGATCGGACAGGAACCGATCGCCAAGACGCTCAAAGCCGCGATCGATTCGGATCGTGTACACCACGCGTACCTGTTCATCGGCACGCGCGGGGTCGGGAAGACCTCCATGGCGCGGATCTTCGCGAACGAACTGAACAATCCTGAGCACAAGGACGACATCGCGGACGCGGTGTTCTCTGGACAGGATACCGATGTCATCGAGATCGACGCCGCGTCGCACAACAAGGTCGAGGAAGCACGCGAGCTGATCTCCAACTCCGCGTACCGACCGATGCGTGGACACTTCAAGATCTACATCATCGACGAGGTCCACATGCTCTCGACCGCGGCGTTCAACGCGCTGCTCAAAACCATGGAAGAACCTCCCGAGCACGTGAAGTTCATCCTCTGCACCACCGAAGCGCACAAAGTCCCGGCGACGATCCAGTCGCGCTGTCAACGATTCGACTTTCGCAACATCCCAGTGACTCGGATCGCGGAGCATCTGGAGTCAGTGCTGAAACAAGAAAAGTTCAAAGCGGACAACGAGCTCGTCTACACGCTCGCACGGCTCGGCAACGGCTCTATGCGCGACGCCCTCTCGCTGCTCGATCGACTCATGGCATCGGGAGAGAAAACGCTCACGATCAACCTCCTCGAAGAGCTCCTCGGGCTTCCTCAACGTGAGGTCATGGGAGAACTCATCGACGCGATCGCGCAGGGAGATCCCGCGACCGTGCTCCGCGCGACGGGACAGCTGCTCTCCACAGGGATCGCGCCAGAGCAGATGCTCACCGCACTGCTCGAACGCTTCCGCGACCTTATGGTCCTCAGCTCCTGCGGCGTAGATACCGACCTCGTCGAGCTGTCCGACGAAGCGAAGCAATCCGAGTTTGAGCGCTCGCGGCAGTTCGATGCCGCGGGGATTGTGCACATGATCGCGCTGTGCGAATCTGTCCAGCGGGCGCTCAAGTCGTCTCCCGCTCCGAGGGCGCTGGTTGATGCGTGCATGGTGCGCCTAGCGATGACGGAGAAGATCGCGGACCTGACGGCGCTTGTGCAGTCGGGTGGTGCCGTAAAAAAAACCTGAGGGCGGCGTCGGCGCCCGCAGCATCTGTTGCTCCCAGCCGACCGTCGCCCGCGACCCCAACACGAGCGCCATTACCGAGCAAACCGGTCCGGCATGAATCCAAGGACACGGCGCGCACCGCTGGTCGGCGCGTGGACTTTGCCAAACCCGCTCCGTCGAGCGCCCCGGAGCAGTCCGCGCCAGCAGCTCCAAAGCAAGAACAAGCACCCGCACCCCAGCCGATCGCCCCGCCATCGAATCTCCCTTCCGCTGAAGAAGCGGCGGGTGATCCACTCGTCAAAGCGGTGCTTGAGGTCTTCGACGGCACCGTGAAACAGGTCTACCCAAGGAAGTAGTTCATGCTCGACAAACTCAAAGCGATGCAGGCCCTCGGGTCACTGATGAAAAACAAAGAACAGCTCGCTGAAGCGGGTGAGCGCGTCAAAGCGAAAATGGACGCGCTGCGTGTCGATGGACAAGCCGGGGGCGGCGCGTGTAGAGCGATCGTCAACGGCAAGATGAAACTCATCGACCTCACACTCGATCCCGCGCTGCTCGCTGGGATGGCGGTCGATGAGAAAACCAAAGAACTCGCGACGGCGCTCATCAAGGACGCGATCAACGACGCGACCGAAAACGCGCAGCGGCAGGTCCAGCAGATCATCGCGAAGGAAGCGGACGATCTCGGACTCGGAGACATGGCGCCCCAGCTCAGCGGATTGCTCAGTTAACAATGGTCCGGATCGAGCGCCTGACATCCAACCTGATCGTCCAGATCGATTACGACGAGGCAACCATCCCGGAGCAACACCGACAGCAGGTCGAGCGGAGCTGGTCGGCGCTGATCGAATCCAACCCCAACTATTTCAACGGACGAATGATCTCGTTCCTTGGGTATGAACCAGAGGCCGGGATCATCAGCGCCCGCGCCGAGCAGTACAAGCACCACGCCGTGCGCGACTCGATTGATCTCGGCGTGCGGATACTCTCCGTGACCGCGATCCTCGTCGCGCCTGATCAAGAATCACAATCCAGATACCTGCTCGGGAAGCGCTCCATGACCACCCATCGCTACGGACACCTCTGGGAGTTCGGCCCCTGCGGCGGGATCGATGTTCCCCAGTCCGAGTCCAGCGTCATGGACCTAGATCACATCAAGTCGGAGCTGTGCCGAGAGTCGATTGAAGAGATCGGGATCGATCTGCGAGGTGCGCCGATGACCCCGATCGTGCTCGTCCATGACGACGGCGTCGGTTCGACCGACATCGCGTTCATCGTCAAGCTCGGCGCGATCCCCGATCTCTCGACAGAGTGGGAGTACGCGGACCTCAGGTGGGTCACGCTCGATCAGATGAACGAGTGGATCGAATCGAATCCCGAGGAGTTCATCCCCACGGCGATTGAAATCGCACGAGTGCTCAATGACGCAGCGGACTACGATTGAACTCATGAGCACCGATCACGCTATGCCGATTGCGAAGCAGACCGTTCAGGGGTATCTGGGCGCGCTCAACTCGAAGCTCCCGATCCCTGGAGGCGGAGCGGTCGCGGGGACGACCGGAGCGACGGCGGCCGCGATCGCGGGGATGGTTATCCACTACACACTCGGGAAGAAGAAGTACGAGCACTGCGAAGCGGAGAACCAGTCCAAACTCGAAACGCTCACAAGCATGCAGAACCGATTCCTCGAACTCGCCGACGACGACGCGAGGGGCTACGGCTTGCTCAACGCGCTCTGGTCGCTCCCAGAGACCGATCCCAAACGCATCGAAGGGTGGGACGACGCGGTCCAGAGCGCCATCACCCCTCCGATCTCGATGCTCGAGCTGAGCGCGCAGCTGATCGGGATTGTCCATGAGCTGACGACGACGACAAATCGTCAGCTCCGATCGGACCTTTCGGTCGCCGCGATCACGTGCAAAGCCGCGGCTCATAACGCGGCGTGCAATATCCGGATCAACATCCCGCTGCTCCCAGAATCAGAGCGGAGCGAGACCGAGTCCACGATGAACGACTACCTCGCGCTGGTCAACGCGCTGCACGACCAAACTCTGGAAGCGACACGATGAGCGCGACGCGGCCCAATCCGTACTGTGTGCCTTGCGAGCGCGTGGATCTGGCGCGCAACGAGAACATCCCGCAGCTGAGCACGATGCTCAGCGAAGCGAGCACGATGACCGATCCCGCGGAGATGATGAGCCACTTCGGTCCTTGGATCGGCAAGCGCACCCCTCGCGATGCGATCGTGTCTGTTTCTCGGCGCGGACTCAAGGACGGGCAGTACAAGTTCACGCGCGTCATCGGCCCCAACCCTGAAAACCCACAAGAGGATCGCGTGCGCAGAGACCCCTGGGCGATCTGGGAGCAGCTCCCGATCCTTGAAGGCGGATTGGTCTGGGAGCTGATCCAGACTCCCGAACCCAAGCTGCTCAACCACGCGGACTTTACGCAGGACCCCAATCTCGCACACGCGCTAGGAGATCGCGCGCCGGAGCTGCGATCGGTCGCAGTCATCCCAACATACGAGAACGGCGAGACCATCAACTGGGCGTTCGTCTTCCACAAGGACCCCCAGTGGAACGATCTTGAATCGTTTGAAGCGGGATTCCTCGATCTGAACATGATCGGTTCTGCGACACGGAACCTCGTCACTCGCCGAAAGGTCGAGGAGCTCAACGCGGAGCTTGAGAAGCAGTTCAAGCAGATGGGACAGATCCAGCGGGCGCTCACCCCTGCGTCGAATCCTTCGCTGGAGGGATACGAGCTCGCGTCGAGTTATAAACCGAGCCAGCACGCTGGTGGGGACTTCTTTGACTACTTCCAGTTCCCTGATGGACGCTTGGGGGTCATCATCGCGGATGTTGCGGGACACGGCGCCGCCGCCGCGACGGTCATGGCGATGATCTCCGCGGCGATCCGTGGATTCGCGTTCCATCACGAGAACCAGGAATCCGCGGCGGATCCGACCCAGGTCGCGCTGTATGTGAACAAGATCCTGTACACCTCATCGCTGCCGAGCATGTTCGCGACCGCGTTCTTGTGTGTGCTTGATCCATCGTCGGGAACCGTTGACTGGATCCGCTGCGGACACAACCCCCCTCGCATCCGAGGGGTCGACGGCACGATCCGCACGCTCGACAATCCAGGAACACTCCCGCTCGGGATCACGATGGACCTCCCTCCAGTCTCGCTCTCAAGCACGCTCGCTCCGGGAGAGACACTGGTGCTGTACACCGACGGTATCACCGAAGCGGCGCGTCCGGCGGACACCGAATCCGGATTCGAGATGTTCGGAGAAGAACGCATGGACGAAGCACTCAAGCAGTGCAGCGGACAACCCAAGTGCGTGATCGAGACCCTCACCACCGCCGTCCGCGAGTTCACTGGATCCGACGTGGGCAAGGACGACCAAACCATCGTCGTCGTGCGTCACAACCATCCGGATGATCCCACATGAGCGGCTCCAAATCATCAAAGGAATGGTTCGACGAGCTCGATCCGACGGGACTGACCGAGACGGGCGAGAAGGGACTCCGCTTCGAGTGCACGCAGTGCGGAAGCTGCTGCACAGGACCGACGGGATTCGTGCTCTTCACGGACAAAGAAGCGAAAGCGATGGCCAAGGACGTCGGTGTTCCGCTCGACGAGTTCATGGCGCAGTACACACGCGACACGATCGTCGGACGCTCGCTCAAGGAAACCAAAACCAGCTTTGGATACGACTGCGTCTTCCTCGATCGCGACGAGCGAGGCAAGGCATTGTGCACGATCTACAAAACGCGTCCGGAGCAGTGCCGGACGTGGCCGTTCTGGAAATCGAACCTTGAGTCGCTCGAAGAATGGGAATACGCCGCCGAGGGATGTCCCGGCATGAATACAGGAACGCTGTACTCAACAAAGCACATCCGCATCACGCGCGATCGCGTTGAAATCTGATTGGATTTCGATCAATCCTCAGGAACATTGTCCGAGGTGACGATCTCGCGGAACTTGGCGCGGAGCTTCTTGGTGATCGGTCCCTCGCCATCGGAGATGGTGTGGGTCTTGGTCACTTCGAGGTCCTTGTGCTCAAGGATCTCGCGCACCGCGATCATCTCAGCCGCCGAGCCCGTCAGGAAGATCTCGTCGGCGCCGAGCAGGTCTTGGAGCTCGAAGTACTTCTCTTCGATCTCGATGCCGCACTGTGGACAGAGCGTGTCCTTGACGAACTTGCGTGTGATCCCTTCGAGGATCCCGACATCGCTTGGCGGGGTGAAGACCTTGCCGTCTTTGATGTAGAAGATGTTGTCTCCCGAACCCTCAGCGACCTTACCCTCGGTGTTGAGCATGATGACCTCGAGCAGCTGCTCGGATGCTTCGGTGATCCCAAGCTTCTGCGAGAGGTGGATCGCTTCGCACTTAGCCATGATGTTGTTGAGGTAGTTGAGCGTCTTGATGCGTGGGTCCAGACACGCGATCGGTGTCTTGGGACGATTGGCAACGACGACGCGCATGCCGCTCTCGTACATCTCATTGGAGAAGAGCGAGATCTGATCCGCGATACAGATCAGTCCAGGCACAGGACATTGGTACGGATTGAGTCCCAGTGATCCCTCGCCGCGTGTGACGAGGAAGCGGATGTAGCCGTTGGTGATGTTGTTGGCTTCGATGCATTTCCGCTGGATATCGACCATCTGCTGGCGCGAGTAGTGGCTCTCGATATCGATAAAGATCTTGTTGCAGCACTCGATGAGACGATCCATGTGCTGCTCGCACTTGAAGATTTTGCCGTTGTAGACACGGATGCCCTCGAAGATTCCATCGCCGTAGAGCAAGCCGTGGTCAAAGACAGAGACGGACGCGTCGTTTTTGGCACGCATCTCGCCGTTGACCCAGACGTACGGACGGCCGGCCGGATCAAGCTGCTTGGTCGTGCTTGCGGTCTCGAGAGCGGGCTCGCTGGTCATCTGTGTCATGTTGTCCTCCATGGCTGTACTTCCTTGCTGTCTGAATCCTCTCAGGCGTGTGTCTATTCTAGCTTAACGTCGTCTTTCAGGATGCAATTTGGACGATGATCCGCTCCAAATACCCTCACAAAGACCGTGTATTGTGGCAATTTATTTGATATTTTAACCACCAAGATCGTCGATTTTGGCTCGATGTGTCCCGAATACGCAGCGATCACGCTCCGATTATTCGCGATCTTGCATGCTCGGGATCGTCCGATCAGGATCGGATATCCGCATCGAGCTTGGTTCGAGCGACTTGGGCGAGCTGATCCATCTGCGGATCGACCTCTTCGTGCGTCAGCGTCCGCTCATCGTCGCGGAAGTGCAGTCGCAGGGTGACGGATTTCTTGCCGTCTCCGACCTGCTTGCCTCGATAGACGCTGACCATCTCGTATCCGACGCACTTGGCGAGCTCTTGCGATCGCGCGAGCGTCTCGATCGAGCTCCAAGGCGTGGATTCCGCAACGATCAGCGATAGGTCGCGATCAATGCCGGGATACGCCGGGAGGAGCGATGCACGCGAGATCGGAGGGAACGGCTCGATGACCTCATCGATCCACAGCTCCGCCGCGACGTACTCGCCCGTCAATCCCTCGGCTTTCTTTGCTTGATCCGACAGCAACCCAAACGATCCCAGCTCGATGGTCTTCCCATCGCGCTCCACGCTGATGGTCGCGTGTGCCGAGGCGCTGAATCCCTGATGGACTGGATCCGCTGGGGTGATGGTGATCGGGGTATCTCCACCGAAGGTGAGCGCGAGGATGGACTCGATCGTGCCGCGCATCACGCGGACGGCGTGCTGGATGTCCTCGTGCTTGGCGCTCTTGCCTGCGTACGCGACATCAGCGAGCATCGCGAGCTGTCGGCGTTCGATCGTTTCTTGCGTGCCCGCTCTTTGAGCGAAGCATGAGGCGATCTCGAACAGACGAACCCCTCCCGGCATCGTGGCGCGAGCGTCCTGGTTCGCCTTTCGGCTGTACATGAGTCCCAGCAGCACCGATGGACGTAGCGTGGGTTCCGCCTTGCGCCGATCATCGTCAACAGCGACGCACTCTTGTCCCTGACGCAGACACATGTCGCCCTTCTTGGGACTGGTGAAGCTGTAGGTGATCGTTTCGTAGAACCCGAGTCCTGTCAGACACGCACCGATCGCGCGCACGGCACGCTCGGACTGCTGCGGCTCGCGGATGCGCACATCAATCGTCTCAGACGCCGGAACCACGGCGAGCGAGCGGGCGCGAGCGACCTCCTCAATCAGATCGATCTCGCGCAGCAGATCATGACTCCGATGCGGCGGGATCGTGCACTTGAGCACGTCACCAGCGATTTCGGTCTTGATGGATAGAGCTGTGAGGAGTTCGGCGATTTCTTTGGGATCTGAATGCACACCAAGCACCACGTCGCAGCGCGACGGACGCAGCTCGATGATCGAGTCCTCTGGGAGCGGCGATCCCTGACTCAAGACACCTTCAGCGAGCTCTCCGCCGCTGACTTTGCAGATCAGTTCCACAGCACGCTGAGCGGCGTAGTCGATCGTTCGCGGATCGATCCCGCGCTCGAAGCGGAACGCCGCGTCGGTGCGGATGTTCAAGCGTCGTCCGGTGTTGCGGACGCTGACCTTGTCCCAAGTGGCCATCTCAAAGACCACAGTGGTCGTGCCCTCGTCGACCTGCGAATCAAACCCGCCGATGATCCCGGCGAGTGATTGTGGGCCGTTGGCATCCGCGACGACGAGATCAGTTGTCCGGAGCTTGTGCTTCCCGGCGTAGAGGGTGTTGACCTCTTCGCCTTCTTTCGCGTACCGAACCTGCAGCTCGTGTCCCGCGAGCTTGTCGTAGTCGAAGACGTGGCAGGGATTCCCCAGCTCGAGCGTGATGAAGTTGGTGATGTCCACGACGTTGTTGATCGAGCGTTGTCCCATGGACTCGAGCGCCTGGACGAGCCAATCCGGAGACGGAGCGATCTTGACGTTGCGGATCAATCGAGCGGTAAAGAGCGGACAGACATCGGGGACGCTGTTGGTGAGCTTGAGATCACCCTCGACCGGAGCGCCGAAGCTCATCTGAGCGAGCTGGGGCATCACGAGCGTGCGTCGATTGTCGGTGTATCGAGCCGCGGCGATCTCGCGCGCGATCCCGATGTGACCGAGACAATCACCACGATTGGAGGTGACCTCGACGTCGAGCACCACGTCGCCGTCGTCCGACGGCTTGTGCTCCTCGATCGGCATCCCGGCCTCGGTGAGGATGTGGTCCGCCTCCTCCGGAGTCAGGTCCGCAGGAGAGAGGTATTGATTGAGCCAGCGCATTGAAATATCCATTGGACTGCAAGGATAGCGCCCCGCTACCGCTTGCATAGACTCCGATATGCGACGATTCAGCACATTCTGCGTCTCTGGTGCTCTCATGATCGCACTGCTTGGCTTGATCGGCTGTCAGTCCGGACCGACGGAGATCCCAGCAGAGCGTCCCGGCGACTTTCGGCTCGGCGTCGTGGTCATGAACCCCAATGACTCTGCTCGCGGGACGCATCAGGACGCTCGATACATCGTGGACTCCGCGCTCGTGCTCCGCGCCTCGTTTGGAGCGGGATCGAGTCTCGACACGTTCCCTGGATTCACGCGTCGTCTCGATCACGACCAGATGGACGCGATCTGGCTCATGACCCACAACCTGCTCGAATCGCAGCGCGGCAACGACGCGACGGACACCAATCAACTCCACGCCGGACAGCCTCAGGGGATGATCGAGCAGGATTCGGGGATCATCATCGAGATCCACCTGAACTCGTCCGACGAGGTGTACGCGTTTGGTCATCAGGACCAAAGAGCCGCGGCGATCGTCGATGCGCTCGCTCAGCTCGCGTGGGTAGACACGACACCCAACAGAGTCCCAGACCCTTAAGCCAGCCCATTAAGCCAGACCCTGAATACTGCAATACGACGATACCGACACACCACATGAGCGACACCAAAGACATCATCCTCGGGATCGATCTCGGCACCACCAACTCGCTGATCGCGATCAACGACACCAATGGGCCTCGCGTGCTTGGTGATGATCCGATGCTGCCCTCTGTCGTCCGCTTCAACGACGACGGCACTACTACCACAGGCACAGACGCACGCGATCAGTCCACTCAGTTCCCCCTGACCACCATCCATTCCGCGAAGCGGCTCATGGGACGATCCATCAGGGACGTCCAGCACGACCTGCAGTACCTCAGCTATAAAGTCGTCGAGGGTGAGCACAACACCGCTCGTGTTCAGCTCCCAGACTCGCGATTGATCTCCCCTCAGGAAGTGTCCGCGTACATACTGGGCGCCCTCAAAGAACGCGCGGAGCACTCGCTCGGACACGAGATCACCAAAGCGGTCGTCACAGTCCCGGCGTACTTCGACGATGCGCAGCGCCAAGCGACACGCGACGCGGGACGACTCGCGGGACTCGAAGTCGTCCGGATCGTCAATGAACCCACCGCCGCGGCTCTCGCGTATGGACTCGGAACAGGATCGACAGAACCCAAAACCATCGCCGTCTTCGATCTCGGAGGGGGCACGTTTGATATCTCCATCCTGCGCCTGACTCCGAGCGACGAGATCAATCCGACCGGGTTTTTCCAGGTCCTCTCGACCGCTGGGGATACGCATCTTGGTGGAGACGACGTGGACCACATGCTCGTCGAGCTGTTCATGAGCGAGATCCGCTCGCAGCTCGGGATTAGCATCGAGACCGACGCATCGACCTTCGACGCCTCGACGCGTACGGCTTTGACTCAGTTTGCGCGAGCCGTGAAGCATGCGTTGTCGGCGCAGGACGCCGCGAGCGTGCGGATCGAGCTCGGGAACGATCGTGTGTATGAGCGATCCATCGGCCTGGAAGAGTTCGAGTCGATGATCGGAGACTGGATCGATCGAGCGATGCGTGCGTGCGATCGCGCGATGCGTGATGCGAAGAAACAACCCGGCGGGGAATCCATCGACGCGCTGGTCATGGTGGGAGGATCGACACGCATCCCGTTGGTTCAGCGAAGAGCCGGGGAGTTCTTCGGGATCGAGCCGTACACAGCGATCGATCCGGATAAGGTCGTCGCGATGGGCGCCGCGATCCAAGCATCGATTTTGTCAGGAGCCGCGTCGGGATCACTGCTGCTCGATGTCGTCCCGCTCTCGCTCGGGATCGAGACCGCAGGGGGCGCGGTCGCGAAGCTCATCATGCGGAACACCACCGTCCCGACGCGTGCGGTCGAGCGATTCTCAACGCAGGTGGACGGGCAGGTCAACATCAAGCTCAACGTCCTGCAAGGCGAGCGCGAGATGGTCGAGGACTGCCGATCGCTTGGAGAGTTTGAGCTTCGCGGGATCCCTCCGATGCCCGCGGGCGTGCCCAAGCTTGTGGTCGAGTTCTTCGTCGATGCCAACGGCATCCTCAAGGTCAGCGCCGTCGAAGAACGCTCCGGAAAGCGTGCCTCCGTCCAGATCGTCCCCAATCACGGGCTGACAGAAGACGAGGTCCAGCGCATCGAGCTCGAGAGCTTCCAGCACGCGCGCTCCGACATGACGCGCCACCAGATCGCGGACCTGATCACCAATGCCAAACTCGATAGAAAATGGATCTCTGAGCGCCTCGATAAACATCGCGACCTGCTCGACCAGAGCTATCAGGACGAGCTTGACGCGAAGCTCGCTGAGCTGAGCGGATTCATTGATCGAGCGAGCGCCGACTGGTCAGCCGTGAACCCCAATGAGTTCCACGAAGCGAAGGAGCAGCTCGATCGCGCCAGCATGCGGCTCCAGGAAGTCGGGATCGCGGACTCGCTGAGAAACGATCAGCAGTAATCGGCAACGCTCACTCGATCAATTCCGGTTCAACCGGATGTGCCGTATGCACTATCATGCTGCAGAGGGCGCTATGAACGAAGACACCCGAAACGTAACGCACCGGCCGTCGAAGTCGCACGACATCGGTCTGGTGCTTGGTCCGCTGCTCGCGATTGTTGTGTACGTGCTGCTCAAGGACGCGCCGGGTCTCGACGAGCCCGCACGCCGACTCGCAGGGATCACGGTGCTCATGGCGGCGTGGTGGGTCAGCGAAGCGATCCCCCTCGCTGCGACGGCGCTGATCCCTGTTATCGCGTTCCCGCTACTCGGGATTCTCGCGATCGACGAGACCACTGTCCGCTACGGCCACAAGCTCATCTTCCTCTTTATGGGAGGATTGATGCTCGGCAAAGGGCTCGAACGCTGGGGAGCGCACAAGCGTCTGGCGCTGATGATCATCCTCGTTGTCGGGACCAGTCCGCGTCAGATCGTCGCGGGGATCATGCTCGCGTCCGCCGTGCTGAGTGGGTTTGTGTCCAACACCGCGACGGCGATGATGATGCTCCCGATCGTGCTCTCGATCGGTGTGCTCGCGGCTGGAGAGGACTACGAAGCTCCCACAGCGAAGCGATTCAATGTCTGCTTGCTCCTGGCGCTCGCGTACGGCGCCTCGATCGGAGGCATCGCGACCATCACAGGCACACCCCCCAACGGATTCCTCGCGGGATTCATGACCCAAGAGCTCGGGATCGAGATGAGCTACGCGCGATGGTTGCGTCTCGGGATCCCGCTGACTGTGGTCATGCTCCCGATCAGCTGGGCGTACCTGGTTTTCGTCGCGATGCCGGTGCGCATTGCGGAGATCCCGGGCGGTCGACGATACATCCGCGAGCGCCTCAGCGCTCTTGGTCCGATGCAGAGCGCCGAGCTGCTCTCGGTCGTCATCTTCGGACTGACCGCATTCATGTGGATCACCCACGGCTGGATCGAGTCGTGGTTCCAGAACGGACCGATCCCGAACTTCCCAAAGATCGACGACGCGACCATCGCGATCGGAGGCGCTCTGCTGATGTTCATCGTCCCGACCGATCGGACGCGCCAAACCCGCGTGCTCTCGTGGGGTCACGCTGAGTCGATCCCTTGGGGTGTGCTGCTCCTCTTTGGAGGGGGTCTGGCGCTTGCCAAAGGCGTGACCAACACGGGACTCGACTCGTGGATCGGTCAGCAGATCGCGACATTCGGGAATCCCGGAGAACTCCCACTGCTTGGAGGGATCACGACGCTCATCGTGTTCTTAACAGAGATCACATCCAACACCGCGACCACCAGCACGATGCTCCCAGTGCTCGCCGCGGTCGGAGAGGGGATGGGGATCGATCCGACGCTCCTAGTCATCGGCGCGGCGGTCTCCGCTTCCTGCGCGTTCATGCTCCCTGTCGCGACCCCACCAAACGCGATCGTGTTCGCATCGGGACGCATCAGCATCAAACAGATGGCATTGGCGGGATTCGGACTCAACCTCATCTGCATCGTGATTATTACGATCATGGTTTGGGCCTTTGCACCCAAGTTTCTTGGACTCAACAACGCGAAATCAGCGCCAATAGAGACCCAATCAGTTATTCCGCATCAGATCGATCAGTAAGCGTTCGCCTACGATCTCGACGGTGCATCCCGGGTCCCTGCAGCGGGTAAACCCCCGGGCTGGAAATACAGATCTACGCGAGCCGGGTTGGCTGAATCCGGATTGGAGACCATGCGTGCAGTCCACCACCCCAAATGCCAAGAATCCGGAAGATCAATCCACAGAGCACGGCTCATCGAGCGGCTCCGCAGATCACTCGTACCCAACCACACCAACGAAGAACACCAACACATCTCTCAAGGTCGTGTCGTGGGTGTTCCGCGCCGGGATTGTGATCGCGATCCTCGTAGTCGCATTCGGGATCGCTGGGATGCTCGTTGCGAGCAGAGTCGTTCCCGCACGAACAGAGGAACTCCGCGCCAGCATCCAGGTCCGCACAATCGAAGCGCAGCGCCTTGAGATCGATCGCACATGGGACGGCTACGGCACCGCTCGCTCGATGAACGACGCGGACGTCGTCGCGGAAGTCGCGGGACGTGTCATCGAGCGACCATCGTCCATCGAGCCGGGAGTGCGCGTCGAGGTCGGGACGGTGCTGCTGCGTCTGGACTCTGCGGACTATGCGAACGCGCTGGATGCCGCGAACCAAGCCGCGAGCGCGATCGAGGCGCAGATCGACGGGCTCAGCGTCGAGTCCGAACGCGTTGGGACACAGATCGAGCTCGCGAGTGATGAGATCGAATCCGCTCAGCGTGATCTTGATCGCACGCGTCAAGCCGTGGAAGCGGGCGCTGGGAGCGCCAGCGAGCTCGACACCAAGACCGCGGCTCTCCGGCGCGTGCAGCGCGAGGTCGAATCACTGAAACAGAATCTGGAGATGATCCCTTCGCGCAGAGCGCAGCTGATCGCTCAGCTTGCTGCTCAGCGATCCAATGCCGCGACGGCGCAGGAGAATCTTGACCGCTCGATCATCCGCTCTCCGATCGCAGGGGTCATCCAGAGCGTGTCCGCACGACGAGGCGACTGGGTCGGACTCGGGACCCCGATCGCGCGTGTTGTCGATCTCTCGCTCCTCGAGATCCCTGTCAAACTCCCAGCGAGCGCCATCAACTGGCTCGGACTCGGTCAAGAGGTCCAGCTCTGGGAAGGCGAACCCACGGGTCATCCCGACAACACTGGGATCATCACTCGCATCGCGCCGGAAGCGGATGCTTCGAGCCGAACCGTGACGGTGTATGTCGAGGTCGAGCAGGATCCCAATGATCACAACAAGCTCAATCCCGGACGCTTCATCCTCGCTCGCGTGAGCACTCCCGATGATCAGCCGCGCTTTGTGGTTCCTCGCCGAGCGATCCAGAACGGTCGTCTGCTCCTCGCGACCCCAGCGGAGAACGGACAGGCACGCATCGAGGTCGTCCCCATCACGATCGACTATTCCATCGATGCGAAGATCGAGTCGCTGGACCCCGACGAGGATCAGTGGACGGTCATCGCGAGCGGACTCGAGGAAGGACAGCGTGTAGTCGTCTCGCTGCTCGACCAGCTCAGTCAGGGGATGGTTGTTGATCTCGTCGGACACACCACCACGGCTTCGAATCAAGAGAGCACCAGCAGCGAGGACACGCCATGAGTCTTGCTCGATTTGGTGTACGCAAGCACGTGGTCGCTAATCTGGTGATGTTCGCGCTCATCGGCGCGGGACTGATCTTCGGGACCACACTGCGCCGCGAGTTCTTTCCGTATGTTGAGCCGCGCGTGGTGTCCGTGGTCGCGCCGTATCCCGGAGCTGCGCCTGAAGAGATCGAGGATTCGCTTGCGGTCAAGATCGAGGACGCGGTCGCAGACCTGACAGGTATCAAAGAGATCAACACAACGATCTCCGAAGGGGCCGCGTCGCTCCAGATCGAGTTCGTCGAGGGCACGCACATCGAGCAAGCCGTGACGGACGTCAAGCGTGAGATCGACGCGCTCCAGGACCTCCCAGACGATGTGGACAACATCATCGTTGACAAGATCGAAGCGAAGCTCCCCGCGATCATCGTCGCGCTCTACGGCGATCGCGACGAGCGCACGATGAAAGACTTCATCAACGAAACACGCGACGATCTGCTCTCGATCGAAGGGATCACCGACGTCTCAACCGGAGGCATCCGCACCGACGAGATCCGCGTCGAGGTCGATCCCGCTCGCGCGATCGAGCACGGGCTCAGTCTCCCAGCGATCGGAGACAAGATCCGCAGCGCGATGATCGAACTCCCGGGCGGATCGGTCCGCACCAACACCTCAACCATCTCCGTGCGATCCGTCGGCGTCGAAGAACGCAGCGACGAGATCCTCAACATCGTGCTCAAAGCCGACAGCGAGGGCGGTGTCATCCGCGTCAAGGACGTGGCAGACGTGAACGATGGGTTCGTCGATATCGACCTCACCTCACGCTACGAGGCGCAGCCCACGGTCAACCTCACTGTCTTCCGCGTTGGGAAGCAGGACATCATCGAGCTCGCGGGACTGGTCAAGGCGTACGTCGCCGGACGCAATGGCGAGGAGCTCGAACTCAACTGGAAAGAGAAACTCGGATCACCCGAAACGTCCGCGCGCGTCCAGGCGCACCAACTCGGCGCTGAGAAGTTCGCGATCTCCCCTCCTCCCGGAACGCTGATGACCACGACGGAGCTCTCGCGCTTCGTCTCTGGACGTCTCAACCTGCTCCTTCGCAACGCGTTCTACGGCGGAATCCTCGTCTTCCTCACGCTCGTCCTGCTGCTCAACTGGCGCATCTCGTTCTGGGTCGCGATGGGGCTCGCCGTCTCGCTGCTGGGGACGCTCGCGATTATGGCATGGGTCGATGTCTCGCTCAACCTGCTCTCGATGTTCGGACTCATCATCGTAATCGGCATCCTTGTGGACGACGCGATTGTCGTCGCTGAGAACATCGCGACCAAGCATGAGTCGGGACTCAACGCGTACCAAGCCGCGATCGAGGGCGCCGAGCAGGTGTCCTGGCCCGTGGTCTCGACCGTGCTGACAACAATCTGCGCCTTCCTCCCGCTGGCGCTGCTCAACGGACAGATCGGCGACTTCATGAAGGTCCTCCCGATCATCGTGGGCTGCTCGCTCGGCGTATCACTCATCGAATCGCTGTTCATCCTCCCCTCGCACATGGCGACATCACTCAAAGGCAGCGACAAGCGCCACGCCGCGGGACGCAAGGTTGGACGCTTCGAGCGTTTCGAGGATCGATACGACCAAGCACGCGACCACCTGATCAACGGCAAAATCATCCCGGCGTACGCGAAACTCCTCAAGCTCTCGCTCCGCTTCCGCTACATCACGCTCACCGCCGTCGTCGGACTGTTTATCGTGTCCGTCGGACTTGTCGCTTCGGGACGACTGCCGTTCATCTTCTTTGAGGACGACGACGCGGAGACCGTCAACATCACGATCTCGATGCCCATCGGCACGCCGGTGAGTCGGACCGACGAGATCGTCCGCCGATTCGAGGAAGCGTGCATGGCGCAGCCCGAGGTCCAGACCACGTTCGCGCAAGCGGGCGCGATCGGAGACCTAGAAGGCGCTGGAGGCGATTCCTCCGCGCCACACATCGGACAGTTGATCCTCGAGCTCCATCCCGCTGAACAACGCGACGTCAGCTCGTCGGTCCTCATCGAACGCATCCGCAAGATCGTCGGCCCGATCCCAGATGCGAAGAGCATCCGCATGGCGGGGATGTCGGGAGGTCCGGGCGGCACGGATCTCAACTACACCGTCGCGTCGGAGCATCCGGAGCTGCTCGATCAAGCCGTGGAGATGATCAAACGCACGATGGGTGAGTTCGACGCGGTCTACGGCATCTCCGATGACCTCGATCGCGGACTCCAGGAAGTCCGCTTCACGCTCCGCGACGGCGCCAGCGAGCTCGGATTCACCCGCGCCGATCTGGGACGACAGATCCAAGCGATGGTCTTCGGGATCGAGGCGTACACCTTCGCGGGAAACCGCGAGGACGTTGATGTCCGCGTCACGCTCCCTGATTCGGCGCGGAGATCACTCAACGCGATCGAGCGCCAGTACGTCTACACGCCGCAAGGGACTCCGGTCCCGCTCGGAGAGGTCGCGGTCATCGAGGAGTCGCAGTCCTACGCGACGATCCGGCGCATTGATCGTCATCGCGCTGTGTCGATCCAAGCGGATGTGGATCGCGCGCTGGGGAATCCGGACAAACTCGCCGGAGAGATCAAGCCGATCATCATCGAGCGCCTCGCATCAATGCACGGCGTGGACCTCATCGAACGCGGACGACAGAAGGACTTCCAGGATTCGATGTCCTCGCTCCCGATCGGGATGCTCGTCGCGGCGGGATTGATCTATGTCATCCTCGCGTGGTTGTTCGGGAGCTTCACGCAGCCGTTGATCGTGATGACCGCGATCCCGTTCGCGCTCATCGGGATGATCTGGGGACACCTGATCCTCGGATACTCGCTGACGTTCCTCTCGATGATCGGATTCGTCGCACTCGCGGGGATTGTGGTCAACGACTCGCTGATCTTCATGGAGTTCTTCAACGCTCGACGACGCGAGGGGCTGAGTGTGTTTGAATCCGGATACCTGACGGGAAAGGCACGCTTCCGCGCGATCATGCTCACGACCATCACGACAGTGCTGGGTCTGCTCCCGATGATGCTCGAGCAGAGCTTCCAGGCGCAGTTCCTGATCCCGATGGCGATCACCATCGCGTGCGGACTGATGAGCGCGACGGTGATTATCCTGCTGCTGCTCCCCTGCTTGCTGATGATCCTCGATGACATCGTGCACGCGTTCCGTGTGCTGTGGACCGGTCGTCTTGATCTAGAACGAAAGAATCCGGCGATCGAAGCACCCGAAATCGCGGCTTTGGGGACTTCCTCGGCCCCCACTGTTCAAAGCCCATCGGCGCACGAATAATCACCAATGACTATGGACGCCTTCTGGCACTTTGCCAAACAGATGTTGCGCTGGCGCACCCACCTGATTTTCGGGCTCATCTTCGCGATGATCTCCGCGGGAGGCATGGGCGCGGGCATCATCGCGATGCAGCCCGTGCTCGATACGATCCTCGAGCCCGGACATCGCGGACTCCCGCAGCTTGTTGAAGAATACACCGCGACGGGATGGTCGCAGGGGCTCGTCTCCCAGTCCACCATCGATGCGCTCCCAGAGGGACCCTTCGACGCGGTGATGTGGATCATGATCTCGCTGGGTGTGCTCACCATCTTCGGAGCCGCGGCGAACTTCTTGCACCAGTACCTCGCGCTCACTGTTGTCCATCGCTCCGTCGCGCTGATCCGACGCCGAGCGTTCGGACGCGTGATCCATCTCCCGCTCAAGACGATCGTGTCCGAGGGACCCACCGACGCGATCTCGCGGATCGTCAACGACACCGAAGCGCTCAGCGCTGGATTCGTCGCGCTGCTCTCTAAAGCCGTGGCTCAGATCACGAAAGGACTGGTCGCGCTGATCGTGGCGCTGGTCACCAACTGGCAGCTCGCGCTGGTCGCGCTGCTGCTGATGCCGATCCTCGCGACGGTCATCCGCAAGCTTGGCAAGCGCATCCGCCGAGCGTCTGAGCGGGCGCTGTCGAGCAGAGCCGGACTCTACCGCGCCGCGACCGAAGCGCTCCAGGGGATGCGCGTCGTCAAGGTCCACACCACCGAACGCTACGAAGCGGGGCGTTTCGGACGCATCAATAAAGAAGTCCTCAAGCAGCAGCTCAAGGTCCGCACCGCACGCGCGATGGCGGGGCCTTTGGTCGAGATGATCACCGTCTTCACGCTCGGCGCGCTCACGCTTGTTGCTGTGAAGCTCATCATCGATGGACATCTTGATAAATCCGAGTTCATGACCGTGCTGGTCGCGCTGGCGATTGCTGGCGCTTCGATCAAGCCGATTACCGGCTTGGTCAACGACATCCAGCAGTCCGGTGCCGCCGCGGATCGACTCAAGCGATTGCTCGGCGCTGATCCGGAGCCGGGACACGATGTCCGGATGCCCAAGCTCGCGCGTCACTCCCAGTCGCTCGCGTTTGACAATGTCTCATTCTTGTATCCCGGCGGAAGCTCGCGAGCGATCGCGGATGTCTCGCTGAAGATCAACGCGGGCGAGACCGTCGCGTTCGTCGGTCCCAACGGCTGCGGCAAGACCACCCTCCTCTCGCTCGTGCCGCGATTGTTCGACCCCAACGAGGGACGCGTGCTCATCGACGGCATCGATACCACACGCGTCCGCGTCCGCTCGCTCAGACGACAGATCGGCGTGGTCACGCAGGAAGTCGTCCTCTTCAAAGGCACCATCCGCGAGAACATCGCGTACGGCAATCCATCGGTGAGCTTCGAGCAGATCAAGCTCGCCGCGGAACAAGCACGCGCCGCGTCGTTCATCGAAGCGCTCGAAGAGGGGTACGACACTCCAGTCGGCGAGCAAGGACTGACTTTGTCCGGAGGACAGCGCCAGCGCATCGCGATCGCTCGAGCGATCCTCCGCGATCCAGCGATCCTGATCCTCGACGAGGCAACCTCGATGGTCGATGCGGAATCCGAACGACTCATCGGAGACGTGCTTTCAACATTCTGCACCGATCGCACAACGCTGATCGTCGCTCACAGGCTCTCAACCGTATTGGGCGCTGATCGCATTGTGGTGATGGACCAAGGATCAATCATCGCAACGGGAACGCACGAACAGCTCTTGGACTCGTGCTCACTCTATCGCTCGCTGGCGCGTCATCAACTGATCCAGAGCGAAGATCGGGATTCATAATGCACGACCCAAACGCATCAGGCAACGCGAGTTTCTTGTGTGATTTCTGTCATCAGCCTTGGTCCGGTGATCGCGCCATGGTCGAGGGGCATCGCGGCTCGCTGATCTGCGCCAACTGCCTCTCGATCGCGTACACAGAGATCATCCACCTCAAGCTCGGCTCAGCGGTCTCTCCGGATGAGAAGTGCGTGCTGTGTCTCGAGCATGGACGCGACGATCCGCACTGGCGCTCTCCGATGTACGACGAAGCGATCGCGTGTCGGCGCTGCCTTAAGCAGTCCGCTGGGGTTCTTCATAAGGACGCGGATATCAACTGGAGCAAGCCGCTGGATCCATCGCTGGAGCAGCACTGATTTACTCGTGCTCGGTCGTTACTCGTGCTTAGTTTTGGAGTAGATCTGCTCGATGTCCGAGATCAGGATGTACGAGCCGTCGGGCTGATGCACGAGACCCTGGAGGAACTCGGCGTTGGTCGTCGAGTCTGGGAGCGCCTCGATATGCGACTCGTCGCAATCGAAGACCGAGTGCACCGCATCGACAATGAGGCCGAGCTTCTTGCCCTCAAACTCCGTGATCACCATCATGCTGTTGCTTGATCCATGGTGGACATCATGCGGATTGTCATCGTTCTCGTCGCTTGGTTCTTCGATGTCTTGGGACTCAAAGCTCAGGAGCGAACGCATGTCGATCGCTGGGATGATGGTCCCTCGGTGATTGATTACACCTCGGACAAACTCAGGCGCGTGTGAGACACGCGTGATCTGTGTGCTGGAGGTTGCCATCAGTTCAACAGTGACACCGGTCGAGATGCCGTACATGTTCTGATTGAGCTCGACAATGACAAAGCGTGTCAGGTTCTCGTTCTCAATTTCATGCTCTACAGCATCTCCCACGCCATCGGCTGAGAGTGTGTTAAGTGCGGAAGGGTCGGTTGCTGGCTGGGGTTCGGTGATCTGGCTCATGTGATCCGTATCGGGCAATCCAAAACCCGGCATCATCAAATCCCGCAAACTTCTCTCGGAAACCACTGAAATCCCGAACATATGGATCAACTCGAACCGTCCCAAGAACAGGGGTATCATCCACAGAATTCCCTGTTTGTTCGGGAGAATGGCTGAAACTTCCCTGCTATTGATCCATACAACAAGTCCGCGTTATCCCGCGAAGGAGTCTCATTTGTCCGTCCAATCCAGCACCACTCTCCGTCGAATTGCGTCCCTCGCGATTTCGGGCCTGCTCCTCTCAACCTCGTTTGGTTTGCAATCCTGCGCCACGGATCAGAACGTCCAATCAGCAACCAGCGAACCGGCAGAAACGGTCGCCATGAGCGACGCGCGACGCGCCCAGCACATCGAGTCCTTCGAGTACATCTGGAACAGCGTCAAGAATAACCACTGGGACCCCGATCTCAACGGCGTTGACTGGGACCAAGCACGCGCCGACCTGCTCCCCAAGATCGAGAACGCACAGACTGACGACGAGGCACGCATCGCGATGAACCAGCTGCTCGAACGTCTCGAGCAATCGCACTTCGGGATCATCCCCAGCACTGCATACGACCAGCTCGAAGAAGAGTCCGCGGAGATCATCGACGAGGAAGTGGATTCCTCAGACTCCGATGCAGATGACGCTGACGACGATTCCTCAGAGTCCGGGCCTGGACAAGCGGGGATGAACATCCGTCTCATCAACGACCAGTTCCTCGTCACCCACGTGAAGCCGGGATCCGCCGCAGACCGAGCAGGCGTCAAAGCCGGATGGATCGTCGAGTCCATCCGTGGACGCGAGATGCAATCACTCGTCAACGTCGTCCACGAAATGGGAGGCATCAATCGTCCCGAGACCCAAGCGGGACTCATCGCCTACTCACGAATCCAAGGCGACGCGGGCGACAAGCTCCGCATGACCTTCAGCGACGATCTCGATCAACCACGCGAGATCACACTGACCCTCGACAAAGCACCAGGCGAAATGGCCGGCATCGGAGCGCTCCCTGAGCGCCCGATTGAGTACGAAGCAACCACACTCAGCAACGGCGTGGGATACTTCCGTCTCAACATGTTCATGAATCCAGGAAAGGTCCTCCCGGCGTATCAGAAGTTCGTCAAAGAACACATGGACGCTCCAGGGATCATCATCGACATGCGTGGCAACTTCGGGGGCATCATCCTCATGGCGCCCGGCATGATCAACTGGCTCGTCTCCGAGAAGGGGCTGACCATGGGCACGATGAAAATGCGTGATCCCGCTCGTGGTCCCTTCGATATCCCGCTCATGCTCAATCCGCGCAAGAACAGCTACCAAGGGAAGGTTGCTGTGCTCACTGATGAGCTGAGCATCTCCAACGCGGAGATTCTCGCAGCGGGACTCAAGGATATCGGTCGCGCCGAGGTCTTCGGACAGCGCACGGCTGGTCTGGTCCTTCCATCGACAGTCGAGCGCCTCCCCAACGGCGACGGCTTCCAGTACGCGTTCGCGTCCTACACCACCGGAGGGGGCTACACCCTCGAAGGACAGGGCGCGATTCCCGATCACGAGATCCAGTACACGCGCCAGGCGCTGCTCAACGGGCACGACGAGGTGCTTGAAGCCGCGGAAGCCTGGATCGTAAATAATGACTAACCCGATCGCGCGAATCGCGTCGGTCTTCACCCGAAATACCACACTCGCCGAGGAGTACACACCATGAAAGATTCCAAGACCCTGAAGATCGCGATGCTCGCGATGACCGCACTTCCGATGACCATGGCGATGACCACCATCGCCGGCCCAGAAGAAACCAAAGCCGCGATGGCCGAAAAGCCAACGATGGACGCGAAAGCCAAG
Organism: Phycisphaerales bacterium; assembly: GCA_965232505.1. Taxonomy (GTDB): domain Bacteria; phylum Planctomycetota; class Phycisphaerae; order Phycisphaerales; family UBA1924; genus UBA1924. The sequence goes on along the minus strand of OZ246976.1, from coordinate 1,358,304 downwards.
AAGATCTGGGACCGCTCGATCGATGTCACCATGAGCGAGAACGCCGAAGAAGAGTGGGTCCAGTCCGTGCGCCTCTCGGGAACCATGAGCATCCCGGCGCAGATGATCACCGCGAACATGAACATCCTGATCGCTCCAAACCGCGGCTTCCTCGCGATCGTCGAGCTCCCAGGACTCGGTGAGTTCCAATCCGGAGTCTCCGGAGACATCGCGTGGTCCAACGACATGATGAACGGCCCGCGCGTTCTCGAGGGCGAAGAAGCACAGCAGATGCTCCGCGAGATGGACCTCTACGCCGACCTCCACTGGGACCAGTACTACTCAAGCATCAGCTACAAGGGTGAAGAAACCATCACCCTCCCAGACGACACCCAAGTCAAAACCCACGCACTCGAACTCGTTGACATCGACGACGGCGAAGTCTCGACACGCTGGTACAGCGACGAGACCGGATACGTCGTCAAGACCGAAGCCACCGCCGCCGGACCAGGCGGCGCTCCGATCCCATCGACGAGCTACACCATGGACTACCGCGAGGTCGACGGGATCATGATGCCGTTCAAGACCATCTCCAACTCCGGACCGATCCAGCAGGTCATGGAGTTCACCGAGATCAAGGTCAACGGCGAGATCGGCGAAGACGAACTCGAACTCCCTGAAGACATCAAGGAACTCGTCGAAGACTAAACAGCTTCTACATTCACGCTTTGATCACGCGGGCGCTCCAAGCGTCCGCGTTTTCTTTGTGCTCGCTCCGGTAGCGATCCATCGCGTTGCGTGAGTCCACGACCAGCGACGAGCAGCGACCGATCAGGTCCCAGTCGATCCGCGTGTGGTCCGTCACGATCATCACGCAGTCCGACGACGCGAGCTCCTGTTCATCGAGCGGCACCGAATCGAGCTTGATGTCGTAATGACGCATCGAAGGGAACGACGGGATGTGCGGATCGTGGTACTTGACGCGCGCTCCGCGCATCAGCAGCTGCTTGATGATCTCCGCCGCGGGAGACTCGCGGATGTCGTCCACATCCGGCTTATACGCAACGCCGATCACCATCACCATCGCGCCACGGAGTTCTTTCCCCTCCTCACGCAGTCCATCGAGCGCGTGATTGACCACCAAGCGAGGCATCACGCGATTAATCTCTCCCGCGAGCTCAATAAACCGAGTCTCGTGACCAACCTGACGCGCTTTCCATGAGAGGTAATACGGATCGATCGGGATGCAGTGTCCGCCAAGTCCGGGTCCAGGATAAAACGCCTGGAACCCAAACGGCTTGGTCTTCGCGGCTTCGATCACCTCCCAGATATCGATCCCCATCCGCTCAAAGACCACCTTGAGCTCGTTGACCAGCGCGATGTTGACGGCTCGGTACACATTCTCAAGCAGCTTGGACGCCTCCCCCACCTCGGCGCTGCTGACGGGATGCACATGGTCGATGCAGGATTTATAAAACTCGATCGAGAGCATCCCGGATACTTGATCCACCCCTCCGACGATCTTGGGGATCTTCGAGGTCACCATCCCCGCTCTGCCGGGATCCTCGCGCTCAGGGGAGTATCCAACGAAGAAGTCCTCTCCTGATTGCAGGTTGAGCCCGCGCTCCAGCGCGCCTTGCTGAAGCACCGGGACGAGCAGATCGCGCGTGGTGCCGGGATACGTTGTGGACTCCAGGATCACCAGCTGTCCCTGTCGAAGCACGCGGCCGATGGATTGTCCGCTCCCAAGCACGTAGCGCAGGTCCGGCTCGCGCTGCTTCGTGATCGGGGTCGGGACACACAGGATCACCACGTCCGCGTGCGCCAGAACCGATTCGTCGCTGCTTGCGATAAAGCGATCGGAAGCCGCGAGTGTTTGGGTCAGGACATCGCCGAGGTGTTTGAGATAGGACTCGCCGCGCTTGAGTTTCTGGACCTTGGTGTCATCGACATCGAATCCGATGACCTCGAACCCCGCGTCGTGGACGGCTTGGACCAACGGGAGACCGACGTATCCAAGACCGACGATCCCGACGCGTGCGGATCGGTCGCGGATCTTGCTCAGCAGGGCTTGCCCTACGCCGCTCATCGGCTGGTGCTCATTCAACGACATGGAAAGTACTTCAACCCTCTGAGATGATGTCCCGAGCAGATTCTAGGTCGAAACTTCCGTCTGCCCCTGTTCCGCTCCATCACAACGCATTCCCGGGAAATACGCCGGAGAAAGCATCGCCAGAGCCCCCAGAATCGCGGCGGTGTTCACATTGAGCAGGATCGAATCAAACGCGCTGACGAGCACCAATCCAAGCACCCCAAAGAACGGCCCCATCAGATACGTCCCGCGCTGATCCCTCGGGACCGATCTCCACGCGTTGGTCAGGATCACCGCCGCGAGGAGCAATCCGAGCAGCACGCCCGGGATTCCCTGCTCAGAGAACAATCGCAGCGCCGAGCAGTGCGCGTGCGCCTGATCGTCGACGCGCTTGTCCGTGTGCTCCTGCATCCACGAGCGGAACCCTCCCGCTCCGAGTCCTCCGATGGGATGCTGAGCGCCAATCTTGATCGCTTGCGTGCCCATCGAGATCCGAGCGCCGGTCGAGGTGTTGTACTCACCTTCCATCGCAAGCGTGATCTCTTCCTGCGCGTTGCCCACTCGTTCTGCGATCGCGTCGCCCTTGATCGCGCCCATCACGATCACGCCGCTCAGTACCGCCCCCCCCCCGATCAGCAGCGTGCGTGCTCTGAGCCGATTGACCCTCCACGCGATGGCCACAGCACACACAACCAGCAGCGCCCCAGCGATCCAGGCGCCGCGCGTGCCTGTCGCGAGGATCGCGCCGATCGTCACCACCGATCCAGTCAGACCGATCACGCGTACCCTCCCGCTCCCCATGATCGCGGCTGGGAGATGCAATCCAAGAGCCGCGACCAAAACCGATCCCCCAACCGCCGGCTCCCACCATCCTGACATCCGATTCGGATAATGGTCCATGCGAGCAGCGATCCACGCGTTCCCAAACCCATCGAACGCATCGACGACCTGCACCGCGTTCCCCACCATGAACCCGATGCACAAGCACGCGATCAACGCCTTCCGATGCTCGATCACCGGGAACGCGAATCCGATGAACGCGAGCCAGCGGAGTTCGCCGATGTGTTCCGCTCCCGCCGCTGGATCGGGAGACCAGAGCAGACTCAGCCCCATCGACGCCGCGAGCATGAGCGCCACTAGCACCACGGGCTGACCGAAGCCATGAATCCAGACCGGGAACGTGTTGAGCACACGCACGAAAAAGAACACCACCAACGGCAGCACGGCGATGTCCACGGCACTCACTGGACCCGCGAGTCCGAGCATCGCGATGCACGCAAAGACCAGATGAATCCGATCCCCGATCCGATCCCGCTCATGCATCCGCTCAAACGCGGCGTCGCACTGATCGCGCGTGATGTACGAACCCTTCACAAAACCGACCAAACTGGACCATAAACGCTGTTTCAACCCCGTCACTGTATCGTCACAAGCTCCCCAGCGCAGCAACCACAGCCCCTCATTCCCGTACAATCCTTATGAAGGATTCCGCTTTCTGTCCCATCGCTGGTTCAGAGGGCCGATGAATAGCAAGGTATCACTGAAATCAACACATGACCCAGATCCACACCACCATCGCTCGCGCCACCCGTCGGCTCATGCTGATCAACTCGATCCGCACGATCTCGATCTGTCTCGCCGCGATGCTCACGCTCATGGTCATCGCTCGGCTTACACAGAAAGTCGCGCCGGTCTTCGAGGTCCCATGGGGGGTCGTGTTCATCGTTGCGCCTCTGAGCGCGATCGTGCTGGGATTGCTCTGGGCATTCATCACAAGACCATCCAAGTCCAAGGCCGCGATGATTGTCGATGAGCACGCGGGACTCCGCGAGTCGCTCTCGACGGCGCTGCTGATCGAGAACCAGACCGATGGTTGGTCCAAAGCCGTGGTCTCTGATGCGAACGACAAAGCGGGCAAGATCAACCTCGCGTCGGCGCTCCCAGTCAAAGCCCCGCGTGTTTGGCCCACGCCGCTGGTTGCGGCCGCGGCGCTGCTGATCGTGTGGTGGCTCCCAGTGAAAGACCTCACAGGGTTTTACGCAAAGCAGCAGGAGAAAGAAGCCGAGCAAGCGCAGATCCAGCAGGTCCAGTCGACTGTTCAGGAATCGCAAGAAGCAATGAAGAAAATCCTCGAGCAGACCAAGCTTGAGTTTGATGAGGGGGACGACGAGGCGTTCGAGGACCTGCTCAAACCCGAAGCGAACGAGTACATCAGCGCCGAGGAATCGCTCCGCAGCGCGATCAAAAACCTCACGAGCATCTCCGATAAGCTCGAAGAGAAACGCAACAACGAGGACGGCGCGACCTTCGACGCGATCAAGGACGCGATGAAGTCGCTCAACTCCACGGAAGAAAACGCGGCGTCCGAGATGGCGCGCGCCATGGCGCGAGGGGACTTCGAGGAAGCGAAGCAACAACTCGAAAAACTCGCTGAGCAGATGCAATCCGACGACATGTCCGAGGAACAACAAAAACAGCTCGGACAGCAGCTCGAGAACCTCAAGCAACAGATGGAGCAGATGGCGCAGAACTCCCAGCAGCTCCAAGAACAGCTCAAAGCCGCGGGGATCAGCGAGCAGCAAGCGAAGCAGCTCGCGACCGATCCCGAGGCACTCAAGAAAGCGCTCGAAGAAGCGGGACTCTCAGAAGAACAAGCTCAGCAGCTCTCTCAAGCGGCCCAAGCACAGCAGAAAGCGTCGGATGCCGCCGGCGCGATGTCCCAAGCGATAGGACAGATGGCCCAAGGCATGCAGAACGGCGATCCCCAGCAAGCCGCCGCGGGATCCGATGCGATGAACGCGCAGCTCTCGGACCTCGAGAACATGCAGCAAGAGATGCAGTCGCTTGAGTCCGCGATGAGTCAAGCGCAGCAACAGCTCGACCAGCTTGCTCAGTGCTCCAATCCAGGCAGTAATCCAGGTCAGGGAGGCGGACAGCAGGGACAGTGGCCGAGCACCGGTCAGTTCTCGCAAGGCGAGTCGTCCCAGTTCGGTTCCGGATCAGGAGGTCCCGGCAAGGGGCTCGGCATGTCACCCGAAGAACAGGGCGCGGACTTTACCATCAAGAAAGAACACGCCGAAGTCCGCACCACCTCCGAAGGTCCGGTGATCGCATCAACCATGGTCCAAGGATCGCAGATCAAAGGCGAGTCCACCGCCGCGTTCTCCGACGCGATCCAGAGCGCGACGACCGAGGCATCGGAAGCGATCGAGACCAAACGCATCCCACGCGAGTACGAGTCCGCGGTCCAGAGCTACTTCGGACGCCTCGACAAAGCCGCGAAAGAAGCGAAGGGCGATGACAAGACAGGCAAGACCGACCAACCCGCGGAGTCCGCGGGTTCGAAGGACGATTGATCGCCGTAGACTGTTGGCATGAACATCATCCGATCCCTGATTCTTTCTGCCGTACTAGTTGGGCTCAGCGCCTGCCGACCGAGTTCGGATTCTTCACCTTCGCCTGTTGAAGCAGTCGTGCTCTATACCTCCGCCGACGATGAGTTCGCAAAGCTGGTCGTCGAAGACTTCACCAAAGAAACAGGCATCGAAGTCCGACTCGTCGGCGACACCGAAGCGACCAAAACCACCGGACTCGTCGCGCGACTCAAAGCGGAAGCGGATGACCCCCAAGCGGACGTCTGGTGGTCCTCCGAACCATTCGGGACCATCGATCTCGCGAACAACAACATCCTCGCGAAGGACACCACAGCCGCGTGGGTTCCGGAGGATTGGCCCAGCGGCTTGGTCGCTGACGATAGAACCTGGGCCGGATTCGCAACGCGGGCGCGCGTGATCGTCTACGCGAGCGATCGTGTCGAATCCCCACCCACCTCGATGCGTGACTTCGCACAACCAAACTGGAAGGGACGGCTCGGGATGGCGCGTCCCGAGTTCGGGACCACGCGCGGGCACATGGGCATCCTCGCGTCCCGCTGGGGACTCCCAGAGTTCGAGCGTTGGCTCACGATGCTCAAGAACAACAACATCCGGCTCTACGACGGCAACGCAACCGTGGTCCGCGCCATCGCGATGGGAGAGATCGACGTCGGACTCACCGATACCGACGATGTCTGGAGCGGACAGCGCAACGGCTGGGCCGTGGACTGTGTGTACGAGTCCTTCGATCCCCCGATGATCACCAGCACGATGCGATCGTTCGGACCCACGCTGCTCCCCAACACCGTCGCACTCACACACATCGACGGCGGGAACATCAACGGCATCCGACTCGCGCGGTTCCTGATCTCCCCTCGCGTAGAACGATTGCTCGCTGAGTCCACATCGCGGAATATCCCTGTGAATCCAGCGCTCAGCGAGCTCGCCAAATCGGTCGCCCCCCCATCGCTCGTCGACGGCGATCCCAACATGGTCCGCAACCAAGCGATCTATCCAGACTTCTCGGACGCACTGAAAATGATCCCCCCCGCTCTTGACGCGTGCGAGCGGATCTTGACCCGATAGCGCTTGGAACTCCCTGCAAATCGGACCCAATGATGGGATCGACCCGCGCAACTGTTGCGACTTGTTTCTGATTTCACAGGATTCATTTGCAAGCACTGCATCGAGAATGCAGTGCGCCCGATGAAGAACAGGTGTCTACGAAACCAGCCATAGAGATTGCCTTCCGTCCGCGGACCCGCCGTGCGTTTATGACCGCGGTGCTGATCGCGCAGTCCGGCTTGCTCCTCGGATCGGTCCTGATCACCGACAGCTGGGTCCAGCAGAACTTCAAGCTCCCCCAAGCGTTCATCGATCGCTTGTTCATCCTCGAGCTCTCCACGGCCCTCTCTGTGCTCACGCTCACCGCGATGGTCTTCTTCCTCGCGTCGCGCCGCTACAAGGACGCGCTCGAACAATCCAATCAGCAGCTCGAAGACGAGGTCCATCGTCAGGTCAGCAACGGCCTCGCTCGTCGCAACGCGCTGATCCACGGGCTCGCAAAGCTCGCGGACTATCGCGACACGGACACGGGTGATCATCTTGATCGGATCGGTCACTACGCACGCGTCATCGCGACGCAGCTCCAGCCGACGCATCCGATCATCACTGATGAATGGATCGATCGCTTGGTCCTCGCGTCCTCGCTCCACGACATCGGGAAGGTCGGCATCCCAGACAACGTGCTGCTCAAGCCGGGACGTCTCACGGATGACGAACGCGCGATCATGGAGAAGCACACCCTCATCGGAGGCGAGACACTGCTTTCCATCCGCAACAACTTCGGCGCCGACGAGTTCCTCGACATGGGCATCGAGATCGCGCTCCAGCACCACGAAAAATTCGACGGCTCCGGATACCCCTTCCAGATCGCTGGAGAGGACATCTCCCTCGCCGCACGGATCGTCGCGATCGCGGACGTCTACGACGCGCTGACCACCGCTCGCGTGTACAAGGACGCGATGAGCCATGAGAAGGCGATGAGCATCATCCATGAGGGCAAAGGCACCCACTTCGATCCCGCTGTGGTCGACGCGTTCGACCAGACCCAATCGGTCTTCAACCAGATCCGGAGCGAGTCCCAGTGCACCCACAAGCTTGATCGGATCGATATCGAGCAAGCCGCTCGGATGTTCATGGAAGAGAATAACAGTCTGGACACCCTCAAACGCGCCGCGTGATCACGCCCACTACACTTGTCCATGACCACGACCCCCACCGATCTTACCAATCTCAACGACCTCATCACAAGCTCGCTCGATGACACCATCGCGATCCGGCGCGACCTGCACGCGCATCCCGAGATCAAGTTCAAGGAATCCCGCACCTCACAGGTCATCCAGCAGCACCTGAGCGACCTCGGGATCGAGTTCAAAGCGAACATCGGAGGCAAAGACCCCAACACAGGGACCGGCGTCGTCGCGCATCTCCCAGCGACTACGGACAATCCCGGCCCCTGCATCGGACTGCGAGCGGACATCGACGCGCTGCCGATCACCGAGATCTCCGACCTCCCCCACAAGTCCACCCACGAGGGCACCATGCACGCGTGCGGCCATGACGGGCACACCGCGATCCTGCTCGGAGCCGCCAAAGTTCTGTCCTCGATGGAGCACCGTCCCAATCCGATCACCTTCGTCTTCCAGCCCGCAGAAGAAGGCGGCGCGGGCGCCGAGAAACTCATTCGCGATGGCGCCCTCGATGGACTCATCGGACCCCCGATCACCAAAATGTTCGGACTCCACGGCTGGCCCGACGAAACACTCGGGACCATCTCCACACGTCCCGGACCACTCCTTGCCGCGACCGATACATTCACGATCACTATCAACGGCACCCAAGCACACGCCGCGTATCCGCACCTCGGGAACGACCCCATCGTCGCCGCGGCTCAGATCGTCAGCAGCGCCCAGTCCATCGTTTCCAGATCCACCAAACCGACCGACTCCGTCGTGCTCTCGATCACGACGATCCACGCCGGTACGGCGTTCAACATCATCCCAGGAGCCGCGATCATGCAGGGGACCCTGCGGACCCTCTCAGACACCACGCGATCGGACACCAAGGCCCGATTCACCAAGCTCATCGAGTCCACAGCCTCCGCTCTGGGATGCTCAGCGAGCATCGAGTGGTTCCCGGGCTACCCAGTCACCCAGAACGACCCTCAGCAGACGGAGCATGTCTTTGAAATCGCCCAATCTGCGGGCGGATGCGAGCAGACCAAGCTCGTCGAGGAGCCCACCCTCGGCGGCGAGGACTTCTCGTTCTACGCCCAGAAGGTCCCCTCCTGCTTCTTCTTCCTGGGACTCGCTCATGACCAGCAAACGCCGTTCCCAGGACTCCATACACCTAGTTTTGATTTCAACGATCAATCCATCCCATTGGGCGTAGAGATGATGTGCCGGCTTGCTCTTTCATAATCCGGCCCTAAAGTCCATTTCCTGAGGGATTCGCTCAAGCGATCCAGTCCGAGAACCGATGGAGACTCCATGAACATTCGTTTGACCCCAATCGTGATCGTTGCCAGTGCTCTCGTGCTCGCATTCTCTTCGGGCTGCCGCGTAGAGCGGACCACCGGTCAGCGTCACCAGGCGCGTGCGATCGACACCATCCTCCGCGCCGAAGCGGGACGTCTCAACGATCAGTCCCTCTCCGAGGACACCCTCGAGGACTACGCTCACCTCAACCAGCTCTACATCGATCTGGTCAACGCCGCCGTGCGTTCAGGTGAAGCGGACCCGCTGACTGTCCAGGAAGCCGAGGACGAGCTCCGCCGCATCGCGAGCGAAGCGCGTCAGCTCGAAGCGTTCCACATGTGGTCACCAGAAGCACAAGCAAACTTCGAAGAGAGCTTCTGGCGCTTCCGCCTCAAGAAGTGGCAGCAGTGGCGCGGCCCGGACTACATCTACGAATAAACAATGCCGAAAAATCCCGACGACAATACAAGCCAATCCCTGCGCGGATTGGTTTTTTCATGGATCCAGCGCTGGAAAGATGATCGGCGCGACCGATCCAAATACGCCTCCAGACAGATCATCCGCGAGACGCGAGGGTTCAGCGTGATGACGCTCGGCGAACCCAACTGGTCCCTCAAGTGGGATGAAGTCACCGGCATCGTCGCATACAAACGCGATCTCATGAGCATCGACCAGATCTGCTTCGGATTCCGCATCGGAGACGAACAGGACCACCTCCGCTGCATCGACGAGGACGCCGAGGGGTTCAAGGATATCGAGGACGACATCTCCGCAAAGACCGACGGCGCTTGGCCGGCGCTGTTTACCGATGTCGCGATGCCGCCGTTTGAGCTGTGCTGGACCGTCCTCTGGACCGCGCCCGGCTCACCAGCGATGCCGGAAAATCCGTACCTCCACATGATCGATCCGCCTACTGAACCCTCAACCGACACCCCCACTGAGGGATGAATACCATCCCTCAGTGGAACCCACCGACGACCCCATCCCGTTCAAGCCTGACGACTTTGCGCAGGATATCCCGGAGTGGGGGAGCGAGGATTACAACACACGCATCAAGCGCCTCCACGCGATGGCGCGCGACCTGCCCCTCGCGCCCGGCGTATACCTGATGAAAGACCACAAGGGCATCGTGCTCTATGTCGGCAAAGCGACCAAGCTCCGCGATCGTGTCTCGTCGTACTTCCTCCCCTCGACCGATCTGGGTCCTCGCAAGAACAAGATGCTCGACGAGGTCCACACCTTCGAGGTCTTCAAAACCGATACCGCGTGGGAAGCGCTGCTCGCTGAGAATCGTCTGATCAAGGACATCAAACCCCGCTTCAACGCCGCCCAAAAAGACGACCGGACCTATCCATACCTCGTCGTGACCAACAACGAGGACTACCCGCGCGTATTTGTCTCACGGAACCCCACAGGGATCAAACCCGACGGCACCAAGGACCCCCACTACACCAACGCGAGCATCCTCGGCCCGTTTACATCTCCCGGCGCGCTGCGCACCGCTGTCGACGCGCTCCAGTCGGTATTCAAGTTCCGCACCTGTTCGCTCGACATCATCGAGGGTGATCCCAAGAACAAGCACTTCCGCCCGTGTCTGCTCGCTTCGATCGGGAAATGCACCGCGCCGTGCAACGAGTCGATCACCAAAGAACGCTACCGCGAAGACATCACCCGATTCGTGCGTTTCCTCAAGACCAAGCGCTCGACGATGATCAGGGAGCTGCAGACAGAGATGGCCGAAGCGTCCGAGCGGATGGATTTCGAGCGAGCCGCGACGCTGCGGGATCAGATCAACGCGATGATCAAGATCGACAACCGCGCCTCGACGAGCGACAAGTGGCAACCCGAAGCGGAGATCGGGTACATCGATCCGATCAAGGGGTGCCAATCCCTCGCGCGTGCTCTGGACATGAACACCACGATCCGCTGCGTCGAGGGGTTCGACATCGCGCACCTCCAAGGCGGGGAGACCGTCGCATCCAAAGTCTGCTTCATCGACGGCAGACCATTCAAACAGGAGTACCGGCGCTTCCGCATCAAGTCCTTCACCAACCTCCCAGGAGGTCGCGCCAACGATGACTTCCAGTCCATGCGCGAGGTCATCTCACGAAGATTCCGCGATGCGGGCGCCGGACAAGAGCTCTACCCCGATGTCATCCTCATCGACGGCGGGATCGGACAACTCCACGCGGCGCTCGAAGCGTTCGAGCAGCTCGAAGTCAAACCACCGATGGTGATCTCGATCGCAAAGAAAGAAGAGCTGATCTATAAACAAGGCCAGAACGAGCCGATCAAGCTCGGACGCAACAATCCTGGACTGCGCCTGCTCCAGCAGGTCCGCGACGAGTCCCACCGATTCGCGCAGCACTACCACCACGTACTTCGAAGAAAGAAAACGCTCGGCGAGTGATCAATCATCTACGCGAGTGCACACAAACTCTTGTCCGTTCTGATGCAGCGTCACCGTCGTTGCGATCTCATCCTCAAACGCAAACTCGATCTCCGCATCGACCATCTCGTATCGGAAGCGATTGTCCGTATCCGTCGGCGCGACGACCAGCGCCTGCTGACCCGTGATCTGCGCGAAGAGCTTCCCCGCTTCGCTCGTGATGTACATCGTGAAGTACTGCCCCTTGTACTCACCGACCACGCGCTTGGCGTACTCCGCATCGACCCCCTCGCTCACCTCGATCTCGACGGGGTCGGGATTGAGCCCGCCGAGTTGTTGGACGAGCTTCTCGCCGGCGCTGGTGGTGAAAAAGGTGGTGCCGTTGGTCAGGACGACGACCGCGAGGTCCAGATCGCGATTGACCGCGAAGTACGATGAGTACCCGCCCGTCATGCCGTTGTGCCAGTAGGTCGAGCCGTCCTGCGCCAGTAGCCATCCAAAGCAGACCGAGCCAAACCCGCTCTCAAACATCGGCTCGCGCGAGAGCTCAAGAGACTCGTAGATCCCGCCCTCCTCGTCGCTCAGATTCGCGATCGCAAACCCCAGCAGCGACGGCGCGGACGCGACCCACATCCCCGCTGGATTCATCGGGCCGATATCCCCCCAAGGCTTCGACGATCGACCGCTCGAAGTTGCGGGCGCGAGCATCTTTGACTGCTCCTCATCGAGCACAATCTGGAACCCCTCGACCCCCATCGGATCAAAAACCCGCTCGATCACCGCGTCCTCGTACCCCATCCCGGCGTTGGCCGCGACCAGATCGCCGAGCAGTCCGACTGCAAGATTGGAGTACTCGAACTCCGTCCCTGGCGTTCGCTTGGGTTTGACCTTCGAGATGTACTCAAACAGCATCTCCTGCGTGTACCCCATGAACGGCTTATCAGGATCAGTCGGACGCAGATTCGCCGGAGCTGTCGGCCAACCCGACGAGTGCGTCGTCAGGTGCCAGAGCTCGACCTCCGTTCCCTCGTAGTCCTTCGCGTTAACCCCCTCGGGGAGCAGCTCATCGAGGAGCGTGTGTTTGGTCACCTCACCCCTGCGGATCGCGTCGGCGAAGAGCACGCCGGTCATGACCTTCGAGATCGAACCGATCTCATAGAGCGTATCAAACGTCGGCGGCTCCTCACCACCAAACGCGAGCGTCCCGAGCGTGTAGTACGACTCCTTGCCATCCTGATACACCCCCACCACCGCGCCCGGGACCATCTTGGTCTCGACCAACGGCTCGATATGTTTATGCACCGCGTCCTGGATCGGATCATCCGCATGAGCGACCCATGAAACCGAAGCGAGCGAGACCAGAGCGATAGCAGTTCCTGTGTTCATACCACATTGTATGGGAAAGCGTGAATCTGGTTTCACGATCAAGGACGGGATGCTTCCTTAGCGATCTGATCCGCAAGCATCTGCTCAAACTGATCATGAGGAATAACCTCCCCACGGCCATCAGCAAACCCAACAACTACTCCTTCTTGGTAGTGGCCAGGATTTTCGTAAATGACTATCCGATTCACGAAATCACCCTCGAACAATTGAAAACCACTAGGAACGTAGGTGTATGGATCTTTCATATCGGGGTGTAAAGGAGATACAAGAAGCTCGGATTCAATAATTCCAAGATCAATTAACTCCTGGGGCCACTGGTCTGCTGATGGCATCGTGTCATCCTGATTTGTTGCAAAGAGAATCGCTCCCTGCACCATCGATCGCACTTGTGCAGTTGATCTCCAAATCGGTGTGTGGTGGCTGCTGTGACTTCTGATCGGGATCAAACCCAGAATAACAATGACAACAAACGCGATGACCACAATGATCCGAATCGACTTCAAATCAGTCTTCCCAAACAGGAACTCTTTCATGAGAATCGATCCGTTCCTCTCACTGATCGGTTCCATCACGCCTCGTCGAGGACGTCGTTGTGTCGCTTCATCACCTGCTCGCGTGTGACCAGACCCACCGGATTCATCTGTCCGAACTGATCCACAACACACAAACTCGACACATCGGACTTGCTGAACTTGTCGAGCACCGTGTCCAGATGCTCTCCCGCTGAGACTGTCGGGATATCGGTCCGCATCAGCTCCGCGACGAGCAGCAATGGGATCGCTTCTCGATCGATCAGCGCCGAGCGCATGTCGCGTCCGGTCACCATCCCGATGTAGCACCCCTCGTGATCGATCACTGGGAAGTCGGGGACGTTGTGGTGCGCGTGGAGCGTGATGAGTTTGCTGAGCGGATCAGACGCGTAGACCGGCTCGCTCGGGAGCGCGTCGTACTTCACGCTCGCGAGCGGCACGTGGCGCAGGATCCCGAGATCACGACCGGTCCCGATCCGTACCCCCGCTCTGCGGAGCTTGGCGGTGTAGATCGAGTTGGGCATGAACATCCGCGAGAACATCGTGGAAATGATCGCCGCGAGCATAATCGGCGCCAGCACTCTGGGCTCGCGCGTGAGCTCAAAGAGCATCAGGATCGCGGTCATCGGCGCGAAGGTCGCGCCGGCGACGACCGCCGCCATCCCAACGAGCGCGTAGCTCGCGGGAGACCCCCCTGATGGGATCAGTCCGAGCATGTCGAGGATTAAGCCGTAGGTCCCGCCGACCGTGGCGCCGATGAATAGCGACGGCGCGAACACACCCCCGGAACCTCCCGATCCGAGCGTGCAGCTCGTCGCGACGATCTTGGCAAACAGCAGCAATCCGAGCGTGATCACCGCGCTCCAGGTCACGTCCGCGGCCGTGAAGTGCAGCGGATCAAGCAGCGAGCGGATCATCGCGTATCCGTTCCCGAAGAACACCGGGACCGGAGAATCCACGGGCACCAGCGTGCTCGTGTCCAGCGCGTGGCACGCACGCTGTCCGACCATCCCCAGCATCCCCAGCAGCAGCGCTCCGAGGACGGGCTTGAGGATCCGATGCAGATTCACGCGCCCAAACGCGTCCTCCGCGATGTGCAGCATCCCCACAAACATCCACGATGCGCCGGCGCACACCAGTCCCAGGATCATGTAGCTCGGGAGTTCGAGCAGCGTGAACAAATACCCCGACAACTCGAACGCGAAGATCGCGTCCTCGCTCGGGAGCACGACCTGCGTAAACGCGGTCGCGAAAACCGACGCCATCACGATCGGCGTGAACGTCCGGAGCGAGAAGTCGCGTAGCAGGATCTCGAGCGCGAAGAACACCCCCGCGATCGGCGCGTTGAAGATACTCGCGATCCCCGCCGCGGCGCCGCATCCAACGAGCGTGTTGATGTGCTTGCGCTCGATACCAAGGCGCTGCGCCATGCTCGAACCAATCACGGCACCCGCTTGAACGATCGGACCTTCCGCACCCGCCGAGCCGCCCGTACCCACAGTGCAGATCGAGCTGACGACTTTGATGAACCCCACACGCTTCTTGACGATCCCGCCGCGCCGGACGATCGCGTCGAGCACCTGAGGCACGCCGTGCCCCGCCGCCTCGCGCGCAAAAAAGTACACCAGAACTCCGGTCACCAGCGCCCCCACCATCGGGATCAACGGCATCAACCACAGACGCGACCCGTCAGCCCCCTGCAGCTCTCCCTGAAGATGCTCCGTCCAGTGCTCGACGCGCTCAAGCGTCCACGCGAACCCGATCGCTGCGAGCGCTGTCAGGATCCCGATCACCGCGCCGATGATGTTGAGCCACCCGTCCGGATGATCGTGCACCCAGCGCCCGATCTTGCGGACAAACTGCTTCGAGTTGGTGCTCATCAGCAAGCTACTCATCGCTGACATGGTAGCCCGCGAGGCGCTTCGCTCACCCAGCAACATCGTCCGCGAGCATCAAATAGATGCTCGGCTCACGCTCCGCGCGGATCCTCTTGCAGGATCAACTCCTCGACCGTCGGCGCGTTCTCTACGGGCTTGCCCTTGCTGTCTGTCAGAGGGGTGCCGTCCATCCGAACGATGATCGGGATCGGGTGCGCCGCTTCGTGCTTGGAGAGCTTCGCCTCAAGGTCCGCGCGTTCGTGGTCTTCCAGCGCCGTCCACTTGCCTCGCCCTCGGCACTTGGGGAAGCGCGAGCATCCGAGCCAAGGCCCTCGTGCTCCATTGCGGAGATTGAGCGGACTCTGACACGTCGGACACTCCAGCGTCGTCTCCAGCGGAGGGACGCTCGGCGCGTTGACGTAGCCCTTCTTGTCGATGTTGAGGATCATCCCGTCGTCGTTGCTCTCGCCCTCTTCGAGCGGGGTCGTCAGGAACGGCCCAAAGCGTCCGGTCTTGCGGATCATCGGACGTCCGGTCTTGGGACATTTCACATCCGCGAACTCCGCCATCTGAGGTCGTCCCTGTCGATCACACGGACACGCCCAGCTGCAATCGGGATAGGTCGAGCAGCTCAGGAATCGGCCGTTCTTCCCGAATCGGTAGACCAACGATGAACCGCACTGCTCGCAGCGGTATTCTTCTGGAGCGGGACGCGTCTCCGCTTTCGCGTGCGTCATCTCTTCGTGCGCTTTTTCCAGACTCTTTGAGAATCGCCCGTAGAACCCTTCGAGCATCTCGATCCAGTCGAGGTGCTCCTCCTCGATCGCGTCGAGCTTGCCCTCCATGTCGCGTGTGTATCCCAGGTCCATCAGGATCGGGAACCCCTCGACGAGCTTGTCGGTCACGACCATTCCCAAATCTGTCGCCCAGAACGCGCGTTGGAGCTGCTCGACATACTTCCGATCCTGGATCGTCTGGATGATGCTCGCATACGTCGAAGGTCGTCCGATTCCCTCGGATTCGAGCGTCTTGATCAAGCTCGCTTCAGAGAAGCGTCCAGGCGCTGAAGTAAACTTCTGTCCCGGCTCGATCGCGAACGGATACATCGGCTGTTGCTCGCTAAGCACCGGCAGGTTCAGCTCGTCGCCGCTCGTCGGGACTCCCGAGACGCGGTAGTGACCATCGAACGCGAGCGTTCGGCCGTTGGCTTTGAACAGCGCCTTGTTGCCCTCGCCACCTCGGATCATGACGCTCGTCGCGTCCCACTGAGCCGCGACCATCTGGCACGCGACGAACCGTTCCCAGATCAGCTTGTACAGCCTCGCTTGATCCGGCTTGATCGACTTGGGCAGCGAGTCCGGCGTCCGCGACACATCCGTCGGACGGATTGCTTCGTGTGCTTCTTGTGCGCCCTTGTTGGAGGTCTTGAAGAAGTTGGGTTTCTCTGGGAGGTACTTGTCGCCGTAGGTTTTCTGGATGTGTCCGCGCACCGCGTTGAGCGCCGATCCGTCGATGTGCGTCGAGTCGGTACGCATGTAGGTGATCAAACCCGTTGGTCCCTCACCCGGGATATTCACACCCTCGTACAACCCCTGCGCCGCGCGCATCGTCCGCTGAGCGCCGAACCCAAGACGCGACGAGGCGGACTGCTGCATCGTCGATGTGATGAACGGCGCTGGTGCACGCGACTTGGTCCGCTTGGTCTCGATGGACTCGATCGTGTACTTGCAGTTCGCGTCGCACGTGCCGGAGACTTCCCGCACCCAGCGCGCCGGACCCACACCCTCGCTGTCGTCCTTGATCGAGCTCGTCACGTCCCGCAGTCCGCACGACGCGACGACCTTCTCGATCTCTCCAGTCAGATCGTGCGTGCTCGGATCAGCAAACGCTTGATTGACCTCCTCGCGCCGCTGCTCGATCGTGTCGTGGTTGAGCACCTCGAGTTCCGGGACGATGCTCGACGAGATGATCCGCGGATCGAACTTCTTGCCGTCAAACTCGACGAGCTGAGCGCGGACGGTGTTGTTCTGCGCCAGCCAGCCGTTCTGTGTCTTGATGCTGGGACCCTTGCCCTTCTCATCAAGCGTATTGACAAACGTGTCCCACTGCGGCCCGAGCTTGGCGGCTTGGTCCGCATCGAGCGCGAAATTCCCTGTCACTGTCCAGTACTCATCGGGAACAAACGCTTGGATCTGGCGCTCGCGTTCCACGACCAATCGCACCGCGACCGACTGCACGCGCCCCGCGCTCAGACCACGCGCGACTTTCTTCCACAGCAAAGGCGATACCTGGTAGCCCACGATGCGGTCGAGGATCCGTCGCGCCTGCTGCGCGTTGACGCGCTCCTCATCGATCGCGTGCGGGTTATGGAACGCCCGCTCGATCTCCGCTTTGGTGATCGACGAGAACATCACGCGCTGCGCTTCTTTGGAGCTGATCCCCAGCTCCTGCGCAACGTGCCATGCGATCGCCTCCCCTTCGCGATCAAGGTCGGTCGCGAACCAGACCTGTCCACCGGTGGACTGCGCATCCTTCGCGGCTCGCTTGAGGTCCTTGACCACCTGCTCCTTGCCGCTCAGGATCTCGTAGCTCGGCTGGAACCGCTTATCGAGCTTGACTCCCGGAACTGGGTCCTTGACCCCCTTGGGGTTTTTGGATGGGAGGTCCCGCACGTGCCCCACCGATGCGAGGACGACGAAGTCATCTCCCAGGTATTTGTTGATCGTCTTGGCTTTGGCCGGGGATTCCACGATCACGAGGGACTTGCCCTTCGCGGAACCCGCTTTGTAGTTACTCCCAAACTTCCGACCGCCCGCTTTCTTGGTGGTCTTCTTCGAAGCCGCCTTGGAGACCTTCTTGGTGGTCTTTTTGGTCGTCTTCTTCGCCGACTTTTTCGCGGCTTTCTTTTTGGTCGTCTTCTTGGATGCCGTCTTCTTGGCCATGAACGCCTCTCATTTGGACCATCTGCTCACTCAATGCACCGATCAGACACTCTTATTCCAACGAACGTATTCCAACAGGATCCGCCGGATCGTGTGCCATATATAGATAGTCTGAGCCGACACGGAACGCGCCATCGGAGCATTTGTCAAGTCACACCGCCCCCATTGGATACAGGATTGTCCAATACCACCCCGTGAAACGCCTCCCCTCATTGTGGTATCCGCATCCCTCATGCGGCTGATTCAACGCATCCCCAGAAACTGGCAACACCAGCCCAACTACCCCATTTGCGAGCCATAAATCCGTATTTTCGGAATTTTCGCACCCACCCAGCCCTACCCTCTCCCTATGCCAGCAGAATACATCGAGGTCAACTTTGATGGGCTCATCGGCCCGACGCATAATTATGCGGGTCTCTCGGCCGGGAACATCGCCTCGCTCTCCAACGCCGGCGGGATCTCCAAACCCAAAGCCGCCGCGCTCCAGGGACTCTCCAAGATGAAGACCCTCATGGATCTGGGTCTCACCCAAGCCGTCCTCCCCCCTCAGCAGCGCCCCGATCTGAGCTTCCTCCGCCGGATTGGATTCGAGGGCTCAGACGCACACCTGCTCGCTCAAGCACGAGACGCGGACCCCACCCTGATCGCAGCGGTCTGGAGCGCCAGCTCGATGTGGGCCGCCAACGCCGCGACCGTCTCGCCGAGCCCCGACACCAAGGACAAGAAGGTCCACTTCACTCCCGCGAACCTCGTCTCCAATCTCCACCGCTCCATCGAGCACCCCACGACGACGCGTGCTCTGCGGATGATCTTCAAGGACGACTCCCACTTCGTCGTCCACGACCCGCTCCCAGACCAGGCGCGCTTCGCGGACGAGGGAGCCGCGAACCATATCCGTTTCGCCTCTTCGCATGGACAGCCGGGAATCGAGCTCTTCGTTTACGGCGTGGACATCCACGATCCATCCAACAGCGCCAGGAACTATCCATCGCGCCAAACACGAGCAGCGTGCGAAGCGATCGCACGCACGCACCAGCTCGATGATTCCCGCGTGATCTTCGCGCGCCAGCACCCCGACGCGATCGACGCGGGGGTCTTCCACAACGACGTCATCGCGACCGGGAACGAGTCCGTGTTCCTCTACCACGAGCAAGCGTTCGCGACCTCGCGTTCCATGCTCACCGATCTCGCGTCGCCGCTCGGACAACCCCTCACGACTATCGAAGCGCACGACACAGACTTCTCGCTCGAGGACGCGGTCAAGAGCTATTTGTTTAACTCGCAGATCGTCACGCTCCCCGATGGATCGATGGCGCTGATCGCGCCGCTTGAGTCCAGCGAGAATCCACGCGTCGCTGAGTTCATCACCAAGATGATTCAGGACACGAGCAACCCCATCAACACGGTCCACTACCTCGACGTCCGCGAATCCATGCGCAACGGCGGTGGTCCCGCGTGTCTGCGTCTGCGTGTCCCGCTGTCGCAAGATGAACTCGCTGCCGTCCATCCCGGCGTGATCATGACCGATGACCTGCACGCCAAGCTCGTCGAGTTTGTCAGCCGTGCATATCCAGATGAGATCACCCAGAACGACCTGCTCGACCCCAAGCTCGCGCAGACCTGCATCGGGATCCTCGACGAGCTGACCCAGATCCTCGATCTTCAGGGGTTGTACCCCTTCCAGCACTAACCGCGCAGAAATCGCCAACTCCCGATCGCCTTGACTCGCTCGTATTGACGACGTGGTGCTTTTCGGCGCCAACTTCGCGTCTCGCAATAAACAGACCCCTTCTCAACGCCCGATAGAACAGTGTCACACTGGCTTCTATCGCCCCCTGAACAGGTGGGTGACGACCTTACGAACTCACCGGAGTCCCGACATGTCAGACGATCACAATGTCCCAACCGCAGCGCACGGCCTCAACCCTGAGCCGGGGGAACGCCTCGCGCGACCATTCACACGATTCGCCAAGCTCTCGAGCTCCGGCGGGATCGTCCTGCTGCTCATGACCGCGATCGCGATGGTCTGGGCAAACAAGGACTACGACAGCTACAAGGAAATCTTCAACGACACCGAGATCCGCATCACGGTCGCCGACAATCCCCACGACACACACGGCGGCGGACACGGCGACGACTCTCACGGCGATGCACATGACGAAGGTCATGACGAAGGTCATGACGACGGGCATGGCGATGAAGGCCACGCAGTCGATCATGCTGAAGACCACACCGACGAGGCACACGACCTCATCGATCACGCGGAAGACGCCGCGCATGCGGTTGTTGATGGCGATCACGCCGAGGGCGATTCCCACGGCAAGGGCTGGCACCCACTCCCCAAAGCACCCCACTGGTACCAGGGACTCTCGATGGTCCACTGGATCAACGACCTGCTCATGGCGATCTTCTTCCTCGTCGTCGGACTGGAAATCAAACGCGAGATCCTTGTTGGTGAGCTCGCATCGCCCAAGCGAGCCGCGCTCCCGATCTTCGGCGCCCTCGGCGGGATGATCGGTCCCGCGCTCATCTTCGTCGGGATCAACTGGGGCAACCAAGAAACCATGGGTGGATGGGGTATCCCGATGGCGACGGACATCGCGTTCGCCGTGGGTATCCTGGCGATGCTCGGATCACGCATCCCCAACTCACTCAAGGTCTTCCTCACATCGCTCGCGATCGTGGACGACCTTGGCGCACTGATCGTCATCGCGGTGTTCTACACCGACAACCTGAACATGGCGTACCTCGGATACGCCGGCACCATAATCGCGGTCCTGATGTTCATGAACGTGCTGCGTGTCCGCTGGATCACGCTCTACCTCGTGATGGGTCTCCCGCTGTGGTACTTCGTCTACATGTCCGGAGTCCACGCGACCATCGCAGGCGTGCTGCTCGCGATGACCATCCCGGCGCACGCTCGCGTCAACGCGGTCAACTACGTCTTCTCGACACGCAAGGCACTCGACGTCTTCGCAAACGCGCACGACGATCCGGAGTTCGCGGTCACTGAATCATCCGAACGCCGCGCCGCGGTCAACGCGATCATGAACAACTCGCGCTTGGTGATGCCTCCGCTGCACCGCATCGAGCACGTGCTGCACCCCTGGGCCGCGTTCGTGATCATCCCGATCTTCGCGCTCGCCAACGCCGGGATCCCGATCCACGGCGGAGTCACCGAGAACCTCTCGGATCCCGCAGCGATCGGTATCATCCTCGGCCTCTTCGTCGGGAAACCACTCGGGATCATCGTGCTCTGCTGGATCGCAGTTTTGATGGGAATCGCAACCCTCCCACGCGGAGTCTCGTGGCGTCACATCCTCGGCGCCGGCATGCTCGGCGGCATCGGCTTCACGATGGCGATCTTCATCGCCAACCTCGCGTACGCCTCGAGCCAGACCCATCTTGAGCACGCGAAGCTCGCGATCCTCGTCGCGTCGGCGCTCTCAGCGATTGGTGGTGCGATCGTGCTGCTGATGTGCAAGCCCAAGCCTGAGCCTGAGCCTGAGACTACTGGTCCACTTGTGGACGATGACGACGACTAAAGCACCCAATGCTTGAACCAAGACCCGCGGTCTATGCCGCGGGTCTTTTTATTGGTCTCCTTGAGCCGTTTTGGGCCAAGGATTCGCAAGTGAAAAAGACCTAGACAATGGAACCCGATGCGATTCTGAGGCGAATCGGAGACTATCAAATCAGGGGAGCTCTCCCCGCGTTGTGTGTTTTCTACATCCAAAGACCGATTCAGACAGCCCAAGTTGCTCTGCGTGCGATGTCGCGTTTGACTAATCCTTGTGCTGATTCTGAACTCAACCCGATCATGACGATCACGGAGAATCTATCCATGCGTTCGACGACCCTTCTCGCCATCGCTGCCGCGTCCGCTCTGAACCTTTCAGCGCTCGCTGCACCCCACGCTCATGCGTTTACCGCGGAGACCAGCCAAACCGCGTTGACCAGCGCCCAGTCGTTCCAGCAGGTTCGCATCGGCGACATCGTCGAGCTCGCGGTCACCCTCCAAGACGGACAGAGCGTGGACCTCGAGCTCGAACGCTTCTCGCCGTTCACCCCAGGCGCTCGCATCGTCTCGGTTGATGCTAAGGGCATCGAGCATCCGATCGACCTCTCCTCCGACGTCCACCTGCGTGGACACCTCGCTGAGGACGACACCCAGATCGCGTACATCTCGATCACCCAGTTCGGCACCTCTGGATACCTCGAGATCGCGAACAACAGCTTCGTTATCTCGACAGGCAAGTACGACGGGCAAGCCAAAACCCTCGCGGATCTCGCGATCACCCCATCGGACCAGCTCGGTCTTGAAGCGTTCGGTCAGAGCTGTGCGGTGGATATGAACAACCCTGAGTTCCTCCCATCGGGACGCCAGCCGGCGCAGGACTTCACGGGCACCAGCGACGTGTTCATCCCGCTGGGAGCAGTTCCCCAGCGTGACGCGAAGGTCGCTGTGGAAACAGACTACGAGTTCACCAACTCGCTCTTTGGAGGCAACACCACCGCTTCAGCGTCCTACGCGTCTTCCCTGCTTGCCGCGATCTCGACGATCTACAACCGTGACGTGAACATGACCCTCTCGGTCCCGTTCCTCCGCACCTACGCGTCCAACAACGACCCCTACGGCGGAAGCGACATCGGTGACTTCCTCGAAGACGTCCGCGACGAGTTCAACTCCGGAGATGAAGCAAACATCGAACGCGCCGTCGTCCAGGGACTCAGCGCTCGCAGTCTCGGCGGAGGCGTCGCATGGCTCGCGACCGCGTGCAACGACTTCTGGGGCATCGGCGTCAGCGCCAACCTCGACGGGTTCTTCCCAAATCCCCTCCAAGACAACTCCCACAACAACTGGGACGTCATCGTCGCGGCTCACGAGATGGGACACAACTTCGGGACCGGACACACCCACGATGACTACAACCCAGTCATCGACGGCTGCGGGAACGGCGACTGCTCTCAGCGTCTCAACTCAACCATCATGTCCTACTGCCACCTCTGCCCCGGCGGACTGTCCAACATCGACCTCCGCTTCCACGAGCGTGTGCAGAATCGCATCCTCTCGTACCTCCAGAACGACGCGAACTGCGACCTGACTGTGGAGGAATGCGATGCGGACCTGCTTGAAGACGGCTCGCTCAACTTCCTCGATATCAGCTCATTCCTCACCGCATTCGGTAACGAGGACCCCGCCGCGGACTGGGATGACAACGGCTCGTTCAACTTCCTGGACATCAGCGCGTACCTCTCGGCATATGCACAAGGATGTCCATAATCGTTAATATCAGTAATGTGTTAGGGTAATTTTCTCGGATTTCCCGATGAATTACCCTACCAATTCCACCGTAATTCCTGTAATCTTGGGTTGAACACAACCACATAAATCCCCACTGGAGGAAAAGAAATGAATCGCATCGCTCTCGCGGCCGTGTTGGCTGCCTGCACCGGTACCGCTGTCGCAACCCCGGACGTCATTTGTGGCACCCTCGACGGCGTGAACAACTACGGCGTTTCCAACGGAATCCGTGCATATTCGGTCGGTACTACTGCATGTAACATCGGTACTTCCAACGCTGACTGGATCGACAACTCCCCGAATCACCCAGTGATCGGTGTCACCATCTGGAAATACGACAACGAAACCGAACGCTTGACTCAGCTCGGCCTGTCCCACCTGAAGCACTCATTCGCTTCCCTCCAGGGTTCGGCATGTCAGCCATGTCAGGGCGGCGGCACCTTCCAAGCTCTCGGCCCAGGCTGCTCCGATCCATACGGTGCAGGCCTCAACGGTACCCAGGGCGACCTCGGTCCACGCTCGGAAGTCAACCCATTCACCGCTGAGTACGTGTACCCATACACCGGTATCAACCAGAGCGGCAACAACATCTTCAAGCGCATCAAGGTTCAGCAGTCGGACATCACCGACTCCACCGCGACCTTCTACTGTGAAGGTGTCTACACCAACAAGGATGACTTCGCAGCCGGAACCAACTTCAACAACGCGTCCTACAAGCGCATGACCATCAACCAGTCGAACTTCAACGCAAGCACCACTGGTCAGACCTTCCGCGAAACTCCAGCGATCTACGCTTGGCAGACCCACGACGCTGACGTCGTGATCAACGAAGCTGAGTGGCCAGGTGAAGGCCGCATGATCGTTGCATCCAAGGCAACCGATCTGGGTAACGGCACATGGCGCTACGACTACGGTCTGTACAACCAGAACTCCGATATCGCAGCTTCCGGTTTCTCAGTCCCTGTCAACACCGCGACCTCCAACCACGGCTTCAACGACGTTGACTACTACGACGTCGTCGACGGCAACATCCTCCCTGACGACTGGACCGCGACCGAAGGCGGCTCGAGCATCGCTTGGGGCACCCAAACCTACAGTGACACGCAGTGGGCAAACGCCGTCCGCTGGGGCACCATGTACAACTTCTGGTTCGAGACCGATTCCCCACCAACCATGGGCGACACCACAATCAGCTCGTTCAAGGGTGACCAGACCCTCGTCATCGGTGGCATCGTCCCAACCGCAGCTCCAGACTGCCCTGCTGACTTCACCGGCGAAGGCGATCTCAACTTCCTCGACGTCTCCGCGTTCCTTGCTGCGTTCGGTAAAGGCAACCCAGCGGCTGACTTCACCGGCGAAGGCGACTTCAACTTCCTCGATGTGTCCGCATTCCTCGCTGCATTCGGCGAAGGCTGCCCATAATCGAGCTTCATCGGGATTCCCCCGATTGAACACTTGAACATCTCGACCCCGGGACCTTCACAGGTCTCGGGGTTTTTTTATTGCCGCTCCCGATCTGCTTCGTACACTTGGATATGACGACCACGCACACGAGCTCCAACCCCAAAGTCATCGTCTTCGATCACCCCCTCATCGCGCACAAGATGACCACCATCCGCGACCAGACGACGACGCACCGCCCCTTCCGAGCCGTGCTCTCGCAGATCGCGGGACTCATGGTCTACGAGGTGACGCGGTCATTCAAGACCACCCCTATCGAGATCCAGACTCCCATCACCAAGGTCCAGGCGCACCAGCTCGCCGGGACAGTCACCATCGTTCCAGTGCTTCGTGCCGGACTCGGGATGATCGATGGCATCCTCGAGGTCATGCCAGAAGCACGCGTTGGACACCTCGGGATGGCGCGTGATGAATCGACACTCGAACCCGTCGCGTATCTCAACAAACTCCCGAAGGATCTTTCCAGCGGCCCTGTCATTCTCGTGGACCCGATGCTCGCGACCGGAGGAAGCGCCTCAGCCGCGATCAGCATGCTCAAGGACGCGGGCGCGACCGACCTCCGCATGATCTGCCTCGTCGCGGCGCCGGAGGGTGTCGAGCGTTTGCAGCAGGATCATCCCGACGTCACGATCTACGCCGCGGCTCTCGATGACCACCTCAATGAGAAGGGCTACATCGTCCCGGGTCTCGGAGACGCGGGCGATCGGATGTACGGCACCGTCGAATAAACCCTACCAAACTACTCAGCAGGCGGTACACCGATGTCCTCGTCCCACAGATCAGGACGAGCCGCGATGAACGTGCGCATCAACTCGATGCAGCGCTGGTCGTGAGCGTGGACAACCTCGACGCCTTCGCCGCTGAGCCAGTCCTCGCGTCCCATGAAAGTCTCGTGCTCACCGATGATCACGCGCGGGATCCGGTGCAGCACCGCGGTCCCGGTGCACATCGCGCACGGCGACAGCGTCGAAGCGAGCGTGAGCTCGTGCCAATCCCGTCGTCTCCCGGCGTTACGGATACAGACCGTTTCCGCGTGAGCCGTGGGATCACCGCTCTGCACGCGCTCGTTGTGACCCACAGCAACAATCGTCCCGTCCCGCGCCATCAGCGCCGACCCGATCGGGATGCCCCCCTCGTCGCGGGACTTGATCGCTTGTTCATACGCGGCGTCGAGCGCTCGCTGATCCTGTTCACTCAGTGATGTCATGCACGCACTGTATCACAACACGGATCAATCGTCGCTGTCAGCTTCTTCGGTTTCCGATTCGCGCGGCTCGTTGCTCTCAAGCTCCCACTCCCGATCAAACTGCTCGGCCCATACCGGGATCACCTCCGCTTCCGCGTGCAGGTGGATCGGTTCAAAGAACGTGTTGGGAAGCGTTGATTGCCAAGGGTCTTGCAGGTGTCGGAGCAAGCCGTAGGGGATGCGGACCGTGAATCCGAGCGTGGTTGGGGTCGCTTCGTCGAAGTGGAACACGAACGACCCCAGCGATTCGTCCTCGCCTGAGAGCGCGCCGGGAGTCGCGTTGAGTCCCGCGACAACGCGCCCGCCGAGTGTGTCCTTGGGGTCTGAGAGCAGGTACTGATTCCGCGCAGTCCCTGGGAGCGAGCACGCGAGCAGATCTCCAAGCGCGTACTTGAGGTGCATCATCCCTGTGCCGTCGTGATACTGGACGGGCTCAGAAACCTCAACCCCCTCGACATGGATCTCGATCTGTCCGCCCGGCTTGATGTCCTCGAAGAACGGCAGCGCATTCTCGCGCTTCGTCAATCCCACGCGGATCACCAAACCCTTGGGGTGTCCCGCGCCTGTCTCGACGCGCGTGCCTCCGAGCGAGAGGTACGCGAGGACGTTCTCGTCGTCCTCTGATCCCTCGAGCACGATCCCGCCCGTGGGTGCGGTGTAGCCGAGCGTTCCTGAGAGCGTGCGATCACCAGAAGTCGTCTGCCAACGGATCTCGATCTGGGGTTTGATCTGGTCATCGACCAGCAGGAGTCCGCCGTGCGGCTGCGCGCTTTCTGTAGAACCGGAAACGGCATCCAACTCGGACTCTTGGTCTATCGGAGGTGCGGACGCGCTGACTGTACCGGCGCAGATCAGCAGTACTGAGCAAAGACCCAAGATGTTTCGAGATCGCATCATCAACGCCGCTCCGTTCCCGTTTCGGTACGATAAAAACAGACAAAGATCGCAATGAATCCCCGATTTGAGCAAAAAAAGCAACCGGGAAAGTCGATTCATCGAATAGAATATCGCCTCATTCGAGGACTCTGCAATATCTTTGTGCGCTGCTGAGATCTTGGCGGCGCACTCCAGAAAGGAAATCCGATGCGTCACCTGCCCTCCCGGCGATCATTGTCTCTCACGCTCGCGCTCGCCTGCGGCTTGTCATCGACCGCGATCGCGCACGACGACGATTACCGCAAACTGCTCGACAAGCAGTCCGCTGTGCTGGGTCCGATCTGGACCGCGGATTCCGAGAATGTACAGCGCGGACTCTTCGACTCCCAGAACATGACCCTCCTGGCGCAGATCCCCCTCAACAACTTCGTCGGCGTCAACTCCACCTTCGGAAACGACTGCTGGGGATACGTCTCACCATCGGGACGCGAGTACGTCATCATGGGTGTCTACGGCGGGTTCGCGTTCGTCGAAATCACCAACCCAACCAGCCCCGTCATCATCGACACCGTCACCGGACCAGGATCCGATTGGCACGACGTCAAGGTTGTCGGCCAGTACGCCTACGGCGTCTCCGAAGGCGGCTCGGGTATCCAGGTCATGGACCTCTCCAACATCGACTCAGGGAACGTCACCCTCGTCCGTAACTGGACCGCGGGCGGATACTCCACGACACACAACATCGTCGCCAACGAAGAGTCCGGATCCCTCTGGATCGTCGGCGCCAACGTCGGCAACGGCGGGCTCGTCCACATCGACCTCTCCAATCCAGAGCTCCCATCCTTCGACGGCGGATGGACCGAGATGTATGTCCACGATGCGCAGGTCGTCACCTGGCAAGACGGCGATTACGCCGGACGCGAGCTCGCGTTCCTGTGTTCAGGGTTCTCAGGAGGATTCTCTGAAACAGGTCTCCGTATCGCGGACGTAACCGATCCAAATAACCCCGTCACAATCTCGACGCTGTTCTACCCCAACGCTGGATACTCACACCAAGCTTGGCTCTCAACCGATCGCAAGTTCCTCTACCTCAACGACGAGCTTGACGAGGGATCAACCGTTTCCGTCACGACGACGCGTGTGATCAACGTCGAGGACCCTGCGAATCCTACATTCGTTGGAACATACACCACGGGCAAAGCCGCGATCGACCACAACCTGTACACACGCGATTACGTGATCTACCAAGCGAACTACCGCTCTGGTCTGCGTGTGTTTGATGGACTTGATCCGACCAACCCTGTTGAGATCGCGTACTTCGATTCCTACCCAGGATCTGACGCCGCGAGCTTTAATGGCGCGTGGTCGAGCTACCCCTTCTTCCCATCGGGAACCATCGCGATCTCCGACATCGAGCGTGGACTGTTCCTCGTGCGTCTTGACGCGGAACTCGACGGCTTCGCGCTCCAGCAGCGTGATGACATGCCAACCACAGTCAGCCCAGCAGGTGGTGATCCGATCAGCGTCAACATCATCACTCGCGACGGCACGTCCTTTGAAACAGTCCACGCGTTCTTTGATGTAGATGGACAAGGATTCGTCGCAGACTTCCTGTCCCCAAACCCAGACGGGTCATGGACCGCGATGTCGCCGGCTATTGAGTGTGGCCAAACTTTGCAGTACTTCTTCAGAGTCACAGACAGTGAAGGCGTTGTCAAGACACTCCCAGCTGACGCACCATCAAACGTGTTTACCGCGAGCGTCGCTTCGGACTTCGAAGAACTCTTCGCGGACAACTTCGAATCCAACATGGGATGGTCCGTCTCAGGTTCCGTTGACGACGGCGCATGGGAACGCGGCATACCAGCAGGCGGAGGAGGACGCGGCGATCCCGCGACCGACTACGACGGATCGGGTCGCTGCTACCTCACAGACAACGTCGCCGGGAACTCAGACGTTGACGGCGGCACCACCACCCTCACTTCCCCAGCAATGGACGCGACAGGCGAAGGCATCCCGATGCTCTCCTACGCACTGTGGTACTCCAACAACGTCGGAGAGGTTGACGACACGATCTTCATCGACATCTCCAACAACAACGGCAGCAACTGGCAATCCCTCGACACCATCGGTCCAGGTGATCCAGCAGCCGGAGGCGGTTGGAACGAATACTCCTTCGACCTCTCCCAGATCTTCACGTCCCCATCGGACCAGGTACGCATCCGCTTCCGCGCCGGAGACACCGGCGTTGGATCGGTTGTTGAAGCCGCGGTTGATGCGGTGCAGATCGAGCTGGTTTCCTGCGAGGATGTAAGCAATCCGTGTCCAGCGGACTTCACTGCTGACGGCAACCTGAACTTCCTCGATGTCTCCGCGTTCCTCGCAGCGTTCGGGAACCAGGACCCCGCCGCGGACTTCACGGGCGAGGGCAGCTTCAACTTCCTCGACGTCTCGGCGTTCCTCAGCGCGTTTGGTAGCGGCTGCCCGTAAGACCGATAACGCAATATTCCAAATCCCCTGCCAGCACCTCGCGGTGCTGGTTTTTTATACCCCGAGTTTATTTTCTTGATGCAATGAGGTATATCCCCTAGAATTACCGGTCATACCGGGGGAATCCCCAGTTCATACCACTGCATTCGAGGGAGAGAGCAATGCACACCAAAACACTCGCCGCCGTATCCGCGCTCACGCTTATTACCAGCGCGGGACTCGCACAAACATCAACCTGGAACCTGACCACTGATGGGTTCTGGTCCGTCCCCACCAACTGGACTCCGGCAAACGCGCCGATCACGATGACCAGCGACGCGTTCATCCCCAACAACGGGATGTACACCATCACAGTCAGTGGCAACTTTGACACGGATGACATCCTGAACGTCAATCCAAACGCAACGATCTCGCTCAATGTCAGCCGGCAGCATGAACTGTTCGGCAACTTTGATAACAGCGGGACCTACATCATCAACACCACCAACGGAGCCGCACAGACCTCACTCATCTGGAAAGACACCGCAAGCATTGATGGCGATGGCGACATCCTCCTCAACGGATTCTCGACTCGCGCACGATTGATCGCTGAAGCTGGTTCAACTGTCACCCACGGCGCCGATCACACGATCCACGGCTTCGGACAGATCTTCGGAGACTTCATCAACAACGGCACCATCGGGGCAGACAATCCCTTCAACACCCTCGACTTCCGATTCGGGAACATCACCAACAACGGCGTCATCGGCGCCTCCAACGATGGGATCCTCGATCTCAACTTCGTCGATCTCATCATCACCCAAGGTGCAGCCGGCGTCGTCCGCGCTAACGGCGGCACCGTGTCCATGCATCAAGCCAGCATCTCCGGCGGGAGCGTTGAAGGGATCAACGGCGGAGCCGTGGTCTCTGACGGCACTCCATTGTTCGACGATCTCACTGTCAACGGTGACGTCCATGTCGCGGTATCCCGGACCCTCAACCTCTCGGACACCATCACCAACAACGGCACGATCCTCGTCAATCCGACAAACGGAGCCGCGACCACAACACTCGATGCTGACAACAACGTCCTACTAACCGGTTCGGGCAAGGTCACCCTCAACGGCTTCACCACACGCGCCCAGATCACCACCGCCGGCGGTGGCGTGCTCACCAACGACGCAGGGCACACCATCGAGGGTTTCGGACGCATCTTCGGCTCTGTCGTCAACAACGGCACGATCACCGCCAACAACCCCGAAAACACGCTGCTCAACTCGGGTGAAAACAAAACCAACAACGGCATCATGTCCGCAGACGGTGGCACGCTTGAGATCAACAACTTCACCCTCGACCAGACCGGAGGGGGCGTGCTCGCAGCAAACACCAGCAACATCGTCTACAACGGCCCAGAGATCGAGGGCGGCACCCTCACCAGCGGCTCAGGAATCCACGAGGTCGTCTTCCTCACCGAGCTCCGCGGGGTTACTAATGAAGCCCAGTTCAATGTCTCAGCAGGCGACGCGCTGCAGATTCGCAACTCCATCACCAACAATGGCAACATCCTCATCAACCCAACCAACGGCGCGGCGCAAACGCTCATCCGTTTCATGGACTCGGGATCATTCAACGGCACCGGATCACTCACCCTCAACGGATTCTCAACCAGAGCACAGGTCGTGACCATCCAGCCATCGAGCTTTGTTGTGACTAACGGCGCGAACCACACCATCCACGGCTTCGGACTCATCGACGCTCCGATGATCAACGAGGGGATGATTAGAGCCGACGTGGCCGGTCAAGAACTGCTCGTTGAATCATCGATTGGTAACAACAACACCATCCAGTCACTCAACGGCGCGATCCTTGAGCTTACCACTGGATCAGAAGTGATCCAGATCGGCGGCGCCAAGATCGCTGCGGATAACGGCGAGGTCGAGCTCCAGAACACCACCATCATCGGAGGCGCCATCGAATCCAGCGGCACAGGTTTCTTCAATGTCCAGGGAGGCACCAGCCGACTCGCGAGCGTGGACAACAACGCAACGGTCGTCGTCGAGCCGGGACAGACGCTTGAGCTCAGCGGCATGAGCGTCAACAACGCGATGATCAATGTCAATCCCGGAAACGGTGCCGCGGTCACCGCTTTGGAAATCCAGCACCCGTTGACTCTCGAGGGCACGGGCGAACTCAACCTCGGCGGCATCACCACTCGCGCCCAGATCACCAGCGTGACCGGCATGGAGGTCTTCACCAACGGCGCGGACCACACCATCACAGGGATCGGACGCATCGCGACCCCAATGGTCAACAACGGCACCATCGCTCCGGGACTCTCCGCAGGTGTGCTCAATGCGACCAGCCCGGTCACGCTCACAGACTCGAGCGTCCTTGAGATCGAGGTCGGAGCGCTCTCGAGTCACGACGCGATCGACTCCTCGTCAACCTTCCACGCCGACGGCACGCTCGACCTCACGCTCATCGATGGGTTCTCCCCAACCGAGTCGTGGGTCGTCACCATCGTCACCGCTGACGGCGGGGTCACAGGAGCATTCGACACACTCATCGCACCGGCTGTTGCGGATCCGAGACTGAGTTTCAAGATCGGGTACTTCGAGGATGAGATCCGCGTGGGCGCGGTCTGCGATACCGACTTCGACTTCTCAGGAGGACTCAACTTCCTCGATGTCTCGATCTTCCTCAATCTCTACGGCGAGATGAATCCCATCGCGGATATCAACAACGACGGGAACTTCAACTTCCTCGACATCTCCGCGTTCCTCGCGAGCTACGGACAGAGTTGCCCATAAAGCACTGCCTCTAAACACCAGCTAAACCTTATCTAAACCCCCAAACCCGCACATTTGCGGGTTTTTTCTTGGGCTGAGCAGAATTCCCTATACAATGGGTCTGATCGAAAATCGGACATTGACCGATCGCACACCACTTGATGAAGAGCGCACATCGCTCATGGAGAGATCATCGTGAATACCAATATGACCAAATCAACACTCGCCGTATTCTTGCTCGCTGGTACAGCACTCGGACAGAACATCGACTGGGTAAACCCTGCCGGTGGTTTGTGGAATGTTCCCGCCAACTGGTCGCCGATGAGCGTGCCGAGCATGAACAGCGAGACCGCGGAGTTCAACATAGGTGGAACCTACACCGCGACACTCAATGTCTCCGTTCCGGGACTCGGTTCAGTCGATATCCAAGACCCCGGCTGCACGCTCAGCTTCAACCAAGGCAATTCGATCGGACTCCAGGGCGGTATGGTCAACAACGGATTGGTCATCATCAACAACGTCAACGGCGGGTTCGCATCCAGTCTCACCTTCAACAACTCCGCAGCCCTCACCGGGACCGGACTGCTCACGCTGAGCGGCTCAGCGAACCGATCAAGCCTGGTCTCGGGAACCGGCGCGGTCGTCTCGCACGGAACCAATCACACCATCAACGGCATCGGACGCATCCTCGGCGACATCCTCAACGACGGCACCGTCATCGCCAACACCACCGGAAGCACACTTGAACTGCTCAGCGGGACGTGGACAAACAACAACCGTATCGAGGTTGACAACAGTTCGAGCATGACCATGTCCAACCTGACCATCGGTCAGGGACCCAGCGGCGTCATCAGCGTTGACGACGGCGTGCTCAATATGTCCAACGTCAACATCGCTGACGGAACGCTCCAGTCGATCTCAGAATCAAACTGGATCTACAACGGCGGCACCAACTCGCTCAATAACGTCCACACCATCGGTTTCGGGAACGTCAACTCCGGAGTGACCCTCCAGATCATCAACACCATCGAAAACGACGCGTTCATCAGCATCAATCCAACCAACGGCGGGTTCGCAACTGTCGCCCACTTCCAGAACCCCTCAACACTCAACGGCACGGGGATCCTCTCGCTCGACGGCTCCGCAAATAGATCGGTCATCACTTCTTCAGACCCCTCGCATACCGTCACCCAAGCGTCCACCCACACCATCCGAGGGATCGGGACCATCCTTGCCCCGCTCATCAATAACGGACTCGTCAGTGCCGACGTTGGAGGACAGACCCTCCTGCTCAACACCAACCCCAAGATCAACAACAACATCTTCCAGGTCACCAACAACTCGACGATGAACATCAACAACATCGCCGTCGATCAGACCGGTGGCGGGCAGATCAACATCGACAACGGTACCCTCCTGCTCACCACCTCCACCATCATGGACGGCTCCATCAACGGCGCGGGACAAGCCATCATCAACAGCGGCACCAACAACTTCGACTCTGTCGTCCTCAACGCGCCGCTGAACATGAACTCGGGAACCACGCTCAACATCACCAACTCGCTCATCAACAACGATGACCTTATCATCAACCCAACCAACGGCGGATTCGCCACCATCCTCCACTTCCCGGTCTCCACCGTCCTCTCGGGAACCGGACAAACACTGATGCGTGGATCAGAATCACGATCACAGATCACCACTGGAGCAGAACAAACCCTCGCAATCGCGTCCAACCACGTCGTCCGCGGCTTCGGACAGCTCCAAGCATCGCTGATCAACAACGGACTCATCGACGCCGACACGGCAGGACAGACGATGCGTCTCATTACCAACGACAAGGTCAACAACAGCACCATCTCGATCCAACCCGGCGCGACGATCAACATCAACGGGATCACACTCGATCAAGCCCCCGGCGCCCAGATCAATGTCGGAGATGGGTCGCTCACCCTCTCGTCGGCCACCATCAACGACGGCACCATCAACGCGACCTCCGGCGCGGTCACACAAGTTACCGGCACAACCAGCTTCGATCAGCTCACACTCAACGCGCCGGTCGTGATGAACTCCGGGACCGCCATCGCGATCACCAACGGGCTCGTCAACAACAACACCCTCACTGTGAACCCAACCAACGGCGGGTTCGCCACCATCCTGCGCTTCGATGACTCCACCACGCTCGGAGGCACCGGCACTACACGCCTGCTCGGCAGTGGGAACCGATCTCAGCTCAGTACCGCCGCGGGTGAGACCGTCACCGTCGGCGCTTCGCACACTGTCCAGGGACTCGGACAGATCAACGCCTCGCTGATCAACAACGGCCTCGTCGAAACCTCCAACGGCACGCTCACCCTCCAGGTCAGCAATAAGATCAACAACACGCTGATCCAGGTCAATCCCTCCGAGGGGCTCCTGATCACCGGTATCGAGATCGACCAGACCGGAGGCGGACAGATCCTCAACAACGACGGACTCGTCACCCTCTCCAACGCCACGATCAACGGCGGGACCATGGACGCGCTCTTCGGAGGACTCACCAACCTCAACACCGGGACCTCCACATTCCAAAACATGACCAACCTCTCACCCGTCACACTCAACAGTGGTGTCTCGCTGGCGCTCTCAGGGAACGTCACCAACCACAGCACGATCAACATCAACCCAACCAACGGCGGGTTCGCGACCACGCTCACCACACCCGCTCCCGCGACGATTGATGGATTGGGAGAAATCATCCTGTCTGGAAACACCAATCGATCGCAGATCACCGGAGCCGGACTCACCATCGGAGCGGACCAAACACTCTCGGGACGCGGTCAGATTAACGCACCACTCAACATGAACGGCACCATCGCGCCGGGAACCTCCGTCGGACAGATCCAAGCGAGCCAACCCATCACCCTCTCGGACTCCAGCGTGTTTGAGGTCGAGGTCTCCAACTTCGGGACAGGCGACAACATCGACTCCTCCTCGACCTTCCACGCCGACGGCACGCTCGACCTCTCGCTCATCGAGGGGTTCGATCCAGAAGTCTCGTGGGTCGTGACCATCGTCACCGCCGACGCGGGAGTCACCGGAACGTTCGACAACTTCATCGCTCCAGCGACCGGCGACCCACGACTGAGCTACAAGATCGGATACTTCGAAGACGAGATCCGCATCGGCGCTGTCTGCGATACGGACTTTGACTTCTCAGGAGGCCTCAACTTCCTCGACGTCTCCCTCTTCCTCGGTCTCTACGGCGACATGGACCCCATCGCGGACATCAACAACGACGGGAACTTCAACTTCCTCGATATCTCCGCATTCCTCGCGAGCTACGGACAGAGCTGTCCATAAACGGCTCAAGCCAACCTCACTCAAGAACAAAGCCCCCAGCACATGCCGGGGGCTTTTTTGTGTTCAATGCGGGTGACAGGAATCGAACCTGCACGAGCTATGCTCACCAGAACCTAAATCTGGCGCGTCTACCAGTTCCGCCACACCCGCGTGTTTGGTTGGCTCAGAAAGCCGTCTGAGGGACTCAAACCCACTATTCCGTACACTTTACCGCACGAATCTAGGTCAAGTTCCCAACAACTTGCCGATGAACCAATGTAAAGTGATGGTACACACGGTTGTCGCCGTGTGCGCCCCATCGACCGCCTTGATCCTTACTCATTTGGGAGCCCTGTCCAATGCGCTGCCGCGACCACATCGCCCTCACACTCCCCGCGTTCTTGCTCCGCTTGGCGCTCGCGATCATTTTCCTCTGGGCCGGGATCGGGAAGATCGTCGGCTCCACCACCACCCAAGGCGACAACGCCGCACGCCTCGCCAATCTCGGAGTCACCTTCCTCCCAGACACTCCAGCGCTCCCAGCAGATTCAGACCTCCCCGCTGAGCCCGTCAACCCGCTCCCGGACTCTGAGTTGCTCGACAGCGACATCGATCCAGCGGACTCATCGGAAGATCTGCCAACCACCACTCCAGAAACCCAATCTCCCGAATCCAAGCCGCCTGCACAACAACCAACCCAACCCGAAACCCAAGGCAGCGAATCCGAGAACCGCGCGCTCCTGACTCCGCAGTACACATTCACCCACGTCGTCCAGTCCACCGCGCCCGCAGTTGGGTCCGACTACCCCGATCCTGTCCGCATCAAGAACCTCTACAAGATCACGCTGCTGCTCGACAACGCGACCTCCCCCGGATTGACTGAGGACTCGCAGCCCATCACCCCGACGATGCCCTCGTGGATGGGGTCTGGGAAGATGCCCGTTTACGCCGCGTGGGCGACCGCGATTACCGAGATCGCTGCGGGAGTGTTTTTGCTTGTTGGATTGCTGACTCGTCTGAGCGCGTTGTCGCTGACGATCGTGATGCTCGTCGCGATCTGGACCACCAACATTGGTCCCGCGGCGTTGCAGTCTTCCGATGCGTTCCTGGGATTCATCCCCCACGCTGCGGATCCTTGGGACCCCGCCGCGTATTCGACACTGCTCTGGCAGTTCTCGATCATCATCATGTCGCTGAGCGTGTTCCTGCTCGGCGCTGGACCGTTGTCGATGGATCGTTTGATCTTCCGTCCAGGAAGGCGTGATCCCTATGTTTCAGGCACTCCCGAGCGTCAGCAAGCGAAGATCAAGCAGGACCCTCCAACGCCACAGCCCGATCGGACCTCGTTTGATCGCACGCCCCCACCTCCGAGCAATCCGACGCCGTAAACCAAGCAACCGACAACCACGTCATCAACCACTAGAATAGATCGTGCCTCGAAACGCTTCAATCCTGAGATGGGCCCTCCCTCCGGGCGTGTCGATCGCTGTCCACACATCGCTCATCGCCCTGCTCGTCATCGTCGGCTCGCGCGCCGCCTCGCTTACGCAAACGAGCGAGAAGAAAACCAAGCTTCCCCTCGCTGAGCTCGAGTACTCCGCTCCGATCTCGGCACCTCCTCCCCAAAACCAATCCCAAGACGATCCCACCCAGAACAGCACCGCTCAGAACCAGACTCCCGAACCTGAGCAACTCACGCAGCCCACCCCCAGCGTGCTCGATCGCAGCGCCAGAGCATTGTCAGCGCCAACCCCCGTCACCTCCCAAGCGATGAGCGCCGCGACACTCGAGCAGCTGAGCAAACAATCCTCCGCGCTCTCCGCTGAACCAAGCTCCGCCCCGTCCCCCATCAGCTTTGCAGGCGTATCGACCGGAGCGGCGCGCTCGATCGTGTACGTCATCGACACCTCCGGCGCAACACTCACCTCGCTGAGCTACATCCGCGAGCGCCTGCTCCAGTCCATCGATCGTCTCAGCCCCACCCAGCGGTTCCAGGTCATCGCGTTCCGCAAACTCGACGACTCGACCTACGCGACCCCTGAGCTGCAGACGTCGCGCAACAAGCTCCCGCGCGCCACGCGCGAGAACAAGCAGGCCGTCGCGGATTGGCTCGCGACGATGCCGGCGCGTGGACAGTCCAATCCCGTCGATGGACTCGCGGCGGCGATCGAGCTCAACCCCGACATGATCCTGCTCATCTCGCGCGGGATCCAGCGCACCGAAGCGCCATGGGCCGGCGGACTCAAGCACGTCCGCCAGCGCCTCGACGAGCTCAACCCGCTCGATCCCGTATCTGGAACGCGCCCCGTCGTCATCAAGACCATCCAGCTCCTCGACGAGGACCCCACCGGGATCATGCGCACCATCGGAGTCTTCCACGGCGACGGACACAACGACCACCAGGTCATCACGTACAACCAGCTCGCCAACCCTGATCCAGAACCGCTCCCCCCACCACCAACAAGCGCCGACGCGCGCCTCAGCGCCGCGGAGGACCAGATCGTCGCGCTCAAAGCTTCGGGGGTTTACTACCGAACCATCTACGCGTTCCCGATCGACGATGACCAGTCCAAAGCAAACGAAGCGCTCCGGCGCATCAATCAGTTGCTTGAAGACGCCGACCACGAAGACCCACGAGCGGCGCTGCTCATCGCCGAGGCATCGCTGCTCGGGAGCGAGCGGTTCAGCGACCCAAACCTCATCCAGAACATCCACAGCACCCTGAGCGAATCGGTCTTCGTCTCTCCGCAGCTTGACGCGCGTCGGCGTGTCCTGCTGGCGCTGCTCGCCGAGCACTCGTCGAGCGCCCAGAACATCGAATCGCTTCGATCGCTGCTCAGCGAACGCAGTCAGCTCGGGATCACCGATCTCACGGCTGCGAGTGCTGTGCTCGCGATCGCGATGCATCAGGAACCCGATTCGCAGCTGCTTGACACGCCACCCTTCACAACCGATCCCGCGTGGACACTCCTCGCGGCACAGACGCGGTCATGGTCCTTACTTCAGACCGATCCGCTCATCGCGTTTGATCCGCTCCTGAGACTCCGCGCGTTGATCCCCGAGCTTGAGCCGCTGGTGGACCGCTCGATCGCGGCCCTCGTTGATGAGCTCCGCGCCGATCCAATCACTCAGAGCAAAATCAACCTCCTCCCAGCGATCGTCCGCTTCATCGACGCTCGCGCTCGCCTCACAAGCTCCGATCCCGATGCTCGACAAGAAGCGATCAACACACTCCTGATAATCTCTCGCGCTGATGACCAGACGCTCGCCGAGGATGCTCTTTGGCTCGCGTGCTTGGGCGCTCGCGCGCTCAACACACGCGACGCCGGGAAGGTCCTGATCGAAGCCGCGTCCAAGCTCGCTGATCGTTTCCCGTCCCATCCCGGCGCCGCCGACGCGCTCGCCGGCGCAATCGACACGGCATCGGCGTCCAAATCCCCGCTCATCACCCCGCTGCTGCGACAAGCGATCAATACCTACCCCGATCGCATCGAGATCGACCTCTGGAAGCTCCAGCTCATCAACCTCACGGCTGGACAGGAACAGGAATCCCTCATCCGCTCGCTCACCCCCGCGACGCGCGAGTCGGACCTTGGCGCTCAGATCCTCCACAACAACGCGCTGACCACACGTCCAACAAACCCCCTTGAGCACGCGATCGACACCGCGAGCGTTCTCGATGCGCTCCGCTCGCCCCTCTCGACCCACTGGCACCGCACCGCCGCGACGCTGGAGATTGACACCGACCCCTCCTCTTCGATGACGCGACTCGCTCGTCTTGTGCACAACTCGGTTGATCCGTCCGATCCCGAGCTCGAGCTGCTCTACGCACGCGCCCTTATCGGCGCCAGTCAACCTGACACAGCGCTCCAGCGCCTCACACAACTCGCAACGGCGCTCAACAGCAACGACTCCAAACACTTCTGGCACGCGTGGACACTCATCATCGAAACCACCATCACTTCTGGAAACGAGAGCGACCAAGACAACGCGCGAGCGCACCTCACGCGTCTCAAACTCATGAATCCAAAACTCGGCCCAGAACCCTACCGATCGCGCCTCATCGAAGCACAAAACACGCTACACTCACAGCCGTGAGCGTACAAACCACCTTCCAAGCCGTTGAAGTCATGACCACCCCACCACACGAACTCCCGGAAGCCCTTATCAGCGCCCTCCGAGGCAAGTTCCTCGTCTTCGATGGTCCCGACGGCTCTGGAAAGTCCACCCAGCTCGCGATGTTCCTCAAAGCCGTCCGCAGCGCCGGGATCGAGGTCACGGAAGTCCGCGAACCAGGTGGAACAGAAGTCGGCGAGAAAATCCGCGACGCGCTCCTCGACCACCTCGATCGCGAGACCATGTCCCTCCGCTGCGAGATGCTCCTCTACATGGCGTCCCGCGCCCAGCTCTGTGAGCAGGTCATCGCGCCGGCGCTCACGCAAGGCAAGCTCGTCATCGCGGACCGCTTTGTCTCATCCACCTACGCATATCAAGGAACCGCTGGAGGGATCCCGATCTCCGAGATCGACGAAGCCGCCAAAATCGCGATGCAAGGCACCCACCCCGACGCGACACTCATCTTCGATGTCGACCAGGACACCGCCGCGAGTCGCCTCAATCCGCTCCTTGATCGCATGGAAGCCAAGGGCGCCGCGTTCCACGCGAAGGTCCGTCAGGGATACCAGGACCTGATCGCGTCTGATCCCGATCAGCAGCGCTACCTCCGCGTCGATGCCGCCGGAAATCCGGACTGCGTGTTCGGCAACATCCTCGATGTGCTCACGCAGCGCTTCGTCCGCTAACCCGATCAACACGCATACACACAAACCGAATTACCACTGAACAGTGGGGTTTCTCATCGTGATTTATCCATTCTTCTGTATACTGGGTTTGATCCCGTTCAGGAAGGAAGAGACGAGATGATCCAACGCGCGTTTGCCCTGCTTGTACTGTGTTTCACATCGATGGCGCACGCTCAGCCGTACTACATCACGGATATATTCGGACAAGACAGCTTCCCAGATTATGTCTTTAGCCAAAGCATCGACGGCTTCGCTTCTCTTTACACGATCGACGCACCAGACTTCCAAGGATTCTCCGGCACAGACTTTGATCGTCCACGCGAGCGTGTGGTCATGATCGCAAAGGAGACCGGATCCGCACGCCTGATCTCGATCAACCCCTCGCTTGATGAAACATCAATGGTCGTATTGCGCAACGGACTCGACGAGAACGCAACGAAAGTCCACGTTGATCCAGACACAGGACGCATCTACTGGTGGGAGAACGACGAGATCCTCAGCGTCAACTCCGACGGCACCGGAACCCCGATCGTCGAAGCAGACAATGTCCCGGAACCTTCAGACCTAGACATCGATTCGGATCGAGGGTTCTACGCGATCATCTCATCGAGTGAACTCATGATGGGTGACCTCTCCGGCGTTTCTTCGCCACCACCAACCCTGATCCCGCGTGAGATGTCGGGGGGTGGTCAGATCGGTGTTGGGATCAATCCTGTCTCGGGTGATATCTACTGGACCGAAGTCAACGAGGGCAGCGGGCTGACAGGCTCAGCTTCAGCCGTCTACGTTGTCTCGCACAACACCCCACTCGCGGGCGGACAGCTCATCCTCGGATCAGAAGACTTCTTCCTTGGTCTCGTCCAGCTGTATCGCGATGTCGCGGCTATC
The DNA here is from genome assembly GCA_965232505.1 of Phycisphaerales bacterium. Classification (GTDB taxonomy): domain Bacteria; phylum Planctomycetota; class Phycisphaerae; order Phycisphaerales; family UBA1924; genus UBA1924. Next base: position 1,317,039 of record OZ246976.1, on the reverse strand, counting down.
GGGAACCAAGTCGCCGCGACCTCATCAGCCGCGCTGTTCATGGAACCAAAGCTCACGATCTTCAACACCACCACCAATCAGGTCACGCTTGTATTAGAGGACGCGGTCACGATGGGGATCTCGATCAACTTCGATGTCGACCCCATCGTTCAGCATCCGATCTCGAAGATCGTCGATCTGGGAACAACCGGCACGCTTGAGGTGAATCCCTCCGACGGATTGTCTACATTCCAGTGGTTCCGCAACGGAACCCCGCTCACGGACGACGGACGCATCAGCGGCACCACCACGAACAAACTCATCATCAACGACGCGATGTTCAGCGACACCAATACCTACACCTGCGGCGTGATGGCATCCAACGGCGATCAACAAATGAGCGACGAGGTCATCTTCGCCGTGCGAGGCTCACAAGCGCCGGACTGCATCGCCGACATCAACAACGACGGCCGACTTAACTTCCTCGATATCTCCGAGTACCTGAGTCAATATTCTTCCGGCTGCCCGTAAAGCGGCAATACCCACGCAGATCGCTCGTTGCACACGCATGAAGGGTCTCTCGTCAAGTATCGTTATCGCTCTGTCCACGCTCCCAGCACTCGCTGGTGGGTTTGAAACGCCGATGGGGTTGTATTGCAGCTGCCCCCCGACCACCAGCACGGGACTGAGCTCCGTCGTCCCCGCGGTCGCTGAGCTCGAGCACGTGGACGGCGTGCTCGTCCGCGTCGCGTGGGAAGACATCGAAACCAGCCCGGGCGTATACGACTGGTCTCTCATCGACGGACAGATCCAAGCGGCGCAGAGCTACAACATCAAAGTCTCACTCGCTGTGGTCAACGGACTCGTCGCGCCAAGCTGGCTCCAATCGCTCGGCGTTCAGATGTTCAGCTACCAGTTCCATGATTCAACAGAACAGATGCCTGTCCCCTGGGACACCATTTTCCAGAGCCGATGGACGCAGTTCGTCCAACAGCTCGGCGCTCGCTACGCAAACGAGGACACCATCTCACTCGTCTACGTCACCAACTCCAGCTCCAACGGTTTCGAGATGCAGCTCCCGCGCTCCCCGACTGACACGATCAACTGGATGAACATCGGGTACACCGACACCCTCTACGCCGACTCGTGGAAGAACGCGATCGACGCGTTCGCCCAAGCGTTCCCAAACCACGCGCTCGCCCACGAGGTCCACCCCGTGCTCGGGAGCGACGCGGTCGCGATCGAGGTCTACAACCACGCGCGTGCGACGCACGGCAGCCGAGTCGGTGTGCTCGCGGCGTGGTGGATGGTGCACAACGCCGAAAACGTCTACCCCGGAATGTTCGAGATCCTCCAAGACGCGTCGAAACAGAGCCACTCCGAGGTCCAGGTCGCCAACAGCTACACCAACACCCCCGAACGCTTCAGCGACGATGGATACCAAGGCGAGATCGACCTCGCCCTCGCGTCCGGCGTCCGCTACATGGAAGTCTGGAACAGCGACCTGCTCAACCCCGAGCTCGCCGAGATCATGCAAGAAACCGCGACGCGTCTCAACACCGCGTTCTGCAGCCACGCAGATCTTGATCAGAGCGGATCGCTGAACTTCCTTGATGTGAGCATGTTCATCGCTGCGTACAGCAGCATGAGCGCCGTCGCCGACTTCACAAACGACGGCACGCTCAACTTTCTCGATGTTTCCGCGTACCTGAGCCAGTACTCAGTCGGATGCCCCTGAACTGAACAAATAAACAGAGTTGTTCACCAATACCACGTGAGGTTCTCGCATGCACACGTCCCTGTTCAAAGTTTCACCAAAGTTCATCGCCCTGTTTGTGCTTCTATTCTTGTCGCCGCGTTCACACGCACAGCTCACGTTCGAGTATGCACAAGTGGGCGGGCAACCCATTCTCCTTGATTTCTACCCACCAACCAACGGAGCAAACCACGCGCCCCTGATCGTCTGGATCCACGGCGGGGGCTGGCAGAACAACTCCCGCGCGTTCACTGGACACAGCTTGCGTCTTCGGAGCCGAGGATTCGCCGTCGCGAGCATCGACTACCGACTCACCAGTCAATCGGGACAGTGGGGATCCGAATCGGTCTCTTGGCCCGCGCAGGCGCACGACATCAAAGCCGCGGTGCGCTGGCTGCGAGCGAACGCCGACACGCTCGGCGTCAACCCCTGCGCCTTCATCAGCTGGGGCACCTCCGCGGGAGGACACCTCTCCGCGATCCTCGGCACAAGCAACGGCGACCCCTTCCTCGAAGGAACACTCGGAGACCACCTCGATATCTCAAGCGATGTCCAGCTCGCTGTGGATTACTTTGGTCCGACAGACCTGCTAAACATGAATCCCGACGTCACCGACCCGCCGGGCTCGATCGTGGATCACGACGCGATCGATTCGGGAGAGTCGCTGCTGCTCGGATCAGAAACCACCGGGATCTCAGTCGGAGAGATCAGGGACCACATCGATGATCCCAATGACCCTTGGGTTTCGCTCAACGCGCTCGCCGTGTCCGCATCTCCCGCGCTGCTCGCGGAGCACGCGCCGAGCAATGTGCCGTTCTTCATCGCTCATGGAGACTCAGACCCTGTCGTGCCGTTCAACCAGAGCAACCGATTGCTCGGCACGCTCCAAGCGACGAGCGTCCCATCGCAGCTGCTCCCGGTCATCGGCGCGGGACACAACCTCCCGACCTGGGTCACCGACGACCACCTCCTCCCATGGCTCGAGCAACAACTCGCCTTGCTCCCGACCTGCCAATGCCCCGCGGACCTCAACAACAACGGGCGGCTCAACTTCGTCGATGTCTCCATCTACATCACCGCGTACAGCAACCAGAACCCGATCGCCGACTTCACAGGTGACGGCCAGTTCAACTTCCTCGACGTCTCCGCGTTCCTCTCCGCGTTCGGAGCGGGATGCCCGTAGAGCTTCTTCTAGCTCGGCCTGATATTTTGTTGCATCTCTGAGTTGAGAGTTGAACCCGGTCTCGATCTTTGATAGGTTCGATCCTGCTCAGTGATCGGCATGTTGTCGTTCCACCACTTCTCTGAGGGATCCCATGCCGAACACGCTCTTTCGTTCTCTAGCTGCCATTCCAGCTCTGGTCATCGCTTGCCAGCAAGCCCACGGGCAACTCACGTTCACTGAACTCGAAGCGGTTGTAAGAGTTGAAGCGTCATCTACGAACAGCGAGAACTTCGAGTTCTTGCTCGATGAAAACGAACAAGTGCTCCAGAACATTGGCTCGCTCGTTGGTGATATCAGCGCAACTTCCGCAGCCAATGGTGGGGACTCCTTCGCACGATCTGAGTATGACATCACCCAGAACGCAGACGGCTTCAGATTCATCTCCGAGCTGACAAGCCAAGCATCGCTTGGTTCTGCATTCGGACTCAACGCGACCTCAGGCGCCGGGATCACCGCGACATTCTCAACGCTTCAAACCACGGATATCGTGATCTCAGGCGCCTTTGTACTGGATCAACCACTCCCGACAGAAGCGCTCGGCCCGAACACGGTCGACATCCGAGTCCAGCTGATCGGGGGAGCGGCCAGCCAACCAAACCAGTTCATCAACCTCCAGTATGTCATGTCATCATTCCTGGGAGGAACCGAGAATGAGCTCAGATTCATCGACATCGCGACCATCGCGCCCGATGGCGAATACACTCTCGTCGTACAGGCAACCGTGATCGCCGGGGTCGGACTGGGCGGCTCCGCGGGTCCCGCGGATATCTCGGGACGCTTTACCATGCGTCTGGATCACCTCGACGATGATGAAGACGGGCTGTTCAACACGTGGGAGACCGACGGCGTCGATTTCGAGATTGACGGAATCCCTGAGATCGATCTCCCAGGAGATGGCGCAACGAGCGATCGGAAAGACCTCTTTGTCGAGATCGACACGCACAGCGGAATCATGCTTGGTCAATCGCTGCTGGATCAGGTCTCTGATGCATTTGATGCCGCACCTGTCTCGAACCCGAGCGGAAACGACGGGATCTTCCTGCACTTCGAGCTCGACGAGACCTCGCTGCCCAACATCGATTATCAGCAGAACTACATCACCGGTACCGGGAATGTGAAGACGCAGATGCTCCAGCAAAGACAAGCGTTCTTTGGGACTTCTGCACAGCGAAGTGACAGCGATGCACAGGTCTTGCTCAAAGCAAAGTCACTGATCTATCGCTACGGCGTCGTCGGAGGTATACAGACCTACACCTTCATAGACCCCAACGCTGTCCCGATGCCGATGGAACGCACAATCCGTGTCGGAGGCATGGCCGAGATCCCAGGAGAAGATTTCATCATCACTCTCAGAGACCCCAATGATCGACCAGAAGATATGGCAGCCACGATCATGCACGAGTTCGGCCACAACCTCGGTTTAAGACACGGCGGCGGCGACAACACCAACTTCAAACCAAACTACTTCAGCGTCATGAACTACATGCACGCACTCCAACGTGACAACTGGGGCCCCCGATGGAACGACAATCTTCAGCTTGATTACTCACGCGCCCAGCTCCCAGACGTGGACGAGTCTTCGCTCTCTGAACCGATCGGGATCGGATCAAACAACCCATCCTCAAGCGGCCGACTCTTCGCGTTCGCAAACGACAACCCGATCAATCCAAACGGGAGCACGCGGATCTGGATCGCAGACGGATCACCAGGCGCCCCGGTCGACTGGGACATCGATGGTTCAACAACCGCGATCGGTATCGAACTGGACGTCAGCCAGTCAAACATGAACGCGCCCGAATCGATCGAAGTCCACACAGGACACGACGACTGGTCGAATCTCTACTACAAGATCCGTGGCCATGAAAACTTCGGACTCGGCGCCCTCGCCGAAGGCGAGAGCACGCTGGACCCAGAGATCGGCGAGCTCTCGTTTGAAGAAAACGACATGCTCAACAACATGCCCGTGGTGTATCTCGACGAAGCCGAGCCCTGCCCCGCCGACTTTACAGGCGAGGGCGATCTCAACTTCCTCGATGTCTCCGCGTTCCTCAACGCATTCGGGAACCAGGACCCCACCGCGGACTTCACCGGAGAAGGCCAGTTCAACTTCCTCGATGTTTCCGCGTACCTCTCCGCGTTTGGTGCGGGATGCCCGTAGAGCTTCTATGCAGATTTTATAGGTCCAAGCCCACGCTTTTTACTTTGGAAACCCCGCACGATTTGTTAGTATGAAACTGCGCATGTCTCTATGCGTTTGTAGACCATTGACTCGTGAGGTGATTCCTTATGTGCCGTCTATGTTTGCTGCTTTTCGCGCTCGTCTTTGTCACCGTCCCAACATTTGCTCAAGACTGTGACTCGGACACCATCTCCAACACCGCCGAGCTGGGTCCCTTCGCACCCGACGGCGGGCACGGGCTTGTCCTCCTCGGAACCTTCGGCGACGAGGTCCGCGCCTCGGCAGCATCCACCGACTTCTCGCTCAGCGGCCAGTCCTTTACGATCGAGTTCTGGCTCTACCGCGACATCACAATCTTCGAGCAGCAGTACGTGTTCTTCAACGGCAACGAGTTCGCCAATCAGGGGCTCACCATCGGATTCCGCGCTGATCTGAGTTTCACCTTCGCGTTCTGGGGAAACGATCTCGACACCGCCGCGACCTACTTCCCCGACGCGCAGTGGCACCACTGGGCGTGTGTATACGACGCGGACACCAACACGCGGCGGATCCTCCGCGATGGTGTGGAGGTTGCCTCCGACATAGCGCCGAGTGACTACCTCGGACCATCGGGACCGATCCTCCTCGGCGGACTCGCATCAACCGCCGGCTTCGATGGGGTCATCGACGAACTCCGGATCTGGAACTACGCGCGATCCGACGCCCAGATCATGATGAACATGAACACGCAGTTTGACCAGGTCGGCGTCCCCTCTGATCTTCATGCGTACTACCCCTTCGGGCCAGGTCCAGCGGGCGAGGACCTCGCAGGGAGCAACGACCTCTCGCTCGTCGCGCCCATCGAGCAGCTCGCCTACGAGCTCGATTGCAACTCAAACGGGATCCCAGACAACTGCGACATCGATTCAGGGTTCAGCGACGACAACAACACCAACGGGATCCCAGATGAGTGCGAGAGCGACTGTAACTCCAACGGCATCTCCGATCTGATCGAGATTATGGAAGGGATGACCGCCGACACCAACATGGACGGCATCCCCGACGAGTGCGAATCCATCGAGAACATCACCCAAGGCACCTTCTGGCTCAAGCTCCAGGACGCGGTCGAGAACGCGGACACCGATGACGAAATTGTGCTCCATCCCGGAATCCACGGCACCGAGGACAGCATCGTCTTCATCGAAGACTCGATCACCATCCGCTCAACCAACCCCTCGGACCCCGCGACTGTCGAGAGCACCATCATCAATCCAGAGTTCGGGATCTACATCAGCACGCCGTTCTTTGAAGAGAAAGACATCATCCTCTCCGGGCTCCACTTCGGTGAAACGACTCTCGACCCGCTTCACGAGGGATCGCTCCTCATCGACCGATGCTGGCTCGACGGCCAGCTCCAACCGGGACCCCACCGGATTGCACTCGGCGTGATCGGGGTATTCGGATCGCAGGTGCATGTCACAAACTCACGCATCACCTCTTTCGGCAGCGTCCTGAGCCTGAGCGGTGGGAAGAACGCGATCCTGCTCTACATCGATCAATCCCTCATCGCAGAATGCGAAAGCGGGATCAATATCTCTGGCAACTTTGGCGACATCGTCAGCGGCGATGTGTACATCACCCAATCCACAATGATCACAGAAGTGGAAGCTTTGGGAATTAGCACGCCTGAGAACTCCACAGTCAGCATCTCAAACAGTATCGTTCGCGGCGGGATCTCGACCAACTCCAACACAAGCGTCACTTACAGCCAAAGCAACATCGAAGGAGTCCCCGGCATGCCCGGCGATGTGGTCTTTGACGCCGACCCAATGTTCGCCGACCCCGACGGACCAGACAACGACCCCACCACCATCGCTGACAACGACTACTCGCTCCTCCCAATGTCACCGAGCGTCGATACCGGCCTCAATCTCTCAATCCCAGAGGACATCACCGACATCGACAATGACAACGACACGATGGAACAACTCCCGCTCGACCTCGCCGGGAACGAACGCATCGTCAACACAACCGTCGATATGGGCGCTTTCGAAACACAGATCCAGCCCTGCCCCGCCGATTTTACGGGCGAGGGCGACCTCAACTTCCTCGATGTCTCCGCGTTCTTGACTGCCTTCGGGAATCAGGACCCCGCCGCAGACTTCACCGGAGAAGGCCAGTTCAACTTCCTAGACGTTTCCGCGTTTCTCTCCGCATTCGGAGCGGGATGCCCCTGATTCGTCCCTGATCCGTCCCTGATCGAGCATGCGCAGTTGGTGCCAAGCGGGGAAGCGATCCCTACGCTTGAGCAATGATCGCGTATCTCCTCATCCCCGCCGCGTTCCTGATGGGTTCCATCCCCTTCGGATTCCTCATCGCACGCGCCAAAGGCATCGACCTCCGCCAGCACGGCTCTGGGAACATCGGCGCCACCAACCTCGGACGCGTCCTCGGACGTCCCTACTTCTTCCTCTGCTTCGCGCTCGATCTCACCAAAGGCCTCACGCCCTCACTCCTCGCCGGTGCTGCTCTAGGGACGCTCGGACGCATGGACATCCAAGCCGCGGACGCGTGGGTCTGGCTCGCCGTGATGTTCGCGGCCCCGCTCGGACACATCTTCTGCCCCTGGCTGGGATTCAAAGGGGGCAAAGGCGTCGCGACCGCGATGGGGTCCATGATCGGCGTGATGCCCGCGATGACGATCCCCGCTGCGGGGGCGTTCGTCGTCTACATCGTTGTCCTGATGCTCTGGCGCATGGTGGGTCCTGCGTCGTCGCTCGCCGCCGCGTCGCTCCCGCTCTGGACGTGGTACGCGTTCGAGCAGTACGAGACGCTCCAGGAACGCCGGATCGGATCGCAGTCCCAGTTCTCCGAGACCCCCGCGGGTGACATCGATCAGATGGTCCCCAACTTCGGACTCCCGTTCTTCATCGTCGCGCTGGCGCTGGCGCTCGTGGTGATCTACAAGCACAAAGCGAACCTCATGCGAGCCCTCGCGGGGACCGAACCCAAGCTCGGCGAGTCCAAACCGATCCAGAGCGCCAGCGAAACAGACCAAGCGTCCACTGATTCGAGCGAATCCTCGGCTTAAATCAGCACCCCCAAAGCTCATCCTCTCTGCTCCCAAGTGCCGATAACACGACTCATGGGATCATCTGTCACGATTCTTCGGGCCAAAGCATCTCGATTGTCGGGTTTGTGCTTCATTAAGCGAAACCGAATGACGATCTGTTATGCAGACTCATCTGGACTCATTCCAGTCCAAGGAGGGCCGTGATGCCAAATCTGAGACTCTGCCGAGAGACCGACACGATTGAAGATCCCCCCGCACCATTGCCGTTCACGAGCATGCCGACATGGCGCGCCGCCGGAACAGCAAAGAAGGAGGACGCTATGGACTCGATCGAATTCGCTCAGCAAGCACTCGCCGACGCTGAATCCAAGATGGATCAGCTCAACGAGCTCATGGAAGAAGAAGCCCAGTCCTTCAGCTTCGCCCTGTGGACAAGCAACGATGACGACGACGGCCCATACGCCGCCTGATCAATCGCAATCCTCAAACACACAACGCCCGTTGCCATCATGCAGCGGGCGTTTCTTGTTTTCTGATTTGCACTCTTTTACCGCGCCCGCATCACGACGACGGTCTCATCGTCCGCTTGCGCTTGGAGTCCGGTGAACTGGCGCATGTGCCAGAACACGCGCTCGACCACGCGCTCGGGACTGGCGCTGGGTTCCTCGTTGAGCGTGCTCACGACCGCGTTGATCAAACGCGCACGACCGAATCGCTGACCAGTAAAGTCCAGCGCGTCCATCATCCCGTCGGTGTACACCACGACCACCTGGTCTTTGCTGAGCACGACGCGTTCCATCGCGTAGTCCTCGTTGTCCTGCACCCCCGCGACGAGCCCCTCGCCTCGCAGCATCTCGTGCGTCCAGACCCCATCAACACCAAGCGTCAGCAGCAACGGCGGCTCGTGCCCCGCTGTTACATAACACAGCTCGTTGGTCTCCGGATCAAACACCCCGTACCAGATCGTCGCAAACTCCGATACTGTCGTGTCGCGATGGATCGCCTCGTTCGTCCGCGCCATCACGCGCGACAGGTCATCGCTCAGCTCCGCGTACGCGCGGAGCGTGGCACGCACCGCGCTCATCAACAATCCCGCAACGATCCCTTTACCAACGACGTCGCCCACCATGATCCCGATCTTGTCGCGGACCTCGAACACGTCGTAAAAATCACCCGCGATCTGGAAGCTCGGACGGAAACGAGCCGCGATGTCCAGGTGCTCGACCTTTGGCAATCGATTCGGGAGCATCCGCTGCTGGACCGTCCCCGCGATCTTGAGCGCGCGCTGCGTGCGTCGTTCGCGTGCTTTCATCTTGATCAGCCGCGCCTGCTCGACCGCCATCGCCGCGGACTGACCGATCGAACGGATCAATCGCCGCTCGGCGCCAGTAAACGAACGCTGCGTCCGCGAGTACAGACGGATCACCCCGATCGGTCGTCCATCAAACACCATCCCCGTCCCTAGGAACGATCGCAACCCCTCGCGGATCACCTGATCTCGCGCCAGGATCCGATCGTCTTTGTGCAGGTCCTCGATCACCGTGACCTCGCCGTCAAGCGACGCACGATCGATCTCGCGTCCCGCAGACAACGGCAGCGGCGACGACAACCAATCCTCACTAAGCCCGACCGACGCGCTCCGCTCGAGCTCGTCCTCAAGATCCGTCCGCGTGAGCCCCTCCGAGTCCTCAGGGAGAAGCATGATCGCGCCCGCCTCAAGTCCGAACGCTTCGAGCGCTGTTTCCAGTGTGAGCTTAAGCGTGTCGCTGACGCGCCCCCCCGCGACGAGCTCCGCGTTGAGCCGGTACAGCACCTCGATCGCTTTGTATCGGATCCGAAGCTCGGAGACATCGGTACACATCTCCGTCGCCATCGATGCGATCATCTGTCCCATCTGCACGACGATCGCTTCGCTCGCGACGAGTGAATCCCCAGAACCATCGTGATCAATCGCGCTGACCACAACCGATCCGATGACGGTGTCTCCCCCGATCCGGATCGGGAACACGTGCGCCCCCGGATCGATCGGCTCGACCTTCCCACCAAAGAACTCCGCGTCGTCATCGGGACCAAGCACGATCCCGCGCTCGTCGCGGAGCTGCACAGAAACACCCGACAGCTCACTGAGCGCCGCGCATAAACGAGACACCGATCCATCGGTCCAGTAGTCACGCAAAGATCCGCCGCGCCCAGCGCCGGAGTCCTGATTCATGGTTGCGTTCCGCCCTCTGCGTCTTCCAGTGCCGCACTCCAAACCGCATCAAGCAGCGTCACCAGACGCTGATCAGACGCAGACCCGATCTCGCGGATCACACCGAAACCGTCTTGCATCTGCTGCTGATCGCCGATCTGGAATCCCAGGTACGCCATCAACAAGCCGCACGCCACGCGCACTTTCGTCGGCTCCTCTGGAATCAAAGGCCCACGATCAACCAATCCCGCACGCTCGCTGAGTGTCAGGATCAACTCCTTCAACCGCTCTTCAGATGGGAGCAGATCACCTGAGTACCGCACCGAGATGACCTCGATGTGCTCGCTGAGCAACTGCTGAAGATTCACCGACGCGCTGATCACCAGCCCCGCGCCGATCTGTGCGTGCAGACGCCCCATCTGCGCCGGGACATTCCCCTGGCGCACGGCCATCGCGTTGGTAAAGCGTTCCTCCGCGTCGAAGTAGCGCCCGTTCTTGAGCAAACGCTCGCCCGCTTTCATATGCACGAAGTAGACGTCCGTGCTCTCAGCCGTCGGATCAACCAAGTACGTCACGCGATCGCCGCTCTTGCGGAGCAGCTCGAGGGTCTTGGGATCGATCTCGAAGGTCGTCTGTCCGCCGAGTTCTTCGCCGCGATCGAACCCGATCTCTGGGACGCCGCTCTCGATGGAGTCACGATCCAGCGGATCACGAATCAGCACGCCGTTGTCGGGATCATCCGACCCTTCCTCTCCCTCGATCGTCTGTTCTTCAGGAGTTGTGGGTTCAGGAATTCCCAGAAGCTGACGCTGCAGCTTGCTCAGTTGGTTGTTGATCCATTGATTGGTCTCTTGCTGGATCGCCTCATCATCAACACCGCTCGGATCGATCCCCGTGGGGTCTGTCGTGTTTCCCGGCGCATCGACCGGATCAACATCCGTTTCCAGCAGCTCGCGAGCACGCTTCTGGTAGTCCTCGATCAGCTCTGAGTACGACGTCTTCACTCGCTGCGCGGCTACCTCACCCGGACGACGGACACGCACCCCCGAATCCATCGGAGTCGAAACCAATCCCATCAAAGGCGTCGAGACCACGCCAAAGCGATCCCGCTCGATCCCCGACTCATACACCGAGATCAACTCAGGGACCAAGCTGGAGGTCGCCGAGTAGGTCGCAGTCGATCGGAGCGATCCGCTCACATCGGCGCGTGATTCGTTAAAGCGTCCCTGCGGATCGATCGCGATGGGATCATTCGCTCCGATCCCGCCGCTGAACTCCGCTGAGCTCGCGCCGTAGTCGCGTGAGACCGCGAGGTTGCCCATCATGTTGCGCGTGATCCGCGATCCGGTCGTCATCGAGAACTGGTACTGGAGCGCATCGGTCCCGCGGATCCCCATCCCGGCGAGTCCCGAATACAGCGTGTCACGCCGGAAGGTGTACAACGAGTCGGACCCAAGATCCCCAGAGAACTCCCCTGCGGCGCGGTATCCAAGATCACCTCGGAAGCTCAATCCTCCTGGAGCGTTTCCCGTCGCGATGGAGTTGCGGAACTGGACCTCGCGCTCAAGACTCGGACGCTGGTAGTTCACGCCGCCCGAACCCTGTCTCGGATTCGCTTGGAGTCCCTTGCCGTCGCCCAGCGCGTTCTGTGCGATCGCCTCTCCGCTGCACATCGTCAGCAGACCGATCATGGCTGCGGCACCCCCGCCCCAGAAACCCCCAACTATTCCGCGTTGATCATTGCTCATCGATGGATCCTTCCTCGTCTATGAATCATACTCGTCAGCACCCCGAGCCGGTTCGTCCCGACCGCCCACAATTGCTCGTAATTCCGGCATATGCACAAGAATTCCGCACAAAAACGGACACGCCGCACACCACTCAATCGGCATATCAGCCTGCTCGGCTCGACACCCAACACATGGTCCGCGCGTGTTATCTGGATTGGTTTCTGTATCGGTTTCTGAATCGCGCTCAGAGCTGCTTGATCGCCGCCGGCGCTTGCATCATCCCGCGGACCGAGGCGCACATGTCCTCGCCCGCTTCGGACACGAGCAGGTACATCACCCCGTCGCGTGACCACGCGAACAGGCTCGCTCCCTGCTCCTGACACTGGGACGATTTGAGCACGTAGGTTGTGCCCTCTTCCATCTCCAGGAGTCCAGGATCGGGCGCGACGAACAGACTCAGCGAGACCGTTTGTCCGTCTGGACCCACCGCATCGAAGCGCATGTGTCCCGACGCGACCGTAGCTGGGAGATGACAGTCCCCGCCGCCGTAGAACTGGATCTGCTCGTGCTCATTGAGCGAGCCGGGCATCGTGACCGAGTGCTCAAAGCGATCAGAGAAGTACGCGATCGACTCGCCGATCTCGTTGTGGACCAGCTTGTTCTGAGCGGCTCGCTCTTCGCTGCATCGGGTATGCTCGCGAGCAACAAAGTTCCCCAGACGTTCCGCGTAGCTCGCGGGGGTTGTTTCGACCACGCCGATCCCGCTGCCTTTGGTGATGAGCGACGAGCTCTGCCAGATCATCGCGCCCGCCGCGATGACAAGCACCGCCGCCATCGCGCTCATGACGGGACTCCGCTGCCAGAAACTCTTCTCGCGTGTGATCTGGTTGGATGCCTCGATGTTGGTCGCCGTCATCGATGCGCCCGCCATCGCTTGGATCTTGGCGCGCAGCGCATCGGGACACTGGGGCTCGCGCATCACACGATCGCAGCACCCACGCAGCTTCTTCTCGAACTCGACCCGCGCCGCGGCGTCGGGATTCTCAGCGAGATACTTCTTCAGACGCTCGCACCCCTCGGGGCACAGCTCGCCGTCGGCACACGCGCGGAGCATCGATGCGATGCAGAGCTCCTCGGCGGAAAGGTCCGAGCCGTGGATCATGTCGGGATTGTGTGAGTGATCATTCGTCATCGTTGTTCTGCCCATCTGTCATGCGTCCGCTCGCGCTCTTCTCAGTATCGCCAACCGATCCGCCTGACATCACCCTCAAACCAAGTTCTTCCACAGCCTTCTCATCGCCCATCAGCGCGTCGCTGAGCACCTTACGCGAGCGATGGAGTCGGCTCATCACTGTCCCGATCGGAACCTCCAGAATCTCAGCGATCTCACGGTACTTCAGACCATCGACCGCCCACATCAGCAGCACCTCGCGGTACTCCTCTTTCAATCCGAAGAGAACCTCCTTGAGCTTCTCATCGACATGCTCGAAGTCCAGCGACGCGCGGTCATACACCGGCGGCGCCTCATCGGGCATCAACTCGTCCGACGACTCGTTAAAGAACTCATCGACCGCCATCGGTCGCCGCTTGTCCTTTTTGATCTTCGAGTAGAAGACATTGTGCGTGATCGCGAACAACCACGATCGCATGCCTCCGGTCCCCGAAGTCGGGTCGTCATCAGCGCTCTTGTCCTCGAAGCGCTCAATCGTGCCGGGACGGAACGCCCGGACATAGACCTCCTGAACCAGCTCGTCTGCAACATCAGCGTCCCGGCTCAGGTGGAACGCCATGCGATATACCGCGTCGAGGTGTGACAGAGCAAGTTGTTCAAACTTCGTTCGTTCCAACTTGCCCGCCTCTCAACAGATAGACCAATGACCAAGCACCCAACAGTATTCCCCGCAGAGCTCGGAACGATAGAACATTTTTACGAACATTACAAACCGGTCGTTCAGAAAACATCGCCTCATTTCTGGTCGCTTCTTTGAGCACTGGATCTACAATCCCTGGCCATGACCCCAAACCCGCCATCCGACGCATCCAACCAAACGCCGTACTACGTCACCACCCCGATCTACTACGTCAACGATCGCCCGCATATCGGGCATTGCTACACGACGCTGATCGCAGATGTCGCCGCTCGCGCCCAGCGTCTGGTTGGTCGCGACGTCTTCTTCCTCACAGGCACCGACGAGCACGCGGAGAAGGTCTCCAAGACCGCCGCGGAGAACAACAAGACCCCCTACGAGTGGGCGACCATCAACGCCGATCGATTCAAAGCCGCGTTCGAGTTCATGAACTTCTCCAACGACGACTTCGTCCGCACCACCGAAGACCGCCACAAGGACAAGGCCTCCGCGTACATCAAACAACTCCTCGATCAGGGAGACATCGAGCTCGGAGACTACGAGGGGTGGTACGACCCCTCCCAAGAAGAGTACCTGACCGAGATCGTCGCCAAAGAAAACAACTACAACTCCCCCGTCACCGGTAAACCACTCGAAAAGCGCGTCGAGCAGAACTACTTCTTCCGACTCGACAACTACCAGTCCTGGCTTGAAGAGCAGTTCGCAAACGACACTATCCAGATCCTCCCCAGCGCGCGCAAGAACGAGGTCCTCGGAAGACTCAAGCAAGGACTCATGAAGGTCCCCGTCTCGCGCAAGATCAAAGAAGACGACGCGGACTGGGGGATCAAGATGCCCACTGACGATTCACACCGCATCTATGTGTGGATCGAAGCGCTGTGCAACTACCTGACAACCGTTGACACCGACGTTCGCCGCAAGTACTGGGAAGGCGAAGTCACGCACCTGATGGCCAAGGACATCCTCTGGTTCCACGCGATCATCTGGCCAGCCATGCTCCACGCGCTCGGGAAAGAACCACCCAAAACCGTCTACGCGCACGCGTACTGGATCGCCGAGGGGACCAAAATGTCCAAATCGCTCGGCAACTTCATCGAGATCGATCTCCTTCAGGCATACGCCGAGAAATACTCGCTCGACGCCGTGCGCTGGTTCCTCACCACCCAAGGCCCGCTGGGTGCCAACGACGCGGACTTCGCGCACGCGCGCTTCGTCGAGGTCTACAACGCCGACCTCGCCAACTCCATCGGGAACTCCATGTCCCGCGTCGGGAACATGGTCGCCAAATACTTCGAAGGCACCGTCCCCGCGACCTGCAACGGACAGTTCGGTTTCCCCGACGGCTCATCCCTGCAAACAGCTCGCAAAGCACTCGAGAACGCCGGCAATCCAGTCGACGATCCCGATCGCACCTTCGACTTTGCCAAGTTCACCTCAGAAGCAACAACCAAGTACCTCGAAGCGCTCGAGCGTGTCGATCTCGAAACAGCGCTCGACACCGCACGATCCATCGTCCGCGAGGTGGACGAGTTTATCTCCTACAGCGCTCCCTTCACGCTCGCCAAACAACTCGATACCCTCGACGACGCGCCCCACGCGCTGCGTTCGATCCTCTACTCATGCGCCGAAGCGCTCCGCATCGCGTCGCTGCTGCTGTCGCCCGCGATGCCTCAGAAGATGGCGCAGCTCTGGGACGCGTGGAACTGCGAGCACCTGACCGATCCCAGCGACCCAAACTCCGCGCTCGTCGCGCCGCTGTCCGAGCTCGCTCAGTGGATGGGCCCCCACTCCATCAAAGCGGGACAGTCGATCACCAAAGGCCACGCCCTCTTCATGCGCGCCGACACCAACGAACCCGCACCCGAAGCGACGGCCGCGTCCTGATGCACAACGCGAACCTCGTCATCTTCGACTGCGACGGCGTACTGGTGGACACCGAACCACTCACCAACCGAGTGCTCGCCCAGACCGTCTCCGAAGCGGGATGGAAGATCGACACGCAGTACTCCGTCACCCACTTCAAAGGGCGCAACCTCAAGGACATCCACCAAGACGTCGAGGACCAGCTCGGATTCAAAGTCCCCGATCTGCTCGACACCTACCGCACGCGCATGTACGAAGCGCTCCAGTCCGATCCAGTCCCGGCGATCGAAGGCATCCACGAGCTGCTCGACCTCCTCGACGACCACCACTCCGCCCCCCAGCACCGCTGCGTCGCGACCAACGCGCCGATCAAGAAAGCAACGATCACACTGACGGGCTCCAAGCTCATCAACCGCTTCCCGCATCCAAAGGACCCAACCCAGTTCGCGATGTTCAGCGCCTACCAGATCAACAAGTGGAAACCCGATCCCGCGCTTTTCCTCCACGCCGCGAGCGTGATGGGACACGATCCAGAGGACACCATCGTCGTCGAGGATTCCGTCTCCGGCGTTGAGGCCGCTCGCAACGCAAACATGCGTGTGATCGGTCTCGCAACCCTGACCCCCGCCGACACGCTCCGCGATGCCGGCGCGACGCAGATCGTCGAGTCCCACCAAGAGCTGATCGATCAACTCGCCGCGGCGCTCTGACCCAACATGGGTGCCACGGCTTGACCGTCTTCGGCAAGCCGTGACTTTGAAACAAAGATGCCCGCAAACCCCTCAATTTCATTGGTTTGTGTCGCTCCCAAAATGACAAATCAAAGCGGCTGTCTATGATCCTCGACTATGCCCATCCCTCGTGTTGCCATCGTCGGCCGACCAAATGTCGGTAAGTCCTCCCTCCTGAACCTCATCGCTCAGGAGCGCATCGCCATCGTTGACCCAACGCCGGGCGTCACGCGCGATCGGATCTCCACCATCGTCGAGCTCCCCGACCCCAAGGACCCCACCAACGAGCGAGGCACCGCCAAGCAAATCGAGCTCACCGACACCGGCGGATTCGGGGTCTACGTCGCCGACGGCGCTCGCTACAACGAGATCGGCGCCGACCTCGCAACACTCACCAACGACATCGAGCAGCAGATCGCCCAAGCCGTGTCCACAGCGGACGTCATCCTCTTCGCCGTCGATTGCCAAGCCGGGATCACCGGACAAGACCAAGCGATCGCGCAGATGCTCCGCGAGCAAAAACTCGGACGCAGGGATACAAAACAGAGCAAGGACGGCACCAAAAATTCCGAGCTCACCCCAGTCCACGTCATCGCGACCAAGTGCGACGACTCCGGATGGGAACCCCACGCGTACGAGCTCGCCGCGTTCGGATTCGGCCAGCCGCTGATCTGCTCGTCCAAATCCAAATACCTCCGCCGCGACATGCTCGACAAGCTCTTCGACATCGTCCCGGAATACCACGGCGAACCAGAACCAGAAGTCGACATGAAAGTCGCGATCGTCGGGAAACGCAACGCCGGGAAGTCCACGCTCGTCAACACCCTCGCGGGAGAACCACGCGTGATCGTCTCGGAAATCGCAGGGACCACACGCGACGCCGTGGACGTCAAGATCGAAATCGACGGCAAGTCCATCCTCGCGATCGACACCGCCGGACTGCGTCGAAAGAAATCATTCCAGGACAAGATCGAGTACTACGCGCTCGATCGCGCCAAGCGTGCGATCACCCGCGCCGATGTGGTGTTGTACCTCCTCGACGCAACGACAGAGATCTCGCAGGTCGACGAGCAACTCGGCAAGCTCATCGTCGATTCGCACAAACCCGTTGTCATCGTCCTCAACAAATGGGACATCGCGAAAGACGGCTCCGACCAAGCCGGACGCCAAGCGACCCCTAAACGCTACGAAGAATACATCCGCAAGGAACTCAAGGGACTCTCGTGGGCGCCCATCGCGATCATCAGCGCCAAGGAAGGACTCAACGTCACCGAGACGCTCGAGATCGCGAGCGAGATGTTCGAACAAGCATCCACACGCGTAGGAACAGGTCAGCTCAACCGAACCATCTCCTCGATCATCGAAGCGCGTGGACCATCCAACAAACTCGGCGCCGAGGCACGCGTCTACTTCGCATCGCAGGTCAAGACCAACCCCCCAACCCTCGTGCTTGTTGTCAACGATCCGGAGCGCTTCACGCTCAACTACGAGCGCTACCTCATGAACCGCATCCGAGAGCTGCTCCCGTTCAGCGAGGTTCCCATCAAGCTCATCCTCCGCGCCCGCAGCCGAGTCGAGAAACGATCAAAGTCCAACTCAGGCAAACAACTCCACATCCCCGATCAGGACACCGGACGTTTCGACGAGGACATGACCGTCGAGACGATCGATCGCGAAGCATTCCTCGCCGACCTCCCAGACGACGCGAGCGCGTACTTTGACGATTGATTCACTTCCTCCCCAGAAGTGGGCTAAGTGTTCATACCTAATGTATTAAAGACACTCGACTCTTGTTCCAGTAAGCCACAGATTTCTCCGATGACGCGTCATTAGGAGATGTTTATGGCTCAAAATCGTTGGTTTATCTTGGGAATTGCCGCATGGTTGGGTGTGATCGGGACCGGTCTGGGACTGCTCGCTGACTACGCGACCAAGCCGGGAATGGTCGGTCAGGTCGCCAATACCTGGCCCGATAATCAGTCTGTATCTCTCAGCGACGACTCCCACACCATCGTCCTCGCGGTCCATCCGCGATGTCCGTGCACACGATCAACCATCGACGAACTCGAAGCCGTCCTCGCAAACACCCAAGCAACCCCGAAGGTCCTCGCGCTGATCTTCGAGCCGCTTCCAGGTGAAGCCGCAGACCCTGAAGAAGACTTCGCGCGCACGAGCATCACGAAGAGACTCCGACGTCTTCCCAACATCGAGTGCATCCCCGATCCCGGCTCAGAGACCGCTCAGCGGTTCGGAGCCATGACCTCGGGACACACGCTCGTCTACGCGCCCGACGGCTCACTGAGCTTCTCCGGCGGACTCACCCCCACACGCGCCCATACCGGACCAAACACCGGATCCTTCGCGCTCAAAGACATTCTCAACGGGAACCAACCCATCGCAGAGCAAGCACCCGTGTTCGGATGCCCGCTGTGCCCCGAATCAAGTGAATCCAGTGAACGCAATACATCCATCGATCCCATTATCTGTGACACCACCGAAACCTGCCCAACCACCTCCGGGAACACCACGCCATGAGCACCACAACACTCGAAACGTACGCGACAGATCGCTTCAAGGCCGCCTTCAATGCGCTCTGCACCAAAACCGATCGGATCCTCGGCGTCGCACTGATCGCGCAATGGATCATCCTCGTAGCCCTCGCGTTCTTCATCTCCCCCAAGACCTGGATCGGCGCATCCGCGAGCCCCAATAACCACCTGATCGCATCGATCGCCCTCGGCGGGATCGTCGCACTGTTCCCTTTCGCGCTGTCACGCATCAAAGCGGGTGAAACCATCACCCGCCTCTCGACAGGCATCGCCTTCGCGCTCATGGGCGGACTCTTCGTCCACGTCGGAGGCGGACGCATCGAATACCACTTCCACTACTTCGCGTCCATGGCGATCCTCTCGCTCTACCGCGACTGGCGCGTCCTGATCGCCGCGACACTGATCGCTGCCGCGGACCACGCGTTCCGTGGGATCTTCTGGACCCAGTCCATGTACGGCATCGAAACCGCGAGCAAGCTCCGCTGGATCGAGCACGCCATCTGGCTCGTCGCCGAGGTCGGATTCCTCATCTACCTCACCCACACCGCGCTCGTTGATATGAAGTCCGCGGCTAATCGCGAAGCTGAACTCGATCAAGCCGCCGAGAGCATCACCAACGCCGCGGCCCAGCTCGGTCAACAGCTCGCGCTCATGGAAACCACCAACGACCTCTCCCAATCGATCGAGCTCGACCCAAACTCGGGACTCAGCGAAGTCACCTCCGCGGTCGACGGATTCCTCCAATCCATGCGCCACACCATCAAGCAGATCGACCTGTCCACACAAGAAACGCGAGAAGCGTCTATGCAGATCGCCGGCGCCGCGGTCGAGACCTCCGGGATCACCCAGAGCATCACGCAGCGTGCCGACGATGCGCTCTCTCGCGCCGAGAACGCGTCAAAGGCCGCACAAGAAGGCGGCGAAGTGATCGCCCAGACCATCGACAACATCAAGAGCATCCAGGGACAGATCGAAGAATCCGCCGGAGCTGTTGACAACTTCGTCCTCGCGAGCAACTCGATCGCCGAGCTTGTCCAGACCATCTCGGACATCGCTGACCAGACCAACCTGCTCGCGCTCAACGCCGCGATCGAAGCCGCCCGCGCCGGAGAGCAGGGTCGAGGATTCGCCGTCGTCGCCGACGAGGTCCGCAAGCTCGCTGACCGCTCATCGACCGCGGCAACCGAGATCCACGACGCGATCACGAAGCTCAGCAACAACTCACGCTCAGCCGCGGACCAGATGCGTGACACCGTCGAACGAGCCATCCAGAACGGCGATCTCGCCAACAACGCCGCCGAGAACCTCAGAGCCATCGTTCATGGTGTCCAGGAAGTCTCCTGTGATATTTCCGACATCACCGAGTCGATCCGCGAGGTCAACAGCGCTGCCGAACTCTCGGCAAGCTCCTGCGACGCGCTCGCCAAAACCGCGGACTCGCTCGCCGAGGTCACCGGACGGTTCGTCGTCTGACCGATCGATAGACTCCCGTTCCCAAAAACAAAGGCACCCCAGAGCGATCTGGGGTGCTTCTTTGTTTCATTTAAGCTCGTGCTTATGAGTCGTGTCCCGACGCAGGCTTGGATTCAGGAATCGAATCTGACCTAGCTTCATCGGTGTCAACAACGTGTCCAAGCGCGCTGGGGAGTTCAATCCCCGCTTGCTTGGCAAGCTCGTGGACCTGTGGCAGCGACCCGATCATCCCGCTCAGGAAGTTCGCCGTCGCGTTGCCGTTCCCATCGCGTGAGCCGCTCCCGGAGTCCCAGACTGTGATCTTGTCGATCTGGAGGTTCTGGATCGCCTTGACCTGCATCGCGACGAGCTCTGGGAGCTGCTCGATCATCAGCAGCGTCGGCGCGATGCGTGGATTCTGAGCACACGACTCCATCAGCTGACGATACCCCTCCGCTTTCGCCTCGAGCACCTGCTGGGTACCCTTCGCTTCCGCTTCGTACTTCGCCAGGATCGCGTCCGCGTGACCGCGCGCCTCGCGCCGCTCGCGTTCTGCGACCGCTTCCGCTTCGATCTCGACGCGCTTGAGCTCGATCTCCTGCGGCGCCAGCTGTTCCTTCGCCAGACGCGCCAGTTCCTCTTCGCGCTGAGCGGTAAAGATCTTCTGCTTTGCTTCAGCCGTCGCGACGTCCGAGCGTCGGCTCGCTTCTGCTCGAATCTCCGCGAGCTGCGCGTTGGACTCCGCAACCTTCGCCGACGAGCTGTTCTCGCCCTCGACCGCGGTCGCTTCGGCGCTCGCGACCTGGACACGCTGCTCCTGCTCGGCGCGCTTCTGAGCCGCGATAGTTTCAGCGAGACGTTCCGCGGCCGCGATCTCCTGGTCACGCTTGTACTCGACTTCACCCACGACCGCCTGCGCCTCGAGAGCCGCGACGGCGATGCGCTGCTGCTGCTCCGCGTTCTTCTGACCCTGCTCAGCGAGCGACCGCTCCTCAGCGACGCGGACGTTGCGCTCGCGGACCGCAGCGGCTTCACCGACCGCACCCTCGCGGTCCTGCTGCGCCACCTCGACCTTCGCGCGGTTGATCGCTTCAGCCGCCGCACGCTTACCGATCGCTTCGATGTAGCCCGACTCGTCCGTGATGTCTCGGATGTTCACGTTGATCAGCGAGAGACCGATCTTGTTGATCTCCTCAGCAACGTTCTCGTTAACCAGACTCATGAACTTCTCGCGATCTTTATTGATCTCCTCGATCGAGAGCGTCGCGATCACCAGACGGAGCTGACCCAGAATAATGTCCTGCGCCTGATCCTGGATCGCCGCTTGATTGAGACCCAGCAAACGCTCAGCCGCGTTGTTCATCAGCACCGGACTCTTGGAGATACCAACCGTAAACGTCGAGGGCACATTCACGCGGATGTTGTTGAGCGACAGCGCCCCCTGCAACGGGATCTCAATCACCAACGGCTCAAGCGACATGTACGCGTAGTCCTGGATCACAGGCCACACAAACTTACCGCCGCCGTGGTAGCACTGCGCCGAGGACTTGGACCCTGTACCCCAGATCACCAGGATCCGGTTGGACGGACAGCGCCGATACCGCGTCGCAAGGAACAGCGTCACAAAGACGCCGACGAACAAGATCACCGCGACAACGATGATGATGAACATCCCGCTGTTGGACGTGTCCGCCTGCGACAGTGTCGTCGAGGCAATGGGTGATCGGAATAACGATTCAATGGTCATAGATGTCCCTCCATATTGTGTTCTGAACGCTCATCATCGTTCGGGTTATGCATTAGACCGGCTCAACAACAATCGTGTTGCTCGCCGCATCAGCACGGAGCACGCGTACTCGGCTCCGCGTCTGGATCGCCTCGCTCCCCTCCTGGGTCGCGAAGTAGTTGTGCTGACTCTGATTGATCACAAGGATAATCTCCCCGCGTCCAGTCCCCTCAGGAGGGACCGTTGCGTAGACCTCCCCCTCAAGACCCACCGTCTGGTGGATCGAAACATTCGTGTTGTTCTGCAGCTTCAGGAACGTCCGCAGCAACCACACCATCAGCCACGCGACACCGACCCCCGCGAGCACCGCGATAAACGCCGCTCCAGTAAACCCAACATTCAAGAAGCGATACGCCGCGAGCCCGACCCATCCATATCCAAGGAAGAACGCGGAGATCGACTGCAGACTCAGGATCCCGAACTCCACACCCGGATGATCCGCGTGCGTGTCGATATCGAGATCAATATCAAGCGCCCCGTCCCCTCCGAGTTCACCCATCAGGAGTTGTATAAACAGAACCCCAGTCCCCAGAAGCGCCGGGGCCGTGAACCAAGGTGCGAGGTCGCCGAAGAGGATGTCCATCATAAAAAAACTCCCGCGGGACAGGTGATTGCCCGGCAGGATAGTCTAACGCGCTGACGACACAACATGTGTGACGACACGCCCGATCGCGTGTGATTGTTGAGACCCTGACGGGGCGGTGGTGCCCGATCAGAATCTTCTTAGGATTTCTTTGTTCTCAGTTTCGTACTAGACGAAAGGTTCCAGCAGCTCACGCCGCGAACCCGCCGTAGTCGTCGCCGTAGTCATCTCCACCGAGATCACCACCATAGTTCCCGTCGTCGAAGCCGTAGCTGTCATCGCCCGGCTCGTCGTCAACGCCGTAGTCGCCGCTCAGCCCCCACTGGTCACGCGGTAGGTGACGATGGTGCGTCTGGATGACGCGCGAGAGCTGGTTGCCAAACAGCGTGCCGATGATCCCAAGCATGCGGACATCATCCTCACTGAAACTCCGCGAGCGATCACGGAACAACGCGAGCACCGCAAGACACTCATCATCCTCTCGGCACGAGATCGTCAGCATCGTCGAATCCTCGACCCAGTACGCGCTGGTCCCGAGCATCTCCGTCAGCTCCACACGTCCCGACATCGCGCGGACACCCTCAAGATGCTCCACGCTCTCAGGAACCGAATCCGCGAGCTGATCGAGCATGACCTCAGCGGTCTCTTTCGCGATGTCATAGTTCACGTACGCGCCAACAGAGTAGTCCCCTCCGCTGGTGGGCATAAAGATCGCCGCATTCGTCGGACCAATCTTCGAGAGCGTGAACTCCAGGAGCGTCCGCAGCAGCGATTCGATATCCAGCTCCTGACGCAGCAGTGTTTCGAGCTCGCTGGTGATCTTGACCTCGCCAAACTGCTGGGTCAGGTCCTTGTACGCGTCGGTCAGGTCTGTGCAGAGCCCGCCGATCTGTCCCGTGACTTCCTCGCGAGCGCTGTTGAGTTTGTTGCAGAGCTTCTTGAGACGATCCACGCGAGCATCGCGCCGACGAACCCGCTCAGCACGCTCCGCGGCTCCGACCAAGCGACGGACCGTGTCCGCTTCCTTCGAGCTCATCTGGATCAGATCACACGCCCCGGCGCGCATCGCGCGGACCGCGTCGTCCGTGCTCTGGATCGCTCCGAGCACCACACCCACGATCATCGGATGATGATGCGTGATGGTCTCGAGCAGCTCGATCCCGTCGCCGTTGGACAGCGCCCGTTCGATGATCACCAGATCGGTATTGCTTGTATTGATGTATTCGAGCGCCTCGTTCGCGGTCTCGACAAACTCGATGGACTCGATCCGCCCGTGGAGCATCGACGCGACCCGACGACGGATCGATCGGCGCGGACTCACCGCAAGTACGCGAGCGCGGAGCCCGACCGTTTCAAGAATCGTTGAATCCGGACCCTCGATCGACGCGTGCCCGAGCGTTTCCTTGCCCGTCGGCTGCTCAGATGGTGTGTCCCTGTGGTTCATGGCGTGCTCGCTTCTCTCATCCTTGAATCATCATGCGTTCAATCATGCCGCCGACTTACGGCCCTTGTGCTTCCCGCGAAGCACGATCTGTACCTGTGCACCCGATACCTTCCCGGGCGTGTTGGAGATATCAATCGCGCCGCCGTGCAACTCGATCACACTCCGAGATCTCGACAGACCCAATCCAGGACGACGCCCCGCTTTGAGCTCTGAAAAGAACGGATCGAACGCATGATTCAGCGCCCTCTGCGATAAGCCGGGCCCCGTATCAACGATCCGTACCATTACTCGGCCATCCCCGCCCGCGGGTTCAATCGAAACATTCACAACACCCGAAGGATTCGATAAAACACCATTGATGATCGGTTCGCTGATCGCACTCGCCATCAACTCACGATCCACATCAATCGGCTCAAGCACACCAGCGATATGCAGCTTCACCTTCGCGCGGATCCCGCCGCGATGACACTTGCTCTTCGCCTGCTCGATCGCCTGACGCACCACAAGCACCGGATCAGTCGACGCAATCGTCGGCTCTGGTGGCTCAGCGAGCAGATGCATCGAGGTAATCATGCTCGACAGCGAATCCGCCGCCTGCGCAATCGCTTGAGCCGCGTCCCGATCCCGCTGCGTTCCAAGGCGCTCGAACAACTGCTGCGAGCGTCCGTTGATCACCGAAAGCGGATTATTCATCTCATGCGCCGCCCCCGCCGCCATCTGTCCGAGGCGCAGCAGTGATTCGTTCTTCGTCCGCTGGCGCTGCATCTCCGCGAGTTCTCGGTTGGCGCTCGCGATCTCTTCCGCGAGTACTTTCGCATCGCGCGCCTGGACAACATTCTCTAGCGCTCGCGCCCACGCTCTGCGGACCACGCGGAACCCCTTGGCGCTCAGTTCAGGAGCCGCGTCGCTCGACGCTTTGACCAGCACGACAAGACACGATACTGACTCATTCGCTTCTCCATGCTCGCCGCAGTCTCCGACCCCGATCAGCGAAGCAACCCCGATCTCGCGCACCGACTGGATCATCGTGCGGAACCAGTCCAGATTCGCCAGGTCCAGCACCTGATCGCCGCTGAGTCCCGCGATGTGTCCCGGACGGATCTCGCCGCTGTCTGACACGCTCGGACCAACAACAACCTGTCCCGCGTTGTTGGGATCAACGATCTTCCCGTCCACCACCTGATACTTCATCCACGCAGCGCCCGGAGCGTCCTGCATGATCACCACCCCGTGATCGATCCCCGTCAGCTTCCCGCCAGAACGGACGAGCCCCTCGACGATGCGTTCCATCTCCACCCCATCACCGATCGCGTCGTAGAACACATCCACCGCCGCGAGCAGCGAGTGCGAGCGATCCGCGATCTGCTGCTTGCCTCGCAGTTCTTGGTTGATCGAAGCAAGCTTGGTGTTGGCGCGTGTCAACGACGAGAACAACAGCTCCGGAGCGCTGAACTCCCCCACCCCAAGGATCCGCGCACGCTCGCTGACGCGCTCGACGATCTCCCCTGAGACTGAATCGAGTGTTTCCAGATCCACCCCGATCTCCGATGCGATCTCGCTCGCATCGATCCCGTGCGATCCATCGCCCGACCAGCCCAGGTGCTGTGATTCGCACCACAAGCACGACAGCGTCGTGACCAGCACAAGCTCCGCGTTGCAATGCTCAGGAAGAGCCGCGCTCGGTTGACCGTACAACCAGACCACGTCACGGATCGACTCAGGAAGCCCCCAGTGCTCGCTCAATCGCTTCCCAGCCGTGTGATGATCAAGACCGATCGTCGCGCGCTCCGCGCCGCTCAGAGTCAGGTGATGACTCGATGCCAGCGCCAGCGCTTTCTCCCACGACTTAGGGAGCACGTTGTACAGCGCCAGCTTCCCGAGCCCATGGAGCAATCCCGCGAGGTATGCTTCTTCTCCGCTCACCCCGATCGTGCTGGTGTTCTTCGCGATCCACTCGCTCGTGCACGCGACCGCGATCGCGCGTGTCCAGAATCCCTCGATATCAAACGCCGGCTCTGCCCCCTCCTCAGCATGCACATCCACACGCAGCTGATCAAAGATCAGCACGCTCAGCACCGCCGTCCGGACCGCCTCGAGTCCAAGCATGATCACCGCTCGACGCACAGTCGTAATCCGATCCCCAAGCCCCGCATCAGCACTGCGGCACAACGACAACATCCGAGCGCTCAGCGCCGGATCCGCCTCGATCAGCTCGATCACCTCATCGAGTCGCACGTCCTCGTCCGCGCCCATCGACAGCAGCTGAGCAGCGACCGCTGGAAGCGTTGGCAGACGCGTGATCCCCGCGAGGATCGCTTCGACCTGACGCCCGCTGACCTGCTCGACTTGTCCCGCTGCCGTCGTGCTCATGCTCACCCCGCGCTCCGTTGATTCATTTCAAGCAGCGACTCAACACGCGACATCAGCTCACCAAGATCAAACGGCTTCTTCAAGAACCCATCAGCTCCCGCATCAAGCAGACCCTCGATCTCATCAGACTCGATCACCCCTGAGATGCACAGCACGCGCGTCTCCGCGAGCGACTCACGCTCACGCACACGCTTGCACACTACATCCCCATTGATATCAGGCAGCATGTAATCTAGCAGGATCAGGTGAGGCTGGAAACGCTCGGTCTCCATCCCCGCGTCGTACCCATTGTGCGCCACGCGGACATCAAACCGGCCATCATCACCAAACACGTCCTTGATCAGCGACGCGATCTGCACGTCGTCATCCACCACCAGAATCCGCTTAAGCGAGCTCCCCAGAACCTCCAGCGGGATGTCGTTGCTGCGCATAAAGCGCATCAACTCCTCACGCGGGATCCGCCGGAACCGAGACCCCGGCACGCGGAATCCATTCAAACGACCAGAGTCAAAGCAACGGATAATCGTCTGCTGCGAAACCTTGCAGACCTGCGCCGCTTCACCAGTGGTGAAGACCTTCTTATTCGACCAATCAGGGGCGTCCTTGCTCATCGATGACCTCGGTTTCGGACGCCTTCATAGACACCCGTACTCCCGCTCATCGTCCCCCAATCCCCCCAACTTCACACCGATAACACAACCCCCCCAACTTTCAACACTTTCCCCAAGGTCCCCAATAACTTGCTCGAACAAGGCGCTCATAAACAAGCTTTACTCAGGAGCCGTGCAGCGCTCTCCACTGCGTCACCGCGTCCGGCTCGCGAGCGTACATCACCGAGAGCTCGCTCGGATCAACCGCATTTCGCCCCTCAGAAGCCTTGAAACACCCCTGAGCCCCTAACCTCAGCTCCTCGATCACCATCCCTGACTGAGTCGCCGCGTCCCGCATCCCAGCCGGAAGGTGCTTGTCCGCGACCAGCACGCCCCCACCAATTCCAGCGATCTCCTCCGCCCCGATCACCCCGATGACTTGCAAATCCGCTCCCCCACCGACGCGCGTGCAATGCGCCTTGCCGTTCTTCGACGCCAGCGCGATCACTGCTCCATCGTGCGTCGCTCGGCACGCCTGCGCCACCGCCGCGGTTGGGACGCTCACCACCGAACACCTCAGCGAGAGCGCGAGCACCTTCGCCAAGGTCACCGATACACGCAGTCCCGTGTACCCCCCAGGACCAACCGACACCACAACACGCGCGATCTGCTGCTTCCCGATCCCGTGTTCACTACACAGCGCGTCGATCCCGCTCATGATCCCGTCGCTGCCGCGCATCGATTCATCGAGTGGACGAACACCGACACACGCGAGCGAGCCGTCGCTGTGGATCCGTGCCAAACCGACCTCGCCGCGCCCGTCAGCGCACGCGCCGGGATTCGAGCACTCGATCGCGATCGCGTATCGATCATCTGTTGGACGCTGATCATTCATGGACAACTCTAGTCTTCCCCGCGCGAGCCGCGCATGCGTTTGATCTCTCCGCGCCGTTTCTTCGCATCGATCCGGCGCTCCACAGAACCCTTGGTCGGCTTGGTCTTCTTCCGCGTCTTGGGGATCACCATCGCAACGTTGACCATCGCGCGCAGCTGATCGATGCAGCCCTGCTTGTTGCGCGACTGACTCCGCGTGTCATCGCACGAGATCAACAACTCATCATCCTGCGTCATCAAACTCCCCGCGTTCTTGCGCAGACGACGCGCCGCGCCGAACGGCAATCCAAGATCCTCCACGCGCACGCGCAGCTGCGCCTTGGTCGCGCGCTTGTTGACATTCTGCCCGCCCGGACCTGAAGAACGCACAAAGCTGAACCGCAAAATCGCAGAATCCACAGCACGACCACCACCGATCGAGACCGATGATCCACCCTCATTTTGATGCCCAGAAGCGGATTCCATACTCAGCCATAGCAGACCAAAGACCCAATTGCAAGTGCTTGATCGTTTTTGGTTTATGTCGCAAAGAAGTATTCTTACCCCGTTGACCTGAGCGATTTAGTCTGCGATACTGCCCATGCGAGAATCACATATTCCCGCACGCCGCCCGGCGTCCCCACCGGGCAATACAGCTGCCACCCCCCGCACAGGATCACGCAGCAACCATTCGTTTGGGGCATCTACCGATCGGGATCAAGGGCCTCTCCCGAAGCCCTCCGACGGGACCTAAAAAACGACGCGCCGGCGCCCGCACACCTGACCGTACACCGCGCCGGATTCAAGCCCATCAGCGCTCCGCACGCAACGATGGACAAAGCCGAAGACCAAGAAAGACACCCACGATGAAAACCATCACCAAGAAAGCACTGGTTGACCAGATCGCACAACGCACCGGACACAAACGCGTCGTCGCTAAACAGATCATCCAGGAGTTTCTTGATCAGGTCATCGATGAAATCGGAGAGGGCAACCGCCTCGAGTTCCGCGATTTCGGCGTCTTTGAAGTCAAACAACGCGCCCCGCGCATGGCCCAGAACCCAAAGACCCTCGAGCGCGTCCCTGTCCCAGCGAAGCGCACCGTGAAGTTCAAAGCCGGACGCCGCATGCGTGAGTGCCTCGAAGCGACCCCACCTGCGACTACCGACGCAAAGACCGACTCCAACGCCGTCCAGCACGCACGTGCCGCCGACCGCCAGACCGAGCCAAAGGTCCACGTCACCAAGGGCAACGCCCCAGCGATCATCGGCTCCATCAGCCGCGAAGAAGCCGTCACAACAAGCTGAGACGTCCCACAAGCACAATCAAAAAGCCCGAGCGACCTGCTCGGGCTTTTTCATATCAATATTCCATGTCGCTTTACCGTCCGCGTGTCCGCGTCTTGCCGCGCATCACGCGAGGCGGACGCTTCGCCGGGATGACCCCGCCGGGGAACTTCGCCGCCTTCTCGGAGTCGGACATCTCCTTCTCAGCCGGAGGCGCTTCCTCCGCGAAACGGTTCTTCACTTCCTTGTTCACGCCCTTGACCTCGTAGGTCGGACGACCACCCGTCGGCTCGTCCTTCCAATCCTCCGGACGCTCGCGCGCCTCGAAGTCTGGATAGCTCATCGCCGGGATCTCGGTGTTGACCAGGATCTCGATCTCCGTCAGCAGCGATCCCTGCTGCGGAGTCACGAGCGACCACGCGTGCCCCTCGCGCCCCGCGCGAGCCGTCCGGCCGATGCGGTGCACATAGATGTCCGGATCTTCAGGGAGGTCGTAGTTAACCACGTGCGTGATCCCCTCGACATCGATCCCGCGCGATGCCAGATCGCTCGCGACGAGCACCGCAAGATCACCAGAGCGGAACTTGTTCATCACCGAGTTCCGCTTGGACTGCGTGAGATCGCCGTGGATCGCGTGGGCCGGGATGCCCTTGCGTTCCAGGTACCGAACCACCGAATCCACCGTCCGCTTCATTCGGCAGAACACAATCGTCAGCGCGGGTTCCTCGTGCGTCAGTAGGTGTCCCAGCATCCGGCGCTTGTCCCACGCCTCGACCGAAACATACCCCTGCTTGACCAGATCAACCGTCAGCGCACCAGCCGAAACCTCGAGCTTGACCGGATCGTGCATGAACTTGCGCGCCAGCTTCTCGATCTCAGGGGTGAACGTCGCCGAGACAAAGATCGTCTGACGATCCTTCGGACACTTCCCAAGGATCTTGCGGATGTCGTCGCGGAATCCGATGTCCAGCATCCGATCTACCTCGTCGAGCACCGCGAACTCGATGTGCTCAAGCGACAAGAACCCACGCTCGATCATGTCCAGCACACGCCCCGGCGTCCCCACGATAATCTCCGGATGCTTGCGGAGCTGATCCGCCTGCACATTGATCGACTGTCCGCCGTAGATCGCGCAGACGCTCAACCCAGTGTGGGGCGCCAGCTCCTCGATGTCCTGCTTGATCTGCACCGCGAGCTCGCGCGTCGGCGCCAGGATAATCGCGCACATCGAATCCCCCGGCTCGATCAGCTCAAGCAGCGGAAGCGCGAAACTCGCCGTCTTTCCTGTACCCGTCTTCGCTTGACCAAGGATGTCCACCTCCGTCAGCGCCAGAGGCACAAGCTCCGCCTGGATCTTCGTCGGATGCTTGAACCCAAGCTCGTCGATCGCCTTAAGAATATCATCACCCAACCCCAGATCCGCGAAGGTCATATCCAGACGGAACGACTCGTCCGACCACCCGCCTTTGGGTTCGCTGACCGTCCGAACCCGTTTGGGTTCCGGCGCATCCTTCTCTCGCTTGCCGCGTCCCCCACCCTTGCGTCCGCCGCCCCCACTGCGTCGTCCGCCTTTCTTCGATCCCCCACGCTTACCAGACCCACCGCCCTCGCGATATTTCTCGCTCATCAATCAACCATTCTGCCCCGTTCAGGGCGCTCGCCGAACCAGATTGGTCAAAACCAACCCTCGGCCCCTTCAACCACCCCAGCACATCGCTAGAGCACGCGAAATCATAGGCAATCCGCGATCTTGTTTGTGAAAGCCCGATTGACCCCAAAATTTGCAGCGACACAGGCAATCGCCCAGTCGTGCACCACCAGCCGCCCAAACCACCCCTTTGGGTGGCTGAGCCACCGCTTTCAATGTTAATAGTTTGTGATTATGTCATCCCGCCGGCTGACCACTCCGTGATATGTAACAAATTATGATATATAGAAATCTACACAGCTCATCAACCAAGGAGACGCTCATGACACGCTATTCAAACGGCATCGTCGCACTACTCGTTTCTGTCCTGTTCAGCTGCCTCGCACAAGCGCAGTTCTATCTGCAGGACCCCAAACAGACAAGCTACTACCTCAACGAGCAACGCGATTTCTTTAGTGGTAGCCTCGAAATCCTTAGCGGATCGGGCGAAGCACGCATGTGGACAATCTATGAACAACTCGTCCTCCACAGCGGCAAGCGATTCCCTATGCACATCCTCCAAACAAACTCATGGGGTCTCGCACTCGACGGCGGCATGATCTATATCGACGTCTCGTTTGTCGGAAAGCCAAACGAAGTACTCGCCTTCATCATGGCCCACGAATGGGCACACCAAGACCTCGGTCACGCAAAGAACGTTTACAAACCCCACGGAAACCAGTGGCTTTTCCAAACATCATCGACCGGAAGAGAAGACGATGCCGACCGGTATGCTGGCGAGTTCCTGGCCAAGTTCGGGTATGACATTCAACCCGTTCTTGATTTCTTTTCTACTGTTCCAAACAATCCAACAAACACGACACACTCAAACTCAAATGTTCGCAAATCCACAATCAAGAAAGCATATAACTCTTCGAAATCTAGCCGGTACTCAGACAAAGACCTGATCAGCGTTTCACAAGAATGCACACACTACCAGTACCAGTTCCGTGACGGAGAGCTCATCCAGATCACCGCTCACCCGGACGGATGCTCCGCACAAGCCTTCGTCTGCAGAGAGTGCTCGGGAGACTCAAGAGTCCGATGCTACAACTGCAACGGCGCCGGTGGCGCAACCTGCAGCAACTGCAATGGCAACTTCACAAAGCAGTGCAACAACTGCTACGGCTCCGGATCAATCAAACATTACGACTGCAACGGAACCGGAACCCTCTACTGCATGCCCTGCAACGGATCAGGCGCGATCGTTTCAGGATACGACATGTGGGGAAATCCTTACCTCATGCCCTGCTACAGCTGCTCCGGTAAGGGGATCCTGTATTGCATCCCATGCAACGGCCAAGGAGGCGGCCCGTGCCCTCCATGCGGTGGGCTAGGACAGCTGTATTGCCCCTCATGCGAAGGTGGATACAACAGCTGCAACCCATGCTACTCAACCGGCGAGCTGCCCTGTTTGAGTTGTAACGAAATCGGATACATGTACTCGATGCCGTAACCAATACTGACTACAGCTGCTCATCACAATCTAAACGCCCCAGCTCATACAGCACCGCGTGTTTCATCAGCGCCCCCGCCGCGCTCGTGGTTGCCGCGAGCCAGCCCGCGGAGCCGTCGCGCCACGAGCCCTTGACGATCGCTTGCTTGAAGAACGCACCGATCGGGGAGGTCATGATCTTCCACACGCTCCCGCGCTTGCCCATCGCGTGCAGCGACTGCGCGCTCGTGCGCGAGAGCCGGAGCTGATTGCCGAGGTGCTCGCTGAAGGTCTCGAACGAGTCATGCACCAGCACCCCATCGAGCGCCCGCACATCGACACCGCTGTCCACCTCGAGATAATCGTGCGGATCGATCCCAGTAAACCGCGCCCGTCCATCGCGCACCAGATCCATCCTGACCAGCCGGAGCCGCCACTCAGGTTGCCACGAGTGCATCAACAGCTTCCCTTTGTACTCCACGACCCGCCGGACCTTCGCCGCATCGACACCATCCGCGACCGCTCTCCGTACCGAAGCCGCCATCTCGCGACTCACCGGCTCATCCGAATCCAACCACAGCGCATACCTGCGATTGCACGCTTGTAAACCCATCGACTTGGTCTTGACAAACCCGCGCCAGTGCGTCTGCACCAAAACGACCTCGCACTGATCATTTCCCCCCCACTCTCGACACGCCTCAACCAGCTCCAGCGTCCCGTCCGTCGATCCCGAATCAATCACCACCAGCTGCGAGCACAACCCGCGGACCGACTCAAGCACACGCCCCATCGTCCGCACATTGTTCCGGCACGGGATCATCACACTCAGATCAAGTGTTTCAGTTGGGGTGGCGCGAGCGGTCATGATCCAGTAGACTAGCACCACAAACACCACCATGCGCATCCTCACCCACCTATCCCGATCCCTCATGCTCATACCGGCAGTACTCGCGTCATGCGCCACCCAGCCGACTTCTGTATCAACGCCCGAATCGACACCCCCACCGTTCATCCACGAAACCACCGACCAGTACACGATCCAAACCATCGAGGGATTCACCGTCCACATCTCCCAAGCCGCGATGGACCACCCCGAGACCACCACCCCCGCGCTCGATCTCCTCCGAAGGCAGCTCAAGCAAACCCTCGCCCAAACCCCACCGAGCGTCCACGCGACGCTCCAGCAGACCATCATCTGGATCGAGCACAACAACCCCCGCTTCCCCTGCGCCTGCTACCACCCCGATCCCAATTGGCTCGCCGACAACGGACACAACACCGACAAAGCAACAGGCGTCGAAATCGCCAACACCACCAACTTCGTCAACTGGGTCAACACCGGACAACCCAGCATGATCCTCCACGAGCTCGCCCACGCGTACCAACACACCACGCTCGGATACAACAACCCGCTTGTCACCGAGCCCTACGAGCGCGCCAAAGCGTCAGGCACCTACGATCTCGTCGATCACATCTCCGGAACGCCCCGCATCCACTACGCGATGAACAACGCGACCGAATACTTTGCCGAACTCACCGAAGCATACTTCGGATTCAACGACTTCTATCCATTCTCACGCGATCAGCTCCGAGCGCACGACCCCGACGGGTACCACATGATTCAATCCGCATGGGGCTTGCGCGACGCCGACAACTGAAATACACTCAACCCATGCCTCCGACCAAACCAACCCGATCCCTGACCCTCAAGAACAACGCCACCGCGCGCGTCTGGGTTGGTGACTGCCGACAGCAACTCCCCAAGATCCCGGAAGTCCAGGAGCACGCAGTCGATCTCGTCTTCGCCGACCCCCCCTTCAACTGGAACCGCGATTACAACAAGCACGAGACCCCCAACACCAAATCCAACAAGGTCTGGGACGACAGCGCGATGTCCACCGAGGAGTACACCCAGTTTACCTACGACTGGATCGACCTCTGCGTGGACGCGCTCAAACCCACCGGCGCGATCTGGGTCAACATCCCCGACGACTGGGCCGCCGAGATCGTCGTGCACCTCAAATCACGCCAGCTCACCATGATCAACTGGTGCGTATGGCACTACCGCTTCGGACAAAACACCAAGTCCCGATTCATCAACTCGAAAGTCCACGCGCTCTACTTCGCCAAAGACCCCAACAACCGCACCTGGAACCCCGACCCGATCCTCGAGGAATCCGACCGGCGCGCCATCTACGCCGACGCGCGCACCGAATCCAAACGCGACGGGATGCCCGCCGGACTCCGCGTGCCGATGGATGTCTGGTACGGCCCATACTGGGGACGCATCCAAGGCAACAACAAAGAACGACGACCACAACACGACAACCAACTCCCCGAAACCTACCTCCATCGCGTCATCGCCTCGACCTCCAACGAGGGCGACACGATCCTCGATCCATTCCTGGGATCAGGAACCACCGCCGTGGTCGCGACCGCCATGAATCGACACTTCATCGGGACCGAATACTCCAAAGACAATGCTAAAACCGCGATGGAACGCGTCCAGATGGGACCCGTCCGCGAACTGGGGAATGCAAGAGGGATCTCCACCGCGATCGCTCCGAACCGAGCCCAAACACGCAAGAAGACCCCTCAAGCGTCCAAGAGCACTTGAAATCACCCCAATTCACCCCAAAACCCATCCAAATTGCTTGAAACCATGCATTTGCGAGCCACCCTATAGACATGACGAGCCCCTCCCAACCAAAGACACAGCGCCGTCTCCGCGCATGCATCACACTCCCGTCCCTCGGCCTGATCTTCCCCGCGATCATGCCGACCGCCGTGATGACCCATGACACGCTCGCATCGAACCCCAAATACGTCCTCTCGACCTCCCAAGTGGGCATCTCCGCCGAGTCCGTCACCGACGAGGGATACCCACAACAGCACAACCGCATGACCGGCGGGATCTGCGTCGCCGACTTCAACAGCGACACATACCCCGACATCTTCATCCCCTCACTCGGGATCAACCCCAACAAGCTCTACATCAACAACCAAGACGGCACCTTCACAGAACAAACCCAGCAGTGGGGACTCCTCGAGACCCACCTCGGCATGGGAACCGCCGCCGCAGACATCAACAACGACGGATACATGGACCTCTACGTCGTCTCCCTCGGCGCCCCAGGACTCGACGGCACCGCGCCAGGACTCTGCAAGATGTACCTCAACTCAGGTCCAGACGATCAGGGCAACTTCTCTTTCACCGACATCGCGAAAGCATCAGGCGTCAACGAGGTCATGGACATCCCCGCCGGGATGACCCCCGCGTTCGGAGACATCGATCTCGACGGCGACCTCGACCTCTTCGTCGCCACCTGGATGTTCGAAGGATCAGGTAACCGCCTCTTCGAAAACCAGTTCATGCAAACCGGACAACCAACCTTCATCGACATCACCGACGCCTCGATGTCACCTCCCCAGCGCTTCGACGTCGTCCGCGGATTCACCCCCCACATCGTGGACATCACCGGAGACCGCTACCCCGAGATCCTGCTGACAGCAGACTTCACCACCTCGGAGCTCTTCGTCAACAACGGCGTCAACGAATCCGGACGCGCCACCTTCCGCACCACTACCAACAAATCCAACATCAACGCCGACCACAACGGGATGGGCGCCGCCGTCGCTGACTTCAACCGCGACGGACTCCTCGACTGGTACCAGACCAACATCTACGTTGCGTTCGAGAACCGTGGCAACACCCTCTACATGTGCTCGCAGATCGACGAACTCGGAGACCCCATCTTCTTCGACCAAGCCGCCAACCGTGGTGTCCAAGACATCGAGTGGGGCTGGGGCGTCGTCGCTGGAGACTTCGACAACGACACCGACCAGGACCTCGTCGCGACCAACGGCTGGCCCGGATGGCCCAACTCCCCAACCAAGCTCTGGCTCAACGACGGCAACGCCTTCTTCTTCGACCAGTCCATCCTCTCAGGACTCCAGTTCAATATCAACGGCCGCGGACTCGTCTCACTCGACCACGACAAAGACGGTGACCTCGACCTCATCTTCATCGACAACCAAGGCCCGATCCGCTTCTACCGCAACGACCTCCCCATCCAAGACGGATTCAACAACTACCTCCGCGTCAACCTCGACACCTCCACACACCCGTGCCTAGCGCCAAACGGATTCGGCACCAGAGTCATCGCGACCGTCAACGGCCAAACACAACTCCACGCCACCCACAACAACGCGTCCTACCTCTCCCAGTCCGAGCTCACCACCCACATCGGACTCCAACTCGCGACCGAAGTCGAACAACTCGAAATCCAGTGGGCCGACGGCTCAACAACCATCCTCAACAACATCCCCGCGAACCAAGAGATCACTGTCAACGCGTACCACCCAACCGACGTCAACCAGGACACGCGCCTCAACTTCCTCGATGCGAGCCTGCTCCTGACCGCGTACCGCACGCAAGACCCCAGCGCCGACTTCAACAACGACGGCATCATCGAGTTCCAAGACGTCCTCGACTTCATCGACGCGATCAACAACGCCTGCCAGTAATCAGTAACCAGCGTGGCCGTCATCCTCCTCCCAATCAAAGCCGTCCCAGGCGCCTCGCGTGACCAGATCGCAGGGATGCTCGGAGACCGCCTCAAAGTCCGCATCGCCGCCGCTCCAGAAGCCGGGAAAGCAAACAAAGCGATCTGCTCGCTCATCGCACAAAAGCTCAGGATCAAAGAATCATCCGTTGAGATCCACTCCGGACACACCAACCCCGAAAAGATCCTCGCGATCACAGGCTCATCCTTCACCTCCACCCAAACCCTCCTCGATCATCTCTCGCAGAATCTGAAACAGAAATAGCCCTCCCCTACAATCCCTCCCGATGAGCACGTTCAACGCCAACACCGCCCAAGCCCCCACCCTGAGCTGGACCAAGCGCGTCTCGATCGCACTCGCGGACATCAAGCTCGCCCACTCCGTCTTCGCGCTCCCCTTCGCGATCCTCGCGACCTTCATCGTCGCGCCAACCACTGAATCAGGGTCCATTGATTTCTCCGATCTCCCCATCACCCTCACACTCATCATCCTCGCGATGGTGTTTGCACGGACCTGGGCGATGCTCGTCAACCGCGTCGCGGACATGAACCTCGACGCCGAGAACGAACGCACCAAACGTCGCGCCTTCGCATCGGGACAGCTCTCGCGACGCGACGGCTTCCTCCTGCTCTCCGCGACCGCGATCGCGTTCGTCGTCACCACCGCCGGATTCGGATTCTTCTACAACAACTGGCTCCCCACCCAGCTCTCCATCCCCGTTCTCGCGTGGATCGGGTTCTACTCCTTCACCAAACGCTTCACCTTCCTCTGTCACCTCTTCCTCGGAGGCGCCCTCGCCGCGTCCCCGATCGCCGCCGCGATCGCGATCAACCCCTCCATCCTCCCAGAAACCCCCGAGATCTTCACCCTCGCGCTCATGGTCCTGCTCTGGGTCGCGGGATTCGACATCATCTACGCGCTCCAGGACCTCGAGCACGACCGCAGCGCCAACCTCAACTCCATCCCCGCAAAGTTCGGATGGAAGTCCGCGATTTGGATCGCACGCCTCTTCCACCTCGTCGCGCTGCTCGCGCTGAACTACACCTGGAGCATCTCAACCGCCCTCTCCACGCTCTTCCTGATCGCGATCATCCTCACCGCGCTGCTGCTCATCTACGAGCACATCATCCTCGCTCAGCGAGGCAAAGCCGGGATCCCCATCGCGTTCTTCACGCTCAACGGCATCATCTCCCTCACGCTCGGCGCGATGGGCACACTCGACATCATCTTGTAAATCGAACCCTTACCAGATCCAGCGCACGCGCCCGATATCCGGAGCAGGCACCTTGCCCTCTTTGAGCAAGCTCGGCCAGTACACCACAAACGCCTTGCCCACGATCAGGTCCTCGTTGACCATCCCCCCTCGATCGTCAATCAGCTCTTTCACCCAAGGCACGATCGTGTTCGACGACCACATCCGCGAGTCCTCCGAGCGCGCCGAGTTATCGCCGCACATGAAGTACTCATCGCTATTCAGCGTCGGGAAGAAGTTCGGATGCCCCCCGCGCGTCGGACGCCCCACCGATGACTCCTTCGACATGTTCTTGTAGCTGATGTCTCTGCGAACGCGGACATTGTGGAGCGTGAACCCCCCGCCCCCAAACGCCCACTCCACCTGCGCCGGCTTGTAAATCTCAGGACGCGACAGCACCCCTTGCGAGCTCACGCCGTCACCCACCGTGCGATCACGCTCGAGCTCCTCGCGCCCCATCCCCGTCGCCGAAACAACGCGCTGGACCGGAGTCATCTCGTACGCCCCTTCATCGGGACCGCCGCACACGAGCACGCCGTCCACAAACAACCACAGCGCCTGATCGATATGCCAGAACTCCACGCCGATCACCCCGCCCGTCCGCGTGCTCACTGTTCCCGAATCAAGCACCCGCCATTCCGCGCCCTCAACATCCAGCCGCATCTCCACGCGCACGGCTCCCGCGCCCGGATCCACAACACCTCGGAACTGATGCCCCCGCGCCGTGATCATCGGAGTCGCCGAAACCGCGCCGTCCGTCATCTCCATATCCACCGACATCGCGATATCCGACACATAGAACGGACGGAAGTTCCGCATCGAATACGTCGCCATATCAGGCGTCGCGCTCAGATCAAACCCCGCAAGGATCTGGTTGTACGAGTTGCGATCCGTGATCGGACGCGTACCGTTCCACACCAGCTTCGCCTCGTCCGAACCGGTAAACGTGTAGCTCGAATCCGTCCGCACGCCGTCCCAGCCGCTCCCGACCCCGTCCCAAGGGGAGCGATACTCCGGGACAACCTTCACCGGCGCGTACCTCGAATCCGAGACATCCTGCAGCATCACCCGCTGGATCCGCTCGCTCTTGCGCGCCACCTTCCAGTTGTCTTCTTCCCATGAATCCCACCCCTCTGTCGCCGTCTGCCCCTCGACGTACTCGCGATAGAAAATATCCCCATCGACAAACGCCAGCTGCTCACCCGGCAGTCCCACCAACCGCTTGATGTAGTTCTCGTGCGTTCCCGGATTCTTGAACACCACCACGTCCCACCGCTCAGGCTGATGCAGCATCGGGAGGTACTTGAGCACAAACACGCGATCACCGCTCGACAGCTTCCGATTCGTCTCCGCTTGATCCAAACCAGTCATCGGATCGGTTACCTCGATCGGACCCTGCACACCCGCAGGCACCCGGCTCCGAGGCGAGGTCATCGTCCAAGGCCCGGTCGTCCAGTCGTACCCATTGTGCGGACTCGAAAAGCGGACATTCTTCCCAAGCAGCGTCGGCGCCATCGACCCCGTCGGGATCTGGAACCCCTCGACCACAAACCCACGGAAGATAAACGCCATCATGAAGGCGATCAGCAGACTCGTCACCGTCTCCTTGAACCCCAAAGGCTTGTGGTGTGTGCTCTCTGCTCTGCCGCTCGTGGTGTTGCTGCTCATTGCCCCAACAATACGCAATCAAACCCCCCAGCGTTCAGCGAACGTCAATCGCCGCCGCCCGAGCCACCACCATCACTTGAACCCCCGCCGCCCCCGCTAGAGCCTTCACCAGACCCACCGCTGCGGCGCCGACGTCGACGACGACGCTTCTTGCGTGGTCCCGAACCAGATCCAGAACCTGAACCAGAACCAGATTCGCCACCCGCACCCGATTCCGGATTCGAAGCAGTGCTCTCAGAACCACCGCCATCACCCGAACCGGACTGGGTCCGCGCCCCATCTTCCGATCCACGCCGAGTCCGGCGTGTTCGTTTCCTCCGGCGTTTGCGTGGACGCTCAACGCCGTCTCCGCTTTCGGTGCTCGTCTTCTCTGCTTCCTGTGTCCCAGTCGAACCCTGAGCATCCGCCGAGCGTTCCTCGGAAGACCTCCGACGACGACGCTTGCGCGACCGATCCGAACCAGATTCAGATTGATCTTCACCAGCACCCGCGCGCGAGTCCCGCCGACCGCTGCCGCGACGATCCCCACGCCGATCCCCGCCGCGCGGCTCTTTCCGCATCGAACGCTCGCCCGGCTCCGGCGCCTTGGCAAGCTTCGGTTCCGTCAACTCCTCGATCGGGATCGCGACGATCGTCCCGTCATCCAATCGAATCTTGCTCAGCTGCGTCAGGATCTGCGAATCCAGCACCATCCCGTCCCCCTCAGGGGTGCCCACTCGGCTCTTGCGATGAGGGAGATTCTTGCGGAGTTGCTCGTAGGTCTCATCCTCATAACGCAAGCAGCACATCAAGCGCCCGCAGCGTCCCGAGATCTTGAGCGGATCGAGCGTCGCCTTCTGGATCTTCGCGCTCTTCATGCTGATGGGCTTGAGCACCTTCAAGAAGTTCTTGCAGCAGCAGTACTGACCACACCGCTCATAGTCCGCCACAATCCGCGCCTCATCACGCGAACCCACCTGCACCAGCTCGACGCGATTCTTCAGCTCGACCTGCAGATCCTTGACCAGATCGCGGAAGTCCACGCGATCCTCGGACCCGAAGTACACCACCACCCGCTCGCCCCCAAGGATCGGCTCAACCTCGACCAGCCGCATATCCAGCCCCGACGCCTTGATTCGGCTCCGCACGATCGTCCGCATGCCGTGCTTGGACTGCTCCAGTCGCGCCTGCTCGTCGAGGTCTTCCTTCGTCGCGACGCGCAGCACGCGCCCCTGCTCATAGAACGGATACTTGCGACCACCAGAGTTCTCGATGTAATCGAGCATCTCCTTTCGGCTCACGCTCTTGGAGCATCCCGAGTTGCGGCACGTGCTCGTGAGCATCTCGCCGATCTCTGTGCCGCGCTGCGTCTTGACCACCAGCTTGCTCCCGCAGCCCGGCTTCACCTCGCCGCTGTACGGGAACTCCCCCACCATCATCGAGTACCCAAAGCGCACCACGATCGACGACGGAGCGTTGAGCTTCTCGTACGCCTCGCGATCCTCCTTCTCCTTGAGGTACTCCGCGAGGTCCGCTTCAAACTGGGGTAAAGGCGAAATAGTCACAGCAAGACTTTAGGGCCCGCCGATCGCCTGCGCACGCGCCCGCGTGAACAGTGATCCAAGCGACTCGCGTTCCAGCAGCTCCAAACCCCCGCTGTGGACCGCACGGTATACCAGGATCGACTCCTCACGCGAGTCCACCAGCACCAGGATCTCATCTGCCCCGCCGTTGGTCGTCATCATCGTGTACCCGCTGTCGCTGACCGCCATCTCCGCCATCGCCGGCTGGTCCATGACCCCAACAACCTTCGCGAGCATAAACACCACCAGCACCAGCAGCCCGGTTGTCAGCCACCCGCTCCCCAGCACGCCGTGCTGAGGGATCGCTCTGCTCTGGGTCTGCGGTTCGCTCTTCATTTCATTCATGTGTTCGTTCATCGCGTCTTTCATCGATCGTTCTCCTGCGTGATGTCTTCCACAAGATCGCGATATCCGATGCCCTCGAGTTGCTTGGTCCCGTCGTTCCAGCGCAGACCGACCATCTCACGATTCGCTGAGTCGAGCACATAGATCACGTTGGTGTACCCGCCAAGCGTTTTGCCGCCGACGCAGGTGTACTGCCCGCCGACACGCCTCGATTCCGCGGACTGCGCCCCCGCGATCCCCGCGGCTGCCAGCAGCACCGCGCCGCCCGCAAGAAACAGATTCAATCTCGACCGAGCCATCCGATGCTCGCCCGCACGTTCATTCGTTGTTTGCTGTGTCGTCATATCAATCCCCGTTCATGCTTGAAGTCAAAGAGCGTCCCGTCACCACCCACCAGCGTACCACAGAACCGCGCACGCATACAACCCCATCCGCACGCGATGCCCGCCGGATTCAGTGCTTGCTCCAATGATCCGTCAGAGCTGATCCACAAAAGCCGCGATATTCCTCGCCCAGTCCAGTTTTGTTAGTCTTGGTGCCCGCGCTTGGTCTTGAGCGTCACCGCGATCACGACCACCGCCACCAGCACCACGATCACGCCCATCACCAGAAACTTGGGTGAGCTCGGCGCATCGCCCACGCGAGGCGGACGCAACGGCTCCGCAGCATCCGCCGCGTCCTCCGCCTGCGCCCAGACATCCGAACTCAGCAGCGCCATCGACGCCATCATAAAGAACGCCAGTGCTTTCGCAGACAGCGACGATACCCGTTGGTGAAGAACTTCCATCATGCACTACGCTACACACCCCGACCCCCCCGATCAATCACCCCCCCAAATCCCACGCGAGCCCCTCGTCCGCCCCAGCCCCCACCACCTGTCGAGTCCCATCGCCGCAGAACCCGCGCCACAGCCGCTCGA
This sequence comes from Phycisphaerales bacterium, assembly GCA_965232505.1. Lineage (GTDB taxonomy): Bacteria > Planctomycetota > Phycisphaerae > Phycisphaerales > UBA1924 > UBA1924. Next base: position 1,274,098 of record OZ246976.1, on the reverse strand, counting down.
AGTCCACCGCCGACAGATTCACCGTCCGCCACTTGGGGGATCGCACCTTCATATGCGACTCATAATCCGCCAGCGTCACCGCTCTGAGCGTGTACCAGCGATCCCGATACGAGAACACCTCCGCGAACAACCCATCCGGAGGCACATCATCGCACCAGTACACAAACACGAACACACCTGTGTACCCCTCGCCGAACAACCCCTCCCACGCCTTCATCGCCGCGACGTCATCCATCGTGACCCACGATTCCAGCCTCGCCTTCGCCGGCGCCCCGTCTTTGAGCCGGAGTCTCGGGAGCCGACGTCCCTTGATCTCCACAAGCAGGTTGTCCGCCTCTCCGTACCCCGAACCTGAACCTGAACCTGAACCGTTTTCCGCGAACCGATCACCGTAGACCACAAAGTCGAAGTTCTTGATCGCCGATCGATCCCCATCGCGCTCAAGCACCAGCTTCGCGTCCCTCGGCAGCAGCGCCCTTCGCGCCTCGTTGACCGCCATGTACGCCAGCCGTTGATCCCGCAGGTACGACTCAAACGCACGCTCATAATGGTGCCGACGCTGTGCCATCACCCCATCATACCAAAATCTGCCCCAACCGAACGGTCTTTGTATGGTATTTGTCAATTTTTGTTTGGATTTAGTCCAGATCCGCCGTCAATCGCTCCAGAATAATCCCGATCCCCGCCGGCTCTGGAGCCGACTCACCCCCCACCATCGTCCGCCACCCCTCTTCGAGCTCCACTGTCCGAAGCATGCTCCGATGGTTCGCGACCAGCACCACCACATCATCGCACCCATCAAGAATCGCTGAGTCCATCGTCACGACGCCGTCGCCCAATGACCTCGCCGCGTCCTCGAACCCATCGCGCCCCGTCGTCATCGTCGGCTCCACCATCCGCGCCACAATACACGTCACCCGCACACCGCTCGACATCGCCCGAGCATTCAGCGCCGTCAGAAACTCCGAACCAGGGAGCAGGTCCACGCCCGCCTGTCCGTCGCCGTCGTCACCCAGATCGCTCAGGATCGCCCAGTCCAGATCGTCCGAGCCCATCCATCGCTGCAACCGCTCGCGCACTTCCGCGACCCCGCGCAATCGCGCCCATCCCGATCCATAGTTCGGAGTCCCGCACAGGATCAGCCGCTCGATCTGCACACCAGCAATCGCGCCGCTCGACGCGCCAAGGTCTTCATTCGTCAGCGCCTCGCGCGACACCAACCCCCCCATCGAGTGCGCGACGATATCGACCCGCTCGATGCCCATCTCAGACAGAGCCGCGAACGCCTTGCTCATGCCAGCCGCGCTGCGCGCGATCGACTGGTCATTGGGATAATCAAACCGCGCCACCTTCAGCCCCACCCCATCAATCGCCGGCGCCACATCGTCCCAGATCCCCCCCGGCTCATCCAGCCCGTGCACCAACACCACCACGCGATCATCACCACCCACACCAGCACCCAACCCCGCACCCAACGCAGCATCGCTCGACCACCCGCTCCCATCAAACCAGCGCAGCCCCCCATCAGCATCCGCGCCCACGCTCGGCACCGCGAGATACACACACAGCGCCCCCACCACGCCGATCACCAGCCCCATCAGATCACCGATCGCTGAGTCCCCGCTCGAGCCGCGGATCAAGGCGATTCCGCAAGCAACCCAAGCAGCCCGCGCTCCGCCTGCTCGTAGCGCCCGTACGCCTGCTCGACCACCGCCGCCAGACGCTTGAGCTCCGACGTCAGCTCGTCGGCGCTCTTTGCGGGATCACTCCCCGCACCCCCCGCGAGACGGACCGCCGTGTCGAGTGATTCACTCGCGGACCGAAGGTCCGACACCGCGCGAGCGTACGAACGCGCCGCTTCATACAAAGGCTCTCGCCGCAGATCGCTCTTGCTTGGTTTGCTCAGGATCCGCCAAGGCTGCGAGCGCAGCTCCTCAACCATCAGCTTCGCATCAAGACTCAGCTGACGCACATTGACCAGCGTCGTCCCAACACGAGGACGATTCTCGACCACCACCCCGTTGATCTCGTCGATCGTGTCCTGCGCCGAACCGATCGTCAGCGAACCCTGCGCCAGCAGATCGTTCATCCGATCGATCGTCTCAAGACGCACCCGCTCCGTCGAGTTCTCGACGTTGTCCAGGATGCGCCCGATCTTCCCGCTGTTGTCATCGATCAACTCGCGCGCCGACGCCATCGTCGCGTTCGCGTCATCAAGCGTCGTCTCAAACTTCCCCGCTCCGTTATCCACCGAATCCATAATCGAATCGATCCGATCCCGCCAACCACCCTCGGCGCTCAGACGCTCCGAGAAAATCCGGATATTCTCGATCGTCGTCCGACCATCATCCACGCCGCTGTTGAAGTTGGGTTCGAGCTTCTCCGTCATCCGGCGCACCGTCGCCATCGTCTCTTCCGCGTGCTCCGTTGTGCTCGACACACGATCAGACCACTCCGGGAATCGCTCGATCAGCGCCTTGATTTTCTCCGTTTCTTCGGCGCCCAGCCCCATCTGCGTCAGGATCGACGGCGCGAAACGCCCCATCAGGATCTCGCCGCTATCGAGCGTCGAGTTGGGATCAGACGCCCACGCGTACCGCTCGTCGTCGCTGCTCACCGATCCCGTCCCAGCAGAAGCAATATTGATCCGCGAGATCCCACCCAGAATCGGAGGCGACAGATCCGCGATCGCATCCTCGTAAATCACCAGATCGCTCTCGACCTCGATCACCACGTCCATCGCGCCAGGGACCTGCATCCCCGTCGCCTCGTCCTTGATGTAGTGCACCCCCACAGAAGTCACGCGTCCCACAGACAATCCCGCGAAGGTCACGTCCGCGCCCGCCTCGAGTCCAACCACTCCCACGCTCGTCGGGAAACGAACCACGTACTCGTTCTTGCTGCCGAACTTGCCCGCCAGATCGCCCAGGATGAAAGACATCGCCACCGCGAGGATGATCCCCGCGATCACAAAGGTCCCCGCAAGCACATTGTTCTGATTCACCGCACGCATGCTCATCCGTTCATACCTCCAAGCCAGCCAACATCATACAGCATCCGCAGACGCCGCTCATATCAGCCGCCTTAACCACGAGTCGGCTCAACACTCGGCGTCCGCGTCACGCGATCCACCGTCATCCCAAACAGGTCTTCCGAGTACCCCTGCTCATCACGACGCGCCGTCAAAGGCCCATCGGGAGCGCCCCGCAAGAACTGACGCACAAGCTGACGATCCTCATCAAGCTTCGCCGTCGCATCCTCATCAAGATCACGCAGATGCTCGAACCACTCGCGCTTATCCACGCACAGCATCCGACCACGATCCAGCATCGCCATCCGATCCGCGATCGTAAACGCGCTGTCCATCTCGTGCGTCACCACAACACTCGTCACGCCGAGCTGCTTGGTCAGCGCGATGATCAACTGATCGATCTGCGCGCTCGTCACCGGATCAAGACCCGCGCTCGGCTCATCATAAAAAAGAATCTTCGGATCCAGCGCCAGCGCGCGAGCGAGCCCCGCACGTTTCTTCATACCACCCGAGATCTGCGCCGGATACTTGTCCGCGTGCTCGCGCAGCCCCACAAGCTCGAGCTTGATCTTCACCTGGATATCGATGATCTCCTGATCAATGTCCGTGTGCTCCTGCAGCGGGAGCGCCACATTCTCCGCGAGCGTCATCGAGTTGAACAGCGCGCCGGACTGGAACAGGATCCCAAACTTCTTGCGCACCTCGTTGAGCCCGTCCTCGTCCAGACTCCCCATCTCCTGACCGAAGAGCTCGATCGAGCCGCCGTTGACCTGATGCGTCCCGATCATGCAGCGAAGCAGCGTGGACTTGCCCGAGCCCGAGCCGCCCATCACGACCATCGTCTCGCCGGGATACACCTCGAGGTTGATCCCCTTGAGCACCGTCTGATCACCAAACCGCTTGATCACCTCAGAGCAACGGATAACCGGCTCCTGACCGAGCTGCGCCTCCGTCCGCCCCTGCTGTTGACCATCCTGACTCATGGATTCCCGATCGCTCAGATGACTCTCAAATCAAGGCCCGTCATCGCCCGAATCATCATCGGCCGAATCGTCGCCATCATCAGAGAAATCTTCGATCTCGACATCAGACAGATCGCTCGCCGCCGCGTCTGGAGCAACCCAGCCGTGCGGAGGCAGCACATACTCGTTGCCGTCAGGATCAACCACAAAGATCCGGATCGGGACGATGTTCATCGTGTTCGCGTTGCCCTGCAGATTCGGATCCATTTCAACGACCAGCAAACCATACCCACGATCAAACATCGCCGGCACCGGGATGTGATTCGGACGACCGTTGTAGTTCTGAATCTGCTGACCGATGATGCCGTAGCCCTCGAACAGTTCACCAAGCCCGCCCGGCTCAGCAACCGCGCCGCCGAGCGTGGACATGTACCCATCGCGGAACTCGATCATCACCTCATCAGGAACAAGCGAAGCCGGAGCACCAAGAGCCAATCGCGCCTCGTCGAACTCACCCGCCTCGATGTGCTGGAGGACCTGAACCGTCGGAGCCGCGACGCTCGTGCGCATCCAGCCCATACCGAAGTTGGTCATCCCGAGAATCCCTGCCCACAGCGCCGCCATGAGCAATCCAACGAGCAGACCCGCGATCGCAAAGCCCATCCCGCCGACGCGCCCTTTCGAACGCGAGATCCCCACGATCCCAAAGATCGACAGGAAGATCCCGATGATCGCCGTCACCCCAAAGCAGCATCCAATACACGAGCACACCAACCCAAGGATCGCCGCGATACTCGTGCGCTCCGGCTCGTGGTACATCGTGATATGTTCCGTCCCGTCAAACTGTTGCATCTGTGTCATAGACCCACAATACCCGAGTTCCTCCCCCCAAACCACCCCAAGACCCCCCTGGCGCCCAATCCCGCGACATCTCCCCACCACTTCCACACGCAAAAACGGCCCGGAACCCAGCCCGAGCCGTCAATCGTTCAAATCAAGAAAGCCCGCCGCGCTTATTTGGTCCCGAACATCAGATCGTCAAATGGATCAAACAAATCAATGTTCGTAAACGCCCCGTTGCCGTCCGTGTAGCGGACGTTGTTCTGATCCAGGTACGAGTTCCCGAACTCGATGTGGTACTCACCACCACTCGAACGCGCGTTCTCAGCCCAGCCCGGATCGGTGCTGTTCAGATAAATCCCGTCGGTCCCAGCAGAGTGCACCAGGAATCGACCACGCGACCGCGAAGGGAACACCTCGTCAAAGTTCGCGTTCTCCAGCCCGTCCACGCCCGGATCGAGCTGGTACGAGCTCGACGACGCGAGCACAGACGCAAGCGTCCGGATCCGCTCTAGATCCGCAACCCCAGCACCGATCGTGCTCGCGCGCCCAGTCAGAGGATCAGCACTCATGTCGATCCCAGACGAACCAAACGCGTCCGCTTCAAGGAACGCCGCGTTGCTCTGCAGATAGAACCAAGCCGGACCCGTCGTGTCTCCCGGATCACCCACGCCGTCGCTGCTCACGCGAGCGATCTGCGTGTACACCTCGTCAGCATCACCACCAAGCGTGAGCGAGGTCGGCGCCCCAGGATCCTGCGCCCACGCAAGGATCGGGTTCCCCCACGCATCAAGTACGTCCGGCATCAACTCTTGACCAGCTCCCGCCGGATTCCCGAACTGCTGTGCCGTCTGTGTATCGTGCACCTGAGGCACAAAAAACTCCTGCTCAGGAACAAAGTACGCCCCCTCCGCACCAATCAAATTCAGGTTCACAACCACCTGCTGCTCTTCATCATCCGAAGGACCGATCTCGATGATCCCCGCCTCAGGATTCGCAGATGGTGCATTGTCATCACTCACACGCGCCAGCACCGCACGCGAACCACCCAGATCGAGCATCGCGTTTTCCATCGCCGTCATCCCGATCGCGGCGTTGTCGCTGTGCCCCATCTGCGCCTCGGAGAAGTACCCTGGATTGCGTCCCGAGTTGTCGTTCCCGAACCGCTGCGCCGCATTGGACAAATCCGCGAGCATCGACTGCGTCTTGACACGGATCGCCGTCTGACGAGCACCCGAAAGCGCCGGCATCAGCATCGCGATCAGCAGCGCAATCACCGCGATCACCAGCAACATCTCTACAAGACTAAACCCCGCCCCATCACGGCCCGAGCCGCGGCTCATCACATCAACACGATCGCTGCGCATACCTGCACTCCAACTAGAAACTAGCCCGCCTACGAGCGCTGTGAGCAACGACCCGGCCATCAGCCGAGCCGCCATTTCACAGCGTATCCCCGCACTCTATACGCCGCAAACGAACTTCTGGATGCCATCGACCCAAGATTGCGTGACTTGACCCCTACAACACAAACCCCAGCATCAGCACAATCAAACCCAAAACACCAAGAATCACCCAAACAGACAGCGTCTTCTCCCCCTCCTCCACGATCTCGCCGCACTCCGGACACACCGACGCCTGATCATACATCTGCGCCCCGCACCGCTTGCAACGCATCAGCTCATCCCCGAACCGATCCAGATCAGCCCCGCTCGGACCCTCCGGATCAAGCCCCTCACCCAAATCCCAGTCATCTCCAGCCATACACGCCTCCAGTCCTCAATCATAACTCCCTTCCCCCCAACTTCTTCCCGTCTTCACTGAACCGCCCCCCAAAACAGCCCGATATCCACCCCATGCCCATCTACGGCACAACATCACTCAGTCTCTCGAACCTCTCGTTCGGGATCTCCAAACTCGGTCAACACCGAGCCGATATCAACCAATCCCTCGAACGCCTCTCGACAGGCAAACAAATCAACCGCGCCTCCGACGACCCCTCAGGTCTCATCGCGTCCAACAAACTCCACGCCTCCAAACTCTCGATCGATCGCAGACTCACCGCCTTTGAGCGCGAGACCTCGTTCCTCGGCGCCCAAGAAGGCGCCCTCTCCGTCCTCTCCGATCTCGTCATCGATCTCGACGCGCTGACTGTCGAAGCCGCCAACACCGGCGCACTGACCCAGCAGGAACAAAACCTCACGATCGACGAAGCCCAATCGATCATCACCGCGATCAACCACATCCACAACACCTCCACCTACCAAGACAACACCCTCCTCACCGGATTCTCCGCGTCCGACATCGGATCCGTCTTCGTCGAGCAAACCAACGCCGAAACCGGAGAGCTGGAAATGGTCGAGAAATCACTCGCCGACCTCCCCGATCTCCTGAGCACAAACCCCGAAGCCGCCCAAGACCTCGCCAAGCAAGCCGTCGCGACCATCGCCGGACGACGCGGCGCGATCGGGAACCGGATCAACTCGATCGAGTCTGAAACAAACGCGCTGCTCTCCGAGCTCACAAACACCGAGGACGCGCTCTCGCTGATCGAAGACGCGGACTACGCGAAGGAAACCGCGATCCTCGTCCGCGCCCAGATCCTCGAGCAAGCAACCATCCAGACCATGCTCACCCAGCAAAAACAGGTCGAATCCATGCTCGGACTGCTGACACAATCCACCAGCGCCATCTCCGCGACCGCGCCAGTCTCAAACAAGCTCTAAATCTCAAACAACCTGAAACTGGATTCAGTCCCCGCCGCGTTTCATCGCCGGACTCACCAGCACCCGCGCCAGCACCTCGCGCACCGACATCCCCTTGCTGTCGCGTCCGTGCCCAGGGACCCCCATCGCTTCAAGCACGCCGTAGCCCATCCCGATGTTGACCAGCACCCATCCAAGGACCTCAGCGCTGAACCGGTCATCGACCTGCTTGTGCTCCTGAGCACGCACGATCTCTTTGGTAATAAACGCGTGCAGCGCCGCCATGTGTTTCGACACCGCGTCGTGGATCAGCTCGTCATCGATCTCCGACACCGACTGGAGCATCACGCGATACCCAACGCGTCCCTCTCCAGACACCATCGGATTCTCTCCAAGCAACCGCGCCAATCGGATCGCCGGATTCTCCGACCTCCCCAGATCCGCTTGCCACTGCTCGAGCGTCTGCTTCCCGGTCCGCTCGATCAGCGCGACAAACAGATCACGCTTGCTCTTAAAGTGCCTGTAGATGATCGGCTCGGTGACCCCCGCCTCCTTCGCGATCTGAGCCGTCGTCGCGCCCGCGTACCCACGCGTCGCAAACAGCTCCGCAGCGACATCCAACAACTGTTCACGCCTCTGTGCCGCTGGGAGTCTCGCCATCGCTTTCACCTTCCTGCCGCGCTTCTACTGCCAATCGGTGCCCGTCCTGAACACCATCTTCACGAACAATACACGCCCCGTCCGGGATCTTCACCGGATCAAACCCACCTTTGTTCCACGGATGACATCGAAAGATCCGCCCCACCGTCATCCGCGTCCCGACAATCGGCCCATACAAACGATACGCCTCGAGCCCGTACACACTACACGTCGGCTCAAACCGACACTGACCACCAAGCACCGGAGAAAGCACCACCCGATACACCCGGATCAATCCCACAAACGGCAGATTCCCGATCCGCCCCCAAAGCCCCAGCGGACTCTCCACCCGACTCGAAGCCGCGATCCCCATCGGAACCCCATCCTCTTTACACATCTTCCACCCGCTTCTCCCCGTCCCTCTTCTCCACTACCCGAATCGCCGCCCCCGCCGCGCCCGCAAACCACTCACGCCACAACTCCAGCCCCCCGCCATCATTCGCCCGCGCCGTGACCACGATGTCGTACCCCCTCCCCTCACTCGTCATCGGGAGCTGCCCGCGCTCATGCCGAAACGCCTCGCGGATCATCCGCTTGACCCTGCCGCGCACCACCGCGCTCCCAACGCGCCGTCCGATCGACAGCCCCAACCGATGCTCATCGCGATCGTTGGGCATCACGAACACCGTGATCGCTCCGCGTGATTTCCGCACCTTGTACGCAAACACCGCATCGAACTCATCCGAGCCCCGAATCCGATGCCGTTTGCGATAGAAGAGCCGCTCACCCATACCCCAACCCTACGCCACGAGCACCCTGTAAAAATAAAGAAGGCCGGGTTGAGGGGGACATTCCCAACCCGGCCGTGTAAACGGCGGTCATCCAACCAGCCGTTCAGTCTGAGCAGGGCGCCGTCTCTCCCCAGGCGGCACTCGCCCGCTCAGATATGTCTCCCATGACGCGACACTTAAGAAACCGCACACACGCGTCAAGCGCCACAGGAATGCTCCGAGAAGTCCTACCCACCCGGAGTCGGATGAACCAGCCCGCCCTTTCTTCAAAGGACAAACCCACACAAGCCATCAGCAAACAGCGCACACACACGTGCCCCATTCCAACAACCATCCTGAATGTCTTCGTTCAATCCCTGATGTGCACCGTTCAAACAGACCGGCTCAACGCTCATCAGTTCAGACCCGAATGGGCCTCACCCAAAGATACGCACCCCAAAACCGCCGGTTGCAGCCCCAGCCCTAATTTTACCACAACCCCAATTCCCCCCTCAATCCCTCAGTTTCAGCGATCTCTACACTATTCCAGCGAATTATCTCAGCCGAGCACGTCCTATAGAAACCCCGTCCAGCTTGTAAACGAGGGGCAGCCGTGATCGACTGCCCCTCACCCATTCATTCACATTGAAGACTCACATCATGAAGCCGCGTGATTCGCGGCACTCTTGACGAAGCTGAACCCACTCCCATGATCGTCGACCACGATCCGATCGCCGCGTTCGAACTCGCCGCTGAGGATCTTGGTCGCCAGCGGATTCTCGATCTGCCGCTGGATTGTCCGCGCGAGCGGCCGTGCACCGTACGCCGGGTCGTACCCTTCCGCGAGCAACCGCTCGACCGCCGCATCAGTGAGTTCCAGCGACATCCCGCGTTCAGCGAGCCGTGCCTTGAGCCCGTTCATCAGGATCTGCGCGATGCCTCGCAATGTTTCCTTGCCGAGCTGATGGAACACGACCGTCTCATCGATCCGGTTCAACAGCTCCGGACGGAAGAACTGCTCGCGCATCCCCACATCCAGATTCGCGTTCATCCGTCCAGTCTCAAGATCCGGAGTCAGACCCTTCGCATCCAGATCCGCGCCAGGACCACGACGGATCAGATCACGCACCGCCGCCTCGATCTCCCAATCCTCCGCACCACTCTCGGCCATGCTCAGGATCTTCTGGCTGCCGATGTTACTGGTCATCACCACGATCGTGTTCTTGAAATCAACAGTACGCCCCTGACCATCCGTCAGTCGTCCATCATCCAAGAGCTGCAGCAACACATTGAACACATCCGGATGCGCCTTCTCGATCTCATCGAACAAGATCACAGAATACGGCCTACGGCGCACCGCTTCCGTCAGCGACCCGCCCTCTTCATACCCAACATACCCTGGAGGCGCACCGACCAATCGAGCGACCGCATGCTTCTCCATGTATTCGCTCATATCGATCCGCACAAGCGCATCCTCAGTATCAAACAAGAACTCCGCGAGCGCCTTGCACGTCTCCGTCTTCCCGACCCCAGTCGGACCAAGGAACAAGAAGCTCCCGATCGGCTTCGTCGGATCACCAAGACCAGCTCGGCTCCTCCGCACCGCATCCCCCACCGCACGCAGCGCCTCGTTCTGTCCAACAACACGCTCTTTCAGGTGCTCCTCGATATGCACAAGCTTCTCGCGCTCGCTCTCGATGAGCTTTGCGACAGGGATCCCGGTCCAGCGACCAACAATCTGCGCCACCGCCTCGGGATCAACCTCCTCCTTGATCAGCACATCACCAGAAGACTGACGAGCATCAATCATCCGCTCCGCTTCCTCAAGCTGCTTATTGAGCTCGATCAGCTCACCATACTGAATCTTCGCGGCCGCCTCCAGATCACCAACCCGCTGCGCCCGCTCAAGCTCGATCTTCTTCTGCTCGATCTCGTTCTTAATCGTCCGAGCAACATCCAGATCCTGCTTCTCTTCTTCCCAGCGAGCACTCAGCGCATTGTTCTTCTCGCGCAGTCCCGCGAGCTCCGCTTCAACCCGCTCGATCTCGCTCGTGTTCACATCGGACTTGTCCTCAAGCTTGAGCGCCTCACGCTCGATCTCAAGCGACATGATTTTCCGACGAAGCTCGTCGATCTCCGCAGGCATCGATTCAATCTCCATCTTGAGCGAGCTCGCCGCCTCATCAATCAGATCAATCGCCTTGTCAGGCAGGAACCGATCCGTGATGTACCGATCGCTCAGCGACGCCGCCGCGAGGATCGCGCTGTCCTGGATCCGCACGCCGTGGTGCGTCTCGTAGCGTTCCTTGAGTCCACGCAGGATCGCGACCGTTTCTTCAACGCTCGGCGCGCCCACAAACACCTTCTGGAATCGCCGCTCAAAAGCCGCGTCCTTCTCGATGTGCTTTCTGTATTCATCCAGTGTCGTCGCGCCGATGCACCGCAATCCGCCCCGCGCCAGTGCAGGCTTGAGCAGATTCCCCGCGCTCACCGCGCCCTCCGCAGCACCAGCGCCGATGATCGTGTGCAGCTCATCAATAAAGAGAATCACGCGCCCATCGCTCGCTTCTACCTCGCGCAAGACCGCCTTGAGCCGATCCTCGAACTCGCCGCGATACTTCGCGCCCGCGAGCAACTGACCGACATCGAGCGCCATGATCCTCTTATCGCGCATGCCGTCCGGACAATCGCCGTTGACGATCCGCAGCGCCAGACCTTCCGCGATCGCCGTCTTCCCCACGCCAGGCTCACCAATGAGCACCGGATTATTCTTCGTGCGCCGCGAGAGCACCTGCATGCATCGCCGGATCTCTTCGTCGCGCCCGATCACCGGATCGAGCTTCCCGCTCGTCGCTTGTTCTGTCAGATCGATCGAGTACTTGCTCAGCGCCTCGAATGATCCCTCGCCCCCCGCATCCGTGATGTTCTCGACACCCGATGCTTTGCGGATCGCTTTGATCGCGCTTTCGACTTCTTTGGTTTCCACGCCGTTGATCTTGAGCAGCTCTCGCGCCGCTCCGCTTGCCTGCGTCAGCGCCACGAGCAGATGCTCGCACGACACATACGAATCCCCCATCGCTTTGGCGCTCGCGTCCGCTTTCCCGATGATCTCCATGATCTCACGTCCGCTCGTGCCCGAGCCGCTGCTGGTTTTGGGGAGTCTTGAGAGCTCAGCGCTGACCTCGCTCCGCACCTTCCCAACATCCACCCCGATCTTCTTCAGTATCGAAACCCCAGGCCCCGCCTCATCCTCGATCAGACCGCTCAATACATGCAGCGACCCCACCTCCGGATGCGACGCACCCATCGCCGACTGCTGCGCCGAAGCGAGCACCTGCTGAGCCAAAGTTGTCATCCGATCCATCATGAAGCACCTCCTTGCCCGCAACGCGAGCGTTCATTTCTGCTCCATGACTATTTGCAAACCGCGCGCCAACCCCCGCACCCCCACCAATCCCCCTCAAACACGCAAAAACACGCGATTTATCCGCGCCCAACCTGCCAATCCCTCGCCCACTGCCACCCCGGCAGTCTCCATGACCCACCCTACTCGAACACCACCGTCCGCCCCCCATCAATCAAAACCCGATCCTCGAGATGCATCCGCACCGCTTCCGCGAGCACCACACGCTCCAGATCGCGCCCCTTGCGAATCATGTCCTCCACCCCATCGCGATGCGTCACATGAGCCGTCCGCTGCGCAATGATCGGCCCCTCATCCAGATCCGCCGTCACATAATGCGCCGTCGCCCCAATCAACTTCACCCCGCGCTCAAACGCTCTGTGATAGGGACGCCCCCCCGCAAACGCAGGCAAAAAACTGTGATGGATATTGATAATCCGCCCCGCATACTTCTCCACAAACCCCGCGCTCAGCACCTGCATATACCGAGCGAGCACCACCACATCCACCCCATCCTCCTCAAGCAGCTTGATGATCTCCCCCTCCTGCGCCGCCTTCGTTTCCTTCGTCACAGGCAGCAACTCATACGCATACCCAAACGTCCGCGCCAGATGCGACGCATCGTCATGATTCGAGATCACCCGCGTCACCGTCGCCGGAAGCTCCCCGATCGACGCTCTCCACAACAAGTCCGCGACGCAGTGCGTCTGCTTGCTGCACAAGATCGCCATCCGCGCCCAGGGACTCGCCGCTCGGATCTGGTAAGAAACATCCATCCCCCCGAGCGCCGCTTCGAGCCCCGCGCGATCCGCCATCCCCTCGAACGCAACGCGCATGCAGAACGACCCCGTCATCGGATCCGCGTGCTGATCCACATCCAGGATATTGCCCCCCGATGTGCTCACCGCCGCCGTCACCGACGCGACGACCCCGCACCGATCCGCGCAGCTCACCAGGATCCGCGTCACCCCGCTCCCCTCATCAATCACTCGATCACTCATCGCGTCGCGCTCCGCATCCAAATATCAATCAGTACACCCCCAAGATCGACCCAAACCCACCCACACACCACCCCAAGATGCCCCTGAGCACCCAAAAACGCCATTCAAAAACGAAAAAACGACCCGCCGAAGCCAGCAGCAGTATCCGAAGCCCTGATGTCAAGGTGGGTGCCTCAGCCCGGAGTCCCGATCGTCCACTCTAAGGAGGCATGATCTTCGCCCGGAAACGCCTCGGCCCCCGATCAGAGGTTCAAAGGGATCGAATATCAACCCCTGCCGGCTTCGACGGATCGTCGTCAAAAGACTACCACATCCATACGCCCGCACAACCCCGCCGATCCACAATTCACCAGAATTGAGCACAACCAGTGGATATCCACCACCCCATAGGCCCGATCACAACACACTGCTACTCAACAGGAAACATCTGCCCACAATTCCCCGTATAGTGGAACAGCACGCACACACCGCGCTATCGTGACCCCGTCACAATCCCACCAATTTCCGTATTTCAAACAAGGGACACCCTCCGATGACCGCCAACCAGACCATCAAACGATCGACCGCAACCAAAGCCGCCGCGACCCTCATCGCTTCCGCGTGCTTCCTCACCCTCACCGCGTGCTCTTCCTCCTCCACCTCCCACGCCGGAGACGTCGGCTCCGTCCGCTCAAACCCTTCTCCCGCGATGCACACCCTCGCGCGCCGCTCAAGCGACCGCGCCAACACCCACGCGTACACCTTCGATACCGACTTCCGCGCGATGCACAACGACTTCGACCGCGTCTTCCACCTCAACCGCCCATCGCGCCTCCACAACAACATCAAGCCTTACTAACTCAACAAGACTAAATCACCAAGCCCATCCAACCAGATCTCCCCCCCACCAAACCCACGCACTCGAGTGGGTTTTCTCATAGCCCCATCGCAATCCATACAACCCGCACAACCCCACCCCCGCATCAATCCGCGTCACCAATCCACGCGCCTTATTCCCCGCTGGTTCGCATACTCCTCTCGAGTCCCAGCGGGCAACTCTCCCCCGGCGCCCACAACCGCGGCCGTGCCGAGCAGCCGCTAAGCCGGGAGCGCCCGCTCACGCCCCGCGTCGATCCCCCCGACGCGGGGTCTTTTCTTTTTCCACCCCTCCCCCCATCTTCATCATCTTCATCGAACCACAACACTCCGCCCCATCCCCCCAATAAACAATCGGCTACCCTCCTCCAACCACAGGATCACGCCGTGCAAGAACTACCAACACCCACCCCTACCCGCGTCCTCAAGTTCACCGACACCCTCGTCGACATCAACGGCGTCTGCCGCTTCATCCAAAACACCGCCGCCACCGCACACCGCACCAACCACGACCTCACCGTCTTCACCTCCACACGCATCGAGTTCCCCGACCACCTCAAACCCCTCCCCAACATCAAAAACTTCACCCCCCTCTACGCGCGCCCCATGCCGGGATACGACACGCTCGACCTCGCGATCCCCCCGATGCTCACCATGCTCCGCGCCGCCGAGGACCACCGACCCGACGTGATCCACATCTCCACCCCCGGCGCCGTCGGAATGGTGGGAATGCTCGCCGCCAAACTCATGCGCGTCCCAGTCACAGGGGTCTACCACACCGACTTCCCCGCATACATCGACGAGCTGTTCAGCTCCTCCTTCATGTCGTGGGGATGCCGCACACTGATGCGCACCTTCTACAAACAGTTCGCCACCGTGTTCTCGCGCTCCGACGACTACGCGTCGCGCCTCATCAACCTCGGGATCAACCCCGATCGCATCCACAGACTCACTCCAGGATTCGACAACGAGCAGTTCTCCCAGTCCCTCCGCGACCCCTCCATCTGGTCACCGCTCGGCGTTCCCGAAACTGGTTTCAAACTCTTCTTCTGCGGCCGCGTCTCCACAGAAAAAAACCTCCCCATCATCACAAAGTATTGGCCGAGCATCAAACAGCGCATAGAGCAAGCCACCAACCAACCCGCCCAGCTCATCATCATCGGAGACGGCCCATACCGACAAGAAATGCAAGAGCGCCTGCAACAACACGACGCCCACTTCCTCGGATTCAAGCACGGCTCCGAACTCGCCACCCTCTACGCGTCCTGCGACTTCTTTGCCTTCCCCTCCACCACCGACACACTCGGACAAGTCGTCATGGAATCCCAAGCCTCAGGAGTCCCAGTCATCGCCACCAACCAAGGCGGACCCAAAGAAGTCATCAACCACACCAACCCCGAAATCGAAACCGGACTCGTGCTCCCAATCGATGATCCAAAGCAATGGACCGACGCGCTCGTCGATCTGGCGCTCGACGAACCGCGCCGCAAGCGCATGGGATCAAACGCCGTCGAGCACATGAAGAACTTCAGCTTCGATACAAGCTTCAAACACTACTGGTCGATCCACGAACAAGCACGCCGATACAGATAACGCAACTCTGATCGCAAACGTGTGTACAAAAGCGTGGGCATAAAAAAAGCAGCACCCCACGAGGAATGCTGCTCTGTCCCGAGCGTGATCACACAGGAGGATCTGTGATCACGTAGCCCAAGATGCTTTCGACCATTCAACATGCAACCACTTCAAACCCGGCGGAAGGGAAAACTCCGCACAAGCAAGACCCGTCATCCTGAGCAAGCCGAGCAGCTCACCCTCAGACAACTTCGAGGCTGCGATCGAATGACCACATAACCCGTCAGCCACGACGCCGACGCTGCATGTTCGCATATTTCTTCGCCGCTGTCAAAGCCAAACCAGCAAAAACACCCAACCCATAGCCCTTCCACCCCAGAACCCCCAGTTTCACATTGGTTTCACACCCCCTACGCACCAATTCTGCGCCCATTCCACCCAATCAACCCCCAGGACGTTCCCCGATCCGAAGCACCACCGACTTGATCCGTACCTTCCCGAGCTCGCGGATCATTTCAAGCCCCCCGCCCCTCAGCCAACGATCCACGCGATGCCGCGCCCCCGCGTTCTCCACACCGATCTCAAGCTTGCCCCCCTTGAGCCCGCTCACCCAACCCAGCGCCTGCAGATCATCCGGCGCCCCCGTCGCCCACGCCTCCGCCGCCGCGGACTGATCTCGGCTCACGCGCTTGAGCGAACGCATCAACTGATCGCACTCCTCCGACACCCCGCGCCCCCGATCGCCACGCACGCGAAACCCGCGCAAACGCGACAACGGATCGAACCGACCAACTTCATGACCAGACTCGCGATCGCCATCACCCATCAGACCATCGACCTCCCCACCGTCTCCACCGCTTTGCACACAATCTCGATCCCCTCATCAACCTCGTGCTCTGTTGTAAAGCGCGACAAACTCAATCGCACACTACCGTGCGCGATCTTCCGATCGATCCCCATCGCCGACAGCACCGCCGACGCTTCGAGCGATCCCGACGAGCACGCCGCGCCCGCTGATGCACACAACCCGCGCTCGCTCATCGCCAGCAGCAGCGCCTCGCTCTCGAGTCCCCCAAACCCGATATTCGTCGCGCTCCAGATCCGCTCGCTCGGCGCCCCATTGACCTCAACATCCATCCCCATCGCACGGCAACGCGTCACGATCGCCCCCTCCAATCGATCACGCAGCAGCGCCACGCGCCGCCGCTCACCCTCTCCCAGCGCCAGCCACTCCATCGCTTCCTGCGCCGCGACTCCCGCTCCCACAATCGCAGGAACCCCCTCCGTCCCGCCGCGACGACCAAGCTCCTGATTCCCCGGAATCATCGGGACCATCCGCACGCGCCGCCCCCCGCCGTTGCGCGCCCACAGCACACCAACCCCCTTGATCCCATGAAACTTGTGAGGAGAGCATGTCAGCACATCAATCAATGATCCAAGCGCTGCCCCATCTTTATCAACCGCACCATCAACACGTGTCTCCATCTTCCCCACCCACTGCGTCGCGTCGCAGTGGAATACCGCCCCGTGCGCCCGGCACATCTCGCCGATCATCCCCACGTCCTGCACCACCCCCGTCTCGTTGTTCACCCACTGGATGCTCACTACCCCGACCGAATCATCCAGCGCCGCCTCGAGCTGATCGCGCAGCAGCACCCCGTCATGACCCACCCCAACAACACGATGCTCGATGATCCCGTCGCGCTCAAGCTGCTCGCACAGATCACGCACCGCCGAGTGCTCGACACTGCTCGTCACCACCACCCGCCGTCCAGTCACCGACAGCGCGCCCATCACGCCGCGGATCGCCAGCCCGATCGCCTCGCTCCCGGTCCCTGTAAACACCACGCCGCGCCCGCCGCCCGCCGCGCCGATGAGCTTCGCGATCTGTCCCCGCGCCACCTCCACCGCGTGCTTCGCTTCCTGACCAAACCGATGCACACTCGACGGATTCCCCCACAACTCCGCCATCGCGCGATTCACCCCCTCAACCACCCCAGGAGTCGGCTGCGTCGTCGCGTTGTGATCCAGATACACCATGCCCAATCATAGCGATACGCATCACACATAAAAAACCCCGGCAAACACCGGGGCTCATAAACATCATTCATTCAATAAAGCTCAGCTCTTGCGGAGCATCGCCCAGCCCACGCCGCCGAAGATCAGCATCGCGACGAACCCGCCGCCCATGACCATGTACAGCATGTTCTGATCAACCATCGCCAAGACCGATTCCGATCCGCCACTCAAGCCGAGGATCATCACCGCCATCGCGAGCATCAGCACAACGATCGAGCCCAGCGCGATCCCGCCGAACAATCCAGACGAAGGCCCGTCGTAGACCTCACCCACAGGCATGACCATCGGAGCCGCGCTCTGCGACGAGAACGAGCTCGGCGTTTCTTCCGCGCCCTCAAACAATGCGCCAGCACCAGCCGAAGCGCCAAGCGCCGACTCACCCAGTGCCGATGCACCGAGCGCCGAAGCGCCACCCTGCGAATCCGCAGCAAGATCATCAAGCAGGTTCCCACCAAGCGATGTATCGTCCGGCTCAAACGCAAGCTGAGCAAGACCAGAGCCGCTCGCGCCCGCGTCCATCCCGAAGCCCGAACCTCCGCCCGAGCCACCGAGCGAGATCCCGCCCAGACCGCCGTCGGAAACCAGAGTCTCCGCGTTCGCGTCCGCGCCGTCATCGTCCTCAGCTTCAAAGATCGAAACACCCGTCGAGTCACCAGTCGCTTCAAGCGAGAGCACGCTCCCGCTCCCCGACGAACTCAGCGAGATCGGATCAAGCCCGCCAGTCCCGCCGCTGGTATCAGCAAGCGTGATCTCTCCGAGCTCATCATCGTCCTCATCACCCGCGAGCAGATCGACCTGGTCCACCTTGAACATCAGGTTGTCCCGATCGCGGAACTCCTGGAGCTGTCCAGACTCAACAAGCGCCTGCACTTCCTCAGCGCTCATCCCCAGCTTCGCAGCCGCCTCATCGATCGTGTAGAACATCTTCGCCATAGATCATCCGCTCCGGTTCAACAGGCTCGTCATCGACAAACCGTGATTCAAGTTCAGTGAGCCCAAACAATAGCGCCCAAACCACGCCCACCACAAGCCGTACGCACATGAATTCACCCCGGTTGCCCCCGCTCATAGACCCCCCAAACTCCCCCAGTCAACCACCAATTCCTACGAACAAACGCCCACCCACACCCCAAACAACCATCACTTACCCACGATCAACCCAACAATACCTATTCCATTGCAACCCAAAAAAGTGCATAATACACCCTACAAGATCAACGGCCGCCCCCTACACCATCGGCCAACCAACCCAATCTGTTCCCCCTGGGAGACCGGCCGCTGATCGCTTCGAAAGGAATCGATCATGAACACCGTCGCACAACTCCTCGCAAACAAGCAGCATTGGAACGAAGGTGACCACGGCCACCAACGCATCGAGCACATCCAAACAATCCCACAAGCCGCCAGCATCCTCGATGCCGCCAAGATGATGAACGAGCACCACATTGGATCACTCATCGTCCTCGACACACTCAACAACATCGCAGGCATCATCACCGAACGCGACATCCTCACCCGCGTCGTCACCCAACAACTCGACGCCGCGACCACCCCAGTCTCCAAAGCAATGACCAAAGAAGTCATCCACTGCACCCCCCAAACCACGCTCACCGAAGCACGACACCTCATGAGCGACTGCAAGATCCGTCACATCCCCGTTATCGCCAACGACCTCGAAAACAAAAACCTCGTCGGGATGATCTCCATCGGAGACCTCAACGCCGCCACCAACGCGGACCTGAGCATCGAAGTCAAATCCATGAGACAATACATCGCAAACGGATAAACCCAAATCCCCTCTAGAACCCCATGCCCATCAAGAGGGCATCAAAACGCCGCGTACGCACACGCGGCGTTTTGACATCATCCGCCCATTCAGCCAATCGTCCGCGTCACGCTCACCCCCGCGTACAACCCCGCCACACGCTCACGCTCCACCACCATCGGACCATACGCGCTATTCATCGGCTGTATCCGGATCACCTCCCGCCCCGACTCGTCCTCCTCAAAGTACACACGCTTAAACGTTGTCTCGTGATCAGGTTCAAGACGCACAAAGCAGTCCATCCCGCTCTCGACCACCTTCGCAGGAGAGAACACCACGATGTCCCCCTCGCGATACATCGGCTCCATCGAATCCCCCACCACCCGCGCCGCGAACGCATCGGGATCATGCACATCCGGAGCACGCACATACTCATCCGCGACCCGCGCCGGATACCCAAGATCCGTGAATGACCCCGGATACCCCGCCGTGACCTTGTTGATCAGCGGGATCTCCATCGGAAGCTCCACACGCTCAACCCCCGCGCCCGTCTCATCCGCCGCATCTGCTCGCGCGCTCGCTGCACCTTCGATCGCTTCACCCTCCCCGCCCTCCAGCGCCGAGATCAACGACGCGAGCTTCCCCGATCGATGCACCGCATCGAGCCCCTCCTTCTTGAGCGCCGCCGCGAGCTCGCGCCCCGCCGCATCGCGCGCCCGCAGCTCCTCAACATCCGCCCGCACCGACGCAGGCGTCCGCGCCCACATCGCCAGCTCAACAAGCTCGCCCTCTCGAAACGACAACACCCGTTCCAATCGTCCCGCGAGTTCTTCACCCGGCGCACCCTTCACGCCGTTCTCGATCGCCGACAAGTACGACTTGGCGCACCCCGCGCGCCGAGCGACTTCCGCGAGCGACAGCCGCAGCGCCGACCTGCGTCGCTGAATCACCTCACCAAACCCAAGCTCGCCATCCATCTCATTCATGAATGCCCAATCACCACTCCGCACATGTGGACAATCAGCACCGATCCAATCCACATGTCAAACTAGGTCCCCACAGTCGGATTCTGTTTGTAGTGAATACCCCGATTTGTGCGCCTTTCTCTCAAAGTCCCATACAATACCCTTGCAAATCGTTCTCTATCTAGCGTATTATTCAAAAATCATAGTTCTCTATATTGTGAACACATGTTTGTGTAATGTCAAGTGCTTTCGGCACAAAAAGGAGTCAAAATGCGAGAGAAGAGCTACCAAGCGGATTGGCTCGACCAGGTTTCATCCTCCATCGATCTCCGAAAGTCTCGCTCCCACGCCCTCACCGAGCACATCCTCCACCGATCCCACCTGCTCCCCAAGCGCGAGCGCCACCTCATCGACGCCATGTACAACGAGGGGAAGTCCGCCGCCGAGATCGCCCGAATCGGAGATCTCGATCCACGCCAGGTCCGCCGCCTCATCAAGAACGCAATCACGCGCATGCACGACCCCCTCTTCGTCTTCGTCGTCACAAACTCCAACTCCTGGTCAACGACGCGCCGAAAGATCGCGCGCTCCCTCTTCCAATCAGGACGCTCCATCCGCGCCACCGCCGAGCACCTGTCGCTCAAGGTCCACCAGGTCCGCCACCACCGCGCCGCCGTGCTCGAGCAGTTCCGCAACCAACCAAACGTAGCCGCCCCCTCACGAGCCCCCGATCGAAACTGGAAACACACCACACACAAACACTAAACCAGACCGGGGTGGGACTCATGAACAAAGACACAACCAAACACACGCGCCCATTCCACGCGCCGCGCCCAATCCCCACTCCCGCCGCCGTCACCCCCCGCGCCACCAGCGCCCTCCTCCCCTTCGGCCTCCTCCCACAACACACCACCTCCCCACACCATTCCACACCCCTCCCCACCATCAAACAAACTCAGCTCCTCAACCAAATCACCCGCGCCAACCTCACCCTCATCACCGGACACTCAGGCTCAGGAAAGTCCACACTCCTCAACACACTCCGCCGCTCACTCCCTAACACCATCACCGCCAACGACCTCCCGCTCCCCGACCCAACCAAACCCATCGTCAACCTCTTCACCACCCCCCTCACCCAAACCCTCCAGCTCCTCTCCCAAGTCGGCTTAGCCCAACCCAACCTCTGGTCCCTCCCCGCGCATGCACTCTCCACCGGAGAGCAATCCCGCCTCCAGCTCGCGCGCCTCCTCGACGCCGCGAAACCAAACACAACGATCCTCATCGACGAGCTCGCCACCCCCCTCGACCGACTCACGGCTCGATCGTTATGCGCCTCGATCAACAAACTCATCACGCACAACTCCGCATTGCACATCATCGCCGCCGCCGCGCACGAGGACCTGCCGACATACCTGAACACCGACCTGCTCATCAGCGCCGACGATCTTTCAATCCTCCCCAACCAGTACACCCCAGAAACCATCACCTACGAGCCAGGCACCATCGACGACTACCACACCCTCAAACACCACCACTACCTCGGCGCCGATCCCGCATCCATCGTCCGCATCGATCGAGCGATGCGCACCTGCCCCGTCACCAAATCCCAAATCCTCGCAGGCGTCCTCGTCGTCGCCTACCCAACCCTCAACGCGAGCTGGCGCGACCGCGCCTGGCCGAAGCGCTACACCACCGCGTGCAAATCCACCAACGCCAAAAGAGTCAACGCCGAGCTCCGCAGACTCTCGCGCATCATCATCGACCCACGCTCGCGTTCGCTTTCCATCGCGTCCACACTCGTCCGGAACTACCTCGACAATCCCCTCACCCCAGCGACCGAAGCCCTCGCCGCGATGGGAAACTTCAACCCCTTCTTCAAAGCCGCAGGCATGACCGAATACCCCATCCCCCACACCCCATCCGACCTCCGCCTCCTCGACTGTCTCCACCACCTCGGCATGTCACCGAGCGATCTCATCAACACCCATCAATCCAATCCGCTCCTAAAGCGCGAGCTCAAAACCTGGGCGCGCACCAAAAACATCGACCCAAACCACAACTCGCTCCCAAGCTACGCCGCCTTCAAACTCCTCACCCAACCCCGCGCATACACACACGCAAGACAGGAGCAATGCGCATGAAACCAGCAACCGTCCCACAACCAAAGCACGAGCCCAACCAAAGCCACCTCCCCGCCGCGCTCACCTTCTTCCTCACAAGAAAGCAGCGCACCCAGATCCTCCGCGCCCTCAAAGCGTTGGACCCCAACCGAACCGTCGCACTCATGAACGCACTGAAGATCAAATAACCATTCATACCAAGGGGGGAACCATGAACAACGAGCAAGACCACAACCAAAAATCTGTAAACCACGACGCCGTCTTCGCCATCGCCGGAGCCGCGCCACAAACCGACCAACAACTCGCGCACTGGATCCACCAACACCTCCACATCCGCGTCCCCACCGCACCGCTCATCGACAACCACAACGCACCTCTCGAATACCTCGCCCACGCGTTCTTCGAGGACCGCCACCCAAGAGACTGCGTCGTCTGGGCCAACCGAGGCGGCGGCAAAACCTTCTACGCCGCCATCGCCACACTCCTCGACCTCATCTTCAAGCCAGGCATCGAAATCCGCATCCTCGCCGGATCGCTCGACCAAGCCAAACGCATGCACACACACCTCCGCGCGCTCCTCGCAACCGAACCACTCGACGAGCTCATCGCCGGCAAAATCACCGAACGAAAGATCAAGCTCATCAACGACTCAGTCGTCGAACTCCTCGCACAATCACAAACCTCCGTCCGAGGCACACGCGTCCAAAAACTCCGATGCGATGAAGTCGAACTCTTCGATAAAGATGTCTGGGAAGCCGCACAACTCACCATCAGGGAAAAAACCTGCAAAGACCAACCCGTCCCCGGCTCCATCGAATGCCTCTCCACACTCCACGTCCCCTTCGGACTCATGCACGACCTCGTCACCTCCGCCAAAGACTCCAACCAACAACACCGCAAACTCTTCCAGTGGGGCGTCGTCGACATCCTCGACCAGTGCGACGACTCGCACGAATGCCTCACTGACCCCAGTAATGATGGTCGCCCATGCCCGCTCGCCCCAGAATGCTCAGGAAAGGCCAAAGCAAGAGACGCCGCCGGAGACACCCCAGGACACCTCACCATCAACAACGCGATTGCTTTGAAATCCCGCGTCTCCGAATCCACCTGGAACGCCGAGATGCTCTGCCTCAAACCCAAACGCTCCGACTGCGTCCTCCCCGAGTTCAACAGCGCCATCCACATCGCAAACGAGCTCCCAGACAAGCACACCATCACCCAAACCATCGCAGGCATGGACTTCGGAATCCGCGCCCCCACCGTCGTCCTCTTCGCCTCACTCGATCAGCACAACACCCTCTGGATCACCCACGAGTATCTCCAAGCAGGCGTCCCTCTCAACGAACACATCAGCGCCATCAAAACAACCAAACCACTCACACCCCTGTCATGGATCGGAGTCGACCCCGCCGGCAGACAACGAGGACTCCAAACCGGAATCTCCGACATCGCCGCGCTCCGCAAAGCAGGACTCACCGTCCGCGACGCACGATCCTCCATCCACCAAGGACTCGATCTCATCCGCACGCGCCTCAAACCCGCCTCAGGTCACCCCACACTCATGGTCCACAAAGACTGCACCCACCTCATCCAATGCCTCGAAACCTACCACTACCCCCAAGACAACCCGCTCTCCCCCACCCCCGAAAAAGACGGCTCCGACCACGCCATCGACGCACTCCGCTACATGATCCAAAACCTCGACCAACCCTACACCCACAAAAAATCCACCTACCTCAACTAACAACCAATCGCCTCCCCCGTCCTGACGGGGGAGGTGTCGCGCAGCGACGGAGGGGGTCTTCACTGTGCCTGAGTACCATGCGGGTGCCCCGACTCGCCGCTCCGGCGCAGTCGGGTCTACTCTGGACCTGGGTGCCATGGAGGTGTCGTCTTCGACTCCTCCATGTCTTCCCCCCCCTCCCCACACTCCGGACACACCCCACCATCCAATCCCGCAAGCGAATACCCGCACCCAACACAACTCCCATCCCGAAACAGCTTCCGTCTCCGCCACGCACCCCACCAAGACCACGCCGCAAGCAGCGCCAATGTCCCGCCGATGACATACCCAGAGCAATACAACTGCCGAGTAGGACCAACCGACGAGTTCAAGGCTCTCCGCCCAATCAACCCCCGCCCATACAACGACATCGTTTCCTTGAAATACGTATGCCGTGAATGATACTGGTACACAAACCCAGTCACACCCTGATGGTGCGTCCATGCCGGATGTTCAGAATCAACCGCAACCAACCAGACCCGCCCCTCAATCATGTACACCGAACGCTGATTCCAATCGCCATACGACTCCGATCCATACGGCGAAACAAAGATGTACTCAACCCCAAAGTAATAAAACCAAGAATACACCGTCCCCGCAAGCACCAACACAGCGATCAAGCCCACCCCCCATCGCCACCCAAGCCTGATCCATCCTCGCTTCACATCTCCTCCCCACACTCCGGACACACACCAACATCAAGCCCCGCAAGGGAATACCCGCACTCTGGACAAACTCCAACTAGTCTTCTTCTTTGCACGATTGGAATTAGTAAGTATAAACCCAATCCAAGAGCCAACAGCGTCATTGAAATCAACGGTATCCCTAGAGACATATCGTCAGGCTGATCCAAGAACGGTGCCTTCCAAGGACGGCTCGGCAGAAACCACATTCTCTTCTTTACCCTGAACTTGATAAGTGAATCACTGGATCCAGTGGACCATTTCAACACATGTCTGACTTTCGAACTGGGTGAATATTCTTCTAGGTCATCGACAAAGTAGTCGTATCCATAGGTCTGATACACAAATACACCGTTGTAGAGCTTCAACTCATAACTGGTCCCGCCATAGTCGTTCGCTGCGAGCAAATGCAAAGTTGGCTTCAAACTAAATGAAGTGATTGTCGCTATGACCAAAATCGCAGAAACAATCCACACGCCCCATCGCCAACAAGATCGCATCCGCCCACGCCTCATATCTATCCCCTAATGGCTCAAGGCTAGTGGCCAGTCCCTCTTCCCCCTCACCCCGGCATCGGCGCCAGCATCGGAACCAAAACCGTAATCACAATCGTAAACGCGATCGCCAAAACCGCCATCACCCCAAGCACCTGCACCACAAACGCGAACACATTGCGCCAGTACCCCTTCATCTCACCGACGCGCACCGCCTTGTACCCCACCGCAACAAAGAACACCATCGGCACAATCAACAAATACCACTGATCGTGGATCGACAACGCGTCAATAAACGGCCGATACGCAAGCGTCACAAGCTCAGAACTCATAACCCCTCCTTATCGCCCGTGTTCTTCGCAACAGTGTCAACAAAATTCGCAGGAACAGGTCCACCCTGTGCCCAGCTTTCCTCGCGACGCCGCCCGTACGCCGTAGGGAGCAGCGCATCGAGGAAGATAATCACGTTCAGCATCCCCGCGAGCGTGCACGACAGCATCGCGATCTCATTGAGCCGACCCAGACCAGGGATATTCGCATCCCCCCCCTCAACGCTCCCATCACTCGGCATCTCCCAGATCCAGCGCGACCCATCATGCACGCGGAGCTCCCCCGGATACCCGCCGCGGATCATCGCCGTATCCATGTCATACGCCTTGAAATGATTCTGATGCACATAGTCCACCCCAAACGCGATCGGACCCACGCACGCCTGCCCATAGAACCAGAACCGATCCGTCCCGCCCTTGGAGTCCACCGCATCGATCCCCCCCACAAAAAGCCCCAGTCCGAACAGCCCCAGCACCCCCACCATCGCGAGGATCCCGCGATGCACGCGTCCAGAAACAATATGCCCCAATCCCGGAAGCACAACCGCGCACACCCCCGCCGCGATGTTCATGCCCCCGTCGTTGGATCTGCTGTCTGATTTCATCCCCCCATCCTATCCCCCCGCCCCTGCCAAAGCCCCCCACGCAACCGCTCACCGAATCTGAGCGAACAATTCCGCAACTTCTCATCGCCCCACCCCATTGACACGCCACCTCAGCGGGATACAGTGGCGACAACCAAACATCACACCGTCGCGCTTTGCCCCGGAGAACGCAACAATGCAAGCCGCCACACAACTGATCGAACAGCTCGTCACCCAACTCGAAACCCAGCTCCAAACCTCACCAATCGGACGCCCCGAAGCGACTCCGGTTATCGAACCCGCGACCATCACAGACCCACCACGCTGGTCCGCAAACCCACTCTGCGACGGCGCCGACGAGATCGACGAAGACGAGGCCTACTTCCTCGGAGACGACGGCGACGATGACGCTGATGACGATGACGACGACTACGACGACGATGACGAGGACGATAACTACGATTTAGACGATGATGACGACGACGACTTCGACGACGACGTCAATCTCGACGAAGAAGACTTCTGAGATACCGCCGATCCCGTCAGGGGAATCAAGGGAAACCATCGGCGGCACCCAGGAGGCAGCCGATGTCCGACAAGCCCGACAACCCTAGCAACTCTTCCAACCACAACCGCCGCAAAGGCGATCGCCGCAAAAACCGCAACGGCACCCCGCCACCAGGCACTGTCGTCGACCGCCGACTCGGTCTGGAACAACGCGACTTCAACTCGCCTTCATCAGACTCCGCCGAGCAATCAAACAAGCCGTCCAACGGCAAGCTCGTCTCCTCCAAAAAATCCGACAAGTCCCACCCCGAAGCCACCGGCCTCGAACGCAAACGAGGACGCGGCCGTCGCCTCTCCGAGTTCACCAAGTCCGCCGAAGAAGGCGAGATGACCCCAGAACAGTTCCTGTTCCTCATGGCCATCGACGCGTTCAAAAAAGGCAACGACCGCATGTTCCCCACCTGGACCGACGTCCTCGAGGTCATCCGCCTGCTCGGATACCGCAAGACCATGCCATCAGAACTCAACCTCACCAACGCCGAGGACTGGCGCGAGCCCCACAACACCCCTTCCAACGTCCGCCCCGACCGCTGGGCCGAACGCTTCACCACCGCCGAGACCACCGCGATCTCCGCCGCCCCCGCCAACCGCGGCCCCAAGTCCGAACAAGAACTCACCGACGAAGCCCTCGACGCCTTCGAAGCCG
The DNA here is from genome assembly GCA_965232505.1 of Phycisphaerales bacterium. Classification (GTDB taxonomy): domain Bacteria; phylum Planctomycetota; class Phycisphaerae; order Phycisphaerales; family UBA1924; genus UBA1924. The sequence continues at coordinate 1,246,302 of OZ246976.1, read as the reverse complement.
CATTCGGTGACGACGACTCCGCATTGAGCGAGTTCAACGACTACGACGACGACTTCTCCGAAGCCGCGTAAATACGCCACTCAATAACCACAACAAAAACGCACGGCCAACAAGCCGTGCGTTTTTATTCAACATGCCACCAACCAATCACTGGTTGTAGTAATCAATATTGATCTGCGTGTACTTCGACCACTCCTCAGGAAGATCCTCATCCTGGAAGATCGCCTGCACCGGACACTCGTCCACGCACAGACCACAGTCGATACACACATCCGGATCAATATACAGCTGCTCCGCACTCGCGAAGTCCGGCTCATCCTTCGTCGGATGAATGCAGTCCACAGGACACGCATCCACACACGCCGTATCTTTCGTCGCAATACAAGGCTCTGCGATGATATGGGTCATAGTCAACACTCCTTACAAGGCCGCCAAAGCGCAGCCGACCATCCACCCGCCATATCCCCACTCTAGACACTACCCAATCATCGGCCCACACTCAACAACTTCTTGACGACCTACCCTCATACATGCCCGATTCCAACCCACAAACACACTCGGTCCCCCAATCAAGGTCCCAGAACCACATCGATTGGCTCAAACAACTCACCGCCATCCCCACCGCCGCAGGACACGAACACCGCGTCATCGACTGGATCAACAACTGGCTGAGCGACCGACCAGACCTCTCCTCAAAGACCGACGCCCACGGCAACATCGAAATCCGCATCACCAACAACGAGAAAACCCCCAACCCCATCTACTTCACCGGACACCTCGACCACCCCGCCTTCGTCGTCGACGAGATCCTCTCCAAAGCCGAGCTCGTCCTCCAGTTCCGTGGAGGAGTCATGGACGACTACTTCCCAAACGCCAAAATCAGAATCCACACCCCCACCGACTCCGACCCCAACGAGTACACACTCGCGACCATCTCCGAAGAAGTAAAACCAGATAACCCAGACCCCGACAACAAACCGCTCAACAAACCACCCTACAAACGCTACCACGCCGTCCTCGAATCCCCGCGCCCCATCGATCTCGATTCCATCGCGACCTGGGACCTCCCCAATCCTGAAATCATCGAAGACGACGAGGGCAAGCAGATCCTCTACACCAACGCCTGCGACGACCTCGCCGCCGTCGCCGCCGCCCTCGCGGCCCTCGACGAGCTCCGTCACCTCCACTGCCCCAACGACACCCGCGTCCTCCTCACCCGCGCCGAAGAAGTCGGCTTCATCGGCGCCATCGGCGCCTGCCGCGACGAGTTCATGCCCAAAGACTCGCGCATCATCGCGCTGGAAAACTCCCGCGCCTTCGCCGACTCCCCGATCCACGCAGGACCAATCGTCCGCGTCGGAGACCGCATCTCCGTCTTCTCCCCAGACCTCACCGGCGCCATCGCCAAAGTCGCTGAAACCATCGCCGGAGGCCCCGCAACCCCCACCGCATCACAAAAAGAATCCGATCTCCCCAAATGGCGCTGGCAACGCAAACTCATGGCAGGAGGCGCCTGCGAAGCCTCCGTCTTCTGCGCCTACAACTACACCGCCACCTGCCTCTGCCTGCCATTAGGCAACTACCACAACATGGCCAACCTCACCGAAGCCCAAGCCGGAACCCACGAACAAACCTTCGGTCATCCACCCCGCGTCGGACGCGAACACATCGGACTCGACGACTACGCCGGACTCATCGACCTCCTGATCGCCTGCGCCCAGTCACTCCCGACCACCCCTTCATTCATCGAACGCATCGAGAAACTCTGGAACGACAAATCCAGTATCCTCCAATCATGAACATCCCCCGCGACCCAATCAACGACTACCGCGCCAATCCCGCCGACTCCATCTCCCTCAAAGACTTCAAAACCGACGACGCTCAAGGCGTCGATCGCGAGCAGATCGAAGCACGCACCGAAGACAACACCCTCGCGATCGCCGACCTCCAGCACAAGCTCTACGCCGAGCATAATCGCTCGCTCCTCATCGTCCTCCAAGCCATGGACGCCGCCGGGAAAGACTCCACCATCCGCAAAGTCTTCGCCCGCGTCAACCCACAAGGGGTCCAGGTCAAATCCTTCAAACGACCCACCGAAGATGAGCTCTCCCACGACTTCCTCTGGCGCGTCCACATGCACACACCACGCAAAGGACACATCGCCCTCTTCAACCGCTCCCACTACGAAGACGTCCTCGTCGCGCGCGTCGACAACCTCGTCCCCGAATCACGCTGGTCCAAACGCTACCAAGTCATCAACGGCTTCGAACAAGGTCTCATCAACGGAGGCACCGAGATCATCAAGATCTACCTCCACCTCTCCAAAGACCGACAACGCGAAAAACTCCAAGACCGACTCACCGACCCCGAAAAGAACTGGAAGTTCGAAGCGGGAGACATCCAGACCCGCGCCAAGTGGGACGACTACATGCACGCCTACGAGGACGCGATCAACAACTGCAACACCGACCACGCGCCCTGGTACATCGTCCCCACCAACCGCAAGTGGTACCGCGTGTGGGCCGTCTCCGAGATCGTCCGCACCACCCTCGAGCGCATGAACCCCCAGTTCCCCGCGCCAAAGCTCGACCCCGCCAGCGCCCTCAAACTCCTCGAACAACTCCAATGAAAAAACGGCCCGCCAAAGCAAGCCGCTCAAATCATCTCATCCCAACTCCAGCTCAGTCCACGTCGCACCCAAGCCCGTAGTCCTGCAGGAAGTCCGACACGTCCAAGAAGTTGAACGACCCGTCCTGATTGATATCCCCGCGCGGATCTCCATCGGAGTAGTACCCAAGAAACGCAGACACATCAAGGAAGTTGAGCACACACGCCGGCGCCGCGTAATCCGCGTAGCAAGGAATCTCCTCGACACCAACCGACGACTGTCCAAACAAGATATTGTCAAACGCGATGTCGTCACTCAGGTTCCCAAGATTCGCCGTATCAAACTGAATCCGGATCTCGCGTGCGCGCAAAGGCTGAGCAAAGTCATAACTCGTGTGCGTCGTCTCCGAGATCACCGCATCCAACTCCTCAAACAAAGGCGTGTCCGAGCACCCCATCACCCGAACCGCATTAATCGTCGGATCAGATGAAAACGCATTCGAGTACGCGCTCATATCAAACCCATACAGCACAACCTCGTACCCATAGTCCGCCGTGAGCACGATCTCCCCCTGACCGTTCCCGTCCGCGTTCTCAAAGTAGATCCCCACCAGATCCCCGTACCCCGTCCCCCACCACGACGGAGAGATCCCGTTCGTGTTCGGATAGTCCACCTCAATGTTCGGAGTGAACCCCTCCCCGTGCTCGTCGTAATGGAAAATCCCATCATCAAGCATCACCACCCGATCCCCATAATCATCAGGCATCCCGTCAAAGTTCCCGATCCCATCGATCGTAAACGTCAGCTCCGTCCCCATCGCTAGGCCGCTCATCATCACCAGCGCGCTCCCCGCAAGAACCCCAAACTTCATATTCATCACTGTCCCTCCAGTGTCATCAAACAACCCATGCCCTCCACGCGGACACGCCAGCCCCGAGTCTACCACGCCCAAAGCCCACGATTCAAGACAATTCACGACCCACACCCGAACAGCACACCAAAACCAAACACCCCCCTTTCCCAATAATCCCCCGCACACAGGTATCATCCAACCAAGCGCCATCGTCGCGCTCAATCGGTTCAACCAAAGGGGTCCACCATGGGAATCACCGCACTCCTCATCACGCTCGGCGTCATCGCCGCGATCATCATCGTCATCCTCCTGATCATCGTCGGGATCTACAACAAACTCGTCTCGCTCAAAAACCGCTACCTCAACGCCTTCGCCCAGATCGAAGTCCAGCTCAAACGACGACACGACCTCATCCCCAACCTCGTCGAAACCGTCAAAGGCTACATGACCCACGAAAAAGAAACCTTCGAGCGCGTCATCTCCGCACGCAACCAAGCCGCCTCACTCCTCGAAGCCGCATCCAAAAACCCATCCGACCAATCCGCGATGACCGCCCTCGCCGGCGCCCAAAACGCCCTCACCGGCGCGATGGGCGGACTCATGGCCGTCATGGAGGCCTACCCAGACCTCAAAGCCGACTCCCAAACCACCATGCTCCAAGAAGAGCTCACCTCCACCGAAAACAAAGTCGCCTTCGCGCGCCAGTCCTACAACGACTCCGTCACCGCCTACAACACCTACCGCCAATCCTTCCCCCCCGTCTTCATCGCCCCGATGGTGGGACACCCCTCCGACGCCGCCTTCCTCGAGTTCGAAGACTCCGCCCAAATCCAGCAAGCCCCAAGCGCCTCGTTGAGCTAATCATTCCACATGATGACCGACTCGCCGCAAACAACCATGAACTTCTTTGAGCACCAGGACCGCGCCAAAGCGCGCTCCCGCAAGTTCGTGCTCCTCTACGCGACCGCCGTCGTTCTCATCTGCGTGATCCTCTCCACCATCGCCGCGCTCGTCGTCTACTTCTCAGCAAACAACCCGAACCAATCCGCAGCCCTCCCCGCGCTCGCCGCCGCCGCGATCACCGCGCTCATCACCGCACTCCTCATCGGATCCGGATCCATCTACCGCATCGCACAGCTCAAAGGAGGGGGCTCCGCAGTCGCCCGCTCCCTCGGAGGCATCCTCATCGATCCCTCCACCAAAGACCCCCACCAAAGACAACTCCTCAACATCGTCGAGGAAATGTCCATCGCCTCCGGAGTCCCCGTCCCCCCCGTCTACTTCATGCCAAACGAGAAAGGCATCAACGCCTTCGCCGCCGGATACACCCCAGGAGACGCCGTCATCGGAGTCACCTACGGCTGCCTCCACGGCCTCAAACGCGACGAGCTCCAAGGGGTCATCGCTCACGAGTTCTCACACATCCTCAACGGAGACATGAAACTCAACATCCGAATGATCGGTTTCCTCAACGGCATCCTCCTCCTCACCATCATCGGACACATCCTCCTCCGCTACGCCCCACACACCGCACGCGACAAGAACGGCGTCCCCGTCCTCGTCGTCATGCTCGTCGTCGCGATCTCCATGCTCATCATCGGATCCATCGGAGCACTCGCTGCCAAGATCATCCAAGCCTCCGTCTCCCGACAACGCGAGTTCCTCGCCGACGCCTCCGCCGTCCAGTTTACACGCAACCCCGACGGCATCGCCAACGCGCTCCGAAGACTCGCCTCCAAACCACGCTCTACCAAAATCAGACACCCACGCGCCGAAGAATCCGCGCACATGTTCTTCGGAGAAGCACTCAAACTCAGCGCCTCCCTCGCCACGCACCCACCACTCAAACAACGCATCAAAAGAATCAACCCCCAATGGGACGGCACCTTCCTCCCACCCCTCGAAGTCTCCACCCCAGAACCAGAACCTCAAAACCAATCCGCCCAAGACCGCCTCCGCGACAACCTCAACAAACGAATGGGAAGCGTCCTCCCCGATGCCGTCACAGGCGCCATCCCCGATCCCCTCCAGCAAGCCGCGCTCCTCACCCCACTCCTCGCCCTCTCAGGGACCATGACCCCCGCGCACATCGACCACGCGCGCACCATCATCCAGTCCATCCCCGAACCACTCAAAGACGCCGCCCACGACATCTCCTCCGCGCGAGCCGTCGTCTACGCGCTCCTGCTCGACCGCTCCGACGCGCGCGTCCACACCAAGCAGATCCACCACCTGCTCGAGCACGCCGACCCCGCGATCGCCAAGCTCACCGACAAGCTCTCCTCCCATGCCACCAAGCTCGAGCCCCACCTCCGCCTCCCGCTCCTGGACATGACCCTCGCGTCCCTCGCACACCTCTCAGACAACCAGCACCAGACCTTCCGCGACAACGTCAGCGCCCTGATCAACATGGACAAAACCGTGGACCTCTTCGAGTGGGTCACCATCAAGGTTCTCACCCGCCACCTCGACGAGCGCTTCGGACTCACAAAGAAACCCCCCGTCCAGTACTACAACCTCAAGAGCGTCATGACCGAGGTCTCCACCCTCCTCTCCGTCATCGCCTACACCGACACCGCGAGCGACACCGAAGCCGCCGACTCCATCACCCTCGCCAACACCGCCTTTGCCCAGTCCAACAACACCCCAGACGCCGCGCTGCTCCCAAGAGACCGCTGCACCCTCGACACCCTCAGCGCCGCCCTCGAAACCCTCAACACCGTCACCCCAAGGCTCAAACAAACCCTCCTCCAAGCGGGCGCCCTCACCGCCGCCCACGACCACAACATCACCACCACCGAAGCCGAGCTCATCCGCGCCATCGCCGACACCCTCTCCATCCCCGTCCCCCCGCTCCTCCCCAACCAGCAACTCACTTCAAAGAACTAATCCCAACCAACTCTCCTCCCCCGGGCCTCCGGGGGAGGTGTCTGCGAAGCAGACGGAGGGGGTCTTCAACCATCCATCACTCACCCCCCACATTCCTCCGCCACTTCCGATTTAAATCACTCAGCGACCACACCGCCCCGCACTCGCTGCACCGTTCGAGCCCCTCCGCGATCTCATAGTTGCATACAAAGCACCCCCGCCCCTTGAGCCGCTTCATCCGCCTGGTGTAACGATCTGCTCGATACATAAACCAGATCAGTGAAGCAGTCGGTACCAAACCAATCGTAACGAACAAGAGGATCAAAAAATAGATCGGTTTCTTAGCCGTTATATCTACCAAGTAGCCTGCAATGAATTCCCAAAGCACACTGTTCAATGTGACCCATACAATGTTCATGGCCAACATTGGAATGAAAATCTTCCGCACCACATACATCGGAACCCCACACACCGCCGTCCGCTTTGTCATCGCTCACCCCCCGCCGCCTTCTTCCACTTCTTCCCCAGCCCATCAATCGACCACACCCACCCGCACTTCCCGCAGCTCACTCCGCGGTCAACAGCCCCCTCATCAAGCTCACGCCCGCACGCCAGACACACCCGCCCATTGAGCCGCTTAAACCGCCGAAAAAATCTCCGCTGAGTCCCCGACAACCACCACCACACAACCACACCAACACCCCACCCACTCCAATACCACACAAAGAAGTTCCCAGGATCAATCGATCTACTCACCATCTGCCCCAGCCCAGTCAACGCCATCATCCCAAGCCCGTAGATCGCCGCGCACAACAACAGCACAAACACCACACCCGCAAGCACCGACGACCACACCACACACCTCGGCTGCCCCAAAATCACTCCGCGCTTCTTCATTCACCCACCCTACCAGATTCATCCCCTCCCGCATACGAGAACACCTCCCCGATCTCCTTCCCGAACACCCCCGCGATCTGGAACGCCAGCTCCAGCGTAGGAGAGTACTTCGCCTTCTCAATCGCCACAATCGTCTGCCGCGACACCCCCACCCGCGTCGCCAGTTCCTGCTGCGTCATCTCCCCCGCATGAAACCGCAGCTCCCGGATCCGATTCTCCACACTCGTAGGCTTCATCCCATCCCCCTCACAGCTGCTTGTACCCAGTGATCGTCAGCCCGTACCGCACCAGCTCCGACGCGATCCACACCCCAAGCAGCGCAAAGATCGGGAACATCTCCTCGAAACTCGTCCCCTCCCTCCCCTCGCTGCCAACTGTCCGCAAGATCACCATCGCGATCATCATCACCAGCACCACAAACACCCCCGACTGAAGCACATACCCCGCGATGCTCGACGCTCTCGTCAACAGCATCCGATCCCGCTCATCATCCGGCTCGTTCGGCATCTTGATCGCCAAATAAATATGCACCACCACCAGCACCACCGCCTGGATCCCAATCCCGATCCCGAGCATCACCGCGAGCTCAACCCCGTTCCATCCCCACATCAACCCCGCCGCGATCAGCACCGGATAGATCACCGCCGTCGTGATCAAACACGCCCAGCTCGACCGCACCCGAAACTCCGCGCCTGTCCCGCTCTCATTCATACCAAGCCCCTTTCCGTGCCTATCCAAACCACGACGCCCACCGCCGTGTCAAAGATTCTAGACATTATCGGCTCGTATGTCAAATATATTTGTCATCATGACAAAAATACTGTCTATTCACCCTCCACCACCCCCCGAAGCCGCTCGATCGCCTCGTCCCATTGCCCGGAAGCCAGTTCCGTCGCCCGCGTTAGATAATCCCGAGCCCCCTCGATCGCCCCAGTCTCGATCCCAAACAAGCTCTCGCGCCCAACCCTCCTGCTCGAAACCACCCCCGCGTGCTCAAGCACCCGCAGATGCTTCGTCACCCCCTGCCGAGTCAGCTCCATCCCCTCACACAGCTGCGCGATCGAGCATTGCTCCCCATCACTCAGCCGCGCCACCAGCTCAAGCCGCGTTGGATCCCCCAATGCTGCGAACACTGGAGCGAACACCGCCGCAAACTCCGGAGCAAACTCCTCGACCGATTCAAACTGTTCATTCACCTTCGACATACGCCGCGATATTCCCCGCCTGGATATCCCACCCCTCCGTGTTCGACCGCAGCGCCTCGAGCCGCTTGGACTCAGGAAACTGCAAGAACCCCGACTCCGTGATCGTCAGCCGCGTGCGATCATCCCCGATCGCCTCAAGCGCAAACTCAACCACCACCCTCGCGTCATCGCCATACTCCGTCTCCGGATCGATCGCACTCGGAGGCCACGAAAACACAAACCGCCGCTCGTGCTCCAGCACCTCCGTCAACGACTCCCACTCCATGTGCTCATGCCCCGGATACGTGATATTCCCCCTCGTCACCTCCCCCACAACAAACGGCCCATCCAGCTTCACCCGAAACCACGACCCAAACGCCTCATGATCCGACACCGCCCACCACACATTCGAAACCGGCGCCGACAGCTCCACCACCTTCACAATCCGATCCTGATCCGCATCCATCGCCACACCTCCAAAGATTCAATCTCTCCACCATACCATCCCGAGCAACATAACGCAACCATTTAGTTGCATATTAATCCACCAAAGAAAAAACCCGCTCATCAAGAGCGGGCTCTGTTTTTCTTTACTCAGCTCAAAGAGCGATCAGGAATCCAATCAGGAGTCCTCGACCTTCGCGATCTGCCACTCTTCCAGATCCACCGGCGCCTGACGCCCGAAGATCGACACCAGCACACGAACCATCCCCTTCTCCGGGAACAGCTCGTCCACCGTGCCCTCGTAGTTCTCGAACGCGCCCTCCTTGATCGTCACGTTCTCGCCCTTCTCGAACATCAACTTCACAGTCGGCTCGTCCTCAGGCTTCCGCGAATCAAGCAGCATCTTCTCCGCCTCGTGCATCTCCATCGGAGTCGGACGCCCAGCCGTGCCAATAAAGTCACCGACACCCGTCGTCTCCTTGATCAAGAAGAAGATGTCCTGCGGGATGCGCCCATCATCTTCCAGACGCATCTCAACAAACACGTACCCCGCGTACAGCTTCTCTTCCTTGATCTTGGTCTTGCCGCCCTTGATCGTCTTGATCTTCTCAGTAGGCACCAAAATCCGACCAACAAGATGCGTCATGTTCTCGATCTGGATCTTGCGGAGCAAAGTCTGCTGAACCGAGTTCTCCTTGTTGGAAGCAACCCGAAGCACAAACCACTGCATCCCGTCCTGAACCAAAGGCTCATCAAGCCCGATCCGCCCCTCGATCTGAGGCTCATCCTCACGAAGATTGCTCACCGTCGTCCCGGAAACAGAAGGAGCAGCATCCGCGATCGCATCGTGCGCCGCGTCCGTCGTCACAACCTCAGGGGCCGACTCATTGGTCTCAGTCCCGACCTGCGATTGCTCGTTGTTCATTTCTTCGTTCATCCATAGCCCCGCTTACATGCAAAGTGCCATCACCCCAAAGATCACCGCTCCAGCACGCCGATCGTGCTGAACAAGAACGAGAACCCCATATCCACAAGATACAAGATCCCCGCAATCAGGAAGGTCGCCACAATCACCACGATCGTCGAACCCTTCACCTCGCGGTACGAAGTCCAGTTCACCTTCTTCATCTCGCCGTCAGACGCGATCAAGAACTCCACCGGACGCCGCGCAACCCCCACATACCAGTACAAGAAAATCGAGCCGATCAGCATGATCCCCGCCGCGACCCCGGTCTGCAGATACTGCACCGGGAAGATCGGCGTGCTCGTCGCGCTCCGCACCGCAGCGCCCATCAGCTCAGACTGCACCCCCGTCTGCGTATCCAGAGCCGTCACCACCACACGCTCCGCGTCCCCCGCCGTGTCGCGCGTCGCGTCAGAATCAAACCCGCTGATCACAAGCGTCGAGCTGCTGCCGCGCTCAGGAGTGAACTCCTCAACCGCGCCCCGCCCGATCTCCTGGAGCTCATCGCTCACACCGACGTAGCCCATCAAAACCACAGTCTCGCCCGCCCCCGGCAACGAGTCCGCGTTGACCTGTGTATCAACCAGCGAATACGTCCAACTCCGCGCCGGAATCCGGACCGCACCCGCCTGACTCCATCCCCAAGCAGCACCAGCAAGCACAAGAATCCCGACAAAAACCGCCGTCATCAGACGGATCCAGTACCCTTGCCCCTGCTTGTAAATACCAAGTGCCATAGAAACGCAGTCCTCATACCACCCACATGCGCCACCGTCATGACCCACTCCGGATCACCCACCCCAGCAAATCATCTTCAAAACACGGCAGGAAGGATTCGAACCTACGACCGGCGGATTTGGAATCCGCTGCTCTACCGGACTGAGCTACTGCCGTAGCAAGCCGCCAGCCATAAAGACCAGCAACCAAAGAAAGAGACAAACCAATCACTAGCCTCAACCAGCGATCAGCCAGCCCCTCTTACTTACGCTTGATCTTGTGCAGCGTGTGCTTGCGAAGACGAGGGCAGTACTTGTTGTACCCCTCCTTCACGCGATCGCTCACGCCACCCTTGACATTGATGCTCGTCCGGTAGTTCAAGTCACCAGTCTCGGTGCACTGCAACCACACATACTCACGAGCTCCAGCTTTCTTCTTGGCCATAGCAGGCCTCCTCTTTCATCGTGCCCCGTGTCACCAAACAAGCCACCAGCAAGCCCGCAACACGAAACCCAGTCATCAAATCGGCCCGAAAGCTTCCACCTTCGGGCCGGGGAAGTATCTTTTGTGATACACCAACTGAGCATCAAGCCCAGCCGCATCAAGCAATCACTTACTCGATGATCTCGGTCACAGTACCCGAACCGATGGTTCGGCCACCTTCACGGACCGCGAAGCGGAGACCGTTCTCCATAGCAACAGGCTTGTCGCCGAGATCGATTTCCATGGTCACGTTATCGCCAGGCATGCACATCTCTGCCTTCGCGCCGCCGTCGCCGAACAGGTTGAGAACCTGACCGGTCACGTCAGTGGTACGGAAGTAGAACTGAGGCTTGTAACCAGCGAAGAACGGGGTGTGACGTCCGCCCTCGTCCTTGGTCAGAACGTAGACCTGACCCTTGAACTTGGTGTGCGGAGTGATCGAGCCTGGCTTGCAGATAACCTGACCACGAGTGATGTCGTTCTTTTCAACACCACGCATCAGAACGCCACAGTTGTCGCCCGAGATCGCGGTATCAAGAGTCTTGTTGAACATTTCAACACCGGTGATGGTGGTCGACTGGTTCTCCTTCGAGAGACCAACGATCTCAGCAGCATCGCCAACCTTGACGGTACCACGCTCAACACGACCGGTCGCAACAGTACCACGACCCTTGATCGAGAACACGTCTTCAACCGAGATAAGGAACGGCTTGTCGTCCTCACGCTCTGGCTCAGGAATGTAAGTGTCAAGGTGGTTGAACAGCTCGTCAAGCGGTGCACAGATCGCGTCGTCGCTTGGGTTCTCGAGCGCTGCCTTGGACTGACCACGAACCACTGGGGTGTCGTCGCCAGGGAACTCGTACTTGTCGAGGAGCTCACGGATTTCCATTTCAACGAGGTCGAGGAGCTCGTCGTCATCAACAAGGTCAACCTTGTTCATGAACACGACGATGTAAGGAACACCGACCTGACGACCCAGGAGCACGTGCTCGCGAGTCTGAGGCATTGGACCCGAGTCAGCAGCAACCACGAGGATCGCGCCGTCCATCTGAGCCGCACCAGTAATCATGTTCTTCACGAAGTCAGCGTGGCCAGGGCAGTCCACGTGAGCGTAGTGACGAGCTTCAGTCTCGTACTCAACGTGCGACGAGTGAATGGTCACCGTCTTGTTCGAGTCACGCACAGTACCACCCTTGGTGATGTCCGCGTATGACTTCGCTTCAGACAAACCCTTGGCCGCCGCGCGAGCAACAAGAGCTGCAGTAAGGGTCGATTTACCGTGGTCAATGTGACCGATCGTCCCAACGTTGACGTGCGGTTTGGTCCGCTCAAAGGTTCCCTTTGCCATTGTTCGTATCCTCTATCTAAGTTGCTGTCGCGGCCTGCGAGCGATCAGCTTCAATCCAATGGCCGCTTCATTCCGTTTTTTCCGAGCCGACCGTCCGCGATCAACCCATGAACAATTCAAATCCTCACTCAAACACCACGCGAGCAGAGCAGTCAAACAAACCGCCCATACCCTGTCTGTGCCGAGCAAAAGCCGCTGGAGAGAGTTGAACTCTCGACCTCACCCTTACCAAGGGTGCGCTCTACCACTGAGCTACAGCGGCACAAACACCGCCCGGCCAACCGACCGAGCGGGATGGGATCATACCCACCCCCCCGCCATGGTCAACCAATTGTCCCCACACACCTTAACCATCACACTCAATTCTCAAAATCTCCACCAACCATCCCATTCCCAGCCCCCGAACCCCGCCAATCACCAATACAAACAAAATCCACACAAACCACCACACTCAAGCCTCGAAGCCCAGAGTCTCGCCCGAACTCGTCCATATATATCGCCCCGCCCCTGAATCAAGCCCCCCTGCCACACCCGTCTAGGTCCACCCCAGCATATCCACCCATTTTCTTGTGCCACAAAACACACTAACACTGAATTGAGGGGACCTAAAAAGGCGATTGAAAGATAGAACATTTGTGTATTACACAACATCATACCGAGTTCGTCACAAGGCACGCTCATGAGCATACCAAACATAACAGAACTGCTTGATGAGCTCCGCAAACACGAGTTCGAAAAGTTCCAGAAGTATGTCAACGCGAGAACACAACCGCGTTTCATACCCACCAACTCCAACATCATCGTCGAATACAAACTCCCCGACGGCTCGCAAAGTCACGCCGACGCCCTCCTCGTCAACATCTCACAAGTCGGCGCCTGCATCTCCACACCCTCCCCGCTCCAAGAAGACGACCCCATCACCATCAACCTCATCTCAAACGACGGCCAAACCTGCCCCACGCAAGCCACCGTCAAATGGTGCAGCTTCTTCCGCGAACACTCACACGAATCCGGGATCCTCTTCGACCAGCCCATCGATCCACGCAACTTCGTGAGCATCCACAAACACTCTGAGCTCGATACAAACACCCCAAAGCAAGTTCTCATGAAGCACGCGCTTGTCATCACAAGCGATCCCCTCTCGTTTAATATCTTCAAAGTCCTCCTCAACAACGCAAACATCATCTCAACAAACGCCAAGTCAACCGAAGAAGCACTCACCCAAGTGCAATCGAGTTCATTCGACTTCGTGTTCATGACCGACAACCCCACCACCGCGCAAACCCAGCAGAGCATCTCCGCCCTCCAAGCCACCGGCTACACCGGACCAATCCTCGTCGAAACCCTCTCCCCCAAAGAACGAGAAACCGATCTCCTCGCCGCCGGAGCCGCCGCCGTCCTCCAAAGACCCGTCCAACCCACCCCCCTCCTCGAAGCACTCCGCAAAGCCAACAAATCCTCCCAAAGCAAAGCCGCCCCAAACGCCTCACCAAGCAAAGCTTCATAACACCCCTCCCACACCCCAAAATCCCCCAGATCCCCCTACACACCGCGTTTTTCGCTTGGAATCGCCCCAAATTCCAAGTACCCTAGAAAGACCATGCCCCGACGTACCCACAATCTCATCCAAGCCTCTAAAACAGCCTCCAAAGCCGCCGCCCTCGCCGCGACGCTCTCCATCACATCCACAGCCTCCGCGACCTGGTCCATCCTCATCACCGACACCCGAACCGGAGAGTTCGTCGTCGGATCAGCAACCTGCCTCACCGGATTCGACCTCGCGCGAGAAACCCCCGTCATCCTCACCGGGATCGGCGCCATCACCGCCCAATCCTCAGTCGACACCAACGGCATCAACCGCATGTTCATCCGCGACCGACTCCTCGAAGGTCAACCGCTCTCCCAAATCCTCACCGAACTCGAAACCTTCGACCCCGGACACAACAACCGCCAGTACGGCATGATCACCACCAACGGAGACGTACTCACCTACTCAGGAATCCAAAACGCAAACTGGGCCGGAGGCTCAACCGGACGAATCGAACAAGGACGCCCCGGACCCGCCGACGACATCGTCTACACCGTCCAAGGCAACATCCTCTCAGGACCAAACGTCGTCGACGCCGCCGTCGACGCCATCATCAACACCGACACCGACCTCCCCGGAAAACTCATGGCCTCCATGCTCGCCGCAAGAGTCGCCGGAGGCGACGGCCGATGCTCCTGCTCAAACGCCAACCCCACCGGATGCGGATCACCACCACCCGCCCCCTTCAAATCCGCCCACGTCGGATACATGATCGGATCAAGAGCCGACGACACCGACTCCATCCGCGCCTTCTACCGACTCCCCGCAAACTCCACCTCACTCACACAACTCAGCACCAACACCTTCGCCATCGCCGACACCGACGAGAACATCCACCTCTACGTCAACGCCACCAACACCAACAACGAAGTCGCCCACTTCAACCTCGATCAAACCATCGAGACCACCCTCCCAAGCATCGACAAAGTCGTCGCCGCCGACCTCGACAACAACGGCCTCAACGACCTCGTCGCCCAGTCACACTCCGATCTGCACATCTTCCTTCAAAAAGCACCCAATGAGTTCGCAAACCCAATCCGATTCCTCGGCGGATCACTCATCACAGAAATAGCGCCATACAACGCCCCAGATCTCACAGGCGAACAACTCATTGTCTTCCGCACACCACCACTCGATGGCCAAGTTATGAACTTTGAGAACAACCAACTCATGAGCCACGACAGCTTCACAGTGCAAAGCACAGTCTCAGACGCCACCACGATCGACATCAACAACGACTCCATCCCAGACCAAATCTATGTCGCCCAAGGAAGCAGCAAAATCCGAATCCTCTTTGGCAACGCACAAGGAACCTTCCC
Source organism: Phycisphaerales bacterium (assembly GCA_965232505.1). GTDB lineage: Bacteria > Planctomycetota > Phycisphaerae > Phycisphaerales > UBA1924 > UBA1924. The sequence goes on along the minus strand of OZ246976.1, from coordinate 1,231,029 downwards.
AAACACCCCATCCCTCGAGCTCACTACTTCACCATTCCCCCAAGCCGTCAAAGCCGTCGATATCAACAACGACAACCTGCTTGATATAGTCGTCGCAACGTTCTCCTCCAGCTCCATCGATGCGTTCATCAACACGGGAACACAACAAAGCCCCTCATTCGCACCAAGAGTGACATCTCCACTTTCAACAGGCGCCATCGACTTCCAAATCACCGACCTCAACAACGACAATATCCAAGACGCCATCGTCCTCCTCCAGTCCGGAGCCAACCTCCGCTACTACCTCGGAGACAACGCAGGCAACTTCACCGAAACCGACCGCACCCGCATCGGAGGCACCCCAACCGACGCCCTCCTCGCCGACCTCAACAACGACGGAGACATGGACCTCATCACCAACGCTTCCGATCAACTCCTCATCTACGACAACCTCCAGAACGCCACCGTCCAGCGCCAAACCGGTTTCGCGCGAGGCGACAAGTTCATGTTCATCAACATCGCCAACCAAGGTGCCGCCGCCCCCGACCCCGTCGACCAGATGCTCACCCGCTTCGATGAGTTCCGCGCTGAACTCACAGACCTCCCCGACGCCGTGCAGACCACCGTCACCCAGCCCTCGCGCATCCTCATCGACGACTCCGGACAAGCCCCCAAGCTCCGCGTCCACATCAAAGACTACCAGCAGCAAACCCTCGCCCTCCCCGCGATATTCAACCTCGAGTTCAACCCCTCGCACCTCACCCCAGGACTCCCCGAGTTCGTCGCCCCAGGAATCTACGACATCCCCCTCACAGCTCTCTCGGAAAACGAAGCCAAAGCCGGAAACCACGATCTCACCATCCGCGTGACCGCAAACGAACACACCGTCACCCTAATGCCCTCGCTCACCATCTCCACCACAACCAACCTCGCCGACTACAACGCCGACGACGCCCTCAACTTCCTCGACATCTCCATCTTCATCAACGCGCTCTCAAACCAGCTCCCCACCGCCGACCTCAACAACGACGGCTTCTACAACCAAGACGACATCAACATCTTCATCACCGCCTACAAAGCCGCCCCCTAACCCCCCTTCACACACAACCCACAGCAACCCAACCCCATTCATCACCATATACAAACAATGGAACACCACGTGTTCTGCGCGATGCCTCCCTAGAATCCCCAAACCTCGCCACAGGAGATCGTCATGAAAACCTTCATTAAAATCGCCGCCGTTCTCATTGTCCTCGTCGTCATCGCCTTCGTCGCGCTCATCGCCTTCGGACTCTCACAAGCCGACGCGATCGTCAAAGCCGCCATCGAACGCGGAGGCACCTACGCAACACAAACCACCACCACCGTCGACGACGTCAGCCTCGGTCTCACCGACGGCACCTTCGAAATGAACGGCCTCACCATCGCCAACCCCGCCGGTTTCACCTCGGATCACTTCCTCAAACTCAACGGCACCAACGTCAAACTCGACACCGCATCCATCCGAAGCGACGTCATCTCCCTCCCAACCATCTCCTTCGACGGCATTGACGTCCTCCTCGACAAAGGCAAAGACCCCTCCAACTACAACACCATCCTCAACTCGCTCAAACGATTCGAATCCAAAGACACCAAAGCCGCACCCGAAAACCAAGGCGGCAAGAAAGTCGCCATCGACTCCCTCACCCTCAACGACATCAACATCCGCGTCGCCAACATGCCCGGAGTCTCCCTCCTGACCGGAGACGTCGCTATCAACATCCCCTCCATCGAACTCAAAGACATCGGCAAAGACGACCCAATGACCGCCGCAGAGATCACCAACCTCGTCATCAAAACAGTCCTCACCGCCGCCGTCGAAGCCGGAGGAGGAATCCTCCCCGCAAACATCCTCGGCGAACTCGGCAACGGCCTCTCCGGACTCTCCTCACTCGGAGACATGGGTATCACCGCCATCGGTGACGCCGGTCAAATCGTCGGCGACCAAATCGGCAACGTCCTCGAAGGCGCCGGACAAGCCGTCGAAGGACTCACCGACGGCGCCGCCGAAGCCATCGACGACCTCACCAAAGACCTCCCCGCCGGTGTAGGCGACGGCCTCAAAGACGCCACCGATGACCTCACCGAAAAAGCAGACGACGCACTCAACGAAGCCAAAGAAGAAATCGAAAAAGGAATCGGGAACCTCTTCGGAAACAAGAAGAAAGAAGAAGACGACTAATCCTCACCCCCCACAACCCATCCCCGAAACCCATCAGCGCCCCGTACAAACCGGGGCGCTTTTCATTCCTCAACCACCCACCCACTCCGCACACCCCCATTCACGCTCACCTCCACCCAAACCCCGCCGCGCACCGCACTCGCATACCACGCGCGTCCCTGTTTCCACTCCTCCCAACGACCATCCACCCGCTCACGCCCCGTCGACTGCAGCACCACGCTCGGATCCACCCGCTCAACAAACGCCCGCAGCGCCGAAGCCGATCCACTAACCGACCCATGATGCGGCAGCTCCATCACAACCACACCCACAAGATCCTCATCATCAATACCTTCAACCCCCCGCGCCCCGATATCCCCCGTCATCAACACCGCGCGATACCCAGCACTCGTCCGAACATCGATTCGCACCACGAGTGACGTGTCGTTTGACGTCATTCCCTCGACCCGCTCGCCCCCACCAATACACGTCACCAACGCATTACCAAACACAAACGAATCCCCGCGCCTCATCACCACCACCTCAGCCCCATGCGCCTCAAGCTCCGCGCGCACCGCTCCCCACGCCCTGCTCCCCTCCTGATCCATGTGCTCGCCAACATACACCCGCTCAAACCCAACGCCCGCGCGGACAAGCTCAACCAGCCCATTGAAATGATCCAGGTTGTCGTGCGACACGATCACCGATTCAATCCTCCGCACTCCCCGCGCCCACGCCACCCGCTCAACCGTCCCCCCCACCCGAAAGTCCAGCGACCCACAGTCATACAAAAGACTCGCGCCCCCCGAGCGCACCAGATACGCGCTCCCGTCCCCCACATCCACCATCTCCACCCACGCCCCATCGACAAACGCCCGCGCCCGATACTCCACCAATCCCCACACCAACAACACCCCGCACGCGATCACCAACCGCTTCTTCGTCACCACCCGCGCGCGCACCAAAACCATCCAGATCAACCCCGTCGCCACGATCGTCCACGCCGCCCCAAGATTCACCCCCCGCACCGAGGACCACCCCCATCCATCGACCGCGCCCACAAACCCCGCGACCACCTCCGCCATCCACTCCACCGCCCCAACCGTCCGCCCGCCCAAGCTCGGCCATACCACCCCAACCAACACCTGCACATACCCCGCCCCCATCAACACCCCCGCCATCAGCGCCACCACCACCGCCATCACAAACCCCACCAACGACACCACCCCCACATGCCACATCACCACAGGCAGCGCCAGCAACCAACACGCCCCATTCAACTTCAGCGCCGCCCACACCCAACCCAGACCAACACGCAGCACCCCAAATCTCCTCCCCCATCCTGATGGGGGAGGTGTCCGCGCAGCGGACGGAGGGGGTCTTTCAATATCCCGATTCATCCAAACAAGCAACCCCGTCATCCCCACACTCAGCTGATACCCCATCGACAGCACATCCATCGGCCGCCACACCATCAACCCAACCGCCACCCACCCAAGCACCGCCATCGTGTCATACCTTCTCCCCATCCCCCGCGACACCATCACCACCCCAATCAATACCATCGCCCGCACCATCGGCACCCGCACCGGAACCAATACCCACATCAACACCAACGCCCCGCACACCACCACAACCTCAACCCATCCACTCACCCAACCACCGAGCCGCCCCCCAAACCAGCCGCTCACCCACCGCTCCATATTCACCACGCGCACCAAAACCACACACATCCCCGCCAGCACCGCGACATGAAACCCCGACACCGCCAGCACATGCCCCACCCCAACACGCGCAAACCCCCGCTCCACCTCCCGCTCATACCCACCACCAGCCGCCCGCTCCCCCAGCAGCAGCGCCCCCATCAACACCCCCGCCGCGCTGTCGTGACTGTCATGTTCTTTGTCCAACCCCAGCCCCCGCGCCGCCCGATCCCGCAGCCCCGCGCGCACCTTCATCACACTCCACCACACCCCGCCGCGCTCACCAACCCTCTCCACCGATCCCCCACCGATCACCGACACCGTCCCCGCGCGCCCCTCCATGTTCGCCCACCGCTCCCAGTCCCGATCCCCCACATTCCGCCTCCCCCCGCTGCCGCGCATCTTGCCCTCAATCTCCACCACATCCCCAACGAACAACCGTTCAACATCACGATTAACAACCAACCCAACCACCCCGCTCGATCCACGCCACGCCTCCCCATCCCACACCGACTCCACCTCCACTCGACACCGCCCACGAACCCCGCCCCACACGCTCGGCTCCCACACCTCACCCTTCCCCTGCCCCCACTCAATCCCCTCCACCACCACCCCGCGCACCCGCACCAAACCCACGCCCCCATCATCCACCCCCACCAATACATCCACCCGATCCCCGTCCACCACACCCGTCCGCACCCCCGCATACCCGCCCATCAACACCCCAGCCGCGCACACCATCGCCGCCCCGCGCCACCAGCCCTTCACCGCCACCCCCGCCCCAACCAGCACGCACGCCGCCGCAAACCACACCACCAACTCAAACAGCTCCCCCAGCCAATCCCCCGTCCCCAACCACACACCCACCGCGCACGCCCCCACACACCACCACGCCCGCCTCGCCGCAAGGTCAACGCCCATCCCCCAGTTGTACCACAATCCCCGCGCCCACCACAAACAAAAGACCCCCGCGTCACCGCGGGGGCCTCGTTCATACATAAGTAGTCTCAGCGGATCACGCTTCCAGACGGAACCTCGAGACCAGATCCTGCAGCTGCTCCGCTTGCTGCGCCAGATCCGCGGCCGCCGCCGAGGACTGCGAAGCGCTCTGCGCCGACTGGTTCGTCACCGAGTTGATTCCCTCGACCGCACGAGCGATCTCGTCCGCCGCCGCCGTCTGCTCACTCGCAGCCGCCGCGATGTCCTGGACCATGCTCTGCACGCCCTTGGATCCCGACACGATGCTCATCAGCGCCTCGCCCGCACTCGATGCGAGCTCAACGCCCCGCCCAACACGACGTGAACCATTCTCGATCAGCTCAACCGCCGTGCCGGTCTCGCTCTGGATACCACGGATCGAGACCGAAACCTCTTCCGTCGCCTCAGTCGTGCGCTCCGCGAGCTTGCGGACCTCGTCCGCAACCACCGCGAACCCGCGCCCGTGCTCTCCAGCACGCGCCGCTTCGATCGCCGCGTTGAGTGCCAGCAGGTTCGTCTGATCCGCGATGTCGTTGATCACCGCGATGATGTCGCCGATCATCTTGGACTTCTCGCCAAGCTCGTTGATCGTGTCCGCACTCGACTGCACCTCAGTCGCGATGCCCTGCATCTCTTCGACCGTGCTGTTGACAATCGAGCCGCCCTCTTCAGCAAGCCCCTGCGATTCCTCAGAAGCCGCTGTCGCGTCCGCGGACTTGGCAGCAACCTCACCGACGGACTGCGAGAGCTCCTCAACCGCCGCCGCAACCTGCTGCGTCTGCTGATTCTGAAGCTCGATACCGCTCGCCATCTGCTCGGCACTCGCCGCCAGCTCAGACGATGCACTCGCGACCATCTGGGTTGAACCGATCACATCGCTGATAACCTGCTTGAGCGAGTCCTTCATCTCGTTGACCTTGCCAGCAAGCTGACCGATCTCATCGCCCGACTTCATCTCAAGCGCATCCATGCTCAGATCACGATCCGCGATCTTCGATGCGTACTCCATCACCGCCTTGAGGCGCTTGGTGATCGAGCTGCTCAGGAAGAACGCGATGAACGTCGAAGCCGCGATCGCGCTCAAACCAACCGCCTGAACGGTCGCGAGCATCGAAGCGCTCGACTGCTCAAACTGGGCAATCGCCTCTTCCTTGTATACCGACTGGCTCTCAGCGATCACCTTCATCAGGTCATTCGCCTCGATTGCCAGCGGAGTCACCTGTGTCAAACAGATTGTCTCCGATACACAGAACTCGTCGCTGCTACGAATAGCAACCGCTTCTTTCGCCTCAGCAATAAAGGTCTCACGAGCCGCGAGGTACGCGTCAAAGTTCGCCTTCTGCGTCGGAGTAAACAAACCCGTGGACGTCATCAGACGATCCACCGAAGCCTGGCATGCAGTCAAGCACGAACCGATCCGCTCGAAGTGCTCTTCCTTGCCCGAACCAAGATACGCCGAGATCGCGTTTCGGCTCTTAAGCAGATGCCCCTCCGCCTCAGTCACGCGACGAACAAGCAGCTTCCGATCAGCAGTCGCCGCGAGTGATTCCTCTTCATCAAGAATCGCCTGCAGACGCTCAACCATCTCATCGCCAAACGGCTCAGCAACCTCAAAGTACTGCACGTTCGCCGGAAGATCGCCGTCCGTCCAGCTCACATCAGCAATCTGCTGCTGAGCAACACGGAAGTCCGCCATCACCGTCTTAAACCGATCGTACTGACCAACAAGCTCGGGATCATCCCAGCCCGCCGCAAGCTCGTCCATCTTCACCATGTACCCATCAATCAGGTCCCAAGTCTCCAGACGCTCATCAGAGAGTGCCTCAAGACCAAGAATCATGTACCCACGATGCATCGACAGCGCGTGGTGGATCTCGCCCTGCAGCGCCAAACTCAACTCCACCGCCTCAGACGACGACTGCAGCAGCCCGTCCGATGCCTGTGTCTTGAACCGGACCACACCCACAAGCATGACCAGCATCACAATGATGAACCCAAAGCCCATCGCCAACTTCATCCGAATCGTCAAGTTCATCTTTGAACACTCCTAGATAGAGTTTGTGCGCCACGCATCAGCACCGCCAACACGCGCTGCCAAGAGGCAGAGTAGTGACCACACTCATCGATTCAGCACACTCAAAAATACAGACAAACCCCCAAGATTCAACACAGAATCGTGTGCTCCCCCTACGACCCAGGTTCATAACACGCAAATATTGCCGCCCCACGCACATCTCCCCAAAGACCACCAAACAACCCCCCATACCTATTTAAAAGCGGCCCCACAACCGTGAGACCGCCCGATCAACCCAAACCAGTTATACCCACCCCAGCTCAGCTCAGCCGGAACCGCGAAACCATCTCCTTCAAACGCTCCGCCTGCTGCGCCAGGTCCGCCGCAGCCGTTGACGCCTGCGCCGCCCCCTCAGAGGACTGCGTCGTCACCGAGTTGATCCCCTCGACCGCGCGAGCGATCTCGCCCGCCGCCGCCGTCTGCTCACTCGCCGCCGCCGCGATATCACGCACCATCCCCTGCATGCTCTCGGATCCCGAGACAATCTGTTGTAAGGACTGCCCCGCCTGCGACGCCAGGTCCACCCCGCGCGTCACGCGATCCGACCCGCTCTCGATGAGCCGGACCGCCGTCCCCGTCTCGTCCTGTATGCCGCGGATCGAGATCGAAACCTCTTCCGTCGCCTCCGTCGTCCGCTCCGCGAGCTTGCGGACCTCATCAGCAACCACCGCGAACCCGCGCCCGTGCTCACCAGCACGCGCCGCCTCGATCGCCGCGTTGAGTGCTAGCAGGTTCGTCTGATCCGCGATGTCATTAATCACCGCGATGATGTTCCCGATCACCGCCGACTTCTCGCCCAGCTCATTGATCGTGTCCGCGCTCGACTGGACCTCCCCAGCAATCCCGCGCATCTCGTCCACCGTCCGATTCACAATCTCCCCGCCCTCCTCAGCAAGCTTCTGCGAGTTCTCCGAAGCGCACGTCGCGTCATTGGACTTGGACGCCACCTCGCCAACAGAATGAGACAACTCCTCAACCGCCGCCGCCACCTGCTGCGTCTGCTGCTGCTGGATCTGCATCCCGCTCGCCATCTGTTCGGCGCTCGCCGCCAGCTCCGACGATGAGCTCGCCACAGACTCCGTCGTGCACAGCACATCAGCGATCACGCCGCGGATCGAGTCCTTCATCTCATCAACCTGCGCACTGAGCTGACCGATCTCGTCCCTCGACTTCATCTTCAGACTCTCCATGCTCAGATCACGCCCAGCAATCCGAGTCGCGTAATCCTTCACAATCGTCAATCGACTCGTGATCGAACGCGACAAGAAGAACGAAATAGCCACCGAAGCGATCACCGCAAGCACACCCACCAGCTGCACCATCGCCAGCATCCCCGCCTTCGACGAGTCCGCCTCCGCGATCACCGCTTCCTTCACCTTCGTCTGACGCTCCGCGATCGAACCCATCAGCGCCCCCGCCTCGTTCGCCAAAGGCGTCACCGTATTCAAACAGATATCCTCCGACACGCAGTACCCATCACCGCTCCGGATCGCGACCGCCGCTTTCGCTTCCTTGATAAAGATCTCGCGCGAAGCAATGTACTGGTCATAGTTCTCTTTCTGAGTCGCCGTAAACAACCCAGTCATCGTCATCAAGCGATCCACCGACGCCTGACACGCCGTCAAGCACGACCCGATCCGCTCAAGGTGTTCTTCCTTGCCCGAACCAAGATACGCCGAGATCGCGTTTCGGCTCTTGAGCAAGTGCCCCTCCGCCTCACTCACGCGCCGCACAAGCAGCTTCCGCTCAGCATTGGCAACCTGCGACTCCTCTTCATCGAGGATCGCCTGCAATCGGTTCACCATCTCATCGCCAAACGGCTCAGCAATATCAAAGTACTGCACATTCGCCGGCAGGTTCGCATCCGTCCAGCTCACGTCCGCAATCAACTGCTGCGCATCGCGGAACTCAGTCATCACCTCTTTAAACCGCTCAAAGTCCGCGCGGACACCCGCATCCGTCCACCCCGCCGAAAGCGCATCCATCTCGCTCATGTGCTCATCAATCTTGTCCCACGTGGTCAGCCGCTCATCCGCAAGCGCCTGCAAACCAAGGATCATGTACCCGCGATGCATCGACAGCGCATGATGAATCTCGCCCTGCAACGCAAGCCCGAGCTCAACCGCCTCCGACGCCTCCGAGATCCGCGCATCAGACGCCTCCGTCTTCACATGCACCACCCGCGCCAGCACAACCAGCACCACGAGCATCGTCGTAATAAAGCCAAACCCCAGCGCCAGTTTCATCCGTATGGTCAAGTTCATCGAAGCACACTCCGTTTCAGTGTTCATCCAGTCCCCGCACCGCCACCCAACAAGGCCACGGCACAACAACCAGTTTCCAATCACCACACGCATCGATCACCCACACACCAAACTCAAACACAAAGCCAACTCAAACTACAACCCCACCACTCCCACGACAAAACAAGACCAATCCTGCGCCCAGCCCCCCAACCCAAGGCAGACACCCCAACCCCCACACCAACCACCCCATCACACAAAACTCCGCGATCACCCCGCCACCAAACCCAAATCACACACACCCCAATATCAACCAGCCCATACCATCCCCCAATGAAAAAGCTCATCGCCATCGCGACCATCACCATCATCCTCCTCGCCACCGCCCCCGTGCTCTGGATCTACTTCAACTTCTTCCACACCAAACCCCTCACCAGCCAAGAACAAACCCTCCTCACCCCCGACTGGTCCAAAGTCACCCACAACAACTGGTCCCCCTGGATCACCCTCACTGATGATCCAAACGGCTCCAAACAATGGAACCCCGCCACCAGTTTCAACAACTGGCTCAGCACCATCCCCGATGAAGACAAAGCCTGGCCAATCCTCGTCGACATCGATTACGCCCACAAAGACATGCTCGAAAGCGAAGGCCCAGGCTCTTCACCACTCCAGCCAACCAAGTGGGCCACGATGGTGCAGTATCTCAATCAGCCCGAAACACAAACAGCGATCGAACGAATCCTCACCGCATTCAACAAGCCACACCTCGGATGCTACCTGCACAACTCAACCGACGAGCACACACACACCGCAATGCTCAAACACGGCTTTCAAGACGATTACTGGAACCCAAACCCAGACCAGAATCCAGACCTACTCAATATCCTCTTGCCAAGTTTCGGAGCACATCGCAAAACAGCAGACCTCATCAACTCGTCAGCCATGTACCAACTCGAACTCGGAAACACCGACGCATTCGTTCAACAAATCTCCGCAGCCTTGCGCTCAATCGATCTCCAAAGCGAGTTCCCCACACTGATCACACAACTCGTTCAATCTGCGCTCGCCTCCAAAGCGTACGACACCATCTTCTGGGCTCTCGAGTATCACGCAGAGCAACTAACCGATATACACCTCAAACAACTTGCTGACCTGATCGGAGACAAGTCCGCCGACAAATACACATGGGAAGCCGAAGCACTCATAGGCCACGACTCACTCAGACGACTGGCCGACGAGAACGGACAGCTTTCATATCAGAAAATGTCAATGTTCGGCTCACCCGGCGCACTGCCCACAAGCGTGCCAGATACAAAGCTCTCTGTCCCATTCCAGCGATCGCTGTGGGTTCACAACTCCATCCTCAAACCACTCGAAAACATCTCAGGACTCTGGCCCAGCGACACAAGCCCCGCCGCTACCGACCCCGACAAGTTCATTGAGCAACAACTCAATACACTCGATATCCGCCTCGCAACGCCACTCAGAATCTTTATCCCCGCCATCGGCAAAGCGGCATCCAGACACCGCATGCTTATCCAAACATCGCTCGCACTCCAACTCACCATCGCCACCCACCGACACAAACTCCGTCACGACACATTCCCCAACTCAATCAACGAGATTGACAACGACCTCCTCACAATCGACCCAGTAGACATCATCTCAAAGCAACCACTCCGCTATATCCTCAAAGACTCAAAGCCCATCATCTATTCAGTAGGAGACGACCGAATCGACAACCATGGCCAGCCACGCTGGTACTACGACGACATCTCCGAATACGGCCAACCAGAACAACTCATCCGCAAATACCAAATCGCGGAACTCATGTCCACCGAAGAAGCAGAAGCAAAGCTCAACGAAGACCCCACCTCCATCACAGGCGACTGGGTCTTCTTTCCAACACCACAAGACGATCCAGAACCAATCCCCACCCCCGAAGAAAACCTCCCATAATCAAAGCTCCTCAAGAAGAGGTGCGGGGGAAACTTGGGGGGTCCCCCGCATCAGCAATCAAAGTACAGACGAATCCCATACCATCCCCCAATGAAAAAACCCCTGGCCATCACAGCCATCGCCCTCATCCTCCTCGCCCTCCCCGCGATCTGGATCTACACCAGCTCCTCAAAGCGCCTCTCCCCACAAGAACACGCCCTCCTCACACAAGACTGGTCCAAAATCACCCACAACAACTGGTCCCCCTGGATCACCCTCCCCGACAGCTCCAAAGAATGGAACCCCGCCGCGAGCTTCAACCAATGGGTCGAATCCATCCCCGAACAAGACAAAGCCTGGCCAACCATCGCCCGCACTCTCATCGAGCTCGAAGAACTCAAAACACACAGCTACCTCGGAACCCCACCACACCAAACCAAATACTGGTTCGAGCTCTTCGACCTCTGCTACCGCCACCAAGACACCATCGATCAACTCGCCGCCTCGATGCACGCCCCCCACATCGGCGCCCCCATCTCGTCAGGCACCGACCCCATCACCCACCAACTCCTCATCGATCAAGGCTACAAAGACCCAGACTGGGACCCAAACCCGCCTAACAACATGGACCTCTGGATCAACCCCACCGACACCACATCCACATTCAGAAGAACCAATCAGATCCTCTCCACCGCCGCCTACGCCGCCCTCGATCCAGTCGAAGACACCGATCGCTTCCTGTTCATTGTCCAAAGCATGCTCGCCGGCACACACCTCTCCCTCAACCGCTCATCGCTTATTGATCACCTCTCATACACAGGAATCTACATCAACACCCTCGACGTCATCGAATGGGCGCTTGTGCATCATCCAAACCTGCTCGACGATCAACACCTCATCCAACTCGACCAGATGCTCGAGACCTACCCCTTCAAACCACTCGATGCCACAGGCGAACTCCTCGTCCTCCACGACCGCTACCGAAGACTCCAACCACAACTCGGGAACATCGACGCCGACCGTCTCGCAGACATCCCCAAGAGCTGGATTCCAGACACACAACACCCACCCTCAAACAAACCCGTCACCGAACTCGACCCAAGACTCCAGCACCTCCTCATCTACATCTCCCGCCAGCACATCAAAGTCGCCAACAAATCAACCCTCCCATGGGACGGCACAGAACTCAACATCAACGACTTCAAAGAAAGACTCGACCGCGTCCCCACCGGCATCCAACCAGACGCCGAAGCGCACCGCTACATCATGACCCTCTGGAGCCAAAGTCTCCTCCGCCAAATCCGAACAAACGCGATCAGACTCGCCATCGCCGTCGAGCGCCACCATCGCCGACACAACCACTACCCAGAAACTCTCGATCAGCTCGACGAAGACCTCATCACCGCAAACATCAACGACCCCTTCACCAACCAGCCCCTCCTCTACCTCCTAACCAACACCGGACCAGTCATCTACTCAGCCGGCACCGACCGCGACAACGACAACGCATACCCAATGCGCGACCTCTACGCCAACCCAAACCACGAATCACTCGGGAACACCTGGAACACAACCGACGGCAGAATCCGTTTCTCCCCCCACTGGATCTCAAAGCAACAAGCCGAAGAAGTCCCATCACAACTACAAATCAACGGCGACTGGGTCCTCTACCCAACCCCACAACAACCAAACTAAAAATACAGAGTAACCCCAACTCTTCAAGAGGGGGTGCGGGGGAAACCTCCCCCGCAGGCGCGCACCAAAACAAGCACGGCGTACATCACACACGAACGACCCCACTCACCCAATCAACTTCTCAATCAAACACAACATCAACGCGCCCGCCCCCAAGCATCGCCGACTCCCCCACCTCAACGCGCCCGCCATACCCCCCGCACAGCGCTCTACACACACGAAGCCCAAGCCCATGCCCACCCCCATGAACTGATCCCCCACCACCAAACCCAACCCCAGAATCCTCCACCCGCACAACAACTCCCCCGCTCACTTCATCGCCCCCATCAAGCCGCATCACGCGCAGCCGGATCGTCCCCGAGCGCTCACCCCCCTGAGCCGCGCCGCGAGCGATCCCCGCCAGCGCGTTGCGATACAGATTCAAAAGCACCTGCCCAAACACCCCCGCCCCCATCGGCACACCAAACACATCCCCCAGCCCCTCATCGAGTTCCACCACCCAATCAACCCAATCAATACCCAAATATTCACATGCTGAAATAATCGCAAACTCATGTATATCAATAACTTGCGATCTTTCTAAGTTTTCATACGACTCCCCCACCGCCCCATCCATAAACACCCCGCACAGCCCGCGCACCTGCGCCCCCAGATCCACGGCCAACTCCAGCGCCTGCCGAGTCATCGCCGCATCCCCCGACCGCATCGCCCGCTCCGCGCGCCCCGAAATCCCCACCACCAGATTGTTCACCTCATGAGCAAACATCCGCGCCCGAGTCGCGCGATCCAGATCCTCGAGACACACCTCATCAAAATCCGCCGACAGCGAATCCACGGCCGACCCGATCCGATCGATCTGATCGACCACACCCAATTGTTCCACGTGGAACAATTGGTCCGCCGCGTCCGACTCTTGTCGGGAGCGGGGGGGCTGGGAGTATTCAGATGAAAGATCATCACTCGGCACCCGCTGGGTATCGGACGGATCAAAACCCCAATGAAGCCGAATCCGAAGATCACCCGCAATTGGTTATCGTCGGCATTCTCGCCGACTCCCTGACGGCATCCACTCGCGATGCCCCACCGTTGCCGTACTGATATGGACCGAGGTTTGGCGGGGCCGTCTCGACGGGCCAAATTGTTCCACGTGGAACAATTTGGGTCTGGGTTCGGCGCCGAACGCTGTTTTTGGGCTGATACAGCGGATTAGTGGGGGGTTGGGATTGAGCTGGGGATCTCGAAGCTGGCGAGGTGGGGGGCTGGGACGGGAGTTGGGGAGGTCGTAGGAGTCGAGCTTTGAGAGGGGTGTGATGGGGCGAGGGTGCCGCCGGTGGCGAGCCAGGCTTTGATTTGGAGGGGTCGGATATCCATGTCGGCGACGGCGGCGAGGTCGATCCAGTCGAAGTCGATGCCGGATTCTTGGGACTCGATCTCCGGGCGGAGGTCCCCACTGCTGGTTGAGTCGGAGCTGGATCCGGTGGCGGCGAGTTTGACGCCGTTCAATTGTTCCACGTGGAACACCAGGTTGATTTCGTGGTGATCGCGCTTGCCGTCGTTGAAGGTGTTTTCGGTGGTGAGGAGCAGGGGGCCGACGGTGATGTCGGCGGCGGCCTCTTCCTGGAGTTCGCGTTTGAGGGCGCTGGCGGCGGGTTCGGCGAACTCGATGTGTCCGCCTGGGAGATAGTAGTAGTTGTGCTTGGTGTTTCGGCACATCAGGGCGTGTGATTGGTGTAGGATAAGTCCGCGGGCGATGAGCTCGGATTGGTTTTTGTGTGCCATGGGGGTGATGGTAGGTTGGGGTTGGCGACGGTACAAGCCGCGGTTTTGAGCGGCGGATTGCATGGAGGCGGATCGGCATGGCTGGGAAGAAATCGGATGATGGCGGCGCTGGGGCGAAGAAGACTCGGACACGCGCGAAGCGGCCTCGGCTTGGTCGGGGGTTGAGTGCGCTGGTGGATGCTCCGATTGCCGTGGAAATAGAACAATCTTCTAAGTCCGATAACCAAGCTCGTGTTGGCGGCGCTGGTGATGTGAGCGGGGGCGTTGGCGGGGGTGTTGGCAGTGGCGATGGTGGGAGTGCTGGCGGAAGCGGTGGTGTCTCTGCTGGTGGTGGCGATGCACGGGCGGGGTCGGCGGTTGATGTGAATGAGCGGGCGGCGCTGGTTGGCGATAAATCTTCACAAACACCTGTAGTTCCGGATGTTACGGCTCTTGGAGCGTCTGTTTCTGAGGGGGTTGTTGGAGATTTGCGGGTTGCTGGGGAGCGGGTGGTTGAGCTGGCGGTGGGGGTGATTGGGGTGAATCGGGATCAGCCTCGTCGGGTGTTTGATGAGGAGGCGCTGGGGGCGCTGGCGGAGTCGATCTCGGCGCATGGGGTGATGCAGCCGATTGTGGTGCGGCGGGTTGAAGGGGGCACGGGGGCCGACACTGATGGCGCTGATTATGAGCTCATTGCGGGCGAGCGGCGCTGGCGGGCTTCGAAGATTGCGGGGCTGGGGGTTGTGCCTGCGATTGTGCGGGATGTGGATGATGTGACGAGCGCTCAGCTGGCGCTGATTGAGAACGTGCAGCGCGAGGATCTGAATGTTGTCGAGCTTGCGGAGGGGTATCGCGCGCTTGCGGATCGGTACGGGATGACGCAGGAAAAGATCTCGAAGGCGGTGGGGGTGTCGCGTTCTTCGGTGGCCAATATTGTGCGCTTGCTTGAGCTTCCCGAGGAGGTTCGGGCGCTGATCTCGGGCGGGGCGCTGAGCAGCGGTCACGGTAAGGTGTTGCTATCACTGGGTTCGCCTGAGAAGCAACGCAAGTTTGCGGCGCGGGCAATTAAGGAAGGTTGGAATGTTCGTCTACTTGAGCGCGCGATCGATGATGAGAATGGCGGGCAAAACATAGGTAGTCTCCCTCAGGGTGTTGGGAAAAAAGAGGACGAGCGAGCGCTGAGTGTGCTTCGTGATCTTGAGGTGCGTGTTGGGGAGCAGCTCGGGACGCGGGTGCGGATTAAGACGGATAAGAGCCGACAGAAGGGGCGGGTGGTGATCGAGTTTTATGATCTTGATCAGTTTGATGGGCTGCTTGGTCGGCTTGGTGTGTCGATGGACGCTTGAGCGTCGTATTGATTTGAAATCCAGCTGATGATTGAGCGGGCGTGCATGAGCGTTTGTTCTTTTTATATGATGTTGCTTTGGTCGCTCGACATGATGTAACAGTCTGGGTATAGTCACACATTATTGTGGTCTCCCCACACTATTTGTTGATCCATGTTCCCTAATTCTATTCTGGATTATGTTTGTATCAGAACTTCCACAGAGACCTGCTCGAAGCGGGTATACCTCTCGCAACACAAGGACCGGATTGTCATGGCTAAGCGAACAAAGAAAGCATCAACGAAGAAGAAAACAACAGTGAAGAAGTCGAGCGGGAAGCTCGGCGGGATTTCGTACGAGGAACTCCAGGCGGAGATGAATCGTCGTGCGAAGTTTGTCGGGCGTCTTGAGCGTCGTCGCGAGAAGCTGCACGCGGAGCTCGCGGAGGTCGAATCGGAGCTGGCGGCGTTTGGCGCGCTGAGCGCGAGCGGCGGGATCCGTCGTCGTCCTCGCAATGAGATGAATCTTGTCGATACGCTCCAGAGCGTCCTGAAGAACAAGACGATGTCGGTGACTGATGCGGCTCAGGCGGCTCGGGATGCTGGGTACATGACGACGGCCGCGAACTTCCGGACGATTGTGAATCAGGCGCTGATTCGTGAGACGAAGGTGTTTAAGAAGGTGGCGCGTGGTCAGTACACGGCGAAGTGAGCCTTTGTCTTTGACTCAAATTTGAGTTTATTGAGACTTTGATGACCCGTCTTTGTGGCGGGTTTTTTTGTGGGTGTGTTGTTTTGGGGGAAGATAAGACCCCCTCCGTCGCTTCGCGACACCTCCCCCGGAGGCGTGGGGGAGGCGGGAAGAAGATCTCAAGACCCAAATGCGCCGAAGACGGCGAGTTGGGACACCGTGCGGATGGTTGATGGAGTCGGAATGAACGGTCGATTGTGAGGTGGGTAGTTTGGGGAGTAAAGACACGAGGGTTGGGAGCCCTCACCCCAGCCCTCTCCCATCAGAATGGGAGAGGGAGGAAGATGAAGACCCCCTCCGTCCGCTGGCGCGGACACCTCCCCCGGAGGCCCGGGGGAGGAGATGGAAGTCGACAAGACACGGCTTGCCGAAGACGGTCAAGCCGTGGCACCCTGCTGAGGGATGAAGACCCGACTGCGCCGAAGACGGCGAGATCGGGGCACCCTTTGTTTGAGTTAGTCGTTGTTGATGGGGACGATGTCGGTGGGGCTCAGATGGAGGGCGACTTCATCGCCGGGGTTTGGGGCGATGGTGGTGGGGGCGAAGGGGTTCATCTGGGCGACTTTGATTGGGGGGGCGCCTTTGAGTTCGAGGAGGTGCTGGGCGGTTTCGCCGAGGTAGGTGGAGTGGAGGAGTTTGGCGGGGAGGGTGTTTGGGGTGCCTGGCTTTTCGAGGGTGATGGCTTCGGGGCGGATGGAGATGAGGGTGTCACCTGAGTGGTCGGCGTCGAGGTTGGCGTTGAAGGTGCCTGCTTCGATGGTGAGCTTTGTTTCTGATGCGCTGCCTGAAGCTTTGGTGTGGATGAGGTTGGTTTCTCCGAGGAACTCGGCGACGAAGGTGGATTTGGGTTTGCGGTAGAGTTCGACTGGGGTTCCGAGCTGGACGACTTTGCCTTTCTTGAGGAGGGCGACTTTGTCGGCCATGGAGAGGGCTTCTTTTTGGTCGTGGGTGACGTAGACGGTGGTGATCCCCGAGTCTTTGCAGATGTTGCGGATCTGGAGGCGGAGGTCGTTACGGAGTTTGGCGTCGAGGTTGGAGAGGGGTTCGTCGAGGAGGAGGACGGAGGGTTTGATGACGATTGCACGTGCGAGGGCGACGCGTTGTTGTTGTCCGCCGGAGAGTTGGGTGGGTTTGCGGTCGGCGTACTCGGCCATTTGGACGGCTTCGAGTGCTTCCATGACGCGGTCGGATTGTTCTTTGCCTGAGATCTTTCGTACGTTGAGTCCGAAGGCGACGTTTTGGGCGACGGTCATGTGTGGCCAGAGCGCGTAGGACTGGAAGACCATGCCGGTGTTTCGTTTGTTGGGTGGTTCGTGGGTGACGACTTTGTCGTCGAAGGCGATTTTGCCTTTGGTGGGGTCGATGAATCCGGCGATCATTCGGAGGAGTGTTGTTTTGCCGCAGCCTGAGGGTCCGAGGAGGAAGAAGAGTTCACCTGGGTTGATGGTGAGTGAGAGGTTGTCTACGGCGGTGGCGGCGGATTTGCCTGAGCCGAAGGTTTTGGTGAGGTTGTCGATTTGAATCTTTGTGCCCATAGTGGGTGATGGTAGGGGGGGTTAGGTGAGGTTTTTGAGTGCGGTTCCGATGTAGTTCTCGTCGGTGGGGTTGACGGAGAATGAGCCGTGGGTTGGGGAGGTGATGGCTTCGCGTTTGTCCATGTCGGTGAGCTCGACTTTGTTTGGGGCGTGGATCTCGATGAAGAACTTTGCGTGCTGGGAGTCGGCGTCTTTGCGGAGTTTGCCTGGGTTGGTGGTGGATTTGTAGGAGATGCGGGTGTGGAGTGGGGGGATGTCGTAGCGGTTGGCGTCCCAGGGTTTGCGGGATTCGTTGTTGAGGTAGGTTTCGGATTCTTGACCGCGTCTTAATGTTGCGGTGAGGGATTGGGCGGCGGTGCGGTTTTCTTCGTCGTTGTTGGGGACGGCGATGAAGGCTTGGGGGCGGATGGAGGCTTGGGGTCTTGCGACGGCTTCCATGAGTTCTTGGCCTTGCGGGATGAGGTTGTTGTCTTCGAGGAGGTTGGTGAGGACGACGTCTCCCATGGCGAATCCGACGGCGGGGGTTGGTGGGCCTCCCATAAGCTCGATGAGGTTGTCGTAGCGTCCTCCGCCGGCGACGGCTCGTTCGCCTTCGGCGATGGCTTCGAAGACGGTGCCGGTGTAGTAGGCGAGGCCTCTGACGATAGATTTCCTAAGCTCCACGAATTCGACATGTGGTAAGAATTGAAGTTGACGAATCAACAACTGCAGTGATTCATATTGAGAATCACTGTTGGCAAAAAACTCTTCTGCATCTGGGGAGCCAGAATACAACTTGTACACAGACTGAAGTTCTGTGTACAACAAATTTGCTCCACCAATACCTAGTTTATCTGCCTCTTGCTCAAAAATGTCTTGTGGCAATTTGCTGACCTTGTCAAGTAGAGCAAGTCCTTTTTCCATGTCAAAGTCGTCAACTGCAGAAAACGATTTCAATGTTGATTCTGCGGCAGATCTTGCATTCATACAGATTGAAACATTCCGGTCTGACAACCCCATGTCCCTAAAAAGGTTGATGCAGACTTCGATGGTTTCGGCGTCCATTTGGGCGCGGGTTTGGGGGGTGTCTTCGTCGCTTGGGAGGCCGATGATGTCGCAGTTCCATTGGAGGAACTCTCGAAGGCGGCCTCTTTGGGGGCGTTCGGCTCGGAAGTAGGGGCCTGCGGTGAACCATTTGCAGGGTTTGGGGAGTTGTTTGGCGCGGGCGGCGTACATTCTGGCGAGGGTGGGGGTGAACTCTGGGCGGAGGGCGAAGTCGGCTTTGCCGTTGGCGACGAGTTTGTCGAGGGTTTCTTGACCTCCTTTGCCGGAGAAGGTTTGGAAGAGTTCGGAGAGGATCCCTTCTCCGGACTTGATCGAATAGAGGTCTGAGGTTTCGAAGGTTGGTCCTTCGATTTCGTCGAAGCCGCAGCGGAGGGAGGCGTCGCGCCAGGCGTTTTGGATGTAGCGGCGTTTGAGGACGTCGTCTGGGTAGAGGTCTCGGGTGCCTTTGGGTGGTTGGATTGATTTTGCTGATTTGGACATTTGTGATAGGGTAGGTGGGGAGGTTGGTGAAGTTTGGGGGAAAGAGAAGACCCCCTCCGTCCGCTGGTGCGGACACCTCCCCCGGAGGCCCGGGGGAGGCGGGAAGAACAACTGAAGACCCGACTGCGCCGAAGACGGCGAGTCGGGGCACCCTGCGAAGATCGTGGAGGAGTCGAAGACGACGCCTCCACGGCACCCGGCGGGAAGAAGGTTCGGGTGTGATTGGAAGGATTGGTTATGGGGATAACGGTCAAGCATGTGGTGGTGGCGGCGGTGATCTTTGCGGTTGTCGGGTTTGTGTATGTGATTGGGTTTTCGGAGATTGATCCGGTGCGGTCGCCTCGGGCGCGGGCGCTGGATGCGCGGGCGAGTGTGGGGCGGCTGATCGGGAATGTGCGCGGGGGGATGGCGAGCGGGCAGGGGCGGCTGGCTCGGGCGGCGGGGGATGAGCTGATTGTGCACTTTCCCAAGGATCCGCGGTCGTGGTTGAATCGGGGGTACGCGTATCGGTTCCAGAGCTGGGATGCGGAGGGGACGATTGAGCAGGACAGCTGGAAGGAGCTGCTGCGGATTGTGGAGGGGTGGGATCCTGATCTGATGGGGGTTGAGGTGTACGGCAATGCGTTGTATCTGCGTGGCTGGGCGCTTCGCGGGCTTGGGCGGATCGAGGAATCGCGGGCGGACTTTCGGGAGGTCGCGATTGCGACGGAGGAGTCCAATGGGGTGAGTCTTGAGTCGCTTGGGTGGTCTACGGATGGATCGGATGGTCGGAGAGCGGGGGGATTGAATGGCGGGATGAATGGTGGGGAGACGGTTGAGTTGCGTCCTGTGTCGGGGGTTGGGGTTGGGATGGCGTACAACCTGGCGTGCTACTGGGCGGTGGCGGGGGAGACTGAGCGGGCGCTGATGTACTGGCGGGTGTGTGTTGAGGGTGGGTATGACCTGAATACTGGGGGGCAGTGGTGGCGGGTTGATCCGGATTTCGAGGATTTGTGGGGTGATGAGCGGTTCTGGGAGATTGCTCGGGAGGGGTCGGTGGAGCAGGGGCTTGGTGATTGGGAGCCTTGATGCTGGGACTTGATGTGGGGACTTGATGCGGGGATGGGTTGGTTGAACTGAATCGCTGATTTTGGGCGTTGGGTGGGGTGGTGTGCTAGAGTAGAGGGCGCTTTGGGGCACTGGCTTGATGTCTTGGCTTGGTGTCTTGGCTTGGTGCCTTGGCTTTGGCGCGTAGTGAGCGCGATTCATTGGCGTCGATTTGAGGTTGGTATGGGCAGCATTACGATCAACGGGCTTGTATGTGAGTTTGAGCAGGGCGAGAAGATTCTCGATGTTGCCAATCGGTGCGGGGTGGAGATCCCTCAGTACTGTTACCACAAGGGTTTGAGTGTGCCGGCGCAGTGCCGGATTTGTCTTGCTCAGATCTCGGCTCCCAATCCGCGCAACGACGGGAAGCTCGAGCTGATGATGGGCGGGAAGCTGCTCCCGACGTGCTCGACGGACGCGGCGGAGGGGATGGTCGTCACGACGGAGAGCGAGTCGGCGGTCGCGAATCAGAAGGCGGTGATGGAGTATCTGCTGATTAATCACCCATTGGATTGTCCGGTGTGTGATCAGGCGGGTGAGTGCACGCTGCAGGACTTCTCGTATCAGTATGGTCGTGGTCACTCGCGGTTCACGGATCAGAAGGTGAAGCAGCCGAAGAAAGACCTGGGTCCCAATGTGTATCTGTACTCGGATCGGTGCATCATGTGCACGCGGTGCGTGCGGTTCGCGGATGAGGTCGCGGGGACGACCGAGCTGATGATTGATGGTCGCGGGAACCAGAGTCAGATTGATGTGTTCCCGGGTGTGCCTTTGGACAATCCGATCGCGAGCAATGTGATTGATCTGTGTCCTGTTGGGGCGCTGCTTGATAAGGACTTCTTGTTTACGCAGCGCGTGTGGTTCCTCAAAAGAACAGCGGGGATCGATCCGCTGACTGCGTCGGGGGACAACATCTGGGTCGAGCACAATCAGGGGATGGTGTATCGATTGAAGCCTCGCGAGAACATGGACATCAATACGTGGTGGATGACGGACGAGGTCCGGTACGGGTGGAAGTTCGTGCACAGCGAGGACCGCTTGGCTGGTCCGGTGCGGCGCGAGCACGGGATGATGGTCGAGGCGAGCTGGGCGCGGGCGTACAAGCAGGCGATCGAGATGATGCGTGCTGATGGCTCGCTTGGTGTGGTGGTTTCTCCGATGCTGACGAGCGAGGAAGCGTTTGCGCTGGTCACGGCGGTGCGCGAGATTGATCGCTCGGCGAAGTTCTACCTCGGCGCGGTGCCGACTGATGGCGAGGATCGGGTGTTTAAGAACACGGGGGGCGCGAAGGACTTTGTGGCTCGCGCGGAGAAGGCGCCCAATGCTCGCGGGGTGCGGCGTGTGCTGGAGTCGATGAACGCGATGGGCGGGGAGTTTGGGTCGTTCTTGAATGATGCATCAGGGTTTGGATGTGTTGTGCTTACGGGCAACTATCCGAGCGACTGGGTGACGGATTCGCTCGTCGAAGCGATCAGTGAGTGCGAGCTGGTGCTGATTGATACGCTGGACTCGTCGCTTGTTGAGATGGCGGGGGTGGTGCTGCCGGCTTCGACGTTTGCGGAGAAGGCGGGGAGCTTCGAGAACTGTGACGGCATTGTTCAGCACTTTGATCAGGCGATCCCGACGCAGCACGCGAGCAAGAGCGAGGGGCAGATCGCGATGGATCTGATCGAGCTGTCTTCGGGTGGGACGCTCGAGCGGCATCCTCCGGCGTTTGGGGCGCAGGTGGTTGATGAGCAGCCTGGTCAAGTGGCGGGGGCGAGCGAGAGCGTGAGTATCGAGCGGGGCGAGCTGTTCTGTGTCACGAACGTGCGCGGGGAGATGGGGAAGATTGAATCACTCACGGGGTATGTGGACTCGATTGTGAGCGCTCCTGAGGGCGAGACGATCGAGAGTGACATGGAGATGGTGACGCTCTGATAGGTGCACGCTGATGATGGATCACTGGGCAGTTTGGTTGATCGGGGGATTGCTGCTGGCGGTGGGTGCGGGCGTGTTTACGCTGCTGTGGTGGAAGGTGGGGGACCAGTGGGCGGATGCGGAGTACAAGCGGTTCGGGCACGGCGGGGGGAGTCCGGGTTCGAGCGCTGGTGAGACGACGGTGATCCGTGACTTTGATGGTGGGGGCACTGAAACTCGTGGGGAAGAGCCGACTGAGAAACAGGTCTGATGGATGGGGTTCGGTATAAGTTGACGGTGGCGTACGACGGTACGGATTTTTTTGGGTGGCAGAAGCAGGAGCCACCGGTTGAGGGGGGGAAAGAAGAGGCCCTCACCCCGGCCCTCTCCCCGGGGGAGAGGGAGGAAGATAGCCGAGTGATTGGGCGGGTGGTGCGTGATGGGGTGGAGCGGGCGCAGTTGCGGACGGTGCAGGAAGTTTTGGAGCGCGCGGTTCGGGAGGTGCTTCGGGAAGAGGTGGTGTTGACTGGGGCTTCGCGGACGGATTCGGGGGTGCATGCTTGGGGGCAGGTGGCGAGCTTTGTGAGTGAACCTGATCCGAGCAAGGGGGTTGGATGGCCGAGTGATCGGGGGTGCGAGTCGTTGGTGAAGGCGGTCAATGCGCGGCTGCCTCGGGATGTTTTGGTGCGGAGTGCGGAGGTTGTGGAAGAAGGCTTCAGTCCGATTGGGGGGGCGAGGAGCAAGGAGTACACGTACACGATCGCGTGCGGGGAGGCGCGGCCGGTGTTTGGGCGGCGGTATGTGTGGCATACGTGGTATGAGCTTGATGTGGCGAAGATGAACGAGGCGGCGAAGGTGCTGATCGGGGAGCACGACTTTGCGGGCTTTGCGCAGATTAATCATGGGCGGAAGACGACGGTGCGGGAGATCTTTGATTGTTCGGTGGAGGAGGTTGGGGGGAGTGGAGATGAAGGGGATGTGCTCGGGGTTGGGGACGGGGTGAAGCTGGTGCGGGTGCGGGTTTCGGGGTCGGGGTTTTTGTACAACATGGTGCGGATCATCGCGGGGACGCTGATGGAGGTGGGGCGGGGGAAGATGAGTGTTGAGGATGTGCGGGGGGTGGTGGAGAGCGCGAATCGGTTGTCGAATCGTGGTCCGACGCTGCCTCCGATGGGGCTGCGGCTGGAGTGGATTCGGTATTGAGTTGGGCGGTTTTGGGTCCGATTTGGGGTTGGGTTTGGGTGTTTTTCCGCATATTCTGGGGGAATTCGGAATCTGGGGGGGCGGACTTGCGGTATATTTTGATTGGCCGGGGTGAGAGACCGGCTGTTGGTAAGAGAGAGGTGGGCATCTTTGTGAGGTGTTCACGGATTGAGTTTGCGTTGTTCTGATGCTTACTCAGAGTAAGAAAGAAAGAGAGAGCAAAGTTATGTTGAAAGTTTCTGTAGTTATGGCCGTGGCTTTGTGCGCGGGGAGTGCTGTTGCTGAGCCGGTGCTTGGTGATGTTTCGACGTACCGTCAGATTGGTGCGGATCAGGTGACGATGATCTCGCTGGAAGAGGGCACTCAGGGCGTGAGCAACACGGTGTACTCGAACATCGATGCTGGTCCTTCGGGATACCAGGCGTTCCCTCCTGCGAACGGTGTGCTGGGCTTTGATGATTACACATCGACTGAAGCTGGTTCGGTGACGCTTGATAGCATCCGCTTTGTTGGTGGTGTTGAGCTTGATGGCGGCGTGCTCAACTTTGAGTTCTTCAACTCGGCGGGCGACACGCTCGTTGATGCGTTTAGCGTGACACTGTCTATGGGTGGTAACTTCATCTGGACGATTAACCTCGGCGGCACCATCACTGTTGATGGCGCTGGTATCCTTCAGGTTTCAACGGATGCGACCTCGAACGGTCAGTGGTTTTTGAGCGATGGCGGGCCTGTCATCGGGAGCGAGGACGGCACCTTTGGTGGCGCCAACGGCGGGGCGCTTGCTCATAACTTTGAGCTGAATCAGGTTCCTGCTCCGAGCGCGCTTGCGATGCTTGGGCTTGGTGGTCTGGTTGCGGGCCGTCGTCGTCGTTGAGTGATTGACTCATTTGGTTTGAATGAAGAGCACCTGGGAGTGATCCCGGGTGTTTTTTTGTTTGATGGGTTTGGATTGGTGGTGACTAGGATGGGGTATGAATGAGCAGAAACGCAAGCGTCGTGTGTTGGTGGTGACGGGGACTCGGGCGGAGTTTGGGTTGCTCAAGCCTGTGATGAGGGCGGTGCAGGATCGGGCGGAGCTTGAGCTGCTGGTGGTGGCGGCGGGGTCCCATCTGGTGCAGCCGGCGCTCACGTTCAGGGAGGTGAAGGCGGAGTTTGAGGTGGCGGACTCGATCCCGATGCAGACGGCAGGGCGGGTCGGGCGCGCTGAAGATGTTGAGGCGGTGGGGAAGGGGATCGGGAGATTCGGGCGGTCGTACTCGCTGCTTGATCCGGACTGGGTGGTGGTGCTGGGGGATCGGATCGAGGCGTTTGCGGCGGCATCGGCGGCATCAATCGGGGGGTGGGCGCTGGCGCATATTCATGGCGGGGATCGCGCGGAGGGGGTCGCGGATGAGGCGATGCGGCACGCGATAACGAAAATGGCGAACGTGCATCTGGCGGCGACGGAGGGGAGCGCGGAGCGGATCCGACGGATGGGCGAGGAGGCGGAGCGGGTGTTTGTGGTGGGGTCGCCGGCGATTGATGGGCTTGGGGTTGTGCCTGCGCTTGGGGACGGGGCGTATGCGGCGCTGGGGTCTCCGGAGGTGGTGGTGATGATGCATCCTTGCGGGCGCGGGGATGAGGTGGAGCGGGAGGAGATGAGGGAGGTGCTCGCGTCGGTTGAGGGGAAGCGGGTGCTGGTGATGCATCCGAATCTTGATCCTGGGCGGCGGGGGATTTTGGAGGCGATTGGAGAGGTTGAAGAAAACGAGGGCGTTGTTGTTCGGGAACATTTGGAGCGGGGGGTGTTTGTGGGGTTGCTCAAGCGGGTTGGTCAGGAGGGCGGGGCGCTGGTTGGGAACTCTTCGGCGGGGTTGATTGAGTGCAGTGCGCTTGGGTGTCCGAGTGTGGATGTGGGGATTCGGCAGTCGGGGCGCGAGCGGTGCGCCGGGATGTCGGTGCATGTGGAGTCGGGGGATGAGGTTGGGACGGCGCTGCGGGAGTTGTGCTCGTGTGTGGATCGGGGTTCGGCCCATCCGTATGGGGACGGGACGGCGGGGGTGGAAATTGCTCGGGTGCTTGCGGAGATTGATCCCTCGGTTGAGGGGTTTGTGCGGAAGCGGTGCGTGTACTGAGTTGTTATCGGGCTGGCGGTGTTGGGGGGGTAGGTTTGGTCTGGTTTGGGGTAGGGCTGGGGTGTTTGTAAATATTGAAGTCACGCAAGTGCGGTATTGCATTGGTCGATGGTGAGTAGGAATCAACACCTATTTACCTATGGAGTACTGAGCAATGACGGTGACACAGGAGCAGCGCGAACAGGCCGTGGAAAGTGCACTGAAGGAGATTTCGCATATCGCGACGCTTCCTGAGGTGACGCTGAAGATCATCGAGCTTGTTGAGGATCCGGAGAGCACTGCTCAGGACTTGCATGAGGTGATTAGCAATGACCCTGCTCTGTGTACTCGCATCCTGAAGGTTGTGAACTCGTCGTTCTACGGGCTTCCTGGTCAGATCGCTTCGATCAATCGTGCGATTGTGATGCTTGGACTCAACGCGGTCAAGAACATCGCGATCGCGGCTTCGCTCGCGAAGTTGTTCCGTGGTGGTGAGCTGACGCCGTTCTTTAGTGCGAAGGATTTGTGGGAGCACTCCAACGCGGTGGCGATTGGTTGCAAGCTTCTTTCGGACAAGCTCGGTATGGGTTTGGCGGACGAGGCGTACCTCGCGGGTTTGATTCACGACATCGGGATTATGGTTGAGATGCAGTACGATCGGAGTGATCTGATTGACGCGATCGATCGTTGTGACGCGGATATGGATGGTGTTGCGAAGCGGAACTTGCTTGAGTGTGAGGAAGAGGTCTTTGGCGCCAACCACATGGACTTTGGTCTTGGGCTGTGCAAGAAGTGGAAGTTCCCGGCACCGTTCGCGGCTGCGGCTGGATACCACCACAAGCCGACGGAGTGTCCGAGCGAGACGCAGAAGATTGTGTTCTTGGTGCACGCGGCGGATGTGCTGGCGGGTCAGCTTGTTGGCGGGTTTAAGCTCGACCAGAACGAGCTCAAGATTGTGCCTGAGGTTCGCGAGTCGTTGAAACTGACGGATGAGATGCTTGCTGAGGTGTTTGATGATCTTCAAGAGAAGCTTGAAGAGGAGAACGCTGCGGAGGTTTGATTCTCATCGAATGAATGTGTGAGAGAGAGCCCCGGGTTTGTCCCGGGGTTTTTTTATTGGTTGACTCGGTCGTTCCAGAATGAGATTCGGGTGTGGTTGGTGAGGTCGAAGGTGAGGGGGGTGATGGTGATGTGGCGCTCGAAGAGTTCGTGTACGTCGGTGCCTTGGTCGGTTGATTGGAACTCGAGGCCGTGGGCGGTGGACCAGTAGTAGGCGGACTGCTTTGGGGTGGTTCGTTTTTCGTACTGGTCTACGAGTGCGTGGGTGTTCATTGGGCAGACGACGGCTTTGGTGTCGTCGGTGAGGTACTGGGTTGCGGGGATGTTGATGGAGAGGACTTCGTGCTGGTTTGGGAGTCCGGTTTGGAGGAGGGTGTCGATTGTTTTGCGTGCGGCTTGTGCGGCGCGGTCCCAGTCTGGGGTGTGTTTTTTCATTGGGCCGTCGATGTGGAGGGAGACGGCGATGGCGGGGACTCCGATGAATGCGGCTTCGATCGCTGCGGCGACGGTTCCGGAGTAGATGACGTTGATGCCGCAGTTGGCTCCGGCGTTCATTCCTGAGATGACGATGTCTGGTCTGGCGCCGCTTCCGAAGTGTTCTGGGTAGAGGTTGGTGAGGGCGAGTTTGGTGCAGTCGGCGGGCCGTCCTTCGACGGCGAGTGCGGGTTGGTTGTTGATCTTTGCGGCTTCGACCATGAGTGGGATGTGGTAGGTGATGCCGTGGGAGGTTGCGGATTGTGTGGAGGCGGGGGCGACGGTGAAGATGTCTCCGAAGGGGTCGTCGGGGTTTGCGAGAGCTTTGTGGAGCGCGGCGATTCCTGGGGCGTGGATGCCGTCGTCATTTGTGAGGAGGGTTTTCATTGGGTGAGGGTAGTCGGCGGTGGGGGAATAGTCTTGGGATTATTCTTCGATGCCGAGCCCTTTGCGGAGGGGGTCGAGGTGGTCGCCGTAGCGTTCGTGCTTTTTGATGGAGCTTGTGTAGATTGGTTTGCGGACTTGCTCGCGGGAGGCGGTGCGGACGTTGCGTGAGGATTCGTGGAAGTTGAGGATGTCCTCGGTCCAGGGCTTGTTGAGGAACTCGCAGACGCGTTTGGATTGGGGTTCGGGGTCGGAGACCATGTCCTCGTACTGGATGTCGAGCATGTTGACTTCTGGGAGGTCGTGCCAGCTTTGCATCATGCGCTGGTAGGTTTTGTGGTAGCGTCCGAGGTGGTAGAGGTTGTGGGTTTGGGGGTGGGGGCGCGCGAAGGTTTGGGTGAAGTTGGAGAGGCAGGTGTCCTGGGCGTCGCGGCAGCAGTGGATGATCTTGGCGCCTGGGAAGAGGCGGGTGATGAGGGGGACGTAGAAGATGTTGTAGGGTTGTTTGTCGGTGATGGAGCCTTCCTTGGCGACCTCGTTGTACATCGCGGCGGCGGACTTGGTCATCTCGTTGATGACGCGCTGGTTGTAGACCATCTTGGTGAGGGGGAGGGCGCGTCCGCCCCAGGGGTTGGGGATGGGCTCGAAGGGGACGGGGGCTCTTGCGATCGCGTTCATCTCGCCGCCTGGCGTGACGTCGGGGAGCTGGGCGATCATTTGCTCGGTCATGGAGGTTCCGGAGCGCATCATGCCGACGATGAAGATGAGTCTTGAGGGGTCGATGGATTTGTTGATGGGGAGTGTGGAGGTCGGGATCTTGGCGATGGAGCTCCAGCACTTGATGAGCTTGTCGATGTAGGCGTCGAAGAGGTCGGGGTTCCAGTCGGATTTTTTGAGGTCGTTTCCGATGGTGAAGTGCTTCATCGCGTTGTCGTAGTCTTTGGTGGATTCAAAGAGACGGCCGAGCTGGAAGTTGGCGATGATGCGGAAGCGTTCTGGGAGTGATTCGTCGTTGTGGAGTTTGAGGAGGTCGCTGATGACTTCCTGCGCGGGGATGGTCTTTGGAGAGAGGCGGGCTTTGTCGAGGTAGATGCCGATGGTCTTTGAGGAGGGGAGGTTTTTGTCTTGGATGTAGTCTTCGAGGTCTTTGAGGAGTTTTTGGGCGGTGTCGTAGTTGCCTAAATCTGAGTGGGTGTTGATGCGCCCACGCATGGCTTCGATGTTATCGGGGATGTGGTAGAGGGCGCGTTCGTATTCGACGAGGGCGCGTTCGAGTTCGCCGGCTTGTTGAAGGGCTTTGGCGAAGCGGTGGCGGATCTCTCCGGACTGGGGCTGGAGCTGGGTGGCGATGGTTCCGGACTCGACGGCTTCGGCGTGGCGTCCGAGCGCGGAGTTGGCGATGCACATGCAGTCGTGGACGCGGTAGTCCTTGGGTTTGATTTTGACCATCTGCATGAGACCTCCGAGCGCTTCGTTGGAGCGTCCTTGCTGGAGGAGGTTGACGGCTTCTTGGAGCTTCTTGTCGAATGTGCTGAGTTGTTTTTTGGTCTGCTTGGCCATGAGTGGTTAGTTTATGTACTGGTTGAGCGATGGGGTGGAATCGACGTAGCGCTGGTGGACATCGAGGTAGTGTTTTTTGTAGATCGCGTCGATTTCGCCCGCGGTGGGGAAGTGGACGGAGAAGTGTGGGATCTCGGTGTCGAGGGTGGACTGGGCGCTGCGGATGATGTGGGCGAGGAGGGTCCTTGGGTCCTCGAGTCCTACGGAGAGGCGGATGCAGGTTGGGGCGATCCCGGCTTCCTTGAGTGCTTCTTTGGACATCTCGGAGTGCGAGGTGATCGCGGGGCAGAGGATGATGGTGTTTGGGGTTCCCAGCGAGACCTGGTGTCCGAAGACGGGGTCGAGCTGGTCGAAGAATTTTTGGAAGCAGAGTCGGGAGAAGTGTCCCTGGTCGAGCGGGTCGGTGTCGTCTTGGGCTTCGAAGTCGAAGGTGAAGAGGGGCGCGGGGAGGGAGAGGTGCATGCACTTTTCGAGCATCGCGTGGTTGTGGTGGTTGGTGCACGCGTTGGAGTTGACGTTGATGTGAGGGTGTTTGCCGAGGACTTCGGCGAGGGTGAGGGTGTTGATTGCTTTGGTGAGCATGCGCTGGTCGAGGGTGTGGAGGCCGTTGATGACTTCGTAGGCTTTTTCGGAGTCGAGGAAGGCGCCCTTGATGTAGTAGACGTTCCAGAAGAGGGTGTCGTTCCACTCGATGGTGCGTTGTTTGCCGCTTGGGGTTGTGATCTGTGCGGAGGTGTTCTTTGGCATGAACATGCGTTCGTTGCGTCCGATGACGCAACCGGCGGTGGTTGAGCCGTGTCCTGAGATGTCTTTGGTGTAGGAGTGGATGACGAAGTCGGGGCGCTCGATGAGGTTTGGGTTTTGGAGCGGGCGGTGGAGGAAGGGTGTTCCGACGGTGGAGTCGCAGATGACTTCGAGGTCGCGTTCGTGTGCGGCGCGGGAGATTGCGGGGGTGTCGAGGATGAGGCCGTGGGGGTTGCAGGGGGACTCGATGTAGACGTAGATCTGTCGTCCTTGTGCGAGTCGGTCTTTGTGTTTCTCGGCGGCTTTGTTGTAGGCGTTGATGAAGTCTTGTTCGGAGTATCCGTCGAAGAACTCGATGGCGATGTCGAGGTTGGATTGTTTGCCGTACCAGTCTTCGAGGAGTTGGTAGACCCCGCCGTAGACGTTTCGGGAGGCGAGGATGATGTCTTGGTATCCGCAGAGGTGCGAGAGGATGGCGTCTACTGCGGCCATTCCTGAGTTGAAGTTCCAGGCCATGTAGTTGGCGGTTTCTTTGCCGCACTCGATGTCGACGATATGGTTGGCGAGTGAGATGGAGGTTGGGTTGAGGAGGCGGGAGTAGATCTCGTGGAGCATTTCCCGGCCGTGGAAGGCGTCTTCGACCCACTCGGCGCAGGCGTAGATGTAGGTTGCGGTGCGCGTGATGACGGGTTTGGAGGAGAAGAGCGCTGTGATGTTGTCGAAGACTGGGTAGGGGCCTTTGCGGGCGCGGTCGGTGGGTTCGGTGACGATGGATTGGTAGGTGGTGCGTGAGGGGTGCTGGAGGGTGTCGAGGATTTTGGCGAGCTGGAAGGAGAGGAAGCGCTGGGCGGAGAAGCGTTCGATGCGTTCTTGTCTTGGGAGACTGGCGAGTTCTTTGGCGCCTTGTTCCCAGAGTTGTTTGAGGTCGGCGTTTGCGGAGTAGAGGTGGGAGGCGAAGCTGGCGAGGTGTGAGCCGTAGGGAGTGGACTTGTCGATCCCGAAGTGGGCGAGTTGTTCGCTGACGAGGCCGTCGATGTCGGTGGCGCTTGTGGTGTGGCGGCGCGGGGAGAGGTCGCGGGCGAGATCGAACTGTTGTGAGTGGTCGGTCATGACAGTCCTTTCGGCGATATTTCGCCCAATCTTGGGGGTGATTTACGCTTGTGGTCCAAGACCTTTGGGGGTGTTGTTCGGGGTGATGTTATCGCGACCTAGGACAAGGAAGTCGGCGATCTCTGTGGCTTCGTGGAAGCTTGCTTGCGCGGCTTTGCGATCGGCGCCTTCGAGGACTTTGGCGCTCTGGAGGTGTTCGATGGTGGGGATGGCGTCGCCGCAGATGAGGGTGGTGGTGGTGGGCTCGGAGATGAGGAGGCCGCAGGTTCCGGGGGAGACTCCGGGGAGGGGGAAGAGGTCGACGGATTGGACGATGGTGTCTTCGGCGGGCTTGATGCGCTGGAGGAGCTGGATGTCTTTGGTGAGCATGTCCATGAGGACTTGCTCGTCTTCGGGGAGCTCGTCGCCTCGTTCTTCAGCGGCTTGTTTGGCTTGGGCAAGCTGGGCGAGGGACTGGGCGAGTGGGATCCCGACGGTTTCTCGCTCGGTTGGGGAGATGAGCCACACTGCTTGGTCGAAGAGTTCGATGGCTCTTCTCGCTTCGGGGTTGAAGGAGGTGAGGAAGACGTGGGTGATGTCTTTGGGGGTGAGTCCGGCGCGTTCGGAGAGGCGGGCCTCAACGGCTTGGGGTGGGAGTCCGGGGTCGACGATGATCTTGGCGTTGTTTGCTTGGATGAGTGTTGTGGTAGTGTGTCCGGTGCGGACGGGGGATCGCTCGTTCCAGAGTGGGTGTGCGGGGAGGGTGCCGATTGAGAGGATGCGGATGTCCATGGGGGAGGATAGGAATGGAGATGAGCAAGATAGAGGTTGAGGAGGGGAAGAGTGAAGGATGGGGAGCCCTCACCCCGGCCCTCTTCCAGCAGACTGGGAGAGGGAGGATTTTGAGTCCCGACTGCGCCGAAGACGGCGAGTCGGGGCACCCGGCTTATTGAGAGTACAAATCTGTGATTCGAAGCAGTGAATCCAGTACACTAAAAATGCATGCTTCACACATTCATTGATATTGATGACCAGGAGCCATCTGGAGAGCACATTTGAAAAAGTTTGGATCAATAGCGCTGTTCACTATGAGCTTGTTTGTGATTGCATTCACTTTTATCTTTCTACAAGACATGTATCGATCTAGCTCAAGCGATTACACGCGGGAAATTCTTGCGGCTGTCCTCGGCACAATGCTTATTACCGCAGTAACAATTGGGCTATTGGGCGCACAATCCAGAAACGAGCTGCGGCGTCACAAATCCATCACTATTTTTGAACACAAGCTGAAAGTCTACAGTGGATTCGTTGAAACAATCATTGAAATTTTGGCGGATGGGAAAATATCAAACGAAGACATCAAAACTCTTGCTCAATGGGATCTACGAATCTCTTTACTTGCAGGCTCTAAGGCAAGCAAATATTGCACCGAGTTCATTCGACAGCTGTCTATCGCTCCGAAGCTCAGTTTAGATGAGTTTGACGAAGAGGAGATGGACCGTTGGATGCACAGTCATTCATATGTTATTGAGGATAAACCGAAGGACTGGGGCACATCGGCAAAGTACACATTTTTAGAGCTTGACGAAGTAATCTGTGAACTTCGACGTGATTTAGGCGCAAATCATGAAACACTCAAAAAATCTAGTGATGAGTTTGGGCTAAGCCTGACTGTTTTTAATTTGATTGAACTGAGTAAGCTTGATGACAATAAGAGCGAGTAGTGCTCTTACCCATTCCGCTTGGCGTGTCTTTGGTCCCGTAGTTTACTGTCCAGACGGTCTCATCGCGGTGGCGAGGAGGAAGGCGAGTTCGAGGGACTGTTGGTAGTTGAGCCGAGGATCGCAGAGGGAGGCGTAGTTTTTGGTGAGGTCGTCTTCGGTGATTCCGGACGCGCCTCCGATGCATTCGGTGACGTCTTCTCCGGTGAGTTCGAAGTGGACTCCGCCGAGGACAGTTCCGGCGGCTTTGTGGGCGGCGATGGTTTGTTCGAGTTCGCTGAGGATGTCGTTGAAGTTTCTGGTTTTGATTCCCGCGGCGGTTTTGGTGCCGTTGGCGTGCATGGGGTCGGTCATCCAGAGGACGTTGAGTTGTTCGGTCTTGATGCGATCGAGCAGCGGGGGGAGGTGATCGGCGACTTTGCCGGCTCCCATGCGGACGATGAGGACGAGTTTGCCTGGTTCGTTGGTGGGGTTGAGGGTGTTGATGAGCGTGACGAGCTCGTCGGGTTGCATGGTTGGTCCGACTTTGACGCCGACTGGGTTTTGGATGCCTTTGAAGAACTCGATGTGTGGGCCGTCGAGGTTTCGGTTGCGCTCTCCGATCCATGGGAGGTGGGTGGTGAGGTCGAAGTGGCCGGAGCGCCTTGGGACGGTGCGGGTTTGGGCTTGTTCGTAGTAGAGGTTGAGTCCTTCGTGTGAGGTGTAGAAATCGACGCGGGTGGATTCATGGACGCGTTGTTCGCCGAGGTTTTCCATGAAGGAGAGGCCGTCGGCGAGGGTTTGGGACATGCGCTGGTACTGGGACTTGCGGTCGTCGGAGAGGTCGGCGTTGTGGAAGAAGGAGAGGTCCCAGTATTCGGGGTGGTGGAGGTCGGCGAATCCGCCGTCGAGGAGGGAGCGGATGAAGTTGAGGGTCATGGAGGCGTGTTTGTATCCTTCGACCATGAGGTTGGGGTCTGGGGCGCGGGAGTCGGGATCGAAGGGGGCGCGGTTGACGAGGTCTCCGAAGTAGCTTGGGAGTTCGCAGGTTGAGCCGTTGTGTTGGCCTGATTCGGTTGGGGAGGAGCGTGGTTTGGCGTATTGACCTGCGAAGCGTCCGATTCTGGTGACGGGTGTGCGGAGGCCGTGGATGAGGACGAGGGACATCTGGAGGAGGATTTTGAGTTTGTTGGCGATGTATTCTGGTCGGCACTCGTCGAGGGTTTCGGCGCAGTCACCGCCTTGGAGGATGAAGCGTTGTCCGGACTGGGCTTGTGCGATTTGTTCTTTGAGTTTCTCGATCTCCCACGAGGTGACGAGGGGCGGGAGCTGGGCGAGGCGGGTGGTCGCGGCGGTGAGGGCGGCGGGGTCCTCGTAGGTGTAGGGCGCGGAGAAGGGGGTGGACTTCCAGGAGTCCGGGGACCACGGGGTGCTTGTCGAAACCTGATCGGGGGTGGTTGGTATGTTGGGGTTATTGGACATGATCTGTGTCGTGTTCTTTATGTATAGGGTAGGACTGTTTGAGAATCGGGTATGAGCGGGGGGCAGTTGACGATAGAGTGTATCTATGAGTGACAAATGCGTAAAGAATGGTTCGGGCGAGCGGACGGTTGGTCTTCCTGTGGTGCAGGCGAAGGCACCGAAGATGGGGCAGACTCGCGCGGGGCGCTGGCGGACGATTGTGCTGGTGATGGTCAATGTGCTGATGATCGCGCATTTGATTCAGTGGCTAATCATGGGGATGACGGTCGCTCCGATTGAACCCAGCGAGGCGATGGAGACGCTCGAGGTGGGGGTGGTGAACGCGGGGGCGATTTTCTTTCTTGTCGCGATCTTGGTGACGGCGGTGTTCGGGCGGTACTTCTGTGGGTGGGGGTGTCACGTGGTGGCGCTGCAGGATGCGTGCGCGGTGTTTATGTCGCGGATTGGGGTGCGTCCCAAGGCGTTTCGTTCGCGGCTGTTGATGTGGGTGCCGTTTGTGCTGGGGATGTACATGTTTGTTTGGCCGACGTTTAAGCGGCTGGCTTTGCGTCCGGTGCTTGAGGGGGCGGGGGTGGATTGGCCCGTGTGGTTGCGGCCGGTGAGTGAGATTCATCGGGTGAGCTCGGAGCTGATTGTGGAGGATTTTTGGGCGACGATGCCGAGCTGGCCTGTGGCGGTGGTGTTCTTGATTGTGTGCGGTTTTGTGACGGTGTACTTTTTGGGGGCGAAGGGTTTTTGTACGTATGCGTGTCCGTATGCGGGGTTCTTTAAGCCTTTGGATAACATCGCGCCGGTGCGGGTGGTGGTCAATGACAGTTGTCAGGGGTGCGGGCACTGCACGAGCGCGTGTAGTTCCAATGTGCGGGTGCACGAGGAGGTGCGCGATTACGGGATGGTGGTGGACTCGGGGTGCATGAAGACGATGGACTGTATCAGTGCGTGTCCCAATGACGCGTTGTCGATCGGGTTTGGTGGGCCAGCGGTACTCAAGAAAGCGAAAGACACTCCGGCAGCGAAGATGGCGGCGGAGAAGCGGAAGCGGCGGTACGACCTGAGTCTGTGGGAGGACGTGGTCGCGGTGGTGGTGTTCGCGTGGGCGTTTTATGCGACGCGCGGGGCGTTTGATAAGGTCCCGATGCTGATGGCGGGGGGGATGGCGGCGGTGGTCACGATGCTTGCGGTGCAGGTGTGGTGGATGATCCGGCGAGAGCATGTGCGGATTCATGGGATGCAGCTCAAGAAGGGCGGCAGGGTGCTGCTGGCGGGGTGGGGTGTGGTGCTGCTGTGCGTGGTGATGTTTGGGTTGTCGGCGTGGACGGGGCACGCGAAGTATGCGCGCTGGCGCGGGGACCTGATGTACGCTGGGTTTGATACTCCCAGCAACGCGATGATGCGCCGGGATTTCATGGCATCGGCGGAGATGCAGGAGCGCGCCAAGGAAGCGCTCGCGTGGTATGAGCGCGGGGACTCGTTTGAGAACGGCGGGTACGGATGGGAGCTCAACGCGGAGTTCCGGACGCAGCAGGCGTACCTGCACACGATCGCGGGTGATCCTGGGAAGGGGCTTGAGGCGCTGCGCGAGGTGATCGATCATGGGAATCCGACGGATAGCTTGATCATCCAGGCGGGGCAGCTTGCGGAGCTTTCTACGGGTGATGTGGGGAATCTGCTCAAGGTGTATCAGGAGAGCTTGGACAAGCATCCGGATCTGCATCTGATCCGCAGCGAGCTTGCCAAGGCGGCGCACTCGCGCGGGAGGGTCGAAGAAGCGGAGGCGATGTGGGAATACGAACCTGAGGACAACGAGATCGGGTTCTTGATGGCGGAGGCGGCGTTCGAGGGGTTCCGCGGTGATCGCGAGAAGGTCGCGGAGCTGTACAACAAAGCGGTGGAGCTCGTCCCTGAGATCCATGGGAACAAGGCGGGGCAGTATATTGATATTGCGCGGGCGGCGTCGGCGTATGGGATGCGTGATCTGATGGCGCAGATGGCGCAGACGGCGATCGAGAGCGATGACGCGACGGCGCTGACGTGGCTGAGCGCTGGGGAGCTTGCGAACGCGCTGCGGGATTATCCGCTTTCTGCGGAGCGTGCTGAGCAGGCGCTGACGATGAAGGGGAGCGAGCGTTCGGAGGTGCTGCGGCGCGCGGCGGGGATCTTTGCGGATGCGGATCAACGGGATCGGTCAGTTGAGCTGCTGGTGCTTGCGGAGGAGCGCGCGGAGAACGACTTTGATCGCAAGTACATCATCGAGCTGATGATCCGGATCGGGCTGATTTATCAGCACGAGGGGGCGCTGGTTAAGGGGTATGAGCTGTATGAGGCGCTGGCGGAGCGGCGGACGGATATCCCGGTGATGATGGTGGATTACGCGATCTATTTGTATCAGGGCGGGCGCGGCGAGGAGGCGTTTGCGGCGATGATCCGAGCGGCGGGGATCGATGAGCGGAACGTGGCGATCGCGCAGCGGGTTGCGGAGATGTACTCGGGGATCGGGGACAGCGAGAATATGCAGGTGTGGTACGACGAGGCGGAGCGTCGGCGGGCGGCGAATGCGGCGGTTGAATCTGCTGGGGGTTGATTGGGTGGTCGTTGGCGCTGTTGTTGCGCGAATTGGGGTTGCGGTGGGTGGGGGTGTGTTTGTGGTGATGTTGTTGCGCGTTTTTTTATAATTTTGGGACTGGTTCTTTATATGGGGACCTTGGACGGTCGAAAACGGCGGGTGCACCCCTGTGTGGGTGTGGTATGCCTATCGGTGTCGATGGGCGATTGATGCCGGGGACGGAACTCCGGCGAGACCGAACACGCGCCCTGAAAGATCGGGCATACGGAGAACTGTCATGGCAACACGAACCAAGAAACATCCGGCGAAGAAATCGACGGCGAAGCGAACCACCCGCAAGGCTTCGACCAAGAAGCCTGCGGCCCGCAAGAGCACTGCGAAGAAACCAGCGGCGAAAAAGACTGCTGCGAAGAAGACCACTGCTCGTAAGACCACCACCCGCAAGCCTGCGGCGAAGAAGGCAACGACTCGCAAGCCGGCAGCAAAGAAGACCACGGCACGCAAGACCGCTGCGAAGAAGACGACTGCAAAGAAGACCGCAGCACGCAAGACCGTGAAGAAGGCAACCACTCGTAAGCCTGCAGCGAAGAAGACCACTGCTCGCAAGACCGCAGCAAAGAAGACTGCAGCTAAGAAGACTACCGCTCGCAAGACCGCAACCCGCAAGCCTGCGGCCAAGAAGACCGCGGCACGCAAGACTGTGAAGAAGGCGACCACTCGCAAGCCAGCAGCAAAGAAGACTCCAGCACGCAAGACCGCTGCGAAGAAGACTGCTGCGAAGAAGACCACTGCTCGCAAGACCGCCACTCGTAAGCCGGCTGCGAAGAAGACCACAGCTCGTAAGACTGCGACCCGCAAGCCAGCCGCGAAGAAGACGACTGCTCGTAAGACCGCGGCTCGCAAGACTGTGAAGAAGGCAACGACTCGCAAGCCAGCAGCACGCAAGACTGTTGCGAAGAAGTCGACCCGCAAGCCTGCAGCGAAGAAGAGCACCGCTCGTAAGACCACTGCTCGTAAGACGACTGCTCGTAAGACCACCGTACGCAAGGCAACGACTCGTAAGCCTGCAGCTCGCAAGACGACTGCACGCAAAACCACGGCACGTAAGACTGCTGCACGCAAAGCTACCCCACGCAAGACGACCGCTCGCAAGGCCGCGACTCGCAAGAGCCCGGCACGCAAGGCGGTCGTTGGTCGTATTGGGAAGAAGACCACTGCTCGCAAGACGGTTCGCCGTCGCGCGGCGTGATGCTGATTGACAGAACTTTCTCACGGCCGGCCTCTTTGTTGGGGCCGGTTGTTTTTTTAGTTGGAGTCGTTTGGGTTGGGTGGGGTGTTGAGGATCTGGGTGTAGGAGTCGCCCTCGACGAAGGTGTCGTTGATCTCGAGGAAGCGGGTCTCGAAGCAGCGGGTGCAGTTGGAGAGGC
The DNA here is from genome assembly GCA_965232505.1 of Phycisphaerales bacterium. Classification (GTDB taxonomy): domain Bacteria; phylum Planctomycetota; class Phycisphaerae; order Phycisphaerales; family UBA1924; genus UBA1924. The sequence continues at coordinate 1,192,561 of OZ246976.1, read as the reverse complement.
AGTCTCTACACTCGAAGGATTGGTCGAAGAGGAACTTTCGTTCTTCAAGGTTTCTGGGGTTGTTGATGCAGAAGCGGGTGGGGTGGTGCTTGGGTTGTTCTGATGACTCAGCGTTCATGAGCAAGGGTAGGGGGTTGGTTTAGGGGGTGTTCATGAGGTGCTGCTCGATGCGGTCGAGGCGGGCGCGGAGCTGGGCGTTTTCTTGCTGGAGCTGCTGGATCTGTGCGTCTTTTTCGGCGCGGAGTTCTTGGAGGGCATCGACGACCATCGCTTCGAATCCACGCGGGGTGAGGAGGAGTGTGCCATCGGGGGATTGGTCGATCCATTGGGGGATGACGCTTTGCACTTGCTGGGCGACGAATCCGGTTTGGGTTCCTGGGAGGTACATCGGGTTGGTGGGGTCGGTGTACTGGTAGGTGACGGGTTTGAGCGCGAGGAGGGTTTGGAGTGATCCCTGGAGAGGGGCGATGTTTGATTTGTGTCGTTTGTCTGAGAGGACGGCCCAGGGTCCTCCGCCTGGTTTGGCGGCGTTGATGGTTGCGAGGAGGTTCCGGTTGATGATGACGTTGGCGCCGTCGAACTGGTTGCCGTTGATTGTGGTGATTGATGCGGTGATTGAGAGGAGTCCGGCGGTGCTCAGTGAGAGTGCTGATGCGCCGTTGATGTCGATTGATGAGGAGGCGTCGAGGTTGAGGATGGCGGCGTCGATATTGAGTCCGCTTGGTTCAAGCGCGATTGATCCGAAGGTGGGGTTCGAGATTGAGAGGCGCTGGCTTGAGGAGATGTCGAGCTTTCCGAGTTCGGCGCTGAGGCTGATGTCTCCGACGCTGCTGGTGAGGGTGAGGTCGTCTTGTTCGGCTTTGAGTGAGAGTGGGCCTTGGGTGGTGGTGATCTCGAATGGGTTGGTTGGGTGGATCCCGGAGTAGGTGAAGAGGGTGCCTACGCCTCCGTTTGGTCGGATGGTGAGTCCGAGGTCGTCGTCGAGGGTGTTGAGTGCGAGACTGCCTTGGGTGTCTGTGCTTTCGAGGGTGCCTTCTGAGATTTCGGAGAAGGAGGGGATGCGCGCGTTGAGGGCGTAGGCGGCGAGGGGGGTCGCGTTGAGCTTGGTGCGGGGTGAGAGGGGGAAGTCTTCTTCGATTCCGCCTGGGGGGTCGAGGAGGGTGATCTGCATGTAGCGTTCGTCGCCGTTGAAGATTTGATAGCTGTTGTAGGTGTCTCCAAAGTCGAGGAGGACGGCGAATCGTCCTTTGGCGTCGAAGTGGACGTTGCGGATGATTTCATCGGAGATGACGTCGTTGATGCCGTTGCCTGTGGGGGTGTTGAAGAGGCGGAAGCTGACTTGCAGCGTGGTGTTGACGGGTGAGCCCTCGAAGTTGAGCTGTCCCTGGAAAGTGAAGGCGTTGGTTGCGGGGGTTCCGGTTTGGGCGCGGGTTGTTGCTGGCAGCATCGCGAAGATCGTGATGATGATCGCGATCGAGACACGGATCGTGTTCATGGGGCTCTCCTCTGTTGATCAGATCGTACCAGAATGGGCGGATCGCACAAGAGAAAAGCGGCTGGGATGGCAGGGCAGATGGAGGTTATTCGGACATCTGCAGCACGGCGCGTTCGAGGCGGTCGAGACGATCGCGGAGGGCGGTGTTCTGGGATTGCTGGTGCTTGAGCTGTGCTTGGAGGTGGGCGATCTGTGCGTCTTTCTCGGCGCGGAGTTCTTGGAGGGCGTCAACGACCATGGCTTCGTATCCGACGGGGTTGAGGTAGAGGTAGCCGTCGTCGGCTTGTTCTACCCACTGGGGGATGACTTGCTGGACTTCTTGAGCGAGGAATCCGGGGATGGTTCCTGGTGCGTATGAGAAGTGGTTTGGGTCGTTGTAGTTGAAGGTGACTGGGCGCAGGGCGCTGAGGGTGTCGAGGGAGCCGGTCATGGGGTTGATGTTTGTTTTGAGTCGTGCGTCGGAGAAGACGGACCAGAGTCCACCGCCGGGTTTGCCGGCGGAGCCGTTGACGGTGAGGAGGAAGGTTGTGGAGGTGGTTCCGACGCTGAGGTTGTTGCCGTTGAAGCGAGAGCCTTCGATATCAACGAGTGCGCCGTCGATGAACACGGTCGAGCCTGCGTCGATGTCTACGTTTGTGCTCGCGTTGATATCAACACTTGCGGAGGAGTTGAGTTCGACTTCGGTGAGTCCGTCGATGCGTGCTTGTGCTTCGGAGTCGAGGAAGATGTTTGATCCGGCGTCGAGTGTGATGCTTGTTGTTGCATCGAGCTCGACGAGTCGGTCGGCGAAGACGAAGAAGTCCATGGGGCGGAAGGTGTAGTCGAAATCGTTGTTGAAGGTGAAGTTGCTGTCGGCGATGAGTTGTCGCGTCGAGAGCATCATGGAGGGTCCGTTCTCGATGCCTTGGATGAGGAGGCCGTGGTCGGATTCTTCTCCGACTTCGATGTGGATGGAGGTTTGTGGTGTGGGTGTTCCGATTCCGAGCCAGTTGGACATGTAGACGTTTGAGTTGGCGACGGTGGTGTTGTTTGCTCCGAGGGAGAGACCACCGTTGGCGTTGATGCGCATGCGTGTTTGGCCGTCTTGTTGGACACGGAGCGCGGATTGTCCTGCGGCGGTGTTGATGTGGAGTCGGTCGGAGGGTCCGCTTGTACCGATACCGATTGAGCCGTCGTCGGTGGAGTTTCCGAGGATGATGTTCCCGCCGTCGGCGTTGAGGGAGAGGGTCCCGGGGTTTGAGAAGGTTCGGGCCATGATTTCGTTGTCGTCGAAGATGAGGTTTGCGGTGTTGGGACCGATGGTCATGTAGCCACCGCCTGAGGCGGCGCTTGCGTCGGAGCCGTTCCAGAGGTGGAGCGGTGAGGATGCGGGGATGGTGGATCCGATACTGACATTGGAGGCGGGGAAGGAGATGTCGGTGGTGCCTCCGAGTCCGTAGTTGATCCGTCCGCCGGAGACCTTTGTGAGCGAGTCGGTGTTGGACGCGAGTTGCGATGGTCCGACGGCGCTGTCTGCGATCTCGCTGGTGCCCACGGAGTTTGTTGCGAGGAGTCCGGCGGTAATGGAGTTGGTGGGGATGGAGAAGATGGTGCCTGTGAGTTGGAGTCCTTGTCCGGCGGAGTATGTGGTGTTGGTGTCGTTGTCGATGCCGTCGGCGAATCCCGCGGGGATGTCGTTGAGTCCGGACCAGCTTGTGGTGCCGGGGTCTCCTTGTGGGCCTTGATTACCTTGCGGTCCTTCGGGGCCGGCTGGGCCTTGCTCGCCTTGGATGCCTTGGGGTCCTTGATTGCCTTGTGGTCCTTGTGGGCCTTCGGGTCCTTCTGGTCCGGCGGGACCTTGCGGTCCTTCGTTTCCGGCGAGGGCGAACTGGGCGACGGGTGTGGAGGTGAGTGGTTGGTTTGGGGAGAGGGTGGTGAAGGCGCCTCCGGCCATGACGGAGCGGACTGAGATTTCGATCTCGCGGTAGTCGGCGGTGAAGGCGCCGGCTCCGAAGTCGAGGTCGATGGTGAAGCGTCCTTCGATGACGTCGGCGATGGGGGTTTGGGTGGTGCCGATTTGTGTGCCGATGGAGTCGAGGAGCCGGACTTGGAACTCGTACATGCCCTCTGCGGGGGTTCCTGATTCGGAGAGCTCGCCTTGGTATGTGAAGGTGGTGGAGGTCTGGGCGACGGCTGGGGTCGCGATGACGGTGGTGACGGCGAGCAGTGCGGCGATGGATGATGTGTGATGCATTTGGTTCCCTCTCGAGTGATTCGATATAGGGCGATTGTCCATGATTTGGGGGGATGATGCAAGGGAGAAGATTGATGATGGGCGCGTGAAAAAGCACGGCGATTGCCGTGCTTTTTGGGGGGATGGGATTGATAGAGAATCTTAATCTTCGGTCGGGACGACGGCGAAGCTGGTGTTCATCGCTTGGATGAGCGATGCGTGCTGTGCTTGCTCGAGGTTCTGGATGAGGAACGCGTGGCGGTCCTGGAGTGATCCCGCGTTGATGGCGGCGGCGCAGATCGCAGCGGAGGCGACCTCTGGTCCGGCGAAGTCTTCGGTGAGCTGCGCGATTTCCCAGGCTTGTGAGTCGCGGCCGGCGAGGAGGAGCGCGGCGTGGTAGGCGGCGGCTTGCTCGGTCGCGGAGTTGATCAGGTGCTGGAGGGATTCGGTGTTGGACGAGTCGATCGCGGCGATCTCGTCGGCGAGGACGGAGGCGCTGGCGAAGTGCTCCTGGATTTGTTCTGGGGACGTGATGGTCATCGCGAGCTCTTCATAGCGGTTGTTGGCGATGAGGAGCTGGGCGAGGGGCTGACCGAAGTCGGCGAGGGACTGCTCGACGCGCGATGAGGTTGATGGGTTGGTGAGTCCTTCGTCGATCCAGGTGAGGATGGCTTCGTCGTTTCCAGTGGTGAGGGCGATGTCGAACCAGATCCCGATCCCGAAGGTGGAGTTGGTGCGCTTGTTCCAGGTTTTCATCGCGATGGAGGAGGCGTGGTCGATCTGGTCGATCACGGACTGGTTGGTCAGGTCGAGGGTTGCGAGGGTGAGCTTGGTCTGGTTGTAGAGGTCGGTCATGTCCTGGATGTCGGAGTCGGAGAAGGTTGAGGCGTATGGGCCTTCGATGAGGGCGTGGAGGTTGAGCATGATCTGGGTCGCGCCTTGGGCGGCGGGGACGTCCTGATCGTTGAATGCGAGCTGGGACATGGACTCGTAGAGGTACTTGGTTTGGTCGGGCGCGTTGGTGAGGGGCGAGGACTGGTCGAAGCTCAGCGCGAGGAAGGCGTGGAGGTTCTTCTCGGTGAAGGTCCCGGTGCGCGAGTGGTAGGGGCGGCCGTTGCGGAAGGCGATGGTTGCGGGCGCGGTCTCGATGAAGGCGTTCTCGAGGACGAACTGGGCGTCCTCTCCACGCACGAAGAAGACGGGGTAGCTGGACTGGTTGAAGCTCTTGCGCGCTTGGGTCCACTGGTCGCGGATGGCGCTGGCTTGCTCGTAGTTCTCCGGGAGGGCGACGACGAAGCACATCGCGGATGGGTCTGTTTTGGTGGCTTCGACGGCGTCGTGGACGGCCATCATCTGGGTGGAGATGGTTTGCTCTTGGGTGAACTGCTCGGCGGCTTCGTAGGTTTCGTAGGAGTCGGGCGTGGTGAGCGCGGAGGTGGAGGAGGAGAGGGCGATGAGGAGGCCGGCGGTGATGGCGGTGTATGACATGTCTGTTCCTTTTCCGTAAATGGGTTCGGGTTCTGGAACAGGGATCGGCGGGAAGATGTGGCGGGTTTATCGGGAGTTTGGATTCTCGGGGATGTGGGTCAGGGCTGCTCAATCAATGGTTGTTTTGAAGCAATGGATGACTCCCGCATCCTCGAATCCCAGCGCGTGGTGGGCGGCGATTGAGAGCTGATTATCCGGACGCGCATCGCTTGCGGCTTCTTTGCAGTTGTGTTTGCGTCCCCATTCGAAGGCGGCGTTCATGAGTGCTTTGCCTACGCCTTGGCCTTGGTGTGCGGGATCGACGTACCAGCCTTCGATGTACAACACCGGTGAGGTCATGCATTCTTCTGCTGAGGAGCGGATGGTGAGCTCGATGAATCCGATTGGAGTTGGCTGGTTTGGGTTTGTGTCATCGAATGCGAGGAGGCATTGGAAGGGTTGGGATTTGAGTGTGCCTTGGGTGAGGATTTGTCGGGACTCTTCTTGGAGGAGTTTGGGGTCCTCGTCGTGGAAGAGGGCGTTGCGCATGGTGTCCCAGGCAGGGAGGGTGGATTGGGTGTAGGGGGTGATTTTCATTGGTTAGGCATCCCCGAACTGTTTGCGGAGGAGGCGTTCGACTTCGAGGACGTTTTCGAGGGCTTGGAGTTGGTGTCGTTGTGCGATTTGGTTTGAGTGTCCTGCTCCGCGTGCGGATTCGATTGAGATGATTCCGGAGCCGTCGGGGTATTCGAGTCTTGCGAGGTGGATGAGTTCGTCGGCGCGGTAGTCGCGCTCGTGGTGGTTGCCGTTCTTGGAAAGGCTCAGGACGATCGCTCGCTTCTCGGTGATCGCGTAGATGGTCGATCGGGCGGTTCTCTTGTCGGCAAGCTTCTGAAAATACCAGGAGATCGGGATGATGAGTATCCCGACGGTCCCCATCGCGAACACGACATTGGCGACGGACTCCTCGTCGGTTGGGGCTGTTTGTTCGAGGTATCGGTAGTAGAAGCCGATCGCGAAGCAGCTGATGGAGGCGATGGCGATGACCCAGTTGAGACGACGGAGCATTTTCTTGCTCTCTCTCCAGAGCACATCGAATGAGGGCTGCTGGCTCCAGAGAATGGATTCGCCTTCGTCGAGTTCGCGGTCGAGGTGGGGTTGGAGGTGGTCGGGGATGGGGGTCATATGGGATTGTACGGGATGAAGATCATGGAGGAGTTGACGACGATGCCTCCATGCAACTTTGCAATCGAATATAGATCACAACCAATGATTCTTTCGCTCTTCCAGATATGTGTATAAAGCCATAGCTCTTTTCAAATGCATCGGGATCTCTAATTTTTTATTCAACTCTATCTGATGTTGCACCTGATCTAACAGAGACGAATAAAATTTGGACGAATCAAAACCGTTTCGCTCCATAACAGTACGAATACCCGCTGCGTTCTTCTCGCCAGCGTAATCAAGAATCCATTGGTCATCAATATCTTGAATAATCATTGATCTCATGTCAGTGATGTATGAAGTTTCGAAATCGATAGCCACTCTTGTTGACAGGTCATTTTCTTGAACTCTTGATGTGTTTAACGCTTCTGTGCGGCTATCTAAAAACATCACCAACCCATCGCCAACCGCAATTCTTGCTGAATCGGCTCTCTTAGACTCTAGTTCATACGCATCGAGTAATGCTGGCCCAACTATTTCATCCCCATTCGAAAGCCCGCCCATATCTGTGGCAACACCTAAAGACAAACCGCCTCTGCAAAAGAGTCCTTTTGACAGCGCGTCTAAATGGCAAAAAGAAAGCCCAAGCAACAAAGAACCCATCGCTTTAGAGTAAAAGAAATTCTCTATTGTGTTATCAGTGATTTTTACAAACCAAATATTTGTATCTGAAAATGATTGATGTCGAATCCTACCTAGACGTATTTTGTCGACTATTTCCAACCCTGACGGATCTATCTGACTTCTCCAGTGTTCAAGTTCGTTTGACATTTCTGTCTCGTTCAATCCACCAGCCAAATTTTGAAACGAACTACGAATTTCAGAAATAGATTTTATTGTTTTCCAAAATGCTTCACTAACTCTTTTGTTGTCATTTCGCCAAGCTGCAAGATCAGACCATTCTCTAATAGCGTCTCCATTCCCTAGAATGTCGTAGAACGCGACTAGATAATTGTCTGGTTCTGGACGAGCAATCTTTGCCATTTACATCCGGGCCTCGGCGTTGTTCCGGTTTTCGTTGAACCAGTCGATGGTTTGGCGGAGGCCTTGTTCGAAGGAGACTTTGGCTTCCCAGTTGATGAGTTCTTTGGCTCTTGAGACATCGAGGCAGCGGCGGGGTTGGCCGTCGGGTTTGGTGGCGTCCCATTGGATTCGCTCGGCGATGGTGTCTTCGGTTGCGAAGCCGGTGAGTTTGGCTATGAGGTGGACGAGGTCCTTGATGGTGATTTCCATGTTGGTCCCGAGGTTGATCGGGGTCGGGTCGTCCATATTTTCGGCGGCGGTCAGGAGGCCGTCGGCGCAGTCTTCGATGTAGAGGAACTCGCGGGATGCTGATCCTGTTCCCCAGACTGGGAGGTGGTCGTCTCCTCGGTCCATCGCTTCGATGCATTTGCGGATGAGTGCGGGGATGACATGTGAGGATTCGAGGTTGAAGTTGTCGTGCGGGCCGTAGAGGTTGACGGGGAGGACGAAGGTGGACTTCATGCCGTATTGCAGTTTGTATGCATCGAGCATTTGCCACGCGGCTTTCTTGGCTACTCCATAAGGCGCGTTGGTGACTTCTGGGTATCCGTTCCAGAGGTTTTCTTCTTTGAAGGGGACGGGGGTCATGTTTGGGTAGGCGCAGATGGTTCCGGTTTGGACGAACTTGCCGTTGCGCTCGATGAGGCCGTCGATGCGTGCTTGTTCGATGAGGTGGAGGGCCATGGCCATGTTGGCGTAGAAGTATCGTCCTGGGTTTTTCATGTTGGCGCCGATGCCTCCGACCTCGGCGGCGAGGTGGATGATCATGGTGGCGCGGTCTGATCCGAAGCAGTCGTTGTAGAGGGCAACGCAGGCGTCTTTTTCGGTGAGGTCGTACTGCGCGGAGCGTGGGATGAAGATCTGGTTGTCTGCGACGCCGCGATTCTTCAATCCATCGATGATGTGTTTGCCGAGGAATCCGGAGCCGCCGGTGATGATGATGCGTTGGTCGGACCAGTTGACTGAATCGGTGTTTGACATTTCTTGGGGCTCCGGTGCTGTTGAACTGAGGGGTGGATGATAGGGGTGGTGGAGCGGCGATTTGGTCGATAGTCTGTGGTGTGAGCAGACGCGGGCGAGATCGGCGGCAGCGGGGTGGTCCGGGGCATCGGATGGCGCGGTGGTCGTTTTTCGTTTCGGTGCTTGGGTTGGTGTTGGTGTTGGTGTATGTGGTGAGCAGGGTGCTGACGGATCGGTTTGGGTGGTCGCAGTGGCTGTGGTGGGCGCCGGCGGGGTGGTGGGTGAGCGGGGCGTGGCTCGCGCTGGGGGTGAGCGGGGTGCTTGGGGTGATGGGGTGGCTGCGCGGGGCGCGGAAGACTGCTGGGGGGGATTTGTTCTGGGTGTATCTGCTGGTGTGTGTGGGGATGGTGGTGCATCTGCTGGTGTGGGTTGTTCGTGTTCCCAACTCGATCGGTGGGTATGGGATCCACTGGACAAGCAACTCGGCACATGAGCGCGTGCGCGTGATGCACTGGAACATCGCGGCGGGATCGTTTGATGAAGAGCGTGTTATGGAGTGGATGGTGCCGGGGAATATTGACTTGGTGCTGCTGGCGAACACGCGGTTCGATGGGCAGCGCCGGGCGCTGATGGAGGGGCTGGGTGATCGGCTCAGCGAACGGATGGGCGGCGAGTTTGAGGTACGCGGGTTGTCGCGGGCGCTGGTGGCTTCGCGGTATCCGATTCTCAAAGCACAGGTGGTGTATGTGTCGGCGAGCGGGAAGGAGGGTCCCAGCGAGGAGGCGGTGCGCGCGACGGGGGACTTTGGTTGGGTGGTGATGCTGACGCTTGATGGCGGCGAGATGTACGGCGTGTTTGATGTGTGGCTGGTGGATCTTCCGAGTGAGCCTACGGTGCATCGGATGGAGTCGATGGCGCGGGTGGTTGAGATGGTGCGGGCGCGTTTGGGTGAAGAGGTAGCAGCTCCGGCGCTGGTGATCGGGGATTTCAATACGGTGCGAGGTTCGGCTTCGCTTGGGGCGTTTGATGTGTTTAGTGAGAATGGATTCGAGGACGCTTTTGCGGCGCGTGGCGCTGGTCGCGGGACTTGGCGTCCGATGGGGTTGGGGGGGTTGAAGGGGTGGGCCGCGGATCGGTCGAGCTGGGGGATTGATCTGGCGTTGGTGGGCAATGGGTGGCGGACGCACGGGTATGAGCTGGTGATTCCAGATGGTGCGGAGTGGGAGCGGGGCGGGGTGTCGCATCTGGCGCAGGTGGTGGATATCGAGCGGGCGGACTGAGGTTTTTTGCTTGTGTGGGTGTTGGGGTCTGGTAAACTGGATGCTCGCTGCAGAGGGCGGCGGATGTTTTTGTACTAGCGAGGGAGCTTGGATATGTTTCGTGGATTGATGGTTGTTGTGTCGCTGCTTTGGGTTGCGTTGTGCGGGAGCGGTGCTGGTGCGGGGGTGATTGTCTTCAATGACGGGAGCTTCAGTTACCAGGGGTATATGGAGGAGGATGGGGAGCCGGCGAATGGGATGTACTCGTTCCGGTTCGAGGCGTTCAATGCTCCGACGGGGTTTGATATTGCTTCGGAGTTGTTCTTTATCTCTGAGCCGATCCCTGTTGTAGATGGGTTGTTTGTGGTCAATGTGCAGATGGGTGGATCGCTTGAGAACGCGCAGCAGTTCTGGAAGACTGTTGGGAATCAGGACATGTATCTGGAGGTTGGGGTTGGACTCATTGAGGGCGGTCCGTATGAGACGCTCGGGACGCGTGTGCCGATGGGATGGGGTGCTCGGGCGCAGTACAGCGGTTTTTCGGAGGCGCTGATTTTCCCGTACGCGGATAGCTTTACCGATGAGTTCTTTGATCCGACGACGATGGTGTCACTGACGAGTGTCGCGGGGGGGACGGTGCTTGAGCTCATCACGATGAACAACACGGATGCGCCTGTGCTGAGCATTCTTGGTGAGGATGTCTTTGGTACGGATTATGGTTTCCAGAACGGGGCGCTGCGTATCGATGCGATGAACGAGTCGGTGGGTGCGCTGATTTCTGGCGGGCAGTACGGCTTGGTCTCGTTGCTTGAGACTGGGGCGCCGTTTGCGGAAACAGCGTTGATTGCGCAGGTGAACAACGGGGTCAACGCGGTTGCGCTGACCGCGATTAATCAGGAATCGAACACATATGTCACGATGGCGTCGGCGACGCGTGGTGCTGAGATAGGGGGTGATGTGCTCGCTCGCGACGAGCTTCGCGTGCAGGGCGAGGCGCTGCGCGACTATGCGAGTAACAGTCCGAGCCCAATCGGTCCTTTGGCGTATGCGTCGATCAACTCATCGGGGTCGGTCAGTGCGGGGACGGCGAATGTGTCTTCGGTTTGGAACGCGGCGAGTGAGCGGTACGAGATTACTATCGCGGGGGAGTCTGTGGCTTTCCAGACTCATGTGATCATTGCCAATGTTGTGGATCTGAACTCGCCGCGTGTAGCGACGGTTAATGCGGCGGGTGGAGTGGTGTATGTCAAGATCTGGAACTTGAATGCGACCAATGATGCGATCCAGGACAACTTCCAGCTGGTGGTGTACGACCCTGCGGTGACGGTGCTCAGCCGCAACGGGGCGCCTGGTGGTGTTGATCTGGATACGTATATCGAGCAGACCGGAGAGGCGATGATCCGGACTGCACCTCGTCATGAGCCGGTGGAGGGTGGTGCTCCGGTGCCGTTTGGCAAGTAGAACAGCTTGTAGAGTGACTGATTGCCCCGGCTTGTGCTGGGGTTTTTTATTGCTCGGCGTTCTCGGGTTTGCATCCAAAGAGGATGGAGGCGAGCTTGGTGTTGAGGGGTTTGAGTTTGCCTGGGGTCATGCGGATGACGAAGGCGGCGAGGGTGTCGAACTCCTCGGGCTTGTGGATGCGTGCGATGACGGAGTAGGCGATCAGGAACGCGATGACGGCGGTGGCGATCTTGGTTGTGTCGAACGCGTAGGGGCTGAGGTCGTTGAGCGAGGTTGGGACGAGCATCATGGCGAACCACGCGCCGGAGGCGGCGAGGGCGGCATAGAGGACGGGCTGGGAGAGGTTGAGCATCGCGCGGATCGCGGGATACTCGGTGTTGCGGAGCGCGACGATCACCAGGACGATCGCGAGGGCGGCGTGGAAGGCGCCGCCGGCGATGGCGGCGGCGTAGAGCGGGGAGTTCTCGTCTCCGATGAATCCCGACGCGTAGAGGATTGCGGTGATGAAGAGCGCGAAGGTGATTGTCGAGACGATGTTAAGGACGAGGAGTTCTTTGAAGCGCCCCTGCGCGTTCATGAGTGATTTCACCGGTGGTTCGATGGCGCGGAAGATCATCCCGGCGGTGATGAGCTGGAGGGTGGTGTCGAGGTTGGTCCACTTGGTTTCATCGAAGATGAGGTTGGTGAGCGGGGTCGCGACGATGATGGTCCCGGCGCAGATCGGCGCGGCGAGGAAGAGGAGCATGCGCATCGAGCGGATGAACGCTTTGATCTGTCGGTCGGGTTCTTTGTTGAGTGATGCGAGCGCTGGGAGGAGCACGGACGACAGGTTGAGGGTGATGACGCTGAAGGTTTGGAGCGAGAGCTGGAATGCGAGGAAGTAGATCCCCATCATGGACTCGGTGAGGAAGGCGCCGAGGACGAGACGGTCGCCTTGGGTTCGTGCCCACTTGGCGAAGTTGGAGGCGAGGATGCTTCCGGTGTCGCTGATGATGTATTTCCAGCGGCGGATTTGCGGGGACGATCGGATGATGACTGGCGCGAGGAACCAGATGACGACGCACTGGATGACGGAGGTGATCGCGATCCCGGCGGGGAAGGCGTAGACGCCGGCTCCCAGGATCGCGGTGATGAGGACGATCACCCAGCTCACGATGCTTGATGCGGAGATGAATGCGGCGAGCATCTCGAATCGCATATCGATGGCGAGTTTGGCGCGCGGGACTGTGGTGATGCCGCTGGCGATTGGCTGGAGGGAGGCGATGAGGAGGATGAGGGTGAGCTTGGGTGAGTCGTAGACGCTGGTCGCGATGATCCCGAGGATGACGACGGCGAGTCCGGCGATGAATCCGAGTGTTGTGGAGAGCCAGGCGGCGGGGTTGGACCAGAGGTGGAACTTGCTCGAGCGGTAGATGAGCAGGTCCCTGACGGTGGTGTGTATGAGGACGGTCGAGAGTCCCATGATGGGTGACGCGAGTGACCAGATCCCGAAGTCGGACTTGAGGAGGATGTAGGTGAGGGCGGTCTGGACGGCGAGTGCGTTGAGGCGGTCGATGATGGCCGCGATTGATCCCAGGAGTGCGCCTTGGGCGGCGCGGTGGGTCAGTGACTGTTTATTGGTGGCTGGGGTAGTCACTGTGCGTGTCCTGGGAACGAGCGAATTTTTTGGGGACTGGAGTTTGTGGTGCTGGTCTGGGTATGGGTACGGCGTGGAGGACTCGCTGGTTTGAACATTTGGCGTGCAAACGGGTTGGCGTGGAGTCTTAGAATCTATGTCGGTTATTTGGACAGAGTAGATGAACTATGGGGTAATGGACTCTGTAACTCTAGAGTGTGCTCGATGGCTACCGATATACTGGATTTTGAGGGCTGAGGTTGGCTGGGGACGCGGGTCCGCTCTGGAGTGAAACGATTTGAAAGAATCCCTGACTCAATCCACGACTCGTGGCGCGTTCTTGTCGACGGGTGCGAATCTGGTGCTCAAGGCACTCGGTCTTGTGGTGCAGGTGGTGCTTGCTTGGATCTTGGGGCCGGAGGCCTTTGGTGCTTGGGCGCTGACTATTCCTGTGATGTCGCTATCTGATCTGATCCGTACTTCTGGGGCGCGTGAGATATTGGTGAGCCGGCAGAAGGCGTTTAACGTCTGGGCTGGTCCGGCGTTTTGGCTTTCGGGGGTGATGGGGCTGGTCGCTTCATTGTTTACAGCGTCGCTCGCTGTCCCGATGGCGCTGATTTATGATCGTCCGGAGCTCACAGCGCTCGTGTTGTTGTGTGTTCCGGCGCCGTTTCTTGGTTCGCTGCAATCGGTTCCTGAAGCGAGATTGCTCTCGAGCAATCGGTACGGCGGGTATGTCATTGGTCTCTTCACTGGAGGCGTGCTTTTACTGATCTGTCAGATCGGGTTTGCGTTGCTTGGGTTTGGGGCTCAGACGTTCCCGCTGGCGCTTGTTGTGAGCACTGGCGTGCGGACGCTGGTGTACTGGATGATCGGTCATCCGCGTTGTTCTTTGAGGCCTCGGGTTGGTCGCTGGAAGTACATGCTGGGTGATGCGATCCGTTTGGTGGGGACGAGGTTTGCGGACTGGGTTTCGGTGAATGTGCCGCCTTTGGTGTTGGGGTTGTATTTTTCGGATGCGGTGGTGGGGATCTTTGCGTATGCAACCAATATGTCTGCTCAGGCGATCCGGCTCATGGCGATCAACTTATCGACGATCCTGTTTGCGGCACTGGCGGGCACTGTTCGGGATCCTGATCGTCAGCGCAACGGCTTCCTGAAATCTGTTGGTGTGCTCGCGACGATCGGGACGCCTGTGTGTTTTTTGCAGGCAGCGGTCGCGGTGCCTGTGTTGTCGAACATTCTTCCGATTGAGGATTGGCCCGGATTGATTGTGTCGTTTCAGTTGCTCTCTGTAGCGATGGGGTTCCGGCTGCTTTCGCATCCGGCGCGGAGTTATCTGCTGGCGCAGGGGCGATTCTCGGCGGCGCTTTGGCTGTCGGTGGGATCGGCGTTGTTGTATCTCGTGAGCGCGGTGATCGCGGCTCCGCATGGCGTGGTGGCACTGGCGGCTACGCAGTCTGTGGTGCACATCATCACGGCTGTGGGGTGGTACGTGGGCTCGGTATTGCCCTCGGTTCCGGGATTGAAACGCGGATCTTCCCAGCTCTTTCCTATTTTCTTTGCCAACCTGATCGGCTTCGGGATCCCGGCGGCGATTGCGACACCGTTCTACATGGACTCGGTATACCTCGACGGCGTGCTGGCGGGGCTTGTTGTGCTGACTGGTTGTGTGCTCTTTGCTGTCTGCTGCAAAGTCACGCGTGCTGAGCTGTATGGCACAACGGTGTCGTGGGGATTGCAGAGTCTGCCGAATCGATTTGGGCAGCCGATCAATCGTGTGCTGAGCTTGTTTAGGCTTCAGCCGAGGTGAGCTGTTGAACGGCTTGGTTGATGTGTGACGCGGTCAGCTCGCGGAGCTTGATTCGGGTCTCGTCATTGAACTCAGCGGAGATCAGTCGTTTGTGATTGTTGAGGATCTCTTGTGCGGATTGATTCTCGCGCGGGAGGTAGAGGTCCTCGCGGTCGGTGATCTTCGCGAATCCTTCGACTTTCTTGTCCCATACGAGCGGGAGCGCGGGGACTCGCAGCGCGTATGAGATAATCAACGCGTGCAGTCTGTGGGCGATGATGCTCCCGAACTGTGATATCTGTGCAACGAGCTCGTCTGGTCTTGTGGGTCTGTCGTTGAGTCCCACTCCTTGGCACTCGTTTGCGATCCGCTCGGCGAGCGCGTGGTCGCTTGGGTCACCATTGCTGAACAACGTGACCTGGTGTCCCTGAGCGGTGAGGCCGGAGATGACCTCGCTCCACTGGGCGATCAGCTTGAGGACCTTTGGATCATCATGCGCGAGGAAGGTTCCCAGCGCGTCGTTGGGGTTGATGATCCCGATGCCTACGTGGGTCCGGTCGGTGTTTACTTCTGCTGGAGTCTTGTTGTACGCTTCATCGCACCAGATCGCGACGTCGGGGCTCCAGTGGGATCGGTCTGTGTACTTTGGGAGCACGCGATTGATGACCTCGTGTGATGACGGGTCGCGCACTCCGACCCAGACAACTTCGAGGGGATCAAGGGCTTCGTTGAGGATCTGCTTTCCTCGTGTGGACCATTCGTATCCCACGCCGCATCCCAGGATCGCGATGCGGGAGATTCCTGAATCTCTTAATCCGGCGGTTGCGGAGCGGATTTTCATTGGGAAACGGAGTGTGTTGTCGTGGAGGAGTTGGCCTCCTCCGAGGATCGCGGCATCGCATCCCTTTGCGTGCTGAGCGACGCGATCCGCGAGGTCTTGGTGGTTGGATTTGAGCCACTCGCGTTCTCGCAGGTAGCCGCGGAGTTGGAGCGGGATTGCTTTGCGCATCATGCGATGCAAGCCGGGCGATACTCTGGTGCCCTGTGGATTGAACGAGTCTGTCCACGAGGACTTCCCGGAGAGATCCACGTGGGTGGTCTGCGCGCCGGCTCGTTCTACGAGCATCGCCATGCAATCGGCGATGACGCCGTCGCCTAGGTTTGGCGAATAGATTTCTCCGATGACTGCGACTCGCTTGCTCATTGTGCTTTGGCCTTTCTCTTCGCTTCCAATCGACGCAGTTTGATGGCTGAGAATGCTTGATAGATGAACGGGGTTTCCTTGATGGCAACAATGAAACGATCTATGAGGGAGTGTTTGCCGATCATCTGTTCTGAGCTGTAGAGCTCGGTCTTGGAGCTTTGTGGCATGAGGTGTGGTCGCTGCTGAATCACGCTGCGGAGTGCGGCTTGGTCGCCGGCGTGTTTGACGGCTGCATCCATGACGTGGAGTGTGTCTGAGATCACTGTATCGCGATGGAAGAGTTCCAGGACTCGGGGCCTTGCGCGCTGAGCGAGTTTGTTGAGAGCTGCTGCATCGGATGCCAGTTTCAGCATGTGATCAGCGAGCAGGGACTCGCTTGCGAGGACGATCCCGGCGTCGTTGTGTCCGACGACGCTTCCTTGGGAGTTGTCGGATGTTGGCGTGGCAACGGTGAGGCAGGGGGTGGAGCAGGCCATGGATTCGGCGAGGACGAGTCCGAAGGATTCTCCGACGGTCGCGGTGTGCACGAAGAGGTCGCAGGCGCTGTAGCAGGCGCGGAGGGCGTCGTCGCCTTGGAGGAAATCGATGACGATGATCTTGTCGCGTGTTGCGGGGTCGAGGGTGTCGATCGCGTCGAGGATGGTTTGCGGGGGACCGACGACCACGAGGTAGGCGTTGTCGCATTGTTTGCTGACGGATTTGAACGCGTGGATCAGTCCGACGGTCCACTTGGCGGGGTTGGGTTGCCCTACACGTAGAAAGACGAAGGCGTCTTGCGGGATGTTGTGCTGCGCTCGGAACTCGGAGGTTTGCTGGTCGGTCGCGGGGGTGAAGCGGTCGGTATCGATGAAGTGGGGGAGGACGACTGAGATTGGTTGAGGCTTGAGACCTCGCGCCCACTGGGTCCATCTTCTGAGGCACTCGCGCGAGAGCTGCGTGTGAACATCGAAGAGCTTGCGATCGGGTGAACGGTCGCAGCGCCCGAAGTGGTTGAGCTCGACGGCGGGGACGCGGTATCCGAGCTTGCGCGATGCGGCGCGGAGGAGCGCGGCGCTGCGTGCATCGGGGTGTCCTTTGCGGTGGAAGTGGATGAGGTCCGGCTTCCAGTCGGCGATGTGCTTGGCGAGCGCGTCGTCGTTGTCTGCGGAGAAGACCTCGACCCCGGCGTCTTGGATGCGCTGGGCGCGGACGCCGAGGGAGTTGAGCACGAGGACGGCGGAGTCGCGTCCGGCTTGTTTGAACGCGATGGCGTTGTTCTCTGCGGCGCGCTGGGTGCCTCCTGGTCCGAGGTCGTTGACGATGGTCAGGATGCGCTGTGCTTGATTGGTCTTGCGGACACTTGGGACTGCGGACGCGAGACGCTTGAGCGTGCGGTTGACCCAGTAGCGTTGGACGGTGGGGTTCAAGATGAGGAGCTGGGCGAGTCGTTGTTTGAACGTGAACTCGCCGATCATCCCGCCCCAGTCTTGATGGAGTTCTGTGGCGTTGGTGCTTGTGGTGAGGGATGCGTCGCTGGCGAGCGCTTCGCGGATCGAGTTGCGGTCTGGCGCTGAGCGGACGATCTTCAGGACTTGGATGAGCTTGGCGCCGATGGTTTCGGGGTTGTAGCGGTCGATCACTCGCTGACGCGCGTTTGTGGCGCACTTTGCTCGCAGATCGTGGTCCTCGCGGATGCGCTGCATCGCGACAGGGACGGCGGCGGGGCTGGCGGCGATCAGTCCACCCGATTCGTGTCCGACGACTTCGCATTGGCCTGAGCCCTTTTGGGGGTTGGCCATGGTGACGACGGGCGTGCCGCAGGACATGGCTTCGGCGGCGACGAGTCCGAAGGTTTCTCCGATGTCGGTTGCGAGGACGAAGGTGTCCATCGCGGAGTAGGCGGTTTGGAGTGCTTCGTCGCCGTTGATGAAGGGGATGACGATGATGCGGTCTTTGATGTTTGCGGGGAAGTCCTTGAAGAGTCTCTTGTCGTATTCTCCGATGCCGGCGATGACGAGACGTGTGTTTGGGTCTTTCTCTGCTTGTGCTTTGAAGCTGTTGAAGAGGTTTGCTGACCACTTCCCTGGGTGTTTCTGCGCGACATAGCCGTAGAGGAACGCGTCGAGCGGGATGTTGTGCTCGTTGCGGAACGCATCGGTTTCTTCTTTGGATGCGGGGGAGAACCTGGAGAGGTCGACCATATGGGGCACGCAGACCCCGATGGGGCGCGGCTTGATCTTGCTTGTCCATCGCGTCCATTTCCAGTGGCACCATCTGGAGATCTGGATGTGCGCGTCGAAGAGGAGTCGGTCTTGGGTGTGGTCTGGGCGTCCGAAGTGGGAGTGTTCGACGACGCGCGGCCCGTTTGGCTGACCTGCACCGACAGCGCGGAGGAGGTTGCCGTAGTCTTGATCGGGGAGACCCTGTCTGTGCGCGACGATGAGGTCTGGTTTCCAGTCGCGCGCGGCGCGTGCGGCATCAGAGGTGTGTGCGGTGGCCGGATCGTCTGCGATGAAGAGCTCGATGCCTTGTGCTTGTGCGTCGCTGGCGCGGAGACCCGAGCCCTTTCTGGTGAGGATGGCGTTGGTGAGTCCTGATTTTTGGTAGAAGCACGCGGTTTCGACGGCGACCCTTTGTGTGCCGCCGCGCCCGAGGTCATCGACGATGGTAAGGACTCGCATGCCGCGCTCCTGACTTTGGATGCAGAAGCTTACTGGTCGTGTCCGGAGAACTCGGGGAGTTCGTGACCGGCATCTTTTAGTGTCTTCTCACGCGATGCGAGCTCGATGTCGTGATCGACCATCATCTTGGCGAGTTCTTCGACGCTGGTTTCGGGTTCCCATCCGAGCTTCTCTTTCGCTTTGGTTGGGTCTCCGAGGAGGAGGTCCACTTCCGCGGGACGGAGGTAGCGTGGGTCGAACTCGACGTGGTCTTCGAAGTTCAGGCCTGCGGCTTGGAAGGCCATGTCCGCGAACTCGCGGACGGAGATGGTGCGTCCGGTTGCGACGACGTAGTCGTCTGGTTCTTCCATCTGCAGCATCATCCACATCATCTTGACGTAGTCGCCTGCGAATCCCCAGTCGCGTTTGGAGTCGAGGTTCCCGAGGTAGACCTTGTCTTGGAGCCCCATCTTGATGCGTCCGACGGCGCGGGTGATCTTGCGGGTCACGAAGGTTTCACCACGGCGTGGTGATTCGTGGTTGAAGAGGATGCCGCAGGACGCGTGCATGTTGTAGGACTCGCGGTAGTTGACGGTGATCCAGTGTCCGGCGAGTTTGGCGACGGCGTACGGGGAGCGTGGGTAGAAGGGGGTGGTTTCTTTTTGTGGGGTCTCGACGACCTTGCCGTACATCTCGGAGGAGGATGCTTGGTAGTAGCGGACTTGCTGTCCTGATTTTTCTTGGAAGTCGCGGAGTGCTTCGAGCATTTTGTAGGCGCCCATCGCGACGGTCTCGGCGGTGTAGATCGGCATGTCGAACGAGACGCGGACGTGGGACTGAGCGCCGAGGTTGTAGACCTCGTGCGGCTTGACCTGGTCGATGATCTTGGTGAGGTTGTTGGCGTCGCAGAGGTCGCCGTAGTGGAGTTTGAGTTTCGCGCCGTCGATGTGCGGGTCTTGGTAGACGTGGTCGAGTCGTTCGGTGTTGAAGCTTGAGGCGCGTCGGATGATGCCGTGGACTTCGTATCCCTTTGCGAGGAGGAACTCGGCGAGGTATGAGCCGTCTTGTCCGGTGATGCCTGTGATGAGTGCTCGTTTGTTGTCGCTCATGGAGCTGGTTCCTTCGGTGCGTATCGGTTGGGGTCCGGATAAATGGTTGGACCGCTGGGTTTGGATGCTAGCCTTGAATGGGGAGCATCGGCGGGATCGGGGGGTGTGTTGACTCTGGGTGGGTGAATACGGCGTCCGAATGGCGCGGGGTCATTGAATTTGTGGACTTTTGGGTGTGAATTGTGCGGATGCGGACTGTGTTTGGTCCGGGTTGGGCGATTCGGGGGTGCTTGGGGGGTTCATCGGCTCGGCGTTGAGCAGCGCGGGGACGGTGATCGCGGCGAGCATGAGCGAGAGCGCGGCGGCGCTGATCAAGACTCGCTTGGGCGTAGCGAGGGTGATCGGCGAGCGGGTGAGGATGATGAGTCCGAGCATGAGGAGCATGGGTTCGTGGTAGCGCTGCCAGGACGCGTGGTTGGCGGTTTGGGCGGCGGTGAACGCGAGGAGGGTGATCATGAGGATCTGCGCATCGCGTTTGGAGACGAGGGAGAGCCAGATCAGGGTCGCGAGGGCGCCGGCGGCGGATCCGAGAATGAGGATCGGGGAGCGGTCGGCGAACGTGGGGAGGGCGCGGACGATGTTCCACCATCCTGAGAAGCGTCCGGCTTCGCGGTCGAAGGAGGTTTCGGGGACGAGTCCGATCGCGAGTCCGAGGAAAAGGGTCAGGATGATCGCGGCTTTGTGTGCTTTGAGGAGTTCGAGGAGTCGTGGCAGGAGGGTGGGGGCGAAGAAGACGGAGAGGATGGAGATCTGCGTGAGGATGAACGCGGGGGTCGCGGGGTTTGGGCCTTGATGGTTTGCTTGGAAGGTTGGGGGGACGAGTCCTCCCCAGAGTCTGAGGAAGTAGAGCAATAAGAGGAAGGCGGGGATCGTCGCGAGGATCGCGGTGATGAGGTGGGTGGTTTGCTCTTTGGGAGACTTGGGGTTGTATCGCGCGTCGTCGGTCGCGGCGGTCCATGCGCCGATGACGATGATCGCGGCGGACCAGATATGGACCTGGCGCACCAGGACGAGCAGCGCGAGGGTAATCCCGGCGATGAGGAGGTTGCGTGTGGTGGAGGGGTAGTCGAGCGCGAGGATGAGGATGACGAGGACTCCGAGCCAGCCGGCATTATCAGGGAGGAGCCAGATGGAGGGGAAGAGGACGTAGATGGAGCAGAGGAACGGGAGGGTGAGGAGGACTCCGGGCTTTCCGAAGGAGCGGCCGGCGCGCCAGGCGAGGATTGCGAAGAGCAGCACGGTCCAGAGGGAGGCGTAGAGCTGAACGAATGTACGCGACGCGCCGAGTCGGTGGAGGATCGAGAGCTCGAGGTGGAATCCCGGCGTGGTGGCGCTGGCGTAGTCGGAGAGGTCGGGGGTGGGGAGCTGGTCGGCGAAGGTCTGGATTGCGGGCCAGTGGTATGTGAGGTCGTCGTAGGCGCCGCGTCCGGAGGTGTTGCCGGAGAGGATGATGGGCCACGCGATCAGCAGGAGCGCGGCGAGGGTGACGATCAGGCACCACTTGGACGCGGCTTGGGGGGCAGGATGGGGATTTGATACACTCATGGTGTGGTGATTTTCGGCGATTCATGCCGAGCTTGTGAAGAAGGGGGATGGAATGAGGGGGGAAAGGGTGTTGATGTTTGATGAACACTTGAGGGTTGCGGGTCGTTGTGTCGATGCGGAGGGTTGATGAGCGAATCGGTTGATCCATCTCAGCACAGCGGCACGGCTACCCACTCCGGTAGCGGTGTTGTTGGTGGACTGATCAAGCTGGCGCGTCCTCACCAGTGGGTGAAGGGCGTGTTTGTGCTGGTTGGTCCTGCGTTTGCGATTATGGATGGGTCGATCCCGCGGGAATCGGTGGATGTGGGGCTGATTCTGACGCTCGCGGTGGCGTTCTTTGCGTTCTGCTTCGCGGCCTCGGGGTGTTATGTGTTTAACGATCTGGCGGATGTGGAGCGGGATCGGTTGCATCCGCGGAAGTGCAAGCGTCCGATCGCATCGGGGCGCGTGAGCGAGGGGTTGGCTCGGAGCTACGGGATCGGGCTGCTGGTTATCGGACTGGGGCTGGGGCTGTTTGTGCCTGGATCGGTGCGGTGGTGGGTGCTCGGGATGGTGCTGGCATACATCGTGAATGTGATGTGCTACTCGGCGATGCTCAAGCATGTGGTGATTCTGGATGTTTTGAGCTTGTCGACGGGATTTGTGCTCCGGGTTTTGGGTGGTTGTGCGGCGGTGGCGGTGACGCCTTCGACGTGGCTGCTCAATGCGACGCTGTTTTTGAGTATGTTCCTGGCATTCGGGAAGCGGCTCGGCGAGCGTCGTGTGATGGGGGACGCGGATGTCGCGTCGATCCGGGGGGTGCAGCAGAAGTATTCGGATCAGATTCTGCGGATGATGGTCGTGGTGGTTGGCGTCGCAACTCTTTTGACATACACAGGTTATGTGCAGAGCCGAGAAGATGCGATGTCGGTGGTGCTCGCGAGTGGGGTGGGCGGGGACTTCGCGTTTAATTTGCTCTGGACGACGGTGCTTCCGGCGATGCTGGGGCTGCTGCGGACGATCACGCTGATTATGGACGGGCGGTACGACGATCCGACGGAGCTGGCGATGAAGGACCCTGTGGTGCGGTGGTCTGGGGTGGTGTTTGTTGGGCTGACGGTCGGTGCGATGGTGCTGGCGGGGTAGGGGCTCGACTTGGGCTTGGTTGGGGCGGGACGAATTGATGATTTGGGATGCGAATCGCTGAAACCTGCCTGTTTATGGGCGGTATAGGTGGTGTCGTGATTTTGATCAACGGAATCGGCGCATTTGGTGCGCTCCAGCGACAGTCGTTGTTAGGTACGGCGCGTTCTGCGGCCGATACCGATCGAGGTAGTGCCGGCGTGGGCCGAGTGTCATTGGGCCGTTCTTGTGAACGGCTTTGTGGCGCCCGGCCTTGGGTCGACTTGTGACTGCACTGTCTCGCGGGAAATGGATTTGAACTCGGCGGGGATGCTCGCCCAACAGTAAACGGAGTGTGATTTGATGCGTGCGAACTTCAAGACAAACTTGCGAATGGCGAGTGGTGTGGTCGGTTCGGTGATCGGGCTTGGTGCTCTGATCGCGGGATCTTCGATGGCGATGGCGGATGAGCCGATCACGGCGACCCCTGAGGAGTCGATCGACTTCGCGGCGATGGCGGCGATGGCGGCTCAAGCAGGAGGCGGCGGTGGCGGCGCCGAGAAAGAGTTCAAGGACTGGAAGGATGTATCGAAGGGATTCACCAAGGTCGTCTCGACGGCGGATGGTCGATCGCTCTACAACCTGTATGTCAACAACAAAACAAACCAGGTGCTCGCTGAGCTCCCTCGCGGGTACGACAAGCAGCATCACTTCTTTGCGATGACTGTTGCGGGCGGCGAGATCTTCGCGGGTCTGCAGGCGGGCGACATGTACACGCAGTGGAAGCGTGTGGGCAAGCGGTTGATGCTTGTGCAGCCTCAGATCTCGGTGCGTTCGTCTGGTGATCAGGAGTCGAAGGACTCTGTCGAGATGATCTGGACGGATCGCGTGCTGCTTGATGTTCCCATCGAGGCGATGGGTCCGACGGGGCAGCCTGTGATTGATCTGGACAGTCTGCTGGTTTCGCAGGCGACGCGCTTCTTTGGGAGCTCGGCACGCGGGCTCAACAAGTCTCTGACGGTTGTTGAATCCGTCAAGGCGTTCCCGGAGAACATCGAGATCGAGTTCAAGGGTCCGGTCGCGGGCGGGACGATGAAGACGTTCCACTACTCGATCTCGAAGATCGAGGGTTCGCGTGGGTTTAAGCCTCGCGCTGCGGACGAGCGTGTTGGTTTCTTTGTGACCAACTACACGGACCTCGGTAAGTTTGATTGGACGGACACCTCGCAGCGATTGATCAATCGCTGGCACATCGAGAAGGCGGATCCGAAGCTCAAGCTGAGTCCTCCGAAAGAGCCGATTGTTTATTACGTCGATCACACGGTCCCGATCCGCTACCGGCGCTACGTCAAGCAAGGGATCGAGTACTGGAACGAGGCGTTCCGCGAGATCGGTATCGACGGCGCCATCGAGGTGCAGTACCAGGACAAGACGACTGGCGCGAATATGGAGAAGGATCCTGAGGATGTGCGCTACAACTTCATCCGCTGGATCTCCAACGACATCGCGACGGCGATCGGTCCATCACGCGTCAATCCGATGACGGGTGAGATCCTCGACGCGGACGTCGTGCTGACTGATGGCTGGATCCGCGTGTTTACCTACCGATGGGAAGATTTGCTAAGCAACCTCGCGACTGAGGGCATGAGTCCTGAGACTTTGGGCTGGCTCGAGCAGAACCCACGCTGGGATCCTCGTCTGCGTCTTGCGACTCCGTCTGCACGCGAGCGGATTCTGGCTGAGCGTTCGTACAACCACTCGATGGGCTTGTGCAGCGACCACGCGGATCATGACGACTCGGCGCTGATGATCGGCGATGACGAGTTTGATGGTCTTGGCGGGCGTGCTTCGCAGGTTTCGGGGATGTGTCATGCCGCGACTGGCAAGGCGCTTGATCTTGCGATGATGCGGATGAACCTGGCGATGGTCGGGATGATCAACACGGCATCTGAGATGGGTGATGATCCCGAAATGAGCGAAGAGATGCTGGAGATGATCCGCAAGCAGCTCGAAGAGAATCCAGGGCTTCGTGACATGATCCCGGCGGAGCATCTGGCGATGCTCGAGAAGTCCGAGGACGAAGACGACGCGGGTGACGGCGCCGACGAGGGCGGCGAGGTCGCTGAAGAGAAGAAGGAAGAGGGCGACATGATCGACGGCGTTCCAGAATGGTTCGTCGGTCCGATGCTCGCGGAGCTTGTTGCTCACGAGGTTGGTCACACCATCGGTCTGCGTCACAACTTCAAGGGCTCGAGCGCTCACTCGCTTGATGAGATCAACTCCGATGGGATGAAGGGCAAGCGTCCTTGGTCGACCTCGGTGATGGACTACAACGGGATCAACATCCGGATGCCTGGCAGCGGCGACGTTCAGGGTGACTACTCGGTGATCGGTATCGGCGAGTACGACCAGTGGGCGATCGAGTACGGCTACGGCAGCGGCGATCTCAAGGAGGTCCTGAGCCGATCCGCGGATCCTTTGCTTGCATACGGCACCGACGAGGACGCGTTTGGTCCTGACCCACGCACGCGCCGGTACGACCTGTCTGAGAATCCGCTTGATTACGCGAACAACCAGATGGAACTGGTCGGCAAGATTCGCGAGGGCTTGATCAGCGACTTTGTTCAGGATGGCGATTCGTGGTCCCGCGCTCGCCGTGGGTACTCGATCACGCTGAGCACTCAGATGCAGGCGCTCTCGATGATGGGCAACTGGGTCGGATCCGCGTACGTGTCGCGTTCCAAGAAGGGTGATCCGGGGAGCGAGGCTCCGATCGAGGTCGTCCCTGTTGAGCGCCAGCGTGCGGCGCTGAACTTCGTGATCGAGAACGCGTTCGAGGATGATGCGTACGGCATCACTCCTGAGCTGCTTGCCCACGCGACGGTGGACAAGTGGTGGGACAACTACAGCTCGATCATGTCGGATTCGGCGTTTGAGATTCACGACCGCGTGATGGGGATGCAGGCATCGGCGCTGACGATGCTGATGAACCCGCAGACGATCAAGCGTGTGTATGACTACGAGATGTTTGTGCCTGCTGATGAGGATGCGCTGACTGTGGCTGAGGTCATGGAGTCGGTGACCGATGCGGTGTGGTCGGAGCTTGAGAACGGCCCGAGCGGGCGTTACAGCGTTCGTAAGCCGATGATCTCGTCGCTTCGGCGGAACCTGCAGCGTGAGCATCTGGATCGTTTGATCGATATGTCGATGGACAACGGCGGGTTCACCTCCGCGTCCATGGCGGTTAAGACGATCGCTTCGATGCACCTGCGTGATCTCAAGGAGAGCATTGATGGCGCGATGGGCGGTTCGCTCGATGCGTACACGCGTGCACACCTTCAGGAAGCTTCGGTGCGGATCGAGAAGGCGCTTGACGCGGACTACATCTACAACGCTGAGGACATGGCCGGCGGTGGTGGGATGACCATCATCTTCGGTCAAGAGGGCAAGGATCGTCCGTAAGGATTGGGCTTACTTTTGAACACATTCAATTAAGACTTGAATTGGCGGCTCGGGAAACCGGGCCGTCTTTTTTGTTGGTTTGTGAACCGTGCTCGGATGGGGGGAGTAGATCGTCCGATGGGAGTGGTATGGACGGCGCCAATGGATCACAACAGGAACTCAAGCGGAAGCACGGCTGGATCGGTCTGATTTCTTTGATCATCCGCGCGGTGCTGGTTGTCGTGGTTGTTGGGTGGTGGGGGGCGTACCTGATATCAAGCAGGTTCTGGATCGCGGACATCATGGTGAGTCTGGGGTGGTTCGCGTTTGTGATCGGGGTGGTCGTTGGGGGTATGGGGCTGGTAATCCGGAGGGGGTGGGTGGAGATGGTGGGTTTGCTTGGGGTGATAATGATGGTGGTGGTGCTCGGCGGGGGTCGGGCGTGGGTTCATGCTGATGACGACAACAGTGCGCCCAATGTTGTGCGCGTGGTTGAGATGAATATCTTTATGGCGAACGAGCGCCCTGAGGAGGTGATGGCGCTGCTTCGGACGCTGGATGCGGATGTGATGGTGCTTGTTGAGCCGCAGTGGGATGTGTTTCGGCAGTTTACGGGGAACATGGACGGGCTGGATTGGTTTCCGTATCGCATGATCCGGAGGCGGATCGATAAGGTCGCGTCGCCGATGGTGGTGCTGAGCAAATGGGCGATTGAGCGTGATGAGGAGCTCAATGAGTTGTATGGGATGTCTGGGGTGGTCCAGCGTCCGGCGGAGTTTGGTGGTCCGTTCCGCGTGGTGGGGCTGCATGCGCCGTCGCCGAGGGGGAGTGGTGAGTGGTCGCGGGGGAACGGGGTGGTGGAGTCGTTAGTGAGCTCATTGAGGGGGATCGAGCAAAGGGACGCGGCTGAGGTTCCGTTGATGGTTGTGGGGGATCTGAACGGAGGGCCGGGCTCGTGGAGAGATCGGAGGCTTCAGGGTGGATTAGGGGTGGTTCGTGGGTCGTCTGTGATGGGGTTATCGGGGACATTTCCTGCGAAACTGTCGATGATGGGGGTCGGGATCGACGATATTTGGGTAGACGAGGGTGTTGCTGTGCGTTCATGGGAGCGTATGGTGATCCCCGGATCGGATCATTTTGGGGTTCGAGCGAGAGTATTGATCGGCGACAAGATGCCGGCGGTATTGGAAGCAGTTCAGGATTGATTGGCGTATTTGGAGTTTGAACTCGGGTTATGATTGCCTTACTTTCTGGAACTGCTCTTCTTCTGTTTGTGCTGGTGTGTGTGCTTGCGCTGTTTAAGCCGCACTGGACCTTGGTGCTGATTTTTTCACTCTTTGCCTTTGAGCAGCTGCTTGAATCATTTATTGGGTTCTTTGCTCAGAAATCATGGCTGATTAATGTTTCTACAGCCGGTATCACGTGCTTTGCGATACTCGTTTCGTTGATCGTCGGGAAACAGCCCTTTAAAGGGATCCTGAACGTGAACTCGGTTCTGATTATCTCGCTCTATGTGTTTGCGGCTTTCGGGGTTCTGTATTCGCCATCAAGAGAATCTGGGGTGTACTTTGTCGAGAGCGGGGCGCCTTACTTTGCGCTCTTTGTGCTGATGCTTCCGGTGTTGATCTCTGGGAGCGAGCAGGTTTCCAAGATGACGGTGCCATTCCTGTTTGTGGGTCTGGTTATTCTGATTCTGATTTTGATCAGCCCCCGCACGCTCTTCTATGGGACTCGCTTCTTTATCGATATGAGTTACACGAAGGGGAACAACGAGCGCGGGAATCCGCTGGCGCTTGGCGAGCTCGGCGGGACCATGATGATCATCGCGATGCTTATGGAGCCTGAGCGGAAGAATATTTTGATCTCGCTGCTCCGCGTTGCCGCGTTGATCGCGGGGCTTTCGGTGAGCTTCTTCGTGGGATCTCGTGGGCAGCTTGTGTTCTCGGTATTCGCAGCGGTGCTGTGCTACCCGATTGCGCACGAGATCAAGGACATCAAGCAGTTCTTTATCCGCACGTTCTCGGCGGGCTTTGTTGTGCTGCTTGTCGCGTTTGTTGCCAAGACCTTTTTCCTCGGATCAGAGTCTACGGAGCGGTTTAGTAGCGACAGTATTACGGAGGGGTTTTATGCGCGTATGTATTTCACCACCGAGATGCTGAACGCTTGGGGTGGGAATCCGGCGAACTATATCCAGGGGCTCGGGACCGGGGCGTTTAACGCGATTGTGCCTCACGGCGAGGACGGCTTCTTGTATCCTCACAATCTTGTTGTTGAGATCCTTACTCATCACGGCTTGATTGGTTTCACCATGATGTCTCTCATCTTCCTCATCACGGCAACGCATGCGTTTAGATTGATCAACTTTGGTAGACAGGGCATCGTCAATCGCGGTGTGGTTGCGATTGTGCTCGCGATGACCATGTACGTGATCATGATCTCTATGAAGCAGGGATCGTTTATGCTGTATCCGCTGCCGTTCTACATGTTCATGGTGATATCGAAGCTGTATTCTCGCTCTGTGTCTGAAGCTGGTGCTGAAGTTTGGTCGGGCTCCGATGTCGAATACAGCTCGTACGAAGAATACGGGGATTATGAAGAGTTTGGTGAGGACGAGCTGTACGAGCAGACCGCGTGAGCGTGGGGTCTGGTCCGGCGAGGCGGGTTACGCTTGATCGTCTTCTCTGAGTGGCTGCTCTTTCATAGGGGAGCAGAACTCGCCGAGCTGTGGGGTTTGGTTCAGCATTTCATCGTGGATCCGGAGGTCTTCTTCGTTCTCGAATCGGTCACGGAGTTTCTTCGCGGGGACCCCGCCGTGGATCTCGTATGGGGGGACGTCCTTGGTGACGACCGCGCCGGCGGCGACGATCGCGCCGCGTCCGATGGTGACCCCTGACATGACGATGGTCCCGGCGCCGATCCACGCGTCGCGACCGATTTTGGTTGGTCGGCGTTCCGGTCTTCCCGCGAAGTACGCTGGGGTCCCGGCTTTGTCGAAGACGTGATCATCACCCACGATGAGGACTCTGGGTCCGAGCATGCTGTACGCGCCGAGTTCGACTTGGGGGCCGACGATGCAGAGCTTGGCGCAGAACGAGTATTCGTGTGCAACAAAGTCGCGGCTGAGTTCTCTTGGGTCTTTGGTGTAGAACGTCGGGTGGCAGTGCTTGAGTCCGTAGCGTTTGCGCCGATAGAACATGATGGCCACGCGTCCGTAGAAACGGATCTTGTTGTTGCTCCGCAGTTTGTCCTTGATTGCGTTGATCATGCTTGATCCTCACTGTATGGGCAGAGGCCCGCGTTGAACAGATCGTCTGCGGGCAGGCCGTCCACGGCTCGGTCGATGAGCTTTCGCTCTGAGATCGGGTTGTAAAACCGTTCGATGGTCTCGCGTGTTTGTTTGCAGCGCTGCTCGAAGGGGGGCTGGTTGTCGAGCGAGCGTTTGATGGCGCCAACGAGCGAGTCGAGGTTGTCGCTCTCGAAGAAGTCGCCGCTGACTCCGACGTTGATGGCTTCGAACTCCGGCATCTGGGTGTCGAAGTTGTTGTTGCTGATGACCGGGACGCCGTAGGCGAGGGCGTGCATGACGAGCAGACCGACGGGACCCGGCATAACAGCGAGGTCAGACGCGTTGAGCATCTGTCCGATCTCGAGCTCGTCGTAGAGTGCTCCGGTGAAGACGGCGTTGACGTTGAGCTCCTTGGCGAGTGCTTCTAGCTCTGGTTTGTGTGGACCCTCTCCGATGATCAGGACGTTGGTGGGTGATCCCTGCTCGTTGAGCTTGTGCGCCGCTCGGATGAGCATGTCCATTTTTTTATAGTGGTGGAGGCGCGTGACGTTGACGAGGATGGGATTGGATGCGTCGTCACCGAAGAGTCTTTGGCGCGTCTGGTCGCGGTCTTCGGGTTTGATCTGCGCTCGTGCTTGGTCTTGTTTGTCGCAGTCGAGGGAGTTGTAGATGACGTGGATGGTGCTGGGATCAAATCCGTTGTCGATTCCGATGCACTTTGAGCGGTGTCCGTAGACGAGGAGCCCGTGTCCGCGTTTGTAGAAGGTGTTGCGGAACCATCCTTTGAATCCGGATTCTTTGGTGAGCCAGCCGTGGGACCAGAAGAGGACGTGCTTTCCTCGGAGCTTTCCGAGGATGGCGGCGAGCCACATGGTTGGCCACTTGCTGTTCCCGAGGAGGATGAGCGTGTCGTAGCGTGATCCCATCGCGGCTTTGACGGCTCCGAACTGGAAGAGGAACGGGCCGAGCAGGATACCCTTGATGACCTTGAGTCGGTTGTCTGGGAGCTCTTCGATGAGCTTGATGCCGCTGTTGAAGTTGTTGTTCCCGGCGAGGAACTCGTAGTGGTGTCGGCTGTTGTTGACGAGCTCACGGAAAATTGGCTCGCGGTAGTGCGCGAAGTAGTGGTAGATCACCGCGACGTTCTTTGGCTTTCCGGGTTCTTTGGTGCTCATGTCTCTTTATCCCAAGCGGGGTTGGGATTCTCTCCTCGATCAGCAGCGGTGAGGTCCGGACGGCTGTGCTCGCGGACCTTGAGGACGATCATATATTCGTAGAGTGCTTGGAGTTTGCAGTAGGTGAATCCGGCGCGGCCGTCGAGGAACCCTCGCGAGAGGATGTACATGTAGATGAACTTGAGGAGCGGTCGCATCGGCATTCTGAACGAAAGATTTTTAAGCTCGAGGCGGCGGGTGTTTCGGTCGGACGAGAAGAGGTTGGATACTTTGACGGGGTTGCCCTCGAGCGCCTTGATTGTTTCGTGGGCTTCGTAGGTCGAGTAGCGGTTATGACGATCGAACCACTCGCGGATTCCCTTTGAGAAGTTGTAGTGGATGAAGTGTTGTTTGAGGTATCCGATTTTGCCGTCGACGATGGGGACGGGGTTGGCGTCTCTCGCGAAGCGGATGAGCTTTGGCTGAAAGAATCGCATGATGTTGCTGGGGGGCATGGCGTGCTTGAGCCATTTGCCTCGGAAGATATTCTTTCGTCCGCAGTAGTACGCGACGGGGTCGTCTTGGGTGTTCATGGATCCATCGGCCCACTTGGCGGCGATGGACTCGATCTCTGATCGAAGCGGGGGGGTCATCCGCTCGTCGGCATCAAGGTAGAAGACCCACTGGTGCTTGAAGTCGATGTTCTCCATGGCCCAGCTTTGGTGGTTGCCTCTCCCGTCGAAGGCGCGCTCGTACCAGCGGGCACCGGCGGCTTCGGAGATCTCGCGCGTGCGATCGGTGGAGAGGGAATCGAGGACCACGATGTCGTCGGCCCAGCTGACGGATTCGAGGAGTCCTGGGAGGTTGTCCTCCTCGTTGAGGGTCTGGATAAAGATGGAGACGCTCATTGGGTGGACCTCGGGATTGGTCTGTTGGTCACTCGGTTGGTTTGGGGAGCGACTGGGAGGATGGATTCGTCGAAGAGCTTCGGATTCATGGTATCTGATTGGGTGCACGGAAATATGGAGATGTTGATCTCCACAATCAGTATCGGCCTACGACGAAAGATGGTCTACGGCGGATCGGTTGATGGGCGAAAAAGGGGGCAGGATTCACGCAACAATGACGGAGTCTACGAGAATGACGGGATTTGAGTTCTACGATGTCCAAAGTTTGACGCCGTAGTTCCAAGCTTTGGCAGGATTGGGCATCAAAGCGCCGATAGTGGCTATCCATATGGAGCTCTGAACACATGACACATGCCCTCAAAGATCCTGATTTGATCCCTGCTCGACATCCGAGATCCGGCACGCTTGCTGGTTATCGGTCCATAAATATTCTGAGCGCAGTTGTCCAGTTGATGACTAGCGAGATGGTGTGTGCTGGGGAGCATCATGGCTGAATCCGACGGCACAGCGAAGAAAACTCGGGTCGTGATCCTGAACCAGTACTATGTGCCGGATGTGGCATCGACTGGTCACCTGCTCCACGAGCTCGCGGTGGAACTGGTCAAGCTGGGGTTCGAGGTCGAGGTGCTGACGGGGCGTCCGAGCTACGGCCCACCCGACACGTGGCAGGATTGTCCGCTTCGCGAAGTGGTTGACGGCGTCAACATCCGTCGCTTGCGCGTCGCTCGATTCGATAAGAACTTCCTTCCGGGACGTGTGTTTAACTACCTCACATTTGTGATCCCGATGATTCTTACAGTGTTGTTCCGCTCGCGGAAGGACACGGTGTATCTGTACACGACCAACCCGCCTTTCCTTGGGGTGATCGGCTGGTTTGTTTCGTTGTTCCGGACGCACCACTACGTGACGCTCCTGCACGATGCGTATCCGCAGATGGGGGTCTGGGTCGGGACGTTCAAGAAGGGTTCGTTTATTGATCGCGCGTGGATGGCGCTCAATCGTCGGAAGTATCGCCGGACGCAGGAAGCGATCGTGCTGTGCAGCGCCGCGAAGGATCTGGTTGCCAACGCGTATCCGATCACCCCTGAGCAGATCCACGTGATCCCGAACTGGGCGGACGGCGAGGACCTCTTCCCGATCGAGAAAGCTGACTCTGAGATCGCGCGCGACAACGACCTTGTTGATGACTTTGTGCTGTTGTACTCCGGGAATATGGGGCTGTACTACGATTTTGACACGGTGCTTGGTGCCGCGGAGCTGCTGAAGGATGAACCCTTCAAGCTCGTGCTCGCGGGCGGGGGCGGCAAGCGGAACATGATCGAGAAGTATGTGAAGGAGCACGGGCTCGACAATGTGCTGCTGCTCCCGTATCAGCCGTTCGAGAAGCTCAATGAGGCGCTCAACGCGTGTGATGCTTCGCTCGTGACGATCGCGCACGGGATCGAGGGGATCAGCTTCCCGAGCAAGCTGTACACGTCGCTCGCGGTGGGCAAGGTGATCGTATCGCTGTCTGAGGAATGGTCTGAGCTCCGCGAGATTGTGGAGAAGAACCATTGCGGGACGTGGTCGGCGCTCGGGGATTCGGAGGGGATGGCGAACAAGATCCGCGAGCTCATCAAGGACAAGGCGATGGCGCGGACGATGGCGGCGAACGCACGCAAGGTGTTCGAGGCGGGGTACACGCGTGAGGTGTGTGCCGCGAAGTACGCGGAGGTGCTCAAGCTTGCTGATCCGCAGTTTACTGCTGAGGAGACGAAGCAGCGCCGGATCCGTCTTGCGGAATGGCTCTCGGGCGGCGCGACGGTTGTCAGCGACGACCAGGAGACGATGGACGAGGTGCAGGCTTAACTGTCTGGCCTTAACCGTTTGGGCGATCTTGTGTTGAGAAGATCATCGCGGTTTGTGAGCCGTAGATCGGGTAGTCGGCGGTGCAGCGGTATCCTCGCATCATCGATGGATCAAAGCTGAGCGTGCTGCAGACCTCGTCGATCATTTTGCGATAGTTCGGGACGAGCGATGATCCGAATCGGCTGAGTCCTTCGCCGAGGTTTTCGATGGATTCGAGGAGATCGAGCTGATCGACGTCGCGTGCGGGGTCGTTGATGTCCGCTTGGCCGTTGATGGTGGTGTCGTAGATGCGGAGCTCGGGGAAGGAGCGGTTGTAGAGGTCCTTGTGGACGAGGACGTCGAACTGCATGCGTTTGGAAGGGATGTTGATGTCCGAGGACGCCCACGCTTTTCGCTGGCGCTCGTCGGGGATGTAGCGTGGGATCTCGGCGCGGTTGACCTCGCAGGTGACGAGGTCGATGGAGCTAGACGCGCCGAAGCAGTTTTCCTGGAGCGTGTAGTGCATGAGCTCGCCGGCATGATGAACGTCGAGCGCGGGGGTGGGGGTTGAGCAGTAGCCCTCGAGCGTGGCGCTGGAAACGGAGTCCACGGGATCTCCCGCGAGGGTGTAGGTCTTGCGGCGTGATTGGTCTTCGATCTGTCGATGGCTGGTGAACTTGACGACCACACCTGGACGCAGGCGATGGAGCCCGATGACGGCTTTGATCCAGACGATGTCGATGTGCTCGTTGTCGGCGCTGGGATAGAAGATCGCGGCTTCGGCGTAGACGTCCGCTTGCGCGCCTTTGAGCTGGGACATCGCGCGGAACGCGGCTTGCTTGCGACGCAGCTCGAACTCGCGGCGCGCTTCAGGGACCCAAGCGCTCAGGATCGCGTCGAGCGCGCTGCGGTCTCCGATCTCGGAGCGGATGAGCGACTCGAAGCGATCGACGGCGGAGTTGGCATCGATGAGGTCTTGAGGGTTGACGCCGAGCTTGGAGGTTGCTTTGAGCAATCGGCGCATCGGCTCGGGACCTGGCACGCGATGGACCACGGACATGGGGTCCGGAGCACGGAGCGCTTTGAGGATGCGGGACGCGAGGACCTTGTCGATCCCGAGTTCTTTGGCGAGCTGCTGCGGTCCGGCATCGGTGGCGGGGATCTGTCCCAGCACGGAGGTGAGTCCTTTTAAGAGGTCCTCTCCCGCGGCGTTGATGCGGATCTCGAGTGTCCCCATCGTTTGGGGAGCCGTGGTCGAGGTTTTGGCATCTGTTTGAGTCATCGCGAAAGAATCCGTCTTGATCCGGTTATGTTTTTAGGCCCAGAATCGGGCTTATCTGGAGTATACACCGCATTTTGTGTGAATGCACGAAATTTCTTGGTAGTTTCAGGGAAACTTCCTTGCAACGCAATCGAGATTCAGTAGTATGTGAAAATGGAGGGTTTGCCGGCTGTGTGTTTTGGGTCCGGCGGATTCTCGGGATTACTCGATTGGATCAGTTCAGGAGGCTGATCCTCCAACCTACTTTGAGCCGCGTCAGGAGTGATGGCGGCAAAGAACGAAAGACCAGATCGGTCAGAACGGGAGAAAGACATGTCGATGACAAAGACAAGCGGATTGGTGCTGGCGCTGTGCGCCTGCGCTGGATTGGCGCACGCGGGCGATACGGTGACCACCGACTTCAGCAACGGCGCTGAGGGCTGGGTCGGACCTGCGGGTCCGGGTGGCGCGACGGGCATCGAGGGCTCGGGCGGCAACGACGGCGCGTACATGCAGACGGTGTTCAACAACTTCGGTGTCACCTTCAGCAACACCACCAACAGCGCGTTCCTTGGTGACTACACCACTGCTGACGAGATCACGATCTCGATGGACATCCGCGTGGACTACCTCAACTTCTTTGGTCAGGACGTCTCGCGTCCCTGGCTCGTTGAGCTGCGTGATGTCGATGGCGCGACCAACGGATACCCCTACAACTCCGTGTGGTTCCTCTTCGACAACGTTTCGCAAGCGAACAACTCGGAATGGTCCACCTACTCCGTGACCTTCGATCCAAACGCGATCGATATCCCATCGGGATGGGGCGGATACGGCGCTGAGGATCCGATGACTTTCGAGCCAACACTTCCGGACGGCGTGAGCTTCTCGGATGTGCTCTCGGGCGTCGATGAGATCGCGTTTACGACCTTCCAGCCCGGCTTCTTCTTCGGGTTCGCGGACCACACGATCGGGATCGACAACCTCTCGATCACACGCACTGTCCCGGCACCATCGGCGCTGGCGATGCTCGCTTTCGGCGGGATGGTCGGCACTCGCCGTCGTCGATAAGACGATACTCGAAAACAACGCTCTCTCTTTGTAGAGAAAGACACGCGGCTCTCGCTCGCGTGTCTTTTTTGTTGGTTCATTTGTGTCGGAATCAGTCGCGGAGGACGGGCTCGGCGGGGGGCTGGTGCCATTCCGCGTTCTCGTTCTTGCCGGATTGCATGTACCACTGGACCATGCGGTTGATGCCTTCTTTGAGCTCGACCTTTGGGGTGTATCCAACAGACAGCAGTTTGTCGGCTTCGAACTTGGTCTGGGACTTGAACATCTTTTTCACACGCGCAGTCGAGATCGGGAGGTTCTTCCCGGTGAGCTTGATGACGATGTCGAAGGGGAGTCCGAGGATCATCCCGACGAAGTAGGGAAGCGCTGGAGCGGGTTTCTTCCCGAGGCACTTGCTCACGTGGTCGGAGATCTCCGTGCTGGTGAGGTCGGGTTTGTCGATGAAGTTGAAGATCTCGAAGCTCTCGATTTCGCGGTTTGGTTTCTCTTCTTTGAGTCCGGCGAGGAAGAGTGTCGCGTCGACGATGTTCTCGACGTAGCTGAGTGATTTGATGTTCACGCCGGGACCGAAGCGGGCGTACTTGCCTGAATCGATCTGACGGATGAGCGAGTACATATTGGCGAAGTTGTGGACCCCGAAGGTCACAGTTGGTCGAATGATGAGCGCTCGGCGGTTGTCGCCTTGGTTGACCCAGTTGTTGAAGACGGCTTCGCCTTTGAGTTTGGATCCGCCGTAGGGGGTTGCGGGTTGTGTGGGCGCTTCTTCGTGGTGTGGGGGCGGGGCGTCGCCGTAGGTCGCGACGGTGGAGTAGAAGATGAGGTTCTTGATCCCGGCGCGGTCCATGGCTTCGCAGATCATCTGCGATCCGCGTTCGTTGACGTCGTAGTAGGTGTCGTGGGCGATCCCGAAGTCGTGGTGGGCGGCGGCGAGGTTGATGACGAGGTCCACCCCTTGCATTGCTTCGTCGAGCGCTTTGGGATCGCGGATGTCGCCTTGGATGTAGGTTGAGTTCTCGGAGGGTGTTCCTGGGGTCGGGGTGATGAGGTCGAGGGTGACGAGGTCGTGTCCGAGTGCGGTGAGATCTCTGTGGAAGTACTCTGCGATGAATCCGCTGCCGCCTGTGATGAGGATTTTCATTGCTGGTCCCTAGCGATTGATTTGTAACGAAACGAGATCGCGTTGCCTCTTGTCATCCTACGGGTCAGAAACGGTGCTGTTCGCAGAACGTTGGTTCGAGATTGTAGTGCTGTTGATAATCGGGGATTTTGACGGTTTGATGAAGGTTGATTAGAAACCACCGAAAACAAACGGGGCGAGACCGACACAGACTGCGCCGCAGAGGATGGTGAGCGGGAGCCCGAAGCGGGTGTAGTCCGTCCATTTGTATCCGCCGGGACCCATGACCATGAGGTTGGTCTGATAACCAATCGGGGTCGAGAACTCGCAGCTCGCGGCGACGGTGATCGCGACGATGAACGGCATCGGATTGAGTGCCTGCTCGGCGGCGACAGCGAGGGCGATCGGGAACATCAGCACCGCCGCGGCGTTGTTGGTCATTGTCGCGGTGAAGACCGAGGTCAGCACGTAGATCGACGCGAGGAGTCCCCAGGGTCCCATCACGGACACGGCTTGGGTGATGGTGTGGGCGATGTCAGTAGCTAGACCAGTCTTGGTCATCGCGGCGCCGATCCCGAAGGCGGCGCCGATGACGACGAGGATCTGGAAGTCCACGCCGCGCCTTGCTTGAGGACCGGTGCAACATCGCGTGAGGACCATGAGTCCCGCGGCGAGCATGGAACCAGTCATGGGATCGAGGATCCCGAAGCTGAGGATGGTGATGAGCAGCGCGAGGACAGCGAGGGCAACCCAAGCGCGTTCGTGACGCAGCGCGGCGGGGGTGATGCGTTCGTTGACGAGGTAGAAATCACCTGAGGTCATGAAGCGGTCACCGAATCCTGGGTGCGCTTCGAGGAGGAGGGTGTCTCCGGCGCGGAGCCGGATGTCACCCAGTTTACCGGTGAGTCGTTGTCCTTGTCGGCGGACGGCGACGACGACTGCGCCGTAGCGCGTGCGGATGCCGGACTCTTTGATGGTGAGTCCGACGAGGGTGGAGTTGTTGGCGACGACGGCTTCGGAGATCGTGAGGTTGGGTCGGTAGTGGGGGTCCTCGCTCGCATCGATGGATTCGTCGGAGCTTGGGAGCGTGGAGGGAACGAGGCCTTTGATCTGCTGGAGATCGACGACGGAGTCGATCTGGCCCACGAAAACAAGGACATCGCGTGCGTTGATGATCTCTTGCGGAGACACGGCGACGAGTGTGGTGTGATCGCGCTCGATGCGCGACAGGAAGAGTCCTGGGAGATCGCGGAGGTCGGCATCCTCGACGGACTTTCCGACGATCGGAGAGTTGGGCTCGACGCGGAGCGCGGCGTGGTATCCCTCGTCGTGGGTTTCCGCGTCCTCGATCGGGGTGATGCGATCGGGGAGGAGCTTGCGTCCAAAGACGAGGATGTAGATGATCCCGATGATCGCGATGGGGAGTCCGACCTTCGCGAGCGTGAACATGGAGAATCCGAGTTCTTCTCCCGATGGTCCGAGGATGTGCTCGTCGCTGAGGAGTTTGGCGATGACGACGTTGGTGGAGGTCCCGATGAGTGTGCAGACGCCTCCGAGGATGGACGCGAACGAGAGGGGCATGTAGAGCTTGGACGGCGAGAACGAGCAGCGGCGCGCCAGTGTCGAGAGGGTCGGGAGGAACATCGCGACGATGGGGGTGTTGTTGACGAACGCGCTCATCGCGGCGACGGGGATCGCGAGCTTCATCTGCGCGCTGCGTTCGGACTTGGGCTTTCCGAGCACGATCGCGGTGATGCGCGCCATCGCGCCGGTCTCGCGCATCGCGGTCGCGACGATGTAGAGCATCGCGACGGTGATGACGGCTTGGTTGGCAAAGCCGTTGATCGCTTCTTGTGGTTCAAGGATCCCAGTGAGGAGCAGGACGAGGAGGACACCCATCATGATGAGGTCGGCGCCGAATCGTCCCAGCGCCATGGTGCCGATCATCAGTACGATGAGGACGCCGGTCAGGATGGGTTCCCAGGGTTCAATCATGCAGGGTGATCATCGGCGTTTTGGGGCGGTTATTCTTGTCCGATCCCGAGTTCCTTGATGGCGCGGATCAGGACGCCGTGGATGCGGGGCGGGGCGCAGACGATGCCCTTGTTGTTCTCGAGTCCGCGTCCGGTGGAGAAATCGAGGTTGCGTCCGAAGATATCGGTGACGAACGCGCCGGACTCAGATGCGATGCACGATCCCGCGGCGTGGTCCCAGATCCGCTCGACATAGGGCTTGCGCGATGGGAGACGCAGATACGCGTCCGCTTGTCCGCGCGCGACGACGGCGTATTTGCACTGGGAATCCAGTCGCGCTGGTTCTCCCGCGTGTCCGAGTCCTTGCTCCTCGATCCACTGGAGGATGCGATCGGTCGCGCTGAGGTTGGTGTGTGCTTTCTCGACGGAGGCGCAGACGGAGATCTCTTCGCCTTCCTCGTGGTCGAGTCGGGTGATGCGGATGATCTCTGCGTTGACATCATCGCAGCAGGATTCGTACACGCCGTCGCCTTGGATCGCCATGTACAAGCAGCCTTTGGGGTCGCGTTCGTCGAAGGGTTGAGAGAGATCGACGGGGAGGTTTGGGCATCCCATGACACCGATGGTGGGGGTTCCACTCTCGACGTATCCGAGTGCTACGGCGTACTGCTGGTTGCGGAGGAATCCCTTGGTGCCGTCGATCGGATCGAGGGTCCAGAAGGAGTGATGGTCGGTGTCTCCGGCGCCCAGGTCGATCGCGTCGAGGAGTTTCTGTTCCGTCGCTTCGGGCCAGACGCCTTTGACCGCGGCGAGTGTCGCGTCGAGGTAGAGCGTGTTGTCCTCGTCGCGGAGGAACGCGGAGTCTTCTTCAGCGACGAGGTGGAGGTCCTCGCCGAGTTTTTGTTTGAGGATCATCCCGACGATCGCTTGGGACGCGAGGTCCGCGATGGTGACGGGGGACTTGTCGTCCTTGGTCATCGCGCAGACCTGATCGAGGTTGTCTTGGACCTCGCGGCAGACGATTGAGGCGGCGATGACAGCTTCGCGTCCTGCGGCGGCGTAGCGGGCGTGGTCGATCATGAGTGTGGGTCCTTCGCTTGGGTTTGGGGCTGAAGGATTCTATGGGCGACAAGCGCCTCGATCAGTTGCTCCGCGGCTTTGTCCGGAGTGAGCTGGTTTGTCTGGAGATCGATCTCGGGGTTGGTTGGGGCTTCGTAGGGATCGTCGATCCCTGTGAATCCTTTGATCTCTCCGGCGCGTGCTTTTTTGTAGAGTCCCTTGGGATCGCGGGATTCGCAGATCTCCAGCGGCGTGTTGATGAAGACCTCGAGGAACGGGAGGTTGGACTGCTCGTGGATCGCGCGGACCTGATCGCGATCCGCTTGGTAGGGAGAGATGAAGCTGGAGATCGTGATGACTCCGGAATCGGCGAAGAGCATGGCGACCTCTCCGATGCGCCGGATGTTTTCTTTGCGATCTTCGGCGGAGAATCCGAGGTTGGAGTTGAGTCCGTGACGGACGTTGTCGCCGTCGAGTCGGTATGCGAGGCATCCGCGATTGATGAGCGCGTGCTCAAGAGCGACGGCGATCGTGGACTTCCCTGATCCCGACAAGCCGGTGAGCCAGAGCGTGCATCCGCGGTGTCCGAGGACTTTGGCGCGATCTTCTGGACCGATCTGGCTGTGGTGCCAGGTGATGTTGTCGGATTTGGGGTTGGTCTCGGGCACGGAGTGGGTTCCTTGGTGCTTGGGCGCTGAATGGATGAGGATATGCGGCGATGTGTTGGTCTGGATAATTTGGGTGCCCAAACCGCTCTGAGGTCTATACTTCGGCTGTTTATTGACTCAAATCGTGGTTCTTTGCGTGAGCGAGCAGATTCGATCGCCGATAGGGCTTCTTTCAGGCAAGAACGGTACTTTCAAGCGGGCGGAGGCCTTGGGCATGACCCAGACCCTAGACGGCAATGCACACTACAAGCTGACCCACCTCAAGGCGCTCGAAGCCGAGGCGATCCACATCATGCGCGAGGTCGCGGCTCAGTTTGAGCGCCCCGCACTGATGTTCTCAGGGGGCAAAGACTCCATCGTCATGGTCCACCTCGCGATGAAGGCGTTCCGTCCCGCGAAGTTCCCGTTCCCGCTGCTGCACATCGACACGGGACACAACTTCCCTGAGGCGCTCGACTTCCGCGACCAGCTCGTCGAGAAGCTCGGAGAGCGCCTGATCGTACATAAGGTGCAGGATTTGATTGATAAGGGGATCGCGAGCGAGGATCCTGGGCCGTATCCGTCGAGGAACAGAGCACAGATCCCGACGCTGCTCGATGCGATCGAGACGTACCGATTCGATGCGCTGTTCGGCGGCGCTCGGCGCGACGAAGAGAAGGCACGCGCGAAAGAACGCATTTTCTCGTTCCGCGACGACTTCGGACAGTGGGACCCCAAGAACCAGCGTCCTGAGCTCTGGAACCTGTACAACGGGCGTCACCAGATGGGCGAGAACATCCGTGTGTTCCCGATCTCCAACTGGACAGAGATGGACGTCTGGCAGTACATCATGCTCGAGAACATCGAGATCCCTTCGCTGTACTTCTCGCACCAGCGCGATGTGGTGACACGGATGGGGCAGCTTGTCCCAGTGGGTGACGCGCCTTTTGGTGCTCGCGAGGGGGAAGAACCTGTCCGGCGCACGGTCCGCTTCCGCACTGTGGGGGACATGAGCTGCACGGCGGCGACGGACTCTCCAGCAGCAACGCTCGAAGACATCGTCGCGGAAGTCGCGGCGGCGCGTGCGAGCGAGCGCGGGGCGCGGATGGATGACAAGACCAATGAAGCCGCGATGGAAGATCGCAAGAAGGAAGGGTACTTCTAAAGCATGAGCCCTGAAACGACACAATCTGATCTGTCCACGAGCGCCAACGCGAATCAAGGCATGGAGTTCTCGACGGACGCGTACCTCGACATGGACCTGCTCCGCTTCCTGACCTGCGGCAGCGTGGACGACGGCAAATCGACGCTGATCGGTCGCTTGCTGTATGACTCCAAGTCGATCTTTGAGGATCAGCTCGAAGCCGCGGAGAGTGCTTCGCTCTCGCGTGGTGATCAGCGGATGGATTTGGCGCTGCTGACCGATGGACTGCGCGCCGAGCGCGAGCAGGGGATTACGATCGATGTCGCGTACCGATACTTCGCGACCCCCAAGCGCAAGTTCATCATCGCGGACTGCCCTGGACACGTGCAGTACACACGCAACATGGTGACTGGTGCTTCGACCGCGAACCTGGCGCTGATCCTGATCGACGCGCGCCACGGCGTGATCGAGCAGTCGCGTCGCCACTCGTTTATCACCAGCTTGCTGCGCATCCCGCACCTTGTGGTGTGCGTCAACAAGATGGACCTCGTGGACTGGTCGCAGGAAACCTACGAGAAGATCCGCACGGACTTCGAAGAGTTCGCGGCTCGCTTTGAGATCAACGACATCACCTTCATCCCGATGAGCGCGCTCACTGGCGACAACGTCGTCAATCGCTCGCAGAAGATGGATTGGTATCAGGGACCATCGCTGCTGCATCATCTTGAGAACGTGCACATCGCGGGTGATCGCGACATGATCGATCCGCGCTTCCCTGTGCAGTGGGTGATCCGTCCTCAGGGTGACGAGCACCACGACTACCGCGGCTACGGCGGGCAGGTCGCGTCCGGCGTGTTCCAGGTCGGTGACGAGGTCGTCGCGCTCCCATCGGGGATGGAGAGCAAGATCAAGTCGATCGATATCGGAGGCGTCGAGCAGCAGTTCGCGAGTCCGCCCCAGAGTGTTTCGATCCAGCTTGAGACGGACATTGATGTCTCACGCGGCGACATGATCTGTCGTCCAGGAAACCAGCCGACATCGGGACAGAACATCGACGCGATGGTGGTGTGGATGGCCGAGGGTCCGATGGTTGTGGGGAAGAAGTACACGATCCGTCACACGAGCAACGAGGCACGCTGCGTCGTCAAGGAGCTCAAGTACCGGATGGACATCGACACGCTGCATCGTGTCGAGGGCGCGACGGACCTGAAGCTCAACGAGATCGGCCGTGTGTCGTTCCGGATGACCAAGCCGTTGTTCTTTGACGCGTATCGTCAGTGCCGCGCGACGGGGAGCTTTATCATTGTGGATGAGCAGACCAACAACACGGTCGGCGCCGCGATGATCATCGGCGAGACCAGCTCGTAAAGCGATTCAGAATGAACATTGAAAAAGCCCGCACCGAGTGATCGATGCGGGCTTTGTTGTTTTTGGATACTGCTGGATCAGTATCAGCGGCGACGACGCACACCCATTGCAGCGCCCATGCCGAAGAGTGCGAGGGCACCCGGAGCTGGGACGGTGTAGGTGATGTTGTCGAAGCCCATCGATCCGCCGAGGTTGATCACGGCTTGGTCGAATCCACCAGCGACGGTGAACTCTTCGATGAGGTTGATGGAGTTGTTCCCGAAGATCACGCCGTTGTCGTGGGTTCCGCCTGCGAGGAACTCTTCGAAGTCAACGGTTTCAACGAGCATGCCGTCGAGGTAGAACTCGAGCGAGCTTGCTTCGATGGTTTCGCTCTCGAGGTCCACGACGTGGAACCCGAACGACTGGACGGTCATGTCGTAGTCGAAGATGAGCTGACCGGCAGGACGGCTGCCCTCGTCGTTTGGTTGACCGTTCTGGGAGATGATCAGGATGTTGCCGAGCGGGGTGTTCAGATCGGTGTTGCCCATGGAGAATGGGTCTTCGAGGTCGGGATCCGCGGTGCCGCCGAGCGTGGTGTCGAACGCCATCGCGATGTCGATCGGACGGTTTGGGTTGATCGCGGAGATGTGGACGCCCATACCTGCGTACTGCTCGGCGACGACCTCGCCGTGGGACAGGTCGGAGAAGTCCAGTGTGTCAGCGGTCGCGACCGAAGCGATAGACGCCGCGGCGAGCGCGAGGACGAATGGTTTCATGATGATCTCTCTCTTTCGTTTTCTCTCTTGGTGTTCGGTGTGCATCCCCGATCTCACTGGGGATGTCCGGAATCACACGATCTCCGGCGAACAGAGGGAAATTACCCCGTTTCGTAGGGTGGATCAACGGAATCCGTGTGATGCGTGGTGATCTTGTTGTACTCTTTGTCGAAGTGCTGGTTATGGGTCTTTTGAAGCGGCCGATAACTGATCTGGAGGAATGAACCCGATGCGTCAGACTGTGTGTGAAACCGATCGGCTTGTTCTAGTCGCGCCGCATGAAAGCGACATCGATGCGCTGTGCGCGTTGTGGGGTGATGCGGAGACGATGAAGCACATCGGATCTGGAGAGCCTTGGAGCAAGGAAAAGGTGACCCAGCGGATCGAGCGCGCGATGCGGATGCACGAGGAGCAAGGCATGACCTTCTGGACCGTGATCGAGAAATCATCCGGCAAGGTCATCGGCCAGGGAGGGCTGGTGCCGATCGAGTTCGATGGTCCCGAGATCGAGCTGGGGTATCGGCTCGGGAAGGACCACTGGGGGAAGGGGTACGCGAGCGAGATCGCGCGCGCTTCAGCGGCTTATGCATTTGAACAACTCGGGATCGAGGAACTCGTCGCGGTGTGT
This sequence comes from Phycisphaerales bacterium, assembly GCA_965232505.1. GTDB lineage: Bacteria > Planctomycetota > Phycisphaerae > Phycisphaerales > UBA1924 > UBA1924. The sequence continues at coordinate 1,148,816 of OZ246976.1, read as the reverse complement.
GATCCAGCGAATCTTGCATCGCGGCGCGTGCTGATCAAAGCGGGGTTCAACGAAGTCGGTGAATCGGACGTGTACTACGGCGTCCCAACGATTGTCCATCGGATAACGAAAGACGGGATGCCGGGGATACGATGACCCGATGGGCAAACCGATGAACAAGGTCATACTCCACATCTCGACACGCCTGATCCTCGGCGGCTCGCAAGAGAACACCGTGCTCTCGTGCATGGGACAATCCCGATTGGGGCACCAGGTGCACCTCGCGTTCGGTCCGATCTTTGGTCCCGAGGGGTCGCACCGCGAGACGATCGAGCGGTTCAACGAGCGTGTGCGAAACGGAGAGGAATCAGAGCTTGCGACGGAAGTCGTGATGCACGAACTCCCGAACATGGTGCGCGAGATCAATCCGTGGAAGGACCACTTCTGTTTCCATGATGATCTCAAGAACCTGATGAAGTCCGTCCGTCCCGATGTCGTGCACACGCACTCGTCTAAAGCGGGGATCCTCGGACGATGGGCGGCGTGGAAGTACATGAAAAAATCGGGCAAACCCGTCGCGGTGGTGCACACGATTCATGGCCCGCCGTTCATGCCGATCGAGGGGTCGGTGGTGAACAAGCTCAAGGTCGGATTCAAGAACTGGATCTACACGCTCGCGGAACGATTCGCGGCCAAGCGCTGTCAGATCATCGCGTCGGTCGCCGACGCAATGACGCAGCAGTTCCTGGATCGCAAGATCGGGAAGAAGAATCAGTACACCACGGTGCGCTCCGGGATGGACACTGAGCAGTACACCACGCCGCTCCCCAACGAAGACCGCGACTCGATGCGGAAGGAACTCGGATTCAGCGAAGACGACTTCGTCATCGGCACCGTCGCGCGCCTCGCGCAACACAAAGGACACGACGACATCCTCGATGGTCTGGGTGATGATCTGCGGAACAATCCGAGCTGGAAGCTGCTGTGGGTTGGCAACGGTTGGTGGACGGATCGGCTCATGGATCGCGTACGCGAGCTGGGTTTGCAGGAGCAGATCGTGCACACGGGGCTTGTGCCGCAGCCGCGCGTCGCGGCGATGATGCGCGCGATGGATGTGCTGCTGCATCCGAGTTATCGCGAGGGGCTCCCTCGGACGGTTCCCCAGGCGCTGCTCTGCGGCGTGCCGGTGGTTGCGAGCGATACCGATGGGACTCCAGAGGTCTGTCTCGATGCTCGCACCGATCCAGAGAACGGCACCGGACTCCTTGTCGGCGTTGGAGATCCGCATGGCATCCATGAAGCGATCGTCTGGATGCACGAGCGTCCGGAGCAGCGACAGGAGATCGGTCAGCGCGGCCGGGCGATGTGCGAGCGGATGTTCAGCACCGATGCGATGATCGAGGCGCTCGAGCGTGTGTATGAGGACGCGATCCGATAGAGGTGCAAAAGAATGAAACGCCTTGAGCGCTACCCAAGGCGTTTCAAACATCTCTCGGAGGTCTTTCGATCTCCAATGGGCGGTGAAGCCCGATTTCCTACCAGTGCAAATAGACCACAAAGCTTGATGAATGCCAAGAATCCGCGGAATTATTGAGACGAAGCAGGTCCGCGAGATTCATAAACCACTGTAAAAAAGCGGTTTATTGATTTATCAAATTGTGGCAATTGGTCAGGCCGCTTTGGTGTCTGGGCCCGATTTTGGGTACTCGAGCTCGTCGATTGCCCAGCGGACGACGTCGCGGAGGGTCACAATCCCGACGCAGTGGCCGTCTGAATCGACGACGGGCAGGCAGGAGATCCGATGGTCGAGCATGACGCGGGCCGCGGATCGCAGCGCGGTGTTGGCGCGGACGGCGATGAGCTGGCGCGTCATGATCTGGTGTGCTCTGCGATTGAGCAGCGAGCGATCAGCGGTGCGTTCTCCCATCTTCCCGATAAACGGGGAGACGTTTTTGAGCAGGTCGCGATCCGAGATCACACCCACGGCTTGTTTGTGGTCGCCGTGGACGATGAGGTGGTGGTAGTGTGAGGATTCGAAGATGGTCTGGATCTTGTGCACGGTATCGTCCATCGAGATGGTCTCGATCGGAGCGGACATGACATCGCGGACAATGAGTGCTGACATGCGGGATAGATCGGACGCTGTGGAGGCACGCTACACTGTGTCATGAGCGATAACCAAACAGGGGGTGAAGGTGTAGGGTTTGGGCCGGCTGCGATCTGGGCGCCGTGGCGATTGGCGTATATCGAGTCGTTATCGGAGGACCAAAGTCCAAAGAAAGCGTCCGGTAAAGGTCCACCAGCAGGAACAGAGAGCGGGAGCTTCCTGCTCGACTACTGGAACGCGCCGGAGCTTGACGAGCAGCATCATGTTATTGAGCGCACAGAGCACGGCATGATCCTGCTCAACAAGTATCCCTACGCGAACGGTCACCTGCTCATCGCGCTGGGAGATGCACGACCGACGCTATTGGATTATGAACCAGAGCAGCGCGTTGAGCTTTGGAAACTCGTCGATCGCGCGACCGAGCTGGCGCAGCGAGCGCTTGAGCCGCAGGGATTGAACATCGGGATTAATCAAGGACGCGCTGGGGGCGCGGGGGTCCCGAGTCACCTGCATGTGCACGTCATCCCGCGCTGGAGCGGGGACACGAACTTCATCACGGCAGTAGGGGGCGTGCGCGTGATCCCTTCGGCGCTTGAAGCGATGTATCAGCGCTACACGCTCGCGAGCAAGGGCTCGAACTGAACCAGATCGGTTTCCTGGATCGGGACATCCGCTTCGATGGGTTGCGATGTTGTGCATCCGATGACCGATTCGAGGTTGCACGCGAGGATGCCGGTTCCTGGTCTTTTGATCGTGAGCATGTCGCGCGTGATGGTGGTGCCAGAGGGGATGTCGGTTGTGGTGACGACGGATTGGCGCGAGACGGCGCGGACATCTTGTTCGCAGTCGAGGACGCGTTTGGTTGGTACAAGTTGAGCTACTGCCCAACCAAGACATTTGTATGATCGCTCTGGATATTCAGACTCCGCCGCCCAGATCCTCGATTCTTCACTTGTGAAATTCACTACTTCACTCTTACGGATTGTGTCAACCCATCCGCGAGCTGGTATGCCAGCTTGAGCACTCTCAATGTATTGCGGGAGCTGCCCGACAAGTATCGAAGCTCGATGATCTGGCCCCTGCCTTGTGCGATCATCAGTAATGTGTTTTTCCAATATACAAGCGCCTGCACACACAGGAAAGCCGGCATGATCTTTGGCCAACAAATGATCGCTATAGCCTGTTGGTAACTTTGTCGCATTTGCTATCGCGGGAATCCCTTCGAATGAAGACTCCGGCGCAGGATACGAACTCACACATTGCAATACTGCGAGCCGATCGTGTGCTGATTCGAGCCAACCCACGGCTTGCAGAACCTCATCCATCGTGCTCGCGCCGGTGCTCACAATCATCGGCTTCCCGGTCTGCATCAATGCTTCGAGCAGCGGCTTGTTGATGATGTCCGGACTCGCGGTTTTGTACGCATCCCAGGGAAGCGTCTCGGCGATTTCGACCAGCTCGGTGCTGAACACCGTCGCGATCGCGTGGATGTTCTTGCTGTGCGCTCGCTCGACGACTCGTGCCATCTCTTCGATGTTCAGCTCAAGTCTGCGGAGCATCTCGATCGGATCGGTTTCTCCTGCGTTCTTCTGGTACGCCGCGAGCTTCGCGGCTTTGCTCATCAAGCGATCGGTCTCGAAGAACTGGAGCTTGATCGCATCAGCGTTCGCGTCCGCGGCGGCGTCGGTGAGCTCCAGCGCCCGCTCGACATCGCCGTCGTGGTTGACGCCGATCTCCGCGATGATGTAGGGACGATGGTTGATCCCGATCTCTCGATTACCGATGCGCATGAGCCACTCTTTCTTTCAGGATCGCATCGGCGACGAGCAGGTCGATGCGCGAATCGATATCGATGACATCGCCCTCGATGGTCTGGATGCCGCGCCGATCGTTGCCGAGGAACGCGTGGGGACCATCGGGCGCGCCGAGAGTGCACATGAGCGCCTCGGGAGTCAGCGCGATCACCCCTCCATCGGGAACGCTCGCGGCGGGAAGGTCTTGCCTGCGGAAACAGTTGTGGTACAGCGTGTCGCCCTCCCATGGAAGCACGCTCCCGTCCTCGTTGAGCTTGACGGTCCACCAGGGATGATGCTTCCCGACGCGCGCGTAGGACTGTACGGAATCGCACTCGGACTTCGCCAGCAAACGCACGGCTTCATCAATCAACCAGTCCGGACGCACAGGGACATTGGCATACAGAATCACGAGCGGGCCTTCGGGCGACCCGATCGATTCGTACGCGTGTCTCGCGGCGCTGTCGATGGTCGCGGTGTCGTGCGCCAGGTCGTTCGGACGATCGACGATGGTGCATCCGGTCGCTGATGCGATCGTGAGAACTTCATCGGAATCAGAAGACACCACGATCCGCGAAACACTCTCGGCTTGTTTGGCCGCGTCGATCGACCACTGCACGCACGGCTGTCCCGCGACGATCGCGTGGTTCTTGCCTGGGAGTCCCTTCGAGCCCCCACGCGCCAGGATGATCGCGGTTGCGTTGTGTGTGCTCATGCGTGTGGCGCCATGGTGGGTGCTTTGGGTTCGATGTGATGCGACGCTCGGGAACTGATGAACGCGAGCATGTTCTGGTACGACGCTTCGATCCCCAGCTCGAAGGCGTTGGTGTTTGGAACAGGTTGTCCGCGATGATCCACCACCTGACCATCCGCTTGGATGCGGAGCGTGGAGCTCGCAAGCTGCGACGCGCGTGGTTCTGGGATCGGGAGCGGCTGGATCCGATCGTGGGTTTGCATATTCGGGCTGGGATCGATGACCGCGCAGCCGCATACGCAGAGCCAGCGGTCGTAAAAACCCTCGATGTCCTGGTACGACGAATCGCAACGCGTAATCCGCGGCACGATCCAAGGCGTCGGGAATCCAGAACCAGATCGCGCATCGAACATCGCTTGCATCGTGTCGAGCAGCGCGTCGAAGTTGTCGCGACCGGTCATCGACGCGTACACCCCCGGCGTGTTGGCGAGCACGTCAACACTGAGCACGTCGATGCCGCTGTCGATGAGTTGTTGAGCGTCCGTCGTGTTTGGATCCAGCGCGGTGCGGAGTTCTGTTGAAACGATCCCGAGCTGGTTGATCTCGCTGATGATGTCCATCACGCCGGGATGGTTGAGCGGATCGCCTCGTCCCGCGAGCAGGACGCTGCAGTCATCGCGGAGGACACGCGCCTCGCTGATGATCTTGAGCGCGTCTTGTTGATCCATCGTTGCGATGGGAGCGGTCCCGACGAGGTCGCGCCAGTGTCCGCTGATGCTTGGCTGCGTCGTAAGCTCAAGCTCAATCCGGCTTGGAGCTCGGTTGTTTCGTTGGTCGAGCTCCGCTTTGTACGCTTTGAGCAGGACCGTTGCGTCGGCGCTCATCGCGTAGTCTCCGAGCCCTCGATACGCCGCGGCCATCGACTGGACTCGAACGGTCGAATCCGCGACCACGCGCACGCCCGCATCGCGCAGGGAAAGATCAACCCCAACACACAACGGCGAAGCGATCGGATCACCCTGGGGCGCGATGGGGATATAGCTGAGCATCGCGCCGATCGACGCGTTGACGTTCGAGGACTTGGCCGCAAGCGCGAGCGAATCCGCGGCTTCACGATCAATCACCACGCACCCAAGACCAGGGACGGCTTGGGAGAACGGGATCCGCGCCTGCTTCGGATCGGCACGGTGGCGCTTGACGATCCGATCCACCAGCGCCGGATCAACCATCGCCCAGTCTGGTCCAACGATCGCGGCCGCGTCGATCTTGTATGTTTCCATCGCGCTCTGCAGCGCGATCGGTTCGAGACCCTCGTCGTAGCACCCAAGCGATCCGATGGAGCCGCGCCAGCATGCGCTTGACGCGTGCCGCGCTTTGCCGATGCTTTCGGAACGCGTGCGGATGGTTTGCGGATCGGCGCCGATTACGCGGATCGGGAGCGTGTGATGAAGCTGCATCGCTGAGAGGCGTTCAGGATCGGGGGTGATGATGGTGATCCCATCGAGGGATGAGCACTGGTTGAGCCGTTTGATGGTCAGCTCGAGCGCGTTGAGGTCTTGGAAGATCGGCTGCTCAAGCTTGCGTGGTGTCCCCAGCGGCCCAAGGTCCGGATCAGCGAAGATCACCGCTTCGACGCGCCGCGATGATTCGGTTTCGGTGGTCGTGACGCTGGTTGTGGGTTCCTCGTCTGCAAACTCGTCGCGCGTCATCGGCTGGGCATTGCCGTCGATGACATCGAGCACGCGCCGGATCAGTGTCGCGACTTCCTTCGCGGAGTACTCGACCCATCGCACGTTGTTCGCATCGCGCTCGAGCTGCTTGCGCTGATGCTCGATCGGGGTGAGGTCCTCGAGCAGCGCGATCTGACGATCGACCTTGAAGCGATCAAGCGAGCCCTTCTGATTGATGAAGTTGACCAATCCATACCCCGGCTCGCTCGCGGTCACGTCGTCACGCAATGCGTAGATCTGCGCGATGATGCGATCGACCTTCTTTGGATCAACGTCGTGCTCGAGTGCCTTGTCGATCAGCTCGATGACCTTGGTGCTGTGGCGCTCGATCGATGTGAGCTGACGATGCACATGCTCGATGCGCGAGCGGAGCTTGACTGTTCTGAGCTCGTCGTTGTCGTGATCGCTAATGGTCTGCGGGATCTCGATGTGTTCGTCACCCACAAGCTGATCGATCGCTTCCCTGAGCGACATGACCTCGGTGTGCTTGATGTGCACGCCCCCCTCCGTCGCGTTGATGATGCGGAGGGTCTCGTCGTTCTCTTTGTCCTGGAGGAAGTCACCCTCGAACTGCGCGATGTAGGTAGACATCTGCTCGTCGGTGTAGATCGATCGACCATTGATGTCCGTCTTCGGACGCAGCAGCGATTTCATGCGCGCGATGCGTTCCCACTCGAACATCTCCAGCGTGCGATGCTCGGAGAGCTCTCCGGACCAGACCTGGTGGATCGATGCGCCGGCGCTGTAGTACTGCCCGTCGGTGAATCCCAGGTCCTGACCGATCATCACGAAGTTCTTGCATCCGAGGTATCGCGCGAGGTAGTAGTTCAGGTGCGCAACGGTCGCTCCCGCTGGGAGCTTGCCCATCGGCTTTGCGAGCTCTTCACCAAGCAGCGCGTCGAGCTGCGGCTCACCTGTGCAGAGGATCTCGCCCGGGAATGTGTTGAAGATCGCGGCGTTGGCTTTGGGTTCAGCGACCAACCGCACGCCCTCGACATCCTCGGCGCTCAGTCCCTCATAGAACCGTTTGCTGATCTCGTGGTGGTCCAGAGCCGTGACGAAGTGGGGCTTGATCCCGCGTTCAAGCAGCGGCTTGAGCATGGTCTGGACCGCGATGATCACGGCACGCTCGCGAATCGTCGGATCCTCAAGCAGCGCCAGGTTCCGCTGGAGCGATGGTCCCGCGGCGATCAGGAACGCGGTCTTCCCAGCGCACGAATCTTTGAGCGGCGCGATCCCGGGATTGCTCGCGTAGTGAGCCGTGTTCATGAGGATGTTGCGGATCGTGACCCCAGAGTGCGAGAGCACGGTGACCATGTGCGTGCGCATCGCTTTGACGATCTGGATGAACGACGCAGAGAACTCCGATCCCTGCTGCTGCAAGCGGAGCTTGGACGCGGGATGGATGACCAGCTCGACACCTGTCGAGATAAACGCGACGGCGCTGGAGATCAGGTTAGAAAGTCCCGCGGTGTCGCTACCGTCGGTCACGAGCAGCAGGTGCGAGTCTCGGATCCAGTCCGAGTGGTCGATGTGCTCAAGGACCGATCGCAGCAATGAGAGGTCAGGCTCGAAGCACACAAGGACGGAGTGCTTCTGGTGCGCCTCGTGCATCGCGCGGATGTGGTGTCCGAGCGCGAATCCGATGATCCCGAAGAACCCGTTGTCTTTGGGGTCGTGCTGCTTGGACCAGGTCTTCGCTTCATCGAGCGGTCGTCTGAGAGAGCACAGCGCGCGTCCGTCGAGTTTCGCGGCGAGTTGACCGTCATCGGTCTTGATGAACTCGATGTCCGTCCGAGGCGGGGCGCTGAGGATCGCACGCGCCGCGTTGGGAGAGCGGAAACCGATCGCGTTGAGGTTGCGCTCAAGGATCTCCACGCTCGGCGTCAGCGAGTGGCGCTCTGTGCTGGTGCCAGCCGATTGGCTCGTGCTCTGATTCAAACTCTGTTCCTGCATCGCGCTGCTATCCCTGTCGTCTGTGTGTGGACACCACTGTGTTATCGGGACTTTGACCCCAAAGACCCCAAACTTTGGGACATTTCGTCGATGATTCCGGATCGATCGTCTCACGGAGATCTCTTTGCGACCATCCGCGTACATCTTGGTATACAGAACCGATTCATCTTCTTATTGCGCATTTGGATAGCTCAGGGGACACCGATGCAATCACCGCTCTTTGAACCAACGAACCTGCCGACGCTTGAAGCGCCCGATCCGCTGATGCACGCGTTGTTCGAGGACTCGATGCTCGCGATCATCGGGATCATCGTGCTCGGATTCCTGCTCCTCATCGGCATGAACGCGCGAGGCAAAGCGAAAGCCGGGCTCATGGCGATGGGGATCGCGCTGCTCCTGAGCGGCTCGATCTTCCTGAGCAGCATGATGATCACCACGGATCGCGAGGTGCTGACGCTCAAAGCGACCTCGCTCGTGGACGCGGTCGCGACGGGGGACGCGTTCTCGATGAAACCTCTGCTCAATGAGGACGTCGCTGTGGAAACCCGATTCGCGAGTCCCAGCGGGCGTGATCAGGTCGTCGAGGTCGCGTCGTCGCGCGTGCCTCGCGTGGTCGAGAGCTACTCGATCCCTGAGATCCGCGTCGATCTGCCGGGACCGAGGGTGGGACGGACGATGGTCAAGGTCCGCGCGCAGAGTTCACAAGCGCCGATCGGATCGAGCTGGTGGATGATCCACTGGGAGCGTCCCAGCGCCGAGAGCGACGACTGGGAAGCCGTGCACATCACGCCGGTCTGGATCCAAGGGATCAGCAATCCCGAGGGATGAGAGCGAGTTGTCGGTGGTATTACTGCTCTGGGATCCCGACCAAGCTCGAGGGCTGGAGGCGCGTCACGCGCTGTCCTGTTGAGGAGCTGGTGGTCTCGCGTATCCCCTGACCATTGAGTAAGTTATGCGGGAATCGCTTGCGGAGCTCGCGGAGTCTCATCGACTCAATCGCAGGCGTCGTGGACCCATCAAAGTCGTCCTCACCAAACACCCCGATCGTGATCATGCTCCGGAGCGGCGCGTGATAATAGAACGCTCGCTCTCCATCGCCACGGAGTTCCAAGACCGCTCGTTCTGCTGCTTGTCGTATCTCTTTGATTTCACTGGCACTTGGGGTCTCGTTGCCGTTGCTGCCGTAGACACCGACCTGGAGTGTATATAAGGCAGCAGGGCCGAATCGTTCTTTGACTGTGCGCAGATCGAACTCCCGATTTGATCCTCCCAGCGCATCAGCTGGAGGCGGCGCCAGATAAGCGGCCGCGAATGGACGCGAGCCGTTGTACTCGATCTCACGCACGCGATCGAGATCCACGAGCGCTCGTCGATCATCCGGACCGGTGTATCGCCCGTACGCGATGACCGATTTCCCTTGTCGCGTGGTCGAATACGCGCTGATCAAGCCGTGGCGCGATTGGACCGTCTGGAGGATCTCCGGCGCGATCTGCTCGTTGGGGAGCGTGACGAGGATGATGGACCATTGCGTGGTTTCGTCCTCGGTATCAGGGATTTGGAGCGATCCGTCATCATTGAACACGGCTCTCGCTTCGTCTTTGAGGGACTGATCGTCGTCGGACTTGTTGGACTGGAACATGCCGCATCCGTTGAGCATCAGGAGCGAACACATGAATACAGAGAGGCATGTCCATGAGAAAACTGAGCGTTCGGCAAAGAGTGCGCGAGCACCGAACAAACAGAAAACCCGCTTGTGATGGGCAATTCTCAAATGGCGTGATTGGGCGTGGAACATTTTTCGTCGGTCCATTGTTGTGTTATACTCTGTAAGCCGTTGACAGATAGGAGATTCGGTCAAATTCACGATTTTTACCCTTTTGTGTTCTTCCATTGAAGTGGTCGTCGATACAGGTACAGAGGGTTGGTGGAACACACCCTCGAACAACAACATGTAGTGGTGTCCAAGTGGTGGGCACTGGTAGGACACAAGCAGGCAGGCAGTTTACGGAGGCAATCCTCATGAGTGACATTTCCCCGATCAACACCGGACGATCCCAGCGTATTGGGCGCGTCCGTTCCGAACAGGTCTCGAGACCTGACGCAGCTACCCACGATACGCGGAGCAGCCCGACCCGATCCCAGGACCAGGTCGAGTTTTCCAGCGTCGCGCGGTACCTTTCGGAGCTCAAAACCGGTCCGGCAGAGCGGACGGAGTTGATCAACCGCGTGCGTCAAGAGATCGACGCGGGAACCTACGACACTCCAGAGAAGCTCGAAGCCGCGCTCGACGGCATCAAAGAAGACCTCGAGTTCGAGCTCTAATCATCATCTCACAACCAGTTCAAAGGCACGGGCTTCATGCCCGTGTCTTTTTTCATTCCAGCGAAGCGTTCTCTACAACAAAGTGCTTCCGAAGCGTCTCAAACAGACCTTTGTAATCAGGATGTCCAAAGAGTTGATTCATAAACAAGTAGATTGTTGATCCTGAACCAGAGAGATACGCAGAAAGCTTCAGTTCGTTGAGATATGCCAATGATTCTGCTAACAGAGGTTGTGCTTGGATCGCGGGTTCTAACAAGTCATTCATGAGAATATTTGGATCAACCTGACCGCTCGACGCGATTTCTTTGACTCGTTCAAGCTCCAACTCCCGGCTTTGCCCAAGCTTATCGAAGGCGTGATACACATCAGCTGTTGGACACCCAAAGTCAGGAAATAGCAGAAGCAATGGTGTCTTTCGAACGCGAGGCATTCGGTCAATCACTGATCCGCAAGCGGTGACAACTGCAGGTCTCGGAGAAATGCCGTGTTGATGCGATCTGAAGTCGATGAAGTAAGGAATGTCAGACCCCAGTTTGGACGCGATCGTTTGAAGCCCTTGCTCGTCGTATCCAAGCTCGAAGACATCGTTGAGCCCCATCATCACACCTGCGGCATTGGAGGAACCGCCTCCGAGCCCGCCTCCGGCGGGGATCTTCTTACTCGCGGTCACTTTCACGGGCAAAGAACGTCCAGACTCCTCTTCGAGCAGTCGATGGGCATGCACAATGAGATCTGAGCTCACATCCCAAGTTACAGGCTTCCCATCACGCGCCCAATGGATGTCGTACGAGGAGTCTTGATTGGGAGTGTGCTCGATAGTGATCTCATCACAGAGGTTGATCGAGTGCATCCAGGAGCAGATCGGGTGCATGCCGAGGTTGGGGTCTGCCGGATCCGAAATCGGGGGCGCGACCTGGAGGATCAGGTTGATCTTCGCGTAGGTATGGATCGTGCGAACAGGGGGCATTGATCAAGCGTAGTCAGGAACTGCGACAATCTTCGGAGCGCTACGATTTGTTTGGAGGTTCGTGATGAACGTACAGGATCTGATGGACGCGATGGAGCGGATTGCGCCGCTGAAGTACGCCGAGTCTTGGGACAAGGTCGGGTTGCAGCTCGGCGTCGCGGATCGAGCGATCGGCGGGCCGGTCATGCTCACGATCGACCTGACGGAGGACGTGCTCGAGGAGGCGCTGAGCAAGAAGGTCGGCGCGATCGTCGCGTACCACCCTCCGATCTGGAATCCGCTCGAGCGATTGACGGACGAGAACCACACGCAGCGGATCATCCGCGGAGCCGCGGAAGCGGGGATCGCGATTTATTCGCCGCACACGGCACTCGACGCGACCCCAGGCGGATTAACGGATTGGCTCTGCGAGGGGTTGGGCTCGCCGCGCGGACAAGCCGTCGAGGGTGTGATCGCGGGCGACTGTCGCGCGCTCTCACCCGCGGCCGGAGGCGATCCGAGCCGCGAGGTCAAGGTGATCACGTTTGTTCCCAAAGCGCAGGTCGATCACGTCCGCAGCGCGCTTGGAACCGCTGGCGCCGGAGGATTGGGCAACTACAAGCTCTGCTCGTTCACCACTCCTGGACAAGGGACGTTCATCCCAGGCGAGGATTCGAATCCAACGATCGGCACCAAGGGATCGCTCACGCGCGTCGATGAGGTCCGCTTGGAGATGGTGTGCGCCAAGCGAGCGCTGCCTCTGGTGATCGAGACGCTCAAGCATCTGCATCCGTACGAAGAACCAGCATATGACATCGTGGAGCTCGTCCCTGAGCCGCTGCGGCGCGTGGGATCGGGAAGACGTCTCACGCTCGATCAGCCCGCGACAATGGGGGACCTGATCGATCGACTCAAGGCGCACCTCGGACGCTCGCGCATGCGCTACGCGCTGGCGGGGGACGATCGTCCGTTCCGAACAGTCGGCGTGGTCCCTGGATCGGGCGCTTCGCTACTGAATCTTGCTCGTAAGGTCGGATGCGACGTGTTCATCACGGGCGAGATGACCCACCACGACGTGATCGCGGCTCGACAAGCCGGAGTCTCCGTGCTGCTCGCGGGACACACCAACACCGAGCGTGGATACCTGCCGCGCCTTGAAGCACAGCTGATCAAGCTCTGTCCGAAGATCGAGACGATCATCAGCGAGAGCGATCGGGACTGTCTGGTGGTTGGGTGATTCGCGACTGAGTAGTTGGACATTTACTCGTCGAAGTTCACCTGGCCGCGAAGATTGAACGCCGCTTTGGGGACACTGATCTTGGACTCGAACATCACTTCAGCGAGCTTGCCGGGCTTGATGTATTTCGTGGATCCCGAGAGTCGATAGTCCATCGTCCCTGTTCTGAGTTCTGGCGCGATCTCGAAGACCGCCGGGAGCTCGAAGATGTGCTCGCCGTAGGTGTGGAGCGTGGTCTCTGGACTGCGGACGCCCGTGAAGACGTAGTCGCGATCGAGCGTGACGCTGTACGAGACCTCGCTGAGCGGGATCGGTTCTTTGTTGGGATTGATCGCTTTGACCTTGAACGCGTACACGGCTCGCGTGTCGGTCTGCTCCACTTCCCGCACGCCGAGCGTCTCGAAACGCGGGGCTTTGACCGATGAGCATCCGATCATCATGGATGCGGCGATTGAGAACACGATCAGCAACGAGATATGGAGGGGTCTACGCATATCCGAGCGTATGCACGCTAGGGGCTTCTGGAGGGGTGATTAAGGGGTTTGGTGTATGGATTAGGAGGTCGATCAGGGGATGACCATGCCCGATCGCCCCAGTCCTGATGAACCGAGTCCCGAAGACCCCAGCCCCGATGGCATGTAGACAAAGTCGGGTCCCGCGAGCGCCTGTGTGTACAGCGGGTCCTGTGAGATCCGTGCATGCTCGTTGATGTACGCGACCCAGTGCGACATGAGCATCCCCAGGATCAGGAACCCGATCCACGCGCCGAGCTCGGCGCTGCGTTTGGTGCGGACGTACGCGAGGATCCCGACCCCCAGCACAACGGTCGCGACTTTCCACAGCGACAGCACGGCGGGGGATTGGTACTCCATCATCGCACGCGCCAGCGGGTTGATCTCGTTCATCCCGGTATGCGTGACATAGAGGATGGTCAGGTAGAGGTCGATCATCGACATCACGGCGATCAGGGAGATCAGCACGATGACTCTCGATGAGCGTCGCTTGAAAGGAGCGATCAGGGCCGAGGGCGCCACATCCGCGATGGGTGCACGCGTGTTCATAAAGGAGAAGATCGACGCAATTCTGTGATTTATTCATTTCTAGATGAATCAACCCGACTCATGAAAGTTCTCGGGCTTGACTGTCTGAACCAAACCACCACGCTGTATTGGGAGTACATTACAGAAAGCTGCAACACTCGATATTCTCGGATGTTCAACTCATAGTCCCTGCTCATACTCCATGCTCGGAGCTCACCTTTGATCGCACGATCCAGACTGAATTCACGCACAGCCGCTCTCCCGAGTCCTCGGATGATTGTCGCCTCGGCGGTGCTCGCGTGCTCGATCAACTCGATCGGAGTGGCGCAGGTCATCCAGTCCAGCGCCCCCACGAATCCCGTCTACCTCGCGGATGCTCCCGTTGCGCTCGAGACCATCGAACGCGCGATGGTGCTCAGCAAGCAGGGAAGCCATGCGGAAGCGGCGCGAGCGCTCTCGCAGCTGATCATCGAGAGCGGCGATCGACTCATCGACAACGGCAAGGACACCAAGGTCTCGATCCCTGTCCGCTTGCGGATCCACTCGGTCATCGCGTCGGACCCCGACCTGCTCGAATCGTACCGAAGGATCAACACCCCCAAAGCGCAGCGTTTGATGGACGAGGGGCAATGGTCCCAAGCTCGACTGCAGTACTGGCTCACCACTCCCGGCTGTGATGCGTCGCTCAACCACGCGCAGATGCTCCTAGAAGACGCACGCTTCGGAGGCGCGATCCGCGAGATCACTCGGCTCATCGATCACCCCGACGCTCCCAGCAGAGCGACGCGCGCGATCGAGTTGTTGCGGATCATCTACCAAGCGTCTCCGAGTCCGTCCACACGTGAGCAGCTTGAGCACTGGTCGATGCGCGCCGGAGTCGAGCTTCAGATCCCAGAACTCTTTGACGTCCCGTCCCAACCTGCACAAGAGATCACCACGCTCCGCTGGTCCCCGATTGATCCCGAAGCGCCGGAGCATCGGATCGATGGTCTTGTGCCCAAACCGATCGCCAGCGCGTTTTTGACGCCGCCTCCAGCGAGCGATGAGCTGATCGGGATCGATGATGCGCCCTCGTCTGGCGCTGTTGTGCAGCCCAAACCCTGGTCGATGCCTGTGATCCTCGACGACACGCTCATCACCAACGACGGCATCACGATCTCGTGCTTCGATCGCTTCACGCTGCGCCCGCGCTGGCGCGTTACGACCAACATACTCGACACCGAAGAGCAGGACCGCACAAGCAAAGGCGTGCGCTCGCGCATCGCGCGGACGGTCGAGGACATGTCGAGCGTGACGATCCATGACGGAACAGTGTACGTCGCCGCGGGATTGGCGCGGACCGGAGGACGCACGGGGGATAATCGGATCCTCGCGATCGATGTCGATGGTGGGGGGATCCTCAGGTCCACCACGCTCGACGAGATCGATCCGCAGCTCGCGGGATCAACCGTCCGCGGCTCGATCATCATCGACGGCGACACGCTCATTATGGCGGCGCGAAAGAACCTGCGGCGCGAGCGCCTCGTCGCGCTCTCGCTGGTCGGGATCGATCGCCACACCTTCGAGCACAAATGGACGCGAGAGATCGGCAGCGCCGGATCGCTCCCCTTCCAGCAGATCGGACAGATCTCACACTCCGGGATGCTCAGCGATGGGGTCGTCTACTGGACCGACATGATCGGATTGGTCTGCGCCGTCGAGACCACATCGGGAGAAGTGCTGTGGGCGCGGACGATGCCCGCGTCGGATATTTATGCTCGCTACGAGCGCGAGCCTTGGACTGTCTCGACCCCGATCGTGCGCGACGGCAGCGTGTACATCCTCGACGTAGCGGGGACGCGGATCGATCGGATCAACAAGGACACCGGAGAGCGCAGCGGATCGACACGCGCGATGAACTCCGGACAGGGGTTGTACCTCATCGAGACCCCCACGCACCTCGCGTGCATCAACCGCACCTCGATCACGGCCCACTCGTTCGACCAGTTCGGAGTCAGCCGACCACAGATGCTCACGCCGACAGATGACGGACGATCTCCGATCATCGGACGCGTATCGAGCTCGGGATCAACGCTGATCGTCCCGGTGACCGATGGGGTCACGCTGCTTGATCCCAGCGCGCCGAGCGAGCGCCAAGCGATCGCGCTCGAAAGCTCAGGGAACTTCATCGCACTCGACGGGCAGGTTGTGACCGCCGACGAGAACGAGGTGCACAGCTTCCTTTCCTGGGACATCGCGCGGCAGCTACTCAGCGAGCGGATCGAGTCGCTCAACGACACGCACGCGTCGATCACGCTCGCGGACCTCGCGTACCGATCGGGGAACCACGACCAGATCATCCCAGCGATCGACCAGTCCGTGTCGATGCTGCGCCGATCAACCACCGATCCCCAGCACGATGCACGACAGCGCTTGTTCGACATCATCCTCGACATGATCAGTCTCCCAGACGCGGCGATGCGCCAAAATGAGCAACTGGTCAACAATCAGATCAGGAATCAACTGCTCGAACGCTCCGCGCTCGTCGCTCGGACCAAAGCACAAACACTGGCGCAGCAGATGGTCTCCGGTGCGTGGAGCACGGCACTGGGTGACATCGACGAGGCGGTCCGCGTCTATCACGCCGTCCTCCAGAACGAATCGATCTCCTCAGGGATGTGGCAAGGCGGCGGGCTCGCGATCCGCGCTGACATTGAGGTCACCAACAAGCTCAACCAGATCGTCAACGAGCACGGCCGCGACGCGTGCCGAGTGTTCGACGATCTCGCAGCCGCGGACCTGGACGCGCTGGACCTGGCTGCGTCACCCACAGCATTCTCGCGCGTCGCGCGGATGTATCCTTGGGCGCCGACCACCCCGCTCGCGTGGTCACGCAGCGCGTCTCGATGGATGCAGAGCGACAACGCGCCCTCGGCGGTTCGAGCCGCTCAGTCGGGACTCGATTCGATCGAGGGACTCGCGCAGCTCGGGATGCCGGTCGATCAATCCACGCTCGATGCGCTCGGTTCGCTGCTCGTCGAGGGGCTCATCAACTCGCAGCGCCACGGCGAAGCATCGCGTGCCGCGGCTCGATTGTCGAGCACCTATCCAGAGATCACGATCAGCATCCAGGGACAACCCATCGACGCGGGATCGCTCTCGATCGGGTTGTCATCGGGACAACTCGCGCCGATGCTCGGCGAGACCTTTGTCCAAGACACCAAACCAACGCTGCTGACGGGATCACCTGTCCGATCTCCGATCCGCACCGACTACCAGACGATGGTGTTCTTCGCGCCCCAGCTGGCGCAGGTCCGGATGGTCCGTTTCAATGACACGAACCCCGAGCTGTTGTGGACGCGGCGCTCGCCGGATGTGCAGGCGCCGATCGTGGTCGTGCACAACGAGTTCCAGACCGTCCTTTTCTGGGGTCCTTCGGGAGATGATCCCGACGGCGGATGGATCGAGTCCATCGAGACCACCACTGGTGATACACGCTGGAAGATCCAGAACATCGGCGAACGCTTGTTTGCGAGCTCGACGCGCGTCCCCGATCGCGCGGCACAGATCGATGGTCAGTTCTCGTCTCCCAACGAGGGTGTGGTGCCGTTGTATCAGATCATGAACACGTCCGATGGTTCAGTCCTCGCGATGATTGATCGGATCGGTCGAGCGGGAGCGGTCGATCTGCTCACTGGACAGGTGCTGTGGTCGGAGGACCTCCCGATCAATCGCGTGCATGATGTCGATCTCTCGTCCGGCGTCCTCGGAGTCGTCGGGATGTGGCACATAGACAACGCTCCAGAGAACGGCGAGGTCCTGCTCCGCTCCCCTCGCATCGCGTCGATCGATTCGCGCACAGGACAGATCATCCAGATGCTCGACGCACAGACCTCGACTCCACGCTGGGTCCGCGTCGCGCCGTCAGGGAGTCTGGTCGTCGGGACCTCGCAGCGCGTGCTCTCAGTCTCCACACGGACCGGCACGCTCGACTGGGTCATCCGCAACGACAACCTCATGAACACCAACGCGGGATGGATCATCGACGATTCGCTCATCGTCCTCGACGAGTACGTCAACCTCTTCCCGATCGGTCTGGAAGACGGGAAGATCCCGATCGATTCATTCAATACACTCGGACGTGTGTACGAACGAGGGTGGGTCGATGTCCAATCACGAGGAGAGCACCTCGCGATCGTCGCTTCAGGAGGCATGGGGTTGTTTGAACCAAGCGGCCAAACAATTGCGCTGGATCCCGAGCCCACCAGCCGCCCGTATGTCGATACCGCGTGGGGCAATGATTCCGTCGCGCTCATCGGACGAGCGACCTCCGATGGTCAGCGGACGATGAACGTCCCAGTGAAGTTGTTCAGTCTGCAGAACGCTCGGCTCATGGACACGATCGAGCTCACGCTCCCAAGCGCGATCCAGCGACAACCGACCATCAGCCAAGCCGCGGACGGCGTGGTGGTGGTGGGGTTTGGTGAGGTGAGTGTGCTGATCCGGACCGAGTAGATCCAAACGACTTGATCAAAAGAGCTTTAAACAGGTGCCTCAGATGGGTTCTGTCCCTGTTCGATCATCGTGATCTTGTTGACGCGTCGTTCGTGACGTCCGCCGTCGAATGGGGTCTTGATCCAGACCTCGATGATCTTGTCCATCAAGCGCGCGCCCAGCAGGTCTGCTGAGAGACACAGGATGTTCGCATCGTTGTGCGAGCGCGAGAGCTGAGCGGTCAGTTCGTCGTGGACCAGCGCGGCGCGGAGTCCATCGACTTTGTTCGCGGCGATCGACATCCCGATCCCAGTGCCGCAGATCAGCACGCCGCGGTTCGCTTTGCCCGAGGTGACCTCGTGTCCGACCTGCCATGCTTTCTCTGGATAATCGCAAGGCTGATCATCGCAGTTTCCCACGATCCATCCGTCATGACCAAGGTTCTTGATCGTCTCGAGGATCTGATTTGCCGCGGCGTTCCCGCGATGGTCCGAACCGATCGCGACCTTGATGTGCTCGCTCATGCGTTGATCTCCTCGAATCGTCGCTGAATCAGCTCCCTGAGCCGATCAGCGGTGTGTTGGTATACCTCGATGCCTTGCCCGATCGGATCGGGGACACCCTCCTGCTCGTCGAGCACAAAGACCTTGTGCACCGAGTTGGGGGCCATGGTCATCACGGCTTGTGCGTGCGTCGGGGTCATCGTATAGATGATCTCCGCTTGATCAATCATCTCAAGCGTGATCGGTCTCGATTGGTGACCAGAAAGGTCCATTCCCATCGATTTCACCACGTCCACGGCTTCCCGCGTCGCGCTCATCCCGCTCCCGGCCGCGACTCCGGCGCTCTGGACGATCGTCGTGATCCCGCTGGGAGGCTGCTTCTGCACCAGATCCCGCGCGATGACCTCCGCCATCGGGCTTCGGCACGTGTTCCCAGTGCACACGAACAGGATCCGGCGCTCGAGCTTGGACAGCACCTCACGCTCGCTGACCACGCCGCTCGCGGAGACGTCGATCCGACCATCAAGCGAGAGACGGACTGTGGTTGAGTGTTTCTGATGCAGCGTCTGCCCGTCATCGACGACAAGCGCTGGGAATGGAACGTTTGTTTCAGACGCACCTTGAGGCAGAGTGCTCAGGTCTGTCCCTGGATCTTCACCGATCGCCCACTCCGCGGCGCCCAATCGGCGCGCGATGCACGCAACACCAGAAACGCGAAGGACTTGTCGGCACGTCGGATGATCAGGGATGCGGATCGCGATATGTCGTCCGTCATCAATAATGCTGCGCGGGATGCTGAGCGCCTCGCACAAACGATCGATCGCTTCGCTTGGTTGCTCGATCACAAACCGCGTTGGACCTGGGAGCAGCGTCGTGACCAATCGGCGCGTCGTCGGCGCATCAAGCACAAGATGTTCGATGATCTGATCCAAATCCGCAAGATGCAGGGTCATCCTCGGATCGTCGAGCACCTCTGGATGACCTGTGATCTCGTCGAGCAGCGCCGCGCCTTGCTCGTCGGCGCGCGTGAACAAGCCGTAGAGCGTGTCGGTCGGGAGCACGACGCACTGATGGTTGATCAGCGCCTGCGCTCCGCGCTCGATCGTCGCGGCTCGCTCCTCGGGATTCATGTTGGCCAATCGGACTCCAAGGTCAGGCATACACACACAATAGCGTCTTGATGCAATCCCGGCGAACCACCCCAGCGCCAACGATTCAACAATCATGTCCGCGTCAGAATTATCACTCAAGAGTCATCGTCTTTGAATGATTTGGTTGACAAAGACATACCTTCCTTAGTACGGTAGGAGTTCCGGATTTTCGCGTGCTTTGATTGGCGCTGCAAAGTCCGGAGGGGCAACAGCGCGTCTCGCCGCGATCTCAGAAGGACCACACCAGACGATGGGTATCCAGGACCGTCAACACGACCGCAGCGTTCTTGATGATGTGCTGAGCAAGATGCGGATGAGTCACCCAGAACACACACGCAAGTGGTTCGAGGAACTCGATCCGCTCGGGATCGCGTCCGGATCGTTCGGAGTCCGCGCCCAGAGCGACATGCATCGCGACTACCTCCGAAGGACATGTCTCGACGCGTTCAACGATGCGCTCCGCGAATCGACCGGTCAGCTCCTCGCGGTCCGATTCCTTGGTCCAAACGACGAGTGGGAATCCCCAGTCACAACCAAACGCGCGAATGCTTCCACCAAGCAACCAAACAAAGAACCAGCCGCAGCGCCAGCTCCATCAGGATCGAC
The DNA here is from genome assembly GCA_965232505.1 of Phycisphaerales bacterium. Lineage (GTDB taxonomy): Bacteria > Planctomycetota > Phycisphaerae > Phycisphaerales > UBA1924 > UBA1924. The sequence continues at coordinate 1,128,279 of OZ246976.1, read as the reverse complement.
CCCCAACGGCTCGTCGATCTGGTCCGACGAAGCGGGACTCAGCGAGAGCGAACTCCGCGACTCTAAGCAGCGCGGCGCGACCCCGATCGTCCACGCGAGCTCCGAACGCTCGCGCCTCGATTCGAGCGGCGCTCTCCCGATCAATCCGGACTACGGCTTCAACGATTTCGTCATCGGACCCAACAACCGACTCGCGCACGCCGCATCGGTCGCTGTCGCTGAAAACCCCGGATTCGCGTACAATCCGCTCTTCATCCACGGCGGGGTCGGGCTCGGAAAGACCCACCTGCTCCAAGCGATCTGCCTGCGGATCACGCAAGAGAATCCAGGGATCAACCTGCACTACGTGTCCTGCGATGGATTCATGACCCAGTTCATGAGCGCCGTCCAGTCTGGACGTATGGCCGAGTTCCGGCACACCTTCCGCGATGTGGACCTCCTGGTCATCGACGACATCCACTTCCTCGCCAAGCGCGATCGCACGCAGGAAGAGTTCTTCCACACCTTCAACGCGCTCTACCAAGCGAACAAGCAGATCATCCTGTCATCGGATGCGCCGCCTGAGGAGATCCCCGATCTTGAGGAGCGATTGGTGTCGAGGTTCATGTGGGGACTCGTCGCGAAGGTCGAGAAGCCGGGATTCGAGACGCGGATCGAGATCCTCAAACGCAAGGCGGATGCGCGCGGGATCAAGCTCCCAGAGCCGGTCGTGACGGAAATCGCGCACTACATCGACTCCAACATCCGCGAGCTCGAGGGCGCGATCACCAAGCTCCAGATCTACGCGAACGTCGAGAATCGGAACATTGACCTCGACATGGCGCGTGACGCGCTGGGAGAAGAATTCGCGGCTGCTGTCAGCGCCCAGGGAACGGGTCCAACGATCGATCGGATCATCTCCGAGATTTCAGGGTACTACTCCGTCAAACGCACGGAGATTCTTGGGAAGCGTCGTCACAAGTCCATCGCGCTCCCGCGCCAGGTCGGGATGTACCTCTCGCGCAAGTACACGCGCCACTCGCTCGAAGAGGTCGGCGCCCACTTCGGAGGACGCGACCACACGACGGTCATGCACGCCGTCCGCACGATCACGTCCAGATCCAAGGACGACGAGGCACTCCACAGCGACGTGCTCGCGATCGAATCGCGCCTCCGCGTTGGTCAGTAGTCTCGATCAAGCGTTCTGAAATGCTGTTTCAGTTGTCGGAAACCTTGGGGATAAGCCGTGGATAAGCGCGGAATTGCGCTCCAGTGCGCGCTGCCAACTCGTGGTGGTGTCGGATGGGCCGGATGGAGCTGCGGAATTGATCGAGCGCAATGTCCAATTGTTGACAGCTAACCGACAGGTTGCTGGCTTGTTTGCAGATTTCTCAAGATGCTTATATATAAGTATTTACGACGACGAATCTGCCCGTTACCCACCAAATGGGCGCTCTAATTACTACCACCACTGAATTAATTTCCAATTAGGGGTATAGAAGAGAAGAGCACTCAGACACCAAGTGTCAAGATCATGTGAACTCCCCACAAGAGTGTGGGCAACTGTGGGATAACCCAGATCATGCAGGCGAACTGGTCGGGACTCTTCTGAGCCGATCAGTCCTCTCCGCGTGCGTCTCCCCCAGACCTCCTCAGACGCTTGAAGAACGCTTTGAGCATCTCGGATGACTCCTGATCCTTCACGCCTGCGATGATGTCACAGCGATGGTTCAGACGCTCGTCATCGCAGAGATTGAACAGCGAACGCACGGCTCCCGCTTTGGGATCGTCCGCGCCATACACCAGACGACCCAAACGAGCGTTGACGATTAATCCGGCGCACATCGGACAGGGTTCGAGCGTGACGACGAGGGTGCAGTGATTGAGGCGCCAGTCGTTGATCGCTTCGCACGCGTTGAGGATCGCGGTGAACTCCGCGTGTCCCGAGGGGTTCTTGTCGCACTCGCGCGTGTTGGATCCTTTGCCGAGGATGGTGCCGGTGTCTGTTTCATAGACCACGGCTCCGACAGGGACCTCCCCGATCCGCTGACCCTGATCCGCGAGCTCAAGCGCCAGATCCATCATCTGCAGATCAAGATCGCTCGCAACGCTGGGATTGGACTGGGGAGTGCTCATCAGAACTGTTCATCAGGAGGGGTGATCGCGTCGGGGTCTTGGCTCTCGCGTACATTGCCGATGACTTTTGAGAGCGGCAGCACCTTGACGATAAACAGACCAAGCTCGTACAACGCGTAGAGCGGCCCCGCGAGCAGGACCATCGAGAGCGGATCCGCAGGGGTCAGGAACGCGCCGAGGATCGCGCAGATCGCGATCGCGTGCTTGCGGAAGCGTCCCATCGCGTAGGGATCGAGGATCCCGACCCATCCGAGCATAACCACAACGACCGGCGTCTGGAACGCGATCCCGAACGCGAGTCCCATGTTGAGTACGGTTTTGATGTACTCGCTGATGCGGTACTGCTGGATGATCCCGATATCAGTCGTCAGCTGGATCGCGCGGATGATCGGGGATTGGGTGTCAGGATTGATCCCGATGACCACGCGCTGCTGCATGAGCGATTCATTAATCCACGTCGTCCCGATCGCTGGAGACACAGGATCGGCTTCAAGGACTGGGATGCTCGGGAGTACGAGTCCCTCAGCAAGCGGAGCTGTGGGGACGGACACTTGTCCAGACACCTGCGACGCGTATCCAATAAAGAACGCGAGGATCACAGGCAGGATCACGAAGTACAAGAACAGAATACTGAACACCGTCAGCAGTCCAGAGAACGGGATCAGCAGATGCACCACGCGGCGCTCGTGCTTGTAGAGTCCGGGAGACACAAACTTCCACAAGTGGTACAGAATCCATGGAGATCCCAGCAGCAGCGTCACGACGACAGCAAGATGGACAACCGTCCCGAAGGTCTCGAATGGGCCGGTCGCGAGCAGCGACGATCCCTGTCCGCCGTCGAGGAGCTTGCGCCGCGCGGGACGGATCAGCAGGTCCAATAAGTAGCGTCCCGATGCAAACGCGATCACAAAGATCGGGATGATCCCGATGAGCGCGAAGAAAATCCGCTTCCGCAGGTCCTCAAGATGATCCCCGAGCGACATCATGTGCTGATCCTGCTCGATCCTTCCAGGCAGCTGGGATGCCTGGGAACCGCTGTTTCGAGCGGGAAATCGGGATTGGGACGCGTCATCGCTCATGATTCTGCAACTCTAGGGGGCATATGACCAGTAACACATATGGGATTCGCTCCGCATGAATCACTCCGGAGCATCAAATTATCGACAGATTCCGACAGGATCGACCACAGGGCGCATCTGTATTGAGGACAACGTATTGAGCCGAATCAGATTGGCATTAGCAGGGGATCAGGGTCTTGAGTGAACGATGGGAACAGACACTGCCGATCGAGCAAGCGATCGAAGGCAACGCCGACGCGTTGTCCCAGGTCTGGGTCGGCGTGCGCCGATGGGTCGCGGTGATCCTGATGGCGCACAAACCCCGCGAAGCGGATCTGGAAGACTTGATGCAGATCGTCGCGCTGCAGGTCTGTAGGAAGGTGCACGAGGTGCGCGATCCGGCGCTGTTCAAGCCTTGGCTCAGGACCGTGACGATCAACATCGCTCGCGAGCAGGGACGCAAGGCATCACGCAAACGCGTCGGGATGCTCCGGCTCGTGGGGCGCGGCAAGAACGAACCCGACTCGATCGGATCGATGCAGCTCTCGGAAGACGCAAAGCGTGTACTCGACGCGGCGCTGAGTCTTCCGGAGAAATACAGGGAGCCCGTGCTCATGCGCTGTCAGCAGTCGATGAGCTACAAGCAGATCGCCGAGGTGCTCTCGCTCCCAGAAACAACCGTCGAGACGCGCATCGCGCGTGGAAGACGGATGCTCCGAGAAACATTGGACCTGCAATCCAAGCAGAACCAGAAACAGCTCGAAGCGAAGCAATCACAAGACACACGCGCCGTGCGCGTTGGAGGTGCTTGATGGATACGAACACGAACAACAACAACCCTGCCAACGAACGCAGCAGTGAATGGACTGGGGAAAACTCCGCGCACCTGCGTGATCTGCTGATCTCGCGCGTGATCGACGGCTCCGCGAGCGCCGAGGACTGGTCCTCGTTCCGCATCCTCGCTTCGACCGATGCGGAGGTCTGGAACGACCTGAGCGATGCGCAGCGTGAGCACGAGGCGCTGTGCGAGGTCATGCACGCCGCGTCGAGCATCGCTGATGGCGTGAATCTTCCCGGCGGATCGGGATCACCGATCGTCTTCGAATCGCGCGTCAACACCGCCGCACGCTGGGGGGGATGGGCCGTCGCTGCTGTGCTGCTGCTTGGGTGGTTCACCGGCACCATCTCGATGAACCCATCAAACTCGCTGGGAAACAATCCGCAGACGGGCAGCTTCATCCCGCTCAACACTGCGGGAACAGAGCAAGCGTTCAACCAGTACCTCCAAGCCGGACAAGCAAACGGTCAGGTCGTGGGGGAGATGCCAGACCACGTCGTCGTCGAAACGCGTCCGCTTATCGATGGCACGGTCGAGGTGATTTACCTGCGCCAAGTGATCGAACGCCGCGTGCTCGATCAGGCGTACCGCGAAGCGGTTGATGAGTTCGGGAATCCAGTGGTGATCCCGGTCGATCTCAAATCCCTCAAGCGGGGCAACGCGTTCTGATGAATTTCCACGATGTGGTGACAGGTTCCTGACCTTCGCGCATCAGAGTAAGCATCCCGAGCCGCACTTACTCGGGATGGACCACAACCAGTTTGACCATGGCTTGACGCCATCACGGAGGCAACCCAATGAAACGTACACTTCTGACCACGGCTCTGCTCGCAGGGATCTCAGGACTCGCGATCGCGTCGAGCTCTGTCAATACCAACGATGGATTCATTGTCGAGAGCATCGAGCATCCGCACGAAGACACCGAGCACGTCGAGCGCACCGAGCATTCCGTCTGGGTCGAGAAAGTCGCGGACAACAAGCACACCTACGAGCTCCGCATGGAAGACGGCCAGTACACCATCAAACTCGATGGAAAGCTCGTCCCAGACAATCAGCTCAAGAAGAAAGACAACTCATTCATCATCCTCTCCAAAGACGGCGGGGAGCTCTACGAGTTCAAGCTCGATCGCAACCACAACACATGGATCGGTGATCACTCCGGGAATCACTCGGTCTTCGTTGCCAAAGACAATCACGGCCAAATCCAGCAATGGGTCGGACAAGGCATGGGCGACGCGCAGTTCGTTGCTCAGGTCAAAGAACACCCAAAGGTCATGCTCGGGATCTACACCGATGAACCGAGCGACTCGCTCCGCGAGCACCTCGGGATCACAGGCGACGCGATCCTCGTCGAGCGCGTCATCAAGGGACTCAGCGCCGACAAAGCCGGGATCAAAGACAAGGACATCATCATCTCCATCAACGGCTCCGACGGTCTCTCCCCATCAGGACTGACCAAGCTGCTCTCCACCAAGGAACCAGGCGAAGAAATCAAAATCGTCCTGGTCCGCAAGGGCGAGAAGATGAAGATCAACACCAAGCTGCTCCCATACGACGCGACAGCGCTGGGACATCCCGCAGCGCCACCAACCCCGTCGACTTCTTGGGTGACTCGCGACAACAAGGGCAACTTCACCTTCCCCGGCGAAGCGAAGTTCTTCGGCGAAGAAACACAACGCAAAACCCATGACAAAATCATCGAAGCCCTCCGTGCTCAAGGGGTCGAGGAGAGCAAGATCCGCGAGATCGAAGAACAGATCCGCGCATCGCTCCACGAGAACCTCTGGTCGCGATTCTCACACGACGACGGCAGCGGCATGATCGAGCTCCAGGTCGAGACGGATGACGGGGTAGAACGACGCTTCTTTGCAGAGCAGATGCAGCGCAAAGCCGAGGAAGCGATGCGCGACGCTCAGCGTCTGACCATGGAGTACAAGGACGGGCAGCTCCTGCTCAAGCGCCACGCCGAGGGGCTCCAGAACCACATCCATGAACTCGAGGACAAGCTCCACGCGGCGATGCCTGAGATCGAGAACGAGCTCAACGACCGCATGGAAGAGCTCGAGGGACGATTGGAAGAACTCGAAGGGATGCTGGAGACTCGGATGGAGTCGCTGACCGATCTGATCGAGCGTCTGATCGAACGATTGGACGAGGATTAATTCTTTTGAAATCAGCAACCCGATTTCTGCTGATCGGTTGAAAGAGGTGGAGGGACATTCCCAACCATCAGAATCGAGCATCCGCATTCCGATGTGAACGCTCCCAAACATGACCACGACGCCGGTTCTGTACTCCAGAACCGTTCCCCGGCGGCTGCACGACGAGACCCCGTGCAGCCGCCATCTTTTTTGGATCTCCCCCCCAATCTCCCCCCAATCTCCCCTCCCCAATCCGCCGCCGCTCTCCCGCAGGGACGAATCCTCCGCAACGCCGATGCATCGGGTCGATATGATGTGATCGAGGGCCGCGTGATACTGTTTCAAGGAGGAGCCGACATGTCCGAGAACTCTGATCAAACGTCCAATGGACAATCCGGCGAAGAGATGATCGCTCTGGTCCGCGAGAGCTACGACCTGCTCAAATCCGAGATCCGCAAGGTCATCGTCGGACAGGACGAGGTCATCGATCAGATCCTCATGTCCGTGTTCTCCAGAGGACACGCGATGCTCGTCGGCGTGCCTGGACTCGCCAAAACGCTTGTGATCTCGACGATCGCTCAAGCGATGGAGCTGGACTTCAACCGAATCCAGTTCACTCCCGACCTGATGCCTTCGGATATCACCGGCACCGAGGTGATCGAGGAGGACAAAGCAACAGGACAGCGCTCGCTCCGCTTCGTCCCAGGACCGATCTTCTCGAGCGTGATCCTCGCCGACGAGATCAACCGAACCCCTCCCAAGACCCAAGCGGCGCTGCTCGAAGCGATGCAGGAGCGTCAGGTCACTGCAGGAGGTCAGCGCCACGCGCTCCCCGATCCGTTCTTCGTGCTCGCGACCCAGAACCCGCTCGAGCAAGAAGGCACCTATCCGCTCCCAGAAGCGCAGCTCGACCGATTCATGTTCCAGATCCTCGTGCGATACCCAAGCGAAGAAGAGGAGCTGGAGGTCATCAAACGCAGCGCGACCAAAGGCGAGAACCCTGTCAACGCGGTCGTGGGTCCAAAGCGGATCCTTGAAGCACAGAAAATCATCAAGCACACACCGGTCCCCGATCACGTCTGCAAGTACGCGCTGCGGCTCGTCCGCGCCACGCGCGTCAACGAGCAGGACACCTCTGGTGTCCCCGACATGGTCCGCGATTATGTCTCGTGGGGTGCTGGTCCTCGTGCGAGCGAGGCGCTGGTCCATGCCGCCAAGGCGCACGCGATGCTTGTTGGGGATGGACTGGTGAGCGTCGAGACGATCCGAGCGATCGCGCATCCTGTGCTCCGTCACCGCATCGTGCTCAACTTCAACGCCCAAGCCGACCAGGTCACCGCGGAGGATGTTATCGACAATCTCCTCCAACTCGTCCCGGCCGACGGGCTCGACGATCAGTCACGAAACGCGCTGCGAAGCGTCGTCGGCGGCAGTTGATTCTGGAACTATCCTGAACATGTAGGAAAAATATTGATCGCATAGCACGTAATTTCGCTGAAACTTGTCATCATTCCAATATAGTTTCTAACTAGTCGTCCTGATATTGGCTATATATAGCCAATTGAGACCCGGAGATCCGCTTGCTCTCGCAAACCACCGAATACGCACTCCGCGCAACCATCTGCCTGGCATACCGCCCGGATGGTCTGGTGTCGACCTCCGAACTCGCCGAGATGACCAAGGTCCCGATGAACTACCTCGCGAAGGTGCTCCAGCTCCTCGCACGCTCCGAGATCGTCAGCGGACGCCGCGGCGTCGGAGGCGGATACCGCCTCGCGCGTCCCGCCAGCGAGATCAGCATGCTCGACGTGATCAACGCGATCGATCCGATTCAGCGCATCCGCTGCTGCCCGCTGGAGCTCAAAAACCACACCACGGCGCTGTGCCCGCTCCATCACAAGCTCGACGAAGCGATCGGGATGCTCATCAACCAGTTCTCCGGAGTCACTATGGCGGACCTGATCAGCGATCTGGGTGGGTCGATGCCGTTGTGTGACGAGAAAATGACCGCGGTCGTCGAGCTTACCCTTGGCAAGAACCCAAGCTCATAACCCACCTGCATCCAGCGAGAACACCAGCAGATCCGGGATGATTCATCCCGCATTGGTCCGGGCTTGAGTGGTCTATGCGTGATACGATCCAAACGATGAGTGACCAAACCACCGAAAACCTGAATATCGAGCAGGAAGAGTCGCAGGACCTCCATCGTCTTGAGCTCCAGCGCCGCGCCAATCGCGACGAGATCGCCGCTCTCGGAATGCTCCCCTACGGCCAGCGGACCGACGACCTGCTCAACCTCGCGCAGGCGCACAGCAAGTTCGATCAAGCCGCGGATCAAGCGAACAAGGACGCCAATCAAGCACGCAAGCAAGCGAAGCGGGACAATCCTGAGATCGCCGAAGCCGATCTCCCGCCCCTCGTCGATGATCGAGCGCGCGTCAAGGTCGCGGGACGAGTCGTGCTCAGCCGCGACAACGGCAAGCTCGTCTGGCTCAACCTCCGAGACCACTCACGCGACACGTTCCAGATCGCCGTCTCCAAGCGCGACTGCGACGAGCAGGGCTTCGCGCTTGCGAAGAAGCTCGATGTTGGTGACATCGTGATCGCCGAAGGGCCGCTCACGATGACCAACACCGGAGAGATCACCTGCTGGGCCGACACGCTCGTCCCTGCGAGCAAGTGTCTCGTCCCTCCTCCAGAGAAGCACGCGGGACTGACGGATACCGAGATGCGGTACCGCCAGCGTTATCTCGATATGTGGGTCAATCCCGAAACCACGCGCGTCTTCATGCTCCGAGGCGAGCTCATGAAAGCGCTCCGCAAGAATCTCGATGCGCTCGAGTTCGTCGAGGTCGATACCCCTGTCCTCCAGACCCAAGCGGGTGGTGCCGCGGCGCGTCCGTTCTTTACACACATGAACGCGCTGGATATCCCGCTCTCGCTCCGCATCGCGCCAGAGCTCTACCTCAAGCGTCTGCTTGTTGGGGGGATGCCACGCGTCTTTGAGGTCAGCAGAAACTTCCGCAACGAAGGGCTCGACAAGTCCCACAATCCCGAGTTCACCAGTCTCGAGCTCTACCAAGCGTTCGGGAACTACGAGACGATGCGCGAGATCGCGGAGGGTTTGATCCGCGACATGGCGCAGACCGCGGCGAGCGCCACAGGAAACAGCATCGACGCGATGCCGTTCGGCGATCTGAGCATCAACTTCGAAGCCGAGTTTGAGCGCGTGACGTACAAGGACCTGTTCAAGCAGGCGCTGGGATTCGAGTTCGACGATCTCGATCGCGCCCGCGAGGAAGCAACCAAGCGCGGCTACAAAACCAAGAGCGAAGACGGCACCCCGATCGCGGACATCTTTATCGTCAACGAGCTCTTCGAGAACGTCGCGGAGAACATGATCGATCCGAGCAAGCCGACCTTCGTGCTCGACTATCCCGCGGCCCTCTCTCCGCTCACGCGACCCAAAGCGGACACGATGGAAGACACCATCCCGCTCGCTGAGCGATGGGACCTGTTCATCGGAGGCATGGAGATCGGTCCCGCGTACACCGAGCTCAATGATCCAGACATCCAGGAAACCAAGTTCCGCGAGCAGCTCGCAGGAGTCGATGACGAGGAATCCACCTTCCGCAACTTCGACGAGGACTTCATCAACGCGCTCAAGGTCGGGATGCCCCCGGCGGGTGGTCTGGGACTCGGGATCGATCGCTTGGTCATGCTGCTGAGCGATTCACGCACGATCCGCGACGTGCTCCCGTTCCCGATGATGCGTCCGCGCGCTGATTAAATAACGCTGATTGAGTAAGAGATCAGTTACACAACCTATCCATACAAAGAAAGCACCCGGCGTTGAAACCGGGTGCTTTTTGGTTCACAGAAGAGGATGTGATTCGGATTAATCGTCGACTGGTACACCAGCGCCGTCGGACTTGCCTTCGACCGCTTTCTCGGTGTCGGACTTGATCTTGTCGAGCTTCTCTGTGTGCGCTGCCTTGGTTTCCTTGGTCTTGATCACGCGGCCGTCCTGGTAGCGGATCTCGCCCTCGAAGTACCCTTCTTTCTCGCTCATATCGACCTTGCGATCGTGCATGACGTTGATCTCGCGGATCGCAGGAGAGATATCGGGGTTCTTGCGCTGCTTGCGCATCGCGGTAAAGAGCTCGATGCCCTCGTCAACGCTCAGAGCCCGGATCGCTTCATCAAGCTGAGCGAGCTGCTCGAGCTGTGCGTCCTTGTCCTCAGCGAGCGGAGCTTGGAGTTCAGCGAGCGCCACCGCTGCCGACGAGCTGAGTCCGCTTTCCTTGACCAGATCACCGACCTGGTTGGAGATTTCAGCGACCATCGCGCGGTACGCCTGCGAGGTCTCGTGGATCGAGTCTTGGAGGATGAATCGCATGATCTCGCTGAGCGGATCCTCGGATTCAAACTGGATCTCGGTGGTGATGCCTTGCTTGTACTCGTTGACGATGTACTCGTTCATACCCGCTTGGGTACGTGTGAGGATCGCGCGGTTGCGGAGCTCCTGCGAGAGCGTGGTGCGTCCGACCAGCGGCTTGATCATCTCAGCGATCTCCGACATCTTCTGGATATCGCTCAGGTCCATCGTTTCCAGACGGCCATCGGTGACCATCCAGTACAGGTCGAGGTTGTCGATCACCAGACGCTCGAAGCGAGCGCGACGACCATACAGCACAGGCATGATCGCGGTCACGGAGCGCTGACCGACTGTTGGGTTCGAGCGCAGCGCGAGGATGTCAGGGAGTTCAGTCAGGCGGATGATCTTGCCGTTCTCGTCCTTTGCGAGCAGCTTGGGGTATGGGGTGCTTGTCGGGAGATTCTGAGTACCGGTCTGGTTGGCGCCAGGGGTGTGTGTTCTCACCGGACGATTCGCGGGCTGGGCCGCGGGCTGTGTTGCTTCGGAAGCTTGTTCCTGAGTCGCTCCAGCAGCAGGCTGAGCCGCGGGCTCTTCTTTCTTGGTCTCCGATGGCGGAGGCGCGACCTGCGCGAGCGTGCTCGATCCGAGCAGTCCGACAGTCAGGCCAGCGATCAGGCAACATTGGCGTGCATTCAACTTCATAGTGGAGATCCTCCCGAATCCTTCAAGCGTTCATGTTTGCGTTGACGGGTTCACGGCACGATTGCCGCCACACGACCCGTCGATTCACCATCCCTGGCCGAAAGCACATATATCGGCGTGCCCAGGGGTATGCTTCATCCCCAAGCAGGGCTCACGACGCCAAACGCCTAGGGGAGCCAATTATGACGCCTGCTCGACAAAAAACCGCTCAAATCAAGGTTTTTCGTCCCTCCTGCACCATAATTCCCGGACCATAGACCCAGATCAAGACTCAGAACCAGCACGCTCAATCCGAGAGATTCCCGATGACCACGCACAATTCGTCCAAACCAATCTCCAAGCTCGCTCAGCAGATCGCCGACGCTTCGCTGCTGCGTGGTGAGTTCACCCTCCGCTCGGGACGCACCAGCAGCTACTACCTCGACAAGTACAAGTTCTCGACCCAGCCGGAGATCCTCGTCAAGCTCGGATCCATGTTCGCGTCACGGATCGCGGAGATCGAGTCCAAGCACGGCTCCGTCACACGACTCGCCGGCGCCGAGCTCGGAGGGATCCCGCTCGTGACCGTCGCCGCGATGGAGACACGCAAGCCCGCAATCTTCGTCCGCAACGCCAAGAAAGATTACGGCACCGCGAAGCAGGTCGAGGGTGATGTCCACGAGGGTGACGTCGTCGTCTTCGTCGAAGATGTGGCCACTACAGGCGGACAGGCACTCGAAGCCGTGGAAGTGCTCAAGTCACTAGGCGCGAAGGTCCCCGCGATCATCAGCGTGATCGACCGACAAGAAGGCGCGCGAGAGAACATCGAGGGCGCTGGAGTCGAGTTCCACGCGCTGTTCACCAAGCAGGATCTAGGCGTCGACGAGTAAGCGACCCGCTCTCAATCGCGATTCGCGAGTTCCTCTTCCATCTTCCGCGCTTCTTCCGCTTGCACGTCGTAGCGCTCGCGGTTCGTGCGATGATCCATCAGGAAGTGCACCTTTTCGCAGAGCTCTTTGCCCGCGACGGACATCAGCGCCTTGCGTGCCTGTCCCATGTGCGTCCGGCGAGAGACGTGACAGATCACCATGTGCTCGCACTGGACAACCTTGAGCCATTCCGCGATGTCGTTGACGTGCATGTGCATCCCGACCTTCGCGCGCTTGGTGTGATCGGGTTCAAAGAACGTGCACTCGCTGATGATGATCTGGGCGTTCATCACCTCCGGAGTCAGCAGGTGCGCCCCTGGGAGCGTGTCCCCTGTGTACGCAACGAGCGGGACCTCGAAGTGGTTGACGATCTCTTCGCCGCGCTGGCGCAGCTCTTTGATCTTCTCCTGAGGCATCCCGACGAGCTCTGGTTTGAGCTTCGTGCGCTTCTCGATGATCGAGTACCCCATGCTCGGACACGTGTGCTCCGTATGGAACGGACGCAGCACGATGTTGTTCTTGATCTCAAGGTCCTCGCCCGCTTCCAGAGAGATCAGCTCGTACGGAGTCTGCTGACGCTCGAGTTTGTGGAAGCCGCTCATCATCTCGCGGACATCGTCCTCGATGCGCTTGTCGCACACGATCGTCCCCGGCCCCATCCCCTGGAAGTTCCGCTGCGAGCACCAGTACGCGAGACCACCGATGTGGTCCATGTGCCCGTGCGAGAGCACGCAGTATTTGGGAGCAAGATGCGCGCGGAACGCTTTGCCCATATCGAAACAGACATCCATCTCAGGGATCGAGATCGCCGTCGCTTCACCCGCGACGGAATACCCCTGCACGCGAAACGGCGGCAGGTACAAGAAACCTAAAGAACTCTCACGGGGCGGCGGGTGCGGGATCATGCCGAAACTCTCCTCAATCCCATGCGTTGGCACAGGGGGAAACAGGGTGTCAATCGCCCGAAACCTCCGAGCGATACGAGAGTTTAGGCGGGCTCACCGATCTTTGAACCATGCTCCTTGCCGCATTCAGGGCAGATAGGGGAGGTAAGCCCTTCGATCTCGTAGGCGCAATGTACACAGAGCATGTGTTCTCGTCTGTATGCGATCGAGTTCATCCTTTCAGCAGGAACCATGCACGAGATCATCCAAGTGACCAATGCCGGCAGTCCCAAGTAAGAGGCGAGCCCCGCGCCACATTTGATCATCTGAGCAGAATCAAAAGTGACTGTTGCAGGCTCACCAGGGCGATAGGGTGCGTACACAGGGTGGGCCTTGGCATATGCAAGACATGCTTCGTATACACGCTGGAGTTCTTCTTCCGAATGCTCTCCCCAGTCATATATCCGGACATCTGATTGAGATTCCATGAAACTTCGTGTGTAGTAGAAGGTGAAACCGTTCTTGATAGGTCCTTGGGATCGCTTTGGTCTAGCGTACAAGTTGATGCCTGAGAACAACGCGTCAGAGTCATGTTCAAGGAAGTATTCGTCTTCATTTTGAACGATGTATTCGCCGTCTTTGAGTTCGACGTACAGATAAGACGGAAACCCGATGTCATAACAGCGTCTGACACCCTGAGCATCGATTAAATACCCCAGTACAATCACTGTGGCGAAGATATACATTCCGATGAGCAATCCGCGATGCATTCCATCGGAGAGATACGCATCAATCTCTCACTGAGATCCATCGCATACCATCCCCCCATGACCGAAACCCCTTCAAACCAAGCTCCAGAGTCATCACAAGACTCCAACCAATCCTTCGGCGCGATCGTCTCTCGCCTCGGTCCCGCCGCGGTCCTCGGATTCCTCTGGGCCGCGATGCCCGCGATTGCTGGGTTCCTCCTGCTCGCCAACATGTCCAAAGCGTCCGACATCCTCCTCCAGCGCAACCAAGAAGGCGGCGGATCACTCGCGATCGGACTTGCGATGTACATCGGGATCTTCATCATCACCGCAGGCGTCGGATTCCTCCCGACCTACTCCCAAGCGATCCTCGCGGGATTCGCGTTCGGGATCGGATTCGGATTCCCCGCCGCGCTCGCGGGATTCACCGGCGCGTCGATCATTGGGTACTGCATCGCGCTGCTCGTCGCTCGCAAACGCGTCGAGAAAGAACTCCATCGTCACCCCAAAGCACAGATCGTCCGCGACGCGTTCATCAAGCACGGCTTCTGGCGCGCCACAGGCATCCTCATGCTCCTGCGCGTCTCGCCCGCGTCCCCCTTCTCGCTCATGAACGGCTTCATGGCCGTCTCTGGAGTGAAGCTCGTCCCCTATGTCATCGCGACCGTCGTCGGGATGGCGCCGCGGACCTTCGCGGCGGTCTGGATCGGATCGCAGATCGAGAGCTGGGACGAGTACGACAAACCCAAATGGCTCGTCATCGCCGGCATCGCGCTGATGGTGGGGGTCCTCCTCCTGCTCGGAAATATGGCCAACAAAGCCATCGAGAAAGCGATGGGAAGCGAACCAGAAACGGCCCCAGACCCAGACTCAAAACCAGACTCGAATCCTGGTCCAAATCCAAGCGCAAACGATTGAGAATCCTCGCCTTGAGGGGTCTACCATCCCCCGATGACCGTCGTTGATACACAGTCTCAATTAGAGAAAGAGCGGATCGCCCCCGCTCGTGTCCCCGCTCCAGAGCGCCCAGTCGCGATCGATCTGCACGTGCTCCCAAGCGAGAACGGCGGATGCGACGACGACTGCACCTGCGCCGGATGCTCCGGACCCAGCTCCTTCGCCAGCGCCGCGACCTGCGCGATGGTGGGGGCCTCGACCAAATCATCGCAGCCCAAATCCCTCCGCTCGCGCCTGACGATGCAAGCGTTCTACTGGAGCATCACCTTCATCGCCGCGATCATCTCGATGCCGACGCTGATCGAGATCATGCCAACAACCTGGCGCGACTGGACGGCCGCGAACATACTCTCGCCTTCGCGTGCTCCGATCATCGCGCTGACCTGCTCGCTGCTCTTTGTCATCGGATTCGTCCACAAGCTCGGACGCGACCGACTCAAAGGCGGCTGCGCCATGCTCCGCAGACTCGGTCCCGCGATGATCCTCGGCGTCGCGTGGTCCATCCTCCCAAGCTTCGCGGGAGTCATGCTCGTCCTGAACATGGAACCCATCTCCATGGCGCTCGTCGGAGACTCGGGATCAACCACCCAGCTCGTCATCGGGATGCTGATCTACACCGCCGCGTTCATCATGCTCGCGGGATTCGGATGTCTCCCCACAGTCTCCCAAGCGATCCTCGCGGGATACACCTTCGGGGTCACGCTCGGACTCCCCGCCGCGCTCGTCGGATTTGGCGGAGCGGCGCTCATCGGATACGAACTCGTCCAGCGCGTCGCGCGTCAACGCGTCGAGCAAGAACTCAACCGATCACCCAAAGCGATCATGGTCCGCGATGCGCTCCTGACCGCAAGCACGCGACGAGCGATCCTCATCGTCGCCCTCCTCCGCGCTTCTCCGAGCGCCCCCTTCGCGCTCACCAACCTCTTCCTCGGATGCCTCGGAGTCTCCCGCGGCGTCTTCGTGCTGGGAACCATCATCGGGATGACCCCACGCACCCTCGCGGCCGTCCTCATCGGAGTCTCCTTCACTGGATGGAACGGCGGATTCAATCAACCCCGCTGGGTCGTCGTCGCGGGAATCGTCGCGACCATCATGGCGCTGATCGTCATTAGTAAAGCCGCGGCTTCGGCGCTGCTCAAAGTGTCGAATCAAACTTCAGACGACACTGCCCGCTCAGTCCCACAGCCCGCTAGCTGATCACCGGATCCTTGAGCAGCGAGATAAACACAATCATGAACCCCACGAGCGACGCGTTGTGGATGAAGTGTGCCGTGATCGGCGCGATGATCGACCCGCGCCACTGACGCATAAACGCGAACATGAACCCCAGCGCAATCAGCGGCGCGACCATCAATGGGCCGTATGAGTGCATGTACGCGAACAACAACGCACTGAACAACGCCGCCACTACCCAGTGCAATCGACCACGCATGTGACGATACAACGCCCCGCGGAAGACCAGCTCCTCCGCGAGCGGCGCCCACACCGTCGCGAGCGTAAACACCAGCACAATCACCAGCGGATTCGCCCCGCTGAGCAGCTCGAAGATCGGATTCTCAACCACCTCCGGCGCTTGTCCGCTCGACTGCGCCATCATCCCCTGCACGATGACAACCATCAGCGTGATCACGATCCCGACCAGGAACACCGGAATACTCGCGAGGTACGCAACGATCCCGCACCCGATTTCTTTAAACAATCCCTCGCCGCGATGGAACCCGATCGCTTCCTTCCAAGCGCCAATCTTCATCCCGCGCACCAGCGCCCACGCCGGGATCAGCAGCAGGACCCACTGAAGCGGGAGCGACAGCGCCCCAAGCGCCGGATTCACCTTCGTGCTTAGCACAAACAGACCGATCGAGAGCACCGCGAACCCTGCGACGAACAAGCCGTAGGTCTCGAGAAACACCGACCCCCCCGGCGCTGGAGCTTTGAAGCGGAACTTCAGTTTCCCTGATGCAAGATTCACCATCCCAAAGATCAGCAGCACAAACCCCGCGAGCGTTGCGAACACCACGACCATCATTGCAAAGAACAACAACAGCGCGATCCCGACAAACCCATTGACCACCGGCTCGCGCTTCGGATCATCATCATCAAGCCCAAACGCGAGCGCCGCTTGTCCCAGCACGCCGTAGCGCGCGACGAGCTGATCGCGTTTGTCCTGACTGATCGAATCGGGACCCTTGGTGTAGATCGACTTGAGCGCCCTGAGCTCCGCGTTGATCAGACTCACCCGCGGATCGGGCTTGTCATCCAGCGTGTCATCAACCCCGTTCTCTTCAATAGACTCAAACGACTCGATCGCGACATCGGACAACAGCTCGATCTGCAGCGTCTCGATCCGCTGGAGCGCTTCGTCGGCGCCCTCAAATTCCCCGCTCATGATGATCGCGCGGACCTGGTCCTCAGGGGTGTACGCCATCGCGAACTGCGACATGATGCTGTCTTCGTTCCCCGCGAGCATTGTCCGCCCGCGGATGAACATCCGTGCCGCGAGATCGAACTGCCCGAACCGTCCCGGAGCGGATGTCTCCGCAGAGATCACCAGCTCAGGCACGTCCTCCCCGATCGCGGCATAATGACTCGACTCAGGCAGGTTCTGCCAGAAGATCACCCCCGCCGCGACGACCACCGCGAAGATCAGCGCCAGGAACCCCGACATCGGAGATCCCGGATCAGATTGGTGTTGATCGGTATTTGGTTGGTGTGTTTCAGGCGTTTCGGAAATCGGCTGGTTCGGTTCATCCATGCCTATTCATCGGGCAATTTGCTCCAATGCATGCTCTGTTTGAGCCATGAATTTGACCCGATCCATTTCAACGCCTAATTTCTGTGTTCCCAGCGGCTTGCCCGCTGAGCATATATTTCACAAACCTGCGGCTCGCCAAACGATCCGCCCGCCCTGCCCGGTAGGCAGCGTACCAAGCACCCCCCTCAGCGGATTCGGGCTGCATCGTTCATCGTCTCGATTGAACATGCCCAGATCCAACGAGTCATCAAGGTTAGGAGATCCCCATGGGAAGCAAACCAACACGCCACCACCTTCGCCGCCAAACGTTCATGGCAAAGAACGGCGACGTCACTAAGCAATGGCGCATCGTTGACGCGACCGACCAATCACTCGGCCGTCTCGCATCGGACATCGCGACCGTCCTCATGGGCAAGCACCGCCCTGAGTACACCCCGCACGTCGACTGCGGCGACTTCGTCATCGTCGTCAACGCCGGCAAGGTCGGACTCTCAGGAAACAAAGCCGACCAGAACATGCGCCTGACCTACTCCGGATACCCCGGCGGTCAGAAAGCAGAAACCCTCGGCAACCTCCGCGAGCGCCGCTCGGACATCCTCGTTTCCGAAGCTGTCCGCCGAATGCTCCCGAAGAACCGTCTCGGACGTCAGATGCTCAAGAAGCTCAAGGTCTACGACGGCGCCGAGCACCCACACGCAGGCGTGAACCCGATCGCGCTCTAACGAACCACCAAACCGTCCAAAGCGGTCTTGGGTGTACCAAGATGCGTGGATGCGGACGGATACGAAAAGGATAGTGAACACATGGCTGGATACGAAACCACCATCACCAACCCAGACCTCGCCGGCGAGACCGTCGCCGACACCGGACCTGTCGAAACCCAAGAACGCGTCCTCCCAGACCCGAAGCCCGCTGACAAGCACGGCTGGTGGTGGGGCACCGGACGCCGCAAGCGCGCCGTCGCTCGCGTCCGCTTCCGTCCTGCACAAGACGCTGGCAAGGGCGAAGTCAAAGTCCAGATCAACAACAAGAAGTTCAAATCCATCGAAGAGTACTTCTCCGAGATGCGTGACCGCGCCGACGCCGTCGCTCCGCTCAAGCTGACCGACACCGAAGGCAAGCTCGACGTCTTCGTCCGCTGCCACGGCGGTGGATACATGGGACAAGCACAAGCCGTCCGCCTCGGAATCGCTCGTGCGCTCGTCGGATACGATCCGAACTTCGAGCCCGCGCTCCGCGACGCCGGATACCTCACCCGCGACGCACGTAAGGTCGAACGCAAGAAGTACGGTCAGCCTGGTGCTCGCCGCCGCTTCCAGTTCTCCAAGCGTTAATCCGCGAATTCAAATATTCGATCCGAATATCTACAGCAGCCCGGCAAACCCGGGCTGTTTTTCTATGATGGTCCTGTGAGCACACGCCGCACATCCCGATCCCAAAGCGAATCACACGACCGATTCGTGATCGCGATCGTGTGCGCCATGATCTCCGTGGTCCTGCTGTGTGTGCTGACAATCATGCAGCTCAGCAAACTCAACAACACCCCAAACTGGTGGTCACAGCTCGACAACAACCCCAACATCACTGAGCAATCCGGGATCGAGCTCGAGAACCGGATCACCAGCGCCCTGACGCGCGTGCGACCAGTCGGCGAAGAAGACTGGACCGCCGCGATCGATCAGGATCATCTCAACGCTTGGCTCGCGCACCGCTTGCGTGAGACACTCGAGTCCTTCCAGAACGACGCCGCGGATTCCATCGGAGAGGTCCGCATCGACATCGACCAATCCGGATTAACCATCGGCACCAAGCTCAACCACGACAGAGGATCCACGATCGTCTGGGCCGTCATCGAGCCCGGCACCGATGGCCAAGGACGATTCACCATCAACACCAAACGCGCCTTCGCCGGGACTACGCGCATCCCAACAGCACTCGCGTCGAGATACCTCACAAGCGATCGACTCGGCAAAGCACGCGTCGATCTCGGAGACGGCCGCGTCGTCAACATCCGCGCGATCCGCACCGGAGATCATCGACTCGAACTGGCGCTGAGCACACAGATCAGCGAGTAAGCATCACTTCTTCCACTTCTCGACCATCTTGCGAGCACTCGGCGTCTGGATCGTGCGGATCGTGTCCGCGTTCGCCGCGAATGCTTGCTTGAACGACTCGTCCTTGCGGAGCACGTGATCGATCGATTCAACAATCGATTGCGTCCCGACTTTCAGCGACCTCGATCGCATAATCGTCGCGATCAGAGCCGCGCCGAGCACAAGCGGCGCCTGGATCGGCGCGGGAACATACGGCGAGATCGAATCCGCCGCGACCGTGAGCGGATCACTCGGATTGCTCGCGCTCTCGAGCACCTGATCCGCGTGCACGATCGCCGCATCAACAACAGCGAGCTTCGCGTGCACCTGCGCCATCAGACCCTCGATCCCGATCCGCTGATCCGATCCATCCGGGAACGACTCTCGCATCAGCTCCAGCTCATCGATCTGCGACTGCAGATCCGCTCGGATCTCGCTCGCCTGCTCGCGCATCGTGCTCAGACGATCGATCGATTGTCCAAGCGGAGCACACGCGCCGATCTGGATACACACAACCCACAACACCACAACACACACAGCTTTCTTCCACATACCAAATCTCCCACGCTCATATGCACAGCCGCATGCACGGAGCGTTCGTGCACACCAGCCGCGGGATCCGGAGCAGTGGGGGATTCAATTATAACTCTTTGAGTACACACCCAAAGCAGCATCACGCAGCGCGCGACAAGAAAGGCGCACAGATCGTGTCACTGCTGCTGATCAATCGCGCAAACAAGCTCGTGCGCGAGCGAATGACCGGATTTGTGCCCGCGGATCGTGCCCATCACAGGCTTCCCAAGCAGCGCCACATCACCAATCAGGTCGAGCAGCTTGTGATACGCGCACTCATGCTCGTGCCGAAGCGCGTTGTCGATCGGGCCGTCCTCATCAAGCACGAGCAGATCCCTCGGCGTCAGATGCGTGAACAACCCCGCTTGATGCATCATGTCCGCTTCGTGCTTGAGACTGAACGTCCGCGCCGGCGCGATCAGTTGTTCATAGCTGTTTCTTTCGCCGTCCCAGGAAACTTTCGCAGACGCGATGGGAGAGTCAAGGCCGTAGTCGATCGTGTATTGATAGCTGATACTCTTCGAAGGCGACGCTTCGATCCACGACTCACCGCGCTCTACGCGGATTGTGTTTTTGATCGTGATGACCTCAGCGTCTTGGTTTTGTTCTTCGATCCCCGCCGCGACGATGGACTCCACAAACGCGAGCGCCGATCCGTCCATGATGGGAACCTCGCGTTCACTCAGCTCGATGAGCGCGTTGGTGATCCCAAGCCCGCGCAGAGCCGAGAGCACATGCTCGACTGTCCACACGATCGCGTCCCCATCCCCCACAGCGCTGCAGCGCGGCGGCACCTGTGCAAACACCGGATGCACGGGCTCCTTGCGGATCGATCCCGCTTCGACCTTGATCCGAGTACCAGCAAGCACAAACACCAACCCCGTCCCCACTGCTGCGGGAGAGATCGTGCATCGTGAATCCGCGCCAGTAAACAGCCCTTTGCCCTCGACAACCGCTTTCGATTGGAGTGTGCGCTGGAGCATGGAAGATCCGATCACTCAGCAGACTCGTCGGATTCGAGCTTTCCGAGGCGTTTCTCGACGGATCGGACGAACGAGCCGAGGTCCCTCGCAGCGCCGTAGTTCTGCATCGCTTTGCGAGCCGGGATCGCGGGAACCCCTGCATACGTCTCGCCGTCGGGGACTTGCTCGAGGACCATGGATCCGCCCGCGACGCGTGTGTTCGCTCCGATGCGCGCGTGGTCGTTGACGACGACCGCTCCGCCGACCATCGCGTGATCCCCGATGCTCGATGATCCACCCAGTGTCGTGCGCCCGCAGATGAGCGCGTCGGAACCGATCACGCAGTTGTGCGCGATGTGCACCTGGTTATCGATTTTCGTCCGATCCCCGATCGTCGTCGCGCCGAACTTCGCGCGATCCACCGTCACGCACGCGCCCAGCTCCACGTCGTCGCCGATCTGGACTGTCCCGATCTGAGGGACCTTGATCGCGCCACGCTGATCCGTCGGAGGCAGGTACCCAAACCCGTCGCTCCCGATCACGCTGTTGGCGCCGATCACGCAACGATTACCAACAACACAACGATCCTCGATCACTACTCCCGGCTCAAGGATCGTCTCGTCGCCGAGCTTCACGTCAACGCCGATCGTGATGTTCGCCATCAGCACGACCCCCGCGCCGATGCTCGATCCCGCGCCCACGACACATCCTGGACCGATCGCCGCGAGCGAATCGATCGCCGCCGATGGATGGATTACTGCCGATGAATGTACACCCGCATCGGGACGTTCGCGATCCGGATTGATCGCTTCGAGCAGCTTCACCAGCGCCTCGTCGGCATCGGGAACCAGAATCAGTGCCCGATGCTCGGGATCGTGATCCGGAACCTCGATGCCCTCGCTGACCAGTGCGCAGCCGCACTTTGAATCCGCCCAGAGCTTCGCGTAGTTCTTGGATCGGATAAACGTCAGCGTTCGGCTCGTCCCGGTCTCGATCGATCCCAGATCATCGAGCAGCACCTCCGCATTGCCCACGAGCTCCGCATCGAGCAATCCCGCCAGCGCGCCAGCACTGATAGGCAGACCCAGACCGCCCGCTCCCGATCGATCGGGAGCAGGCTGCACAGAATCAGTCTCAGATGAGGTCATGATGCTCATTATACGGAAATTATCCGATCCGGTGTCATCAAACTCGTTGCTCAGCTCACGCCCACTTTAAGGGGCGCTGAACTCGTTGTTCATCAGCGTGATCACCTGCTGGGTGATATCGATCGAATCGTGACGATACACGATGCTCTTGGTGATGATCGCGCGGTACACGTCCGGATCCGGCGCGTTCTCTGGGAGCGGGAACTCCGAGTCGTCGAGCAGGACAATGTCGTAGCCCTCACGATCCGCGATGTCCGAGATCGCCTTCTCGACCTTCTCGTAGAGACCAGCCATCACGTTGCCCATGTCGATCGAGACGATCTGAGACAGCGCCTCGCGGCGAGCCTTCGCGACCGCTTGCTTCTCGAGGTACTCGCGGAGCTTCTCGCGATGCTCGTCTGTGCCTCGCGTGAGCATCTGCACGTCCGCTTCGAGCACCTTGATCTGCTCGACGACCTCGTTGAGCTGTGCCTGGCGTGCTTCCATCCGATCGTTGAGCTGGTTCTCAAGAACCTCGCGCTCGTTGAGGCCTGCGATGATGTCCACGATGTCAACCACCGCGATCGCGGTCGGCTGTGCAGGGGGACGCGAAGCCGTCGCTCCGGCGCGAACAGCGAACACGGCGCTGAGCAACATCGCGATTCCAGCGAGCGTGAAAAATGCTTTGTGTGTCTTGTGCATCTGATGCAATCTCCTAAGAAACAGTTCGTCCCGCAATCATATACCGCGCGTCAGAACAAAGGTTGACCTCAAAAATCAACCAAAAATCAGTTAAACGGCAGGTCCACCGAGAAGGTAAACAGACGCTCCTTGTCGCCGTCCTCCTTCACAATCGGGAAACCAAAGTCAAACGCGAGCGGCGCCGGCGACAACGCGGGCATAAAGATCCGGAACCCGAACCCAACCGCGACGCGGTAATCATCAAAGCCGGGATCAAACGTAACCGTCCCCGAATCAATAAACCCGACAAGCGACAGGAAGTCCTCGTAGATCGGCTGGTGCACCTCAGCGCCGAGGAAGAACTGGTAGGTACCACCCACCGGATCGTCCGATGGAAGACCGTTGTCGTTGCGGATGCCCTTGGGTGAGATCGTGCGGAACTCAAAGCCGCGGAACTGCTGACCACCCGAGTAGTACCGCTCATACGTCGGCGTGTCGTTGCGACCCTGCGGGATGTACCCCACCTCGGTGCTCAGCTTCAGGATCGTCGAGCGTCCCAGGTAATCCTCGCGGATCGGGATGAACGTGTTGTGCTTGAGATTGATCGGAGTGTACTGGAAGTCACCCACAACCTGCTCGATGCTGATCGAGCTCCGCGAGCCCTTCGTCGGACGCACGCGCGAATCCAGCGTCGTCCGCGAGAGCGACGCGGACAACCCAACAAGCGTCGTAGGCATCGCGGCATTGAACACATCCACAGGACGCGACGGATCAATATCGCTCAGCTCGATCTCGTTGTAGCGGAAGCCCAGGTTCCCGACCCAACGCGTCCCGAAGCGTCTGCCGAGACCAAGCGTCCCGCCGTAGCGTTCCTCGTCGAACTCATCAAAGTCACGACGACGGAAGAACGCGCTCGCTGAACCCGAGTAGTTCGACTCCAGCAGATACGGCTCAGACAGCGAGATCCGATACGTCTGTACCTCGTTACCAGGGAGCGCCTCGATCTGGAACGTCTGACCACCGCCGCGGAACGCGCGTCCTGAAATGAACTCACCAAACGAGTCGGGAGTGTCGCTCAGGTCAAAGTTCCGCTGCGTGATCGCGATGCGACCAATCACACCAGAGTCCGAGGACACCGCACCACCAAGATCGAAGCTCCCTGTGTTGGTCTCTTCGATCTCGATCAGCACATCTCTAAAAGTAGTATTATCCGGCGGCGACAGCGTCAAAGTGATGGGGTCCATCTGCTCGTTGCCATCAGTGTCCGTGCTTCCGTCAGTCGCATCGCTCGGTTGCTGCTCCCGCCGAGCGCGTGGGACGAACTCGTCATCCCACACCTCCGCGAAGAACTCCACCCCAGATTCCTGAGGGGTCACCTTCGCGCCCGATCGATCGTTAAACAATCGCAGCAGACGCAAGCGCGTCTTGCTCCGTTCCATCGCGTTGGAATCCAGAGGGCGCGTCGGCTTGAGCTCGATCTGTCGGCGGATCACTTCCTGACGTGTCAGGTTGTTCCCCTGGATGATCACCTCACCCACGCGCGAGCGCCCACCCTCAGAGATCGCAACAACCAGATCGACCAGCGGCTCATCCTCGTCGCGACGCTCAAGACGCTCGACCTGAGCATCGATGTAGCCCATCTGCCCGTACGCTTCGCGGACCGTCTTCATCGACTCGTCCAGATCACGCACCGAATACACATCCCCCGGCTTAATCGTCATCAACCCCGCGATCTGACTCCGCGTAAACACCTGATCCGCCCCGTCAGGAGTCACGATGTCCACCTGCACCTCGCGCATCGTGTACAACGGCCCTTCCTCGATCAGATACGTCACGATCGCCTCGCGACCGTTGGGCGCCGGCTGGATCAAACGATCCGCACGCACATCCAGATACCCACGATCCCTGTAAAACACGATCAGATTCGCGAGGTCCACATCCAGCACCGAGTCATCGAGCTGACCACGCCGGAAGATGTTCGCTTGCTTGGTTTTGATCTCGCGCCGGAGTTTCTTGTTCTCGAATGCCTCGTTGCCGCTGAAGCGGATCGCGGTGACCTTGAGCCGATTGCCCTCAAGCACGCGGAAGATCACGAGTCCTGTATCAGCGAGCTCGTCTTCATCGATGTTCACGCGGACGAAGTAGTAGCCCTTAGCGCGGTACAGCTCCTCGACGCGCCGCGCCGAGCGATCGATCTGGAACCGATCGATCGGGGTCCCAGGGATCACATCGATCACGCTGCGGATCTCCGCGTCGCTGATCTCCGTGTTCCCAGTGACCTGGACATCGATCACCTGCATCCGTTCGAGCAGATCAAACGCGAGCTCGACCTCGCCGTCGTCCGTGAGTCCCGCGTAGATTTCGACGCGCTGGAACAATCCGAGACGATTGAGCTGGCGAACATCATCGCGGACGACCTGCGCATCAAAGATCCCGCCGCTCTTGGAGACGAGTACGTTGACCGCTTGCTGGTACGCCTCGCTGCTCAGCGCCGAGCGTTCGCCCTCTGCCGTGATCGAGCCGCGGACAAGCACGCGAGCGATCGGTCGATTCTCGTAGACCTCCGCGTCGGTGATCGTCCCCGCGTCCTGCGCCATCGCGGCACTGGGAGTCATCGTCATCGCGCATCCCGACACCAACGCCACCATCGCGCATCTACTCAGCACGCGAGCATCGCTCCAGCGGGAAAGGGTCAGATTGGCTCGGGACAAGAATGACATCGTTCGATCAGGACGATACACCGCCGAGCACCCCGGCACCACCCGAAACTCGCTCGGAATGATGGTCATCCCCAACTTTGACCCATATCCTCACCCTCAACCGCACCGATGCGGCCCTCCACCAGTCGTTGCCAACAGCTTGCCAACGTCTCGATGCCAAAAAGTGAAGTTCGTACAAGATGATGCGTGAATCTGTTTCTCATCCACACTCCCGGCTCTTCTGGATCGCTCTGCTCGCAGTCGGATCCCTCACGGTCCTCACAGGCATCGCCGTCCTCGTCGCGCTCATGAACCCCGAGAGCATCCGCAACGTCCCGACCGTCGCGCTCGTCTGCGTCCTGATCCTGCTGTGCGTCCCCGCGCCAGTCCTGCTCCTGGAGCGCTCAGACCGCAAAGCGGCGCAGCGCCAGATCAAGCTTGAGCATGAATCGACCCACCCGCCGCGTGAAGCCGTGCTCCACGCATCGCACCAGTCCGAAGCATCCGCGCATCGGACACACCGCTCGCATCACGAGCGATCTGTTCAGAGACCTACGGAATCGACGAACACTCCAGCAATCAGCTGAGATTCACCGGCATCACAACATACACAAAATCGTTGCCCGCCTTGAACAGTCCAGGCTTGTTCCCAGACTTGAGCTCGATCATGACCTCGCTGTCGTGGATCACCTTGAGCGCATCGGTGATAAACGCGGGATTGAACCCGATCTCGATGTCATCACCAACATACGCCGCGAGTTCGACGTTGATCGTTGCTTCACCCATCTCCGGAGCGCGTGACGAGAGCTCGAGCGACTTATCGCCGCCGCTGAAAGCCAGACGAACCCCTCTGGACTCCTCGTTGGTCAGCAGCGCCGCACGCTTGACCGCCGAGTTGAGCACATCGCGATTGAACGTCACCTTGATGTCCTGATCCTTGGGAATCACGTCCTCATACGGCGGGAAGGTCCCCTCAACCAGATTCGTCGTCAAAGTCGCGCGAGCATCCGTCGGATCATCACCAAACGCGATGACCGCCTGGTTGTCCGTGACCGCGATGTGGACCGCCTCGTTCTCGTCCGCGACCATCTTCTGGATCATCGAGAGTGCTTTGGATGGGAGGATGCACTGAGCCGCCTCACCCTTGGAATCGATCGAAGCGCCGCTCTTTGCGAGTCGACGGCCATCAGTCGCGATCAGATCGAGCTTCTTGCCCTCGCGAACGAGCAGCACGCCGTTGATCGCGTAGCGCGAGTTCTCGCGAGCCGCTGCAAACAGCGTGCGAGCGATGAGCATGTCGAGCGTCCCCGCATCGAGCGAGAAGATCGATTTCGCCGGAGCCGTCGCTGCTGAACCCTCCGAAACCCCTTTGAAGTCAGCGAGTTGCGGGAAATCCTTGGAGTCAAAGCCGTGGAGCTGGAAGTGAGCGTCCGCGCCGCGGATGTGCGTGGTCTCGCCTTTGGATTCGATCGTCAGCGTGGGTTCGTTGTCCTCTGCCGAGACGATCTGGCGCAGCTTATCCGCCGGGACCAGAGCCGTGCCCTCGAGCTCGACTTCAACGCGTCCGATCCGTACCGAGAGCGCGATTTCCGCGTCTGTGCCGGACAAGACGAGCTCCGCGCCCTGCGCGTCGTTGGTCGCTGTGAGTTTGATGCACGTCAACTGCGGGCGAGGGGAGCGAGACGCGACCACGCCGGAAACCTGATTGACCGCTTCGAGCAGTGCCGCCCGTTCGCAGATAACTTTCATAAGTAGACTCCAAACCACCCAGCCGGGTGGCATCATTTGTCCTGTATTCTAGCAAACCCCCCGTTCCCCGGCACCGCGCCCGACCCAATCCACACCAGATTCAAACAAGATTCAGAACCAAACCACGCAAGATTTCGACCCATTCCCAACAATTTCGATGCCACCAGACAACCCAGCCCTGATGCCCCGCTCGCGATGTGCTAGACTTCCCTTCAGAATAACAACTTACCCGCGACCGCCGCGCTCCGGACCCCTATTTCCTCGTGTTGAGGCCGGTGAGAGGGGTCCAGGAAGGGCGGCATCGTCGTTTTTGGAGGTCCTCCCATGTCATTCGAAGCCGCCGTACACGCCCAAGCCATTGAAATTGATCGTCTCTCCCTGGAGATGACTGCCGCCTCAGGGACCGGTCACCCCACCAGCGCCATGAGCATCGGACACATCGTCACGACCCTCATGTTCTCCTCGATGCGTTGGTCCCCGGACTACCCCAACTACCCAACCTCTGACCGCCTCGTCCTCTCTGAAGGCCACGCCGTCCCAGCCGTCTACGCCGCGATGGCCACCCTCGGCGTCATGGTCGGCGACCCCGACAACCGCCGCAAGCTCACCATCGACGACCTCTCCACCCTCCGCGAGTGGAAGTCCGTCCTTGATGGTCACCCAAACCCGATGGAAGGCGTCGACTTCTTCGACGCCGCGACCGGATCGCTCGGACAGGGTCTCTCCGTCGCAGCAGGTGTCGCCAAAGCCGCTCGCCTCGACGGCACCGACCGCCGCGTCTTCTGCCTCTGCGGCGACGGCGAAGTCCGCGAGGGACAAATCGCTGAAGCGATGGACTTCATCGTCGACCACCAGCTCACCAACGTCTGCACCATCGTCAACTGCAACGAGTACGGCCAAGCCGATCGTGTCTCAGGACAACAATCCCCAGAAGTCCTCGCCGCCAAGTTCGCCGCCTACGGCTTCGAAGTCATCAGCATCGACGGACACGCACCAGACCAAATCAAATCCGCCTTCGACCGCTTTGCCGCAGTCTCCGCGGACACAAACGCCAAACCAATCGCCGTCATCGCGACCACCATCAAAGGATGGGGCTGCCCCTCACTCCAAGGCGGCGGATGGCACGGCAAGCCAGCGACGGGCGATGCACTCGAAAAAGCACTCGCCGAGCTCAACGAAGCACGCATCGAGCTCACCTCCTCGCTCGCCGGGACCGATCAGTTCACGATCGAACCCCCAGCACAAGCACCAGACCGTCAGCTCCCAAGCGACGACCTCCTCACCCTCTCCGAAGCGATGCGCGAGCTCGATATGGAGAACGTCCTCCACACCGGGAAGTTCGCAACCCGCAAAGCGTACGGCGTCGCACTCCGCGCCCTGGGCGCAACCAACCCAGACGTCGTCGTCCTCGACGCCGACGTGTCCAACTCGACCTTCTCCGAAACCTTCGCGAAGAACAAAGACAACGCTCCGCGCTTCATCGAATGCAAAATCGCTGAGCAGAACATGATCTCCGTCGGAGCAGGCATGTCCGCCGGAGGCAAGATTCCGTTCTGCTCCAGCTTCGCCAAGTTCCTCACCCGCGCCTACGACCAGATCGAGATGGGAATGAACTCCGGCGCCAACCTCAAGATCGTCGGATCGCACTCCGGGATCACCCTCGCCGCCGACGGCCCATCACAGATGTCGCTCCCAGACGTCGCGTGGTTCCGCTCGCTCTCGCTCGCGACCGACCACCGCGGCAATCCCGGCTGCTACATCCTCCAGCCCGCCGACGCGTACGCCGCCTACTCGCTCACCGCGACCATGGCCGAGTACGAAGGCATGTGCTACATGCGAACCCTCCGCGCCGACACCGAGCTGCTCTACTCCGACGACCACGTCTTCAACCTGGGAGGATTCGAAACCCTCGCACAAGGACGCGACATCGTCCTCGCCGCTTCAGGGATCATGGTCCACGAAGGCAACAAAGCCGTCGAGCTCCTCGATAAAGCAGGCGTCTCCGCGACCCTCCTCGACATGTACTCGATCCCGTTCGACACAGACAAGCTCCTGGACATCGTCGCCGCCAACGGCGGATTCGTCGTCTCCCTCGAAGACAACTACGGCGGAGGACTCGGTTCCGCAATCGCAGACGCACTCATGGAATCCGGAGACGGCTTCGAGCTCGCGCAGATGTACGTCAACCGAATTCCCAAGAGCGCCCGCACCCCAGACGAAATGCTCCAGATGTGCGGCCTGACCGCTCAGGACATCGTCAACAAAGTCATGGCGCTCCTCGGAGTCCCTGTCTAAACGACACTCAACATCCCAAAACCACAAAGAGCCCCGAAACACATTCGGGGCACTTTTCTTTTGAATCATAAACTCAGCAGATGCTCACGGACATCCCGCGCCGAAGATCGACAAGAACGCGGAGACATCGAGGAAGTTCAGCGAGCCATCGGATTCAAAGTCAACAGACAAATCCTGAGCCGCAAACGCACTCAAGAACGCACTCACATCCAGGAAGTTCAACGAACCAAACGGCTCAGCAAGATCCGCACCGCTGCACGCCGGATGCCCAACGCGTCCACCATCATTAACGCGCTGCACAAAGACCGATCCAACCCCACTCTCGTTGGTCCCAATCCATCCAACCACGACCCCATCACCGCTCGCGACGCACTGCACGCGCCCTTGCGATCCTTCTTCCGTGACACCCCATCCCGATCCGCTCATCGCGGTGCCATCAGCACCAAACGCATGAACCGCGATCTCATCGAGATCCGCACTCACGACCCACAGCTCGTCACCCACAACATCCGCATCAAAGCGTGCGAGGTCCTGCGAGAGCGCCCGCACCTCGACCCCCTCGCTCCCCCAGAGTTGTTGTCCGAGCAGATCCATCCGCTGAGCGCGAACGCTCGCGCCGTTCAGCCCATCGTACCACACCACAAACACGTCTCGCGTCGCAGGATCAACCACAACCTCCGGGAAGAACTGACGCTCCACACTGTCCGAAACGCGCACGCCTCCGATATCAAACGCCAGCGTCCCGTCGCTCATCACCCGCTGCATCAGCAGCGGGGCGGGAGTCGTCCCAGTCTCGAACCCCTTCGCAAAGACCACCACTGCGCCGTCCGCGCCGTCGCTGACCGCGACCGGATCGCTGTGCCGCGAGCTCGCTACGCCCGGAGGCGCTTCAACGATTCTTAGCGTCTCGTCCCAGATCCGCTCGCCCTGCGCATTGATCCGCATCGCAAAGATGAGTTTGGTATACGCGAGATGGATATCCCAGAACACGATCGCGCCGCCGCTCTGATCCGCGACGACGGAGAACACCCGATGGTTCGACGTGATCCCATCAACCACCACCGCTTGCTCATCCCAGACCGACTCCCCATCAGCGCCAACGCGCTGCGCCAGGATCGATCCGCCGCTGCTCGTGACGACGAGCACGTCTCCATTAGAGAGCGTCACCAGCTGACCCAGCCCCTGCACAACCCCCGATTCCCCCGCGTACCCATCACCCCACACCGCGCCGCCGATCTCATCAAAGCGCAGCACCGGAGACTCCGGCACAGACGCCAGCGCTCGGCTCACCACAACCTCGCCCCCAACCATCGTCATGCTCGGAGGCAGAAAGAACCCGCACGTCGGATCGTCCTGCGCCGCGATCCCCATCGGGACCAGCAGATCACCCCCAAACCCAACACGCTGCACGCGCAGCTGCCCCACACAGAAACTATCCTGCCACGAAACCCATACCGACCCGTCCTCCCCCGCAACCATCGCGTGCTCACCCCCCACAAAGTTATTGATCGGCCCCGCCTCAACCGAGGTCCCAACCCCGCTCGGCCAATCAGCACTCGCAACACAAGCAGCGCCCCCAATCACGAAACCTGCAACCAATCCCGAAACCGCTCCAGCACACATCCCGCTTCCGAATCCGCCGACGAATCTTCCCACGTAGCTCATGATGATGTCCTTTCTACCCATTCAGGTCCGCCGATCCCCCTCGCGTTGCACCACCAGCGTACCACACAATCCACGCGCACAAAAAAGCCCCGCATCACCGATGCGAGGCCATAAATCAGCATTCATGCCGCTCAGGGACACCCAGCGCCGAACGCGTTGAGATACGCGCTCACATCAAGGAAGTTGAAGCTCCCATCGGCTTCAAAGTCCGCGACCGGATCCATGTTGCCGTACGCCGCGAGGAACGCGCTGACATCGAGGAAGTTCAGATCACCCTCCCCAGTCAGGTCCGCCGGACACGAGGTGTCGGGCGCTTCATCGATCACCAGCGTGACCGCGTCCCATGTCCCATCCGCCTCGATCACGCCAAGATTCTGCAGCGCTCCCGTCGAGGTGTTGACCGTATACAAGTGACTCGAAATCTCCACGAACTGATCAGGCATGACCTCATCAAACCCCTGGATCATCGCGTACAACGTCCCGTCGCTCGTAAAATCCAGCCCCGTCTCAAACTGAGCGCTGAACCCAACACCAAACAGCGAGTGCACCGTCGTGATCGTTCCCGCGTCAAGATCGATCCGAACGAGCCGAACGCTCCCGCCACTCGTCAGCGCAAGTCCATAGAGATCCCCAGGCGTCAGCGATGGATGCCCCTCGGGAACGATCGCGAGTGAACCGATCGCCTCGAAGTTGAGAATATTGTGCACACTCTGGATCGCGCCCGTCGCCGCATCAGCGACCACGAACCGCTGGAACGCGCCGACCGTGGTCGTCACGATCGCCGTCGTCCCGTCGTTGCTCAGCGCCATCCCCGCGACCCCCGAGTCCATGAACCCGATCGAGTCGATCAGCGTGTTGCCGCCGCTCATCACATCGACCACCCGAAGCGCGTTGGTCGTGTTCTCAAACCCGATCACCTCACCAGAAGGCGTCATGTCCGCACCGCCAAAGCGGAGCAGATCGCCCGCGAGAGGCGTCCGCACCACATCACTCGGATCCGAAAGATTCACGCGCCCCACCTGCGCCAGCTCGATCCCCGGCGCGCCGAAGAACCCCGAACCCTCGATGATGTACGCGTGTGTCGCGCCAACAGTCCCACCAGCAAACGCGCTGCCCGCGATCAGCCCAGCACTCAGCGTCCCGATCTGTACAACTCGATCAATGTTCATTTCGAAACCTCCCGCTGCATACCAAGCTCGTCCGCGATCGCGTCTTCTCTCGTCCGTGTATCAATCAGAGGCTCTGTGTTCACTTCTATCCCCGCCCGTCGCGCCACCACCCCATCGGGCGCCAGCCAAGGCGTGATGTACCGGAACCCAGACCCCGATGCCTCGGTCTCCACAACAATCCCGCCGCGCGTCACCTCGTACACGCCCGTCGAGGTCGTCACCAGCAGATTCCCGTTCCCGAGCTCGTAGATCCCGCGATACCGATCGAGCGTCCCCGGATCGTACTGACCGACCAGATTCGCACTCGTATCAAACTCCAGGATCACCCCGCTCGAGAAGTTGCACACCAGCAGGTTCCCGTTGCCCGCGATCGCCATCTGCTGCGGGAAGTCGAGCTGCGGATGCTCGAGCGCACTGGTGAACCGCTCGTTGAACTTCCCCTCGAGCGTGTAGCGAACAATCTTGTCCTGCCCCTCGTCCGCGACCAGCACCTCCCCGTTGTACTCCATCGCATCAAAAGGCCCGCGGATCCCGCCGTAGCGATTAAACGCGAAGTCCGACAGCTCCGAACCATCCAACGGATCGAGCCGCTTCACGTTCTTCTGCGACACCACCAGATCGTTATTCGCTCCGTTGTTCGCAATCAGCACATCGCCCGCGTTCGGACCGCTCGAAAGCACGTGCCCGCCGCGGATGTTGTTCATGATGCTCGTGTCCTCGACGCCCCCAAGCGACAAGATCCCCACGAACGACCCATCGGGATTGAACTGCGAGACCACGTTGGCAAACTGATCCGTCACCAGAATCGTCCCGTCCGCCGCGATCAGCGCCTCGATCGGACGATCAAACACATCCACGCCGTTGTCGCTGCCGGGATCCGTAATAAACGCGTTGTCCACAGCCGACCCATCAATGGCATCAAAGATCCACACACTCCCCGTAAAGGAATCCGGGATCAACAACACCTCACCCGCCGGCGCCAGCCCAGCCGAGCCCGCGATCAGTCCCATAACCAAGCCGCTCACGCGTCCATTCGCACTACGTTTCATCAATCAATCTCCATCTCCACCCCATCCCCATCACACGGCCCGCATCCTACCACACCATCCCGAACCAGCAAAGCAAAAACCCGCACGAATGCGGGTTTCGAGCGATTCAGTTGTGTGGACGTCTCACGGACAGCCCGCGGAGAACGCGTTGAGAAACGCGCTCACATCAAGGAAGTTGAAGCTCCCATCCGCTTCAAAGTCCGCGACCGGATCCATATTGCCGTACGCCGCGAGGAACGCGCTGACATCGAGGAAGTTCAGATCACCCTCCCCAGTCAGATCCGCCGGACACCCCGCCGAGCACGCATTAAGCAGCACCGATACCGACAACCCATTGCCCGACGCGCACGCAACATCCGCCGACCCGTTCCCGTCCAGATCACCCGCGACCACGCGTAGGTTGTCAAACCCCGCGCCGTAGTTGATCTGAGGCTCAAGCGTCAGGTCCCCGTTCCCGCGCATCAGCGCCAGCGCGTTGGTGTTCGACAACGCCACGATCACATCGTTGTTCCCGTCCCCATCAAAGTCCGCCGTCGCGACCCCGCGAGGCACGATTGCGATGCTCTGACTCGGGCCGATCGCCATGACCCCGTTGCCCGTGTTCTCGACCACCACGATCTCTGATGGCAGCAACCCCGACACCACCACATCAAGATCACCATCATTATCCATATCCGCAAGATCAAGATGCTGCACAAGCACATCAACATCCACACCGGTCTGGACCGAGAAGTCATCCCCCGCCGCGCCCAGCAGCACCTTCACCTCCCCATTCTGATCACCAAGCACCAGATCCGGATCCCCGTCCGCGTTCAGGTCCGCGACCGCGAGCGCTACCGACACCCCAAACGTCAGCTTGGATGTCTGAGACCCAAGCCCACCCGCGCCGTCCCCCTGCAGCGTCCGGATGTGATTGCCGTTGACGACCACCGCGACATCGTTGAACCCATCGCCGTCCCAGTCGCCGACCACGAGATCACTGATTGTCGCGAATCCCCCAGCATTGTGCTGCACCGCGGGCGCGAATCCCCCCATCCCGTCTCCCAGCGCGATCGACACATCGGGGATCGATCCGTGCCCAACGATCACATCCATGTGCGAATCGTTGTTCATGTCCGCGACCGTCACACAGAACGGATTGCTTATGAGCGGAAACTCAAGCGGAGCCGCGAAGCTCCCGTCCCCGTTGTTGAACATCACCTGAAAGAAGCGAGGCCCAAGCGATACCCCCGAAAACACCAGATCCAGGTCCCCGTCCTCATCAAAGTCCGCCGCCGCGATGTCTTCAGGCTCACTCCCCACCTGCGTCCGAACCTCAGGCAGAAACACCGCCATCGGATCACACACCTGCCCGTGCGCCGCCGCGCCCAACACAAAAGCCAGACCGCAAACTAGCTGAAACCGCATCTGTATCTCCTTGCATGCAATGACGCGCGACAGACACAGCGCTCTTAAACCTGGTTGTTATGGATTGATATGGACCGTTATGGACACCCGTCGCCGTACGCCGCGAGGAACGCGCTGACGTCGAGGAAGTTGAAGTTCCCGTCTTCCTCAAAGTCCGCGCTCGGATCCATATTGCCGTACGCCTTGAGGAACGCGCTGACATCAAGGAAGTTCAGATCACCCTCCCCAGTAAAGTCCGCCGGACAAGGCAGCGCCAGCGTCACATTGATCGAGCTCTCGTTTGCGCCGACCGTGACCAGACTCCGCGCATGACTGTCCACATAGAAGCGGTACCGCTTGCCCGCGATTAGCTCCACTTCCATCTCAATCATGCCAGGCCCATCAGGGAACGCGCCGAGATTAAACAGTGTGTCAAGCACCACCGGATCACTCCCAGGCCCAACCTCACGCAATCGACACCCCACCGCGTCGTCACCCACATTGGTGTCCCCGTCATACTCAACCGTCAGCGTCGCGCTCGTGTCCTCGCTGACCGAGAAGTAGACGAACATGTCGTTGTCGATCGTGATCAGCGGATTCGCATCTCCCGACACCGTTGCGAACGCCGAGAAATCGAACCCCATCAACCCAGGTTCAAACGTCACGTCTTGCTCCGCCGAGAAGCTCCCCGTGTTGATCCGATCAAACCCATCCGGCCCATAGAACATGTCATCGAACACAAAGAAGTCGTCTTCCGAATCCAGCGCATCGCTGCTGAGCAAGATCGGGTCCGCGCCGTCCCCCTCGTACCCCGCCGTGTATCCGAGATTCGCAAACGTAACCATCAGCATCGAGTCCCGCGACTCGGGAACAATCTCCGCCGCCCCAGCCGCGCCGCCCATCAATCCCGCCGCCGCGCCCAGCGCGAGCAGCATCCCATTCGTATTCACCAGTTTCACCACGAGCCCCTTTCGTTCATACGTTCAAAGTTATCAGACCACCATTCTAATAGGTGCTTTTCCCAGCCACAAGAAAAAACCCGCTCAGAAAGCGGGCTTATCAAACAAACAACAATGACCAATGACCCTCAGTTGTTCTGCGTCGGCGTCGGATCACTCAGCGATGTGCGCAGCGCGAGTATCGCCCGAGACTCCTCCATCCCAAGCCCGGCAAGATCCAGCACCACAGTGCCGCCCGGCGCCGAGGTAAACGCGGTCGTAAATGAAAGCTCGCTCGGCGCCGCCGAAGAATCCGTATCCGCGCGATGAATCTGCAGCGCCACGCGCATCACAGGCCCATGCTTGGTATCAATCACGCTCGGAGACACATCCGTGTCAAACACACGATCCCCGATCCTGACCGTGATCCCTCCCGACTCGCCGTGTTGCACAAGAATCGCTGGCGTGCGCACCCGAGCCGCGCCCGAATCACGCAGCTCGTCCGCATCAGACAACAGCTCCTGAAACCCCGAATCCGAAAGCCGCGACCCAGCCGAGGGCATCTCAAGATCCCCGCCAACCCCCGCGTCCGTTTCGATCAGCACCGCCTGAACAAGAATGGACCGCGGATCAGAGTTAATCCCGCGGATCTTGTCGTAGCTCCGCGAAGCGCCACCACCCATGAGCGAACCGATGATGATCGAGAATCCGCCCGCGATCACCACAAATGCGAATGTGAACTTAGCGATATTGATAACCTTCGACATATATGCCTCCTATGCACTGTGCGTGTCCCAAGCGCGCCGGAATGATCCACGAGAACGCGGAGCGAGAAACGCGTGTTCTTTCAATGTACGCCGAAATTCCCGCACCGGTTTGTGCAGAAACACTTCGATTGCATGACGCACAACCAGAGCCGCGCTGACATACAAAACAAAAAACCCGCTCAAAGAGCGGGTTCAAGAACGATTCGATCGTGCGCTTACGAGTTGATCACACGCCCCTCAGACGCCAGCGCTGCCTCGTGCACCGCTTCGTGCATCGTCGGGTGCGCGTGGACCGTCGCGATGATCTCTTCCGTCGTCGCTTCGAGACGGCGTCCGAGCGTGAGCTCCGCGATGAGTTCCGTCGCTTGATCACCCATGATGTGCGCGCCCAGGATCTCGCCACGAGGGAGCCCGCGGATGATCTTGACAAACCCGTCGGTGTGGCGCGTCGCGATCGCCTTGCCGAGCGCTTGGTTCTGGAAGACGCCGACATCGTAGTCCTCGCCCTTCTTCAGACCCTGCGCCTTGAGCGCCTGCTCCGTGTACCCGACCGACCCGACCTGAGGGTGACAGTATGTACACCCAGGGATCACCGTGTAATCCATCGGGATCGGATCGTGCTTCGCCTTGCCTTCTTTAAACGCGAACCGCTCGACACACAGCACCGCCTCTTCACCAGCAACATGCGCCAGCCAAGGCGGCCCGATCACATCGCCGATCGCGTAAATCCCAGGCAGGTTCGTCTTGTAATCCAGCGCCTTGGGATCACTCGGAGAATCACTGCTCAAAGGCACATAGTCCGTCTTGATGTGACCATTAACCGTCTCAAGACCGAGCGACTCATCAAACAACCCATCAAAGCGACCAACCACCCCGATCGCGAGCAAGACCTTGTCGCCCTCGATCACTTCCTTCTTCGAAGCGTCAGGCTTGCCGTCCTTACCAATCGGAGCACAGGTGACTTTGACGCCCTTGCCCTTGGTGTCGATGTCCATCACGCCCGTCTTGACCTTCACATCAAAGCCGTGCTTCTTGTAGACCTTCGTCATCTCCTTGCCAACCTGCTCGTCCTCGACAGGGACCAAGCGATCGAGCATCTCGATGATCGTCACCTTCGATCCGAAGTTCTTGTACACATACCCGAACTCCATCCCGATCGCGCCCGCACCCACCACGATCAAATGGTCCGGCTTCTCCTTGTTGTGCATCGCCTCGCGAGCACCCCAGATCTTGTCCCCATCAAACTTCGCAAACGGCAGATCACGAGCAACCGCACCCGTCGCGACAATCACCTTGTCCGCCGTGATCGTCTCCGCCGCTTTCCCAACCTCGACAGGCGAAGGCGTGAACTCCTCGTTGAGCTTGCAGTCCCGAATCTCGATCTCAACCTTCGGACCGGCTTTGACAATCTTCGCGTGCTTGTTGAAGAACTCGATCTTGTTCTTCTTCATCAGGAACTCAACACCCTTGTTGAGTTTGTCCGCGACATCACGCGAGCGCCCGATGACCTTGTTCCAGTCAAACTTGACCTCGCCCGTGCTGATGCCCCATTCTTCCTGCTCCGCGAGCTTCTCCATGAGCTCCGCGTTCGCGATGAGTGCCTTCGATGGGATGCATCCCCAGTTCAGACACACCCCGCCGAGCCGAGCGCGTTCGATGATCGCCGTCTTGTATCCGAGCTGCGCCGCCCGAATCGCCCCAACATATCCACCAGGCCCGCCACCGATCACCACAACGTCAAAGTGCTTGTTTGCCACGCCAGAGTCCTTCTTCAAAAACGCCCGAAATCGAGCATGAGAGTCAGTTTCAATCGTTCATCGGCACTATAGGTGCGCCCAACCAATCCCAACACACAACACCGCAAATCTGTTCCATCTCGCCGATCAATCGCGCCCATTTCACCACCAGTTCCAGCGACCCGATCCCCCCATCAAACTCATCCCGCAAATTATGCCAACTTGGCACCATTCCACAGTTTCGACACCCCATCCCACCAGTTCACCCACCACAAAATCAGTCAAATCCACCCATAAACCAATGCAAAACAACGAGCTTACGCCCAAAACCACGATCTGCACTCGATTTTCAGGTCCCGCCCAACTGGCACGCCCCATGCAACCGATACATACAACTGAGAGCTCTTCTCACGCCGCGCAAGCGTTTCAATGCATCCGCAACAGCGCGCCGAGTGAATAGTCCATCAGATCCCGAGTTCATATAGATGACAGGGACCGCAGAAACCAGGCGAACACCATCGCCAACAAGCACCCGGAAAAGCACCGGGGGCGGGAGAATCAGGCATGTTTGAACGATTCACAGATCGTGCCCGCAAAGTCATGGCACTTGCCAACCAAGAAGCACAACGCTTCAACCACGAGTACATCGGGACCGAACACGTCCTCCTCGGACTCGTCAAAGAAGGCAGCGGCGTCGGAGCAAACGTACTCAAAAACCTCGAAGTAGACCTCCGAAAGGTCCGCCTCGAAGTCGAGCGACTCGTCCGCGCCGGACCAGAAATGGTCACCATGGGCAAACTCCCGCAAACTCCTCGTGCCAAAAAGGTCATCGAGTACGCGATCGAAGAAGCCCGAAACCTCAACCACAACTACGTCGGGACCGAGCACCTCCTCCTCGGACTCCTCCGCGAGCACGACGGCGTCGCCGCACAGGTCCTCATGAACCTGTCGCTCAAACTCGAAGAAGTCCGCGAAGAGGTCCTCAACCTCCTCGGCGCCGGCGCTGAATCAAGCTCCGAGCCGATCAGCAGCTCCTCCGATCCCGACGCCCCATCCGGACCTTCCGCAAAGGGCAAAGGCAAATCCAAAACCCCAGCGCTCGACTCCTTCGGACGCGACCTGACCGAGCTCGCCCAGACCGGACAGCTCGATCCAGTCATCGGCCGCGCCCACGAGATCGAACGACTCACCCAGATCCTCTGCCGCCGCACCAAAAACAACCCAGTCCTCCTGGGTGAAGCAGGCGTCGGGAAAACCGCGATCGTCGAAGGACTCGCACAACGCATCGTCTCCCAGGAAGTCCCAGACATCCTCCACGACAAACGCGTCGTCGTCCTCGACCTCGCGATGATGGTCGCCGGAACCAAATACCGAGGCCAGTTCGAAGAACGCATCAAAGCCGTCATGAACGAGGTCCGCCGAGCAGGCAACATCATCCTCTTCATCGACGAGCTCCACACCCTCGTCGGAGCAGGCGGTGCCGAAGGCGCCATCGACGCGTCCAACGTCCTCAAGCCAGCGATGGCGCGTGGAGAGATCCAATGCGTCGGCGCGACCACCTTCGACGAGTACCGCAAGTACATCGAGAAAGACGCCGCGCTCGACCGCCGCTTCCAGTCCATCCCTGTGGACCCACCGAGCGACGACCAAGCCGTCGAGATCCTCAAAGGCGTCCGCGATAAGTACGAAGAGCACCACCGCGTCAAGATCACCGACGCCGCGATCCGTGCCGCCGTTGAACTCTCGGGACGCTACATCTCCGGACGCGTCCAACCAGACAAATCCATCGACGTCCTCGACGAAGCCGGCGCCCGCGTCCGCATCAAGTCCATGAACAAGCCACCGAACCTTGCCGATATCGAAGCCGAAATCGAGAAGCTCTCGGTCGCCAAGGACGACGCCGTCAAGAACGCCGACTACGAGAAAGCCGCCGAGCTCCGCGACCAAGCCGAGCAGCTCCGCAAGAAGAAGGACGACATCCAAGCGGAATGGCGCGCCAAGCAGCAAGAGTCCGCCGGACTCGTCGACGAAGCGATCATCGCAGAAGTCGTCTCCAAGATGACAGGCGTCCCGCTCCAGAAACTCGAGAAAGAAGAAGCCAAGCGCCTCCTCCGCCTCGAAGAAGAGCTCCACAAGTCCGTCATCTCCCAGGACGACGCGATCAAAGCGATCTCCAAAGCAATCCGCCGCGCCCGTGCAGGCCTCAAAGATCCGAAGCGCCCAATGGGCTCCTTCATCTTCGTCGGCCCATCAGGTGTCGGTAAAACCCTGCTCTCCAAATCGCTCGCCGAGTTCATGTTCGGAAACCCCGACTCACTCATCCACCTCGACATGTCCGAGTACATGGAGAAGCACACCGTCTCGCGCCTCGTCGGAGCCCCTCCAGGCTACGTCGGGTACGAAGAAGGCGGCCAGCTCACCGAAGCCATCCGCCGACGCCCGTACTCCGTCGTCCTCCTCGACGAAGTCGAAAAGGCGCACCCAGATGTCTTCAACATGCTCCTCCAGATCATGGAAGAAGGACGCCTCACCGACTCCTTCGGACGCCACGTGGACTTCCGCAACACCATCATCATCATGACCTCCAACATCGGCGCCGACCTCATCAAAGGCGGCGGCGGATTCGGGTTCGGCAAGCACGCACCCGACAACAAGTTCGAGTCCATGAAGTCCGTGCTGATGAAAGAAATCGAGCGGTTCTTCCGCCCCGAGTTCATCAACCGCCTCGATGATGTCGTGGTCTTCAAACCACTCACCAAGGAAGACCTCATCCACATCGTCGAGTTCGAAGTCTCCAAGGTCGCCGAGCGCCTCAAAATGCAAGGCTTCACCCTCAATCTCGATCAGTCCGCCAAGGACTTCCTCATCGAGAAGGGATACAACCCAGACTTCGGCGCCCGCCCGCTCCGCAGAGCGATCGGGACCTACATCGAGGACCCACTCTCCGAGCTCCTCCTCTCCGGAGAACTCCACGAGAAGAACGTCCTCGACGCGACCCGAATCGGGACCGACGAGAACCTCAAGTTCAACACCTCGTGGATCGAGCCCGAGAACGCATCGGAACCAGACTCGCGCCAGGAAGACATCGATGCCCAAGCCGCATCCGAGTCCAACCCCCCCGAGTCCGCAGGCACCCAATCCACCTGATCGGTCCTGACAACCAACCCCCTCCCAGCCGCCCGCACACCCGCGGGCGGTTTTTTGTTCACACGCCGATTACACAACAACTCGATACAAAAACAACGCCGCACACCCGAAGGTGTGCGGCGATCTCTGCAAAGCAGATTGTCGTGA
The DNA here is from genome assembly GCA_965232505.1 of Phycisphaerales bacterium. Classification (GTDB taxonomy): domain Bacteria; phylum Planctomycetota; class Phycisphaerae; order Phycisphaerales; family UBA1924; genus UBA1924. The sequence goes on along the minus strand of OZ246976.1, from coordinate 1,086,614 downwards.
GAATCAATCCTCAGAGAGGATGATTAGCGACGACGACGACCAGCAGCGAGGCCGCCGAGGCCGAGCAGTGCCATGCCAGCTGGAGCTGGGATGTCCTGCGAAACGTTGAGGGTGTAGCTGTTGGTAGCGCCCAGCCAGCCGTCAACGCTGACGTAGTAGGTGCCAGCTGCGAGTGCAGCAACGAAGACCTGCTCGTTGTCATCAACCGAGATACCCTGAGCGAGTTCGCCCGTTGGGTTGTTGTTGTCAAAGAGGAAGAGGTCGAGGTCACCGAGGTCGTCGGTGAAGAGCAGGTCGAGGGTCAGGTCGCCGCCGCCCCAGCTCAGGGTGTAAACGTCGTCGCCACCGCTCCAGGAGCCGCCCGAACCGATGACGTCTGCGTTCATGTCATCGCTCGAACCAGCGGTGTCGCCCATGACGCTGTCGCCACCGTTGAGGGTGCCGATCGAAAGATCGTCGAGGGTAAGACCAGCGTTTGCAGCCGAAGCAGCGCCCAATGCAGCGAGGATTGTGATTGCCTTCTTCATGTGATTTCCCTTTCTCAAAATGTGTACACACAAGAGAGAGAAACACACAAGTGCAACAACCCAACAACACGCCGGATCAAAAATATTGACTCTGGTTTCTCTCTTTTTCTCTCAGTTGAACCGGCACCCCGGCTCAACACAAAAGACCGTAACAGAAACCCCTAAACAATTGCAAGATAAATAGGTTACAATTACCCTGAAATTTTCACATACCCCCAATTCACCCCATTTCACAGCGCAAATTCACCCAGCACCGATAATAACAGCCGATACACTCCACCCATGCCCATTTTCATCCGTTGGCTCCTGAGATTAGGTCCAGCAAACCCCATCGCTGTACGACTCGTCCAGAACGCATCACGCCGTTCCAAGCACAACTACGCCCGCTCCGGATACCTCGGAATCCTCATCCTCGTCCTCCTCTGGGCCATGCTCGGCTCCACACCAACCGGAGACGTCTCCTACCGTGAGCTCGCCTCCGCAGGCGCCTCCGCCTTCGCCGGGATCGCCTACCTCCAGGTCGCCCTCATCTGCATCATCGCCCCCGTATTCATGGCCGGCGCCATTTCACACGAAGCCAGCCCTAAAACCTGGGACATCCTCCTCACCACCCCGATGTCCAAACTCGAGATCGTCCTCGGAAACCTCCTGGGACGACTCTTCTTCGTCCTCGCGCTGCTCTTCGCGTCCCTCCCCCTCTTCGCGCTCACCCAGTTCTTTGGTGGAGTCCCAGGACGATCCATCATCGCCGTCTACATCGTCAGCGCCGGCGCCGCGATCCTCGTCGGATCCATCGCGATCGCGCTCTCTGTTTCAAGACTCGTCGGACAACGTGCCGTCTTCGCGTTCTATGTCTCCGTCATCACCTACCTCGCGATCACCCTCGCCCTCGACGCGTGGTTCCGATCCAGAGGCATGGGCGCCGGAGGAGGCGACGGCGTCACCATCATCTCCGCCTTCAACCCCTTCCTCGCCCTCCGCGCACTCCTCTCCCCCGCGTCCTACCCCGCCGCGATCCCCGGAACCTACACCGGACTCAAAGCACTCATGCTCGAGTCCCCCGCGCGAGCATGGATCTACGCCTCGCTCCTGCTCTCCGGATTCCTCGTCCTCGCCTCCACCCTCACCGTCCGCACCGGAGGACTCAAGAACATCACCAAGTCCACCGCCGTCCCCCTCCACCGCAGACTCCTCGGCAAAGGCGCCACCGCCGAACACCGTCCTCCTCGCACAGTCTGGTCCAACCCCATCGCATGGCGCGAAGCCGCGGCGCGCAACGCGACCTTCTGGCGCATCATCGCGCGCTGGTCCTTCGTCATCGGAGGCCTCGTCCTCGGCCTTGTCCTCACAGTCCTCTACCACACCCAAACCGTCAACACCGCCGATTACCAGTTCATCATCCGCTCCGTCGTCTTCACCGAGGTCTTCGTCATCGCCCTCATCGCGATCAACATGGCCGCCACCGCAGTCGCCGGAGAACGAGAAGACGGCACCCTCGACCTCATCCTCACCACACCAATCACCCCACGCATGTACCTCACAGGCAAACTCCGAGGACTCGTCGCCTACCTCCTCCCCCTCATCGCCGTACCGACCTTCACCATCGGACTCGCCGGCCTCTACGCACTCGTCGGAGGACTCGGACAAGACACCCTCGCCAACATCCCAGCGACCACCGTCTCCGGAAACACCATCACCGCCCCAGTAGTCCTTCCAGAAGCCGGACTCCTCGCCCCCCTCGTCCTTATCCCGTTCATGGCCTTCTGCGTCATGATCGGTCTCCAATGGTCACTCAAATCCAAAGGCACCCTCAGCGCCGTCATCGGAACCGTCGCCATCGTCGCCATCGTCTCCGGAATCCTCGGACTCTGCGGCTGGGCCTCCGCCGCAGACATGCCCGTCGTCGGACCAGCCCTCGCATCACTCTCCCCCGCATCACTCCTCGACGCCCTCGTCGTCCCCACACAACGACTCGCCCAAACCGTAGACAACGGCACCGACGGCCTCCTCACCGCACGCATCGCCCTCGCAGTGGGGGCCCTCATCAGCGCCGGTATCTACATCGGAATCGTCTACGCCGTCGTCAGCGCTCTTGTGAAGAACTTCGACACCACCGTCCGCAAACTCGCCGGCACCAGTTAACAAAAACACCGCGATTCATCGCGGCGCGAAAGACAACTACCAACAAAGTCTGTGCTACTTCAGCAACCGCAGAGTCATCGGATACCGAAAGAACTCACCCCGATTCGCCGCCGACGCTGCGCAGAACATCCCCACAATCCCAAGCACATGCGGAAACAGAATCACCAGCAGCGCCAGCGTATCGGTAAAGTACGCCACCGGAGCCGCGAGAACCGCGAACACAACCGTCCACACCACAATCGAGATCTGAAAGTTCAACGCCTCGCGCCCATGATCGTCCAAGAACGGCGATCCCTCGCGCTTCGATGACCACATCACATACGGCACAATCAACGCCAAAAACGACAACACCAAATGCAAGAGCAAGCTCAGGTGCATATACACCGCAAAGCTCCGCTCCGCCTTGCTCGCATCGGGATCAAACGCCCGACCACGATCATTCACAGGTGCTTCAACCGCAGACCCAGCATTGCTCATATCCCAGTTCCTTTAGAGCGGGATCATCCCCGCAACCAACAGTTGGGAATCCTTCCACAAAGCTTTCAGCCAATCACGCGATCACACAAACCGCATCGTCATCGGATAGCGATAAAACTCGCCCCGCTGCGCCGCCTGCGATGCCTGGATCATCCCAATGATCCCCACCACATAAGGCACAAACGCAAGCACAAACCCAACCCCGCACGTCAAGAACCCGATCGGGATCGACGCCAGACCAAACACCAGCGACCAGATCAACAGCGAAATCTGGAAGTTCACCGCCTCGCGACCATGATCGTCAAGGAACGGCGACTCCTCCTTCTTCACCTGCCACATAATGATCGGGATGATGATCGCGATCAGCGACAGCACCAAATGGGCCAGCAGCGCCAGGTGCATCCACAGCGCATACGACTTCTCATCATCCGTCACATCAGGGTCATACGCCCGCCCGCGCTCATTCACCGGCGCGTGCCGAACATCATCTCCCTGCCCATCCTGTACGTGTTCTTCGCTCATGAGACAAGTATCCCACCACGGGACCATCCCCGCAACCGCTCATTGGGATTCTTTCATGAACACTTTCAGTTAGTCCATCAACGCCGCCGCCGAGTGACCACCAACCCAGATACCGCCAGCAATCCAAGCGATGAAGGCGCAGGCACCACACTCAAGCTGCCCTGAAACGATGCCATCGCCCCATAGTCAGCGTCGCTCGAAAAGAGTGATGAACTCAGCTCAAACACATACGACCCCGCATCAAGCACAAAGCTCTGTTCTATATCCACATAGATGTTCTCGGTGTCATACAAGTTGGTAGAGTCATGAAAGTAAAACGCTGTGCCGTTGATCCCTCGCAGCCATACCCCGCTCTCACCAGGCGACCCGCTCGAATACAGCAACGCATCAAGATAAAGCTCAGTCTGTTCGCTGATAGAAAACTCCACAGCTACAGAGCTGATCCCAGCAGTCTCAAATATCTCGTAAGCAATCCCATCCTCAGACTCTGCAGAACCCAAAATCTGACCCTGCCCACTGATCTGCAGCTCAGAAACCTCAGAAAGTTGCGAGGCACCAAGATACCCGGTCTGATGAGTGATGATCGTCTCTTCATTGACCGCCGAGAACGAACCCATCGGCACAATGAGATCAGACTCGTTGACAGTGTTGAACTGCTCATTCTCAAACCAGCTGTACCCGACATCCAACGAAATCCCGCGATCATCAGAAACGAGCTGCATCGGACCCGCCAACGCACCCATTGAACCAACTCCGATCGCAGTGATCGCCTTATACATACAAATATTGTTCAAAACATATCCCCTTGTTTCAGAATATACGCAACAACATTCGCACCGATCCACACACCGGTTTCATCGATGGGATGATCGCGTGCTATCAGACAGAACAAACAGAACTCAGTCGATCAATCAACGTCGCCGCCGAGTGACCACCAACCCCGAGATGCCCAGCACCCCAAGAGCCGATGGCGCAGGCACCGCCGTCAGCGATGCTGTATACCAGGCGCTGGAATCCCCTTCGACAAATGGGCTCAAGCTGACCGACGACTGAACACGGAACGTATACCGCTGCGGATTGACCCCCGTCCCCCTGTCGAGGATGACCTGCTCGTCGATAGTCATTGTGCCGCTTGTAACAACCGCTGAGTACACCATCTCGCTACTGCCCTGCCTGAGAATCTCAAGTCTGGTGTTAGAAAATCCAGAAGGCGCAGCAAGCACGGCCTGTAAATCAAAGGTTGTCGTCACATCAATATCAAAGGTGATCTGATACAGATTGGTCGCCGTTGCCCAGTTCAGGAAGTAATCGCTTGTATTTGGTCCAGTTGTCCCCGAGGCCGAGCCCTCCGCAAAGAGACTGGTCCCAGAAACGGTCGAGAAATGCGAGCCCTCAACCTCCCAGTTTGGAACTGCGTTGATCGTTTGAAAGTCCCAATCAGAAAACGATGCAGGCGGATCTTCGTTAGTCGTCGAATCCCTGAAAGTGCCGTTCAAATCTTCAGTTGAAACAGAGTAAGCCTGATTCCTCTCATCACTGATTAGCTCCATCACATCAGCCAATGCAGCCGTGCTGAGTAAGCTGGCCATAACGAACAAAGTAAAGATTCTCATTATCAATATCTCCTAATGAATAAAGAATTCATCGGCGCCGTCGAGAAGCGATCGCGCCGAATGTCATAACAACAAACAATGCCGACGGAGCCGGCACCACACGCATCGAGCCATCAAAGCTCGCCGAGTGAACCGCCGCAGTCTCGCCAGGACCAACCCGAGCTTCCATCAAGAAGCGATACGAGCCCGCCTCAAGCGTGAGCATCTGCTGAACCGCAAGATCACCCTCGCCCGCCTCCGCCTGGAGCACGAACGACTCGTTACTCAGGTCATACACAAACATCCTGCTCGTGATGTCAAGCAGGTCAGCCGATGCAAACAGATCCACATCAACAGCAAAGTCGGTCTGCTCTGAAACCGTGAAGTCAACAGCATAACTGCTCATCCCGAACATCCCAAAGATGAGGTACTCGATCTCTGGATCGGGGGTCGAGGTCGCATGCGCCATCCCGCTCCCAGCAAACACCATCCCCGACACGCTTGAGTCCTGCGTCACATGCATAGAAGCCGTGTCGCCGAGCGTGTTGCTCTGGTCGAACATGAAATCATCAAACTCACCCGGACTCCACGACCGCAGCTGATTGAACCCCGCGAGGTTCCCGAAATCATCAAACCACGCGATGTCATAATCCATCGTGGTAATCCGATGATCCGCCTGCAGCGACACCGTCGAACCAGCAAGAGCCGAAGCCCCAAGCGAGCAAAAACCAACAACGCCAACGATCAAATATGATGTATTCATGCCCAGAACATACATCAACTACACAGCACAACCATAAAAACGGCTGGTAATTAACCTAAATCAGGCCGCATGTGCTATGTGAAACGTGATTTAATCAGAGACAAAGTACGAAAGCGGATCACTGCCAAAACAAGTTCCGCGTCGAGAACATCCCCTGCTCTTCAAAGTACTTCAGCGCCTCTTCGGTCGAAGCAAACACCTTCGTCGCTGTCTCCGTAATAAACGGACTCGGCGGCTTGCTCGGCTTCCAAACCACATACACCTCTTTCGCATGCTCCCAAGCATGCTGAAGCTCGCGCTCAACACCCGACGACAGACCAGGGATCACCTTACCCCCATCACTAATCAGCTCAGGCACAAAGCTCACAATCATGTCCGCCTGATCGATCAGCTTGAAGTCACGCATATAGATCTGACCATCGATATCCCCCGCGATATCCATGACCTCCCGAGTCCGCATCCGGATCGGTTCCATGTCCTTCTGAATCCCACCAAGCTGATGAGGCATGTGATCAAAGAAGTCCTTGCCCTCCTTCACCGCCTCGATCGCACGATCCAGCAGCAGCTTCTCGTCCACATCACCCGGATCAAAGGTAATAAAGTGCTCCGCGAGCTCCGCGCGAAACGCGTCAATCTCCGCCATCACCTCAGGCATATCCACCACATGGCTCATCGGGAAGCTCGGGTACACCTTCTTCATCTCAGGTCGGCACAACAACCGGAACATCGTCCGCTCCGTCGAAGCATGGCGACCACGCGAAACAATGTAGAACTTGCTCCCAGGAACCGCCTGACTCATCAGCTCCGTCGCCAGGATCTCCTCCTCGCGCCACACCATGCAGTCCTTGAGCGTCGCATCAATATCATGCGCCTCGTGCAGGTTCTTGTGCACCACCTCGATGTTGTCCACCAAGCAGATAAACAGGTCCGGCGCCAGCTTCACGATCTGATCAAAGTCAAACGCGCTAAACAGCCCATGCCGCCACCGGAACGTCGCGTGCGTGTTGACCGCCATGGTCTCCTCATCACGCGACTCGGCGATGATGTCCTTGAACGCCGCCCGCCGAAGCGAGTGAAGTCTAGAGATCGGCAGATCCAGAATCCGACCCTCCCGGATATCCGGCGCCTCGCTGTACATCATGTCACCCACATTGTAAATCGGGACCGATTCACCCTGCTGACCCGCAAACCGAGCCACACCATCGAGGTACGACTTCTTCTCCATACCAACCTGACCAGTCACAATCGCCCGCATGTTTCGATCTCCCAATGTGTTAGGAGAGCATCATAGACCACCAATATCCTCCCAATCACGCAACACAAACCAAACCCCACGCTATCATGCACACAAGACCCCTCTTTCCAACAGCGGAGCAACCACAATGGCCATCCTCGTCAACGCAGACACCAAAGTCATCACCCAAGGAATCACCGGCTCCGCAGGCGCCCTCCACACCGCAGGATGCCTCCACTACGGCACCAAAATGGTCGGAGGCGTCACCCCAGGCAAAGGCGGACAAAAAGACGCCAACAACCTCCCGATCTTCAACACCGTCCGCGACGCCGTCGAAAACACCGGCGCCGACGCCACCATGATCTTCGTCCCACCCGCGTTCTCCGCCGACGCGATCCTCGAAGCGATGGACGCAGGCATCCGACTCATCTGCTGCATCACCGAAGGCGTCCCCGTCAACGACATGATCCGCGTCCGCGCCATCATGGACGAACGCAACGCCGCCGCACGAGGCGCCGACTCCCAGCACGCCGCCGAACTCTTCACACTCATCGGCCCCAACTGCCCCGGCATCATCACCCCAGGCCCAAAGACCGGCGACAACACCGCCGAATCCCCCTACACCAACAACGGCTGCAAAATCGGGATCATGCCGGGATACATCAACACCCACATCTCCGAATCCAAAATCGGGAAGTCCGTCGGAATCGTCTCCCGCTCCGGAACACTCACCTACGAAGCCGTCTGGCAGACCTCCCAGATCGGTCTCGCACAATCCACCTGCGTCGGAATCGGCGGCGACCCCGTTCGAGGCCTCAACCACATCGACTGCATCCGCATGTTCGAAGAAGACCCCGACACCGATGCCATCCTCATGATCGGTGAAATCGGAGGCGAAGACGAAGAAGCCGCCGCCGAATACATCGCAAGCAACGTCAAAAAACCAGTCGCCGCCTTCATCGCCGGACGCACCGCCCCTCCCGGCAAGCGCATGGGACACGCCGGCGCCATCATCTCCGCCGGAGCCGGAGGAAAGCCCACCGGAACCGCGGATTCCAAGATCGCCGCCCTCCAAGAAGCCGGCGTCGAGGTCGCCATGAGCCCCGCCGACATGGGCACCGCCATGGCCAAAGCCATGAACCTCCAGCCCGCGACCGTATAACCCGCACAAACCCTCCAAACCCAACAGCGCAAAAAAGACGATCAAGTGATCCTGTTTTTCACCCATTCCCGCAAGATCAGGGGAATTCGTGTCCTCGCGCCCGCATTCGATGAATGCCCCCCATAATCAGGTCGATCTCTAAGGAGAAGTGCCTAATCGAACCTCCAAATCCATCGAGTTCCTGCGCCGGTACTGGGCAGTCCTCTTCGTCGCGATCCTGAGCATCGGGATCTCCGCGCTCGCGCACAACTCGTTCAGCAGAGCCACGCACCGCGCCCAAGAAGACGCCATCTACAAGCGCGCCCAGTTCCAGCACCAAACAATCCTGAGCAAACTCCAAAGTTACCAGCAGGCGCTCCTCTTCATGAACGCCTTCGCCCAAGCGTCAAACTACATCGAGCACCGCGAGTGGAGCCAGTTCATCGAATCAGCGGAGCTCCAGTCCAAGTACCCAGGTGTGCTCGCATTCGTCTACGTCCAGAAAGTCGCGCGCGAGAACGTCCCAGACTTCATCGCCGATCTCGACGAACGCTCCAAATACGGCCACAAACTCACAACCCATCTCGATGTCCCCGATGTCTACGTGCATCAAACACACTACATCATCAAGCACGCCGCGCCCCAGCCACGCAACAAAGAAGTCATCGGACTCGACGTCGCCGTCAAACCACAGAACCGCGACGTCTACGACCGAGCCGCATCAACCGGAACCATGCAGGTCTCCTCACCCTTCACCCTCAAGCAACAAGAATCAGCCGACTCCGAGTCCGACACCGGACTCGTCTTCGCGTTCCCCAACTACAAGCCCGGACTCCCGCTCCTCACCGAACAACAAAGAATCGAAGCCACCCAAGGCTGGGTCGCCATCTCCATCGACACCAAAAACTTCGCAAACTCAATCATCAACTCAGACCTGATCAATGACCAGGTCCGTTTCAGCACGACAGACTTCCAAGACCAGCCCACCACGCTCTTCGACCTCTACTCACAGAAACAAGCCGAGCACGAGGACTGCAACCAAACCGACAACGCGCTCGCATACAAGTTCGAAGAAGACATCGGCGGGAAGCGCTTCAAAACCCAAATCGCCGCGTGCAAGCAGCACCTCCAGGGTGACCTCGCCCAGAGCGTGATCAACCAGAACGCACGCAACGAGAGCAACGCCCTCATCATCGGATCCCTCGCATCCCTCCTCGTCATCGCCACCACCTTCTTCATCACCAACGGGCGAAGCCGCGCGATGAACCTCGCCAAGCAGATGAACAAATCGCTCATCGAGAGCGAGCAAAAGCAACGCGAGTTCGCCTATCACGCACAGCAAGCAAACCACGCCAAGTCGATCTTCCTCGCCAACATGAGCCACGAGATCCGCACGCCCATGACCGCCGTCCTGGGATACACCGAGCTCCTCAAGGACATGATCTCCCAGCACAAAGACCCCGAATCAATGGGAAGCGCCGTCAGCCGCATCACCCGCGCCGGCTCTCACCTCCTCACTGTCATCAACGACGTCCTCGACCTCTCCAAAATCGAATCCGGAAAGCTCGCCATCAACCCCGTCAGATGCCACATCGGCGAAGTCCTCGCCGAGACCATCTCCACCATGGAGAACCAAGCGATCGAGCGTGGGATCCGCCTCAACGTTCAGTTCAACTCGCCGATCCCCGAATCGCTCATCGCCGATCCTTACCGCGTCCGCCAGATCATCCTCAACCTGATCTCAAACGCCATCAAGTTCACCTACTACGGCTCAATCACCGTCCACCTCGAACAAGTCGACAAAACACTCAACATCTCCGTCCAAGACACCGGAGTAGGGATCGAAGCAGACCGACTCGAATCAATCTTCAAACCATTTGAACAGGTCGACGTCAACAAAGCCGAAAAAGCATTCTCCTACGAAAACCTCGGCACCGGACTCGGACTCTCCATCTCCAGACAACTCGCCGAAATGATGAACGGACAACTCACCGCCACAAGCATCGTCGCGCGAGGATCAACCTTCACCTTCTCCATGCCGATCATCTACTCCAACGCCTCATCGCCCACCCACATCACCTCGCTCCCTATCGACGAATCCGCAAGCTCTGGGATCACGCCAAAGAAGTTCACCACCAAGCTCTCCGGCAAAGTCCTCGTCGCCGAAGACGGCCCAGACAACCAGAAACTCATCAAACACTTCCTCACCAAAGCAAACCTCCAGGTCGAGTTCGTCTGGAACGGACAACAAGCCGTCAACAGAATCATCAACGATCCACGCCCAAACAAATGCTTCGACCTCATCATCATGGACATGCAGATGCCCATCCTCGATGGATACGACGCCACCCAACAACTCCGCCAGAGCGGATGCACCATCCCCGTGCTCGCCCTCACCGCAAACGCGCTCTCAGGAGACCGCCAGCGCTGCCTCGAAAGCGGATGCGACGAATACGAAACCAAACCGCTCAACAGCGCCCGCCTGCTCCGAACCATCAAACGCCTGCTCGACGCCAACCCCAACGCGCAGCAATCCACAGACCAAGACCCAGGCAAATCCGCCGCCTAAGTACACCCCGCGCGCACAAAAAACAAAAAAACACACAAACCGCGTCATGTTCCACGTGGAACAATTTTGCTAGATCAACCCGACCGATTCGCCGTTACCCGACTGCCGATTCGATGTCGCGCTCGGATCAAGCTGCGCATCCAGATCCGCCGGCAGGATCATCTTAAAAACACTCCCCTGCCCCGGCGTCGACTCCACGCGGATCCGCCCCATGTGCTCGTACGCGATCCGCTTGGTCACCGCGAGCCCCAGACCAGTCCCCTTGAGTCCCTTGGTGGTATTGAACGGCTCGAAAATCCACGCCATCCGATCCTGCGGAATACCAGGGCCGTTGTCGATTACCGAGATCACCACCGCCGGACGCAGCACCGCGCCCGCCTTTTTCTTGTCGGGCCGAGACTCGTTGAACGCGACGCGCACCGTCACCGCGCCCGTCTCCGGCTCGACCGCCTCGATCGCGTTGGCGACCAGGTTCACGATCGCTTGATGGATCAGCGACGGATCCACACTGATCGGAGGCATCTCGGGATCCGCATCGACAATCAGTGCCACGCCTTTTTCTTGACAGACTTTCTCCATCAGCTGAGCGATGTCGTGCGCGATCTTGTTGATGTGACTCAGCTCGAGCTGCAGCTGCAGCTTTCGGCTAAATGTCAGCATGTTCATCGTCAGCGACGCGATGCGATCCAGATTCCGGCGGAGGATCCCCCATCCGTTGCGGGAGATGTCGAGGTCGCCTTTGTGCAGTCCGATCTCGACGACGTCGGCGCCGCCTTTGAGTCCCTGGAGGATGTTCTTGATCGAGTGGGAGAGCGACGCGACGGTCTCTCCGATCGCGGCCATTCTCTCGGAGTTGACGCGCTTGAGGTGCTCGTCGGCGTTGGCGAGCGCGAGTCCGGTATGCTGACCGATCGCGTTGAGCAGCGCGAGCTGCTGACGATCGAACGCGTGGTGGACGGTGGACGAGTCGATGTAGATCGCGCCGAAGGGTTGCTCTCCGAACGTGATGGGGGAGCAGATCGCGCTGCGGATCTGGTACTGCTGGACGGAGTCTCCCGACGCGAAGCGGGGGTCTTGCATCGCGTTGGTGGAGAGGACGCCGTCGCCGTCCATCGCGGCTTTGAGGATCGTGGTCGAGACGTGGATCTTCGCCGTGTCCTCGTCGGTCGGGGGCGCGGCGTAGCGGACGATCCCTGGGACCATCGGCGCTTCGGGGGTCGCGCCTGGGATCATGATGACACCGCGCTCGGGACGGAACTCGTTGAAGATCAGCATCATCACGGCGTCGAGGAGCTCGCGCTTGTTGGCGATGCGCGCGGTGATCGAAGTCAGCGCGTAGATGACGCGCAGGTGATCCTCCGCGGCGGCGGTGGGGTCGATCGCGTCTCCGATGTATGAATCTCCCGATGACGGGAGCGTGAGCTCGACGTCGATCTCTTGTTCTTCGTCGGTGAGGAGGACGGGCGAGAAGACGCGGTCTTCGGGATTGATGCCAAACAGCAGTGTGGTGATCCCGACGGAGATCTCGTCTCCGGGTTCGAGTCGGATTCGGTCTTTGATGTTGACGCCGTTGACCAGGGTGCCGTTGTTTGATTTGAGGTCGCGGATGTACCAGACGGAGCCGTCGGGCGTGAGCTCGGCGTGACGGCGGGAGACGGTGTTGTCGGAGATGGGGAGCGCTTCGGAGGAGCGTCCGATGAGCTGGGGCTCTCCGGTGGGGAGCATGTACTCTTTGCCCTCGTCTGGGCCTCGGATAACGGTGAGCTTGGGCATTGTTCAACGATAGTGTCCACGCGGGCGGCGTACAATGGGGGCGTGGCGAAAGCAAGCAAAACATCTCGGGCGGGAGCTAAGTCAGCAGCCGGGCAGCCGGGCGCTGAGCATCGGATCGTGGTGCTCGTGGGCAAGGAGCTGTTCCTGCGGACGCAGTACACGAGCTTGCTCAAGGACAAGCTCGAGAAGGAGCACGGCGAGATCGAGGTGTTCAAGTTCGAGGGGGATCAGACGGATCTCGCGGAGGTGCTCGATGAGTGCCGATCGTTTGGGCTGATGGCGACGCACAAGATGGTGATCGTCGATGAGGCGGATTCGTTTGTCAATGCGGAGACGCGTCCGATGCTTGAGCGGTACGCGCAGGGGCCGAGCGATCAGGCAACGCTTGTGCTGCGCGCCGGGAAGTGGAACAAGGGGAAGCTCGACGACGCGATCGGGACGTGCGGGATCATCATCAAGTGCGACGCAGTTGACGAGGGGATGGCGTGCCGATGGGTGGTCAAGCGGGCGCAGACGCAGTACGGGTCGTCGATCGATCAGCGCGCCGCGGCGGGATTGGTCGAGCGATTGGGGGCGGATCTGGGACGGATCGATTCGGAGCTGAGCAAGCTCGCGACGTCGGCGGGTCCGGGGAATCCGATCACGGAGCAGCTCATCAGCGAGCTTGTGGGACTGACGCGCGAGGAGGAGGTCTGGGCGATCCAGTCGTACTTACTCTGCGGCGATCCCAATCGAGCGCTGTCGGAGCTGCGGGTGATTCTGGGGAACAGTCCGAAGAACAATGCGGTTCCTGTGGTGTTTGCGTGCAGCGATCTGGCGCGGAAGCTGATGGGCGCGAGCGAGGCGCTGGCGCAGGGGGTTAACGGCAACGTGATCGGCAAGGAACTCAAGCTGTGGCCCGCGGCGAGTAAGGACACGATCCTGCGCACGGCGAAGCGGCTGGGTCCAACGCGGGCGCGGGCGCTGTTTGATGAGTGCGTCGCGGCGGACGTGGCGAGCAAATCCAGCGGCGCGGACATGGGGATCATGCTCGAGCGGCTGATGCTGTCGTTCGTGCGGGCGTCTCGCTAAAAAACAGGCAGCGGATGCGGGCTTTTGGGGGAGCATCGCGGAACTGGGCGCGGGGGATTTGGTATAGTGTTCTACATGCAGATGAGCAGGAGGCTCGATATGGCACACAAGACAGGACGTCGGATTGGCAGCATGGTACTCGTCGCGGGATGCGCGGCTGGATGTACGGTGGGGTTGCTCGCATCGAGCGGGTGCGGCAAGGGGGATCGGTGGTGGAAGAAAAAGAAAGAACCTGTCCAAGCAGAGACCGATCCCAATGCTGAGGCGGTCGATACGTCGCTGACGGCGCTTGCAGGCGATGACGATCCGATCACGGCGGAGATCGACACGGGCGAGGACTTCGGATCGACGCGCGACATGGTGGTTGAGTCGGCGCGGATGATGGACGAGTATTTTTCGGGGATGGAGTCGGGTGTTGATCCGGCCGAGTCGGTGGAGATTTCTCAGCCGAGCGCCGAAGAGATCGCACGCGATCTACGGGAGCGTGATGAGCGGCTCGCGGCTGAGGCGGAGAACAACACTCAGGGCGAAGCTGAAGTGGGCGCGAGTGATGGATCGTTCTCGCTCTCTGCGGCGGCCGCGGAGCGCGGGATTGATCCGCAGGCGATTGATGATGCTGGTGATTCGGGGGTGATCGACGCGGAGGTCGTTGAGGCGGTTTCGGTCGATGCGGAGCAGCGCAAGGCGGAGCTGGTTGATGAGTTGATCGGACTCCTGACGGAGCTGGCGCGGACGAGTGATAATCCGGGCGCGGCCGCGGCGGCGCTTGCTGGGATGGACTCGATCTCGATCGAGACGCTTGATGCGCTCCATAGCGAGGGTGTTTTGAGTGATGCGGAGCTGAGCACGCTGCGCGCGGTGCGCGAGGTGTTTGATTCGGTTTCGAGTTCTGGGGGGATCGCGTCACCTGATGCGGCGGCGGAGGCGCTCGATCGCGTGAAGCGTGATCTGGATCGTGCTTCTGGGATCCGTGTGGCGCGGGCGTTGTTGTGTACGCGTGTGGATGGGTTTGGGAAGTATGAGCCGTTTGCGAGCAATGAGTTTGTGGCGGGGGTGGCGCAGGAAGTGATTGTGTATGTGGAGGTGGATCGGTTCGGTCATCGCGAGTTGACGGGCAATGATGGGCAGCCTCGGTATGAGGTGGAGATGAGTCAGCGTTTGGAGTTGTACCACGTTGCGGATGATCTCAATACATGGAATCGTCGCGCGGAGGTTGATCGGAGCGTGAGTCGGAATCGTGTGCGGGATTACTATTTGATTAACAAGATCACGCTGCCGAAGAATCTTGGGGTTGGTCGGTATCACCTGAAGGTGGTGATGCGTGATCTGATTGATGAGAAGGTGGGGGAGGCGATCATCCCGATCCGGATGGTGGCGCGGTGATTGATTGAGTTTGTGGGGGTATGGAGGGGTCGCGGGGGCGATCGGGGCATGAAAAAAACCAACAGCTCAGGGACGAACCTCTCTCCACAAAAGTGTCCCGAAGCTGCTGGTTTGTGTGGACCAGACTATCGAATCGGGTAGGTCGATGCAAGGAGTTTTGGTGCAATTTCCCTAGTGAATTGGGGGATTTGTCGCGATCTGAACTTATGGGTGTTTCAGGGATACGAGGGCGAAGTCGAACTCGTGGACGGTGCCTGTCGCTATGGTTTTGTCGATCAAGACTTTATCGGACTCGTTGCCGTTTTGGTCGGTGCGGATGAGCGCGAGGAGCTGGGTGGGGGTGGATGCAGCGATGTCAGCGAGTTGTTCTGGTGGGAGCTCTGGGGACCAGCGAATGGTGAGGGTGTGGTCGGTTGATTGGGCTTGGGTGGTGAGGTAGAGGAGGGTTTCGGGGCGCGCTTCGATCATCGCGTCGGCGACGATGGTGTAAGCGCCTGGCGGGAGGGACGCGGCGAGGTCGCTAGCGAGGGTGAGGGCGGGTTGCTTTCCTGAGGTGGATTTGGAGCGAGGCTCGACTTTGTAGATGTTGATGGGGATGAGGATGATGGCGACGAGCGCGAGGATCTTTGGGGAGCCGAGCGTGAGGATGCGGAGGATGAGATGGCGCTTGGCGTGGAGGGTGGTAGTGAGGAGCCATCCGATCAGCGGTGCGGTGGCGGCGAGGATGGGCTGGGCGTAGCGGTCGTTGGATACGCCTGCGATCATCATGATGAGGAGCGCGAGGGGGATGGAGAGGGCGAGGAGTTTGGCGGTGTGGAGTTTGGGGAGTTGGTCTTGTTCTGATGCTTCTGCTTTGGCGTCGGGTCCCCAGGGGAAGAGGAGCGCGAGGGTGGCGGGGAGTGCGGTGAGGAGCGCGACGGGGATGAAGGCGAGGAGTTTGGTGAAGCGTCCCGGCTCGAACATGAAGGCATCTGGGGATTGGGTGATTGCGTTGGGGGCGGCGCTGAGGGTTCGGCTCCAGTGGAGCGCGAAGATGAGGGCGGCGAGGGCGATGGGGACGAGGATGGTTGGTTTGAAGATTGGTTTGGGGGTGCGGGTGAGCAGCGCGGCGGAGAGGATGAGGGCGAGGAAGATGGGGAATCCGGCGGGGCCTTTGGTCAGGAGCATGAGCAGCGCGGTGAGGGAGAGGGCGAAGGACCATATCAATGGGCGTTTGTTGGTGGTGATGAGGAGGTGGAGGGTGATCCAGGCGCCCAGCGCGGTGAGGAGGTTGTGGATGGATTCGATCTCGGCGCTGCGCGCGGGCGCCCAGAAAAGCGGGGTGAGCGCGGCGGCGAGTCCGGCGGGGAGCGCGGCGCGGGGTCCGAACCATTTGCGGGCGAAGAAGAAGGATGAGAGGCAGAGGAGGAGGAAGGCGAATGCGGAGACGAGTCTGGGAGTCAGGTCCGGATCGGGGTGGATGGACAGCGCGGCGGCGAAGATCCAGGGGACGAGCTGGGGCTTGCGGAGGTAGGGTTGGTCGAAGAGGTGGGGGACGAGGTATTGGTTGGACTCGAGCATTTCGAGTGCGGGGATGACTCGGTGTCCTTCGGAGGAGGAGAGGCCGAAGGTTGAGAGGTTGGGGAGGGTGATGAGCGCGACGAGGGCGGTGATGAGGAGGAGTTGGAGCGGGGTGCTGGTTTGGAAACGTGTTTTGGGCACGGGGTAGGGTAGAGGGGTTGTTGGAGTTGGGCTGGTTGAAGGTTGGGTGGGGGTTGGATGGGATGGGCCGCGTATGATCGGGGGATGGGTAAGCAGTCGACAGGTTTGGGCGGTGCGGGCAACGGGTATCCGGCGGCGGTGCGCGAGTTGATCGAGCGGTTGAGCGGGCTTCCGGGCATCGGGATCCGATCGGCGGAGCGGCTCGCGTTTCATATTCTCAAGTCGGAGAAGGGCGAGGCGATCGCGATCGCGGAGGCGATCCGCGCGGTGAAGGAATCGGTTCGGCACTGCAGGGTGTGCTTCAATCTGTCGGACGGCGATGTGTGCGGGGTGTGCAGCGATCCCAAGCGGGATCGGTCGTTGGTGTGTGTGGTTGAGCAGCCGAAGGACTTGATCGCGCTGGAGCAGACGGGGATGTACAAGGGGTTGTATCACGTGCTGATGGGGAGGTTGTCGCCTTTGGACGGGGTGGAGGCGGAGGATCTGACGGTGGGGCATTTAGAGGGGCGGCTGCAGCGCTCGCAGGAGGCGGGTGACGGGGACGGGCGCGTGCGGATCGAGGAGGTGGTGCTTGGTCTGAATCCGACGCTGGAGGGGGACGGGACGGCGTTGTATCTCGCCGATGCGCTGAGTAAGTACGGGGTGAAGGTGACACGGCTGGCGCGCGGGGTTCCGACGGGGAGCTCGCTGGAGTTTGCGAACAAGGCGGTGCTGGGGGATGCGCTGCTGGGGCGGCAGTCGATGTGAGGCGGGTTGGGGTTATTCGCTTGCGGCGAATGTCTGTTTTTTGTAATATAGTTTCTGTATATATTTTTTGGATGAATACCATACGGAGATTGTGTATGAGCTTTGTAAAGCTGATGGCTGTGTCGGGTGTGTTGTGCGGTGGGGTGTGTTCAGGCGCGATGGCTCATGATCCTGTAGACGTACGATTAGTAGGTTCAGCGGAGACCACGCGGTACGCGGCAGGAGTCGAGGTTGTTGGGGGTCTTGCGTATGTCGCGGACTTTGGTGCGCTGGAAATCTTTGATATTCGGGATGCGAAACATCCGGTTAAGGTTGGTGCGCTGCCTCTTGAGGGGACGGCTCATGAAGTTCGGGTGGTTGGTGGGATGGCGTACATTGCTGGTGGGTTTGGTGGGTTGCAGATTGTGGATGTGCGCGATCCTCAGTCGCCTCAACTGCTCGGTGCGTATAACGAGTTGAAAGAGGTGAAGGGTGTCGCTGTTGTTGGGAACACGGCGTATGTGTCTGGTTTTGGTGGGCTGCAGGTGTTGGATGTTTCTGATCCATCGGCGCCTGTGTTGCTTGATTCGTTCCGGACGTCTGTTGAGGCGCCGTATGTTGAGGTGGTCGGGACCACGGCGTATCTTGCGAATCGTCGGCTTGGGTTGTTGATCTTTGATGTTGCTGATCCTGCTGAGATCGAGCATGTGGGGACCTTTGATTCGCCTGGGGAGGCGTTCGGTGTTCAGGTTGTGGGGACGGTGGCGTATGTGGCTGATAAGTTTTCGGGGTTGCAGATCGTTGATGTGTCCAGCCCTGAGTCGCCGGTTGTGCTGGGGGCGATTGACACAGCGGGCTTTGCGATGAATGTGGATGTTGTTGGGAATCGGGCGTATGTAGCGGATGGCGAATCAGGGGTGCATGTGATTGATATTGCGGATTCGGGTGCGCCTGTATTGCTTGGGTCCTGCGGCACACTGGATCGTGCGTTTGATGTGCAGGCGGTCGATGGTGTTGTGTATGTTGCGGACAGCAAGGGTGGGTTCCGGGTCCTGCGAGTGGAATCGATTGGGTGCGGGTGCTGCCGTCGGGATTGAGATTCAATTTGATGATTGTGCATCGGCCCTGCTTGTGAGCAGGGCTTTTTTTCTTGGTGGGTTTGTTGGCGGGGGATGTGTTAGAATGGGATAGTTGGGTGTGGCATGTGGTTTGCATGCGTGGCCGACGATTTGTGAGTGGTTTGTATGCGTTTTGATACTTCACAACAGATGAAGCTTGGGCAGCAGATGAAGCTGTCGCCTCGGATGATCCAGTCGATGGAGATTCTGCAGATGCCTTTGGCGGAGCTTCACGAGCGGCTTGAGCAGGAGCTTGAGTCGAATCCGACGATGGAGATTGTGGAGGTCGATGGTGGGGGTGATGGGGGCGCGGTTGATCGGGGTGAGCAGTCGGTCAGTGATGGGGCGCTGGATATTGAGCCGGAGAGTGCGGACGACTTTGCTCGATTGGAGGAGTACACGGACGCGAATCCGGAGGCGGCGGAGAACATGTTCTCGGCGTCGAAGGATCGGGTGCGGGGTGAGGATTATTCGGGGCTGCGGAGCGGGGGGGATCCGGACTCGAAGTTTGAGGCGATGGCGCAGGCGCCGGCGCGGGGCGCTTCGATGAGCGAGCAACTCGGGGATCAGTGGTCGCTGTGCGATGTGGATGATCGGATCCGCGCGCTGGGGGAGGTGCTGATCGAGGAGCTCGATGATGATGGGTATCTGCGGAGCTCGTTTGAGGAGATCGCGGATCGCGCGGGAGCAGAGATCAAGGCGCTTGATCCGAGCGAGGCGGACTGGGAGATGGCGCTGCAGTCGATGCAGCTGTCGCTTGATCCGATCGGGATCGGGGCGCGGGATGCGCGCGAGTGTTTGTTGATCCAGATCGATGCGCGGCTTGATCGGGTGGAGTCCTTTGATGATCGGGATGAGGCTGAGCTTGATGGCGAGGGGCTGCTGATTGCAAGACGGCTTGTTGGTGAGTTCTTCGAGGACATGATGAAGAATCGGCTCCCCAAGATCGCGGGCAAGGCGGGGCTGACGCTTGATGAGATTAATCTGGGGCTTGGGGTGCTCAAGCGGTTGTCGTTGTCTCCTGGGCGCGGGATGTCGGCGGGGGAGCAGACCTCGGTGTATCCCGATGCGGTGGTGGAGTACGACGAGGATGGGGATCGGTACATCGCGTACCTGACGGACGGGCGGCTCCCTGATGTGCGGATCAATCGCGCGTACGCGGAGATGGCGATGGACAACGATGTGCAGAAGGGGGATCGAGATTTTCTGAAGAAGAACTTGTCCAATGCGCAGTGGCTGATTGATGCGATTGGTCAGCGCCGGCACACGCTGCTGCGGGTGATTAATGCGGTGGTGGACGAGCAGCGGGAGTACTTTGACTTTGGTCCCGAGGCGCTCAAGCCGCTGCCGATGCAGCCGATCGCGGATCGGTTGGGGATTCATGTCGCGACGGTGTCGCGCGCGGTGAGCGAGAAGTACATCATGACTCCACGCGGGGTGGTGGCGCTGCGGTCGTTCTTTAGTGGCGGCTTGAGCACGGAGAGCGGCGAGGATGTGAGCGCTAATGCGGTGCGCGCGGCGATCGAGGAGCTCATTGAGAATGAGAACAAGGCGAAGCCGATGAGCGACGAGGCGATGGTCAAGGCGCTCAAGGAGCGGGGGATCGAGATCGCGCGGCGGACGGTCGCGAAGTATCGCGATCAGCTGGGGATCCCGACGGCGCGGATGCGGAAGCAGTTCGGGAAGTAGAGCAGTTGGTGGGGCTCTTTATCGGATCGGAACCAAAGGGTGCAGCGCTCGAATAGAGCGGTGTGATTCTTCCACGGGCAGAGGCTGATCTTGGTGGGTTTGCGCGTGTGATCTCGCGCGTGGATGCGGGTGGTTTTTCGTTTACGCACAAGTCGTACACGCATGATTTTTCGCAGACGTGGCACGAGCATCCGGCCGGGAGTATTGACATGGTGCTCGCGGGGGGCGGCGAGGGGGTGTACCACGGGCGTGAAGTGCGGTCGCGTCCGGGATTGGTGGGGTTCTTTCGGGATCAGATGCGTCATAAGTTTGTTTCGGGAGCGCGCGGGATCCGGACGATGCATGTGGTGATCCCGGCGGGGGTGCTTCGGGAGAACAGGGGGCTGCGCGAGGTTGTTGTTGAGGAGCTGGACTGCACGCGGATCGTCGGGATGGCGCTGCGGGTGCTGAAGGAGCTGAGCGCGACGGATCGGTCATCGGGATTGGTGATGGAGTCGCTGGCGCACGAGATGCTTGATGAGGTTTCGGGAGAGATCCGCGGGGCTCGTCGGCGTTCGGGATGGGTCGGGGCGGTGCGGGACTATCTGCACGACATGCATGATCGATCGGTGTCGCTCGATGAGCTGAGCGCGGTGGCTGGGGTGAGCAAGGGGCATCTGGCGCGGGGGTTTAAGGCGTCGGTGGGGATGACGACGGGGGAGTACCATCGTCGGGTGCGCGTTGCACGCGCGGCTCGGGCGCTTGCGGGGTCGGATGAGTCGATCGCGCGGGTGGCGCAGGGGGCGGGGTTCGCGGACCAGGCGCACCTCACGAGGGTGTTTGGTGGGTTGTATGGGGTGACGCCGAGCGTGTATCGGGCTTCGCTTAAGGGGTGAGCGGTCTTCTTCGGCGCGCGGCGATCGGGGTCAGCAGCAAGAGTGATGTTGTGGCGGGCGCTGGGATCGCGAAGAGTTGGAAGGCGCTGTCGGTGTCTCGGAAAGCGAGCCAGCGGTCGGTGTTGTAGTCGTAGCTGCTTGAGTCGGCGTCGGTGAGGTCGGAGTCGAGCCATTGCCAGGTGTCGGCGGTGGGGTCGATGGAGCGGGCGCTGATGGCGATCCAGTAGGTGGTGTTGGCGTCGAGGGCGACGGCGTTTGTGAGCGTGGCTTGGTGCTGGTACTTGATCGCGCCGGCGGCGGTTTGGAAGCCGGTGTCGATGGTGGTGATGCTCGCGAGGTTGAAGGTCTGGGACGCGATGAGGGTGTCGGGCTTGATGCGGTTGTTGTTGGTGGTGCGCGAGGTGTAGAACTCGATCTGGAACTGGTCGAAGTTCTGGAGATCGGTGTGGGATACGCCTTCGGTCATGCCCCACCAGTTGATCTGGGAGATGTGAGACTGGGTTGAGAGGGTGAAGTTGTCGGCGTGCTTGAAGTTTCTTGTTGGGCGCGACTCGGAGGAGCTGTACCATCCGAAATCGGTGGAGTCGAGATCCGCGAGGGTCTGGGAGTAGACGAGTTCGGCGTGGGTGATTGATGCGGATGCGGCGGAGATGAGGATGAGTGTGGTGGTGATGGGGCGCATGGGAACTCCTTTGCGGCTTGGGGTGTGTGCAGGTGCAGTATGCAGGGGATTTGGGCGGGGGTCTTGTACGAGAGTTGCGCGATCTTTTGTTTGGGAACTGCTAGACTTGCAGCGATGTCATTGCTTGAAGCGATCAACCTGAGGAAGGCGTACGGCGGGCGCACTGTGGTGGACGGGGTGTCGCTTGAGGTCGAGCATTCGGAGATCGTGGGGCTGCTTGGGCGTAACGGGGCGGGGAAGACGACGACGTTCCGGATGACAATCGGGATGATCGAGCGTGATGACGGGCGGGTGATCTTTAATAACACGGAGGTGACGGGTCTTCCGATGTATCGGCATGCTCGTTTGGGGATGGGGTATCTGTCGCAGGAGCCGAGCGTGTTTGGTCGGCTCACGTGTGAGCAGAACCTGATGGCGATCCTGGAGACGCTCAAGCTTTCGCGGAAAGAGCGCAAGCGCAAGGCGGCGGATCTGCTTGGCCAGTTTGGTTTGACGCACAAAGCGAACGATGCGGCGCGGACGTGTTCTGGGGGTGAGCGGCGGAAGCTTGAGATTGCGCGGTCTTTGGTGACGAATCCGAAGTTGATTCTGCTTGATGAGCCGTTTAGCGGGGTGGATCCGATCGCGGTGGAGGATCTGCAGGATGAGATCCGCGCGCTGACGCAGCGGGGGATTTCAATTCTGATTACGGATCACAATGTGCAGCAGACGCTGCGGGTGTGTGATCGTGCTTACATCTTGGATTCGGGAAAGGTGCTCGCGGAGGGGACTCCGAAGCAGTTGATCAACTCGGATCTGGTGCGGCGCGCGTATCTGGGTTCGATGTTCCGCGGCGATGAGTTTGATGAGAGCGAGTACGAGCGGCGGGAGCTTGAGGAGGGGGCACGCCGTGAGTAATACACGCAGAAACTTGTCGGTTGTGTCCCTTGGCGTGCTCTTTACTTTGGGGGGGTGTGTTGAGCGTCGGGTGGAGATTACGAGTGAACCCAGCGGGGCGCGGGTGTGGCTCAATGATGAGGAGGTGGGGGTGACGCCTTGCGAGGCGGGGTTTACATACTACGGGACGTACGATGTGCGGCTGATGCTCGATGGGTATGAGGCGGTGCATGAGGGGCGGGAGATGAAGGCACCGATTTATGAGTATCCGATCGTGGATCTTGCGGCGACGGCGGCGCCGATCGACTTTGAGTCGGTCAATCGCTGGCACTTTGTGCTTAACGCGACGGACGAGATCGCGGGGGATCGCGATGCGCTGATCAATCGCGCGGTGGAGCTTCGGGGTCGGTAGTGGGGCGGTGATTCGGGGTGGGTATGTCTGCTCGTATTCAGAATTTTGATGAGCTCGAAGCGTTCGCGGGTGCGGCGGCTTCGTTCTGTGGCTTTATCGAGTCGTTTGGTGAGGGACGACCAGACAGCTTGTATGAAACACTTGAGGCGCTGCTTGCTCGGCTGCATGTCGGGGTGTTGTCAGTGGTCGCGCAGGAAAATGAGCGAGACGATCCTGAGCTGGAATCTTGTGGTGAGATGACGCATGAGCAGTGGCGTGAGGTTGGAAAGATGATCCAAGATGTGATCTCGGATGACACATCAGCGCTCGTTGCTCATCACATTCAGATTTCCAATGGAAAGCTTGACGACGATGCGATCAGGTCGGACATGCTCTGGGATGATCTCGCGGATATGTATCGCGATCTGCGTTGCGGGCTTCGGCTCTGGGATATGGGGACGGTTGAGAGTCGTATCGAGGCGTCATGGGCGTGGCGGTTCAACTACGAGAACCACTGGGGGCATCACTTGGCTCGCGCGATGCAGAGTGTGCATGAGATTCGGTATCGGTTGAACGAAGACTGACTCGATGCTGGTGCAGGGGAGGGGTCCCCTGCAACCCCTCTTGAAGAGGTGGTCGCGGGATGAGATTACTGGTGGTGAGATTGGAGGGCGCGTGCGGGGTTGCCGGCGGCGGTGGTGTTGGGGGGGATGTCTTTGATGACGACGGATCCGGCGCCGATGGTGCAGTTGTCGGCGATGGTGATGCTTGGGAGGGTGGTGGATCCGATCCCGACGAGGGTGTCTTGTCCCACGGTGGTGTGTCCGGCGAGTGTGACTCCGGGCGCGATGTGGGTGTTCTCGTGGATGATGCAGTCGTGCTCGATGATGGCGCCGGTGTTGATGATCGCGTGGGCGCGGACTTTGGCGCCGGTGTGGATGATCGCGCCGGGGGCGACGAAGACGCCTTCTTCGAGCTCGGCGTCGGGGGCGACGATCGCGGTGGGGTGGATGATGGGTGGGGTTGGTGATTCGTTGTACTGGTCGAGGATGCGCCGGCGAGCTGGGAGGTCTCCGAAGGCGAGGATCCAGCGCGAGGGGGCGCTCTGGATGAAGTCGTTGATGGATCCGAGGTAGGTTGGGGGTGTTGGGGGAGGGGGGCGGTGGAGGAGTTTGGTATTTGGGTTGTCGTCGTAGATTCCGGTGACAGAGAGGTTGAGCTGGTGTGCGGTCTGGAGGACGACGGCGGCGTGTCCTCCGGCGCCGATGAGGATGAGGGAGTGGGTGTTTGAAGGATCGGTCATGTGTGGTGTATCGGCGAAATGGTCGCGGGAGGATTGAGGGGGGAGGGGTTGTGTTGGTGGAAAAAGAGAAAGACCGATCCGGAGTGCGGATCGGTCTTGAATGCGACGCCGGGCTGTAGCGCAACCCGACGCCGGGTGGGTAGGAAAGTCGTGCTTTCGTAGCTCGGTTGGCTGTCTCCTCAACAGCCGAATTCTGATCTCACTCCCACCAGATTTGAGCTTCTACCCTGATATGTCGGCCCTATTGCAAGAGAGACGGGCCAGTAACATCGGCTGATTGATCGAACTCTGTTGAGCGATGCGTTTGCCGATGGCGGTTTGGAGCACTTGGGCTTTCGCTTGGGTGCTTCCTTGGTGAAATGTACAGATTTTGCGAGTATTGGCCACCGAATCGTGCGGTTTATAGGGGCAATTTGCAGAAAGTTGGATCTAAAATTGGCCGGTTTGGGGTCTGGTGGCCCCAATGATGCTGGGGAGGGGGTGGTTTTTGGTTGTTTATAGGGACGTTCTTGGAGATCTGGGATGCTGAAGGTTGCGGCGGTGAGTTACTTGAATACGGCTCCGTTGATCGAGGGACTCGATGCGTGGGCGGGCGGTGAGCTCGTGCGGAGCGTTCCGGCGGGGATCGGGTCGATGGTCGCGAAAGGGGAGGCGGACCTGGGGCTCGCGTCGGTGGTGGACTTTGCGAAGTACGCAAGCTGTGATGGGGGCGGGCTGGTGATGGTCCCTGCGGGGATGATCGGGTGTGATGGTCCGACGCTGACGGTTCGGCTGTTCTCGTCGGTTCCGATTGAAGAGATTTCGGTGGTGCACGCGGACACGGATTCGCATACGTCGGTGGTGCTGTGTGATCTGGTGCTGCGTGAGCGTGGGGTGCGTGCGAAGATCGTGGACTTTGATGTGCGCGAGCGCGTGGCGAGCGGCGACGGGGCGGATGATGAGGGGTGCTCGATTGATCCGGAGTCGGATGGGTGGCCTGAGGCGGTGCTGATGATCGGGGACAAGGTGGTGACGGGGAGTCCGGCGGCGGTGCGGTATCCGTATCAGGTGGATCTTGGGGAGGCGTGGGGTGAGATGACTGGTCTGCCGTTTGTGTACGCGGTGTGGATGTGTCGCGCGGATCGGGTTGGGGATGAAGAGATTGGGGCTGAGATTCGGGCGGGGGCGCTGGTGCTTGAGCGGATGATGCTTCGGAATCGGATGCGTTTGGACTGGATTGTGATGAATCACGCGAAGCGGTCTGGGTGGCCTGGGGATTTGGCGCGTCGGTATATCGGGGAGTTGCTGCGGTTCAATGTGGATGATCGCGCGCGGGAGGCGGTGGGGGTGTTCCTCGATCGCGCGGCGGATGCGGGGCTGGTTGAGCGGTGCGATCTGCGATGGATGGAGTTGGGTGATGGGGTGGGGGTTGGTGATGGGGGTGAAGAGGGGTCGTCGTGCCTGCGCTGAGCGCGATCCGGACGGGGGTGATTGAGGCGCTTGCGGGGGAGCTGCGCTTTGCGGGCAAGGGGACATTGGTGCGCCATCTCGAGCGGATCGAGGGGCTGGCGCCGGGGATCGAGGTCGACGGGGTGTATCCGGCGGAGTTTCTGGTGTTTCGTGTGACGGGGTATCGCGCGCAGGAGCTGGGTACGGGAGAGCTTGATGAGATGGTTCCGGGCGAGGCGGTGCTCGGGGATTTGTCGGCGCTGGCGGAGCGGCTCAGCGAGGCGGCGCGTTTATCGATGGAGGATGTGGGCGAGGCGGGGCGCGATCACTGGACGATTGATGGTCTTGCGGAGCGGTGGGGGGTGAGCCGAAAGACGGTCGAGCGGTATCGGCGCAAGGGGCTGGTGGCGCGTCGGGTGGACCTGGGGAGCGGGCATCGGTCGGTGGTGTTTATGGATGGCGCGGTGGGGTGGTTCGAGCAGCGGCACGCGGAGCGGCTCGGGAGTGCGGCGGGGTTCTCGCGGATGAGCGGCGCGATGCGCGCCAAGATCGTGCGTGATGCGGAGCGGTACGTGGCGCGGCTGGGATGGAATCGATCAAGAGTGTGCGAGCGGATCGGGCAGCGGATCGGGAGATCGAGCGAGAGTGTTCGGCGGGTGCTTATTGAGCATGACGAGGGGCTACCCAAGAGCGAGCGGATCTTTGTGATGGCGGGGATCGCGGACGGCGATGAGCGGATCGCGATGCTGCGCGAGTCGCTGCGCGGCAAGCGGAGCGGGACGATCGGGGCGCGGTTCGGGCGCAGCGCGATGTCGGTGAGCCGAGGGGTGAATCGGGCGCGGCGGGAGCTGATCTTGGATGCGGGGTTCGGGGTGTCGGCGGTCGAGCTTGATCACGAGCTCGATGACGCGGTGCTTGGTGAGGAGGTGGTCCGGTCTGGGTTTACAACGCGCGGGGCGCGTGATTTGGCGGGGCTGATCGGTCAGATGCGCGAGCGGCACGCGGCGGTGGTGTACGAGCAGTCGGCACGGGCGCAGGCGGTTGGGGTGCTCAGGGGGCGCGTTGAGCGGTTGTGTTCGGAGCTGCATCCTTCGACGCCATCTGGGAGGGTGCTTGATGAGATCGAGACGGCGATGCGCTGGATGATGCTGCTGCGGATCGAGCTGGCGGGGACGCAGCTTGGGTTGATGTTGTCGACGATCGAAGAGCGGATCGGGGGGCCGATTGATACGCTTGCGCCGGGGCGCGTTGCGGAGGTGCTGAGCGATGCGATTAGTGTGGTGCATGGGGTGATCGAGCGATTCGATGGGGCGGGGAATAGGAGATTGGCGGCGCCGGTGGGTTTGGCGATGGCGCGGTGGTGTGCGCATCTGGACGATGTTGCGGTGCCTGTGACGGAGGGGAAGGCGGGGCGGCGGTTGATCACGGGCTTTGAAGTCAAGGACTGGACTCGGAGCATGTGGGCGCGGTGGTGGTGGTTGCGTCCGGAGGTGCTTGGTGATGGGGGGCTGGAGGGGGCGAGTGATTCGGATCGGGTGCTGTTGATGCGGAGGTACGGGCTTGGAGGCGAGCGGCCTTGGACGCTTGGGGAGCTTGGGGAGGAGATGGGGACGCCTGGTATGCATGTTGGGCGGATGGTGCAGGGGGCGCTTCGGCGGGTGGATGGGATGAAAAGCCGAGATGAGGGAGCGAATTAGTGGAATATGGATGGGGTGGTGTGGTATGTTCTGGTATGGCTTTGCGTCTGCTGGTTGTGATGATGCTGTTGATGTCGCCCGTGAGCGGGTTGTCGTCGGCGATCGCTGCGGCGTGCGCGGGGGTGGATGGTCAGTCGGTGCAGATGGTTGAGATGGCGGAGTCGTGTCCGCTGTGCGCGTATAGCGAGCGACCGATGTACTGCGGGTGTGGGTGCGGGGAGTTTGAGCAGACTCCGATTCCTGAGTCGAGCGATGTTGCGCCGATGGTGCTGACGCTCGTGGAACCGGTTGAGTTTAATGAGGTCGAGATCACGGCGATCGTCTTGGCGGTTGAGGCTGAGGCGAGCCGAGGGTTTGAAGCGGATTCGTCTGAGGACGATCGGCTTGTGGGGCGGGGCGGGGTACACAGTTTCCTTGCGATGACGGGGCACTGGATCATCTAAACGCGGTCAGTTTTTCTGATTGTGTTTTTTGATTTCAATGCTTTGTTTTGATGCGCGCTGTTTATCGCGCAAGGAGATATGTCATGAATAAGAAGGTTTTTGTATCGTCGATTTTGCTCGGATTGAGCGTGGTTGGTTTGGTCGGGTGTGGCTCGACGGAGACGCGTGCTCCGGAGGCGGCGGTAGTTACTTCTCTTGGGAGCTCGGACGGCGCGAGCGGCGCGAAGATGCGCGTCGATGGGCTCGGGTGTCCGATGTGCGCGGAGAGTATTTCGATTCTCATGGACAATGTGGACGGCGTGACGGATTCGCGCGTTGATCTTTCGAATGGGGTTGTGAATGTGGCGCTCGATACATCGGTTGATGTGCGCGGCGAGGATCTGCGCCGCGCGATCGACGACGGCGGGTTTACGTTCCGGTCCATCGAGTTTGTGAAATAAGGGGTTTGTGATGCAATCCAAGATCAATCGCGCGGTCGGTCTGTTTATTGTTTTGGTGTTCTTTGGCAGCGAAGCGCACGCGCAGGCGTCGGCGCTCTCGGATGCGGCGACGCAGCCTGCGAAGGGGCGGATCGCGTGGCGCGAGCAGGCGCGGTTTGAGCGCTATGAGCTGCTGGGGAACGATGTGGATCAGTGGACGATCGACACGCGGTTGATCTATGGGTTGCGCAAGGATGTGTCGTTGACGCTCAATGTGCCGACGATTCTGCGGGATCGGGATGTCGTGAATGCGGCGGGGGTTGGGGATCAGGAGGGGTTGGGGGACACGACGCTGATGCTCAAGTGGCGGTTCTGGCAGCACGATCCGGCGCCGGTGGATACGAATCGGCTCGCGCTGATTGGTGGGCTTCGGCTTCCCACTGGGACGGACGGGCTCTCGACAGGCGGGTGGGATCCGTTCGTGGGGCTGACCTTTACGAAAGTCTCCGGGCGGCACGGGATGAATGCGTCGGCGCGGTACACGGTGAGCACGGACGGGCTTGCGAATCCGATCAGCGCGGGGACGGGCGAAGCGGATCTGCTGACGCTCGAGACCTCGTGGTTGTACAGACTGTCTCCGAGCGAGTACACGAGCGAGACGGATGCTTCGCTGTACTTCACGGTGGAGTCGTTTGTGGATTATGAAACCAACGGCGACATCGCGTGGCGCGTCGCGCCGGGGCTGCTGTATGAAGCGCGGCGGTGGACGGCGGAGTTGTCTCCGATTGTGCCAGTCGCGCAGGATATTGATGATCGCGCGGAGCTGGATTGGGGGCTTGCGTTTGGGGTGCGGTTCTTGTTTTAGTTGGTTGCTATAGGTTTTAAGCTTTCGCGATGCGGGTTTTGACGTTGTCGAGGACGTTCATGAAGTTGATGTAGCCATCGTATGGGGAGTCGTAGGGGGAGAAGTATTTGTGGACGTCGCCGTCGGCCCAGTATTTGGTGCACATGTAGTAGAAGTGGTCGCTTGTGGTGAGTTTGCGCCAGTCGTTGATGATGTGTTCCATCTCGATTTCGCGTTTGGTGTCGCCTGAGGCTTTGACTTCGATGAGGCGTTCTTTGATGTGTGCTTCGACTTTGTAGGTTTCTTCGAGCGCGTTGTGTTGCATGTCGTTGCCGCGCCATGCGGAGAGGTCGCGTTCGGTGTCGGCCCAGGAGATGAACTCGGGGACGTCGTATACGCCGACGGGGTCGAAGCGTTTGAGGGCTTCAGACGGCGTGGTGAAGTGGTTTTCGGTTGTGCCGTCGGCTTTGTGGGCGACGTCGAAGATGGCTTCGGGGAGTTTTTGCATGAAGTTGAAGATCCCGGTGTCTTCCCACTGGTGTTCGCCGAAGGTTTCGTAGTCCATGAAGAGGTTGCAGAGGTATCCGTCGCCGTTGATGTCGTGGACCCACTTGGCGAATTTTTCGGTGGTCAACGGCCACTCTTCCCATCCCTTGTTGGAGAAGCGGAAGGCGATGTCGTCGGAGAGTTTGTAGTTTTTCAGCAGCAAACCGAATGGGCGGTTGTCGGGTCCCATGAGGGGTTGGTCGTTGTCGCCGTTGGGTGGGCGGTAGACATAGTTGGGGGAACGGTATCCGAGGTGGCGATCGGTTCCTTCGCAGATGGTTCCCAGGAATCTTGGGTTGCCTTCTTTGTCTTTGATTTGGGCGAGGGCTTTGGAGAGCTCGTTGGTGTAGATGAGTTCAGTGTTGCGGAACACGGTTGGGGTTTGCCCGAAGTGTTCCTCGATGAGCTTGGTGTGCATGTCGACTTGGTGGGCGAACTCTTCCTGGGAGTAGATGTAGCTGAGGGAGTGGTAGTAGGTCTCGGCAACGAACTCGCAGCAGCCTGTTTCAGCAAGCTGGACGAAGAGGTCGAGGACATCGGGGCAGAACTTTTTCCACTGGTCGATGACGGTGCCTGTGATCGCGTATGAGAGGCGGAAGTTGCCCTCGTGTTTGCGCACGAGGTCGAGCATGAGTTTGGTGGTGGGTCGGTAGCACTTGTCGGCGACCTTGTTGCAGATCTCGCCGTTGGCGTCTTCGTCGAAGTAGAAGGGGTCGGTGTGGAAGACGGAGTAGGGCTTGAGGCGGTGGGGCTGGTGGACTTGGAAGTAGAAGTTGATGGATGCCATGGGTTTGCCCTTCGTTTAGCGCCATTGTGGGCGAAGCGTGCTTGCATTGCAAGTGCGTTTCGTTCAGATTCTAGGAAGGAAATGGGCGGGCTCAGGTCTTGAGGGCGCTGAACTGTGCGACGGCGACGACGGAGAGGATCATGACGGGGATGAAGACGCCGATGGTGGTGGGGAGTCCGGGGATGGCGGCGGTGGCGCCGATGACGCCCGCGATGAGGGTGATGATCGCGATGGGGGCGCAGCGGATGGACTGGATGACCATGTTCTTGGGTTCACGTGTTGCGTAGAAGGGGGTCGCGATGATGAGGGTGAGGATCCCTGAGATCATCATGGAGAAGCGTCCCAGCGCGATGCGTTCGTACTTGGCGCGTTTCTTGGGGTCTTTGAGGGTTTCGCGGCTCAGCATCTCGCGTGCTTGCGCGAAACTCAGGGCTTGGGAGTAAGACTCGTAGCGGTTGATGCGGAGCTCGTTGGGGTCGAGGGAGGACTCGATGCGGTCGATGGGGGTTGGGATGCCGACGGTGGTTTGGGTGCGGGTCTGGGCGGTGGCGTTGTCGAGGTCCCATCCGCCTTGTCGGTAGGTAGCAGATTGTGCGGTGATGGAGCGGGAGGTGTGGCCGTTGTCGTCGCGCTCGAGGATGTAGAGGCCTTGGAGGGTGTTGGTGTTGGCGTCGAAGGCGGCGGCGCGGAAGAGGCGACCCGATCCATCGGCGGTGAGGGGGACGGTGTCTACGGAGAGCTTGTGGTTCCCGGCGTCTTCGTGGTCGCGGACGAGGAGCGGGGCGATGCGCGGGATGATGAGTTCCTGGTTGACGAGCTGGAGCGCGGTGAGTCCGATCGCGACGATGAGGACTGGTTTGATGATGCGGTGGAGTCCGATTCCGGCGGCCATGAGCGCGATGAGCTCGCGGTTTTTGGACATCTGGGCGAAGGTGAATCCCATGGCGCCGACCATGACCATGCCGAGGAGGAAGTTGTAGAGCTGAAGGAGCTTTGGCCACCAGAGGTCGGCGATGAGGAGGATGGAGAGGACGGACTTGCGGATGGTGCCGGGGTCTTGGTCGGTGCTCTGGGTTCCGAGGCGTTTGGCCATGTCGAGGAACTGGTCGATGTTGAGGGAGACGTCGATGACGACGATGAAGGAGAAGAGGATGACGAAGAGCAGGACCACGTTGGTCAGGAACTGGCGCGCGATGTAGCGTTCGAGGAGGGACATCTGGGGGGATGATAGAGGGAAGACGAGAAGAAAGAAGTAGAGAGAGAACGCGGAGGATCAGGAGCCCTCACCCCTGCCCTCTCCCAGCAGACTGGGAGAGGGAGGAAGACGAAGACCCCCTCCGTCCGCTGCGCGGACACCTCCCCCGTCAGGACGGGGGAGGCGGAAGAGGTGGTCGAGGTTCGGGGATGGAGGCGAGAAGAGTTAGAGCGTGAACTTGCGGTCTGGTCTTGGGAGGGTGGAGGCGATCCATTTGGCGATCGCGAATCCGACGAGGGCGCCGAGGAAGACGTCGGAGGCGAAGTGGGCGCCGGTGATCATGCGGGAGTAGCCGCATCCGAGCGCGAGGGCGATGAGGAGGATGCGGAGTTTGGGGAGGAAGTAGGCGAGGATGCACGCGCCTCCGAAGGCGACGGCGGTGTGGCTTGATGGGAGTCCGAGGTTTGAGCCGTCGATGAATCCGGAGAATGGGAAGCGGAAGTGGTAGCCGCCGTCTTGGACGATCGCGTCGGAGACGGGGCGCTCGCGCGCGAAGACGAGTTTGAGGAGTTCAGCAGCGAGTCCCGCGAGCGCTGGCGCGATGAGGATGGGGATCGCGCGTTTGAGGTTGCGGTCGGTGAGGAGGAACGCGAGGGACGCGATGATCCATGTGCCGAGGAATCCGATGTTGCGGAGGAGGGTGTACCAGTCGTCGGATTCGAAGGAGCGATCGACGCGTCCTGTTTCGGGGTCGATGTCGCAGAGGGCGTGGAGGAGGATGAAGTCGAAGAGGGAGACGATGACGAACGCGATGATGAGGGCTGCTCCGAGTTGGTAGAGCGTGAGCCAGCGGTGAGTGCGTTCTTTGGGGGTGCGGTAGGGCATGGACAGGGATTGTATCGGCGGGTTTGTAGGGGGGATTGAGAGGTATGCTTGAAGGCGATGTGGAGCGGATAGTGGTGATTTGCTTGTGAATCTTTGAAGACCCCCTCCGTCGCCGAGGACGGCGACACCTCCCCCGTCAGGACGGGGGAGGCGAGTTTGGGGTCAGTCTTGATGGCGCGGTCGAGTCCATGAGTCGAAGTTGGTGAAGTTATACCCAATGTAGCTGGTTCTGTTGTCGACGGGTTCGCTCACAAGTTGTCCAATGTCTTTGACCTGATCGAATGCGGGGGTCCACTGGTCGATGCGTCCTCCCATCAAGAGCGCGGGGCGTCCTTGGAGCGGGGCGAGTGCTTGAGGATTGGAGAGGTCGGTTGACGTCCAGAGGTCGTACTGGGTTTTTCGTCCTCCGACGAGCGCGGAGATGCAGTAGGTGGTGGGGTGGTTGTCGAGGTAGAACGCGAGTTGCGAGGCGCGGCCGTAGTGTTCGGTGAGGATGAGGGGGGGTTGTCCGGTTTGTGCTTTGAGGTCGTCGAGGATCTGCTGCGCGTGCGCGGCGTGCTCGCGCATGCCTGTGAGTCTTGAGATGGGGATGTACTGTCCGACGATGGCGCGCTTGGAGGCCCAGATCGCGGTTGGGAAGAAGACAAGGCACGCGACGGCGAGGAAGATGGAGGCTCCCCACGCGAACTTGACGGGGTGGTCCTTTCGGCGGACGCCGTCGATCGCGGCCCACGCGGCGGTGGGGATGAGGGAGACGATCCCGGCCATGGCCCAGTTGCCTTCGGTTTGCGTGACGAGGGAGACGGCGAAGTAGAACGCGAAGATCGGGAGCGCGAGGTGCGCGAGCGTCGCGGTCGCTCGGCGGGTGTTGTCGTCGGCGTGTTTGTGGGTGTTGATGAGCGCGAAGAGCGCGAGGAGGAGGACGCCTCCCATGATGGCGAACTGCAGGACGATGTACTCGAGCATCCAGAGCGGGGTCCAGGGGTCTTTGGCGTGGGTGGTGTTCTGGGTGTCTCCGCCGGGAGCGCCGAGGTGTCCGAGCAGGTGGCGGAAGGTGGCGTAGTCGTGGTTGGCGTTCCAGATGAGGACGGGGATGAGTCCGATGAGCGAGACGAGGAGGCCGAGGACGAACCACTTGGGATTGAGTTTGTTGGGTTTGATGAAGAGCGCGGCGAGGAGCGCGCCGGGGACGAGGAGGAGGATGGTGTATTTGAAGATGAATCCCAGCGCGATCATGAGTCCGAATCCGAGCCATGCTTTGGGTTTGTTGACTAAGAGCGCTCGGGCGGCGAAGTAGGTGGCGCACGACCAGCACGCGGTGTAGGGCGCGTCGATGGTCATGACCATGGAGGCGATCGCGAGTCCTGGGACGCAGAACCAGAGGAGAGAGGCGACGAAGGTGGTGAGCTGGTCTTTGAACGCGAGGTGTGTGGTTTTGAGGATCGCGATCGCACCGATGGTGGAGCTGAGGAGCGCGGGGAGGCGCACGGCGAACTCGGTTGTCCCAAGGAGTTTGGTGGAGGCGAAGATGGACCACGCGACGCCTGGGCCTTTGGAGTAGTAGGACCAGTCGAGGTGGCGCGACCATTCCCAGTAGTGCGCTTCGTCCTCGGCGAGGGTGTAGGGGGAGAAGAACTGCCAAACGAGACGGAGGAGTGATATGGCGAGGATGAGGGCGAGGGCGGCGGTGGGTTTGGTGCCGAGGCGCATCCACCACTTGGTATGGTTGGTCTGATTGGTCTGGTCGTGCGCCATGGTTAGTGCTTGGCGACCTTGCGGAGCGCGTTGAGGGTGTAGAGGGTGATCAGGAGGATCCCGGACCAGAGCAGGGGGAGCGCGGGTGATCCGGATTTGTGGACGGCTTGTTGTCCGCCTGCGATGAAGAGGATGGTGAGGAGCGCGGGGAAGAAGGACCAGAGGTAGATCATGAGGGGCTGGGTGTGCTTGAGGCGCATCGCGGTGACCCCTCCGGCGAGGACCATGATGAGGCAGGCGACGGCGAACGCGTAGCGTTCGTGGGTTTTGGAGAGGACCTCGCGCGAGAGGTTCTGGATCTCAAAGTCGAGGTGTCTTGCGAGCAGCGCGATGTGGGCGTTGTGTTTGATCGAGCTCTCGTTGCGGTAGACTTGGGCGATGTCGAGCATCTGGGCGCTGTTGTTCTTGAGGAGCGTTGGGAGCGGATCGCTTGGCGCGTGGAGGGAGGTGTACTGGGTCTGCGCGATCTCGGTGTTGGGTTGGTCGGGGCTCTGTCCCTCGATGGTGATGTTGGTGAGGTTGAGGTCGAGGGCGAGTCGGTTGGGCGCGGACTGGGTGTCGAAAGGGTCCACGGTCGCGGTCGCGTTTGGGTTGATGCTCGCGGCTTGGGCGCGGAGTCGGTCGGTGGAGCTGCTGGAGGAGTGTTGGTTGGTGACCTCGATCTCGAGTGAACCGGTGGAGGGGAGGAGGTCGAGGATCCAGCTGCCTCCGGTGTTGCGGATCGCGCCGGCGAGGATGGTGATGGTTTGTGATCCGGACGTGAGGACGATGGGTTGTCCGGCGTAGACCTGGTCTTGGAGGGATTTGAGGGTCTGGTTGGAAGCGATGGCGCGCGCGAGGGCGATGCGGCGATCGTCGACGAAGTTCATGAGGTCGGGGTCCTCGTCGAGCTGCTTCATTTCTGAGGCGGTCATGAACTTGGGGTCGTCTTTGAAGACGCGCGGGATGGGGATCGCGGGGGAGGTGATCTCTTCCCACATGACGCTGTCGCCTTGCTCGTTGATGTTGAGGTTCTCGAAGCGCATGACGATGGCGGTGGATTCGTCGTCGGTGAATCTGGCGCGTTGTTCTGGTTGGAGCGCCCACGCGGGGAGGACTCGGATGAGTGCGCGGGCGGCGGTGCCGTCGATTCGGATGGAGCCGTCGGCTTCGGCTTCGACCATCGCGACTCCGCCGAGGATGAACTGCTGCTGGATCGGGGAGTCTTTGGGGATCGCGAGTTCTTCGACGCGGTCGGCGTGGATCTCGGTGTTGCCGATCATCGCGGATTGGCCTTGGGAGAGCGCGTTGACGAGGATCTTGGCGAAGTCGCGGGTGACCATCTCTTCCATGCGCTGGAGGAAGCGCGGGATGACCTGGTTGTTGAGCGCGATGAGTGAGCCGGCGAGGATGATCCCTGAGACGAGCATCGGGAAGAGGACCTGCTTGTGAGAGATCCCTGAGGCGAAGGTGGCGGTGAGCTCGTTCTCGGAGACCATGCGGTGGTAGGTCATCGTCGCGGAGAATCCGGCGGCGAAGGGGAGGGCGTAGGCGAGCATGGGGGGGATGGCGTATCCGAGGAAGCGGAAGGCTTGGTCGAAGGTGAGGGATCCATCGGCGAGGGGCTTGACGGTGGTCGCGAACGCGATGGCGGCGACGACGACGGCGGTGGTGATGATGAGCATCCGCCAGAACTCGAACAGGATGGATCGCCAGAGGGTCCAGAGCATTGGGGGATGGTAGGTTCGTGTGGGGTGGATGGATGATTTTTTCAGCAGCGGTGCATCGAGCGGGATCGGGTGATCGAACTCATGTGGGCAGGGCGGGTTGACCGCTTTGTGAGACATGTTTCAGCTGATCTTGAACAACCCCTTGCGGATTTATCTCCGCTCATCATCGCGGACTCCTCCGCTCACTGAAAGGACTGCACTATGGCTGCATTGAAACTTGTTGCGTACATCCTCGTCATTGTCGGAGCGCTCAACTGGGGGCTCTGGGGTATTGCTCAGTTTGACCTTGTTGCGACGATCTTCGGCGGAAGCTCGACCATGCTCGCACGGATCGTGTACTCGCTGGTCGGGATCGCGGCGGTTGGATTGGTTGTCATGAAACTGGGTGACAGCAAGAGCGCGAGCGGTTCGCTGGCGTCGGCGTAAAGACTATTTGCGATCGGAGACCCGGTTTCCTGTGCCGGGCGAGTTCTCCACTGCGGGCGTGTCTGGTGATGGACGCGCCCGCTTTGTTTTTGGAGTGGATGCTTAGTTGATCGGCGCGACCTCGACCTTGCCTCCGGGCTTGTCCATGATGGAGAGGTTCATCGCGGAGAGCTGATCGCGGATCGCGTCGGCGGTCGCGAAGTCTTTGGATTTTTTGGCGTCGGCGCGCTGCTGGAGGAGGGACTCGATTTCTTCGGAGGGGGTGACGCCGGGTTGGTAGAGGGCGATGCCTGACTCAGACTGTGCGGCTTCGGGTTGTTTGAGAGAGAGGATGCCGAGGATTTGGTCGAAATCGTCCATGAGCTTCGCGTCTGCTTTGGTGGGGTTTGGTGTGTTCTTGATCCAGGTGTTGATTGCGCCCAGAGCGCCGGAGATATTGAGGTCTTCGGACAATGCCGCGGCGACTTGGTCGCGGACGGATGTGTTGGGTTCTCCGGCATCGCCGTTGAGTGCGTTCGCTTTGAAGGTGCGCCAGCGCTGGATTTGTTTTGCGGAGTCCTTGAGGCCTTGCATGGAGAAGTCCGCGTTGGCGCGGTAGTGGGTTTTGATGAGCTCGAGGCGCACGGCGGCGGGGTCGATGCCTTTTTCGGTGAGGTCGCGGAGGGTGTACATGGTCCCTTTGGACTTGGACATCTTCTCGCCTTCGACTTTGAGGAATCGTGCGTGGAACCAGTGGCGGGCGAAGGTGGATTGGGTGGGGTCGGTGTGGTGGGTGAAGCAGCAGGACTGCGCGATTTCGCATTCGTGGTGGGGGAAGATGTTGTCTTCGCCTCCGGAGTGGAGGTCGATGGTGGCGTGCGTGGCGCGTGCGGCGTTGAGTCCTCCTGGGACGAGGCGTGCGAGCGCCATGGCGGTGCACTCGATGTGCCAGCCGGGGTATCCCTGGTCCCAGTCGTTGCAGTCTGGGTGGTTGGGGGCGTCCCATTTCATTTTGTGGGAGGGGTCTTCTTTCCAGAGGAGGAAGTCGGCGGGGTGTTTCTTTTCGGATTGTTGTGCTTGGTCGACGCGACCTCCGGCGCCGCCTTTGAGTTGGTCGAGTGTGTTTCCGGAGAGGGAGCCGTAGTTCGGGAAGGTTTGGGTGTTGAAGTAGATGGCGCGTGATCCCGGGGCGCCGGCGGTGTAGGCGTGACCATTTTCAAGCAGATCGACGATGACCTGTTTCATGTGCTCGACGTGCTCACTAGCGCGCGGCATGAGGGATGGGTCGGACTGTGCTTCGATCGCGACTTTGAGGCCGAGGGCGATCGCGTCTTCTTTGAAGCGTTGTTCGTAGAAGCGTGCGATGGCGCGGGGGTCGTTTGGGTCGATGTCTGCGGCTTTGTGGACCGATCCATCCTTTTTAGTTTCGGTTTGTGCTTGTTTGATGCGCTGGGCGGCGACTTCCATTTTGTCTTCGCCACCGCCGTCGGCGTTGTCGTCGTCGGTCATATGTCCCACGTCGGTGATATTCATGACGTGGGTGACCTTGCGGGGTCCTGAGTGGGGTTCGCCTGTGTCTGTTTGGAGTTTGCACATAGGGGACTCGACCCATCTGCGGAGGAGATCGGCGGCGAGGAAGGAGCGGAAGTTCCCGATGTGCGCGTCGTCGTAGACGGTTGGGCCGCAGGTGTAAAACGTGACGGAGTCGGGGTTCTTTGGGGAGAATGACTCAGTTTGTTTGGTGATGGAGTTGTGCAGTTTAAATGTCATCGCTCTGATCCTAGCATTGCGGCCCTTCTCGCAGCTGGACGGATAGTATTGGTGCTACAAATGAGCGAAAGCGAAACAATCTTCAATGTCTTGAGTCAGGAGCCCGGAACCGGGGTTGCTGTGCTTGATCGTGACGGGGTGGTGTTGTACATCAATGAGACTTCGCTTCGTATTTTCTTTGCAGATCCGCCGAAGATTGACGACGTCATCGGCAAGAACCTGGACCAGCTCGGGTTCCCGAAGCAGTGGGCTGACGAGCGGATCAAGATCATCCGTGAGATCGAGGAAACGGGCAAGGAGCTGATCCTGCGGACGATCTGGCAGGGGAAGCAGCAGTTCAGTTGGATGCGATCGCTTGGGAACGAGGACGGGGAGCCGTTCCGTGCTCTGGTAGTGACGCGGCGCGTTGGCGCGGGCGGCGAGGCGGGGTTGCTGCTGGATGCTGAGATGTCGGTGGTTGAGTCTGAGGTCGCGGGTCTTGGTGAGCTGTGCGTGCTGACCAAGCGTGAGCTCGAGGTCCTGGCGCTGATCGGGCAGGGGTTGACGGCGAAAGAGATCGCGGCGCTGATGCACCGATCGGTTAAGACGGTGGAGAACCATCGGATCTCGCTTGGTGCGAAGCTTCAGAAGTCGAACAAGGTTGAGCTGGCGCTGATGGCGCGCGAGGCGGGGCTGACGATCGAGGATTCGGGACGCAAGCGTGTTCGGCGCGTGCGCGAGCACGACATCAACCCTGAGGATTGATTCCTCGGTGAGTGGCCTGTTCTTGGTGGGATTTTGACATAGTAAATGTCCCCTAATTTGCTTTTGCACATTTGGTTGTCCCTGCGCCTTTGGTGCTTGTATAGCCGATTTTAGTCAAATCAGGGGGGTGTAGGGCTTGTGGAGTCGCCGGTCTTAATTGGATACGAAGGTCTTTATATAAAGTCAAAAACTTGTTTTCGATGTCGTTGGGTATACTTCGCGTCTTTTTGCATAACCTTAACGAATTGGACTTGCATGAGTGACTACGAACAGGTATTTGACACCATCGGACGCGAGCTTGGGACCTGCATCACGGTGATGGATCGCGAGGGGACCTTTGTGTACGTGAACGATGAGATGCTCCGGATGTACAACACATCGGCGGAGGATCTCATCGGGACGAAGCTCTCAGAACGCGGGCTCCCTGAGGAGATGGTCGAGGAGCGGATGAAGCTGCTTCACAGTGTTACGGACGAGGGCAACGAGTGCATCGTGCGGAGCATCTGGGACGGGATCCAGCAGTTCAGTTGGGTCCGTTCGATCGATGTCGAAGAGGGGGAGATCCCGCGCGTGCTTGCGGTGACTCGACGGATCGGGCTGGGTGAGGAGACTGATTACTTGTACAAGTCTGAGCTGCCTGTGATGAACTCGCGGTTTGTTCAGCTCGGCGAGCTTGAGAAGATCTCGAAGCGAGAGCTTGAGGTGCTGGTGCTGATCGGTCAGGGGTTGTCGTCGCGCGAGATCGCGAAGCTGCTGTTCCGCTCGACCAAGACGATCGAGAACCATCGGCAGTCGCTCGGTTCAAAGCTCAACGCGGCGAGCAGGGTTGAGCTCGCGGTGATCGCGCGGGAAGCGGGGTTGACGCTTGATGACACGGATCGGATCCGGGTGTCTGAAGGGGCGGGCGAGCTGATCTAGCTCATGGGCGGCTTAGGACTAGGTATCGTCGGGGTCTTCGGGCACTGGCTCGACGGCGATCGAGAGCACGCGGGTGGGCTCGGCATCGAGGATGGTGATGTTCATGTTGTGCTGGGTGACTTGTTCGCCTTGCTCGGGGATTCTGCCGAGCGTGGTGTTGATGTATCCAGCGACGGTGTCGTAGTCGTCTGATTCTGGGATTTCGATCCCGAGTCGTTCGAGCTCGTCGTTGGCGTCGTCGATCTCGGTGCGCGCGTCGATGGTCGCGTACGCTGCGGCTTCGTCGATCTCGACTCCGGCGGGGTCGTCTTCTGGTTTTTCGTATTCGTCTTGGATCTCGCCGAAGATTTCTTCGACGATGTCTTCCATGGTGACGAGTCCGGAGGTGCCGCCGTATTCATCGATGATGATCGCGATGTGGACTTTGTCTGCGAGGAGCTGCGCGAGGAGCTCGCGGACGGTTTTGGTTTCGGGGACGAAGGAAGGTGGGCGGAGGATGGACTTGAGATCGAAGGTGTCGTTCTGGTCGTGGGACATGATCCATCCGAGGAGGTCTTTGGCGTAGAGCATCCCGATGATGTGGTCGAGGTTTTCTTCGTAGACGGGCGCGCGGGAGTGGCCGTGCTCGTCGATGAAGCGTTGGACGGCTTGGAGGTCGTTGGTGTACTCGAGCGCGTCGACTTCGGTGCGCGGGGTCATGACGGATTCGGCGAGGGTGGAGCGGAACTCGACGACGGCTTCGAGCATGTCGCGTTCGGTTTCGTCGATGTGTCCCTCGCGCTCGCCTTCGGACACGACGGAGAGGAGCTCGGAGCTGATCGCGTCTTGCGCGGGTTCGAGGTCGGTGCCTGCGAGTCGGCGGATGACCTCGTTGAGGAAGCGCATGAGCAGCAGGAGCGGGGAGAAGATCGCGTGCGCGGTTCTGATCGGTAGCGAGAAGGTCGCGACGAAGCGTTCTCCGGCGTGGTTGGCGATCCCGATCGGCACGAGCATGGTTGCGGGCCAGATCAGGAGGGTCGCGAGGAAGAGTCCTCCCAGGACGACGGGGAGGGTCGCGTAGGGGAGGTCGAGGACGCCGGTGAGCCAATAGATGGAGGCGAGTCCGGCGAGGAGGTTGACGAAGATGGTGAGGAGACGGATCGCGGCGGCGTGTCCGTCGGGGTCTTTCTCGATGATGGAAAGTCGTCTTGAGAGCTGGGAGTCTTCATCGCGCTGGATGAGCGAGGCGAGCTTAGCGCGCGAGAGGGTGATGAGCGCAACGGAGAGCGACGAGAGGAGCGCCGAGAGCGTGAGGAGCACGCAGAGGATGACGAATATCCAGCCTGGTGATGGGATGGTCATTGATTGGTTTCCTTGGCATGGGCGCTCTTGGATTGGTCGAAGAGTGGTCCGATGCCGGCTTGTGTGAGGAGCTCATCCTCGTAGGTGTGCATGGCTTTGAAGTCTTGTTGGGTGTGGTCGTTGTATCCGAGGCAGTGGAGTGTGCCGTGGATGATGTAGAGGAGGATCTCGTGTGTGGTGGTGTGCTCTCGCTCGCTTGCTTGGCGCGCTGCTTCATCGACGCAGACGATGAGGTCGGTGTCGAGTGGTTTTGGGGTTTGTGATTCGAGGTCGTGTTCTGGATTAAGGTCGAAGGTCAGGACGTCGGTGGTGCCTGGGATACCTGAGTACTGGAGGTGCGCGGCGGACATCTGTTCGTCGTTGACGAGCTTGACGCGGATGGAGCCGGAGGCGTGGAGGTGCGCGAGGACGGCGTCGGCCCACTCCAAGAGCTGATTGTGGTCTGCTTCTGGGAGGAGGTTGGTGGGGTCGAAGAGTTCGAGTTGTGGGTGTTGCGACGCGGCGGCGGTCGCCGGGTATGGGTCGTCGTCGGCCTCGGATCGAGGCGAGGAAGATCGGGGTTCGTCGTCTTTGGGGGGTGTCATGGCGTGTGGTGTACGTGCGGTTGTGCGTGTTTGTAATGTCTCAGGGGCGCGTGAGTGCAAGTGATTGTATCGACCTTGTTTGGAGCGTGAAATGGAGATATCCACACGTTGGGCAAGATTTTGCACGAATATTTACCGAACACAATATGAAATATGTGAAGATAGGCAAGGAATTTGATCAATATACCGATAAGAAGTCTTGAAGGTTATCCGTTTCGATCATTCTATAAAGATCTCTCTCTCCTCCAGCGGGGTGCCGTGGACCCATGGCACCCTGCTTTCTTTTTTGTTTGGTTTGCTTGGGTGGGGCTGGGTGTAAGCGTTTTCGGAAGCAGATTTGGTGGGTGCTTTGAGAGCGGTTCCTTGAACGGGGGCGGGGTGGTGTTCGTAGATTTGTCGTGCGGGGTTGGGGGGCTGGTTGGCAGCGACTGG
Source organism: Phycisphaerales bacterium (assembly GCA_965232505.1). Lineage (GTDB taxonomy): Bacteria > Planctomycetota > Phycisphaerae > Phycisphaerales > UBA1924 > UBA1924. Next base: position 1,044,157 of record OZ246976.1, on the reverse strand, counting down.
CAGCACCTAGGATCTGAATCTGTTCTTGATGATCGAGGTTGTGGATGGACTACGGAAACGAATGTGTGCTGGTGACGGGGGCGGCGGGCTTTATTGGCTCGCACGTTTCCAGGGCGCTGCTTGAGCGCGGGGCGAGGGTGGTCGGGGTGGACAACTTTGATCCCTACTACGCGCGGTCGATGAAGGACCACAATCTCAAGGCGGTGGAGAGCGCGGGGGGCGAGTTCGCGTTTGCGGAGATGGATATCGGGGATACGGCGGCGCTTGAGCGATTGATGACTGAACACGGCGTGACGGGGGTGGTGCATCTTGCCGCCAAGGCGGGAGTGCGTCCATCGATCGCGGATCCGGTTGGGTATGCGCGCGTGAATGTCACAGGGACGCAGTCGGTGCTGAGCGCGGCGAGTAGTGCGGGGTGCAAGCGCGTGGTCGCGGCGTCGTCTTCGTCGGTGTACGGCAATAACGAGAAGGCGCCGTTTAGCGAGGAGGATTCGGTGGAACATCCGATCTCTCCATACGCGGCGACGAAGCGCGCGTGCGAGTTGATCGGGGAGACGCATCATCATCTGACTGGGTTACCAATAGCAATGCTTCGGTTCTTTACGGTCTTTGGTCCTGGACAGCGTCCCGATCTTGCGATCCGTTTGTTTCTGAGCAAGGTGTCCAAAGGCGAGTCGATCATGATGTTTGGGGATGGATCGATGAGCAGAGACTTCACGTTTATTGAAGACATTGTTTCGGGGGTGCTGGCGAGCTATGAGCGGATTGAATCGCACGGGTATCGGATCTGGAATCTGGGGAGCGATCATCCGATGGAGCTGCACGAGCTGATCCGGACGGTTGGGGAGGTCGTGGGGCGCGAACCGATTGTTGAGCGCAAGCCGATGCAGGCGGGGGATGTGGATCGGACGTGGGCGGATCTGGAGCGGTCCAAGCGCGAGCTTGGGTACGGCGCGACAACGAGCATCCGTGACGGGATGGAGAAGCAGTGGGCGTGGATGCAGGCGCACGCGGATGTGCTTGGTCGTTAAGCGGGCATGATGAGGCGGGACTGATGGCATCACGCAAACCAAAGATTCGGATCCTGCGTCATCTGGCGCGCACGGGCGGGACGCTGATCAGCAAGTGTCTCGGTTCGATGGATGGCGTGGTTGTGCTGTCTGAGGTGCATCCGGGGAATCTGGTGGTGACCAATCCGATGATGCAGGCGGTGGAGTGGTTTGGTTTGGTGGATCTCAAGCAGGTGTCTAAGTGGAAGCGGATGGGTGGGCCGAGCATGCTGCAGTTTGTGGGGATGTGCGAGACCAAGGCGAGCGGGCGCGGCGATGCGCTGGTGCTGCGGGATTGGTCGCATCTGGATTACTACGGCGCGCCGTATGTGCAAGCGCAGATGGGGACGGGGCTGCGGGACTCGCTGATGGGCGCGTACGAGGCGGTCGAGGCGTGCACGACTCGGCATCCGGTGGATCAGTATGTTTCGCTTTCAAAGATCGGCGCGATCGCTGGCGCGGGGGGCGTGGACTGGGATCTGTTTCTTGATGGGAATCTTGCGTTCGCGGAGTATGCGAAGGACTGCGGGTTTGTGCGGTACGAGGACCTGACGCGCGATCCTGATGGGGAGCTGCGGAAGTTGTGCGCGATGCTGGAGGTTGAGTTTGATGCGCAGTATCGAGAGCGGTGGGGGAGCTATCAGTTTGTGACGGGGGACACGGACAAGAGCGGCAGCGAGGGGACGCGGGTCAAGGAGATCCGGGCGCTTGAGCGCAAGGGGGTGGATGAGGGGTTGCTTGAGCGGTTTAGAGGCGACGAGCGGTACGCGGAGATCTGTGGATTGCTCGGGTACGACGCTTAATCAGTTCTCGTATCCGAACTCGGCGAGGTCGTCTTTGAGCGCGGCGTTGAACTGGGCGTCGAGTCCTGGGGCGAGGTCTTCGAGGGATTGGTTGGTTTTGCCTTTGTTCATGAAGTAGATCCCTTTGCGGGTCGCGTCTTTGGAGCCGACGAAGAGGCGTTTGGAGAGGTCGTTTGATTTGTCGGCTTTCTTCTCGCGGATTTCTAATGCGCGCATCGCGTCGAAGGAGCTGGCGGTGACGGCGGTGTCGATCTCTTCTTGGGATTTGGTGATCTCGAGGAAGTCGAGCATCTTGGTAAGCTCGGTGTGGGGCTGGGACTTGAGGTCCTCGTAGCGGAGCGCGAGGACGGGGAAGCGTTCGGTGGTGCGCCAGGACTTTGCGTGGGAGGCCCAGGTCCCGAATCCGATTTTGGCGAAGTCGGGGTCGCCTCCGGTTTTGATGAATGCTTTGGCGTAGTGCTTTTTGGTGATGGTCCAGGAGCCCTCGCCGGTGAGTTTGCGGTAGTTGAGCGCGGAGAGGAGGACGTCGCGTGGGTTGCGGATGATGTGGATTGCTTTGAGTGTGCGATCGAGCATGGGGTGCTGATCGGTGAGCTGGAAGTGTGTTTTGATGAAGTGCGGCCCTTGGGGGTCGAGGTCGGTGGGCATCTGGCGGTGGATGTCTTGGATCTTCGCGGGGACATCGGCGGAGCGTTGTGGTGGGCCGTAGAGCGCGGCGTAGAGCATGAAGCGGAGCCAGGTGTTGCCGCTTTTGGGGTAGGAGGCGAGCCAGATGACAGGGGGGTTGGTGGTCATGAGTGTTGAGCTTATTTGCTGGCGCACCATTGCTTCCAGAGGGTACGGTATGCGTCCTCGACCTTGCGGGTGTAGGGGGCTTGGTCGCAGAGGGGGGAGGTGAGGAGCTGGTCACGGAGGGATTGGCGGGTGTGTCTGTCTCGTTTCCCGGCGTCGATGTGCTCAAGAGCTTTGGTGATGTAGTCGGATTCGGACTGAGCGATGAGATCCGTTTGGTTGATCGCGGTCAGGAGCGAGGCGCTGACGCGTCCGGCGTGGGATTGGCCGAGGAGTGTGAGGACGGGGACTCCCATCGCGAGGGCTTCGCAGGTGGTGGTGGTTCCGGTGTAGGGGAAGGTGTCGAGCGCGAGGTCGAGGTCGTTGTAGGTGTTGAGGTGATCTTTGGTGGTGGGGGAGAAGGCGCGGAGGTCGAGTCGGGATTGGTCGATGCCTTGGTCTGCGAAGCGATCGAGGAGTTCTGCTTTGAGTTCTTTGTTGGCGAGTTTGGAGGACTTGATGAGCAGGGTTGCGGCTGGGCGCTCTTTGAGGATCGTGGACCAGGTGTTGATGGTGGACTGGGAGAGTTTTTTGAGGTTGTTGAATGATCCCAGCGTGAAGGGGCGGGTAGTTTCGGGATCTTGTGGATCGGGGAGTTCGTCGAGTGGGGGCTGGTAGCAGAGGAAGCATCCGGGGAGTCGGACGAGGGTTTCGGTTGCGAGGTGGTCGGAGTCTTGGGGGTCGGTGATCTCGTCGACGAAGCGTGCGTTGATTCGGGAGAGTCCGGTGGTGTTGCCGTATCCGATGAAGGTGATTTGGACGGGGGCTGGGGTGGCGGCGAAGGCGGGGAGCTTGTGTCCGGCGAAGTGTCCGGCGAGTTCGATGAGGATGTCGATCTGCTGGTCTTTGATGTGTTTGACGAGCTGCGGGAGCGTGAGGGTGTTGCACAGGTGCCAATGGTCACTGTGCTGGTTGAGGCGCTCGGTGATGTGATCGCGGTGCGCGGAGGTGGTGAAGATGTGGGTTTCGTAGAGGTCTTTGTTGGTGTTTTTGAGGAGGGGCTCGAGGTAGTAGGAGTTGGAGTGTTGGTGGAGGTCTCCGGAGAGGTATCCGACTTTGAGTTTGCGGCTTGGGTCTTTGGTGTTGGTGTGTTTGGAGGGTGGGATCTGTGATTCGAGTTCGTCGCCGTAGCGTTTGTGGGCGCTGAAGACCTGCTCTGGGGTTTTGGTGTCGTCGTAGGAGTGGGCGAGCGCGTAGAGATCGAGGGCGGCGGGGTGCTTGGCGATGTTTGGTGGCGCGGCTTCGAGGATCTCGATGGCGCGGCGGGCGTGGGTGGTGTCGAGCTCGAGCAGGGCGCGGTTGACGAGCGGCTCTGGGAGGTTGGGGTTGAGCTGCTGGACCAGTTTGAGGGTTTGTCGGGCTTGGTTGTAGTGTCCGAGTTCGGACTGCGCCGTCCCGAGTCCGGCGAGGGCGCCGGGGTGGTTGGGCTGAATCGCGAGGGCTTTGGTGTAGTGGTCGAGGGCGAGCTGTTGGTTGTTCTGCAGCGCGTGGATCGACGCGAGGGTGGTCTGCGCGTCGGGGTTCTTTGGGTCGAGCTTGATGGCGCTCTGCGCGTGGTAAAGGGCGCGGTCCTGGTCGTCGAGGGCGACGGCGATCATCGCGGCGAGGGTGTGGGCGTGGGAGGACTTCGGGTTTTTGGCGAGCAGGCGCGTGATTTGCTGCTGTGCTTTGGTGTGCTGGGATTGTTGGTAGAGCGCGTAGGTTTCCTGGAGCTGCGCGAGCAGGCGGTTGTGCTTGGCGGCGTTGGGGCTGGGGTTGGGGCGGTTCATTTTAAACAGCGGCGTGGGTGATGTGCTCGGACGCGATGGACATCGCGCGATCGTGCGCTTGGAGCACGGAGTCGAGGGTGTCGATCGGGTGATGGGTGTACTGGTCGAGCGTGCGCTCGATGATCTGGGTGATGGCGCCGAAGTTGATTTGGTTGCTGAGGAACGCTTCGACGGCGGCTTCGTTGGCGGCGTTGAAGACGACTCCGGCGCTGTCGGCTTGCTTGATCACGCGCTTGGCGAGGTTGATCGCGGGGAAACGCGCCGGATCGATGGGCTCGAAGTCGAGCGATCCGAGGGCGGCGAGATCGAGCGATGGGGTTTGAGCCGGGGCGCGATTCGGATGCGTGAGCGCGTGCTGGATGGGGCAGCGCATGTCGGTGGGTCCGAGGTGCGCGAGGATTGACGCGTCGTTGGTTTCGACGAGCGCGTGGATGGTGGATTGGGGATGGATCACGGCGTCGAGCTGATCGGCGGACAGTCCGAACAACCAGTGCGCTTCGATGAGTTCTAGTCCCTTGTTGACGAGGGTGGCGCTGTCGATGCTGACTTTCTTGCCCATGTTCCAGGTTGGGTGGTTGAGGGCTTGGTCTGGGGTTGCGTGCTGGATTTGGTCGAGGGTTGCGTTGCGGAAGGGGCCGCCGGACGCGGTGAGGGTGACGCTTTTGATGTTGGGGATCGGGGACTGGGTTGGCGGCGTGTAGTGCGGGCTTGTCAGTGCGAGCAGGCACTGGTGGAGTCCCGCGTGCTCGGAATCGACGGGGAGCAGCGCGGCGTTGTTGCTCAGCGCGGCTTGGGTGACGAGGTGTCCGGCGGCGACGAGGGATTCTTTGTTCGCGAGCGCGATGTCGATCCCGAGCTCCGCGGCGCGGAGGGTGGAGGGGAGTCCCGCGATCCCGACGATGGACGCGATGATGAGGTCGGGCTGGGTTTGCTCGACGAGGGTGGTTGGGGCGTCGGTTGCGTGGATGAGTTTGGATGAGTCAAGCGTGCTGGTGTCGGTGTCTGGACAGCAGACCCCGAGCGCGGCGGTGGGGTGGGCCGCGGATTGCTGCGCGAGGATGGTTGTGTTCTCGCGCGCGGCGAGGGCGACGACTTCGTAGTGGGTTGGGTGCTTGCCTTGCTTGTGGAGCGTGTTGAGGTGCTCAATGGTGTCGAGGGTTTGCGTACCGATGGAACCGGTGGAGCCGAGCACGGCGACTCTGCGGGTCGGGGGCGGGTTGTGCTCGTCTCGATGCATCATCGGCTTGAACTCATGTTGAACTCATGGCATGGATTGCGTTACACATCCCGATCGATCGCGGCGACCTCGGCGCTGGTGAGCTTGCGGCGACCTCCGGAGTAGAGACCTCGGCGGCGCGGTTTGGGTGGCTTGGGCTCGGCGATCGGGTCGGGTTTGTCGGACGACTTGCTGTCCGATTTCTTTTCTGATGAGCTTTCGGTCTTTGATTCATCGGAATCGGACTTGCGGCCTCTCCGGCGACGGCGGCGCTTCTTCTTGGGCGCGTCGGAATCTTCTGATGACGAATCTTGATCGTCGGCTTTGGGTTCAGGGGATTCGGACGGCGCGTCGTCGTTTGCTGGTGCGTCGGATGCTTCGGTGGATTCTGTGGTTTCGGACTTGCCGCGGCCGCGACGACGGCGGCGGCGTTTTTTCTTCTTGGGTTCGCCGTCGGATTCGGGGTCGAGTTCGAGGGGTTTGGAATCGTCGATCGGGAGGTCCGCTTGCTCGACTTGTTCCGCTTTCTTGGCGAAGTCCTCGGCGAGCTTGAGCACGGTGGACTCGTCGCTCTCTTCGAGCATGTCCACGGCCCAGCTGGTGTCGTCGGAGTTCTCGTCCACCCATTCGACGACCTTGGGTTTGGGTGGGGTCTTTTTGATGAGTGATTCGGTTTCGATGTCGTTGCCGTTGGACTCGTAGGCGTAGAGCGCGAAGCGGTCCATCGGGAGCGAATCGGACACGCGGACGTCGACGGCTTTCCCGGCGGAGAGCTCGACGCGGATGAGCGAGGAGCGGCGTGTGGAGAGGAGCTCGGACGCGACGCGTGGGTGCACGACGAGCTCGGCTCGGTGGACCTTCTTGTGGTCGATGAGCGACGCGAGGTCGCGGAGCGCGGAGTCGGCGACCGATCCGGGGCGCTGAACGAGTCCGCGTCCTCGGCAGGTCGGGCAGTCGGCGAAGTGCTGGGACTCCATCGATCCACGCATGCGCTGGCGGGTCATCTCGAGGAGTCCGAACGGGGAGATCGGCGCGACGGTGGTCTTGGCGCGGTCGCGTTTGAGGCGTTCTTTGAAGCGGTTCTCGATGTCCTTGCGGTGCGACGCGTGGCGCATGTCGATCATGTCGTTGACGACAAGACCACCAAGGTCGCGGAGACGGAGCTGGCGGCAGATCGCATCGACGGCTTCGACGTTTGTTTTGTACGCGTTGGTTTCCGCGTCCTTAGCACCGCGGGATTTGCCGGAGTTGACGTCGATCGCGACGAGGGCTTCGGTCTGGTCGATGACGAGGCGGCCGCCGGATGGGAGGACGACCTCGCGTGCGTGGATTTCCTGGATCTGGCGCTCGATGTCGAAGGAATGGAAGATCGGGAGGGATCCGACATAGTGCGCGAGCTTGGCTTGCGAGCGTGGCGCGGCGATCTTGACGAATCGTCCAACGCGCTTGAGCGCGGCTTCGGAGTCGATGACGACGCGGTCGATGTCCGACGAGAGCAGGTCGCGGACGGTGCGGACGAGGAGGTCGGACTCGGAGTAGAGCAATCGGGGTTTCTTCCCTGACTTGCGGCGTTTCTCCATGTCGGCCCAGAGTCGGTTGAGGTACGCGAGGTCGCGCTTGAGTTCGGTCTTGTTGCGATCGAACCCTGCGGTGCGCAGGATGAATCCGAACCCTTCGGGGAGGTCGAGGGTGTTGAGGATTGTTTTGGCGGCTTTGCGCTTGTCGTCGTCTTCTTCTTTGCGCGAGACGCCTACTTTGTCCATCCCCGGCATCATGACGAGGAAGCGTCCTGGGATGGAGAGGTAGGAGGTGAGGGACGGGCCTTTGGTTCCTACGCCTTCTTTGAGGACCTGGACGATGATCTCTTGCCCTTTCTTGAGGCAGTCCTGGATCGGTGGGCGCTCGCGGTGTGGGGTTTTCTTCCCGACGCGTTCTGTTTTGTCATCGCCTTTGGCGAAGTACTGGGGGTGGATGTCGGAGATGTGGAGGAAGCCGTTGAGTTCGGTTCCGAAGTCGATGAACGCGGCTTGGATGGAGGGCTCGACGTTGGCGACGCGTCCGACGTAGATGTTGTTGACGCGCGAGACTCGGTTGGTGTGTTCGGAGAATACGTCTTCGAGCTGGCCGTCTTCGAGGATCGCGATGCGGCAGTCTTCTCCGGGGACGTAGTTGACGACCATTTCGGTGTATGGGCGCTTCTCGTCTTTCTTGGATTTTGAAGAGGATTTGGTGGAGTCGGATTTTTTGGATGTTCGTTTGGAGGAACGCTTGGAGGATCTTCTGCTGGACTTCTTGGGTTCGTCCGAGTCTGCATCCGAGTCTGCATCCGAGTCGCTTGAGTCGGCGGCGGGTTCTTCGGTTGTTGGTTCTTCCGCGGACTGGGATTCGGAGGCGGCTTTGACGACTGGTTCTTCTGGTGCGTCGTCGGAGTCCGCTTTGGGCGCGGACTTCTTGGTGGTCTTCTTTGAGACCTTCTTTTTGGTGGTTTTCTTTGCGGTCTTCTTGGTAGTTTTTTTAGCGACCGGTTTTTTGGTGGTCTTTTTCTTTGTTGTTTTCTTCTTGGTGGTTTTCTTAGTGGTCTTTGGTTCGGTGGTGGACTCTTCGGTCACGGCATCGTTGTTGGCATCAGAGGATGCTTTGGCGTCGTCGGTCATTGGTGGGTTCCTGGATCGTCGTAGAGCGCGTGGTACGGGGTGCGCTGGCGCCTAGGCAAGTGATCGCTGCGTCGAGCGTGGGCGCGACGGGGTGGCGCGGTGAGGCGCTTGGGATCAGTTGAATGGTCAGGCGCGTGCGGTTTTCCAAAACGATTCGCTCGCAGACTGGTTGTGCGCGGTGCGTGTCTTGCGCGGCGGACGCCTTTGTAGTCGCGTCGGCTCGCCGGAAGGGGCGGTCTGGGACGCGGGGGGCGTGATCCGTCGGGTGCGGGTGTGCACACGGCGCGTGGTTTTTGTCGGAGGTCAGGCGACGGGACGACCGTCGAAGACCTCTGGGACTATCTTTTTCAGCCGATTGAGCACATAGCTCGAAGCTTCGGCTTCTGAATCGAACCCGATCGCGCGTTTGACGATCCGTTCGCATCTGCTGGCGTCGAGTGCTCGGATGGTCCTTTTGACCAGCGGGAGGCTCGATGCCGTCACAGAGAGGGTACGCACGCCGAGACCGATCAGCAATGCCGCGAATGCTGGATCGGCGGCGGATTGTCCGCAGCAGGAGACTGGGATGTCCCTTTTGCGTCCGGCTCGCGCGACATCGCGGACGAGGCGGAGGACTGCGGGGTGGATCGGTGTATACAACGACGCGACCCTCTCATTTGTTCGGTCGACGGCGAGGGTGTACTGAACCAGGTCATTGGTACCGACCGAGAAAAAGTCGACTTCTCGCGCAAATGCGGGGGCCATGAGTGCTGCGGCGGGGACCTCGACCATCATCCCGCACTCGATGTTTGGGTTGTATTTGATGCCTTGCTCGGAGAGTTCTTCCATCTCCTCGTGGAGGAAGTACTTGGCGGAGCGGAACTCCCCGATGTTGGTGATCAGGGGGAACATGATCTTGACGGGACCGAAGGCGCTGGCGCGGAGGATGGCGCGGAGCTGGGTCCGGAACATCGGTTGGTTCGCGAGCGAGTGGCGGATCGAGCGGAGTCCGAGGGAGGGGTTGCGCTCTGGGTTTTCCTCTTGGCGCTGGGTGTATTTGTCCGCGCCCAGGTCGATGGTGCGGATGGTGAGTGGTCGCCCTTCGAGCATTCTGATGCACTGGGCGTAGGCGTTGAAGTGGTCTTCTTCTGTGGGCGCGTCTTGTCCGGTCAGGTAGAGGAACTCGGTTCGGTAGAGACCGACGCCTTGACCTCCCTCGTCGAGGAGGTGGTCGATTTCTTCGGCGAACTCGATGTTTCCGAGGAGCTCGATCTCTACACCGTCGGTGGTGACGGCGGGGAGGTCGGCGAGTTCGTGGAGGGAGATTCGAGCTTGCTCGGCGGCTCTGATGCGTTCCTCGTAGGTTTCGATCGTTTCTTGATCGGGATCGAGGATGATGGTGCCTTTGGTGCCGTCAACGATGATGGTTTGTCCGTCGCGGGCGCGGGAGGTGATGTTCTTGGCGCCGACGACGGCGGGGAGCGAGAGCGCGCCAGCGACGATCGCGGTGTGGGAGGTGCGTCCTCCGAGGTCGGTGACGAATCCGGTGACGTGCTCGCGGTTGAATCCGGCGGTCTGGGTCGGGGTCAGGTCGCGCGCGACGACGATGGTGTTGGGCGCGACTCGCGCGAGGGACGCGGCGGATTTGCCTGTGAGTTTGGAGAGCAGACGCGAAGCGAGGTCGCGGAGGTCGTCGACCTTGGACTGGAAGGTCGAGTCGGGGTGCTTGGCGAAGCGGTCGGCGAGCTTTTTGAGCGTCGAGCTCGTCGCGTATTCAGGGGTGACGTGCTCGGTCTCGATGAGCGTGCGGATGGGGGTGAGGATGGTGGGGTCGTTGAGGGCGCCGATGTGGAAGAGGAAGATTTTGGCGGCTTCCTCGCCCATCTCGCCGGTGGATTCCTCGTGGAGCGCGTCGAGGTCTGCGATCGCGGCTCTTCGAGCGAGCTCGAATCGTTCGAGCTGCGCGGGGGCGTCCTCAGGAGCGATACTCTGGCGTCCGACGCGGAGGGAGCGGTCCTGTTCCAGCAGATATACTCGTCCGATGACGAGACCTTTGGAGACCGGGATGCCTGCGGTGCGGATCATGAGATTGAGCACTCTGGAGGGAATGGAACGGGGGTGATCTTAGCGCGGGGAGGGGTTCAATAGTAATTGTTAGAGTGAACTGATATCGGCGATGCTTTGGCAATGGGTGCGATCGGGCGTGATTGGGGGCGAAGCTATCGGACGCTGCTTGTTGAGCGGGAGCGGATCGCGAGATTGGCGAGTGGGGGAGCGGGATTTGGTGCTTGACACACGCGGGGGGATCATGGACTATACTTTGGGACGCGAGGGGCGCCACGCTCCACGCATTGTGATCTTGGGTTTGAGCGAGGCGACGACAGTTGCCCCTGAGCTTCGGATCTCTGTTTGAAGACAACCATTGTTTGACGGGGCGGTGTTCGTGGATCACCGCTGCAGAGCATTGGTGGAGTGCTGTTCAGGGCGAACGGCGGGCACATGAATAGTGGAACTGAATGACTATGCTCACAGGCATTTTGGAATGGCCGCAGCGCACCGAGGGGCGTGTACGCATGAACGGCGCTCTTGAGAATCTCGAGAACTCCGAGATCAAGGACGATCCGTTTGTCCCTGTTCACTTTGGTGAGGAGCTTCCTCTGCGTGATGGGTTGCGTGTTGAGGTGGTTGTTGAGATGAAGAAGCCGCGCCGGAGACGACGCGGGAAGAACCGTCGCGGGAGCAGTGGGCCGCGCGAGGCGCGTCCTGTGGTCGAGCGTTTCGTGAGCATCGAGGGGATGACTCCGGAGGAGTTTGCCAATCGCAAGACGTTTGATGATCTGACCTCGATCGATCCGGAACCGATCCTGAAGCTGGAGTATCCGGGGTGTCCTCCGGCGTGTCGATTGGTGGATATGTTCTGTCCGATCGGTCGTGGACAGCGCGGGATGATCGTGTCTCCACCCAAAGCGGGGAAGACGACGCTGCTCAAGGACATCACGACGGGGATCCTGATCAATCATCAGGATGTGAAGGTGATCGCGCTGCTGATCGATGAGCGTCCTGAAGAGGTGACGGATTTCACGCGTGCGTTCCTTGGGACTGTGGCGCAGCGCGAGGGGGACGCGGAGTGGGACAAGCCTTGGGCGAAGGATCGGATCGAGATCATCGCGTCGAGCAACGACCACGATGTGAAACGGCATATCGAGATCTCGATGCAGACGCTCGAGAAGTGCAAGATGATGGTCGAGAACGGCGAGCACGTTGTTGTGGTGCTCGACTCGCTCACACGACTCGGACGCGCGTTCAACCGATCGGGCAAGCACGCGAACTCCGGTCGCACGATGTCGGGGGGGATCGACTCCAAGGCGCTCGATGTTCCCAAGAAAATCTTCGGCGCGGCGCGCAACACGGAAGAGGGCGGCTCGCTGACGATGATCGCGACGTGTCTTGTTGATACGGGATCGCAGGGGGATCAGGTGATCTTCGAGGAGTTCAAGGGGACGGGGAACATGGAGCTGATCTTGGATCGGCGCATCGCGGAGAAGCGGTTGTTCCCGGCGATTAATCTCGCGGCGAGCGGGACTCGGAAAGAGGACAAACTGATCGCGGCGGAGCCACTCAAAACGATCACAGCTCTGCGTCGGAGGATGATGAACATGCCTCCTCCGCAGCAGGTGGAGCAGCTGCTCGCGGCGATCTCCAGATTCGAAACCAACGAGGCGCTGATTGGAGGGTAAATCCTCAATTCGTTGGCGAATCTCCTGTGATTGCGGGCAATTTACTCAAGATTGGGCTGGTGGGCTGTGTTTGCCACGCAGATTTGTGGGTGTGGATTGATCTGATGCATTGAGTGGCCGATCTCGGTTGTGGAGTTTCATTCACACACAGCCGGGGAAAACTCGATGTCTATTCGCACAAAGCTTTGGTGTATCGTCTCAGGGGTCTTGGTCACGCTCGCGGTTGTTTGTGTGATCGGGGTTACGAAACTCGGCACGATGCGGTCGGCGCTGACTCATGTGATGCAAGAGGAGATGACTCCGATTGTCGATGTGCAGGTTCCCAAGCTCAATGGTTTGAACTCGGCGCTTGAGCTTGTGCTCAATGCTGATCGGGACGCGTACCAGAGCATTTTGGCTGAGTATCAGCTTGTGCGCGACAGCGCGGTTGATCGCGTCTCGGCGAGTGAGAGCCACAGCGCGAATCAGCAGCAGGTCGCGGATCGGATGAAGAGCGCGTCGGCGTACTTTGATGAAGACCTCAATGTGGTGTACTCGGCGTTTGTTGAGCAGTTCGAATCCTGGACGGCGCTCACCAACGAGGTGGTGTTGTTGTCTGGTGACGCGTCGACTATCGAGCGGGCTTCGGAGCTGAGCTCTGGGGAAGCCGCGGATGCGTTTGATGCGATGCGTACATCGATCGACGACATTACGAACCTGCTCAACGAGGATGTGCTGGCGCTCAACAAGGAGGTGGTCGCGAGCGGTGAGCGTGCGACTCAGATGAGTGATCGTGCGATGTCGAGTGTCTCCAAGGCGGTCACGCTGTTTCTTGGGGTCGGGATCGCGGGATCGGCGATGATCGTTTGTGCGATCGCGTTTGTCTCGCTGAGCATCACGCGGAGACTCGGGGAGATGCTCGAGCGCGTGCAGGACATCGCGTCGGGTGAGGGGGACCTGACTAAGAAGGTTGAGGTCGTGAACAACGACGAGCTCGGATTGCTTGGGAGCGCGATCAATCAGTTTATTGACAAGGTCGCGCAGATCATTGTGATGGTCAAGGACGCGTCGGATCAGGTGACGACCACCTCTGTGACGCTCTCGGAGCAGGGGCGCGAGCTTGAGGGGAGCATGGGCGACCAGCTCGGGCGGATTATGCAGGTGTCTTCGGCGATCTCTGAGATGAGTTCTTCGGTGCACGAGGTCGCGAACCAGTGTAATACAGCTGCCGCGGCTGCGGATGAGTCAGATCAGACCGCGAGCGAAGGGGGCAAGGCGGTCACGGAGACGGTGCAGGGGATGGAGTCGATCCGCAGCGCGATGAACGCGACGAGCGAGGTGGTTACCGAGCTTGGCGAGAAGAGCGACCATATCGGCGAGATCGTTCAAGTGATCAATGACATCGCGGACCAGACGAATCTGCTGGCGCTCAACGCGGCGATTGAAGCGGCGCGTGCCAACGAGCATGGTCGTGGGTTCGCGGTGGTCGCTGACGAGGTCCGCAAGCTTGCGGAGCGCACACAGAACGCGACGCAAGAGATCGCAGAATCGATCCGCTCGATCCAGGACGAGACGAAGCAAGCGATCCTGCGGATGGAAGAAGGAAGCGAGCGTGTGGAGAAGGGCAGCGAGCAAGCGGAGCGCGCCGGTGCTCATATCGGGACAATCGTTTCGGGAGTGCGTCAGGTGTCGACGATGCTGTCATCGATCGCGGCGGCGACGCAGCAGCAGTCATCGGTTTCTGAAGAGATCGCTTCGAGCGTGGAGTCGATCGCGATGATTGCTGAAACAGCGACTCAATCAGCGAGCAGCTCGGCGCAGGCCGCGGATCAGCTGCGCGATCAGGCGGTGACGCTTGAGAGTTTGGTGGGGCAGTTCAAGCTGTCATAATGGTGGCTTGCGGGTATCGGCCTGAGTGATCTGGGCGGTAATCCGTGTTGCTTACGGGCATCCTTGTCCGAAGAGCTGCAGGAACAGTGAGACATCGAGGAAGTTGAAGGAGCCGTCGGCGTTGAGGTCGGCGGCGGTGTTGTTGGACGCGTAGTTACTCAGGTAGAGCGAGACGTCGAGGAAGTTGAGCGAGTTATCGTTGTTGATGTCTGGGATGCAGGTGCTGCAGTCGTTGCTCGCGTCGAGGAAGAGGACGCCGCCCTCGGTGTCGGCGACGATGGCGGTGTTGTTCTGGACGCGGACTCGGCGTGCTTGGCCGTCGGTGTTGAGATTCCCGATGTAAGTGGGCTGCGCGGGGTCGGAGACGTCGAGGAGGGTGAGGCCGTCGACGGTGTCAGCGAGGTAAAGGGTGGTGCCGTCGAGTTCGAGTCCTTCGAGTCCGTTGACGGATCTGAATCGGATGTCGTAGTTTGAGACGAACGCGGGGTTGGCGGGGTCGCTGATATCGACGATGTGGAGTCCGGGATAAAGGAAGGCGATGTAGATGAGGTCGTCTTGGACGATCATCTCGCGGACGAAGTCGCTGCCGTATTGCGCGACGTGTGATGGTTGCGCGGGGTTGGTGATGTCGTAGATGTGGAGTCCGGAGCGGGTACCGAGGTAGGCGTAATCGCCGGAGACTTCGACGCTGTACGCTTGGTCGGGCGGGCTGATCTCCGAGACGATCGAGGGCGCGAAGGGGAACTGGACGTTGATGATTGTGAAGTTGAATCCATCGGCGATGTAGGCGAGGTTGTCGCGGACGGTGAGATCGAACGCGATCCCTGGGGTGAGGAAGGTTGGCCACTCGAAGAGGTTGGTGGGATCACCGATGTTGATCATTCCGAGTCCCGCGGATTCGAGCGCGAGGAAGGCGGTGTTCCCGGAGATCTCGATCCCGCGTGCGTCGCCTGCGGTGTTTTCCGTGTCCAGGACGATCGGGTTTGATGGATCGGAGAAGTCGATTGCTTGCATCCCCGCGTCTTCGACGGCGAGGTACGCGATGTGGTCCTGGACATCGAGCGCCAGCGCAAGATCAGGGGTGGCGAGCTTTGTGTAGATCGGGCTGGTGCTTGGATTGGAGATGTCCACGGTGATCAGCCCGGCTCCGAAGCACGCGACGTGCGCGATGTTGGTTGATGGATCGAACTGGACATCAAAGGCGTGGGAGGTGAGCGGGAAGGTCGAGATGTGGAGGGGCGCGGACTGTGCTTGGAGCTCATAGATCGAGAACGAGGTCTGGAGTCCCGCGGCGACGAGTGTAGTGTTGTTCAAAAAGAGCTTTGCCGCGGCGCCGCCCTCGTTGGTGTTGTAGAGCATGGTTGGGGTTGTAGGCGAGGTAATGTCGTATGCAGTGATCCCTGCGGACCCTTCGGCGACATAGAGGATGTCCTGATCGATGAGGAGGTCGCGGGGTGATCCTGGGGTTTGAATCGAGTCGATGAGGATCGGAGTGGCGGGGTTGGTGACGTCCATGAGTAGGAGTCCGCCGGCGCGATCGGCGACGTAGAGGGTGTTGTCTTTGAGCGCGAGTCCGGAGGTGGAGAAGGTGTCGAGCGAACCGATCTGGATGGGTGACATGGGGTTGGTGATGTCGATGACCTTGACGCCATTGGAGTAGTCGGCGATGTACGCGGTGTTGTTGTCGATGAGCACGAAGCGCGCGTCCTGCGAGGTGGCGATCTCTCCGATGAGCGAGGGGTTTGTGGGATCGGAGATGTCGAGGATCTGGAGCCCGCCGTCGAAGCCGTCGGCGATGTAGGCGGTCTGTCCGATGATGGTGATGTCGTGGACGGTGTCTCGCGCTTGGAAAGTCGAGACGGTCGAGGGGTTGCTCACGTCCGCGATGTCCACGAAGGTGACCGAGTTGCTTGATCCGATGAGTGCGTAGTTGTCGTGGAGCTGGATCTCGAGTGCGTCTACGGGAAGGTCGTACTCAGACAAGATGTCTTGGAACACACACTCCAGTCCGTCTGCGAGGGATTGGGCGGCGAGGCATGATGTGATGATCAATGGGGCAAGTGCGGACAACTTCATAAAACGGCGTGCTCCTTGGGGTTCATAGGATACTGGGTCGTCGCGCCGATGCAAGGGATTTGTGGGAAGCGGCGCGGTGTATGGTCCGAAATTCGGGTGTTTTCTCTTTGGATTTGGGGGCCAACTCGGATACGGTGTGCAGTACTGCGGCGGATGTTTCGCTGGAGGATGTGTTTGATCCCAGGAGGATGCTGAGATGTTGAGCTTGCGAGCGAGTGGTGTGGTGTTTTGCGCTGTTGCTGGGACGGTAACTGGAACAGCGGTGGCGCAGGGCGGGGTTCCTCAGGAGTGGACAATCGAGTTGCAGTGCCGATCGAGTCTGGACTCGGCGATCCCGGCGTTTAACCTGCCTCAGTTCTCGTCGCTCTCGTCGCAGTATGTCTCGATTGATGACGACGGCGGGGTCGCGATCCGCGTGTTCTTGTCGGGGAATCCGAGTGAAGGGATTTTCTACGGCAAAGACGGCGTGGGCGGGCTGGTTGTGACAGGCAACAGCGTTGATCCGATCTGGGGTTCGACAATCGAAGCACGCGCGGGATTGATCGCGGCGGAGCAAGGGTCGTTCAACGACGGGGCGTGGTTGTACGACACGAGCGGGAATCTGGTGCAGACATTCAACGCGGGGGGTTCGGAAGGCGTGTCGAGCTTCTCAGGGGTGACAGTCACGAGTGACGGGGCGATCTGCTATCGCGGGGACTTTGGGTTTACAAGCGACAAGATCGTGATCGATGAGTACATCCCGGCGCGCACGCAGACGCTCATCGCGGAGACGGGCGGGGAGTACTCGTTCTTGCTGGCGCCGGAGATCAATGATGCTCGTCAGGTGGTGTTCAACTCAATCCCGACGAGCGGCCCATCGCGCCGGATCGTGCGTGTTGAATCCGACATGAGCACCACGACGATCGCGGAGACTGGGGGCATGTGGAGCTCGTTTGTCAACTCGGTCGGGATCGCGCAGAGCGGGGACGTCGCGTTCTCAGCGCGGCGCTCGGCGGACTCGATCTGGGAGGTGCTGGTTTCTGACGGAACATCGACCACGACCATCGCGAGCGGGGACGACGAGACGATTGATAACAGCTCGATCATCAACTTCCCGCCGGTCGCCAACAGCGATCGCTGGGTCGCGTTCCGCGCGACGGATACCGAGTTTGATTCCACGGCTCTGTGGGTCGGTGATGGCGAGAACCTCGTGAAGCTGATCGAGTTTGATCAGATGATCGAGACTGATCTCGGGATGCTCCCGTTGGGGTTCGACTTTGGTGGATTGACTGGCAAGCAGGTCACCAACGGCGTGGTGGACATCAACGACAAGGGACAGGTCGCGTTCGCGGCGTTCTTACGCAACGGGACGATCGGGGTGTTTGTCGCGACTCCAGTGATGGGATGTCCGGCAGACCTGACGGGCGAGGGTGATCTGAACTTCCTCGATGTCAGCGCGTTCCTCGCGGCGTACGGGAACATGGATCCGGTCGCGGACTTTGAGAGCGACGGGAACTTCAACTTCCTGGACGTGAGCGCGTACCTCAAGGCGTTCGGCGCGGGGTGTCCGTAAGGCAGTTCTTACTCCAGAGCATTTTATTTGTACTTGATTATTTGTCTTTGGGCACGTGCCGGGTGAGGAACATCCCGATGTGCATGAGTTGTTTGTCGTCGCCGGGCTTTGAGTTCTGGCAGATTTTCCAGATCTCTTCGATCATGGTGTTGAGCTTGACGAGCTGGTCTTTGTCGACCCAGACGCTGTGGGTGCCGCAGTGGTGGTTGCGGTTCTCGGTGCGTGGGTTGACTCCCGGAGCGCGAGCGGCTTGATCGTGGCGGCGCGCGAGCATGCGCGCCAGCGCGTTGGCGAAGGTGGTGTGGTAGTCGAGGTTTTCTGGGTCGTCTTGATCGAATCGGATTCCGATGAGGCGTGCTTTGGGTCTGTAGAGTTGTTCGTAGCGTTTACCCATGAGTCTTGTGCCGGTCTCGTAGATGAGTCCGCGTTCAACGAGCTGCTGGATGTGTGGGTAGAGCGAGGTGCGTGCTCGCGCGGTGTACTCGGAGATGTCGGCGGCGGAGCATTCTCCGATCGCGCCGATGGTGTCGAGGATCTCCCAGCGGACAGGGTTGGAGAGGGCGCGCATGGTCTCGATGTCTTCGACGACGTAGAAGGGGACGGTTTCGGGGTGTTTGTCTTTGGGGTCACTCATAACTGCGTGGGTGTGCTCATGCGTTGCTTTCCGATGGGTAATTGTACAGAGTCTATGACATCCGATCAGG
This sequence comes from Phycisphaerales bacterium, assembly GCA_965232505.1. GTDB lineage: Bacteria > Planctomycetota > Phycisphaerae > Phycisphaerales > UBA1924 > UBA1924. Next base: position 1,025,918 of record OZ246976.1, on the reverse strand, counting down.
CCGCTGGTGCGTATGTGGGGTGCGGTGTCGAGCGAATGGGTGCTGTTTTTGGTCCGATATTGAGCGGGTTGAGGCGCGGAATCGCACAGAATTGTCTCGCGTTGAGGGGTGATTCTGGTACACTGAAACGGGGATTCGTGTCCTTTGGGGCGCGGTTGTTGTCATGTTGGTCTTTGAAGGCCGAGGGAGTGTGTGATGCGTTTTTTGAAATCCTCTGTGTGTGCGTTGGTTGGTGTGGCTGCTTTTTCGGGCTTTGCTGGGGACGAGATCGTGCTCCAGAACGACAGTCTGATGGCGGGCGACAACGCGACGGTGTGTCCTTGCTTTGTTGCCGGGGAGGAGGCCGCGGTTTGGCTGACGTCTCCCTGTGATGGGGCGATTGTGGGGTTCCAGATTTTCTGGAGGTCGCTGCTGGGAGGATCACCGATCTCGCTCGAGGATTCGATCATTGTGTATGAGGGCGGGAACTTCCCGAATCCTGGCGCGGTCAAAGAAGAGCTGCTCGCTCCGGCGCTGCAAGACGGCGGGCTCAATGAGTTCCGCTTCGAGGACGAGAACCAGACGATCCCGATCAATATCCCTGTGAGCGCCAACGAGGAGTTCGTGCTCTCGCTCAAGTTCTTCAATGACTCAGCGATCACTGGGCCGAGCATTCTGTTTGATGATTCGGGGATCACTCCCAACAAGAACTCGGTGCGGATTTCCAACGGCCAATGGCGCTCAGCGGAGTCGCTCGGCGTGACCGGTGACTGGATCATCCGAGCGATTGTCGAGTGCAGCGGCGAGCAGGTTGGCTCGGCGTGTCTGCAGGACGGCTCGTGTATGGATGGGTTGACCGAAGCGGAAGCCGTGATGCTGGGCGGGGTCTGGAGCGGTCCCGGGACATCGTGTGACACGGTTCAGTGTCTGGGCGCGTGCTTTATCCCAGCGACTGGTGCGTGCACGCAGTTTGATGCGTTCACCTGCGACATCGTGGGCGGCGACTGGTTCGGCCCTGGATCGACCGAGTGTGTCGAGGCGTGTCCCGCGGATCTGACGATGGACGGGAACCTGAACTTCCTTGACGTGTCGGACTTCCTCGCTGCGTTTGCGGCGAGCGATCCGGTCGCGGACTTTGAGGCAGATGGCAGCTTCAACTTCCTCGATGTCTCCGCGTTCCTCGCGGCGTTCGCTGAGGGCTGCCCGTAAAGCGATGTTTGACGCCGAGCTTGGATAGAGTTGAGTCTGTTGCACTGGAGATATGAATGATGAATGGCTCGGTATCTATGCGAGTATCCAAACCACTGGTTGCGATGATGGCGATGGGTTTGTCCGCTTCAGCGATGGCGCAGTCGTCTTCGGGCGCTGGCGATTCGATCCCGACGGTTGTTGATCGCGAGGTCATCGGATTGGAGGGGCTGGAGCTTGCAAGGCCTCAGATGGATCCCCCGTTGTGGACTCCGAGTGCGCCGTTCCAGAATCCGCCGTCAGAAGCGAAACGCGTGCTTGGGAAGATCCTGTTCTGGGAAGAGCAGTTGTCTTCGGACAATACGATCTCTTGTGGCACGTGTCATATCCCATCGAGCGGCGGTGCTGATCCGCGGCTTGGTCGGCATCCGGGGTTTGATGGTGTGTTCAACACCGACGATGACGTGCTGGGATCTCCGGGCGTGATCGCGGCGGATGAAATGGACCAGTATCTCCGCAACGAGTTGTTTGGGCTTGAGCCGCAGGTGACTCGGCGCGTGGCGCAGACGAACCTGATGGCGATGTACCAAGCGAACCTGTTCTGGGACGGACGCGCCGAGTTTGAGTTCATCGATCCAGAGAGCGGCGAGGTTGTATTCCAGTCAGGTGTCGGCGGGCTTGAGATCCAGGCGCTGGCGCCGATCCTGAGCATCGACGAGATGTCGCACGCGGGTCGCACGTGGGATCAGGTGCGCGACAAGCTGAACAACGTGCGTCCGATGGCGCTGGCGAGTGATCTCCCAGCGGATATGCAGGCGGCGCTGGATGTGGATCCGACGTATCCGGAGCTGTTCGAAGAGGCGTTCGGTGATCCGGCGATTGATGCGGTGCGGATCGCGTTTGCGCTTGCGACGTATCAGCGGACGCTTGTTCCTGATCAGACGCCTTGGGATTTGTGGAATCTTGGTGATGAGAGCGCGATGACGGCTCAGCAGGTTCAGGGGTTCACGCTGATGCAGAACTCGTCGTGCACGTTCTGTCATCCGAGTCCGACGTTTGCCAACTCGGATTTCTTTGTGGACGGGATCCGTCCACCTCATGAGGACACGGGGCGGATGGAGGTGACGGGGAACTTCTCGGATCGTGGTCGTTTCCGCACGCCTTCGATCCGCAATGCGGGATTGCGCAATCGCATGATGCACAACGGGGGTTTGGCGGACGTTGATGAGATTCTGGACTTTTATGCTCGTCGCAACGGGTTCGGGCCGTTCTTTGAGAACCTGGACAACTTTGGTTCGATCGATTTCGGTGTCAACAACGGCGCGGTGCGGGACTTCATCCAGAATGGGTTGACCGATCCGCGTGTTGCCAATGAGACGTTCCCGTTTGATCGTCCTCAGCTCTACACGGAGCGCGGCTCAGCGAATCCATCGATCGACGGCGCGGGCAGCGCCGGCAGTGGTGGGGTGGTCCCTCGGATGATCGCGGTGGTGCCTCCGAATCTTGGGAATGATGATTTCAAGATCGGTGTAGACGCAGCGCTCGGCGGAGCGCAGGCGTGGGTCGCGGTCTCGAGCAATCCACCAGTCGGCGGCGTGGTCGCGAGCGATCAGCTGCTCGGACCAATCACGCTCAATGGTTCGGGCGATGGCATGGGCTACGGCACGATGCACTATCCGATCCCGGATAATCCGGCGCTCGATGGGTCCGTGATGTGGATGCAGTGGGTGATCTCCGACGGCGGGGCGGCGGGCGGCGAGTCGCGTTCGGAGCCGGCGCGGTTGGATTTGTTCTGCAGCGAGTCGCTGCCTTGCGTGGTCGCGTGTGTCGCGGACTTCAACGCGGATGGGTTATCGAACTTCCTTGATGTGTCGGCGTTCCTGAGCGCGTTCTCGGCCCAAAGCAGCGCGGCGGACGTGAACAACGATGGTTCGTTCAACTTCCTCGATGTTTCGGCGTTCCTCGCGGAGTTTGGTCAGGGCTGTCCTTGAGTGGGTGGGGGTTCTGGTCGGGTTCGAATCGGGTTCGGATCGCTAATTCATTGGAACCGCGGGGCTTTTGGGCCGAATTGTGTTGAGCGGGCGTTCGCCCTTGTGTACGCTGTAGTTACCGGTAATTCTAACCCGTCTTGAACGACCGACATCAATCAAACAACGGATCTGTAGGGAGATCATCTAATGAAGCATTTTGTGAGTGCGTGTATTCTTGCCGCCGGAGCATCCATGGCTCAGGCGCAGCTGACGAGTGAAACTGTGACGACCGGGCTCTCGGGTCCGGTCTTTGTAACGCACGCGGGCGACGGCTCGGGTCGTTTGTTTGTGATCGAGCAGGTCGGTCGTATCCGAGTCATCGAGTCGGACGGGACCCTGCTTGGTACGCCGTTCATTGATATCTCTGGTCCTGTTCGCTCTGGTGGCGAGCGTGGACTGCTCGGTCTCGCGTTCCACCCTGATTACGCGGTCGAGGGTGCTGACGGCGAGGGCAAGTTCTACGTCAACTACACCGGCGATGTCGGCGGTGGTGACACGTTCATCTCGGAGTTCACCGCGGTGACTGGAACAGTCGCGGATCCAACTTCCGAGCGGATCCTGATGCAGATTGATCAGCCGTTCTCGAACCACAACGGTGGTTGGATCGGGTTTGGTCCTGACGGATACCTCTACATCTCGACCGGCGACGGCGGATCGGGTGGCGATCCGGGAAACCGCTCCGCGAATCTCAACAGCTTGCTCGGCAAGATGCTCCGCATCGACGTGGACACCATGGATCCGGGTCTTGAATACGGCATCCCTGCGGACAACGCTTGGGCGAACGACGGCATGTCCACCACTCGCGACGAGATCTACCACTACGGCATCCGTAACGCGTGGCGCTGCTCGTTTGACCGCGACAACGGCGACATGTGGATCGCGGACGTTGGTCAGAACGCGTGGGAAGAAGTGAACCACAACGTCGGGAACGTCGGTGGTTTGTTCTATGGATGGCGCTGCCGCGAGGGTCTGGTGCAGTACAGCAGCGGCAACTGCGGCGTGACCGGATGGACCGATCCGCAGTATGTCTACAACCACAGTCAGGGCTGCTCGATCACTGGTGGATACGTCTACCGCGGTTGTGAGCTCGGCACTGATTACCAGGGCAAGTACATCTTCGCGGATTACTGCACGGGTGATATCTGGTCGCTCGATCCGGACAACGGATACAGCCGAACGACTGAGTTCGCGGCTGGGTTCGGTGTGACCTCGTTCGGCGAAGACGAAGACGGTGAGGTCTACTTCACTCGCGGCTCGGGCGTCTACAAGATCGTCAACCCAGACGCGCCTGACAAGAACGACGACGGCATCCCCGATGCGTGTGAAGAAGCATGTCTCCCAGACTTCACTGGCGAGGGTGACCTGAACTTTCTCGACGTGTCTGCGTTTCTCGCGGCGTTCGGGAATCAGGATCCAGCGGCAGACTTCACAGGAGAAGGTCAGTTCAACTTTCTCGACGTCTCGGCCTTTCTTGCGGCATTCGGGGCTGGCTGCCCGTAATCGGGTGAGTTGAGCGTTCGGGCGGCTTGACCGCATGGACAACTGGTATGAACAAAGAAGCCGGTCATCATTCGTGATGGCCGGTTTTATGTGTCTGATGGGGTTTTTCGGGCGTTTGGGGCTTGGAATTGGCGATTTATGGCTTTGAGATCGCTTGGGCGTGTGCTACTCTACTGGTCCGATGGTTTGAGCCTTCGGATACAAGAGAGAGACGGTAATTATAACTAGGGGTAATCCATGACTCGGAAGATGAACTTGTCGGCGTGCGCGATGATGGCTTTGGCAGGGAGCACGCTCAGTGCGATGGGCAATGATTGGGCAGCGCCGGTGGATGGGCTGTGGAGCGACATGGCCAACTGGGTTGGGGGCGTGCCTGATATTGATACCGAGGACGCGGTGCTGGGGCATTCGGGGGACTACGTCGTTGAGCTCAACTTCAACTACACGATCAACAGCTTGATGATCACCAACATCGGCGCGACGCTCAACATCGACGCGAACCGCACGCTGGGGATGGACTCGGGGATGCTCAATCACGGGACGGTGTTTGTGAACCCGCAGGGTTCGGGGAGCAACGCGTTCCTGAGCTTTGTTGCCGATGGAACGATCACAGGCAACGGCTCGATCCTGCTCAACGCACTGGTAGAGCCGGGCGATGCGACGATTCTTCCAAATACGTTTACGGTGACGCACGATGTCAACCACCTGATCCACGGCGCTGGTCGTATCCAGGGGAACTTCATCAACAACGGCACGGTGCTCGCGGACAATCCGGCGGGTGCTGGTCTGGAGATCGCTGGGACATTCACGCAGGGCGCGAGCGGGATGGCGGGCGCGGACAACGCGACGCTGCTGCTCGGGAATGGTTCGGTCACATCCGGTGGCGAGCTGACCTCGATTAACGGTGGAATCATCCGCGTGACCAACGGCACCGCGACGATCCACGACATCACCAACTCGGGAACGATCCATATCCTCGGTGGCTCGGACTTCCTCTCGATGACCGGCGATGTGACCAATGACGGCACGATCGTGGTCAACTCCGATGAAGCGGTGTTCAACGCGCACCTGCGCTTTGATACCGCGGCGACACTTGGCGGCAGCGGCGAGGTGCAGATGAAGAGCTTGGGCGACCTCAGTGATGCGCAGCTCTTTACCAGCGGCCCGTTCAACGGCACCATCGGCGCGAGTCAGACAGTTTCTGGAAGCGGTCTCGTTGACGGACGCAGCGACGGCACGATCGTCAACCTCGGCACCATTACCGGCACCGATCCGGCGGTCTCGATGGCGGTCGATGGCTTGCACATTGGAACCGGCGGGCAGTACCGCGCCGATGGGGGAACGCTCTCGCTCCGCAACGGGCTGAATCTGACGGGCGGCACGTTTGATACCTCCGCGGGCGGCGCGATCATTAAAACCGACAACGCGACATCAACGATTTCTGGGGTTACCAACAACGGTGATTTCGATATGTTTGGGAATAGCGGGACGATCCGACTCGCTGGTTCGATCACCAACAACGGGACAATCACCGTTAACTCCAACTCCAGCGTGTTCAACACGACCATGGTGTCCGCTGTGGACGCGACGATTGATGGCAACGGCAGCATCGACATGATCTCGCTCGGTGACATCAACGATGCACGCATCCGCGCTGAAGACTCGGCGACGCTGACAATCGGTGCGGATCAAACAGTGCAGGGCGCCGGACGGGTCGAGGGCGACAACGACGGCGTGGTCTTGAACCTGGGAACCATCAACGGCAACTTCGCGGCGGTTGGCAAATCACCGCTCCAAGAACTCCGACTCACCGGAGCGCATGAGGGCAACGGGGTCGGCATCTACCGCTCTGACGACGGCTTGCTCGGGCTCGGCAACGGGCTTGTCCTTGACGGCGGTAACTTTGATTCATCAGGGACAGGAATTGTCGAGGTTACGGGAAACGGTACCGCGACGATCTCGAACTGCACCAACACGGGTGATATGGGCATCCGCGGCGGTGGGACAACGCTCGCGATGGCGGGGCCGTTGGTGAACAACGGCACGCTGTATGTGAACTCCGACATGAACATCTTCAACGCGACGCTGCAGTTCGCGGACCCAAGCGCGGGGATCAGCGGCAACGGCACGATCCGTATGCAAGCGATCGCTGAACTGGGTGATGCTCAGGTGCGCATCGCCGACGCGTTTGACGCGGTGATCGGCGCGGACCAGACGATCGCGGGGAGCGGTCAGATCCGCGGGAACAACGACGGGACGATCGTCAACAACGGGACCTTCATCGCTGATGATCCGGCATTTGAGCTGCGTTTGCACGATAATCACGACGGATCGGGCGGCGGCGTGTACCGCGGTGACAACGGTTTCCTCGGGATGGCCGGGGGGACCTCCGTGGTCGGCGGGACGTTTGACAGCAGCGGGACCGGCGCGGTCGGGATGACTGTTGTTGGTGTTTCTGATATCAGCGACGTGACCAACGAGGGCGACTTCGATATCTACGGCAGCGGCACGACGATCCAGCTCGCAGGGCCTCTGGTCAATAACGGAACGATCACGATCAACGCGGACTCCAATATCTTCAATGCCGGGTTGAGCTTCGTGACCGATACCTCGATCACCGGCACCGGATCAATCCACCTGATCAACGCGGGCAACAGCAACGACGCGCGTCTGGGCGCTCTGGCTGGGTTTACCGGCACGATTGGTAGCGGTCAGATGGTCACGGGCGACGGACAGATCGGCAACACGATTCAGATGGACGGCGTCATCGATCCATCGGGCACCACACGTGAGTTCCAGATCGATGACTTGAGCATCGGATCGACCGGTGGAATGGTCGCGGACCTCGGCGGATTGTCGGTTGGCGAGTTCGACCGGCTCGTGCTTGGAGGGGGCGACACCATCAACCTCGACGGCACGCTCACGGTCCAGATCGACGACGGATATGTCCCGATGTTCCTCGATACTTGGGACATCATCGACGGCGGCACGGTCAACGGCGAGTTCGCGGATCACATCTTCCCTGTCTCACCAGCGGGGCTTGAGTACAAGGTGATCTACGAATCGAATCGTGTGTTTGTGGTGCTGACCTGTGCCGCGGACCTGACGGGCGAAGGGCAGTTGAACTTCCTCGACGTGTCCGCGTTCCTGGGGTTCTATGGTGAGGGCGATGTCCGCGGCGATATCAACGGCGACGGGAACTTCAACTTCCTTGACGTATCGCTGTTCCTCCAGATCTTCAGCGGCACCTGCGGCGGCGCGTGATCACGCACAACAATCAGCGCCCCGAGCGGGGTGTTTAGAAAGGAATTGAAATGAAAACTATCGCCTTGATGCTCGGTATGGGGATTGCGATGTCTGCGAGTGCGCAGCCGCTCGAGTTTGTTGTTGATCCGATGCAGTCCACGATCGATCTGACGATTGAGATTGATCTGGGCGCGCTCGGAGGCGACACAGACTCGGACAGCTCGTCGGTTTCCGGGATGATCTCCGCGTCGTTTGACGATCCGGCGGCTCCAACGGAGTCGTCTTTGCACGACTTCTTTGGCGCGATCGACGATGACCTGCAGTTCAACTGGGTCCCGGCGTTCCTGTCCACCGCGTCTGCGACGCTGACGGACGGGACGGTTGAGTACGCGGAGCCTGGGATTGTGCTTGGTCCGGAGCCCGTGGTTGCGGGTGACGTGCTGTTCCCGTCGGTGCCGACGCTGGTCAGCGGCGTGCTCTCGGTGGACTACGACATCTTCCTGTTTGGGTCGGGATCGGAAACGATTAATCTCGGAGACCTGGGTCCGACGAGCGACGCGATCTCTGGGATGATCGTTGTCGGCGAGAACGATGTCACGCTGACGAACACAATCGCGTTTGAAACGAGCCAGCCATTGGTCGTGGATATGAACGAGATCGGCATGGTCATCGTGACCGGCACGGCGACGATGGTCGCGGTGGCCGAGCTCCCGAGCTGTGCCGCGGACTTTACCGATGACGGACAACTCAACTTCCTCGACGTCTCAGCGTTCCTCGGCTTGTTCGCGGCTCAGAATCCCGCGTCGGACCTGAACGTGGACGGGCAGTATAATTTCCTTGACGTCTCGCTGTTCCTGAGCTTGTTCGGAGCAGGGTGTCCATAAGGACGCTGTTCGGATCTGTTTCTCGGTTTGGGGCCGTTGAGTTGCTCGGGTTATCGGGTGACAGGAATCGGTCTTTGCCTGCACAATCCAACCCACAAGAAGATCCCGAATTTCGGGGTCTTTTCTTGCATCCAAACGGTGGTTTCGGGACAATAGTATTACAGAACGGCCCGATCGGGTCGTGTGTTCTATGCGCAAGCAAATCTTGGAGGATGTGCGATGGAAGGTCCTGAGAACGGTTCCGCTGTGGTAAATCAGCGAGCAGGGTTAGCGATGGGAATCGCTGTGTTGGTGGGGCTTTCGTCCACTGCGGTCTCGGCGCCAGTGCCGACGACGATTGATGACTTCTTCCTTCCCGGAACGCAGCCCGAGACATTGAGTCACCCGATGTCGGACTCGAACAACTGCGCGGCGTGTCACTCCGTTCCTGAGCACGACTTTGATCCTTACGAGGGTTGGGTCAGCTCGATGATGGGACAAGCGACGCGCGATCCGATTTTCCATGCGGCGCTGTCGATCGCGAACCAGGACGTTGCGTTCGCGGGCGATCTGTGTCTCCGCTGTCACACCCCCAACGGCTGGCTCGGCGGGCGATCAGAACCAACCGATGGCTCGGCGCTTGAGGGCATCGACTGGCAGGGTGTGTCGTGTAACTTCTGTCACCGGATGGTGGATCCGGGGAATATCGACAACCCCGCTCCGACCCCGCTCGCGGACCTTGAGGTCTTCCAGGGGGTCAAGGGTTTGAATGATGGCGTGAGTGAGGTGACCCCGAATCCGCACACTGGTGCGTATGTGGTGGACTTCTTTGATCGTCGGCGCGGGCCGTTTGATCTTGGTGAGTTTTTCTTCCATGAATGGGAGCTTTCGCCGTTCCATCAAGAGTCCGCGATGTGCGCGACCTGTCACGATGTGTCGAACCCCGCGTTCAGCAAGCAGCCCGACGGGACCTACGCGCTCAACGCGCTGGGAACCCCTCACGAGACCTTTGATAAGCACGACATGTTCCCGGTCGAGCGGACCTACTCCGAGTGGCTGCAGAGCGACTTTGCGATCGCGCCGGTTGATATGGGCGGACGCTTCGGCGGCAACAAGGTCGAGGTCTCGAGCTGTCAGGACTGCCACATGCCGGACGTGACGGAGAACGCGTGCCGAATCGATGAGACGGATCGTCCTGACATGCCCGCTCACCATTTCAACGGCGGGAACAACTGGGTGCTCAACGCGGTGCGTGACCTGTACCCCGATCTGGAAACTGGACTAACCGCGGAACTGGCGGCTGATTCGATCGCTCGCGCCGAGAGCATGCTTGAGCGTGCGTCTGATCTTGAGCTTACCGAAGACGGCTCGAACCTGAGCGTCCGCGTGATCAACCAGTCTGGTCACAAGCTCCCGACCGGTTATCCTGAGGGTCGCCGGATGTGGATCAACGTTCGCTTCCTCGATGACATGGACAACCTCGTGATGGAGCACGGCGCGTACGACGATGTGACCGCGGTGCTCAGCACTAGCGACACGAAGGTCTACGAAGCGAAGCTCGGCGTGGACGCGGCGGTTTCCGCAGCGACCGGCATCCCTGAGGGCGAGAGCTTCCACTTCGCGGCCAACAACGTCTGGATCAAGGACAACCGCATCCCTCCACGCGGATTCACCAATGCCGGATTCGAGTCTGTGCAGGCAGCGCCTGTTGCGTACTCTTACATGGACGGGCAGTACTGGGACGACACCGACTTTGCGATCCCAGCGGGCGCGACCAAAGCCGAGGTGCGTGTGTACTTCCAGCTCGTGAGCAAGGAGTACATCGAGTTCCTGCGCGACGAGAACGACGAGACGGGTGTTGATCCGATGAACCCAAGTACCGGCGAGATCGCGTACGACCAGTGGGTGCTGCACGGCAAGAGCCCCAAGGTCGAGATGGACTTCGAGATGATCGAGTTCAACGGCGGCTGCCCCGCGGACTTTACAGGAGAGGGTGACCTGAACTTCCTCGATGTGTCCGCGTTCCTGATGGCGTACGGCAATCAGGATCCGAGCGCCGACCTGGTCGAGGACGCGTCGTGGAACTTCCTCGATGTGTCCGAGTTCCTGTCGCTGTATGCACAGGGATGCCCGTAAGTAGATTCCAAGCGCGGGCTCGAAAGGGCCCGCGCTTTGCTTTGAGCTGATCGATTGATGCCCGTGATGTTTGGGCAGTCGGTTCGCAGACATTCCGGAGGCCGATATGTTCTTAAGGTCACCCAGCGGGATTCACTCATCCACATCACGCAGCGCTTGCCGATTCGCTCCCGCGATGATCGCGGTGCTTGTGCAGCTCAGCGGCACCGCAGCCGCGGCTCCGGTCCAGTGGAAGAACGAGCAAGCCAATCCCCAGCAGACGCGCCTCGGCGTCGAGCCGGCGCCGTTCGTCCTGCAGAACGCGGCTACAAAGAACACCCCGAGCACCCACGGCGGATACGTGCTGGTCCGTCTCGCGGAGACTCCAGACAACGCGATGCGCGATCAGCTCAAAAGCGACGGGCTCACACTGCTGAGTCCCGTCAGCGAGACGACGTACTTTGCGCGCGTCGCGGAGGACGCGGACACCTTCGCGATCGCGGGACGCGTGCTTGATGCGGGAGAGATCACCTCGGCGCACAAGCTGCACCCAAAGATCCAGAACGACGAGATGCCGGACTGGTCGATCGTTGGGGGAAGCAGCGTGCTGGAAGTCTCGGGAGAGCTCGGGAACCCAACCGTCGCGGCGTACGTCATGCTCCATCGCGATGTGGATGCGTCGTCGGTTGAGATCGACGCGATGGTGCGTGCTCACAACGGGACTGTGCGGTCTGTGGTGATGTCGATGAACACGGTCGTTGTTGAGATGCCGTATAAGAGTCTGAAGATGATCGCGGGCGACGAGCGCGTGCAGTGGGTTGAGCCGCCGCTCCCTCCGATGGAGGTGACGAATGCGTCGAATCGCGTGGTGACGCAGGTCAACACGGCTCAGTCGTCGGCGTACTCGCTCGACGGGACGGGCGTGACGGTCTTAGTCTACGACGGCGGGACGATCCGCGAGACGCACAACGATTTTTCGGGACGCGTGACCAATATCGATTCCGCGGCCGTTCACTACCACGCGACCCACGTCGCGGGGACCATCGGCGGTGACGGCAGCGTCATCAGCAACAACCGGGGCATGGCGCCGGGAGTCAACCTGCTTGGCGCGGGGTTCGAGGTCGCGGGTGGTCTGGGCGCTGGATTCTTGTACACCGATCCGGGGGATCTGGAATCGGATTATTCGATGGCGCTGTCATTGGGGGCTTCGATTGCGAATAACTCGATCGGATCGAACGTCGCGCAGAATGGTTATGACTGCTCATGGCACGGCGACTACGGCATCACCGCCGGGACGATCGACAATGTCGTGCGTGGTTCGCTTGGCGAGCCGGTCATCGTGTTCTGGGCCGCGGGTAACGAGCGCGGGAGCGGACGCTGCGGGACTGGGTACGGCACCACCGCACCCCCAAGCAACAACAAGAACGCGATCTCGATCGGCGCGCTCAACTCCAACGACGATTCGATGACGAGCTTCTCGAGCTGGGGTCCATCCGATGACGGACGGCTGCGTCCAGTGGTCTCAGCGCCAGGATGTCAGAGCGGCGGAGACAACGGCGTGACCTCGACAGGGGACGGCAGCGACACGCAGTACATCTCGCTGTGCGGCACGTCCATGGCGTCTCCGACTGCAGCGGGGGTCGGGGCGCTGATCCTCCAGGACTTCAGGGACCAGTACCCCGCGTGGGGAGATCCGTCGAACCAGCTGATGAAAGCGATCCTGATCGAGGGCGCTGAAGACATACTCAATGCCGGCCCTGATTACCAGAGCGGCTACGGCTCGATCCGCGCGGTCAACAGCATCGAGTTCATGCGGAGCGGGAACTTCCGCGAGGAGAGCGCCGATCAGGGATCGAGCACGAACTACACCGTCGAAGTTGATCCGGGAGATGGGCCGTTCCGTTTGACGCTGGTCTGGGACGATCCCGCGGGTGCGCCCAACGTGTCTCCGGCGCTGGTCAACGATCTTGACCTGATCGTGACGGATCCGAACGGGATTCGGCATTACCCGTGGACGCTCAACCCGTCGAGCCCAAGCGCCGGCGCGGTGCGGACTCAGGAAGACCACCTCAACAACGTCGAGCAGGTCTTCGTCGAGAACCCAGTCGCAGGGGTGTGGCAGGTGCAGGTGGTCGGGACATCAGTGACCGATGGTCCGCAGAGCTTTGCGCTCGCTTCGGCGCTCGATCTTGGCGCGGGACTGCTCTCGCTCTCGATCGTCGAGCCCGCAGCATCCGCGGTGCTTCCCGGAACGCCGATCGATGTGACCGCGGTGGTCAACGAGGGCGTGGATGCGGTGGTGCCTGGATCGGTTGTGATCAACTATCGATACGCAAACGGCGCGTACACCAGTGCCGCGATGAATGACAACGGCGACGGCACCTACAGCGGATCGATCCCAGGCGCTGAGTGCGGCGAGTTTATCGAGTACTACATCTCAGCGAGCGGACAGAGCGCCGGGGTGGTGTTCTCGCCGCCTTCTGGATCAGGGAATCCTGAGCGATCAGAGGTTGGCGAGATCCAGCTTGTGCTCGCGGACAACTTCCAGAGCGACAACGGCTGGAGCGTGTCGGGAGACGCGCTTGATGGACAATGGACGCGCGGCGTCCCGGTGGACTGCTCATCCCGCGGCGCGCCGGGGAGCGACTCGGACGGGTCGGGGATCTGCTGGATCACCGACAACGACTCGGGAAACTCGTGCAACTCCGACGTAGATGACGGGACGACGACGCTGACCTCACCGATCTACAACATGGCGGTCGGCGGGGAGTTCTCGTTCGATTACTGGTACTCGGACATCCCAACAGGCGAAGTCAACGGCGACGCGTGGGCCGTCGAGGCATCCACCGACGGCGGATCAAACTGGACACGGCTCCGCACCAGCACCAGCACGGCGAGCACGTGGCGCAGTGACACCATTGCTGTCGGCGACGAGATCGGCGCATCATCGACGATGCGGTTCCGCTTCATCGCGGATGACGTCGGGGCGCAGAACGTGATCGAGGCGGGGCTCGACAACATCCGCATCACGCAGTTCGTGTGCGAGGGATCAGATGACTGCGTCGCGGACATGAACGACGACGGCTCGCTCAACTTCCTCGACGTCTCCGCGTTCCTTGGTGCCTACGGCGCGTCGGATCCGATCGCGGACCTGGACGGCAATGGAACGTTTAACTTCCTTGATATCTCGGAGTACCTGCTGCAGTACGGCGCAGGGTGTCCGTAACGAATACTCCCTTCTGTTATACAGTGGGATAAAAATCGGCCGGGCAGGTGTGGGTTCCTGCTCGGCCGATTGGTTTTTCTAGTTGTTGTTGCTTGCTCTTACGGGCAGCCGTTCCCGAAGACGCTCAGGAACTCTGAGACGTCGAGGAAGTTGTAGGTGCCGCTGTTGTCGAGGTCCGCCGATGGGTCCTGGTCGCCAAAGGCGCTGAGGAACGCGGAGACGTCGAGAAAGTTGAGCTGTCCGTACGGCTCGGCGTAGTCCGCGGGTGAGCACATCTGCGTGAGCTCGTCTGGACCGAAGTACACGTTGTCGATGTAGATCGGATCATCACCAGCAGTGGTCAGACGGAGACGTCCGATGTCGTTGCCCCACGCGGCGGCGGGGGTCTGGTACTGCACAGTCTGCGGCGTCGTGGTCAGCTCGTCACCATCAAGGGTGTCGAGGGCTTCCCAGTTTCCGAGCACGTTGCGGACTTCGAGCAGGATGGTGTCATCCGCTCCGGCGCTGCCGTCGTCCCAGAGGTCTACGCGGACATATCCAGGGATGATCCCGAACTGGAACATCGCGACGTCTTGGGATTCGAGGGTCGCTTCGCCGGTCATGGTCGCGGCGTAGGAGCCGTCGACGATACCGACGCTCGCGCCGTCGTTGTCATCCCAGACGAACGAGGAGATCAGCCCGGCTTCGAACGAATCGACAAGCGGCGCGACGGGCTCGGCATCGAGCACACCCATGAATAGGTCGTCGATGAGCCATTGGTCAGCGCTGTCGGAGCCCGGCGTGCTCATGCGGAGCTGCACGCCGTGCCAGAGGAATGAGGTCGGGAGTTGGAGTGCGACGCTGACGTATCCCGGAGTGTCTGTGCCGGTGGATTCGTAGTCGTAGACCGTTTCCCAGCTACCTTCTTCGTTGAGGATCTCGACGAGGAGCGATTCACCCGCTTCAACACCGATCGTGCGGAACTTGAAGCTGATGCCTGGGAACGTCGCGGCTGAGCGTCCGGCGAGGAAGACCGAGGTGATCTGGTCGTTTTCGTTGAGCTCAAGGACCGATCCCGATCCGGTGGATTCCGAATCGAGGATTGTTGCAGGAGTTCCGGAGAGATCAAAGAGCTCGGTCCACGAAGCGGAGTCGAACGATTCTTCAATCGGGAGCTCGACGCGTGGTACGTAGGTCTGCGCCGTCTGGATCGCTTTGAGGGTGTTGACACGTCCGCGTCCGAAGGAGTCGTCGCGTCCCGGAGCGCCGAGGTCATCGACGCTGTTGTAGAGGACGTCCTGCACGTCGCGTCCGCTCAAATCATCGCGGACGGAGTAGATCATCGCGCCAACGCCCGCGGCGATTGGGGATGCGTAGCTCGTGCCCGATCCGTTGCCGTAGGTCCCGCCGCGCCGTGTGGAGCGGACAGATGAACCCGGCGCGGAGATATCGACTGCAGGGCCGAAGTTCGAGAATCCGGACTTGTTGTCCGAGGAGGTGGTCGATCCGACGATGACGATGTCGGGGCCGTCGTAGCTGATGAAGTTGTTGTCGTTTCCGGACGACCAGAAGAGGAGGCCTCCGCGATCGATGATGTAGCGAGCCGCGGTCTGGTTCCCGGAGCTTGAACCTCCGGAGAAGGACGCGTTGACGACGTGAGCGCCGTTGTCCACAGCCCAGCGGGCGCCTTCGAGGATATCAAACCCGCTCGCGGTGCCACCCGAGTTGTTGCTCACGCGGATCGGCATGATGCTGAAGTCCCAGCCCACACCGACGACGCCGCGTCCGTTGTTGCCTTGTGCCGCGGCGCAACCGGAGACGAAGGTGCCGTGCCCGTTAACGTCCTCGACCTGTCCGCCGTTGACTTGTGCTTGGTTGTTGACCGCGTTGTATCCAGGGATCAGCGCGTCTTCGAGATCTGGGTGGTTGGTGTCCACACCTGAGTCACAGACGGCGACGATGATGTCGCTGTCTCCGGTGTGCAGGTCCCACGCGCTCGCGGACTGGAGGCGGTTGTGCTGCCAGCTTGATCCGAACTGCGAGTCGTTGGGGGTGATGAGCGGGAAGAGCGTCCAGTTGGGCTCGACAAAGAGGTAGTCACCAGTTGACATGAGCATCGCGGCGAGCTCGCCCTCGCTCAATCCGTCGGGGACCTTGATCACGTACTCGTTGACAAACGCGCTGGACTTGACGAGCGTGCGCGAGAGGCGCGACTGCGCCGTCGCGACTTTGCCGTCGTTGGCGTGGACGATCAGCTCGCGTGTGTACTCGCGCGAACCCTTCTGCTCGACAAACTGGAGCGGGCTCTGGAGCGCGCTGAGCATGCGCTGCTCGTCGCCCTCGAGCAGATCAAAGGAGCTCTTGACGATGCTCATCTTTGCTGATGCGGAGATCGATTGGCTCTGGGTGTTCTTCGGAGCGCTGTCGCTGGGACCAGCGATCGCGTGGGTCGCGAGTCCCGAAGCGGAGAGGATCGCGAGCGTAGTGGTCGCGCTGGCAAGAGTGCGTTTGATGGACATTGGTGTTGATCTCCTATTGAAATCCCGGGGCGGTCCAGGCCCCGGGACGAGAGGTGCTGGTGAGTATGTATAAAGAGCGGTCGGGCCGCTCTGCTAAGGTGTTTATGTTATGGGCATCCCGCTCCGTATGCCGAGAGGAACGCGGAGACATCGAGGAAGTTGAACATCCCGTCGGCTTGGAAGTCCGCAGCAGGATCCTGACTTCCGTAGAGCGAGAGGAACGCGGAGACGTCGAGGAAGTTCAGCGAGCCGTCGGCTGTCAGATCAGCGGGACACGGATCGACCTCGTCGATGAAGTCCTTGGTGACCGCGATGTTGTCGATGAACCAGTCGTCGTTCGCTTCGTTGCCTTGTGCGGTGAAGCGGAGCTTGAGGTTGCCTCCGAATCCGAAGATCGGGAGCTCGAGCTGCGTGAGTTCAAACTCGGTCTGGTCCACGCCGTCGGAGACGATCGTGGTGAGTGTTTCCCACTGATTGAGGATGTTGAAGTATTCGACGTGGAGCGACTCGGTGTTCTCGACGCCCTTGTGCTGGGTGTAGAACTGGACGTAAACGATCGGGTCCTGACTCGTGACATCGATGCCTTTGGAGGTCATCGAGTCGGTGTTGTCGAGGTTGACACTCTGCGTTCCCGATGGCTCGTTGTCCGCGGCGATGCTCGCGAGACCCTCGTTGATCTCCCAGTTGAAGTTGAAGGAGATGCCGTTCTCGAAGTCATCGAACCACGGGACGGAGTTTCCGGTGAAGTACTGGACATTGACGTCGTCGACGTACCAGTTGTCGTTCGCCTCGTCGTTCGCGGTCGAGAAGCGGAGGCGGAACGAGTCGTGGAATCCGAGGAACGGGAACTCGAAGCGATGGAAGCTGAACTCGTCCTGGTCAACGCCGTCGGACGGGATGACGGCGAGCGTCTCCCAGGTGTTGATCAGCGACCAGTATTCGACGAGCAGGTCCTCACCAGCTTCGGTCCCGATGTGCTGGGTCGAGAAGTTGATCTCTCCAACTGTGAACTGGAGCTCGGTGCAGCGCATCATGATGGTGTTGATCTGTGCGGTTGAGCCGAGGTTGAGCGATCCGCCCGCGGATGGTTCGTCGATCGCGTCTTCGTTGACCTCGACATCGCCGCTCGCGTCGCGCCAGAGGGTGAGCGAAGGGTCGTTGAACTGGTCTTGGTATGGGAGACTGATGAGTGACGGTCCGAAGATCGCGTCTTCGACGGCGCGTCCGACGTTGATGCGTCCGTGTCCGGTGAAGTTGTCCTCGCCCAAAGTTTCTTTATCGTCGCACGCGTTGAGAAGGATCTGTTCGATCTCTGCCGGGCCGTGCGTTGGGTTGGCGGAGTGAACGAGCATGAGCGCGCCCGCGGTGATCGGGGCGGCGAAGCTGGTCCCTGTGGTGTTGCCGTAGCCGCCGGTGCGTGTGGTGGTCTGGACGCTCGCGCCTGGCGCGATGCAGTCGATCCCGACCCCGAAGTTCGAGAACCCGGCGTAGTTGTCACTGGAGTTAGAAGCGCCGACGATGGTGACAGTGTCCCAGTCGCTGGTCTGGTTGCCCACGCCGTCGTTGCCCGACGCGAAGACGAGGTGGTGACCCTCGGCGCGGATGTGGGCACCAGTCGAGAAGCTCGCGGGGTCTTCTGCGCCACCAAACGAGCAGTTCGCGGCGTACGCGCCGTTGTCCGATCCCCAGCGAGCGCCCTGAAGAATGTCAGAGAGGAACGCGTTGCCGCTCGCGAGGTTGGAGACCTTACAAGGGATGATCCCGAAGTTCCATCCGATCCCCGAGATGCCCACGCCGTTGTTCCCGATCGCGGCGGACACACCAGCGACCTGCGTGCCGTGCCCGTTGAGGTTGTCGTCAACGACCCCGCCGTCTACTTCAGCGAGATTGGTGACCGCGTTGAAACCGGGGAGCAGCGCCGCTTGGAGGTCCGGGTGATCGATGTCCACACCTGAGTCACAGACCGCGATGATCTCGCCGTTGCCGGTCGTGGTGTCCCACGCGCCGTAGGTGTCGATGCGGTTGGAGGGGTGGTACCACTGGTTCCCGATGCGTGGATCGTTGGGGATGGTGTCGGTCTGGAAGCAGAGCCAATCGATGGAGACGAACTCGTAGTCGCCGGTCTTCATCAGGATCTCAGCCATGGTCTCGGCGCTGACGCCTGCCGGGATTTCGATCGTGTGCATGTCCACGTCGTCGAACGCTTCGATGAGCGACGGCGCGATGCGTGAGCGTGCGTCGATGCGGCGCTGCTCGACCTGCGCCATGACTGTGTCCCAGTCGTTGACCTGGCGATCTCGTGCTACGCCGATGATTTCAGGGCCGTTCGCTCGCGCCAGCGCCGCGTCGGTTGCGACCTGTTGGAGCATCTGCGAGGCGCTCTTGACCTGGACATTGAGACGGTTCGTGCGTTCTTTGAGTCCGATGACCTCGGTGAAGACTGTTGATGGGGTGATCGCGCCGAGGAGCAGGTTTGCGTCGCGATCCGTGAGGTTCAGCGCCTCGCGGATCGAGCGGGACTGTGCCGAGGTGAGTACGACAGGGGCCGCGGCTCCGGAGATCATCGTCCCGCTGGCGGGTTTGGTTCCCGGGCTCGCGTACGAGTCGTCAGCGGTGGTGGTGCCGCTGATGAGCGCGAGGGTGAGTGCTGTTGCGGAGGTTGATTGAACGAGCACACGCTTGAGAGACGAATGATTCATGACCTGTTTCATGTCTGGTTTCCTGTCCTTGATGACTACCCACGTGCCGAATGCTGATCGAGCACGATCGTCTGACCTGATCGCTGGTCCGCGGCTAAAGCTGCCGAGAGACCCAGTTGAGAACCCCGGCCCAGTCGTGAACCATCGCGCGGATCACGAGCCGAGAGCTCACGCACAGAATGCCCGAAATTCGCCCTTTTTCAAGGGGAATCACCGATTGCAGACGAGAATCAGGGGATTCTGGTCCGTCTGCAACGGATTCGGACGCTCCTAGCCCACGAGCTTGAAACACCACTCCTGATAGGTCCGAGAACCTGTCCTTCTCTTCACACACTGATTGACTCAGTCATCCCGCTCAGAGCGAGCGAAAAGGGCATCCAGAGAACGGCTGCCGCCCCCATATTCGCTCAAAAACGGGCGATGGTTGCACGCTTTGGACGCCATGAACACGAATTGAACCCAATTCATGGACCCGCTCGTGCTCAGACCACAGCGTGCATCGGATCCGATCCCTCAAGCACGGCTTGCACGTCGCGGACGACCCAGCTCATCGCGGTCTTCGACTCGCGCGTCGCCGCGGCGATGTGAGGGGTGAGGATCACGTTGGGGAGTCCGAGCAGCGCGGAGGATGGATCGATCGGTTCCGGATCGTGGACATCCAGGATGAGCTGTGCGCTTGGATTCTGATTCGCGAATCGCTCAGCGGCTGATGGATCCACCACGAATCCACGCGACGCGTTGATCAGGATCGCATCGGAGCACATGAGCGCGAACTGCTCGTCGCTGATCATGTGGTGATTGGATGCTCTGCCGTCAACGTGGAGCGTGATGACGCGCGCGTCTTTGAGGAGTTCTTCGAGCGAGCACACTTCGGAGTCCGCATCAGGGATCGAGCGCAGATCGTTGTGCAGCACGCGCATCCCGATCCCGCTCGCGGCTCGCGCGATGCGCGATCCGATGTGTCCAAGACCAATCACGCCGAGCGTGGTCCCGACGACGGAGCTCTCGGTGATCGCGTCCTCGCGCGCGGCGTGCCATTGCGATTCATCGAGCGGGCTGGTGATCGGATGGATCGGGCGCAGCGTCTGCATCATCATCGAGATCGTGTACTCGACGACGGACATCGCGTTGGCGTGGGGGGTGTGCACGACGCGGATGCCTCGCGCCTTGCACGCGTCGAGATCGATGTTGTCCAGTCCCACTCCGGCGCGTCCGACGACTCTGAGATTGGGCGCTCGATCCAGGAGCGATTCATCGACGATGGTGTAGGTCCGCACGACGAGCGCCTGCGCTCGCTCAATCAGCTCACCAAAGCGATGGTCGCTTGCGGGACATTCAACGAGCTCGCAGCAATCGCGGAGCCACTGAAGTGGTTGGGGCGTAAGGGGTTCGGTGACAAGGACGAGTGGGAGGCTCATGTGCTCAACTCTATGGCTTTCAACAGTTTACAGAGTGAATATCACGCGGCAATATTGGGTTGGGGGGCGCCGGTCATGCTCTACACCATATGGCCGATAGACCCTGCGTACGGGGAAATTCATGCGATAGACGTGTTATGTCCGAATAAGTCCAAATCGGAAGCCGGGTCAGGGACGACCAGGCAAAGCACGCATAGCAGCACGCAACCTCATGGAGGCGCCAAATGAACAAATCAGACCTCATCGACTCCGTCGCTTCCCAGCTCGAGACCAGCAAGGCCGACGCGGGACGCGCCATCGAAGCCGTCATCGCTTCGATCTCCCAAGGACTCCAAGAAGAGCAGAAAGTCGCGATCTCCGGCTTTGGGACATTCACCAAAAAACACCGCGCCGCTCGCACCGGGATGAATCCCGCGACCAAGCAGCCGATCCAGATCGCGGAATCGACCACCTGCTCGTTCAAACCATCGCAGCAGCTCAAAGAGAACCTGCACGCGAATGTCGCGCAGAACGCTTGAGCACAACCATATTCAATCGATCGAGCCGACGCGCCTGACCCACACTCCTCGTGCGAACCTCGGCTTGATCCAAGAGATCCGACAGCATCTCTCTTGACCCCGCTCCGTGCGGGGTTCTTTTATCAATAGTTCGTCTCTTTAGAGGAACGCGTCTTCCGCGAGGTCGATGGCGCGTCCCAGAGCCGCGGCTTTGTTGACCGTTTCCTTGAACTCCAGTTCGGAGATCGAATCCGCGACGATCCCTCCCGCGGCTTGGATGTGGTACTCCCACGCGCCGTCTGGATTCGATTCGTCGATGCGATCGATTGGGACGACGATCGTCCGCAGCGCCAGCGCGATGTCCATCTCCGCGTTGAGTCCGACCCATCCGAGTCCCCCGCCGTAAGGTCCGCGGCGGACCTGCTCGAGCTCGTCGATGATCTGCATCGCGCGGACTTTGGGTGCTCCGGAGATTGTCCCGACAGGGAGCGCCGCTCGCAGCGCGTCCCAGCAGTCGAGCCCCTTGCGGATCACGCCGGTGACGGTCGAGGAGATGTGCATGACGTGGGAGTAACGCTCGATCTCCATGAGCGCTTCGATCTGGATCGATCCTGGATCAGCGACGCGTCCGACGTCGTTGCGTCCCAGATCCACGAGCATCGAGTGCTCGGAGCGTTCTTTGGGGTCCGCGAGCAGCTCACGCTCAAGCTCGAGGTCTTCTTCATTGGTACGTCCGCGCCGGCGCGTTCCCGCGAGCGGACGATTGGTGACTATGAGTCGGCCGTCGTCCCTACGGCGCACGCGGCACAAAATCTCGGGAGACGACGCGACAAGGATGCACCCCTGCGTCTGCAGGTACACCATGTACGGCGACGGATTCACAGCACGCAGCGCACGATACACATCAAACGGATCGGCGCTGGTCCGGCGCTCGAAGCGATGTCCGAGCACGACCTGGAAGATGTCTCCCGCTTTGATGTACTCGCGCGCCGCTTCGATCATCGACGCGTGCTCATCGCTGCTGATATTGGCGGGCATCGGCGCGTTCTTCACGCTCGGATCGCGCGAGACGCGACCAAGCACCAACGGCTTGGTGTGGTTCTGGATCTTGTCGGCAAGCGCGCTCAGGTCATCGAGCGACTGGTTGTAGACCGATTCGATGTCCGAGTCGGGATTCACAATCGCGAGGCGCACGAGGTGGACGAGCTTCTCGACGTGATCGAAGACTACCAGCGTGTCATAAAACCCGAACGAGACATCGGGGAGGTTCCGATCATCCTCCGGAGCGTTCTTTGGATCAAGCTTGACAGGCTCGGCGTAGCGGACCGAGTCGTATCCCGCGTACCCGAACCACCCTCCCAGCACGCAGCTCGGGATCAGGTTCTTGTCCGCAGCGGCTTGCGGGATCGACAGGTGCCAGTCCTTCGAGATCTCGCGGACCTTCGCGAGCGGATCATCGCAGGGCTCGGTGACCGACTGGTCGATCGTCTGGTTGGCGCGGTGGTCGTTGATCGTGACCTGGTTGTCCTTCGCGACGAGCTCGATGATCGGAGATGAGCCGAGGATGGAGTGGCGTCCCTGGTGTGTCCCGCCTTCCACGGATTCGAGCAGAAAGGACGGAGCCGTGCGTTCGTCGGCGCTGACCAGTCTTCTGTACGCGAGCACTGGGGTGAGCTGATCAGCGAGCACGCGGATCCCGATCGGGACCACGACGACGTTGCAGCCGTCTTGGCGCGACGCGTTGATCGTCTGGGTGAACTCTTGGAGCGAGGACGAGGGCATAAGACCCAGTCTATGCGCGGATCGGGACAGTTTGTTGATCGCGTGAACCCCGAGCGTGCGTGGGCGGTACAGTACCTAGATGACCCCACTGCTCAGACGATCAAAGTTCAGACCATCCGATCAATCGTTCCGGACCGTTGCTCTGTGTGTGCTTGCGTGTGCTGGAGCGATCAGCGGAGCATCGGCGCAGACGAGCAACATCCCTGCGGACGAGCCCGCTCCCGATCCGATGACACAGGACGCGGGGCAAAGCAGCGGGCAGGGCGTGACGATGACGTTCAACGAGCTGTACCAGTCCATCGGACAGATGGACGCGAACCGGCGCGCCGGACTTCGCGCCTCGTTGTTGTCCCAAGCGATGCAGCCGCTCCCGATCGTGGTGATCGTGGACGATCTGTCGATGTACGTCGATGCGATCAGCGCGTGGGAGGGACCGATCAAGTTCCCGGTGCTCTACGACGACGGGACAACCGCCGCGAAGGAACACATCGCACGCTTCGTGCGGCGCTACGGCCCTGAGCGTGTCCATCGTCTGGAGGGCAAGGGGAAGCAGCCGTGGGGGGGCTCGGTCGAGCATCGACAGGACATGATCAACAAGGCCTTCGCCGCGGCGATCCACCAGCCCGAAGCGGACTGGAAGGTCACGCTCAAGGCGCTCAAGGACACCGGGATCGTGTCTCCGGGGGTGGTGGTGATCGATCCGATGCACCGCCACTGGGCCGCGGGATTGGCGCTGGCGGCGGGACGTCTCCAGCCGATCATTTATTACACGAGTCTTGAGAAGCCGTTTGATAGCGTCGAGCCGTCGATGGCGCAGTCGGTGAATCTGGGAATCGAGCAAGGACTGCGCCGACTGGGACTGGAGTTTGACGAGATCGGCGACGAGGTCGATGTCATCACGCTCGCGTTCGGGATCGGAGTCAAAATCAGGACAGGTCCAGGAGATCGCGACTTTCTCGCAACGACGGATCAGATCGGACGGACCGATTCAACGATGGGAGGTATGCGCTGGGCGTGGTGCGGCCAGTTCCGTGGGACAGCTCCGACGACGATCTATCAAGCGATGTGCTCGCTGTTCCTCCCGATCGACAGCGCGTTCATCTGGGACGGCTACTCAAAGTCCGGAGACTGGGACCGCTACGACGGGACCGCCGCGGACAATGTGCTCAAGCAAGCGGGATTCGAGACCGAGCTCTTTGATAAACCCCGCAACTCGCTCGCGGGATTCAAAGGGCGCTCGTCGTCGAGGCCCGTGGACGCGTCGCTCATCCTGATGAACTCCAAGGGATCGCACGTGTACTTCGATCTCCCGCAAGCTCCAGAAGGGACAGGCAAGCCGGGAGATCTTCCCGTGCTTGCGCAGCCCAGTGCTTTGCACATGGTGCACTCGTTCTCGCTCGCGACGCCGCGCAGCAGCCGCACGGTTGGTGGACGCTGGCTCGAGCGCGGCGTGTACCTGTACGCGGGATCGGTCAATGAGCCGTTCTTGTCCGGATTTGTTCCGACGCCGTTTGTTGCGCAGCGTTTGTTGGCGCGGATGCCGTTCGCCGCGGCGGTGCATTACGACGACGGACAAGCGTGGAAGATCACCGTCCTTGGTGATCCGCTCAAAACCGTCAGCCCCTGCGGGACCAGACTCGCGGAGGTCCCCGCGCCGATCCGCGAGGCGCTCGGACTGACAGAGACGGGACTCGAAGACCGCGCCAAGTCTCGGCTCAAAGAGAGCGACTTTAGCGGCGCGATTGAGGACTTTGTGCTTTCCGGAAATGACGAGGCGGTCGTGCGATTGGGAGCGGCGCTCCTGCGCGATCGTCCCGAATCGATCGAGGACCACGCGACCAAGCTGCTGCTCCAAGCCGCGTTCAGACAGCACGAGCACGAGCTGGTCCTCGATGCGTTCGAACGGCTGTCGGTCGAGGAGCGCGCCGATCGGATGATCATGGACACGATGTGGCTCGCGGGACGCTACCAGCTCACACGCTTCCAAGATTCGCGCGCGATGGCAATCATGCGGACCCACCTCCGAGAGTGGCAAGAGGTCTACGACGCCGAGGAACTCGCCGTGATCATGAAATCCGAGTCCAGAGATGCGGCGATCAGGTTCCTGGAGTCACTCAGATCGCAGATCAGCGGCTCCTCAGACACGCGAGCACTCAACGCCGCGATCGATCGCGTCAGTAGATGAGTGTTTTTTAGTCCTGAACCCCGATTTCCCGTGGTTCCTATACTCATCCATGATTCAGCTTGGTGTCAATATCGATCACGTCGCGACCGTCCGCAACGCACGCTATCCGGGTCAGCCCGATCCGATGAACAGCGGCGCGGAGCCCGATCCTGTCCGCGCGGCTCATGAAGCGGAGCTCGGCGGCGCGGACTCGATCACTGTGCACCTCCGCGAGGATCGTCGGCACATCATGGACCGCGATGTCCGCTTATTGCGGAATCTGGTGAGCGTGAAGCTCAATCTCGAGATGGCGGCGACCGACGAGATGGTCGAGATCGCTCGCGACATCAAGCCGCATACCGCGATGCTGGTCCCGGAGGGTCGTCAGGAGGTGACGACGGAGGGGGGTCTGGACATCGTGGGTCAGCGCGAGCGCCTCCGCGACGTGGTGTCGCGCCTCAAGGACGCTGGACTGATCATCAGCGCGTTCATCGATCCAGAAGCAGCACAAGTCGATGCTGCTGCGGAGGTTGGGTTCGATGTGTGCGAGGTACATACCGGTCCGTATGCCAAAGCGTTTCATCAAGCGGGAGGGGACCTGCGCCAGGAATCGCTCGTGAGCGCGATCGATCAGGTCCGCAAAGCGGGCGAGCAGATCACATCGCTCGGTATGCGCTTCAACGCCGGACACGCACTCAACTACCACAACGTCTCCCACATCGCGTCGCTCAAAGGGGTAGACGAGCTGCACATTGGTCACTCGATCGTGTCGCGAGCGGTGTTTGTTGGGTTGCGCGGCGCTGTCTCTGAGATGAAGCGGTTGATGACACTCGCGAGTCAGTGAGTCCGCGCTCTCCTAGGTGGGAGTACCGACATTGAACACTTCATACATTTTGTGCTTTGAATTTTTCCAAAGTTGGTTATGATTGATCCCATGCCGCGCCGCAATTCTGGAAATCAAACCAAGCAGACGACCACCCGCAAGAGCGCGGTCCAGGTGTCCGCGGGGCCGTTTATCGATTCGCAAGCCGCGTTTGATTTCCTCAACTCGCGCATCAACTTCGAGCAGCTCCACACCACCAAGCTCAAAACCGAAACCTTCAAGCTCAATCGCATGCAGGCGCTCGTCGAAGCGCTCGGGAATCCGCACCTCGCGGTCCCTGTGGTCCACGTCGCGGGATCCAAGGGCAAGGGATCGACCTGCGCCATGCTTGAGAGCTGCTTGCGCTCCAGCGGCTACACGACGGGACTCTTCACCAGTCCGCACCTCACAGACGAACGCGAACGCGTGCGGATCAACGGCGTCAACATCAGTCAAGAACTCTTCGTCGAAGCGCTCTCGACGTGCAAAGACGCGGCGATCCAGATCGAGAAAGAGCACGGCCCCGCGACGTACTTCGAGCTCATCACCGCGCTCTCTTTCGTGGTCTTCGCGCAGCAAGCCGTGGATATTGTGATCATGGAGACCGGGCTCGGGGGGCGCCTGGACTGCACCAACGTCGTCAAACCGATGGTGGTGGGGCTGACCAGCATCCAGCTCGAGCACACCGCCGTGCTTGGTGACACGCTCGAGAAGATCGCGAGCGAGAAAGCCGGGATCATGAAGCCGGGAGTTCCCGCGATCAGCGTCCCTCAGGACGAGCAGGTCGTCGAGGTCTTCCGCAAGCGCGCCGAAGAAGTCGAGTGTCCCTTCCAGCTGCTTGGTGAGGACCTGCTGTATTCCTGTCGATTCCAGTCCGCGGCTATGCGCGGCCCTCATCCAAAGGTCTGCGTCGGAGAGGGCGAGGGATGCTTCGAGCACATGTCCGTGCCGCTGCTTGGTGAGCATCAGGGCGCCAACTGTGGTCTGGCGCTCGCGATCATCCTCGAACTCCGCAAGCACGGCTTCGATCTCCCTGAACAACAGATCATCGCCGGACTCCAGCACACCCCTCGCGAGGGACGCCTCGAACTGGTCAACACGCGACCAAAGGTGTACATCGACGGGGCGCACACTCCAGAGAGCGTGCGCGAGACACTCAACGCCGCGGCGCAGCAGGTGAGTTTCGATTCATTGATCCTGATCTTTGGGTGCAGCAGCGACAAGCAGATCGACGGCATGCTCACCGAGTTCCGCACGCGCGTGGACAAGGTGATCTTCACCAGAGCATCCGGAAACCCACGCGCGATGAATCCGGAGGATCTGGCGCAGCGGTACTCCGAGCTCAATCACCGATCGAGCGAGTCATATCCCGACGCGACCCAAGCGATCCAAGCAGCCGGGAAATCCATCGGCCCCAACGACCTGCTCCTGATCATGGGGAGTTTCTATCTCGCTGGAGAGGTCAAAGCGTTGTTTGAAGCGAAAGCGAACTCCGCTTCGAGTTCCGCGACTAGCTCGCGGTATTGACGCGAGAGCCGAGTTTTTACGGATTCATCACGCCGGGACGTCTACATTGAGAGTGTCTTCCCTTCTTGCGCCGCGTGATGCGTGCAACTTGCTCGTGGATGCCTGATATAATCATTCAGAAAAATAGGAGATTCTGAAATGTTCAGTTCAATCAAAGTCAACGCTCGCTCCAAACCCAAAGCGGTCGTTGTGGGTGTGTTCAAGGGTCAATCACTCGACGCGGACACCAAATCACTCGACAGCGACGGCTTGATCGCAGCGATGCTCAAAGGCAGCGATTCATCCGCGGACGCCGGGAACGTGACCACGCTGTTCCCCAAGAGTGGGAGTCCGATCTTCGTGCTCGGACTGGGTGACAAAGCGAGCTTCGATGTCGCTTCGCTCCGCAATGCCGGCGGCGCGCTGGGACGCGCGATCAGCAAAGCAGGCGTGACAAGCGTCGGCTTCGCGCTCAGCGGCGCGATGAGCAAGCTCTCCAAGAAAGCTCAGGTCAATCCATTCGACGCGGGCACCATGCTCGGCGAAGGGTTCGGACTCGTCTCGTGGAGCTACGACGACCTGCGTGGATCGGCGACCAGCGTCACCAAATACCCAGCACTCACAGTCACCGGCTCGCACGCGAAGTTCGACGACGGCTTCAATCGCGGGCTCGGATTCGCTGAGGGCTCCAACATCGCGCGGACCCTCTCTCAGACCCCACCAAACATCGCGACCCCGATGTGGATGGCCAACGAATGCAAGAAGATCGCACGCAAGAGCGGGATGAAGTGCACCGTCATGAGCGGCAAGAAGCTCGAAGACGAGAAAATGACCGGCCTCATCAACGTGGGCAAAGCGTCAGAGAACAAGCCCTGCATGATCCGCATGGAGTACACCCCAGCACGCGGCAAGTCTAAAGCACCGATCGTCCTCGTTGGCAAAACCATGACCTACGACTCGGGCGGGCTCTCGATCAAAATCAGCGGCGGCATGGTCGGCATGAAACGCGACAAGGACGGCGGCTGCGGCGTCATCGGCGCGATGCACATCATCGCCAACGTCATCAAGCCAAACCGTCCAGTCATCGCGCTGCTCGCGTCCGCGGAGAACTCCATCTCCGACGAGGCGTACCGACCTGACGACGTCATCGAGTTCCGCAACGGCGTGACGGTCGAAGTCACCAACACCGACGCGGAAGGACGTCTCGTCATGGCCGACGCACTGTGCTGGGCATGCGAGAAGGAATCTCCAGAGTTCGTCGTGGACATGGCGACCCTGACCGGCGGCGTGGTCGTCGCGCTGGGATCACCTTTTGCGGGACTCTGGTCCAACGACGACGCGATCGCGCAGAAGTTCATCGACGCGGGACAGCAGACCAGCGAGCGCGTCTGGCGCTTGCCGCTTGATCCGGAGTACTCGAAGCTCATGAAGTCACCGATTGCTGATATCCTCAACAGCGCTCCGGTCCGCGAGGCGCACCCGATCCAGGGAGCCGCGTTCCTTGAGCACTTTGTTGATGAGGGCGTCAAGTGGGCGCACGTGGACATCGCGGGAACCCACGCGACAACCAAACAACTGGGACCGATCAATCCGGGACCGACCGGATTCGGCGCTCGCTTGCTCGCGCAGGTCGTCGAGAACGGCTAAGCGTTCCGCTTCAATCAAGAACCACAGCACCCGCTCTTCGGAGCGGGTTTTTCTTGTACTGAGTTGCTAGAGCATCCGCACGAACCGCTGGCGCATCCGCCTGCTGCTGGTTTGGTCCCGATGCCTTTCGCATCGAGCCAGCCGCTGAACTTCTTCCCCAGCGCCCACGCGGTGAGGAGGATGAACAGCACGGCGAAGACTTCTTTGTATCCGAATCCACCCATGCCGTGCTCGTGGTGCTGGTTGAGGTCCGCGAGCGTGACCATGTGCTTGAAGAACGCATCAAAGAGCATCCCGCACGCGAGCGCGATGACCGCGATCGTTGCGAGGTAGATGGTGAGGGCTTTGACGCCAAGGTCCTTGAGCATCCAGCTCATCGTCGCGACATTGGTCGCGGGGCCTGTGAGCAGCAGCACGAGCGCCGCGCCTGGAGAGAGTCCAGCGACGACGAGCCCAAACGCGAACGGAGTCGAACTGGTGGCGCAGATATACAGCGGGATCCCGACGACAAGCATCAACAGCATCGGGAGGATGCCTTGTCCGACGTTCTCTTCGATCCATCCCTGAGGAACCAGCGCGCCGATCAGCGCCGCCATGAGCAAACCAGCGGTCAGCCACACGACGAGATCTACGAGCATCACCGCGAATCCGTAGCGGAAGGTTTCTGCGATGCTGCCGACCAATCCACGCTTGGGGGTCGCTGATCCAGACGAGCAGCACGACGCGCTCTCCTCCGGCTCTGACGAACAGCAAGACTTGGGCTCTGGTGCTTTGGATGAACAGCACGAGCTGGTCGCTCTGGATTCAACAGACTCGACGACGCTTGACGCGTCGTCCGCATTCGTAATCGCAAGACCGATCGCGCTGGGGTCCTCGATGGATCCATCGTCGCTTGGTTCTTGCTTGTGTGTGAGATCGATCAGCAGCCCCGCTGTGAGTCCGGTGATGACCGCGATGATGGGGCGCGCCAGCGCGAAGACCGGTCCGAACAATGCCCAGGTCAGCGGGATCGACTCTTCTCCGGTCTGAGGTGTCGAGATCGCGAACGCGGCGCTGGCGCCCTTGCTCGCGCCCTGCTTGCGGAGCCCAGCCGCGACTGGGATCACGGAGCACGAACACAACGGCAGCGGGATCCCCAGCAGTGATGCCTTGAGGATCGGGACGATCCCCTTGCCCCCAAGGTGCTTGAGCATCCACTCGCGCGGGACGAGCACGTGCACAACCCCAGCGAGCAGGAAGCCGAGCACCAACCAGACGGAGGACTCGGTCAGGATCATCCAGAGTTCTTCAAGGAATGCGGTCATGATCAACAGTACGTCTCGGCCCCTTTCTACAACATCATCTCCACGCGATATTCCAACAGCTTGGCCGGAAACAGGGAAACAACCCCAGCCGCTCCACTATTCCCGTGCGCACTAGAGTCAGCCGTGCATTGCAGACGGATCTGAGGTGTCCGCGTTGTCTAGCAAGCCGGCGTGTGTGATCCATGCTCCAATGGGTTGAATCTGGAGCGAATCTCACCCCAAATCGGTTCCAATTCGGCATTTGGAGGCACTATGATGCCCCTCAGAGCCCGGGAATGACTCCCGGCTTCGCTGAGGACACGAGTATGCCCTACACACTGACGCCGGATACCGGGATCGATGTCAACGCCGAGAACATCGACTACATCAAGGACCACATCGACACGGGCGATCGCTGGGTCCTCAACTTCGGTCCACAGCACCCCGCGACCCACACCACGCTCCGGCTCGTCCTCGAACTCGACGGCGAGCGCGTCGCGCGATGCACCCCACACATCGGATACCTCCACTCCGGATTCGAGAAGCTCGGAGAGCACCTCGACTACAACCAGTACATCACCATCGTCTCGCGGATGAACTACCTCTCGTCCATCTCCAACGGCATCTGCTGGCACCACACCGTCGAGAAGCTGTTCGGGATCGACATCTCTCCCAAGTGCAAAGTCCTCCGCACGATCCTCGCGGAACTCGGACGCATCCAGGACCACCTCCTCTGCGTCGGCGCGGCGGGACTCGACGTCGGCGCGATCACCGGCTTCCTCTACTGCTTCAATCCTCGCGAGCGCATCTACGACATCATGGACTACGTCGCGGGACAGCGGTTCCATCCGGACTGGTCGCGCGTTGGCGGCGCGGTCAAGGAGATCCCGGACGAAGCCGTATTTGTGCGGATGACGAAGACCTTCCTCCACGGCGTCCTCGAAGAAGCGATCGACGACCTCATGAACCTCGTCGAGCGCAACCGCATCTTCATGGACCGCACCCAAGGCATCGGCGTGCTCACCCACGACGAAGCGATCGCGTACAGCGCGACGGGACCCGTCGCTCGCGGATCGGGAGTCCGCCGTGACCTCCGCAAGGACGAGCCGTACCTGTGCTACGCGGACAACTGGGACGGGAACGGCGCCGAGGCGGTCAAGTTCGATGTCCCGATCGCACGCGACGGCGACGCGTACTGCCGATTCCTCGTCCGCGTCGAAGAAATCAAGCAGTCCATCCGCATCATCGATCAGCTCATCGACAACATCCCCGATGGACCGATCGATGTCTTCGCCGACGAGAAGATGACCAAGCCACCCAAGGGCGAGGTCTACGGCTCCATCGAGGGACTCATCCAGCACTTCGAGCTCATCATGACCAACCGAGGCTGGGACGCACCAGTCGGAGAAGTCTACGGAGCGCACGAAACCGCCAACGGCGAGCTCGGGTTCTATGTCGTCGGTGACGGCACCAAGTGCTCATGGCGCGCCAAGACGCGTCCGCCGAGCTTCATCAACTACTCGCTCGTCTCCAAAATGCTCGAGGGACACATGCTCGCGGACATCGTCGCGGTCATCGGCTCACTCAACATCGTCGCGGGTGAGCTCGACCGATGAAACGATCCACGCCGTTGATGCTGTGCGTTGCGATGTTCGCGTCGCTGTGCGCTGTCGGATGCTCGATCAATCCGACGTACACCGTCCGGATCATCAACGACTCGCGCACCAATCTCAACGCACGCATCGAGCATGAGCGGAAGTTCGATACCGCGATCATGCTCGAGTCCATGACTGTGCGAGCGGGAGAGGAACGCACGCTCGGTCCCGTCGAGTCCCCCCCGATGGAGCGTGTCGTGCTGACCATCGAAGGCACCGGGAGCTCGATCGCCGCTCCGGAGCAGCACGTGCTCAAGCGTGGGAGCTATACCGCTCGGATCACCGCGGGCTCGAGCACGAGCTGGGACCCTTACGAGGTCAGTCTGACGAAAGATTGATCACGCGGATCTCCCAAGAATCGCGACCTCCACGCTCCTACGATGATTGGACTTAGCAAGAGGATTCTGACCGATGCCATGGATCACGAAAAACTCCGGATCAGCAACGATCGAGACGCGCGATGAGCCGTATCTCACCGCCGAGATGACCACGAAGCTCCGCGAGGAGTACATCCCGCGCTACGCCAAACCCAAGGGCGCCCTCTTCGCGGCTCTCCACATGATCCAGCACCACTACGGCTGGGTCCCCAAGCAAGCGATGAAAGAGATCGCTGAGGTCCTCGACATCGCGCCATCGGAAGTCCTCGACACCGTCACCTTCTACGAAGAATACTGGGAGCACAGCAAGGGAGAGAACCTGATCTCCGTCTGCCGCTCCATCGCGTGCGAGTTCTGCAGCGCGACCGCGTGCACCGAGGCGATCAAGGACAAACTCGGGATCGATGTCGGACAAACCACCGAAGACGGCAAGTTCACACTCGTCGAACTCGAATGCATCGGTTCCTGCGGCACCGCGCCCGCGGCGCTCATCAACGAGGACCTCCACGAGAACCTCACCCCTGAGCGCACCGTCCAGCTGATCGAGCAGGTCCAGAACGGGACCTACCAACCCGGCGGCACCGGCGCGGTCAAAGAAGACCTCTAAAGCAGACTTTCAATCATTCAATTCAGCTTCGCGCACGCCTTGTGCCGCGGACACTTTGTTGTGTGGTCGTTGACCATGCCGCATGCTTGCATCATCGCGTAGATGACTGTTGGGCCGACGAATCGGAACCCTCGTTTCTTGAGGTCTTTCGAGATGTGCTTGCTCAGGTCCGTCTGAGCCGGGAGATCTTTGAGTGATTTGAAGTTGTTCACGATCGGCGTGTCGTCCACATACGACCACATCAGCTCGCTGAAAGTCGTCCCCTGTTTGTAGAGTTCGAGGACCGCTTTCGCGTTGTTGACTGTGGATTCGATCTTGAGTCGATTGCGGACGATGGACGGATCGAGCATGAGCCGTTCGATGTCGTCTTGCGTGAACTTCGCGACCTTCTTGGGATCGAACTTCTTGAAGAGTTTGCGATACCCCTCGCGTTTGTTGAGGATCGTGGACCAGCTCAGACCGGCTTGCGCCCCTTCGAGCGTGAGCATCTCGAACAGGTGGTGCTCATCGCGATTGGGGACGCCCCATTCCTCGTCGTGGTATACGATTTCAGACTCGGAGCGCGCCCATTCGCAGCGATGTTTGGTTTTTGTATCCATGCGTTCCTAGAATAGCGCGTGAAGAACGACAAGGACATCCCGATCTCAAGAGCCGTGGGCCGATTCTTCGGCCACCTCTGGAACGCGACGACCAAACCGGTCCAATCGGATTCGGAGTCCAAGATCGTCTCGCAGAAAACCGAGGAAACCGACGCGGAGATCCAAGGCCAGAAGGTCACGCTCCGCCGGACCACGATCGAAGAGATCGAAGTCCACGATTCCTAACGCGATCACGTCGCGTGGACAGACCCCACAACCTCACGCATCCGATCCGCGCTCATCCCGGCTTTGAGCTCAGGACGACCACGCTCAATGTCCCACGCGTTGATCGCTTGCATCGTTTCTTCGAGCGGTCGTCGCGAGAGCCCCTGATCGATCGCGCGCTGCGATGAGATCCGATACATGAACTGACTCTCTACCGGCGCCCAGGTCGGGATGTCTACCCAGGGATTCACTTCCATCGATGCCAAGCGGTCCTGATCGACCTCGATCAGCTCGGCTTTGGATTCCAGCGCTGAATGCGCTCGCGTGATGAAGTCGTGCATCGGGAGATTCACTTCCGGACCCACAGCGTTGTAGATCCCCGAAATTTCATGCTCGATGGTCCGCAGGAAGAACGCCGCGAGATCGCGCGAGTCGATAAACCCCGCGAGTCCAGATGGATGAGCGGGGATGACCATCGCGTCGAGCGTCGAGAGCATCCGCGCCCACCAGGTGACGCGATCGGTCGGATCGTTAGGTCCCGCGATCACTGTTGGACGGATGATGGTGTGGTTCTCTGGATACCACGTGCGGACGACCTGTTCGCAGAGGACCTTGAGTCCGCCGTAGGTCTCGCCCGTGACCTCTTCGACGCTCTTGTCTTCGAGATCGATCAGCTTCGAGTCCTCGTCAGGGACCTCGTCCTGGTTGTCTTTGTCATAGACACTGATCGTCGAGGTGAACACATACCGATCGCACGCGCCCTTGAGCAGCTCGCAGCTCGCTTGCGTGACTCTCGGGACATAGCCGCACATGTCCAGCACCGCATCGAAGCGTTCTCCGGCGTCAATGAGCTTCTTGATCTCATCGAGCCCCGCACCTTTCTCGGGATCGCGATCGCCGACGAGTCGGCGGACGCTGTCTGGGAGTCCGGGATTGGTGGGGGAGCGATGGAGGAGGGTGATCTGGTGATTCTCGCGGATCGCGAGGTCCACGAACGCTCTGCCGCTGAACTGGGTGCCGCCGAGTACGAGTATCTTCATGCACGAGCATACCTCCGCGAGCGTGGATCGATGCACAATTCGGGGTCTCAGCCGGCTAGAATCGACCAACTTGCCCTTACTCAGGTCTGGAGCCGATCAATGCCCAAAAAAGCATGGGACAACTCACTCTCCGAGCACATCCTGCTCAAGCGCATCCCCACCGCCCCGTTCGGGCACATCCGCGATCGCCACGTCGTGGGATACGACGAGTACGTCAAGACCGGAGGCTACGAGGGGCTCCGCAAAGCGCTGACCATGAAACCAGAGGATGTCACCTCTGAAGTCAAAGACTCTGTCCTTCGCGGACGAGGCGGCGCGGGATTCCCGTGTGGCCTCAAGTGGACCTTCCTCCCAGACGCCGACGGCGGAGAGCGCTACCTCGCGATCAACGCGGACGAATCCGAGCCGGGCACCTTCAAAGACCGACTCCTCATGGACTTCGATCCCCACGGCTTGCTCGAAGGTATCGCGATCTGCATGTACGCGTGCCGACTCAACAAAGCGTACATCTTCATCCGAGGCGAGTACCACCACCAAGCGAAGGTCCTCGAGCAAGCGATCAAAGAAGCGTACGACAACGGAATCTTCGGCGAAAAAGGACTCATCAACCAGGGCGGCAACGCATCGGGTGACGCGTTCGTCGCCGATTGCTACGTCCACCGCGGCGCCGGCGCGTACATCTGCGGCGAAGAAACCGCACTCCTCGAAGGCATCGAGGGCAAACGCGGCTGGCCTCGCATCAAGCCTCCATTCCCGGCGATCAAAGGCCTGTTCGATCGTCCGACGATCATCAACAACGTCGAGACACTGGCGCACCTGCCTTGGATCATGACCGAGGGCGCGAAAGCGTTCTGCGAGCTCGGCGTGGAATCCTCCATCGGCGGGCCGCCTTCCTACGGCACAAAGCTCATGGGCGTCTCAGGACATGTCGAGAAACCGGGCTGCTACGAGCTCGAGCTCGGCATCCCCCTCCGCACACTCATCGAGGACTACTGCGGCGGCATGCGAGGCGGGAAGAAGTACAAAGCCGCGATCCCCGGCGGGGTCTCGATGGGGATCCTCGGGACCGATCAGTACGAAGCCGAGATGGACTTCGACATCGGACGCAAATACGGCGTGCTCGGACTGGGAACCTCCGGACCAACCGTGTTCGACGAGGACACCTGCATGGTCTCCGTGACGCGCAACATCACACGATTCTTCAAGCACGAGAGCTGCGGCCAGTGCACGCCTTGTCGCGAAGGGTCGGGATGGCTCTACCAGATCATGACGCGCATCGAAGCGGGAGACGCGAAGTCCAAGGACCTCGACCTCGCTCGCGAGATCGCGGGATCGATGGGATCCATGCCCGGCACGACCATCTGTGGTCTCGCCGATGGCAACAGCTGGGCCGTGCGGACCATCATGGAGAAGTTTCCAGAAGAGTTCGAGAACAAGGTGCAGAGAACCTTCGTTCCTGTAAC
Organism: Phycisphaerales bacterium; assembly: GCA_965232505.1. Taxonomy (GTDB): domain Bacteria; phylum Planctomycetota; class Phycisphaerae; order Phycisphaerales; family UBA1924; genus UBA1924. The sequence continues at coordinate 989,470 of OZ246976.1, read as the reverse complement.
AGTTAACATGAGTGAGCACTCGGTTACTGGATAATGTTGTCACATTTCATGCCCCTAAAACAGGGCTTTTTACGCTGATAATGCATGAATGCTGTGTGATATTCGGGTAGGTCAACCCAATACAACAAGATGCCTGAATATTGGATGAATGAGTTGACTCATAGTCTAGATTATTCGATGTATACAAGATGCAAGGCATGTACCGACGCATCTTGTTGCCGATCCTCTTGGTGAGTCTCTGCACACTCAGCGTGTACGGTGTCGTTACAATCGCTGATCAAGGTGCGGGCCAAAGCGTTGAACAATCCGGCGGGCCGCAGTCTCCGCTCTGGGGCCAAGACGCACAGTGCGAGCTTGATCACGACCATTCCTCACAGACGGGCTACGCGTTCCTCGATTTCTTCACCGCCGAGGGAGGCTACGTCGCGCGCACCCACTGCATGACCACCCAGACAGGCGAGACGGACTGGGCATGGGTCTGGTCCCTGGTGGTGCTCAATCTATTGATCATCTTCGGGTATTTCCGGATCTTCGTGTTCTGGCGCAAAGCATATCTCCAAGAAGAACCGCAAGACCGCAACACCAAACTCATGGACCTCGCGTGGATCTTCTTGTTCTGCGCGATCTGTGGTTATGTCTCTTCGGTCGTGCTATTCGTTTGGCCCGCGTACAGACTCTTGGGGTTGATGCTGCTCCCACTCGCGTACTTCACATGGAAGTTCGCGGCCAACCTCGAAGAGTTCAAACTCTCGCTCAGCGCCAAGCGATTAGCACGCGAACTCAACGAATCGCTGACCAGAGAGAAGAAAGAACTCGAGCGCCAGGTCGAGATCGCGACCACGGGCCTCATCCACGCGAAGGAAGAAGCAGAGCAAGCGAACAGAGCGAAGACCGACTTTCTCGCACGGATGAGCCACGAGATCCGGACCCCGCTCAGCGCCATCATCGGATACTCCGATATCGCGCTCGACGATTCGACGTGCGACGAACTCAGAAAGAGCTCGATGCAGACGGTCAGCCAGAACTCGAAGCACCTGCTCAACCTGATCAACGACGTGCTCGATGTTTCGCAGATCGATTCGGGTGATATCAAGTACGAGCAGATTCCGTGCTCGATCAGCGACATCGTGACCGAAGTCGTTGAGATGATGAGACTCAAAGCACAGCGCAAGAACCTCTCGATGGATCTGATAATCTCTGATCAGATCCCATCGCTTGTGGTGACCGATCCGACGCGCGTCAAACAACTGGTCACAAACCTGGTCGGCAACGCGATCAAGTTTACAGAGGTCGGAGAGATCACCATCGAGGTCGATGCGAGAAAGCTCTCGATCGGAGAGCCGAGCAGCACACCCGACGACTGCAGCTTGTACGAGCTCGACATCGCGGTCGAAGACACCGGCGTCGGGATCGAAGAATCAAAGCTCTCCTCCATCTTCGAATCGTTCACGCAAGAGAGCGCCTCCACAAAGCGACTCTACGGCGGCACAGGACTCGGACTCACCATCTCGCGCCAGATCGCACGCGACCTCGGAGGCGACCTCACCGTCGAATCAACCCCCAAAGTCGGCTCGCGATTTACCTGCACACTCCACGCGGAAAGCGCCGGAGAAACCGAGGTCAAAGAATCACTCATCCGCTCAGAACCCATCAATCCGGCACAGAAGTTCGCGAATCTCAGGTTCCTGCTCATCGAAGACGGCGAAGACAACCGGACACTCATCCAGTACCACTTCGAGAAGAAGGGCCTCAAGCTCGATACCGCCAGCGACGGGATCTACGGGATCGAGAAAGTCAACAACGCCAAGGAACAGGGTGATAACTACCACATGATCTTCATGGACATCTCCATGCCAAGAATGGACGGCATCGAGTGCACCAGCAGACTCAGGAGCGCGGGAATCACCACCCCGATCGTGATGCTCTCGGCCCACACGCTCCAGGAAGAACGAGAACGCAGCTATATCGCCGGCGCAACCGCGTATATGAGCAAGCCGATCGATTTCAACAAGCTCTTCGAGCTCTGCTCCTCGATCTTCGATGAGGACCAGATCAGCCGTCATCCTGCGGCATAATCAGGGACACAGTACAATCCAGTTGCAGAAGCCCTGTCGAGTCCGGAATATTCGCCGCGCCGATGTGATTCTGTCTGTGCCTTTGAACCCACAATCGCAGGAACAGGAACCATGAGCAAGCCCATCACCATCGTCAGCTGGATTCTCCAGATCGTTGTCGCCTTCATCCTCGGACAGACGCTGTTCTTCAAGCTCACCGGAGCGCCAGAGACCGTCGCGTTGTTCGAGATCCTTGGCGCCGAGCCGATGGGGCGCTACGCGACCGCGGTCGCCGAGCTCGTGTGTGTTGTGCTTCTGCTGATCCCTAAGACCAGCGTCCTGGGCGCGATCGGTTCGGTCGGTGTCATCTCCGGCGCGATCATGGCGCACATCACCAAACTCGGGATCTCGATCGATCCCGTCGCGCTCAACAAACCAGAGATCACACCGCTCGAAGGTCCCGGCTTGTTCGCGATGGCGGTCGTCGTGTTCGTGGGTGGACTTATCATCATCGCGATCCGCAGAGCACAGATCCCGATCATCGGATCGAAGCTTGCTCCAAAGTCCAGCGACTAAAAACAAGCAGCGAACGTTTCCGTCCGCTGCCCGCCTGAAGGAATCAGGATGGTGTGGTTTGTTTGGATCGATGCTCTGACTGTGGATCAGTCATCGATCTCTTTGATATCTTCGCTTCCGCGCTTGCCCTTGCGCTGTCGTTCCTTGTTCATGCGTTCTTTGCCCAGACGCTTGCCGTCCATCTGCTTGCGCTTGGACTCGGCTTTCTCTTGGTCGCCCGCTCCCGCTTCCATTGCGCGGTCCACGCGTTGCTCGCGCTGCGAGCGCATCTGGGACACACGCTCCTTGACCGCGGTCTGCTGAGCGGGGGTCAGGACCGCCCAGAGTTCTTTCTTCGCTTCTTGATCCGATGGAGCTTTGGACATCAGCTGCGCCATCTTCTCGCGATTGCGTTGCATCTCTTCAGGGGAAGGACGCTCCGGCCGCTCGCCGGCTTCAGGTCTCTCGCTGCGTTCTCCGCGAGCACCACGCTCGCCTCGTTCGCCGCGCTGTCCACGCTCGCCACGATCACCACGTTCGCCACGCAGCTCGCTGAACTCTTCCTTATGTTCTTCTTTGAACGCACGCATCTTGTCCGCGTGTGCTTTGCCGATCGCTTTAATGGATTCCTTCTGCTCCTCGCTCAGCGCGAGCTCAGGGTTGTCCTTCGCGGCTCTCTGGAGTCCCATGACCGCGCCGATGTACGCACGCAGGGGCATGTCACCCGCTTTGCGCGACGCGTCCGCTGAGCCGCTCATGGTGTCTCCGGAGTCTGGTCCGGAGGTCTCGACGATCTCAGGACCGCCGAGCAATCCAGCGTCTTCCGTGTTTGGTTCTGAGGCAAAGGCGGTGCCCGCGAGGGTTGCGATCAGGACCGCGATCCCGGCGCGACGGAGCGAAGCAGTTGTGTTTGTACTTGTGTTCATAGCAAGGCCTCCCATAGATCCGAGCGACTGAGCCCGGCGGTGATGTGTTGTATTGTCCTATATCGACCTGCCAAACGCCGCTCCAATCCGCGTATTGCAGCATTGAAAAAATCATCCAATGCCTATGATTGGGCGAATACCATCTGTGACGGTTATCCAGACATTTCCGCCGCTCAATCCAGCCAAAGCCCACGACAAACCCCGAGCCGAGCCCTCATATGCCCCTCACCAAAGACCTCATCAACGACGCCCTCTCAGGGGTCGCCCACCCCGACGGCGGAAACCTCGTCAGCCGAGAATGTGTCATGAACATCGCGGTCTGCGATTCCGACGCCTCGGTCCGCATCTGCTACACGCAAGGACACCCAGACCAACCCCAGCCCGACCGCAATACCTTGTCGAACATGGGCAAGTTCGCCGAGCAGCTCATCCGCGCCACCGCGAAGGACAACGGCGTGGACAACCTCGGACTCGTCATCGACTTCGTGGACCACGCCGGAGAGGTCGTCCTCAAACTCAAGAGCGACACCAAAACCAGCGCCGATCAACCACGCGTCACCGAGCAAGCCCCGCAGAACAAGAACGCATCAGGTGTGCCGGGAGTCAAGCACATCATCGCCGTGGGTGCCGGCAAAGGCGGCGTCGGGAAGTCCACCGTCGCGATCAACCTCGCTGTGGGTCTGGCGCGCAAGGGGCACTCCGTCGGAGTCCTCGACGGCGATATCTACGGCCCATCACTCCCAACCATGCTCGGACTCGAAGCGATGGACCAAACAGTCCTCGACGGCGTCCTCCAACCCTTCCTCGTCCACGGCGTCAAATCCATCACGATGGGCAAGCTCGTCGAATCCGACAAACCCCTCATCTGGCGCGGCCCAATGGCGCACGGCGCGTTCCACCAACTCATCGAACGCACGCAGTGGGGGGAGCTCGACTACCTCATCATCGACCTCCCACCAGGAACGGGTGATGTCCCCCTCACACTCGCGCAGTCCGTCCAGCTCTCTGGCGCTGTGATCGTGTGCACTCCCCAGAAAGTCGCGCAGGACGATGCGGTCCGAGCCGCGAAGATGTTCGAGTCGCTCGGGGTCGATACCCTCGGCGTCGTAGAGAACATGTCTTTCTTCATCGGAGACGACGGCAAAGAGTACGACATCTTCGGGAAAGGCGGCGCCCAGCAAATGGCGCAGCGCCTCGGACTCCCGTTCCTCGGATCGATCCCCATCAACACCGCGCTCCGCGCCAACATGGACAACGGGAACCCCACCAAGAACTTCGACGAGTCCACCGCCGGCGGGCCGCAGCTCCCATCGGCGCTCAATCAACTCGCCGACCAGCTCGTCGCACAGGTCACCCTCGCATCGATGAGCAAAGGCACCAAAGCCCCGACGCTCAGCATCTCTTGATCACTTCCGTCGGATCGTGCGGATGCGATCGCTCAGATCCGGCGCGATCTGTTCGATCAGCCCCACCCCCCCCATCCCATCCGCCGGAGTCACGTCCAGCACCTGCCGCGTGTCCACATCGGTCAGGACCGTCTGAGTCCCGTTGGGCCAGCGGACGATGAGTTCGTCGATGCTCGTCGCGTTCCCGAGTCCGAAGTGCGCCTCCGCCGGAACCTGCGACATGAAGCTCGTCCCCGCGCTGATGAGGCGGGTGCGTGTCACGTTGCCCGTGCGAGCGGTCACCACTGCGCCGATCGCGCGCGTGTTCATCGTCCCGGGCATCCTTGGACGCACCACGAGCCATTGATTGAATGGACGCGCGATCGTCGCGTTGCTTTCAAGCACACGCACCGGCCCGTTGAGCACCGTCGCGATCAGGTCCAGATCACCATCGCGATCAAAGTCCACGTCCATCAGCGCCGATCCATAGTCCTCGAACGCGAACCCGATCTGCTCTTCGAGCGATTGATACACCGGCGTCCCGACCATCGGTCCGCGATTCATCCACAGCTTCCAAGGCTGATCCGCCTCACCAAACTCGATCGCGTTGACCTCCGCAAGATCGAGCCGACCGTCGTTGTCCATATCAAAGAACACCGTGCCCCATCCCCAGCCGCCGTTGTCCACGCCGAGCTCGACCGCGCGCTCGACATAGCCCGCAGCAGTGTTGGACTTCTCAAAGAACACGTTGTACTCGCTCACTCCGCCCGGATGACCAAATAGGTTGGTGACATAGAGATCAAAGTCCCCATCGTTGTCGCAGTCCCCGATGGTCACCCCCATCTCGTTGAAGTCCGAATCGAGTCCAAGCGACGGCGCGGTATCAATGAACGCCCCCGTCCCGTCGTTGTCGAGCATCGGATTGGCAAAGAAGTCGTGTGCGACAAACACATCGAGATCGCCGTCCTCGTCCTGATCAAACATCACGGGCTGCCAGTACGTCGTCCCGTTCGGATTCAGCGGCGAGTCCGCGGTGATGTCTGTGAACTGCATGTTCCCATCATTGCGAAAGACCCGCGCGCCCTGGTCCCACGTCGTCACGACCAGGTCGAGCAGGTCGTCCCCGTTCAGATCTCCCGCGCACATCGCCCCGCCATGCGTCGGCGGCAAAAGCAACGGCATCGCATCCAAACCCGACCCCGTCGTCACCTCAACAAACGAATGATCCGACTGCTGCTGATACAGCGCCAATGTCCGAGTCCCGATCGTCCCGGGTGCTTGGAACTGGTCGAACTGGATAATCAGGTCCAGCAGATCATCCCCATCGGCATCAAACCACAGCGCCGAGCGAGCGGTGTTGGTATCCACAATCCCCGACGCGACCGCGACCTCTGTGAATGTGCCCCCATCATTGCGATACAGCTGACTCGCAAACCCCGACCGCGTCGGCACAAACAGGTCCGCGTCCCCGTCGTTGTCGTAGTCCGCCGAGATCACCCCCGACCCCATCCCGGGACCATGCCGATACACCCCGATCCCGATCGTCGGCCCCACGCTCGTCAGACGCAGCGACCGCTCGATGGATGTCGCCTTGGACCCCGCAGGAACGGTCGACGAAGAGAACTCCGGCGCCATCCCAACCATCAATGCACAAACTACGACCTGGATCATCATCGCTCTCTCACCCTTCGCTCAACCCAACGAGTCCACCCCAAGTTCAGCAGATGAGCGTCCTCAATTCAACCGAAAACCCGCGATTTCACGGACTCTTGACCCAGTCGATAATTTATCTGATTTCGTGCTTTGATCGATGCGAGCCCTGTGGTATACTCCAATCAGAAACCAAACAAACTGATGCAAATCAGTCACACACCAACAGGAGAATCCCATGACCACCGCGACCGAAACCATCACCCAAATCGCCAACGACGTCTTCGAGCACTGCAAGTCCGGAGACGAGAACGTCGACTTCGTTGAGTACGACGCCAAAATCTGGGACAAGCACTTCGCCGACAACTGGACCAGCATCGAAGGCAGCGGTCAGGTCTACACCGGACGCGACGAGGTCATCGCCAAGTACAAAGAATGGCAATCCGGCACCACCATGCACGGCTGCGAAGTCACCGGACCATTCGTCGGACCAGACGGATTCAGCCTCGTCTTCGATATGGACATCGAGTCCAAAGACGGCTCCTTCCCACGCATGACCATGCGCGAGGTCGCCAACTACACCGTCGAGAACGGCAAAATCGTCAAAGAAGAGTTCCGCTACCCACCAATGGACTGCGGTCAGTAAGCATTCCGAAAATCAATCAACACTCAAACGGGCCTCGAGCCCGTTTTTTACGTGCGTGTTCTACTTTACTGGTGTCGCACCGAGTTCGCGATCCGTGCCGCGTTTACTGTGCCGATCGCTTCCTGGATCGCGGCTTCGAGGTCCTCGTTGATGATGAACTTGTCGTACACATCACCTGAGCGAGCCGCTTCCATCTCCGTCTTCGCTTCCGCGAAACGCTTCTCGATCTGCTCGGCGCTCTCGCGCTTGCGATTCTGCAAACGGCCCAGCAGCACATCCTCGCTCGGAGGCATGATGAAGATCCCAAACGCCTCAGGCATCTTCTCTTTCACCTGCGCCGCCCCCTTGACGTCGATCTCAAGGATCACGAGCCGCCCGCGTGCGAGCTGTTCCTCGACCCACTTGCGCCGGGTGCCGTATTTCTTCCCGAAGACATCCGCCCATTCAAGAAACGCGTCCTGCTCGATGAGCTCGTTGAACTCCTCGTCGCTGACGAAGTGGTAATCGACACCTTCCGTGTCCGCCTCGGTCTTGACGCGCGTCGTGCAACTGACGGAGAACACCGAATCCCCGATCGCTCGTTCAACGCCGCGGGTGATCGTGGTCTTCCCGACCCCGGAAGGGCCTGAAATGATCAGCAACAACCCGTTGTCGGTGTCCGTCGGCAGTCGTGGGTATCCGGTATCCATCTCAAGTGTCTCCATGCAACTCAGCGTAGTCACCCAACACAAAGAGGGCACCCCTTCCGATCGGAAAGGATGCCCTCAATCATACAAAACCAGGAACCACCGAGCTCAGCGTCTCCGTCGTGCTCCGATCGCAAGCACTCCGAGCATCGAGAGCGATCCCGGAGCCGGGATCGTGGAAACAACCCCGCCGCCGAGCGATCCGATCCGATCGCTCAGGTCTTGTCCGAAGACAAAGTTCAGATCGATCGTCGCGCTCCCCCAGCCCTCGAGCGGATTTCCCGACAGATCGCCGACGAACACCTCGTAGCTCGCAAAGTGGGGCCCGCGCACATCACTCGAATACCAGTTGTGCGTCATCTGCCCGTTCCATTGCCAGATCGAATCCGAGCCGTGGGTCCCCAAGATCGGGTCAAACCCAAACTCCGAGTACACCGACAGATGCTCCGACGCTCCCAGCGTCCGCACGAACACCCCGCTCCCAGAGGGCAACGAGATGAATCCATTGTCGAGCCAACCGAACTGCGAGTTGACGCCCGTGTGATCGAGCACCGAAGCCGCGCCGTCGTAGGTGCTAGCGCCCTCGAACATCTCGACCGTGGACATGCTCGGAGACTCGAACGACAGGTACACCTGCTGATCAAAGATCGTCACCAGCAGATGACTCATCGGCCCGCCCATCTGAGGCAGATCCGCCCAAGCGATGCCCGCACTCAGCGCGACTGTTGCAAGAGCAGCCCTCATGCGTCACCCCGCTTTCTGCGCGATGCGACGAGCCCGCCCATCGCGAGCATCCCCATCGCGCTCGGAGCCGGGACGGCGTTGAAGTGCAGCGTCACCGTGTCACTCGCGTACTGCGAGTACGCGTTGCCCGATGCGTCACCAACGAACACGCGGTAGGTCGCTTCGTAGCTCCCCAGCGCATCGGCGCTGTACCAGTTGTGCGTCATGGTCCCGCCCCACATCCACGCGTCGTCGGAGCCACCGGTCCCCTGGATCGCGTCGTAGGTGTGCAGCTCGCGCATCATGCGCATCCCGCCCTCGTACACGTTGAGCCCTTCGGTCGAGTCCACACGTTCGACCCACATGAACTCGTCCTGCCCCAAGCTGATGAATCCGTCCGCGAGCCAGCCGTACTGACTGGAGTAGTACGTGTCGTTGAGCACGCCCGCCGCGCCGTCGTACGTTTCGCCCGCAAAGCGGTGCATCTCGATCGGGGTGCTCGCATCGGTCCCGACGTGCGCGTGCACCTCGCCGTTGTTGAAGGTCAGCATGATGTGCTCCATCGGTCCCCAGACATTGGGGGTGCTCACGCCCGCGAGCGCTGAACCCGAAACGAGTGCGAGTGTTGATACGGTCATAATCTTCATTTTGAAACTTCTTTCTATTGAGTGCGCCGTTTGGGCGCGTGTTGTTACTGTGCCATCGCGGGATACCACTGATCCCGCTCGTTGTCCGCGTCATACACCTCAGTCAGCGAGCGCGCCGCAGCGTGCCCGTCGAGCATCAGGTATCCCGCGTTGTCTCCGTGCCGATCGTGCGCCACTTCATACCCCGCCTGCACACCACGCGTGCGCCAGAAATGAGCCATGATGTGGTCCACGCTCAGCGTGTCCTTGACCTCTCCGAGCAGGATCGTCATCGAAGGATGAGGCGTCGCCGATCGTTTCCGATACGGCTCAAACCGATCGCTCGCGTACCTGCCCGGATCAATCTCCTCTCGTCGAAGCTCGTAATACACATTCATCCCATAGCTCACCGCCGCCGTCGAATACGGCAGCCCCGGCTGCTCAATCGGACTTGATCTCCGATCATGAGCGCAACGGAAAAACTCGTTGGTCGCGCTCCACCACGAATCGCTCTGCCAGAGATCGGAATCCCCTTCAAAGCGTTGATCCGTGAGGTACTCGAACATCTGGGGCGCCCAGGTGAGCCCACCAGAAAAACCATTCGAGTGCTTCGAGCGCGGGATCACATCCTTGTTGTCATCGAGATACAAACTCATCGCGATCCCGAGCGAGCGCATCGAAGCGAGACACCTGACCGACCGCGCACTGTCCCGCGCTCCGGAGAGCGATGGGAGCAGCATCCCGGTCAGCAGCGCGATGATCGCGATGACCACCAACAGCTCGATGAGCGTAAACCCGGCGCGGACGCGACTTTGGTATCGCATATACGCAACCTCCCAGTGCGCGCCAATGCAGCGCACCGATTGTGTTTTCATGTGTGTGTAAAGAACGAGCGATCAGCTCATGCGCGAGGCGGAGGCGTCGGCAGCTCAACCCCACGCGACCAAGGCACGCGGTCATTGATGATCGCGATGTTCACACGCTGAGCATCAAGCCCAAGATCGGCAACCGAACGTGAGATCATCGTTCCCACAAAGAACGCGACCATCGCATTGCTCCCGGCCCCGCTGACCGCATCGATCGATGCGCTGGACTTCGGGAGGCGCCGAATAGGCGTAGTAGGTTCATTGTCAGATTCACAATCTGAATCCATCTCCGATGGATCCATCAATCCCGCTACACACAGCGGACACGCCGGCTCATTATCAATCGGCTTGAGACACGAGCACATCTCCTGTCCACACACCGACCACGACGGCCGCTCATTCATCATCGTCGAGAGCACGAACGACCACCCCGATCCTGCGAGCACAAAGCCGAGCGCGAACAACGCCGTCGCTACAAAATGGATCCGATCCGTGCGCATCACTCAGACAATAGTCGGCCAGTTCGACAGAATTCAATCAAAATACTGTTTATGCGAACGAGTTATTCTTAAACAGGAACTCAACCGCCTGCTGCACGCGTCCAATCTCGATCCGCTCCACCGCGCACCGCTCCGGATGATCGTTCGCCGATTCACGCGCATCGAGCGTCGGATCCGCGACCAGAACAACCTCGCTCTCGCGCCCATCACCCAACGGCTCAACCGGGATCGTCGTCCACCTCGGATCAGTCGGACCAAACAGCGTCACCAAAGGCGTCCCCATCGCCGCCGCGATGTGCCGAGGTCCAGTGTCATTGGTCACCATGATCCGCGCGCCCTTACAGATCGCCTTGAGCCCCCCAAGCGTGTTCCCAAGCGCCGGCAGCGAAACCGGATCACTCGCGCTGTGCGAACGGATCTCATCAATCAAATCCGTCTCCGCTGGAGAACCATTGAGCAGCACGCGCAACCCATGCTCTTGATTCAACCAATCCGCGAGCTCTGCGAATCGATCCGCAGGCCAGCGCTTCGCCTCGTTGTTCCCGCCGGGATTCAGGATCGCGTAGGGACCATCAACACCCGTAGCACTCAGGATCTCATCACACTTCGCCTGATCCGCTTGCGAGATCGGAAGCTCCATCCGCGCCCCGCTCGGAAGCGCCAGCGGCATCGAAACACAATCCGCCGGTTCATGCACCGACCAATCCACCAGCGTCTCATCAAGCAGGTACGACGCGAGGTTCCAGTAGTAATCCACCGCTGGGACCATCTTCCACGACCGGTCCGCATTGCGAGGCGGGATCACCTTGTCCGTCAGCAGCATCCCGCGCCCATCCCGCTCGTACCCGATGCGCCGAGGAATAAACGCGATCCGTGTCGTCAGCGCCGTCGAGAACGAGTTCGTCATCAAGAGCGCCGTGTCGTAGCGCCGAGGGCGCACCTTCGCCGCCGCCTTCTTCGTCGACATCATCCCATGAGGCACAAACACATGCACCTCATCAAACAGATCGCCCTCGCCGCCCCCAGCACCAATCAACTGATCAATCCCAGGTCGACACAGCGCGCCGATGAAAATCCCAGGCATCGCGTCACGGATCCGACGAATCGCAGGGGTCGCCATCACCACATCACCCACCCAAGAGGGCAGCACGATCAACAATCGCAGCGGACGATCACCCATCACCAGTCCCTGCCGATCGACCACAAAGGCACCCCAAACTGCCGCTCGTGCCAGCGATTCGTGTCGCGCCGCAGCTGCGCCATGAACGCGAGGGCCGCGAGCTTGTGCACGCCGATCACCACCTCGATCTGCCGTTCGTCGATGCTGAGTTCATGGATCACGATCCCCGTCCGCTCCGCGATCCCGCGCGCGACCGCTTCGACCATCTCGCGCGTCCGCTGATCCGCCATCGGGATGAACGCCTCGTCCGTCGAGTGCAGCACCACGCGCGTCCCCGGATCGATCTTTGGGTGAGCATCAACCGAACTCCCCGAACCCTCAGGTTCCGTCAAAATCTCCTCCGCCGCCGCGGAAAGATCCGCGTGCGTCCCGCTCGGACCGACCTGGATTGTGTGCTCCTTGGGAACCCCCGCATCGATCCCCGCATCAAGGTCGCGCTGCTTGTCTCCGATCATCCACGACTTGCTCGCATCGAGACCCAGTTCTTCGCACGCCGCGCGGATCATCCCGCCATGAGGCTTCCGCCATTCATGATCGCAGTCATACGGCGGCACCACCCCCTCCGCATGATGCGGCGCAAAGTACCACGCATCGATCAACTGCTCCCCGAACACCCCGCTCGACGAGTCATTGAGCGCCCGGCGCAGCGCATCGTTCACCGCTTCAACACATCGCGTCGTCCCGCCGCCTCGCGCCAATCCCCCCTGATTCGTGATCACCACCAGCGCATACCCCGCACGCTTGAGCGCGATCAACGCCTCCCGCGCCCCCTCCATCAGGATCGCGTATTCCGGCTTCAGCAGGTCACCCCACTTGACCCCCTCCCACGCCGCTTCGGGAAGATCCGCGTTGACATTCACCGTGTCGTCCCGATCCAAAAAAATCGCCGGCCTTGGGGTCATCGTGTCATTCTCAGCGTGCTCATCCATCCAACCACAATAGTGGTGATCCGAATCATTTGCCCGCCATTTGTTCAGAATCTGCAACCTTCCAGAACAGTCCAGAGTACACCCATCTCGCAGGATGAACAGCACACAGGAACCATCACCGCATCCACGCGCAAGCAACCTCCCGAAGATCGTCCTCTCCGGCGCGATCTTCTTCATGCTCCTCTACGGCTATTTCCTCCTCCGACCACTCCGCGAAGCAATGGGCGTCGAGCGCTCCATGCGCGACCTCCGCTGGTTGTTCGTCACCACCTGCATCGTCTCGCTCATCATCACCCTCGCGTTCGGATCACTCGTCAGCAGAGCGAACCCACGTCGATTCATGACGATCGGATACCGAGTCGTCATCGCGTGTTTGATTGTTTTTGTCATCTCCATCAAAGCACTGCCGCAGGAGTACAAGCTCTACTCCGGATACGTGTTTTATGTGTGGCTCTCCGTTGTCAACCTCTTCATGGTCTCAGTCTTCTGGGGATTCATGGCCGACTCCTGGTCGCTCGAAGATGCAAAGAAGCTCTACCCCTCTATCGGAGTGGGGGGGACCCTCGGCGCGCTGCTCGGATCATTCACAGCGTGGAACACTGCCGATCAGATCGGACCGATCTTCCAGATGCTCGCCGCGTGCGTGTGTTTCGAGATCGCCGTGCAGATCATGCGTCGTGTCAAACCCGCCGCGCATCAAACACAAGAACACCACCGCCAACCCATCGGCGGTTCATGGCACGAGGGCGCCAAGGCACTCCTCCGATCCCCATACCTGCTCGGGATCGGTCTCTACATCACCCTCATCGCGATCAGCTCCACGCTGATCTACTTCACCCAAGCGAACATCGTCGCCGACGCCGAGGAAGAACTCACCCAGCGCGTCGCGCTCTTCGCGCAGCTCGACATGTGGACCCAGCTCGCGACCCTGCTCGTCCAACTCTTCGTCACCGCGCAGCTCATCAAACGCCTCGGGATCGGGATCACGCTGTGTGTTCTCCCGTTCGTCACCCTCGCCGGATTCACGGCTCTCGGTTGGATCTCCTCGCGACCAAACGTAGAGGGCTGGCAGATCTTCGCCGTCTTCGCGACCTTCAACGCGATACACCGCGCGAGCAGATACGCGATCATCCGCCCGGCGCGCGAAACACTGTTCTCCGTTGTATCACGCCAAGAAAAATACAAAGCCAAGCCCATCATCGATGTCTTCCTCTATCGAGGGGGCGACGTCGCGGGCGCTGGAATCGAGAATGCGCTCGCTGCTGCGACGATCGGGATCTGGGGGATGGTCATGGTCACCGCGCCGTTGGCCGTGCTCTGGTCAGGTCTCGCGATCTCGCTAGCGCTCATGCAACACAGACGATCATCATCGGTATCACAGAGAACGCACACCAAAGTTCAACCACAGGAAATCACAACATGAAAACCCGCCGCGAGTTCATCACCGACGCCAGCGCCCTCACCATCGGCGCCGCCTTTCTTCCCTCCACGCTTGCCCCCTCCGCTCTTGCAGGAGGCATCTTCAAACCCAAAAAACTCAACATCCTCATGCTCGGCGGCACCGGATTCGCCGGACCCAAAATGGTCCAGCGCGCCCTCGACCATGGACACAACGTCACCCTCTTCAACCGCGGCCAAACCGCTCCCGACATGTTCCCCGACATTGAGCACATCCAAGGCGACCGCTACACCGACCTCTCCGGACTCGAGAAACTCGTCGCCGATGGACGCAAGTTCGACGCCGTGATCGACACCTTCACCTACGTCCCCAAAACCGTCACCGACACGATGGACATCCTCCTCCCGATCATGGGACAGTACGTCGTCATCTCGACCACCTCCGTCTACGCGTCCCGCACCAACCCCGGCATGGACGAGACCGGAGAGCTCGCAACCGTCTCCGACGAAATCGCCGCGGGAATAACGACACACAGAGAAGTTGGAGTCCACTACGGCGCGATGAAAGCACGCGTCGAAGCAGCGGCTGAAGAACGCTTCCCCGGAAAGGTCTGCGTGATCCGTCCGGGACTCATCGTCGGAGACCGCGACACCACCGGACGATTCACCTACTGGTCCGTAAGAGCATCCGAAGGCGGCACCATGATCGGCCCAGGCAGCGGTAACGATTTCATCCAAGTCATCGACGTCCGCGACCTCGGAGACTTCACCATCCACTGCATCGAACAAAAACACATGGGCGCGTACAACGGCATCTCCCCCGCAGGTCAATGGACCAGCAAGGACATGGTCGAATCCGCAACCCGCGTCGCCAAAGACAAGCTCAATGTAAACACCAAGATCGAATGGATCGACGAAGCATTCCTCTCAGCCAACGGCGTCAACGCATGGCAACACATGCCCGCGTGGGTCCCCAACTCCGCCGACGGTTACCAAGGACAAGGCCAGCTCTCCACCGCCAAGTCCATCAAAGCCGGACTCAAAACCCGATCACTCGAAGACTCCCACTGGAACGCCCTCAACTACTACAAAACCCGAGGCCCAGAGATCCTCGACCAGTACGGCAAAGAACAACACACCCAATGGCTCCAAAGAATCCGAGGCGGACTCGACCCACAACGCGAACAAGAAGTCCTCAAGCTCTGGAACGACCGCAACGACGGCTAACGCAATATTTTCATAATTCCAGCATGCGGATCTTTGTTATACTGATGCTGTGAATGAAGAAGACGAAACAATCTCAGCCGGGGAAATAACGAATCACTCCAACGGGTCCGGCATCCCGAAAGAAATCGGGCCGTTCCGTATTCGCCAAACTCTGGGCGAAGGCGGGTTTGGTGTCGTATACGACGCAGACCAAAGCAAACCGGTCAAACGCCGAGTAGCCCTCAAGGTCATCAAGCCCGGCATGGACAGCGCCGCCGTGCTCGCAAGATTCGAAGCAGAGCGGCAAGCACTCGCGGTAATGGACCACCCGTGCATAGCCAAAGTGCTCGACGCTGGGATGACCGATCTGGGGCGACCCTACTTCGCGATGGAGCTCGTCCGAGGCGAGCCCATCACCGATTTTTGCGATCGAAACCGGATCGCGCTCAAAGATCGACTCAAGCTGTTCATGCGCGTATGCGACGCCATCCAGCACGCACACACCAAAGGCGTCATCCACCGCGACCTCAAGCCCTCAAACATCCTCGTCGCCTACCGAGGTGATGAGATCGAGCCCAAGGTTATCGATTTCGGTGTCGCCAAAGCTCTCACCCAGAAACTCTCCGAGAACACAATCTTCACACAACAAGGCCAGCTCCTCGGGACCCCTGAATACATGAGCCCCGAACAAGCCGAGATGGGTGCGACCGACATCGACACAAGATCCGATGTCTACTCCCTCGGCGTAGTCTTATACGAACTGCTTACCGGAGCGCGCCCCTTTGAACCCGAAACACTTCGTAAAGCGGGCATCGCAGAAATTCAGCGCATTATCCGCGAGTCCGAGCCCCCCAAACCCAGCACGCGCCTCGCGTCCATCGCTTCACATGCTGACGATCCAGAGAGCGTCACACGCATCACCAAGGCACGCCGAACCGAGATCAAATCTCTCACCAGCACCCTCCGCCGAGACCTCGACTGGGTGGTGATGAAATGTCTCGAAAAAGATCGCTCCAGACGCTACGACACTGCAAGCGAACTCGAATCCGAAATCAACCGGTACCTCAATGACGAGCCAGTGATTGCTGGGCCGCCCAGCATTCGGTACAAATCACTCAAGTTCATCAGAAGAAACAAGGGCGCTGTAGTCGCTGTGTCATTGTTGGTGTTGGTTCTTCTAATTGGCATGGTGGGAACCAGCTTCGGACTTCAAAGAGCAAGGCAGCAAGCTAACCTTGCCAAAGAAGCTACCGAACGAGAGCGCAAGCGAGCAGTTGAAGCATCAGAAGCACTTGCGCGTGCAGTCGAAGCCGAAAGAGCATCACATGCCTACGCATCAGAGTTAGAGCAAAAGAACAGGCAGCTCGAGTGGAGAAGGCTGTCAAACGTTGCCCTCGAAGAGTTCCCCAGAACGCCCTCGATGAAAGCCATGATCCTCCGCGAAGGGGAACCTGTTCAGGAAGACAACAAATCATTATTTCGAGCAATCAAAGACTCTACTGGCGGAGAGTTCAAAAGAGTTCAAACGCTAGAGCTACACAATGCCCAAATCCTTACGTGTTCGTTGAACTCAGATGCAAACCTGCTTCTCACATCGTCACTCGACAAGGTGACAGTTCTATACAACTTGAGCGACGGGACATACCAAGAGTTCGGTGGAATCTCAGGTGTTTTGGGGCATTCACCGTGGTCGCCGGATGAGTCGCTTATCACATTGATTTCCAATCAGCACACGATCGATGTTTTGGATATTCGATCAGGGGCCAAAGAGTATTCGCTTTCGGATATGGATGTGGAGTTCATAGGAGTTCCCATTTGGTCACCAAACGGGAATCACATAGCCACGATGTACAAGGAGGTTTCAGTCTGGGACCTGCGTGAGCAATCAAAGGTTATGCAACTTGACACAGTATACGAGAGTGCTCTTGGTGTGGCGTTCTCGCAAGATGGCCGGTACATCGCCGTGTCATCGTTCGATCCAGAGTCAACTCAGCCCAGCGGGTCACCTGCAGATCGAGCTGTTGAAATATGGTCAACCAGTTCTTATGAGAAGCTGCACACAATCCATGGGTACAGTATCAGTGAGCTGTATTCGAAGAAGTGGAACTCAGAGGACGAGTTATTAGTCTTCGATTCAATCAATCACGCGGTATACTCAACAAAGCAACAGAAAATCATCTCCCAAAGTGACTATGCAACCCCGAAAGGCGGGCACGGCATAGAGGATGTCTCATGGTCTCCTAGCGAGAGCTTGATCGCGAGAACACATTACAATCGAAACATCTATCTATTCAACAAAGACAGCTTATACCCATCGGAGACTATTGAAGTTCAAGTCTTCGACCGTTCTCTGCTCTCAAATCGAAAGGAGGAAGCGTTTAGACGACGCGGTACTGGAGCCTCAGATTTTTACGAAGACACAAGAGTAGAGACCGTTTGGGGAAATCAAGATCAAATCATGATGCATCTTGACCATGTAGGAACACTGTCCCTACAACGCAGCGACGGCAAGCTCGTTCCCTTTGTTGATGTAGCCGGGAAGGTTATAGATGCTGCTCTGAGCGATGATGGCGACGTACTCTGTGTCGCATATCCAGCAGGAGTAGTTCAGATATGGAAAAGGGAACCAGTTGACACATCGGTTGTGCTAACTAAGCAAGTGTCAGCCATCAATCAGGTCAAGTTTTCGCCAGCCGGAGGTGGGATTGCGGCATCGACTGTAGGGGGACGCGCTTTCTACCAAAGCACCGATCGTGATCACGAGCTCACTGTTCTTCACGAAGGCCAAAAATCAGTCGAGGTAGTGCGATTCTCGAACGCCGGAGACCGACTCCTGATTGCGCCAGTTGATGGCGTTCTACGTGTGTTCAATACGGACACGAAGAGAATGCTTTACGAAATACAAGCCCATGAGCGCTGGCCCAACGACGCGGCTTGGTCACCTGACGACACAATGTTTGCGATCGCCTCTCAAGACGGGACCGTATCCGTTTGGGATTCACAGAACGGCAAACTACTCACAAAGTACGACGGACATACCAAGGGAGTGCTATCCATAGACTGGAGCCATGATTCAAAGTTCATTGTCTCTGGATCGATGGACCATACATGCCATGTATGGCCCTGGGATCTCAGTTCAGATCCGGTCCTTTCAGAGAGGTTTAGTAGTGAAGTCACCGCTGTTCAATGGTCGCTAGATGGCAAGTTGATTCTCGCAATTTCGTACGATTCCGAGTTCAGAATCTATAGTGCGGAAACACTAGAGGCATTGCACATCGAGCCACCTGAAAAACCCAAGCAGACCAAGTTCCAAAAATCAATGATCAGCTTTGATAGCTCATCCAACAGATTTTTCGTTCTCTATAGCAGCTCAGAGGGGTTAGAAGTTTGGGAGAATCTGAGCACCACTCCAAATGAATACAAGTGGACTCAGATAGCGCAAAGACAACGAACCAGCAGCAGTAAACTCGAGGGTGCTGCTTGGTCTGATGACTCAAATTACATTGCGACGTACGGAGATAGCGGCACGGTTTCAATCTGGGAAACAGATCAACTCGAACTCCAGTTGCAACTAAAGACAACAAGTGATTGGATTGTCGGGATCGATTGGAGCCACGACGGCCAATGGATCTCAGCGGGTCTGTACGACGGCTCTATCACAATGTGGCCAGTTGCTTGGGAATCACACAGAGATCGACTTTGGAGTGAAGTGCCAGATTTCCTCATGCCCGAAGAACGAGAAGCGTACTTAGATGAAGATCCTGAGCAAGCACTCAGTAACTACAACAAGCAACTCGAGTCCCGCATGCCGTAAATATAATCAGGCGATCGTCACGCTCTCATCGAGGTACACATCCTGAATCGCGTTGAGCAGTGCCGCGCCCTCGTTGCGTGGACGCTGGAACGCCTTGCGTCCGGAGATCAAGCCCATCCCGCCGGCGCGCTTGTTGATCACCGCCGTGGTCACCGCGTCCTTGAGGTCGCTCGCGCCCTTGGACTCGCCGCCCGAGTTGATCAGAGGCGACCGGCCCATGTAGCAGTTCGCGATCTGGTATCGGCACAGATCGATCGGATGACCGCCCTGTCCCTTGTCGTCGCTCGAGCACAGTTCGGTGTAGATACCCGTGTTGAACTTGCCGTACGACGAGTCGCCGGTGTTGAGCGCGTTGTACCCGCCGTTGTTGGTCGGGAGCTTCTGCTTGATGATGTCCGCCTGGATCGTCACGCCCAGGTGGTTCGCTTGCGAGGTTAGGTCTGCTGATGAGTGGTAGTCCACGCCGTTGACCTTGAACGAGCTGTTGCGGATGTAGCACCAGAGGACGGTGACCATGCCGTACTCGTGAGCTTCTGCGAACATGTCCGCGACGTACTGGATCTGCTGCTCCGATTCGTTTGAACCGAAGTAGATCGTCGCGCCGACCGCCGCCGCGCCCATCTCCCAGCACTGCTTGATGCTGCCAAACGGGATCTGGTTGAAGGTGTTGGGGTAGGTCATCAGCTCGTTGTGGTTGAACTTGACGATGTACGGGATTTTGTGCGCGTACTTGCGAGCCGTCGCGCCGAGGACACCGAAGGTCGAAGCGACCGCGTTGCACCCACCCTCGATCGCGAGCTCAACGATGTTGGACGGATCAAAGTAGTCCGGATTCGGAGCAAAGCTCGCGCCCGCCGAGTGCTCGATGCCCTGGTCAACCGGGAGGATCGAGGTGTACCCCGTTCCCGCGAGCCGTCCCGTGTTGAGGATCCGCTGGTAGTTGTTGAGCACACCCTGATTGCGATCGCTCATCGCGACCACGCGATCGACAAAGTCGCCGCCGGGAACATGCAAACGATCCTTCGAAATCGCAGGCGAGTCAAAGCTCAGCAACGAGTCGTCACCAAGGACAGAGGCCACATCAATCGTCAGGTTCGCCATTTTCAATACTCCAAGCCATCACCGATGACTGTAAAGAAGGTTCAAACAAGGGTTTCAAACACTGGGGTTTCAAACACTGGGTTTCGGAACATAAGCCGGATACTAGGCGATCCAACCCCTCTCTTCATTCACCACTCTTTAGCAGCTCATCCGCCCCACAACGTCCCATCCCGCTCGATCTCCCCCTCCGCGACCTCATCAATCAACCCCGCATCGTTATTGCTCGGCGAGTTCACCCGCCGCCCCACGCGATGCCCCGTCAGCGCCTCCCCATCGACGCTGAGTTCATCAAGACCAACAGTCAACCCCATCCACCCCTCGATCATCGACGATTCGAGCACCATCGGCATCCGATGATGAATCCCCGCCAAAAACCCCGCCGCGTCCATCGTCAGCAGCGAAAACGAATCCACATCCCCAGAATCCGTCGCCCAACGATCCCACAGCCCCGCCAGCATCATGACGTCTCCGTCCCGCCGCTGCACATACCAAGGCTGCTTTGCCCTCTTCCCGCTCCCCGCTTCCCACTCATAGAACCCGCTGATCGGGACCACGCACCGCCTCCGATCCACCAATCCGCGATACGCCGGCTTCTCGTGAGCCGTCTCGCTCCGCGCGTTGATCATCTTCGACGACATCGACGCGTCCTTCGCCCACGATGGGGTGAGCCCGAAGCGAGCACGCGTCATCCCATCGCTCCCTTCCCCAGCTTCACACACCAGCGCTTCCTGCGACGGCGCGATATTGAACGAATCGAGCAGCAGATCCGCCGCGTCATCCGAGATCCGCAGCGACGCCCGCAGGATCTCCTCGATCCTCGACACGTCCTTGTCCTCAAACACCTGCGCAAATCGTCCGCACATACCCAAACCATACCCGATCCAACCCTCAAAACGAGGGTATTCCCCGTTTCCATGTGCTAAACTCAGTTCCTATGCCAGCAGATGATCAATCCCAGACCGCTATCCGCTACGACGCGACCCTCGCCGCCGACATCGAGACGCGTTGGCAGTCCTACTGGGACGAGCATCAAACCAACAAAGCCCCCAACCCCGGCGACCCCGACTTCGACGCGACCAAACCCAAGTACTACTGCCTCGACATGTTCCCTTACCCCTCCGGAGCGGGACTGCACGTCGGACATCCTGAGGGCTACACCGCGACCGACATCATCTGCCGCTACAAAAAGATGACAGGCCACAACGTCCTCCACCCAATGGGATGGGACGCCTTCGGACTCCCCGCCGAGCAGTACGCGATCCAGACCGGAGTCCACCCAGAAATCACCACCAAACAAGCGATCGACAACTTCCGTCGTCAGCTCAAACGCTTCGGATTCTGCTACGACTGGTCCCGCGAGTTCGGGACCATCGACCCCGACTACTACAAATGGACCCAGTGGATCTTCCTCAAGATCTACAACTCGTGGTTCGACGTCGAAGCTGACAACGGCAAAGGCAAAGCCCGTCCCATCGAAGAGCTCATCGCTGATCTTGAGTCCGGCGCGCGCAAAGCAAAGCTCAACCCAGACGCCGCGGAATACACCGGCGCCGGCGATCTCCCCGACGGCACCGACGCGGGAGACTGGTCCACGCTCGATCGCGAAACCAAAAAAGCAATTATCGACTCCTACCGACTCGCATATTTGAGCGAACAAACAGTCAACTGGTGCCCCAAGCTCGGGACCGCGCTCGCCAACGAGGAAGTCATCGACGGCAAGTCCGAACGAGGCGGCTTCCCGGTTCACCGCAAGCCGCTCCGCCAGTGGATGTTCCGCATCACCGCATACGCCGACCGCCTCCTCAATGGTCTCGCCGACCTTGATTGGCCAACCTCCACCAAGACACAGCAAGCCGAGTGGATCGGGAAGTCCGTCGGCGCCGAGATCGACTTCCCCATCCTCGCACCAGGAGGCACCGAACTGGGTGAAGCCCTCCGCGTCTTCACCACGCGTCCCGACACCATCTTCGGCGCCACCTACATGGTCGTCGCACCAGAGCACCCCCTCGTCGAACTCGCCGCGGACTTCGCGCCGCCCGAGCTCGACGTTAAGAAACTCAACGACTACGTCGAGTGGGCGCGCGATCGCTCCGACATCGAACGCCAAGAAAACAAAGAAAAATCAGGCGTAGACCTCGGAATCAAAGTCAAAAACCCCGTCACCGGCAAAGAGATCCCTGTCTGGACCTCCGACTACGTCCTCATGGGCTACGGCACCGGCGCAATCATGGCCGTCCCCGCACAAGACCAACGCGACTGGGACTTCGCGACCGAGTTCAACCTCCCGATCGTCCGCACCGTCCAGCCCCCTGAAGACTTCCAAGGCGAAGCCTTCACCGGAACCGGACCCGCGATCAACTCCGACTTCCTCGACGGCATGGACATCGAAGAAGCCAAATCCACCATCATCGATTGGCTCACCAAACACAAAGCCGGCGCGCCAAAGGTCAACTACAAACTCCGAGATTGGTTGTTCTCAAGACAACGCTATTGGGGAGAACCCTTCCCAATCGTCTTCGATGAATGGCAGAACCACTACCCAATCGACGAGTCGCAGCTCCCTGTCACGCTTCCACCCCTCGCCGACTACGCGCCTGTGGAATCCGAAGACCCGCAACCGCTACTTGCCAAAGCCGAGGACTGGGTCAACGTCACCGCCGGAGAAGTGGGGGGCGTCGACGGATTCGACGACGACAAACCACTCAAACGTGAAACCAACACCATGCCCGGATGGGCCGGATCGTGTTGGTACTACCTGCGTTACTGCGACAACAAGAACGACTCTAAGCTCATCGGAGACGATGCGCAAGACTACTGGCTCGGAGACTCCGGCGTAGACCTCTACATCGGAGGCAACGAACACGCCGTCCTCCACCTCCTCTACGCCCGCTTCTGGCACATGTGTTTGCATGATTTGGACATCGTTCAGTCCGATGAACCATTCCGCAAACTCTTCCACCAAGGCATGATCACAAGCTACGCATTCAAGGATTCCACAGGACGACTCGTCCCTGTGGACGAAGTAAGTGAGCACGACGGTAAGCACTTCCTCAAAGAGAATGATGAAGAGGTCGAGCAGATAATCGCCAAAATGTCCAAGACCCTCAAAAACGTCGTCAACCCTGACGATGTCATCGCCGACTACGGCGCCGACACCTTCCGCCTCTACGAGATGTACATGGGACCCCTCGAAGCGAGCAAACCCTGGAACACGCGCGACATCGTGGGTTTGCACCGATTGCTCCAAAAAATCTGGCGCCTCTGCACCAACGACGACGGCTC
Source organism: Phycisphaerales bacterium (assembly GCA_965232505.1). Lineage (GTDB taxonomy): Bacteria > Planctomycetota > Phycisphaerae > Phycisphaerales > UBA1924 > UBA1924. The sequence goes on along the minus strand of OZ246976.1, from coordinate 965,943 downwards.
AATCTCCATCGCTGACACCGCCGATGAAGCGACGGAAAAACAACTCCACCGCCTCATCGCCAAAGCGGGCGCGGACATCGAGAAGCTGTCCTTCAACACCGCGATCGCCGCGATCTTCGAGTTCGTCAATGCAAGTAAGTCCCTCACACGCGACCAGCTCGATCGCTTCACGAGAGTACTCGCGCCCTTCACACCCCACCTCGCCGAGGAACTCTGGTCCAAGCTCGGGAATCCTCCCTCCGTTGCCCACGCGGATTGGCCAACCTACGAAGAGTCCATGCTCGTCGACGACGAGATCACCATCCCTGTGCAGGTGATGGGCAAGCTCCGCTCCAAGATCACGATGCCCAAGGACGCGGACAACAAATCGATGGAAGAAGCCGCCCTCGCCGACGAGAAGATCGTCGCCTTCCTCGAAGGCAAGCAGGTCCGCAATGTCATCGTCGTCCCAGGCCGCCTCGTCAACATCGTCGCCAACTAACCCCCCCCAAAGTTTCAAACTCATCTCTCCTCCGCGCTTACGGGGGAGGTGTCTGCGCAGCAGACGGAGGGGGTCTTTCTTCTCGTATCTGGGTGCTATGGAGGTGTCGTCTTCGACTCCTCCATGTCTTCACTTCCTACCATCAAACATGAGCCAGCAAACCAGCCCCCACGACACCTATACCTCCCCCCTCGCCGCGCGAAACGCATCCCCCGAGATGTGCAAAATCTGGTCGCCGCGCCACAAGTTCACGACATGGCGCAAGATCTGGCTCGCCGTCGCACAAGCCCAACAAGCCTGTGGGTTGGACATCACCGACGAACAAATCAACGAGATGAAAGCCAACCTCGAGGTCACCGACGACGACCTCGCCCTCGCCGCCAAATACGAACGCGAGCTCCGCCACGACGTCATGGCCCACGTCCACGCGTGGGGAGACAAATGCCCCGCCGCCAAACCCATCATCCACCTCGGATGCACCAGCCAAGATGTGGTGTGCAACGCGGATTTGATCGCAATCAACGAAGCATTACACCTCATCGACAACAAAATTGTCCGTGTCCTGTTATCGCTTGGTGAACAAGCAAAAACATTCATTGATCTCCCAGCACTAGGGTTTACACATTACCAGCCTGCACAACCAGTAACAGTTGGACGGCGCGCAGCAAACTGGGCGGCAGATCTTCATCAAACAATGCTTCGGTTTTGGCTCGTTCAACCCGAATCAGGTTTCTTGCGGGGCTTAAAGGGAGCTACCGGAACCCAAGCTTCATTTGCACAGCTCTTCCAAGATCCTTCAAAGGTTGATGAAATGGAGAACCACTTCATTGAGTCATTTGATCGCCCTGCATGGGATGAACCCGGACACAGTTGGTCGTCATCAAGACTTGTCGGACAAACATACCCACGCGTTTTTGATGCACAGGTGCTTTCAAGTTTGGCTTGTGTCGCCTCCGTCCTCCACAAAATCGCCACCGACATCCGCCTCCTCTCCAATCGCAAAGAAATCGACGAACCCTTCGGCAAAAACCAGATCGGTTCCTCCGCGATGCCCTACAAACGCAACCCCATGAAATGCGAACGCATCTGCGGCCTCACCCGCTTCGTCATGAACCTCGTCGGGAACGCCTACGACACCGCCGCCACCCAATGGCTCGAACGCACACTCGATGATTCGAGTAACCGACGCCTCTCTCTCCCCGAAGCGTTCCTCGCCCTCGACGGCGCGCTCGACCTCATACACACCGTCGCATCCGGCCTCGTCGTCAACGAAGCGATGGTCCGCAAAAACCTCATGCTCGAACTCCCGTTCATGGCGACTGAAAACATCCTCATGGAAGCCGTCAAAGCCGGAGGCGACCGCCAAGACCTCCACGAAAAAATCCGCGTCCACTCACAAGCCGCCGGCCACCGCGTCAAACAAGAGGGACTCGATAACGACCTCATCGACCGACTCAAAGCCGACCCCGATTTCGCGCCGATCCACCACATGCTCACCGAAGATCAGATCCTCAACCCCATGAACTTCATCGGACGCAGCGTCGAACAAACCGAACGCTTCATCACCGAAGTCGTCGAGCCCCTCAAAGAACGCTACAAAGACGAACTCGAATCCCTCGGCTCCGCCGACCGCGGCGTTTGACCAAACTCTCCTCCCCCGTCCTGACGGGGGAGGTGTCGCGCAGCGACGGAGGGGGTCTTCCCTCTTAAACCTGCCAACTCAGTTAACCCCCAGCCCCATCCTCATCCACCACCTTCTTCGTCTCCTCCCCCTCGACCTTGTTCGCATCCAGCGGCGTGATCTCATACTCATCGAGCGTCCCGTCCGCGAGCGCCACCACCCAAGGCGTCCACAGCGTCACAAACGCGATCGCAAACAAAAACAGCGCGATCATAAACTCCCCGACCCCGCACGCCGCCCCGATCGCCGCGACCGTCCAGATCGAAGCCGCCGTCGTCAAACCCTTGACCGACCGCTTCGAGTGCAGGATCGCGCCCGCGCCCAGGAAGCCGACCCCCGAGATGATGTACGCGAGCACACGCGTCGGATCAGCCCGCATGATCGCCTCGTCGCCGCCCGCATCGATCATCCGCTCGCCGAGGAGCGCGAACATCGCCGCCCCCGCGCCGATGAGGATCATCGTGCGGATATCCGCTGGTTTTTCTGATCGTCCCCGCTCCCACCCGAGCAGCGCGCCAAACAACGCCGCGAGTCCTAGGCGCAGCAGCACCGAGACCTTCTCTTCCATGTCCACGTCCCAGTCGATCGCGCCGACAAGAACTCCCGAATCACAAAGCGTCCATGCAAAACTCATTCAGAGAGTGTAAAGGAATTGTTAAGAAAAAGCCACTGATTGCCCATTCAGCCCGCGAGCAACGCGTTAAACCCGCATCACGCCGCGCCGGAGTTTCTGAACGCCCTCGACGAGCCCCGTCCATTCCTCATCGCTAAACGACTGAATCCCCCGCTCCGACGCCCACCGAACCAACTGCGCCCTGCTCGACGTCCCGAGCTTCGAGTGGATCGCGTTGATGTGGTGCTCCACAGTCTTCTCGGCGCGATGCAAACGATTCGCGATCTCCCGCGTAGACAATCCACTCGCGACATGATGCAGCACCTCAAGCTCCCTCGCCGTCAAAGGTTCAAGCTTGTACAGATTCGAACTCGTCATCAACGGGATGTCATAGCCCTCAAGAAACTTCGAGTGCACCGATGCATCCTGCACAAGAATGAACACCCCCTTGTGCCCAAACGCTGATTCATCGAGCGGATACACCGTCGCGATCACGCGCGTGTCATCCATCAAGCGGAAGTGACTCTGCACCACGCCGCTGTCCATCACCTCGCGATGAACCTTGATCCGATCCTTCGCCGCTTCTGGAGGAACCATGTCCTCGACCGTCGTGCCGATCATGTCCTCGATCGTTTTGTCATCCCCCGCGATTCGGCAGTACGACGCCGTGCACCAGATCACCCGCAGATCCGCGTCCCGCGCCACACAGAGCACCCCCGGGATCTGTGCAAACACCTCGAAGTCTTCAGGCCGTATCGATCGAGTTGGTGAGTTCATGGTGCCGCCCTCCGTCGTAATGTGCATCTATTCTAGGTGATTCGTTGCCCATCGGCGGATAGATACAGTTGAAGAGCGTGCGCACACGAATTCGGCTTGCTATGTGTTCGCACTCCCCGTGCCCAGAGATTGTTGTTCTCGCTGGATCAGCCGCGCTCCCTCAACAATCGAGCTCCACTCATCATCCGAGAACGTTTGTATACCGCGTTCCGACGCCCACCGCACCAGCTGCGCTCGGCTATGAGTATCAAGCTTGCCATGAATCGAGTTGACATGATGCTCGATCGTCTTCTCCGCACGGAACAACTTCTCCGCGATCTCGCGCGTCGTCATGCCCACCGCAACATAGTGCAGCACCTCCAGCTCGCGCGAAGACAGCGATTCAAGCGCCGACAAGTTCGGGGTAGACAACACAGGAATATCAGGATGCAACTCAAGCCGTTCATGCACCGGCGCGTCCTTGACGATCGCAAAGATACCCCGATGACCAAACGCCTCCTCATCAAGCGGGAAGATCGTCGCAAGCACACGCGAATCAGCGCTGAACTGATAATGACTCACCGCGACACCCGTCTCCATCACAAGACGAGCAATATCCCCGCGCTCCCGCGCCGCACGGATCGGCAGCACGTCCTCAAGCGTCGTCCCGATCATGTCATCCGCGAGCTCGACCTTCCCAGGAATTCGATAGAACTCAGGAGTGCACCAGAACAACCTCAACTCCTCGTCCCGAGCCACGCAAGACACCCCCGGAACCTGAGCGAATATCTCAAAGTCATCCGGCCGAATCGTTCGCGTTGTTCTGGTCATACCCTTCCGATCACAAATGTATCTGGGTAGAAATACTCACATCTCAGTCTACCCGAACTCCAGTCAATCATGCAACAACCAACTCCCGCGAACCACGCCCGCGCAATAGGAAAATGGTAAAAAGCACTATGTGTGATCGGCCAAAACAGCCACTTGGAACCACTCGATCCAACGATTGGGTATAAACGTCTAGGGGACTTAGTCACAACTGTTCATATAAAGATCAAGAAATAAACTAATATCATCGATCCCAAACACCGCGTCACGATCCAGATCCGCAGCTTCGCGCCCCTCGCCGACAAGCTTGACGAACAACGCGATATCCAGGTAGTTGAGCGAACCATCAAAGTTCATATCCGCTCGGCACACCTCGTCAATCCCGTAGTACACCCGCACCACACGCGGATCGTTCGACCCATTCGTGCACGCGATCAGATCAACACCACCGTCCGAGTCCAGATCCGCGACATTGATCCCGCTCAGATCCACATCCGCGATCGATACCATCGGCCCAAACTCCCGAGCCGCCCCCTGGAACATCACCGAAACCGAGTTCGTGAACTCCCCGCTCGTGTTCTCATACGAACAACTCAGCAGATCTTTCATCCCGTCCCCATCCAGATCCGCAACCACAATCTCCGCCGCGTTCCCGCCCGCCCAGCGATGGAGTTGCTCTTCGAGCCCGTCCTCCCCGCCGTACGCGATGACCACTTCGTGTTCCGCTTCGTCATTCTTGAACAGCACGGAAACATCATCCATCCCATCGCCGTCCACATCCTCAATGACAATCCAGTACGCGTCAAGATGAAACAAGTCCTCGACCAGAAGACTCTGATCGAGCGTAAAGCCCCCCGAGCCATCATTCAGATACGTCTCGATCGCGTACTCCCCAGTATCGTCCTCAACGACAACACACACGACATCAAGCATCTCGTCTTGATTCGCATCGATCAGCTCCATGTTGTAGGTCCGCAAGCCCTCAAGCTCTCCGATGGGAGAGATCGGCCCAAGCGAGAACTGCGCCGACCCATCATTGAGCCACACAAGCACCGCCTCCCCGCGGTACCCCTCATCAATATCAACATCCCCACGGATCACGATGTCCGTCGTCCCATCCCCATCAACATCACCCGTCGAGAATGAGCTGTCCTCTGAGTTGAAGTTGATGTTCATCTCATCGAGCACGCTGTGAAGCTCTTGCTCTTGAATCATATCGCGATTGACGATGCGCTCCCCCTCAAACCCACTCATGACCGGATTCAAAAAACAAGATGGAGCATTACTCCCGCTGACCAGTTGTAAAGACAATACATCGGGTGTCGGATCGTCATCCATCTGAGCAATCACAGTACGGAACCCCCGCGGACCACCAATCAGCACTGTGTCACGATCCCACTTGTATCGACCGTCAACATCCCGATCGAAGACCCGGAACCCATTATCATTCCCAAGAATCTCCGGATCGCCGTCCCCATCAAAGTCCGCCGCGATGACATGTGAAAGACTGTACCTCCCAAACGCGTCCTGCTCCTCAAACACCACATCGCGCTTCATCGGATTCGCGAGCACACCCCAAACAGTCAGTCCGAGCTGTTCTTCAAAGTCCTCAAATGAATAATCAAACCGCTCCGCAACCGTTGGAGTGACCCGATCCTTCACCCCATCCCCGTTCAGATCGACCATCGCATCACGATACACAAACCGGTCGTACTCCCGCTCAGACTGAATCGAATACACCCCCTCGCCGTGCACACCAAGCTCGCTGTACACCGCGCGCCGCCCGTTCAAGTTGAGCGGGTCGCTGATCCGCCACCCAGTAGGATTCTGATTGAGCGGAAAGTACAGCAGATCATCCACCCCATCGCCATCCAGATCACCAACAGAGCGCAAGCTCCGCTGCTCATTCTCAGGGTTGCTGTACTCGTCCGAATATTGATTCTCAAAGTCGGGAATCCCAAACAACGCGACTTCCTGATCATCATCCTCAGAGAACGGCGCCAGATAGAACCCAAACGCCCAGCGGATATCGCCATCCAGATCGCCATCGCCCTGCGCCACAATGTCCATCAGCCCATCACCGTTCACATCCGCAAAGCACGCGGCTCTCCCCTCAAACTGAAAGTTCGATGCCTGCAGCGACGGCGCAAACTCATACTCGTCATCATCATCTTCCGGATCAATCCACACCCCGCCCTCCTGCATCGTCACGCGCAGGTCATCGGATTGGATATCCAGCGCGACCAGATCCATGTCCCCATCCCCGTCCGCGTCCGTCACCGCGATCAGCTCCTCGTCGTACGCAACAAACGGCACAATCTCCCGCGAGTACACGCCGCCCGCTCCGCGAGTCCACACCGCCGACGCATCACAGCTGCTCACCAAATAATCCGCGTCCCCATCACCATCAATGTCCTCGATCACCAAACGCTGGAAGTTCACATAGCCGTCCTCTTCCTCGCTCAGCGCCATCCCCTGAGCAAACCCCTCCCCAGTGTTGAGCCAAACCTCCACCGAGTTCATCAGCGACGTGCACAGCACCAGATCCTTGAGCCCGTCCCCGTCATGATCGTGGATCGCAAAGTCAATGATGCGATCCCCCTCCAGCTCGAACCCTTCGATCCGATCCGGAGTCCCAAGCGAGAGATTCCCCGCCTCATCCTTCGATCCCCAGTACACCCACATCCGACGATCATCCGGATACTGCGTGTTGAAGCTCGCAAGCAGAACCACCAGATCGTCCACGCCATCCCCATTGAGATCGCCCGCACGCTCCAGAGTCCACGCAGAATCATCCCAGTAAAACGACTCGACCCCAAAATCCACAGGCCAAACCGGTTCCGCAGCCGCCCGGATCGGGAAGCTCTGCCCCATCACCGACCCGCAAAGACCCGCTACAGACACCACAACCGACGCCGATACCGTCCCCAGGTTCATAATTTCGCTCCATATCCCCGCCCCGAGTCCCTATATATGTCCCGCACATGCCGTGCATGTCCCGTTACCCCGCCCAAGGCGTCTCCCCGACCCAGTACACACGAACAGAGTACAAAAGTCAAGAAAAACACCAGACTTCCATTCGTCCCGCGCCCCGATCCAGTTCCACGCCCTTTCTGAGCCGTGAATCCCACAGACCCCCAATTCCCCTCTACCATACCGCCCACGAGATCGAACCAAACCCGATCTCGTGCGGATACTTAATCCCGCGATCGTTGCGGGAATGGGACCCAATCACACTCATCATCGACGGGCATCATCGCCCAACGGGAGAGTCATCTATGGCAGCTCGCACCGGAGCCAGCGTCGGCGTCGCCGTCACCATCACCGTCCTTGGCGCATTCGCCCTCGGATTCTTCGTCACCACCATGGTCTTCTACGGCCAAGCGCAACGCGCCCAAGGTGACCTCGCGTCCGCAAACGATAACTACAAACAGTTCGTCTCCAACGAACAACGCGAGCACGCCGTCATCCGCGCCATCCTCGAAGAAGCACGCGCCGACGGCAACAAAACAGTCGTCGAATACCTCGCCGGGAACCGCTCCGAGCTCCTCTCCTCCATCACCGGAGACGCCTCGACCGCGATGGACCAGTACCGCGAGCGCCTCCAGCAACTCCCAGACATCGCCGAGGGCTCCCTCCTCGACCTCGTCAACAAGAAGAACAACGAGATCGACTCCCTCGCTAAGCAGCTCGCCGAAGCCGACGAAGAACGCCGCGAAGCACAAGCAAACGCCGAGTACGAAGCCAACCGCGTCGCGATGATCGAAGAAGACTTCAACAACTCCGCCGCAAACATGCAAGGCAACATCAACGACTACTCCGCACGCGTCGAGTACGTCGAAGGCACACTCAACACCGTCGAATCCCGACTCAACGGCCGCATCGAGCAAACCCTCGCCGACGCCGCAGCGGAGATCGAGCAGATGCAGTCCGAGCTCGACTCCGTCACCCGCGACAACAACCTCCTCCGCGACCAGCTCGCACGCCTCCGTGGGCAGGGCAAGTCCGACCGACTCCAGCCACTCAACGAAGCCGAGCTCGTCGACGGCCGCATCGATCAGGTCATCACCTCAGACCGCGAAGTCCTCCTCTCCATCGGACGCAAGCAAAAAGCCGTCCTCGGAATGACCTTCGCCGTCTACGACAACGCGACCGACATCCGCGTCAACCCATCCACCAACGAGTACCCAGCCGGGAAAGCAGTCATCGAGATCGTCGAAGTCGAAGACGACTTCTCCCGCGCTCGCATCATCGCCTCCGCGCAGGGCAACCCAATCATCCGCGGCAACGTCATCGCTAACGCCGTCTACGACCCAAAGAAAACCTACAAGTTCGTCGTTGACGGCCTCTTCGATATCAACGGTGACGGCGTCGCAAACGACTACGAAACCGACGAACTCGAAGCCCTCATCGAGCAGTGGGGCGGAGTCATCGTCGAGGACGTCGTCGGAGACATCGACTTCGTCGTCCTCGGAGAGCAACCAATCCTCCCGCCACCTCCAGGACCAGGCGCCCCAATCGCAACGATGCAGGAATACGTCCGTCTCCAGCGCGAGATCCAGCGCTACGACGAGCTCCTCATCCGCGCCGAGGACGCGTCCATCCCGCTCCTCAACGCCAACCGCCTCCAAACACTCATCGGCGACTTCCCAAACTGATCCCCCAAAGCGTTCACGCTCCCAGCGCTAACGAATAGAGGATCACATGGCACGCGACCCGAGAGGCACACTCACCCCCGTGCAGCAGTACTGCACGCAGCCGCTCACCTACGCGCTCGTGCGCACCGCCCTCACCCCCGTCCACCTGTTCTCGCTGCCCACCGTCATGGGAGCCGCGACCAAACTCGGACGAAAGTTCGGCGCGTCCAAACCCAACGCCAAACGCGTTCAACTCGCGATCAACCGCCTCGAGGTCGCGTTCCCCGAGATGGATCACGACCAGCGCCGCGAGCTCGTCCTGCGCGCCTACGAGCACCTCGCGATGCTCGCCGTCGAGCTCGCCGTCACGCCGCGCCTCCTCTCCGAAGACGCGTGGACCGACTACGTCGAGCTCGGCAACCTCCAGTCCGTCATGCGTCCCCTCCTCAACGACAAACCCACCCTCCTCCTCACCGGACACTGCGGCAACTGGGAAATCGTCGGATATACCATGGCCCTCCTCGGCTTCAACATGCACGCCATCTACCGACCCCTCGACCTCCGCCCCGCCGACGACTGGGTCCGCCAAACCCGCTCGCGCCGCGGACTCGACCTCCTCGACAAGTTCGGCGCCATGCGCGCCATGCCCAAGCTCATGGAGCGCGGAGAAGCCGTCGCCTTCGTCGCCGACCAGAACGCCGGAGACCGAGGCCTCCAAGTCCCGTACTTCGGACGCCTCGCCTCGAGCTACAAATCCATCGGACTCACCGCCCTCCAGTTCGACGCCAACATCCTCATCGGACAAGCACGAAGACTCCCCGTCGAGCCCGGATCAGACAAAGCGATGCGCTACCGCATCGAGGTCGTCGACCAGTTCTCAAGCGAAGACTGGAACAACCAGCCCGATCCCCTGTTCTACATCACCGCACGCTACCGCCGATCAATTGAGCAAATGATCCGCAACTCCCCGGAACAATACCTCTGGATGCACCGAATCTGGAAGAGCAGACCACGCCACGAACGCCTCAACAAGCCGTTCCCAAGCGCGCTCAAAGACAAGCTCGCCGCGCTCCCCTGGATGACCGACGAGGAACTCGCGCAGATCATCGACCGCTCCGACCGCGACCGCGCGTACATGCAGGAACACAACATCACCCATTTCAAGTAACCGATCGACAAGCACACGAGGACAACCATGGATCACAACAAAGACGACAGCTACGACGAAGGACGCCTCGCCGATGTCCGCGTGCTCATCGTCGACGACGAACGCGACATCCTCGAATCCTTCGACGCCGCGTTCCAGTCCGAAGACGCCATGACCCTCACCGCATCCGACGGCGACGAAGCCGTCCGCATCTGCAACGAGGACCCGCCAGACCTCGTCATCCTCGACATGATGCTCCCCAAACGCTCCGGATTCCTCGTCCTCGAACGCATCAAAGGACTCGAAAACTCGCCCATCGTCATCATGGTCACCGCCAACGAAGGTCAACGCCACCAAGCCTACGGCGAATCCCTCGGCGTAGACGCCTACCTCCAGAAACCAGTCCCCCTCTCACTCCTCCTCGACACCGCCGTCAAGCTCATCGAAGAGCACGACGACGAAATCGACGACGACGACTAAATCAACCTACAATCACGCAATCATGGCCAAATCCAAAAAACGAGTCCTCGTTTTCACCAAACCAAAGAACACCGACGACCCGATGGCCGGGAACTTTCCGCTAGGCACCCCCAAAGAAGTCTGCAAAGAACTCGCCCGCTTCAACACACTTCCAGACGGCGCCGAAATCACCCGAATGGGCACCATGGTCCTCCACGGCCCTGGATACACCGTCGAATACGCACAAGGACACGACTCACTCATGCAAGTCATGGTCGTCGTCTACAACACCGACTTCGCGTGGCCCGTCCTCCAACGAATCTGCAAAGCCACCGGTTGGAAAATGCAAGACACCGAATCAGGACAAATCTTCGGCTAACCCAGCCAACGAATCAGCCGATAGGAAACACCATGCCCATCTACGTCTACCAATACCTCGACGACAAAGGACAACCCACCGACGAGCCCACCTTCGAGCTCGTCCAGCAGATGTCCGAAGACGCGCTCACCGAGCACGAGGGACGACCCGTCCAGCGCGTCATCCAAGCGCCAAACATCGCCGGGAAATGGTCCGACATGAAGGGCAAGTCCCAGCTCTCCAACGAGAACCTCTCACGCCTCGGATTCACCAAATACGAAAAACGAGGCGACGGCTACATGGAACGCACCGCCGGAAACGAAGGACCCAAGTCCATCTCACTCGACGACTAAACCAGCCCGTAAAACCCAGCGTACTCATTCCTCTTCAGTAGCAGCCGCATCATCCTCAGTCTGTTCTTCGCGACGCAGCCGCGCCCGCACGCGCGACGCGAGGATCGCCCCGACGATCCACTCCTCGTTGACCACATCATCCGCGCCCCCGCGCTGCAGCTCCTCGAAGTACCGGTGGTACCGCGCCCGCGCGATGACATGAACCCCCGGCGCCAGCATCCGGACCAGTCCAACAATCTCCCGCGCCGCCGCCGGATCGGGGACCGTCACCACCACCGCACTCGCGTGCTCGATGCCCGCGTGCTCCAGGACCTCCGCCTGAGCCGCGTTGCCGATGTGCGCCGAGTAGCCGAGCTGCTTCGCTCGCCGGATACTCGCCGGATTCAAGTCCAGCACCGTCACGCGATCCTCGTGCCCCTCCAGCGCGTGCGCCACCGCCTCGCCCGCCGGCCCAAACCCGATCACGACAAGCCGATCGCTCGCGACCGACTGCTCGCTCGCCGACTCGACCGCGACCGCTTTGACCACTCCGATCCGTTCGAGCGTGCCGACCACCATCCCCGAAACCCTCGGCGCAAACGCCACGAGATAAGGCGTCAAGAACAGCGTCACAATCGTCGAAGAGATGATCAGCGTAAACAGCTCCTCGCTGATCACCGTCCCGCGCGCCACCGCCGCGAGCACGAACGAGAACTCTCCGACCTGCGCTAAACAAATCCCCGCCGCCAGCGCGTGCCGATGCGTGAGCCCGAAACACTTGAGGACCACCCAGACCACCACACTCTTGCCGATCACGATCGCCGCGACAAACCCCAGCACCGAAGGCAGATGACTAAAGAACCACGCCGGATCGCCGAGCATCCCGATCGAGCTGAAGAACAGCGTGACCAGCAGCGTCCGGATCGAGCCGATGTCCGCGCGGATCTGCGTCGCAAAGGGAGACTCCGCAAGAATCATCCCCGCGACAAACGCACCCAGCGCCGGAGACAGCCCGAGCTTGTGCGATCCAAGTGCCGATCCCAGCCCGATCACAATCGCAAGCAGGATCGGGAGATCGCGATTCCGCTGCATCTCCCCGAGCCCCATGACCTTTGGAGCGACCTTGTTGAGCAGCACATACAGCACCACCACGAGCACAAGCGCGCCGACGATCGCGAGGACAATGTCCTTGCTCATGTCCTTCATCGAGCCGTCGCCGCCGATCAGCGTGACCAGCAGCACCAAAGGCACCACCGCGACATCCTGCATCAGCAGGATCCCCAGCGCGTGCCGGCCGTGAGCGCTCTCGATCTCCGCGCGCGAGATCAGCAAACGCAGCACCACCGCTGTGCTGCTCAGCGCCACGATCGCGCCGACCGCGATCGACGTCCGGAAAGGCATGCTGAAGATCATCGCGCACCCCGCCGCGAGCCCCATCGTGACGAGCACCTGACCCGTCCCGCCGCCAAACGCCGCGGCGCCGAGTTTTTTCAGTCTCGGCCAAGAGAACTCAAGACCGATCGTAAACAACAGCAGCGCCACCCCAAGCTCCGCGAGCACCGTCACCTCATCCGCCGTCGAGACCACCTGCAGCGCATTGGGACCAAGCAATGTCCCCGCCGCCAGATACCCAAGGATCGGCGACTGCCGCAAGCGTTCGCACACCACCCCCAGCACGAGCGCCCCGCCCAGCAGGATCAGAATATCAAGCAGCAGATACCAAGAGTCCATCGAATACTCATCCCTTCATCCGTTCCCTAGTTGATCGCAGCATCCATCAGTTGGTCCACGATCTCTCTCGCCATGGTATCCGCATCTCGATCCGGCGCGTCGATCCAGATCGATCCGCTCCGCCGACCTCGGAATCGCTTGAGCCATGTCCGCTGGTTCTTCGCAAACCGCCGCGTGTCGATCTTGATCCGCTCGATCGCCTCATCAAGCGAGCATCGCCGCTCGAAGTGCTCAATAAGCTGCTTGTACCCGATCGCTTGCGCGGACTGATCCGTCAGCTTCCCCGACTCCCACAGCGCGCGGACCTCCTCGACCAATCCCATCTCGATCATGAACTTGACGCGCTGATTGATGCGCGGATTGATCATCTCGCTCGGCCAGTGTAATCCGACCAGCACCGCTCCATCGCGCGCATGGTCCTCCCGATCCCACTGGCGCTGCAGCTCGCTGATCGGAGTGCCGGTCTGGAGATACACCGCCAGCGCGCGCCGCGTTCGGCGCAGGTCGTTGGAATCGATCCGCTCGTGCGCCTCGGGATCAACTTTCAGCAGCTCGGCGCGGCGCTCGGACTGCTCCATCTGCTCGACATGCTCCATGATCTCGTTGCTTGGTTCCGGAGCCGTGAACATACCGTCGAGGAAAGTTTGGATGTACAGGTTCGTCCCGCCCACAACGACCGGATGGATGCCCTCGCTCGTCATCCGATCCACCATCGGCTCGGCGCGCTGAAGCCAATCCGCGACTGTGAACCGCTCGCCCGGATCGACGATATCGAGCAGGTGATGCGCCACGCCGCCCATCTCTTCGATGGTTGGTTTCGCGGTGCCGATATTCATGCCTCTATAAATCTGGTACGCGTCCGCCGTGACGACCTCCCCCATCGGGAGTCCCCGCCGTTTGTATTCCTTGCACATCGCCACCCCCAGCGCGGTTTTCCCGCCAGCCGTGGGACCAACAATCACAGGATACCGATCAACTCCGGACATCGGAAGACTCTAGGGAAGACACACGATCGGCACTGGGTTATTTCGGTTTCGCGGCTGGAAGCAAGCCGACAAGCACCAAGAAAATCCCGCCCGCGATGACCCACAGCCGAGTCTTGGGGACCATCACCAAGCGCTCGAGCCGAGAATACTGAGGCGAGAACTCCGGACGCTTTAGCGGCGCCGGCTCAAGCAACTCGAACACCATCGGATCGCGCCGCTCTCCAGGGATCATCAGTGCCTCGTGAGTTGCTGGGATGAGTCCCATGTTGGACTGCGCGAGCAGTTGGAGCGTGTCGGGATTTTTCGATTCGATCGCGGCGAGCATGGATTGGTACGACGCGTTGCGTGCGGCGTTTTCTTGCTCGATGACCATCGCGAGGTCGCGCTGGTGGCGCGTGTAGTTGAGGTCGGCGTTGAGGGGGAGCGTCGCGGCGGCGATGATGAGGATGAGGCCGCAGATGAAGAATGCCCAGCGTGAAATCTCCGAGGCGAGGTTGTCGCTCAGCTCGGGGAGGTGATCGTCGGCGGGATGTGGGTGAGAATGTTCCACGTGGAACAATCGGCGATTGGGGCGATTTTGCTCAAAAGTGTTGAGGCGGCGCGAGAAAGATTGGAAAGTCGCACGGTTGTGGTTGTTGGTGATCGCTTACGGACGTGGTTTGTGCGCTGGTCAGACTTTGACGGCGCCGCCGCCGGTGTGGGCGAGCATTCGGTCGAGGGCAAGGACGGCGAGGCGTTGGGCTTCGGGGTGGACGCTGACGACGTTTCGGGTGATGGGTTTGTTGTCTTTGGTGGGTTGTCCGTCGGGGTTGAGGGCGCAGAGACCGTCGAGGACCCAGAGGAGGTGGGGCTGGTTGATGCGGTACATGGTGGTGCAGAGGCACTGGCAGTCGGAGAGCATGGTGACTTCGACGCCGCGCTCGCGGTGTTCGTTTGCGAGTCGGTTGACGAGGTGGACCTCGGTGCCGATGGCCCAGCGGGTTCCTGGTGCGGCGTTCTTGATCGTGTTGATGATGAACTCTGTTGATCCGGCGAGGTCGGCGAGGTCGACGACTTCTTTGCAGCACTCGGGGTGGACGAGGATCTGCATGGGTTCGACGCCGGGTTCGAGGTTCTTGTTGTCGTCGCGGATCTGGGCGCAGTGTTCTGGTGCGAAGAGTTTGTGGACGCTGCAATGTCCTGCCCACAAGATAGTTGCGGCGTCGTGTAACTCTTGGGCGGACGTTCCTCCGAGTGGTTCGCCTCGTTCTGTTTTCTTGGGGTCGTACACGCAGGTATTGCGCGTTACGTCGATCCCGAAGGCGGCGGAGGTGTTGCGTCCGAGGTGTTGGTCTGGGAGGAAGAGGACTTTGATGTCTTCGTTTTCGGCGCGTGGTTGAGTGCCGCCGTTCATGGCCCATTCGAAGACTTGTCCGGCGTTGGAGGAGGTGCAGCAGGCGCCGCCGTGGTCTCCGACGAATGCTTTGATGGCGGCGGTGGAGTTGACGTAGGTGATGGGGATGATGCGGCCTTGCCATCCTTGTTGTTTGAGCGATTCGTGTATGAGTTCCCACGCTTCGACGGTTTGCTCGTAGTCGGCCATGTCGGCCATGGAGCATCCGGCGGAGAGGTCTGGGAGTATGACCTCGACGGAGTCGGGTGTGAGGATGTCTGCGGTTTCTGCCATGAAGTGGACGCCGCAGAAAACGATGTGGGAGACGGGGGTGTTTGCTTTGGCGCGGTCCTCGACGACGGAGGCGGCGAGCTGCGCGAGTTTGAGGGAGTCTCCCATGAAGTCGGCGTGCTGGACGACGGAGTCCATCTGGTAGTGGTGTCCGAGGATGAGGAGGGAGGTCCCGAGTTGTTTGCGGCGGTCCTCGATGCGCGCGGTGAGCTGTGCTTCAGAGAGCGTGTGGTAGGAATCGGGGATGGATGGTTGCCAGAGCATGGGGGATTGTAGGGGTTTATGAGCGATATGGGGTGAAATCGCTGAGTCGCGATTACGAACTAGTATGGTGCATGGAGATGTTTGCGGGTCTTGGAATGACTGGGGTGATCGGGCTGGCGGTGGTCGGCTTTACGCTGGTGGGGGTGCTGGCGTATTTTGGGCACAAAGCCGCGAAACAGCGGCGGGCCGATTTGCTCGCAATGTGCGGACGGTACGGGATGTCCTTTGATCCGTCGCATGATCGGGGGTTCGAGCATCGGTATTCGCATTTCGAGGTGTTCACGCGTGGGTTTGGGCGCAGCGCGTACAACACGATGCGGGGCGAGGTTGAGATCGGCGGGCGCGCGATGGAGTGCGTGATGGGCGACTACACCTACAAGACACGCGAGGGGAGCGGGAAGAATCGGCGGACGGTGACGCACCATTTTTCGTACTGTATTGTGGAGATGCCTTGGAAGGGGATGCCTGGTCTGTTGATTCGGCGGGAGAACTTCTTTGACAAGCTTGGGTCGGCGTTCGGGTTCGATGACATCGACTTTGAGAGCAACGAGTTCTCGAAGAAGTACTTCGTGAAGTCGGCGAATCGGAAGTTTGCGTATGACATCTGTCATCCGAGGATGATCGAGTGGCTGCTCGAGACGCAAGCGACTGGGGTGGACATCGAGCAGGGTCGGATGAGTGTGACTGATGGGATGCGGGTATGGAAAGTTGACCAGTTCGTGTACACTCTTGAGTGGATGGATCGGTTTGTTGAGCGTTGGCCTGCGTTTGTGATTGAGGATTTAGAAGAAGGGATACTGGTATGAGTGGTTTGGTCATCGGGTTGATTGTTGTTGGCGTGATCGGGTTGATCGTGATCTTGTGGGCGGTCGGGGTGTACAACAAGCTTGTGCGGATCCGTCAGCATCTCAAGGACTCGTGGGCCGGGGTCGATGTGGAGCTCAAGCGGCGGTATGACCTGATCCCGAATCTGGTGGAGACGGTCAAGGGGTACGCGAGTCATGAGAGCGAGACGCTCGAGAGCGTGATCGCGGCGCGGAACGCGTGTGTGGCAAACACCGGATCTCCCGAATCGCAGGCGAAGGACGAGGGGGTGCTGATCGGCGCGATGAAGCAGCTGTCGGTGGTTGTGGAGCAGTATCCGAATCTCAAGGCGGATAGTCAGTTCATCAATCTGCAGGGCGAGCTCTCGGAGACGGAGAATCGGATCGCGTCGTCGCGTCGTTTGTACAACGGGAACGTGCGCGATATGAACACGGCTGTGGAAACATTCCCGAGCGTGATTATCGCGGGGGTGTTCAACTTTGAGAAGGCGGAGTACTTCGAGATCGAGGACGCTTCGGTGCGCGAGGCGCCGAAGGTGAGCTTCTGATCTGATATGAGACGTGTTTGAGTCTTACGCGGCTTTGCGCGGCTGGTCTGGTGAAGCGACCAGGTCGGCGAGGTGGTGCTGCGGCGAGTCGAACTCGACGGCGATGCGCTGGCGGTTGGAGTTGGGGAGCGGGGTGACGCGGACGACGCGGACGCCGATCATCTTTGATGCTTTGAGGATTGGGCAGTCGGGGGAGTTGAACGCGAGTGCGAGTCGGTCGCCTTCGTGGGTGACGCGTGCGGAGTCGATGACGAGCGCGGCGCCGACGGGGGAGATGTCGATGGTCTTGGCGGGCGCGTACATGGTGTGGGCGCTTCGTCGTGCTTTGCAAGCGATCTCGGTGGCGACGCGGTTGTATCGGCGGCGTTCGGTTGTGTTCATGTCTTTGCCCCTTGGAACGGATGGGTGTTGTAACTTGTTGCGTGAACATGGGTTCGCGCTTGGTATAGGTATCGGGCGTGCGGGACGGGGGAGTTGAGGGAATGATGGCGTAAAGTCCTTGATCATCGGACTTTGGGCCTTTTTAGGGGGGTGATGGGCGTAGTAGGCTGTTATTGAGGGTTTGGGAGGGGGAGGTTGAGGGTGGATTTGAGGACTTGGGCTTTGGTGAGGGTCTCGTTCCACTCGGCTTCGGGGTTGGAGTCGGCGACGATGCCGGCGCCGGTGTGGTAGGTGAGGGTGGCGGATTCGAAGGCGTGGGGGGAGGAGCTTGAGGGGGTGCCTTGGATGTGGAGGGTGCGGATGTTGACGGCGGACTTGAAGGAGCCGTCGGGCGCGAGGGCGATGGTTGAGCCGCAGTAGGGGGCGCGGGGGGTGGTGCTTTGGTGTTCGAGTTCGTGGATGATCTGCATCGCGCGGACTTTGGGGGCGCCGGTGATTGAGCCGGGCGGGAAGGTGGCGCGGAGGATGTCGGCGAGGGTGAGATTATCGCGGAGCGTGGACTGGATGGTCGCGGTGGCTTGGTGGACGGAATTGTGGTGGGTGTGGACGGCGCGGGGGTTGGTGACGCGGACGGAGGAGGGGATTGAGATGCGCGCCAGGTCGTTGCGCATGAGGTCGATGATCATGTTGAGTTCGGCGCGGTCTTTGGGGTTGTGGTAGAGGTCGGAGGGGTTTGTTGATGCGGGGCTGGTGCCTTTCATCGGGATGGTGGTGAGGGTGCGCGATGGTGCGTCGTAGGTGAGGAAGGTTTCGGGGGAGAGGGAGATCACAGCGTGGCGGGTTTTAGGGGGGTTGTTGTTATCAAAGCATGTGAAGGATCCCATCTGGGGGTTGGTGCTTTTGAAGAGGTGGGTTGCGAGGGTGTGGGCGTCGCCTTGGAAAGGGACGGTGATGGGATGGGCGAGGTTGACCTGGTAGATGTCTCCGGCGGCGATGTAGTCGAGGGCGCGGCGGACGATTTTGGTGTAGTGGGATTTGGGGGTGAGGGTGAGTTGGTTAGGAGTGATGGACCAGTGGGGTTGGTGGGTGCTGATGGTTGAGGATGATGGAGCGCATCGCTGGGCGATGATGTGGGGGAAGGTTGAGTGTGTTAGGCGAACGGTGGGCTCGATGGTGTGGGCGAGGTCGTAGGCGAGGGTGATGATCCAGTGTTGGTTGGGGTGGGAGTCGAGGTGGGACTGGAGAGCAGTGATCGGATCGGGATCGGTGGAGGGGATGAGGTGGGTGTGGAGGATGGTGAGGGGAGTGGGGTGGGATGCTGTGGATAGATTGGGCGCGAGGAGGGCTTGGGCGGTGTGCTGCCTGTGAGCGGGAGAGGGGGGTTGGTGGGTGGTTTGGGTCAAGGTGTATGGTATGTCTGGTGGGGGCTCCTTCGGATGATTTGAGGAGGTTGGGAGGGTGGTTTGGGGTGTGAGTTAGGGGCGTGGGTTATGGTTCATTGTGTTCGATGGTGACTTGGTTGGTGTCGAGTTGGTCTGCGAGTCGGTTTGCGAGGAGGTCTGCGAACTGGGCGATGTTGTGTGATTGGTCTTTGAGGTGGTGGTTCCAGAAGGTGATGGTGGCGTTCTGGACGATTTGGACGTGGGTGGGGTTTTCTGGGCCTTGGTCTGGGAGGGGGAGGACTCGACCGGCGATGCCTCCGAAGTTGTGGTATGCGTCGTTGATCCAGAGGAGGGTGTGGGTGCTTGGTGGGGAGTGGTCGTAGGGTTCGCGGCGCCATGTGGCGGGTTGTCCTTCGCGTCCTTCGTCGTTGTCGCCGGTGATGGTGAGGGCGGGTCCTTGGAAGTTGTCCCAGGCGTCTTTGGTGAAGAGTCCTCCTGTGCCTTGAGGTGAGATGAGGAGGGCGCAGGTGGCGCGTGGGTCTGTGAAGTTTTGTGGTCCGAGTGGGTCGGTGCCGTTGATGAGCTGGGAGGTGAAAGCGCCGTAGGAGTGTCCTCCGACTCCGATGCGTTCGCGGTCGATGGCGTTGCTTTGGAGCGGGGTTTGTTTTTCGATTTCGTCGAGCGAGTCGATGATGAATGAGATGTCGCGGGGTCGGTTGTACCAATCAGAAAAATCGAATCCCGCGGCGGGTTTGTTTGCTTTGCGGTCTTGGATTCGTTCTCGGATGGATTTGAGTCTTCGGTCGCGTTTTTGGTGTTGTTGATTGAGTGGGTTGATGATGGAGTCGGTGTGTGTTGGGAGGATGACGATGTAGCCGTGGGTTGCCCAGTGTTGTGCGAGTGGGTTGTAGTTGAGTCCTGATCCGCCGTAGCCGTGGGAGAAGATGATGGTTGGAGTGTTGAGTGCGTGGCTGCTTGGGTGGAGGATGCGGATGTGGAGGTCTTTGTCGCGTTCATCGTCGTGGAGGACAAGAGTGTGTTCTATGACAAAGTACTTCTGTTGTTCAGTGCTTTGGGATACGGTGGATGGTGGATCGGTGGGCGGGGTGCTTTGGGCGAGTGCATGCGCGCATGAAAGCGCGAGGAGAGCGGCGATCAGTCGTGCAGTGTGTGGGCGCGTAGGCATCGGTGTGCTCCTGTGTTTGGAGCACAACGGGCGCGGGAACGGTGTATTGCGTGGGATTACGGAGCAGGTTTGAGGGCTTTGTTGATCGCGTCTTTGGCGCCGTCGATGAGGGCTTGGGCGTCGGTGTCTTTGCCCATGTGGTTGCGGTAGGTGATGCGGTTGTTGTCGTCGATGACGATCACGGTCGGGTAGACGCGGACTTGGAACAACGCGGCGAGGGAGTTTGATGGGTTGATCGCGAGGTGGTGGGCGTAGTTGTTGTTGATGTGGTCGTCTTCGACGGCGGCGGGGTCGGACTCGCGCAGGGCGATCGCGAAGGTGTCGATGGGTTTACTGGGGTTGTCGAAGGAACGGGAGAGGTCGGAGATGAGCGGGGTGGCTTGTTTGGAGGGGATGGACCATGAGCCGTGGAAGTAGAGGACGGTGATGCGATCGGCTTGGGTGGAGCGGGAGATGGATTGGTTGTTGGTGTCGGTGAAGTTGTAGTTGGGTGCTGGGGGGTCGGTTGGTGTTTGCGGGATGACGGGCTGGGGTGTGGGTGTGGTGGTTGGTTGGGTTGGTTTGTTGAAGGGTTGATCGCGGTCGGGGACTTTGGGTTCTTTTTTGCGGACGTTGTCGATGACTTTGTAGTTGTCGGGGACCCAGACCTCGAGGTCGGACTCGGATGGCGGGGCGATCGCGAGTCCTGTGAGTTCCATGATGAGCGAGGCGTTGATCATGGAGGCGTCGGTGATCTGCTCGACGCGTCGTGGGAGGTTGTCATCGACTCCGATGAACCATCGTTCTTTGTTGTGCGCGCCGGCGGTGGAGCGGCCTTTGGGTCTGGCGCGTTCGATGAGGACGACGTTGCAGGTGGTGCCTGCGATGGTTTGCTGGTCTTCGAGGGTGAAGTTCTCGGCGTTGTCGAGCTCGCTCTGGAAGGGCTGGTCTTTGATGAGCTCGGCGAGGAGGAGGTAGGAGAACGCCGTGGGGCGGATGCGTCCGGAGACTGAGGGCGGACGGATGTTGAGTGTTTGCTTCGGGTGGTCGGACCAGATGTAGCGGTCGGCGGAGTAGACGATGTCGAAGTCTTCGGGGGCGGCTTCGGCGGTTGGGTTGAGTTGTCCTTGGAGGTGGATGACTCTCCCAAACTCGGGGTGGGTTCCGAGGGTGAATCGCGCGGTCATGGAGGGGAGGGTGGAGAGGATCATTTTGGATCCCTCGCCGGTGAGTGTGGCTTTGGCGGTGAAACCTTGTGAGTCTTGGAGTGCTTGCGCGGAGTCGATGAGGATCTGACGCGCCTCGTCCTGGGCATGGGCTTGGGAGGGCGCGATGAGCAAGAAGAGCGCGAGGATGAGGGTCAGGATGATGTGGCGGGGGGTGTTCATATGAATGCTCAACGGGTGAGGGATGGTGGTATTGCGGGATTGTATAAGGGTTTATGGCGGTGGTTGTATCGGTGTTCTTTAGAAGGGTGATTGGTCGAGCATGGCGGCAAGGGCGTTTCCGGGGTTCTCGGTCCTCATGAGGTGCTCTCCGATGAGGGCGATGTTGAGGCCGGCGGCTTTGAGGGTCGCGAGGTCTTGGGGGGTGCGGATGCCTGATTCGGTGACGAGTGGGAGGTGGTCGGGGACGAGGGGTTTGAGTTTGATGGAGTGATGGAGGTCGGTTTCCATTTTGGTGAGGTCGCGGTTGTTGATGCCGAGGAGGAGGCGCGAGGAGTTTGCGCTTTCGATGATGGGGAGGACTCGGCGGAGGTTGGACTCGGAGTGGACCTCGAGGAGGGTGGTCATTTGGAGCGCTTCGATGTGGTCGATGAAATCGGTGAGTTGTTGATCGGAGAGGCACTCGGCGATGAGGAGGACGGCGTCGGCGTGGATGGCGCGGGCTTGGGTGATCTGGTAGGGATCGATGATGAAATCTTTGCGGAGGACGGGGAGAGATACCGAATTCTTGATTCTGAGGATGTAGGAGGGGTCTCCGGCGAAGAACTTTTGGTCTGTGAGGCAGGAAATGGCCGATGCGCCAGCATTGGAGTACTGTTGCGCGATGTCTGATGGATCGAAATCTGGATGGTCGTACTCGGGGCGGATGAGTCCGGCGCTTGGGCTGCGCCGTTTGATCTCGGCGATGACGGCCATGGATTCGTGGCGCGGGTGCTCGGTGAGTGCGGCGAAGAAGTCGCGTGGGGGTTCATTGAATGATGCTTGCGACTCGAGGGTGGACAGTGGGGTGTCGGCTTTCTCGGCGGCGACTTGCTCGCGTTTGTGGGCGATGATTTCTTCAAGCACTGGTGGGATGGGTTCTGGCGTGGTCATGTGTGTGATTATTGCGGCTGTTTTTGGGGGCGTTGCTCCTGAGGCGATGGCGCAGGCCGTGGACACGAGCGGGGTGCAGGATCAGAGCGTGGGGGACTTGGTTGAGACGATGCAGCAGTGGAAGCTGGTGTTTCTGGGTGTGTCGCTGCTGCTGGTGATCGCGTTGTTGTTCGCGGGTGGGTTGCTGCGTCCGGGCGGGTACGCGAAGGCGGGGCTTCGGGATGTGGACTCGCTTCCGAGCGTGGTGTGGTTGTTTGCGATCTTTGTGGTGTTCCTCGCGGCGAGCTCGGCTCCGCAACTGATTAGTCAGGTCCAGTGGATCCAGGAGCAGGGGTATGACGAGACGCAGATGCAGGCGATCAACACGGTGGGGTCGTATGTGTTCGGGGTGATCGCGGGACTAGGGATGTTGTTTGTGCTCAAGCGGAGCGCGAGTGTTGGGGATGGTGAGGGGACGAAGAACTCGGGGTTGGGGCTGAGCTTTTTGGATCTGCCGGTCGGGCTGGGGTGCTTTGTGCTGGCGTATCCGTTTATCGAGCTGATGAACATGCTGGGGGTGTGGGTATATACGCAGACACAGAGCGCGGCTCCGCACAACATGGCGCATCCGACGCTGGTGAAGCTCGAGAATGAGCCTGGGAATCCGTGGGTGTGGGCGATTGTCGGGGCGGCGGTGATCGGGGCGCCGTTTGTTGAGGAGCTGATTTACCGCGTGTTCTTGCAGGGGGCGCTGATCAAGTGGATCAAGAGTCCTTGGCTTGCGATTATCTTTGGGTCGCTGATCTTTACGGGGATGCATCGGCTTGGCGGGGAGAACTCGGTGCCTTGGCATGCGCTCTTGCCGATCTTTGCGGTGGGGCTGAGCTGCGGGATCGCGTATGAGCGGACGAAGCGGGTGGGCGTTCCGATCATGATGCACGTGTGTTTCAATGCTTTGAATGTGTTGATGGCGTTGATGATAAACGCGGATGCGTCGCAGACTGGTGTGTAGCTGGGTTGCTTACTGGTTATGGGTTATGGGCAACCCAATCCGAAGTCATCGAGGAATGCGGAGACATCGAGGAAGTTGTGGTTGCCGTCGTGGTTGTAGTCGGCGCGGATGTCCATGGATCCGAAGAGCGCGAGGAACTCGGAGATGTCGAGGAAGTTGAGGTTGCCGTCGCCGTTGAAGTCGGGGTGGCATGCGGTGGAGAAGTAGAGTCCTGTTCCGATTTCGATGGTGTAGTCGCCGAAGCGTGAGGGTGGGTAGTTGGAGTAGGAGCTTACGACGACGGAGTAGACGTTGTCGGGGTTGGCGAAGTTTGAGGAGAGGACCATCGCGTTTGGGTATCCGGCGGAGTCGTCGTCGATTTCTTCGAGGTTGACGTTTGGCATTGATGGATCGAAGACGCCGCAGTAGACCATGAGCATGGGGTCGAGGTCGATGGGGTTTGGGTGGAGCGAGAAGACGGAGATGTCGAGGAGCGTGGAGTTGTTTGCGGCGCGGACGTAGTAGACGTCGTAGGCGACGGCGTTGTTGATCGAGTCGATCGCTTGGGTGTTGCAGGGTCCGAGGTCCATGGCGCCGGTTTGGGCGACGCGATCCCAGGTTGGGTCCGAAGGGGAGAGCTCTCCGAAGTCTTGGTCAATGATCGCGGTGCTCGTCAGGAGCGAGAGCAGTGCGGCGGTGGTGGTTGGGATGATCATGGTGGACCTCTTGCGGTTGCTCGTGCTTTAGTCGCGTGAGGGGAAGATCCCGACGAGTGCGATTTGGTAGTTGAGGGTGAGGTACGGCTGCATGTTGTTGTGGGATTGGCTTCCGCCGGTGTTTCCTACGGCGATGGAGTCGCTGCGGAGGGCGGAGTTGATCTCGGCGCCGTTGTAGTCTGGGTCTCCCGATCCGGATTTGGCGATGATGAGGTCGGTGGGTGATGCGGAGGTTCCTTCAGCGTCTGAGGCGCGGAGGATGGCGTTGTGGTTGTGCGAAGGGATTTGGTTGGTGGTGAGGGTGTGTGTTTCGGCGCCGGAGTTTGATCCGATTGGTCGGTTGGTGAGACCTGGGCCGTTGCCCATATGGATGGGGACGCGTCCGCGGAGGTCTGGGAGGGCGAAGTTTGTTTCTCCGTTCCCGCCGTACTGGGTTCCGAGGATGGAGAAGAGCGCGGAGTGTTGTGCGATTGGGAGGAGTTGTCCGTCGCAAAGCGCCCAGCCGCGGACGGCGAAGTTGCCTGCGAAGAGCATGATTTGTCCGATGAACGGTTCCATAGTTAGACTCCTGTGCTTTCTTCGATGGTGAGTTTGAAATACGCGCAGCGGGACGAGACGCCCGGCAGCGGGTTGGTGAGTTTAGTGATGTTCCCGGCTTCATCGAGCTGGGCGCTGCTGAAGCGCCAGCTGGCGCTGCTCGCGTGGTGCGCGGTGGGGATCGCGAGGAGGAACTCGCTCGCGGATGATGCGGGGATGGTGATCTCTTTGACGCGTTTGGAAGATGGGGTCCGCTGCGTGATGCGGAGGGTGACGCGGTTGCGGGTGTCGCGCGGCGCGTTGATCTGAGTCGAGGCGGGGTAGGCGGCGATGCTTTGGTCTTTGATCTCGATGTTGTGGGCGCTGTAGAGGATCGCGTAGGCGTTTGGGGTTGGGTGGAGGACCTCGATGGTGAGGGACGCGTCGCTCTGGACACGGCTGCTCAGGCATGGGAGCGGGGTGAGGGCGAGGGTAGGTTTGATGAGGGGGGTGGTGAGGTTGGTGTCGCTGAAGGATCGCGAGAGTTTGGCGCGGGTTGGGTCGTCTTGGGAGCGGAGGAGTTTGGCGAGCGATGGCGCGGGGAGGGGTCTGGTTGAATGAGCGGAGTCGGGGCGAGCGAGGGCGGGGGCGCTGAGCGCGGCGGAGGCTGCGGTCGCGGCTCCGGCGGCGACGAACTGTCGGCGAGAGATTGAGCTGTCGGTCGCGGGGGTGTTGTTCATTGGGTCCCTCTCCTTTGGACTGTTCACTGTACCATCGGGGGGATGGGGTTGCAATAAGAATCTGGTGATGGAGATTGGGTGAAACGGGGATGAATTGAGCCGTTATGGGGCGGATTGGGCTACGATCGTGGTCTATGAGTGAGAAAACTGCCAACGGATCGCGTCCACGGATATTGACTGGTGATACCCCTACGGGGCAGCTTCATTTGGGGCACTGGGTGGGGTCGCTTGAGAATCGGGTAGCGCTGCAGGATCAGTATGAGTGTTTCTTTCTGATCGCGAACATGCACGCGTTTACGACGCGGGCGGATAAGCCTGACGAGATTCGTCGATCGACGATTGACATTATCAAGGATTGGATCGCGTGCGGGATTGATCCGGAGAAGTCCACGTTTGTGTTGCAGACGGAGATCCCTGGGATCGCGGAGCTCTCTTGGTATCTGGCGATGCTGCTGCCGTTTAATCGGGTGATGCGGAATCCGACGCTCAAGAGTGAGCTTGAGGACAAGGGGTTGGGGGACAACTACTCGTTTGGGTTCCCGATGTACTCGGTTGGTCAGTGCGCGGATATTTTGTTGTTCCGTCCAGAGCTTGTTCCTGTTGGGGAGGATCAGCTGGCGCATATTGAGCCTTGTCGCGAGGTGGCGCGTCGGTTTAATCAGATGTACTGCGGCGTTGATCCGCATACGGAGGATGAGGACTATGTGAGCGCGGGTGGGTTGTTCCCGATCCCTGAGGGGAAGGTTGGGCGCGTGGCGCGGCTGATCGGGACGGATGGGAAGCACAAAATGTCCAAATCGCTGAATAATGCGATCTTCCTGACGGATACCTTTAAGCAGATCAAGAAGAAGATGGGGGGGTTGTACACGGGTCGGCAGACTATGGATGAGCCTGGTGATATCAGCAACGCGTTGTTTGATTATGTTCGTGCGTTTATTCGCGATGATGAGCGGATCAAGGAGCTGGAAGAGGCGTACAGCAAGGGGGACAACATCGGGGATGGTCATGTGAAGGTGGAGGTCGCGGAGCATATCGACAAGCTGCTTGAGCCGATGCGTGAGCGGCGGGTGCCTTTTGAGGGGAAAGAGGGGGACAAGAAGGTGCTGGAGCTGCTGCGGGCGCATACCGAACAGGCGAACAACGCGGCGGAAGAGACGCTCTATCTTGCCAAGCAGGCGATGAAACTCGATTTCGGGGAGCGGTCGTTGGTCTTTGCGTAATGGAGAATATGGGTTATGCGAGACACGCCGATAACAGAGATTGCAAAAGGTATGAGTCAGAGTATGCGTCAGGGGACGGGCAATGGGTCTGCGGGTGATGGGTCATCGGCGGGCTCTGGTGGGGCTCTGCGCAATCCTCGGATGATTGTGCCTCGCGTGTGTGTGGGGTTGATTCTGTTGATGTGGGTGCTCGCGGGGTTCTCGAAGGTATCGGACATGAATGCGTTCGTCGATACGGTGACGGAGCATGCGGTGCTGCCTCAGAGCATGTATGGGTTGATGTGGTGGGTCGGTCCTGGGGAGCTGGTGCTTGGGCTGATGCTGGTGTTTGTGATGGGGTCGGAGCTGACGAAGTTCTTTGGGCGTGCGGTGCTGGTGTTCTCGATGCTGTGTGTCGTGGCGTTTACGTACTACTTGTCGCTGGTGAGTGATGCGGTGCTGCTCGAGAGCGGGTGCGGGTGTCTGAAGATGATGGATCGGATCAACTTCGGGATCGATCACGATCAGCGGATGATCAAGTATGTGATTAACGGGGGGCTGGTGCTGCTGCATCTGATCGCGTTGATTGGGCCTGTGTCGATTATGCGTGAACACAAGAAGAAGCTCGCGGCGGCGGAGGCGGGCTGATTTCTGCTGGTTTTCCAGCGGGGAATTTAACGGGCGGGGTGGGTACGCTTTGGGATGCAAGAAGACCTGAACAGCGGCGATACCTGCGAGAGCGTGTTTTTGGACGGCGTGATGATGACGCGGGAGGAGGCGAAGCTCTCGGCGTTTGATGCGTCGGTGCAGCACGGGGTGGGGCTCTTTGAAACAATGCATGCGCTGAGCACGGCGGATGGTGTGGTGGTTGATGATCTGGAAGCGCATATGGATCGCTTGCAGGAATCGGCGGCGATGCTTGGTCTCAGCGATGATCTGAAAACCGGCGCGCTGGGTGAGGCGGTCGAGGAGACGGTGCGGCGGGCGCGGTACAAGCACACGCGCGTGCGGCTGACGGTGACGGGCGGGGATTTGAACATGCTCCAGAGCGGCGGGGGGACGAATCATCGTCCGACGGTGCTGATCCAGGCGCAGCCGGCGACGGCGTATCCGGATGAGATGTTCGAGAGCGGGGTGATGGCGACGATCGCGGAGGCGCGCGCCAATCCGCTCGATCCCACGGCGGGGCACAAGACGCTGAACTACTGGTGGCGCTTGCGGGAGCTGCAGACGAGCGCGGCGAAGGGGGCGGCGGAGTCGATCGTGCTGCAGGTGAGCAATCACTTGAGCGGGGGGTGTGTGTCGAATCTGTTTGTGGTCAGTGATGGGAAGCTGGTTACTCCGATCGCTCGCGGTGAGGAGAGCGGGGAGGCGCATGCGCTCCCGAGTCCGGTGCTTCCTGGGATCACGCGGATGCGCGTGATGGAGGCTGCGAAGAAACTGGGGATCGGGGTCGAGGTCCGGATGATGACGATCGATGATCTGCTCGATGCGGACGAGGTGTTCTTGACGAACTCGAGCTGGAAGGTGCTTCCGATTGTGAAGGTGGAGGCGGAGGTGATCGGGAACGGGGAGCCGGGCGGGGTGACGAATCAGATTCGGGGTGGGGTGATTGGTGCTTAGAAGCCGCTGGTGAGCAGTGCGGTGAATACAAACAGAGCGTAGTACACGATAGCGGATGCGAAGGTGACTCCGAACAGGATTGCGATGGTGGCTCCGATGTCTCGGCGCGCGTCGGGTGTGTTTTTGTATCGGATTGTGATCCAGAATGTGATCGGAAGCCAAATCAGTGGTGCGATGAATGCGGCTTGGTGATAGAGGCGAGCGTATTGCATGACGACTCGGTACTCGAGTAGGTGGATGGTTACCAGAGCGAGTATCGGTATGACAACGGATGGGATGCCGATTAATCCGACTGCGAAGTTCATGGCGTATCGGAGTGATTGTGCTTTGCGAGTGCTGGGATCGCAGGGCTTTCCGCATTCCGGGCAGATGACGTTGTTGTCATCGACAATGCCGGAGAGTTCGTAGGCGCAGTTGGGGCAGGTGAGTTTGAGCGGTTCTTCACTCATCGGGGTTGATGACTTTGACGTTGTGTCGTCCGTCGAGGGGGCCGTTGGGTTGGTGGGCTCGGGTGAGGGTGTTTTTGATTTTGAGGTAGAGGAAGAAGACGAGTCCGAGGACGGCGGCGATGAGGAGGATCGGGATGGCGATGATGAATCCGAGGATGATGAAGAGGAAGAGCAGGAATAGAGAGAAGAAGCGTGCGAAGGGGCCTGGGGCTCGGAAGGTGACGCTTTGGGTTGAGGATGTGAACTGCTGCATGGCTTCTGTATTGTAGGGATGTTGGGGCGGGCGCTTTCAGTGGATAGAACAAGCCCCGCTGCGAAGGGAACAGCGGGGCTTCGAGAGAAACGCGGGGTTGTGTGTGCGGTCTGTCGGTTGGGCTTATGCTTGGCGACGACGGCGGGTGGTGATCAGTCCTCCGAGGGAGAGGAGTGCGAACGCGCCTGGTGCTGGGACGGCGAGCTGGTCCTGTGCGCCGGCGTTTGCGAGACCGATGACGCCGTCGAAGTTGCCCCATCCGGCTTCGAGACCGATGGTCATCTTCTGCTTGAATCCGGCGACGGCGTTGACGATGCTTGCGTGGAGTGCATCGCCGTTGGTCTTGGAGAAGGTGAGCGAACCTGCGGTGACATCGATGGAGGATTCGTCACCGGTGTAGTCGTTGACGATTTCCCAGATGGTCAGCTGGAACGCGGCGGCTTGTGTGTTGTCGAAGTCACGGTTGAGGTGTGACTCGAAGGTGGTCGCGTAGAGTGCACGGATCGCGCTGGACTTGGTGGAGTTCATCGCGGTGATTGAGCCGGTGGTGAGGGGGACGTTGTCTACGCTGGTGACTTGGTATTCCGAGAAGTCGTTGGCGACGTGCTCGGTGATGTCGGCGCAGTAGGTGTAGAGGGTGCCGTTCAAGAAAGTGTTTGGTGACTCGGCGCCTTGGATCAGGTGTTCGATTTCTCCGGCGAATGCGTTGAAGGAGGAGTCGTTGATGTTGATCTTGACGTTGGATCCGGCGCCGGTTCCGGTGAACTTCATATCAACGACGTCTGCGGATGCTGCGGTGGTTGCTGCGGCGATGATTGCGATTGCGGTGGTTGTGTGCTTCATTGTGTTTCTCCCTGTTCTCGTGTGCCGCGTGTGAACGTAGTTGGCGGCGGTGTTCTCATGACAAATAGACACCATGGAACGGGAGTTGCCATGAAGTGGGGGGTTGATGAGGGGCGACGGGCGAAGTGTTGTCGTTACAGACGGGACAGGTGTTGGAGGCGGTTGCTGGAGCGTGTGATTGGCGTCCGAGAAGTGGCTGGGTAGTCTTTGGTGGGGAGATTAAGAGCTGAAATAAGTGCATTAAAAAACCCCCGCACTGGTCGGGGGTTTCAGAGGAGTCAGAGTTTTGACGTGCTTTGGATGGGTTATCGGCGGCGGCGTGCGGTGAAGAGTCCCGCGGCTCCGAGGAGGAGCGCCGAGCCTGGAGCAGGAACGATGGACTTGTCCTTGGAGATGATGAACTGCTCGCCTGCTGCGAGGGTGATGTCCCACTGGAATGCCCAGCCCACGTCACCTGCAAAGGAGGAGGTGCCGTCGAGGTTGTCGATGTTGTTGTCGTTGAGGAATGCGTTCATGATGACCGCGTTGCTCATCTGGAAGAGTGTTGGTGCAGGGGTGACGACTGTCTCTGCGACGGAGAAGTCGTTGTCTGCTTGTTGTGCGGTGTTGCCACCAACGATTTGACCGGCGTCGTCGGAGAAGTCTCCGCCGAGGTCGAAGTCGACGAACTGGAAGAAGGAGAGCGACATGGTTTCGCTGCTGTTGTTGCGGATGGTGATCTGCTCAGCGAGGTCAGCGTTGCTCGAACCTGCGGTTCCGCCGCGGAGGGTGAAGAGTGTTTCGATCTGGAGTCCGTTGCCGTCGGAGTAGAGCTGCGCGAGTGCGTCGTGGCTCGTGTCGGAGAACGGGTTGGTGTCGGATGTGAAGATGCCGTCGAGCGTGAGGTTGACGTCATCGACGCGGTATTCGCGTGAGTCGGTTGCGCGGCGGAAGAAGAAGTCTTGCGCGAAGATTTGTTCTACGCCGTCGACGAGCCAGCTGATTTGTCCTGAGTTGGTGTCGAAGGATGCGGTGGAGTTTGCATCGGCGAGCACATTGGTTCCACCCGCGAGGGTGATCGATGCGAGACCGGCGCATGACGCAACAGCGATTACGGTGTTTCTGAACATTTTGAATCTCTCTTTCTCTGTTCTCTCTCAGAGCAGCCGAAACAGAACTGCGTATCTCGTCCCACTGGTGGCAGTTTACCCTAGTTGAAAGTGGCATTGCAAGACTGATTTTGAAAATGCCAACGAATTGTTATTTATTGGGTTAGATATGGTAAAAACAGGTGTTTTTGGGTTTGGGATCGATTCGGGCGTACAAAGAAACACCCCGGAGATCCGGGGTGCTTTGAGGGGTGTTTGGATATTCAGAATCAGCGGCGGCGACGCGAGCTCAGGAGTCCTGCACCTGCGAGGAGTGCGAGGGATCCTGGAGCTGGGACGACTGATTTGTTCTTGGAGATCAGGAATGAGCCGCCGGCTTCGAGGGTGATGTCCCACTGGAATGCCCAGGCGACGTCTCCTGAGTGTGAGCTGGTGCCATCGAGGTTGTCGATGTTTCCGTCACGGAGGAGGCTTGAGAGGGCAAACGAGTTGTCCATCTGGAAGGCGACGGGTTGTGGTGTCGCGACGGTTTCGTTCATTTGGAAACCTGAGCCGTCGGACTGTTGAGCGGTGTTTCCGCCGACGATTTGACCGAAGTCGTCGAAGGCGGTGCCTCCGAGGTCAAAGTCAACGAACTGAAAGAAGCTCAGGGTGATTGCTGAGTTTGAGGTGTTGCGGAGACTGATCTGTTCTGCGAGGTCTGCGGAACCCGATCCGGCGGCGTTGCCTCGGATGGTGAAGAGGGTTTCGATTTCAAGACCTGCACCGTCGGTGAAGAGTGACCCGAAGGCGTCATCACGGTTGTCGGTGAATGGGTTGGTGTCTTGGGTGAAGTTCCCGACGT
This sequence comes from Phycisphaerales bacterium, assembly GCA_965232505.1. GTDB lineage: Bacteria > Planctomycetota > Phycisphaerae > Phycisphaerales > UBA1924 > UBA1924. The sequence continues at coordinate 934,148 of OZ246976.1, read as the reverse complement.
TGTTGAGGTTGAATGAATCAACTCGGTATTCGCGGGTGTCGGTGCTGCGACGGAAGTAGAACTCTTGTGCGAAGACTTGGTTGACACCATCGATGTCCCAGGCAATCTGTCCTGAGGCGGCGTCGAAGGTGGCGCTCGAGTTGCCGTCGGCGATGGTGAATGTTTGAGGACCAGCGAGTGCGGAGGTTGCGAAACCAGCGCACGCAGCAATTCCAAATACGGTTCTCTTGTCCATGGTTTTCTCTCTCTCTTCTCTCAGAGCGGTCGAAACGGAGCCGCAACATGGGTGTCCCACTCCCTTGAGTGTACTGGAGCGGATGCTCAGTTCAAGAGGTGAGTGTGGCAATTGGCGATTAATTATCGGTGTATATGGGGAAAATGCATGAGGGGCGGTTTGGGGGCTGCAAACACCACCCAAACAAGTGGTCTATCAACAAAAACACCCCATCAGATGGGGTGTTTGGTGGGGGGGTTGAGATTGCGGTCGGTGCTTATTTATGCACGGCGACGGCGGGTGCTCAGGAGGCCGGCACCTGCGAGGAGTGCGAGTGATCCTGGAGCTGGGACGATGGACTTGTCCTTGGAGATGAGGAAGGAGTCGCCGACTTCGAGGGTGATGTTCCACTGGAATGCCCATGCGACGTCGCCTTCGTATGAAGAGTCGCCGTTGAGGTCGTCAACTACTCCGTTGTCCCAGAGTTCGGACATGTCTTCGTAGTCACCCATCTGGAAAGCGTGTGGAGCTGGGGTGACGACGGTTTCGGAGAGGTAGAACTCGTCGTCTGCTTGCTGAGCGATGTTGCCGTCAACGATCATTCCTGAGTCGTCGCTGGAATCGTCGCCCAGGTCGAAGTCGACGTACTGGAAGAACGAGAGGACGATGGTTTCGTTGCCGTTGTTGGTGAGTGAGATTTGCTCTGCGAGGTCGGAGACTCCGGAGCCGTCGGTGCCGCCGCGGAGGGTGAAGGTGGTTTCGATCTCGAGACCTGAGGCGCTGTCACCCCAGAGTGTTGAGATCGAGTCGTAGCGATCATCGGTGAAGGTGTTGGTGTCGTTGATTGCTTGACCGAGGAGGGTGAGGGTGTTGACGTTTACTTCGTCGTTGTACCCTGCGAGGCGGAAGTAGAACTCTTGAGCGTAGAGCTGCTCTGCGCCGTCGACGATCCAGGAGTACTGTCCTGTGGAGTTGTCGAAGGTCGCGGTGGAGTTGCCGTCACCGAGGACGATGTCATCGGTGCCTCCGCCTTCACCTGCGAGTGCAGCGGTCGAGAGTGCAGTCAGTGCTGCGATTGTGATTGCGGTTGTCTTTTTCATTGTTTATCTCCCCCGGATTGTCCTCGTTTTGTCGAGGTTTCCAGTTGTTTTTGAACGTATGGCGATCGGTTCGTTGTTGCGTGCGAACCGGCGCGGTTGATCCGTGTGTTGGTTAGTTACGACGACGACGTGCGGTGATGAGTCCGGCACCTGCGAGCAGGGCGAGTGATCCCGGAGCTGGGACGATGGACTTGTCCTTCGAGATGATGAAGGTTTGGCCCGCTTCGAGGGTGATGTCCCATTGGAAGGCCCAAGCGACGTCGCCTACGTATGAGGACTGTCCGCTGAGGTCGTCGATGGCATCATCGTTGAGCAGTCCTGAGAGGACACTCTGGTCATCGACTTGGAACAGTGCTGGTTGCGGGGTGACGACTGTTTCGGAGATCGAGAAGTCGTCGTCGCTCTGGCGGACGGTGTTGCCGTTGATGATCTCACCGGTGTCGTCTGCGAAGTCTCCTCCGAGGTCGAAGTCGACGAACTGGAAGAAGGAGAGCGAGAGTGTGGAGGTTCCGAGGTTGCGGATGACGATCTGCTCTGCGAGGTCGGAGCGGCCTGAGCCGTCGGTGCCGCCGCGGAGGGTGAAGATGGTTTCGATCTGCATCCCGTTGTCGTCGTTGAAGAGTTGGGCGATTGCGTCTTGGCGATCGTCACGGAACGGGTTGGTGTCTGTGGTGAGGATGCCGTCGAGGCTGAGGTTCTCAGCGCTGAGCAGGCGTTCGCTCTGATCTGTGGAACGGCGGAAGTAGAACTCTTGGGCGAAGAGCTGCGAGACTCCGTCGACTTACCATGAGATTTGGCCGCTGTTGACGTCGAAGCTCGCGGATGAGTTGCGGTCTTCGAGTGTGAATACAGGATCGCTTGCGAGCGAGGTTGAGGCGATGGCAGCCGAGGCGGCCAGTACGATGGTGTTCTTCGTCAGCATGATTACAGTTCTCCCCCGGGGTTGTCCCCGAAAAACGAGATTCTCCAAGTGTTCTCGGAACTGAATGTGCCTCAGGAATTGGCGTCTGCAAGTAATTGTGGGGAAAAGAGTTCAATTCAATCGGGTTTTTTTGGGACCTGAACATTTCGAGCAGGTTGTTGGGACGGGGTGGGCGCTCCGTGCTTTGTTTGGGAGCTGTGGGCGCTTTAGTGTCCGATAACTCGAATGAGATGGCAGCAAAAAACCCACCGGATTTGGTGGGTTTGTGGGGTGTAGGGTGTTGTGTTTTGGGCGCTTAGGCGCGTCGGCGGCGGGCGACGACGAGGCCGCTGACGCCGAGGAGTGCGAAGGTGGATGGGGTGGGCACAGCGCCGGTGTAGGTGTGGCGACGGATCTCGGCGTTCATGATTCCGACGGAATCGACGAAGACGGAGCCGTTGATGCCGCCACCGGTGAGGTTGAGCTGGGCATCGGTGGCGAGGATCGCGCCGTTGAAGGAGTTGTTGATGTTGAGCTGGGTGGTGTTGAGGAAGTTCCAGAGGATGCGGGTGGAGTTGTTCTGGTTGAAGTCGCCGATGAGGTTTGGCGGTGCGTTGAAGTTGGCGATGCCTCCGGATGCGGCGGCGTCGAAGTTGATGACGACGGTGTCTGCGGATCCGAAGTTGAGGTTGAGTTGTCCGAGTCCTGTGATGTCGGCTTGGGTGACGTTGTAGAACGCGACGTCCTGGGAGTCGACAGCGACGGTCGATGCGGACATGTTTCCGGCGTTATCGATGCTGCCTGTCGCGCCGAAACCTGAGAAGTAGGTGCTCAGGTTGGATGCTTGGAGCATGGCGTTGTTGACCATATTGGTGACGGTTGGGTCCACGATGGTGGATCCTCCGCCGTTGAGGTTGGCGTTGCCGTTGACAGCGCCGGAGATGCGGAGGTTTCCGCCGTTGTTGATTTGGTAGTTGGATCCGGCGCCGAGGTTTCCTCCGACGACGAGGCCGTCGCCTGTTGAGGAGGTGACGCCTTGGACGGCGTAGTTGGATGTTCCGAAGACGGAGCCGCCGATGAGTGCGGAGCCGTCGACTTCGGAGGTGATGTTGAGGTTGTTGCGGACGACGAGGTTCCAGTCGCTGAAGACATCAGCGGCGGCGGTTCCTGCGACAGCGGACAGGATCGCGATGGACGCGAGGGTGTTGGTGAAACGCATGGTGGGTTTTCTCTCTGTTGTGCAAACCACTGGACATATGGGGTTTGCGGCTTCTCTCTATACGTATCTTTGTATATATGGATTGGGAATGGAAGCGAAATCGCGTCAGGATTGTGTGAATTGGGGTGTTTCTGGGGTTGTGGGGGTGGGGTGGTGCGGGATATGGATATGGTGTCGATTGTGCGGTTTTTGCGGGGATCCGCTGCGATGGGTGATGGGGATTGGTAGGATGAGGATCGCGAGCGAGAAATGGGTTTGATTGATGGAGGATGCTCTGGTGGAAGGTGCGGGCGATAAATCATTTGTTCATTTGCACTTGCACTCGGAGTATTCGCTGCTTGATGGGGGGAATCGGACGGACAAGCTCGTCGATCGCGTGAAAGAGCTGGGCATGGATGCGGTGGCGATCACGGACCACGGCAACATGCACGCTGCGGTGAAGTTCTACAACATCGCGAAGAAGAAGGGTGTGAAGCCGATCCTTGGGGTGGAGGCGTATGTCGCGCCGGGGGATCGTCGGGATCGGACGTACACAGGGGTCGCGGACGGCGGGCACCACTTGGTGCTGCTCGCGGAGAACAATAAGGGATGGGAGAACCTGCTGTATCTGTGCAGCGAGGCGTACATCAATGGGTTTTATTACAAGCCTCGGATGGATCGTGAGATATTGGAGTCGCACTCGGAGGGGTTGATCGCGATCAATGGTCACCTGGGTTCTGAGATCGCTTTCCACATGGTGAAGTACGAGCAGACGCGCGATCAGTCGCACTGGGACGCGGCACGCGAGGTCGCGAAGTGGCACGCGGAGACTTTCAAGGGGTCGGACAAGGGTCCTGGGTTTTATCTGGAGCTGCAGCACCATATCGGGTTGCAGAACTCGATCAATCCGCATGTGATCAAGTTGGCGCGGGAGATGGACCTGCCGTTGGTGTGCGATAACGACTCGCACTTCCTCATGGAAGACGATCACGATGCGCACGACACGCTGATTTGTATTTCGACGGGGAAGGTGAAGAACGATCCGGATCGGATGCGCTATCCGACGGAGCTGTATGTGAAGTCTCCTGAGGAGATGCGCGGGATCTTCGAGGGTCCGGAGTACAACACGGAGGAGTTTGGCGACGCGGGGATCGAGGCGCTGGACAACACGGTTTCGATCGCGGATCGGTGTGATGTGGAGCTCCCGATCGGGGCGAACCATGCGCCGGTGGTGGTGGTCAAGGCGCCGGCGAAGAGCAAGCTCCCAAAGCATTCGGCGAAGGAGTTTGGCGGGGATCTGACGGCGTGGTTTAAGGATTTCTGTACGAACTTTGAGCTTGAGCCTGCGAATGATCCGGATCTGGATCAGGCGTCGCTGAAGAAGGAATGTGATAAGACGCTGCGTTTGTTGTGTGAGGCGGGGATGGTGTGGCGGTATGGGCCGAGCATCATGGACCACTTGCACAAGGGGATCGAGGGGGTCGATGAGCTTCCCGAGGGGATGGAAGGCGAGGACGCGGACGGGTGGAAGAAGTGGGCGCGATTGAATCGTGAGCTCAAGATTCTTGCGGATAAGTTGATCAGTGCGTACTTCCTGATTGTGTGGGACTTCGTGAACTGGGGGCGCCAACGCGGGATCCCGTCGCTTGCTCGTGGTTCGGGTGTGGGGACGATGACGGGGTTCGTGCTCGGACTGTCCAACGCGTGTCCGGTGCATTACGGGTTGCTGTTTGAGCGGTTCACCGATCCGGATCGAACGGAGTATCCCGATATCGATATCGATCTGTGCCAGAACGGGCGCGGCGAGGTGATCCAGTATGTCCGCGAGAAGTATGGGCATGTCGCGCAGATCATCACTTTCGGTACTTTGAAAGCACGCGCGGCGATCCGGGATGTGTCGCGCGTGATGGAGTTCCCGCTTGGGGATGCGGACAAGCTCGCGAAGCTGATCCCGGAGGATCTTGGGATCACGCTAGAGAAGGCGCTGGAGCAGGAGCCTGATCTCAAGGAGTGGTACGACAAGGATCCGACGGTCAAGCGGATTATTGATACGGGTCGGACCTTTGAGGGGCAGGCGCGGCACTCATCGGTGCACGCGGCGGGGGTGATTGTGGCGACGCGGCCTCTGCATGAGGTTGTGCCGTTGTATAAGCAATCGGGGAGTGAGGATGTTATTACGCAGTGGGACGGCCCGACGTGCGAGATGATGGGTCTGCTCAAGATGGACTTCCTCGGATTGCGGACGCTTTCTATCATCGAGGGGGCGAAGGAGCGGATCCGCGCGACGTTGCCGGAAGACAAAATCTGGGAAGCGGTGGGACGCGAGAAGAAGAAGGGCGCGGATCATCCGCTGGATCTTGAGCGGCTCAAGTTCAACGACCCCTATGTGTTTGATATGTTCCAGCGCGGCGACACGACCGGGGTGTTCCAGTTTGAATCGGGGGGGATGAGAAGACTCCTGACGGAGATGAAACCCGACCGGTTGGAAGACTTGATCGCGGCCAACGCGTTGTTCCGTCCTGGTCCGATGGACCTGATTCCTGACTATAACCGTCGCAAGCACGGGGAGGACCAGGTTCCCAAGGTGCACGCGATCGTGGATCACTTCACGGAAGAGACCTACGGCGTGATGATTTATCAGGAACAGGTCATGCAGATCGTGCATGAGCTTGGTGGGATCCCGCTGCGCAGCGCGTACTCGCTGATTAAGGCGATCAGCAAGAAGAAAGAGAAGATCATCAACGCGGAACGCCCCAAGTTCATCGAGGGTGCGGTTGAGAAGGGGCTGGACGCGAAGAAGGCGGAAGAGCTGTTCGACCTGATCCTCAAGTTCGCGGGCTACGGCTTCAACAAGTCGCACTCGACGGGGTACGCGATCGTCGCGTATCAAACGGCATACCTCAAGACCTACTTCCCGAACCATTACATGGCGTCGTTCCTGAGCTTTGAATCCCAGGCGCAGAAGGTGAGCGATTGGATCCCGTATCTGGATGATTGCAAGCGGACGCGGTTTATTGATCCCAAGTCTGGTGAAGTGATCCGGACTGGGGTGGAGGTCAACGCGCCGGATGTGAATCTGTCGCGGACGGACTTCAGTGTGGTGTATGGTGAGGATGAGGAACCCTGCGCGAGCGGGGGGCAGGTTCGGTTCGGGATGCGCGCGATCAAGGGGGCGGGGACCAAGGCGATCGAGGCAATTGTCAACGAGCGTGATATCGGGGGTGATCCGGAGAACCCGGAGCGGAAGGCGTTCGGGAGTTTGTTTGAGTTCTGCGAGCGCGTGCCTTCAGGGGCGGTGAACAAGGCGACGATCGAGGCGCTGATCCGCGCGGGGGCTTTTGATGCGATCCATTCGCGCGAGGAGCGTGCTTCGATGATCGCGAGCATCGAGGCGGCGGTGAGCGCGGGGCAGTCGATCGCGGCGGACAAGGCGGCGGGGCAGGGGGCGCTGTTTGGATTCGGTGGTGGTGAGGAGGCGGGTCCGGCGGAGGTTCCGGAGACGCCTTTGATTCAGGCGGAGGGGTGGAGCGAGGCGGAGACGCTGCGTCAGGAGAAGGAGACGCTGGGGTTTTACGTGTCGAGTCATCCGATGGAGGAGTGGAACGACTGGGCGCGGGTGTTTACGCCTTTGACCGTTGGGGAGCTCAAGAAGTTGCCTCAGGACAAGCGGGTGATTGTGCCTGCGATGGTGCAGGGGGCGCGGACGATTGTTACGAAGAATGGACGGAGCGCCGGACAGAAGATGGCGATCCTGACGGTCGAGGACGCGACGGGGACGACGGACGCGGTGATGTTCTCGAATGTGTATGCGCAGTTCGGGCATCTGACGGATACGGACATGCCCAAGTTCTTTATGGGGAGATTGGATCACTCGCGGGGTGATGCGCAGATTATTTTGGATCGGGTGGTGCCGATTGATGGGCATCCGCTTGAGCAGGGGACGATTCAGGTCATGGTGCGGAACACTCGAGTGAACGGGAACGCGGGTGAGGTGTTGGGGCGCGTGCGCGAGATTTTGGAGACTCCGGCGGATGTGAATGATCTGTCGATCGGCAAGAGTGCGCGTCCTGTGATGGTGATCGCGGAGATTGACGGGGCGTGGGTTTTGATTGAGCCGGGCGAGCGGGAGGACGGGAAGAAGATCATGACGCACATGCGTCCGGAGCTGGTCAACGCGATCTGCAGCGAGCTCGGGGAGGACTCGGTGCGACTGAGCGGCGGGGTGAGTGTTGAGCTCAACAAGGATGATCGACGCAGGCAGTACGCGAAGAACTGAGCTGGATGATTGCTATAGCAAGAGGGACAGAATCATGAGTGCATCAGAGACACAGACCACGATCGAGGTGGTGACGCGTTTTGAGAACAACTTCAATACCTACGACTTTGACCTGGTCATGTCGGACATGACGGACGACGCGGTGTTTGAGCATGTCGCGGCGGAGGGCAAGAGCATCGGGCGCTTCGAGGGGCGCGAGGCGGTCCACGCGGCGTTTGCTTCGCTCCCTGAGCACTTCCCGAACTATGAGCTTGCGGTCGTGGATGTTGTGGCCAATGGCGATCGGTGCGCGGTGCAGTGGACGATTCAGTGGGACCTTCCTGAGGGTGGGAAGGGTGAGCTCAAGGGTGCGGATTTCTTTCGGATGCGCGGGGACAAGATTTGTGAGAAGCTGAGTTACCTGCCTGTGGAGTGAGCGGTGTGGTGGGGTGTTCAGTGCTCGCCCCAGCGGGTTTTGAGGTCGTGGGGGATCTTTAAGAGGTCGAGGGCTTTGCCTACGGTGAAGTCGATGAGCTCGTCGATGGTGGTGGGGAGCAGGTAGAGTCCGGGGTTGGTGGGGGCGATGATCGCGCCGGCGAGGGTGAGGGTGCGCATGTTCTCGATGTCGATGAGATTCAGGGGGGACTCGCGGTGGCAGATGATCAGCGGGTGGCGCTCTTTGAGTGTGACGGCGGCGGCGCGGCTTAAGAGGTTTGATCCCGATCCTGATGCGATGGCGCCGAGGGAGGTGGAGGAGCAGGGGAGGATGACCATGCCTTGGTGGAGGAATGATCCGGAGGCGATGGAGGCGCCGACGTCTTTGTTGGGGTGGATGATGAGGTTGGATGTGTAGAACGATTCGTGCTGGTCTTGAGCGAGGTGGGGGCAGAGGGTCTGGAGCGAGATGGAGGTGATATTCATCTCGTCGGCGAGGAGGCGCTTGCCGTAGTCGGTGACGACGAGGTGGACCTCATGTCCTTTGATGAGGAGTTGTTCGAGGAGGCGGGTTGCGTAGACGGCTCCGGAAGCGCCGGTGATTCCGAGGATATAGCGTGATCCCGAGGATGGTGGGGGATCGGAGGGTGGCGGAGATTTCGGGGACACCATGTACTGCTTTGGTGTACTGGTTGGCGAGTTGGTGGGCATGGGTGATGGTAGAGGGCTGATGATGGTGGGGTTCTTCTGCGTATCCGTGCGAGGGGCACTATGATCGGGGGTGTGTTCGGTGAATCGAGCACGCTAGACGCAGCGGGAGGTTGCTATGAATGCTTTGAATCGTGTGCTTGGACTGGCTTTGGTGGGTGCTGTTGGGCTCGTACTCGCTTTGAGCGGGTGTGTGAGTTATACGAATGTGCCTGAGCCGAGCAGTGCGCCGGCGTTTAAGAACGCGAACTCGGGGTCGTCGATCAAGGTGATCTCGGCGGCGGTCGAGCGGGTTGTGCGGAAGCATCCGATGAAGGATGCGCAGGGGCGCTACGCGTTGAACCTGCCTGCTGGGACGACGCCTGAGACGGCGCAGCGGATTGTTGAGAAGCTCCCGGCTGGTGCGATGGTTCCGACGGAGGGGATGGACGGTTCGGTTCCGGTGTATCACATCTCGCGTGTGTGGATCCGTGGTCGGAGCGGGAAGGTCGATGTGGTGTATCCCTTGCCTGACGGGCTTGATGGTGGGGTGACTTGCTGGATGCACGGCGGTGACAGGCCTTGGTATGTGGAGCGGTTGCAGTACTGGGCGCCTGGGACGATTCCGACGCCTCCGATTTATGTTCCGATTGATGGCGATGTTGAGGTGATGGCGGACGACGAGGTTGTTGAGCCGGCGGAGTATCAGGAACCAGATCCGATTGAGGATGAGCGGGTTGTTGAAGAGGAGCCGGTCGTGGTTCCGAGCGGAAGCGGGAGCGGGACGCTGTATCGTCAGGTGGATGACTGAATCTGAAAGGCGCGTGTATGTGGACGGATAAGAGTCTGCTGACGATGGACGGTGCGGACGCGGCGGCGGCGCGGGCCTTGTTGTCGCTGGCTGATGCGGACGCGTGGCGGGGTGACGAGCTTTCGGGGAAGATGGTGGCGAATCTGTTCTTTGAGGATTCGACGCGGACGCGCGTGAGTTTCTCGATCGCGGCGCAGGCGCTCGGCGCGGGGGTGGTCGATCTGACGAGCTTCGGGTCCAGTGTGGCCAAGGGTGAGTCGCTGCTGGACACGGCGTGGACGATCGAGGCGATGGGGGTGGATGTGATGGTTGTCCGCGCGGCGCAGTCGGGCGCGGCGGCGATGATCGACGAGCACACCAGGTGCTCGGTGGTCAACGCGGGGGACGGGACGCATCAGCATCCGACGCAGTCGCTGACCGATGCGCTGACGATCGGGCGGTCGTTTGGGCGCACGGAGAGCTGGGACTTCAGTGGATTGAAGGTCGCGATTGTCGGGGATGTGATCTCGTCGCGCGTGGCGCGGAGCAATCTGGGGTTGATGCAGGCGCTGGGCGCGGAGGTGGTGCTTGTTGGTCCTCCGAGCATGATGTCGGGATCGATGGGGGTGTATGGGTGCGCGATGACGGATGATCTGGATTCGGTGGTTGGGGAGGTTGACGCGGCGATGATGCTGCGGATCCAGTTTGAGCGTGGCGGGGGCTCGGTGCTGGGATCGACGCGGGAGTATCACGCGCGGTACGGGATGAGCGAAGAGCGCGCGGCGCGGATGAAGGACGGCGGGATCGTGATGCATCCGGGTCCGATGAACCGGAGTGTGGAGATCGCGCCGAAGATTGCCGACGGCGAGCGATCGGTGGTGCTTGATCAGGTGCACGGCGGGGTGCTTGTGCGCAAGGCGGTGCTGGCGCACTGCGCGGGTGGTTGAGCTGATTGAGTCAATTTAGAAGTGCGCGGGGATCGGCCGAGTGGTGGGCGACGGCGTGGCGCGATGATCGGGGATCCACCAGCGGGTGTTGGGGAAGCGTGCGTCGAGGACGTCGAAGAGTTCGCGTGGGACTGTTTGGAGCGTGGCGTGGTGGCCATGGATGTGAGAGATGGTTCCGGTGCGCGCGACGGGGTTGAGGATTCCTTGGGCGTGGTGTCCGGGTTGTCCTGGAGCGATCTGCGGCGGGGAGTCGATCTGGGCGCAGGAATGGAGAATGCCTGCGGCGTCGATCCACCAGATGAGTTGGTTTGCTGAGACCATATCCGGACCTTTCCGGAGTTGTGATCGGTGCTCGAGGGGGGCGGCTCAAGCGGGATCAGCGAATTGTGGGTGGAAGGTCGAATTTGTGAGTTGGGAGGCGGGATTCGGCGTGATTCGCGAGGGCCGGGGTTGACCTTGAGGGCGGGATCACTACGATGGTGATCCCGAGAGCGGAAGCTCATGGACGGGGACGTAGCTCAGTTGGTAGAGCGCTTGCATGGCATGCAAGAGGTCGAGAGTTCAAATCTCTTCGTCTCCACTTGGAATGAAAACGCCGCTGGTTTGTAGCCGGCGGCGTTTCTTTTTTTGGTGTTGAGTTCGTTGGGTGTTATGGCGCGAGGGCGAGGAGGGGGACTCGGGAGCGGTCTGAGACGACGACGCCTCCTGGGGGTTCGACGGTGATTGCGAAGGCGGCGGCTTGCTCGATGGTGAGTTTGGCGTCGATCTCGATGATGATCTCGTCGGGGGTGTTGATGTCGAAGACTCCGCCGTCGATTGGGCGCTGGGAGAGGAGTCCTTCTCCGAACTGGGGGAGGTCTCCGGTTGGGTTGGTGGCGTCGAAGATCCAGAGCTGGTACTGCTCGAGGGATGGGTCGTTGATCGCGAGTCCTGAGATGCGCATGTAGCCCTTGTTGAGGGTGTCGCTCCAGACGACGTCGCCGATGACTTCTCCGACGACTGCTGCGTCGTCGGTGGAGATCCAGTCCCACTGGGTGAGTTGTTCTGGTGGGGTGCTCTCGATGAGCGCCAAGCGCTGGGCGTTCAGGTCCGGCTCGGGTTGTGTGCCGCGGGGCATGAGGATCGAGATGGTTGCGATCAGCAGGGACGCGGCGGCGACCATCCACGGCACCCAGTTGATTGGGGCTGGTGCTGCGGATGGGGTGCTTGGTTGGGTGAACTGGAGCGGAGCGGGTGGGGCGCTCTCGGTGTTGATGTTGGTTGAGGTGCTGCTTTGAGCGGGGTACTGAGCGACTTGTGCTTTGAGGCGGTCGGCGAGACCTGCTGGCATGTCGGTGGGGGTTGCGGTTGCGACGGCGACATCGACGAGCGCTGCGGCGTGCTCGATCTCGGTGAGTGCGGATTCGTCTGGTGAGTTGTGCACGTCTTGGCCGAGCGCGTGATCGATGATGCGCTCGAGTTCTTGTTCGTTGAGGTTGTGGTTGTTGTGCCCGTTCATCGTGACACCTCCCCGGTCGATTGATTGACGTTGAGCAGGGAGCGGACCTCTTCGAGTCCGCGGCGGATGTGGGCTTTGACGGTGCCCAGGGGGAGGTTGGTGGCTTCGACGATTTGCGAGTGGGAGAGGCCTCGGACGATTGAGAGCTCGAGGACTCTTCGTCGCTGGGGTTTGAGGGATTGGAGGACTTTGAGAGCGGCGCTCGTGTCGGGGGTGAGCTGGTCTGGTGTGTTGTCAGCGTCATCGCCATACTCGATTGATTCGTCGATCGGGACGGCGGGGGCGTTTCTGGTTCTCTTGCGGATCGCGTCGATGACTCGGCGTCGGGTGATGACGCCGATGAATGTGGCTTCGGACCCCAGGTCGGGGTTGTAGCGCGGGGCGCTCTTCCAGATTTCCGCAAAGATTTCTTGCACAAGATCCTCGGCTTCGGCGGAGTTCGCGATCTTTCTCCGAACGAGTGACCATACGAGTCCGGAGTAGCAGTCGATGAGTTGACACATCTTTTCCTGATCGCCTTTGGCGACATCATCGAGTAGGTTTGGATGGTCGGTGAAGGTGGTCATTGGGGTGATGTCCAGTGTACACGAAATCAGCTTCCAGATGGGCTGGGCGCCGTTCCGGTGTGGGTTCGTGGGTTTTTGGTGATGGATGCAGGGGATAGTGGTCTGTTGCGAGATTTGTGTTGAAATTTTTGAGACGCTGCGTCCAGTGGTTTTGCAGCGGCGAACTCGGGTTGTGACTAGCCGCACGGTGCTCCTCGCGTGAGGGGCACGGCAGAACACCAAAGAATCACTTTACAGTTTAAAGGAACACTCGAAATGAACACCATTTTGACCGCTATCGCTGCAACTTCATTCGCTGTCTCGTCGATCGCGAGCGCCGGGCCTGGTTGCTCCTCTTACAAGTCCGCTTGCGAATCGGGCGGGGGTTCGTACGAGCTCCAAGCCGCGAATCATGGCGCGGCGGACATTATTGATACCGCGCTTGCGGCGGGATCGTTTAAGACACTCGCGGCGGCGTTGACTGAGGCGGATCTTGTTGGGGCGCTCAAGGGCGAGGGACCATTTACGGTCTTTGCTCCGACGGATGAGGCGTTTGCGAAGCTTCCGAAGGGGACTGTGGAATCGTTGCTGAAGCCTGAGAATCGGGACCAGCTTGTCAGCATCCTAACGTACCACGTTGTTCCTGGGGATCTGGACTCTGGAGAGGTGCTTGAGAGCTCGTCGCTGACGATGTTCAATGGGCAGCGTGCTCTTATTGATGCACACAAGGGCATGATCGGCAGCGCGAAGATCACCAAGACTGATATCGAGTGCAGCAACGGCGTGATCCATGTGATTGATGAGGTGATCCTGCCGAAGACGGATACTTTGCTTGAGACCGCGTCATCTGCTGGGTCGTTCAATACCTTGGCGGCGGCGATCGAGGCGGCGGGTCTGGTTGAGGCGCTCAATGGTGATGGGCCGTTCACGGTCTTTGCTCCGACGGACGCGGCGTTTGCCAAGCTCCCTGCGGGGACTGTAGAGAATCTGCTAAAGCCGGAGAATGTCGAGACTCTGCGCTCGATCCTGCTCTACCACGTGGTTGAGGGGCGTGTGTACAGCGATGGCGTGAGCGATGGGCAGTGGGTCAAGACTCTTGAGGGCACGAAGCTGAATGTCAGCACGAGCAAGAAGGGGATCATGATCAACAGCGCCACGGTCGAGGCGGCGGATATTGATGCTTCCAATGGAGTCATTCATGTGATCGATGAAGTGATCATTCCTTCGGAGAGCTGATCCAAATGCTCATCGGATGACTTCCCTTCCAGCCGGCTGTGCACCTTGGTGTACAGCCGGCTTATGTATTTTTGGGTGCTCGGGGTTGGGAATCGGACTTTCTGGTGAATTTGGGCAGGTTTGGGCGGGAAATTCGTATGAATTTGGGGGTTTCTCTGTTAGAGTTGGGGAGTGATCGGCCGAGCTCAGTGGGGGTCGGCGGCGATCGCTGAGGAGATGAATGATGAGAAGCATTGATGGAATCGTGTCTGGGGTATTCGCGCCTGGTCTTTTGGTTGCGGCGCTGGCCGGGACTGCGTTTGGTGGGCCGATAACTTTTGTGGAGCAGAGCGGCGCGGTGGGGCTCTCGCATTCACATGCCACGACTGGGTTTGGGCCTGACATGGAGTTCATGGCGAGCGGCGGTGCGGTCGGTGACTTTGATCGCGACGGCGACCAGGACTTGTTCGTGATCGGCGGGTCGGGGGGTGTTGACCTGTTGTACTGGAACGATGGGAACGGGAACTTTACTGAGGGGGGAGCCGCGGCGGGTATTGCTCGGGCGCATCGTGGGGTTGGCGCATCGGTCGGTGATTACGACAATGACGGGGATCTGGATATCTACGTGACATCGAGCGGCACGGTCGCGGCGTCGCTGGGGAATCAGAATGTGCTGTATCGCAACAACGGGGATGGGACGTTTACCGACGTGACCGCGATCGCGGGGGTTGCTCAGAACAACACGTTTACGGGCGATGCGTTCTCGTCGGCGTGGGGCGACTACGATCTGGACGGCGATCTTGATCTCGCGGTTGCGGGCTGGCTCGGTGGGAACCAGTTGTTCCGCAACAACAGCGACGGCACGTTTACGAATGTGACGCTCAGCGCGATCCAGAGCGACCTGACCACAGTACGCGGCTTTGCGCCCAAGTTCGTGGATATGGACGGCGACTTCTACCCCGAGATCCTGTGGGTCGCGGACTTCTATACCTCGCGGTACCTCGTCAATAACGGCGACGGGACGTTCAGTGATCAGACAGTGAGCTCAGGCACAGGGCTGGATTCCAACGGGATGGGCAATACCTTCGGCGATCTGGACAACGACGGGCGGATCGATTGGTATGTCACGAGTCGAATCAATACAGATGGCACCAGTGGTTCGGGGAATATGTTCTACCGCGCGACTGGGGTGGATCATGTGTTTGACGAGGTCTCTGTCGCGACGGGCTGCAACTACGGCTACTGGGGATGGGGATCGACGGCGATCGACTTCGATCAAGACGGCTGGCTCGATATCGTTGCGACCAACGGGTTCACTGGGACGTTTGAGATGGACCCCACTGTGCTGTTCATCAACGACGGGACGGGGAACTTCACTGAGAGTGCTCTGGTAAGCGGTATCACTGATCGCGGGCAGGGGCGCGGCTTGCTCAATGTCGACCTAGAGAATGATGGCGATCAGGACGTGCTGATCTTTAACAATCGTCAGCAGATGGTGTGTCTGCGGAATGATTCTGCGGGCGGATCCTCGATCACGCTGAGCTTTGATACCAGCGGCGTTTCGGGGCTTGCTCCTGATGGCATCGGGACGCTGGTCGAGCTGACGGCTGGTGGCCAGACGCAGGTGCGGTACCTGAGCGCGGGCTCGAACTACCTGGCGCAGTCGGAGCTGACGGTGCACTTCGGGATGGGCGCTGAGATCGAGGGTGATCTGCTGATCAAATACCCCAACGGGATGACCGAGACGCTGGTGGGGGTCGCTCCGGGTCGGTACACGATCACGGCTCGCGAGTGCGAGGTCGACTTTGCGGTCAGCGGCGGGACGCTGAACTTCCTTGATGTTTCGGAGTTCTTGTCGCAGTTCAGTCAGCAGCATCCACAGGCGGACCTGACGAATGACGGGTCGTTCAACTTCCTCGACATCTCGGCGTTTTTGGCGTCGTACGGTGAGGGATGCCCGTGATTCGGGTTGATTGAGTGGATTGAAGGGTTATGAGTTATGAAAGAAAGAGCCGCGGACCGTGATGGTTCGCGGCTCTTGCTTTGAGAAGGACTGGGTTGTTTATGCGGCGCGGTTGATGGATTCGTTGTGGGTGTGGTTGATCATGCCGTTGAGGTTGGCGGGATCGTGGCCTTGAGCGATGAGCTCGAGGAGTTGGTTGGCGCTGGCGGTGGGGAAGTGGGATTCGATTTGGGAGCTTTGGGGAGCGGATTGGAGTGGGGGGAGGAGGGTGTCCGAGCTCTGGGTCGCCGAGGATTGGGGTGACGGGTTTGAGCTTGAGGAATCCATGGTGGGATGATCGGTCATCGCTCGGATTGAGTTGAGAGATTGGGGAGTGGGCGCGATCAAATTGGTATAAAGATTTACGTTTGTGTTCGCGCTGGATGCGCGCGGATGATCGGCGCGGTGCTGCGTAGGTTGTGGTTGGGTTGGAGAGGTGTGGTTACGGCGTGGTCCAGATGCCTGAGCCGGGCTTGTAGGGGGTGACTCCCTCGTTGGCGCGGGCTTTGTTCTCGTCGCTGAGCAGCTCGGGGTCGGAGTGCCAATGGACCTTGGCTTGTCCTAGGAGGGTGCCGGTCGCGACGGCGAGGTCGATCTGGGCGATCTGGTAGTCGACAATCGCGCGGATTTCGGCGAGGCGGGCGTTGGCGAGGTTGGCGTCGGCGTCGAGGACGTCGGTGGAGGTCGAGCGTCCGACGTCGAACTGACGGGACTCGGCTTCGAGCAATCGTGCGTTGAGCAGTACGGATTCGCGGGACGCGAGGATGCGGTGCCAGGTGCTTTCGAGGTTATCGACGGCGTTGAGGACCTCGGTCGTGATGGACTGGGTGCGTGCTTCTTTGGTGTTGAGGGACTGGAGGCGCGTGAGGATGGCTTGGGCGAGCGAGGCTTTGGCGGCTTCGTTCCCGAGCGGGAACTCGGCGTTGACTCCGACGGACCAGTCTTCGAACTCGTTCTGGGCGAGCATGTCGTAGGAGTTTCCGAGCGATCCGGCGAGGCCGTTGACTCGGTAGGTGTAGTTGAGGGCGACGAGGGGGAGTTTTTGATTCTCGGCGAATGCGATCGACGCGGCGTTTCGCGCGAGCTGGATCTCGAGCTCGAGCATCTCCATGCGGTTGTGGAGCGCGGATTCGGTGAGGTGGTCGAGGTCGTAGAGGTACTGGACGGGATCGGGGGCGGAGTCTGTGAGGACGCGCGTGGAGGTGTTGACGTCGAGTCCCGGCATGTTGACGAGCTGCTTGAGCGTGCGCTGTCGGAGCTTGACGTCGTTTTGGGCGAGGATGATCGCTTCGACTCGGTCGGCGACTCCGGACTGGGCGCGGACGATGTCGACTTCGGTTCCGGTCCCGGCGTTGCGTTTGCGCTGCGCGGAGGAGAGCTGGTTCTGGGCGACGGTGTGTTGTTGCTCGACGACCTCGAGGGCTTTGGTGGATGCGTAGAGGCGCCAGTAGGCGCGATCGACGTCGGCGAGCACGCGGATGACTTCGAGCTTGGTCTGCGCGAGGGAGGATTGGTGGTCGAGGTCGGCGAGGCGGAGCGCGTGGGTGGTGGCGCGTCGGCCGGCGCCGCGGAGGAGGTTGTGGGAGAAGGAGATTTCGAGGTCGGAGGTCCACGCGGGGTTAAGGGTGGAGAAGGTGTTGTTGGTGGAGAAGCGGTTGATGGGCGCGGAGACGGTGAGATTGCCTCCGGTCATGAGGGGGATGCGGATGCCTGGCGTGAAGGACTGGTTGCGGGATTGTGATCCGACGAGGGTTGAGGAGGTGGGGGCGTCGGTCTCGGCCCACGCGGCGCCGAGGGTGAAGACGGCTTCGAACGCGGCGCGCTCGCGGTTGACATTCTGCTCGGCGATCTCGGGAGCGATGAGGGTCGCGGTGAGTCCGAGGTTGTTGGAGAGCGCGGCGGCGCGGGCGTTCTCGAGGGTGAGGTCGATCTGCTCGACGTTGGAGTAATCGGTTTGGGCTTGCTCGAGCTGGGTTTGGGAGGTTTGATTTTCGTCTACGGGAGCGCGCTCGAGATTGAAGACGGCGATGTTGTGGAGGCGGTCCTTGGTCGCGACGGTCTTGGTGTCCAAGGGTCCAGCGGCGAAGGGATTGGACATGCATCCGGCGAGGAACGGGGCGGCGGTGAGGGCAGCTGCGAGGAGGAGCGCCGGGACGGTTGGCGAGTGGTGTGCGTTGGTCATGTTTGCTTCTGTGCGTGTGGACTGGCGGTTTATTCGTGGCGGAGCGCGTCGATGGGGTTGAGTCGTGATGCTTTGATGGCGGGTCCCATCCCGAAGACGACGCCGACGAGAGCGGAGAATCCGATCGCGAGGACGACGGCGAACTTCGAGACCTCGGTGCTCTCGAGCGCGGAGAGCTGGGGGAGGTTCGAGAGGACGGCAACGGTGGCGACGGCGAAGACGAGTCCGACGAGACCTCCGACGACGCAGAGGACGACGGCTTCGACGAGGAACTGGCAGAGGACGATGGGGGGTTTGGCGCCCATCGCTTTGCGGAGTCCGATTTCTCTTGTGCGTTCTGAGACGGAGACGAGCATGATGTTCATGATCCCGATGCCTCCGACGACGAGGGAGATGACGACGACTCCGAAGGCGATGGCGCCGATGACTCCGGCGACGGCGTTGAACTGCTGGATCTCGTCTTGGAGGACGAACATCCCGAAGGTGTCTTCGTCTTCTGGTTGGAGGTCGCGGTGGTTGCGGAGGATGAATCGGATCTCGGCTTGCGCGTCTTCGGATGCGTCGGGGGAGGTCATCTGGACCATGAAGTTGGTCCAGGTGTAGGGGTTCATCATTTTGTGGGTGGAGAAGGGGATGAAGAGTTCGGTGCGTGCTTGTCCTCCTCCGAATCCTCCGGCGTCTTTGGTTTCGACGACGCCGACGATGAGGAAGCGTCTTCCGGCGAGGAGGATGTAGTCTCCGGTGGGGTCGATGTCGAGTCCGAGTTCTTCGATGCCTTGGTCGTTGATGAGGCAGACTTGTCTTCGTTCGTCGTCATCGATGCGTGAGAATGGGCGGCCGTAGAGGACCTGGCGGTCTTCGATGGTGTGCCATTCGGGCCAGATTCCGGAGACGCGGACGGAGGGGAGTCTTTTGAGTTCTGCGGTGACGGGCCAGGAGTTGTTGCAGATCGGGGTGAGTTCTTCGACGGAGGGTGCTTTGTCGAGCAGGAGGTTGGCTTCGTAGACGGAGAGCTTGACGTCGGTCCAGGACATGACGGCTCGTTTGTTGTCTGGGACTTCTCCCCAGACCCACATTTTGCGGGCGCCGAATTTTTCGAACTCGGCGAGGACGAATCCGCGCATGCCGTTGAGTCCGGACATGACGGAGATGACGGCCCAGACGCCGATGATGATCCCGAGCGCGGTGAGCATGGAGCGTGTTTTGTTTGCCCAGACCTGCGCGAGGGCGAGGAAGACGGTTTGCCAGAGGAAGCGGACGATGAGGGCGATGGGCGAGAGGATGATGGTCATGGCTTGGCCTCGCTTTCGATCTCGCTCGTGACCTCGCTGGGCTTGTTTGATTTGAAGAGTCGTTTGCGTGGTTTGGATTTGGCTTCTTCGATGAGTGCTTGCTCGCGTCTTTGGTCGGCGAGGTTGTTGAGTTCGTGCTCAGCTTGTGTGACCTCGGCGAGTGAGCCGCGTCCTGAGGCCATGCGGTCGACCCAGTCTTGGTGGATGGGGTCGGACTCGGTTGGGTGGTCGGAGATGATGCGTCCGTCGCGGAGTCGGACGATGCGATCGGCGTGTCCGGCGACGTCTTCTTCGTGGGTGACGACGATGATGGTTTGTCCGGATTGGTGGAGTTCTTTGAAGAGCTGGATGATCTCGACGGTGGTTTTGGAGTCGAGGTTTCCGGTGGGCTCGTCGGCGAGGAGGATGGAGGGTTCGTTGACCAGGGCGCGCGCGATCGCGACGCGCTGGCGCTGACCGCCTGAGAGCTGGTTGGGGCGGTGGGTCATGCGGTCGGTGAGGGAGACGAGTCCGAGTGATTTTTTGGCGCGCTTGCGGGCGCTGAAGATGTGCTTGGATGAGTAGAGCATCGGGAGCATGACGTTGCGGAGCGCTGATGCTCGGTTGAGGAGCTCGAAGGTTTGGAAGATGAATCCGATCTCTTCGTTGCGGACGCGCGCGAGGGCGGACATGCCGAGCTTGTGGGTTGGTTTGTTGTTGAGGACGTACGCGCCGTTGGTGGGTTTGTCGAGACATCCGAGGATGTTCATGAGGGTGGACTTGCCTGAGCCGGACGCGCCCATGATCGCGACGAACTCGTTGTTGTGGATGTCGAGGTCTACGCCGTCGAGGGCGCGTACGACTTCTTCACCGACTTTGTAGTATTTTTTGAGTCGGCGGATCTGGATGACCGGTCGGTTTGGGTTGGCGTCCTTGGGTTTGCTCACGAATCATCCCCACCCTCGGCGACTTCTTGATTGTCTGAATCCGCGGCCTCGTTGGATTCGGATTCATCGGATTCTTCACTGTTTTCATCTGTGTCTGAGCCGTCCGCGTCGACTTCTTCGGTCTCGGCGTTCATGTCGCGGACGTTCATGTCGTGGCGGAGCGTGACGAGGACGCGGTAGGGGCCGACGATGATCTGGTCGTCTGGTTCGAGTCCTTCGAGGATGACGGTGCTGGTGAGGTCTGAGGCGCCGACGATGACGGGGGTGGCGATCGCTTTGCCGTCTACGACTTTGTAGACGACGCGGGCGAAGGTTTTGTTGGTGTCGATCTGCTCGTTGCCCTCGACGACTTCTTGCGGGAGGTCCTCGATGCGGCGATCAAGCACGGCTTGGGATGGGACGAGGATAGTGTCGTAGAAGTGCTCGACGGCGATGTCGGTGGATGCGGTGAGTCCGGTGTAGAGGGTCTCGCCTTCTTCGAGATCGATGGGGATCTCGACCTCGAAGGTTCCGGTGCCGTCGGAGGCGACCTGGCGCTTGCGGGCGATGTTGGAGACTGTTCCGGTGTAGGTGCGGTCGGTGTAGGCGTTGATGTAGATGGTGGTGTCTTGTCCGATTTTGACTGGCGCGATGTTCGCTTCGTCCACGGCGGCTTTGAGGAGCATCTCGGAGAGGTCGGCGATCTCCATGATCACGGAGCCTGGGTTGTTGGTGGTGCCGACGATGACGGTTTCGCCCACTTCTGTGGAGAGGGAGATCACGAGTCCGGTGATGGAGGAGGTGATGCTGGTGTTTTCGAGGTCTTTTTGTGCTTGCTCGATGCGTGCTTTCGCTTGCTCGATGGATGCTTCGATCACGGCTTTGTTGGACTGGGCGTTGAGATACTGCGCCTCGGCGCCGTCGAGTTCGGCTTTGGTCGCGTCTCCGGTTTCGTAGAGCGATTGGAGGCGCTCGAACTGGAGGCGCGCGTTGATGAGTGATGCTTCGGATCCCAGGAGCGATGCTTCTTGTTGCTTGAGTCCCGCTTTGGCGCTGTCGAGGGCGGCGTTGAGGTTCTGGGGATCGAGGCGGACGACGACGTCACCCTCGTGGACGAGGTCTCCCTCGCGGAAAGGGAGGGCGAGGACCTTTGCGGAGACTTGGGAGGAGATTTTGACGAGGGTGCGTGGTTCGATGGAGCCGGGGGCGGAGACGGTGCGTTGGAGGTCTCCGAGGGTGACGGGTTCCATGCGGACTGGGGTCCCGATGGGCTCCATGCTGTTGCCTTGTCCGGTGAACTGCTGTCCGATCGGTGATTTGACGACCATGAAGCCGACGGCTCCGAGGATGCCAACGCCGACGACTGTGATACCGATGATCTTTCCGAAACCCATTGAAACGACCCCTGCGAGTGGATTGGGAGGTGAACTGTGCGGCTTGTTTTATGGGGAACGGGGTGGGGAAGTTTCGGATCAATCCGTGAATTTGGTCAAGAAATGGCAATTCTATAAAGACGCTCGCCGCGATTGCGCGGCGAGCGGAACGAGTGGTTTGATTGAAAGATCCGATCAGAGCCCGAGTTTCTCGGCGAGATAGTCTCCGACCTTGTCGATCGCGACGCGTTCCTGGTCGAGCGTATCGCGGTGACGGACGGTGACGGTGTTGTCCTCGAGTGTGTCGCTGTCGATGGTGAAGCAGAATGGGCATCCGGCTTCGTCCATGCGTGCGTAGCGCTTTCCGATGGATTGTTTTTCGTCGTACTCGATGGTGCCGAGGTGTCCGAATCGTTTGCGGAGTTCGTTGTAGAGCGGCTGGGCGATTTCGGGCATGCCGTCTTTCTTGACGAGCGGGAAGACGGCGGCTTTGATCGGCGCGAGTCTTGGGTGGAACTTCATGTAGACACCTGACGCGCGGTCGGGGTCGGGCGTGTAGGCTTCGCAGAGGATCGCGAGGACTCCACGATCGAGACCTGCGGAGGGTTCGATGACGTGGGGGAGGTAGCGTTCTCCCTTGGGTTGGCCGTTCTTTGCGAGCTCGCCTCGCGTGTTGTCGAAGTATTCGAGTTTGGTTTTGGAGTGCTTTGCGTGCTGGGCGAGGTCGAAGTTGGTTCGGTCGGCGATGCCTTCGAGTTCTCCGAATCCTGGCGCGGTGAAGGGGAAGCGGTACTCGATGTCGGAGGTTCCCGCGCCTTCTTTGGCGTAGTGGGCGAGCTCGTCCTTGTCGTGCTCGCGGAGGATGAGGTTGTCGCCTTCGAGTCCGAGGTCTTGCCACCACTGCATGCGCCAGTCGCGCCAGAAGGTGTACCACGCTTTGGAGTCATCGGGATGGCAGAAGAACTCGATCTCCATCTGCTCGAACTCGCGCGAGCGGAAGGTGAAGTTTCTTGGGGTCACTTCGTTGCGGAATGCTTTTCCGGTTTGGGCGATCCCGAAGGGGAGGGCGACGCGGGTGGTGTCGACGACGTTTTTGAAGTTGACGAAGATGCCTTGCGCGGTCTCGGGGCGGAGGTAGGCGGCGTTGTCTTCCATGTTCCCGGTCGCGCCGAGGACGGTTTTGAACATGAGGTTGAAGGCGCGGGGTTCGGTGAGGGTGCCGACTTCTTTGGCGTCTGGTCCGACGGTGATCGCGATTTCGTCGGCGCTCAGGTCGGTGAAGGGGCAGAGGTCGACGTTGTCTTTATCGATGTCTTTCTTTTTGTACTTGCTGAGTTTTTTGAGCGCGGATTCGAAGGACTTGTCGTCGTTCTCGATGAACGCGTAGATCTGTCCTGTGGAGTCCCCTTTTTCTCCCATGCACATGATGTGGTCGGCGCGGTAGCGGGATTTGGTTTCGCGGCAGTCGACCATGGGGTCGTTGAAGCCGCCGACGTGTCCGGATGCTTCCCAGACCTTTGGGTTTTGGATGATGGAGCTATCTAAGGGGACGATCTCGACGGGGTTGCCGTCGGGTCCGTTTTGTCCGTTGCATCCGAGCATGACGACATCGGTCCACCATGCGTCGCGGAGGTTTTTCTTGAGCTGAGCGCCAAGTGGGCCGTAGTCCCAGAAGCCGTTGACTCCGCCGTAGATTTCGGAGGCTTGGTAGATGAACCCTCGGCGTTTGCAGAGGGCCATGATGTCGTCCATGGATTTGACGGAAGATTCGGTTTGCTCGGCGTTTGCGGTCATTTCCTGTTCCCTTTGGGTTGAGCGGAAGTGTAGGGGAGGTATTGGGATTGGGGTCGGGGTTGCGGATCATTGTCAGATCGGGGACACTGGCTGAATGTCACAAGAATCTGTATCGAATCCGTCTGATCCACAGTCATCCGGCACCACGAAGGTGGGCATCCTCGGCAAGGCGCTCAACGGCGTTGAGTGGCTGGGGAACAAGCTCCCCGATCCCGCTTTCCTGTTCCTGATCGGGCTGGTGTTTGTGCTGCTGGCGAGTCATCTCGCGGCTCCGTCGCTTCCCGATGGGTTCGAGGTCCGTTGGCATGTTGATGTGGCGAACGGTGGGGTGGACGAGCGCGTGGGGGTGATCGGGCGCGTGAGCGAGGGGGAGGACGGCGAGGTCTTTGAAGCGGCGAGTATCGTCGTGGACAACGATGATCCGGCGAACCTGAGCGCTCGGCTGGTGATCGATGCGACTGGGGAGACGGTGCTGGGAGATGATGGCTCTCCGATGAATGTCGCGGAGCACGGGTGGGCGGTGTTTGAGAAGGTGCCTGTCGATACGGATGATGATCCGGAGACTCCACCTGAGCTGGTGTCCAATGGGCGCGTGATGTTCGCGCGGTCGCTTTTGACGAGCGAGGGGATTTATTGGTTGCTCGCGAGCATGGAAGCGAACTTCCTTGGGTTTGCGCCGCTGGGGGTGGTGCTGCTTGGGATGCTGGGGATTGGTCCGATGGAGCGGGTTGGGTTGATCTCGGCGCTTTTGCGTGCGGCTTTGTCGCGCGTGCCTGGGATGTTGCTGACTCCGGCGATGATCTTTCTTGGGATCATGAGTTCGCTTGGTTCGGATGCGGGGTATGTGGTGCTTCCTCCGCTGGCGGCGCTGGCGTATTTGGCGGTGGGGCGCTCGCCGCTGGCTGGGATCGCGGCGGTGTTTGCGGGGGTCGCGGCGGGGTTTAATGCGAATCTGTTGATTACGAGTCTTGAGCCTTTGATGAGCAATTTGTCGCAGGGGGCGGCGCAGACGATTGATGCGGATCGCGCGGTCGCGGCGACGGCGGCGTGGTATTTCATGGCGGCTTCGACGATCGTGCTGACCTTTGTTGGTTGGGCGACCACGGCGGTGTTTGTTGAGAAGCGCTTGACCGCGAAGTCTCCTGAGGATGGTGGTCCTGATCCTGAGCATGCATCGACGCTTGGGGGGCACGGGAAGCTGAATCCGGATGAGTTCAAGGGGCTGATCTGGGCGGGTGTGACCTTCGCGATCGGGCTTGGGTTCACGGCGCTGCTGGTGTTCTGGAAGGGGTCGCCTTTGTATGGGACGGATGGGCCGTTCCCGCGTTGGGTGGCGGTGATTGTGCCTTTGATGTTTGTGCTGACGATCTTGCCGGCGTGTGTGTACGGCGCGGTCGTGGGGAATATCAAATCGACCAAGGACGCGGCGAAGACGATGGTAGAGTCGATGGCGGGGATGGCGCCGATCATTGTGCTCGCGTTCTTTGCGGGTCAGTTCGTCGCGGCGTTCGATGAGTCTGGTTTGGGACGCATGCTCGCGTTCTCTGGTGGTGAGTGGTTGTTCAATCAGCAGTTCGGCGCGGGGTCGCTGCTGATCGCGTTTATTCTTGTGACGATGGTGTTCAACCTGTTTGTTGGATCGATGAGCGCGAAGTACGCGTTGTTTGCGCCGATCTTTGTCCCGATGTTTATGCTGATCGGGATCCGTCCCGAGATGACGCAGACGGCGTATCGGATCGGGGACTCGACGACGAACATCATTACGCCTTTGAATCCGTACATGGTGATTATCCTGATGTATGTGCAGAAGTACGCGCCCAAGGCGGGGATCGGGACGCTGATCGCGATGATGCTGCCGTATACGATTGCGTTTACGCTGGTGTGGATGGCGATGATCGTGATCTGGAACGCGACGGGTCTTCCGCTTGGTGTTGGTGATCCGGTCGAGGTGTTCAGCGAGGGCTACGGCGCGCTGGTGCCTTGATTGGCAGAGCAATGAATCGGTGAGCGATATGGGCGAGATAAACGAGCATGCGGTGCGGGTCGAGGCGTTGGTCGGGCAGTTGCTTGCGACTGTTCGTGAGCCTTGGGAGTCGCTGCGGATGGCGCTGGATAAGCACGCATGGATGGAGATCGGGGATGTCGATGAGGAGGGGAGCGGCGCGTGGCACCTGATGCATATCGCGGAGGTGTTCCGGATTCATGCGAAGGCGGCGATGGGGGAGTGGGGGAAGGAAGTGGATGATTGGCCTCCGATCGTGCGGAGCGTCGCGGGGGCGGGGCGGATGATCCGCGAGGATGTCGAGCGGTTCAGCGCGTGGTGCATCGAGCATCCGGAGCGCTGCGGGCGCGTGACGTACGGCGAAGAGATGTTCTTCGATGAGATGATCGGGGTGATGCTGCGCCACATTGTGTGGCACGCGGCGGCGGTGCACTATTGGTGTATCTGGAAGAAGTAGGTCTTTCAGTCGGTGAAGACTGAGGCGAACACGTCGCGCCAGGTGACTTTATCGAGCCGATCGTTGACCTCGGATTGGATTTCTTCGTAGGCCTTTACAGTCGGGGGCGGGGAGAGGTTGATGATCTGGTCATCGGGGACTTTCGTCAGCGCGAGCGCGCCATCTCCTGCAGCGTTGACGATCCAGCGTCCCTCGTCGAGCTGTCTATACACGGCTTGTCCGACGAGCGCGCCCTCAGAATCCCAGTCGACGTTGGCGAGCTTGGGATTGATGACGGTCGCTTGTGATGGCGGGGTGTCGGCGTCGAAGACGCGGCGGATCCAGAGGCGTCCGGCGATGAGCGCGAAGTCGACGTAGATTTCTTTGTCCGCGTTGCAGGGGGTCTGGATGGTTTCTTGCTCGCCTTCGATGGTGCGGATCTGGACGGTGATCTTGCGGTCTTTGACGACGAGCTCGGTGATCGCGGTTTGGCGCACGGCGGTGTTGTAGTGGGTGCGGAGGGTTTCGTACTCGCTCGAGAGATCGACGAGGCGGTCTTTATATACAGCCGTGGTTGCTTCAGCTTTGGCGACTTTCATCCCGACGAATCCGACCGCGCCGACGGCTGCGAGGATCGCGAGGGAGGTGATGGTGGTCTGGATGGCGCCGAGTTTGGACATGGCGTGTAGATCGTCCTGATCGGGGCTTTGGAATCAGAATCGCGTCAAAATACCGGTCTGATAAGGGAAATGGGGGTCCGGGGCGTTTGCGTGGATGTGCAAAGAATGTGCTGGATTGTCAAAACAGTGCTTGTAGTCGATGGGAAGATTTGTATGATGCACGCATGACACGGATCGATCTCAATACCAATACCAATGTGCAGAACGCCAACGGTTCGAATAACCGGATGGGCGGGGTTGCTGGTATGTGTTGAGCGTGATTCCACGAAAGACACCAGCGGGCCCCGTCGATGACGGGGCCTTTTTCATTCCATTGTCTGGGATGGGTCGGGTCTGGTCAGCGGGGCTCCGAATGAGAACACCATCGAACGGAGCGGACCATGTGCGGATTTTTGGCGATCTTAGAGACAGTGACCGAATCAGACACCACGTGCATCGGCGTTCGCGGCTTGGGACAGCGCGGAGATGCGCTGCTCGATCTGCTGGCGCATCGGGGACCAGACCAACGCGGGGTGTGGTCGAGCGATCACGCGTGGCTGGGGCATCGGCGTTTATCGATCATGGCGCCGGAGGACGGGAAGCAGCCTTTGGATGATGGGGTTGGGGTGTGGGTGAGCAACTCGGAGATCTACAACGCGGAAGCGTTGATTGAGGAACTCGGGGTTGTGGACCCGGTCTGTCATGCGGATTCCAAGGCGATCGGGCCGACGATGGCGAGGTACGGGGCTGAGGGGTTTGCAAAGCTCGACGGGCAGTTCGCGATCGTGTATCTGGATCACGCGACGGGTCACTGGATCGCGGGGCGCGATCCCATGGGGATCTGTCCGATGTACATCGGTTGGCATTCGTCTGGGACGGTGTGGTTTGCGTCGGAGATGAAGGCGCTGGTTGCGGACTGTGAACGCGTGGAGATTGTTGAGCCTGGCACGGCGTGGGTTCGGGATGAGGAGGGGGTGCGCTGCGTGCGTTGGTATGCGCCATCATGGAAGGATGAGATCCCGTCGACCCCTGCGGATCCATCGCGGGTGCAGGCGTGGTTGATCGAAGCGGTCGAGAAGCGGATGCAGAGCGATGCGCCGTGGGGGGTGCTGTTGTCGGGGGGGTTGGATTCGTCGCTTGTCGCGTCGATCGCATCGCGGATTCAGATGGAGCGGAGGGGGACTCCGATTCATACGTTCTCGATCGGGCTTGATGATTCGAGTGATCTGGTGAAGGCGCGGGCGGTGGCGGCGCACATCGGTTCGATCCACCACGAGTTCCGGTTCACGATTCAGGAAGCGATGGACGCGATCGAGACGGTTGCTGAGCATCTGGAGAGTGATCAGCAGGTACGGACCGGGGTTCCGACGTATCTGCTCGGGAAGTGTGTTTCTGAGCTTGGGTTTAAGATGGTGCTCAGCGGCGAGGGGGTGGACGAGATCTTTGGGGGGTATCTGTACTTCCACAAAGCACCTTCGCGCGAGGCGTTCCACGAGGAGTGTGTTCGGAAAGTCGAACGGCTGCACCAGTTCGATGTGATGCGGGCTAACAAAGCGCCGATGGCGTCTGGATTGGAGCTGCGGTTCCCGATGCTGGATCGCGCGTTTGTGGACCGGAGCATGTCGATCGAGCCGAGGGATCGGATGATTCCTAATGATGGGCAATGGGCGGGGGTGGAGAAAGCGATCTTGCGCCGAGCGTTTGAGCATGGTGGGTGGTTGCCCGATTCGGTGTTGCATCGTCAGAAGGAGCAGTTCTCTGATGGCGTGGGGTACGGCTGGGTTGATGCGCTGCGCGATCGCGCGGAAGAGCTTGTGAGTGATGCGGAGCTCGAATCGGCGCGGGTGCGGTTCCCAGAGATGACGCCGAGCAACAAGGAGATGTACTGGATGCGTGTTTTGTTTGAGTCGCGGTTCGTTGAGGGGCGTGCGAGTGGTCGGAGTGCGCTGGGGACTTTGGGATCTGGTCGATCGGTTGCGTGCTGCACTCCCGAGGCGATCGGGTGGGATCCGGCGTGGGAATCGATGGCGGGGGATATCTCTGGTCGCACGGTTGGGGATGTCCATGCGGCGAAGGATGCGCCGCTTGGGAAGGGACCTGCGGTGCTTTGAGTTGATTGAAGATTTGGGTTGAGATCAGCCGGTGTATTTGGTGAGGCAGACGCAATCGTTCTGGCCTCCGAATCCGAAGGAGTTGGAGAGGGTGGTGTGGACACCGCCTGCGGGGTTGCAGTCGCGTGCTTCACCTGGGATGTGGTCGAGGCCGCAGATTGGGTCGACTTCTTTGAGGTTTGCGGTTGGGGGGATGATTCCGGTCTCGATGGCTTTCAAACACGTGATGAACTCGACGGCTCCTGCGGCTTGGATGAGGTGTCCGAGCATGGATTTGACGGAGGAGAAGGGGACGTTCATCGCGTTGTCTTTGAAGACTGAGCGGACGGCGTTGGATTCGGTTTTGTCGTTTTCTTGGGTGGATGTGCCGTGGGCGTTGATCCAGTGGACGAGGGGTCGTCCGTTGTCGTCGAGATCAGCGGGGTTGATCCCGGCTTGGTCGAGCGCCATTTGCATCGCTCCCGCTCCGCCTTGTCCGTCGGGATGGATGTCGGTGATGCGGTACGCGTCGGCGGTGGATCCGAATCCGGAGACTTCGGCGAGGATGTTGGCGCCGCGTGCTTTGGCGCTTGCGAGGGATTCGAGGATGACGATTCCGGCGCCTTCTCCCATGACGAATCCGTTGCGCGAGACATCGAAGGGGCGCGAAGCGGTGGAGGGGTCGTCGCGGCGTGTTGACATCGCGGTGAGGCGGATGAATCCGGTGATCCCGAGTGTGTGGATCATGGAGTGCGCGCCGCCGGCGATCATGATGTCGGCGTCGCCTTGTCGAATCAGCTCGGCGGCTTCACCGATCGCTTGGGTCGAAGCGGCGCATGCGGTCATGCAGTTGAGGTTTGGGCCTTGAGCGTTGAAGCGTTTGGCGAGATGGAGCGCGGTGAGCTGGGGCTCTTGC
This sequence comes from Phycisphaerales bacterium, assembly GCA_965232505.1. Classification (GTDB taxonomy): domain Bacteria; phylum Planctomycetota; class Phycisphaerae; order Phycisphaerales; family UBA1924; genus UBA1924. The sequence goes on along the minus strand of OZ246976.1, from coordinate 904,712 downwards.
TCGAGCTCTGGTGCGGGGGTCATTCCTTGGTAGGCGACGTCGGCCCAGGTCTTGGGGTTGAAGGCGCGCGCGTCGTGGTCCCACGCGGCAACGTTGGCGGCCATGTATGGTTCGTAGTCGAGGACGCCTTCTCCAGCGCCGAGGTAGACCCCGATACGGGTGGGGTCGATGTTGGCATCGAGGAGGTTGGCGCTCTGGAATGCGTTGTGGCACGCGGCGAGGGCGAACTGGGTTGAGCGTCCGGCGGTTGAGTGGGTGCCCGCGTCGTCTTGGAAGTAGTCGGAGAGGTTGAAGTCTTTGACCTCGGCGGCGAAGTTGGTCGCGAAGGTGGTGGCGTCGAAGTGTGTGATTGGAGCGACGGCGCTCTCGGCGTTGAGGAGGCGGCTCCAGACGGTGTCGATGTCGGATCCGAGCGGTGTGACCCAGCCAGCGCCGGTGACGACGACGCGCTGGTCGTCGGGGAGGTTTTTGGTGGTGTTTCCCATGGGATGAGTTTAGGTCGGTGATTGGGTGATAGGGGAAAGAAAAAAGCGGGCGTTGGCCCGCTCTTGGTGTGGTTTGAGAGGTTTGGATTACTCTTCGTCGTCTTCGTAATCGTCGTCATCGTCCTCGTCGTCATCTGAGCGGAGGGCGTCTGGGTTGAGGACGCGGACGAGGCCGTCTTTGAGTCGGCGTTGTCCGAAGTTGATGATGAGACCGAGCTCGAGGTCCGCGGCGCGGAGGGTGGCGCGGAGCGCGTTGCGGTCTGATCCGGTCACGTCGTGGTATTCGGCTTTGATGTTGAGGAAGAAGCGGTCCTCGATGAAGAAGTCAGCGCCGACGGTGCCGACGACTTCTTCGTCGAACTCAACATCGACTTTATGATCGACGGTGTGGGCGACCTCTTCGATGGTGAGTTCTTTGATGAGTGCTTTTTTGTTGATCTCGAGCGGGTATCCCGGTCCGAGTTCTTTGTGGACTTCGATCGCGCATCCGATGAGGCGGCGCGACGATTCCGTAAGTGCGGGGTCGAGATCCGAGAGCGGAGTCGAGCGTCCGCGGCGACGTTCTTGGGTGTTTTGATGTGCCATAATAATAAATGTCCCTTCCAAGGAATAAGAATTTAAGAGCGGCTTAGTTACAGCGCGCCGTTTGCTGAGCGTGTTGGTGCTCAGCTCATAGTCGATCAGAGATCATTGGTTCATATCTTAGACAGGACAAGTGCGGCACACTGACCTGCGAGCGAACTTGTGCAGATTAAGACATGATGAAGATCTGCTTTCTTAGCTAGGCAAAAAAACCCAGAACCGTTGAGTGTTGTCGTGTTCGCTGGGAGTTGTTGGTGGTGGAGCATCAACGCGCCGGCGGCGGTCATGAGTCCGGCGTGCGCCGACAAGGTGTTTCCGATGCGATTGCAGAGGGTGAGGATGGGTACGGTTTGTGCGTGCTCACCAAGCGAATCACGCAGCGCGTTGGCTTCGCGGGTGTCGAGGTTTGGTTGTCCGATTCCAAGCGGGAGCACGCAATCTATATCAGAGGGCTGGATCCCGGCTTGTTTGAGCGCGGTGGTGATTGCTCGGCTCATGGCTTCGTCGGTGGTGGGTGGTTCTTCGTTGAAGATCGGGAGCGGGGGGGTGAGGGATTGAGCGGATCCGAAGCCGGTGATCCGTGCGTAGGCGCGGGCGCCGCGGGACTTGGCGTGGGATTCTTCTTCGACGACGAGCATGCCTCCGCCTTCTCCCATGATTGAGCCGGCGGAGGTTGGATCGAATGGTCTGATGGATTGGGCGGGGTCTTGGTCGCTGAGGTCTTTGAGGTTGGCGAGTCGATTCGCATAATCCCAGCGGAGGAGTCCGAGGGGGTTGAGGCGTGATTCGGCGCCGCCGGTGAGGCAGAGGTCGGCGGAGTCGCGCTGGATGACGCGCGCCGATTCGATGATCGAGAGCAGAGCGCCGGCTTCGGCTCCCATGATGGTGTTGGATGGTCCTTTGAGCCCGTGGATGATCGTCACGTGACAGGCGAGCATGTTGGGGAGGTATTTGAGGAGCCAGAGTGGGGGGAGGTTGTTCATCCCGGAATCGGCGCCGTCTTCGGTTCCCCAGTTGTTGGTGTTGAAGGTTCCGGTGTTATCGGTCGCGGTGACGACGGCGCGGGACATCTCGGCGGTGTCGGCGGCGATCAGTCCGGCGCCGATCTGGCATCCGGTTCGGTCTGGGTTGATTTGAAATCCACTATTGGTTTCGAGTTCTTCGTCGGATGAGCCGCTGGTGAGGAGTTGCGCGTCGTTTGCGGCGATCTTTGCGGCGATGACGGCGAGCTCGGTGTCGCGCGCCATGACTTTGGTGGCTTTGCGGTAGGTCTTTGGGACCCAGTCGCGGACGTTGTTCTGGACTTGTCCAGCGAAAGGGCATGAGAATCCGGAGGCATCGAATGAGTCGATGGGTGTGATAGAGGTGGTGCCTTGGACGAGCGCGTCCCAGAAGGTGTCGGTGGAGTCGGCGACGGAGCAGAGTGGTCCTAGGCCTGTGATGACGACAGATCTTTTCATGGGTGATGATACCATACTGATCGGTTTGGATTATGAATACATGATTTATTGAGGAGTTGTAGGTAGGAAACTCGTGCAATTGCAGGGCAGAGTTGATACAGTGGGTCGGGACTATTCTACCGTGTGGGTCTCGACATGCGGACTACAGAATCTGACTACGACAGTCGGCGGATATGACCGCTCTACGGCGAAGAGGTGAAAAGGCGATGAAGTTAACCGAGGATCGTGATTCCCTGATGCTTGTCCGGTTCGTGCGGATCGCGTTTGTCGGTCTGATGCTGATCGTGATGATGCTGTATGTGCTGAGCATCAATCAAGCGGATGGTGATTTCGAGCTCGGGTTTGCGAAGCGTTGGTGGATCCCGGTGCTGATGGCGCTGATCTTGTCGGGCGTGTTCCTGGCGGTTGATATGCTGACGCCTCGCAAGAAGATCGCGACGATCACGGGGGTGGTCTTTGGTCTGATGGCGGGATTGATCACGACGTGGGTGTTGTCGATGATGATCGACCTGGTCATGCAGACGTGGGACCTGCAGTCGAGTGCGATTGTGTCGGCGATCAAGGTGCTGCTTGGTGTGTCGTTGTCGTTCCTTGGGATCACGACTGTTTTGCAGACGCAGGACGAGTTCCGGCTGGTGATTCCGTATGTTGAGTTTGCGAAGCAGATCCGCGGTCCTCGGCCGTTGCTGCTTGATACATCTGTTCTGATCGATGCGCGGATCGTGGATATCGCGGCGACTGGGCTGATCCAGCAGGCGATGGTGATTCCCGAGTTTGTGCTCGAGGAGCTGCAGACGATGGCGGACTCGCGCGATCGGATGAAGCGGAGCAAAGGTCGGCGTGGTCTGGACATGGTCAGCAAGCTGCAGCGGATGGGGTCGGTTGATGTGGTGATCGACAACACGCGCGTGCAGAAGAAGGCGGTTGATCTGGCGCTTGTTGAGCTTGCTGAGGCGCTCAAGGGGATGCTGGTGACGCTTGATACTGGTCTGGCGCGTGTGGCTTCGATCCAGAAGATCCCGGTGCTTGATATTCATGACCTGAGTAATGCGCTCAAGCCTACGGTGATTCCTGGGAAGCTCATCCGTGTTGATCTGATCAAGCCGGGCGAGCAGCAGGGTCAGGCGGTCGGGTATCTAGAGGACGGGACGATGGTGGTCGCGGAGGACGGGCAGCCGTTCATCGGCGAGTCGCGTGATCTGGTGATTACCAGCTCGATGCAGACGGCCGCGGGTCGGCTGCTCTTTGCACGCGTTGACATGGCGGATCCGACGTACGAGGGGGAGTTACCGGGTGACCCTGGGTTTTCGCAGGGTCAGGGTTCGGGAAGCCGGGGGTCGTCTGATGATCGTTCGCATGCTGAGCATGACGGGCGCACGGATGGTGGGGTGACGCCGGCGTATGTGAAACCTGCGGAGATCAAGGGTCCCAATGTCGTGGGCAATCCGCACGCGAAGGGGACGGCGCGCAATCCGAGGCGTTAAACTCGTTGCATGAGATTTCGTGTTGGAATGAGCCGAGCGTCGGATGAGGTCGGGAGCGAGGGGATCCTCCCGAACTACACGCCGATCAGTATGATTGGAATGCCTTGGCACGCTTCGATGGTGTTCGGAGCGGCGATGTTTGGCGTGGGTAGCTGGGTGGGACTGATCGCGGCTGGGTATGTCGGTGGAACGAAGAACGCGCCGGACTGGGTGCTGTGGGCGGCGGCGTTGGTGTTCCTCGCGGGCGGGGCTCTGGTAATTGGGTACGGGGTTGCGGACCTGATGAAGCGGACGCGTGGGAAGCGCGACGCGCTGCTGCATCCGGATGAGGGGTGGCGAGCGGATTATGTGTGGGCGGATGCGGATTCGCTTCCCGGCATGAAGAGTCGAGACTCGGGGCGGTGGGGCATGCATGCGATGGGGTTGTTGATGGTGGGGTGCTTCACGGCGATCTCGACGTGGGTTTCGATGACGGCGCCGGCGTCGGGGGTTCGGTACTTTCTGTGGACGATGACTGGGGTGATGTATCTGGTTCAGTTGGTGGTGGTGATCTGGATTGTGCGGGCGGTGCTGTGTGCTGTTCGGTACGGATCACCTCGCATGGTGTATGAAACGTTGCCTGTGCGTCCTGGTGGGATGGTGACGGGGACGGTGATGTGTCCGCGTGGATTCCGGATGCTCGATCGGATTTCCATCACGCTTCGGTATGTGGTCGAGTCGTTTGAGCATGTGTCGAATCGGAACAGCAAGAAGCAGATTGTTTGCCGAGGGAAGGTGCATGATTTGTGGGTGATCGATGAGGTGCGTGCTCAGCTTGGGGGGTTCGGGACAGAGGGGCAGATCCCGATCGCGTTTCTGATTCCGGAGGATGGGGAGGATACGGATATATCTGATCGTCCGGCGAAGTACTGGGATCTGGAGGTGCGCGGCGAGGCGAGGGGGGTGGACTTTGTGCACCGGTTTGCGGTGCCGGTGTATTCGGGGGGATAATCGGTCGCTCGCTCTGGTGGGCGGTCGGTGTTGGTGGTCTACGATGCGTCATCTTCGTCGCGTGGGTGCTGGTGAACATCGCTGATCCGCTGCGGCTTCTGACTTTGCAGGATCAATCCAATGACGACAACAGACTCAAAGATCGCCACCCCTGCGGGGTTGGGACGCTTTTCTTCCAAAGGATTCCTCGGCGCGGGGATCAAGACCGAGGTGTTGTCGGGATTGACGGTGGCGCTGGCGCTTGTTCCTGAGGCGGTCGCGTTTGCGATTATCGCGAATGTGAACCCGTTGGTTGGGCTGTATGCCGCGTTTATGGTGGGATTGCTCGCGTCGATCTTTGGGGGGCGTCCTGGGATGATCTCCGGCGCGACGGGCGCGATGGCGGTGGTCATGGTGCATCTTGTGTCCGAGCACGGCGTGGAGTATTTGTTTGCGGCGGTCGTGCTGACGGGGCTAATTCAGATCAGTGTGGGCGTGCTGCGGCTGGGGAAGTTCATCCGCATTGTGCCTCATCCGGTGATGCTTGGGTTTGTGAACGGGCTTGCGATTGTGATTTTCCTGGCGCAGTTGTCGCAGTTCAAGGTGGCTGGTGAGGATGGTCAGTCGCAGTGGATGAGCGGGACTCCGATGATTGTGTTCTGTGGGTTTATCGCGCTGACGATGGGGATCATGTTCTTTCTTCCGAAGCTGACCAAGGCGTTCCCCTCGGCGCTTGCGGGGATCTTGGTTGTGTCGGTGCTGGTGATTGGGCTGAAGATTGATACGAAGACGGTGGGGGACATCGCGTCGATCAAGGGTGGGTTCCCGGCGTTCAAGCCTTTGACGGTTCCGATGAGCTTTGAGACGCTCGGGATTATCCTGCCGTATGGGTTTATCCTCGCGGCGATCGGGTTGATTGAGTCGCTGCTGACGATGACGCTGATCGATGAGATGACGGACACACGCGGGCGCGGGAATCGGGAGTGCGTGGGGCAGGGGATTGCGAACTCGGTCTGCGGCTTGTTCGGCGGGATGGGCGGCTGCGCGATGATCGGTCAGAGCATGATCAACATCAACTCTGGTGGGCGTGGTCGGTTGTCGGGGATCAGCGCGGCGATCTTCCTGCTGTGCTTTATCTTGTTCGGATCATCGCTGATCGAGAAGATCCCGATGGCGGCGCTGGTGGGTGTGATGTTTATGGTGGTCATCGCGACGTTTGAGTGGTCGAGCTTCCGGATTCTCAAGAAGACGCCTCCGAAGGACGCGTTTGTGCTGATTTTGGTTTCGGGGGTGACGGTGATGACGGATCTTGCGATCGCGGTGGTTGTCGGCGTGATCGTGTCGGCGCTGATCTTCGCGTGGGAGCATGCGCGGCATATCCATGTGGTTGTGCGTGATGACGAGGATGGGTCGCGGACGTATGAACTCAATGGGCCTTTGTTCTTTGGGTGTATCCATGAGTTCCGCGACTTCTTTGATCCGGCGAACGATCCCGATGATGTAGTGATCGAGTTCATGAACTCGCGCGTGGTGGATCACTCGGCGATTGAAGCGATCGACAATCTCGCGGAGAAATACCGCAAGGCGGGGAAGACGCTACATCTGCGGCATCTGAGCGAGGACTGCCGACTCTTGCTGCATAAGGCGGGGGATATGGTGGAGGTCAATGTGCTTGAGGATCCGCATTACTCGGTGGCGGATGATGAGCTTGGGTGAGTGGGGGCGGCTTTCAAATACTCATGATCGCAGCGAAGATGATGTGCGCAAACATGGTGCAGACGAAAACGGGGATGAGTGATATGAGCGAGAGTATCACGGAGTATTTCTTGGAGAGTCCGCGATTGAAGCCTTCGAGCATGAGATAGATCAGGAGCGAGGGGGCGATGAAGATGGAGAACAGTGTGGCGAGGAAGATGGTGTCGGGTTGGGTTGCGAGAACGTCGGCGATGCCGTCGTAGATGTAGGGGTTGCGGAGCGAGATTCCGAAGAGCATGTTTCCTGTGATGAACACGGAGATACACAGGATCGCGAGCACGCGTTGTCGGCTCGTCCAGAATGGGCGGATGTGTTGACGCGGAATCACGCCGCACTCGGGACAGGGCTCTGGGCTGAGCCATTCGTCTCTCGGGTAGTTGCAGTTGAAGCAGCGTGGCATTGACTCCATATTAGAGTGCGGTGGATGATCGGTTGCTTCATGATCGTGGAGGAGTCGTAGATGACTCCTCTAAGCCGCCAGACTGATCATCAGTTGGGTGTTGTGTTTTTAGTCTTCTAACCCGATTAGCTTCTTCGATTTTTGGATTCTTGCCTTGCTTCATGCTTTCCCAATATCTATGAAATTTATCTTTATTTTTGCGAATGTAGTTGGTAGCTTCTTTCAGTTGTTTTGGTGGTATTTTTCCAGCTAGAATTTCTTGATTTTCAATATCTATTGAGACTTCTTGATCGCCATATTCGACATGCACATGTGGTCTTTGGTGATTGCTTTCGCGTAGGCACATATGAATGTTTGCACCTTTGATAGACCTATATGGCGCGATCATTAGTTCAACATTTCGTCTACTAGATTTTTTTACAACAACCTGTTCATCGTTTCGCAAGGCATTGGTTAGTCCTTGTTCTAGATCTTTTGGAAGTTGATACTCATATTGATTGTCACTCATAGCCGCTTCAACGCCTCAACGAGTTGGTCCACATGTTCCTTCGTATGGGCGGCGGACATTTGGATTCGGAGTCTTGCTTCGCCTTCGGGGACGACGGGGTAGCCGAAGCCGATGACGAAGATGCCGTGGTGGAGGAGTTTTTTGGACATCGCGATTGCGGTGGCGGTTTCTCCCACGATGATGGGACAAATTGCTGTCGGGGATTCGAGGACCTCGAACTTGGTTTTTGCTTTGATCTGCTCGCGGCAGTATTGTGTGACTTCTCGCAGATGCTCGACGCGCTGGGGCTCGTTCATGAGCGTGCGGATCGCGGTGTTGGCGCTGGCGGCGACGGTGACTGGGAGGGCGTTTGAGAAGAGCGTTGGGCGTCCGCGCTGGATGATGAGGTCGATGAGGTCTTTGGATCCTGCGATGAATCCTCCGGCTCCTCCTCCGAGTGCTTTGCCGAGCGTGCCGGTGAAGACGTCGATTTGGGACTTGCCGTTTTCGTCGATCATGTTGTAGTGTTCGTGGGTGCCTCGTCCGGTTTTGCCCATGACGCCGTGGCCGTGGGAGTCGTCTACGCAGAGGTACGCGCCGTACTCGTCGCAGAGTTCACGCAGCGCGGGGAGGTTGGCGATGTCGCCTTCCATGGAGAAGACGCCGTCGGTGATGAGCCAGATTTGGCCGGTGACTTCGGGATCGTTTTTGGCGCGCTCGAGGACTTCTCGGCAGGAGTCCATGTCGGAGTGTTTGTAGACGGCTTTCTTGACGCCTTTCTTGATGACTGGGGTGAGGCGCATGGAGTCGATGATGCATGCGTGGTTGAGTTCGTCGGAGATGATGATGTCCCCGGCTTCGCAGCAGGTCGGGAAGAGGGCTTCGGTTGCGTTCCAGCAGGAGACGAAGGTGTATGACGCTTCGGTGCCCATGTACTCGGCGATGGTTTGTTCGAGCGAGTGGTGCGGGGTGAAGGTGCCGCAGATGAAGCGGACGGATGCGGTTCCTGCGCCGTATTGCTTGAGTGCTTCGATGCCGGCGTTGACGACATCGGGGTGGTTGGCGAGTCCGAGGTAGTTGTTGGAGCACATGCAGATGCGCTCGTGCTTTGAGCCGTCGTCGTCGATCATGGTGACGAGGGCGTCCATCGGGGAGTCGAGGGTCTGGAGGACTTTCATCTGGCCGGTCGAGGCGAGCATGTCGAGGGTTTCTTTGGTGCGGACGGCGAAGGGGGTGGTGGTTGCAGCGGTCATGATTTTGTTCTCCAACAGATGTTTGCGGATTGTAGGGCGATTTTGCGGATAAACTCTGGTGTTGAACAAGCACCAACGAAGCAAACTTGAGGGGATTCTGGAGTCGCTTTCCAAGGCGGATCGGGATCGTGTGTATGACCTCGCGCGTGAGCAGCGGTCGGCGGCGCAGAAGCGGCGGCGGTCCAAGGCGCGCGAGACGCTCGATGGTGAGCGGATCGGGGGGAAGCGTCGCGCGGATCCGTTGATTGATTGGGTGCTGCGGATCGTGGAGAAGGAGTACGGGCACGCGAAGCGCGTCCGCGAGCAGTCGTCGGATGCGGCGGATCTGCAAGAGGGGCTGGTGATCGAGCTCACGAGGCGGCGTGCAACGGTGCTGCCGAGCAGCGAGGATGATGTTGAGAAGGCGGTGTTCTGTCGACTCAGCGCGGAGCTGGCGGCGCGGCAGCAGTCGGGGATCGCGGTGGGGGATCGCGTGGTGTTTACCAAGCTCGACGCGAAGGACGATGACGAGGAGTTGTTCGAGGTCGTGAGCGTGATGGAGCGGACGAGCAAGCTGGCGCGTCCCGATGCGCACGATGTTCGACAGGAGCGGGTCGTCGCGGCGAATGTCGATGTGATTGTGGTGGTGGTTTCTGTGGTTTCTCCGCCGTTGCATCCGAGGCTGATTGATCGGTACCTAGTGGCGATCGAGGCGGGTGGGTGCGAGGCGGTCATCGCGGTCAACAAGGTGGACCTGCTTGATGATTCCAATCGGGGGTCGGAGCTGAGCAAGCTGGAGCCGTATCGGGAAGCGGGGATTCCGATCGCGGTGTGTGCGGCGGTTCCGGGTGATGATTCTTCGTCGCGCGTCGATGAGCTGCGGGAGTTGTTGTCTGGGAAGACGTGCGCTTTTGTGGGGCACTCTGGGGTTGGGAAGAGCTCGCTGGCCAATGCGCTGGATCCGGCGCTTGGGCTTGAGACGGGTCGTGTGCGCGAGCGGGATCAGCGCGGTCGGCACACGACGACGGCGAGCTCGATGCACTTTATTGACGGCGCGGGTGGCGAACAGATCCGCGTGATTGATACGCCTGGGGTTCGGTTCTTTGGGCTTGCGGATGTTTCTCCGGACGAGCTGCGATGGATGTTCCCGGAGTTTTTGGAGTACACGCACGACTGTAAGTTTAATGATTGCTCGCACGATCATGAGCCGGGGTGTGCGGTGGAGGCGGCGGTCAATGCGGGGGAGATTTCAGCGGTGCGCTACGAGACGTATCTGCGATTGCTCGAGGAGCTCAAGACGGGGGGGAAACCCAAGGATGTGAGCGAGCGGATTCGTCCGATGATCGAGGACGAATAGGCATCTGTTTATAGTCCGTTTGTGTGCTCCAGAGATCCGTGTTGAAAAGCGCTTGCATGATTGTGTGGTTCTGATACCGTATGTGTAGACCGAGTTGTTCTCGGATCAATCCCGGTCCGGGCACGCGTGTCTGGAGGGTATCAGTATGCAACGGATTCGGATCCAAGCCGGGGCTTCGCTCTTGGCGTGTTGTGCAATGGGCGCGATGGCGCAGGTTGATTTTTCGCACGAGTTGTTTTCGGTGGGTGATGTTGGATCAGCGGTGAACGCGGCTCCGGATCACGGCGGGGTGTTTAACGGCGGATCGGGGACAAATGTCTTTGTCAGTAATGCCGGGGCGCTGGGACTCAGCGCGGGTGATGCGCTCGATGCGTTGGATCGAGGGGATGTGTACATCACGGCTTCAGGTGTCGTTCAGTTTCCGTTCTTGTTTTCTCCTGATAATCCAGCGGTTGGACAAGCGGGCACGCCGATGAATGCGAACTTCCCGTTTACCGGTGCGGATATTTATGCGCTCCCATCTGGTACGACTGGTCATGTGCTCGCGTACAACGAGTCGGACATGGGGATGTTGATGTCTCCGGATGAGGCGATCGATGCGATGACTGATCCTTCTTCGATGATTGGTCAGCGGATCTATTTCTCGCTTGAGCAGGGATCACCAACGCTTGGGATTCATGGGTGGTCGGGCGCGGATATTCTGACGGTTGTTGTTGGATCTCCAGCGACGCTGCAGCGGGCGCTGACGGCGAGTGATCTTGGTTTGATTCCGAGTGATGATGTTGACGCGTTCGCGATGTTCGGACGGAACGATGCGAACGGGAATGCGATCTTTGATGACATCAATGATTCGGCGCTGCTGTATTTTTCGGTGAGTCGCTTGAGTGTGGGGGTTCCGGGGAGTGATGTGCGGCTGCGCTCGCAGACTTCGGCGTATCACGGAGGGGATATCTATATGTCCGGTGCGTTTGGGGACAACACGCTGTTGCACGAAGCGGATCGTCGGATCCTAATGGCGCCGGGGGATGTGCTCAATGCGCTCAAGCTTGGGTCGGGTGATCCGCTTGATCCGTTCCCGATGTATGGGCCGGGATTCCCTGATCCGGCGGATGAGCCAGAGAAGCCGATGAGTTGTCCGCCGTATCGTGGGACTGGTGTGCCGATCGGGACGATCTGGGTTGAGGTGTGTGATGCAGAGGTTCCGAATATTGTGAACTGGCAGATCGAAGTGAAGATGTGCGACGGCAACGGGAACACGATGAGTGTCGTCAAGCAGGGGCGCGTCAAAGGTGCTGCGAGCAGTGATCCGCATGTGAAGGCGCAGATGATCAAGGATGCGTTTGAGAGCGTGATGCTTGATAAACCTGGTCAGATGCCTCCGGCGATTCCTGTATTCAAGGGGTTCGCGAAGTATGTGCCTCCGATCAATGTGCCTCGTCCAGGGATTACTGGTGAGGTGTGCATGTTTGTGAATCAGGAGGTGATCGATTGTGGTTGGAATGTGGATCGGATCTGTTTCTCATTTAGCAACTGGACCGCGAATATCATCGTGAAACCAGTGAAGGGCTGGTTCCCTGATGCGAAGCGACGGATGAGTCTGCAGGTCAACGGCGTCGCGGAGAGTGATGCGTTGCTGCGGATCAGCGCGACGGATTCAAACGGTCCGGGCGGGATCGATGTGTCGTTTGCGGTTCCTGTCGCGGCGGGGCAGGATGGGCTTTCGGCTCTGCACGAGCTTTCCAATCACATCGCGGACATGGGTGGGTTCGCGCCGGTCAGTCCTGATGGTGAGATGATTGTCGAAGCGCTCCCGATCGAACCACCAATCACTCCGGAGGGTTTGTTTGGACCTTTGGTGTATGAAGCTGGCGCGATTAACAATGCGGATCTGCAGATCACTGTCGGTGCGTCTTTGGCGCGTGGTCCGAACAGTCCTTGCAATGCTGTGGATTATGCGGAGCCCTATGGTTCGTTGAACTTCCTTGATGTGTCGGCATTTCTTGAGCGATACGCGAAGGGCATTGGTGACGCGGACCTTGCGTACGACGGCTCGTTTAACTTCCTTGATGTGAGCAAGTTCCTCGAGCTTTACGGGCAGGGTTGTCCGGGCTCTGACGGAACGGATTGAGGTTCGTGTTCAATACAAAAACCAATGAGCACTGAAACCTGTTTAGGTCCAGTGCTCATGGCTCGTGTGGATTGTTGACATGCGCTTTATGGCATGAGTGCTTGTCGGTAGTCGTGCAGGTAGTCGACGATATCGAAGAAGTTGAGGCGGGTGTCGCCGTTGTGGTCGGCGGAGAGGTTGCGCGAGGCGAGGGCGTTGATGAAGGTCATCACGTCGTCGAACTCGACGGTGTCGTTGTTGTTGTAGTCGGCGGCGAAGGCGGGGGCGTGGAAGGTGAAGATCTGATCGGACTGGAGATCGGTGTAGGTGTTGAAGGTGCCGTCGGGCCAGGCGACTCGGACGGACTCGATGTGGGATTCAGCAGCGAGACCGATGTGGGTCTCGACAGAGGATGAGCCGCAGTGCGAGGGGTTGGCAAAGATCGGGAGGATGTACTCTCTGGTTGCGGTGGTGAGGGTGACCATGGCGCCGATGCCTTCTGGTGCGAGCGAATCGCGAGCGTAGGTGTCGAGCTTGATGCGTGCCCAGTGCGTGTCGGGTTGGGTGGACTTTGGTGTGATGAGGTTGTTCTGGTAGTAGGCGTTGGGGCTGTTCCAGTTGAACATCATCGCGTCGATGTCGCCGTCGTTTTCGGTGTCGAGTCGTACGAGTCCTCGTCCTTGGGTGACGTCGTTGATGCCGCAGGCTTGTGCGGATTCGGTGAATGAGGTGCCGTCGCCGTTGTTGAGGTAGAGGGTGACGGGGTCTTGATTGAAGTCGAAGAAGTAGCCGTTGGTTTCGAGGATGTCTTTATCGCCGTCGTGGTCGAAGTCGTTGATGAGTGATCCCCATCCCCAGTGTCCGTCGTGGCAGCCGGAGATGCGGGCGTTGTTTCGGTACGAGCCGTCGGGTTGCTGGATGAGGAGGATGTTCCCTGGGCCGTTGGTGGTGTCGAAGGTGATGTTGGAGAGGAAGAAGTCGAGCAGTCCGTCGTGATTGACATCGGCGATATCGATCCCCATCGCGTTTGCGGTTTGGACGTCTTCGAGGCGGTGTGTGTCGTTGGTGAAGGTGCCGTCTTGGTTGTTGGTGTAATAGCGGGTGGTTCCGGTGTCTCCGACGATGATGAGCTCGGGGTAGCGGTCGTTGTTCATGTCGCAGAACGCGGGGAGGAATCCGGAGACTCCGATCTCTTCGACTCCGGCTTCTGCGGTGGCATCGGTGAAGCGCCAGGTGTCGGTTTCGTCAGGGCCGTCGTTCCGGAAGAGTCGGTTGGCGGCTCGGATGGAGTTGTACGCGGTGACGAAGAGGTCGAGGTCGCCGTCGAGGTCGTAGTCACCCCATGACGATCCGGTGCCTTCTTTTTGGTTGGTGCCTGGGGTGAGGTGGTTGACCCCTGCGGATTGCGCGATGTCGGTGAATGACCAGTTGCCGTGCTCGTCTGGGCCGTTGTTTCGGAAGAGCTTGAGCTTTCCGGGTTGTGGGAGACTGGAGGCGGGTCCGAACGCGGTGACGAAGATGTCGATGTATCCGTCGTTGTTGAAGTCGGCGGTCGAGGCGCCGAACGAGTGGAATGGTCCTTCGACTCCCCACTGGGCGGCTTGGTTGGTGAAGGTGCCGTCTTTGTTGTTGATGAAGAGGGAGTTGGGGTTCTGGGATCCGAGGTGGAAAATGTCGTCGTAGCCGTCGTTGTTGAAGTCGGCGGTGACGCCTCCGGCGGTCATCGGGGAGTAGAGCTGGGAGGTGGACATGGAGTTTTGTGAGGTGAGTCCGGCTTCGATGGTGCGCTCGACGAAGTGGAGCTTTGGCGAGCCGGCGATCGCGGTGAGCGATGTCGCGGCAAGACCTGATGCGGACAGACAGAGAACGATTGATCGGAAACGGGTTGGAACTGACATACCACGAGACCCCGGCATGGGCGCGACGAATCGCGCGAACGCAGTGAGACTGCGCAGCCATACCACAAGCAGTTGATTCGCGGGCAAGCACACGACACTTGCTCGGACCCTTCGGCGCGAGGAAATAACGCGTCGAGAGGCTCAACACAGTGGGGCACGTTGATGGTGAATGCGAGACCTATGCATTCACGAGCCGAGAACAAATTGGCACTTCAAACACCCCCACGGCGTTCGAGTGAACATTCGGAGAGGTTACCAGAATACCCTGTTTACTGCAAGAGCAAAGTAAAGTTTTCGGAACGGGAATTCTGCCCTCAAGGCCGATTGAAGGAGTTTGAGATGGGTCATCAGGAGTGGATCACGCCGGGTCAGGAGGGGATCGAGGCGCTGGGGGTCGGGGTGGATCGGGTGATGGACTGGGCACGGGGGTATCTGGAGTCCCTCAAGGATCGTGATGTGCGGACGGATGTCGCGTGGGGTGAGGTGCTGGAGGGGATTGATGCGTCGCCTCCGATGGAGGGGTGCGGGGTGGAGGCGATCGAGGGTTTGATCCGTGAGGCGGACGAGGGGTTCGTGGATCGGTTGGTGCACTGGCAGTCGCCGAGGTTCTTTGCGTACTTCCCTTGTAGTAGTTCGGTGCCTGCGATATTGGGGGAGCTGATGAGCGCGGTGCTCAATGTCAACGGGATGCTGTGGTCCACGTCTCCGGCGTGCACGGAGCTTGAGGTGCGCGTGATGGACTGGTGCGCGCAGATGTTCGGGCTTGATGACGGGTTCCGATTCGATCGTTCTGAGAAGGGCGGCGGGTGCATCCAGGGGACCGCGTCAGAGGCGGTGGTCGCGGCGATGGTCGCGGCGCGCCGGCGGTGCACAAGGCGGGGGGGGGATCGGTCGAAGGTGACGGTGTACACGAGCGATCAGGCGCACTCGTCGGTGGTCAAGGCGGCGATGGTGTGCGGGCTTGCGGATCACGCGGAAGATCGGAGCAGGGTACGGGTGATTGAGTCGGGCGCGGATCTGCGGATGGATCTTGGGGCGATGGAGCGCTCGATGCGCGCCGATATGGACGCGGGATTGGTCCCGATGATGGTGACGGCGACGGTTGGTTCGACTTCGACTGGAGCGGTGGATGAGGTGGGCGGGGTTGCGGATGTGATCGCGCGGCTTGGCGGTGAAGGTGAAGAGGGTTGCGGGGCGTGGCTGCATGTTGATGCGGCGTGGGCGGGGGCGGCGGCGGTGTGTCCGGAGTTTCGTGGGATGCTTGATGGGGTGGAGCGTGCGGACTCGCTGTGCATCAATCCGCACAAGTGGCTGCTGACGAACTTTGATTGCGATCTGTTTTGGGTGCGGGATCGCGAGGTGCTGGTGGATTCGATGAGCATCACGCCGGCGTATCTGCGGGACAAGGCGAGCGAGGACGGGGTGATTGATTATCGCGATTGGCACGTGGCGCTGGGACGACGGATGCGGGCGCTCAAGCTCTGGATGGTGATCCGCTGCTTTGGGGTCGAGGGGTTGCGGTCGCATATCCGCTCGCATGTGGCGCTCGCGGAGCGGGTTGAGGGTTGGGTTCGTGGGGAGACGCGCGTGGAGCTCGCGTGCGATCGGATGCTGGGGCTGGTGTGTTTCTGTGTGGTGGGTGACAACGAGCGGACCAGGCGGCTGGTTGATGAGGTGAATCATCGCGGACGGGTGATGATTACGCACTCGATGGTGCCGATCGGTGAGGGGCGGGCACCGAGGTCGATCGCTCGCGTGAGTGTGGGGACTCCTGGGGTGCGCGAGGGGGATGTCGATGTGCTGATTGAAGAACTTGAAGCGGTGCTGGATTCGATGGGGTGATGGGATCAGCGCGGCGGCGTAGACTGGGGCATGCGTATGAAAGTTCTCACACGGCGGATCATCGGCGGATTGCTGCTCGGTTATACGGCATTGCTCTGGGCGTGCAACAACGCGACGGTGTACAACGGGCAGAGCTATCGGGTTTCTGGGAGCGAGCTTGGGGGAGACGCTGCCCAAGGAATACCAGCGGATCGCGAGCAGGTGATTGGCGTGATCCGCGGGGTGCTGACGGATCATCGGTTTGTGATTGATCGTGTGGATGCAAGGCGCGGGGTGGTGACTACGGAATATAAGAGCACGCAGGGGCTCGCGTCGCCTTGGGACGGCGAGCAGGGGTCGATGAAACAAGAGACGGCGGATCTGGTGAATCAGCACGAGCGGTCGGTGCGCGTGGATATCGATGACGATGGCTCTGTGACGGTGTCGGTGCTGGTCCAGCGCGTGCATCGTCCGGGGTGGCGGATCGAGACGGAGAGCATCTCGCAGTCCACGCACGCGACGGTGATCGGCGCGGGGGGCGAGCGCCAAGCGGCGCGGATGGTGACCCCGATCGGTCAGGACGAGCAGCTCGCGGAGCGGATCGGCGAAGCGATCAGAGCGCGGCTGATGAACGGTTGAGCGGCTGGGCGAGGGGGCGCGGTTCTTGGGGTGCGGGGTTGAGCTGCTTGTGTTCGATGAGTTCTGCGGCGGTGGTGGTGAGCTCGCTGTCGATGAGTGGTTGGGGGAGCTGGGAATGTGCGGGCTGGTCTAGGTAGCCGAGCGCTTTGGCGATGAGCTCTCCGCGGCTTGAGGCGTTGAGCTTCTTGTGGAGGTTCTTGACGTGGTCGTGGACGGTATGGGGTGATCGATCGATCTGCTCGGCGATCTCTCGGACGGAGCAGCCGAGGATGGTTTGCTCGCGCTGGGTGAGCCAGTTGATTGAGCTGTTGGGCTGGGCGTTATTGATGGTGGTTGCTTTGTGAGCGAGCGCGGAGACGGCGGAGGCGAACATGTCCGTGTCGATCTGGTCCGCGGTGGAGGGGCTGGGCGCCGCGATACAGATGAGGGCTATGAGCTGAGATGGAGCGGGGAGTTCGCTGTGTGTGTGCTTGGCGAGCGGGGCGCATCCGACGAGGGTTCGCTGAGGGGGCGTGGATCTCCACGGGGTGCTGGGTTCGCTGGCGTGCCACTGCGGGATCAGGGAGGGGGCGTCGGTGATGAGGGTGTTGGCGGAGAGGGTTGGGGCGTGCTTCTGGCTGATGGTTCCGAGTCGATCGAGGGTGGATCGGGATTCGTACGGGTTTGAGGTAGCGGGGTGGTTGGTGTTGGTGCTGACGCCTGAGGCGTCGGTGTGGATCTTGGAGGTCGCGGGATTGATGTTGGCGATGATCACGGCGAACGCGGCGTTTGGCGCGAGCTGGGAGAGGGCGGCGGCGGTGGTTGGCCAATCAAATGTGGGGGCTGAGGGGAGGGCGCTGATTTTGTAGACGGCGCTGGCGAGTCTTTGGGTGGCTTGGTTGATGCTATGAGTTGATTGGTTGTTAGGAGTCATTGGGTCGCCTCATGAAAGGATGCGGGCCTGCTTCAGGGGGGTATATCTGTCATTTGAACCGTTTGTGAACGGCAAAAGCGGCGATTTTTGTGACATTGGGTTGGTTGACCCATCTGGGTTTGTGATGGTCAACGCACGGATTTGTGTGGAAATGTTTCTTATATGTGCAGGTATGTGTTTCGTTGTTTAGTGGAAAACTCCCAATTGGTGGGTGGGGGTGTACTGGGGATGAATTCTGCGAAGTTTGCTGGTTTGAGCGGGATTTTGGCGCATATTGGACATGTCTGTACCTTGATGGGTAGCTCGGTAGCAGGCCGGTCACGTGACTGGTCTGTACTTGGTGTGCAGGTTTGTGAGGCGGGGACCGCCGAAGAAGGAAGCTGAATGTCCGCATTGTCTGGACAATCTGGGTTTGTCTTTGAGCCGATTACGTGGCAGCCGGAGGTGCTTGCTCGTCTTGAGGATCGGCATCTGGTTGCGTGGGGCGACCATCTGGGGGTGCGTACACGCTTCGCGGCTCTGTTCCAGCAGTACCTTTCGGGGCTCAGTGACACACAGGTCTGTGTGATTCATGGTCGATCCATTCGGACGCTCGATGATCTGTGTGATCAGCTCGAGCGATTGATTCCTGTGGATAAACTGAGTCGATCGGTGGACGGGCCGGATGGGGTTTCTTCGCTGCTGCGTCAGCGCGGCACGATGCCTGGGCGTCGCAACGAGCGGATGCGGGTCTTTGTGTGGCACGATGCGGATCTGTTGATTCGGCGTGATCGCGCGTTGTTCCAGGATATCGCGGAGGTCATGGCGGGGGTGAGTGCTGAGATGGAGTACGCGGATGACGGATTGCTGTTGGTTCAGCGGTGCGTGTATGTGGGCTCGTCTCGATTGATGCGTGAGGCGCGGAAGGTGGATTCGCGATTGAGTTCTTGGTCGCCTGCTCCTGTTGGGGAGATCCCGTTCTGGGGGCTTGTGAGCGGTCAGGTGACGCCGAGGACGACGCTGTGCTCGATTGAGCGATTGCTCGCGGATTCTGGGAGCTGATCCTGGCGATATGGATCTGGACTGGATGACGGCGGCCGAGCGGTCGTTTTTTTGTGCGCCAAATTGGGTTTAGGGCGTGGGTCTGGATTGCTTTGGGGAGCGATGCGGGCATTGATAGGGCATGCGGATTATCAGCGGAGAGTATCGTCGTCGTAAGTTGCATCCACTTCCCAAGGGGGTGGAGACGCGTCCGATTCCGGACATGGTGAAGGAGGCGATGTTCAATCTGCTGCGCGGTCACTTCGAGGGTGAGGGCGTGATCGATGTGTTCGCAGGGTCTGGATCGGTGGGTCTTGAGATGGCGAGTCAGGGGGCGAGCCGAGTGGTGTGCGTGGAGCGCGATCGTCGGATGGTGCGGACGCTTGAAGAGAATATTGAGATGTTGGGGTGCGGCGATCGTGTGGAGGTGGCGTGTTGTGATGCGCTTGGGCCGGCGACGCTCTCGCGTTGTCCCAAGCCGGCGCACATTGTGTTTATGGATCCGCCGTATGCGATGGTGTGGGATCCTGAGGGTTGGCCACGTGTGAAGAAGCAGTTCGAGCGTTTGATCGGGATGCTTGATGAGACGGGGTATGGGATCATTCGTACGCCTTGGCCTTTTTATCATCGCGAGCGGATTGATGAGGAGGGGGCGGATGCGGACACGCAGAGCGGAGGGGCTCAGTCGACGGAGTTGATTGATGGGGAGGAGATGGTGGAACTGAGTGATGAGGATCTGGCGGCGCTGTGGGAGCAGGAGAGCGCGGAGGTCCATGAGGGGGGACAACCGAAGTATCGGACTTGGGATATCTCGCTTGAGATGGAGGGGGCGGAGGGTCCTGAGACGCATGTGTACGGATCGACGGCGATCCATCTGTACATGCGGAAGCAGGACTGAACTATCTGGATGAATCTGGCGGGTGAATCTTGCTGGTGAATCTGGCGGATGAAACTGGTTGAAAATGCTCAGGAAATAGATGCTTTCCGGAGGGGCGATCGCTGCATCATTGGGGGTCGATGGCGGTATATTGAAAGACCCTCGCTCTCGCGGGGTGATGTCTCGATGAACCGGATTGGAGACGCTGATTCGTGCGGCGATTGTGTTTGTCCATAGTGGTGTTGGTCACGGTTGTGATACTGATGAATCCGGCTGTGGCGCGCGCGGATGATGAGTGCGCGGTCAGTGTCCGCGAGGTGCTTGATTGCGGGCTTGAGGTGGTGGTGTACGACGATCCGGCGCTGGAGGGGCAGGCGGTCCAGGTCTGGACGCGGATCGGGCGCGGCTCGATGAGCGAGCGGGACGAAGAGCGCGGGGCTTCGATGCTGGCGGCGCGGGCGGCGATGCATGGCGTGGGGGAGTTCACACGCGAGCGGATTCTCGGGATGATCGGGATCGAGCTTGATGGGGAAGTTGAACTTGATGCGATTGATGATCGGCGCGGGGTGATGGTGCAGAACGATCATGTGTCGTTCATGCTGGAGGTTGGGGATACTGATGAAGTCGGGGACGCGATGATGGTGACGCGGGGGGTGCTTGATGGGTTCAGTCCGGGTGATGAGGCAATCGAGATCGCGCGGATGGGGGTGCTTGAAGAACTGAAGGAGCTCGATGAGCAGCGCGGCGTGCGGTGGGCGTATGCGCGGTGGCTCCCTGATCTGCTCGATGGGAGCGGGTACTCGCGGATGGCGCTTCCGAGCGCTGAGCAGTGCGAAGCGATTGATGGTGATGCGGTGCGCGCGTTTGTGGGTCGGGTGTGGAACGCGGGGCAGTCGTCGATTTTGGTGGTGGGCGATGTAGACGCGGAAGGTGTAATCGCTCGCGCGAGGGCGGTGTTTGATGGGTGCGCTCGGGGTGAGGCGACGGCTCGGAGTGTTGTGCCGATCATTAAGGAGAGTGTTGAAGGGCGCGTCGCGACGATCGGGGTTGATACGCTCGAGGGCTCTCGGATCGGGTTGGTGTGGTTCGGGGAGGAGCAAGAGGTTGCGTGGGAGGACGATGGGCACGAGTTGATGCTCTCGATGGCGCTGACGGGCGAGGCGATGCGGTATCGGGTGAATCGGATGCTGCGGACGGAGTTCCCTGAGGTGGTTGATGCTCGGGTGGATGTGGGGATGCTGATGGGGAGGATCCCGTTTGGACAGATCGTGGTGGAGATGCGCGAGGGGTCGGGTGGTCAGTGGGGTGATGTGCTCGCGGCGATGGCGCGCGAGCGCGTGCGGATGGTGCGGGACGGATTGAGTCGTGAGGAACTGGAGCGGGCGCGGGAGTGGATCGATCAGCAGTGGGGGTACGAGATTGATCAGTGGGATGGATCGACGAGCCGAGAGCGGGCGCGGTCGCTCAACTGGATTCTGTCGGCGGGGCGGCCGGTGGTGTTGCTCGAGGAATGGGTGCAAGAGGGGCGCGAGCTGCTGGGGGGCATCGGCGTGGAGGGGGTGCACGATGTGGTGCGGCGGATCTTTGGGGAGATCGATCCGGCGACGGTGGTGGTGCTTGATGAAGATACTCATTTGCCGCACGATGCGGTGCGGGAAGTATTGAAGGATGTCGATGGTTCGGTTATAGAAGCGCTCGATGGGTGGATGGCGGATCTGCGTGGTCCGATCCTGAATCGCTCGATGGCGGGGGGCGAGGTTCAGGAGATCAAGGTGCATCGTGCTTCGGGGGTGGTCTCGGCTTCGCTGAGCAACGGGGTTGTTGTTCGGCATCGGGAGATGGATTCGGATCAGGGCGACAACAGCGTGATGATGGTGGTCCGGGTGGGGTTTGATTCGATCGAGGACGAAACGATGCACGGGGCGGGTGATGTGTTTGTGTCGGCGATCGAGCAGGGGGCGATCCGCTCGCGGACGAACGAAGAGATCCGCGCGATGATGATCGAGCATGGGATCGATCTGGAAGTGGTGCGCGGCACGTGGGGGGTTGAGTTTCATGTGAAGATCAGCGAGGCGGGGGTGGCTGATGGGTCGGAGTCGTTTGATCGCGCGGCGGAGCTGGTGTACGCGATGCTGACTGATGTACGCATCGAGCAGGAGCAGATCGAGCTGATCGGGCGCGGCGGGGAAGAGGGGGCGCGGCTGATCGGGGTGCCTATCGGTGCGATGGAGACGGGGATCGCACGGTCGTTTGGGGTTCGGCACTCGCTTCGGGATCCGGAGCGGTTTGGGGATGGGATCGATGCACGATCGGTGCGCGAGTGGATCAAGCGGCAGGTGCGCGGCGATCGGATCGAGATCGGGATCGCGGGACCGATCGGCGCGGAGCGTGCGATCGAGTTGTGCTCGGAGTATCTGGGCGCGATCGATGGCGGGGCCAGCTTGGACAGCGATCCGATGGAGACGGTTGAGTTTGATGTGATCGCGGGGCAGGACACAGTGCGGATGGTTGATCCGAGCGGACGCGAGGGGGTTGTGGTTGGGTTCGGGGCGTGCCGAGTTGATGAGCTGGATGATCTACGAGCGCTGACGGTCGCGGGGATGGTGCTCGATGATCGTCTCGAGGCGCTCGCGGATCGGATGGGGACTGGGGTGCGCGTGCAGAGCGGGGCGCTGCTTCTGGATCTGGTGCCTGGGCGTGTAGTGATGTTCGGGCGCGCGGACTGTGGGAGCGATTCGATCGAGGAGTGGGGGGAGCTGATCGAGAGCGAGATCGCGCGGATGGCGGTTGAGGGGATCGGTGCTGATGAGGTGCGTGCGGCTCAGGGGCGGATTGATTCGGTGATCACGCAGGGGTTTGGGCGGGCGGATTTCTGGGCGTCACGATTGGCGCTGATCGGTGATCGGGGGGGGGATGTGGATTCGATCTGGGGCATGCCTCGCGCGTATCGCGGGCTTGAGGCGGTTTGGGTGAGCCGAGTGTTTCGTCGCTGGCATCAGGAGGGGGAGTACATACGGGTGGAGTTGGTGGGCGAGGCGCGTTAGACAAAAACACCCCAGCGGTAGCCGGGGTGCTTTGTGATTTGGGTTCAATCAGCTTTGTTTAAGCTGTTTGATTAGGCTGCTTGGTTCGCTGGGGTGTTCGATGGGTTGAAACCAGCGAATGGGTTGAATCCGAATGGGCTGCCTTG
This sequence comes from Phycisphaerales bacterium, assembly GCA_965232505.1. Lineage (GTDB taxonomy): Bacteria > Planctomycetota > Phycisphaerae > Phycisphaerales > UBA1924 > UBA1924. The sequence goes on along the minus strand of OZ246976.1, from coordinate 882,036 downwards.
GAAGTTTGGAGTTCCGGATTCGGACTGTGCGGATTCGTTGTTCCACCAGTTGAATCCGAATGGGGTGTTGAACTGGCTACCGAACTGGTTTCCGAAGAAGGACCATGGGGTGTTGAACCAGTTCCATGCGTTGAATGGGGACCACTGGTTCCAGCCGGTGAAGGACTGTGACCAAGGGGAGAAGCTGTTGAAGCCTTGGAAACCTTGGCCTTGGAAGCCGTTGAAGCCGTTGAAGAACTGGTTCCATGGGAAGGAGCCGTTGAATGAGTTGGAGTTCCAGTTCCATGGGGTGGAGTTCCAGTTGTTGAACGACCATGGGGTGTTGCTGAACGAGTTCCAGTTGTTCCAGCCGTTGAAACCTTGGAAGCCTGGGAATGACTGTCCTTGGAAGCCGTTGAATGCGAATGGTGTGTTGAACATGTGTGTGATCCCTTTGGTTGGATGATCTGTTGGTGCGGCCGCGCTCGCGACCTTTGGGATGGAGATCGGCGGGGGGAGGGGGCGAGTTTGGTGGGATGTGGATTGGTGGATACAACTCAGGACGTAGTGCGGAGTTGATGGGTTGGTCCGGCGCGTTATCTGCGCGAGACTGAAGAGCCCTCATCCCGGCCCTCTCCCCAGGGGAGAGGGGGCAAGAGATTCAGGTTCGGGTGTAGGTCGCGACGCATCCTGGTGCTTCGGTGACGCTCACGGCGTGGACCTTGGCGTGGGGGGCGAGGGCTTGGTCGAGGCGTGAGGCGAGCTCGTCGGCGATGTGTTTGGCGATGAGCTCGGCGGTGGGGTTGAGTGTGTCGAAGGGTGGGGTTTCGTTGAGGTTGTTGTTGGTGAAGGGTTGGCAGATGTCGAGGAGCTCGGCGTGGACGGTGTGGAAGTCGCAGAGGAGTCCGTCGTCGTCGAGTTGATCTCCGAGGATGGTGGCGGTGGTTTTGAAGTTGTGGCCGTGGAGGGGTTCGTGGGCGCCGAGGAGTGAGAGGGCGTGGGCGGCACAGAACTCGTGGTTGACCTGGATCGTAAACATGGGGGAGTTTAGGAGGGCTGGTTTTGATGGACCCCCTCCGACCGCGAAGACGCGGCCACCTCCCCCGGAAGCCCGGGGGAGGAGAGTTTACGGGTCTGGTTGGTTTGGTATTTGCTTGTTGTCGGTATGTGTTTTGGACCAGCTGGCGAGGGAGCGGAAGGCCATGATGGCGATGATGAGGTTGGCGACGACTCCGGCGGCGGAGTGGGCGATGAGGTTGAAGGCGATCCAGCAGATGGAGGCGAGTGCGGCGAAGACGAAGCCGTCTTTGTGGTGCTTTCCGAGTCGGTACATGGACAGGAACATGAAGACAGCGGCGGCCCAATCGAGGCCGTAGTACGAGAAGAGGAAGTTGTGGACGGATTCAGGCATAGGGGGAAGGGTAGGGGGAGAGATGGCTAGAGTGGTGGTGTAGAAAAAGGAGTGTTTGTGATGGGTGATTCGCCGTTGATTTTGGGTGTGAGTGGGCTTCGTGGGATTGTGGGGGAGAGTCTGACTCCGGAACTCGCGATGCGGTATGCGGCGGCGTTTGGGGAGTGGTTGTGGCAGGATCGGGAAGAGGGCGATGCGATGGTGGTCACGGTGGGTCGTGATGGTCGTCGCGGCGGAGACGTGATCGAAGAGGCGGCGGTTGAGGGGTTGCTTCGAAGTGGGTGTGATGTGATCCGGATGGGTCCGGCGACGACGCCGACGGTTGGGGTTGCGACTTCGGCGCCGTGCTGTGATGCGGGGATGGTGATCACGGCGAGTCATAATCCGGCTCAGTGGAACGGGCTCAAGTGCATCGTGCTGGATCGGGGGACGGTTGGGTCGGCGTCGCGTGCGCCTCTTGCATCGGAAGCGGCGGAGATCATTGAGCTGTTTGAGAAGATGGAGGGGGAACCTGAGCAGGTGCGCGAGCGCGGGATTGTGGTGGCGCATTCGAGTGAGGTGGGTGTGCATGTTTCGTGGGCGGCGGATTCGTTCTTCAGGATTGCAGGTGAGAAGCCTGCGAAGAAGGTGGGGAAGCTTTCGGTGGTGCTGGATTCTGTGAACTGTTCTGGTTCGACGATGGCGGTGCCTTTCTTCGAGCGGATCGGTGTTCGGTTGTATCCGATCGCGTGTGATGGGTCTGGTGATTTCCCGCATACTCCTGAGCCGACGAAGGAGAACTTGTCTGGTGAGGGCGGGATGTGTGATGTAGTTCCCAGCGTTGGGGCGAGCGTGGGGTTTGCGCAGGATCCGGATGCGGATCGTCTCGCGATCGTGGACGAGCGCGGCGAGTACATCGGGGAGGAGTACACACTGGTGTTGTGCGCGATGGCGTTGATGGAGGCGCGTGGTGGTCAGGATTTGAAGAAGGGGAAGCCTGTCTTTGTGGTGAATCTGTCTACTTCGCGGATGATTGATGATGTCGCGGCTCATTACGGCGCGGAGGTGGTGCGCTCGGCGGTGGGGGAGGCGAATGTGGTGGAGCAGATGAAGGTGCTTGAGGCGCAGGGGCGGGATGTGGTGATGGGGGGTGAGGGGAACGGAGGGGTGATCTGGGCGGAGGTGACGTATGTGCGGGATTCGCTCTCGGGGATGGCGCTGGTGCTGTCGCTGATGGCGCGGACTGGGAAGTCGGTGAGTGAGCTGGTTGAGATGGTGAACTCGTTTGGGCCGACGGATGAGGTGAAGGGGAATGGGTACACGATCTTGAAGGCGAAGTCTGATCTGGCGAGCAAGGCGGATGCGGTGCCTGTGGTGAAGCAACTTGATGGGATTTACAGCGGGCAGTCGGGGTGCCGGGTGGATCTGCAGGACGGGATCCGGATTGATTGGGACGAGCGTGGGGTGTGGGCGCATGTGCGGGCGAGCAATACGGAGCCGATTATGCGGGTGATTGTGGAGGCGCCGAGCAAGGCGGAGGCGGAGCGTGTGGCGGCGGAGATTGATGGGCATATACTGGGGGCATGAGCGATATGGTGACAGACTACGAGATCGGTTCGAAGGTGCGCGTGACTCAGCAGTTGATGCTGCATGATTCTGCGGAGGTGACGAGCGTGGAGGGGGTTGTGCTGCGGGTGGGTCAGCAGAAGACGGGGTCGTGGTTTGCGCACGGGCGTGACAAGAAGCTGTGGCTTGATCGGGTTGAACTCCGCAAGGACGATGGCGAGCTTGTGGTGGTGAATCTGGATCAGCACTCGCGGGTCGAAGTGATCGACTGAGATCGGACAGATTAAAGATTTGAAGCGGCGTTCTTGATGGAACGCCGTTTTTGTGCGCACAGATTTGCGGTGTTTTTTGGCGGCGGATTGAAAATCTCAAAAAATTTGAGGCCTTTGTTTTCAGTGCTTTGCGCGCCGGGGTGTGCGTGGGGTGACGGGGTTTGTGCGCACGCTGGTGTCCGTTGGGTCCATTGGGTGAGCGTGTGAATGGATGCACGCAGGGATGAGGAGGCGGGAATGTCTGACCAGGGATCGAGTGGGTTGTCGGGAAATGCTCAATCACGATGGGCGCTTGTGCAGGCGTTGATTGCGCAGCACGAGCACGGGGTGAAGCCTCGGCTTGAACAGTTGTGGGCGTATTACCGCAACCCACTCGAGCTGGTCGGACGCAGCGGGACTGTGCAGGGCGCGAGTCAGACGGGGTGGTATCGGATGGCGCAGGAGCGTGGGCTTCCCACACGCGTGACGGGGACGAGTCTGGATGGGGTGAGCGCTCCGAGCGGTCGGCGCGAGGTGGTGATCGAGAACGATATCGGGTGGCGCGTCGGGACGATGGTGGACTTTATGTTCGGCTCTCCGGTGCGGATCGAGTCGCTCGCGGAGGATGAGGGGGCACGCGAGTTAATCGAGGGGATCATCGAACGGGTATGGGAGCACAGCGGCGGGATCGCGCTGATGCAGGACATCGCGACGCTCGGGCATGTGTATGGGTATGTGGATCTGCTGCTTCGGGTTGATGAGGACTTGCTTGTCGGCGCGGGTGTGGAGACGGTGCACGAGGCGTTCTCTATTGAGCCGATCGAGCCTCGGCGCGGGGTGGCGATTGTGAATGACTCGGATTATCGCGAGCTTGATGGGTACGCGATTCACTTTGAGCGTGAGCTCAACGAGGTTGATGAGGGTGGGAAGAACTCGCTGCGGAATCGGTTCGGGCGTTTGGTCGGGGCTTCGCAGGAGCGATCGGCTCGGAAGCGATCGACGGTGACGGAGGTGATTGACAGCGGTGGGTGGTCGTTGTTTCAGGACGGGGAGTATGTGTCGGGGGGATCGCGTTCGGTGCTTGGTGATGTGGTTCCTGTGGTGCATATCCAGAACATGAGTCAGCCGTTTGTGTACCCGGGCTTGGGTGAGGTAGAGGCACTGATCCCGCTTCAGGATGAGCTGAACACGCGGCTGAGTGATCGCGCCAATCGTGTGACGCTTCAGAGTTTCAAGATGTATCTGGCGCGTGGGATCGAGGGGTTTGACGGGAGCGGGGTTGGGCCTGGGACGGTGTGGAGCACGGACAATCCTGAGGCGTCGATCGTGGGGTTTGGTGGTGATGCGAGCAGTCCGAGCGAGGACTCGCATATCGCGGAGATCCGCGAGGCGATGGACAAGATTTCGGGGGTGCCGCCGCTGGCGGGGGGCGTGGTTAAGGCGAAGCTTGGGAATCTGAGCAGCGCCAATGCGCTGCGCGTGACGCTGATGGGATTGATCGCGAAGACGATGCGCAAGCGCGTGACGTATGGGCGCGGGATCGAGCAGGTGAGCATGTTGGTGCTCAGGGCGCTAAACGAGGCGGGGGTCGTGCGGGTTTCTGAATCGGATCGTGGGGTGCGTGTGGTGTGGGGGGCGCTTGGGCCTATTGGCGACGAGGAGACGCTCGACGCGGCGCAGGCGAAGGTGGAGCTTGGGGTTCCTGAGGAGCAGGTGCTTGATGAGCTTGGACTTGGTGAATCGGATCCTGGGATTGTGTGATCGATTGATAACTGTGAAAGGAGATTGGCATGAGTTTGAAGGGTGTCGGTGGCGATCCTGTGGATCAGGGTGGGCTTGAGACGAGGGATGCGGAAGGCGTGGCGCTGAGTGAAGAGGTGATCTGGAAAGCGCGAGCGGAGGAAGCGGAGGAGCAACTCGCGGCGTGTCAGGCGAGGGTTGGTGAGCTGGAATCGGAGCTTGCGTCGGCGAACGAGGCGCTGGTCTCGACGCAGCGGCGCGGGGAGATCGAGCGGGAACTGACGGCGGCGCGGACGGTGGATCTGGAGACGGCGTGTTTGCTGACGGAGGCGACAATCGGGGAAATGGATGAGCCAGATGTTGCGGTGGCGGTGCGGGAGCTTAAGGCGCGGAAGCCGTTTCTGTTCTCGTGCTCGAAGCACGGCGTGCATGCGGGGTCGTCGATGAGTGCGCAGGCGAGTTCGCCGAGCGGGGGACTTGGGGAGCTTGCGTCAAGTGCGCGGAGTAGCGGGGATCGGAACGAGTTGCTGCGGTATTTGCGTGCTCGACGGGCGCTTTGAGTGTTGGTGGTTGAGTGATTGTTTTGGGTTGAGATAGAACAGAAGGAGAATGGGTATGGCATTTACTGGGAAGGCGAGTTATTCGGGTGGTGCGGATCTGCCGGAGCTTGTGGAGGATGTGAGCGACATCATTGGAATCGTGAGTCCGTTTGAGACCCCGCTGCTTGATCACTTGGGTGATGCGAAGCGGAGTGCGCTGTCAACGGTGCACGAGTGGATCGAGGATTCGCTGCTTGCGAACAAGGGGACGATTAATCAGACGACGTTTACGCCTGATCCGGAGTCGGCGACAGGGATTCTGGTGGATGATGCGAGTGTGTTTACGGTTGGTGATCTGGTGCGTCCGGGTCAGAGCGGCGAGGTGATGCTTGTTGAGGCGGTGGATACTGGGAGCAATGTGCTCGGCGTAGTTCGTGGGTACGGCGCGACCATGGCGGCGACGCTTGCGGACAACATGGAGTTGTTTGTGCTCGGCAATGCGGCGCTGGAGGGTGATGATGCGCCGGCGGCGAGGTTTACCAATCGCGTGCGCAAGAGCAACTACACGCAGATCTTCACGGCGGGGATTGATGTCTCGGGTTCGCTCCAGGCGTCGCGGGCGTATGGGATCAGTGATGAGGTGGATTACCAGAAGCAGGAGCGGATGCGTGAGCTGCTGAGGGATCTTGAGAACTGTGTGATCAACGGCGTGGCGCCGGCGAGTGGTATGCAGGGGTCCTCAACGGTGCGGCGTTCGATGAACGGGATTATCCAGTCGATGAACACGAACCTGTTTGAGCCTGGGGTGGGAGCGATTCCGGACGGCGAGGGCGCGGGGGATGAGCTCAATGAAGCGGTGCTCAACGCGGCGCTCAAGCAGATCTGGGATCAGTCTTCTGGTGGTGTGGACACGATTGTTGTTGGCGGGGCGCAGAAGCGGAAGATCAACTCGTTTGCGAGTGGGAGCCGAGCGTATCTGCCGGATGATCAGACGTACTCGGACATGATCAGTGTGTACGAGAGTGATTTTGGGGTGTGCCGAGTGATCATGTCGCGCTGGGTCCCGACGGATTCGGTGCTGCTGCTTGATTCGTCGCGGATTTCAGTGATGCCGATGCAGGGGCGGAGTTTCCACTACAAGCCTTTGGCGGCGACGGGGGACTCGGTGTCGGGGCAGGTGATTGGTGAGTACACGATGGAGTTCAAGAACGAGAACGCGCACGGGTTGATCTCGGGGCTTGCGGTCTAAGCAGTTGATTGTGATTGCGGGGTTCCGGTGGGGGCTGGAACGCTCGGGGCGTGTGGAGACGCGCGCTCCGGGTTTGATGAGTGGTTTGTAGCGGGAGGTGATTGATGTTTGCGAAGGACAGGGATTTGTTGGTGATCGAGCCGGGGTTGTTCCGGGAGGTCAAGTGGAACGGGCAGCGGCTGCTGAGCGGGACGGGGGATCTGAGCGGATCGCTGCTGACGCTTACGAGCGGTTCGTTTATTGAGGGGGGGATCACGCAGGGGCATGTGGTGCTGATTGATTCGATCCCGATGGAGGTGGTGAGTGTTCAGAGCGCGACGACAGCAACGGTGTCGATCATGCGCGGCGATCCGGATTCGAGTTTCATTCCTGGGAAGTGGGTGACGGGGGTTGATGTTGAGATCTTTACGTTTGAGCCTCAGATCAGCATTGTGCATCGTCAGATTCTGGCGATGATCGGGATCGATGCGGATGATGAGTCAGGACTCGGAGCGGACGCGGTGACGAATCCGGCGGCGATGGTGGTGCTGGAAGCGCTTGGGGCGCTGCATCTGATTTATTCGTCGGCGGGCGCTCCTGGGCGCGGCGGCGAGGGGTATCTTGATCGTTCGCGGATCTATCAGCAGCGGTTCTCGATGGAGCGTGGATCGGTGGTGGCGATGATTGATCTGGATGGTGACGGGATCGCGGAGACTCGCCGGCATCCGAACTCGTTTGTGCTGACGCGCGGCTAAGGGGGTGTGGGGTGTTGATACTGAGTCCGAGCAGTGTGCGGTTTGGGGGCGAGGTGTGGAGCGATGTGCTGCGCGTTGCTGTTGAGTCGTTGAGTGTGGAGCTTGTTGAGGAGTGGGGGGACGAGGGGCCTTATGGGGTATTTGTGGATTCAGCGCGGCGCAAGACGCTGGTGCGGGTGATCCAGGAGGTCAGCGGCGATGAGCTCAGCGCGCCTGTGCTTGGGATTGTTGGGGAGCTTGTGGTCGTGGCGGATCGTGGGAATGATGCGGATCGGCGCGAGGTGTCGATGAGCGGCGTGGTTGAATCGGTGACGTACGCGTTGAGTGGTTTGCGCGCGACGCGTGAGGTTCGATTGGTGGCTGTGAGTGTTTCGGGTGATCAGGATCCGGTGAACGTGAGTGGGGGTGGGTGATGTCGTCGTTTAAGGGGATGGATTTGTTTGGTTCGGGGCCGCATCGGTTTGTGAATCGCAGACGAGGGCGTCGGGTGGTGTCGGTCGCGTCGGTGAGTGGTGATCCTTCGATTCCGGGGACCTTCGAGTCTGGGAACTGGGAGACGTGGGTTGAGGTGCATGGTCGGCTGGTGGCTTCGACGGATGCGGCGCTGTGGGCGCTGCGGGATGCGATCCTTGCTGAGGCGGCGTTCGGTGTTTCGGAGGGGACTTTGGTTGATGAGCACGGGCACTCTTGGACGGATATGACGTGCTTGACGTATGAGGAAACGGGCGCGACCAAGCGGGGGCGCGAGGTCTCGGTGGGGTATGTCGTGGTGTTTGGTCATCTGACGGCATGAGTGGGGAGGAGCGATGGAGACGGAAGTGCTGAGCGCGATGACGCAGTTCGGGGTCGCGGGGATGGTCTGCGCGATGTGGCTGATCGAGCGGCGGGCATCGGCGAAACGGGAGCAGCAGATCAATGAGGCGCACCAGAAACTGATCGGTCAGTTCGAGGAGCGGTCGGCGCTTCTTGAGGTTGTGCGGGACAATACGCGTGCGTTGTCGATGCTCGAGGCGGGGCAGCGCGGGCTTGTGGATGTGCTGGCTGGTCGGGGGGCTGGTCGTGGAGTTGGTCGGGGTGCGGGGAGTCCGGGCGGCGCATAGACTGGGGCATGCGGAGATTCGCTCAAATGTTGGTGTGTGCTGGGTCGGTGGGGCTGCTCTCGGTTGCGGGATGCTACCAGGGGGTCAACATCCGCGAGGAAGTCACGAGGGCGGAGGAAGGGATGTGGGTTCCCGGTCCGTTTGCGCCTGACGTGATGCGGGTGCATCCGCTGACGCACGCGGAGATGTTCGGCGATCAGGAGAGACTGATCGTGCACATGGAGATCCGCGATGGGTGGGGCGACACGATTAAGGGCGTCGGGCGCGTCACGGTCCGCTTCCGCAAGTCAGGAGCGTCAACGATCGGTGAGAGCGGAGTGAAGTGGGACATCGATCTGCGTGATCTTGCGACGAATGTCTCGTACTTTGATTCGGTCACGAGGACCTACCGATTTGTGCTGACGGGGCTTCCCGATTGGTTCGCGGTCGATGGTCGCGGACGCATGCGTCTGACGTTCCACACGGCGCGCACGGACGGCACGATCAAGACGCTTCAGGACGACTTTGAAGTGCTGAGTGTTTCAGTCTCGGAAGAATAACTCAGTCCTCTTCGATGAGTCCGAGCTGGCGGTACTTCTCGCGATAGATGTCGCGGAGTTCGGTTTGCTTGTTGGTCAGGTCGATCGCTTTGCCTTCGATGAAGGCGTGGTGGACGACGCTGGTGGTTTCGAGGATGTCTCCGTCGGTGACGATGAGGGTGGCGTGTTTACCTTTCTCGATGGATCCGATGTATTCGTCTACGCCGAGAATCTCAGCGGCGCTGAGGGTGATGGCGCGGAGGGCATTGTCGTGGTCGAGGCCGTGGGCTACCGCGATCGCGGTGGCGTCTGGGAGGTTGCGTTCGTGCGCGAAGCGTGAGGCCATGGTTATGGTCCACTGGACTCCGGCTTCATCGAGTTTTTGAGGGAGTGTGTACTGCGCGTCGTAGGGCGCGTCGGCGCGTTTGGGGAAGGTGTAGGTGCCTCCGATGATGACGGGGGTGTTGGTGGAGACGAGGAGGTCGGTGCAGAGGTGCGCGTCGCGGCCTCCGACGATGATTGGCTTGAGGTTGCGATCGATGGCCCAGTTGATTGAGCTGGTGATCTGATCGAAGGTGTTGGCGTTCATGAAGACTGGGTTCTGGTCCTCGCATTCAAGAACAGTGGTGATGGCTTCGAGTCGTTGATCGACGACGTCGTGTGCTTGGTTGTAGGCGACGGCTTGATCGAAGATCTCGTTGAGTTCGTCGAGGTTGTTCTCGCGGAGCGAGATGATGAGTCCGGCGTCGCGATCGAGCGCGAGGTCTTCGGTGGTCCAGCCGTCGGTGGTGATGATGGAGGCGCGTCCTGGGATGGCGCCGCCGGAGGGGAAGACGCCGACGGTGAGGACGCCGTTGGTTCGTGCGGTCGGGATGACGACGGAGTCGGGGTTCACGGCGACGTACGCGCGGACCTCTGGGGTCATGGATCCGACTTCGTTGTGATCGAGCGTTGCGCGGACGGCGGAGGTTTCGATGAGTCCCAGGCGGGTGACGGAGTCGATGAGTCCTGGGTAGATGTGCATCCCTGAGAGATCGATGATCTGTGTGTCAGGTGAGACGGAGAGGATGGGCATGAGTTCGTCGGCTTTCCCGACCATGCCGATCTTGCCTTCGTTCATCGTGACGAGCGCGTTCTCGATGGTGCCGCCGGTGATGGTGTGTGCGGTGGCGCCGACGAGGAAAATCGGGTGGTCCTGCTCGGGTGCGGTGGGGGTGAGGTCCTGAGCGGTTGCAGAGGATGTCAGCAGAGCGAGCGAGGCGAGCGTGGTTTGGATCAAAGATGTGTATTTCATGATTGGCTTTCGTATGAGTAGCTTTGGGCGATCGGATTAGTAGTCGGTGTGGTACGCGGGCATGAGCTGGTTGCAGCCGCAGTCGCCTCGCGTGTCGTTGTTGTGGAAGTCGTAGTCCGGATCGTCGTGTTCGTGATCGTGATCGTGTTTCTTGTGGTCTTTCTTGTCGCTCTTGGGTTTGTCTTGGGTCAGGATGTGCTGCGTGATTCGTGTGCGTTCGTTGTTGATCGCTTCGCGATGTGCGGCGTCGTCTTCGAGTGAGAAGTACTTGCGGCCGTCGATGTAGGTCGCTTCGCAGCGTGAGAGCGACGACAGCGGTGATCCGGACCAGATGACGATGTCGGCGTCCTTCCCGGCTTCGAGGGTTCCGACGCGGTCGATGATGTCGAGCTGGATTGCGGGGTTGGTTGTGACGAACGCGAGGGCTTCTTGCTCGGTCATCGCGATCCCTGACGCTCTTGCGTACTTGAGTGCTTTGGCGGCTTCGACATTCATGCGGCGAGCGACGTCGTCGGAGTCGGAGTTGAAGGAGGTCAGCAGTCCGACCTCGTGGTTGATCGGGCCGGCGTATGGGATCGCGTCGGTGACTTCGACTTTGTATGCCCACCAGTCAGAGAAGATGGAGGCGCCGATGGAGTGTTCCTTGACGATCTCGGCGACTTTGTAAGTTTCGAGGCCGTGCTGGAAGGTGCCGATCTTGAATCCGAACTCTTCGGCGATGCGGCAAAGCATGAGGATTTCGTCTTGACGGTATGAGTGGCAGTGGACGAGGCGCTCTCCGGCGAGGATCTCGGCGAGGGCTTCGAGTTCGAGATCGGTGTCGCCGGAAGGTGTTTTCATTCCGCGCTGGGCGTACTCGCGTGCTTTGGTGAAGCGGTCGCGCATGGTGGTTTCGACTCCCATGCGTGTTTGTGGGTAGCGCGTAGTTTTGTCGTCACCCCAGTTGGATTGTTTGACATTCTCTCCCAGCGCGAACTTGATGCCCGGCTTCGCGTCTTCGAAGTACATGTCTTCGGGGCGGTTCATTCCCCAGCGGAGTTTGATGGTTTTGGATTGACCACCGATGGGGTTTGCGGAGCCGTGAAGGAGCTGTGAGGTGGTGAGTCCTCCGGCGAGCTCGCGGTAGAACCCGATGTATCCGGGATCGAGCGAGTCTTCGATGCGGCACTCGGAGGTCACGGCCTGTCCGGACTCGTTGACGCCGAAGCGGAATAGACCGGTGTGTGAGTGCGCGTCGATGAGTCCGGGGGTGACGTGCTTGCCTTGCGCGTCGATGGTGTGATCGACGGCGATGCGTGGGTAGCCTCCGGTTCCGAGCGAGTGGATCTTCCCGTTGCGGATGATGATCCACGCGTCTTCGAGGATGCCTTGATCGGACTGCGTCCAGATGGTCGCGTTGGTGATGAGGACGGAGTCTTGCGGCGGGATCTCGCTCAGTGCGTAGGGGCCGAACGGCGAAGGTGGCGCGTCGGGGAGTGTTTCGGTTGACTTGTCGTCCTTCTTGTCGTCTTCCGCTTTGGTCGCGGTGAGCTGGAACGGCGCGTTGTCGGGGCGCGTTCCGATGCCGATGAGGGTGTCGTCGTCGCTTGGTGGTGACAGTGCGATGGAGAATGTTCCCGGCATCCCGAATGGTTCGTGCTCGAAGGTAAAGGCGAGTGTGGAGCCTTGGATTTCGGCGGTGGTGGATTCTTGGGTGATGTCGTCCGCGTCTTCGACATGCTCGACAATGGTGACGGAGTCTTTGCCCACTTTGAAGGTCAGATTGAAGCGTTCGGCGAGTGTCGCGTCCCATGTGCCTTGGAAGGTATTCATGGTGATCTTCGCGTCGGCGGGTGTTGCGGTCCAGTTGTATGCGGACTGATCGGTACCCAAGATGGAGCCTCGGATGGTGCCGTCGTTCATGAGAGTGCCGGAGTAGATCACGGAGCCGTGATCTTCGACATCCATGATGAATGAGATGGAGTCATCTTTGATCTCGACTTTGCGAGCTTTGTGATCGACATCGTCGTCATGGAGTGTGAGTGTTTTGCCGTCGACGGTGAACAGGGCGCCGATGTGTCCTCCGACGGGGAGCATGGACCATGTGCCGTCGAATCGGGTGTTCTCGGCGTCGTTGATGTGGTGCTTGCGTCCGTCGATCCATGTGTCGATGATCTGTGCTTTGGAATCTGGATCGAAGAGGTCGTTCGATGCGACGACGAGGTTGGCAATGTAGCCGTTCTTGATCTCGCCTTGGTTGTCGAGGTCGAGGATGTCCGCGGCGTTGGTGGTGAGCATCGCGAGCGCGTCGGATGACGGGAGTCCTTTCTTGATTGCTTCGTGGAGGTTGTCGTAGAACTTCTCTCCGTCGCGGAGCTTGCTGGAGGTGAGCGCGACGGTGAGTCCGGCGTTGTGGAGCCAGCGGGCGTTGGCTGGGGCGCGTTCCCAGTGCTGGAGCGCAGCGAGCGTGACGTTGTCCGCGTCGTTGATCGTCCAGACTTCTGGTTCTTCTGGGAAGGTCAAAGGGACGACGACCGGGTGGTTCATCTCGACGAGCGCATCGAGTCGGCGGTGTTCACTACCCGATCCGATGATGACGATGTTGTCGTGATCGAACTCGGCCGCGATCTTGTCAGCGAGCACCGCTTCGAGCTCGGTGCTGGTGTCATAGAAGAAGGTTGTGTCGTCGGGAGTGACCTGCGACAGGCACGAAGGGTTGGTGGCTTTGGATTTGTGGTAGTGCTCGGCGTCGAGGAAGGTCTGGCGCATGAGCGAGATCACACCCATGTGGCTCGTCGGGTAGTCCGCGTCGGACCAGTTGGTGCGGTCGTATCCCATCATCTGTCCGGCGTGGGATTGGTAGACGGGCGGGAGTCCGAGTGATGGGTCGTTGAAATGATCAGCGGTCGAGACGGTCGCGGTCCATCCGCGGAAGACTCCTGAGTCTGGCGCGATCATCGCGGTGGTGAATCCGTGCTTGCGGAGCGACTCGGCTTGTTTGTTTGTGAGTCCTGGTCCGATGAGCGCGTCGCGCTGGGGGGTGACGAATCGGTTCCAGTGCTTGCCGCTGGAGTTTGGATCGATCGCTTGGGTGTCGACTTCAACAAACGGATCGATGAATCCGGCGTAGATGTGGTAGGTGTCTGGGAGCTCGTGGATCTGGAATCCGGGTTTGAGTCGGATGGTGTCGGTGGACTCGACGACTCCGATGATGACGCCGTCTTCGATGAGGATGCCGGGATTGGAGTCGGCGTCGTAGGTCTGGGTCGGCGAGAGGTGGATGGTCGCGCCGGTGATGAGGTGTTTGCTTGGTCGATCGATCGCCATGCCGTTGGGGCGCGGCGCGAGGGGATCGGACGCGAGTGTTGCGGTGTGGACGGATGCAGCCGCGATAAGGACGGCGGTGGAACACAGGTACGTGACAGATTTCATAGAACGAGACTCCTTGGAGATGATGGTACCGAGAAGTGGTGAGAAAGTGGCGTGATTTCTGAACGGATTCTGGGGTCAAGTGCTGTTTCGCTTGCGAAAACCGGTGCGCGTGAACAAAAGCCCCGCTCGTGCGGGGCTTCTTGTGTGTGACGGGATGTTGAGTGTTATCGACGGCGACGGGTCGCGAGCAGGCCGCCGAGTCCGAGCAGTGCTGCGGAGCTTGGGGCTGGGACGACCTCGACGACGATCGCGGTCTCGAGCAGCGACAATCCGGTCGCTTCTTTGAGGACCATCTTGACGTCATACTCGCCGATCGCGTCGGGATCGAACTGCATGTATCCGCTCGCATCGAGGATGAACGGGACATTGACTCCCCAGAATCCGAATCCTGGGTTCTGGCTCCCGCCTCCGGTTGGTGATGTGATGAGGTTCGCGGCGAGGAAGTTGGTGAGGTCGAGGGTGACCCAGCTCTGTGAACCGAATCCGGCGTCGAAATCGACCATGAGCGTCATGTGGTAGTTGCTCGGGAGCGCATCACGCGAGAGCGCGAAACCGAAGTCGATGTTCCACGAGCTGAGCCCGTCGTTGTCGGGTGATCCGGCGTTTGCGTAGAAGCGGCCGTTGTCGTCGGTGGTGAGGTCGCCGACGAAGCGTTCCTTTGCTTTGAGTCCGATCTCGAGGTCACCGAACGCGTCCATGCCGCGATGGATTGAGTAGTTGGTGTTCATGTTGCCGTCGCCGAATGGCATTTCTGCGCCGAAGGCGAGGAACGATGACTCGTGATCAACGGGCACGCCCGCGTGCGAAACAGCGGCTGCGAGTGAAATCGTGACGGTTGATGCGACAACATTGGCGCGCGTAAAAAGCATGTGTCCCTCTTTCTTATATATGGGGTTCTCTCTCTAGCTTTGTCTCTCTCGTCCTTGATGGATCATTCTCTCGGTGACCATCAAGACACTGAGTATACATAGTTTCGAAGTTGTGTATAGGGCTTATTCTCCAAAAAAATCCCGTTTCCTCGGACAGACTTGGGGGTGTGCTGTCGCTACCGTTGAATCCCCTTTTCACGTTCAGATTCCTTGTTTAGGAGATCGGAAATGCCGGAGCTCATCACTGGTAACGCGGTCATCGGTCAATCAGGCGGCCCCACAGCGGTCATCAATCAATCCCTGGTTGGGGTGGTTGAGGGTTTGAGGGCCGCGGGTGCTGGGACCTCCGGGAATCCGATCAAGAAGGTCCTTGGGATGCGCCACGGCGTGACTGGTCTCACCAACGACGACCTGTACGATCTGACCGATTACCCGCACGATCGACTGCAACTGCTGGCGCAGACCCCGAGCGCGGGACTGGGCTCGACACGCGACAAACCAGACGCGGCGTACTGCGAGCGGATCTTTGAAGCGTGTCAGCGCCACGACATCCGCTACTTCTTCTATATCGGCGGGAACGATTCGAGCGACACGTGCCGAATCGTCAATGAGCTGTCGAATCAGAAGGGCTACGAGCTCCGCTGCTTCCATATCCCCAAGACGGTGGATAACGATCTGATGATCAACGACCACACGCCGGGCTTCCCGAGCGCGGCCAGGTTCGTCGCTAAAGCGTGCATGGCGGACTTCCTCGACAACATCTCGCTCCCTGGGATCAAGATCAACGTCATCATGGGACGTCACGCGGGATTCCTGACCGCGGCTTCGGCGCTGGCGCGCCGGGATGATCGGTATGAATACGAAGAAGCATCGAGCGATGGACCTCAGCTGATCTATCTCCCGGAGGTGCCGTTTGATATGGACCAGTTCGTGCAGGACGTCGCGGTGCTCTACGAGAAGCGCCAGCGCGTCCACATCGCGGTGTCCGAAGGCATCAGCGATAAGGACGGCAACGCGATCGGCGCACAGCTCATCAAGAACAACCAGGTCGATGCGCACGGCAACGTCCAGCTCTCAGGGTCGGGCGCGATCGGGGACGGGCTCTCAGACCTGCTCAAGGACAAGCTCACACCGATCGGTGGCAAGCAGGTCCGCGTCCGCGCCGACACCTTTGGGTATGTCCAGCGGTGTTTCCCGGATCAGTCTCCGGTGGATATGAAGGAAGCGCGAGGCGTCGGTCGCTACGCGGCGCGTCTGGCGACGAGCGGCGATCTCGATGGTTCGGTCGCGATTATCCGGACGAGCCCCATCGGTGAGGGGCAGCCGTACGCGTGCAAGTTCGAGCGGATCGAGCTCAGCGACGTCGCGGCCAAGACCAAGCACATGCCGGCGGAGTTTATCGAGGGTCACAACAACGTGAGCCAGAAGTTCCTCGATTACTGCCGACCGCTGGTGGGTGATCTGCCGCTGTATGAGCGGATCTAGAGTTGCCAATGGCCCTGATTTTTCTTGTGTTCAGGACCGTTCTTCCCTAGTCTGGTTATATATGACAGACCATTGATTAGGGATTATTCCATGAGACTTATTCATATGAAAGCTGCTGTTACTCTGCAGTGTTTCTGTGTGCTTTGCCTAGCTGCGGCGTTCTTGATTGGAGCTGGTCCGATCAAGAATGCCGAAAGATCTGGTGAGTTTCTGATTGGTGATCGGGGGATTTCTGAGCCGTTGACTGAGTTCGATCTCAATAACATGCGGCTGATCCTTGTAGGCGATTCACAGGTCGCGTCGATGCCGGGTTTTTTGATCCGTGTTCACAAGCGATACTGGGACATGCCGATCGCGGGAGTGTTTGTTGGTGCTCATTTTATTTGGGCAGGTCAGAGCGTTGAGTTTGATGTCTCGATGATCGATGGGCTCACGAGTCGTGAACTCACCAGTGCTTCTTCCTGGAGCGGCGGTGGTCCGAACGACTTTGCTACCTTCCGTGGTTACGAATGGCTTTGCGAGAGCGATGTTGATGATCCTGATACAGCCTTTGGTGCATACCGCCATTATGTAGAGTACCCAAACCTCAGGCCTCCTCAGTACGATTGGATTTCCGGTCGAGATATTCTCGTGCGTGTCGCGGTACGGACGAATCCAAGTTCAGTGCCGTATGTCGAGACACGTGCGACACGCGGGGATCTCACAGATAAGACCACCGGGACCATCCACTCGATACAGCGGAAGCATGGCTATCAGATATTGGAGCAGGTAGTTCCGGCGGGCTTTGCGCCCGATGGAGACGGGACGGGTGTTTCCTTCTTTTTGCCTGATGGGGTCGAGGAGTTGGCGGGAGAGAACTTTCAGGTGCTCGGTGTTTCGATGCTCGCGCTCAACGCCAACGGCAACCCGATCCCGGGACAAGTTGTTGGGGCCAATGCGCATTCCGGATGGCGAGCATCGAACCACCTTGAAATTTCGCAGAGTTCGCGGAAGGCGCTGATCGAGTTGGTCGACGCCAATACCGTGATGGTCATGCTCGGGCACAATCGAGAGCATCTCACTGGTCCCGGGTTTGAATCCAACTACAACGATCTGATTGATCTTTGGTATGGTGCGTTCGAATCACTCGATCGAAAGCCGCCAACGCTGATTAGTGTGGCGCCCTGGATGATCGGGCCAGAATGGGCACCGTCATACCTTGCAGATGTTCAATCAGTCATGGAAGCACGGAGTGATCAAGACGGGAGTATCTTCCTCTCATATCTTGAATATTTCGATTGGCAAGCACCTGACGTGTTTGATCCAGAGCTCTACACACTCGACGGGATACGGACGCATCCCGGTGACAGCGATACTGCACACAATCTCAGTCTCGACATGGAGATCATGCTCCATCAATGGCTCGCGGAGCACAGCGCGGTGATCAAGAACGATCAGCCCGGGAGAGCGCAACCCGGTAGCTTTGCACCCTTGCCGTAAACACGCCCGCGATGATCGCGGGGTCCTGGTTGACGATCGATTCGGCGTCGGATTTTGACTCCGCTTCAAAGATCATGATCCCGACATGCGGCGGTTCTTGCGTGCGCCCCGCGAGGATCAGTGTTTCCGTTTCGTGGAGCTGCTTGTAATACGCGAAGTGATCGCTCGCGGCTTGTGCTTCTTCTGGGGTCGGATCGTCGGGCATGCCGGGACGCGTAGGCTCGAGGAAGCAGATGAACTGGTGTCGTTGGTTGTCCATACAACGATGATACGAAAAACCCGCGCCGGAGCGCGGGCGAGAGATGATGGATTGTTATGCTGCGAGAGCGCTGACGATCAGTCGCGTGTGTAGGTGATGGTTCCGGAGTTGAACCACGAGCCGTCGGGCATCTGGTCGTAGAACTTGTCGGTCCATGTGCCGTCATCACTCTTTGAGGTGACGATTTTCATTGGGTTGTCACCCATTGGTGTTGATGAGATGCCGTGCATGACGATGTCGCCGTTCTCGTTTTTGTTGCCGGTCATGTAAGTGATCTTGGTGGACATGGAATCGATCCATACCGAGTTGTACTGATTGTGTGCGTTGTCGTATCCCATGATGGAGTAGCCCTCGAAGGGTTGTCCCGCGAAGTCCATGGTGAAGTGCGACATGACATGACGGCCATCGAGGAGTGATTTGACGGTCATCTTCGCTGGTGACTCGGTCGGTGGAGCGGCTGGATCCATGACGAAGCTGGTTTGCGCGTTCCAGTTGCCGACGGTTTCCATGAGTTCGGCGTGATGCTCGTTGGGTGTCGAGAGTTTCATCATCCCCGCCATCATTTCCTCGGCGGACATCTCGGCCATGTGGTCCGCGGGGTCCTTGTCCATCATTTTGTGATCGTGACCCTTGTGGTCGTCATGGTGCTTGTGTTCCGGTCCAGCGGCGATGAGGAGCGCGGCTCCAGCCGTGACGAGCGATCCGGCGGCAAAGGCGATGACTGTGGTGCGGTTCATTGGTGTCTCCTTGTAGAGGGTGTCGTGGTGGACGGGTGTGCTCCGTCGCATCTCGTCAGTATGGTCGATTGAACGTCATCTGTCACGAGAATTATCGGAAAATCCATATAAATACCAAACAAGCGCACGATATTGCGCGTGAACATAGGCAATTTTGACCAATACTTTTTCAGGACAAGTTGATAGGGATAACCCCTGATACATATCGTCGGGCTGTATTCAACATTCTGGATTCGTTCGTTATTTAAGCTACTCGTGGAGAGAAGACATGCTGGATCAGATCATGGGTGATCAGAGGGAAAGACTCATCAATATGCTCAGCAGCAAGCTGGGGGTATCAGACGATCAAGCGGGGGGGTTTCTGTCGAAGCTCTTGCAGAAGATCGAGATTCTGATGGGTGAGGGGAAGCTCGACGTGGACTCGCTGCTCAAGGGAGACCTGTCCTCACTTAAGAGCAACCTGGACCTCGACAACCTCGGCGCTTTGCTCGGCGGCGGGAGAGAGAAGGCGGAGCAAGGCATCGATGCCGTGTCTACACCGATCGCGGAACAACTCGACAAGCTCGACGACCCAATGCAAATGCTCGGCGGCTTGCTCGGAGGCGGTGGATCAGACGACCTGATGGCGCAGGCAAAGAAAGGGCTCGGCGGCCTGCTCGGCTGAGTGACACAAAAATGTCATAGGGAACGCTCGCAACACGCGGGCGTTTTTTTATTGGCGCACGCGTACGCGCTCAGCGATCGTGAGTCCGAAGGATTCGAGGTGGGGGTAGGACGCTTCGGAGTTGGTGATGAGCTTGAGGTTGCTGATTCCGAGAGCGCGGAGGATCTGGGATCCGGTGCCGTATTCGACCATCTCTGGGGACAGGGCTTCGGTCACGGCGTCTTCGGTGCTGTGATTGTGCGGACGCGAGAGGCGCTGGGAGAGCTCGTCTCCGATGCCGTGGGGACGGAGGTAGACGATTGCGCCGCGGCCCTCGTTCTGGATCATCTGCATGGATCTGCGGAGGGTTTGTCCGGTCGATGAGGTTGGATCGGGATTGGATCCGATGTCGTCGAAGATGTCTCCGAGTAGATCACGCTTGTGGACGCGGACGAGCGTCGGCTCGCTGTTGGGGATCGGGTTGTGGTACTCGTCGAGCTTCCCGACATCGCCGACAGTTAAAGCTAAGTGAGGCATCGGATCGCTTGGTGCGCGGAACGCGATGAGGTTGAACTCTCCCAACGGCGTGGTGATTGTTGATCCTTCGATCGGATCCATGCGTTCGACGATCGAGGACTTGGCGAGTCGGTACTCGATGATCTGTTTGATCGAGCACATCTTGATCGAGTGCTGAGAACAGAACTCCGCGAGATCGGGGACGCGCATCATGCGTCCCTCGGGGTGGACGATCTCGATCCCGACGCAGCCGGGATTGAGACCAGCGAGTCTACAGAGATCGACGATGCCTTCGGTGTGACCGACACGGACGAGCACGCCGCCGTCGCGTGAGCGGAGCGGGTTGATGTGTCCGGGACGCACGAAGTCGTCGGGCTTGGTGGATGGATCGATCAGCATCTGGATGGTCTTGGCGCGTTCGTGCGCGCTGACGCCGGTGGTGAAGCCGTGCTTGGGATGACCATCGACGGACACAGTCAACGGCGTCCCACGCGCCGAGGTGTTCACGGCGGACTGTCCATGCAGGTCCAGTCGATCGCAGTCCGATTCTGGGAGCGAGACGAACATGTATCCCGATGCTTCCTTGAGCATGAACATGATCGCTTCGGGGGTGATGAACTGAGCCGGGAGGATGAGGTCGCCCTCGTTCTCGCGTGATTCGTCGTCGGTGACGACGACCATGCGTCCTCCGCGGAGCTCGTCGAGGATGTCCTCGATGGGAGAGAAGGCGTTCTGGAGGTCAGGATCGGTCATCGCGGGGATTGTAGTGGGGGTGGTGGTCATGGGAGGGAATGGTAGAACGGGAGGGGGGGATTGGCCGTATATTTCAAGCATGACCAGAAAGCCGATTTTCATTGTTCTTTGTATCGTCCTTGTCTCAATGGTTGTGGGCTTTACTTGGTTCTCATCATTCAGTGTGGTGATCCCAACAGTTTCCTATAACTTTCGAGTCCATTTAGAAACCCCCGGCGGTCCGCTCCCATTCCGACTACATGCGTTTCAACCAGATAATCGAGGGGAATGGTCAGCAGTCATTACTATCGGAGAAGGTCACTTTGAAACGGGAAAACTGGAGAGAATACCAGTCGAAATGGTTGGCTCGTGGGATGACTTTGAAATTCGATTCCCTCACTATGACTCTGTGTTGAAGCTCAAAGATAGTTCTGGGGGCGGAGTGGGGTACACCGGCAGTTGGAGCAAGTATCGCGGAGGCGAAATAGCAACGATGAACGCTTACGCCATTCGAGGGAGTCCACTTGAACTCTTTGATCCCATTGAGGCATCCGATACTCGCAGCAATTTTGATGGAAAGTGGACGGTGAAGTTTGAATCGTCTGATGACAATGCGATTGCGAATTTTTTGATTGACGAGGAGCATGCCGCAGGCACCTTCATGACCACCACCGGCGATTACCGCTTCCTCGCCGGTCGCGTCGACGGCAACCTCATGCGTCTCTCCACTTTTGACGGCGCACACGCGTTCCTCTTCCACGCGCGCATGCAAGACGACGGCACCATCGAGGGGGACTTCTGGTCGGGAAACTGGTGGCACGAGACCTGGACCGCTGTGCGCGATGACGACGCGACGCTCCCCGATGCGTTCGAGCAGACCACGATCGCGGACGAGGATGCGCTCGATGACATGGTGTTCAAAAACCTCCAAGGCGAGCCGACGCGTGTGCTTGATGTGCTCGACGAATCGAATGGTGGAAGAGGCGCTCCGGCGCGGATCATCGAGATCTTCGGGACCTGGTGTCCCAACTGCTCTGATGCGGGGCGCGAGCTGGTTTCTCTGCGTGCGCAGTATGGGGATGATCTCGCCGTGGTCGGACTCGCGTTTGAGGTGACTGAGGATTTTGAGCGTTCGGTCCAGCAGGTCAGGCATCATCACGAGCACATCGGGACGGATTGGCCAATCCTGATCGCGGGACTGAGCGACAAGGCGAAGGCGTCGCAAGCACTCCCGGTGCTCGACAAGGTCCGCTCGTACCCCACGCTGATCTTCCTCGATCGCAACAACGAGGTGCGGGGGGTGTACTCGGGATTCAGTGGTCCCGCGACTGGCGATGCGTACACGAAACAACGCGAGCGGTTCGAGGCGTTGATCGAATCGATGATTGATTGAGATTTTGTGACAGGGTTGGTTTTCTCATGCATCATGGTTGGCATGAGAACCATTCCATCGATCTTGCTAACTGTCATCTCGTTATTCGTGTTCACTGGTTGCGTTTCGACCCAATCACGCGAGCACAACCCCGCTGCGTATCGCGCGGAGCTTGAAACGATCCTCGATACCGATCAGCACTACCGATCCATGATCTCGTGGGGAACGACCGATCCCGATGAACTCGCGGAGCTCGAAGCGCTCGACGACGAGGCGCACATGGCGGAGTATGTCCGGCGGAACCAAGAAGGCATCACGCTCGATCCCGAAGTCGAAAAGTCACTCTGGGAGAAGCAAACCAAGATCGATCAACGCAACACCACGCGCCTGATGGAGCTGGTCGATCAATACGGCTGGCCGACGATTGAATCCGCGGGCGAGGACTTCCCGAGTCCGGTTCCGGTGCTGATCCACATGCCGATGGAAGACATGGACTGGGTGCTTCCCAAGCTGCTCGACGAGGTGCTCGAAGGTCGCATGGATCCGAATCCCTACGCGATGATCTACGATCGCAAGCAGCAGCACGATGGCAAACCCCAGCTCTACGGCAAATCGCAAGCGTTCGATTCCAAGACGCGGACGATCCTTCCCCCTGCGATTGTGAGTATCGAAGAAACCAACGCGGCGCGTGATGCGATCGGTCTTGAGCCGTTGGAAGAGTATCGGATCACCGATGCGTCCACGGCTGCTGGACAGTGATCAGAGGATCGTCCCGCTGAGCAGCAGGATCGCGACAGCGAAGTAGATCGTCAATCCCGAGACGTCCATAAGAGTCGCGACGAGCGGGGCTGATGAAGCCGCGGGGTCGAGCCCGAGTTTCTGCATGATGAGCGGGAGCATCGATCCGATCAGCGTCCCCCAGATCACGATAAAGAACACGGCGATCCCCACAGTGATCGCGAGCTGCTGTGCGTGATCGGTGTGCGCGAATCCGATCGCAGAGAGCATGTGGACCGTCAGCACACCCAAGACTCCCAGTGCCGCGCCGAGGATGAGTCCTGTTAAAATCTCCTTGCGCATGATGCGCCACCAGAGTCCGATGTGGACCTCTTCGACGGCGATCGCACGCACGAGCAAGCTCGCGGCTTGCGTTCCCGTGTTCCCTCCCGATGCGATGATGAGCGGGACGAACAGCGCGAGGACGACCGCTTTCTCGAGCTGATCGTTGAAGATCCCCATGACCCCGATGCTCAGGAGCTGGAGGACGAAGAGTCCGACGAGCCAGACGCCGCGCTTGCGGACCATGTCCTTGACAGGGGTGGAGGTGTATGGAGAGTCGAGCGCTTCCATACCGCCGAGCTTCTGGACGTCCTCGGTGAACTCTTCTTCCGCGACGTCCGCGATGTCGTCGGCGGTCACGATCCCGACGAGCAGCCCCAGCGAATCCACGACGGGCATCGCGGTGCGGTTGTAGCGCGCCATCGCGCGGACCGCTTCTTCTCGGTCGTCCTTCGCGTTGAGGGTCACGAACTGGTCGTCCATGATGTCCTCGATCTTTGCGTCAGGATCCGCGAGCAGGAGCGTGCGGATGTGGAGGTCGTCGATGAGCGTGCCGTCGGGCGCGATGACGTAGACCCAGTGGACCGTTTCCGCGTCCTGGCCGTAGCGCCGGATATGTTCGAGCGCGTGGGCGATGGTCCACTCCTTGCGGATGCGGACGTAGTCGGGGGTCATCAGACGGCCGACGGACTCCGCGTCGTATCCGAGGATCGCTTGGGTGATGCGCCGATTCTCAGGGCTCAATCGCGCGATCAGCGGCGTCGCGATCTCGACCGGAAGCTCGTCAAGCACCGCGACACGGTCGTCGGGTTCGAGCGCCTCGATGACGCGTGCCGAGCGTTCGTCTCCGAGCTCGTCGAGCAGCGATTCCTGGACGGGCTGCTCGAGTTCTGAGAATACATCCGACGCCATCTGACGCGGCAAGATTCGGAACGCGATCCCGGCGGTCTCCATCTCCAGCGATTCGAGCAGGTCCGCGATATCCGCGGGCTCAAGGACCGCGAGCGCGTCGCGGACCTGGCGATAGTCTTTGGACTCGATCAGCGCGACGAGTTCGGGTTCAAGGAGTTGGATGGTGGGGGACTTCACTGACACATGGTATCAGGGTCACATCCGTTGTGCAGCCGAGTTGCTTTGATTAGCGGTACTGGTCGTGGCAATCTGTGCATGACTGATTGAGGTTGGTCAGCGCATCGAGCGCGTCGTTGAATCGTCCGTTGTCGATCGCGCGTTCGGTCTGAGCCGCGGCTTCGATGCTCGTGATCATCATCGTGCGCATGCCAGCGCCCTCTTGATGAACGATCTCGTCTTCGAGCATCGCGCGGAGCAGGTCGTGGATCTGTCCGCTCACCGCGGTCGCGGAGAGATCGGGGTGATCCTCCGGAGTTTTCCAATCGTTTTTGGCCATGCTCCAGAGGCGATCGTGGAGACGATCGACCTGACCCATCGCGTCCACAAAGTCCGAGACGGGGGCGCGTGCGGGAAGTTCCGGAACGTTCTTGAGCGACTCGGCGTTGAATGGGTGCGCTCTCCGCGCCGCTTCCCAGAGTCCGGGATATTTCGGTGAGGTCCCGGTGGTCTGCATGTACCGCTCGGCTTGGTCGTTGCTGATGAGTCCGGCGCCGATCGCGCCGACGGTGAGCGCTGCGGGACCTCGGTGCTTGCCGTGGTGGCAGTGGACGTACATGGGTTGTTCGAGCGTGTCGATCGCCGCGGCGAGTTCGACGGCTCGCTGATCGTCGATCCCGTCGTATCCGATCGGGAGGTGGACGATCCGTATGCCGTGGGTCGCGGCAAGCTCTGGATCGGGAGCGATCGCGTCGACACTGATGACGGTGCGGATCCCGAGTTTGGAGAGCTGCTCGTAGTGCTCAGCGGTGGGTGGTTCACCCCCTGAGTACAAGCCGTCTGAGAGCTGATGGAGATTGTGGATCGGTCCATCGGGGAGTGTTTGGGTGGTTTGTCGTTCCTGGCTCGAACGGCACGCGAGCGGGATCATCGGAAGGAGCAGAACAAGCGTCAGTATCAATCGAATCGAATCATTCATGGCGGAGTATATCGAGGGTGCTGGGTATACGATTGGACATGGTTTACCGCGTCTGCAAGAGCTTTGAAATCGAGAGCGGACACATGCTCTCCAAGCACCCGGGTCGGTGCAAGTATCCCCACGGCCATTCGCGCCGCGTCGATCTGGTCATCGCTTCGGGACACCTCGGAGAGGGAGACATGGTCTGCGACTTCAAATCCCTCAAACTCGCGGTCGAGGACTACATCGATACCTATGACCACGCGCTGATGGTCAACTCAGACGATCCGATCCTCAATGAGCTCTCCGACGAGAACCAGAATCGGGTGATTATCTGCGAAGGTGAAGATCCGACGACGGAAGTCCTCGCGCGGCGCATCTACGAATATGTGTCAGCCCAGCTCAGCAGCGGCGGTCGGTACACAGACAAAGCCGGGAACGAGTTTGTGCTCCCGACCGGGCTCACGCTCGAGCGCGTGCGTGTGACCGAGACCAGCAGTTCCTGGGCGGAATACGGGATTTCATAATCCAAACAACCTCAGTCGCCAGGCAATAGTCCCGGGGTTCCGGGCGTTATTGGTTTGAGCAGACGGGTTGTGTTGAAGGAGTCTCCTCATGAAGAATCGTCGTATAGGAAAGTTGGCCGCAGTTCTTACGCTGATCGGTGTCGCGGGGGGCGCATGCGCGATGGATGCGATGAGCATCGAAGCGCCTCCGACCGAATCTCAGAAGCACGCGATGAACATGGCGATGGATATGTCCCTCGCGTTCGAGCACGCGAGCGAAACCATCGAGTCTTCGGTTGTGCACATCATCACCGAGTCAGAAAACCGCAGAGGGTTCCGTCAGCAGACCAGCGTCGGATCGGGGGTCATCGCTGATGAGCGTGGGTACATCCTGACCAACGCACACGTCGTCGAAGCGGGGGAGTTTTTGAAGGTCCGCTTGCGCGACGGACGCGAGCTCTCAGGGGAGCTCATCGGCACCTTCTCAGAGACCGATGTCGCGGTCGTCAAGATCGAAGCCGAGGGGTTGGTCCCGGCACAGTTCGGGGATTCCGAGGGGCTGCGAGTGGGCGAGTGGGTCCTCGCGGTCGGATCGCCGTTTGGATTTCAACAATCCGTGACCGCCGGGATCATCAGCGCCAAGGGGCGCGGATCGGTCAGCTCGATGAGCGGGAATCAGGAAAACATGCCCCAACGCTTCCAGGAGTTCATCCAGACCGACGCGGCGATCAATCCCGGAAACTCCGGTGGGCCTTTGGTCGATCTGGACGGGCGCGTGATCGGAATCAACACCGCGATCCTGTCACGCTCAGGCGGGAACAACGGTCTTGGGTTTGCGATCCCGATTGATATCGCGCAAGCCGTGATGAATCGGATTATTGATAACGGACGCGTCGATCGAGGTTGGCTCGGCGTGCAGATGGGGAGTCTCGAACCCACCGTCGCGTATCAGATGGGTATCGAGGGCGGCGTCGTGCTCGGAAGAGTCATCGATGGCGGTCCGGCATCCATCGCGGGACTCAAAGACGGCGACATCGTCGTCTCCATCGGAGGACGCACCACCGAGAACCTCATCCGTATGGGCAACGCGATCATGCTCGCGCGTCCGGGCGTCCCAGTCGAGGTCGAGTACTACCGCGACGGCGTCAAACGCAGTGCTCGCGCGACGCTCCAGGATCGCGACACCCAGTTCGCGATCGCTCGCGGCGGCGCGTACATCGAGGACATGGGGTTCCTCGTGGTTCCCGATGAAATCCGCGATGTGCGCGGACGGCGTGTGGTCAACCGAATCCAGGGATTCCGCGTGCAGGAGGTCAGCAACAACTCCGTCGCTGAGGAGTTCGGACTCGAGCCTGGGGATTTCTTGTACGAGATCAACGGGCGTTCCTTTGAGGACGCCAACGAGCTTAGCGAGTTCCTCTCCACCGCAGATTTCGACCGCGGCGTGCGTCTCAAGCTCATCAGAGACAACGCACGAGGCTACATCGACATCACGAGAGATTAAGCAGTTTCGTTGCCGCACCCGAACCCTTTGGCTCGGAGCTTCTTGATCCGCGCCAGCACTTTGTTCGTCCGGATCTGGAATCCCGCTTTCATGCGCGATCCCTGGAGCTCGGCGCGTGCTTGTCTGATCTCGGCGCTCGTCGGATCCAGCGGGCAAAGCGCCTGAGCGAGCCATAGCTGGACGCGTTTGCGTGGGGACTGGCGCGCGACCCAGTAGATCAGCGTCAGGAAACTCAGCGCCAGCGCGAGGACGGCGAGGGCCGGCGCGAGCCATGAGCCGGTCTTGGTCCACGCGTAGTAGCCCCCGATCCCCACAGCGAGCGCGAAGACCGCGATCAGCAGGCGCGCGACTGGGGATAAGCGCTCGAAGGTTTCCTCGTCGTAGACACGCGCGAAGCTATAGAGCGCTTGACGGATCATCTCCTCGCGCTGCTCGCTGTTGAGCTTGTTGTCTCGGCGTGCTTGCTCCATCGCGGTGCATGTGTCGATCCGCGAGCGCACGATGGGGAGCGTCTCGGGTTCGTACGATCCCGCGGATTTGGGGTCCGGGAGGATCGCGATGGGGCGTTCCTCGACCGGACGCTCGACTCGACAGTCGCAGCTCGTGCAGGTGAGTTCGTGGTGGGGATGCCCGTGCCGACCTCGATCCATGCACATGAAGTAGCGTCGGTACTCCGCTTGAGTGAGACGGAACCGCCGCTCCTGTCGACAGACAGGGCAGTAGTCGGGAGTGACCCCGATGGGGCGAGTACGCAGCACCGTCGCACTGATGAGCGAGAACGGCATACCTGATTATACACGATGCCTCATTTTTGGTGGCACATAATCCACTCCGATCTGGACCTAAAGTTCGATATGTCCATGCCCTCAGCCAATTCAGCGATCGTCCTCCTCTCTGGAGGACTCGATTCCGCGACCGTCCTCGCGATCGCTCAAGACCAGGGGTATCGGTGCCACACCCTCGCGTTCGACTACGGGCAGCGCCATCGTCACGAGCTTGAAGCGAGCGAGCAGCTCAGCAAGTCACTCGGCGCCGCGAGCCATCGCGTGTTCCCGATCGACATCGGTTCCTTCGGAGGATCAGCGCTGACGGCGGACATCGACGTCCCCAAAGGTCGCGACGAAACAGAGATGACCGATATCCCCATCACCTACGTCCCAGCGCGGAACCTCGTGTTCCTCTCGATCGCGACAGCGCTCGGAGAAACACTAAACGCGACCGACCTCTTCATCGGCGTCAACGCGGTGGACTACTCCGGATACCCCGATTGTCGGCCCGAGTTCATCGAGTCGTTCAGCATCACCGCGAACCTCGCAACGAAGATCGGCGTGGATGGCAGCACCATCCGGATCCATACGCCTCTGATGGAACTGACCAAAGCGGAGATCATCACACGCGGCATCGAGCTGGGTCTGGACTATTCCAAGACGCATTCGTGCTACGACCCGATCGACTCCAAAGCGTGCGGCCGCTGCGATTCGTGCATCCTCCGCAAGCGTGGGTTTGAGCAAGCGGGTGTCGATGACCCAACGGTGTACGCATGAGCGAGCAGCTTCCGATCTCTGAAACCTTCGTGTCCATCCAAGGCGAGGGCAAACTCACCGGCGTCCCGAGCTGGTTCTGTCGATTGTCGGGATGCAACCTGCGCTGCACGTGGTGCGACACGCCCTACGCGAGCTGGGAGCCGGAGAAAGCGCTGCGGTTGATTGACGAGTTGGTTGAGGAAGCGGTTGGTAGCGGGGTCAAGCACGCCGTGCTGACCGGAGGCGAACCGATGATGTTCGAGGGGCTTGTTGTACTTTCGCGCAAGCTCACGGACGCTGGGATGCACATCACCGTCGAGACCGCGGGGACGCTGGTGCTGCCGGGGTTGTCATGTCACCTGATGTCGATCTCACCGAAGCTCGCCAACTCAACGCCGACGGATGATCCGCGCGATCCCAGCGGCTCTTGGGCGAAGCGTCACGAGGAGCGAAGACTCAACTTCGGCGCGATCAACGAGCTCATCGTGTCGTCGCTGGATCGTCAGCTCAAGTTTGTGGTCAGCGATCCGAGTGATCTGAGGGAGATTGAATCGGTGTTGGCAAACATCACTGGCTTTGCGCCCAGCGATGTCATGCTGATGCCTGAGGGTGTGCAGGTCCCTGATCCCGACTCGATCCGCTGGGTGGTGGATGAGTGTCTGGCGCGCGGATGGAGCTACTGCCCGCGCGTGCATGTGCAGTTGTTTGGTGACACGCGCGGGACTTAATTATTCAGTCGCGCCATTTATCGACGGCGACGCCGTGGTCGAAGGTGATGTGGGCGCTCTCTTCGATGTGCTTGTCGCTTGATCCCGCGAAGATCAGGAACAGCGATCCCGAGCCGCGTTCTTTGCGGGTCCAGTTCCATGTCCATGTTTCGGTGCCGTCGTCGTTGTCAGTGCGTGCCGTGGGTTCGGAGAGGACCTGGAGGACCTCGTCTTGCGTGGAGTGATGAAGCTTGACGCGTGAGAGGTCGCTGGGCTGGACGTACGCACCGCTGATCTTTGTGCTCTTGCTCTGACTGAAGAGGCAGCCGTTGATCAGCATCGGGGATGCGAGGAGGACAGCAGAAACAGCGACAGCTTTGTATGGGATCGGCATCAAAATACTCCAGAATGTGTTCTCGTACTTGGGGATGGTACCAGCCCGATTTCAGTTCGTCATCGCCCGTGCTTCTTCGCGGCTTTGACCTTGTTTGGTTTGGTTGGCTTTGAATCAGATCGCACCGCACGATTCGGTGATGTTCGGCTTACCTGATTGGTCCGCGATGGTTGCGGTCTTGAATGCTGGCTAGTTTGTGGCCTTGGCTGTGCTTTGGGGGTCGGGCGCGGCCCCTTCGCGTAGTTGGGGACCGGTCCATGATTCAGATTCACGATCGCATTGCTCGCGACGCGTGGCCCTCGGAAATCATGCCCGCGATCTGGATGCGGATCGTGCGAGCCGTGGTGGTGGGGTGGTCGATGGTTGTAGCCGTATGAGCAGCTGTGGTGGTGTTTGGAGCCGTGACAGCCGCAGGGGCGGTCTTTGTAGATGCTGAATGATTTACTGATCCCGCATCCCGAAAGGACAGGGATGATGGACGCGAGGGCGATGACAAGGAATGAGCGTTTCATAGCGATACCTCCGGATTGACAGTCAGATAAGCGGTGAAAGTGGTACTGGTCTCAATGCATCACCGCTCTGGGAGCGGGATGTTGACAGCATTCTCAAAAGAATCCGATCTATACTCGTCCATGAGCAGATACGAAGAGTTTCAGTCGTTCCGGACGAGTTTGAATGAGAAGATCCTCGCGAGCGGGACCAAGACCACCAAGCGGTTCTTCACGCTTGATGGCAACGCGTACGAACCCGGCGCGCTGGACGTGAAGACCAAAGAGCTGCTGGGACTTAGCGCGTCGATGGTGCTGCGTTGTGATGACTGCATCGCGTACCACATCGATCAAGCGGTGCTCGCGGGCGCGAGTGACGAAGAGCTGTTCGAGGTCTTTGATATCGCGCTGATCGTGGGTGGATCGATCGTGATCCCGCACCTGCGTCGTGGTGTGGAGTTCCTCGAAGAGTGCCGATCTCGAGAATAACGCCCTATACCACCAAAGAGTGGGGTGAATTTCCTTGTAGGGGTGGGTGCGGTCTGTTAAATTGGGCAAGCACCGAACCCGATGACTGCAGCATGGCTGCAGTTGTTCACGCATACTGGAGGACACCATGCACACCCGCTCTATCCCGTTCGCTCTCCTGCTCGCAACGATCGCTGGCTCCGCAGCTGCGAGTGATCCGATCCACATCCAACACTTCGAAGTCTCCGAGGATGGGCACCAGCGTGTCGAGCTGATGCGCGGCCCGGTTGGTGAGCATGCGCAATCGCCGTCAGGTTCAGCGAGCGCGGAGGTCCCCTTCGGAACGACTCCGGACCTGGAGATCAACCTGCGTCGTCAGATCGGCGGTCTCGCGATCGCGGATATGGACGGCGATGGACGCAACGACCTCGTCGCGGTGTGCTACATCTCTAACTCGTTCCCGCCGTATGACGATTGGCACGACATGATCTTCTACAACTCCGAGTCTGGACTGGAGATGACTCCGTCATGGGTCTCCGCAGAACAGACCCACACGGGCGATGTGCAAGTCGGCGATATCAACGGTGACGGATACATGGATGTCGTTGGTATCCACGGCGGCGGGCTCCGTACCGACAACGTCTCCATCCACTTCGGACTCGCTGATGGCACTGTCGAGACGACCGCGTCATGGACCTCCAGCACCAACCCAAACGCGTGGGGAACCTCCGGGAAGCTCGCGGACATGGATAACGACGGCGACCTTGATCTCGTTACGACCAACCAGGGCTCAGGCGTCAACCAGCCGACGCGTCCGATGTTCATGTTCCGTAACGACGGGACCGGGCTGGAAACCGATCCATCATGGGAATCCGCGGCGTCAGAAATATCCAACGGACTCGACACACGCGACATCACAGGCGACGGCTACCCAGAAATCGCGGTCGCCAAATGGGTCAACTTCATCAGCGGCGTGTACTACAACACCACCGGCACCCCCGACACCAATCAAGGACTCTTCGCGTTCGGGAGTGACACAGACAAGGGAGCCGCGTTCACGGATCTTGAGAACGACGGCGTCCCAGAGTTCGGATTCGGAGGTGACCCATCAACGGTCTACACCACCTTCCACGGCGGGGTCTTCGAGGTCACCACGACCAACCCGCCATTTACTGGTCCACAAGAAGTCCACTTCTTCGATGTCGATCTCGACGGCGATGACGACTTCGGAGAGGTCCACTTCTCCGATGGACGCGCCCACATCTATCTCAACCGCGACGGCGTGCTCGATACCGATCCGTCATGGACCTACGACGCGTCGCCCGTTGGAAACGCGATGGCGCTGGGAGATCTCAACGGCGATGGTCGTCCCGACCTCGCGATCGGATACTCCGGCGACCCATCCATCGTCGTGTTCTATGGACAAGCGCCCGAGTGTGCTGCGGACCTGACGGGAGAGGGCGACCTGAACTTCCTCGACGTTTCCGAGTTCCTCGCGGCGTTCGGGATGATGGACCCTTCTGCGGACTTTGAAGCCGATGGCAGCTTCAACTTCCTCGATGTGAGCGCGTTCCTCGCCGCGTTCGCCAAGGGCTGCCCATAATCATCGCATGAAGACGACCCAGGACCCCGTCACCCTGCGCGATGGACGAACGCTGGTCATCCAATCGATGCTTCCAGAGCATGCGGAGACGTACCGTGCGTACATGATGGCGCTCGCGGAGGAATCGCCTTGGACCGGGACGATGGCGCACGAGGTCAAGGAAGTCGATGTGCTCAAGGAGCGGTTCGAGAAGGATCATGAGAACGAGTGCTCCTGGGGAGTCGGCGCGTTCGATGAGCAGGGACAGATCGTCGCGGATTGCTGCTGGAACAGCATCCCGTACGACAAGTTCCGTCATGTCGCGACGCTTGGCATCGGGATCCTCGAACCCTGGCGAGGGGCCGGGCTTGGGAGAATCCTGATGGATCGCGCGATCGCCGCGGCGCGCGAGCACGAGATCGTGCAGAAGATCGAGCTCGGCGTGTTCTCAGAGAACACCATCGCGAGATCGCTCTACGACTCGCTCGGATTCAGTGTCGAGGGATCACGCAAGCGAGCGATCCGTCAACCAGACGGCGAGTACTGCGACGACATCGTGATGGGGCTTTGGCTCGGAAGCGAACTCGGCTAAGAACACATAAAGACAGGGATTCCAGCGACATCCATCCCATGCGCTGGATACAGTTTTCTATGGATCACCTCACACGCCGACTCTTTTTGATGCGTTCCTCCGCCGTCGCTGCGGGGTTCGCCGGTCTGCAAACCACGCTGGCGCGCGGCGCCGTCGCGCAGCTCCTGAGCACCGATCCAGGATCAAGTATCGATCGCTTCGGTCCGATGCTCCGCGATCCCGATGGGATCCTCGATCTTCCAAACGGGTTCCATTACCAGATTCTCAGTCCGATGGGCGCGGAGATGGACGATGGGTTGATCGTCCCAGGCAAGCACGACGCGATGGCCGCGTTCCCGTTCGTCAATGACGACGGATCGACCGATCCCGATCGCTGCGTGCTGGTGCGCAATCACGAGATCGAGGACGCGCACCGGACCATCTCTCCGTTTGGGCCGCGGAACGAACGCCTCGACAAGGTCGACGCGTCGATGCTCTACGACCGAGGGTTCGGCAAACCCTCACGCGGCGGATGCACCACGCTCGTCTACAACCTCAAGACCAAGCAGATGGAAACCCACTGGCTCTCGCTCGCGGCGACGGAGCGCAACTGCGCCGGAGGGATCACGCCTTGGGGGAGCTGGATCACGTGCGAGGAAACCGCAACGACCAAGGGCTCACGCTTCGAGCACGACCACGGCTGGTGCTTCGAGGTCCCGGTCACCAACACCCCCAAGCTCGCGGACCCCGTCCCGCTGAAAGGTCTCGGACGCTTCATGCACGAAGCGGTCTGCGTTGATCCATCGAGCGGGATCGTGTACCTGACTGAGGACCGCCACGACTCGCTGCTGTACCGTTTCGTTCCGGATACCAAACCAACCAAAGCCGGCGATCTGCGAGGGAGCGGCAAGCTCCAGGCGCTGCGGATCTTCAAGCAAGCGTCCATGGACACACGCAACTGGGATGTCGATCTCGTCAAGGTCGGCGACTCCCTCGCGTGCTCGTGGATCACGCTCGACGAGACTGATTCTCCCAAGGACGACCTGCGCTACCGAGGGTTCGAGATGGGAGCCGCGCGCTTTGCGCGCGGAGAGGGCATGTGGTGGGGGGGCGACGACGACGGTGCCGCGTATTTCGCGTGCACGACCGGAGGCAAAGCGGGCGCGGGACAGATCTGGAAGCTCACCCCCAACGGCAAACGCGAGGGCATCGACTCGCTCGAGCTCTTCATCGAACCCAACGACCCCAGCGTCCTCCAGAACGCGGACAACATCACCTTCTCGCCTTGGGGAGACATGTTCGTCTGCGAAGACGGCGAAGCCCCCCAATACCTCGTCGGCGTGCGTCCCGACGGATCGCTCTACCAGTTCGCGAAGAACACACTCGACGGCTCAGAGTTTGCGGGAGTCTGCTTCAGTCCAGACGGCTCAACGATGTTCGTCAACCACCAACAACGCGGCTGGACCCTCGCGATCACCGGACCTTGGTCTTAACGCCGACGGCGCAATCCTAAACAAACACCACCTGAGAGTGTAAGTAGGGTTGCGGGAGATGGGATCAATGCCGCTGATGAGTTCGCGATCGAGGCGCCAAAGAGAGTTTTTTCGAACCCAGTGATTTGTCCATAAAACTCTGTAGATCCATCAGTGACATCAAAGGTATACATGGAACCATCAATTGCAACTACAAACAAGTCATCGATCGACTGAACGAAGGATACTGCGGCGACATCCAGATCAAAGGTCGCTTCAACAACTCCAGTATCCGGATCAAACAGGACAGATTGACCGGTTGAGCCGAATCCAATCATGTCTCCATTGGCAAGTTCATAAAAGTCAAACGCGCCCGGGACATCAACATCACCAACTTGGTTCAGGGTCCCAGAATGGAGATCGTAAGAGATGCCGTAGATATCAATTCCGCTCGGATTGAGAATCTCGTTGATTGAGAAGTAGATTTCCCCATTTGCTCTCCGGGCAAGTCCGCTTGAGTAATTGAAAGACCCGGGGCTGCCAAATGTACCATTGGTGGCGAATAGTGTTTCCTGAACACCTGTATTGAGATCGTAAGTAGCCATCGCGAATGTCAGGTTTGCGAGTATCTTTCCATTTCCGATGAACAGAATGTCATTGATTGATCCCGCGTCTTGCAGCTGCGCGACCGGTGTTGCTTGTAGCGTGCTGCCATCAACTGAGTAAATCTTTCCAGCGCCGTTCGTGATATACATATCACTGAGACCTGCACCTGCAAGCGCGTTGAACGCAATGACGGGAGCAAACGAAGTAATGGTGTGTGCGATTTTCATGGTGTTCTCCTATGTCCAAATGAATAATGATTGGTGCTCAACTATCCGCACATAAGCCGTTCTAGTTCGTGTCACAGCACGAATATAAAGAGAATGACCGTGTCTCTGTAGTATGTGATAATTCTGGGGTTACACGCGACCATCGATTCTTAGTCTACCGGCGTCTTCTGTTTCCAGTAAGCGACAAGACGCCAACACACGCGAGGGTTGAAGGCGTCGGGATGGTGATGCTCGAAGCGATTCCGTCAAATCCGGTGATGGTGCCGTGGAGAGACATCTCGAGTGTTTGAAGATCGAATGTGTACAACTGACCGCCGGTGGAGAGTGCGAAGAGTTCTCCATTGTTTTCGATGAACGAGAGGATCGGGAACTCGACATCAAAGACCTGGACTTCGGTATCAGTATCATAGTCGAAGAAAGCCACTCTCCCGAAGTCGCGCGTGACCGTGGCGATTGTCATGAGGCCATCGATTGCATGGACATCAACTGGGAATGAATGCCCATTCTGGAGGTATTGGACGGTTCCGGTGTTCGGGTCATAGATTCGTGAACCACCTCCGATGTTGGCCTGTTCGTCGAAATAAAGACCAGCGGTGAGAAGCGCTCCGTTGTCTAATCGGGCCAATCCACTGACTGTTGCGCCACCGGCTTGATGGAACAAATCTACGGCGCTGACTTCGCGTTCTTGGATGCCCGTACTGACATTCAGAATATCAATATGACGATCAAGAGCGACCGCGATTCTGCCATCTCCCAGATACTCGATCTGAATCTCGGGATCAAGAAGAATTGGGTTTTCATCAGGGATGGTGATCTGAGAGACTTGGGTTGCTTCAAGTGTCAAGCCGTTGACGTGATAGACAGCACCCTCGGTGTTCGCCAGATACATGTCATGGAGCGGTATCCCGGCGGCGGCGACATGAGCGAGAAGAATCGTCGGCAGAATAGCTGGAATGATGTGGAGGCGCATTGAAAGCTCCTAGCTATAAGTGTTTGATGTATATGTACACCAAGAATTTGATCTAAGCAACTTCAATACAAGATTGAGTGTGGCTTGGATTAGTCAGTCACCAACAACGCGGCTGGACCCTCGCGATCACCGGGCCGTGGTCTTAGCGTCGTCTTCTGCACAGAACTCCGAGACTGCTCCCGAGGATCAGCAGAGTCGATGTCCCGGGAACCGTGATCCCAATCAACGCTCCCGAAGTATTCGAGATTGTTCCATGTAACGAAGTCGATCCTGTAAATGGATCAAACTGATAGAGGCGTGCTGACTGGGTAAGCAGATAGATATCTGAACCGTTCTGCATCGCAGACACAACTGGCAGACCTAAGTCAAACTCGTTGTATACCTCGCCGGTGTTT
This sequence comes from Phycisphaerales bacterium, assembly GCA_965232505.1. Taxonomy (GTDB): domain Bacteria; phylum Planctomycetota; class Phycisphaerae; order Phycisphaerales; family UBA1924; genus UBA1924. The sequence goes on along the minus strand of OZ246976.1, from coordinate 845,675 downwards.
GGGTTGTATGTTTGCACAGACCCGGTGGCATGATCTGTAGAGATCATGAAGTCTGGGTTGACTTCGAGGTAGCCAACCGCTGAGATTGCAGGCGTCTCGGCAAGGTCAGTGAATGTTCCTGAATCAAAGTCGTACGCCACTCCGTAAGAATGCAGCGGGACTCCGGGTTCTAGTGCTGAAATACAGAAATAGTAATCGCCGGCTTGTCGGGCTGTGACTCCGAACATGAATCCGAATGAGCCGGGTGTCGTTAATACATCGCTCGTGTTAAACAGAATCTCTTCGTCTTGTGTGTTGACGTCCACCAACGTCATGCCAAAAGTGACGCTCGCAAGGAAGCGGCCGTTCCCCAGGTACTCGATGTCTCCGATGTCATTCCCGCCAAGCTGGACCTCGTGAATCGCACTAGATTCAAGCGTGTTCCCGTTGACCTGATAGATAATGCCGCTCGCGTTGGTGACGAAAAAATCGTTCAGTCCGCCCTGGGCTATTGATGCGTTCAACAAACCCGCACCAATAGCGGTCGCTCTCAAAATACGATTCATAATTGTATCTCTCTCTTCTCAAACTCAATGAATTCCACCGGCGTCCCGGTGGCAATACATCCATCATATAAAAAAGCCGAGGTTTGTAAACCCTCGGCTTTGAAGTTCATTAGTTCAATATGGCTCACTCAGGCAGCTTATCAAGCTCCATCTGCACACGATCCACCAATCGACCCACAGTCTCTGGACCAAAGTCGAACGGCAGTCCCGCAGCGTTAAACAGCTCCGGGAGCGGACGTGTGCCGCCGAGGGTCATTGCTTTCTTGTATGCCGCGAGTGCCGCTTCTTCGGATTCTTCGAGACTGGTGAGCCAGATCCCGAGCGCGCCGAGCTGCGCGATGCCGTACTCGATGTAGTAGAACGGCACACCAAAGAGATGCCCCTGGCGCTGCCAGACGAACTTGCGTTCTTCTTCGAGTCCAGTGAAATCGCAGCGGTGACCCATGTGTCCGAAGCGCGATTCGATGTCGAGCCATGCCTGGGCGCGTTCGTCGCGAGAGTGAGTCGGGTTGAGGTAGACCCAGTGCTGGAACGCGTCGATCGTCGCGATCCAAGGCAGCAGCGAGATCGATCCCTCGAGCTGCTTGCGGCGGGCGCGGTTCGCGTCCTCTTCGCTTGGGTAGAAGTTGTCCCAGTACGGCATCGTCAGCAGCTCCATGCTCATCGACGCGACCTCACAGAACTCGATCGGAGCACTGCGGTACCAGACCAACGGCTCCTGATCCGAGTACATCGAGTGGAACGCGTGACCCGCTTCGTGGACCATCGTCTCGACATCTCGGTGCTGCCCAGCCGCGTTCATAAAGATGAACGGCTTGCGCGAGCGGTCACGCATGTACTGGTATCCACCGGGAGCTTTGCCCTTGCGTGAATCGAGGTCGAGGGATGCGTTGCCGTTGTCTGTGCCGTTGGTGTTGGAGCCGTCGCCCATCGTCGCGAACATCTCGCCGAGTTCTGGACTCAGCTTGTCGAAGCTCGCTTTGGTCTTCGCGACCAGGTCCGCGCCGTTGGTGAACGGCTTGAGCTCTCCGCGGCTCTTTGGATCGACATTCAGGTCCCACGGACGCAGTGCATCGAGTCCGAGCTCCTTCTTGCGCGTCGCGTCGAGTTTTGCAACGAACGGCATCGCGTGCTGCTCGATCGCATCATGGAACGCGTACGCGTGCGAGGTGTCGTAATCAAAGCGGTGCTTCGCTTTGTAAATGTACTCAACAAAGTTCGCGAACCCCGCGTTCTTCGCGGCTTGGTCACGCTTGGCAACCATTTCGTCATAGATCGCGCTGATCGCTTCCTGATCCTCCAGACGACGCGAAGCAACCGCTCTCCACGCGGCTTCACGCACAGAGCGATCCGCGGACTCGGAGTACTTGCCCATCATCGGGAGTGTCTTTTCTTCGCCGTCAAACTCGACGGTCATCTTGCCGCAGATCTTGTCGTACTCTTGGTCGAGTTTCGCGAGCTCGGTTTCCAGTGGGACATTCTCATCACGGAACAGATCGACATCCGCGGCGGTGTCGCGGTAGAGGACCTCGTGGTATCCATCGGTCTTGCTGAACTTCTCTGCGAGTTCCTTGAGCTTCTTGTCGAGGACAAACGCGACGGGCTTGAACTTGGGCGCGACGTTCTCAAGGTACGAGGTCCACGCGGCTTGCTTGGACTCGTCCGCGGTGTCGCAGGTCATGTTGATGTAGGTGTTCGCGGCCGATTCCCCGATCGCGGCTTCGAGCTCCGAGCGATCGAGCAGCCACTTCTCGTACTCTTCAGCGGAGCTCACCTCGCGATCGACGAGCACGTTGAGGAGCGGCTCAACGACCGACCAATCGGTGCCGTTGAAGACGGCGGGGACGAAATCTGTTGCAGGCGAGGTGGTCATTTGAATGCTCCGTGTTTCTAGAATCCCGATTTTTGGCTCATCGGGGCGATTACTGGTCAGATTTATTATACTTTACAAACAGTTCCGACGCAAGGTTGCGTGCCGAATCAAATTCAGCGACCCGCCCCTCCAGCTGAGCATCGTAGACCTGATCGAGGACCTCCTTGAATCGAGCTCCGGGCTGCTCTCCCAGCTCGATCAGGTCCTGCCCGTTGATCAGCGGCTCGGGGTTGAGTCCGATGCCGTCCTGCTCCATCATCTGTATGTCGTTGCAGATCGCGCCCGTCGCTTTCGCATTGATCGCCCGCGCGAGCATGATCGCGCCGCAGCAATGGTCCCGGCACGACAAGCGTTTCTTCGATGCGGTCGAGAGCTCGGTCCATCGGTTGAGCAGGATGTCCGCGATCTCGATCGTCGCGCTCAGCTGCTGCGTCTCGTCGTTGCTCAGGTCGAGGCGCTTCCGCCAGTCGTGCGCCGAGGTGTCGTTGAGTCGATCGATCGCCCACGCCGCGAGCGCCGTGGTCGAGTCGGCATCGGGATCGAGCTCCATCAGGATCGGGAGCTGGTCTGACTTCGACGCGCTCCCGAAGATCGCATGATCGAGCGTGAGCTGCTGCAGCAATCCCGCGGCTCGTGCGCGCGAGGGATGCCCCATCATCCTCCGGACCTCTTCTCCGATGCGTTCGACGCTCACGCCGCTGAGTTCGCTCGCGTGCTGTTTGATCGCTTCGCTCGTGATCGGTTCGATCTCAAGGTCATAGCGAGCCGCGAAGCGCACCGCTCGCAGAGCGCGGAGATGATCTTCTTTCAGCCGTTGATGCGGATCGCCCACAGCACGAAGGATTCTGTTCTCGATATCCGCTTTGCCGTTCACAAAGTCGATGATCTCGTCGCCGTCGTCCTTTGGATCAAGAAACAACGCGTTGATCGTAAAGTCGCGGCGCTGCGCGTCCATCTCCGGAGATGAGAACTCCACATGATCCGGACGCCGCGCATCGGAATACGGCCCATCGGACCGGAACGTCGCGACCTCGATCGTCGGACCAAAGTCACGCACCAGCATGACCCCAAACGACGCGCCGACCGACGCGGTCTTCTTAAACAACCCCTGGATGTCCTCCGGATGCGCACTGGTCGCGACGTCGTAGTCCTTAGGAATCTCTCCGAGCAGCTGATCACGCACGCACCCGCCCGCGAGGTACGCGATGAATCCAGCGCCTCGCAGTGCATTGATGATCTCGATCGCGCCGTGGCGCTCAGACTGTTGCGTGTGTTCGCTCATCGAATCATCCGACCTGCTCATCACGCAGCTCTCGGCTCATCAGCATCGCGATCGCGTCGACCGGATCCAGATGCTCGAAAAGCACCGCATGCACCGCCGCGGTGATGGGCATCTCGACCTTGTATTTCTCCGCCATTTCCATTACGGAGCTGGTCGTCGCGATCCCCTCGACGACGCACAGCGCCTCGCGGAGGTACTGGTCGAGCTTGATCCCTTTCCCGAGCGCCTCGCCGCAGGATCGGTTGCGTCCTTCTGGGGAGAAGCATGTCGTCGCGAGGTCTCCCGCGCCTGCGATGCCGTAGAAGGTTTTGGAGCGTGCGCCCATCGCGTCACCCAGACGTGTGATCTCCGCGAGTCCACGCGCCAGCAGCGCGCTCTTCGCGTTGTATCCCGCGCCCAGTCCATCGATGATCCCTGCCGCGATCGCGATGACGTTCTTGGTCGCGCCCGCGAGCTCGACACCGATGAGATCGGGATTGGTGTAGATCCGGAGCCAACTCGTCGAGAACAGTTTCTGGATCGTCTCGGAGAATCCCGGATAGTCCGACGCCGCCGCCATCGTTGCTGGGAGACACATCGCGAGTTCCGTTGCGATCGCGGGACCCGACATGCACCCCAGCGCGCGTGGTTTGCCGTCGGGATCATCCTGCAGCACGTCCGCGATGATCTGCGTCGGACGCATCATCGTGTCGTTCTCGATGCCCTTGGCGACCGAGATCACCCCAGCGTGCGAGGGGACATGGTCCTTGAGGCGTTCCCACGCGCCGCGGATGAACTGGACCGGGATCGCGCAGACGATGATGTCCGCGTCCCGGAGTGCTTCCTCGTCCTTCATCGCGATCCGGACATCCTTGGTGAGCGTGAATCCTGGGAGTCTGTCAGATTTGCGCGTCTGAGAGAGATTCCCGGATTCGGTTTCGTCGTGCCCCCACATCGTGACATTGGCCCGCGGTTCGTTCCCGGCCCCCTGCGGATCGGGGCTTGTCAGGGCACCAGCACACACCAATCCCATCTGACCGATCCCGAGGATGCAGACGTTGGGAATATTGTTGGACGCTCCAGGGCTGTTCTTCGTCATCGGGGTGTTTCTCTCGTCGGAACGCTCTTTCAGACCGAGCGGCTCCCAAATCGAACCGCCACCGAACGATATGCGTACGGGAAGGGGCTTGGTGACCCGCTGCTAGGTTCAATCCTACAGTATGAGCCACACGATTACTGACCATCCGCGCCCATCGCGCAGGTGTTTACACAGAAACCGGATACCGATCTCTTATGAGCGAAGCACACACACATACCCACACGCACGACCACGACCACGACTCCCCGGTCCAATGCTGCTCGCACCACGACCTCCAGGGTGATCGCTGGATCTTCCTCTACCTCGCTGGTGGCGTCCTCGCGATGGTCTCCTGGATCGCCAACGCGACTGGATCAACCAACGAGCTCGTCGCGACCATCCCCGCCGTCATCGCGGCACTGCTTCTTGGATGGAAACTCTTCTACGCGTCCTTCCGCGAAGTGCTCAACAACCAGGTCTCCTCGAGCTCACTCGCGGCCCTCGCGATCCTCGCGGCAATGGCCGTCGGGAAATACGGCACCGCCGCGTTCCTCGCGTTCATCCTTCTGGTCGCCGACCAGATTGTCTCGCGCACCGCAGACGGCGCGAAGCGTGCGATCGAGCAGCTCATCTCGCTGACTCCAGACGATGCACGCATCGTTGATAGCAACGGCAATGAAACGATGGTCCCTGTCGGACAGGTTCAGGTCGGACAACGCGTCCGCATCCGTCCAGGCGAGAACCTCCCGGTCGACGGCAAAGTCATCGGAGGCGAATCGACCATCAACCAAGCATCGCTGACCGGTGAATCCATGCCCGTCGAAGTCCAGAACGGCTCCGCGGTCTACGCCGGTACCAGCAACCTGACGGGCGCGATCGAGATCGAGGTCACCCAGGTCGGCGCCGAAACCACCATCGGGAAGGTCTCGACGCTCATCCGCGAAGCGGAATCGACCAAGACCGAGCGTCAACTGCTCATCGAGCAGGTCGCGCGTTTCTATGTCCCCGTCGCGATCTCTGTCGCGGCGGTTGTGTTCTTCCTCTTCTCCCAGTCCGACATCCCAGCCGTGCGTGAAGGCGCGGCCCTGCGTGCCGTGACCGTGCTTGTCGTCACCTGTCCGACGGCGCTGCTGCTGTCGTCACCATCGGCGATGGTCGCCGCGTTCGCGTCAGCGGCTCGTTTGGGTGTGATGATCAAGCGGACGACCTACCTCGAAGCGTCCGCGAATGTCGATGCCGTCGTGATGGACAAGACCGGAACGCTCACCACCGGATCGTTCGGTGTCTCGCGTCTCGCCCCAGCACCTGGCGTCGAGGGCGCGGACCTGCTCAAAGCCGCGGCGTTCGCTGAAGCGCACTCCAACCACCCACTCGGACTCTCCATCCTCCGCACCGCCAAGCAAGCACGCATCGAGGTCGATTCCAACGGCTCATACGAAGAAACCCACGGCGCAGGGGTCAAAGCAAAGACCTCCATCGGTGAGATCACCGCCGGACGCGGATCATGGATCAGAGAGCTCATGCCGAGCGCCGCCGATGCGATCGCTGACATCGAGCACCGCACCGAAGGCATGTCGGGTGTCCACGTCATCAAAGACGGCGTCTACATGGGCGCGGTCGGTCTCGCGGATACCCCGCGTCCAAACGCCAAAGCGGTTGTCGATCGTCTCCGCGAGCTCGGAATTCGTTTCGTCGCGATCTTCACGGGCGATCGTCTGAGCGTGGGCAAACGCGTCGGTCAGATCGCGGGTGTTGATAGCGTCGAAGCCGAGTGCCTCCCAGAAGAGAAGCACCAGCAGATCCGCCAGATGCGCGAAGACGGCTACCGCGTCATGATGATCGGTGACGGCATCAACGACGGCCCCGCACTCGCCGAAGCCGACGTCGGCGTCGCGATGGGTCTGTCTGGATCCGACATCGCCGCCAACTCCGCGGGCGTCGCGCTGATGACCGATGAGCTCAACCGCGTCCCGTTCCTCATGGAACTCGCACGTCGCACGCGCGTCATCATCACGCAGAACATCGTCGTATCCATCCTGATGGCGATCGTCGGTCTGGTTCTCGCCGCGTCCGGCGCGTTCCAAGTCATCGGCGGCGAACAACTCGGCGCCTCACTGGGTGTTGGTTTCGCGGCGTTCTTCCACTTCGTCCCAGACGTCTTCGTGATCGGAAACTCCTTCCGACTCTTCCGCTACGGCGAAGACTTCCTCGAAGCGGAAACCCTGCAGAAGGAACAAGAACAAGCCGCCCAGCGCCGCGTGCGTCGAGACCAATCCGTGCGGATCGCCGCCGAGCCGGCGTGATTCAGAGATTCATGTGAATACAAAGCCCGTCGCTCGCGGCAGGTTTTTTAATTGTGTTGATTACTCGGGCTTCTTCAGCACACCCGCATTAAAGCTCCGCCCCTCGATGCGGAACTTCCGCTCAAAGTTCGTGCCGACGAGTTCGCCCTCGCCCGCCGATTCCGGCGCTTCGAACGCGCCGAATACATACGGCAGCGCCTCGCACTCGTCCAAGAACTCCGCAACCTTCGGAGGCGGAGCCGGGATCTTGGGTCGTGCAAAGCTTTCGTTTGATTCAGCTGACCCCGATGCCCACAGATCAAAGTGGGACAGGTCCCACGACCAGAGCTCGTCGTGATCGGTGACGACGCGGAGCTCGCCGCCTTTTTTGAGACAGCGCCAGATGTCGTACATCGTCTGATGCTGAATGACTCGTTTCTTGTGGTGCTTGTTCTTCGGCCAAGGATCCGAGAAGTACAGATGCAGCACATTGATCGACTCATCGGGACAGCGCCACTGGAGGAACTGAGCCGCGTCGGAGTTGAGCACACGCACATTGGTGTGCGTCCCCTCGTTCTCGCGCTTGCGCCGGATGCGATCCGCCGTGTAACTCGCAAACTCCCCGGCCCATTCGATCCCCAGGAAGTTCGTCCCGGGCTGCAGCGACGCTTGCTGAACCAGAAACGCGCCCTTCCCCGAACCAATCTCAAGCTCGAACGGCTTGCTCGGATCCTCAAACCACTGACGCGGATCGAGACGACCCGAAAGCGGATCCGTCATCACCGAATCAGGTAGCGGGGGCAGTTCCTCCGCAGAGATACCCACCACGCCGGGCGCGCTGTCAAGAGGTTTGCCGTGTCCGAGTCCGAATGACATAGGGAGAGAGTGTATGCGCGTTCCTATTGTTGAGAATGACCGATCCGCACCAAACACCCCCAGCCGCGGGAACCACCACGCTGCGCGTGAGATACGTCGAGTGTGATCCGATGGGCGTCGTCCACCACTCGAGCTACCTCCCCTGGATGGAGATGGGACGCACCGAGCTGCTGCGAGAAGTGGGGGAGAGCTACGCTGCCCTCGAAGAAGCCGGCGTGTTCCTCGTGGTCACCAAGATCGAGGTCAAATACCGAAGACCGATCCGCTACGACGATGTGATCGAGATCCGCACGAAAGTGGACAAAGCAAGCAAGGTCAAACTCCACCATTCCTACGAGATCGCGCTCATCGAACGAGGCGGTAATGCTCCCGATCCAAGCGACCCCGCCGTCCCAACCGACGGCATCTGCGCCATCGCCAGCACCGAACTCGCGTGCGTCGGCAGTGACGGAAGACCCAAAGCAATGCCGGACTGGCTGGTGGGGAGTTGATTACATCAACCGCTCAATCGCCTGCGACACATTCTTCACCGCGATCAACTCCATCCCCTTCACCTTCGGCAGCTTCGATGACCCCGAGCTCGGCACGATCGCGTGCGTGTATCCGAGCCGAGCCGATTCGCGCAGTCGCTGCTCGATCTGTGTCGCGGGACGGAGTTCGCCGCCGAGCCCGATCTCGCCGATCGCGATCGTCGTGGGAGGGAGCGAGCGTTTGTAGTGCGCTCCAGCGATCGCGAGCGCGAGCGCCAGATCACTCGCGGGCTCGATGATCTTGAGTCCGCCGACGACTGACGCGAACACATCACGATCCGCGAGGCGCAGTCCGCCGTGTTGTTCAAGCACGGCTATCAGCATCGCGAGCCGATTGCTGTCAAGCCCCGACGATTTCCGCTTCGCGCTCCCAACGAATCCCGTCGCCGTCAGCGCCTGGATCTCGACGCACACACAGCGCGAGCCGTGCATCGCGGGACAGACGATCGCGCCGGGGCGGTGTTCATCCCCGCCTTGGATCGCCGCGACGCTCATCCCGCCGGGGAGCTGCTGGAGCCCCTGACCCGTCATCTCGAAAATCCCGAGTTCCAAGGTTGTCCCGAACCGGTTCTTGATCGCGCGCACGATGCGCGCACTGTGGTACCGATCCCCCTCGAAATACAGCACCGCATCGACCATGTGCTCGAGCATGCGTGGTCCCGCGAGCGTGCCTTCTTTGGTCACGTGCCCCACAAGCACGATCGAGGTCCCTGTTGCTTTCGCAAAGTACACCAGTTCGCTGCAGCATCTTCGCAGCTGCGTCACCGATCCCGGCGCGGCTTCGATGTCTGACTTGTAAATCATCTGGATCGAATCAATCACACACACATCGGGTTTGATCTGCCTCGCTTGTTCCAAGATCCGCGCGAGATTCGTATCGCTGAGCACGAAGAGCCCATCGCTCTCCGCGACCCCGAGCCGACCGGCGCGGAGCTGCACCTGCTGCGCCGATTCTTCAGACGACACATACAGCACCTTGCTCGTCCAATCCGGATTCGCTTGATCGAGCTTCACAGGCGACGCCCAAGCGCCCGCTGCTTGCAGGAGCAGCGTTGACTTCCCGATCCCAGGCTCACCTCCAACCAGCACCACCGATCCGGGAACCAATCCGCGCTGATCTTCGTTCCCCCCAAGCACGCGATCGAGTTCAGTGATCCCAGTAGGCAATCGCTTGGTCGGACCACTCCCAGCGACGATCTGAGTGATCGAGGTCGCTTTGGGAGCGCCGTCGCCGTCTTTGGTTTCTATCCATGATGATCCACGATGCGGATCGGACTTCGCGGACTTGTCGAACTGCGATTCTTCGAGCGAGTCCCATGTGCCACAGTCGGGGCATTTGCCCGCCCATCGAGTTTGTGTGGAGCCGCAGTTGGTGCAGATGAAGATGGTGCGGGTTTTACTCATGCACGCATGATAGCCGAATCAGCCCAATGATTCCGGGCTTTGTTCGGTGTTGGAATCCGCCTCGCGTGCGTACGATTGAGCACCAGATGACCCAGCCCTCTCCAGAGCCATCCCAAGCGACGTCCAGATCGAAGTCCAGACCCAAAAAACGGCGTCGCATCATCGCATGGCTGCTCGCGATCCCGCTGGTACTGATCCTCACGATCGTGATCCTCGCCGCGACGGGAACACTCACCGGATTCGTCGTCCCGATCATCGAGCGGGAGACGGGACTGGAGATGACGCAGGGCTCCATCGCCTTCACACCGACCACCGACATCGAGATCAGCGACGCGATCTTCCGCGCTCCAAACATCGACGGGCAAGGCGGCGAGCTCATCCGCTTCGATCGCGCGACCATCGCGGTCCGCTGGTCCAAAATCTTGTCCGGACCCAAAGCGATCAGCCGCGTCGTCATCGATCGCCCGCACCTGCGCGTCAGTCAGGACACCGAGACCGGAGCGGTCAATCTCGAAGCGCTCAACCTCCAGCAGTCCGGAGGAGGCGGAGCCGCGACCCCCGCGATCACGATCAACAACGGGATCGTCGAGATCGGAGAGCACACCGGAGAGAAGTACACCTCGCTCAAAGAACTCTCCATCGTCGGATCACTCGACGCGCCGAACAGCGCGGGAGTCGCGCCCTTCGATTTCTTCTCGACCTCCACCGAACCCGTCATGTCCTCCGGAGAGCTCGCCTCGCGCGGAGACTTCCGAGTCAACGGCACCATCTCTAAAGCCGGAGTCCAGGGAGTGATGACCGGACTCACCCTCGAGGATTGGCCGGCGCAGATCGTCCCCTCGCGCGTCCGCGACACCTACGAATCGCTCAACCTCACCGGAAAGCTCGCGCCCACCAAGTTCACCGTCGACAACGACGGACAACCCAAGGTCACGCTCACCCTCGAAGGTGTTGATGTCAGTCTGCCGTTCATCCCCCCTGCGGAGTTCGCGGGTCCCGAGCGCTACCTGCGCATGCGATCAACCAAAGGCACCATCAACTTCGGATACGGCGGACTCACCGCACACCTCGAAGGGGACATTGATCAGCTCCTCTACGAGGTCAACCTCAAGCTCGACGAGTACTCCCAGTCCAGCGCTTTCACCTGCGATCTGCGGACCAAGTTCCGGATCGAAGAGGGGTTCCGCCCGCTCCGCTTCCTCCCTGAGCGTGTTACGGAAAAACTGGATCGGTTCAACGATCTCAAAGCGGACATCGACGCGACGATCAACCTCTCGCGCGCCAAAGCCGCGACCAACGACGCGCCGATCCTGGTCTCAGGACGAGCCGTGGTCGCCAATGGTTCCGCGAAGTACTACGAGTTCATGTACCCCTTCGAGAACATCGCAGGGGTCATCACCTTCACCCCCGACGGCGTCGGATTCGAGGGCATCACCGGACGCGGCCCAACCGGCGCCAAGCTCCTCGCCAACGGCAGCTTCGATGGTCTCGGAGAAACCTCCGTCGTCGAGATCCTCGTCGAGGTCTCGGACCTCCCGATCGATCAGCACCTGCTCAGCGCGATGGACAAAGACCAGCGCGATCTTGTGGACACCCTCTTCTCGCAGGAGCAGTACAAGAACCTGCTCGAATCAGGATTCCTGCTCGAACCAAGCAATCGCGGAAAGCTCACCCAAGAGCGCGACGAGCTCGTCCGCACGATTGCTGCGCTCCCGAGCGATACCCCGGAGCGTGAGCGCGCTCAGCTCTCGAGCACGCTCAACGAGCTCAACGCAACACTCCGCGTCCCGGAGTTTGACTTCGGAGGACTGATCGAGGTCGGAGTCACGCTCCGCAGACACCCAGAACGACCAGAGAACGATCGCTGGACGACCGACATCAACGCGCTGATCCCACAAGCCGGGATCGTCCCCAAGCAGTTCCCGCTCCCGATCATCGCGCGCGACGTCAACATCGAGATCAACGACGGCACCGTCATCCTCCAAGGTGGTCGCTACGACGGACTCAACGGCGGACTCGCAGAGGTTGACGCGAGCTTCAAGCCCGTCGAGGGATTCAATGACCCACAGCCCTACGTCGAGATCAAAGCACGCAACATCCCGATCGATCAGCGCCTCATCGCCGCGATCCCTGGATACTACGACGAGCAGCCCGACGATCCCGCGGAGATCACCCTGCGCCGCATCCTCGATCGATTGCGCATGCAGGGACTCGTCGAAGCCGACGCGCAGATCTTCCCCGGAAACGACGGACGCATCACCTACGAGGTCACCGCAACGGTCCTCGAAGGATCAGCGCATCCCCTCACGATGGGAATGCAAGTCGAGGACGAACAAGTCGTCACCTCTCCGTACGAACTCGGACTCGATTCCGTCCAACTCGCGGACATGTTCGGGACCATCTACGTCACCCAATCCATCATCGTCGTGCACCTCAACGGCTTGCTCGAATCCCCATCCCAGCCAATCCCACCAACCCCGATCGACATGATGACCCAGCTCACGCTCCCGCGCGAGCCCAAGTTCGGGAACATCAAACGCGTTGACGGTCTCCTCCCATTCCAGAACGGCCCACCAACCCCCGGCCCCGCGATCTACACGCGCGTCCGCTCCAACGGACTCGTGCTCTCGATGCCGATCGAGCACGCGATCGCCGTGCTCTCGCCGTCGTTTGCGCAGCGCATCGTCGATTGGAGAAACCAGTACAACCCAACCGGAGAGCTGGATCTCTTGACCAAACTCGAAGGACGCGTCGGAGGCACGCTCAACTCCGAGCTCCAGATCAACCAGGTCAAACGCGCCGGATTCAGTGTCGAAGACCACCAATACCAGCTCGGGACCTCCGTCGGACCGATCACCCTCAAGCTCGGAATCAAACCCAGAGTCGAGAGCCGCGGATTCAGCATCCCCATCAGCGTCGATGATGAGCCCGTCGGGATGGTCGGACTCTCGGGATCGATTCGCCTCACGCGTGGCGGACAGCTTATCGAGCTCAACGACGAGCCGGCGCTGCGCCTCTCGATGGACAACGGTCGCCTCGGCTCGCCGGGCGTCCGCGCCATCGTCAATCGCATGGGTTCAAACAAATCAAACCCAAACGCCAGCGGATCATCCTTCTTCGAGTTCTACGGCCTCGACGGACGATTCGATATGCTCATCGACATCACACCACTCGACGGCGCGCGGATCTCAGATGCCGAACCCGGAACACTCGGACTCCCGCCCGTCGAGATCGACGGCTCGCTCACACCACGCACCCTCTCGATGCAACGCGACGAGCACGTCCTCGCGTTCGAAGAAAGCCAAATCTCTGGCTCCATCCGCTTCGATGGTCTCGATGGATACTTCGATCGGATCAACGCACAGAACGACGACTACACCCTCTCCGTAGACGGCAAGTGGGCCGTGACTCCCGGAAGCGGCGCTTGGGTGGATCTCAACATCGCCGCCGTGGGAGACGTTCTCAACGGCTCGATGCGCGTGCTGCTCCCCGACACGCTCAGCCGCGTGGTCGATCAGCTCAAGATCGAATCCAGCCGAGACATTGATCTGGAGAAGCTGCACATCGTCGCCGACAAACTCGGGACCGATTCAACAACCTACCACATCGAGGGATCTGCGTCGGTCCTCGACGCGAGCGCTCTTGTCGGCGTCCCTATCACCGAACTCGACGGGCGCGTGGACTTCCGCGTCGAAACCGGAGCATCTTCATCACCCGATGCGCGCCCAACGCTTGAGTACCAGCTCGACCTTGCCGCCAATCAGATGCGCGCCGGATTGCTCCGCGTCCACAACGCCGAAGCAACCATCCTTAACGATCCAAACTCACCAGGCGTTGTCCTCGTCCCCGAACTCCGCGCCGGGATGCACGGCGGGATGGTCTCAGGGAACGCACAAGTCCAGCCCGACCAGAACGGCGAGCCGTTCTACTCCACCGAGATCCGAACGTCAGGCGTCCGCGCCGCGCCGATCTTCGACGACATCTTCCTCCCAGTCGAGGGTTTGGAGGGACCGCCGAGCCCCGGATCATCCGTCGTCCGCTCCGCGTGGAACGTGGATTCGGATGTCTCGCGAGGGATCATGTACGCCGACCTCGCGATGACCGGCCCGCTCGGCGCCCCAGACGATCGCATCGGACGCGGATACGTCCGCGTCGCCGGAGGCTCAATCGTCGCGCTCCCAGGACTGATCAACCTCATCGAAGCGAGCAATCTCAAGCTCCCGACGGGATCAAGGCTGAATCTCGCGGAAGCCGAGTTTTATATGGACGGGCCCACACTCGCGTTTGAACGCCTCAGTGCGTCCTCAGACGCGATCGAGATCCTCGGATATGGAACAATGGACTGGACTTCGCGAGATATCGATCTACGCTTCCGATCACGATCGATCGAACCGATCCCCATCCTCTCGGGAATCATCGAGGGGCTCCGCGACGAACTGATCACCATCAGAGTCTCGGGCGCGCCGGGATCCATCAGCTACGCCCCCGAACAGTTCGGGACGACGAAGCGATTGCTCGATTCCATGTTCGGCACCCCAGAGACCGAACAACAACGACGCCTCCGAGAGGTCGAGAGCAGAACCCGAGTGGGTTCGGGACGACTCCGCCGCAAGCAGAGCGATCGCGTCGAAAGACCGACAAGCGAGAGCGACCCCTCAGAAACCTCCGCGACAGCGGACACCCAAGACGACTAAACCAAACAGATACACAAACAACATACACAAGCACTTGAAAGTGATGAACCGAGACACATCGGGTGTCTCAAAGACAAGAAAGAAAGCAAAGCAATGACATCAGAATCAAACCGCTCCTCGGAGCACAACCGAGTCGAGCTCGATCCACCCGCAAGCACACAACCAAAGAACGAGCAAGCGGCACCACCAGAGACCCAGTCCGTCCGTCGCGCCGACGACGGCGAGATCCAGGACCGCATCGTCGAGCTCATCGACCTCGTCGCCGGACGCACCGATGAATACGACGCGAAGCTCGTGCGCGAGCTCATCACCGCGGGACTCAAGCTCCTCCCAGACGGGCGTGACACCGGAGAGCTCAAGCTCATGACCGCCGCGATGAAGGAACTCCGCTACGCGTACCGCGTGTTCGGTCAGTACCCCGATCCGCACAAGGTCACGATCTTCGGATCCGCGCGGACCCCGGAAGACCACCCCGATTACCACGCAGCCGTGGAGTTCTCCAAACTCATGGCCGAAGCGGGATGGATGGCAATCACCGGCGCCGGAGACGGCATCATGAAAGCGGGACACGAGGGACCCGGACGCGAATCCAGCTTCGGCGTCGCGATCCGTTTGCCCTTTGAAACCAGCGCCAACACCGTCATCGCCGGCGACGAGAAACTCATCAACTTCCGCTACTTCTTCACGCGCAAGCTGATGTTCCTCTCCCAAGCGGAAGCGGTCGTCTGTTTCCCAGGCGGTTTCGGGACACTCGACGAGTGCTTCGAAGCGCTGACATTGATCCAGACCGGGAAGGCGAGCATCGTCCCAGTCGTCTTCGTCGACGGCGACGCCGAGACCGACGAGAACGGCTCATACTGGGACGGCTGGATCCACTACACCAAAACCCAGCTCGAATCGCGCGGATGGATCAGCCCGGAAGACAACCACCTGTTCTACCACGCGAAGAACCCGCAAGACGCCGCGGATCACGTGATGAACTTCTACTCCGTCTACCACTCCTCGCGCTACGTCCGCGACGAGCTGGTCATCCGCGTCAAGAAGGTGCTCACCGACGATCAGCTCAAGATACTCAACGACGAGTTTGGTGTGCTGGTTAAATCGGGTGACATCCACATGTCCGATCCGCTGCCGCAGGAGAACGACCACCTCGATCTCCCGCGCGTCGTCTTTACGCACACACGCTACAAGTTCGGCCTCGTCCGCGCCCTGATCGACCGGATCAACTCCTTCGCCGATGCGTGATCGATCGCGATCCAGACTGTTCCAAACACTCCTCGCAACGACACTCGTTGCGAGTGTTTCTGCATGCTCATCGAGCAAGTCCAGCTCCAATGATCGTCCAGAAACACTCGAAACCAGTTTCGAGACCAGAATCGAAGCAAACACACGCGACCGCAACTCCCAGCGCGGACTCGAGCTCCGCGTGCTCAACGTTGATGATTCAGGTGACCGCGTCGCGAGCATCCTCGCGCCGTATCTTGCCCTTTCTAACGATGGCACCGCCGCGATGCGACCCGAAGACCGCGACCGCTGGAACCAGTGGGGGCTCCGCTGGGTCGTCGTCCCGCAGTCCGAACTCGACAGCGCACTCAGCGCCATGGACCTCACCTCCGCGATCCAGATCCGCTGGATGGGAGAGTTCCCGCAGTGGCGCCCCATCATCCGCACCGCGGACCTCCAGCAGCGTGCCGTCCGCATCGGTGATCCATCCGCACCAATCTACCGCACGCTCGACGGCATCCCGCGCTTGCTCGCGCGCGTCTGGACTAAACCAGAACTCACCGAATCCGGACTCCAGACCAAGCTCCACCTCGACCTCGCGGTGCAGCTGAAATCAACTTCTAGAGCCGACGCTGTGTGGAGAGAGCCGACCCTGCAGACAGCGATCGACGAGGGGCCGTTGATCGAAGAACTCACGATGAGCCAATCGCTCGATGAATCATCCGCGCTCGTGCTCATCGGGGTCGACCCCGCGATGACCTGGGACAGCTCGGGACAGAGCACAGAGACTGATTCCGGATCAACCACCACCGGACCAAGCACGCCGACAACGCGCACGCTGGGACAGCGCATGCTCTCCACCCCAGGCAGCGGATACGTCGCGCCGGGAGTCCGCTACAACCCACCCAAAAAGGTGCTGATCGTCCTCGTACCCAAAACCGACGAGAACTACCGCATCCTCGCGCCAACCCAATCAGGAAAGGCGGGAACCGAGTGACCCAGCTCATCGCGATCATCCTGCTCGTCGTCGGACTCGTCGTGCTCATCATCGGCGCCGACGCGCTCGTCCGCGGCGCCGCTCAGCTCGCAAAGCACATGGGACTGAGCCCCTTCGCGATCGGTGTCACCGTTGTCGCGTTCGGGACCAGCGCCCCAGAGCTCTTCGCGAGCATCGGAGCCGCGATCCAGGGACAACCCGAGATCGCGATCGGGAACGTCATCGGATCAAACATCGCCAACATCGCGCTGATCCTCGGAATCGGTGGCTTGCTCATGCCCATCGCGATCCACAGACAAGTCCAACGCTCCGAAATCCCGATCATGGTCATCCTCACCGCGATCACGATGGTCCTGCTGATTGATTACCGCCTCACGCGGATCGAGGGAGCCGTCCTCTTTGGTGGACTCATCGCGTACGTCGTCTACATCATCAAAGCGCACAAAGAAGACATCGAGCACGGCCTCGACGACGCGGTCGGGAAGATCAAGCCCGTCTGGATGGACCTGCTCTACATCGTCCTCGGATGCGTGGGACTCGCCGTGGGCGCCAAGATCCTCGTCATCGGCGCGACCGACCTCGCGATCTCTGTAGGAATCTCAACCGGGATCATCGCGACCACCATCGTCGCGTTCGGGACCAGCGTCCCAGAGCTCGCCGCCACCATCCGAGCCGCGGCGTCAAAGCAATCCGATATGGCGGTCGGGAACATCGTCGGATCCAACGTCTTCAACCTGCTGTCTGTGCTTGGAGTCACGGCGCTGGTCAAACCCCTGAGCATGGACCACTCCATGAACTGGCACCTCTGGGTCATGCTGGGAGTCGCGCTCCTGCTCATGTTCTGGGCCTTCGTGCGTCCGGTAATCGCGAAGGGATTCGGAGCGCTCTTCCTGCTTGTGTATCTGGGGTATGTAGTCCTGTCATACGCAGAGATTCCCGCTCTTTCCTGACTTCTCCTGCACGCACGCCGCTCGTCCGTCGATGAGATTCATTCTCGATCGACGATGACGGAGCCGTGTAGATGCTGCGAGTGCAGATGACCCAAGTCAAGCCGGGGATGGTCCTCGCCCAGCCCGTGTTCCACCCGCGTTCCAACGCCGGGACGATCCTGCTCCGCGCCGAGGTCACGCTCGTCGAGTCCGTCATCGCGCGCCTGACGGATATGCAGATCCCAGAGATCTGGATCCAGTATCCCGGGATGGAGATGATCAGCGAGTTCATCAGCCCCAAGATCATGGCTTCTCGCGCAGAAGTCGCGAGCGACGTGTCCCAAGCATTCCTCGACGCGTCCCAAGGCGCCCACGCGAAGCTGGACTTCCATCAGTACAAGTCCTCGATGTCCAAGCTCCTCACCAACCTCATCGACGACCCAAAGTCCGCGATGTTTATCGGAGAGCTCGTTGACTCCGGAGCGCCAGCGATCCGTCACGGCGCCAACGTCGGATTCCTGAGTCTGCTGCTGGGAATGCGCCTCGGGTTCTATCTCATGCGCGAGCGTAAGTACGTCCCGTCCCGATTCGCACGCGACGTCACCAACCTCGGAGTCGCGGGAATGCTCCACGACATCGGGATGATCCACCTCGATGACGAGGTCGTCGAGCGCTGGGCAAAGCATCACGACTTCGAGGACACCGCATGGCAGAAGCACGTCGAGCTCGGATACGAGTGCGTCCGTGGATCGCTCAACCCATCCGCCGCCTCCGCGGTCCTCCATCACCACCAGCATTTCGACGGCTCAGGTTTCCCGCGCCGAGAACGCAACGGACAACCACCCGAAGGACTGATCGGAAGCGACATCCACATCTTCTCCCGCATCATCTGTGCCGCGGACCTGTTCGATCGACTCAGCCACAGCGCCTCAACCATCGGCGAAGAATCCAGTTCCGCGCTCGGCAAACCCGCCGTCGTCACGCTCAAAAAAATGATGAGCAAGCCCTACGGCGATTGGGTCGATCCCGTCGTCTTCAAAGCGCTCCTCGCCGTCTGCCCAGCGTACCCGCCGGGAACCAAGGTCAGACTCAGCAACGGCGTAGAGGGTGTCGTCACCGACTGGGACCCCGCCGATCCGTGCAGGCCGCAGGTCCACGCGCTCTCGCACTTCGAGGACGAGGAGTTCGGAGAGATCTACCAGCTCAAGGACGACCACGACATCACCATCGTCGAATGCGACGGCCTCGACGTCCGCGAGCACAACTTCTACCCCATCACCAAGGGGCAGTTCGATCTCCGCGTCCTCCAGCGCAACCAGAGCAACGCCGCGCACCTGTTCGTTTCCGACGAAGCCGCCTAATCCAACCAAACCGAAGCTACCCTAGTGCATGGGCGATCTCATCTCCAAAGCCAACCGATGCCTGCTCGTCGCCGCCGCGCCCAAGGAAGCGCACGCCGTGCTCGAAGCGTTTGGTTCGCGCAGCAGCCCAATCGAACGCGCTCAGATCATCAAGCTCGACGACCGATTCGACCTCATCATGAGCGGCGTAGGCAAATCCAGCGCCGCCGCGGCAACCGCCAAAGCGTGCGTGACCAATCCATATGCCTCAGTCATCTCCGTTGGAATCGCTGGAGCGCTGCCGACAGACGAACCACTGAGCATCGGCGCGACGATCGCCGCCAACCGATCGTCGTTCTCGGACGAGGGCGTGGGAAGCAGCAGCGGATTCATCCCCATGAGCTCGCTCGGATTCCCCGCATTCAACAACGGCCAGGACTGGATCGACCACGACCAAGCGCTCGTAGATCAAATCGCTCAGATCACAGATCACCGCGCCACCATCGCCACCGTGTCCTGGTGCTCTGGTGATGACGGATGCGCCCAAGGCGTCGTCAATCGCACCGGCGCATGCGCCGAAGCGATGGAGGGCGCCGCCGTAGCGCTCGCGGCGCAGATGATCAATCCAAGCACTCGGACCAGCGAACTCCGCGTGATCTCCAACACCACCGGAGATCGCGATAAGCAAGTCTGGGACCTTGACGGCTCGCTCACCAAGCTCACCGAGCTCCTGATGGTTCTCGGACGCCGGCGCTGAACTGCGGACCTAGTCCAGTCCGATTGTGCCGAATGCGCGTTCTGATCCTTGCACCAGCCGCATCGGTCCGTTGATTCGACATTTCCCACGCGCATCGCCCCCTCCAATATGCCGATTCTTGTTTCAGCGACCCCGGCGCGTGCTCACGCTCAGGGTCGATGACGCCGGGTAGGTGGTAGGAATCAGCGACAGGATGTCGAGAATCAGGACTCAGTGAAATGGCAAAGCCACGCGTATTTGAACAACTCCGGACGACGATTCAATCGATGAACTCGATGCGTCCGCAAGGCCACCCCCTCGCGGTGGACTTCGGGGTTTCCGCGCTGCGCGTCCTCAGAGTTTCTCCAGGAGAACCCGCGTCCATCCAGAGCGCGGCCCAGCTCAAAACCCCCGACGACCTGCTCGATAACCCCGCCAAAAGAATCCTCTTCCAGTTCGACGCGCTCCCCAAACTCGTCAAGAGCGGAAAGATGACCGGACTCCGAGCCGCGTGCGTCATCCCGACCCAGCAGATGTCCTGCAAGCACCTCCAGATCACCCCAGTCCCAGGCGTGTCCATGAACGACCTCGCGAGTGGACAGATGTGCGATCGTCTCGGATGCGACCCCTCCGCGCTGCTCGTCCGCAGCTTCGAGGTCGGCCCCTCACGACAAAGCAACAAGCAAGAGGTCATCTGCTTCGGCGCGTCCAAGTCATTCGTCAACCGCATGATGGACGCGATCAAACGCGCCAAGCTCGAACCCGTCGGGATCCACAACGCGTTTGAGACACTCCTGCAGGTCGCGCCAAAGTCCGACGACAAACGCGGCGCGTCGCTCATCATCGATCTGGGAAGCGCCTGCACCATCGTCATGGTCGTCCAGAACAACAAGATGCTCTTCGCACGCACCATCGACCACGGCGCGATCTCCTTCGATCAAGCGATCTGCAAGCAGTTCCGCTGCAGCATCATGGAAGCACGCGCGATGCGCGAGCGCATCAACGAGATCGCCGCGGTCACCACCGGAGTCCAGCAGAGCGCCAACCCGCATCCGAGCATGGACGATCCGGACATCTCCGAACCGATCGAGATCCTGATTGACGAGATCAACATGTGCCTGCGCTACCAGCGCTCGGCGCTCCCAGACATCACCATCGACCACGCCTACTTCGTCGGAGGCATGGCGGGTCACAAAGCGATCAGCGAGCACCTGGCGCGCATGCTCAACCTCGAGACACGCGTCGTCGATCCGCTCAGCACCCTCGGACGCGCGGGCAAGGTCCCCGTCTCCGGCGTGGACCTCAGCAAACCACAACCCGGATGGGCAACAACCGTCGGATGCGCCCTGTCCCCGACCGACCTGTAAGGAACACAAGGAGCCCCTATGCGATCACTCAACTCAAAGGACGCCGCCAGCTTCCTGCCATCGGACTACGTCCGAGGCAAAGGACAAGCTCGCGCCTCGATGTTCGCGATCCTTCTCTTCGTGCTCGTGCTCGCGGGAGTCATCGGCGCCTTCTTCGTCAACCACCAACGCTGGAACCGCGTCCGCGAGGAGCAGAAACTCGTCGCCGCCGCGTTCAAGGAAGAAACCGCCAAGATCGAGCAGCTCAAGGTCCTCGAAGAACAACGCGTCGTCCTCACCGACAAAGCCGAGATCGTCACCGCGCTCAAAGACCGCGTCCCACGCTCCGTGCTCATGGGTGAGCTCGTCCGAGGCATCGGTTCAGGGATCACCCTCACCGAGATCAACCTCGAGGGCGACCGCGTCCGTCCACCCGCTCCAGCGCCAAACCCCAACGGAGCTGTCAAATCCATCGGAGTCAGCGGCGTTGGATCCAGCAAGGACCAGGAACCCCCAAAGCCCAAGGTCCACCCACCAAAGTTCGTCTTCAGTCTCTCGATCGATGGTCTCTCTGAGAACAACGACGACATCGCGGACTACCTGGTCTCGCTCAAGAGCTCGCCGCTGCTGAGCCAGGTCGAGCTCCAGTACATCAACGAAACCCTGATCGACTCGGTCCAGTACCGCAAGTTCCGCATCACCATGTCGCTCGCCGACGACGCCAACGCGTCGCTGGTTGAGGGAACCGTCGAGATCGGGATCGAGCCGCAGGAAGTCGCGGGCTCGTTCGAGGACACACAAGACTAATCCACCACTGATCTGTTCCGCACAGGTCAAAGGAGTTACGTATGCAGTTTGGAATCCGAGAACTCGTGCTCTTCCTCACCGTCCTGCTTCTGCCGGTCGTGAGCTACCTGATGGTGTTCCGCCCCCAGAGCGCCAACATCGAGAGTGCACAGACCGAAATCGCGCACAAGCAGGAGATGCTCAGCAAGCTCCGCGCCGAGACGGCACGCAACGACGACCTCCACCTCGTCAACCAGCAGATCGTCGAGCGCATCGACTCCATGGAATCGATGCTCCCTTCCAATAAGGAAGTCGACCAGATCGTCCGTCAGGTCTCCGGTCTCGCGACCAAGTCGGGACTCAGCTCCCCAACCCTCAAGAGCACCAAGCCCCTCGCCGCGGCGCAGTACCGCGAGCAGCCGCTGGAGATGAGCATCGAGGGCTCGTGGTCAGGGTTCTATGACTTCCTGATCAAGCTCGAGCAGATGCCCCGCATCACACGCATCGTCGATATGAAGATCGAGGACACCACCAGCGACGAAACCGAAATCAAAGCGAGCTTCACGCTCAGCATCTTCTTCCGCAACGAGGTGACATCATGAGCGAGATCAACCCATTTGCGCCCAAGGAATCCGAACAGGGTGCCGGCGAATCCAACGTCTTCCTCGATCTCAACAAGCCCGACGACGCAACGGGCGTCCCCTCCGTTATGCCGGGGATGGAGAACCCCAGCGCCTCCTCAGGTCCTTCGATCGGCGCCGGAGCAGGTGAATCCAAGTTCAACGGCCAGGTCATCCTCGCCGGACTCGTCTTCACCATCGGTGTCGGATCCATCTACGCGATGCGATACATCGGCATGCAAGCCGGGATCAAAGAATCCGTCGCGATGGTCGAGTACACCGCCTCAACCACCACCCCCGACTTCGTAGACCGATTCGAGACCGTCATGAACGACCTCGAAGAGATCTCCATCTCCGTCCAGTTCGCTGAGTCCACCCCGCTCCCGTCCGAGCCGTTCATCCTCGAGACCGAGGTCGTGGACGACACGGGATACATCGAACCGATCGCGACGGACACCGAGGACCCAAACGAACGCTTCGCACGCATGGCGCGCCAGCGCGCCGAAGCGGAGCGCATCGCGCGAGAAGAAAAAATCGCCGAGTACGAATCCATCGCTCAGGGACTCACCCTCCAGAGTCTCATCGGAGGCACGCGCCCCGTCGCTCGCATCTCCGGAGAGCCCGTCGCTGTGGGGATGACCCTCGCCGACACCTTCAAGGTAGTTTCGATCAAGGGTTCCGCCGTGATCTTCGAGGTCGAGGACATCCGCTTTGAGATCGCGCTGGGACAGAGCGCCGTTCGCATCGATTAAAGCTGCTCAGGATCAGGATTGGTAAGGACTCGGCAACATGGCAGATATTGATGACATCCTGAACGAACTCGGCGTCGATGGCGATGACCATCGCCCGCGCCGATCGTCGCGTTCAAACAAAGCGAAAGAGCAGCACCGACTCGACAAACGAGCGGGCTCCTTTTCCCCGCTCCCATCGATGCCATCGGGACAGCGCCGCTTCGGTCAAGAAAGCCCCAGCGTGGACGACGACCCAGCGGTCCTCGAATCCCAGCTCGCCGCGCCCAAGTCAAAAATCGGCAACGCCGTCCAAGAGATCTACCGCCCCGAAGGCGCTGGTGAACAGTCCGCCGAGGACCAGAGCGACCTCGCGCAGCAGCTCGTCGAATCGGGCGCCGTCACTTCCGAGCAGATCACCGCCGCCAACCAAGTCATCAAGCAATCCCCAGGGACCGTCCTCATCGAACTGCTCTTTGAGCAGGGCGCCGACGAAGAGAAAATCCAATCCATCGTCGCTCAGCGTGCCGGACTCCGCTTCGAGCGCGTCGACATCGAAACCGGCCTCGACGGCGGATTCGACGGCAAGCTCCTCCAACGACTCACCCCAGAGTTCTGCAAAGCACACCAAGTCCTCCCGCTCCGCACCGAGGGCTCCCGCGTCGTGATGGGCGTCGTCACTCCCGACGACGTCTTCATGATCGACGAGATCTCCGCGCGACTCCGCGTCCCGAGTGTCAAGCTCGTGATGGTCACCCCAAGCGACATCCGTGCCGCGCTCGAACTGATCGGACACGACGGCGGCGACGACATCGACCTCTCCGAAATCCTCGCGGACGTTGACGAGGGCGACGTCGAAGTCTCATCCGTTCAGCAAGCGGAAGCCGTGGACCTCGAAGCGCAAGCGGGAGAGTCTCCCGTTATCCGCTACGTGAACTACATCATCCAGAACGCCGTGAAAGAAGGCGCGTCGGATATCCACATCGAGCCGGGCGAGAAGAAGATGAAAGTCCGTCTCCGTATCGACGGCGTGCTCTACGAGTCCATGAACCCACCTCCCCAAATGTCCGCCGCGATCACCTCGCGTCTCAAGATCATGGCAGACCTGGACATCTCCGAACGCCGCGTCCCGCAAGACGGTCGTATCCGCTGTACCGTCCAAGGACGCAAGCTCGACCTCCGTGTCTCAACCCTCCCAACGGGCTACGGCGAAAAAGTCGTTATGCGTATCCTCGACACCAAGTCGATCAATGTGCAGCTCGAAGACCTCGGATTCGACGACCAGTCCATGGAGATCTGGAAGAACCAGATCAAACAACCCCACGGCATCGTCCTCGTCACAGGTCCAACAGGTTCTGGTAAAACCACCACGCTCTACTCCTCGCTCCGTCAGATCGACAACACCAAACTCAACGTCTCCACCGTGGAAGACCCGATCGAATACCACCTCGACGGCATCACCCAAACCCAGACGCACTCGAAGATCGACATGACCTTCGCCAAAGCGCTCAAAGCGCTTCTGCGTCAGGACCCCGACGTCATCATGGTGGGTGAAATCCGTGACCACGAGACCGCGCACACCGCGGTCCAAGCCGCGCTCACTGGTCACTTGGTGCTCTCCACGCTCCATACCAACGACGCGCCGAGTTCGATCACTCGTCTGGTCAACATCGGTCTCGAACCCTTCCTCGTCGGAGCCGCGGTCAACGGCGTGCTCGCTCAGCGCCTCCTCCGCCGCCTCTGCGTCCACTGCAAAAAGCAGGAAGCACCATCAGAGGAAATGGCCGAGTTCCTCGAAATGAACGGACTCCCAAACGATGAGATGTGGGTCCCCGAGGGGTGCGACAAGTGCCGCAACACCGGATACTCCGGACGCGTTGGTATCTACGAGATGCTCGCGATCGACGACGCGCTGCGCGACGTCATCGCGCGCAACCCAAACGTCTCCGAGTTCCGCCGCCTCTGTCTGGAGCGAGGCATGAACTCCCTGCGTCAAGACGGTATCAACAAAGCAACCGACGGACTCACCAGTATCCAGGAAGTCCTCCGCGTCACCTCAGCGCACTAAGAACTGATTATCAGCGCACCGCTACGTTCAGGATGGATCCAGCCATCGAGCGCGCCCGCTGCGCTGCATCACCCGGAATCGATTCGGTGCCACCGGTTTTGCCGATGATGTATGCCGTCACGATCGCGCCCTCAAGCAACAGATTGATCCGCTCCGCGGCTTCGTCCGGATCATCAACACCTGCTTCAGCGCAGAGCTTCTTCAGATACCGCACGCACTCGATCTTGTGATCCGCCGAGACCCGCCGCGCCGGACTATCGCCGTCACAGAACTCCGCCGACGCATTGATGAACATACACCCCTTGAACTCGTCATCGTTGAACCACTGCTCGTGAAAATCGAACACCGCAAAGATCCGCTCAACCGGATCGCGCGAAGCGCTCTCGACGAACTTCATCAACCCATTGCGAAATATCTCATCCCGACGGCGAAGCGCCGCGACGATCAGCTCGTCCTTGGACTTGAAGTGGTTGTACAACGTCATTCGGCTGATCCCGCTCTCCTTCAGGATCATGTCCAGCCCGGTGCAATGGAACCCATTGCGATAGAACACCCTCATCGCGGATTCAACAAGTTCTTCACGTCGGCTCGGTGGCATTTCTGTATCGCCTCTCATTGGCAGTGAGGGAGGGGGCAAAGTTTCACATACTGACTAATAAGTATACATAAATCGCCGAAAGACGCAACTCACCCGGCCAAAATTCCCGATTATCGGGCATCAAATGACCTAAATAGAGAAAAATAATCAATATTTTTGCTCCGGGCTTGAAATATACTGACCGATCAGTAAGTATGTACATATGGGAATCGCATCCAGCGCTTTCCATGATCAACCTGCTTCAATAGCACAAAGGAGAAACTCACATGGCACGCATCGAACCACTCACCATCGACAACGCACCCCAGCCCGCCGCCGACATCCTCAGCGCGATCAAAGGCAAGATCGGGATGGTCCCCAACATCTACGCCGCGATGGCGCACTCGCCCGCATCGCTGAGCGCCAAGCTCGCTTTCGACGAAGCCTTCGGGAAGTCCTCGCTCTCCCCAGCCGTCAAGGAACAGCTCGCGCTCGCGATCGCTGGAGCAAACAGCTGTGACTACTGCGCCTCAGCGCACACCGCCATCGGCAAGGGCGCTGGACTCGACGAGAGTGAGCTCGGCAGCAACCTCGCCGGGAACGCAAGCGATCCAAAGGTCCAAGCGCTGCTCACACTCGCGAAAAACATCGTCACTACCCAAGGCAACCTCTCGGACGACCAGGTCGCCCAAGCACGCGATGCCGGCGTGACCGACGCGGAACTCGTCGAGGTCATCGCGACTGTCGCGATCAACATCTTCACCAACTACTTCAACCACATCGCCGCGACCGACATCGACTTCCCAGTCGTCAGCACCGAAGCCGTCGCTTCGTAATCCATACACACGGAGATCCCCCTCGCTCAGAGCTCAACGCTGCCCTGAGCGAGGGGAGGTCTCATCCGATCCCATTACAAAGGAAATGAAATGAACGCCACCCAAACCATGCTGGCGAGCGCCATCGGTGCGCTCTCAACGCTCAGCACCACCGCACTCTCTACAGAACACCAGTTCCCGACAACACTGTCCCAAGATCAGCACACGCCACACATCCGATACAACACCGAAACCATCGAAGGACTCGAGATCTTCTACCGCGAAGCGGGAACAGTGGGGCAGCCCCAACTCGTGCTCCTCCACGGCTTCCCAACCTCGTCGCACATGTTCCGCGATCTCATCGATGACCTCAAAGACGATTTCCACATCATCGCGCCGGACTATCCCGGATACGGCATGAGCTCGATGCCGAGCACCGAAGAGTTCGACTACACCTTCGACAACATCGCAGACATCGTCGACACGCTCCTGGAACGCAAGGGCTTCAATGACTACGTCCTCTATGTCATGGACTACGGCGCCCCAGTCGGATTCCGGATCGCGACAGAGCATCCCCAAAGAGTCGCGGGATTCGTCGTCCAGAACGGAAACGCCTACGAGGAAGGTCTCCAAGAGTTCTGGAACCCCATCAAGCAGTACTGGAAAACCGGATCGCAAGAAGACCGCAACGCGCTCCGCGGATTGCTCACCCTCGAAGCAACCAAGTGGCAATACACCGAAGGCGTCCGCGATGAATCCATGATTTCACCAGACAACTGGTTGGTCGTCCAGCCGCTGCTCGATCGCGAGGGCAACGACGAGATCCAGCTCGACCTGTTCTACGACTACCGAACCAACGTCCCCCTCTATCCGAGCTGGCAGCAGTACTTCCGCGAGCACCAACCCCCGATGCTGATCACCTGGGGAAAGGGAGACCACATCTTCCCCGAATCCGGAGCGCACCCATACATGCGTGATCTCCCCAACGCCGAGATGCACATTCTTGACACGGGCCACTTCGCGCTCGAAGAAGACGGCGACCAGATCAGCGAGCTCATCAGAGACTTCATGCATCGACTCGATGCCGTGACCCTCATTGACTAACCCCTTTCTCTCTGAGCTACGTCGATCAACATCGGCGCAGCTCGTTTTCAATTCCACCAAGCCCAGAAGCACCAGGAGATGCCCATGCCATCGCCGACCGATATCCGTCCGCCCTTTACTAAGCAGTCTGCGCTCGCGAAAGTTCAAGCCGCGCAAGACGCGTGGAACTCGCGTGATCCAAAGCGCGTCGCCCTCGCGTACACCGAGGACTCCCAGTGGCGCAACCGCGACCAGATCTTCCAAGGCCGAGCCGCGATCGAGTCGTTCCTTGACGACAAATGGTCCAAAGAACTCGACTACAGACTCATGAAAGAGCTCTGGTCCTTCACCGACAACCGCATCAGCGTCCGCTTCGAGTACGAGTGGCGCGACGCAACCAACCAATGGTTCCGGACCCACGGCAACGAACACTGGGAGTTCGACAACTCCGGACTCATGGCACGCAGAGACATGAGCGCCAACGACATCAAGATCAACGAATCCGATCGACGATACCGCTCAACACGGTAAATCGGTCAATCGTGTCCGCTTCGCATAGAATGGCTCAGGCGCACCACCCGCGCACGAGGAGCTATTCATGTCCGACAAATCGATCGAATCCGTCCTCCAAGAAAACCGAATCTTCCATCCACCCGCTCCCAGC
This sequence comes from Phycisphaerales bacterium, assembly GCA_965232505.1. GTDB lineage: Bacteria > Planctomycetota > Phycisphaerae > Phycisphaerales > UBA1924 > UBA1924. The sequence goes on along the minus strand of OZ246976.1, from coordinate 817,219 downwards.
GACGTCGGCGCTTCGCAATGGCACTTCTCCTCGTTCGATCAATACAAAGAGCTCTACGACCGCTCGATCAACGACCCCGAATCCTTCTGGGCCGACGTCGCCGAGGATTTTCACTGGTTCAAGAAATGGGACTCCGTTCTCGAGTGGAACGCGCCCGATGCCAAATGGTTCAGCGGCGGCAAAACAAACGTCTGCTACAACTGCGTCGATCGACAAGTCGACAACGGATTCGGAGACCATCCCGCAATCATCTGGGAAGGCGAACCCGTCGATGACTCCGGCGCTCCAGTCGATCAGCAAACCCTCACCTACAAAGACCTCCAAACCGAAGTCTCCAAACTCGCCAACGTCCTCAAATCCAAAGGCATCAAAAAGGGCGACATCGTCACCATCTACATGGGCATGGTCCCTCAGCTCGCGATCGCGATGCTCGCGTGCGCCCGCATCGGCGCGCCCCACTCCGTGATCTTCGGAGGTTTCAGCGCCCAAGCAATCGCCGACCGCGTCGCGGACGCAAGCTCCAAGATGATCATCACCTGCGACGGATCATGGCGCCGAGGCAAAGTCGTCCCGCTCAAAGACAACGTGGACGAAGCGATCCAACTCATGAAGGACAACGGCAACCAACCCGTCGAGCATGTGCTGTGCTTCGGACGCTGCCACAACGACATCAAATGGGGAGAGCTCGACCGCTGCTGGAACGAGGAGATGGAGAAAGCATCGGACGACTGTCCATGCGAAGAGCTCGACTCCGAGGACATGCTCTTCCTCCTCTACACCTCCGGATCAACCGGCAAACCCAAGGGAATCGTCCACACCAACGCGGGATACATGATCTACACCGCGCTGACCTCGAAGTACACATTCAACCTCATCCCCGACCAAGAACAAGTCTACTGGTGCACCGCCGACTGCGGGTGGATCACCGGACACTCCTACATCGTCTACGGCATCCTCCCAAACCGCGTCCCAACCCTCATGTTCGAGGGAGGACCAGACTACCCAACCGCGTCGCGCTTCTGGCAGATCGTCGATCGCCACAAAGTCACGCAGTTCTACACCGCGCCCACCGCGATCCGCGCATTTATGAAGTGGGGGGATGAGCATCCCGAATCCTGCGACCTCAGCTCACTCCAAGTGCTGGGAACCGTCGGCGAACCCATCAACCCCGAAGCATGGATGTGGTACCGCAACAAGATCGGCCGAGGTGTCTGCCCCATCGTCGACACCTACTGGCAAACCGAGACCGGCGGACACATCATCACCCCGCTCCCCGGCGCGACCCCGACCAAGCCGGGATCATGCACGCATCCCGCGTTCGGGATCGACGCGATCGTCTGCGACGAAGCCGGGAACGAAACCAAAGTCAACGAAGGTGGACTCATGGCGATCCGCAAACCCTGGCCCGCCATGCTCCGCGGCGTCTACGGCGACCGCCAACGCTTCATCGACACCTACTGGTCCACCGTCGCCAAAGACGGCGAGCCCTACTACGCCGCCGGTGACAACTCCCGCCGCGACGACATGGGCAACTTCTGGATCATGGGACGCACCGACGACGTCATCAACGTCTCCGGACACCGGCTCGGCACGATGGAAGTCGAGTCCGCGCTCGTCGCGCACGAAAGCGTCGTCGAAGCCGCCGTCGTCGGGATGCCCCACGAGATCAAAGGCACCGGCATCGCCGCGTTCGTCACCCCCGCTCCAGGATTCGAGGGAGGCGACGAGCTCATCCAAACCCTCCGCGCCCACGTTGCCGAGGAGATCGGCGCGATCGCCAAACCCGACATGATCCGCTTCACCGCCGCGCTCCCAAAGACACGCTCCGGAAAGATCATGCGCCGCCTCCTCCGCTCCATCGCCGCGGGAGACACCAAGATCACGCAAGACATCACGACCCTCGAAGACCTCTCTGTCGTCGCCAAACTCGCCGGGAGCGACGAAGAATAAACGCTCTGATTCATCGATAAAGCGCTATTTTCGCTGCTCAAACCGCTGTATCCACGGCCTCAAGATTTCTCCTTGATTCCGATAATCGGATTCTGGTATGCTGTCTATACGACAGTTCTATCAATCTGCTTCACACAAGGAGAGACCAATGCGCACAGCAGCACCACTCATCGCTTCCACGCTCCTCACATCAGTTGCCCACGCCGGGATCATCGAAGTCGATTCCTTCCACCTCGGAGGGTTCTACGGCCCAGACGCGATGGGCATGCCCTCCGGTACTCCAGACAACGACATGTCCTTCCAGAACTACTTCATGGGACGCACCACCGTCGATGACTTCACCACCGAAGAACGACGCGCGTTCTTCGCGTTCGATCTCTCCGGCGTTTTTGGTTTGATTGGTGAGGGCGAAACAATCGTCTCCGTCAGCTTCGAGTTCGAGCTCCTCTTCGGAGGCGTCATCGCCAACTTCACCGATGGCGCACCAGAACACGTCACCTTCAGCTCAACCTCATCAACCTACGACGAGATCGCCGACCCAGGGATGGCCGGAGTCACCCCTGAAGAAGTCTGGGAAACCCTCGGCACCGGAACCCCATACGCCGGATTCGACATCGTCCCCGGCGGAACCCTCCCAGGACCCCACGCCGTGGACCTCGCGCCCGAAGCGATCATGGATATGGAAATGGCCGCGAGCATGGACGAGGTCTTCGTGCTCTCCGGCAAGCTCGACACCTACGACCCCGAGATGGACGCGCCATTCGAGTTCGTCTTCGGACTCAGCGACATCGTCGTCGATTCGATGCCGACCGGCATGCCCGTCCCCAAACTCGTCATCACCACAGGTCCGATCCCAGCACCATCCGGATTCGCGATCATCAGCATTGCAGGATTGATGACCACGCGCCGGCGCCGATGAGCACGAGCCGGCGCCGATGAGCACGAGCCGGCGCCGATGAGTCAGTTCAATCAATAAATGAACGCAACACAACGCGATGAGACCCCAGCAGAAGTTGGTGTATGCTATCATCGACGCATGATTCCTCGCGTCATGCTGCTGTGCTCAACTGTCCTGCTGATCTGTAGTTCCGCTCTCGCTCAGCCGCTCGAAGACACACAGAACCAAACAGCCCAACAGCAAACCAAGCAAGCCCAAGACGCGATCGAAGCCGGAGACGACTCCCTCCTCGGAATCCTCGACCTCAACCGCTACAAGTTCCGCGACTTCACCCTCTACTGGGACAACGACGGCACCCTCGCCAACTTGATCGACGACACGGACCGCTACTACACAAACGCCAACGCGATCGAGCTCTCCTTCGATCCCCAGCTCAGCCCCGCGCTCGCCTCCAGACTCGCGATCTCCGACGACGAGGAACAACGCTTCGGGGTAGGCATCGCGCTCAAGCAGCGCATCTACACCCCCGCCAATCTCCTGCTCCCGAATCCTCCGGCGCGTGATCATCCGTACGCCGGACACCTCGCGCTCGTGTTCTCCTTCCAGCGTGCGGACTCAGACACCCACGACCACTTCGGATTCAGTCTCGGACTCACCGGACACTCCAGCGGTGCCGAGACCATCCAGGGTTGGGTCCACAACACCTTCCCAGACGAAGACGACCCCCTCGGATGGAACACCCAGATCCCAGGCGAGCCCACCCTCAACTTCGCGTACACCCGCACGTGGAAAACCAAACCCGCCAATGTCGCCGGACTCGAGTTCGAGATGCTCCCCTCACTGGGATTCGACGTCGGGACCGTGCTGATCGACGCGCGCTCGTCCATGACCCTCCGCTTCGGGAAGAACCTCCCGAGCGACTTTGGTCCCGCATCACTGCTGGGACACCGCGACCACACCGTCCGCACGAACGAAGCATCCGAATCCAACTGGTCCGTCTACGGCTACACCAGACTCGGAGTCGAAGCGATCCTCCGCGACATCTACCTCGACGGCACCGTCTTCCACGACTCCCGCTCCGCACAGCGCGAACCCCTCGTCGCCACCTTCACCTTCGGACTCATACTCCAATACGAAAGCTTCTACTTCGGATGGTCCCAGAGCATCCAGTCCGAACGTTTCGAACTCCAACCAGACCGCCAAACCTTCGGCTCCATGGTCTTCGGCTGCTCATTCGCGTGGTAACCCCCCAAGCTCCGACAGGTCTCCCATAGGCACACGACCAAATCCAATAAACACATCTGCACGCATCGCCTAGACTCGATCATGGATACCCCAGCCCACCCCCTCGTCAGCGTCATCATGGGTTCGCAGTCCGATTGGCCCGACGTCATGGAACACGCCGGCGCGATGCTCGAGCAGCTCACGATCCCCCACGAGGTCAAGGTCGTCTCCGCGCACCGTACCCCAGACCTGCTCGTCGAGCACGCGAAGGGCGCCCGCGAGCGCGGGATCGAGGTCATCATCGCCGGAGCCGGAGGCGCCGCTCACCTCCCAGGGATGGTCGCGTCCATGACCTCGCTCCCAGTCATCGGCGTCCCCGTCATGAGCAAAGCACTCAAAGGCATGGACTCGCTCCTCTCAATCGCGCAGATGCCCGCCGGGATCCCCGTTGCGACCGTCGCGATCGGGAAAGCCGGAGCAAAGAACGCCGCGATCCTCGCTGGATCAATCCTGAGCAACAAGTATCCCGACATCCTCCACTCGCTCGATCAGTTCCGACACGCCCAGAGCCAAGCCGTGCTCGACAACCCAGACCCACGATCATGAGCGACGATCCGCAATCCCAAACCATCGGCATCATCGGAGGCGGACAACTCGCCCAGATGCTCGCCGCCTCGGTCCGCCCGCTCGGGATCACGTGCACCGTCCTCGATCCAAACCCAGACTGCTGCGCCACCAACGAGCGTGGACAATGCAAACAGATCGTTGCTAACTACGACGATCAAGAAGCGCTGATCAAGCTCGCCCAGTCCACCGACGTCGTCACCTACGAGTTTGAGAACGTCCCGGGACAAGGCGCATCGCTCATCGCGAGCCACTCCACCATCCACCCAAACCCTGCCGCGCTGAGTGTCTCCCAGGATCGACTCAGCGAACGCTCGATGTTCACGCAGCTCAGCATCGACGTCCCTCCCTACAAACAGATCGACTCGCTCGACGACCTCAAAGCCGCGCTCGAATCCCTCGGCGCGCCGTCGATCCTCAAAGCACGCACCCTCGGATACGACGGCAAGGGTCAGGTCCTCATCAGCGATCCATCCAAAGCACAAGAAGCATGGAACACGCTCGGAGGAGTCCCAGCGATCCTCGATGGATTCATCGAGTTCCAGCGCGAGCTCTCCATCATCGCCACCCGCGCCACCGACGGCTCGATCCAGCACTACCCCCTCTCCGAGAACACCCACCGAGGCGGGATCCTCCGTCTCACCAAAGCCCCCGCGCGTGAAGTGGACGACGCCGTCGCGCTCCAAGCGCGCACCGCGATCGAGTCCATCCTCAACCACTTCGACTACGTCGGGACGCTTGCTGTGGAGTTCTTCCAGATCGGATCGGGGTCATCCGCCAAGCTCCTCGCCAACGAGATTGCCCCGCGTGTCCACAACACCGGCCACTGGACGATCGAGGGCGCGAAGACCAGCCAGTTCGAGAACCACATGCGAGCCGTGCTTGGAATGGAACTCGGGAGCGCCGCGCCCATTGGTCACAGCGCGATGATCAACCTGATCGGGAACGAGCCAAGACCCGGCGCCCTCGACGCGATGCCCCAAGCCCACGTTCATTTGTATGGCAAAGAACCCCGAGCCGGACGCAAAATCGGACACATCACCCTCAATGCGCCCACCGAATCTGAGCTCGACGCGATGCTCGAACGCTTCACACGCATCGTGGGATAAGCCCAGCCGGTTAAGCCGAATCAATCAAACACCAGCGACAGTACCTTCATCTGCGCGTTCGACACCCCGAGCCGATCAATCTGAGTGCGCGTCTTGTAGCTCCGACCCTTCGCTGCAAGCCCATCACAGCGATACACATCAAACCGCACGATCCGATGCGTCGTCTGATGCACAAACGACTCGATCAGCTCCGCACCCTCGCCGATCTCCTCAGCAGTGGGGGCACGATCATCCCGCTCAATCGTCGGCACCTGCCACATCCGCGCCCACAACCCGTCCTCACCCCGCTGCTCCATCAGCACGCGATCCTTGTCATCCACGTACACCACCGAAGCACAGAACAACTCCTTCCGCTTAGCGCGTGGTTTGGGAGGAGGGACGGATTCCGTCGTCCCTTCATCAAATGCTTTGCAGTGCTTGCGGATCGGACACTCATCACAGCGGATCCGCTTGGGAGTGCACACCGTCGCGCCCAGCTCCATCAGCGATTCATTGAGTACCCCAGGATCCCCGCTCGCTTCAACCAGCGCCGTCGCGTGCTCCCACGCCCACTTCACCGTCTTGGGATCTGTCTGCTGATCCGGATTGTTGTGCAGGCGCTGCAATACCCGCACCACATTCCCATCAACCAGCGGCTCACGATCCCCGAACACCATCGAAGCGATCGCCCCAGCCGTGTAGCGACCAATCCCAGGGAGCGCACACAACGAATCCACATCCCTCGGCACCTCACCCCCGTGCCGCTCAACAATCGCCTGAGCGCACGCATGAAGCATCCGAGCACGCCGGTAATACCCCAGTCCGGACCATTCCCCCAGCACATCCTCCTCATCCGCTGACGCGAGCGCCTCAATACTCGGGAACCGCTCAAGGAACGGCTCAAACTTCTCAAGCACCCTCGACACCTGCGTCTGCTGGAGCATGAACTCGCTCACCAGCGACACATACGGATCCCTCGGCTCAAACCGCCAAGGAAGATCCCGCGCCGACTTACCAAACCACGATTCCAGCGCCGAGCAGATCGACTTGTTCCGACGACGATCACTCATCAACCGATCCGATCGCACGCGTGATCTGGTTCTTGAGCGTCGCCCACTTGGTCTGCTCGCTGAAGCACACCGAAACGAACCCCGTGTGGATCAGCACGTTGGTCACCCCCTCGCATCCGATGATCGCCGACGCGAGCGGATCATCCGACCCCTTGGACACATCAAAGCACGAGACAATCCGTCCCGGCGACGGATCAACAATCAGCTTCCGCGCCAGCGGGTTCGGAGTCGTCTCGACTTGTGTGATCGTGTATCCCAAAGTGATCCTTTCGCACTGTTCTGGTGCCTTGATGCAAGCAATCGAAGCGATGATCGGTTAGAATCTCCCAGAGCGCGGATCCGCTTCCGCGACTGTTTCCGAGCGCCTGACCCACAAAGGGTAGCCCGTGGGATTATTCGATCGCATCCAGGACCTTTTTAGCAGACTCAGCGCCTACGCGCCGTGGGAGGTCCTCGTCGAGCTGCTGATCATCTGGATCGTCGTCTACGCGATCATCCGCTTCCTCCAAGGCACCCGCGCCGCTCGCGCGATCAAAGGACTCCTCTTCGTCCTCATCATCGGGACCCTCGTCGTCCGCGTCCTCGGAGACGACACCCTCGCGCGACTCACCTACCTCTACGACCGCGTCCTCGCTGGTTTCGCGCTGGCGCTCGTCGTGATCTTCCAGCCCGAGCTCCGCAGAGCGCTCATCCGTCTCGGAGAGACACGCCTGTTCAGCACCACAGAGCAAGGCGCCGCCGCGATCGCGGCCCAGCTCGCGCCCGCGTGCGTGTTCCTCTCCAAAGCCAAGTTCGGCGCGATCATCGTCATCGAGCGCCGTGTCGGACTCAAGTCCGTCACCGAAGGCGGCACCGACCTCGACGCCAAGCTCTCCTCCTCGCTCATCCAGACCATCTTCCATCCCGGCTCCGCGCTCCACGACCTCGCCGTCGTCATCCGCGCCGATCGCGTCCACTCCGCAGGTGTCCAGCTCCCGATGGCCAGTGCTACCGAGATCACCGACCAGTCCTTCGGATCGCGCCACCGCGCCGCGATCGGGGTCACCAAAGACTCCGACGCCCTCGTCCTCGTCGTCTCCGAAGAAACCGGACACATCCGCGTCGCGCAGCGCGGCAAGCTCAGCGACCCCATCAAACGCGACAAGCTCGAATCCACCCTCCGCGATCTGCTCGGACAATCCGACGACACCGAGCCCTCCGACACCTACACCGATTCCAAAGCCGACGATCCCGACGCGGGATTCGTCGAAGAGGTCACCAAGCCCGCTCCTACAGGAACGATCTCCGAATCGACAAGTAGCCCCTCCCCGCCGACCAAAGGCGACGATGACCAGAGGGAGGCGTCCTGATGTCTAGCGCGTCCCAATCATCCAAATCCCCCTCAAAGTTCTGGTCCCAGATCCGCTCCGTCATCCTCGTGACCTTCCTCACCATCCTGATCTGGCTCCTCGCCGAATCACGCATGGTCCAGACGCGCACCATCGAGATCCAGATCGTCCTCGTCGGGAACACCCAGGACCCTGAGCATCAGTTCGTTGTCCGTCCCGCATCCCAGGATGATTGGGTCTCGTCCGTCAACATCGAGCTCGAAGGATCACTCGCGTCCCTCGACGCCGCGACTCGTCAGATGCGAGGTCGCATCCAGATGAACGTCGGAGACCAGATCCCCGCACGCACCGGAAAGCACGACCTCGACATCCGCTCCATCCTCCGCGACCACACCGCCATCAAAACCAGCGGCGTATCCATCGGATCAGTCTCCAGCGACTTTGTCATCGTCGAGGTCGACGAGCTCGTCACCCTCGAGCTCCCAGTCCGTGTCGACATCCCCGCAAGCGTCGCCCTCGACGGCACTCCGCGCGCCATCCCCCAAACCGTCCGCGTCTCAGGACCCAGCACCATCGTCGGGAAACTGGAAGGACGCGAGCTCATCGCCGCCGCCGATGATGCGCAGATCGCCGCACTGACCCCTGGACGTCTCGAAACAATCCCCAACATCGCGATCACGATGCCCGTGCACAACGATTCCTCCCTCAACCTCGGTTGGCTCCCCGTCCTCTCCCCCTCTCGCGTCGATATCCGCTTGACCGTCCGTTCCCTCACCCAGAACACCACGATCGATCGGCTCCCGATCCAGATCCTCCTCGCGCCAGGAGAGGTGGGGCGCTGGAACGTCGCTCTCAATCCCGGAAGCGAGGACCTTGTCGGGATTCAGCTCTCTGGACCCGCCGATCTCATCACCCAGATCATCGACGGCACCATCACCCCCTCAGCCGTCCTCCCCCTCTCGTTCCAAGACCTCGAACGCTCGATCACCTCCAAATCCATCGAAATTCTGGGTCTTCCCAGCGGCGTCCACGTCGTCACCGAGCTCCCTGAAGTCAGCTTTACGATCACCCCAGCAAGCTCCCCAACCTCCGAACCCGCCGGCGCGACCCCCTGAGCGATCCCTCCGCCATATCGAGCCAAAGAATTGCCAATTCTCCGCGCCCGAATCCTCCACAATTCAATGACTTCCGGCATGTGTCGCCCTACCCTTTGGACCCCATTGTCGGCACCGGAGCAGGCAATCGGAGACCGTAACTTCCAAGATAGAACAGTCCACAACCACCCATTGTGAACGATCAGGGAGCCACCCGTGAAGATCAAGACCGACGAAATCGTCAGCGTCATCAAGCAAGAAATCGAAAGCTTCTCCTCACAACTCGAGATCTCAGAGGTCGGACGAGTCGTCGAGGTCGGTGACGGGATCGCCCGTATCTACGGGCTCTCCAAAGCCAAAGCTTCCGAACTCATCGAGTTCCAGACCTCCACCGGCGCCGTCATGGGCCAGGTCATGAACCTCGAAGAAGACACCGTCGGTGCCGTGATCTTCGGCAACTACCTCTCAGTAAAAGAAGGCGACACCGTCAAAGCGACCGGCAAGCTCCTCTCCGTACCAGTCGGTGAAGCCATGCTCGGACGCGTCGTTGACCCGCTCGGTCGTCCACTCGACGACGGCGCCGAAATCAACGCGACCGAATCCGCGATGGTCGACATCATCGCTCCAGGCATCGCGGCTCGCCAGCCCGTTCACGAACCACTCCAGACCGGTATCAAAGCGGTCGACGCGATGATCCCTGTTGGTCGCGGTCAGCGTGAGCTCATCATTGGTGACCGTAAGACCGGAAAGACCGCAGTCGCGATCGACGCGATCATCAACCAGAAGCAGTTCTGGGGAACCAAAGACGCCGTGGTCTGTGTGTACGTCGCGGTCGGTCAGAAGGAATCCACCGTTGCTGGTGTGGTCCAGACCCTCAAAGACGCCGGCGCGATGGACTACACCATCGTCGTCAACGCGGGTTCATCGGACCCCGCACCGCTCCAGTACATCGCGCCTTACTCCGGCACCGCGATGGGTGAGCACTTCATGTGGTCCGGCAAGGAAGAAGGCAAGACCCTCTCCAACGGCAACCCATACCCCAAGCACGTCCTCTGTGTCTACGACGACCTCTCCAAGCAAGCGGTCGCCTACCGCCAGCTCTCACTCCTCCTCCGCCGTCCTCCAGGACGCGAAGCATTCCCGGGTGACGTGTTCTACCTGCACTCACGCCTTCTCGAGCGCTCCACCAAGCTCTCCGACGAGAACGGTGCCGGTTCACTCACCGCGCTCCCGATCATCGAAACCCAAGAAGGCGACGTCTCGGCGTACATCCCAACCAACGTGATCTCGATCACCGACGGCCAGATCTACCTCGAACCAGAACTCTTCTTCTCAGGTGTCCGTCCCGCGATCAACGTGGGTATCTCGGTCTCCCGCGTGGGTGGTGCCGCTCAGATCAAAGCGATGAAGAAAATCGCCGGCTCCCTCCGCCTCGACCTCGCGGCATACCGCGAACTCGAAGCGTTCGCCCAGCTCGGTACCGATCTTGACAAAGCAACCAAAGCACAGCTCGACCGCGGTGCACGCATGGTTGAACTCCTCAAGCAGCCCCAGTACGTGCCGTTCAATGTTGTGGACCAGGTCATCTCGATCTACGCAGGCACCAAGGGCTACCTCGACGACGTCGCGATCGAAAGCGTCGCCAAGTTCGAGAAGGACATGCACGAGTACTTCCGCACCTCAGGCAAGTCCGTCTGGGACTCGATCAACGATGCGAAGGCACTCACCGACGACAACGAACCAAAGCTCGTCGAAGCCCTCAAGAACTTCAAAGCCGGCTGGAACGGTTAATAGAAGCTCTCAGTAAGTTATCACCCCAAACGCCGAAAGGCGTTTTTTCTTTTGTGTACCCGCTCATCAGTGGTACACTGTGCTCATGTGTATCCTGAGTTTTTTGCGTGTTCAAAAATCTGTGCCTCTCTGCTCGCTCTCGCTGCTGATCGCGACGCACGCGTCTGCACAAAGCTGTGAAGACCTCACATTCACCAGCACTCTGCTCGATGCCGGGTCGGACCCGTTGGGCATCGCACTGGGAGACATCGACGGCGATTCGGATCTGGACATCATCTCCGCGAGCTACACCACGAACATGCGAATCCAGCTCAACGACGGCCAAGGCAACTTCGGTCCCGCCACCATATACGACGCAACGGAGAGCGTCATGGAAATCCGTCTGGTAGACATAGATAACGACGCTGATCTGGACATCGTCGCAATCGGAAACTCGCTCAGCATCCACCTCAACTCAGGTTCTGGTAACTTTACACTCTCCTATACCCACCCAGTCGGCATCACTCCAATCAAGTTCGCGATCGATGACCTCAACGCCGACGCGCTCCCTGATATCATCGTGGTCAACATCGATTCCGACGATGTGAACATCCTCACAAACCAAGGCGACGGCACATTCCACAATGAGCTTCAGTTCGAAGCAGGCACCAGACCCTCCAGCGTAGCGATCGCGGATATCGATTCCGACGGCGACAACGATTTCGCGATCGCGCTGTGGAGCCAGGATTATGTTGATGTGTACTTCAACGTCGGACCAATGAGCTTCGTCCCCGCGCTCTCATATACAGTCCCCAACGGACCAACAGACCTCGGATTCATCGACATCGATCATGACAACGATCTCGATCTCATCGTTGCCGGCACAACCGCCGGGACAGCAGTCGTCATGAGGAACTCTGGATTCGGAACATTCACAGGAAACACATTCCACTACATCGGACCCAACCCTCGACAGCTCATCCTCCAAGACATCAACAGCGATGGATACCCAGACATCGTCACTCCCAACTTCTCCAATGACTCAATCAGCCTGCTCCTTAACGACACCAAAGGCAGCTTCAATAGCCGCACCCAATACGACGTCGGGACTTGGCCAATCCGCCTCGCCGCCGGTGATTTCGACGCCGATTCCGATATCGACATAGCCGTCGTCAACTCCCAGTCCGATGACATCTCGGTCATGCTCAACAACTGCATCTCCGCGTCCTGCCCCGCCGACCTCACCAAAGAAGGCGACCTCAACTTCCTCGATGTCTCCGCATTCCTCAGCGCCTTCGCGAAACAAGACCCCATCGCGGACTTCGAGCCCGACGGCAACTTCAACTTCCTCGACGTCTCCGCGTATCTCGCCGCATTCGCGGCTGGATGCCCATGACACCAGTTGAAATCCGGATGCCCAACCCAAGTATCCGATCAACTCCAAACAACCACGCTCCGAATCGTGGTTGTTTTTTTACTTAGCAGACGCGAAACGACTTCCGATATTCATGGAGCGTGAGGTATTGATCCTTAGTCGCTCAGTCTGGATGGTTTTTCTTGTTTCCGTGCCGGAATCCATGTATCTTCGAGGCTCGACTCGCTGCTCACCCAAAGAGAAATCATCATGCCCAGTATTTGTTCAGCCGTGCAAGTCATTGCCACCAAGATTGCCATGCTCACAGCAGCTACCGGCGCATTCGCCCAGTGCGACCCGTCGATGCTGTTCTCGTCAAACAGCCCAGCGTTTGGCATCGGTGATCAGTCGCGATCCATCGTGATCGGAGACTTCAACGGCGACGCAAACCTGGACTTCGCAACCGCCAACAGTTCCAGCGATGACGTAAGCGTCTTGATCAACAACGGCGACGGCAGCTACCAAACCGAGCAACGATTCGCTGCCGGTGATGGCCCCAACTCCGTCGCGGTTGGTGACCTCAACAACGATGGGATCCTCGATCTCTTTGTAACAAATGTGCTCAGCGACAATATCAGCATCCTGCTGGGTGTCGGGAACGGCTCCTTTCAAGCACAGCAACAGTTCAGCGCCGGAGAGAGTCCGCGATCCGGTGTGATTGCTGATCTCAACAACGACGGAATCCTCGACCTCGCCGCAGCGAGCACAGATACCGATGAAGTGAGCATCCTGCTCGGAATCGGCGACGGCAGCTTCCAGAGTGAAACGCGGTTCAGCACTGGTGACATTCCTGTTTCAGTCGCGATCGATGATTTGAACCGCGATGGGATCCTTGATATTGCGGTCGCAAACCAAAACGGCATTGACAGCGAAGTGAGCATCCTACTGGGAAACGGGAATGGAACCTTTCAGCCCGAGCAACGCTACGGCGCCGCAGACAGCCCCTCTTTCGTAGCGATCGGTGATCTCAACAACGACGGGTCACCCGATCTCGTCGTGGTCAATAGTGGTGCCAAGGGCCTGAGTATCCTGCTGGGCAACGGCGATGGCACCTTCCAACCAGAGCAGTTCCTGTTAGCAGGAGTATTCCCGCAAGCTGTCGCGATCGGTGACCTCAACGCCGACGGAGCGCTCGACCTCGCGACAGCGAGTCTCGACTTCTCCACAGGAAAGCTCAGTCTCCTGCTGGGCAACGGCGATGGAACATTTCAATCAGAGCAGCAGTTTACTGCAGGCAACGGACCCGCCTCCGTCGCGATCGGTGATTTCGATAACGACAGGGCCCCCGACCTCGCCGTGGGAAACGTCAACAGCGACGATGTCAGCGTTCTGCTCAACCAGTGTGCCCCATTCATCCAATGCGATTCTGCGGAGCAGTTCTCGCAGACCAACCCCGAGTTTGAAACAGGTGACGGACCCCAGTCAGCTGTGACCGGCGACTTCAACGGCGATGGCACCCCTGACATGGCCACTGCAAATCAGATCAGCAACGATGTCAGCGTCCTGCTGGGCAACAGCGACGGAACCTTCCAGCCCGAGCAACGCTACGGCGCAGGGACCGCGCCAAGCTCCATCGCAACAGGAGACCTCGACCTCGACGGGAAGCTTGATCTCGTGGTCGCGAATCTTCTGACCAACGATGTGAGTGTCCTGCTTGGAAACACCGACGGATCATTCCAACCCGAGCAACGCTTGAGCGCCGGCAGCGGGCCGTCGTCTGTAGCGATCGGGGACCTGGACGGCGATGGGATTCCCGACATCGCCGTAGCGAACGCATTCGACAACAGAGTGGGTGTCCTGATCGGAAACGGCGGAGGATTCTTCCAGCCACAAAGAATTTTCAATGCGACCGATCCGCGCTCCGTTGCGATCGGTGACCTCGATGGCGATGGGGATCTCGACCTAGCCATCGCGAGTAACAGCACCGATAGTGTGCGGGTGCTGCTCAACCTCGGAACCGGGACCTTCCAGACCAACCAAATCCCCAGTGCGGGCGATGGCCCAATCTCCATCGCGATCGGTGACCTCAACCACGACGGAACTCCCGATCTCGCTGTGGTGAATCAAAACAGCTTCGATGTGAGCGTTCTTCTCGCAAACGGGAACGGCACCTTCCAAACGCAGCAGCGATTCGATGTTGGAAGCATCCCGACCTCTGTTACGATCCACGACCTCAACCGTGACGGCGCACTCGACCTCGCTGTTGCCAACAGCGGCCCCGGCGACGATATCAGCGTCCTGCTTGGCAATGCCGACGGGACCTTCCAAACCCAGCAGCGTTATGACGCCGCCGGAGCTCCAGTCTTCGTCGTGATCGAAGATCTCGATCGCGACGGAACACCCGATCTTGCCGTGGTGAACAACTCCAGCGATGACGTGAGCATCCTGCTCAACCAGTGTCCCACAGCGGTCACATGTGCCCCCGACCTCACGGGAGAAGGCGACCTCAACTTCCTCGATGTCTCCGCCTTCCTCGCCGCCTTCGGGAAGCAAGACCCCATCGCCGACTTCGAGCCCGACGGAAACTTCAACTTCCTCGACGTCTCCGCCTATCTCGCCGCGTTCGCCGCCGGATGTCCGTAAATCCAGTGCAAGCAGTGTTTCTATATCTTGATGCAATAGATCATCACGACCCGCGTTCCGCGATCGACAACAAAATACAGGAGGTCTCCATGCACAGGAACCAGCGTCGTGTCTCTTGCGTGATCGATCGTTGCATCAATGCAGCATCAGTCACCGCCATCACCTGCCTACTTTCAGCCGCCCAAGCGCAGCCACTCCCAACCGTCCCATTCCCTGCAGAGAATCAGTTCTCGCAAGCCAAGTCGGATCTTGGGAAGATCCTCTTCTGGGACGAGCAACTCTCCAGCGACAACACCATGTCCTGCGGCACATGCCACCAGCCCTCCGCAGCGGGAACCGATCCACGCCTCGATCTCAACCCAGGTCTCGACCAACTCTTCGGAACCCCTGACGACATTGCGGGATCTCCCGGCGTCATCACACAAAGCCAAAATGAAGAGTACATGAAATCCGTCCTCTACGACCTGCTCCCGCAAGTCACCCCAAGACAAGCCCCTCCCTCGATCATGGCCATGTACGCACCAGAAACTTTCTGGGATGGACGCGCCGGAGGAGAGTTCCGCGATCCAGTCACCAATGAACTCCTCATCGCCGCAGGCGGAGCGCTCGAGAGCCAAGCGGTCGGTCCACCAACAAACGACACCGAGATGGCGCACCAGTCACGCAGCTGGGACCAGATCATCGACAAACTCAAAGGTGCGCGTCCCCTCGCGCTCTCATCTGATCTCCCAGCAGACCTCGCCGTCCTCATCGCACAAGGAGATACCTACCCCGAGCTCTTCGAAGCAGCCTTCGGAGACGATCAGATCACCGCCGGACGCATCGGGATGGCGATCGCAACGTACGAACGCACCCTCGTCCCGGATCAATCCCCCTTCGACCAGTTCGTCGCCGGGAACCCAAACGCGATGACCCAAGCACAAATCGACGGCATGAACGCGTTCCGAGGATCCCGCTGCAACTCGTGCCACACCGGATCACAGTTCACCAACAACACATTCAGAAACGTCGGACTCCGTCCAATCAACGAGGACGCCGGGAGATTCGAGGTGACCAAGGTCCTCGCAGATCGAGGACGATTCAAAGTCCCCTCGCTGAGAAACACCGGACTCCGAGACCGATTCATGCACAACGGACAACTCGATACCATCGAGCAAGTCTTCGACTTCTACGCCAGGCGCAACGGCCAAGTCTCATTCCCGCAAAACCGTGACCCCCTGCTCGGCGCCCCGATCCTGTTCCCTCCCGCAGTCCAGAACGACGTCGAAGACTTCCTCGTCAACGCGCTCACCGATCCGCGTGTAGCGAGCGAGTCGTTCCCGTTCGATCGCCCGGTGCTGTTCTCAGAACAAACAAGCGCTTCGCCGCAGATCATCGGAATCGGCACTGAAGGATCCGGAGCACGCTTCCCAGAGATCATCGCGAGCAGCCCCTCAAACATCGGCAACGACGGATTCAAAGTCGGAGTCAACAACGCGCTGGGTGGTGCACAAGCATTCGTCGCACTCTCCACATCGCCGCCGGTCAACGGCGTCATCGCGCAAGACCAACTCCTCGGACCGATCATGCTCGAAGGCACCGGGATCGGGAACGGATACGGAACAATGCATTGGCCGATCCCCAACACCATCGAGATCGCCAACCAGACCTGGTACATGCAATGGGTCATCGCAGACCCCGGAGCAGCAGGGGGGATCGCGCTGTCCCCGGTCGCGCAGTTTACGACCTTCTGCACAATGCACGGCACATGCATCAGCACCTGCCCCGCTGACCTCAACATCGACAGTAACCTCAACTTCCTCGATGTCTCCGCGTTCCTCGCTTCGTATGCCGCGAGCGATCCGAAAGCCGATTTCAACGATGATGGTCTCTACAACTTCATCGATGTCAGCGAGTTCCTCGTCGCCTTCGGAGAAGGCTGCCCATAACCCACCCAGAACCCACTCGGTATCGCTGGTCGCACCAGTTTCCAGTTGTATTCGAAGACGCATCCAGTAGAATGGACCCTTATCGCTTTCCTCTGTGAGGGTCCATCATGCCGATCAAATCCACCATCGCCGCGCTGCTTGTATGCACGACCATCGCCATCGCGCAGCACCAGCTCCCAATCAAACAAGTCGCCGCGCCCCCCTCGGACATCCTCAGCGGCCGCGTCCAACTCCCCGATCTGTCGCAGCTCGCCGAGCGTTCAACCTCCGCGCTTCTTCCAGTCAAACTCGAGTTCAAACAAGGAACCTGGTCGTGGTCCACACCG
The DNA here is from genome assembly GCA_965232505.1 of Phycisphaerales bacterium. GTDB lineage: Bacteria > Planctomycetota > Phycisphaerae > Phycisphaerales > UBA1924 > UBA1924. Next base: position 799,922 of record OZ246976.1, on the reverse strand, counting down.
ATCAACCTCACCGATCGACCAGCGCGCATCGTCCTGCTCCCCGAATCCCCAAACGCGTGGAGCCATCAGCTCATCACACCCAGCGCAAGACTCATCGACCAATCTCGCATCGAGCTAGGCACAAGCCCGCTCGCTTGGATCAATCAAGACCGAATGTTCGAGCACATGACCGTTCAACCAGTCCAACAACCAGCCACCTACACACTCTCCATCACTTCCGACCACGAAGCACAGGGATACATCCTCCTCGACCACGGCCCTGAAGTTGAGCTCACCTCCCAACCCACAACACGCTCCACACTCCAGAACCACCCAATCTCCATTAAGTCCTCATTCAACAACACCACCACACTGACCAACCTCCAAGCCGAGATCCGCTCCCCATCCGGATTCATCTTCAACGAGCAATCGAGCACCGACACCATCACCTTCGTCCCACAAGAAGCCGGCCCATACAGCGTCCGCATCATCGCAACAGGAACACAAGACCAGCAACCAATCGTCCGCACCACCCAGCACCTCATCGACGCCGCGCCAGAAGCGATGCCGCTCAAGCAACCAACACTTGTTGCAGACAATGCCGCGATCCGTTTCCAGTTCACTCCGGACAACGCGAACCGCCACACCATCCTCGCCGCCGAAGTCTGGGCAGTGGAGTGGGGGATGCAAGACGAGCAACCAGTCCCAGTCGCATGGGTCTCGTCCATCGTCGACAACACCCGCACGCTCACGCTCGACAAGCAGTGGATCACCCAAGCACAAGTCGATCCCTCAACCATCGAGCTCCGCAACATCCGCCTCCACGACATCGACACCTTCGTACCCCTCGAAATCATCGATCGCATCCAAACACCGATCGCGAATCTCAAACTCCCAGAATCCACAACGACTACCAACGAATCCATGCTCACCGGATCCCCCGGCCCAACCATCACCTCACAGCACATCCCAACCGCCGGAGTCACCAACGGACCGGGACACCGACTCATGCTCGTCCACGGCTACTGCACCGACGCCACCCCATTCACCATCAGCCACTTCTCCGGAGACATCGCGCTCTTCGAAGACTTCGAGCAGAGCCGATCGCACAACACCTTCGCGCTCGAGATGCTCAACCAAGCCGCGCCCATGAAATCCTTCGGCGTCGTCGGACACTCCCAAGGCGGAATGGCCGCGCTCCACCTCTACGCCTACTACTGGAGCGGTCTGGACTGGGCGCGCGGGAACAGACTCATCCAATCCGTCGGCGCGCCCTACCAAGGGACCGCCCTCGCAGGGAACGCCGCGATTCTCGGAGACATCTTCGGATTCGGTTGCGGCGAGAACCCCGACATGACCTACACCGGAGCCGCCAACTGGGTCTCGCTCATCCCGACCTGGGCGCGCGACGACGTGTACTACTACACCACCTCCTTCGAAGACGGCTTCGGATTCGACTACTGCAACATCATCACCGACATCCTCCTCTCCGATCCAGACGACGGCGTCATCGAACGTTCCGCAGGACAACTCCCAGGCGCCAACAACATGGGACACCTCGAAGGATGGTGCCACACCGCCGACATGCGCGATCCGGGACAATGCACCGATCTATCCCGAAACACCATCATGAACCAGGAGGCCAAGCGATGAACCGAATCACACCAATCATCCTCCTACCAACCATGCTTTCGACGCTCGCAACCTCATCGGCGCATGCCCAAGAGTTCTGCGCGTTGACCAACGAGTTCATCCCCGACGACTCAACCATCGGCGTCTCGCTCCCGATTACCGTCGATGTCTCCCCGAACGAATCCGTCGCATCCGTCGAGCTCGCGCTCCACATCGCCCACGACTGGGTCGGCGACCTCGTCGTCACCCTCCAGTCCCCCGACGGCACCACCATCACTATCCTCGACCGCCCTGGAATCCCATCCTCCGGATTCCCCGGCCCATTCGGTTGCGGAGGACAAGGCGTCGAAGCCACCTTCACCGACAGCGCCAGCAGCCCAGCCGAGACCGCGTGCACCCCGAACCAGTTCCCCATCATCGCCGGCGACCTCATCCCGCTCATGCCCATGAGCGCCTTCATTGGAGAACACGCAGCGGGTCAATGGATCGTCAATGTCTCCGACGAATCCAGCTACGACTTCGGGATCGTCCTTGACGCGTGCCTCACCATCACCACCAACATCGACTGCGCGCCCGACCTCACCGGTGAAGGCGACCTCAACTTCCTCGACGTCTCCGCGTTCCTGAGCGCGTTCGCAAACCAAGAACCCATCGCCGACTTCGCGCCAGACAACAACTTCAACTTCCTCGATGTCAGCGCGTTCCTCGATCAATTCGCATCGGGTTGTCCGTAAACTAACACGCAGGTGACAAGTACTGTCTGTCTATCAAATGCTGATCTTGTTTTCATGAAATAAAGAGAATGTCTTATGAGACGTTGGTGTTTTCCTGTATGCTGTGCGCTCTTTATTCACCAACACCGTCACAGGAGGACACCATGAATAACGCATTGAATCGTATTATCGTCGCATCAACACTCGCTGCAGCCGCGGGAATGACGCACGCACAAGAATACTCCAACACCCTCGGAGACCCGGGTTTCACAGGGTCTTACGTCGCCGGACTCACCATCCACGACGACGGCTCCGGAGAATCACTCTTCGCCGTCGGATCGTTCAACATCTTCGGCGGAGGTTCCAGCGGTTCACAAATCGCACGCTGGGACGGATCGGCATGGCAACCAGTCGGATCAGGACTCTCAGGCGGTTACACCAACGCCGTGAAAGCATTCCAAGGCGATCTCATCGCCGCAGGATACTTCGACTCCGCGAGCGGCGTCGCGGGTTCAGCCAAACTCGCACGCTGGGACGGCACCAACTGGAACTCCATGGACGCGCAGTCCGAAATCTTCCTCAACTCGTTCTGGGATCTCGAAGTCTACGATGACGGCATCACAGGCGAACAACTCTACATCGCCGGGAACTACGGCGACCTCAACGGGAACCTCGCCCTCGATCACATCGCCAAATGGGACGGCACAACCTACTCCGCAGTCGGAGGAACCATCGGTGGAGCCGTGCCCCTCATCGTGCTCGATCTTCACCAAGCAGACCTCGGTGGTGGCAACCTCCTCTACGCCGGAGGACGCTTCCTCACCATGGGTGGTTCCGCCGCACTCAACATCGCACAATGGGACGGCACCTCATGGTCCGCGATGGACCTGGGAGTCTCACGCACATCAGGATTCGCACAAGTCCTCCACATGACCAACTGGGACGACGGATCAGGTGAAGCACTCTACGTCGGCGGACGCTTCAACCTCGCTGGAGGATCAACAGTCTCCACCAACATCGCCAAATGGGACGGCGCCTCATGGTCGTCCATGGGCGCCGGATTCAACGGTGACGTCCAAGAACTCGTCGTCTTCGACGATGGATCCGGAGAAACCCTCTACGCACTCGGAAACTTCACCGAATCAGGCACCACCCCAATCGCAGGCGTCGCCAAATGGAACGGCTCATCATGGGAAGCCATGAGCGACTCCGTCGACGGCAGCATCTTCACCGGAATCGTCTACGACACCGGAGAAGGTGAATCACTCATCATCGGAGGTGGATTCTCAAACATCGACGGCAACGCATCCAACCGCGTCGTCGCGCTGCTCCAAGAATCCTGCGCCCCAGACATCACCGGTGAAGGTGACCTGAACTTCCTGGACGTCTCCGCCTTCCTCAGCGCCTACGGAAACCAAGACCCCGTCGCAGACTTTGAAGCCGACGGCAACTTCAACTTCCTCGATGTCAGCGCGTTCCTCGCCGCATTCGGAAACGGCTGCCCGTAAACAGTTTCAAACGCAGAATCAACGCCTTATAAACGGGCGGGCCGAGAGATCGGCCCGCCCTTCTCTTTTGCCGTACAATACCAGACCCATGAACTGGATCAGCCAACAACCATCACTCTCCAAACTCCGCAACACCGTCGTCTGCGTTACCGGCGGCGCCGGATTCATCGGAGGACACCTCACCGACGCCCTCGTCAAACTCGGCGCTCGCGTCACCGTCATCGACGACCTCTCAAACTCCGACGCCTCCCACATCGCCACCCTCATCGACTCAAACCCAGAACAAATCCGATTCATCCAAGGCTCCATCCTCGACCCCATCTCCCTCGGATCAGCCGTCGAGGGCGCCCAGTCCGTCTTCCACCTCGCCGCATTGGGATCAGTCCCCAAGTCCGTCGAAGACCCCGCGCGCACATGGGTCGTCAACGCGACCGGAACCATGCGCGTCCTCAGCGCCGCCCAGAAAGCCGGAGTCTCCCGCGTCATCTACTCCGCGTCCTCCTCCGCCTACGGCGACAACCCCGCGCTCCCCAAACAAGAAACACAAGCACCCGAACCAGAATCCCCCTACGCCGCGTCCAAACTCGCCGGAGAATCACTCTGCAGGTCTTGGGCAAACTGCTACGGGATCGACACCGCGTGCCTTCGCTACTTCAATATCTTCGGCCCACGACAAGCCGCCGACTCCGCATACGCCGCCGTCATCCCCGCGTTCCTCACGCGCTACCTCAACAACGAATCACCCACCATCTTCGGTGACGGCAATCAAACCAGAGACTTCACCCACGTCTCCAACGCCGTCTACGCGAACCTCCTCGCCGCCGCCTCCGAGTCCCCCCTCAAAGGCGAAGTCTTCAACATCGGAGCCGGACGTCAAACCTCCGTCAACCAGCTCGCTTCGGATCTCCAGTCCCAGCTCTCGATCCAGAACATCACCCCAGAATACAAACCAGAACGAGTGGGGGAGGTCCGCGATTCCTTCGCCGACATCTCCAAAGCCCAGTCCGTCCTGGGATTCAAGCCAGTCACCACCCTCGAAGAAGGCATCGCCTCGACCACCACCTGGTACAAAGACCAGCACGAGCACTCCAAAGACCACGCCTCATGAGCCGCGTCATCGCCTCCATCACCGACACCCTCGGAGCCCTCTGGGTCCTCGCGACGCTCGCGATCCGCTCAAAGTTCAACTTCTCCTCCCCCTACTGGAACTGGAGAATGAGCACCGCCTTCCCCCAAGGCCGAATCCCTCCCAAGCCCGAGAGCAAGCGACGCCTCGCGTTCGAATACGCCCGCTGGGCCTACCGAATCCGCCGTTTGCGCTAAATTGTGGCTCAATTCACCCGATACACTCGATTCAATACATCAAGCCGGCAAGCCGGATACACTTACATTCCCACCCGCTGAGCGATCCAAGCCCAGCGCCAAAACCAAAGAAACGCATTCCAGCGCAGAGTACAGAATCATGAGCGAACAAAACAACACCTCCTTCGCACACGCCTTCCTCCCAGGTCTGATCCTCGGCCTCATCATCGGAGCCGTCGCGGGAGCATTCGTGCCCGACATGATGAGCGCCAACAAAATCAAGGTCGACCCCGCACACGCCGGAGCCACCCCAGGTCCACGCGACCACATGGGTGACGTCATCGACGACGCCGCCGAAACCGCGGACGACGCGATCAACAACCTCGAAGAAGGCGCCGAAGACCTCATCGACGACGCCGAAGAAGCAGCCGAGGACCTGATCGACGACGCTTCAGAAAACCTCCCGGACTCGCCGTAAAACAGCACCGGGACATGTCTGCCGACTTCAATGCCATCCTCGCTCAGCACGCCAAGACCACCCAGCTCCTGGGGGTGGACTTTCTCCCTGTAGGCACCCCTCCAGCAGGACTCCTCTCCGCCGCAGCTGAGCCCGATCACCCTGAACCAACCAATCAACCAAACTTCAACTCGCCTTCGCCATCAACCGACTCGATGATCGAAGCAAAGCCCACGCAGCCAAGCTTCGCCGTCAGACCACAAGCGTCATCACACGCACCAGCACAAGCGGTCAGCACCGAGTCCATCCGCGCCGCCTACGAGTCCCAACTCACCCCGCAAGCGAAACTCGACGCGCTGCTCGAGAAATACACCCAAGACGCGCCCCACGCGAGCTTCACCACCTCCTTCACCAACATCGTCTTCGGAGAAGGCAACCCCGAAGCCGACCTCATGTTCATCGGAGAAGCCCCCGGCGAGCAAGAAGACCAGACCGGACGCCCCTTCGTCGGACGCGCCGGACAGCTCCTCGACAAGATGATCATCGCGATGGGACTCAGCCGAGAATCCGTCTACATCGCTAACGTCCTCAAAACACGCCCCCCAAACAACGCCACCCCAACCCACGACGAAGCCGCGGCCTGCGCCCCATACCTCTACGAACAAATCCGCATCGTCAACCCCAAAGTCATCGTCACCCTCGGACTCCCCGCGACCCACCTCCTCCTCTCTTCAACCGCGACAATGCGCTCCCTGCGTGGACAGTTCCACACATTCCCCACCCCAAACACCCCGATCGACCTCCCCCAGATCGACCTGATTCCGACCTACCACCCCGCGTATCTGCTGCGTTCTTACACCGAGGACAACAGACGCAAAGTCTGGTCAGACCTCACCGCCGTTATGGAACGCCTCGGGCTCAAAAAAACCTGATTCTGCAGCTCAGACGACGCCCAAAAGAAGTTGACTATTTTTACAACTCTCGGAAACCGCACCCCCCAACATTGCGAACATCTGTGTGTGCATCTCGCATATCAGGATTTGGTTCTCAAATCCTCGCACAAACAAAAGACTGATTCAGCACGATCGTAGATGATCATCCGAAATATCGCTGTATTACGTCTACTTCCTCCCGACCCCCACGAGACTCGGCGTTTGGCCTTAGTGCTGGACGCCGGGTTTTTTTGTGTCAATCGCGCACCGAATAAGAATCATTCCAAAGAAAAACCACGCCCAAGCGTGGTTCATGTCAAGCAGCCCGAATATCAAACTCAAGGCTCGAGATCTTCCGCCTTCACATTCGAGTAATCAATCTCAGTCGCCGGATCAATCTTCTCTATCTTGGTGAGCTCCCACGCGACGCGCCCGCCCCAGTTGACCGCAAAGTCGAACATGACCTTGTCACCCACCGCGAACTCTTCAACCGAAACACCCTCAGCGAGCGGGAACTCCATCGTCATCGACTTCATGCCGGGAATCCCATCGGGAGTCATCGCAACAGTCCCGTCATCCTTTCTAAACCCAGGAATCTGCACGTGTCGGATCTTCGGATACCGCTTCGTGTCGCCCGCTTCTGGAATGAACGCGATCTCTCCCAGGATCCCCTCATACAGATCTACGCGTGAGTCCATCGCATGATCGTGCTCGTGATCCCCATGGTCATGACCATGATCGTCGTGCGCGTGATCGCTGTGGTCATCATGACCAGCATGATCGCCGTGCGCATCGTCATGGTTGCTGCTCGTTTCGACGCACCCACCAAGCGCAAACGCACCGACCGCCAAACCCGCAAGAGAAATCCGCAGTGTGTCACGCAAGCTATTCATCAGAAGCTCCAATCAGGTTGTCATGGATGAACCCGGATTCACCGAGTTTCAAATCACGATTTCGCGATCGACAGGTACTGCTCAACCGATCCGAGATCAGGAGAGATGTCGTTGGTGAAGACCATGTTCCAAGTCTTGCCCTGCTCGCAAACAGCGATCTTCGCGGACTTCTCACGCGAGTACCACATGCGTCCACCACGAACGTACGAGTGCATACGCTGACGACGCATGCGCTGAGCACGTGCGAGCGAACGCTTGATGTCCGGATCACGACGCATCATGCGGACAATCGTGTCACAAGCCGCCTTGTTCGCGGGAACCTTGTCAATCGTGAGGGTAATCGTGTCGCCGGCGGAGAGTGTGTCGATCATGGCTGGTTCCTGTTCAATACAGTCCTATCACAGCGCCGATCCACTCGCACGCCGAGGTTAAGTCTTTCATATCCCGCCCAATCTGAGCAGGACGAGAAGTTTAGCCCCGAATCCCAAGGAATCCAATTCATGCACCCCTAGAGTCTTACCGACCCTATCGCGACGCAGCTCCGTATCCGCGTCCATTGCCCGATTCATCGACTCCGATTTGGAGAACCCATATGACCGATCAGCCACAACAACCTGAGCAACCTGTCTTTGACCCAAACGCCACTCACCAACAAAGCCCTAAAATCCGAAAGGTCCGCGGAGTCCCCCTTCCCGCTAAGGACCCCCAAGGCAACCAGATGGTCATGCTCGGACTCACCGACGCACAACAAATCTCCCCAAAGATGGTCGTCACCCACCCCGCGTTCCAGCAAGTCATCCCCATGCTCGACGGCTCACGCACCCTCGATGATGTCATCGAACAGGTCGGAAACGGCCTCCAGCGCCCAATGCTCGAGAACCTCGTCGCACAACTCGACGACGCCGGATTCCTCTTCGGACCCGTCTTCGATCAGATGCAGACCCAGATGCACGCCCAGTTCGACGCCTCCGACCTCCTCCCCCCAGGCGCGACCGCCCAGTTCGCCGACATGCTCGTCATGCAAGAGCACGGCGAAGAAACCACGGAAGACCAAAAAATCGCCGAAGGTCCAGCCAAACTCCGCGAAGTCATGGACAAATGGATCGACGAAGCCCTCAAAGAAGCCGAGCAACCCGCATTCGACGAGCTCCCCAAAGCGATCGTCGCGCCCCACATCGACTACGCGCGTGGATGGATGAACTACGCCAATATCTACGGCCGACTCCGCACCGCCGATCGCCCGGATCGCGTTATCGTACTGGGAACAAACCACTTCGGTCAATCCACCGGAGTCTGTGGCTGTAATAAAGGTTACGAATCCCCGCTCGGCGTCTGCAACATCGACCAGGAACTCGCCGACAAGCTCAAAGCAGCGCTCGGAGAAGACAACGCGTCCAAACTCTTCGAAAACCGCTACGACCACGAGAATGAGCACTCCATCGAGCTCCACATGCCGTGGATCCAGCACGTCTTCGGACAAGACGACGACGGGAACTACCCCAAGGTCTTCGCCGCCCTCATCCATGACCCTGTCGTCAACGCCGGCGCCTCCTACGACGGCAACGGACTTGACCTCGACCCCTTCGTCGAAGCACTCAACAAAGCCGTTTCCGAACTCCCAGGCAAGACCCTGATCATCTCCAGCGCCGACCTCTCCCACGTGGGACCCGCATTCGGAGACAACCAGCCCCTCGCCGGAGAGGACGAAGCCGCCGCCGCATTCAGAACCAAGGTCGCGACCCACGACCAGGAGATGCTCAAGCTCTTCACCGAAAAGAAGATCGACGACCTCATCGGATCCATCAGCTGGCAGCAAAACCCCACCCGCTGGTGCTCACTGGGGAATATGGCCGCCGCGATGCGCGTCACCAACCCCGAGAAGGTCGAGCTCCTCAACTACGCCGCCGCGATGGACCCCAACGGCACCGCCTTCGTCTCCACCGCCGCGCTCGCGATGTTCTGATCTATATATAGACAGAGCGAGAGAGACCGAGTCTGGTGCATCCAACGCCCCTCCGCTTTGTCACCCGACTGTCACAACCCCCAACAAGCCCGCATCTCGGGCACGAATTTATCGTATGGTTGGCACAGACAGACCGGCTGAATACCATCCGGTCCTCGCCGCACCCATGTGCCGCGCCATAAGAACCCGATCCGAACCGGAGAAGTCATGGCTTCATCAAACATCTGCTGGGGAATCGAAATGGGCTACGGGGCAATCAAAGCCCTCAAAGTCGAGAACGACGGGGGCAACCTCAAAGTCCTCGACTTCGCCGTCATCAACCACCCCAGAGTGCTCTCGACCCCAGAACTCGACCAAAACGACGCGATGCGCGTCGCTTTGGGAACCCTCGTCTCCAAGCACGACCTCACCAACGAACGCGTCGCGATCTCCATCCCAGGACACCAGTCCTTCGCACGTTTCGCGACGCTCCCTCCAGTCGAGCCCAAGAAGGTTCCTGACATCGTCAAGTTCGAAGCCGTCCAGCAGATCCCCTTCCCGCTCGAGGAAGTCGAATGGGACTATCAGACCTTTGTCTCCCCAGACTCCCCTGACATCGAGGTCGGGATCTTCGCCGTCACGCGCCAGAAGATCGCCGAGCAGCTCGCGATGCTCAACGACGTGGGCATCACCCCAGAGCTCGCGACGCTTTCACCAGTCGCCGCGTACAACGCGCTCGCCGTGGACCTCGGATTCACCGAAGAAACCCCAGGCACCATCATCCTCGACATCGGGACCGTCTCGACCGACATGATCATCGCCGAAGCCGGACGCGTCTGGGTCCGCACATTCCCGATCGGTGGTCACCAGTTCACCGAAGCGCTCGTCAGCGCCTTCAAGCTCTCGTACTCCAAAGCCGAGAAGCTCAAGCGAGAGTCCGACCAATCCAAGCACGCGCGCCACGTCTTCCAAGCGATGCGTCCAGTCTTCTCCGACATCGTCGGAGAGATCCAGCGCTCCATCGGGTTCTACCAATCCGTCCACGCCGACGCGGACCTCAAGCGCCTCATCGGACTCGGATCCACCTTCCGTCTCCCAGGACTCCGCAAATACCTCAAGCAACAGCTCCAGCTCGACGTCTACCGACTCGAGCAGTTCAAAAAGCTCAACATGGAAGGCCCACGCGCCGGAGAGTTCCAAGCCTCCAGCGTCAACATGGCCACCGCCTACGGCTGCGCCAACCAAGTCTTCAACAGAGCGCCACTCCTCGCCAACCTCATGCCCGTCAGCGTCCTCAAAGAAGCGATGTGGAAACGCAAAGTCCCGTACTTCGCGATCGGCGCCGGACTCGCCGCCGCCGCAGCAGGCGCGATGTTCATCCGCCCGCTCCTGGACTCAACCGCATTCGAAGGCGCCGATCGTCCACCGGTAATCGGCTCAGTCATCAGCGAAGCAAACCTCCTCGCAGACAAAGCCACAGAAGCCGGCGTCACCTCCGACGCCAACGTCTCCATGGAAGCCGCCGAGATCGTCAGTCTCGTAGACGACCGCGCCCTCTACGCCGCGATCTTCTCCGATGCCTCGCAGCTCATGTCCCTCGTCAAGCAGAGCGCCGCCGAGCAGGTCCAAGCCGGATCACCCATCGGCACCCAGCTCGGAGAGAACAACCCATTCAAGCTCGTCTCGCTCAACACCGACTACATGGACAGCCCCTCCGCCGACTCAGGTAGACCCACAGGAGGGCGCGGCGGACGAAACGACCCAGACCCAGCCGCAGGAGGAGGTGAGTTTGAACAGTCCATCGCCAACCTCCGCCGCGTCAAGGTCACCGCCGTCTTCGACGTCCCACTCCCAAGCTCCACCCTCGGCGGATTCCGCGACGACATCGTCGAACCCATCCTCCGCGACAAACTCCCAGAGCTCCAATCCCTCTACGCGATCAAGTACAACGACGCATCGTTCTGGTCCACAGGCGCCGACACAACAACAAGAAACAACCCGGGCAACGACCCCACAAGGCCAACCCGCCCATCAACCGGCACCCGCGGCACCAGCGACTCTTCGGACCTCAAGTCCATCGCGCCGTTCGATTTCGATGCCCAACCCCAGCCCGCAAACACAACACGCGTCACCATGACCTGGTACGCCGTGCTTGACCTCAACGCTTCCGAAGGAGACGAGTAATGGTCGGAAATATCCTCACATGGATCAAAGCGAACCTGCTGATCGTGATCTCCATCGCGCTCATCGTCATCCTGCTCCCAGTGGGCTGGTTCTTCTCATCCGGATGGAACACATCCATCCAAGAGAAAGCCGCCAAAGCCTACAACGATGAGAAGCGCAAACTCACCCAAGCAAGCTCAGTAGACTACTCGCTCCCGCGCGTCCTCAAGGACGAAGAGCCACTCTCCGAGTCCCGCGCCCCGAACGCGATCGTCACCCGCTTCTACAAAGAACGCAAAGAACAACGCGAAGCGCAGGTCAACGAGGTCATCGAGCGTGGCACCCTCTTCAACCAAGCCAACCACTCTGTCCCTGTTGCCGACCTACTCCCATCCGCAGGAAGCGAGAGCGAACTCCGCCGCAAGGGATACAAGCTCGGACAGCTCATCGCCGGAACGCCGGAAGCCCCGTCGCTCTACGCACGACTCCTCCGCAAACTCAACGCGGGAGACGCGCCAGAACCAGAGACCCTCGCGTCATCACTGAGCCAGTACAAAAAGCAACAAGAAGAGTCCTACGCCGCGACCAGCACCGACGGCCGAGTCTCGACCGCCGACGCGGACCGACTCAAGAAAGACCTCATCAAGCGCCGCCTCGGTGAATACGCCGGTCGTGCCGAGTCCATCGCCTTCTACTGCCCGCTCAGCGCGATCCAAACAGAGCAACCCGATAAGGGCTACTCACACGTCCCCGCGACCGAGCCGGGATACGACTCTATCAAAGAAGGCCCCGTCTACACCTGGGTCTGGGACTACTGGATCATCTCCGACCTCCTCCGCGCCGTCTCCGCAGCAAACACCGATCCCTCCGGCGTATCTCTCGCCGTCCCAGACGCGCCAGTGAAACACGTCGAGCGCATCCGCGTCAACGAGTTCCTCGTCGCCGACGCGGTCATCGATGTTGATGCCAACGACTTCGGAGGGCGCAGCGGTCGAGACGGACGCGGCGGCCCATCAAGCAACACAGCATCCGACGACGACCAGTTCAAGGCCTACACCAACCGTCACCAACAACCCAACAACGCCTTCGATGTCCGCTACGCCGAGATGACCGTCATCGCGTCGTCCCAGCAACTCCCCGCGCTCTTCGACGCGCTCGGGAAGACCAACTACATGACCGTCGTCGATGCCGACATCGAGCAAGTCAACGTCCAAGACGCGCTCCTCAACGGCTACTACTACGGCGACGACCACGTCGTCCGCGCACACATCAAAGTCGAAACCGTCTGGCTCCGCTCATGGACCACCGAGCTCATGCCAAACGCCGTCAAACAAACCCTCGGAATCGCAACCGAATCCAACGAGGACTTCTCCGACGGCTAAGCCATCCTGAAGCGTTCAGACACACCCAATGCCAGACCAGCCAGACCAGCCAGACCAACACCAACACGCAATCGAGAACAAATCATGAAACTCAAAGGCGTCAACCCAATCGCGCAGCACATCGAGAAAGCCGTCCTCGGACTCACCGTCCTGATCTTTCTCGCCGTGATCTCCATGCAGTTCGTCACCTCGCCCAACAACGTGAAGACCGGATCACGCGAGGTCGCCCCGAACCAGATCTACAACGAGCTCGCCTCGACCGCAAACGCGCTCCAGAGCCAGATCTCCGACACCTCGCCAACGCTGCCTGCTGTTGAGCCCGTCGCGCTGCTCGATCGCTACAACAACGCCTTCGCCGCAAGCACCGACAACGCCCGCTCGCTCCCAGCACCGCTCGGGAACAACTACGACGTCGCCTCCGCACTGGGTTTCAGTGCCGATGATGTTCAGCGGACCCGAACCAGAATCGATGACATCGAAGCACTCGAAGTCCCAGCGACTTCCAAACCCTTCGCCGCTTCTTCGTGGGGAACCCTCGACCCCTACGCCGTGGTTGAAGTCCCTGAGTACGCCAACTACGTCCCCGCCGCGCAGCCATTCGATCTCCCGACCGTCTCCATCGAAGCCAACTTCCCAGGAACCAAGCTCCGCGACATCCTCGAAGGCAACGATGGCTACCCCGGAGTCCCACGCCTCTTCTGGGTCTCCACCGGAATGGCCGTCATGGGTCTCGAAGTCGAGCGCCAACAACTCCAAGCCGACGGCTCATGGGGATCAACCCAAACCATCACCACCCCTCCAGGCACCCCCCTCCCAACAAACGCCGTCACCAAAGACGACGGCCTCGTCCGACTCAACGAAATCATCGCCAGCGCCCAAGACGTCTCGGCACAAGTGATGCGCCCCATGTACCCGCCGACCATCGCCGGACCAACCTGGGCGCCACCATCCGAACTCCTCGACGCCGAAAGCCAGGGACTCACCGAGACCCAGCGCCTCCAGCGCCAGCTCACCAGACTCACCACCGAGCTCAACCAGCTCAACAACCCCTCAACCCGCACCACCTCGACCACCCGCCAAAACCCAGGCGCCCGCCCAGGTCGAGGTGGATCAGGCAAGAGCCCTACAAACACCCGCGACCCAAGCGACACGCAGCCGCGTCCAAACCGCGACCGCAACCGCGAGCGCATCGAGTTCATCGAAGACCAAATCGAAGACATCAAATCCGATCTCGAACGCCTCGGCGTTGAAGCCGACGAGGACGAAGCCGCCGCTTCCAATATCCTCGACCAAGAAGCCCTCCAGCTCTGGACACACGACATCGGAGTCAAGCCAGGAGCAACCTACCGCTACCGCACCCGCGTCGTGCTCAACAACCCATACTTCCGCAAAGGACCGTACCTCGACGAAACCGACGACGCGCAGCAAGCACTCACCGTCGAACCATTCGTGCGTGCAAACTGGTCGCCGTGGTCCGACCCAGTCGCGGTGGGGGCCAAAGAGTTCTTCTTCGTCGCCGAAGCTTCCCAACCAATCAGCGGCGCGGCGCTCCCAACCGCCAAGATCGAGCTCTACTCCATGTACTACGGCTACTACCGCCGCTCGTCCATGAACATCGAGCCCGGACAATCCCTCGCCGCCAACCTCCGCGTCTCAGGTGACTTCGTCCTCTTCGACACCGGCGCGATCGAAGCCGACGACGCCGCGGACTACATCGAGAAACTCAACGAAAACAACACCGACTCCCAGGTCCCAGCCGGCATCTCCACCGCGCCCGATCGACTCTCCATCAACCTCAACACCTTCCTCGTCCAGATCGCCAGCGACCCCGTCGCCTCCCTCCGATCAGATCAGCAGGTCAACACCCTGATCTTCCGTCTCGCCGACGGCTCCCTCTCCTCGCGAAGCCCCGCAGACGACCGAGCGACCGCCCTCTACGAGCAAGCACAGTCCTCCGCGACCCAAGCCGCCCGCTCATCCCTCCGCCCGACCGGACAGCCGGCCAAATCGCCCGCCGCCGATCTCTTCCAGCCCACCGAGCCGTAATCCACGAGGATCGGAACCAGGAAACCCAAACCCCCATTCCCCCGCTCCAAGCGGGGTTTTTTATGGGGTCAGTTGCTGGCAGGTGATCAGGAGCTGACCAAGAATCCCCCGGAGCGCACTTTCAGCACCCGCCGCGAGGATCAATTCTCAAGAATTGTGAGCGCAATTGCAGAATTGTCGCCCTCCAAATTTGATCCACGAAATGTGTGTCCTAGTATCTCCCCGCGACTCATTGAGAGCCGCGACGGAAAGCGAAGTTGATCTTCACTCTCCAGCATCTTTGACAACCGAATGACGACGAGCAGATACAGATACTTCGGGTTCAGTACCCGGATGTAGACTGTATTGAGAATACGAACGAGTAAACTCATATATGCGTCTGAACGATGCTGTCTCGTGCCTACGAGACAGTTGGTCGTCCTGATCCCTCGGCAGAGGAGGGCGGCCATTGACTTTCCGATACTGACTGATGCGTGCTAACCAGTAATGGTGAAACACGGATCGGCGCTTGGTCGGGTTGATCAAATCACAAAGGGCATACGGTGAATGACTTGGCGTCAAGAGGCGATGAAAGACGTTGGAACCTGCGAAAAGCTACAGGGAGCTGGTAACCAAGCTGTGATCTGTAGATCTCTGAATGGGGAAACCCACCCGCAAGGGTATCGTACACTGAATGCATAGGTGTGCGAGGCAAACCCGGGGAACTGAAACATCTAAGTACCCGGAGGAAAGGAAAGCAACATGCGACTCCGTAAGTAGCGGCGAGCGAAAGCGGATAGATGTGAACTTGTGAACACGAAGGAATGCGTGACCAAAGACGGTGAAAGTCCGGTAGCAAGGTGTAGCATCATAGCCCTCGATTAGGCTCGGGCTCGTGGAACCCGGGTTGAACATGGGAGGTCCACCTTCCAAGGCTAAGTACTCCTTGACGACCGATAGCGAAAAAGTAAAGTGATTGAAAGTTGAAAAGCACCCCTATTAGGGGGATGAAAGAGTTCCTGAAACCGTATGCCTACAAGCGGTCGGAGCCCTACGGGGTGACGGCGTGCTTTTTGCATAATGAGCCCGCGAGTTAGTCTCAGTGGCGAGCCTAAGGTCTACCGGACCGGAGGCGGAGCGAAAGCGAGTCTGAATAGGGCGCGTAGTCGCTGGGACTAGACACGAAACCCGTGTGATCTACCCATGGCCAGGGTGAAGGTGGGGTAAAACCTGCTGGAGGCCCGAACCCGTCATCGTTGAAAAGATGTGGGATGAGCTGTGGGGAGGGGTCAAAGTCCAATCAAACCGGGAGATAGCTTGTTCTCACCGAAATAACTTTAGGGTTAGCCTCAAGAAGCAACTATTGGGGGTAGAGCTACTGGATGCGTGGTGGGCCCTCCCTGGGTACCCCATGCAACCAAACTCCGAATACCAATAGCCAAGTCTTGGGAGATAGACCGCGAGTGATAATATCCGCGGTCAAAAGGAGAATAATCCAGACCACCAGCTAAGGTCCCTAAATTATACTTAGTTTTTAAGGAAGTCAGATTGCGATGACAGCCAGGATGTTGGCTTAGAAGCAGCCACCATTTAAAGAGTGCGTAATAGCTCACTGGTCGAGGAATCTGGCGCCGATAATGATCGGGGATAAGTATAATACCGAAGCTGTGGACTTCGTAAGAAGTGGTAGGTGAGCGTTCCATAGGCGGCGAAGGTGTTCGGTAACGAATGCTGGAGCGTATGGAAGTGAATATGCGGGCTTGAGTAACGATAATGAGGGTGAGAATCCCTCACGCCGTAAGTCTAAGGTTTCCTGGGGAAGGTAAATCCGCCCAGGGTTAGCCGGGTCCTAAGGCGAGGCCGAAAGGCGTAGTCGATGGATAGCAGGTTAATATTCCTGCGCACATACAAAGATCAAAGCATAGTGCGGATCTGTGAGCTCTCTTGGACTGTTAGATGTCCAGGCCTTCGGGCCGCTAGAGAGGGATCGGGTTCCTAGAAAAGCTATGTGGGCGATGTATGTCCCGTACTAAAACTGACACAGGTAGACGAGGCGAATAGCCTCAGGCGCTCGAGAGAATGGTCGTGAAGGAATTAGGCAAATTAACTCCGTAAGTTCGCGATAAGGAGGCCCTTCGGGGCGCAGAGAAAAGGCCCTGGCAACTGTTTATCAAAAACACAGCACTGTGCTAACTCGCAAGAGGATGTATACAGTGTGACGCTTGCCCAATGCCCGAATGTCACGGAAGCAGGTTAGCTTTATGCGAAGCTTGTAACCTAAGCACGGGTCAATGGCGGCCGTAACTATGACGGTCCTAAGGTAGCGAAGTTCCTTGTCGGGTAAGTTCCGACGCGCATGAATAGCGTAATGACTGGGGCACTGTCTCCACGACCAACTCGGTGAAATAGTAGTGGCGGTGAAGATGCCGCCTACCCGCAGCAAGACGGAAAGACCCCGTGAACCTTTACTGCAGGCTTATATTGGTCATGTGCACATGATGCGCAGGATAGGTGGGAGGCTTTGAAGCCGGTGCTTAGGCACTGGTGGAGCCGTTGGTGAGATACCACCCTTCGTGAGTGTGTGGCCTAACCTCGATTCCCGTGAAACCGGGCGAGGGACAGTGTGTGCTGGGTAGTTTGACTGGGGCGGTCTCCTCCTAAAGAGTAACGGAGGAGCGCAAAGGTTGGCTCAGCACGGATGGAAACCGTGTGTTAGAGTGTAAGAGCACAAGCCAGCTTTACTGCGAGTCCGACAGGACGAGCAGTCTCGAAAGAGGGCTCTAGTGATCCTGCGATCGCGTGTGGAAGCGTCGTAGCTCATCGGATAAAAGGTACTCCGGGGATAACAGGCTTATCGCTCCCGAGCGTCCATAGCGGCGGAGCGGTTTGGCACCTCGATGTCGGCTCATCACATCCTGGGGCTGAAGGCGGTCCCAAGGGTTAGGCTGTTCGCCTATTAAAGTGGTACGCGAGCTGGGTTCAGACCGGCGTGAGCCAGGTCGGTCCCTATCTGCTGTGGGCGTTGCAAACTTGAGAGGAGTCAACCTTAGTACGAGAGGATTGGGTTGGACTGACCCCTGGTGATTCTGTTGTTCCGCTAGGAGCACCGCAGAGTAGCTACGTCGGGCAGGGATAACAGCTGAAAGCATCTAAGCAGGAAGCCCCCCTCGAGATCAGGTTTGCTAGTCTTTGACGAAAGACCCCTGGAAGACTACCAGGTTGATAGGCCGCGAGTGTAAGGATTGAGATGTCCTCAGCTGAGCGGTACTAACGGTCGAAGATTTGATCTCCCGACCAATCGCCGATGATCTGATTTGTTCTAACAAGTCAATCATCACGATCGGTCAACACATCGTTCATACTCATACATGAACCACTCAACATATTCTCAAGCGTGAGCCACAAGCCCACGTCTCTGCTCGTTGTCGTTCTTCGTCAACATCCTGATCCGGGAAACCAGATCTCCGATGTTTGTCGGTGACCATAGAGTTGGTGTCACACCTGTTCCCATCCCGAACACAGCAGTTAAGCCCAACTCGCCGATGATACTGTTCAGCGGGAAAGTAGGTTATCGCCGACTTTACAGCCCTCCAAGCCAAAAGCTTCGGAGGGCTGTCTCTTTTTACACTCTTCAAAACTTCCTCCATCCCGGCCCCAATAATCCTCCATGCTCTGGTTCCTCCACCATCCAGTCATCACAGGCATCCTCGCCGCCCTCCTCTTCGAGCTCGTCACCATCATCCTCCGTTTCGGGTTCAAGCTCACCTCCCCAACACACACCCACCCCCTCGCCAAACTCACCAACGGCTACCGAATCCACCACGGCTACCCCGGCGCCGCGATGCTCGTCGCCGTCCCCTTCTTCCCCGAACCCACAATCATCTCCTCACTCGTCATCATCACCGCGATCATGCTCCTGCTCTCAGACCTCATCCACCACACCATCATCCTCCCGATTTTCGCCGGACATCACGAGTTCGACCTCAAATACCCCCAATCTTGATTCCACATCATCCCCACAAAACGCCGATCAATACAGAGAGACCAAACACTAGGAGTACACCAATGGCAGCAGACAAAATGAAAATCTACGACGGCGACGCCGCAGGACTCCTCTCTCCAAACTCCTACCCCGATCGAATATCACTGCTCCGACAAGAACAAGCCCCCGCAAGCCCCCAAGGTCGCATCCGTACCATGTGGGGTCAAGACATGCTCTCCGACGTCCTCCAGTGCCGATACCGCACCGTCATCTGCGGCGTCAACAGCGAAAACAACGACAGCGGCGTCATCGCACAGCTCGTCAACCTCGTCACCGCGTCCCAGTGGTCCTCAAACTCAGTCACCAGCTACGCCAAAATGTTCCAAGACGCCGTAGCGATCCACGCCGCCAAAGACCGCGAGCCCTACATCCTCAAGTTCGACCTCGACTCCGTCCTCGTCCTCGCGCTCCTGCGACCAAGAGAGCAAGACTACTTCACCCTCACCGACCTCTCCCGCGGCTTCGCCACCATCAACAAAATGCTCCAAGGCCGCCCCGACCGCGCCCCATCCTGCACCGTCTCGTTCCTCGGCGCTAAATCAAACCGCCTCGTCGTCGATCACGACTCCCAAACCGAACCAAGCTTCGAGACCGTCCTCCGTACCATGTACGCCGCCGGCTTCCGTGGCGACATCTACCCCGCACCACAAATGTGGGAACGCGCCGACGTTGGAGTCTTCCCAAGCTACCCATTCCCCGCAGGCCTCGAACGCATGCGCGCCGGATCAAGCTAAGCCGCCAGCTCAATCAAAGCCAACTCCAATAAGCCAGTTTCCAGTATGATGCTCCAGTGATGACTCCCAAAAAGCTCATCCTCTGGACATTCCTCGCCTTCGTCGCCCTCGCGATGCTCGCGGGAATCGCCGCCGTCGTCCTCCCGCGAGGCTGGGTCAACGACGATGTCATGATCACCATCCTCATCGTCGGCGCCTACTCCCTGGGAGGACTCATCGTCGTCATCCTTGGTGGGATCAAAGGCTCAGGAGGACGCTTGCAGCGCTGGACCCTCCGCATGAGCAGCGGCGCGCTCCTCATCTCCATGGCTCTCTTCATCACAGGGATCTGGGTCGGATGGAGATACGATCAAAACTTCCTCAGACCCGGAGCCGTCTCGTTGAGCTTCGGACTCACATTCGTCCATCGCCTCATAGTCTGCCCCCTCAGTTGCACGCTTCCCGTATTCAGACCCTGCAAGGGGATCGCACTCACCACCGGCGCGATCACCGGCTTCATCGTCTGCGCCGCGTTCATCACCGACGGATTTGGTTTCTACGACGAGCTCATGTTCCGTATCCTCGCGATAGCCGCGATCATCTGCGCCGGAACCACCATCGCCACCGGAGCCCTCGCCTTCTTCGCCCCAAAGCCGGGTGAAAACGAGCAAGGCACCCTCGCCCCCTCCATCCCCATCAACATCACCTGCCCCCGCTGCAGCAGCACCATCAGCGCCCAGTCCAACAAAGACTCCCGCTGCCCAACCTGCAAACTCCACGTCCGCATCGAAGTCGAAGAACCCCGCTGCACCTGCGGCTACCTCCTCTACCAACTCCAATCCGACTCCTGCCCCGAATGCGGCAAACCCATCCCCACCACAGAACAGTGGGGGAGCCCTCTTTCTCCTCCCCCGTCCTGAACTTTGGGGGGGCGGGGGAGGTGTCGCGCAGCGACGGAGGGGGTCTTTGATAGTTTCCTCAGCGCGTCCACCGCTGAGCAATCGGCATCCGACGCCCCGTCCCAAACGCCGTCGTAGTCAGCTTCAATCCCACCGCCATCTGCTGACGCTTGTACTCGTTGCGATCAATCAGTTTGCAGATCCGCTCAACCTCACCCGCATCAAACCCCGTCTCCGCGATGATCTTGCTCGCGCTCTGATGCCCCTCGATGTGCCGCTGCACAATCGCATCCAGCACCTCATAATCCGGAAGCGAATCCGAATCCAGCTGATCCGGCGCCAGTTCCGCACTCGGAGGCTTCTCGATCGTGCTCACCGGAATCGGAGGACAATCAAACCCAAGCTCCGCGTAATGCTCGTTCATATAACGACAAACGCGGAACACCATCGTCTTAGGAACATCCGCGATCACCGCGAGCCCGCCGTTCATGTCGCCGTACAAAGTGCAGTACCCAACCGCGATCTCGCTCTTGTTCCCCGTCGTCAGCACCAGCGCCCCTGTCCGATTCGACAGCGCCATCATCATCGTCCCGCGGATCCGCGACTGCAGATTCTCTTGCGTCAGATCCGGAAGCGACTCACCCAGTTCCCGCTCCCCGAGTTCCCTAAACGCCGGGTTCAACGACTCAGAAACCCCTTCAAAACCAGTCTCGATCGGCATCGACACACACCGCATCCCCAGGTTCTCCGCAAGCGCAAACGCGTCCGTCTTGCTCCCCTCGCTGCTAAACCGCCCCGGCATCGAAGCCCCAACCACATGCTCGCCCCCCAGCGCCCGCACCCCAAGCGCCGCGACCAGCGCCGAATCAATCCCCCCGCTCAACCCAATGCACGCCCTCTTGAACCCGCACTTGCGCAGATAATCCCGGATCCCCATCGTCAGCGCCTCAACAATCGCGCGCTCATCATCCAGCACGCGATGCGAAACCTCTGTACTCGATTCAAGATCAACCACCGCGACCGATTCCGCGAACGCCTCGCACTCATGCACCGTCCGTGCCTTCGAATCCACCACACACGACTGACCCGCAAAGATCAGATCATCGTTCGCCCCCACCTGATTCACCGACACCACAGGAACCCCATGCCGCGTCGCATGACCACGCAGGATCCCGCGATGCTTGTCCGCCTTCCCAAGCACAAACGGCGAAGCACTCGGCGCCACAATCACCTCCGCGCCCGCCTCGATCAACCCCTGCACATGATCCGCCTCATCGTCGTACCGACTGCTAAACCCCGAGTCATCCCCGCGCCACAAATCCTCGCAGATCGCAAGCCCAACCCGCTTCCCCGCGACCTCCACCACAACCGCGCGATGCCCCGCCTCAAAGTACCGATCCTCATCAAACACGTCATACGTCGGGAGCAAACGCTTGTCGTGATACCCCACAAACGCGTTGTCCTCGTACACCACCACCGAGTTCGCGATCCCGTCATCATTTCCATCCCCCGCAGGCAATGGCGTCCCGATCACCACCGCGATCCCCGCCGTGTGCTGCTCGCCGATCGCCTTCACCGCCGCCGCGCACCGCGCCACAAACCCCTCCACCAGCAGCAAATCCCTCGGAGGGTACCCACAGATCACCAGCTCAGAAAGCACCACCAGCCCCGCGCCCTTCTCCCGCGCCTCACCGATCGCCGCGATGATCTTCTCCGAGTTCCCCTCGATATCCCCAACGACCGGATTCAGCTGTGCGAGCGCGACTTTCATCCCGGATCGTAGCGCGAATCACTCTACCAGATCGTCGAGCACTCGCTTCCCAGGACTCACGCGAAGCCACGCAACCCCGAACCCCGCGCACCCCAGATTCACCACCGCTTCCACCGCCGTGATAAACACCACCGCCGCCGCGATCGGTCCCTCGCCCCCGTCCCCAATCGCTGCGCTGCTGACCCCAAACAACGCCGCCGCCCCAATTGTCCCCGCCTCGCGCGTCCCCAGCATCCCAAACGGCGAGAACACCCCAATCAAGAAATACACGCTCCCCAAAAGCAGCGCATCACTCCCCGAGATCGGGAGCCCCAGCACCGCCGCCGCGACCACGAACCGCCCCGCGAACGCGAGCACATCGAGCATCCGCCCCAGCCCCGCCCAGCCCGACGACCAGGGACACGCGATCATGTCAAACCCCGCGTGCAATCGCCCAAACGATTCCTTCTCCGTCCATCCGCGAAGCATCCCAACCGACGCGATCCGCCGCACCCCGCGCTCGCCATAAAAAACTCTTGCCATCACGATCACCGCGCCCACCCCGACCGCAACAGACCCAACCACCCCAGCCCACCACAGCAGGTTCACATCCTGGAGCACAAACGACACCAACGCCATCGGCCCAAGCACCGCGAGCATCAACACCCCGATCGCCGCGAACCACGCGCCGATCGTCAGCACCGGAACCCCATCCCGCTTGCGATGAATCGCAATCCGCGCCACCAACGACAACTTAAACGGCAGATACGCCAGCAACGTCGCGATCGCGTTCGTCGAGATCACATCCGTCGCGCGGATCCTGTGCACCGGACGGATCACCACCCAAAAAATCAACCCATTAATCGCGACCGACGAGAACGACAACCCCACCAGCGCCATCACCTGACCAGCCGATGCGTTCTGTAGATTCTCGAGCTGCGCCCGATTCTCCTCAGTCAGCGCCATCTTGACCGCCCACCCCAGCGCCGCGATCGACGCCGCGAACCCGATCACCTGGATCAACACCCGCGCCAAAGACCGCTGTTTCCCAGCCGCCTCGCTGTCCGTGTGTGCTTGGTTCTGATCGTGCTCGTCCGCCATGCCCCCATCCTATCCCATCGCGATCCCCAACCACGTTCCCCCCGCATAGAATCCCCCATGCCTCTCGAGCCGATCAAACAACCCAACAAAGACACCGCCAGCACCAACCAGCCCCAGCTCATCGAGCCCCTCTGCGCGATCTTCCGCCGAACCCTCAAAGCCGAGGGACTCAAGTACACCCCAGAACGCGCCAAAATCCTCGACACCATCATCGATTTCGACTCCCTCTTCGAAGCCGACCAGCTCCTCGACACCCTCAAAGCCCAAGGCCACTCCGTCTCCAAAGCCACCGTCTACCGCACACTCAAACTCCTCGAATCCGCCGGCATCATCCAGCACGTCCTCGTCGGACGCGAACAATCCCACTACCAACTCGCGATCGGACAAACCGGCAACACCCTCCTGATCGATGTCGACACCGGAGACATCATCACCACCGAACTCCCAGAACTCATCGAACTCCGCGACAAACTCTGCGCCGCCCACGGCCTCACCGCCCAAGCACACAAACTCCAAATCTTCGTCACTTCAAACGAGTAAGTTGGTTTAGCGCCCCGTCCGCATCACAACCTTCACCCCGCGCCCGTGCCACGCATCGTGCACGCGCATCACATCACCCATCGACACCCCATCCCCCGCGCCCAGCCCCACACGCAGCGCGGCGCTCTCCCCAAGCTCCATCCCCTCGATCAATCCCACCGCCTGATCAATCGTCATCCCCTGATCCCCCGACACGCCATACACAAGCACCGCGCCGTCCTCACCCGAAACCAGATCAACCTCGATGATCGCCGCGGGAAGATCGAACCGCGCTTCCTCCGGAGCGGATTCACCCTCCGACTCTGCTTCAACCCCCGCCTGCAAAAACCACTCATACCCCGCGATCGTCGTGCTCGCCATGAAGAAAATCAAGATCACCAGCACCACATCCACCATCGGCGTCATCATCGGGCCCGACCGCTTCCCCGGATCACCAAGAACACTCCGTCGCCGCAATCCCGCGCTCATGACTGCCCCTCCGCGCCCTCAGCACGAATCGTCACAAACTCCACCCCAGTCACCCCCGCCTCCTGCAGCGCCCGAAGCACCGGACGCACGGCCCCAAACCCCGCGTCCTCATCCGCACGGATCCGCACCACCGCGCCAACCTCCCGCGCAATCATCCCCGTTACCTCACCCGCGATCCGATCGCTCTCGATCGCCTCGCCATTGAGTGTCAGCCCCCCATCCATCAGCACCCCGATCTCGATCGCATCCGCAAGGTCCTGCCGATCCACCCCTGATTCAGTCTGAGCGAGCACGATCGACGACCGCCGATCAATCGCCAGCTGACCGACCATCAAATAAAACACAATCAGACACATCACCACATCAATCATCGGCGTCACATTCACACCCCCAGAATGACCCCCGCCCGAACCTGATCCAACGATCGACCGACTTCTCATGCCGCGTCCCCGTCGTCATCACCGATCGCCGACAACCGATCCACCAACCGCCCCGCCTGCTCGAACGCCGTGTTGCAATGCTTCTCGATTACACTCCGATACCACCCATACACAAGCAAGCAAGGCACCGCGAGCATCAACCCAAGCAACGTGTGAAACAACGCCTTGGATATCCCCAGCGACAAATCCGTCGGTCCCGCCGTCCCCCCCGCCTGACCCAAACGCACAAACGCCAGAATCATCCCCCACACCGTCCCCGCCAACCCAACCAAAGGCCCAAGCTCCCCGATCACCCTCAGCAGATCCAATGTACGAGTCCATCGAGAGCACGCATTACTCGCCGCGACCTCCGCCGCCTCGCGCATCGCCGATGCCCCCGAAGCGCGAGCATTAAACGCCGCCTCGCACGCCGACCCCACGATCCCCGCATCATCACCCGCCGTTGCGAGAAACGAATCCAGATCCCCCGAATCCAGATCCCGTGCCAGCGAATCCACAATATCCTCCGGCGCGATCACCGCCCGCCGCGCATCAAGCACCAGCTTGACAATCAACGACACCGCAATAAACGACCCGATCAGCAGCACCACCGAGAACACATCAAAGCTCTCAGTAAACAACGACCACACACTCGCCTCACCCGAGGCAGCCAGTTCTTCATTCATACCCACACAATACCACCCCAAACCAAACGTCGCACACTCTTCCCCCCTCTCCCTCGGGGAGAGGGCCGGGGTGAGGGCTCTTCAACTCTTCCCACATCCCAATAGTGCCAAGGCTTGACTGTCTTCGGCAAGCTATGCCTCACTCCTGATCCAAATCCGCCTGCTCAATCGGACGCGTGATCGCAAACTTCTCGCTCATCCACCCGTGCAGATCACTCATCCGCGCCTGCTCGCTCACGAAAGGCCAGCTCGCGCTCTCCGGATGCACCGCCTCCCCAGTCACCGGACACTTGACCGCGTCCCGCGCCTTGAGCGCCATCGCACTCGCCCGCTCCATCCAAGACTCCGGCACCTCAATCACAAACCCCCGAACCCCCTCATCCACATGCGAGATCGTGATCGTGCACGCTTGTTCATCCCCAAGCACCCCATCAATCCGCTCCGGCCATTCCACAAGCCGTATCGACCCATCGGCGCACACCCGATCCCACCCCAGAGCCTCAAGCTCGTCGCTGTCCCCAAAGCGATAGCAATCCAGATGCGCGATCGACCCCTCCACGCCGCTGACTCTGCACGGATAGATATTCATCAGCACGAAAGTGGGGGAGCTCACCATCGAAACATCCGCCCCCATCGCCCCCGCAACCTCGCGGACAAAGGTCGTCTTCCCCGCGCCCATCTCCCCAACCAGACGCACCAGATCCCCGCGCCGCAACACCGCCGCAAAGTCCTTCGCGATCACCGAAGTATGCTCTAAAGATTCCGAAACGCGCTCAAACTGTGGCATCCCCGATTGTTCGCCCCACCATGCACAATGACAAACCGAATCTTCCTCCCTCTCCCATTCTGATGGGAGAGGGCCGGGGTGAGGGCTCCCCGTTCTCTGACTCTCGCCCACGCTCACTCTTCATCTTCTCTCCTCCCCCGAACTTCCGGGGGAGGTGTCCGCGCAGCGGACTGAGGGGGTCTTCATATCTTCCCTAAAGACCAGTCGCCAATGCCTTCTTCCTACCACAACATCCGAGTTCGAACCGACTCCTCGATCCCGTCCATCGCGTCCTTGAGCGCCTCAGCCCCGCTCGGATCCGCATCAAGCACCACATACCCAACATCCCCAACCGTCCGCAGGTACTGCCCCGAAATATTCACACCCAGCGAGCTCGCCGCCTCGTGAAACTTCCCGAGCACGCCAGGCACATTCCTATGGAAGTTCAAAATCCGATGCGCCCGCACCCCCTCAACCTCTTGCGAAGGAAGATCCACATTGGGAACATTCACTGCCCCCGTCGTCGTGCCGCGATTGACAAACTTCACCAGCTTCTCCGCCGCATCCACACTGATCGCTTCCTGCGCCTCAATCGTCGATCCCCCAACATGAGGCGTCAGAATCACATTCTCCGCCCCCTGCATCACATTCGTAAACCGATCCCCCCGCTTGCTCGGCTCATCCGGGAACACATCCACCGCCGCACCCGCGATGTGACCCGCATCCACAGCGACCCGCAATGCATCGAGATCCACCACCGAACCACGCGCGTTATTAATCAAATACGCCCCGTGCTTCATCAGCCCGATCCGCTTCGCGTCGATCATCCCGACCGTGTCGCTCGTCTCAGGGACATGGATACTCACCACATCCGAAACCTTCAGCAGCTCATCAATCGAGCCCACCGACCCCGCGTTCCCCAATGGGAGCTTGCTCTCGACATCAAAGAACACCACCCGCATGCCCACCGCTTCAGCAAGCACACTAATCTGCGAACCAATATGCCCATACCCAATAATCCCAAGCGTCCGACCACGCACCTCGTGCGAACGATCCGCGCTCTTGTCCCACTCGCCTTTATGCAGCAGCGCCGAACGATGCGACACGCGCCGATGCAACGCGATGATCTCGCTGAGTGTCAACTCCGCAACCGACCGCGTGTTCGAGAACGGCGAGTTAAACACAGGCACCCCCATCGAAGCCGCGACATCCAGATCCACCTGATTCGTCCCCGCACAAAAACACCCCACCGCAAGCAGCCGCTCGCAGTGCCTCAAGACCTCCCCAGTCAGCTGCGTCTTGGAGCGCACACCCACCACATGCGCCCGCCCGATCGCCTCAACCAGCGCATCGCCCTCGAGCGCGCCGTGCAACGCCGTGACATGAAACCCCTCGCGCTCGATCAGATGCGTCCCCGACGGATGCGTCCCCTCCAGCAGCACCACCTCGATCTTGTCCTTGGGAAACGAAGTCTTGATCCCATCACTCATGGCTGCACCTCCAGCACCTGCTCATTCTCGCCGCTCCCCGCGTGCAAACTCACCACACCCATCGCGATCGCCCCTCCCAAGACCGCCGTCAGGATCAACCGGTAATACCCGAACACCGCCAAGCCGTGTTTGGTCAGAAACGCCACCAGCCACTTGACCGCCAGCGCCGCGCTGATCGTCGCCACCACAAGCCCCACAACAATCGGCGTCCACCCAATCACCTCAAACATGTCAGGCCCATCACCGCTCACCGACTTGTACAACGAATACACCGTCGCCCCCCCAAGCGTCGGGAGCCCCAGCAAGAAACTAAACTCCGCCGCGCGCTTGGGCTTGAGCCCAACCAGCACACCCCCCGCGATCGTCATCATCGACCGCGAAGTGCCAGGCCACATCGCCACGCACTGCAACAACCCAATCATCAGCGCCTGCACAATACTGATCTCATGCAGATCAATCCCCTCCTCAAACACCTCGCCCTCTTTGTGCTTGCTGAACTTCCACTTATCAATCACAATCATGAACACCCCACCCAGCGCCAGCGCCGTGAGCACCATCGGCGTATTAAACAGCTTGCTCTCGATCCAATCATTAAGCATCACCCCAAGCACCGCCGCCGGAAGAAACGCCACAATGATCCGGATCGCGAGCTTCAATCCGTCGCTGTCCTTCCCAATGAGCCCCTTGCACATCTGCACCACGCGCGGGAAGTACAACCCCAGCACCGCGAGGATCGCGCCCCCCTGAATGACAATATTGAATGTATCCACCGCCGATCGCTGCGTCGCCGTCTCCCCCAGCCCCATCAACTCCGAAGCAAGAATCAGATGCCCCGTCGAAGAAATCGGCAGATACTCAGTAATCCCCTCAACCACCCCAAGCACCGCGGCTTGAAGAACACTCATTGTCTCAGTATTTGCCATCAAGCCGATCACCAGTCCATTCTGTTCGCTGTGCACGCACCCTACAAAATCAGTCTAGGGTACACCATCCATGATCGACCGATTTACCCCAATCCATGACCCTATTGACCCACGGATCGAGCCATACCGCAATCAAAGAGACGCCTGGCTCAAAGCCGCGCACAATCCGGACGCTCCAAAGTCAGCAGTCAACCAACCCTCCAAAGACCCCCTCTTCATCACCGAAGGCTCCCTCGTCCTCGAGCACCACATCCACTCAAGGTACCCGCTCCACTCCGTCCTCATCGACGAATCCAAGACCCAATCCCACACTCAGCTCCTAAGCCAGATCCCTAGCGAAGTCCCCATCTACACCGCCCCCAGAGCAACCCTCGACCAAATCACAGGCTACCCCATCCACCGAGGACTCCTCGCCGCCGGACACCGAATCGAACACCCCCAACTCTCCGACCTCCTCCAATCCGCCCGCGCCCTCGTCATCCTCGAAGACCTGTCCAACCACGACAACCTCGGCTCCGTCTTCCGCTCCACCGCCGCCCTCTCAGGGACCGACATCCCCATCATCCTCTCTCCACGTTGCTGCGATCCGCTCTACCGCAAGTCCCTCCGCGTCTCGATGGGACACGCCCTCACCATCCCCTTCACCCAAATCCAAGACCAATCCGACTGGATCCCCGCACTCCAATCCATCCAAGCCGCAGGCTTCACCCTCCTCGCCCTCACCCCATCCCCCGATGCCCACGACATCAACCAACTCGCCCAGAATCCCCCTTCAGACACCAAAATCGTCCTCATGCTCGGCGCCGAAGGTCCAGGACTCACCCAAGCCGCCCTCAACGCCTCCGATCAAAAAGTCCAAATTCCCCTCGTGAAATCCGCGGATTCTCTGAATATTGCCGTTGCCGCAGCCGTTGCTCTCCACAGATTGATCCCACCCAAGGGCTAACCCCCAAGCGCGTGGCATCAACGACAACCACCAATACAGAGGGGCACCGTCGGGTGCGTCCCACCCATCATCAACCAGCAACCGTGAACCCCTCACCAGGAGAACAACCATGTCAGCCATCCTCTCAATGCTCATCGCATCCTCAGGCCTCGCCCTCACCGCCGCAGGTCCAGACTGCGCCGCTTCCAAAGACTGCCCGCTCACCGGAGCCAAAGCCGCACATTGCGATTCCGCAAAGGAAGCATGCGATTCCAAAGACAAACAAGCCTGCGACTCCAAAGCCGCGATGGACGACGTCAGCATGACCCTCGTCTCCGCCGACGCCTACGAAACCGCCGCATGGCCCGCCCACAACACCGACCTCTACGCCAACGACTTCCAAGGCAAGCCCCTCCCAGTCGCCCTCGGATCCGAGACCTGGCTCTCCGAGTCCGTCACCACCGAAGGCAAAGTCGTCGTCCTCGACTTCTGGGCAACCTGGTGCCCGCCCTGCCGCGCCGCGTCCCCGATCCTCGATGAACTCCAGAAAGACAACGCAGACAACCTCGCCGTCCTCGCGATCTCAGGACAGCGCGAAGAACAGTCCAAAGTCGAGTCCTACGTCGCCGAGCACGAAGTCAGCTACGCCCACCTCTTCGACGCCGATCAATCCGTCTACGCCGAGTTCGAATCCAAAGGCATCCCCCTCGTTGTCGTCATCTCCTCAGACGGCATCATCCGCTGGATCGGAAACCCACACGAAGAAGACTTCGTCCCCGCCGTCAACCAAACCCTCGCCGCAGACCCAGCCGTCCAAGCACACAAGTCCGCGCAAGCCTCCACAATGACCACCAAGATCGACGGCTAATCGCAACCGATCAACAACACACCGGTTCAACACATACGAACCACGAGCAGTTCTTCATAGCTCCCCCAAGCACCCGCTCCACCCAGCGGGTGCTTGTTTTTGAGCCCCAAACCACAATTCCGCGGCCCAATTTCAGAATTCCTGTATAAGAACCCGCCCCAGATCGTGTACACTCATCACACGGATACCACCCGATAATCATCCATGAAGCCAGCACGGAGCTCACCATGAAATCTCAATCGCATACCAAGTCACTCATCACCGCCGCCGCCATCGCCGCGCTCATCCCCACCCTCGCGATGGGACCAGAGCTCAAGCGAGAAGTCAGCGCCAACCGCGACGCGATGACCGCGCTGGAAACCAAACCCTTCGACACCAGCGCCACCGAGTCCCTCACCGACTGGACCCATCCAGGCACACTCTCCGCCGCCAACACCGAAGGCAAGGTCGTCCTCCTCGCGATGATCTCTGCCGGAGAGCCCAAGTCCTACATGACCATCTCCAAACTCAACCGCGCCCTCCGCGACTACGATGACCAGATCGTCGTCGCCGCCATCCACCCAGACCTCGGATGGGAAGAGATCCAAGCAAAGATCAACTCCGGACACGTCACTGTCCCCGTCGCCCGCGATGAAGGAGGCGCCTTCGCCGCCGCGATGCTCACCGACGACTACCCAGACGTCTACGTCATCGACCGAGCAGGCAACCTCCGCTTTGCCGACCTCGACGAACGCTCGCTCAAGAAAGCACTCAAGCAGCTCATCGCTGAAACCCCAGAGTCCGCGATCGCAAACGCGCAGCGCCAAGCCGAAGGCCTCGAGCCCGAAGCCACCCAAGCACTCGCAAGCGTGGACCCAAAGGCATACGAATCCGCGCCTTGGCCAGAACATAACGGCTCAAAGATGTCCGCCAACAACTACCAAGGACAACCACTCCCAGTACCAATGGGCAACGAAGAATGGATCTACGGCGAGCGCGATCTCTCCGGAAAAGTCCTCGTCCTCGACTTCTGGGCAACCTGGTGCGGACCATGCATCCGCGCCATGCCAATGCTCCATGACCTCCAAGACGACTACTCAGGAAGACTCGAAATCGTCGGCATCGGAGGCTCAGAAGACAAAGCAGACTTTGTCCGCTACGTCATGAAGAAGAAAGGCAACTACGGCCAAATGTTCGACGAAAGCCGAACACTCAACCAAGCACTCGGAATCAAAGGCATCCCGCACGTCCTCGTGCTCTCCACCGACGGCGTCATCCGCTGGCAAGGCAACCCACACGAACCAGCATTCAAAACAGCAGTCGCGCAAACCATCGCCGCCGACCCCCTCCTCGCCGCACAAAACTAAATCCAACCAATGATTTGAACCCCAAGACACCCCGCACCAACACGCGGGGTGTCTTTCTATCTACAAGACCCCCTATAACAATCCAGTCATGAGCGCACCCACAACAGACCCCATCGCCAATGTCGTCCTCGTCAACCCCGAGATCCC
This sequence comes from Phycisphaerales bacterium, assembly GCA_965232505.1. Lineage (GTDB taxonomy): Bacteria > Planctomycetota > Phycisphaerae > Phycisphaerales > UBA1924 > UBA1924. The sequence continues at coordinate 767,911 of OZ246976.1, read as the reverse complement.
CAACAACACCGGATCCATCGGACGCACCTGCGTCGCCACCGGCGCCGCGCTCCACCTCGTCCATCCGCTCGCCTTCGACATCGACGAGAAGGCCTGCCGCCGCGCCGGACTCGACTATTGGCCACGCCTCAACCTCACCAACCACGACTCCTACGACGACTACGAATCCGCAACATCCTCAAACCCACCCCCGAACACCTGGTTCATGACCGCCCGCGCGACCAAAACCATCTTCGACATCCCCATCTCCAAAGCCGACCACTTCGTCTTCGGCAAAGAATCCGTCGGACTCCCCAAACACCTCCTCGACGCCCACCCAGACCAATGCGTCGCGATCCCCATCGCCCCCGCCGAGCGATCCTCAACCTCTCGACCGCCGTCGCCGTGACCCTCTACACCGCGATCCAGTCGCTCCTCAAATCCAACCAAATCTCCACCGACGAGCATGGCCGACTCATCCCGAACCCTTAAATCGACCTGAACCCGAACAAGAATCAAACATAACAAAATTTGAATGATTCTTAAAAAGCACCTGAACCACACAAACCCTGCTGCGTATCTTACTTGTTGCAGTCGTGTGTTCAGGTCAGCGAGTCCTGAGCACACCCCCGAGTGCACCATTTCTCGGGAATTTCGAGTTCTCTCCTCTCTCCAGAACAGTGTGCCGCGGTCTTCCGCGGTACACTGTTTTTGTTTCCCCGATCATCCTTGTTGTAGCACGCACCAATGCCCAAACAGAACCCAACAAACAACACCAAGCTCCGCGCCGCGATCTTCATCGCCGGTGTGCTCGCGCTGCTCCCACTCCAAGCGTGCCAAAAGACACTGCTCAAGAAGGACGATCCGCGATCACCCTTCGACCGCTACAACCAAACACGCGCCCAGCACGCGCCGCCTTTCCTCGAAGACGAGTTCGGTCGGCGCACACCAAACCTCCGCGACCGACTCGTCAAATCCGACGAGTAGCGCGCATAGCCGCTCGATCCGCAACCGATTCCACTGTTTGTTCGGGACCGGTAAGTACCGCAAATAGCACACGCAGAATTCTGCGCTCAATCCGATACAAATTACCACCCAATGTGCAAGAAAGAACGTCGCGTCGTCCGAATGAATATGATAATCTGATTCCAGAGATCTTATAAGCACCGGAGCCAACCAGAATCATGCCCGCCAAGGTCACAGTCCGCACAAACGCGAGCATCCGCACGAAAATCGTGTGGGGCGCCCTTGTCGCGTCCATGACCGGCCTCGTCGGACTCCTCTCCCTCCTCGACTCCGGAAACCCAGCACTGAGCGCCCAAGGCGTCTCCCTCTCACCACTCGCAAGCATCACCGCCGAGCGAGGCGTCGGCGCGATCTTCAACACCAAAGCCGACATCGATCCCAACCAATGGGACTCCATCGTCATCGTCCACTCCGGTTCACCCGCCGGCTCCGCCGAATCCATCGGCGCCCAGCACAAGCAAATCGGATACGACGGCCTCGGATACCACTTCCTCATCGGGAACGGCACCGGAATGGGCAACGGCGAAATCCACCTCGGAAACCGCTGGCTCACCCAAACCCAAGGCGCCCAGCTCGCCGGGATCGATCACAACGCGCCCGCCAAAACCATCGAGATCTGTCTCATCGGAAACGGCGACCGCAAACCCTTCACCGATCAACAAATCCGCTACCTCGCGCAGGTCGTGAACGCCCTCGCCGAGCGCCTCGAAATCCCGTCAAACAAGATCTTCCTCCACCAGGACCTCGCCCCGACCACAAGCCCGGGACGCTACTTCCCAAGAGCAAACTTCAACGAACTCCTCGGCAACTCCTAATCACCAGATCGATCACCAGCCCGATCACCAGTTTGTCGACAACCACACCCCCAAAGACCTCCGATCCAATTCGGAGGTTTTTTCATCCCAACCCCGCCCATCAAGGAACCGAAACCCAGTTCCCAGCTAATACTCAGTGCTGGCGCTGAGTTTCATCCCGCGCCGCGTCGTGACCCGCTCTCGCCCGGGTAACTGTTCCCACACCTCGCTCCCGAACGAAATCTGTTCCACGCACATGGATCAATTCCAGCGCTCTTGGTGCATCGAATTCGTGCCCAAACAGCCGATCCAGGTCTACCATCACCCACCCGATAATCGAGCATTCTCGCTTCCGGGTGCAATAGACAAGCTCATGAACCGAAGTACTCAAAGTCACCGAGTTCTTCGGGACAAGGCCACCAGAGAGACACACCAGCGCGACGACAGACGTACGAATCGGACACACCCCGAATGACCGAAGAACTCACGGTATTTAAAAAAGGCGACCTCGTTGAGGGTTTCCGCATCATGTCCGAGATCGGTCGTGGCGCCGCGTCCATCATCTACCTCGTCCAGGACCCAAAGTCCAAACAAATCTGGGCGCTCAAGCACGTCGAAAAGACCAACCCCAAAGCCCAGCGCTTCCTCGACCAAGCCGCAATCGAATACAAAATCGCCAACCAGATCAATCACCCAGGTATCCGCCGCATCGAGCGCATGATCAAGTCCGGATCACTCCTCAAAATCCGCGACCTCTACCTCGTCATGGAACTCGTCGACGGCATCTCCCTCTTCGATGAAACCCCAACAGAACTCGACGTCCTCATCGACCTCTTCCGCCAAACCGCCTCAGGTCTCCACGAGATGCACAAGCACGGCTACGTCCACGCGGACATGAAGCCGCACAACATCATCATCGGATCTGATATCGACGGCAACCTCACCGCCAAGGTCATCGACCTCGGACAGTCCTGCAAAATCGGCACCATCAAAAAACGCATCCAAGGCACCCCCGACTACATCGCACCAGAACAAGTCCACCGCCGCGAGATCACCCCCAAGACCGACATCTACAACTTCGGCGCCACCATGTACTGGACCCTCACCGGGAAAAACATCCCGACCGCGATGGGAACCAACTCCGACTCACTCATGGGATCCCTCGACGATGCGCTCATCGAGAAACCAACCCCCATCTCCGAGCTCCGCACCGACCTCCCAGACCGCCTCAGCGATCTCATCATGCAGTGCTGCGAGCCCGATCTCGACAAACGCCCCGACTCCATGGAAGACGTCGCCAACAAACTCGACCTCATCCTCGGCATCGTCCGCGCCCCCTCCATCCCCGTCGACGAAGCCTAACCAAATCGACAATCCATCGCCTCGAGCCGCCAGTGTTGATTTCGACGCTGTAGTGATCGTTCGCCTATCCTCACCTGCTCATGTACACCATCGACATGTCCAACCCGCAAGAGGTCGCCCAGACCCTCCGCCAAGGCGCCCAGGCAAACCGCGACGCCTCATGCCGAGAAGGATCCATCGATCGCATCGAAGCACCGGGACACCTCATCGCGACCGGAGACACGCACGACCACCCACGCAACTTCCGCGCCGTCGTCGCCGCCGCGGGACTCGATGGAGAGTTTGGTTCCGAGCCCAAACACCTCACCCTCCACGAGATCATCCACCCCGATCTCAAACCATCCAAGCCCGGCGACCCGCCCCCAGTAGACACCTCCTACCGAGGACTCACCCGCGTCGCTTGGCTCAAAGCCCAATACCCCGAGTTTGTCCACTTCCTCCTCGCCAACCACGAGCTCGCCCAAGCCATCGACGCCCTCATCGTCAAGAACGGCGTCCGCTGCGTCAAAGCATTCAACGACGGCATCGATCAAGAGTTTGGTGACAACGCCGAAACCGTCCGAGACGCCGTCAAAGACTTCGTCTTCTCCATGCCCATCGCCCTCCGCGCCTGCTGCCCGCAAGGCGACATCCTCTGCGCCCACTCCCTCCCAGGTCCAGGGATGATGGACCGCTTCGACACCACCATCCTCAGCCGCGACCTCACCGAGCAAGACTACGAACCCCGCGTCGGATCCGCGCACCTCATGACCTGGGGACGCGGATACGACCACGAACAACTCGAAGACCTCGTCGAACGCTGGGGAGTCAACCTCTTCATCCTCGGACACGAACACGCCACCAACGGCTACGCCCTCGTCGAACCAAACGCCATCGTCCTCAACACCGACCACGACAAAGGCGTCTACCTCCCCATCGACCTCGACCACGAACCCACCCTTGCCCAAGCCGCAACAAACCTCGTACACATCCAGTAAACTCTTTATCTCCTCCCCCGTGCTTGCGGGGGAGGTGTCCGCGCAGCGGACGGAGGGGGTCTTCTCCATCCAGTGCTGCGCCCATTGAGTTTCAGATGATGCACACCCTCACCCCAATCTGCCCAAACTGCGACTACGACCTTCGCACACAGGTCGAACTCCAACATCCCGGATACACCGCCAACGGCTCCCCAATCGAGATCCGCTGCGACGACTGCGGACACATCTTCGTCTGGCCAAGAGTCACCCCCGACAAAGCCCCACGCATTACCGGCATCACATCAAGTGACATCGCAATGTTCTTTCTGATGGCTGCAGTTGCACTGACAGTGTTGTTCTTGGTCACATCCTTTTCATTGTTCATGGGTTGGATTTAGCAACCAATCATTTGTTAATAGGTATCTCCCTTTGCACAGGAGAACCCAATGCTCATCCAAACCCTCGCCGCCACCGCACTCGTTGCACTCACATCCTCATTCCAAACACTCGCCGAAGACCACCCCCTCCAAACCCACCTCGACGACGCCGAAAATCTCCGCGACGTCTACACCTCCCCCCAAGCCCAGCAGATGCTCGACGAGGTCCGTCACCTCCCAGTTTGCGAGCCCCGCACCATCTACGCAGCCTTCAGACCCAACCGCGCCGTAAGCGCCGATCAATACGAACAACTCCCCGAAGAAGAACAACAAAAACTCCGCGAGCTCAACATCAACCCCAGCAACTACTACGCCACGTTCTACGGCTCGCCCCTCGTCTACGCACGCACGCTCGATCTCCTCCACCAATACGCCCCAGACTTCACCATCAACAACGCCAACATCATCGACCTCGGATACGGCCAACTCGGACAACTCCGACTCTGGGCGCAAATGGGAGCCAACGTCACCGGAGTCGAGATCGACCCCATCCTCACCACGATCTACGACAACTGCGAAGCAGTAGGGGACCTCAATCAACCAAACGCCGGCTCCGTCACCCTCATCGAAGGAAGCTGGCCAAACCAAGAATCCACACGCAACCAAGTCGGAGACGGATATGACCTCTTCATCTCCCGCAACCTCCTCAAGCACGGCTACGTCAAACCCGAAAAACTCAACCCCAACTTCCCGCCCCCCGTCGGATGGGAAATGACCGACGCAGAAATGCTCGGACACCTCTACGACATCCTCAACCCCGGCGCCATCGTCATCATCGAATCCCTCGGCCCAAAACCAGACCCCAGCAAACCCTGGTCCGACATCTCCAACCCCTGGCCCGAATCCGCATGGACCAAAGCCGGATTCACAGTCCTCGCCCACGACCAAGACGAATCCACCTACGCGCGCACCATGGGCGCCGCGCTGGGTTGGGACGAGCGCATGAACCTCGAGACCGACCTCTTCGGAGTCTACTCCGTCTACCAAAAACCACTCAGTCCCGACAGCACATCAGACTAAACCCGCTCAATTCTCCCGCGGCCCAGACCGATGGATCGCCCGCTCGCGCCCAAACCCAAACGCCTCAGGATCAAGATACAACCCACGATCCTCCACGCGCTTGTCGCTCTCGACATCGATCGGACGATACAGCGCCGAAGCATCCTTCCGCACGCCGCTGACCTCCCAGCTCACCTGCATCCCAGCAGCGCCTCCACCGATCGCAAACGAGTTCCCTTCGATCAAGCTCGCGACATGCAGCTCAGGCATCGCACCGCCCACCGCCGTGAGCTGATACCGGAAGTCCTTATTGAGCGAATCAAAGTACTCAGGCAACTCAACAACAGCTCCCCCATGCTCATCAAGCGTGATCACCCCAGAGTACACATTCATCATCTCCGGAGATTCCACAAACGAGTGCGACAGGTACTTGTTCTCCGGATCCATCGGATGATCAATCTTAAACGTCCCCGATGACTTCGACAGCGTCCCCGCGACATGCACATCCCCCTGGAAAAATCCAGCGAACTGCGTCCCGCCGGGACCAACTGATTCGCCGAATACCCCGTAGGAAGTGTTAGCAGAGTTCCCCACTTGCGCTCCGCCATAGACGCCGTACGCTGTCCGATTCCCGCCGCTCGCTGGATTCTGCGCAAAGCCACGCAGCCCATAGATCATGTTCGCACCAGTGGAAAAACCACCCGCAAACCCATCAACCCCGACCCTCAGCAGCCCCGCCCCAAACCCATCAGGCAGCGCCACTCCGCGCACCCCGATGCTCCCGGCTTCGCCGTAGATCGCCGTGCCCTCCCCCTCGACATCCGTGTTGTACGCCTCGAGCCCATAGTCAGCACTCGCGCCAAAGAACTCCGTCCCGCTATCGCCGCGCGATCCTTCAATCGCCGCCGTCCCGCTGTTGGTGGTCGTTCTCATCCCGCTCGAAGTACCAGAACTCGCGCGAACACCAAGCCCATTGGTCGAAGTCCCAAACACCCCCGTCCCGTCCTGCGTTGTCCCAAGCACCCCAAGCCCCCCTTGCGTCGTGCCGACCACCCCGCTCCCGACGCCCATGTTCTCGCCGTACACCGCGAACCCATTGCCGTGATGAATCCCATGCACGCCGTAGCCGCTGAACCCCGTCGAGTTCGTCTCCCCGCGCACGCCCGCGGCATCCGAACTATCCGCCTGCGAGTTCGAACGCCCCAGCACCCCCGCCGCGCCCTGCTCAACCGAGTCCGTCTCGCCCAGCACACCCGGATTCGTCAGAAACAGATTATTCATATACCCCCGCAGCGGAACCCCACGCGACGAGGTTGCATCCACCACATCCGTATGCGTCACCACCACCCAAGGCACCTCAAGATCCGAAGCCACCGCCGCATGATCAGCATGACTCGCACGGATCGCATACGGCGCATAGTTGATCTTCGTCCGAGGATTCAAAAACTCACCCTCAACCTCGATTGCAAGCCACCGATCCGACCCATCAAAGTGTACATCTTCAAAGTCAAGCTCGACCTCAAACAACCCATCGACGACCTCAACATTCATCGGAGGCAAGAACTGCAACCCGACCCCAAACACCGCAGAATCAGCGAGCACAAACTCCATCTCATACATCCCATCCGCCGGAGACCCCCCATCCTCCAATACCCCCTGATACGTAATCGGTGCCGCTTCCGCAGTCATCGAACCAAGCCCAACCGCCAAACCAGCAGCAACCCCAAGCACGCAACGATTCAACATATCCATATCTATTCTCCTCAGTAGATGGTCAGCCCCCAGTGTACCAAACCGACCCCCGATCCCCAAACCAATCAAAACCACCCCCATTTCCAGCCAACCAACGCGACAAAAATCTCCTACCATCCCCCCATGACGACCACATCCACCTCAATCGATCAAGCCATCCTCGACACCATCGCCGCGACCGACCCCCAGGTCGCCCAGCTCGTCACCCTCGAGCGCGAGCGCCAGGAAACCACGATCGAGCTGATCGCCTCCGAGAACCACGCATCACCCGCCGTCACCGTCGCCGCGGGAACCTGCATGACCAACAAATACGCCGAAGGCTACCCCGGACGCCGCTACTACGGCGGATGCGTCCACCACGACGCCGTCGAACAACTCGCACGCGACCGCGCCAAAGAACTCTTCGGATGCAAGTTCGCCAATGTCCAGCCGCACTCCGGCGCCCAAGCAAACACCGCCGCATTCATGGCCATGATGGAACCCGGAGACACCTTCCTCTCCCTCGTCCTCAAAGACGGCGGACACCTCTCCCACGGCATGTTCCTCAACTTCAGTGGCATCTTCTACAACCCAGTCCACTACGCACTCCACTACGACACCAACCACCCCCAACACGAACAGATCGACTACGACTCCGTCCTCGCCGCCGCCAAAGAACACAAGCCCAAAATGATCCTCTGCGGCTACTCCGCCTACCCAAGAGTCATCGACTTCAAACGCTTCCGCGAAATCGCCGACGAAGTCGGCGCCACACTCATGGCCGACATCTCCCACATCGCCGGACTCGTCGCCGCCGGCGAGCACCCAAGCCCCTTCCCGCACGCCCACATCGTCACCACCACCACACACAAATCACTGCGTGGTCCGCGTGGTGGTCTCATCATGACCAACGACGAAGAACTCAACAAGCTCATCAACCGCAACGTCTTCCCAGGAGTCCAAGGCGGCCCACTGATGCACATCATCACCGCCAAAGCCGTCGCCTTCGGAGAAGCACTCAAACCAGAGTTCAAAGCCTACCAACAACAAGTCATCAAAAACGCACAATCACTCTCCGCTGCGCTGACCAACCACGGCTTCCGCATCACATCCGGCGGCACAGACAACCACCTCATGCTCGTTTCATTGGTCGAAAAAGATTCCGAGCTCACCGGCAAAGACGCCGAGAAATGGCTCGAAGACGCCGGACTCATCACCAACAAAAACGGCATCCCCGACGACCCACGCCCACCCATGATCACCTCCGGACTGAGACTCGGTACCCCCGCAACCACCACCCGCGGATTCAAAGAACAAGAAATGACCCAGATCGCCAACTGGATCAACCAGATCATCGAATCCAAAGGCGACGAATCTGAAATCGCCTCAGTCCGCACCGAAGTCGCCACCCTCTGCAAACAGTTCCCCCTCGCCCACTAAGCGAGATGAGCACGCAACCAATCAAACACTTCCCGGGTGGCGTGGAGGTGTTGTCTTCAACTCCTCCACGATCTTCCTCCCTCTCCCATTCTGATGGGAGAGGGCCGGGGTGAGGGCTCCCAACCCTCCAAACTCTTCCTTCCTTCCTTCCTTTTCTCAGTCTCTCGCTCCTCCCCCGTCCTGACGGGGGAGGTGTCCGCGCAGTGGACGGAGGGGGTCTTCTTCTTGTTCATTCCCTACACAAAGTCTCCCCAATAATCTCCCATGCCCCCAACCCACCCCCAAACCATCACCCCCGAACCCCCAGACCTCGAATCCATCGACTTCAGCGATGCTCCGTCAACACTACACGACAACACAACAATCGAGCACACCCACCTCAACACCCCCTTCACCCAACCAATCCACGCCCGCTCCATCGCATTCGATCAATCCAAACTCACCAACACCGCACTCCTCTCATCAACCCTCCCCGCATCACGCTGGACGGATTGCGAGATCCAAACCGCCGACCTCTCCAGCGCCACCTGGATCGACGCAAGGCTTATCCGAGTCCACATCACCAACACCAAACTCACCGGATTCGACGCCCGCGGCGCCGACCTCCGCGATGTCCACTTCAAAGACTGCAAAGCTCCCGATATGCTGCTGACCGAAACGAAGCTCGCCCGAGTCCGCTTCGATCACTGCCAGCTCACGAGCCTCGACCTTTCCGGCTCAGCCATCCACTCCCTCGCCATCACCAACTCCGACGCGCGCAACCTCCGCCTCATCGACGCCAAGATCGACCACCTCGACCTCCGCGATTCGCTCATCGAGTCAATCGCCGTCACCCCAGCCCAGCTCAAACACATCACCATCACCCCCTCCCAAGCCCCCGCCCTCGCCCAGGCACTCGGCGTGAAAATCATCGAGCAATAAAAAGCCGGGTGGCGTGGAGGTGTCGCCTTCGACTCCTCCACGATTCTTCCTCCCTCTCCCATTCTGATGGGAGAGGGCCGGGGTGAGGGCTCCCACATCTCCGTTATCTCCCCTCCCCTTCCTCCAAGTTCTCTTCCTCTTTCAACGCATCCAATTCCTTCGAGTCCACCTCCACCTCACCCTCCCCCTCCTCTAGCACGATGTGCACACTGTCCGTGTACGTCCCCGCCTTCCCCGAGATCGCATCAACGCTCATCCCGATCAACCCGCCAAAGATCGTCTTGCCCTCGACCGAGCGATCCAGATTCAGCCGCACCGTCTTGTACCCCTCAAGCGCGATCTCCACGAGCTTATCCCGCCCCTTCCGCGCCACCTCCACAACCACAGGCGTCGTCCCCACAACCTCCTCCTCAACCACCACCGTCGCCCCGCTGGGATCGCTCGTGAACTCCACCTCTTTGAACTTCTCATTGCGGATCGTCGCGCACCCACCCATCGACGACAGCAACACCGATCCCAGCACCGACCCCAGCAACACAGACCCGACAAACATCAACCGCAAAGTGACACGCATGGCAAACTCCAAATTAGTCAGGAGTCCACAATACCCGATCTCACGCCCGCTCACCGGATCACTGCGGCCGATCCTTCAACTGATACCGCTTATCAATCTTCACCACACCCCAGTCAAACACCCCATCCACTGTCCGAGGCGGATCATCATCCAATCGCAGATACTCAATCCGACCAGACTCATACACCCGATACATCGTCTCATCCGTCGCCGTGTACGCGATCACCTTGTCTCTCTTTGCTGGATCAGTCTCCGCGTTCATCCCGCCCAGCAGCGCTCCCGCGCCGAGCAACCCCACCCCAACCATCCCGATCACCAGCCGACGATTCCGTTTCTCCAGCCGCTCGATCCGAGCGCACAACCCCTGCACATCGTCCCGCCGCCCGGTATCCATTCCCGCCGTATCTGAACCAGTCATAGCTATATCTCCATATCGTGCGCACAAATCGTGTCATGTTCCACGTGGAACAATTCATCTCTACACCATAACCGCAACCCAGTGCGCCCCGCTGACACAATCGGATACCATCGAGCTATGAAAATCACTCCCCATTGGCTCTCGCCGATCCTCGCCGCCGCCCTGCTGACCCTCGCCGCCTGTTCTGGAGGTCAGCGGACCAGCCGCCCCCCCGTGCCGCCGCCGGCCGATCCCCCCGCGCTGATCGGCCACATCGTGTTCGTCGAGCTCGCCGACCCATCCGATTTCCATCGGATCCTCCACGACGCCGACTGGATGCTGGGAACGATCCCGACCGTCAGCACCTTCGCCGCCGGCAAGCACCTCGATACCGGCCGCTCAACCGTCCGAGGCGACTACGACCTCGCGATCTACCTCGGATTCAACAACGAAGCCGACCTCAACGTGTACGTCGCGCATCCATCGCACATCGACTTTGTCAACAAATGGAAGCCGCGCCTCAAAGCGCTGCGCGTCTACGACATGCTGGATTGGCCGACCACCCGCTACGGCATGGGACCTCGGTAACTCCGATTCTCACTCAAGCATCTCGGTCTGGATGTTCGCTTGGCGCTCGCGGTGCGTCACGATCAGATCGCGGATGAACACAGCGATCGCGATCCAGATCAGCACGAACGCGCCGAACTTCAGCGGCGTGAACGTCTCGCCAAAGAACAACACCGACAGTGCGAGCTGACCCGTCGGGGCGCTGAACTGTAAAAGACCAACCGTCGACAACGGCAGCAAGCGCACCGCATTGGTGAAGCAGATCAGCGGGATGATCGTGATCGCGCCTCCCAGGAGCATGATCCATGACACCCACTGTGTGGTGGTGGATTGGAAGATGATCGCTTTGTCGGTGGTCGTCAGCCAGATCATGAGTCCGATGCAGAACGGGAGCAGGACGATCATCTCGAAGGTGATCCCCACAGTCCCAGTGACTTGGACTTGTTTGCGGAGCAGTCCGTACAGACCGAAGCTCGCCGGGAGCAGGAGCGAGATCCATGGCCAACCCCCTCCGGCTTGGAGCTCGGCGATGGTCATCATCGCGACGGCGGCGCCGGCGATGACGATGGCGATCTTCTGGAGTTTGCTGAGTTTTTCTCCGAGGAAGAGGAAGCCGAGGAAAATGGAGAAGAGTGGGTTGATGTAGTATCCGAGCGACGCGTGGTTGAGGCGCTCGGTGCTCACGGCGTAGATAAAGAAGTACCAGTTGATCGCGATGAGTCCCGTCGAGGGGAGCAGGACCTTGAGCGTGGACCAGCGCGTCGCGGCGCGGATGAGGTCGGGGATTTTTTTGTTGTAGACGAGGATCGCGATCAGGAGCGGGAGGCCGAAGACGACGCGCTCGGCGAGGACCTCAAGCGGGAAGGCGCCGTGCTGGGAGAGCAAGCGGAAGTAGGAGGGGACGACGAAGGCCCACCATCCGAAAGCGACGGACGCGAAGAGGAAGCCTTGACGCTGATCGCGGCTCTGGTCGGTGCCTATATCTGGTCTTTGGGATGTCGCTGGATCGCTGGAACTCATGGACGCGATGCTAGGTGAATCGCTGGGCCGGGGAGCGGTGGTCGATGTGCAAGGCGGCGCGATTCGTGTCATACTGGGAGACAATCTGTTGCTTGAAAGGAATATTCATGATCTCGAAGCTCGGGAGTGCACTTTCCAAACTGTTCTGCAAAACCGCGCCCGATCCGTTTGTCATCGCGGTGGGGCTCACGCTGCTCACGGCGGTCCTCGCGGTGACTGTTGGGTACGAGGGGCAGGGGTCGGTTGCGGATAAATCGAAGCTGCTGATCGATTCATGGCGGGGCTCCGATGGGCTGTGGAAGTTCCTCGCGTTTGGGATGCAGATGTGTCTGATTCTGGTGACGGGGCATGCGCTGGCGGCGAGCAGACCTGTGCGGAAGATGATCGATGCGCTGGCGGGGGTTCCCAAGAGCGCGGGAAGCGCGGCGGCGATGGTGGGGTTCCTCACGATCGTGCTGGGGCTCATCAGCTGGGGGCTTGGGTTGATTGTCGGGGCGCTGCTGGCGCGTGAAGTAGCGCGGTCGCTGCGGTCGAGAGGCATACGCGCGCACGGCGCGCTGCTCGCGGCGGCGGGGTACATGGCGCTGCTGGTGTTTCATGGCGGGTTGTCGGGGAGCGCGCCGCTGAAGATGACCTCGAAGGTGGAAGCGGAGAGTGTGCTGCCGGCGAGTGTGGTGGAGATGCTGACGGTGGACGGCGTGTTTGATGGGGTGTCATTGTCGCAGACGGTGTTCTCTCCGATGAACTTGTTTGTGAGCGGCGGGCTCTTGGTGATTGTGCCTGCGGTGTTGTGGCTGCTGACTCCCAAGAGCGGGACTGGCAATGGTGGGGCCGAGGGCGAGATTGTTGAGATGCCGATGAGTAACGATCCGGAGATGGCGGACATTGATGATGGTCGGCTCAAGGGGTTCCCGGATTGGATCGAGCGGTCGCCGATTGTGGTGTGGGCGCTGGCGATTGGTTTGCTGCTGGGGTACTGGCGCTTTGTGGATCAGTCTGGGGTGCTGCGGATGGGACCCAACGAGATCAACATGGTGATGCTGGCGCTGGGGCTCATACTGCACGGCTCGGTGCGCTCGTATGTGAGCTCGGCGGAGGACGGCGCGGCGGGGTGCGCGGGGATTATTCTGCAGTTCCCGCTGTACGCGGGGATCATGGGGATGGGGGTGAGCAGCGGGTTGGTCGCGGAGTTTTCGAGCTGGATCGGATCGTTTGCGACGGAGACGACGGCTCCGCTCGTGACCTTCATCAGCGCGGGGGTGGTGAATCTGTTTGTTCCCAGCGGCGGCGGTCAGTGGGGGATCCAGGGGCCGATCGCGCTGAGCACTGGCGCGGAGGTCGGGGTGCGTCCTGGGAAGATGATCATGGCGGTCGCGTATGGGGATCAGCTGACGAACATGTTGCAGCCGTTCTGGGCGCTGCCTTTGCTTGCGATTACGCGGGTGAAGGCGCGGGAGATCGTGGGGTATACGGCGGTGGTGATGGTGGTGGCGGGGGCGTGGATGGCGATTGGGTTGTTGGTGTTTTGATTGATAAAACTTAGTGAGTGGTTCTTGGATTTTCAGCTGGAAAAGAAAGAGTTAGGCGTGGATAAAGTAGAACAATTTGCTGCAATACATCACTGGGAATATTTCCTTGCTCTTGAAGACGATATGTTGCGGGCAACCAGATATGTTCAGTTTACTACTGACCAGTTGCCAGTTCATTCTCAGTTTTTTACTCAAATGCTTGCTACTGCCGCAGCGGAGTTTGAGTGCGTATGCAAGACAATTGCAGATCAAGTAGGCATAGAAAGTGTCGGGAATATTGGGCAGATCAAAGAGATGCTTATTCCAATACTCCCTTCGCTCTCAAGTTGCTGGCTGAGGTTATTGCGTGGCGAACTTAGAGTGAGGCCCTTTGCTGATTGGGAAAACGACAGTAAACCTTTGTGTTGGTGGAGCAGCTACAACGACCTCAAGCATTTACGCCATCGTAATCTTGAAATTGGTTCAATGCAAAATGCAATCTATGCGCTTGGAGGTCTCTATTTGGCAAATCTGATTTTGGCAAACACAATTGGAGCACATAAACAACTGCTGACGAATCAGTTGATTGCTGTAGAGTCAATGGATGGTGACATGCATGTTTTATTCAGGGTTCATTATTTTGATAGGCCATCGCTGAATCTGGCCAATAATAAATTTGAAGAAGAATAACTTTCTACAAAATGACATCTTGTACAGATGCCATTGAAAATTGTCATGGTTCTTGATTGCTTAGCGATTTAAAGACCCCCTCCGTCCGCTGCGCGGACACCTCCCCCGTCAGGACGGGGGAGGCGAGTTGATGAGTTGAGGGAGGTGGGGAGCCCTCACCCCGACCCTCTCCCATCAGAATGGGAGAGGGAGGAGGGGCCTACGATTGGTCCTATGACTACCGCTGTTGAACAAGCTGAGCCGCAAAGTATTGAGACTATTTCATTTGTGTCTCTTGGGTGTCCCAAGAACCTGGTGGATTCGGAGAAGATGCTGGGGTTACTTGCGGCGGATGGGTTGCTGCCTGTCTCGGCGGAGGCGATGGATGATGCGGAGCATGATGATCTGTCGTTGTCGGGATCGGAGCAGGACTCGAGTGCGGTGTCGGGACGCGTGACGGCGGCGGACGCGGTGGTGATCAATACCTGCGGGTTCCTCGAGGCGTCGAAGGATGAATCGCTCGGGGTGATCAAGGAAGCGGTCGCGCTCAAGGAGCAGGGGAAGGTCAAGCGTGTGGTGGTGGCGGGGTGCTTGGTGCAGCGGCATCGCGCGAAGATGCTGGAGTGGGAGCCTGGGATTGATTCGATGGTGGGGGTGTTTGATCGTGAGCACATCATCAACGCGGTGCGCGGCGAGGGCGCGAAGCGCGAGTCGGATACGGATGTCGCGGAGAAGGCGCCCAAGTACTGGATCCACGCGAACGCGATGACGAGCGCGAAGGATCAGGGGCTGCAGACTGTTGGATTGACGGTCGCGGGGAAAGACGGCAAGGGGATCGGGTACTACGAGTCGGACAATGCGCGATTACGATTGACTCCAAGGCACTACGCGTACCTGCGGATCAGCGAGGGGTGCAACCAGAACTGTGCGTTCTGCACGATTCCGTCGATTCGCGGCAAGATGCGTTCGAAGCCGATGGATCGGATTGTGGATGAGGCGCGCGAGCTGATGCGGGATGGGGCGTTTGAGCTGCTGATGATCGGTCAGGACACGACGAGCTACGGCGATGACATCGGGGTGGGGTTGTCGCAGGTTGGCGGGGACGACAAGTTCCGGGCGGGGCTTCCGAAGCTGCTCAAGTCCTTGTCGGATGCGGTGAAAGAGGAGTCGGGGAATGGGTGGCTGCGTTTGATGTACGCGTATCCGACGTTCTTTAGCGATGAGATTATTGATGCGATG
Source organism: Phycisphaerales bacterium (assembly GCA_965232505.1). Taxonomy (GTDB): domain Bacteria; phylum Planctomycetota; class Phycisphaerae; order Phycisphaerales; family UBA1924; genus UBA1924. Next base: position 752,292 of record OZ246976.1, on the reverse strand, counting down.
GCGGAGGTCGCGGATCGGGGGCATCTGCTGCCTTATCTGGATATCCCGTTACAGCATGGTTCGGATCGGGTGCTGGAGTTGATGCGCCGGAATGTGACGAGCGCGCATCAGACGGAGCTGTGTCATAAGTTGCGTGAGCGGATTCCGGGGATGGCGATCCGGACGACTTTCATTACGGGATTCCCGGGTGAGACTGAGGAGGATCATCAGGAGCTGCTCGCGTTTATGGATGAGGTCCAGTTTGACGCGGTGGGGTGCTTCCAGTATTCGAATGAGCCTGGGACGGTAGCGGGGACGATGGAAGAGGATCCGGCGCTGGCGGTCCCGGCGGAGGTGAAGCAGCGGCGGCATGATGAGATCATGGCGCTGCAGCAGGAGATCGCTTGGGAGCAGGCGGCGTTTGTTGCGGATCAGTTTGATTTTGAGAAGCCGACGGAGACTGGGGTGCGGTTTGATGTGCTGATTGATTCGTCGACGGGGTCGGAGGTTGAGCCGACTCCTGGGGTGACGGAGGGTGGGACGCTGTCCAAGGGGCGGACGTATTTCCAGGCGCCGCAGATTGATGCGACTACGCTGGTGGTGGCGAAGAAAAAGATCGCGCCTGGGGAGCTGGTTCGGTGCACGATTGTGGGGAGCGATGGGTATGACCTGATCGCTCGTCCGGTCGAGGAGCTTGAGAAGAAGGTTTCGCTGAATCTGCTGTGAAAACGGACTGTTTTTGGACGGCTTTGGGTTGGTTGGTCGATTGTCCCTAGATGGTTCGATCTGGACAAGTGTTGATGTTGTGCGCGCTGGCGCTGCTGACCATCGGGGTGGTGATGGTGCAGAGTGCGGGGATGCAGGTGCCTGGACTGGGTGAGGCTGGTCTGGTTGATACGGGGGTGGTCGGGGATGGGAAAGCTGCTGCGGTGGATGGGGTGAGCGCGAGGTCGTTGATGACTTCGCGGTCGGCGTTGTACCTGGTGCTCGCGGTGGGGGCGATGGTGCTGGCTTCGCGGATTCCGATGCGGAAGATCGCGGCGCGTTTGGATCGGGTGGTGTGGTTTAAGCCCGGCGGGGATCTTGGGGTGTTGTTGATTGGGTGTGCGGTGCTGATCGTGGTGGTGTGGTCGGTGTATGTGCCTGGGATTGCGCGGCCTCGGAACGGGGCGCATCGTTGGGTGGATCTGCGGCTGCCTGGGCTTGAGTCGATGCAGCCGAGCGAACTGACGAAGTGGGGGATCGTGCTTTTGGTCGCGTGGTACGCGGCGCGATTGGGGTCGTATCGCGAGAATCGGTTGACGGTGTTTTGGAAGGGTTTGCTGCCTGTGATTCTGTGCATCGGCGCGGTGGCGTTCGCGGTGGTGATGGAGGATCTGGGGACGGGGGTGCTGATGGTGCTCGCGTGCAGCGTGGTGCTTGTTGCGGGCGGGGCACGATTGAAGCACTTCGCGGCGTTTGTTCCGATCGGGCTCGCGGGGGTGGCGGCGGCGATTATCACTTCGCCTTATCGCGTGAAACGGATTACGGCGTTTTTGGATCCGTACGCGGATGCGCAGGGTGAGGGGTATCAGATGATCCAGTCGCTGACGACGATCTCTGGTGGTGGGTTCTTTGGGCGCGGACTCGGGAACGGCTTGCAGAAGTTTGGGTACCTCCCTGAGGACACGACGGACTTTTTGTTCGCGGTGATCTGCGAGGAGATGGGGTTTATGGGGGCGCTGGCGGTGATCGCGGCGTACGCGGCGATTCTTTGGGTGGGGACGGATATTGCACGCAGGGAGACCTCGGCGACGCTTCGGCTGATTGTGATCGGGGTGGTGGCGACGTTCTCGATCCAGGCGATGATCAATCTGATGGTGGTGACGGGATTGGGTCCGACGAAGGGGATCGCGCTGCCGTTGCTGAGTAATGGCGGGACGGGATGGGTAGTGACCTCGGTGTGTCTGGGGTTGATTGTGGCGATCGAGCGGACGCAGGAGTATGCGACGGCGTATGACGGTTCGCTTGAGGAGGACATCTCGTTTGCGCAGCGCGGCGGGATGATGCCTGGATTGGTGATGGGGGGGGGCGGCTCTAGGAATTCAAGGGAGCCGCACGAGATCGGTGCGCAGGAGATGGCGGAGCTGATGGGGGATACGGAATCGGAGCACGAGCTTGAGGTGGTGGTTCCCAAACGCAAGCGTTTGGTCCGGGTAGGCAAAGAACAGAGGCACGAGGATGTTCCTGAGGCGGACGACTGGTTCGCGGATCGGGGCTGATGGGCAGCAACAAACCATATCGCGGGTTCGTCTTTGTGGGAGGCGGGACGGGTGGTCATCTCTATCCGGCGGTGGCGATCATCGAGCAGCTTCGCGCGATCGACGCGGGTGTCAAGACGCACATCGTGTGCTCGCAGCGCCATATCGATTCGGCGATTCTGGAATCGGAGGACCAGGTGTTCTCGACGATCCCGGCGAGTTCTCCGAGTGGCGGGGTTCGCGGTGTGCTGCGGTTTGTCAAGAACTGGGGCGCGAGCGTGCGAGGGGTGCGGGGCGTGATCAAAGCGATGAAGAACGACTGCGACGAGGTCTTGGTGGTTTCGATGGGTGGGTTTGTGTCGGCGCCGTCAGCGATGGCGGCACGCGCGGAGAAGTGCGAGCTGGTGCTGGTGAATCTGGATGCGGTTCCCGGCAAGGCGAATCGGTGGATCGGGAAGCGCGCGGGGCGTGCGTTCACGGCGGCGAAGGTGCGGGACGGGTTGGATGGTTTTAGCGGGTGGGTACAGACGCGTCCGATCGTGCGGGGGTTTGAGGGGCGAAGGGATCGGCATCGGGCGCAGGCGGAGTTTGGGCTTGATACGGACAAGCACACACTGCTGGTGACGGGGGGGTCGCAGGGGGCGCGGTCGGTCAACCAGTTCATGGTCGAGATGGCGCGGGCGCGCAGTGATGACTTTAACGGGTGGCAGGTGCTGCATCAGGTCGGGGGCGGGGGTGATGGTGAAGCGGTGGCGCTGGGGTATCGGGAGGGGGGTGTGAGTGCGGTGGTGGTGGAGTATGTTGAGGAGATGGGCGCGGCGCTTGAGGCCGCGGATCTGATGGTGGGGAGATGCGGCGCGGGGACGGTGGGCGAGTGCTGGGCGGCGGGGGTGCCTGGGGTGTTTCTGCCTTATCCGTATCACAAGGATGAGCATCAGAAACACAACGCGGCGGTGCTGGTTGAGGCGGGCGCGGCGGTGGTGTGCGATGATCTGATCGATGGGGTGAAGAATGTCGGGGCGCACGGAGCTTTGCTCGCGGGGTTGATGACGGATCACGACCGGCTTGTTGCGATGCGCGATGCGTTTGAGGGGCTCGGGGATGCGGACGGGGCGCGGGTGATCGCGCGGGCGTTGATGGGTTCTTAATCCGATGATGATGTTCTCGGACGTGGTCTAGATTCGCGGGGAAATCCGCGGGTTCTGGGTCGTTCTTTGGTGGGTGTGTGGTACACTGGGGTATGGAGAGCGCGGCAAAGAACAGCGAACACAGACGGTGCGTGATCTGGCATCGCGCCGGCGCGAAGGCTCCGGCGGCGCTGGTGCGGGCGCTGTCGTCGAGGGGGCTGCGCGTCGAGACGAGCGGGTCGGCGCACGAGGTGCTGGCGATCGGGTGCGCTCAGCAGCAGCGGGCTGATGGGGGGGTGATCGTGGTGCTCGATGGTGGGGGGAGCGAGCTTGACGAGCAATCACGGGTTTTGGGTGCGATGGAGCGTTTTTGTCCTTTGGCGCGGGTGTGGGTGTATGAAGAAGGGGCGAACCCTCCTTTGCGTGGGTTCGTAGATATGGATAAGGACGTCGCGGAACCTAAAGCGGCGGCTGAGGTTCAGCAGCGCGTGGAAACTCAGAAATCGGAGCGGCCGAGCTTGCGGATTTCTGGGAGGAACGGGAGTGGTTCGGCGCTCAAGGCGTCGGACGTGCTGGATAAGGATGAGCTTGCGGCGCTGTTGAAGCCGAGCGATATGGATTGATGGAAGGATTGCGGAGTTGATGCCTACGGATGATGGAAAGACGATCAGCGGCAGCGGGACTGGGCAGCAGCTCGGGCTCGGGCGCGGTGATGGTGTTCTGTCTTCTGGTTCGGGATCGGGGTGGCGCGTGATCCTGGTGGGGCGGACGGGATTGGATCAGGTGCTGCGGCGCGTTGCGGGGGTGGAGCTGATCCGGACGCGGGATTCGTTTGATGCGATCGGTGAGCTGAGTGATCCGATTGATGATGCGTCGCCGGCGCGTGCGGCGGTTTTGGTGTCGAAGGATGCGGAGCCGAGCGGTGAGGAGCTTGGGGGGTTTATTGCGGCGCTGCGGATGGTGGATGCTTCGGTGAAGGTGATCCGTGTTGGCGAGCGGCATCCGTTGTATGACGGGTGCGTGGATCGTGATGCGAGCGGTGATCGTGTGATGGGGGTGATCCGCGATGCGGTGGCGATGCCTCGGGTGGTGGTGCCGAAGGACGAGGATGATGATTCGGCGGATGGGGTTTCGGGATCGGTGGTCGTTGAGGCGGCGGTGGTTGAATCGATTGAGAAACCAGTTGAGAAGCCGGTTGAAGCAGTCGAGGAAGTCCAGCAGCAGGAAGCCGACGAGCGGATTGCAGCGCACGATGAATCCAACATGCGCGAGGTGATGAAGCTGCATCAGCGTGTGATGTCGGATGTTGGTTTGGGCGGGGTGGTTGAGAAGCGTGATGCGTATTCGGCTGGTGATTTAACTGATGAATGTGTGATCCGCGCGATGGGTGAGGGGCGTTCGGTACTTGATGATGCGCTGGCATTGATCGCGGCTCGGACGGGGCGCGATGGGTGGTCGTTTGTGACGGGGCAGAGTGATGATGGGGTTGCGGTTTCTGCGGGGGGCAAGGTATTTGGGGCGCTCGTGTGCGAGGATCGCGCGTGGGCGCAGGGGAATGGGGCTCGCGCGATTGGCGAGCACGCGTCGTGGTTGGGGTCGTGGTTGCGGCTTGAGGCGCAGCAGCGCGAGCTGAGACTCGCGGCGTTTACGGATGAGCTGACTGGCGCGTGGAATCGTCGGTACTTTACGAGATTTTTGGATGCGGCGATCGATCAGGCGCGCAATGCGCGGCGGACGCTGACGTTGTTGTACTTTGATATCGACGACTTTAAGGGGTACAACGATCGGTACGGGCACGCGGCGGGCGATGAGATCCTGGTTGAGACGGTGCGGCTGCTGGAGTCGGTGATCCGTCCTGGGGATAAGGTTTGCCGGATTGGTGGGGACGAGTTTGTGGTGATCTTTTATGAACCCAAGGGGCCGCGGGATCCGGGGTCGATGCCTCCGGAGTCGATCTATGACATCGCGACGCGGTTCCAGAAGCAGATCTGCAATCACAACTTCCCGAAACTCGGCGATGAGGCGTGCGGGACGTTGACGGTGTCGGGTGGATTGGCTTCGTACCCGTGGGATGGGAGTGATGGGGAGTCGCTCTTGGCGCTGGCGGATGATTTGGCGCTGCAATCGAAGCGGTCAGGGAAGAATGTGATCACGATGGGGCGCGGGGCTGAGGGTGTGTGCACGGTGGATCGTCATCACGATTGAGCCTTGGGTAGAGAATGTTTAGGAAGAAGCCCAAGCTGACGCGATCTCCTGAACGCGCGCAAAGAATGTTGCTGCTGACATTCGTCTTCGGGGCAAGTTCTTGGGCTCTACTCGTCTTTGTTTACCTGATTTCTAATTATTTGGTTGGTACGTCTTCGATCAGAGCTCTTGTGATTGCTGTGGTGCCTTGGTTCTTATTGCATATCGCAAGAGAATACTGTGATGAAAAATCTTGAATTGATGAGCCGGGTTGTTCGGCACGGCTGCTTTGAAGTCGCACCCTAAGAAGAGTGCTGGCGTATTGTCTGGGCATGGCGATGATTGATGTGCTTGCGATTGATCTGGACGGCACGCTGCTGGGGCGTGACAAGCGGGTGTCTCGTGCGAATATTGAGGCGATTGATCGGGCGCGGCAGGCGGGGGTGCATGTGCTGATCTGCACTGGGCGGGGGCTCGTTGAATCGCGGACGGCGCTTGAGGCGATCGAGCAGACGCTGCCTGTGATGGTGGCGGGGGGATCGATTGTTGCGGATCCGGTTTCGGGGAGGACGCTGCATCGGGTGGAGATGCGGGATGAGCTGGTGCATCGTGCGGTGGAGTTGTTTCATGGGGCGCGTTCGCCGGCGCTGGTTTTGAAGGATCCGTCGGAGATCGGGTACGACTATCTGGTGGTGGATTCGGATGATGAGCATCCGCTGCATGACATCACGCGTTGGTGGTTTGAGGATCATGGATTGAGTGTGCGGAGCTCGCGGACGGTTTTTGAGGATGAGCATCCGGAGCACACGGTGCGGGTGGGGATGTGCTGTGAGGTGTCGCGGTCGAATCCGGTGACGGAGGTGGTGCTGCGCGAGATGGGGGATCTGGTGGAGCTGCATGATTTTCCGTGCGTGAAACCGGACGGGCATGCGGGGGAAGAGGTTCATATTCTGGAAATCTTCGATAAGACGGCGACGAAGTGGAACGCGGTGCGCTGGTATTTAGAACAGCACAATATCGATCCGACGCGCGTCGCGGCGGTGGGGGATCAGGTCAATGACCTGACGATGATCCACGGCGCGGGGATCGGGATCGCGATGGGCAACGCGATCGATGCGGTCAAGGACAGCTCGTGTTATGTCACGGCGAGCAACGACGAGGATGGGGTCGCGGTCGCGATCGAGTGTCTGCTCAATGGGGATGTGAGCAAGATGAAGACTGGTGTGAATAACAGTTTGAAAGCGGGTTCTTGATGCAGAGTCTGACTCGGATCAAAGAGCTGCTGGAGATGGCGGGGCATGGTCCCAAGAAGGCGCTGGGTCAGAACTTTTTGATCGACCAGAATCTGATCAATAAGCTGATCGATCGCGCTGGGGTTGGGGAGGGTGATCTGGTTCTGGAGATCGGTCCTGGGACTGGGGCGCTGACGGAGGGGCTGCTTGAGCGTGGGTGCAGAGTGATTGCGTGCGAGCTGGATACGGATCTGGCGCGGGTGCTCCGGGAGACGCTTGGGGCGCCGTACGGCGATCGGTTGAGGGTGATTGAGGGGGATTGTTTGTCGGGGAAGAAGGCGTTGAATCCTGAAGTGGTTCAGGCGCTGGATGAGTGGGGCGGGGGTGCGGGGTTTACGCATGTGGCGAATCTGCCTTATCACGCGGCGACGCCTGTGATGATGACGCTGATGACGAGGCACGCGGAGTGCAAGGGGATGTATGTGACGATTCAGCGCGAGGTGGTGGATCGGTTCGCGGCTGGGGCTGGTACGAGTGGGGGGAGCGGTAAAGACAGCAAGGCGTACGGGATGGTGTCGGTGGTGGCGCAGTGTTTGGGGAGGGTGGAGATGATCGCAAAGCTGGGGGCGGGGTGTTTCTGGCCTGCTCCTGGGGTGGAGAGCGCGATGATGGGGTGGACGCGGGATACGGGTTTGGTGGGCGGGGATGATCCGGCGTGGTGGGTCGCGATGAGCGAGCATGCGCAGGTGTTGTTTCAGTCGCGGCGGAAGAAGCTTGGGGGCGTGGTGAAGAAGGCGGTTGGCGGGGAGATCGAGTGGCCGAGCGGGGTGAGCGGGGATGATCGGGTTGATGGGCTTGATCCAGAACTGGTCCACAGCGTGTGCCGAGCTATGCAGTGTGCAAAGGGGGCAAAGGGGTCGGCTTTGCGTGACGGGGGATAGATTGGTATGGTGTGGGGGGTGCGTGCGTTTGTGTTGAAGTGATCTGGGTTGGGGCTGGAGATCTGCATGCTTGGTGAAGATGCTCATGGGTTGGCTTCGGCTCTTGCTTCGGATGTGATCGAGGAGTGCCGGGGGCATCTGGGGCCGATCTCGTGGTTCAACACGACCTGGCAGCACTCGGGGGCGGGGACGGGGTTCGCGACATGGAAAACCAAGAAGGGTGAAGAGATCGAGTGCGTGGTCAAGCTCCCTGTGGGGTATCGGGAGTACCACTGGACGAAGCGTCTTGGTTTGGTGCACGAGGAGGACTGGGAGCGTTCGTCGAGTCTGAGTCTTCCGACGCCGAGGGTGCTCGCGGCGGGGTATGAGCTTGGTGGGCATGACTTTGCGTGGTTGGTGATCGAGAAGTTCAAGAATCCGCCGCTGGCGATGAAGCTGGATTCTGGTTCGATATGGGAGATCTTTGAGACGGCGGCGGAGTTCCAGGCGGCGGCGATTCTTGAGGAGATTGTCGATCCGAAGAAGCGGGGGCGCGAGCCGGATTGGGAAGGGGATCTGGAGAAGGCGATCGGCGAGGTCGAGGCGCACGTGATGGAGGATGGGGATCGGTGGAAACGCGCGATCGAGCGCGTGCTGGGGGATCTGGACGTGTTTGCGGGGCGCTGGGCGGATCGGGATATTGGCACGTGGTGTCATCATGATCTGCACGGAAACAACGCGATGCGGCGGGTTTCGCACAATCCGGAGATCCACGGGAGGTGCTCGCTGATTGATCTGGCGCTGGTGGGTCCTGGACACTGGGTCGAGGACGCGTTGTATATGGAGCGGCTGTATTGGGGGCACGAGGAGCAGCTGTGCGGGGTGGATCCGGTGGAGACTTTGGGGCGCTGCCGAGAGGCGATCGGGTTGCCTGTAGGGGATGATGCGCAGGAGCTCGCGGATGTTCGGCGGGTGCTGATGGCGGCGACATGCCCGAACTTTTTGCGAACAGAGGGCAATCAATTGTATCTGAATGCGGCACTCACGCGTTTAGAGCGCCTTTTGGGGGTGTTTTTGGGGTAAGATGATGAGTCATCACGACGGATCGTGGTGGTTGATATGAGATACTCGCCGGGGTTATTCGGCGTTGATTGGAAACGAGGTTGATATGGATCTGCTCGAGAAGATGGAACAACTGCTCCAGGATTGCCGCGAGGACTACAACAAGGCGAAAGGCGGCAACAAGGCTGCTGGGACGCGTGTTCGTAAGGTGATGCAAGAGGTCAAGGGTGTGGCGCAGGATATCCGCAAGGAGATGCTGGGCAGCCGCGAGGATTGAGCTTTCGATCTTCGGACTGATCTGAATCCTGAATGCGAGGAGCCCTTGGGGGCTCTGAGCTGATTTCTGAACAGGTTTATGTATACCCGGCGGTTGAATGATCGCGGGCGAAGGATTGCACAGTTGAGTACTACGCAACGGCAAGACAGACTGGGAGAGGGTGTATCTACACTCGTTGATCTGAACGGGATCGATCTGAGCGCGACGCTTGCGACGCGTGAGCAGATGTTCGAGATGATCCATCATCGTCACGAGATGGCGTTGCTTGATCGTGTGATCTGGGCGAACGAGGACTTCAGCGAGGGTGTTGGTTCGCTGGCGGTGCGTGGCGATGAGTTCTGGGTCCGCGGTCACTTTCCGAGTAAGCCGATGTTCCCGGGTGTGCTGATGGTCGAGGCGGGGGCGCAGCTCGCGTGCTACTTGTACAACAAGCATTACGGCGCGATTCATCTCGCGGCGTTTCTTCGGATCGAGAATGCGGTGTTCCGTCGTTCGCTGACGGTCGGCGAGGAGATGCTGGTGTGCTGCAAGGGGACGAAGGTGACTCCGCGGCGGTTTATCTCTGATGTTGAGGGGATCGTTGACGGGCAGATCTGCTTTGAGGCGAAGATCATCGGGATGCGGATCGCTGAGGATTGATCTGGTTCAGTGAAGAAACTTTGGACGGCTCGGCGTGATGCGCCGGGCCGTTTTTTGTTTTGGGGGTGGATGAGGGATAGAGTCGGGGATGAATGAGACGCAGATGTATCCGTTGGTGCTTGAACCGATCCTCAAAGAGAAGGTGTGGGGCGGGCGCAAGCTCGCGGGGTTCGGGAAGGTGCTCCCTGAGGGGGTGAACATCGGGGAGTCGTGGGAGCTCGCGGATTTGTCCTCGACGAGCGCGAGCGGCGGCGGGGGTGACGCGGCGATCAGTGTGATCCGCAACGGCACGATGAAGGGCAAGACGATCCGCGATGCGATCTGCGCGTGGGGCGAGGGGTTGCTTGGGGGCGCGAAGCTGAGCGCGGAGGGTGGGTTTCCGCTCTTGGTGAAGTATCTCGATGCGCGGGAGCATCTGAGCGTGCAGGTGCATCCGTCTCCGGCGTACGCGGCGGCGCATGACGAGGCGCATTTGAAAACGGAGAGCTGGTTCGTGCTTGATGCGGATGAGGGGGCTGTTATATATAAGGGGCTCAAGGAGGGGGTCACGCGCGGGGATCTGCAGCGAGCGATTGAAGTAGGGACGGTCCCTGAGGTGATGCGTTCGATCCCGGCGGTGGTCGGGGAGTGTCACACGCTGGATTCGGGGACGGTGCACGCGCTGGGCGCGGGGGTGCTGGTCGCGGAGGTGCAGACTCCGAGTGATACGACGTATCGCGTGTATGACTGGGCGAGCGAGTACGGGCGCGAGGGGCGGGAGCTGCATATTGAGCAGGCGGTGGAGTGCGCGTTGTTTGAGGATCCCAGCGATGGGGTTGCGGCTGATCTGAGTATCAGCAGCGCCAAGATGGGGATGGGTGGTCCTCCGAAGATGGGATCGGTGCGGACGCGTGTGTGCGGGACGGAATTTTATACGATGGATGTGGTGAGCGCGAGCTGTAGCGAGGTGGCGCTTGGTGGTGAGGGGGCGACGGTGGTGATGGTTCCCAAGACGATGGGGGCGTCGATCGCGAGCAGCAGCGGCGGGTTTGAAGAGGTGGTGCTTGAGGCGGGGCAGACGGTGCTTGTGCCGGCGGGGATTGCGGGGGATTGTGTGCTGCGTGCGGGGCCTGGTACGGTTGCGGTGGTGGCTAGGGTGGTTGGCTGATCAGCGTCTTCGTTTGGTGGCGCTCAGTGCGGCGAGGGCGAAGAGGGTGGTGGTGTTTGGGGTGGGGGTTTGGTAGAGGCCGTAGGAGATGATGGAATGGGTGATGGGGCCTGGATTGAGGAAGTATTCGCTGAGGATCGCGGTGACACCTGATCCGGTGTCGAGTGCGGTTCCTGTGAAGTCGGTGTAGATGAGCCAGGCGTTTTCTCTGCTGGTTGGGAGTGGGTTGAGTGTGGTGAAGCTGTTGCCGTACTCGATGCCTGTGATTTGGTTTGGGTTGTTGAGTTCGCCTGCTCCGGATGGGGTGAAGGTGAAGTGATTGTCTGGGTCCGCGGTTCCGGGGGCGTTGAACTGGAGGTCGCCTCCGGTGTTTGGGATTCCCAGGAAAGAAAGGCCGTTGATCTCCATGGTCATGCCGATCATGACGGTGTTTGGTTCGTCGGCCCACATCCAGACGCTGAGGGGTGTTTCGTCGAAGATGGCGAGGTTGCCTTCGGTGAGGCCGTTGGGGCTTGAGTTTGCGAAGTCGACCTCGAGGTAGATGTCGGCGAGCGCGGGTGAAGCGAGCAGTGCGGGCATGATGGTGAGGGGGGCGATGATGGGACGCATGGTGTTCATATGAAAGTCCTCCACTCCGAATGTACTGGAGTGGAGGACTGGATGCAAGGAAATCGTGGGTTGTTGTATGTGATGATATGCTCTTGTTTACTTCGCGAACGCGTCGGCGACTTTGGCGATTGCGTCGCAGACGCCGTTGGCTTGGTCGTCGGTGAGGTTCTGGTGGATGGGGATGCAGAAGACGGTGCTCGCGAGTTTGACGGAGACTGGGACGCCGGACTCTTGGTTGGCGAGGTCGCTGAATGCGGGTTGCTGGGTCAGCGGCTTGGGGTAGTGGACGGCGGTTGGGACGCCTTCTTTGTTGAGGGCGGCACAGAACTCGTCGCGGGTGCAGGTGAGGGCGTCCAAATCTACGCGGCAGGTGTAGAGGTGCCACGCTGGGTTTGATCCTGGGGTTGGGACTGGGCGATCGACGCCTTGGATGTTGTCGATGCGGCTGTGGTAGAGGTTGGCGACGGCGCGGCGGCGGTCGGTTTCGGCGCCGAGGGTTTCGAGCTTGCTGAGTCCGATCGCGCCGGTGATGTCGTTCATGCGGTAGTTGAAACCGATGGAGGTGTGGAGGTACTTGTCGGTTTCGCCGTGGGAGCGGAGGGCGCTGATTGTGGTTGCGAGGTTTTCGTCGTTGACGGTGACCATGCCGCCTTCACCTGTTCCGAGGTTTTTGGTAGCGTAGAAGGAGTAGGTGCACGCGTCTCCGAACGCGCCGATGCCTGTGTTGTTGTACTCGGCGAGGTGCGCCTGGGCGCAGTCGTAGATGACTTTGAGGTTGTGCTTGTCGGCGATTGCTTGGATCGCTTCGATGTCTACTGGGATGCCGTAGAGGTGGGTGACGGCGATCGCTTTGGTGTTTGGGGTGATCTTCTTTTCGATGTCGGCTGGGTCGGCTTGGTAGGAGTCTTCGATGCAGTCGCAGAAGACGACCTTGGCGCCAGCAGCGACGAGCATGGAGACGGTCGCGATGTAGGTCCATGCGGGGGCGATGACTTCGTCGCCTCTTTCAAGGAGTGCGCCGTAGGCGAGCTGGAGTGCTGTGGTGCCGTTGGAGCAGGTGAGACCGATTTTGGCGTCTGATTTAGCGGCGAACTGTTCTTCGAGTGCGGCGCATTTGGAGGCGGCTCTGAGCATCCCGGATTCGAGGACTTCGTTGGCGGCGGCGATGTCTTTTTTGGTGAGTCCTACGGCCATGAATGGGACGTTTGATTCGAAGACTGGGGTGCCGCCGTTGATGGCGAGGTCGGATGCGGTCGCGGTGGTCATGCTGGGTTCTCCGTTGGGCGTTATGCGCCGGTTTGTGGAGTGTTGTTGGTACGTGGCTCGGGAATTGTATGCCTTGCTCTGGTTTGGGGCGGATATTTTTTGGTTGTGGTGGAAGCTGATTTTTGGCTGAATTCGGGCGTTTTTAGAGGAAGTTTGGATGGTGTGATAAAAAAAGTGTGCAATGAACTGGCATCTTCTCGGTCCTGATGTACTTTCTCAATGTCAGGCAAACGACTGACGAAAAACACGCGACAGGATGGGCTGGAAGGCCTGTTTGGGTTGATTTCTCTCTTTCTCTCTCTTGCCGTAAAAAGCAAAAACAAGTGCCCCTCGACGGAGGGGCACTTGTTTTTTTTGGTCTGTTTATAGTGGTTGGGAGGGGGATGCTTGGGAGCGGGGTTTGAGGTGGGGTTGTTGGTAGGAACGGGTGGATCGGTTATTGCTTTGCGTCGATTTGAAGGGATCGCTGAGTATTGATGGCGGACTGGAGGATTGGATGCACGAAATAGCAGCGCATGATGAGCAGGGCGAGCAGGTGAAGTTCTGGCGATTTTGTACGATGGTGCTGTCGGCGGGGTTGGTTGTGGCGCTGCTGACGCATTCTGGGCCGCGTGAGGCGGGGGCATCTGAGATGGGGGTCGTGGGGGTCGGAGATGCGTCGCTGCGGATTGGTGGGTTTGATGCGGTGGACGGGGAGGCGGTCTTTGTGATCGAGGACGAGTCGGGGGCTCGGGTGGGTGTGCTGGCGATGCCGCGTGATGATTGAGTTGGAATTGCTTTGACTTCCTGAGTAGGAGTTGGGATAGTATGCGCGCCTGTGGATTTTCGGCGAGGGTGTCGGGGTTGCGGGTCGGTCCGGTGCCGTGGTGCCGATGATGAGGTGGGCGAGACGCCTTCCGATGAAGATGACTGATGAGATGGGTGACGGTGTGTTGCGTGGTTCGCGTGCACGCGGCGGTGTTGTGCGCTTGCCGATCGGGATTGAGGATCGGGGGGTGTTCGAGCGCGCGTTTGCTGGCGCGAGCGAGCGGATCTCGGATATGAGCTTTGCGATCTGTCTTGGGTGGGGCGAGGCGCTGGAGCTGACGTACGCGGTGATCGAGGGGCACCTGTGTTTGTTTAGCAGCGTGGATGGTGATCTGTCGATGATGCTGCCTCCGATGGTGGTGGAGGAGGGGGCGGGGGATCGGTTGGGGGTGTGCATCGAGCGGTGCTTTGCGCTGATGGATGAAGAGAACGGCACGAGCATGGAGCGCCGATCGCGGATCGAGTATGTGTCTGATGAGATGCTTGATCGGATCCGGAGCAGCGATGCGATGGTGTTGTCTGCGAGCGCGATGCCTGGCGATTATGTGTACAAGCGTTCGGCGATGGTCGAACTCGCGGGCGGGGATCTGAAAGGCAAACGCAAGCTGCGGAGCAAGTTCCTGCGGGAGAATCCGGAGTGGACGGCGGCGCCGATTTGCGGGGATGATCTGGACGAGTGCAACGCGCTGTTGTCGCTCTGGAGGAACGCGGCGGACAAGCGGCACGAGGGGGAAGCGAACGAACGGCTGATCGGTACGGATGTGCTGCGTGAGCGTGATGAGCGGTTTACGAGGTGCTTGCTTGAGTATCTCGATGAGCTGGGGTTGGTGTCGCTGGCGATCCGGATCAATGGTCGGCTCGCGGGGTTCACGATCGGCGAGCGGTTGGTGGGGCGCGATGGGTCGGTGCAGGGGGTGATTTATGTGGAGAAGACTGATCCGGAGATCGCGGGGATGCCTCAGTTTGTGTTCTCGTATTTTTGTGAGCGGTGCTTTGGGGATGTTGATGAGATCAACGTGGGTGATGACTGGGGGATCGAGTCGTTGCGGTACACGAAGACGAGTTATCGTCCGAGCCGGATGATGAGCAAGTCGATGCTGATGCGTGAGCCGGTGGGGGTTGGTTCGGTGGTTGATCCTGGGATTGTTCGTCGACTGGAGGCGCATCCGATGACTGTTGCGGTTTTGCAGGGCGCCGGTCAGGTGCGCGGCGAGGACATTGTTGTTGGGATCCGCAGAGCGCAGCTCGAGGACGCGGTGGGGATCGCGGTGGTCGAGGCGATGGTGTTCGGCGAGGACGATCGGTTCACGCTGCGCCAGATCAAGCGGTTGATTTCGAATCCGCGCGCGATCGTGCAGGTCGCAATGAAGAACGATCGGGTTGTGGGGTGGGTGGTGAGCTTGATCCGCACGCACAGGCGGTGGAAGTCGGGTCGGATTTATGGGGTGGCCGTGGATCCGTCGATGATGGGGCGCGGGATCGGTCGGTCGCTTCTTGAGGAGGCGCTGGGGGTGCTGAGCGGGCTCGGGATCCGGCGTGTGTACTTAGAGGTGCGCGTGGATAACGCGGTGGCGATTGGGCTGTATGAGTCTCTTGGGTTTGCGAAGATGGCGAACCTCGCGGATTACTATGGTGAGGGGGTCGCGGGCGTTCGGATGCGGCGTGTTGTATCGGAGTCGTGAAGAGTTGGATTAGTCTTTGAGCAGTCGTTCGAGATAGTGGATGTCTACGCCGCCTTTTCGGAAGTCTGAGTTTTGCATGAGCTGGGCATGGAGGGGGATGGTGGTGTTGATTGGGCCGACTTCGTATTCGTTGAGGGCGCGGAGGGCGCGTTTGATGGCGGCTTCGCGGGTCTCGGCGTGGACGATGAGTTTGCCGATCATGGAGTCGTAGTTTGGTGGGACGCGGTATCCGGCGGAGACATGGGTGTCGATGCGGACTCCGAGTCCTCCTGGGGCGCGGTAGGTCTCGATGAATCCGGCGCTTGGGCGGAAGTCTTTGGTGTGGTCCTCGGCGTTGATGCGGCACTCGATGGCGTGGCCTTGGACTTGGATGTCTTTTTGCTTGTAGGGGAGCTTCTCTCCCGCGGCGACCTGGATGGAGGTCTTGACGATGTCCACTCCGGTGATCATCTCGGTGATGGGGTGCTCGACCTGGACGCGGGTGTTGACCTCGAGCATGTAGAAGTTCTGGTCGTCGTCCATGAGGAACTCGACGGTCGCGGCGCCGGCGTAGTCGGCGGACTTGATGAGCTTGGCGGCGGCTTCGCAGACTTTCTCGATCTTCTTGCGGTCGATGAGTGGGCCGGGGGCTTCTTCGATGATTTTCTGGTGACGGCGCTGCATGGAGCAGTCGCGTTCCCAGAGGTGGATGGCGTTGCCGTGCTTGTCACCGATGCACTGGACTTCTACGTGTCGTGCGTGTTCGAGGAATTTTTCGACGAAGACCCCGCCGTTCCCGAAGGCGGCGAGTGCTTCTTGCTGTGCTTTGGCGACGTTGGTGCGGAGTGAGGCTTCGTTGCGGCAGATGCGCATGCCTCGTCCGCCACCACCTGCGGAGGCTTTGATGATGACGGGGTATCCGATTTCCGCGGCGACCTCGACGGCTTCTTCGAGTTCTTCGATCTCGCCTTCGGTTCCTGGGAAGACGGGGACCTTTGCGGCGCGTGCGTAGCGTTTGGCTTCGACCTTGTCGCCGAGCTTGCCCATCGCTTCTGGGGATGGTCCGATGAACTCGATTTTGCATTCTCGGCAGATTTCGGAGAAGTCGGCGCGTTCGGAGAGGAAGCCGTATCCGGGATGGATGGCATCGACGTCGGCGAGTTCTGCGGCGGAGATGATGCGGGAGATGTTGAGGTAGGAGTCTTTGGAGGGTCCTGGTCCGATGCAGATGGTTTCATCGGCGTGCTTGAGGTAGGGGGCGTCTTTGTCGGCGGTGGAGTAGACGCAGACGGTTTCGATGTCGAGTTCTTTGCAGGCCCGCATGATGCGGAGGGCGATCTCGCCTCGGTTTGCGATCAGGACGCGTTGGAACATGGGGTGGATCTCTCGTGAGCAGGAACTTCTGTTGAGAAGAGACAGGCTGGAAGCCTGTCCCACCGGAAGAGGTCGGCGTGGTTAGTTTGGCTTGATCATGTAGAGTGGTTGTCCGAACTCGACGGCGTCGCCGTCACTCACGCACATCTTGGCGATGGTGCCTGATTTCTCGGCTTTGATTTCGTTGAAGACCTTCATCGCTTCGACGAGGCAGACGACGGAGTCTGGTCCGACCTGGTCTCCGATGTTGACGAAGACTGGGGACTCTGGGTTTGGTTTCGTATAGAAGGTTCCGACCATCGGGGATTCGATGGCGATGAGTCCGGCGTCGGAGTCTGGGGCGCTGGCTTCAGCAGCGGGCGCGGCTGCGGCGGCGGGGGCTGCTGCTGGTGCTGCGGCGGCTGGAGCGGCGGCGGGCGCGTGGTAGATGACGGGCTCGCTGTCATTGCCACGTTTGATGGTAACAGTTTCGGATTGGTCGCGGAGATCGAGCTCGGAGAGTTCATTTTCGACCATGAGTTTGACGAGTTCTTTGAGTTTGCGGATATCGATCATGTTGTGTTGATCCGTATGTTGATGTTTCTCGGCGACAGGCGCGTGAACCCCACGAGTCCTGTGCGGTGGTGAAGATTCTATCCGCAAAGTGGACTTGGTGTGAACTTTCGTGATTGTGGTTTGTTCTTGCTTGATCATGTCGGGGTAGACTGCGCCGATGCGGAACGCGAGCGGACAGATCGGTAGCGGGATGTTGGGGGTTGTTGGGGGGATGCTTGCGCTGATGGGGCTCGTCGCGGGGACGGTGGTGCTTGGGGCGGCGGGGTCGGTTGATCTGGACTCGATCGGTGAGGGGTTTGGGCTGATGAGCTCGCATGGAGTGGGGTTGCTTGCGCGAACGATCGGGATCGCGGGGGGGATCGGGGTGTTGTCGGTGGTGCTTGGGATCGGGCTGGGGCGCGTGCTGATGGGGGGGAGGCGCGCGTGGGTGTGGGCAGTGGGGCTTGTGCCTTTGTGGATGCCGAGCTATGCGATCTATGGCGCGATGAATCTGGCGCGGGCGCCGGATACATTGGTGGGGGGATGGTTGATCGGCTACGCGACGAGCGGCGAGGGTCGTCGGTGGGTGACGATCTGGGCGGGGTATGCGATCGGTGTGGTCGGGATGGCGCTGTGGGGGTCGGTGATCGCGGCGGTGGTGATCGGGGGGAGCGGGGGCGAGCGTGGGGTGCATCGGGACATGATGGATCTAGAGCCTGCGGGAATGGTGGCGCGGGCGCGGGTGTGGGTTGGGTTGCATCGAGGGGCGCTGGTGCGGGCGTGGGGATTGACGACGTTGGTGATGCTCGGGAGCGGGGTGCCTTTGCATCTGGCGCAGCTGGAGACGTGGTCGATCGTGGTGTGGCGGGCGCTGTCTGAGCGTGGAGCGGACGAGTGGGGGGTGGTGTGGGTGCTGGGGTCGCCGATGGTGTTGGTGGGGGTGGTTGGTGCGTGGTGGGTGACGCGGGTACTGACGAGGGGGCGGATGGTGGTGGGGACGGGTGCGGAGCGCGAGGTTGAGCGGGGCGGCCGGCGAGGTAATCTGCGTGGGTGGGTGTATGCGTTGGTGGTGTGGTCGTGCGGGGTGATGGTCCCGATGGTGGTGCTGGCGGTGTCGATCGATGATTGGCGCGTGATGGGATTGTTCTGGAGCGAGCGCGGGGATGCGATCGGGCATTCGGTGTGGATCGGGTGTGTTGTCGGGGTGATCGGCGCGCTGCACGCGCTGGGGGTCGCGTGCTTGCTTGGGGATTATCGAAAGTGGGTGCGATGGGTTGGGGTGATGGGGGTGTTTGGCGCGCTGGCGACGGGGCTGGTGCCTGGGGTATTGGTGGGGGCGTCGGTCGCGGGGGTGGGTGTATTGAATGATGGGTTGGGTGAGGTGGTGGGATTGCTGGCGCGGGTGCTGGTGGTGAGCGCGGTGGTGGGGGCGGTGCTTGCGGGGCGCGAGCGCGCGGAGCTGATGGCGCAGCGCTGGTCGATGGGGGGCGGGGTGGTTGAATGGTGGAGGGCGCACGGCAAGGGGTGCGTGATGGGGAGTGTTGGGGCGGGGGTGCTGTGCGGGTTGCTGGCGGTGCACGAGATCGAGGCGAGCGTGATGATCACGCGCGCGGGGGTCTCGACGTTGTCGCAGGGATTGCTCGCGGACCTGCACTATGCGCGGCTCGAGCGGTTGTCGGCGGCGCTGCTGAACCTGATGGGGGTGGCGCTGGTGGTTTCGGTCATCGGAGGGGGGCTGGTCAGTGGTTGGCTGATCGGACGGGGCAACCGAAAGCACGCGGACCACTAGAACCCACTATGATGGGTATTGCATGATGTTGATTCGTTCTGGACAACTCGTTGGGGGAATCGCGCTCGTTGTGTGGGCGGTGGTTGCGGGTGGATGTGATGAGCAATCAACAACGGATGCATCGGGGCGATTGGTGGATCCAGTGGTGCTTGGGGAGACGGGGACGCATCCGGGGCAGTTTGTGTATCCGCGCGCGATGGATGTGTTTACTGATATAAGTGGCAATGCGGTCGCGGTGGTGATCGATAAGACGGCGCGGATGCAGACCATTGATCTGGCGACTGGGGGGCAGGTGGGCGAGGTGCTGATGCCGATCTTTGATCGCGGGATGCCCACGGGGGTGTCGGTGGGGGTGCACCTGTTTGAGAAGGATCAGCTCGCGGCGTATGTCGCGGATACGCATGAGCATCGCGTGCTGATGTATGGATTGCCTTTGGATGGGAGTGGTCCTGAGTTCGAGTTTGGGGTGTACGGCGAGGGGGAGGGGGAGTTTATTTATCCGACGGATGTGATCGTGCGTGCGGATGAGGATGGGGTGCACGAGCTGATGATCAGTGAGTACGGGGGGAATGATCGGGTTTCGCGGTATCGGGTTGAGCGGGGCAGCGATGGTGATGGGGTGCAGCTCGTCTGGAATGGACAGATCGGGACGGCGTCGGAGACGGTGGATGGGTCGGATGGAGAGGTGGCGTTGTCGCGTCCGCAGTCGATTGGGCTGTGGATGAATGATGGGGTTGAGGAGTTGGTGGTGGTGGATTCGGCGCATCATCGTGTTGGGCGCGTGGGATTGGATGGGGGGTTGATCGCGTGGTACGGATCGGATCATGATCCGGACTTTGCGCCGATGAAGTTTCCGTATGGGGTGCGTGTGCTGGGGGATGGGACGGCGCTGGTGAGTGAGTTTGGCGGGAACTGTGTTCGGCTGATGGATCTGGCGAGCGGGAAGACGCTTGGGGTGTATGGGTTTGGGGGGCGCGGGGATGGGGAGCTGGCGACGCCTTGGACGAGCGCGGTGGTTGGTGGGGAGCTGGTGATTCTGGATTCGGGGAACAATCGGATCCAGAAGGTGCGGTTTGAGGGGGTGGGCGTGGTCGCGGGGGGTCAGCGATGATGGAGGCGATGGTTACTCTTGGGGCGCTTGAGCTGGGACCGATTCAGTTTGATCAGCCGATGATGCTGGTGCTGCTGGCGGTGTGTGTGCCTATGACGATTTTCCTGGCGCGCAAGAGTTTGGCGGGGCTCGGGAAGTCGTCGCGGATCGCGGCGCTGGTGATTCGGGTGATCGCGCTGGTGCTGGTGATCTCGGCGCTGGCGCGTCCTTCGTATCGGGATGAGGCGACGGCGGTTGGGGTGACGGTGATTAATGATGTGTCGCGTTCGATTCCGTCGAGTGTGCAGCCGAGGGTGGACACGTTTGTGGAGCTGGCGCAGGAGGGGTCGAGGCAGCCGGATGACAAGCTTGGGGTGATCACGGCGGCGCGGGACTCGATTGTGCAGGCGTCTCCGAGCAAGTTTGTGCGTGGGATCGAGCGGCAGTTTATTGGGGACACGGAAGCGACGAACCTAGCGTCGGCGGTCAACCAAGCGATCGCGAACTCCGCGACGGACGCGGCGGCGCGGATCGTGCTGGTGACGGACGCGAACGAGACGGAGGGGTCGCTCTTCCAAGCGGCGCAGCAGGCGAAGGCGGCGGGGATCCCGATCGATGTGCTCCCGGTGCAGTTTGAGTACGCGGAAGAGATCATGGTCGAGGGGGTGCAGGCGCCGGCGAATACTCGCGTGGGTGAGACGATCGCGCTCAAGGTTGTTTTGACGAGCACGACTCCGGCGGTGGGTCGATTGATGGTGTCGCGCGGCGGGACTCCGATTGATCTTGATCCGGCTCCTGATGAGCTTGGGTACTACGCAGAGCTTAAGAAGGGTCGGAATGTGATCCGTGTTCCGATCGCGGTGAATCAGCCGGGGCCTCAGCTGTATGACGCGGTGTTTGAGCCGTTGGCGGCGCTCAATGCGGACGGGACGACGGGGACGACGATCGGGGACTCGCTGCGCCAGAACAACAACGGCTCGGTGATCACGTTTGTGGGCAGCGAGGGATTGGTGCTGGTGGTCGCGGAGGATCCACGCGAGGCGACGCGGATCGAGAATGCGCTGCACGCTGCGGAGCTGGAAACCAAGCGGATCACGGCGGCGGAGTTTCCAGGGAGTCTTCCCGAGCTGGCGTCGTACGAAGCGGTGGTGATGATCAATCAGTCGGCGTATTCGTTCGCGGAGACGCAGCAGGAGATGATGCGCCAGTACGTACATGACACGGGGGGCGGGATCGTGATGATCGGTGGTCCCGAGTCGTTTGGTGCTGGTGGTTGGATCGGATCGCCGCTGGCCGATGCGCTCCCGATTCGGCTTGATCCGCCTCAGAAGCGGCAGATGCCTCGCGGGGCGCTGGCGCTGGTGGTGCACTCGGTTGAGATTCCCAAGGGGGTTTTCTACGGCAAGCAGATCTGTAACGCGGCGGCGGATGCGTTGTCGCGATTGGATCTGATCGGGATCGTGGAGTATCAGGGGATCGGCGGGACGGACTGGGTGTATCCGATTTCACCTGTCGGGGATCGCTCGGCGGTTCGACAGGCGATTAACAATCTGCAGTTCGGGGATATGCCGAGCTTTGATCCGTCGTTGCAGCTGGCGCTTGCGGGGTTGCAGCAGGCGCAGGCGGGGCAGAAGCATTGCATCGTGATCAGCGATGGTGATCCGTCGTTGTCGCGTGGGTTGCTGCGTCAGTTCAAGCAGTCGGGGATCACGATCTCTGCGGTGGGTGTGAATCCGCACTCGGCGGGGGATACGAATACCTTGCGGACGATGGCGCGGATGACCGGGGGGACGTATTACCATGTGGGTAACAATGCGCTGGAGACGCTGCCTCAGATCTTTATTAAGGAGGCGCAGACTATTCGTAGAGCGCTGATCTGGGAGGGGCAGGCGTTCAGTCCTTCGAGGACGGGGGTTCCGACGGAGACGATGCGTGGGATTAATGCGGTGCCTGCGATTCAGGGGTATGTGGTCGCGGCGGAGCGTGAGGGGTTGTCGCTGGTGACGCTTCGCGGCAAGGAAGAAGATCCGATCGCGGCGCAGTGGCAGTATGGGCTTGGCAAGGTCGTGACGTTTACGAGTGATGTGTCGTCGCGCTGGTCACCGGCTTGGGTTGGGTGGAGCGGGTTCAATCAATTCTGGGAGCAGCATGTTCGATGGGCGATGCGTCCGGGCGGGGAGTCGACGCTGCGCGTGACGACGGAGAACACGGGCGAGCGGACGCGGGTGGTCGTCGAGGCGTTTGATCCCAGCGGGGAGCGGATGGACTTTGCGAACTTTAGAGCGCGTGCTTCGACTCCCGACGGGGTCGGGGAGGTTGTCGAACTGCGCCAGGTTGGGCCTGGTCGGTACGAGGGGGACTTTGATTCTTCGAAGCCCGGCTCGTATGTCGTGAATATGCAGTACCGCGCTGCCGGGGAAGGTGATCGCGTGCTTGAGGGCAGTGCGCAGGCGGCGGTGATCCGGCCGTTTGCGGATGAGTACAAGTCGCTGAAAACGAATCTGCCTTTGCTGAGACAGGTGGCGTCGATTACTGGCGGACGGATGCTCGATGCGAGTGATCCGTCGGGGTCGGATTTATGGTCGCGTGAGGGGCTGACGATGCCTGTGGCGCTGACGCCGATCTGGATGGTGGTGGCGATCATCGGGATCGCGATTTTCTTGATGGATGTCGCGGTGCGGCGCGTGCGGATCGATCCGCGCGCGATCGCGGCGTTCGTGCGGCGCGGTGCGAACAAAGAAACGGATCGTTCGATGGACGCGACGGCGGCGATGCGCGCGGCGCGCGTGCGGACGGAATCGAGGACTGGGGATGATCGCAAGCAGTCATCGCGGAAGTTCGAGGCGGATCAGACGGTGCAGATCCAGGATGGTCCGGTGGCGTTGTCTGGACAAGAAGAAGGCTCGTCTGGAACTGGGGGGACTGCAATTGGTAAACCCAAGAAGGTGGAATCGAAGGAAGACGAGACGATGGATGCGCTCAGTGCGTTGCGGGCGGCGAAGAAGCGGGCGCGGGATGAGTATGACGGGCAGGAATAGTTGATAGAGTGAAGATACCAACGCCGAGGGTTCGGCGAGGAGTTTGACATGGCAATGAATGAGCATCTGGAGACACCGGCTGAGGTCAAGGCGCAGTGCGAGCAGTTCCGAGCGAGCTTTGCGCAGCTGCGCGGCGAGATCGGCAAGGTGATGGTGGGTCAGCAGGCGGTGGTCGATGCGGTGCTGGTGGCGCTCTTTGCGGGGGGCAATGTGCTGCTTGAGGGGGTGCCCGGTCTTGGGAAGACTTTGCTTGTGCGGACGCTTGCGACGACTTTGCACTTACCGTTCTCGCGTATTCAGTTCACTCCGGACTTGATGCCTGCGGATGTGATCGGGACGAACATTGTTTCGGAGAATCCGGAGACTGGTCATCGGAGCTTTGAGTTTCAGCAGGGGCCGATCTTTGCGCAGGTGGTGCTCGCGGACGAGATCAATCGCGCGACGCCGAAAACTCAATCCGCGCTGCTTGAAGCGATGCAGGAGCATTCGGTGACGGTGGCGGGTGAGACGTACGAGCTTAATGAGCCGTTCTTGGTGCTCGCGACGCAGAACCCGATCGAGCAGGAGGGGACGTATCCGCTTCCTGAAGCGCAGATGGACCGGTTCTTGCTCAAGGTCGATGTGGGGTACGCGGGGCTTGAGGACTTGATGGAGATCATTGATCGGACGACGGGCGCGGAGAATCCGGTCGCGGGCAAGGTGCTCGACGGGAAGGCGATTCTTGAGTATCAGGAGCTTGTGCGTCAGGTGGTCGTCGCGCCGCATGTGAAGCAGTACGCGGCGAGGCTGGTTTTGGCGACGCATCCGGAGACGGATACAGCGGCGGGTGGTCCCAATGGTCCAACCAATCGGTATGTGCGCTGCGGGGTGAGTCCACGCGGGGCGCAGGCGCTGATCCTGGCGGGCAAGGTCCGCGCGCTGGTCGATGGTCGATTCCATGTGAGCTATCAGGACATCCAGGAGGTCGCGATGCCTTGTCTGCGGCATCGTGTGCTGATGAACTTTGAAGCGGAGGCGGATCGCGTGAGCTCGGACGATGTGGTGCGCGAGATTCTGAAGCTGACTCCGACACAGCCGACGGCGATGGTGGGTTCATGATCCATAGTCTGTTCAGTCTGGTTGCGTGTGGGCTGCTTTTAAGCGGCTGCGCGATCGGTGGGGGGGAGCGCTCGCGCGGTCCCGGCGAGACCTGGGTCGTGGGGGTCGCGGATGATGCGGAGTCGATGGAGCGGGCACGGTCGATGGTCGCGGAGCAGCGGGGGTATGGATGGAGCACGCATCTGTGTGTTTCGGAGCAGGACGGGAGCTTGTCGGAGTTTGTGATTGGGCCTGTGGTATATAGCTCGCGTGATGAGGGCTGGATGAGTGTGCAGTACGCGCTGATGACCAAAGAGCGTGGTGTAAGCGGACTGCTTTCGCTCAGTGTGGAGGGGGCGGGGAAGGAAGCGCTGCGGGAGGGGTGGGATGATGGGTTTGTGTTCCGCGTGGTGATTGATGAGCCGCTTGAGACGGGGTTTGTGACGGTCCCGAAGCTGGGGGGCGAGGGGACGGTGTTTGTGCGATGGGATGCGGAGGACGGTCAATGAAAAGCTCGATGAAGAAGTCCAATCAGAATGTTGTTCGCGTGTGTCTTGTCGCGGGGGTGCTGGGCGCGGTGGGGAGTGCTGGTGGGTGCTACAAAGAAGTGGTAAGCAAGAAGGGGTTGACGGTGGATGCGCATCATCCTCGCAAGGCGCGATCGAGTGAGACGAGGATTGATAAGGCGATCGACGATGTGATCCGGGAGATTGAAGACTGATGCTGCGATCGGAGAATCCAACTCGGCCTGCGACGATTGATGAGCTGCTGTCTTCTGAGCTGATCGGGAAGATCTCGCATCTGGATGTGTCCTCGCGGAAGATCTTTGCGGGCAAGCTCAAGGGTGAACGCCGATCCAAGAAACGCGGCGAGAGCGTCGAGTTCGCGGATCATCGTCCGTATGCGACGGGGGATGACCTTCGGCACATCGACTGGAACATTTATGCGCGCTTGGATCGGTTCTTCATGAAGCTGTTCATGGAAGAGGAGGATCTGTCGCTGCATATCGTGATCGATGCGAGCGCTTCGAGTGATTGCGGCGAACCCAATAAGTTCTACTACATGCAGCAGGTCGCGATGGCGCTGGGGTATATCGGGCTGCTGAACCTCAACCGTGTCGCGGTCACGGCGGTGGGGATGCGTGATGAGCTGGTGATTGCTGGAGGGGAGCAATCGATCGCGGGCAATATCCGTGATCTGCGTGGTCGAAGGAGAACGCATGATCTGGCGCGGTTTTTGTGCTCGATCACTCCTGAGGGCGGGACGGACTTTGGTCAGGCGTGCAAGCGCATCGCGATGTCTCGTAGAGGCAAGGGCGTGATGATCGTGCTCAGCGACTTCTTCATGAAGGAGGGGTACGAGACTGGTCTGCGGCTGCTGGTGGGGCGCGGGTACGATGTGTTTGCGATTCAGGTCTTGTCGCCTCAGGAGGTGGAGCCTGACATCGCGGGGGATCTGCAGCTGCGCGATGTGGAGGATGGGGACATGGCGGAGGTGACGATCTCGGCGCCGCTGCTCAAGAAGTACAAGGAGAACCTGTCGGCGTATTGTCAGGGCTTGCGGGACTTCTGCGCTCGGCGAGAGATCACGGGACTGACGATCCAGTCGGACACACCGATTGATACGCTGTTGGTGGATTACCTGCGGAAGCGGGGGTTGTTGCGGTAGATAGACGGTCTGTATGGTCTGAGAAAAACGATCGTTCTACTGGCACAATGTGAATTTGGGTGTACTTTCAGGGTTCACGGCCAGCTCGTGGCTGATTACTCCTTTTGTTGTTTTGGAGAGGGAATCCAAATGAAGATGTGTTTTACTGGAGCTGCTTTGGTGCTTGCATCGAGCGCGGCGTTTGGTGGTTTGACGGTTTCTTGGGAATCGTCTGATTGGATCGATCTTGGGACATCGGATCGCATCGGGGTGCCTGAGAATTTTTTGCCCGGCTGGACAACGCTCAACGCGAGTCCTGATCTTGGATCGAGTTTGTTCTCGGCGACGAATGTGACGCTGACGGGCGATCCGGATGATGCCGCGATCTGGATGAATCAGTTTGAGCAGGGATCGAACTCCGAGGCATCGAACGAAGTCGTTGGGCTTTCGCTGAGCGGCTTCCAGGTTGGACAGACTTACGAGCTCTCGTTCTTCGCGACGATTTTGACGGCGTCTTTCAATGGGTGGGCTGGGATTATGGATTCGATCGATGTCGGCATCGAGGGCGCGAACATCAGCGATTGGGATTCGACGGTCCTGACTGGCGCAGATGGTGTTGACAACACATGGGACGAGCAGTCGCTGGTCTTTACCGCTCAGTCGGACACGGTCAGCTTCGCGTTCGGCGAGAACGCGACGGGTCCAGCTCTCGGTGGATTCGGGACTCGGTTCGGGATTGATGGGTTCGGGATGCGGGTTGTGCCTGCTCCGTCGGGTCTTGCGTTGATCGGGCTTGGTGGTCTGGTCGCGGGGCGTCGTCGGCGCTGAGATTGATCTGATTGAATGGATGAATAGCAACGGGCCATGATGGCTCGTTGTTTTTTTGGTGCTGTTGGTGTGCATCGGTTGGGGAGTGGTTGCTGTATACTCTGATGATGATGGGATTTGATTGGAGCGTAGCGAAGGGATGACTTGGGCGACACCGATGTTGGCGGCTTTGGTGGGGGCGATCGCGATCCCTTCGTTGGTGATCTTATATTTTCTGAAGCTGCGTCGTGTGCCTCGCGAGGTGTCCTCGACGCTGCTTTGGAAGAAGTCGATCCAGGACTTGCAAGCGAATGCGCCGTTCCAGAGGTTGCGGCGGAATCTGTTGCTGTTTTTGCAGCTGATTATTCTGGGGTTGATCTTGCTGGCGCTGGCGCAGCCTCGCTCGACGGCGAGTGCATCGGCGGGGCGCAAGCTGGTGCTGTTGATTGATCGCAGTGCTTCGATGCGCGCGGTTGATGGGGATCGGGATACAGCTGGGGATCGGACGCGATTGGAAGTCGCGAAGGAGCGGGCGATCGGTTTGGTGGAGGGGCTCGCGTCGCCTTCGTTGTTTGAGGAATCGGACAAGGCGGACGAGGCGATGGTGATCGCGTTTGATCGGTCGGCGGAGATTGTTTCGCAGTTTACATCGGATAAGCAGACGCTGATCAATGCGATCAACGGGATTGTGCAGACGGATGGGCCGAGCTCTATTGAGGAGGCGTATCGATTGGCGCAGTCGCAGCGTCCGAATCGGGTGTTTATTGATACGGGTCCCAGCGGTGAGGGGACTGATCCGGTGGAGATCGAGGGGATCAAGGGCGGGGATGCGTACTTCTTCCATCTGTTCAGTGATGGACGGATTTCGGATTTGGATGTCGTGCGCGCGGACTCGCAAGAACAAGCGGGGGATTTTGGGGGGGCGCCGAGCTTTGAGTACCACGCGATCGGGAGTGCGGGATCGGTCAATGTCGGACTCACGGCTCTGCGCGCCGAGCGGGACTACGAAGATCCTCGCAAACTGAGTGTGTTTGTGGGGGTGCAGTCCACGGATCCGAATCCACGGTCGATCGATGCGGAGTTGTTGGTTGGGGGAGCCGTGGTTTCGGTGCGTGCGGTGAAGCTGGAGGGGGCGGAGGTCAACTCGCAGACTGGTGAGCGCGAAGCGAGCACTGGGGGGGTGGTGTTTGAGCTTGATGAACCCAATGGGGTGGTGGTTGGTGTTCGACTGACGACTGGGTTTGGGGAGGGCAATCTGGATGTACTAAACACCGACAATCGCGGGACGCTGATCGTCCCTCCGGCGAAGCAGGCGTCGGTCGCGCTGGTGACGACTGGGTCGTTGTTCCTGCGCGAGGCGCTGCGGGGGTTGTCGATCTCGGATCTGTTGGTGATCACTCCGAGCGAGTACGAGCAGATGCGCGAGGATGGGGAGACGAGCGCGATTGATCTGTTTGTGTTCGATAGCGTGCTTCCCGAAGCGGGCGAGGGCGGGGTGGTCTTTGATCCGGGGCGGTACTTGATCGTGGGTGATGTGTACACCGGTCCCGGCGGGGTGGTAGACAAGGGTGAGGGTCCCGGCACGCAGATTATTAACTGGAGGCGGACGCATCCGTTGCTGCGCGATCTGACGCTTGATGCGGTGGTGATCGGGAAGTCGCGGACGATCGAGATCCCGGATGGGTCGGAGCTGGTGTCGCTCGCGGAGACGACGGAGGGGCCGGCGATTGTGGAGATGAGCACGGGGGATGTGCGCGCGGTGATGGTGGGGTTTGATCCGAAGTTTTCCAACTGGCCGTTCGATGTGAGCTTTGTGGTCTTTCTTGCGAGCGCGGTGGATTATCTGGGGACGCAGGTGGGGACGGATCTTGATGTAAACGCTCGGCAGCTCACTCCTGGTTATGTGCTCGCGGATCGTGTTCCCAGTGATGCGGGCAATATCCGTGTGAAGCTCCCTGATGGATCGATGAGCAGCGAGATCGTTGCGGCTCCCGACGGGCGGATCGTGTACGGCCCGATCCGCGAGACGGGGGTCTACAGCGTGCAGTGGACAGGGAGCGCGGGGACGAGTGATATCGAGGATGACGGGAAGATTGTTCGTTTTTATGCCGCGAACTTGCTTGATGGTCCGGAGTCTGACGCGGGGACATCGGAGAGCGTGGGGCTGTCGAATCGGGTCGTGAGCGCGAGCGGTCAGGGGGAGATCAAGCGGCTCAAGGAGTGGTGGGTGTGGCTGCTGCTGGGGGCGCTGGGGGTGATGATGATTGAGTGGTGGATTTACAATCGGAAGGTGTATTTGTAAGGGGCGGACTATCGTTGGGTATGCGTATTCGTTTCTTGGGAACTGGGACATCGGCGGGGGTGCCGATTATTGCGTGTGGGTGCCGGGTGTGTACTTCGACGGATCCTCGGGACACGCGGACGCGGACGAGTGCGACGATTGAGTTTGTGGATTCGACTGGTCAGGAGCGGGTGATTTTGATTGATGCGTCGCCGGATCTGCGTGAGCAGGTTTTGCGGGAGGGGATCACGCGTGTGGATGCGATCCTGATTACGCATAACCACGTGGATCATGTGTGGGGCTTGGATGAGATCCGTCGGTTTAATGAGATTATGAAGCAGCCGATCGAGGTGTGGGCTGATGCGCATACGCATCAGTCGCTGCGGCGGGTGTACCAGCACATCTTCGAGAAAGAGAAGAACATTCAGAAGTCGTTTATCGCGGATCTGGTGCCGAGGGAGTTGGTGGCGGGGGAGATGATCGAGTTGTTTGGGATGAAGATCACTCCGATGACTCTGATGCACGGCGTGCAGGAGATCCTGGGGTTCCGGTTTGAGTCGGAGGCTGTTGAAGATCCGGCGGGGGTGCTTCCTTTGGCGTACTGCACGGATGTGGTGGAGGTTCCCGAATCGTCAA
Source organism: Phycisphaerales bacterium (assembly GCA_965232505.1). Lineage (GTDB taxonomy): Bacteria > Planctomycetota > Phycisphaerae > Phycisphaerales > UBA1924 > UBA1924. Next base: position 722,869 of record OZ246976.1, on the reverse strand, counting down.
GGGCGTATTTAGAGGGTGCGGAGGGCGGGGTGCGGACGCTGGTGCTTGATGCGCTTCGGCATAGGCCGCATTCGACGCACTTTACGGTTGAGCAAGCGGTCGCGGAGGCGGAGCGGATCGGGGCTTCTCGGACGTTGTTCGTGCATATGACGCACGATCTGGCGCACGCGGAGACTACTCGGTCGTTGCGGGAGGGGATCGATCTGGCGTATGACGGCTTGATTGTTGGAGATGGGGCGGATTCTTAACAGATTGGCTGGCGGGCTGGTGGTTTTGTGGCATGCTTTGATGTCCGGAGCGGTGTCTTTGTTTGGTGCGGCTCTGGATGAGAAGTGAAGAGAGGTGAGCTGTGCGTGAAGCCAACGATGCTGTGAATGCTGCTGATTCATCGGGACCTGATTCTGTTGAAGGGGGGGCGGTCCAGGGGGGGTTGCCTGTGAAGGCGAGCTTGCCGAGGATTACGGGCTTGAGCACGGCGTTCCCGTTCCCTGAGGATGCGGATGGGGCTGAGCACAGACCTCATCGGATGGGCGAGGATCGCGGTCCTCGTCGGCACGCTTCTGGGGAGTGATCGAAGTCGATTCGATTGATTCGTTCGGCTCAGGGCGCGGCTGGGAATGTGATCCCTTCGAGGTAGATTTCTCTAAAATCCAGAGTAGACATGCGCACTGACCCATCGGGCCTCACCACCAAGCCTCGGGAGAACTCGACGCCGCGATCACTTACTCCGTGAACCGCAACGACGATCGTTGCGCTCGGGCGGTACCCCGGGGGGAGGGTTGCAATGGTGGTAATGCCGACTCCGTCTAAGTTTGTGATATAGCCGTTGAGCGTGACCATCCGGCCGTGTTTGGTCGCGATCGGGGTTTGGAAGCCAATGGGGTTGGTTGCCTGTAGCTCGGCTGCGATCGGGATCGGGATGGATTCCGATCCGCTGAGTTCGTCGGCGACGAGAGCGATGCCTGCGATCGTTGCTTGGTCCGCATGACCCGCGCGATCGGCGAAGAGCGCCCGCGGCGAGGGGGTCACGGGCTGGTCTGGCGCGATCCGCTCGTAGGCTCCTGAACCTGATGGGACACGGACTTGTATCTGGAGCGACGCGCCCGGCTCCTCGAAGAGTGCGGGGTTGAATGAGAGCGGGAACGAGAACACGCCTTGCGAGACGATGATCTCAGTGTGCTCGATTGTTGCGAGCGGCGCTCCGACGGACGAGAGGAGCGTGACCTGGAAGTCCGCGCTCGAGTCGACCGGTTCTCCGAACTCGGCGAGCGTGCCTTGGTAGGTTGGCGCATCGATTGATAGGTCACGAACGAGCCAGTGCCCGGCGGCGGGTGGGTTCGATCCGTCGAAGATCGACGTCGTGCTTAACTGAAGAGCATTATCTGCGTATGTCACCAACACTCCGCTGCCGTCGGCGAGGTAGCCTGCGCTCGAGATGAGCACCTCGGACGGCGGGGTGCTGTCGTCCGTGATGACCCCGAGAAAGCTCTCGAGGATGGTCTCTGCGATCGATGATGTGGACAGATTGAAGGTGGACAGATCGGTGATCGGGGGCGACCATCCGATCGCGTTGAGGAGCCCGATGATCTCTTCCTGGGTGGCGTAGCGCCAGCCGTCGTAGGTCCCGCCGAGCTCGAGCAGGGCGGGCATGTCCGCGAAGCTGACATCATCTGTGACGGTCAGGTCGAGGAACGCGAGGTTCTGGGAGGGATCGACGGTGACGGAATTGGTGCCGAAGATCAGGTGGTCCTCGGCGAAGGGCTGGGCAAGGGACTTGCTTGCGAGTGAGATCAGCACAAGCACGATCGAACGGAGGATCTGGGTGGTTGGCATTTGGGACCTTTCTGCCCGAGTCTGGTTGCTGATCGGGCTCTGGTATGAGATGCGTGATCGGGGGGCTGGGCTCCTATGAACAATCTCAGAATTTATGTAGATTTCCAGTTGATCAGAGCCGGCTAGACCAGCCGTTTGCTTGGCATGATGAGGGATCCACTCGATTGGAGTTACTGGGTGCTCGAAACAGGGTGAAACAGCGGATGGTGGGGATGGGTAGGGGTATTGCCGGGTCTGAATTTGGGCAATTCCGGGCTGTCCTGGGGCGTGGTGTGGTGACCTACTTTGTGCAGGGGCCTACCATCGACTCCTATGGGTAATGCACGCGATATCAAGAAGCGGATGAAGGCGGTCGGGAACATCAAGCGCATCACGCGCACGATGCAGATGATTGCGACGAGTAAGTTTGCCAAAGCGCAGCAGACCTCGGTCGCGACTCGTCCATACACCGATACCTTGTTTGGTTTGGTTGCTCAGCTCGCTGAGGCGGGTGTCGGTGAGGGGCACGCGCTCCTGACTGAGCCCTCGGCGGATTCGAACGAGCTAACGCTTGTTCTGAGTGCGGATCGCGGGTTGTGCGGCCCCTACAACGGGACGATCGTCCGCACGGCGCTCAAGCACCTGCGCGAATCGTCGGAAGCTGGGGGCGGCAAGATCGAGATCGTTGGGAAGAAGGGCGCGAGTGCTCTGAAGTTCAACGGCTACACGGGATTCACGCACCACACGCACATCGGTGATAAGCCGGCGTTTGAGGACGTGGAGCGTTTGGCGGACCGGTTCATCCAGATGTTTGTTGATGGCGAGGTCTCGGCGGTCCGCGTGGTGTACATGAAGTACTACAGCGCTGGACGTCAGCGTCCTGAGGTCATGCAGCTGCTGCCTTTCTCGGCTCCTGAGGTCGAGGGTGACGCGGCAGAGAGCGGGATGCAGGACGTGTACGAGTTCACTCCCGACGCGGAATCGCTGCTCGATGCGCTGCTCCCGGCAGCGGTCAAGGCGGTGCTCTTCCAGTGCTTCAACGACGCTGTTGTTTCCGAGCACATCGCTCGTATGGTCGCGATGAAGGCGGCGACGGACAACGCGGGCAAAATGGGCGGGCTGCTCAAGCGTGAGTTCAACCGCGTGCGCCAGACGCAGATCACGACCGAGCTCACCGAGATCATCTCGGGTGCCGCGGCGCTCGAATAAGCGTCTGTACTGTTTAAATCACAAAGCCCCGGCTCATGCGAGTCGGGGCTTTTTCTTTGCGGGTGATTGTGGATTAAGAAGACTACTCGATGAAGACGCTGATCTCGTCGAGGGGCTTGCGCTGGATGTTTGGGACTTTGCAGTCCTCAGCCGGGAATCCGATCGGGATCATCATGTAGGGGCGCTCGTGCTCCGGTCGTCCCAGGACCTCGCGGAGGAATTTCATTGGGGAGGGGGTATGGGTCAGGGTCGCGAGTCCGGCGTGGTGTGCGGCGGTGAGGAGGAGTCCGGTCGCGATCCCGACGGATTCGTTGAGGTAGTAGACCTGTCCGCCTTCGTCGGTGGTGCGGAGCGCCATGACGATGATGAGCCAGGGGACGGTGTCGATGTAGGACTTGTCGGGGTTGGTCTCGAAGGGTTCGAGGTCCTCGAGCCAGCGGTTGGAGGCGCGGTCCTCGTAGAACTCTCGTTCGACTTCTTCTACGGCGAGACGGATCTTGTGCTTGATGTCTTTATTGGAGACGGCGACGAAGCGCCAGGGCTGTTTGTGGGCGCCGGAGGGGGAGGTCCCGGCGGCGAGGAGGACCTGCTCGATGACCTCTCTGGGGACGGGGGCGTCTGAAAAATGACGGACGGTCCGGCGTTTTTCGATGGTGCTCAGAAAGTCGGACGCGCCCTGGAGCGGGGAGTGGGCTGGTTTGTGTGGGTCCAGCGGGATCCAGTTGTTGCTGGACTGGTTGCTGGTGTGATTGGTGGTCTGGTCGGATTGGTCGTTGGAATCTGTACTGCTCATCTATCGGCTCCTGGGGGTCATGGTAGTGTGGGACGCGGGGCAAGGGGGTCGCGGGGGGGAAATGGATGGGAAGGGGCGAAAGAGCCGATGAATAGGGAAGATGGCTGGAAGCCGGAGCATCAATCCCGGTGGCGGGCGGATGTCCGCGTTATCGCGTTGGATCGCGGGCGCGGCGATGCTGTGCACTGCGCCGACAGCTGTTGGGGTCCAAACGCGGGACATCAAGGATGGGGGGACGATCACGCGTCCGGAGTATGCGGGGCGGATTATCCGTGCGTTTGACTTTGAGGAGATGTACACCAATCCGCTGCCGGTGCCTTTGGGGTGGATTCGTGCGCAGCATGATCCGGATGTGCCGCGGGATCGTCCGGGGTTCCCGATCTGGAATCGTGCGGCGCTGGATTACTCGTCTCCGGCGTTCTCGGGGGAGGGGACGGTGCATCTGCCGACCGATGGGGGATCGACGAGCTTGATCCTGAGACACGGCGAGTTGACGGTGTTCCCCAACGCTGATTATCTGATCAGCGCGCGCGTGCGGACCGATGGGCTCACGCACGCGAGGGCGCGGATGGTCGCGGTGCTGATCGATCGCGCGGGCAATGAGATCGAAGAGGCGGCGGTCTCGACGCGTTTGGTGAGCACGCGCGGCGAGTGGGAGCTGCTGTCGTTGTTTATCGAGGGGACGGAGCCGGACGCGGCGTTTGTGCGGATCGAGCTGCAGCTGTTGCAACCTGAGCAGCAGCCCAGGGCGCGGAGAGTGAAGCCGTTCACGGTGTGGGCGCAGGACTACGACGGCGGGGCGTGGTTTGATGATGTGGTGGTGGCGCAGGTCCCGATGATCGGGTTGACGACGGGGACTCCTGGGAACATTGTCTCTGGTGAGGTTCCGCCTTCGCTTGAGATGACGGTGCGCGATCTGACGGGGGATGATCTGCGTTCATCGATCCGCGTGTTTGATGCGTCGGGAGATGTGGTTGATGAGATGGACGGCGGGCGCGGTAACGGGCTCAACGAGTCGTGGTCTCCGGCGCTTCCCAAGTTCGGGTGGTACCACGCGGTGTTTGATGTGTTCTCCGGCGCGGGGCTGGTTGGGCGCAAGGAGCTGGACTTTCTTTGGCAGCCCGAGCGTGATAGCGGGAAGCTGGTGGGTGGGTTTGGGACGGAGCGATTGATCCCAGAGGACTCGATCTTTGGGCTGCGCGCTACGAGTCTTGACGAGCGTTTGCTCAAGACACTGCCTGACATTGTGTTTATGAGTGGTGTGAAGCATCTGGAGATGCGCGGGATCGACGCGGAGTCGATGAACGAGGATCTTGTGAAGGGTTCGACGCTGTTGACGTCGATTGATCGCTCGATCGCGCTTGGGGTTGATGTGAGTCTGACGATGGCGGAGGTCCCGATGGAACTCGCGGATCAGGCGGCGATCGATCATGACGCGATCTTTGGGTTGCTCTTGGAGCATGAACCGATCGCGATGCCGATGATCGGTCAGCTGCTGGATCGGTACGGTCAGCAGGTGACGGAGTGGCGATTGGGGATCGCGCCCAATGAGGATGCGGGGGATGTGTTGTCCGCGGAAGCGGGGGGTGTGCGTGATCTGATGGATCCGTATGTGCCGGGCGCGGTGATCGGTGTGCCTTGGGCGATGGATCGTCCGTTTGAAGCGGGGGTGATGAACGATTCGATCCGGCTGCTCGTTGGAGATGTGTCGAGCTTCCCAGATGATGCGATGCATGACATGATCGAGCAGTGGGCTCAGGTCCGCGACGAGCAGGGGGCGGGGCATCTGAGCGTGGTCCATCGTGGGTATGACTCGGATGGTTCGAGTGAGTCGATCTGGTCGCGCGTGGGGTGGTTGGGTCGTCGCGCGATCAGTTCGTGGTGGGCGAGCAAGCTCGCTGGTGCGGACGAGCGGAACACGCAGATTGTTTTAACCGATCCTTGGATCGTCGAAGCGGGTCAGCGCGGGCGCGTGATGCCTGCTCCGGAGCTGTTGGTTTGGCGGACGCTTGTGGATCAGCTTGGTGGGCGCGGCGCGATCGAGGAGATTGATCTTGAGCCTGGCGTTCGGATGCTGCTTTGCTCGGCGCGGCAGGATCTGGATGCGACGGATGACGAGCTTGCGGACGGGGTGAAGGACGGGGCGCTGATTCTTTGGCTCGATGAGCCGACGATGGAACGCGCGATGGTGGAGCTTCCGCTGAGCATGGGCGCGGTGCGCGTGGTGGATCTGTTTGGCAACGAGGAGATCGTTGGGCTGATGCACGAGACGGAGCTGAGTCTTCCGAGGCATCGGATCGAGGTGACGCGGACGCCTGTGATTGTGACGGGAGTGAATCCGGAGTTGGTGCGGTTTCTCGGGAATCTACGCGTGACTCCGGATCGTCTTGAAGCGACGACTGGTGTGCACAAGCATCAGCTCGTGATCAAGAATCCTTGGGGTTTCTCGATCCGAGGCCGTGTGTACATCGTTGAGCCGGGGGGGTACTCGGAGCCCGGCGGGGCGAAGGTGGATCGGTCGTGGGAGATCATGCCTCGCGTGGTGAACTTTGTGGTGACTGGGGGATTGGAAGAACGGTTTGATCTGGACGTGTCGTACTCGTCGTCGCAGCTTGCGGGCATGAAGGACCTGGTCTTTGATGTCGAGCTGATGGCGGACAAGGAGTACGGCTTGATGCGCGTCGAGCGCGAGATCGAGTTGGGGACGGACGTGATCGATCTGAATCTGAGCTTCCGGCGCAGCAGTCAGGAGGGGATTGTTGAGGTGGACGCCGTGGTGACCAACATGACGGGCGATCCGATCATCGCGGATCTGATCGCGGTGGCGCCCAAGAACTCAAGACAGGAATCGACGATCAGCGCTATCGAATCGTTGCAGGACGGTCGGCGTTCGTTCGTGTTCCGAGAACTGGTGAGCGGGGATCAGGTGGTGATCAGCGTGCGTATTCCCGAGTATGAGGTGCGGATTAATAAGGCGATCACCCTACCTTGAGGGTGCTCAATGGTGTGGTGCCGGTGCAGTGGGGGAGCGTTTGAGCCGAGAAATAAAGAATAATTATGAACTGAGTTCGATTAAGACTAGAATGAATGAGCCGATGTCCGGCTCCGGAGAATGAATCGATGCCTCGTCCGAAGTCCTTTGATCCCGATGCCGTCCTCGCGAAAGCGATGGGTGTGTTCTGGGAGAAGGGGTACGACGCGGCGAGTATCTCCGATCTGACGGCGGCGATGGGGATCAATCGGTTCTCGCTCTACGACACATTCGGGGATAAGCACGAGCTGTATCTCAAGACGCTCGACGCGTACTCGCAGAATGTTGTTGGGCCGATGGTTGATCGGATCAACGGATTGCAGTCGCTCGCGGAGCTCGAGAGCTTGTTTTATGAGGTGATCGAGTATCAGCACTCTGGGGAGTGCTCTCCTTGCTGCATGATGCATCGCGCGGCGATTTCACTCGCGGCGGTTGATGAAGAGGCGAGCAAGCGCGTCGAGCAGGCGCGCGATCGGATCCATGGCGCGTTCCATGATGCGCTCGAGCGGTTTCAGCGTGATGGGGAGCTTAAGGCGGGTCTTGATCTGACGCAGTCGGCGTGGTTGCTGATGATCACGAAGACGGGGCTGTCGAGCTACAACGGATTGCCGCTGCCCGAGGAGGATTCAAGGGGTGCGGTGCGGTCGATGATCGCTCAGTTCCGAGCGTGATGAGCGCGGCATTTTGGCCGTTGGAGGGGTGATTTGAGGGATCGTTTCGATGATCTCATTTTTTTTGGATAGTTTCGGAACAATTGGTTAGTTATCGAGATTGGCTTTCTCGGCGTGTCTGGTTGTCGGGCGTGCGTTGAGTCGGAGCGGCTGAGCCGCGGATATGAAGGGACCTCGATATGGGAAAGTTGCTTGAAGGAAAGGTGGCGCTGGTCAGCGGCGCGAACTCTGGGATCGGTGAGGCGGCGGCGCTGGCGCTGGCGGAAGCGGGAGCGTCGGTGGTGCTCGGGGCGCGGCGGGAAGAGAAGGGCGAAGCGGTCGCGCAGCGGATCCGTGAGCTTGGGGGCAAGGCGGTGTTTCTCAAGACCGATGTTTCGGTCCCGGCTCAGAACCAGGCGCTGGTTGATCTCGCGGTTTCGGAGTTTGGCGGGCTGGACATTGCGTTCAACAACGCGGGAACGGACGGAGAGCCCGGACCGGTTGCGGATGAAGACGAGGGAAACTTTGATCGCGTGATCGGGACGAATGTGAAAGGCGTGTGGTCGGCGATGCGGGCGCAGATACCGGCGCTTCGGGCGCGTGGTGGTGGATCGATCATCAACACGTCTTCGATCCTGGGATCACGCGGGGTCGCGAACTTCGCGACCTACGCGGCGTCGAAGTTCGCGGTCGAGGGGCTGACCAAGTCGGTCGCGCTCGAGGTCGCGAAGGAGAACATCCGCGTGAACGCTGTGGCGCCGGGACCGATCCGCACACCGATGCTCGAGCACGCATCGGGCGGGAACACGGAGGTATTCAACGGCATTGTCGCGCTGGGGCGTCCCGGCACGGTTGATGAGATCGCGCCGGCGGTGGTGTTCCTGGCGTCTGAGCAGGCGAGTTATATCACGGGCCACTCGCTGCCGATCGGTGGCGGTGCGAAAGCGGGGTTTGTGACTGGTTGACTCTGATATTCCGGATCAGGGTTGTTCGTGAGCATCGCCGGGCGGGAATGGTCCCGCTCGGCGGTGTTCTTGTTTGTACACGCACGCGTTTTCTTTACGGGCAACCTTCGCCGTACTGCGCGAGGTATGCGGAGATGTCGAGGAAGTTGAAGTTGCCATCTGGCGCGAAGTCGGCGATGGGGTCCTGGTTGCTGTAGGCTTCGAGGAACTCGGAGATGTCGAGGAAGTTGAGTCGTCCGTCGCAGTTGATGTCGGGATCGCACGGCTCGATCGGGGTGACGGAGACCTGGACATCGTCCATGCCGTTGAGGAAGTCGCCGTTCCCGAGCGGGGTGACGACGACCTTGGCGCACCCTTCGGTGGTGATGAATCCGGCGAAGCATCCCGAGACGATGGGCTGTGCATCGACGCTGACGATGAGCTGGTCGCTTGCGTCGAAGCCTTGCACGCGGACCCAGTCGCCTTGCGCGTTGACTTGTCCGAACGCGTAGATGAGGTCTTCGGGGTTGTCGGGACGGATGACCCACGCGGAGGCGGCGGGGCGGCCGTTGCCGAAGTTGGCGATCCAGCGTGATCCGGAGGGCGCGCCTGCGAATGCTTGGATGATCGGGAGTGGCGCGGGTGAGCCGTCGGCGTATTCCTCGGCGAAGCGGGCGGCGTTGTTGGGCATGTCGCCTACAGCAGCGCCGCCTCCGAAGCTCTCGAAGTTTTCGAGCAGTGCTTCTGTTCCGACCGCGTCGTTGAACTCTTGGCGGGTCGATGCGAGGGGTCCCGAGAAGGTGATGGTGGCTTGGGCGCTTGCCGCGGCGAGCGCGAGGGCGATGGTGTGTGCTTTCATGTGTTGTTCTCCTCTGTGTGTATTGTTGAGTGAGGAGTGAGCGAGCGTCAAGTAAGTTGTGCGTGATCGGGTATGATGATCTTGCGTAGGTTTCTCTATTTTAACATTGGTGTTGACTTACTTCGAAGTACTGTTTGGAAAGGCGTGGTGAACTGATGGCGGTGACTGATCCACATGCGGTGATGATTGCGCACGATCGTTGGGCGAACGCGAAGATGTACGAGGCGTGCAGAGCGCTGAGCAACGAGCAGTTTCATCAAAAGTTTGAGATGGGGTGCGGGTCGCTCCATGACAATCTGGTGCACAACCTGGGCGCGATGCGGGGGTGGACGGATGTGCTCAACGCGGCGGAGCAGCGTCCGCGGCTGGAGGGGCTGGATCTTGATGTGGACGGCGTGATCGCGCTGCAGGATGAGGTGACGGGGGATTTCGAGGCCGCGGCGCTGCAGGGGTCGTTCGATGATGTGCTGACTCCGGAGCGGAACGGGCAGGTGTACCGCTTTACCAGAGGCGGGATTCTGGCGCATGTGATGACGCACTCGATGCACCATCGGGCGCAGTGTCTGAACATGCTGCGTCAGCTTGGGGTGGAGGAACTCCCGATGTCGAGCGTGATGGAATGGATGCTGACAGAGGGTCAGCTGTGATCACGGCTGCCTAAACCCCCTAAATTACCTAAATTTACGGATATTTTCGGGCTCTGGGATATCGGTACATAGATGAAATTGTCTGGTTTTCAGCGGATTTGGGGTTGATTCTGTGGGGGGAATCGGTCATAGTAACAGTTACAACAAGGGCCGGGATTCGATCGAGAGAGTCGGGATTCTGGTTCGTTCTACAACACGCAAGGAGAGAATAGATGAAAAAGGCAATGGCAGCACTCTGTGCAACGGCGCTGTTTGGTACAGCAGCAAACGCTGGTGTCAACGTGGGAATCGATGATTCTTCCGCGGCTTGGCTCGGCTTCATGAACGTGTTTGAGCTTCCAGAAAATGGTGGCGGATTCGTCTTCGGCAGCGGCTGGGGTCTTCCTGACCTGACCGCGACCTTCGACGACGGCGCTGGTACCCTCACCATGGGTCCGAACACCATCGGCGATCCAAACGAGTTCTGGTACCAGGATCCGACTGGTGGCGGGAACCCAAATCCGGGTGGCCCTGGCGCTCCTGGGAACAAGATCATGGAAGCAAACCTCTTCCAGCAAGTCGATGATGGTTCGCTCTCAGGCACCACGGTGACCTTTGAAGGCATGATCAAATCCACTACGCTCACTGATGCGCACACCGCGAGTGTGTTCATCCGTGACTTTGCTGCGGACTTCAGCTCGGTCGTTGAGACCATCGTTGAAGTGGACGCGTCTGGTATGTTCAGCATCAGCTTGGACACCATCGCTGATCCGACCCGCCACGTGCAGTGGGGGATGCAGCTCAAGGGTGTGAACGTCTGGGTGACCGACACCGCTCCGTTCGGCGAGATCGTCTACAGCACGATCCCAACCCCGGGTGCTCTGGCACTGCTGGGCATGGGTGGTCTGGTCGCATCGCGTCGTCGCCGCTCGTAAGCTGTTTGTAGCTTCTTGTTGAAACTCTCTAGAGCCGTCGTGTTCCGCACGACGGCTTTTTGTGTACATTGGTGCTTGTCAGCGATGCAATACAGCGGTGTGCTGCTCGTATTGCTTGGGACTCGATCAGGGGTATGGTGTGCATGCTCTTGCAGACGGACTTGAACGCACGGCAAGTGCAGAATGGATAGTGATGGATTCTGGAATGGAACGGAGAGCGTTTTTAGCCGCGGGTGTGGTGTCGATTCCTTCGATCGCGCTGGCGGGGGGAGCAACAGGACGCTGGGGATCAAGTGCGGGGCAGGAGTTCCACGATCAGATGGAACAAGCGGGGAAGCACCTCAAGTCGATGCGTCCGCTCATGGAAGACCTCAACGCTCCGGGAGCGCGTGATGAAGCGGCGTTCCTTGTGAACCAGGTCACGATCCTCATGGCGCAGTGTATTGTGGTTGCGGATCAGGTCGAGATCCCAGCGCGTTCTGCGGAGAAGTACGAGGGCGAGAAAGAGAAGTTCACGAGCAAGGTCCGGATGGGTCTCGCTGATAGCATCGATGCTTCCAATGCGATGCTTTTAGCGCTGCTTTCTGGGAAGGATGAACGCGCGGTTACATACTACGGCAAGCTCCGCAAAGAACGCAACGCTGGGCATGACGCGTTCAAGGAAGATTGATCGAACCTCCAATCGAGGGATTGAATGCAACACCTGATCGAGTTCTTCGGACGCACGCACTTGGTGCTCTTGCACTTCCCGATCGCGCTCGCGCTGTCAGCGGCGGCGGTGGAGTTGTTCCGCGCGTTTGTGATGAAGGGGAATGAAGCGAAGTACCGACCCAGCAGCGGCGGAACGCTGATGTTCGTGCTCGCGATGCTCGGGACGATCGTTTCGGTCGTGACGGGACTGGTGCTGGGATTCGACGGCGGGGAGCGCGTGGATCTGCATCGGATCTTGGGAATCGTCAGCGGCGCGTTGATGTTCATCACGTGGTTCATGCTTGTGTCGGTGATGAAGAACGAGCACAAGAGCGGGGCGGGGTACTTAGTGATGCTGTGTGTGTCTGCGGCGTCGATCGGCGCGACGGGGCACTTTGGTGGGGATCTCACACACGGCGAGGGGTTTCTGACGAAGCCTTTGAAAGAGCTGGTGGGGATAGAGGACCAGCCGAAGGTGCTGGAAACGGAAACGATGGGGGTCAGTCAAGCGTCTATCGAGATGTTCGAGCTTTCGGTGCTCCCGATCATGGAGCGGTCGTGCGTCGAGTGTCATGGTCCGGACGAGGCGGAAGACGACGTTCGTCTCGACACGCTCGCGTATGTGCTTGATGATCGCGTGCAGACGGTGCGGCGTGGGAGTCCTGATGACAGCGAGCTGGTGTATCGGATCGAGCTTCCTCATGATGATCCGGACATCATGCCCCCAGAGGGGGATGGTGAGCCGTTGTCTCAGGCGGAGATCGATGTGATCCGTGATTGGATTGCGTCGCTGGGTAGTTGAATATTTCGAGGAATCGGCGCATGGAGAGCACACACCGAGGTGTCGGTGTGTGCTCGTCGTAGTGTTGATGGAGTTGGATCAGTTCAGTGTCGCGGAGTCTATGCCTGCGAGGATGATAAAGAGGATTGTCAGAATGACGCACACCGCTATAGCGAGCGTGAGCACGAGGCATCCCTTCTTTGTTTCATATTCCACTGGTTCGTTCGATGAGTTGTGATTCGTTGGGCTTTGATTCATGGTGATGTATTGGATAATGCTGGTTGTTTGGACAACCAGTTTGGTGTGTGTTGATGCGACATCACCTCCGATGCTGCTTGAGCGATCAGAGGGTCACAGGTACAAATACAGTTGGGGTTGAGGGGTTGGTTTGGTTAGCGAGTGGGAGGGCCGCGGATTGGATCTTGGTTGGACTCGTGGCGTCGGTGTCCGAGATTCGGAGTGGTGCCGAGTGACCCAAGAATGGAGATCGGATTTGTGATCGAGCGCGAGCGATCGATCAGTCCGGAGCGTTGGTTTGGTTCGGTGCCTGTGATTGGTCTTCTGGGAGATTCAGCAACGATGGGCTGTTGGAGCTGCTCGAGGAAAACCGGGAGTGCAGGCGTGTTGGGTGTAGCGACGATTTCGGGTACGCCGGATGCGTCGCGGAGCGTGCCGTTGAGTGTGGATGCCCACCAGACGAGCAGGATCCCGATGAAGTACTTGGATTGGTGGTAGATATTCAAGTCTGGTGTGCTCGCGCTGGATGAATCAGGACGCGGATTCTATGCCGCGTCAAAGCAAGATCAGCATGTGGAGCTCTTAAAGCGGGATGAGGTCGGTGTGATCCGTGATTGGATTGAATCGCTGGGTCAATAAGCTCATTGATAACTTGCTACAATGGACCACTGCACGGGGCGCGGGCTTGGTGGCTCGCTGAGATGGACCCGTTGAACCTGATCCGGCTCGCACCGGCGGAGGGAATGCAGATGGTCGTTTGTGTATGGACTGTCACGCATACTCCCGGTGCACTGAACTGTGGAGTTCTCCATGACGACCTATCCCAAGACGAACCCAGAGCATCTTTCGATTACTTCCCCGGCCGGGAAGGCGGCGGCGCTGACGAGCAAGTACAAGTCCGCGGCGGATATGCGCAGCGCGTTCCGAACAGTGCAGGGATCGCCTGCGATTGATGGGGCGGAGTTCATGCTGCCGGTTCATGGCGCGTTTAATCCGGGGAGCGATGCGGAGGTGCCGACACCTGGTAGCTTTGCACACAAGGCGGATATCGGCGGGGCGTACTCGTTCTCGTCTCCTGATACTCCGGGGATGCCGGCGCCTTCCAAAAAGACCGCGTGGGACTTCCTTCCCGATGGATGGTCGGTCGAGACTGTTGATAGCGCGTGCGATGCCCATGACTCCACTCCCGATCATGTGCACACGTTTACCGATGCGCTGGGAGTGACTCGTCGTGTGGTGACTCCGGAGGGATTCACTCCGATCACGCAGCTCGAGTCGGCGCGATTGGGGATCATCACTCCTGAGATGGAACGTGTCGCGGAGCGCGAACCGCATTTGACGGCGATGCAGGTGCGCGACGAGATCGCGGCGGGGCGTTTGATCATCCCGGCGAACCGCGCGCACCTCGCGAAGAACCTTGATCCGATGGCGATCGGCCGCGCGAGCAAGACCAAGGTCAACGCGAACATGGGCGCGAGTCCGATCTCGTCAGGCACAGAGGAAGAAGTCGAGAAGCTGCAGTGGGCCGAGAAGTGGGGCGCGGACACGGTTATGGACTTGTCTACGGGGGGTGATCTCGATGCGTGTAGAGCGGCGATCATTGAGCACTCGACTGTTCCGATCGGGACGGTGCCGATCTACTCGATGATCATCGGGAAGAAGATCGAGGACCTCGATGAAACGCTCATCATGGAGACGCTGCATCATCAAGCGAAGCAAGGCGTGGACTATTTCACGATCCATGCGGGCGTGAAGCGCGAGCATCTGAAGTTTGTCAAGAAGCGTGCGATCGGGATCGTGTCGCGTGGTGGTTCGCTGCTCGCGAAGTGGATGCTTGTGCATAACAAAGAGAACATCATGTACACGATGTGGGATCAGATCTGTGATCTCATGCGTGAGCACGATGTGAGCTTCTCGATCGGCGACGGCTTGCGTCCCGGCGGGCTCGCGGACGCAACGGATCTGGCGCAGCTGGGTGAGCTCGCGGTGATCGGCGAACTGACTGAACGCGCGTGGAGACGCGGCGTGCAGGTGATGGTCGAGGGGCCGGGGCATGTGCCGTTTGATCAGATCGAGTACAACGCGAAGCTGCAGCGCCGTCTCTGTCACGGGGCACCGTTCTATGTGCTCGGACCACTGGTGACGGATGTGTTCCCTGGATACGACCACATTACCAGCTGTATTGGCGCGACAAGCATCGCGTACCACGGCGCTTCGATGCTGTGCTATGTGACTCCGAAGGAGCACCTCGGTCTTCCGAAGAAGGGGGATGTTAAGGAAGGGTGTATTGCTTATAAGATCGCGGCTCATGCCGCGGATGTGGCGCTGGGGATTCCGGGGACGCGCGACTGGGACGATGAGCTGACCAAAGCACGCGCGGCGCTCAACTGGAACAAGCACTTCGAGCTCGCGTTCGACGAGGACACGGCTCGCGCGTACCACGACGAGGACATGGATGTCGATACCGACTTCTGCGCTATGTGCGGGCACGACTGGTGCAGCGTGCGGATCAGCAAGGAGATCCAGGAGTTCGCGTCAGGGAAAGCGGAAGGGTTCAAGCGCGGCAAGCCCGTCAAGTCCGCGGCGCTGACTGCGGAGCAGCAGCAGATCCTCGAGCAGCGTGGGTATCTGCCTCCGGAGGAGATCCACAAGCTCGCGAGCAAGACGAAGAAAGCCGTGGGCGCGGGGGATGGGAAGGCGTCGTGTCACTCGGATTATGTCGATGCGGACGAAGCGATCGAGCGGCAGGGGGAGGTCCTGGTCCAGCTCAACACGGCTCCGGCGCATGGCATTTCGAGTGAGGATCGGTTGATTTGATCAGATATTGACGACAGAGCCTTTCGAGATTTCTTGCATCTTCGCAATACTTGACAACTCAAAAAGCAGTTGGCTAGGTAGAATAGATAGTTGCTCTCTAACAAAGCTGCCATAGCTTCCAGATAAAATTTCAAGAAAGATACTTGGTCGATATCTAGCTATGGATCCGAGGTAAAACAGTAATGCGTAGCTGGATCCTAGTTGCCCAAGTTCCCGCTGGGGTTCATATAGTTTCAAATAGTATCTTCTATACGGCCTAGTTGAGCTGATAAGCCTATGGCAGTGTTTTCTTAGGGATAGGCACAGCTCTGAAACTTTGTCAATCGGCCGATGTGTGTATCGTATTCCCTCTTCCATTTCGAAGCAATACGCGCCTGCCAGCCCCCCAACGCGAACTCGTCTCCACCCCGAATTCTCGAGTCCAGATTTTCGAATGGCAGACAAGGAAGTTTGGTTCGTTTGTGCTAGGTCAGAATCTGCAATAATAATCCTAAGCCAAATTCTTTTTTCGGTTTTATTTTCAAGAATTTCAACGCGGTCGATTGCAACAAAATGTTCATTTCGATTCTTGGCTTCGCACCACAGTCTGTGGCCAACTAGAAGTTGCGGCATGATATCGTCTAGTTGTAGTGTTTCGCCTTGAGCCGAAATTCCATCACTTCCAGTAATTTTTAGGAGTTCGTCAAATGCACTCAATCCTGACTTTGATGAGGAATATGTGGATAGCTCTGCGGAAGTAATGGATTTTTTTATATCAACTGGCTTCTGTCCGTGATATACATTAAGTTTCAGTACGGATTTGTTATTGAATGAAAGGCAAAATTTTATTAAGTTTAAAAAGCTGTAGTAATAAAGTAGTGGCTGGGCCTCAATCCTTGCGGCTTTGTGTCCAGCGGTAAAGTATTCCTTTGCTTGTGTTAAAAAAGTAGTGCTAACTTTATAGTCGTGATCGGTAGTAAAAAAATTCAGAGCATAAGATTCTAATGTTCCCCATGGATCATGGACATAAAGCATATTTTGCTGTTTTGCTCTGGGCGAAGATCGTGTTGGCCAGTAGCTGAATTTAACTGGACGTTTGTTTGATTCAACTGGAGTCCCAGGTTTGCATGCAGGTATTGGCATTGTAAAATCCTAGTCTTTGTATCTAGTGTATACTGCTGCTAGTTTACTACAAGGATACTCCACATTGGACGCAAAATAGTGGCTGTGATTCTCGGGTACCTCGCGATGGCTGTGGTGGTGATGGGTGGGTTGACCGCTGCGTAATTGGCGATGGGGGCGGACGGGGCGTTTGAGGCCGGGTCGTATCAGGTGACTTCGACTTGGATCGTGGTGTGGTTGGTGACCTCCATCGTCGCGGCGGTGGCTGGGGGGGTTGTGTGTGCGAAGGTGGGGAAATCGAAGGGGGCCGTGGTTTCGTTGTTGGTTTTGGTGGGGGTGCTGGGGGCGGTGAACACGGTGATGCGGATGAACGCGGAGGTTCCTGCGGAGGACTTGGTGCGGACTGGTGACACGCCGAACTTTGAGGCGATGTCCAAGGCGCGGGCTCCGACGTGGATGTACATCACTGAGCCGATGATCGGGGTGTTCGGGGCGTTGGTGGGTGCGACGCTGGGGTGCGGGTGCCGATCGAAAGACGGCGATGGAGCGGCGGAGTCTGCATAAGTTTGGGCTCTATAGCCGATATTGACATCTGGTATATTTGTTTTGACGCGCCGGTGTGGTGCGTGGTCATTTGTTGACGAAAGGGGAACACAGGATGTTCATGACACTTGCACAACAAGGCGGCGGCGGCGGAGCTGCGGGCGCTGTTGGACTCGGTATTTTCTTGCTGATCTATCTCGCGATCATCATCATTGTGATCGCGGGGTTCTGGAAGATGTTCACCAAGGCGGGTCAGCCTGGTTGGGCGGCGATCATCCCGATCTACAACTCGTACATCATGTGCAAGATCGCGGGACGTCCTGGGTGGTGGGTGATCCTGCTTCTGATCCCGTACCTGAACCTGATTTTCTGGATCATCCTGATGGTCGATCTCGCGAAATCATTCGGCAAGAGCATCGCGTTTGCTGTGGGGATGATCTTGCTCAGCTTCATCTTTATCCCGATCCTGGGATTCGGTGATGCGGAGTATCAGGGACCATCTGCGGGCTGATGCTGTAGTCGCAGATGGCGAAGAAGAAAAAGAAGAAGGAACTGCTGGCGTTCCCGCGTGTCGTGGAAGGCAGTGAGGATTGTCTCGGGTGCGGGTATCCTGTTGAAGGGATACCCTCGCCCGGTTCATGTCCCGAATGTGGTCTGCCTTTTGAACATGGATTGAGTGGCTTGCAGATCGCGGGGGTCGCGAAGCAATCCTCTGGTCCCGCGTGGAGACGCGCGGTGTGGATCGTGATCGCGATCGTTGCGTTCTTGTATGGGAACTTGATCGCGATCCTGTTCATCAACTCTCCGATCATTGCTCTTGTTATCCTCGCGGCGTTGATCGCTGGGGTCGTCGGGATGGCGCTGACGAGTCCAAGCAAGAAGGGTGTTGGATCGGAGTACTTCACCTTCGTGCAAAGCGGGTTCTGGCGTTGGCCCGTGGGTGCGGATCAAAGGGTGAGTGAGTTTCGAACGTTCGATGGTGTGAATCCGGGGGTGACGCTCAAGCCGGTGAGTCGGGTGTGGGCTTCGATGAGCGTGGTGCAGTTCGATGAACGCGGGAAGCGCGAGGTGCTGCTGTCCGGCGGTTTCCGCTGTCAGCGCGATGATCTCCCGATAGTGCAGGGTGGGTTGATTCGGTTGATGCAAGGCGAGTCCATCGCGGACGATCACGAGCTGATCGAGCGGCTGAATAATCTGCACGAGCCGGAGTTTACTTCGGTATGAGTACACACAAGACCGCGACTGTGACCATTGGGACTGAGCCGTATCGGACAACGGTTGAATCGGGTGGGCATACGTTTTATCTCGATGAGCCCGGCTCATTGGGCGGCGCGGATACGGCTCCCGATCCGTACGCATTGCTGCTGGGATCACTGGGCGCGTGCAAAGCGATCACGGTGCGGATGTACGCGGAGCGGAAGGGGTGGGACCTGCGGTCCGTGCGATTGGATCTTGAGCACTCGCGTCCCAATGGGCGCGGTGAGCCTGAGCTGATCGAGATCTCGCTGAGCTTCGAGGGGGACCTGGATGACGCGCAGCGGGCGCGATTGAAAGAGATCGCCAACGCGTGTCCGGTGCAGAAGACGATCACCAATGGGCTGCAGATCCAGAGCGTGCTCGAGGATTAGTGGTTGACTTTGCAGGAGCCGTCTTTGCACTGGTGGGTGGCGAACCACTTGAGGCGGTTGCGTGCGAACACTCGGTAGCAGAAATCGACAATCGGACGGATGATCGGCAGCGCGGTCCATGACGCGCTGCGCTTGCGTCCAAGCGCCTCGAACGCTTGGCGGATCGCTTCGGGTCCGGCGTGGACTGTTCCATCTGGCAAGCGCGTGTGGAGCGAGGTGGTGAGTGTTTGCGCATCGAGATCGACGAGCTTGAGCCGTTGGTCATCCTGCTCGCGGATATTGACGCATTCGAGGAGTCCGCGTTGTTTGTCGAGTTTGGTAAAGAGGTTTGCGGTTTTGATGCAGGCGCTGCACCAGCCGTCGTAGTAGACATAGGTTGGAGTCGATGGTGCATCGCTCATGCGTGATTGTATTCAGATGGGAGTGAACGATCAGCCGCCCAGTGAGTCGATGAGTTTCTCGGTTTTCTCTTTCACGGTTCCTGAGTCGACTTTGAAGGAGGTGGTGCCGCTGGTGTGGTCGGGTTCGATGGTTCCCGAGGTGGTGTCGTAGCGCCAGCCGTGGGTGTTGGCTCCGGCCGCGGCTCCATCTCGTCGGATGGTCGCGAGTCCGTTGTGCCGGTTGGTTGGGAGTCCGTTGATGTATGGGCCGTAGATGCCGTCGGATTCGTTGATGGTCCCGTCGTAGTCGGTGGTTTTGAGCAAGCGGAAGTAGAAGGTCTTTGCGGTTCCGGCGCCGACGTGCGGGAGGACCCCGCCGTGCTCGGTTTCGTAGAGATCGATGGCACGCTGCAGGACCGCGGCATCGGCGATGACGGCGGCGCGTGCGGCGTTCTCAGCAGAGCTGGACATGCGCGGGACCGCAATCGCTCCGATGATCCCGATGATGACCACGACGATCACAAGCTCGACGAGTGAGAACGCTCGACGACTCAGTGTGTGACGATTGAGTTGGGTAGGCGCAGGATCCACAGTGCTTCATTCGACGCGAATGTGCACTGGTCTAACGTCCGCTCTGAGGAAAGGGCGGTTTTCCCTACTGATTCACGGAGTCTTGATGGTTTGGAACGACCGAGAACTCGGTTGTGCTTGCTTCGTGCTCACCAGAGTTTTTTGGCAACGCTCGGCAGGAGCCACGCGCCGATTCCCGCAGCGATTCCGGATTTGAGAAACGCTCCGGGGAGGAAGACGACCATGCCGTAGTACCAGGCGCTGGACCAGCTCATCGCGTCGGTGGCGCTGTCGTGGTTGCGGACGAACCACAACCAGGGGACCCCGATCGCGAAGATGATCGCGTGGATGACGAGGCCGGCGGTGAAGATCGCGAGCCAACCGCGCACGGTTTTGTCTTTGCGCCGGATGATCCAGTGCGCGAAGGGTTGGCAGACGACGAATCCGACGAGGTATCCGCCGGTCTGTCCGACGATGGTCGCCCATCCCGCGTTGCCCTCGGCGAAGACTCCCACCCCGATCGCGCCGGTGACGAGGTAGAGGAGCATCGAGAGTATCCCGAGCTTGGTCCCCAGCGCCATCGCGCACAAAAGCACGGCGAGGGTCTGCAGAGTAATCGGGAGTCCGAGCGGAGCGGTCGGGATCGCGATCTGAGACGCGATCGCGGTCAGCAGCGTCATCAACGGGACGCTCATGAATCGGAGCAGGTCGCGGTCGATGGACTCGCTCTTTGAGAGTTGATCTGCGGGTGCGTTGGTCGGAAGGTATTGGGAGCGAGTCATGCCGTTAGGATACTACACGGAAGCTCGCTTGTCTCGGGCCGTCGACGGTCGGGTAGATGCGTGCGGCGATGTACTTGTCGTGGGCGATGGGGCTGGAGAGAGGTTTGATCTCGATCTGGGCCGCTTGCCCCTTTCCAGGCGCGGATCGCATCGCGGCTTCGACGTCGATCTGTCCCAGAGCACGCGATTGGGTCTCGATCAAGCATCCACGCACGGTTGATCCGGGCTCAAGGATCAGACGCGGCGTTCGGATCCCGCCTTGGATATCCGCGGTGGAATCGATCAGGGTCTGACCTCCGGCGATGCACATCGCGTGGACCTTCCCGGCGATGTGCAGATTCCCGGAGCAGATGATGAGGTTGACCTGGACCTGTGCGTCTTGGTCGATGGTGACGGATCCAGTGGTTTGGATAGAGGTGCCCCAGTGTCCGGAGGTGATGTGGATGTCTCCGAGTTGGAGGCGCTGGGCGCAGTGGGGGCAGGATGCGGATTCAGCGAAGGCGGATTGAAGCGATTGTTTGGCGCAGTGGTAGCAGGTGTGCTCGATGGGCGCGGTCGATTGCTGACGCGGCGCGGCACGCTCACGGATCAGGAATCGGGGTGGCTTGAAGAATGAGGCCATAAAAACGGCCGGCTCGATGTTGACCGAGACCGGCCAGGGATGGGTGGTCTGCTTGATATTGGGATGTCAGGAACCGAGCGGTCTTACGCAGATTGGGTCTGCGGCTGCTGATTGGTCTGGTTTGACTGGTTTGCCCATGGCGGGGTCAGATCGAGCTTGTTGCTCAGGTTGCTGGTGATGTTGTTGCTCTTGAGTTCCTGGTTGGACGCCGGAGCAGTGGTGGTTGTCGATTGGGTGCCGTTGAGGATGTCCTGAGCGGCTGGGCCAACATTGCAGTGTCCGACGAAGCTCGCGCCTTCAGCGACGACGAGGGTCCCGGCGGTGAGATCGCCTTGGACGCGTGCGTTTGCGGTGAGGGTGAGTTGCTCGTGCGCGGAGATCGGGCCGTTGACTTGGCCGTCGACGATGACGCGCTGTGCTTCGATCGCGGCGTTGCAGTTGGCGCCGCTGGAGATCTGGACTTCGCCTTGCGCGGTGATCTTGCCCTCGAATGAGCCGAGGATGCGGGCTGATTTTTCGAAGAACATCTCGCCCTTGATCTGTGTGTCGCGACCGATGATGGTCATCTCTGGGGTGTTGATGTTGTCTGGATTGTTGCTGGTCATGTGGTCCTCCCGATCCCTGGGATTGTGCGTCTTTGAGACGCGTGCGCACTCAAACCGTCCTCTGGAGCGTCCTGAGGGGGTGTGCTTGTTGATTGTGATGTGATGTCGCGGGTTCCACCTGCTCACGCTGCCGTCCTTGGCAATGTGTGGTATCGACCGCATTTATGGGGCGTCTTGAGTTCGGGTTGTGCGGATTAGCGAAAAAGATTGGATTGTGCCGGTCTGGGTTCGGTCCGGGTCCAGTCTGGCTTTGGGTGTAGATCAAACGGATGGGTCCGGGTCGTGGTATTGCACGGATTGTGGGGTGTTTCGGGCGATCTGGTCGATGATGGGCTGTTATGGCAAAGACTACCAAAAAGCGTTCGTCGCGGAAGCCTTATAAGGTCTCGGATCGTTCAGAAGCCCCGTCCGATGGGCGGATTCTGGCGGGGCGAGTGGGTTGGCTGGCCCTCGGGGCGGTCTGGCTCTTCGTCTTTGCGGGGCTCGTGAGCTTCAACGCTGGGGACAGCCCCTCGCATGTGGTCTATCCGCACAACGAGCTGACACAGAACTGGACCGGTCCGATCGGGGCGCATGTGTCCTACGGCTTGCTCCGCCTCTTCGGATTCGGGATTGTCATCCCGATGGTCTTTGCGCTGGTGATGCTGGTGCTCAAGGTGATCGCTCGTCCGATGACGCAGCCCGGCATCCGAGCGGTGGGGGCGCTGGTGCTGACGGTCTCGCTCTGCACGCTCCTTGGTGTCGTTGTCCCGAACTGGGGCGTGATCCCTGGACTCAGCGGCGGGACCATCGGTCGCGTCGGAGCTGGGGAACTGGTGCCGAGGTTTGCGGTTCCAGGGACGCTGGTCTGGGTGGGTGTGCTGACGGTCATTGGTTTGCTCGTGAGCTGCGATAAATATCTGTGGGAGGTCCCGATCGCGGTGTGGAACAAGCTCGCGCCGGCGCTCGCGGTGACTGGGCGCGGCGCGGGACAGATCGCGGGAACAGCCGCGGCTCGCGCCAATGGGGTTGCGGATGTCGCGTCGGCGGGGACTCGTAAAGCGGGTGGTGGATTGCTCGGTGGTTTGACGGGATTGATGCGCAAGACCAAGCCGGTGATGGTGCGGGTGAACGATATCGATGACACGATGGTGGAGATCAAGCCCGAGGTCGAAGAAGAACCGTTGCCTCGCGCCAAGAAACCCAAGCGTGTGGTCAAGCCGGTCCCTCAACCGATCGAGAGCGATGAGGTTGACGAGGACGAGGATGATGTTGTTGGCGCGCCGCAGGTATTCGATCGCGACAAGCTGCGCGAGAAGATCGAGGCGCTCCCGGTCCGCTTTGCGCAGGACAACAAGCAGATGGCGACGGACGAGGATCTCGCGGAGTTCCAGAACGCGCAGTCGCTCGAGGGGTACAAGTTCCCGACGATGGAGCTGCTCGAAGAGCCCGAGGTCGGGTTCAACGAGAAGCTGGAGTCGCTCGTGCGCAATCAAGCGGAATCACTCGAGCACGCGCTGACACAGTACAAGATCGATGGCGAGGTCGTGGACATCGAATCGGGTCCCGCGATCACGCTGTACCACATTCGCTTGGCACCAGGGACGAAGGTTTCGCAGATCAACGCAATTGAGAGCGATCTGGCGCGGGCGCTTAAAGCCGTGAATATCCGTGTGGTGTCCAACATGGAGGGGCGCGACACGATCGGGATCGAGGTCCCGAATCCGACGAAGGAACGCGTGCGCCTCAAGGAACTGATGAGCAACCGAGCTAAGTTTGAAGGCATGAAGCTCCCGATGTTCCTCGGCAAGGACGCGGCGGGCGATCCGTTGATCTCGGATCTCACGAAGATGCCGCATATGCTGATCGCGGGCACGACTGGTTCGGGTAAGTCGGTGTGCATGAACACGATCATCATGAGCTTCCTGTACACGAAGCGTCCGGATGAACTCAAGCTGGTGCTGGTCGATCCGAAGATGGTCGAGATGAGTCAGTTCAAGGACATCCCGCATCTGATGTGTCCTGTGGTGACGGAGATGCCTAAAGCCGCGGCGATTCTCGAATGGGCGGTCACGAAGATGGACGAGCGCTACGAGCTGCTCGCATCCGCGGGCGTGCGCGACATCGCGGGATACAACGAGCTGGAGTGGGACGAGCTCAAGGAACGACTCGATATCCAGACTGAAGAGAAGGCGGCGCGGACTCCGAAGAAGCTGCCGTACATGGTGTTCATTATTGATGAGCTCGCGGACCTCATGATGACCAACAAAGAGGTCGAGGGCGCGATTATTCGTATCGCGCAGAAGGCGCGTGCGGTCGGGATTCACTTGATCCTCGCGACGCAGCGTCCGCAGGCGAACGTGGTGACGGGTCTGATCAAATCGAACATGCCTTGCCGGATCGCGTTCAAGGTCGCGTCGGGGATGGACTCGCGCATCGTTCTGGACCAGAAGGGCGGCGAGCTGCTGCTCGGTCAGGGCGACATGCTCCAGCTCTCACCAAGCAGTCACAAGCTCAGCAGAGCGCAGGGGACGCTGGTGGACGACAAGGAGATTCGTCGCGTCGTCAAGTTCCTCAAAGACATCGCGGCTCCGAGCTTCGAGCGATCGCTCATGCAGGTCAAGGGAGACCAGGGGAGCGACGAGGACCGACTCGCAGCGACAGAGAACAACTCCTCCGCATCGCTCGCGGCGGCGCAGGAAGACCCGCTGTTCGATCGCGCGGTCGAGATCGTGCTGGAGACCAAGCGTGGTTCGGTGTCGCTGCTGCAGCGCCGACTCGCGATCGGGTACACGCGCGCTTCACGATTGATTGATCTGATGGGCATCGCGGGGATCATCTCCGATCACAAAGGATCGGTCGCGCGTGATGTGCTGATCTCCGTGGAAGAATGGGATCTCATGAAAGAGATCGCGGCGGAGATGGAAGCGGAACAACGCGCCGGCGGTGCTCTTGCCGCTGAGGACGCTGACGAGACGGCGATGTCCTACGGCAGTGATCCGGAGGATCAGCATCAAGCGACGATGTTCATTGATGACGAGGACGCGAGCGAAGACGGAGCCGAGGGGATCGCGACTGAGGACTCAGCGGACGCGGAGTCGGATCTCGACGAGGTGCCGTTTGAGGTTGGTGTGAATCAGCACGCGGTCGAGGTGCTTGGGTCATCTGTGGATGAAGAGGACGCTGAGGAAGCGGAAGAGGAACCAGCCGACGAGCTCGAGGAAGACGAAGAGGAGTACGAGGAGGAAGAACTCGAGGTCGATGAGCTCGAGGAGGACGAGGAAGAAGACGAGGACGATCCCGAGCTGGTCGCTGAATCCGAGGAGGATGAAGAGGACGAGTACGAAGAGGATGAGGAGCTTGTTGACGAAGCCGAGGACTCGGAAGAAGAGGAAGACGACGAAGAAGTCGAGTACGAGTATGTCGATGAGGACGGCAATCCGATCGATCCAGAAGACCTCGAAGACGAGGAATACGAGGTCGATGAGGACGCGGACGCTGAGGCGGAGTACGAGGAAGACGAAGAGGACGACGACGCCGAGTACGAGGACGAATACGAGGAAGATGAATACGAGGACGAGGAAGACGAGGCGCTCGCGGAAACAGGTCCGAAGGGGGCTTGATCGTCCGAAAGCCGGGTTTCTCGTCAATCCGCACGGATTGTGCGGGTATTGAGTGTTTTGGTGGTCAGAATTGTCTGCTCAGACCTGAAACCAGAGACGGCTGCTTCCTATAGAAATACGATAGAAACCAACTACTGCTTTGTTCGGCGATCCATAGGGGGCGCCGAGCGGGCGGTGAGCAGATTTAACCACGATCGTTCCATACGAAAGGACCGTTCCCGATGCTGACGACACTCAAGAACAACCCACTCCGCTCAGGTGCTGCACTCGCGGCTCTCGCGATCTCACTCCCAGCGATGGCGGGGACCCCAAAGGCGCTGACGATGGTGCCGAAGGACGCGGAGATTGTGGTGGTGATGCCGGATGTCGGCGAGCTGCTCTCGGACATGGACAAGATCAACGCGTTGATGGGGGATATGGGCAAAGCGGAGGTCATGATGATGACCTCGATGGTCCGCGGGATGCCTGGCATGGACCTGAGCGGTTCGGCGGCGGTCGTCGTGGACATGCAAGAGGACTGGGAGAAAGAGCCTGACGCGGTCGTGCTGCTCCCGATCACAAGCTTTGCTGATCTGACACAGGGACGCGAGGCGGTCAATGGTCTCGTTGAGTTCCCGATGGGGAACGAGCCGTTGTACTTCCGTGATATTGGTGGTGGGTACGCCGCGATGAGTAACGATCAGGTCGTGCTTTCCGGATTCCGCAAGGGATCGCGCACGATCGAGGAAGCGCAAGCGATGCTCGGGACCGCGGGCAATCGCGTCGCGGAAGCGAACGACGTGATGGTGTACGTGAGCGTTGAGTCGCTGCGTCCGATGATCCAGGTCTCACTGGAACAGATGGAAGAGCAAGGCGAGATGCTCGAGATGATGATGGGTCCCGACGCGGCCAAGGGGTTCGACATGTTCATGAACCTCTACCGGACCGCGGTGACCGATGGACAGGCGATTGTTTCCGGGATGAGCTTCGATGCGGACATGGGGATCTCGTTTGACTTCGGTCTCCAGTTCAGCGAGGGCAGCGACTCGGCAGCGATGTTCAACAACAACGGCGACGCGGGCTCGTACTTCGACCACGTCCCGCAGATGGACTTCTTCTTCGCCCAAGCGTTCGATCTCCGCGGCGAGGGCATCCAGTCCATGATCAACGGCTACATGGACATCGTCGAGAAGATGGACACCTCCGGAATGGTCGCGGGCTTTGATATGCGTGCGATGATGGACCAGTTCCAGGGAGGGGCGCAGATCCTTGGTGCCTCCGACGCGATGATGATGAAGGGCTTGCTTGCCAACACGGTGATGTACACCGAGGGCAAGGACGCGGACGCGTGCATCGCGGCGATGCAGAAGATGTACAAAGGCATCGGTAACGTCCAAGAGCAGGGCGTGTCCGTCAGCTCCTCGTTCTCCGATGAACCAACGACTATCAACGGCGTCGAGGCGTACGCGCACTCGATGAAGTTCCAGATCGATCCAGCACTCATGGGCGGCGGCGGGGGCTTCGGCGCTCCGGATCCCGCGATGATGATGCAGATGCTCTACGGCCCGGCGGGTGGACCGACTGGGTATGTCGCGAAAGCTGGAGAGGGGATGATCTACACCTTCTCGCAGGACGCTGATCTTCTTGCTAGTGCGTACAAAGCCGCGAACGGCGAGAACACGATGATGAGCAACAAGGGGATCGCCGCCGCGGCGGGGATGCTCCCTGACAATCGCGTCATGGAAGCGTACATCGGGGTTGACCACATCCTCAACACCGTCGGACCGATCCTGATGATGTTCGGCATCGTCCCTGAGTTTGAACCAATCGACGGGCTGACCCCGGTCGCGTTTGGTGCTACTGCCGACGGCGGCGGGATGCTGGTCCGCTCTGTGCTCCCGCTCCAGACGGTCCAGGAAGTCATGAAGATGATCCCAGAAGACGCGATGGGCGGCGGCGACGACTGGGATGACGACGACAGCATGGATTTCTGAGCTGTTGATCGGTTGATCTGACATGCGAGCTCGGGACAATTGGGCATGACCCAAGCGAGCGAGCACGCACAACTCTGGCAAATATCAAACGCACGGGCGATCACCCTCGATCGCCCGTGCGTTGTTTGTATTGTCAACGCGACTCCGGACTCGTTCTCTGACGGCGGGAAGTTCAATCGGGTTGAGAGCGCGGTCGAGCATATCAAGCGCGTGATCGATCAGGGCGCGGACATGCTCGACATCGGAGGGGAGTCCACGAGACCCGGCGCGCAGCGCGTGGACGCTGATGAGCAGATCAAACGCGTGGTTCCCATTGTCGAAGCGGTTCGTGGATGCGGGATTGAGATTCCGATTTCAGTCGACACGACGCGGAGCGTGGTGGCAAAGCGGGCGCTCGAAGCGGGCGCTGATGTAGTCAACGATGTCTCAGCGATGACGGAAGATCCCGACATGCTCGCGCTGGTCGCGCAGTGGGGGTGCGGCGTGGTGCTGATGCATCGGTTGACGACCTCGGACCAGGATTCGTACTCGGATCAGTACCAAGACGCGCCCAAGTACGGCGACGTGGTGGACGCGGTCCGCGAGCATCTGGTTGCTCAGCGCGACGCGGCACTCGGCGCAGGGGTGCAGGCGGATCGCGTGGTGCTCGATCCGGGGCTGGGGTTCGGGAAGTCGGTCGAAGACAATCTCAAGCTGATCCGAGGCACGGAGCGGATCGCAAAGATCGGGAGTCCGGTGATGAGCGGACTGAGCCGAAAGAGCTTCGTGGGGCGCGTGGGATTGGGGCGGGATTCGGACCCCATCGAGCGGGACGGAGCGTCGGTGGGGTTGTCGGTGATGCATATGCGCTTTGGCGCACGCGTCTTTCGTGTCCACGATGTCGGGGCGCATCGAGCAGCGCTGGACGCGGCATGGGCGGCGATGAACGGATTTTAGGGTCAATTCAGGGGCGCTGATTCCGCGGAAGGATCGGTCATTGCTCGATGGAAGTGCTACGATTTGCCCTCGGGCAGCGCCCGATCATCGGGTGCGATCCGATGGTGTGCAGATGACGATTTCAGATTGAGAATGAAAGGGCGATATCCATGGCTGGTGCAAACACGCTTGAGTTCAACGACGGGAACTTCGACGAATCGGTGCTTGGTTCCGATCAGCCTGTCTTGGTGGATTTCTGGGCCGAGTGGTGCCAGCCATGCAAGATGCTCGCTCCGACGATCGACGAGGTCGCTGACACCTACGAGGGCAAGGCACGCATCGGCAAGCTCGATATCGACAACAACAAAGAAGTCGCGATGAAGTTCAACATCAGCGCGATCCCGACCGTATTGATCTTCAAGGGCGGGACCGTCGCGAAGCAGTTCGTTGGTCTGACACGCAAAGAAGACATCGTCGAAGCGATGGACGCGCTCGTTTAAGACGCTCCGCTGACACAGACGAATCCATATCCGAGGAGTTGAGTTCATGACCAGTACACCAAGCACCCCACAGAAACCACTGAGATGTGGCGCCGTGGGCGTCGGTCGTATGGGGCGTCACCACGCGCGTGTCTACGCGGAGATGGAGGGCGTCGAGTTGGTGGGTGTCGTTGATGCGAATCTCGACCGCGCCAAAGAGATCGCGGCACAGCACGGCTGTCAGGCATTCGCGACCGAGCAGGAACTGCTCGACGCGGGGGTCGAAGCGGTGTCGATCGCGGTCCCGACCACGTACCACCTCAAGAGCGCCGAGCCGTTTCTCAAAGCGGGTGTCGCGTGTCTGATCGAGAAGCCGCTCGCGGGAGACGCCGCGGAAGCGGAGCAGATCAAGCAGCTCGCAGAGGAGAACGGCACGTGTCTGATGGTCGGACACATCGAACGCTTCAATCCGATCATGCGCGCCATGCAGAGCGCCGCGGCGAGCAACAGCGAGCCGATCACTCCGCGATTCATGGAAGTGCATCGCGTCTCTCCGATGACGTTCCGCTCGCTTGATGTGGGTGTCGTGATGGACATGATGATCCACGACCTCGACGTCGTGCTGATGCTGATGGATGGGCGCGAGCCCGACGAGATCCAGGCATCGGGTGTCGCGGTCGTCGGCGAGTGCGAGGACCTGTGCAACGCTCGGCTCGTCTGGAATATCCCAGAAGAGCAGGGCGGCGGTCAGTGCGTCGCCAACATCACCGCGTCGCGCCTTGCGATGAAGACCGAGCGTCTTACGCGCATCACCGGCGAGGGGGGGTACATCAAGATCGATTACGCCGCCAAGTCCGGGATGATGATCCGCAAGACCGCCAACGAGATCCAGATGCGCGAGGTCCGCGACCAAATCCGTTCAGGCAAGGACCTGACGGACGTGGACTGGACGGAGCTGATCAACATCGAGCCGCTGTCGATCGACGACGGCGAGCCGATCGTCAAAGAGATCGAAGCGTTCCTCGATGCGGTCCGCACGGGCGAGCGTCCGGCGATCGACGCCGAGGCGGGGTTTGCCAATGTCCACACCGCCGAGCGGATTGTCAAAGCGATCAATCTTTCGCTCGGAACACGAGCACCAGCGGCGCTTTCGTAAGAGAGCGTCTGAGTAGTCACTTCACCCGAGTCAATCACCTTTCCAAGACCACCCAGGATTCTGAACCAATGACCGACACGCCCAACCCGGCTCCTGAGAACCCAACCCCTCCGCAAGAGCAACTCTCGGCGACCGAAGCCGTGACTGTTCCAGCACCGGCCGCGAAGACCGAAACCAAGCTCGATGCGCAGACCGAAGCGGAGATCGAAGCCGCGATGGCGGATCTTGACGCCGCGGGCGCTGCTGACGCTCCCAAGGCACAGGGTTCGATCCGTGGGCCGCGCGAGGTCAAAGGCGGACGCGAGCATCGAACGGGGAACGTGGTTTCGGTCGGCGCGACGGATGTGTTCGTCGAGTTTGGTCCAAAGGAACTCGGCGTCGTCGATATCCAGCAGTTCAAGGACAACAAACCCAATCCCGGCGATCAGCTCGAGGTCGTCGTCCAGCGCTACGACGCTGGTGAGTCGCTCTACATCTGTGTGCTCCCAGGCGCTGTTCAGAAAGCGGACTGGGAGATGCTCCAGGTCGGTCAGGTCGTTGAAGCGCGCGTGACGGGAACCAACAAAGGCGGCCTTGAACTCGAGGTCGCGAATCATCGTGCGTTCATGCCTGCATCGCAGGTGGATCTGCAGCACATCCCGGATCTGGGCGTGTTCGTTGGTGAGAAGATGACGTGCACGATCCAGAAGCTCGATCGTCGTGGTGCTGGGAACATCGTGTGCTCTCGCCGCGAGATTCTGGTGAAGGAGCGCGAGTCGGCGATGGAGTCGCTCAAGGAAGCGCTCAAGGTCGGCGACACGATGGACGGCACGGTCCGCAAGATCATGGACTTCGGCGCGTTTGTTGATCTTGGTGGTGTGGATGGTCTGATCCATATCAACGACATCAGCCACGAGCGTGTGAACCACGGCGCCAAGAACGTCGAGCGTTTCCTGAGCGAGGGACAGAAGGTCACTGTTCAGATCATGAAGCTCGACTGGGACACCAACCGCATCTCGCTTGGGATGAAGCAGCTCCAAGCGGATCCGTTCAGCGCTGTCAAGGATGAGGTCGTCGAGGGCGCGGAGATCACCGGCAAGGTCACGAAGCTCATGGAGTTCGGCGCGTTCGTCGAAGTCGCGCCAGGCGTTGAAGGGCTCGTGCACATCTCGGAGCTGGACTGGAAGCGTGTCAACGCGGTCAGCGATGTGCTCCAGGAAGGTGAGGTCGTTCAGGTCAAGGTCCTCAAGATCGATCCGAACGACAAGAAGATCTCGCTGTCGATCAAGCAGCTCAAAGAGCGTCCACAGCAGTCCGGCGGCGGTGGCCGCGGGCGTGGCGGTCGCGGCGGGGATGCTCCGGTCGTCAAGGAAGAGACCCCAGAACTGCGTCGTTTGCGCGAGAAAGCGAAGCACAACAAGTCCGGCCAGAAAAAGGGCGGCGGATTGGGCGACGCCGGCGGGATGGGCATGGGTCTGGGCGACCTCAAGCTCTGATCGATTGCAAATCTGAGTCACACAAGCACGGGCCAAGCGGTCCGTGTTTTTTTACAAGCTGATCTTTAGAGACCGGTCGAACCGAACCCACCCGCTCCGCGATCGGTGTCTTCGAGCGAATCGACCTCGACAATCGTCGCGTGACTGACCGGCGCGATGATGAGCTGCGCGATGCGCATGCCGTGGGTGATGTCGATGGGGTTGCGTCCGAGGTTGATCAGCGCGACGAACATTTCTCCGCGATAGTCCGCATCGACGGTTCCCGGCGCGTTGGGGACACTCAACCCGTGCTTGGTCGCGAGTCCGGAGCGCGGTCTGACTTGTCCCTCGAATCCAGCGGGGATGGCGCACGCGAATCCGAGCGGGATCTTGACGATGTCTCCTGGATGAACGGTCACGCACTCGGGCATCTCATGACGCGGCAAGCACGCGGCGAGATCGAGTCCAGCCGCGAGCTGGGTCTGGTACTGCGGGATCGTTGCGCGATCATCGAGTTTCATGAAGCGGACAGTCGCGGCGGACTGTCCCTCAGCGGGCTGGGTCTGGATAGAAGAAGGGCTCGTCATGGGATGACGATAGGCGATCGAAGCCGGATGATTGAGGAGGGTTGATCGGGGCGGGATTAGAGAGCAGCGAGGTCGTCGTCGCTCAGGTTCCGGCGGAGATCGTCGATGACGCGGTTGAACGAGTCGATGAGCTTGCGCGTCGAGGTGATCGCGTTGTCCATGGAGGAGTTGCCGGTGACGCGTTTGAGGAGGTCGTCCTGGTTGATCGACGCGAGGTTGCGTTCGGAGACTTTTTTAGCATCAAGGAGCGACTGGAGGAGTTTGTTCGCTTCGTCTCTTCGTTGGGTGGTCTGGGTGAGGAGTTCGGGTTTGGAGAGTTTGGGCAGGCCGTGGGTCTGGATTGTCGGGACTCGGTCGAGGTCCTGATCGGTGTGGATCGGGGTCGAGGTGTGTTGTGCAATCGTGGACATGTGGCCTCCGTGTGGTTCTGGCAGGTGTTCTGCTTTGAGATCCTGTCTCAGTCCTCACTCTGGTATCGGTCCGTTCAGAAGAGCGAATTGTCGCATCTATCGCAGTAGAAGTCAAATAGATGCGTTTTTGGGGGGTGAACTTGTGGGCAAGTGCCGTCAGAACCCCCGGAATCAGGGCGTTATTTGCCTCTTCAAGGCGTGGAAAACTATTCGTCGTCATCCCCATCATCGGCGGCGCGGGCTGGTTTGTTGGCTTTTTTGCCCAGGAAACCGAGTTGGACGAACAAGCCGATGATCGTGATGATGATCCACGCGACGGCCCAAACGACGGCGGATTGATCTAGGAACTCTGGGATCTCGCCGTTGCGTGCCGTGAGCAAAGCGGTTCCCGCGCCGATCCACGCGGCGGATCCGGTCAGACTCGTCACAAGGGCCGCGGCTCGGTTGGGCATCACGACGCCGACGAGCAGTCCCAGCGCCAGTCCCGCGAACATCGAGGAGAACGCGACCATCTTGTCGCGCGTCGGTCTTGAGTCGAGGTCTTCCTGGACGGTGTCCACGACGCGAGCGATGAACGCGCGTGAGCGTTCGGCGGCGTCGAGGATCTGGTTCTTGGTGTCGTCGTCGATGAGCGGGTCATCGTCGTCGCCGTTGAGCAGGTTCACGGAGCGTTCCGCGGCTTCGACAGACAACGCATCGGTCGCGGCGTTGAGCGCATCTGTGGTGAGGTCTCCCGACTCAGCGATCATGGATTCGGTCTGCGAGAGGTCCTGATCAGCAGTCGTGGTGGGGTAGAAGTGGAGGTAGACCATTGCGCCAAGCAGTCCCGCTGCCGCGAACGCGATCGCGGCGGTGAGCGTGATGACCATGCGGAACATCGCGAGCATGACGAGTCCGCCGATGACGGCGCCGACGATGAGTCCGGTGAATCCGGGATTGATCGTGACGCTCCCGAGATCGAACGGCGGGAGTCCGGTGAGCGGGACGATGGTGGTTCCGACGAATCCGCCGACGGCGACGCCGAAGATGAAGAACGCGGGCTTGACGATTTTGGCGCCAAAGAGCCAGAGCATTAATCCGCCGGCGAGGAGGAAGAAGAGGGGGACGGAGCCACCCTCTGGGAGGGACTGCGCGAGCGTGAATGATGAAGTGGTGATGATGGTGGGGTCCATGATGGGTTCTTGGGGATTGGTGGTGGATGCTTTCGCGGTCTAAGGCGTGTCTCAGGGGAGAGATATGCGTGAAATATCGGACAATCATACACGAATCGGTGATCTTCATTGACGATCAGCGCTTCGATAGGCGATAAGGAGCAATGCATGGCGAAAAAGAGCACCAAGAAGAAAGCCGCGTCGAAGGGTTCGAAGAAGACCAGCGCCAAGGGTGTGGAGTCTCAAGCGGACTCCGCGGCACTCGAGTCGCTGCGCAAGAAGATCGATCGGATCGACAAGAAGCTCGTCGCGATCCTCAACGAGCGCGCGTCATGCGTGGTCGAGGTGGGGGAGATCAAGCGAGGCAGCGATACCCCGATCTACGCGCCCCATCGCGAGGCGCAGGTGCTCCAGCGCGCGCTGGACAATAACGAGGGGCCGCTCCCCGATCGGACGATCGAGGCGGTCTACCGCGAGATGATGTCGGGATCGTTCGCGCTCGAACGACCGCTGCGGATCGGGTTCCTGGGACCTCCCGGCTCGTACTCGCATCAAGCATCGGTCAAGCAGTTCGGATCGTCGGTGGAGTACACGGATCTGCGATTGATCGGATCGGTTTTCGACGAGGTCCGGCGAGGTCACGCGAACTATGGATTGGTTCCGATCGAGAACTCGATCGGAGGCGGGATCACAGAGACGCTCGATGCGCTGTGGAGCAACGCGGGGAAGGTGCGTGTGTACGCGGAGATTCAGATCGCGATCCATCACATGTTCCTGAGCGATGCGGACCCCAAGCACATCCGTCGGATTCATTCCAAACCTGAGGTGTTTGCGCAGTGCCGGGAGTGGCTCAGTGCGCAGTATCCTGACGCGACGCTGTGTCCAGATGCGTCGACGAGCCAATCCGTCAAGACGGCATTGGAAGAGAACAAAACCGCACGCTCGATCGGTGCTGATCCGGGATCGGCGTCCATCGCGTCTGAGCTGGCGGGTGAGTTGTATGGCGCTCCGATCCTGTTTGAGGGGATCGAGGACAATCCCGACAACATCACGCGTTTCTATGTGATCTCCAAGGAACGAGCTGGACGCACGGGCGACGACAAGACGGCGATCACCTTCGTCACAGAGGACAAGCACGGGGCGCTGGTTGAGGTGCTCCAGTCCTTCCACAACGCGGGCGTGAACCTGAGCCACATCGACAAGCGTCCATCGGGACGCGAGAACTGGAACTACACCTTCTACATCGATGCCAACGGGCACCGCGATGATCCGGAGATGAAAAAGGCGCTCAAGGACGCACGCGTCCACTGTAAAGAGATCCAGGTGCTCGGATCGTTCCCACGATCGACGCGGATCCTCTGAGCAATCCCTTTCTCGTCGATTGCGTATCATTGAGTGGATGAACAGTGTCCCCACCATCTCGGTGTCGATGGGCGATCCCGGCGGGATCGGTCCTGAGGTCTTGGTGCGCGCCCTCGCAGAGAACGGACGGCGCAAACGCGCGCGTTACCTGATCCATGGCTCGTCGTCGGTCTTGCACAACGCGGCGCAGGTCTGTGGGATCGATCCGTTCTGGTGGCAGGTCGATGAGCGGTCGCCTTTGATCTCGACGCTCAAGACGCATCCGATCGTGCTGCTCGATTCCGATCCACGCATGCGCGACGAGAGGATCGAGTTCAGTTTCAACGGCAAACCCGATCGGGTGTCGGGCGCGATGAGCTACCACTGGGTCCACGACGCGATCGAGGACACCAAGCGGGATCCGAGCGATCCGCTCCATGCTCAGGGGATCGTCACCGCGCCGATCAACAAGCTCGCGTGGTCGCTCGCTGGGAAGAACTATCCGGGACACACGGAGCTGCTCGCCAAATCCCTCGGACAGCGCCGATTCGCGATGATGTTCGTCGGCAAGAAGCTCCGCGTGGTCCTCGCGACGGTGCACATCGCACTCAACGACATCCGCGATGTGCTGACGATCGGGAAGGTGCACACGGCGATTGATCTGGGACACCAGGCGTGTCTGGATCTTGGGATCAGACGTCCACGGATCGCTGTGTGCGGGCTCAACCCCCACGCAGGCGAGGATGGGTTGATGGGCGACGAGGAGCAGCGACTGATCAAGCCTGCGATCGATCTCGCGATCGAGTCGGGGATCCGTGTCGAGGGACCATTCCCGGCGGACACGATCTATCGTCCGGCGGTCGAGGGGAAGTACGAGCTGGTCGTCGCGATGTACCACGATCAGGGGTTGATCCCGGTCAAGCTGCTGGAGCGCGACGATGCGGTGAACATCACGCTCGGACTCGGAGAGGTCGTGCGGACCTCTCCAGACCACGGCACGGCGTTCGATATCGCGGGCAAAGGGATCGCGGATCCGGGATCCATGGGCAGCGCGATCGATCTAGCGATCGAGATGTGCAACGCGAAGACGCAGACGCCTGCGATGTGAGAATTTGATTTGAATTGCGTGGGTTGTTTGACCAGATCAGATTTTTTGGTACACTCTCCGCACTATGAACACCATCAACTGACATTTCGACTCGTCAAATTTTGGCAAAGAAATGAACGATCCCGCATCCCCACCTGCAGCTTGGGGCGGTGAGCGTCGGTACACAGGGTTCATATCCCACATTTAAGTCTGGATATCAAGATGTCAGAAGTGCACGAACCAACTTCGGTTGATCGGTCCGTCGAGTCTATGGACGCGGATCTGGATCAAGCCGAGCAGACAACACAGCCCGTTGATGAGCGGGATATGAACCAAGCGCCAAGCGCTGAGGATGATCATGCGCTGAGCGAGATGCTCGCGATCGCGCTGCCTTCGGTCGCGACGATGGCGTCGTATACCGTCATGCAGTTTGTCGACAAGCTCATGGTCAAGGAGATCGGTCCAGAGCCGGTCTATGTATCAGCACAGTCCAACGGCGGCATGATGGCGTGGATGATGATGTCGTTCGTGCTCGGAATGACGGGCGTGATCAACTCGTTCGTCTCCCAGAACCTCGGCGCTGAAAAACCAGAACGAGGCGCGGCGTACGCGTGGAACGGTCTCTGGGTCGGCGCGGTCTACTGGGCGCTGATCCTCGTTCCCGCAGCGTTCGTTGTGCCTGGTCTGTTTACGCGCATCCACAGCGGCGAGACGATGCTCATCGAGCTCGAATCCAACTACGCGACGATCATGCTCTTTGGCGGACTGGGAACGATCATCAGCCGGTGCGTGCATCACTACTTCTATGGGATGCATCGCCCCAAGGTTGTCCTCGTCAGCGCTTTGTGCGGCAACGCGACCAACATCTTCCTCAACTATGTCCTGATCTTCGGGAACCTGGGCGCTCCGAAGCTCGGTCTCACTGGCGCGGGGATCGCAACGGTGGTCGGTGGTTTCGTTGAGTTCCTGATCCCGATGGCGCTGTTCCTGAGCCCTCGCTACGCGATTGAGTATGGCACTCGCAAAGCGTGGCGCGTCAGCGCTTCGTGCATCAAGGGATTGTTCAAGGTCGGATTCGCACCGGGACTCATGTTCCTCAACGAGATGGCGTGCTGGGCGGCGCTGATGGCGTGGCTCGTGCCGATGGGCGGCGAAGCGATCGGTGACGATCCGGTCTGGCACAATACGACGGGATGGATCGCGCTGCAGTACATGCACCTGAGCTTTATGCCTGCGGTTGGGTTGTCGATCGCGACGCAAGCCGTGGTCGGGAAGGCGATGGGGATGAAGCGTCCCGATATTGCGCTCGAGCGGACCAAGCTGGCGCTGAAGATCACGATGGGGTACATGGCGCTGTGCGCTCTGGTGTTCGTCGCGTTCCGAGGACAGCTGATCGGGTTTTTTATCAACAGCGACACGCCCCCTGAGCTTCGCGAGAAGCTGATCACGATCGGATCGTCGGTGATGATCGCGGCGGCGGTGTTCCAGATCTTTGACGCGATGGCGATCACGACCTCCGCGGCTCTTCGAGGAGCTGGTGACACCATCTGGCCGGGCGTCGCGACGATCGTGCTGTCTTGGGTTTGTATCCCGGGCGTGGGTCTGCTGCTGATCTATCTGACCCCTCAGCTTGGGTCGATGGGGCCCTGGATCGGGGCGTCGCTGTACATCATCGCGCTGGGGATCGCGCTGAGTTTCCGATTCCTAGGCGGCAAGTGGAAGACGATGTCGCTCGTGGAGGAGGATCAGGAGCCCGATCTGGACCCGTTTGATGACCTGCTTCCCGATCCGACCCTGACAAGTGGCTAATCCTTTGGGGCTCGGTGAGTTGCGTTTGAGTGGATGTGGGCCTAGACTTACGACCGCTCGGAGGAGCATCCGAGCTTGGATTGACCAGGAGAACACATGACCAACGATCCCATGGACATGGTGGTCGGGGCTTCGGCCGCCGCCGCTGACGCGCAGAACGCGAAGGACTTGTACGAGCAGGCATTGACGCAGCTCAACGATGGTTATCGCAGCGAGGGCATCGAGTCCTTGCGATCGGCGCTTGCCGCGGATCCGGGGAATCTGGATGTCGCGTTCAAGCTCGCGTACCAGCTCGATCTGCAGGGTGATGAAGAAGAAGCGTTGTCGCTCTACGAGCGCGTATGCGAGCACACCCCCGCGCCGATCAACGCGCTGATGAACCTCGCGGTCCTCTACGAGGATCAGGGTGACTACGTGCGTGCGGAGCGCTGCTTGCGTCAGATCCTTGACACCAACCCCAACCACGCTCGCGCTCGTCTGTTCATGACCGACGTCATCGCGTCCAAGGGCAT
This sequence comes from Phycisphaerales bacterium, assembly GCA_965232505.1. Classification (GTDB taxonomy): domain Bacteria; phylum Planctomycetota; class Phycisphaerae; order Phycisphaerales; family UBA1924; genus UBA1924. The sequence goes on along the minus strand of OZ246976.1, from coordinate 684,778 downwards.
GATGGTCGAGGAAGAGAACGAGCGCGACGTCATGAAGCGCCGTGCATTGCTCGACACCCCTGTGACGGACTTCGAGCTCACTGTTCGTGCTCGTACCTGTCTCAAGAAGATGAACATCCGCACGCTTGGTGATTTGATCCGGATCAACGAGTCGGAGCTGATGAGCTACAAGAACTTCGGCGAGTCCTCGCTTGATGAGATCAAGCGGATGCTCTCGGTCAAGGGTCTCAAGCTCGGTCAGGGTCACGAGGACGCGCACCGCGTTGCTCGTCGTCAGATCCTCGAGAAGCTCAAGGGCTCGGGCAAGGAGCAGCTGCTCTCCAAGCCGGTCTCGGAGCTGCAGCTCACTGTGCGTGCTCGCAAGGCGCTCCAGATGCTCAATATTCAGAGCATCGGCGACCTCTGCTCGCACACCGAAGCGGAACTCATGGGCGTCAAGAACTTCGGTTCGACCTCGCTCGTCGAGATCCACGAGAAGCTGACCAACTTCGGTCTGTCGCTTCGTGTGATCGAAGACAACGATTGAGTGGTTTCAAACTGGAACTCAAGCCCCGGCGATATGCCGGGGTTTTTTGTTGCATGATCCCTTCCCGGCGTGTACTATCCGGGCTGATGCAAGCACCCATTGTGTAAATCCTGAACGTGTCTTTCTATACACATCGGCGCTGTCCGCATTCGGACGCGCCTGACAACGACCCGGCGTGGTTATGAACACGCCGGGGGCGACAAGGATTTTCCGTTGAAACATCACGACAAGAACGCTCGGAAATCGGGCGGCTTCCAATGCATCCATTGCAAGGGATACATCTCATATCAATCGTTTGGCACCAATCAACGCAACCACTGCCCTCACTGTCTCTGGTCGAGGCACGTGGACGACAAGATCGGTGATCGGAGATCACCATGCGCTCAGCCGATGGAACCGATCTCGATCGCGGGACGCTCCGATGGCGAGTGGGTGCTGGTGCACAAATGCACGGGCTGCAATCAGCTCCGCATGAACCGGATCGCGGGGGATGACGACGAGCTCGCGCTGCTTGCGCTGGCGCTGCGTCCGATTTCTTCTCCCGCGTTCCCGCTGGAGCTGCTTCCCAGATTCCGTGTGTAGCGGATTGAGTGAGCAAGGAATGAAAACTGAGCCGGGCTTGTCCCGGTTTTTTACGCATCGTTGTCGGGGTCGTCGCGTTTACCTGACTTGTGGAATTTGAGTCGTCCCTCGGCGTAGTCCTGGGCGCTGCCCTCGATGGTTGGGGTCTGTCCTTGTCGATGCTGCGAATGGAGTTCTTTGAGATACGGCACGCACCAGCCGCAGCCGGTTCCCGCGCCCAAGCACTCAGAGATCAACGACGCGACCGGAGGGTCCTCGCGCGAGAGGTACGTGCGGATCTTTCCCAGCGGGACATGGAAGCAGAGGCAGATATCGTCATTGGGTTTCATGCGCCGGCTCCAGACGTGCATTGTGAGTGGTGAGGCTCTTTGTGCTATTGTATAGGGCCTTTCGTGAGTTTGCGTCCCCTGGAGTCGGCATGGTTCTTTACTTCATCTGTACAGTGTTCCTCTCGGCGACGCTGTTGTTCTCGGTTCAGCCGATGGTCGCCAAATCCCTGCTCCCGGTCTTCGGCGGGAGTTCTTCGGTCTGGACGACCTGTATGCTGTTCTACCAGACGGTGCTGCTGCTGGGATACTTGTACGCGCACTTTGTGATGAAGCATGTCTCGCGCCGAGCGCAGCTGTTTGGTCACGTCGCGATGCTCATCGTCGCGCTGGGGGCCGGGATCATGTTTGATACCCCCGAAGCGCCGCGCGATGCGTCGGCGTTCCCGGTGCCTTGGTTGATCCTGCAGCTGGCGTTGGTGTCGGGGCTGCCGTTCTTTATGATCTCGAGCGCGGGGCCGTTGGTGCAGGGGTGGTTTGCTCGGACGGGGCACGCTCGTTCGCATGATCCATATTTTTTGTATGCCGCGAGCAATGCGGGGAGCTTCCTTGGACTGCTCGCGTATCCGTTTGTGATCGAGCCAATGCTGGGCCTTGATGTGCAGCGTTCGCTCTGGTTGGGTGGATTCGGGTTGTTCATCGTGCTGAGCATCGGCGCGATCCTGATGACACGCAAAGGGAGTCACGAAGATCCGCACGCTCCTCCGGCGGAGGTGCTCGCGACTCCAGTGGATGAAAAAGAGAAAGGTGCGGATCGTCCGATCACGTGGTCGCGCCGATTGCGCTGGACGTTCTACGCGTTTGTGCCCTCGTCGATGCTGCTGGGTGTGACGAGTCACATCACGATCGATGTCGCGTCGTTCCCGCTGCTCTGGGTGCTGCCACTCGCGGTGTACCTGATGACAATGATCGTCGCGTTCGCGGTCGATGCGGGGAGGTTTGTCGAGATCATCCGTCGTCCGATGGTGATCTCGATTATCGGCGCGACGGTTTTGGTGCTCGCGGCTGAGGCGCAGACCTACGCGCCGCTCCCGGCCCTCGTTGGTGTGCAGCTGATCCTGCTGGGTCTTGTCGGACTGACGGGGCACGGATTGCTCGCCAAGGATCGTCCCGGTGCGGAGCATCTGACCGAGTTCTATCTGATCATGTCCGTCGGCGGGGCACTGGGCGGGATGTTCAACGGCATCGTGGCGCCGCTGGTGTTTGAGACCACGCTCGAATATCAGATCATGCTGCTCTGTGCCGTGTCGCTGATCCCTTGGCGGAACATCAAAGCAATCGCTGACAACAAGGCACAGCGGAAAGCGGTGCTGCTGAGGTACGGTCTCCCAGTCGCGAGTCTCGCGTACATGCTGCTGATGGGGGTCTATGTATCCGACGTGGTGGACATCCTGAGCATCCCGATCCCCGATCGACCGCTCGCGTTCTTTGCGCTGATGGTGTTTGTTCCCGCGGTGCTGATCTATCTCGCGTGGAATGATGGGCTCGCGTGCATGCTGGTGCTTGCGGTGCCGCTGAGCGCGTCTGTGTACGACAAGTTCACGGATCCACGCGTGCAGTACCGGAGCCGAACCTTTTATGGTGTGCTCAAGGTTATTGATGAGCAGTTCTTTGATCCCGAGCTTGAGGAGGTGCTCACGGTTCGCACACTCATGCACGGCACAACCAATCACGGCGTGCAGTTCCTCGACGATCGGTTCCGTGATGTGCCACTGGGGTACTACCACATCAACGGCCCCTGCGGGATGGGGATCCAAGCGCTCAAGCAAACCAAACCCGACGGCGCGCGCATCGGGATCGTCGGGCTCGGCTCGGGCGCGATCACCGCACACGGGCGATTAAACGACGAGATGCGATACTTCGAGATCGACCCCGAGGTCGCGCGGATCGCGGAGGACCCCGAGTACTTCACCTACCTCTCGGATGCACAGTTCCAGGTCGATGTGGCGCTCGGTGACGGGCGGCTGCTGCTCGAGCAGGAACGGCGCGAGGGCGAGGCGCTCTATGACATGGTCCTGATCGACGCGTTCAGCTCCGACGCGATCCCGGTTCACCTGCTGACCGAAGAAGCGATGCAGCTGTACTTCGATCGATTGACCGATGACGGGATCATCCTGCTCCATGTTTCGAATCGGCACCTGGAGTTCCAGCCGTTGGTCTACGAGCTTGGGGCGCTCCACAACGCGTTCGTACTGATGCGCGAGCAGCAGCGCGACGAGATCCCGGACCACCTCGAGGACTACTGGTTCCCTTCCGTATGGATCGCGCTCACGCTCGACGAGACCACGGCTCGGGCGCTCTACGACACCGGAATGAACCCGCAGATCGAACCGATGTTCGACGTCCGCTTGTGGACGGACCAATACTCCAATATCCTCAATCTGTTTCGCAAATAACGCGCAGAAAGAAGCGTGCAAACAGGGCGCGAGAGGGTGAAAGAATGATCAACTCGACGCCCAAAAATGCCGATCGGAACGCAATATGACCCAGCACTACTCGAGACTCAGCTACCAGACCGCCGGCGAATCACACGGCCCCGCGCTCATCGCGACCGTCACCGGAGTGCCGGCGGGGCTTGAGATCGATACCGACATCATCAACCGCGAGCTCGCTCGTCGACAAGGCGGTTACGGGCGGGGTGGACGCCAAAAACTCGAGACCGACACCGTCGAGATCCTCACCGGCGTTCGGCTAGGCAAGTCCATCGGATCTCCCATCACGATGCTGATCAATAACCGGGATTCTCGTCTCGATGATCTGGAGCGCACGCCTCCGGTCTATCGGCCGCGTCCGGGACACGCGGATCTCGCGGGATCGATCAAGTGGCTGACGACCGACTGCCGGGAAACTCTTGAGCGCGCCAGCGCCAGAGAGACCGCCGCCCGCGTCGCGGCGTGCTGCATCGGGAGACTCCTGCTCAAGCAGGTCTTCGATGTTGATGTGTTCGGATTCGTTCGATCGATCCTTGATGCGAGCACCGACGCGACCATCACGTACGACCAGCTGGGCGCATTGATCGCGTCGCGCGATGAATCAGCGACCTACACCCTCGACGAAGCGACAACAGAAAGACAGTGCGACATCATCCGCAAGACCAAGTCCGACAAGGACACGGTCGGCGGTGACGTCGAGTGCCATGTGTTCAACTGCCCTCCCGGGATCGGGAGCTCGATGAACTGGTACGAGAAACTCGATGCGCGGATCGCGGGTGCGGTGATGGGGATCCAAGCGTTCAAAGCCGTGGGGATCGGTCTTGGTGCGGAGTGCTCGAAGCGTTTGGGTTCCAAGCTCCATGACCCGATCGCGTTCGATGAGTCCCAGGTCAACACGCCAACACTTGGATTCACGCGGAGCAGCAACAACGCGGGGGGCACCGAGGGCGGGATGACCAACGGGCAGCCCGTCGTCGTCACCGGCACGATGAAACCCATCGCGACGCTGCTGCAGGGGCTCCCGAGCATTGATCTGAACTCCAAAAAACCAGAGGATTCGCAGTACGAGCGGAGCGACATCTGCGCCGTGTCCGCCGCGAGCGTGGTGATGGAGAACGTGGTCGCGTTCGAGGTCGCCGCGGCGTTTCTTGAAAAATTCGGAGGCGACAGCGTGATCGAAACACGCGGGAACTACGACTCGTTCCTCGACGTGGCGCGCACGCTGCCGCTTGACCTGCCGGGGCCTGACAGCGGGACGGTTATCGCTTAATCAATGATCTGCACGATCACATTGCCCCGCTTGTGACCCGAATCGACGTGCTTGTGCGCTTTTGCGATGTCCGCAAACGCAAAGGTGCTGTCGATGATGGGGGAGAGCGTCCCTGATTGAACGAGCGCGAGCAGTTCCTCGAGGTATTCGGGCTTGGTCATCGCGACTCCGGATTTCACACGCTTCTTGGAGAGCAGGGGCGTCCAGATCATCTGAAAGACCTCCGCGAGTCGCATGACGGCGGGGAGGTACACCGAGCTTGGTTTCATCAGGTGCTTGCACTTGCGGATGCTCGTTTTGCCGACGGTGTCGTATACAACATCGAAGCGTTGGTCTTGATCAGGTCGTCGTTCAGTGAAGTCTTCCTTGGTGTAATCAATCGTCTCGTCGGCGCCAAGCGAGCGGACGAGCTCGTGATTCGCTCCTGAACACACGGCGGTGACATGCGCTCCAAGGTGCTTGGCGTACTGAACGCCGCTGGTTCCCAGGGCGCCCGATGCGCCGACGATGAGCACGCGCTGTCCCGCTTGGACTTTGCCAAGATCGCGGAGGAAGTAGATCGCGGCGCTCCCCCCAAACGACAGAGCAGCGGCTTGCTCGAAGCTCAGCTCATCGGGAATTGGCTGGGTTGATCCATCGGCAGCGGTCGCGGCGAACTCCGCGTGACCACCAAAGTCCATCTCGGTCGATCCGAGCACACGCTGACCAACGCTCAGGGTGCTGACTTCGCTTCCCACTTCTTCGATGACTCCTGCGACGGAGGTGCCGAGGATTTCTTTGCGGGGTTTGCGGAGTCCGATCATGAACCGCGCGGGGATCGCGATCGCGAGCGACGGGATATCCCACGCGCGCAGTCGCGCATCGCCGGTCGTCACGCTCGTCGCGTGGACGCGGATCAGGACCTGGTCGGGCTTGATGCTGGGACGCGGGACCTGCTGGATGCTCACGACTTCGGGAGGGCCGTACTTCTTGTAGACCGCGGCGTGCATGGTTTGGGTCATTGGGGGCTCTTGGTTTGGTCAACGTAATGATCGGGGTCGGTGTTGCTTTGGACTGATCTGTCAAAAGTATTAGGCAGATCGACCCATTGAGAACAAACGGAGTGCGAACATCGGTGTGAATTCTGCCGAGTTCGTGGAATCAGGTGTCAATTCATGATCGATATCGTGTTCAAATCCGAATCACATCGTCGATATTTGTTTCATGCATCGGTTGTGTGGATGCGGTGTGTGTTGTGCAAATTAGCTCTCTCTTGCGGCATCGCCTTCGGGCTTGATGCCGCGCTCCTCTATGCCCCCGTCCGCACCCGCGGGCGGGGGCATGCTGTTTTTCCTTAGCTGTTGATCCGTTCCAAGAGCGCCGCCGAGACGTCCTCCCATTGCTCCGGGATGATCGAATACACCGCCGAGTCGCGCAGGTGTCCGTCGGGCATGATGATGTGGTGTCTGAGGATGCCCTCGAAGTGCGCCCCCAGTTTCAAAATCGCGGCTCGCGACTGCGCGTTGCGCGCATCGGTCTTGAGCTCGACACGGATCGCGCCAAGCTGCTCGAACGCGTGCTTGAGCATGAGGTACTTCATTGATGGATTGACCTTCGTGCCTCGCGCGTGCTTTGCGATCCAGGTCGATCCGATCTCCAGCCCTCGATGCTCGGGACGGATGTTCATGTAGCTCGTTGATCCGATCGCTTTGCCAGTGGAGTTGTCCACGACGGCAAACACGATGGTGCTGGGCCTCGAGAGCTGGAAGTCGATGTATCGCCGGATCTCGTTCTTGGTTCGGACCGATGAACGCATCGGCATGTACTTGAATACGGAATCGTCGATGGACTCCATAATCGCGTCGATGTGCTCGTGCGACAGTGGTTCAAGCGTCACCGACTCATTCGTCAATGTGACAGGCTCAACAACCATCGGATCAAGGAATGCAGAAATGGTCATCTACAAGTTTAGTGCAGCACGCGGAAGACTTCCGCTTCGTCGGTCAGTCCCTGCTTGACCTTCGCCATCGCGTCGACCTTCATCGGTTGGAAGCCCGAATCGACCGCGGCTTCGTAGAGTGTCACGCCGTCGGCGCGCTCGGCGGTGAGTCGGCGGAGCGTGTCGTTCATGAGCATCAGTTCGTGGGCCGCGAGTCGTCCCTTGTATCCGGTCCCGAAGCAGGTGGTGCACTGATCGCCCTCGTGGCGTCCCGTACCGTTGCATGTGGTGCAGATGCGCCGGAGCAGGCGCTGAGCGAGCACGCCCAGTAGCGACGAGGTCACGAGGTACGGCTCAACACCGATATCAAGCAGACGCGGGATCGCGCTTGGCGCGTCGTTGGTGTGGAGCGTCGCGAGCACGAAGTGGCCGGTGAGTGACGCTTGGATCGCGAGCTGCGCGGTTTCGGGGTCACGGATTTCACCGACGAGGATCACGTCGGGGTCCTGACGCAGCAGCGAGCGGAGTCCGGTCGCGAAGGTGACCTGTCGTTTGACGTTGACCTGCATCTGCGAGATGCCGTCGAGGTGGTACTCGACTGGGTCTTCGATGGTCATGACGTTGCGTGAGGCGCGGTCGATGCGTCCGAGCGCGGCGTAGAGCGTGGTGGTCTTACCCGAACCGGTCGGTCCGGTGACGAGGAGGATGCCGTTGGGGCGCTCGACGCAGTCCATGAGCTTGGTCTGCATGCTCTTGGCCATGCCCACCGCGTCGAGGTCGAGTTCTTGGTTGGACTGATCGAGCAGACGCAGCACGATGCGCTCGCCGAAGATAGTCGGGATGACCGAGAGACGGATGTCGATCTTCTTGGATCCGATCCGCACCGTCGTTTGTCCGTCCTGCGGCGAGTGGCGATTGGCAATATCGAGCTCGGTCATGACCTTGAGACGCGACGAGATCGCGGGCGCGAGCGTCTGCGGCGGACTGAACGCGTCAACGAGCATGCCGTCGATGCGCAGACGGATCGCGAGTCGTTCTTCCATCGGATGCACATGCACGTCCGACGCGCCGCGGCGGAGCGCCTCAAAGAGGATCATGTTGACCAGTCGGATGACGGGGGTCTGTCGAGCTTGTGCGAGCAGGTCGGTGGTCTTGCCGATCGCGCCAGCCGCGGATTCGATCGCGGATTGATCGAGCGGGATGTCCTCGACGATCTCGGTCACCAGATCGCCACGTTGTTCGTATCCGCGGTTGATGAGGTTCGCGACCGCGGCTCGTGGAGAGAGCACCATGCGGATCGGGGCGTCGAGCTCGTCCTCGAGCATCGTGAACACGCTGGGCTGCATCGGACGCGAGGTCGCGAGGATGTAGGTCGAGCCGTCACGCTCGATGCACGCGACCTGGATGCTGCGTGCTTTTGTCGGATCGATAAGCTCGTAGAAACGCGACGACGATTCCTTGAGCTTGGGTTCTTGCTCAAACGGCAGTCCGGTGCGGTCCGAGAGGAGCTTGAGGGCGCTGGACTCGTCGAGCGCCAGCGACTGGAGCATCACATCCCAAGGCTCGTCGTCCGAGCCGTCGATGGATGCGAACGCTTTGAGCTGCTCGCCGGTGAGTTTGAGTGGTCCCAGTGCGCGTGCCGCGTCGTCCCATGTGTCCACGACGACCGGCGCCATGTCCTTGGCGCGTGCGATCGAGCCGTTGTTCTTCTCGCGTTTGATGAGTCCGCTGCGTTTGCCCATACTTAGTCCATGTCCTCGTTTGGATCGATCAGCACAGGGGTGAGCGAAGGCTCGAACGCATCGGGCTCTGGTTGCGCAGGCAGCGAGTGCTGCTGCATCTCGAACGCGTCGTCGGACTGCTGAACAGGGACGCTGTGGTTTGAAGGGTTGATCATCACGGACTCAAGATCAGGAACGCGTGAGTCAAGCTCCATCTCCGCGTACGGCCCATCGCTGAGCAGCTTGAGATCCAGGAAGTTCGGATCGGTCATGATGCGAGGGGTGAGGAAGACGTACAGCTTGGACTGCGTGTTGATCTTGCTGGTGTTCTTGAACAACTCGCCTACAAGCGGGATGTCTCCGAGCAGTGGGACTTTGACCACGGTATCGCGGACGTTGTCCACCGTGATCCCGCCGATCACGAGCGTCGAGTCTGAAGGCACTGAGAGCGCCCCTTGGACAGTATTACGATCACGCGGCGGCGGGGAGCCGTCTTGGCCTTGGGTAGCGGTGAAGTTCGAGAGCTCGATGTAGTACTCAAGACGCAGGTATCCGCCGTCTGAGATCGAGGGGGTCACACGGAGTGTGGTACCCGCTTCAGCGAATCCAGCGAACGCTGAAACGTTACCGCCGTCACTCAAGGAGATTTCTTGGAAGGGTTGCTCAGAGAGCGACACGATCTCGGCTTCCTGGTTGTCGTTGACAAGCAGTTGAGGGGTCGAGAGGATGCGGACATCGGTATCGGTCTGGCTCGCGTTGATGATGATCGGGATCTGGTTCGTCATGATGACACCCGCGGTCAATCCCGCGAGTCCCGGATTGATCGTGCGGATGTCGCCGAAGGTGGACGTGTCCGGCAGCGACGAAAGCGTGTTTCCAGTGTTGAGTCCAAACTGTCCTGCGTTGATCTGCGATTCAAACGCGAGCGAGAAGTTCTCGGTATCGGATACCGAAACGATCATCGCTTGCATGTACACCTGCGGCTTCCAGCGATCCAGACGCGAGATGAGACGAGCGAGGTCTTCTTGCTGCTTGATCGGGGCGCGGACGATGACCTGGTTATTGTCGGGATCCGCGATGACCGCGACGACGTCAGGATCAAACGCGGCGTTGACGTCCGACCCACCAGACTGTCCGAACGAAGGACGGAACTCAGAAGCGGAGTTGTTCCTCCCCGACGATCCCGGGAGGAAGTCGGAGTCTCCGGTTTGCTGCTGACCCGTGATGATCGAGGTCATGAGCTCCGCGACGATCTCCGCATCGGAGTGATTGAGCACGTATTCCTTGATGACGACGCGCTCATCCTCGGTCCCGAGTTCTTTCATCAGGTCCGCGAGTTGTTGTTGCTGCGCGGGAGTGCCGTAGTACACGATGTTCCCGCGTGTGGTGTCCACGACCATGACGGGGCCGCCCGAGCTGATCGACGAGTTCTGGTTCTGGAGACCAGTTTGATTGTTGAGTCGGATGTTGCCTTGCGCGAAGGGGTTGTTGGAATCATCCGTGATCTGAATGACCTCGCCCAAACCTCGGCTCTTGGCGATGTCCGCGATCTGAGCCGCGGACGATCCCGCGAAGTAGTTCTTGGGTTCGAGCGTATTGGGGACGTCAATGACCTCAAGGACCTCTTCGACGCGAGCGATCTCCGCGTCGGTGCCTTTGAAGATCAGCGCGTTGCCCTGCGGATCGATGGTGATCCGATCCGCCATATTCGAGAGTGACGCGGCAGAGATCCCGACGCCTCCTTGCGTGCCCGGCTGGTTCTGCACGATGCGGTTCTGTCCCGAGCTGGTGCCTCCAACAAGACCCACGGCTCGCTCAAGTGCAGCAGGAGCCGCGAGGTGATCGAGCTCAAATCGGATGTAACGCTGGTCATCATCGATGCGGATGAGTTCGGCAACAAGCACCTGGATGCGCTGGATATCACGTGGCGGCGCGTTGACGATCAGCACACCGAGCTCGTCGATCGCTTGGATCGGTCCGCCCTTGGCGTTGGCTGTGCCGCTGCTTGCTGATCCCAGCGCGGAGCTCAGCGCCGGGACGATGAGCGATGGTTTGATGTTGGGGGTCGCGATGATCTGCGTGCTGGCGCGGTTCGATCCCATCGTCGGGCGCACATCAGAGATCGGCTGGACAATCCAGAAGTCCGACTCCGGCTCGTGCGAGATCGTGAACGAGTACTGCTCGAGCATCGCGTCGAGCAGGTCGATGAGCTTGCTCTTTGGGATCTGGACCGGCGCGTGGAAAGTAACCTCTCCGGTCGGCGCGCCCTTGATGATGATGTTGTAGTTGAGCGAGCTGCCGACGTATTCGATCAGGGTGGTGAGTTCGATGGGCTCAGAGAACGCGCCGAAAGACACGGTCGGCTCGCGATCGTTGGTTTGACGATCCTTGAGCGCGTTGCGCCGGATGGTTGGAGGCGTGTTCGTGTTGTTCGGATTGGTGGCGCGCTCGACACCCCAGTCCATCACCGGCTCGATCTCGGGTTCCTCGCTCGCCGCACCGGCTGAGTTCCCATCCTGCGCGACAGCGCCGCTCGTGCACAAGAGCATGCAGCACGTGAGCGCCAGCGGAAGTATTCGGATCATCTTGAGGTCTTGAATCACTGTGGAAACTCCATCGAATCTCTATTTGATCGTCGATCAACGACGTCGGGTTCTGATCGTAGACACGCCGAGGAAAAACACCGACGGATACCCTCTTTTCGGAGCGCAACGAGGGGGGCCGTGAGTTTGAGTATCGATGTCACGGCAATCATTGCTCGCGCTCCCAATCAGCCGTGAATCGAACTCAGCCCCACCTAAGTTGATGCGAGCAGATTCCGATCTGCGTGCGGGGCATAAAATCAATCTGGACAATGCTTTAGGGGTAAATCGGAGCTGGAAACGACCAGCCATCCCTACCTCCGAGATGCGAAACGGCTCGTTTGGGCTTCCATTGCCTCAGATCAGCGAAATCGTCCCAGATCGATCGATCGGGATCAGCAGGGGCCAGCAGTGGGCCAGTAGAGTGGGTCGTTTAGGTTCCGAGAATCGGGGATCGCTCAATCCGCGCCCTGATTGCCTTGGTCGTGCTCGATGACCATAGACGCGGAGCCGTCGAACGCGATCGAGTCGATGTGGAGCCGAGCGGGGAGCTTTGTGGGCTTGGGTTCGTTGACCGAGTTGTCCTGGACCGGATTCTGGACTGGTTCTGCTGCGACCACATCCTGGAGCACAGAAGGCTCCGTCGGCGCGGGATCCGTCAGCTGATTCACCTTGGCTTGGACCTCTTCGACGCTCTTGAGAATCTCGGACTTGGTGCTGCTGGGATTGCCACCGAGTTCGTGTCCGATCTGCTCGGCGCGAGTGATGAGCGATCCGAGCCAAACCCCCGCTTGCTCGACGCGCTGGGTCAGTCGATGGAGCGATCCATCGAGCAGCGCCTGGAGCTGCGATGCTTGGTTGGTGAGCTTGTCCGTCGCGCGCTCAGCGAGCTGCGACGATGAGTTGATGGATTGCTTGAGCTCTCCAGATTGCGTGCTCAGGTGCTCGAGCTTGTTGGACGCGAGCTCGAGCTTGTCTTCGAGGTCTGGTCCGATCTCTCCGATGCGCTTCGCCGCGTCGCCGATCGGTCCTTCGAGGAGGTCCTTGCGTGCTTCGAGTTCGTCGAGTTTTTCTGCCGAGTCCAGCAGCCACATCCCGAACTCGCCTTTGGTTGCTTCCGCTTGGTTGCGCAGCTCATCGAGCTGGCGCAGCACGCGATCAACTCCCGCGATATGCGACTCGCCGCGCTCGACGAGCTGCTCGATCTTCGCGAGCGGAGAGTCCTCAAACCTCGGGTTTTCAGGGTCGATCCCCAGCGCCCGCATCGCCTGCTCCGCGGCTGCTTTCACAGGTTCGATGGATGTTCCCAGCGTTTCGACGCGCTGCTCAGTCAGCGAGCTCGCGTCCTCGATGCGTTGTTCGATGTTTGCTGTTGCGATGCTCGCTTTGGTGACGACCTCGTCGATCTGGGTGTTGAGTTCGTCCTGGAAGGACACGAGCCGGCGGTCGATCAATCCGATCGTCTGACCGCTCTGGTTCTGTGCTTCTTCCATGCGTTGCTCGATCGCGCTCATGCGCATGTCCAGGTCCGCGTTGAGTGCTTCGAGGCGCTGCGTGCGATCCTCGGTTTTCTGCATCGCGACGCGCGCCCGATGCTCCGCGGCTTGTGCTCGGATCTCCGCGTCGCGGACCATGCCGTCGAGCTGCACTTGTGCTTTATCGAGCGCTTCATTCATCAGCGATTCGGCTTGTCGGCGCATCGCGTCGGCGCTTGGGAGGATGTCGCGGACCTTGTCGAGCGCCTCGTCGGTGCGATCGACGCGCTCATCGATCATGCGGAGCATCCGCACACCTGCTTGCAGACGTTTGTCGAGCGTCGCGCCCGATTCGCCGGCTCGACGGATCATCTCCTCCGCGTCCGCAGAGAAATCTTCCAGCACGCGTCCCTGCGTCGTCGCTTGCGCGATGATCGACTTGAGCATCTCCGAGTACCGAGCGAAGGTCCCCGCGTCCATCACTCTTGGAGAGAGGAACATGTCCTCGTTGCTCGGGAGAGCCGCTTTGGTGACTGTGGCGCGTGGTTCGACCAGCGTCTCGGCCTTGGACTCGTTGGAGGTTTGGATCGTTGGGACTGTGGACTGGGGGGTCATCGTGATACCTCAGTAAGGATGAGCAAAGTTCAGACGCAAGGCTCATGAGAACCGCTGCGTATCACACCAGTGTCGGCGTTTGGGGCCGGATAACTGGAAAATCTCTCCCATAGAACCTGCTCCGGATACTCTGCAGTCCCGATCTCGATCAACGCTCGGCGTACACTCCTGCGTGAGCGACCATCCATCCAAATCCAATCGAACCCAGTCCAATCGACCAAGCAAGCACAAAGACACCGATCTGAGGGACGCATCGCGCGGAGAGCGCCTCCAACGCGTCATGGCGGACGCCGGAGTCGGATCGCGGAGAGCGTGCGAATCGCTGATCGAAGCGGGAGAAGTCACGGTCAACGGCAAGGTCGTGACCGATCTCCCGGCTTGGGTTGATCCCGAATCCGATCGCATCGTCGTGCAGAACAAGGTTCTGCCGCAGCCCGAGCGTCTGATCTATGTCATGCTCAACAAACCACCCCGCACGCTCAGCGCCGCGAAGGACGAGCCGGGATACGACCGGCGGACTGTGACCGAACTGGTCGATCACCCCGCGGCGCCAAGACTTTTCCCTGTTGGACGCCTCGACTACGAGACTGTGGGACTCATCCTGCTGACCAACGACGGCGACATCGCCAATCGACTCACGCACCCTAGATACGGGGTGCCCAAGACCTACCGAGTCACGGTCAAAGGCAAGCTCGATCAGGACGCGATCCACGAGCTCGAACGCGGGATCTTCCTCGCGCAGCGCAAAGAGGGACAGACCCACGGCGCGAAGCGGACATCGCACGTCGAGATCGAGCTGATCGCTCAGGATCGCGACTCAACGGTCATGGAACTCACGCTCCGCGAGGGACGCAACCGTCAGGTCCGCAGAATGCTCGCGGCGGTGGGGTATCCTGTACGCAAGCTCGAGCGCGTGGGGATGGGACCAATCAAACTCAAAGGCGTGGCGCGGGGCGCCTGGCGAGAGCTGACACGTGATGAGATCAAAGCGTTACGCCGATCCGCGGCTGTGAAAGTCGAACCGACCCGGAAAACACCTTCAAATCACTCGAAAAACAAGCCGAAATCACCCTACGTGGACCCGCGTTCAGGGCCGTCGAAGGGTGTTCGTAGACGATCGATCAAGAACGCGATCAATCGGACGACCAATCCTCCCAAGAAATCAACGAGCCCGCGCCAATCCAGAAACAGCTGATCTATGAGCGAACACGACCCCAAGAGCACTGAACCATCCCAAACCCCAGCGGTGTCCCGCTGGCGCGAGGAATGGAGCCGATTGGTCTCGGTGGGTCGTTTGGGGATCGGGGGGTTGTACCGATCCCAGATCCCGCGCATGGCGGCGGCGATGTCGTACCGCACGATTTTCTCCATCATCCCAGTCATGGCGATCGGTCTGCTCATCTTCGGATCGTTTGTTTCCGAGGACGAGGTCGATGCGGGTGTCCGCCGCGTGCTGGACTATGCCGGGATCTCGCAGATCTCCGCAGCACCGATAGAAGACACCCCACCGCAGGACATTGATCCGCAACCGATCGAGACTCCTCAAGACGCTCTGCAGCAGATCGAGGAGAGCCAACAGATCCTGGAGGGTCAGCAGAGCGAGCAGTCCGCCGCGGCGAACATCGAAGAGCTGATCTCCAACCTCATCAATCGCGTCAACACCTCGATCCGCAACGTCCCAACAGGATGGATCGCGCTCGCGTCGCTGATCGTGCTGATTTATGCCGCGATGTCGATGCTGATCGAGATTGAGAAATCATTCAATCAGCTCTGCGCCGCGCCCGCTGGTAGGCCCTGGCTGCGGAGGTTGATGCTGTACTGGACGATGCTGACGCTGGGAACGCTGCTGCTTGCCGCGACGTTTATCGTTGGTGATACGCTCGCGCGTTGGATCATCTCCGTCTCAGGAGACACCGGACGCGGCGGGACCATCGGCGCGACCTTCGCGAGCTTTGGGGTGTCCGTGCTGATCTCCACCATCCTCATGCTCAGCGCGTACCTGACGATCCCGAACACCAAGATCAAGATCCGTCCCGCGCTCGCAGGAGCGTTCATGGCCGCGATCCTCTGGGAGCTTGGCAAAGCGGGGTTCACGATGTACCTCCGCAACGCGACCGGATACACCAAGTTCTACGGCTCGCTCGCGATCCTGCCGCTGTTCTTGCTCTGGGTCTACGTGACCTGGGTCATCGTGCTGCTCGGGATGCAAGCAACGCACGGGCTCCAGCACTTCACACGACTGGTCAACAAAGGACTCGCGACACTCAGCGGCGAATCCGAGAGTTCCAAACCTGTCCTCCTGGATCCATTGATCCTCGTCGGGGTGGGGGGGGTCATCGCGAATCGCTTCGCTGAGGGACACACCACGACGGCGGATCAACTCGCGTCGGAGATGGACATCGACTCATCGCTCGCCGCGACGCTGCTCGATGCGCTGCATCGTGCGGACCTGCTCAACCTGATCTCGCAAGGAGAGGACGCCGACGCGGCGTACACGCTGTCGCGTCCATCGGACCAGATCCAGCTGACCGAGCTGCTCGACGCTGGGGATCATCTGGATCGTCTCAGGGACCAGACGAGAGCGAAGATCCCGAGCTCGATTCTGGGGGCCGCTCGATCAAATATTGGACAGCAAACATTGTCCGAACTCACGAGCTGAATTGATCTTTCATAAATCCGAACCTGTATTCGATCCGATCGGTATAGAGAGTCCCTGCGCGGCTCGTTTTTCAGGTCTCCAGAGGTGAGATCATTCTGCGATAGAGCAGGAATGAAGCGGGGTTTGTGCCTAGAATCAAGGTTCCTATGCAAAGAATACAGATGTCAGAGTTCAGTGTGTATCTTCAACAACGCCCGGGCGAACTCGCCGGCGTTCTCGATGCGGCCAAAGCCGCTGGAGTCGAGATCACTTCCATCTCCACAACCGAATATCAGGACCGCGGATGCGTCCGTCTGCTGGGTGTTCCAGAGCAATCCTTGCGTCAGATGTGCGAATCGCTGGTGGACGCCGGGATAGGACCGATCGTCGAAGCCCCGGTCGTTGGCGTCGGCGTGGAGAATCGTCCAGGGATGATCCGCGACCTTTCGGTCTTGATGGCCGACAATCGGATCAATATCCGCTACTGCTACCTCATCCCAG
This sequence comes from Phycisphaerales bacterium, assembly GCA_965232505.1. GTDB lineage: Bacteria > Planctomycetota > Phycisphaerae > Phycisphaerales > UBA1924 > UBA1924. The sequence goes on along the minus strand of OZ246976.1, from coordinate 668,192 downwards.
GAGCGAACGGGATCGAGGGTCCTGTGTGTGTCTTCCGCTTTGATGAGCACGATCGCGCGATGGACCTGATCGACAGCGCGGATTGGCCTGTCGCGAGCGAACCGATTGAATCGGGCGATTCTGCCGCGGATACAGCCGGTGATTCCGCTGGTGAATCTGCCGCTTGATCCCACGCATCTGGTATGATCTCTGCGTACACTTGCGTGTCTTGCATTGAGCGAGACACGCGAATGAAAGGGCGATCCGATGGGTTTAGAAGCCGCCATTCCGACTGATAACTTCCTGACGACCCAGTTGCGCCACGTCGTGAACTGGGGTCGTCGTTCGTCGCTCTGGCCGATGCCGTTCGCGACCGCGTGCTGCGGGATCGAGCTGATGGCGACCGCGTCCTCGCGCTACGACATCGCACGCTTCGGGATGGAACGCATGGCGTTCTCCCCTCGTCAAGCGGACCTGCTGATCGTCGCGGGACGCATCAGCGTCAAGATGCTCCCTGTCCTCCAGCGGATCTACGAGCAGATGACCGAGCCCAAGTGGGTGATCTCGATGGGCGCGTGCGCGTCCACGGGCGGCGTCTTCGATTCCTACGCGACCGTGCAGGGGGTGGACCAGTTCATCCCTGTGGATGTGTATGTTCCGGGATGCCCACCAAGACCCGAGATGCTCCTCGAAGGCGTCATGGCGATCCAACGCCACATCGACCAGGAAGGCATCCCTCCGATGAAGGGCGGCAAGCGTGCTCCACTGGGAGTGGTCGTCGAACCGACGCACGCTGTGAATCCGCAACCGATCGGGCTCGATAGCTAAGCTGATCTGCTCAATCAGATGAATCCAAGGGGACGCGAAGGCGTCCCTTTTTCGTGGAATTTTTGAGGGATGGAAAAAGAACAAGCCCCCGGCATGATGCCGAGGGCTTGCGTGTGTTCGTTTAGTCGAACCCGCGGTATACGACCGCGTGGGTCAGGTTCGAGAAACAAGTGATACGATCGAAATCGTATCAGTCACCGGATTAGCGGCGACGACGGCCAGCAACGAGGCCACCGAGGCCGAGCATTGCGAGTGCCGATGGAGCTGGGACCACGTACTGGATCTGGAGTGAGCCAGAGGTGAAGACGTTGTCGATTTCGTCAGCAACGTCGTCGAAGGACTCGAAGAACTCGATGTTCAGGAGGCCGTCAGCAGCGAGGAAGAAGTCCAGGCCGGTGCCGACGAGGTCGAGGATGCCGCCCGAGCTGTAGGAGCCGGAGCCTGCGAAGTAATCGCCGATACCGACGGTGAGGAACAGGTCGTTGTTGAAACGCATGACGGACTCGGAGAGCCATGAGCCACCGTTGGTGACGATGGTTGCGTCCCAGCCGATACCGGTGATGTGAGCGTTAGCGAGGATGTTGGTGACGCTCATTTCGTTGTCAGCATCGAACTCGAGGTCCCAGCTGTTGGTGCCGGTGATGTCGATGGTGATGGTTGCGAATGCGCCAGCTGGAGCAGCGTCAACCTGGGAGAAGCCAGCAGCTTCGGTGAAGTAAGGCGATGCGGTTGCAGCACCAGCGATTGCAGCGATTGCAGTGATTGCGATCTTCATTTCTAGTCTCTCTTTCGTTTGAATCAAACACACTAAGCAAGCACAGGCAACACACCCGCGCTTGACACAAACCCGTAGATTGCCCCACGATGGGACGGCACTTCAAGTTGTTCGTTGGGTTCTCTCTTCTCTCTGGAACACATCGAACGATGTTGTGCAACCCGACACTTGGGTACTGATCGTGCCGGGCTATAGGTAGAATAAGCAATTCTGGGGGGGTGTCAATAGCTTTGGAGCGAATTCACAGATGAATTCTCGACAATTCCGTAAGCTATTGAGATGGAACAGTTTCCGAATTTTGCAGCTAGCTTGCCTATGTTCACACACGACCCCCAAATTTCAGCAATGGAAGGGGTTTATACCTAAGATTTGTCGAGTGTAAGCACGGTTTCATGCCGTCGAAAAAAATCCCCCTGCTCAGGGGGTTATCAGCATCAAAAACACGATTCTGGGACCTGACCATTCGGCACTGCTGATTCGATGAGAACTGACTTGAGCTGAGTTCGAGGGATCACTTGCTCGGCGCGTCGATCAAATAGAGAGCTGAGCACTCAATGGAGGGCATGAAAAAAGCTCGCTGAGCGAGCTTCGAGTATGCGTTGGTTGTGGAGGTCTGCTGCTGATTTATTTGCAGTTGACCTTGCGACCGATGCGGCGACGGCCGTTGATGATCTTGCGGCCGCTCTTGGTCTTCATGCGGGCACGGAAACCGACAGTACGGGCACGTTTGATGTTGCTGACTCGTCTTGGGTAGTGCATTGCCATATCGTCAAATCTCCATTCATCACCGCGCAAGGCCCTAAGCCCTGCGATTCGGGCTCCGACTGTAGACCCCGATTTCACGGAGGTCTAGTCCATCGTGGCCGCGAGCTTCAGATTCTCAAGTCTTGACTGGAATTCGACTTGTAAATCGCCCATACTACCTGAGACAAGTCACGCCTCGCCCAGGAACTGCGGGTGCCCGTTCGTCGTCCGAGGGTTCATTTGAACCCTAGACGCTGAGCGAGTGATCGCTGGAACGCAACGGCGAGGCAATCCGATCGGGTTCTGTACGGAAGGTCTGCGTAGATCCGCCGCGCCCGGTCTATGCCGGAGCTGCGAGCATGCTGAACCAGGATCAACTCGATCAAGCCCAATCCATCCTTAGACACACCTTCAAGGACCAAAAACTCCTCCAGCGTGCGTTTATCCACGCATCGGTCACGGAATCCAGACTCGAATCCAACGAACGCCTCGAGTTCCTCGGCGATTCGATCCTCGGCATGTTCGTCTGCGAGCGTATCTTCTCGCGTTACCCCAAATACCTCGAGGGGGAGATGACCAAGATCAAATCCCACGCCGTGTCTCGCGCCGCGTGCGCGGAGCTTGCGATCGATGCGGGACTCGATCAGCTCATCCGCGTCGGGAAGGGGATGCAGGGTCAGCCCTCGCTCCCATCGTCACTCGCGGCGGCGGTGACGGAATCCGTGATCGCGGCGCTGTACCTCGACGGCGGGATGGAAGCGGTGCAGCGGTTCCTTGAGCCGCTCATCGATCCGCTGATCGAATCCGCGGTCAAATCCGGACACCAGCACAACTTCAAGAGCGTGCTCCAGCAGCATGTCCAGCGGATCCACGGCGTCTCACCCTCGTACCACATCGTCGAAGAATCCGGACCAGACCACGCGAAGCAGTTCCGCATCGGTGTCGAGGTCCAAGGCGAGAGCTATCAACCGAGCTGGGGACAGTCCAAGAAGCAAGCGGAGCAGGAAGCCGCGAAAAATGCGCTCCACGCGATGGGGGTCGTCGAGATCTGCGACGAGGGCAATGTTCACATGACGGATTGATTCAGCGTCGTCTGCGAGACGTAGCGATCCCAGCGAATCCGAGCAGCGCCAAGCTTCCTGGCGCAGGGTACGCGAACTTCACCTGGAGTGTTGATCCGACGGCGAAGTACGCGTCGACTTCATCAGCGACGTCGTCGAATGACTCGAAGAACTCGATGTCCAGGATTCCGTCGTTGCTGTAGAAGAAGTCCAAGCCTTCGCTGACCAGATCGATCATGCCACCTGAGCTGAAGCTCGCGGTGCCCGCGAAGTCATTCCCAATTCCTGGAGTGAGGAAGAGCTCGTCCTCGAATCCGATCACGGCTTCGGACAACCACGATCCACCGACGGTGACGATGGTGACATCCCAGCTGACGCCGATGACCCAGTTAAACATCGGCTGATGGACGGCGAAGTACTCGTTGCTGTCGTCGCCTTGCAGGTCCCAGCTGTTGATCCCTGAGAGGTCGAGGGTGATGGTCGGGCCAAAGCTGCCTTGCGGGTCATACTGCATGCCCTCATGACCGTTGATCGAGGTCAGGTACGGCGAAGCGTGTGCGATGCCCGCGAGAGCGGCGAGTGCGATGACTGGGAGTTTCATGGTCTACCTGCTTTGGAATGATGCCGAGGATTGTTCAATCACGAATCAGTCCAATATACATCGATTCTGATCTGAAACCATCGAATCAACTCAATTGTTCTTCGGCACCAGATCCACGAAGATGGGCAGGTGATCCGTCGCACGCGAGTCCTCGCGATGGAGTCCGCTGGTTTCGAGTACTTGATCGCTCAGATGAGCGGTGTCGAGACTCCACGAGCGGATCGGGGTCCACGCGTGATCGTCAATGAGCAACCAATCCAGACGGCCTGGGGTGAACGAGCTGTCCGAATCCGTCCACGTGAGCATGGACTGTGTTCCTAGGCAAGTGGTGGGGACAGGGACGAGGTCTTGTCCATCGCTCCCGATGCCGTCAGCCATGACTTCGAGGGGGAGGCGCGATCCGACGAGGTTGTAATCGCCTCCGATGACGACGCCTGCATCGGGGTAGCGTGATCGGAGTTCTTGGACGAAGTCGTGGATCTGTCCCGCTTGGACGATGCGTTTGGCGTCTTCTTCGGACTCGGCGCCGCCGCAGCATTTGAGGTGCAGCGAGATCAGGATGAGTTGCTGATCGTGCGCTTCCACAACCGCCGCGACGACTCGGCTCGGACGATCCCCTCGATGCTCGACGACCGCTTTGGTCGTGGACTCGAGGACCTTGAGTTTGGTAGCAATCGCGACGCCGCTGCCGTCGTCGGACATGATGAGCGACCAGTCCTTCCCGAGGTGCTCGTCGATCCAGTCACGGACGTCGTCTTTGGTGGTTCTGAACCACTCCTGGTAGAGCACGACATCGGGATCCGTCGCATCGAGCACGCGAGCGAACGGCTCGGGGTCCTTGAGGGGTGACGAGAACAGCACGTTGGTGCTCATCACGCGCACGCCGTCTTTGGGGGTCTTTGCGATGGGGGTATCGACACGCTCGCTCGGCGCGTAGCGTGGGAGCGTGGTGTTGAAGACCTGCGTCCGCAGCACGTCGCCTCCGATTGCACGATGCTCGACGACGATGTTGATCGCGCCCTCGTGCTGGAGCAGCGGCATGGTCGTGCGATCCAGCCGTGCCTCGTATCTTGGGGAGTTGTGGGTCGGCAGGAAGTAGAACCCGACTTCGGAGTGGTTGACCCGCTGGGTTGAGTTTGCGGTGTGGAGGCGTGTGTTGGATCCGCCGCGGAGTGTTCCGAAGTCTCGACCTTCTGGTGAGATGTCGATGGTCAGATCCACGCCTTGCGAGAGCATGATGGACTGACCCGATGCCTCGTCCTTGGAGTGGTACATCTGGCGCATGCCTGTCGATGACTGCGCGTCGGCGTCGATTCGGATCCGCGTGGTAAAGTCCGCGGCTTGGATCGCTTGGGATTCGTCCCACGACTCGAAACAGATGAACACCTCGTCGTTGTCGGCGCGGATGCCTGTTTGGCCGTACCAATCGTCGAGCTCGCCGTCGATGATGATCTGTGCTGGAGGGGGGGTCGAAGGCGACTGAGAAATCGAAGGCTCATCGGAGGTCAACTGCGAGGAAGCGCATCCGCTGAGCATGAGCAATATCGACATGGAGAGTTTCGTGATCATGAGCCGAGCATAGGTTCTCAGAGCGTGCTTCCCAAGCGGGAAATCCTTCATTCGGACGTTTTGATCAGGTTTGGGGATCCAGAAACTTGTTCCGATCTTGGAATACTCTCCGCGGAGCGTCCATTCACCTATGCTCAACGAAGATGACCGAACCACACACCGCCCGCTGAGAATCGGGCTTGAAAGAGGAGGCACTCCCAATGAACAAAGCACGCACACTGATCGCATCGACTATCGCCCTCTCCGCGATCGGCGCCGGACTCGCTGGATTCACATCCGCGACCGAATCGACCACCACCGCTGTTGAGCTCTCGGCTGAGTCATTGGCGACCAAGACCTACAGCGTGGACGGCGTCCACTCGAGCGTGCTCTTCAAGATCCGTCACGGTGGGGTCGCGAACTTCTACGGCCGCTTCAACAAGGTCGAGGGCAGCATCGAGTTTGATAAGAGCGATGTCACCAACTCCTCGATGACTTTCACCATCCCCGCGTCCTCTGTAGACACCAACAACAAGGACCGCGACGATCACATCAAGAACGCGGAGTTCTTCAACGCGCGTCAGTACCCTGAGATCAGCTTCGAGTCCACCTCGATCGAAGAAGTCTCCGACGGCGTCTACAACCTCAACGGCAACCTCACATTCCACGGCGAGACCAAAGCAATCACCGCAGAACTCTCGCAGGTCCTGACCGGATCGTTCCGCGGGAAGAACACGATGGGCTTCGAGGCAACCTTCTCCATCAAACGCTCCGACTACGGCATCACCAAGTACCTCGCCGAGGATCTCTCGGACAACGGACCACTCGGGAACACCGTCGAGATCATCGTCGCGGTCGAAGCGGCTCAGCAATAAGTAAACACACAACTCCAGCACAGCACGAGGGGCCGGCATGGATCCGCAAGTCCAGCAACAACTCATGATCTGGGGGGGCGCGTTCCCCGCAGGTCTCGCGATCGTTACGCTCCTGATCTTCTGGTCGATCCACACACGCAAAGCGATGTGGAGCGAGGGTGAGGAGCACGACGAGCAAGCATCCGCCAAGCCTACAAAGCCGGGACCGGTGTGGTTGATGCCGGTGTTGATTGCTACGGGATTCATCGGAGCCGTGAGCGCCCAGTTCCCCTCGTTTGAGATCTGGCCGAGCGACAACACGTACCGGCTCCCCCACGCGATGGTCCTCATCGCACTGGCCGGACTGCTCGAAGGCGTGCTCAAACCAGGCGCGCTCGTGATGTTCTTCGCGCGGACACTCGCGTTTGGAGGCGTCTTCTGCATCCTCGCGTCGGGATACCGAGGCAACGACATCGTCTTTGCGAGCGATTGGGTCTACTTCGGGTGGATGGGGATCGCGGCGATCACCCCAGCGCTGCTCGCGATGATCCATGAACAGAACTCCAAAGACATCCCAGGATGGATCGACGCGGGATGCTGGATGCTCGTGCTTGGCGGTATGATGCCCACGCTCTTTTTCAACGGCAGCGCGACGGGATCAACCATCCTCCCAGGTGTGCTCGCAGTGCTTGGTCCCGCGGCTGTGGTGGGATTGATCTGCAAACCACTCACGCTGAGCCGAGGTGCGATCACGACGCTGGTGGGGATCGTGCTGATCGTCACGATCGGATCGAGCGTGCATTCTGAGCTCCGCTCGTTGCAAGCGGTGCTGCTTCTGATCGCGGCTATGGGTACGGGATTGATCCGCAAAGAGGGCTCGTCCACATTCCGCTACATCCTCGTCCGCGCCGGGATCGCGGCGGTGCTGTTGGCAGGAGCCGCGGCTCTGGCGCATCATGAGTACCAGCAGCTCAACAGTGATTCAGGGAGCAGCGAGTACGACTCCTACCTGGAGTACGACTAAATCAGAGCATGCATAAAGAAGCACGCCCCAGTGACGGAGCGTGCTCGAGAGATGTTCAGGCAGTTGTCTTAGACCGGTGTAGGTGCTTAGCGGCGACGGCGTGATGCGAGTCCCAGTCCGAGCAGCGCCAGAGCGCCGGTGCCTGGAGTCGGGACTGTGGTGGTGAGCTTGTCGGAGCCGCCATTGTCGAGTCCACGGAAGCGGACCGCGAAGTCGGTGCCCGCGAGTCCTACGAAGCTCATTGCTTCGAGCGAGTCCGCGTCGCTCGCGGAGATCGCAAAGACGAATGTTTCGGTGACCCCGATCGCGATGCCGTTTGATGGGTTGCCCCCTCCGCTCCAGTTGGCGCCGATCGCGGCTCCTGCGTCGAACATCCCGAATGGTGCCGCGTTCTCGGAACCGGTATCGAGGAAGTCTGAATCGGTGGCTGAGGTGAGCGCCGCGGATGCCGAGCCGTCGGTGCTGTTGATGTTGAACACGAATCCGGTGAGGTATCCACCGATCGAGTTGCTAGTCATGTTGGTGAGCGACACAGTGAGCGTGCCGGAGGTCCCGCCGTTGAAGACGTAGTCGAGCCCGCCTTCAAACGCGGCTCCGGTGCCGCCGTTGCTTGTGGTGATGTCGCCGGAGATATCAAGCGTTGCTGCGGAAGCGGATGCTGCGGTAAGTGCGAGCACGCTGAGCGCGGAAATCATTTTTCTCATATCGTTCTCTCTCTTTCATGTATGAATCGTACAGGGTTCTCAGTTCTGTGCGAGTTGTTGTGGGTCCAGAAAGAAGCCGTCGCTTCGTTTGGAACTCATAGGACCTTTCGTATGATACCCCCGCATGGATTTTCGGAAAGGGAAAATACCCATAACTTCTGAAATCACACAGAATTGTGCCGGATTGTTCCAGCTAAGCTGATTATTCGGGCAACTGCGTTGCAGTGAGAACAGTTACATGCAATCAGAAGCCAAACCTCATTACGGATAAACTCTTCCCAGATGTCCGGAATCACACCCCCAATCCCCATCATGATCGGTCAGCATGTATTGCTGCGATTCCCAACGATCTTGGATCGTGAGGAGTTCGTCGCGCTGCGAAGAGCATCGCGCGAGCATCTCGAGCGATGGGAACCGATCCCGCCTTCTGGATTGGATCTGTACAGCAACGAAGCGTTCGATCGCGAACTCGAAACACACAACACCCCTGAGTCCCAGCGCTGGTTGGTGTGCATGAAAGACAGCGGCGCGATCGCGGGACGAATCGCGCTGGGAAACATCGAGCGCGGCCCATTCCAGAACGGACGCTTCGGATACTGGATCGGGAGCGCCTTCGCGGGACAAGGACTGATGAGCGAAGCGCTGTCACTCGCCGTGACGCACGCGTTTGCTTTAGTGGACAGTGGGGGGCTGGGACTGCATCGTGTGTGCGCCAACATCATGCCGAGCAATGCCGCGTCGCGGAGGGTGCTGGAGAAGGTGGGGTTCGTGAAGGAGGGGTACTCAGAGAAGTACCTGCAGATTCAGGGCGTGTGGGAAGATCATGAGCGGTGGGGGATGACTGCGGGGCAGAAGCGGGAGTTCAACAAGAATGCGACCGCATGATCGTGGCGGTTAAGGACATCCAGCGCTGAAGTCAGTCAGAAAGGCGACAATATCTAAAAAGTTGAAGCTGCCATCAGCAAGGTAGTCTACAGAGTTGGACAAGAACACTGATACATCTAAAAAGTTTGCTAAGCCGTCTCCGTTCAAATCCACTGGGCAAGTCGAAGTCATGTTTCTGTAAAACTCAACTTGATCATTCTCATCTGTATAAACGGCTACGTCTGGATCCGAGTCGTTATCCAGATCGGCAGTTATAAGAAACTCTACTCTTCCCAGTGTACCAATGAATCGGAACTCATTGAGAAAGCCGTTGCAGGATCTCATCGCGATCCCAAAGGTATAGTGACTTGGGATGACGATATCGTCCGCGCCGTTCAAATCGAGATCGGCAACGGCAATATGAAACATGTATCTTTTAGGAGCAATGAGTGGGCCAGCAGAGAAGTTGCCAGCACCATCATTGATGAAGGTGGTCGTCGGACTTGATCCTCGTGTGACTATCAGGTCAATGTCGCCATCAAGATCAATATCGGAAGGGGAAACTGATACTGCCTTTGAATTTGATATGATTACTGGATCTAAGAAGGTGCCATCGCCTGCGTTCGGCAAATATCCGATACCACGTCCTGCTTGGCTGATACTCGTCTGGCTCCAAAAAAGGATGTCAGGGTGATTGTCTCCGTTCATATCAGCAACACCGATGTCTTCGGCAAATACGTTGGCGTCATCAATCCGATAGTCAACAGGAGCAGAAAGGACACTTGGTGAGAGGCTGTAGCTGACTTCCACTTTGCGTTTGTCATTACTGAACACCATGATGACATCTTCGAACGAATCGCCGTTGACGTCTTCGGTCAATACATTCCGTATTGTGAGAGTTGTATTTTGGGGAATATTTGTGGGTGCGAACGGTTGCCCAAATGTTGCATCGCCATTATTCAACATGATGGCAAGATAGGTACTTATCGCAAATGGTTGGACGCAAACAATGAAGTCGAGGTCGCCATCACGGTCGTAGTCAATCGTGTCAAGTGTCCATGCGCCTTCACCGAACTCAATCAGTCGTTCTTCCTGGAAAGTTGCGTCTCCATTATTCAACAAGATACTGATCCCGCCGTTTGGTTTGTTTCCTGTAGCGATGTCAAGGTCGCCATCATTGTCGAGGTCTGCGGCGATCATCCCCTGATATTCGAGGATTCCAACTCCGTACCCTTCGGTAGGTAGCTCAAATGATTCAATGCTCGCACAAACCTGAGCGTATGAAATCTGTGTACAGAGACAAAGAACGATGGTTGAGATCAGAGTCCGTATCATTATGATTATTCCTCAGATTTATATATTGCGAACAGAAGCAGAATACATATAAATCGAGGAAGTGTCAATGGAAATCGCTCACTCCCACTCAATCGTCGCCGGCGGTTTGCTGGAGATGTCGTAGACCACGCGATTCACGCCTCGGACTTCATTAATAATCCGTGTCGAGATCCGCGCCAGCACATCGAACGGGATCCGGGCCCAGTCGGCGGTCATGAAGTCCTGTGTTTCCACAGCTCGCAGCGCGATCACACGCTCATAAGTCCGTCCATCACCCATCACCCCGACCGATTGGATCGGGAGAAGCACGGCGAAGACCTGGCTGGTTTTGCGGTAGAGTCCCGCCGCGACGATTTCTTCGAGCAGGATCTCGTCGGCGTTGCGGACGATGTCGAGCTTCTCTTCCGTGATGTCCCCAAGCACACGCACCGCGAGTCCAGGTCCTGGGAACGGATGGCGCCAGACGATCGCGTCGGGAACACCAAGCACAGTCCCGAGCGCTCGGACCTCGTCCTTGAACAGCTCGCGGACCGGTTCAATGAGATCGAATCCGAGTTCTTCTGGGAGTCCGCCGACATTGTGGTGCAGTTTGATGTTGGCGCTGTTCCCGGAGTGGCCGTGCCCCGATTCGATGACATCGGGATAGAGCGTCCCCTGCGCGAGGAAGACCGCATCCTCAATATCATGCGCGGCTTCCTTGAACACCTCAATAAACCGATGCCCGATCCGACGACGCTTCTCCTGCGGATCAGTCACACCTGAGAGGTCATCAAGGAAGTCTTTCGAAGCATCCGCGACACGCAGGTCGATGTTGAAGTGGTCTTTGAAGGTATGCTCGACGAGGTCGCGTTCCTTCTTGCGGAGCAACCCATTGTCCACGAACACGCAGGTGAGCTGGTCGCCGATTGCTTTGTGGAGGAGCGCCGCGACGACGGAGGAATCGACACCTCCCGACAAACCACAGATCACACGCTTGTCGCCTACGAGTGCTTTGATTTTCTCGGCTTGTTCGTTCGCGAAGTCCGCCATCTTCCAGAGTCCGGAGCATTCGCAGATTTCGTACAGAAAGTTGCGGAAGATGTCGGGGCCGTGGAGCGTGTGGGTGACCTCGGGATGGAACTGCACGCCTCGGAAGTTGTGCTTGGGATTGGTCGATCGCACCGCGGCACACTTGCAGGTGTCCGTCGAAGCGGTCGCTTCGAGCTCCGCCGCGGCGAGGTCGGTGATCTGATCGCCATGGGACATCCAGACTTGTGTGGATTCCGGTATCGCGTCAAAGAGGCCTTTTCCGGTCTGCGAGATGTTGAGCATCGCGCGTCCGAACTCTCGATGGTCTTCCTGCGTGAGCGTCGCGCCGAGCAGATGGCATCCGAGCTGCATGCCGTAGCAGATGCCGAGGACCGGGATGCCCATTTCGAGGATCGCCGGATCCATGGTCGGCGCGCCCTCTGCGGAGACCGATGCCGGACCTCCGGAGAGGATGATCCCTTTGGGGTTCATCGCTTTGAGCTCCTCAGCCGTGATGGTGGGGGCGACGAGGACGGAGAAGACTCCGGCATCGCGCACTCGCCGGCAGATGAGCTGCGCCGTCTGTCCGCCGAAATCGAGCACGGGGACTGTTTCGTCGTGGATATGGTGATTCACGGGTGCGGTCATGATGCAGACTCCGGCTTAGGGTCCGATAATGCACAAATTGGCTCTCAGGGGACTGTTTCGAGAGCTAGGGGACAGTCTAGGCACGCAGCGGATCGGTGAATCAACAAGATTCTTGAATGGAACAGCACCTGAGAATGGGGCGAATATCCCTTCTGGGTTCATGCGGCGGGGTGGGCATAGCATTGCCGCATGTTGAGATACGATCGTGGGTTGCACAATCCGGGAATAGTTGGGACACTTCTTGTAGTCATACTCATACAAGGAGGGTGCCTCAAGACACACACCGGATTCGACTCCCCCGCTCCAGGCAAGCGTTTGGACGCGATCGCTCAATCGTCGCAAGGGACGGATAAGGAGTCACTCGCCCAGCTCGTTGAGAAGCTCAGTTCCACCGACCCCGCTGAGCGGATGCTCGCGATCAGGGCGCTGGAGAAACGAGAGGGCACGACGCTCGGATACAACCACTCGGCCCCCAAGTGGGAGCGGATCGAGGCAATAGAACGATGGAACGAGCGTTTGAGCTTATCGGACAGTGGTGACGATTCTGCGGATTCACCGATGAATCCGTAGGCGACAAGGCCTGCAGACGGACAACCAGGACGGTTGAATCCCAAATCACATCAACGGAGCCGGAGGCTCGCACACGTTGAGACGCAACTAGGGATCACTCTTGAGTGTACAAACACAGCTTAGAACGCCTATGAAAACAGCCGCACAACACACCAAAGCCAAACCCATCAAGATCGAGCTTGTGTCCGATCCGATGTACCTCTGCGGAGCACGCGAGCTCGTCTCCTGCATCGCTCATCGCGTCGGGTTCGGAGACATGGAATGCTCCAAGATCGCGCTGGCGCTCGACGAAGCGATGTGCAACGTCATCAGACACGGCTACAACAAAGAGACCGATCGACCCATCTGGTTGACCATCTACCCGCTCAAACCCGATGCCGACAGCTTCGGAGGCATCGAGATCATCATCGAAGACGAAGCGAAGCAGATCAATCCCGACACCATCGTGGGACGAGACCTCGAGGACATCAAGCCCGGCGGTCTGGGGGTCCACATCATGCGCGAGGTCATGGACGAGGTCGTCTTCGAGAAGCGCCAGTCCAAAGGGATGCGACTGCGGATGTTCAAATCCGCTCCGAGACCTGAGGAAGCCCCTCGGATCGGTCAAAGATCATCTTGCAAGACCCACGCCTCGCGTCAAGTTTCCTGATACCATCCTTTCAACTCCTTTATCCATCGGATCAGCATTGTTATGATGATCCGTCAGGGTGGTCAGTATCCCCTATGGATCGAGCAGCGAAGGGACATGATGGCAGCTTCAGACAATGACTTTGTTCGTATCGAGAACCCCTCCGACGGCGTGTCCGTGCTGGTGCCGACGTCCGACATCGATATGAGCCGATCCCCGGAACTGCGGAGCTCGATCAAGAACGAGCTCAAGCCTGGGATGAATCGGATGATCATCGACCTCTCTGAGGTCCAGTACATGGACTCCTCAGGACTCGCGACGCTCGTCGAAGCGATGCGTCTTGCGAAGAAGGATTCCATCACCCTCCATCTTGCTTCGATGACCGAGAAGGTCCGCGCGATCTTCGAGATCGCTCGTCTCGATGCGTTCTTCAGCATCAAGGACTCCCGCGAAGAGGCGCTGGCAGATTAAGAGCGTTCGCACGCGTTCGGTCCCTCGTTCTGGTCCGGATGGCGCTCGACTGGACAAACGAGGCTCATCATGCGACACTACCAGTCATGAGTGATCAGATCAACGAATCACCATCCAGGATGCCGCTGCCGATTCTCGTGGTGCTGTACCCCATCGCGATCATCGGACGCCGGACGCTCGGGATTCTCTCGCACACGGGCGAGGTCTTCTACATGCTCTGGACAGCGACGCTCTGGCTCTGGCGCGGTCTGACCAACAAGAAATACCGACTCGGCAAGAGCGCCATCATCTCGCAGGTCGTCCGCATCGGTGTGCGATCGATCTTCATCGTCGTCATTGTTTCGGGCGCTGTGGGGTTGATCCTCGCGCTCCAGCTCGCGCCGCCGCTCGAAGAGTTTGGGTCCAAGGACAAGGTCGCCAACATCATCGCGGTCGCGGTTTTGCGTGAGCTTGGTCCGTTGATCGGCGCGATCGTGCTGACGGGCTTTGCCGGCGCGTCGATCGCCGCGGAGATCGGGACGATGGTGGTGTCTGAGGAAATCGAAGCACTCGAGGCGCACGCGCTCAATCCTGTCCGCTTCCTTGTGGTCCCGCGCGTGATCGCATCGACGGTCTCGATGACCACGCTCGGCGTGATGTCGAGCTTCGCCGCGATCATCTCGGCGATGCTGATCTCGATCTTGGTCCTTGATATCCCCTACGAAACGTACATGGACAACATGCTGCGCCAAGCGAAGATGGTGGACTTCTGGACCGGTGTCGCCAAGGGAGGCGTCTTCGGGACGCTCATCGGGATCATCGCGTGCACCAACGGCCTCCGCGTGACGGGCGGAGCCGCGGGCGTTGGTCGCGCGACTACGTATACCGTCGTCGAGTGCATCGTCGCGATCGTCGTCGCTGACCTCGTGTTTACCGCGATCTTCTTCGCTCTCGAGCTGTTCTAAAGCTTTACAAGCGGTACCCGACCGGCTCGTCGATCAGTGCGTAGAGCTCACGCAGCACGCTCATCGAGAGGAATCCGAGCAGACTCAGCGCCGACATCAGCAGCGCCGCTTGGACGTGTCCCGCTCCGAACAACCATCCGACTCCATAGAGCGTGGGCCAGATCGCGCCGTAGCGTGTGATGCGTTCGTCGAGCTGCGGTCCAGTGCCGTGGCGCTTGGTTCGTCGGATGATGAAGATCACAAACAGGATCACAAACACGGCTGGATAGATCGCAGCCGTCAGCGGCACATTGTCGGGCCAGAGTCCCGCGTTCCAGCGCCGATCCCACGCGAGCGCGACGAGCATGAGCGAGCAGACGACCCAACCACTCCCAGCAAAGATCGCGGCTCGTCTGGAAATTGGGGGCGATCGACGTCCCAGATACTGCGCCAGCGCCAGCACCACCATCGCGTGGGTCATCACGAGCCATACTGGGATCAGGAACCGCATCCAGACGTTGGGGACGATCATGTGTCCCGCGTAGATCAAGCTCAGCAGCACCATCCCCAGTCCTGGGACATACTTCCCCAGCGCGTTGAAGATCAGGATCGCGACGGCGAGGACGATGGTGAGCAAAATCGCGCCGGTGCCGAAGAACGTCGCGCCGAGGATCGCGAGCATGAGTGATCCCGCGACGGCGCAGACCGCGAGTTCGAGCGACGCCGAGCCGTCCACGATGGGGTGTCCCGGCGTCCCCAACGCTCGATCCTTGTGCAGATCCAGCAGATCATTAAGCGCCGCTCCAAACGCGTAGAGACCCAATCCGACGAGCAGCCCTCCTGTCAGAGCGGCCCAGAGCGGCTCGTCTCGGAGATACGCCGGGAGATACTCGCCTTGCGTGGTCCTGGACCAGAGGATGACAAACCAGAGGTTTCCCACGGCCCCGAATCCCGTGGTCACACGAGTGAGCTTGAGCATCGGCGCGGCTTTGCGGACCCAGTTGAGCATGACAGATCGTAGCAAATCCATCGCCGAGCGGGTCTACGATCTCTCTCTATGTCTGACAGCGATTCTTTGACATCCAGCACGCCGGGACCCAGCGCGATTGTCGTGTCCCGCTACAACGACTCGATCACCTCCGTGATGCTCGACGGCGCCGTCCAAGCGTACCTCGAAGCGGGAGGGAGCGAGGATCAACTCGCGATCCTCGAAGCGCCTGGCGCGTACGAACTCATCGCGATCGCAGGCGCCGCCGCGAGCAGCGGGATGTACGCGTCGGTGGTCTGTCTCGGATGTGTCATCCGCGGAGAAACCTCGCACGATCAGCACATCGCCAACGCTGTTGCTGTGGGTCTCGGAGAGATCTCGATCAAGACCAACGTCCCAGTCGCGTTTGGGGTGCTGACGACCAACACCATCGAGCAAGCACGCGAGCGAGCGGGCGGACGCGTTGGCAACAAGGGCGCCGAAGCGATGAACGCAGTGCTCGGAGCCGCGGGCGCGATTCGAGCGATCCAGAACGCGAAGCAAAGCAACACCCCAGGCGTGCGATACGCTCCGGGGTTTGAAGTTCCTGACAAAGCCGCACACGCCGGCGGGGGTTCGTGAAGTATGGGATCACCCAGAGACATCCGCAGACTTGCGCTCATGGCGCTCTACCAGCTCGACGCACGCGCCGGAGAGGACTCCGAGCTCATCCGTGGTTCGCTCGACGACACCGACAGCTTCCTGAGCGAGGGGCTGCAGTTTGCCGATCCGTCGTCGAAGCTCAGCGAGGGTGATCGCGATCATGCGTTCGAGATCGCGAGCGGCGCCTATGCGAATATCGAAGCCGCGGACGCGGAGTTTAACGAGCTTTCGACGGAGTGGGCCGTGCATCGCATGCCGGCGGTGGATCGCGCGATCCTGCGATTGGCGCACTACGAGATGACCAAGATCGACGATCCCAAACCCAAAGCGAGCGTCAACGAAGCGGTGGAGCTCGCGAAGCAGTTCTCGACCGTGGATTCGCCGGGGTTTGTCAATGGTCTTCTGGATAAGGTCCTCAAGCGTGTGCTTGCTCAAGCGGATCAAGCCGCGGAATCGGCGGAGCGGTAATCCATGGCGATCTTCCGCAAAGCGATCGATAAGCTCAAAGCCGGACTCGGGAAGACCCGCGAGACGTTCGTCTCGTCGCTCCGATCCGTGCTGTCTGGGAAGCAGCTCAACGATGAGCTGATCTCCGAGATCGAGAAGCGATTGATCGAGTCCGACGTCGGCGTCAAAGCGACCAAGGTCCTCATCGACGGCATCAAAGCGGACTACAAAGCCGGGACACTCACCAAGGGTGAGGACGTAATTGAGTATCTGAAGAACGAACTCAAAGCGATGTGGCCCGAGCAGGATCGCACGCTCAAACTGAGTGATACCAAACCCACCGTGATCCTCATGACCGGCGTCAACGGCGTCGGGAAGACCACATCGATCTCCAAGCTCTGCAAGCAGCTCACCAGCGAGGGGCACACCGTGCTCCTTGGCGCGTGCGATACCTTCCGCGCCGGCGCCGTGCGTCAGCTGGAGATCTGGGGCGAGCGTCTTGGAGTCGAGGTCGTCAAGGGGCAGCAGGGGGGCGATCCCGCGGCTGTCGCGTTTGATTCGTGCAGCGCCGCCAAAGCACGCGGGGTGGACGTGCTCATCATCGATACCGCTGGTCGTTTGCAGACGCAATCAGGCTTGATGGATCAGCTCAGCAAGATCCGTCGCGTGATTAATAAGCAGATCCCTGGCGCGCCGCATGAGACGCTGCTGGTGCTGGATTCGACCAGCGGTCAGAACGCACTGCGCCAAGCCGAGGAGTTTAACGCTGCCGCTGGAGTGACCGGAATCTTCCTGAGCAAGCTCGACGGCACCGCTCGCGGCGGGATCGTCGTCGCGATCAAGGAAGCGACGGATATCCCAGTCAAGTTCGTGGGTCTCGGAGAGACTCCAGACGATGTGGAGCCGTTTGATCCCGAGCAGTTCGTCGAAGCGATGTTCGAGCAGGAATGAGCGATCAGCCGGGATCCATAGGTCTGATAAAATGTGCCCTAGTTGTGTTTTTTGGAGGGTTGATGCTCAGGAGCAGCTCGGGGAGAGCTTGATTTGCTCCGATTCGACCGATTTCTGGGGGTTTTCACTCGATCGTCTTGGGGAAATGGCCTAAACTCCTGACCCAATTGGCGATACGTGTTCGCCGTTGAGAGAGAAAACCAGTTCTTTGGAGAGAGAACAATGAAGAACGTACTGATCGGCGCGGCACTGTCCGCCGCCACGCTGTCGGCATCCGCAGGTGGTCTGGTCATCGCTGAGTTCCAGCTCGGTGATCACCCAAACGGCAATCTGAACCCACCACCTTACGGGCTCCGTCTTGACAACATCCTCGGCGCAGGCGCTTCGACGCTGAGCATCGGATTCCACAACGACACCGTCCTGACTGTCTACGACGACAACGGCGACCTGAGCATCAACATCAGCGGCACGCTCTACGGCGGTCAGCTCGATGGCATGGGTGGTTACGTCTCGGCAACCAGCTACGCGGTCGATTTCACCTACTCCGCAAGCGTTTCCGCTTCCGGCGCCGGTTGGGTAGTCAACGGGATCGATGCCGCAAACTCCGGCACCATCACCAACCTCGATGACAACTCCGTCATCACCCTCTACACCACCGGCATGCCGGACACCTTCGTCTTCCTCCCAGACGATCACCGTCTCGATACCGATGCGAATGACTGGGTCGGCCGCGGCTGGCTCACCGATCAGTCCAATGGCTCCGACCCACTGGGCGGAACCCGCGACTGGCTCTTCACGGCAACTGAGATCCCAGCTCCAGGTGCTTTGGCACTCTTCGGGCTCGGCGGACTCGTCGCGACTCGTCGTCGCCGCTGATTTGACGATCTGATCGAAAAATCTTCAACCCCGCTCGTTTGATACGAGCGGGGTTTTTAAATACATAAACCACATGTAGTTATCGGAACTCTTCAAAATATCGTCAAATTGCAAATAAAACTGATGAATTGGAGTATTTTTCCCTAGATTTTGTCCGCATACTCCTTTAAATTAACAACTTAGGACTCAGTGCGGGTCTGATTTGTGAACACTTCTCATTGGGAGAGAGAACAATGAAGTACATGATTGCAATGGCAGCAGTTTCCGCTGCAGCAATGAGCGCTTCGGCAGGCGGGCTGACCATCGGTCAATACCTGCTCGGCGATCACCCAGGCGGCGGCGAAAACCCACCACCTTACGGGCTCCGTCTTGACGGGATCGTTGCTGGCGGAGTGGCAAGCCTCAGCTTGGGACACCACGGCGACACCATCCTCACCGTCACAGACGACGGCGGAGCACTGTCGATTAACATCAGCGGCACCCTTTACGGCGGCGAAGTCGATGGCATGGGCGGATACGTCTCCGCATCCAGCTACGCGATCGACATGGACTACGTCATTGGCGTCAGCGACGAAGGCAACGGCTGGGCCGTCAACGGCTTCAGCGCCTCAAACAGCGGCACGCTGACCAACCTTGACACGATGGACGTCTTCGACCTCTACGGCAAAGACAACGCTGCAGGGCTCGTCTTCGCGTTCCTCGCTGACGGTCATCGCCTCGACGGAGACGACGACTCATGGGTCGGTCGTGGCTGGATCACGGATCAGTCCGACGGCAGCGATCCGCACAGCGGATACCGCGATTGGCTGTTTACCGCGACTAAGGTCCCAGCACCAGGTGCACTGGCACTGCTCGGACTCGGTGGTCTTTGCTCGGCACGTCGCCGGCGTTAAGATTCTGCTACAACCAGAAATCTCCCCCTCCACAGCATGCTGTGAGGGGTTTTTTTATCGGTTCTTCGGGCTAATTTCGATAATTAGAAGAATTGCCAGTCAATATGGGTATTTTTATGTAGACAAGCACAATAACTTCCAATAATATCTCTTCCAGCGGTCAGTTATGACTGCAGGGGATTCAGAGAAAACATCCGTTATTGGGAGAGAAAAAATGAAAAATGCATGTATTGGGGTTGCGATCTCGGCCGCAACGATGGCAGCATCCGCGGGCGGACTGACAATCACTCAGTTCCAACTCAGCGACCACCCAGCTGGTGGCGAGAACCCACCACCGTACGGTCTTCGTCTTGACGGAATCCTCGGCGCTGGTGTTCACACACTCAGCATCGACTTCCACAACGACACCGTTCTCACCGTGACCGACAACGGCGGAGCGATTGACATCAACATCTCCGGCACCCTCTACGGTGGCGAAGTTGACGGCTTGGGCGGATACGTCTCGGCAGCAAGCTACGCTCTTGATTTCAACTACTCCATGAACGTTGCTGATGTCGGCAACGGCTGGGACGTCAACGGCTTTGATGCTTCCAACGGTGGCACCGTCACCAACATGGACACCAACGCTGTCACTCAGCTCTACGGCATGGACAACAACCTTGGTCTCGTCTTCGCGTTCCTCGCAGACGGTCACCGTCTCGACGGCGACAACACCACATGGGTTGGCCGCGGCTGGATCACTGATCAGTCAGACGGCACCGATCCTGCTGCTGGCACCAAGGACTGGCTCTTCAAGGGCGAGTTGATCCCGACCCCAAGCAGCTTCGCACTGCTCGGCCTCGGCGGTCTGGTTGCATCGCGTCGTCGTCGCTAAGACCTCGGCTCGATAGAGCAACTGAGTTCATACAGAACTTCACAAGCACCCCTCGATCTACGAGGGGTGCTTTGTTTTTACCCTGTTTCTATCGGGTATTTTTAGTTTGGCTGTTGCTTTAGAGCGAGCCGAGCCAGGACCATGTTGCTGACGATGGTCGCTGCGACGCCGGATCGTGTACGGTCTGGGTGATCGTGTTGTACCTCGCGCGTGATTCGATCTCCGCTTGTGTGATCGGAGGATCCATGATGTTCACGATCAGTAGCTGCACAAGGTCCCGCTGCTGCGCATCAGCGGCGATCAGCGCGTCCCTGAGGTAGGGGAGCAGTTCTGGACCCATCCCTCCCAGCGCGTACGCCGCGAACTTCGCGTCCTCGCGGATGGTGTTGTCGCGGAGGTGGGGTAGGAGGATCTCGGAGATGCGCTCGACGGATTCATGGACCCCGCCGCGAGCCATGATGTAGGCAACGAGGAACTGCTGTTGTTTGTCTGTGGATTCCAGCTTGGGTTCGAGCAGGTGTTTCCAGTCCCGCGCGATCGGGATGAGCTTCCCGACCCCGAAGGATGCGTTGAAGTAGACCAAGCCGCGATGCCGCTCAGTGTCAAAGGGTGTGGTGTCGTCCTTGAGTCCTTCGATCGTGACGCGGACAAGGTCATCTGTGACTCGGTAGCGCGGATCGGGTTCAATCGTTTCCCATTGCCCGCCGTTCCATTGACCGCCCTCGGCAGGGTTGGGAACAAACACTCGCCGCGCCTGCGCGAAGTTCCAGATCATCTGACAGACGACCTGTCGGACCTGCCAATCCTCGTGGTTGAGCGCGTTGTAGAGAATCCCAGGCGAGAGGTCGGGGTGTGTCATCAGCGCGCCCTTGGCGCTGAGCAGGTTGCCTCTGATGTCATCGTCGCGGAGCTGCTCGATGAGTTCTTGAGGGGTATAGCTGTGGTCGTACTCGATCGTGTTGTTGATCGGCTCAACAGGAGGCACGTCGTGTGGATGCGCTAAAGCAGCAGCGTTCAAGAGCATCAATGGGAGCAGGAGCAGCTTGGTCATACCGAATATGTCGGTATTCAGGATCGGTTTTATCCATCGCCGCGGGCTTCGTACTCTGATTCGAACTCCTCCGCGAAGGTCACCGGGCCTGGGATCTCTTCTTTCCAAGGCTGATTGCTCGTCAGCTCGCGTGCGACCTTGCGTCCCTCGAGCACGGATCGGCGCTCCGAATCGGTGTCGGGAACATCGCCCGGCGTGTGCTGTGCGTGCGGATCGAGCTGCGCGACGTGGAGGGTCTGCGTCGGGAACGCGAACTCGACTCCGAGACGATCCGCGAGACGGACGACGTCGAGCATGAATCGGTGCTTCTCGCGGAGCTCGATCGACCAGTCGGGACACTCGAAGAAGATGTAGACGAGGATGTCGAGCGAGTGGGCGCCGAAGCTGTTGAGCCAGACGTGGTAGTAGTCCTTGCGTGTGTAGGGGTGGAGCTTGACGATCTCGCGGATGCCGGCGCAGAAGGCTTCGATCTTGTCGGGATGTGTGTCGTAGGTGACGTTGAGTTTGGTGGTGAAGCGTCGGTACTGACGCCGTCCGTAGTTGTCGACCGTCGCGCGGACGAGCGTCGCGTTGGGGACGGTGACGAGTGAGTTGTAGAACGTGCGGATGCGTGTCGAGCGGAACCCGAGGTCCTCGACGGTGCCCTCGGTATCGTTGACCACGACCCAGTCCCCGATCTCAAACGGCCGATCAAGGATCACGGCGATGGATCCGAACAGGTTCTCGATCGTGTCCTTCGCTGCGAACGCGAACGCGAGACCCCCGATCCCCAGTCCAGTGAGCAGCGGGAGGATCTCGATCTGGAACGCGTTGGCGATGTAGATCAATCCGATCGCGGTCAGGAAGAGCTTCGCGGTCCGCTTGACCATCGGGACGAGCAGGTCGTCGTACTTCGTCTCTGTTTTCGCGGCTTGGAGCGTCAGCCAATCGCTCACCAGATCCGTCACGCGGAACGCGGCCCAGACCATCGAGAACATGAAGAACAAGCGAACCGCGACGAGCAAAACCGGGACGACGGCGGTGGGGAGGAGCCCCTGATCGAGCGCGAAGTACCAGATCCCCGCTGCCGCAAGGAGTCCGAAGGGGCGGACGGCGCGTCCGAGGGATTCCTTCTCGACCTCTTTGCCTCGCTTGGTCTCGAATCGGTGCCACGCGGTGCGGAGGAGCGTGCGGACGAGCTGATCGACGATGATCCCGATGAAGACGACGACGAGGATCCCGACCCATTGCCAGAGCTCCATGCCGAGGAAGAGGCTGCCTTTGAGCGAATCGGGGATCTGGTTGCGGATCTTTCGGCTCAGCGTTTCTTGGGTTTCGGACTCGACCACGAGGCGCTCGTTCTCCGTCGCGATCCAGAGCGAGTGGATGGTCTCGGCGGTGGTGCGCGAGAAACGCCAGGAGCCTTGATCGTCTGCGCTGAGGGTGATCTCGCCTTCGTATTTGCGGGACCACGCGAGGTGGCGGAGCGAGCGAGCGGTGTCGGGGTAGAGCGTGTAGGTGGATTGTTCGGGTTCGTTTGGGTGGTCGGAGTAGTCGATGCGTTCGAGTCGATTGAGGACCTCGTAGAGCTCCATCGCGGTGGTGACCTTGGTGGAATGGAGCAGTCCAGGCGGGAAATCGATCGCTCGCAGAGCGTCTTCGATCCCGGCGGGGCTGGTTTCTGTGATGCCTTGGAGGAATGTGAGGAGCGTATCACGAGGGGATTCGAGCCCGCGTTCGGGGTCATGGTCGGCTGAGTGTGAAGCCGTGTGGGCATCGCTGGATTGGCTCGTCTGCTCGCTGGTCCCGTTGTCCTGAGCGGATGCGGTAGCGGCGGGGGTCCCGAACACCGAGAGGGCCAGGAGGACCAG
Source organism: Phycisphaerales bacterium (assembly GCA_965232505.1). Taxonomy (GTDB): domain Bacteria; phylum Planctomycetota; class Phycisphaerae; order Phycisphaerales; family UBA1924; genus UBA1924. The sequence continues at coordinate 645,055 of OZ246976.1, read as the reverse complement.
AATCAGGGAGCGGGGGAGGGAGCGAAAAATGGGGGCGGGAATTGCGAGTGTTTTTTGTTTCATCACGCCTTCATGCTAGGCAATATGCGATCCGGTGCCCTATCGTTTGGGCCCAATGGGTGGCTCAAGGAAGCCCCCCGATTTCCGCGATTTCACCGAAAGGAAGCGCATGGCAGCTGGAACCAAAGGCACCATCACGCAGGTCATCGGATCAACCTTCGATGCTCAGTTCCCCGAGGGCGATCTGCCCGATATCTACAACGCGATTTCTGTCGACTTTGAGCTCGACGGCAATCACATCAAGCTTACCGGAGAGGTCCAGCAGCACCTCGGCGGCGGGCGCGTTCGTGCGGTTGCACTCGGGACCACCGATGGTCTGAGCCGCGGCATGCCGATCACTGACCTGGGCGCACCGGTTTCGGTCCCTGTCGGTGAGCAGGTCCTCGGACGCGTGTTCAACCTGCTCGGCGATCCGATCGACAACAAGCCAGCACCAGAAGGCGCTGCACGCAAACCAATCCACCGTGAACCACCTGAGTTCGCGGCACTGAACCCAAAGACCGAAATCCTCGCGACCGGTATCAAGGTCGTCGACCTGCTCTGCCCGTTCGTGCGTGGTGGTAAGATCGGCCTCTTCGGTGGTGCGGGTGTGGGCAAGACCGTGGTTATCCAGGAGATGATCGCTCGTGTTGCTCGTGAGTTCGGTGGATACTCCGTATTCTGTGGTGTGGGCGAGCGTACTCGTGAAGGGAACGACCTCTGGCGCGAAATGTCAGAAGCAGAGTTCACCGACGAGAACGGCAACTCCGCATACGTTATCGATAAGGTCGCGATGGTCTTCGGTCAGATGAACGAGCCTCCGGGTTCGCGTCTCCGCGTCGCGCTCTCCGGCCTGACCATGGCGGAAGACTTCCGCGACGAGTCGGGTAAGGAAACCATGATGTTCGTGGACAACATCTTCCGCTTTACCCAGGCGGGTTCGGAAGTGTCCGCGCTCCTCGGACGTATGCCTTCTGCGGTGGGTTACCAGCCGACCCTCTCGACTGAGATGGGTGAGCTCCAGGAACGCATTACCTCGACCGCGAAGGGTGCGATCACCTCGGTGCAGGCGATCTACGTTCCGGCGGACGACCTCACTGACCCCGCTCCGGCAACCGCGTTTGCTCACCTCGACGCGTTCGTGGTTCTTGAGCGTTCGATCGCTGAGAAGGGTATCTTCCCTGCGGTCGACCCCCTCGCATCGACCTCGCGTATTCTCGATCCAGGTATCATCGGCGAGCGTCACTACGCGGTCGCTCAGCGCGTCCAGAAGATCCTTCAGCGTTACAAAGACCTCCAGGACATCATCGCGATTCTCGGTGTGGACGAGCTCTCCGACGAGGACAAGCAGATCGTGGGCCGTGCTCGTCGTATCGAGCGCTTCCTCTCTCAGCCGTTCTACGTTGCGGAAATCTTCACCGGCTTCCCAGGTATCTACACCTCGCTCGAAGAGTCGATCGATTCGTTCGAGCGTCTGTGTGACGGCGAAGGCGACGACCTCCCAGAATCGGCGTTCATGTACGTCGGTACCCTGGACGACGCTCGCAAGAAGGCAGAAGCCGCAGCAGCCGCTGCTGGTTGATATGAAACTGAATATTCAAACCTCAGCAGCAGTCTTCAAGACTGCTGCTGTTTTTTTGATGACGATTCATTTGATCAGCTGTGATTCAAAGGATCCAAATCAAAAGGATGATTCAAGCCAAAGTTTGGATGTACGTCATGTGCCCAAGGTCTTGATCTCTGGTTCTGCCGAAGAGTCACGTCACTCACGTGAAATTGAGACTGAAGCCAAGCTGATGTGGCTCACAAACAAAGAGCTTGATCTGGGTTCAAAGGGGCCGGTCGTGCTTGCCGGTCGGTTTCTAACGGATCCGCCTGACTGGGGATCGTACGTGGGTGTGTCTCAAACTACCGTTGAAAATGAGAACGGCGTACTCATGTACAACTCGATTCATCTTAAGATCACGTCGCTTGATGCCATCGACATGCTCAAACTGCATGCTCAGGAACACAAGTATGATGACGCGATCATTGTCGTTTTCACAGATGAAGATTGGGACACGGACTTTGCTCCAGCAATCTTCGAGTATGAAGAAGCGAAATCAATGCTCGACGCGGCAACTGTGCCTTGAGTTCATTCAAGCGTAGTTGGGATCCGAATCGAGATAAAAGAAGAAGACCCGCGACAGGTGATGCCGCGGGTCTTGTGATATTCAGACAGGTCTGAAGTCGTTCGCTTGTTTAGCGGCGACGACGGGTGGAGAGCATCCCGCCGAGTCCGAGCAGTGCGAGCGTGCCAGGGTTTGGGACGGTGCCGGCGTAGCCAGCAAGACCCAGAGCGCCTGTTTCGCGGACCGAGAACGAAAGGAGTTCTTCGGTTGCACCGGTCTGCATGTCGATGGTGAAGATGTGCATGACGAGGTCAGCGACGATCGCGTGGTAGTACACGCCGTCCACGATCTCGCCACCAGCAGCACCAGCGAGGCCGCCGAAATCGACATCAGCGATCTTCTGGGTGTTGAGCACGTTGTCGAGGCCTTCGGAGGCGTCGAAACGGTAGAGCTCATCGTTCTTCAGGCCGTAGGTGGACTGAGTCTGAGCGTCGAAGCCCGAAGATGCTGGGGTGAATGGCAGGCCTGCGTAGCTTCCGAGCACGGTGTAGGTGTCGTTTTCTGGATCGATCGCGATCATCTCGCGGGTCGAGTCCTTGAAGCCGGTGAGGGTGCCGTTGATGTTGACGATCGAGGAGTTGTATCCCTGGAGGAAGTCACCCTGCTGGGTGGCAACCGGGGTGCCGTCGATGTTGTCAACACGGAAGATGGCGTGGTTGCCGTCGCCCGACGAGTCGTAACGCTCGGTGCCCCAGAGTTCGCCGTTGTTGCCAACGGTGAGGGAGACGAGCATCGCGTCGAGTTGGGTTTCGGTCACAGCCGAGCCGTGGTCAGCATTGAGGTCAACGCGGTACATGTAGGAGCCGCTTGTCGCGTAGAGGACAGGCGCCGCCGATGCCGTTGTTGCCAATGCTGCGATTCCTGCGAGTGCAGCGATTGATTTGGTGTTCATTTTTCAGTTTCTCCAGTTACTTCTAGATTCCCGGGCCGCACTGTACATAGCGGGTCCGAATATCCCCCTCTGATATACCCCATAAAAAACGGGATGCCAGCGACCTTGGACTTTGTCTGCATAATTCCCCCACAATTCGGCGATTATGAACGATCCGAGGCGAATTCGGTGGTCGGGAATCTTCTCAAATCGGGTCAAATTCGGACCCTATTGAGCACTTTGGAGACGCAAAAAACACCGCGGCCTCCTCCTGAAGGCCGCGGTGCTGAGAACTTGGATTTTGAAGCGGGATTCGGGTCCCGAGGTAGATGGATCAGGAGTGATCAGTGGCGCCGACGACGCGTGGTCATTGCTCCGCCGAGACCCAGAAGTGCGAGTGCTCCTGGAGCGGGGACAGTCATGCCGGTGAGTCCGACAGCTCCGGTGTCGTGGACACCGAATGAGATGAGCTCGGTGGTTGCGCCGGTCTGCATATCGATGGTGAAGATGTGCATGGTCAGGTCAACCACGACCGCGTGGTAGTACACGCCGTCGATGATCTCACCACCGACTGGTCCGGCGAGCTGGCCGAAGTCAACGTCTGCGATTTTCTGTGTTGCGACCGCGGTTGGGAGCTCGAGGTTGATGTCGAAACGGTAGAGCTCGTTGGTCTTGATGCCGTACATGGACTGGGTTTCGACGTCGAAACCAGCGGATGCAGGCGAGAACGGCACGTCGCCGTAGGATCCGACAACGGTGTAGTTGTCGTTCACAGCATCGATCTCGATGAGTTCACGAGTCGAGTCTTTGAATGCGTGGAGTCGCCCGTTGAGGTTGACCATCGCGGAGTTGTATCCGTGAAGGAAGTCGCCTTGTTCCGTGAGGACAGGGATGCTGTTGATGTCATCGAGACGGTAGAGGGCGTGGAAACCGTTCTCGTTCGAGTCGTAGCGTTCGGTTGCCCAGAGTTCACCCTCGTTGCCGACGGTGAGCGACACAAGCGGGGTGCCGAGGTTGAACGAATCAACGCCGAACTCGCCGTTGGATCCGAGGCTGTTGAGGTCAACGCGGTACATGTAAGAGCCGCTGGTTGCGTACAAAGTGGGGGCTGCGAGTGCCGAAGCAGACGAACCAACGAGTGCGGCGAGTGCGCCAATAGCAAGAGTTCTCATCCCTAATCTCCTTTATTCAGCTGTCGTGGCGTTGCCGCCATCAATGCGCCTCGTGCGCATCGCTACTTCAGATATACTCCAGCTGAAAAGGAATGCCAGAAATCGAACATAAACCCTTGCAAATAATGGTGATATGGTATAAAGACGGCCTCATAGATTACCCAGTGTGAAATATATAAAGAAGCCCGATCTCAATTATCGGGCTTTGCTCGTATATGGGATGTTGGGGATCAGCTCAGGGGAGGCCGGGAGCGAATTACGGCGTGGACTCTTGCTCGATGGTCCAGGTGAGCTGCTCTCCTCGGCAATCTATATGTATACAGAAAAAGCCGGGACCGCCGTCGCTGCCCGTGTGCTCGTGCTTGTTGACCATGGGCCAGATGATCTCGCGATCCGTCGCCGGGAGCGGGAGCTTGTCGATCTCATCGGGATGGTGCCAGCGGAGCTCGCCCTCGTCCATGTGCCCGTCCACGACCTCGACCGGGACCATCACCCGATAATAGAAGAGCAGCCAATGGGTCTTGCCCTCAAACGCGGTCTCGGCGATGAGTCCGACGAGACGGATGTCATCGATATCCACCTCGATCCCCGCTTCCTCGTGGATCTCACGCTGAGCACACTGAGCCGGGGATTCTCCCAGATGCATCTCCAGCTTGCCGCCGATCGGGGAGCAGAGTCCCTTGTTGGGGGCTTTGATGCGATGGAGGAGCAGCACACGCCCGTCCTTGTCCCGCAGATCACACAAGCACGCGAGCTTATACGGCAGCCCTGCATTGGCGGGGTCCTCGACCATCCCAGGCAGAATATTTGCGGCATCGCTCATGCACTAGGGTAGGCACCCACGCGACATAAGCTGTTTTTTGCGTCAATCCGCGTCGAGTTCGTGGGTGAACGCCGCGATCTTTGAGAAGGACTTGACCGATGGATCGAAGTGCTGTGATCGGACGTTCTGGTACTGCTCGTTGCTGAAGAAGCGATCCATTGTGTCCTGATCTGGGAAGGAGATGACGAAGACTCGATTGAACGGATCGTCCGCGTCGCCTTTGAGCATCTCGCTGACCATGAGGTCAAGGCGGAAGTACGCGCCCATGTCGTGGAGAATCGGGGTCATGCCGGCGCGGTAGTTGGCGTATCCCGCTTCGTCGGTGACGTGGAGACCGACGAGGACTTCGAAGCGTGTGTTTGGTGTGGTCATGGTGGTCCTTTGTCGATCTGGGTGGTGTGGTTACTCAGTCTGCTGTTCAGACTGCTGCTGTTTGCGTGATCCCTCGTACATCTCGTAGCTCAGGAGCCGGCACTCGATCTGTGCGTTGAAGAATACCTTCCGCGATGAGGTCTTGAGTCGGATCTCGTTGGCGAGTGTGCGGTTTCCGGTAAACACGTGCCCCTTCCATCCGCGGCACTGGTTCTTGAAGAAATCACCGATCCCGGCGTAGACCGGCACCAGTTCATCGGACTCGCCGAGACGCAAGCCGTATTCGGGATTGATGATCACGTGCCCCGGCTCGTCGGAGATGTGGGTCTCGCTGAAGTCGCAGCACTCGAAGTCGATCAGGTGCTCAACACCTGCGGTCATCGCGTTTTTACGTGCCGCTTCGATCGCTCGGGCGCTGTGATCGGTCGCGATGATGGGTTTGGTGATCCGATTGGGCTGTGCTTTCTTCGCTTCCAATCGCATGTTCATGTAGAGGTCGTCGATGTCCAGAGCTGTGTGGAGGCAGCTCGCGTCGTTGCGGAGGAGTCCCGGCGCTCTTCCCGCGGCGATGAGCGCCGCTTCGATCGCGAGGGTTCCCGAGCCGCACATGGGATTGACGAGGGGTGTGGAGCCGTCGTATCCCGCGCCCATGAGGACCGCGGCGGCGAGGGTCTCTCGCATCGGCGCGTCGTGGGGCATCTTGCGGTATCCGCGATCCGAGAGTCGAGGGCCGTTGGTGTTGAGGTAGATCCAGGCGCGATCGTTCTTCCAGACCAGATGGATGACCACGCACGAGCGATCCGGCCCTGAGTCGGGACGAGCGCCGGTTTTCGCTTTGATCCGATCGACGATGGTGTCCTTGAGCTTGAGGTTGGGGTACATCGTGTTATCCACGCTGCGATGCTCGATGTTCGAGGTGATCGTGAAGTACGAGTCGTTCTCGATGAGATCCTCCCAGGGGAACGCGCCGGCGTTTTTCGCGAGTGCTTCGAGCGAGGGGCAGCGGAATCGGGTCAGCAACCAGAACGTGTGGTTCGCGGTGCGGAGGTTGAGATTCAGTCTCATGCAGTCCTCGAGCGTGGCGCCGATATGGACCGCGACGTGGTCCTCTTCTTGGATCTCGTATCCCAGCGCCTGGACCTCGCTCTTGAGGTATGGCGTCACATGCTCGGCGCAGGTGACGCGGGTGAGTCGTTTTTTGAGCGGGTCGATCGAGGTCATAGCTCCAACTGTAGAGGGCGCATCGATCGGAGTTGTGGCAGGTCAAAAACGGTTCAAATTTGGTTATCCAAACAGCATCCGTACCCCATTGGCGACGCTGGTGAACAATTACATGCGGAGAGCGACAGAGAAATGAAAAAAGAACTCGAACAGAGGGTTTGGATGCTGGTATGATGGTTCCCTGAACGAATTGTGTAGGACTTTGAGTGCAAGGATTTGATGATGTCATTCCCGAAACAGTTTACTTGGGGCGTTGCCTCAGCCGCGTTCCAGATCGAGGGAGCAACATCAACCGATGGTCGCGGTCCGAGCATCTGGGACGATTTCTGCAATACCCCCGGCAAGGTCTTTGACGGCCATACCGGCGAGATCGCGTGCGACAGCTACAACCGCGTCGATGAGGACATCGACCTGATCTCCAACCTGGGCGCGGGCGGATACCGCTTCTCCATCTCCTGGTCGCGCCTGTTCCCAGAGGGTCTCGGCGAACCCAACGAGGCGGGATTCGCGTACTACGACAAGCTCATCGATGGCTTGCTCGCAAAGGGCATCGAGCCGTGGATCACGCTGTACCACTGGGACCTCCCATCGGCGCTCTACAAGCAAGGCGGATGGCTCAACCCTGAGTCCCCAGAATGGTTTGCGAAGTACACCCAAGCGGTCGTCGAGCGTTACTCCGATCGCGTGACGCACTGGTTCACGCTCAACGAGCCTCAGATCTTCCTTGGTCTTGGGATGAACGAGGGCACGCACGCGCCAGGCGACAAGCTGAGCCGAAAGGAAGTGCTGCTCGCGACGCATCACGCGCTGCTCGCGCACGGGCGATCGGTCCAGGTGATCCGCGAGCACGCGAAGAAGACTCCAGTGGTGGGGTTCGCGCCTGTGGGGAGTCTGCACACGCCTGCGACTGAATCTCCGGAAGACATCGAAGCGGCGCGCCAAGCGACCTTCGGGATCGATCCGAACGGATGGACCTACAACTACAGCTGGTACTGCGATCCCGTCATTCGCGGCGAGTATCCAGAGGTCGGTCTGGAGCTCTATGGCAAGGATGTTCCGGACTGGAGCGAGCGGGACATGGAGATCATGAATCAGCCGCTGGATATGTTCGGGGTCAATATCTACAGCGCCGGGATCGTCAGAGCCGGGAGCGACGGGAAACCTGAGCTGCTCAAGTCTGAGCGTGGATATCCAACAACGATGTTCCGCTGGACGATCAATCCGTCCTCGCTGTACTGGGGTCCCAAGTTCCTCCAGGAGCGCTACAAGCTCCCGGTCGTGATCACGGAGAATGGTCTCGCATCGATGGACTGGGAACACCTCGACGGCAAGGTCCATGATCTTGGTCGAATCGACTACCTGTCGCGCTATCTTGCGTTCCTCCGGCGCGCTTGCAACGAGGGTGTCGATGTGCGTGGATACTTCCACTGGTCGATCATGGACAACTTCGAGTGGGCTGAGGGGTACGCGCTGCGATTTGGATTGGTCTATCTCGACTACCAGCAGATGCGCCGGATCCCGAAGGAGTCCTACTTCTGGTACTCCAAAGTGATCGATTCCAACGGGGCAACGATCCCGCCGGAAGTTAGCGTAAATACCGTAACAGTCCCATAAACGGATCTGACGGCTAAAAAAGTCTCACATATCGCGGGTTTTGGGCTTGGAAGATCCGGGGAATCTGATACACTGATGTAACAGTTACGTCATTCGTGATGCGTCTTTGTTTGTAAATGTTCCAAAGTAGCGCATCTTGATAAGAAATGAACCACAACCCAAGATCGAAGGAGATCTCCATCATGCGCCGCTCACTTATTACCACCGCTGTCCTCGGTATGGCTGCTTTCAGTGCAAACGCTCAGAATCTGTTGTCCAACGGAAGCTTTGAAACACCAGGTCCTGGATTCATCGTGTTCGAAGACTGGCAACACTTCAACAACGTGTTCGCGGACATGTCGGTTGAGCAGACTCCACAAGACGGCATGACCGCCGGCAAGATGTTCGGCTTCGGCAACGGACTGCAGAACGATCACGGCATGTTCCAGGTCGTTGACGGTCTGATGGAAGGCGAAGAGTACACCCTCAGCGGATACGTCCTCAACCCATCAAACGATCAGATCGGTTCAGAGAACGTCATCATCGCTCAGCTCAACTTCCTCAACTCCGGCGGCGCGGTCCTCGAGACGGTCCAGGTCGAAGTGATCGATCCAGACACCAGCCCATTGGATCAGTGGGTCCTCGGCGAAGTCAGCGGTATCGCTCCAACAGGTACCACTGGCGCGAGCGTCTACCTCCTCCACATCCAGCTCGGCGCTGACCAGGGGTTCCCAACCCAAGACGGCGGTGCTTCGTTCTGGGACAACTTCTCGCTCATCCAGGGTGAGGGTTCGGGATGCAACAACCCAGCAGACATGAATGGCGACGGCATGCTCAACTTCCTCGACGTGTCGCTGTTCCTCCAGCTCTTCGGCGAAGGCTGCTAAGACGCTGATCTGAACAAACTACGTTCCCTCCGTAGAACGGGCTTCGGCCCGTTTTTTCATGCGCGCATTGAATCGCGAGCACGCTGGGTTTGGCGTGATGGTTTGATTGATGTTGTGTTTGGTGCCGTGAGCTTATCCCTTCACGGCGCCGCTGGTCAGTCCGGAGATGAACTGCTTCTGGAGCACGAGGAACAGCACAGCGACTGGCGCGACGGAGACGACGGTCGCCGCCATCAGCAAGCCGTAGTCGGTGCGGTAGACACCTCGGAGCTGGGAGATCGCGACGGAGAGGGGTTGCTTGGACGCGGTCTGCAGGACGATCTGCGGCGAGATGAAGTTGTTCCACATGCCGAGGAAGGTGATGAGCAGGAACGCGCCGATCATCGGACGGATCAGAGGAAGCACGATGACCATAAAGATCCCGGCTTCGGAGCATCCATCAATCCGAGCCGCTTCGATGAGCTCATCGGGAACCGATTGCTGCACGGCTTGGCGGAACAAGAACACACCAAACGCGGGCGCAAAGGTCGGGAGGAGCAATCCCCACACAGAGTCGAGGAGTCCGAGATGGAACAGCAGCTCGTAGCTCGGCGCGATCAGCAGGGTGGGGGGGATGATGAGCGATCCGAGCACGACGAGGGTCATGAAGGTCCGTCCGCGGAACTTGGATTTAGCAAGCACGTACCCAGTGGCGGCGCAGATGAACGTCGCGAAGACGGCGCTGGTGGACGCGTAGAACACAGAGTTGATCGCGGCTCGTCCGAATCCCATCTCCATGAGCGCGGTGTAGTTGCTGAGCGTGAGTGAGTCCCACGCGATTCCCATGAACCCATCTCCAGGGGGGAAGAACATGCCGCTGAAGAAGTCTTCGCGCGATTTGAGTGATGCGACGAGGAGCCACGCGTAGGGGAGGAGGACGATCATCGCGAGGATGACGAGGACGATGTGCGTGATCGAACGCGAGAGTTTGGAGGGTTGTGCTGTGCTCATCGCATCGCCTCCTCTTTGCGGACCATACGGATCTGGATCAGCGCGAGGACGATGAGCATGAGCGCCAGCGCCCATCCGACGGCACTCGCGTATCCAAGATCACCGAGCTCGAATCCGTTCTGGTAGAGGTACATGACGATGGTGAGTCCCTGGTTGTTTGGTCCGCCGTTGCCGTTGAGGAGGATGTAGGGGAGCTCGAAGAGCTGGAGCGATCCGATCATCGAGAGCAGCACCACGAAGGTTGCGACAGGTCGCACGGACGGGATGATGACGTGGCGCAGTCGGTTGAGTGGTCCCGCGCCGTCGATCTCCGCGGCCTCAAGGAGCGAGTTGTTGACGTTCTGGAGAGCCGCGAGGAAGTAGATCATGTTGAATCCGACGTACAACCAGAGCGAGATCAGGATAAGCGTGGACATGATGTGCTCTTGGAGCCAATCAATCTCGAGCAGCGCCGCGTCTTGTGCGATCCATGCTATGGTGCGGTTGACGAGTCCGGCGCGTTTCTCGAACGCGAGGGCGCCGAGGACGGCGACGAACGCGAGTCCCATGAGCTGGGGGCTGAAGAAGATCAAGCGATAGATCGAGCGTCCCTTGAGTCGGCGTGAGTTGAGGACGAGCGCGAGTCCGAACGCAAGCGGGAGCTGGATGAAGAGGGATCCGAGGGAGTAGATCAGTGTGTTCTTGATGGACTTCCAGAAGACGGGGTCCTCGATCAGCAAGTCGAAGTTTTTGGTTCCGACGAAGAGGCGTGTGTCTGGGCCGTAGGTCTGGTTGAGCGCGAGGAAAGCGGACTGGATGAGTGGGTAGACCATGAAGATCGCGAACAGGAGGATGAACGGCGTGAGGGCCGCCCAGGCGAAGACTGTCCGGTTGGTGCTGAGTCGATTGATCATTCGGATTCGACTCCGGTAAAGGCGTTGCGTGACATCTGGCGCTCGATCGCGCCCTGAGCACGCTGGAGCTGCAAGCTGACCTGCTCAACGAGCTGGTCGTGGGTCCACTCGGATTGACCCTGCGTCCAGCTCATGACGTTGATCGCGGAATCGCGGATCTCGAGCACCGCGTTATAGTTGTACGGCGAAGACGAGCGGAGCGGAATATCAGGCGCGAGGTCGATGAACATGAGACCCTTCTGCTGATCCATAAAGAACGGATCGGGCTCGGCGTACACAGGATCATTCCACAGCGAGCGGATCGGGGAGATGATGTCCACCATGCGGTAGAGCTCGCGCGCGATCTCTGGATTGGTATAAAGCTCGACGGCGGTTTCCCACGACTGCTCGAATGCTTGGGTGGTCTTGGGGATTCCGAGCATGGTCCCGCCTCGGACGCTGGTGCGTCGTCCGCCTTCGGTGAACGCGGGGAGGGGCATGACCTTCATCTTCCCGGCGATCCCCGGGACGTGCATCTTCCAGATCGAGCACATCCAGTCTGGACAGAGATACGCGATCGCGTCAGCATCCACGCGTGACTTGTGTCCCGCGGCGCTGAACTCGTCGATGTCGGTTGCGAGCGGGTTCGATCCGGCGCACCAGGAGATGATCTCGGCAAGGAGCTCCGCGTTGGTCTGCGTGTCGAGGGTGGGTTTGCCTTCTGGATCGAAGAGTTGTCCTCCGCCTTGGAGCATGAGGAGCTCGATGTTGTCCTGCTGCGTGACCCACATCGAGAGGGGGTAGTGGTCGGGACGGCCGTCGTTGTCCTTGTCCGCCATCATCGGCTTGAGGAGCTCGAAGAACGTGTCCCACGTCGTTGCTTGCGTGAGGTCGATCCCCGCGGCTTCGGTGAGATCGGCGCGGTACGCGAGCATGACGGGATGGACATCGTGGGGGAGCCCGTAGGTCCTGCCGTTGACGCTCCACGGCGCGAGCGATGGCGCGTTGATCTGGTCGTAGAGCCCTTCTTCTTTGAGTCGATCGGTGAGATCAGTAAATCCGATCGCTTCGGGGGGACCCATGAAGACTTGTCCGACGGTGGCGCGCTCGACCTCGATGAGGTCTGCCGTGGGGAGTCCTCCGAAGAACCCACTCATCATTCGGCTCTTGATCGCTGGGATGCTCAGGAGCGTGAGGTCGATCGCTTGTTGCTCGCTGGTTGCTTGCGCCTGGAGTTCCTCGATCATCGGCGCGTACATCAGTTGATGCTCTGGAGAGAAGACCCACATCTGCAGGTTTTCGCTCGGACGATCTGATTTGGTGAGCAGGATGAGGCCGCTGATGACGAAGAGCGAAACGATGATCCACACGCCGAGCGAGAGGTGACGAAGCGAGAGCAAGGCGAGGGAGCAGGCGTGTCTCATGCGTGGTGCGGGACCTTGGAATCTGTTGTCGAGTCTCGTCGGGGGTGGGCTTGTCGAGGATTAGCGAATGAGGTCGCCGTTCTGGTCGATCCGGATCGGGCTCTCGCTCGCGTACGAGGTGGTTTCAAGGACCTCGAAATCGGTCGGGCGAACCTCGCGGTACTGCTCGGCAAGGATCGAATCACTCGCGCGGGTGATCCAGCGTGCGGCTTCGATTCCGAGCGAGACCGCGTCCTGACAGACGGCGGTGTACCTGGGATAGGTCTGGAAACGCGTGACCGAATCGTCGAAGCCGACGATGGAGAGATCACGCGGGACCTTGATCCCGAGACGCAGGCACTTGTGCAGCGCGCCGATGGTGGACATCGGGTTGGTGAAGTAGACAGCGGTGGGAGGGTTCTCGAGCTCGAGGAGCTTGGTGAGCATCATTTCGCCGCCGGCGGTGTTCGCTTCGGCGCGGACGATGAGCGACTCATCCACCTCGATCCCGGCGCCCTTGAGGGCGCTGATGTATCCGGACAAGCGGTCCTGGTGGTCCGTGTCCATCATGTTGTGGATCGCGAGACCGATGCGCTTGTGTCCGAGTCCCAGCAGGTACTCGACGGCTTTGCGGGACGTGTCGCTCGAGATCGAGTCGATGTAGTTGACGCGCGGATTGTCGGAGCGACCCGCGACGAGCAGGACTGGGAAGTTCTCCGCGGCGATTTTCTCGATGAGCGATTCGTCTCCGAGCGAACGCAGGAGGATTGCACGGACGCCTTTGCGGTGGAAGAACTGGGTGTAGCTCTCGTCGTTGTGCTTGTCGCGCGCGGCGCTGATGAGGGTAAGGTCGTGCTTCTTCTCGTAGACGCCTCGCAGGATGCCTGAGAGCAGCGCGGCTTCAAAGTCACCAAGGTCGGACTTGACGGGGTCCTCTGGGTACACCAGTCCTATGACGTTGGTCGGCTTGAGACCCGTCGAGGGACGGTACCCCGCTTGTTCAGCGGCTTCGAGGACACGCTTGCGCGTCGCGGGGCTGACACCCTCGTGGTGATTGATCGCTCGGGAGACGGTTGCCACCGAGATACCTAAGTCACTTGCGATTTGTCGTACCGAACTCATAAGTCATTCCCGTCCCAGTTCTCTGATTTCAACCTTTTGATCGTCTGGTGACCATAGTACCGTGTATGTGCTGCGTTCGGTATTGGCATCAAAGAGATCGCGTGCTTCGTAGTAATCCACGTGTCCGTCAGCGAAGACCATATTCGCGCCGCCCTCGATCTTGAACGGATCTTCGCGGCGGTTTGGATGGCGGTAGTAGGGGATGTAGCTGGTGGGTTCTAGTTCGACGTTGCCGTCCATTTCTGGGGCGCGTTCGTATCCGCCCGTGCCTCTCCAGAGCCCGTCCCATGGATCTTCGGGGCCTTCTCCAGCACCGAAACGCTGACCTGGGAGTCCACGCGAACCGATGTTGGCCGCGGAGAACCAGGTCGTCAGTCCCGAATCATCTTCGAGCTGCGACGGCCAGAATCCCCAGGATTCGGCGAAAAGCATCGTGGACGAGGCGCGATCGACGGAGTTGTTGAACGCTCGGCCCATTTGGTAGGTGTCTTGATTGCCTTGGAATGTTCCTGGTTTGTAGAAGATCGATTGACCAGTGCTCCAGTTTGGTTCCGACTCACCTGCGGACGCGGCCCAGTAGTTCATGGTGTACGAGCGTGCTGGGTCTGGATGGTTTGGGCATTCCATGACCGAGCCGCCGACGGTTGGGTTCTCGACGCTGTCCGCGGAGACGTTGCGGAAGTCTTCTTGAGGGAGGTACTGACCGATTCGGTTGACGTCGTACCAGACCATGTTGCGTTTGCCGTTCTCTGGATCAATGACGAACGGGCCGCCGACGGCTGGTGGGAACTTGCCTCGATAGTCGTCGGAGTAGAGCACCGTCGCGGTGCCGAGCTGACGGAGGTTGGATTTGCACAGCACGTTGCGGGCGCTGTCGCGAGCTTGTCCCAGTGCTGGGAGCAGGATTCCGATGAGGAGCGCGATGATCGCGATGACCACAAGCAGTTCGATCAGAGTGAACGCTGGTCGGAGTCGTGCTGAGATGTTTGCTTTGTTATCCATGGAAGTGCTCCGGTGGAGAAGGGAACATGCTGTAACAGTTACATCATTGTGGCAGAATCGCTGGTCTATGTCAAGTACTCAAATTGAAATGGTCCGAATAAAGATAGAACATATTGTCCTGAAAGCGTTTAGGGGCTCCTGGGGCGGTGCTGGATCGATGAATTTTCTCGAAGATCATCGATTTTATCGAGCCAGACCTCCATGCGGCAATGAAACTGTTACGCTATGGGCATGAAGATCAAAGCCGCAATTCAGACCGCTTGTATTCTCCTTTCTTCGTCCGTATTTCTCGGAGGTTGTGTCGTGGAGCAGAAAGAGTCCAGTGTAGTGGAAATTCAGTCCACTGAGGATGGGTACCGGCTCGTCAAGAACGGGACGCCGTACACCATTTATGGGGTTGGTGGGACGACGAAGCTTGAGCTGCTCAGTCAATACGGCGGCAACACGATCCGCACGTGGGACGCGGAGGGGATCGAGCCCTTGATGGACGAGGCGCACGAGCTCGGGACCTCCGTCGTCGTCGGGATCTGGCTCGAGCACGCTCGGCACGGCTTTGACTACAACGATCCCGAAGCAAAGAAAGAGCAGCTCCATCGCGTCGAGACATTCGTGCGCCAGTTCCGCGATCATCCGGCGCTGCTCGCGTGGGGGGTGGGCAACGAGGTCGAGCTCGGTGGCACGCTCGATGGCGCGATCATGCAGATCAACGACGCGGCGGCGATGATCAAATCACTCGATCCCGATCACCCAACCATGGCGGTCATCGCGGAGATCGGAGACGACAAGGCGCTGCGGATCCAGAACGAGTGTCCCGACATCGACATGATCGGGATCAACTCCTACGGCGGGCTCGGCAACCTCGCGACGCGTCTGGAGAATCAGGGGGTGACACTGCCGTACGCGATCACGGAGTACGGCCCGCTGGGTCACTGGGAGAGCGGGATGTCGCCTTGGGGCGCGCCGTATGAGATGTCCAGCGGCGCCAAAGCGGACTTCCTGCGCAGCAACTACACCAGCACGATCCAGCCCAATCTCGGGAAGCAGTGCTTGGGATCGTTCGCGTTCCTGTGGGGACAGAAACAAGAAAAAACCGCGACTTGGTATGGATTGCATCTCGAGTCCGGCGAGACCATCGAGAGCGTGGATGTGCTCCATGAACTCTGGACTGGAGAGAAGGTCGCCAACGGCGCTCCGCGCGTCGAGCGACTCGATCTGGATGCGGATGCCAATGGGCTCAAGCCGGGACAGGAGATCGCGATCGGTGTGCGTGCGAGTGATCCGGACGGCGATCCGCTGACGGTTCAGTGGGAGGTGGTCAGCGAATCAACTGTTGAATCCATGGGCGGAGATTTTGAAGAGAAGATCGCTGCGGTCCCTGTTGAGGTCGTTCAGCAAGACACGCTGAGCTGCGTGATCACTATGCCGAGCGAGCCGGGCGCGTATCGCGTCTTTGCGACAGTGCGCGATGGTCAGGGGCACGCGGGGACCGCGAACCTGCCGGTGTATGTCAGCGAGGATTGAACGGATCGTTGATCCGGTTGTAGTTCGATGTTGTTTGTCGTCTAGTTACGGGCAGCCGTCGCCGAAGAGCGAGAGGAACTCGGACACGTCGAGGAAGTTCAGGTTCCCGTCATCGGTCAGGTCCGCAGAGGGGTTCCCTTCCGAGAACAGACTCAGGAACGCGGAAACATCGAGGAAGTTGAGCTGGTTGTACGGCTCGGCGTAGTCCGCATCGTTGCAGCCGTCGTTGGAGACGAGATCAAACGTGAGTGCGTTGAAGTTGTACTCCGTGCTTGAATCCCCGTCGTTGACGAAGCGGATGACCTGGACTCCTTCTTCGAGCTCGACCTGCGTGGTGACATCGATCCAGTCTTGCCAGCCGCTGGAGGAGAAGAAGACGATGGGGTCGGTGATCTCGACGCCGTCGCTTTCGAGGTGGAAGGTCCCGAAGGAGTTGAGCGACGCGACGCGGGCGGTGACGTTGTAGGTCCCGGCGGTCTGGACATCGACGGTGTACTGGAGCCATTCGCCTTCGCAGATCCATCCGACGTTGAAACCACCTTCGGACGATGGTTCGATGTCTACAGCGGTCGAGCGGTACGCGCCGCCGTTGTTGGATGCGTCGCAGTCCTGGTAGCTCTGTCCATTGAATCCGTTATCGAAGTCTTCGGCTTCGATGCGTCCTGGGATGGTGGCGGGGCCGTCACCGAATGGGCCGTGATTCTGCTGGTATACACGTACGTAATCGACTTCGAGGGTTTGTGGGTAGCTCGCCGAGCCGTTGGGGCTGCCGGGCCAGTTCCCGCCCACGGCGACGTTGAGGAGCAGGTGGAACTGCGAGTCGAAGGGCGCGCGTTCGTTTCCTGGCGCTGCTGCGGAGAACCACTGATTGCTGTTGACGCTGTGGTACTGCTGTCCGTCGATGTACCAGCGGATCTGATCGGGTTCCCATTCGATCGCGTAGACGTGGAAGTCGTCAGAGAAGTTGGTGCCGTTGTTGAGCGATCCGCCGTTGGATTGGTTGTTTGGCCAGTTGTTTCCGAAGTGGATGGTGCCGTGCATGGAGTTCGCGGTGTTGACGGATTCCATGATGTCGATCTCACCTGAGGAAGCCCAACCGCCGTAGGGGGAGTCGGTCGGCAGCATCCAGAACGCGGGCCACACGCCGGAGGTTGAGGGGACTTTCATGCGTCCTTCGATGCGTCCGTAGAGGAACTCACGCATTCCTTGGGTGCGGATGCGTGCGGAGCTGTACGAACGGCCGCCGATGTTCTGCTCGCGTGCGGTGATCTTGAGTGTGCCGTCGGAGACGCTGAGGTTGTCGGCGAAGTTGGTGTAGTACTGGAGCTCGTTGTTCCCCCATCCAGCGGGGAGCCCGTACGCGGTGCCGGTCCCGGTCTGCGCTTCCCACGAGGACAGATCGAGTTCGGTGCCGTCGAACTCATCGCTCCATACGAGTTCGTATCCCTGCGCGTGCGCGTGCGCGAGGGCCGCGGGGAGAGCGATGGCGAGCGGGAGGAACATTTTTCGATTGATTGTCACTTTTGTGGCTCCGGGCTATGGTGTAACTGTTACATTATCGTACTGTACTCACCGGTGGATGCAATCCGAATCGGCGCATTTTAGAGAAATTCCAAATGTAATCCGCATCTATCTACGTTGTTTGTAGACGCACGGTATTCTGGATCAAAAGGTATTGGATCACGCATGGCTTCGATCACACTCAACAACCTGACCAAGACCTTCGGCGACGGGCTGACCGCCGTGGACAACCTGAATCTGGAGATCAAGGACGGCGAGTTCGTGGTCTTTGTTGGTCCCTCAGGATGCGGCAAATCCACCACGCTCCGGATGATCGCGGGTCTTGAATCCGTCTCGTCCGGGACGATCTCGATCGGTGATCGCGTGGTGAACACCGTGGCGCCCAAGGATCGGGATATCGCGATGGTGTTCCAGAACTACGCGCTGTATCCGCATCTGAGTGTTGAGGACAACATGGGGTTCGCGCTGCGGATGAGCAAGATGCCCAAAGACGAGCGATCGGCTCGCGTGCGCGAAGCGGCGAAGATGCTGGGGCTCGAGAGCATCCTGGAAAAGAAGCCCGGCCAGTTGTCGGGGGGTCAGCGTCAGCGTGTGGCGCTGGGACGCGCGGTGGTCCGCAAGCCCTCGGTGTTTTTGTTTGATGAGCCGTTGTCGAATCTTGATCCGGATCGTCGAGCATCGACTCGCGCCGAGATCCGGCGCATCCAGCGCGAACTCGGAACGACCACGGTCTACGTGACGCACGATCACGAGGAAGCGATGGCGCTGGGAGACCAGATCGTGCTGCTCGACGAGGGGGTCTTGCAGCAAGCGGGACCTCCTGGCGCGTTGTTCAATCAGCCCGCGAATCAGTTCGTTGGGACGTTTTTGGGGTCTCCCAAGATGAACATCCTCAGCGCGACGCTCGATCGGAGCGGGGATCAGCCCGTCGCGCTAATCGATTGTGGTCAGCCGAGCAAGCTGAGCATCGAGCTCGATGGATCACGCGTCCCAAAGCACGCGGATCATGGATCTTCGGTATCGATCGGTCTGCGTCCGCACTGCATTGGTCTGGGCGATCACGGATCCGCCGTGATGGAAGGCCGAGTGAGTGATATCGAGCGTCTGGGGTTCGCGGTGGATCTGCACATCGAGGTGGGGCCGCATACTTTGCTGGCGCGGGTGAGCGGGGATTGTCCCCTAGGTGTCGGAGACACCGGCCGATTCGGATTTGATCCAAGCGCGGTGCATGTGTTTTCGGATTGAGGAATAACGGGACGCTCCGGATGTATTGTTTGTGTACATCACCCAGTTCATCATGACCATCACGCATGAAACGCGTGATGTGGTTTGCACTCATTTTTGGAGAAGACATGACACAAGCAAAGGCATACGCCGTTGACAGCGCGACATCACCGTTCGGGCCCACTTCCATCCCGCGGCGCGAGCCGACTGAGCGGGATGTGCAGATCGAGATTCTCTTCTGCGGCATCTGTCATTCGGACCTGCACCAAGCACGCGACGAGTGGAACGCCGTGATGCCAACGGTCTATCCCTGTGTTCCCGGTCACGAGATTGTCGGGAAGGTGACGGCAGTGGGATCGAGCGTGAGCAAGTTCAAGGTCGGTGACACCGTCGGCGTGGGGTGCATGGTCGATACCGATCACTCCTGCCCCAACTGCAAGCCGGATCTTGAGCAACTTAACCCGACCACGGTGTTCACCTACAACTCTCCCGATAAGCACGGCACCGCGCCGGTGACCTACGGCGGGTACTCAGAGAGCATCGTTGTTGACGAGCACTTTGTGCTGAGCGTCCCAGAGAATCTGGATCTGTCGGCGACCGCTCCGCTGCTGTGCGCTGGGATCACCACCTACTCGCCGCTCAAACGAGGAGACGTCGGTCCTGGTAAGAAGGTCGGAATCGTGGGTCTGGGCGGACTCGGACACATGGGCGTGAAGATCGCCAAAGCGATGGGGGCGCACGTGGTCGTCTTCACGACCTCTCCGAGTAAGGTCGAGGACGCGAAGCGTCTTGGTGCTGACGAGGTGATCCTCTCGAAGAATCAAGACGAGATGGATGCACACGCCGGGACGTTCAACTTTATTCTGGATTGTGTCTCAGCAACGCACGACATCAACGCGTACCTCGCGATGCTCGGTCCCGACGGCGAGCTGACATTGGTCGGCGCGCCGGAGGAACCGCTGCAGGTCTCCGCGTTTGCGCTGCTCTTTGGACGCAAGAAGCTCTCGGGATCGCTGATCGGTGGCATCGCCGAGACGCAAGAGATGCTCGACTTCTGCGGCGAGCACAACATCACCGCGGATGTCGAGGTCATCGCGGCCTCAGAAATCAACGAGGCGTACGAGCGGCTCTTGAAAAGCGACGTGAAGTACCGCTTCTCGATCGACATGGCATCGCTCTAAGCGTGGTGCATGAGTCTTTGATGCACTGATACATCACGACTAACAAAACGAATGGCTGCCCAACATATAAGTCGGGCAGCCATTTTTGCTTTTTCAAACTACCGGTGGATTCAGCGTGCGGCGCGCCAATCAGCAATGAAGCTGATGCGGTCGTTGCGGTTTGTGACTCCGTCGCCGTTGTAATCCGCTGCTGCTGTGCGAGCACGGTACTGGGCGATGAACGCATCGCGGTCTGCTTGATTGATCACGCCGTTGGTGTCGAAGTCGGTCTTGTGATACACGCGGAAGGACAGGCTCAGCTCTCCGGCGGATGGCATCGAGTAGAACGCGCTTGCGTCGAGATCTGCCGAGACGCTGTAGGTTCCTGCGTAGAGCCAGCCAACGAACTCGGTGTCGTCATCGCCGGCGCCTTGTACAGCGAATGACGCGAGGGTCGGTCCGCCGACTTCGCGGAGTGCCGCGCTTGCGGTGAAGTAGCTCTGGACGTAGCCCTCTGCGTAGCCTTCGAAGACCACACGGACGTCGTCGAGCACTTCAAACTCGATGTCTGTGTCGCCGTAGACCGATGCGTCCGCGGAGTAGATGCTGGAGTTCGTGACTTCAGAGTCGGCGAAGTACTCGAGCTCGATCCGGTTGGATGTGATGTTGGAGTAGATCTGGCCGTCGGCTGTTGCGATGTCGTTGCCGTAGTAGTCGTTCAGGTCTGCATAGATTTCGTTATCGTAGAATCCTGAGATTGCCTGTGATGATTCGCGTGCTCCGGCGCAGTCGTCGAAATCGTAATCAAACCCACACGCGATGACGAAGAGTTCACGGTCTGCCGAGAGGACTTCCATTTCTTGTGCGACCGCGGTTGCTGCGATGCTGCTTGCTCCGAGTGCCGCGATGATCAGTGCGTTTCTCATTGTGTTCATCTCCATTAAAATCTTGAGGGTGTGTCCATGCACGTACATGAACTGATGAATCTATGACACGTGGTATTGATCCGGGATTCGGGTTTGAGCAAGATTGGGTGAAGGAGTCTTTGCATAGTTGATAGCGAACGAAAAACGTGCATGGCAGCATTGTGTTCCGTCGTTATTCGCGATGGATTCGGTTTATTTTGCGCAGTAGGTCCACTGAGATCGGATTGCTTTCCTGTGCACAAGATTGATTGATTCGTGGGTGATCAAAATCGGGTGGCGCCCTTCAAACGAAAGACTCATTGTCCACGGCAATCCTGTGACAATCACAGCACCGACGGACCCAGAGGCCGATACGCGATGGCTGCGCGCACAAGTCTCTGAATCAGCACACACAGCCCACACACTGAGGAGACACGCTATGAAACTCAACACACTCGCACAGCTCACAACCATTCTCGGGATCGCCGCGGCCGGTTCTGCGGATGTCATCACGTACGAGTTCGAGCTCGGCACAGAGCAGACCAATCCCGTCGCGACGATTCCCGATGGATTCGATCCGACCGGATTCGCTGTCGTGAACATCGACACCACTGCAAACGCGATCGACTGGGAGATCACGTACTCGGGATTGACCGGTCCAATCAACGCGCCCGGCGGTCACTTCCACGGCCCGGCCGTGCTCGGAAACAACGGCGGACTGCAAGTTGATATCGTGGGTGATTTCGCGGGAACCGGAAGCGGAGCGCCGCTCGGACAGCCCCAGTCGGGCATCCTGGTCGGGAGCTACGACTCGATGACCGATCAGCAGATCAGCGACATTCTCGGAGGTCTGTGGTACATCAACATCCACACCGACCTCAACCCAGGCGGCGAACTGCGCGGTCAGGTCGTCCCTGCTCCCGGAGCGCTCGCACTGCTCGGCGCGTGCGGATTGGTCACGACGCGTCGCCGACGATAACGAGCGAGTTCTTCATTTCGAGATCCGGATGTGGTTGATGTTTGGATCACACAAAGACGCCCCTCACTATTGTGGAGGGGCGTTTGCAACAAATGGTGGAGGAGATTCTCTGCATGAGCATCAATCAACAGCTCACATACTGAATAACAGCGACATTGGTCAGTCAATGCCGAGATGTCATACTGGATCATATTCAAGCTTTGCTGAAGCTTACCAGTTTGTGCGCGGTCTCTTGGAACACATCTGGGAACAGATGTCAGAGGGCTACTGGCAACGCTTCGAGTTTCTCATTCTATTGAGATTTGAGTTTAAACCTGGTTTAGCACACCGATGATCTTATCTCGTTGTTGGCAAAGTCATTGCGTACCATGAAGCTGGTTTGGTGAGATGGTACGAACTAGGCAGAACTGTTCAGGGGTGGCACCTTACTTGAGTAGAAACCGAGTGTGTTCCTGAGTATGCGTCCAGTCAGCAATGGCTGTCTATACGCACAATGGTCCTAACTCGATCAAGTATGCGAATCGCCACATCAAATGTAGATGGTGCTGGCGGTACATGTCTCGGTTTTGTCCCGTTGAGAGTCTTCTATTGACTGATCGAATCCAGATCTTTTTACAAATTTGAAAATCGCCTGCATGATGGAGGGGCGGTTTACGCACTTTCTACTTGAAAGGTAGAGGTGTATTTACATGATCAAGAACAATAAAAAATCAGTTACAGATCGTTCGTCTCTGTCACGAACCATGTGTTCTGTGATGAGCATCATCAGCTTTGCATCGGGGACACTTGCAAGTGATCTTGGTGGAGGTTCGCAGATTAGCGTTGGTGTTTCAGTCAACGATCCTAATATCGGTGATACAAAGTTCGTCCACACACACGGGCGGGGGGATGTTGTACAAACAGCTTCCGGCGCAGCGAGCAGTGTCTTTCCAGGTAGTGGAACACAGATGATTGATACCGGGACCGCTTTGCATGCACGTTTGAGAATTCGGATTGCTCCGGAATCTGAGTATTCAATCATCGACCAAACGAATGGAGGCTCATACTCAACCGGACGCGTGCTTTGGAAGCAAGGCGCAGCAGCGAGAAACAACTGTGCCGGCCTTACAATCGCCTATCGCCATGACACCGATCAACTCTTGTTTCTCGTCGGCGACAGCTTTGATGATGGTGGTGGTATTGGCTACCGAACTCGTGTTTGGAGTGTTTCCACGGTCATTGATGATGGTCAGTTTCGCACAATTGATTGCAGTTATGACGAGTTGACTGGAGATGCAAGGATATGGATCGATGGACATTTCTATAACCCTTCAGCGGTTGTTGGTCCGGGTGGGATCCAGCCCGCTCCTGAACTAAACGGGAACTGGGCGAAGTTCGGTGGATCAATCCTGGGTGGCAGCTTTCCTGATGGAATTTATCAGCTTGCAGGGAACGGGTGGGCTGGTGTTCTTGGAGATCGATACACGGTATGGCCTGACCCAAATGTGCTTGATGAGTTCGATATGGAGTTGGATTCAAACACCTCGGTAGTCGGTGATGTCTCATACGCCGCCTTTCGTTGGGCAAAGGGAACAGATACTCTTACAGAGTCGCCATGGGAGGTAGAACTTGTCGTTGAAGAGGATCTGATAGAGGAAGAGCTTGTCCTTGTCGATAACAAGAGTGGTCTCAATGGAAATGATCTGAAGTTGCTCTCAGGTGATCACGATGAGACAACCCCTCCTGTGCTGGTTGATGCCGGTCAAAATAATGTGGTTACACGATGGATACCCACAGGTTTGCCTACAAACCGTCAACAAACCCGGCAGTTGTTTGTGTATCACCACGGGCTCGGTGATCAAGAAATCACGATCGATGAGTACAGAAGCACACTCCAACACAGCAACCACTCAACAACTGTTGAGCAAGATCAAATTGCCAAGTCAATCATCATGTGCATGGAGCCGGACGGGGAGATTGGTTACTTCTATGGATATTCCAGTGATCAAAGTCTCTATCCCGAGTCTGATACAAACGCGAAAGAGTACTCCATTGTCTCTTCAAGTATGGGATCTCCAGCGAACGGCTCACACACGTTCACGCTCCCAGCTGGCAAGCCTGGGCTGTACCGGATCGTTGTGAAGTCCGGCGCATTCGTCGTGAGGGATGGGAATGATTCTCCACTGTACACGCACCACGAAGGTTTCGAGTTCAAGACGAACTATTCGGGTCCGTATTGGGGTGCGTACGCACCCTTCGGGCCGCTGCAAGGCGTCAGTGAACTCGGGAGCACGGGATATGCGTACATCCCGCGTGATATCAATCCGACAACGGGAAACGCGTATGAGATTGAAAATGGAGTCATCCTGAACACAACACTCACCGATCGTGCTTACGGGGCAACTTCGGGTACAGCTATGTCCAGCTCAAGCACATTCGTGAACGCTCCGGGGATCATTGAATCATCACTGAGCGCAGGTTGGTCCATCGAACTCCCGGGCATGCCGTTTGCACTAAGTCCAGATGAGTTTGGTGCGTACCACTACATTCGAGGTGGGGTCATCGAAGAAGAGAACTTTACTCTTTGGTCGCTCGACGAGAAAATCCTTCGGGACCGGATTGTAGAAATTGCGTCCACTGGCTTCGGAGATCCTGAAGATAGTGTCGAGGACTTTGGAGACGGTTCTTCTGGGCTTCATGCACAACACATACTCGATAGCCCGCGCGACTACTACTCACTGGGTACTTATCCACAGGGCATCAGTGATTTCAACATAGCAATTCACCATCAAGTTGTTGACACGACCCAGAATATGCTTGGATCAATCCACTTCAATATTGAAGCTGCTGGCGAAAACCCTAACTTTGATTCTCGCATGGAGTATGGTGAGCCTCAGTATACTGGGAACAATGTTGATCAATTCGGTCCGGCCTTTCTCTTCTGGGCGGGATGGGACGATGTAGATGCGAACCCGTACTTGAATAATGCCTACATTGACAAACGGGCACGCGCCGCAATGCTGGCATTTGCTCGACACATCCAGGGCGGAAGACTCAGAAGAGAGACCAGATTTGAGAATACCTTGAATCCAGGATTGGTTGGACTCGCAGGGACCGATGAGCTGGGTATCGGTATGCACTGGGCGCGTGTTTACAGCTTGTTTGATTCGGATGATCAAGCAGCGTTTCTTCCAGCGGCACTTATGCAGTTCTGTCACGTTGCCAACAATCCGCCTACGACGACGAGAAACCAGGATGCTCACAACCTGCCCTTCCTCTACGAGATTGGAGAGTTATGGGATGATGTCAATGATGAGACATCTGTGTTGCCCGATTGGGCAGAGGACTATGCCAAAGAAATCGTGGAATACCCAACTCACTCAAGTGGCGAGGATGTTTCACTGTACGAAGCCGAGGGTTTCGATGGGAGCTACTCGGGTATACAAAACTACATGATTGCTGCTGGTTGGCTTGTATCCGGGGGGGAGTTTGATCCAACCAATAGCGGAAGCAACGGGGATTATGGCCGTGAGTGGGACTTTCTTCGAGTTGTCTTGGAGCGGCAATACGAGTACTGGTCACATTTCATGGGATCCTCACCAGAAGGAGAATTGATTACGTTCGGGCACGACAGTGATTCAAGAAAGACAATTGGCGCTGTACGAGAGCAGTACAACGGCGCCAAAGAACTCGGTGCACTCGTAAACAGCATTGCCGCCCGCCTTGCTCTCCATGACAAAACAAATCGTTCAATGATCCTCAGAGCCAATAGTTTTGGCTCAACCTTGGCTTTCCCGATAGTCGATTCTGCCTATCAAAAATGGACAAACAATGAACCGAATCCCGTTCATCCGAAGGTTGGAACGAAGTTTGATTACATGCCGATCTACGCTGGGGGGCTCGCGCATTTGTTTGATGTAAACGGTGATCCGATCGATACGGGCGCGGTTCTTCCAAGCGAGGTTGAGGTTCTATCCGGGGTGAATGTGGAGGAGATCAACGAGGGATTCTTCGCAATCAACACTCCGTGCTATTACGCGGTTATTTCGACAAGAAGTGTGGGGCCATATTTTTATGAGGAGGCAATCCAGCAACATCGCGTGGCTCGACCTATCGAGGATCCTTCAGATGTAAATGGTGGGGGGAATATGAAGGAGCATCCATATATATTTGTTGCCAACAGTCCTACTGACGATAGAACTTCACTCTCTGAGAGTAACAGTGAGGAACTTGGAGGAGTTGGGCTCTCATTCTTTGTCGATAAGACGACAGGGACGGGAAACTCTCCTCTCATCGTTGGGCGGAACTGGTCACCCCTGACCACGCATCAGCTGATTGGATACGTAGATGCAACAGGATCAGAACCAGAAGAACGTCGATGGGCAGAGCAGAACAGTCGCAAGTTCAATGGGTACATCGATCCAGTCAACAGCGACAACTACATCATCGAGATTTGCTATGATCTCAATGACGGCGATACATCCACAAACACACACGGGTATCGCGTTGAGCGGAAGTACACCTTCAAACCGAGCAGCATCGATGTCGATGTTTCTGTGTATCTCTCAGGAACGATCAACGATATGAAATGTGATGCAATCTCGGGCACGATCGAAACGCTTGATCGTTTGGTCGAGAATATCCCCTTTGAACTTTCAGAATCAGTAATCGGTACGGCTGCCCGTGCAGATCGTTTTGATATGCTCGAGATGGAGAAGCTGCCCTGGGGGCCACAGTGGGACGAATGGTGTGCGACGAACTGGACTGGTGGTGAAGGGCTGATTTACCAGGGCCAAGAGATCGGTTGGCTGCAGAAGGAGATCCCTGTCCCAACTGCCGGGGTCCCGTCGGTACTCAGCTACACGATTGAACCTACCAATGGTTCATGCGGATCGAGTCCTCTCCTCAATCAAGGGGGCGCTCAAGTGAAGATCACTGAGTTTGTCCAGGCATACGAACGGGGGGATCATTCTGCTGATCTCAATCAGGACGGCATTGTTGATGTGTTTGATATCCAGGAGTTCATTGGGACACTTGATGGGAGTCAATCGAGCCGAGAATGAGTAATCAGAGGATCTATCCTCGGACCAAGCTTAACTCAGACCGCCTCAACTGCTTCAGATGAGGCGGTCTTTTCATGGTGGTTGTGAGGATGCGTATAGATTAGGGTTGTGAACCCTGATGATCACCTTTGGCGTCTTTCTTGAGCATCAAAACCTCGTCTAGCATCTTTCGTCCGATTTGTATATGTGGATGATCCGCTCCGAACCATTCTTCCGATTCAGTTATAAGTTCTCTGTACTTCTGTTCAGCAACTTCGTAGTTTCCGGATTGGTGATGGATTCTCGCAATGCGGTACATCGCATTCATTTTCAGTGTTTTAAGCTCGCCTGAGTCGGGAAATGCAGCCAACAGTGGGAGGGCTCTATCAAATGCTAGCAGGGACTCGTCATGGCGATTCTGATTCATCAGAACAATTCCGTGCGCATAGTGGACTCGAGCAGTGAGATCGAGGTCGTTGGTATTTTGCAAATGCGACAATGAATGATCAATCATCTGATTTGCCTGTTCGGTATCCCCGATTGATTGAAGTAGCTTTGCATACCTCGCATGGTGCAAGATGGTGTTGCGATTGTTCGGGCCGTAGAGTGCGAGGTGTTCTTCGATGATCGTTGGATAGAGCTCAATCATTTTCTCTTTGTCTTCAAGCATCCGGAACGCTTCAGCGATCGCGGCACGCCCTTGTGCCCGCGTTTCCGGCAGGAGATCCCGTTGATCGATGTTTCTCGAGAGACGTGTGAGCAGGAAATTGTAGAGTTCCTGGTACTCAATGGGGATCTCGTGAATCTCATCTGTGATGAGTAGCTTTAGTAGTCTTGAGCTTTGTTCGGTCGCGAGTTCGTACTGCCGAGCCTTTAACACAGCGTTCCGGTACATGCCAAGGACAATCACAAGGGCTGTTGTTGTAATCAGAACAAATGATACAAACTGCGCGAGTCTTGGGTTTCTTCGTGCATAGCGGAGCAGGGAATCTGTCCAGGTCGGTGATCTCGCAGATACCGGAAGACCATTCTGATAACGAAGAAGCTCTTCGCTCATGACCGCGGCGGAACTGTAGCGGTCTGCTGGATCGACAGATAGCGCTTTTTCTACGATGTCGCTCAATGCTCCTCTTGCCGCACGGTTCCGGAGCCCAAGTGGTACAATTTCCTGTTCGCGGAGAACCTCAGACATCATCATGATCGGAACCCGATCCAGATTATATGGATGTCGCCCGCCAATGATTTCATACGCAAGCAACCCGAGCGCATAAACATCTGATCTCGTGTCGACCGATTCGTTTCGCATCTGCTCAGGGCTCATGTAGACAGGCGTACCAGCAACATGACCGGTCGCTGTGTGGAAACCCTCTGCGTTAGAGGATTGCGGAATGACCGCAATACCAAAGTCAATGATGACCGGCTGCCCGTCTTCTTGTACCAAGATATTGCTCGGTTTGAGATCGCGATGAATAATTCCTTGGTGGTGTATGTGTTGTAAGCCATCCGCGATCTTTCGAATCAGATTGATCCGTTCATCGAGCGAAAGTGTGTGGCTTTGAATGTAGCTGTCAAGCTGCTCGCCTTGAATGTACTGCATCGCAATGTACGGGCGATCGCCATGATTGGTATGAGTAGATCCAAAATCGATCACCCCAACAACAGCAGGATGGTTCAGCCGTTGCAACGCCTGGAACTCTCGGGTAAATCGCTCCGAAATCGTTGGGGCATTTTTCTCGATCTTCAGCACTTTGATCGCGATTTGATTCCCGTTGCTGTACGGCGAATGGCATTTGTACACGGCGCTATGCAGGCCATCTGAAATCAAGCGATCTACTTGATACGGTCCAATAGATTTCACGGCTTCGGTTCGGTCGATTACTTCAGTCATTAAGTTGTGTGTGTCCTGAGATTTGACTGCATGAAAGAATCAGTTTGTCGTCAATGTGAAAGAATGATCACAGGGATCAGCTGTGAATGAGATTTCTGGACTCCATCCAGTCTCGGGCGAACATGATCGCAAAGTTCCAGTCTGAGGACACGGTTCTCAACGAAACACCAATTCTGTCCGCAATGGTTTGAAGACTCAGGTCTGTGTTTACTCGAATCTGAGCAACCATCGCAGCACGGGCATTACACTTCGAAAGACACTCAAGCATGGATTGCATGCTGTCGCGATCGATGATCTGAACGCAACCATCATACATGTAATCTGCATTGACGAAATCTGATCGCTTCTTCCTGCGCTTTCTGCTGCCTTTGTGCCGGGCATAATCAATCAGTAGCCGTCTGACTGTATTCCGGAAAGACGCAAACATGTATGCTTTGCTCGGTCGGTACACAAGGGATCCGCGGAGTGTGAGGTATGCTTCGTGCAGTATGGCTGTAGGTGAGAGCGTATGTCCGACACGCTCATGTCTTAACTGGGCATAGGTAAGCGATTTAAGTTCGGCGTATGTGCTGACGAACCAAGCATCAAAGTCTACATCCATTTCCAATCCTCCCGGATGATTATAGTCATTTATGAAAACGATGCACAGTAGTTCGAGAATCTTAACCAGCTATACGGTGTGCAAACCGATTCTGATTCGTGTCCACTGAGCGCTCGCAAAAATAGCTAAGCGTACTCGGCCAATGCAGAATTTCTGAACTCCGGAACTGGGTTTGCAATGTGTAATGATGATGTGCATGGGGCATAAAGCCTATGGCAACGGACAGCTCCCCCCTCTGTTGAGCAACGCAGCCTCACGGTGGTTCAATATCCAATCGCTCGGTGTGACAGTTCGAGCTTATGTCGAGGGTTCTATGTCGAAACCAGATTCCAGAACTCTGAGAACAAGAAAGCGATTTGGGGTGATGGACTTGTGCTGGTTTTTATTGTCCCATAGTTGAGCACAATGGATCGCGGTAACAAAGGTCTTATTTTTTTTAGTTTTCATTTCGGTTCTTGCTTTGAACGGGGCGTTGAGTTTGATGAGGTACAGCAGTTCTGTCAGAGAGTGTTCACACGCTGCCAATCAGTCATCAGAGTGATAGGGAAACTTGGATCTGACATGTACCGTTTAATACTGATATAAGGAGACAGAAATGTGTGATCGTAACTCGTTGTCCCGCATGAGCATAGTTGCGGCAGCCGCTCTGGGGTTCTGCACAAATGCGTATGCACAGGATTCACAAGATCTGTACGACGACACTGTTTATCGTACATTCGAACTCGTGTTTGATAATGCGACATGGGAAAGTGACCTAGTCGCCACTCACCAAAGCGATCCTCCGGTGTATGTCCAGGCAGACTTGGTTGTGTATGACAGCCCCACAGATACAACTGGAACAGTGTTCCCTGATGTTGGAGTCCAGTACAAGGGGGGGACTTCATATCTTTGGGGTTCAAAGCGTCCATTCAAAATAACTGTTGATGCGTTCGTTGAGGACCAAGAGGTCTATGGGTTCGACAAGATCACTCTCAACAACGGTGTCTTAGATCCAACGAAGGTGCGTGAAGCAATTGCATACAAGATCATGAACGAGTTCATGCCATCGCCGAGAGCGAATTTGATTTTCTTGCGTGCAGGGACTGCCGGGGCAATGGAAGATATCGGTGTGTACACCAGCGTAGAGCGTGTGAACAAGCGATTCATGAGGAAGCACTTCCCGAATGATGATGGCCATCGATATAGGGGGAGTGGGATTGCGAACTTGTACTGTCCATCAAACATGACGCCATTACAGTGCGCTCAAGATGATTACGATGTCAGTATTGGTGATCCGCTTACGGAATATGAAGACCTAGCAGATGCGATTGAAGCATTGAATGCCACGCCACATGATCTATCAGATATTGAAGATGTCTTCAGTGTTGATCAAGCGTGTTGGCAAGTTGCCATGGCTGTACTCGTTAAAAACTCAGATGACATCAGAAACGGTAACAATTTTTACATTTACCAAGATACGCACAACGATCGGATGCACATCCTTCCATGGGATTGGGATGGTTCGATGACTGAGATTCCGGTTCCTGATGATATCTTTCACGCCTTTACAGGGAACAAGCCAGTCACAGACGAACTCATCTTTGATACACCTCAGATCCGTGATCGGTACTTGGCGCATCTCCGGGAACTCGTCACAAGGCTCGATTGGGCAGCAATCGAAAGTGATGTGATTCGACATCGTGCATGGACTGATTCTCGCATATCTACTGCTCGTGAGGTGACAAACCACACACATGCTGAGTATCTCGCAAGCCATGACGCCCTAGAAACATTCATTCTCGATCGCCGCGCGTATCTTGATACTGTACCAGCCGAGTTGCTCAGGCCTGCTCCGATCATTTCGTCCGTTACTCATTCGCCGGCGGTCCCGGTCCACACGGACACGGTCTGGGTGAATGCGACAGTCGTTGAAGAGTCGTCCGAAGGGATTTCTGCTGTTACGCTCTATAGCCGGGATCGCGGGGCATATCAAAGAACAGCTATGTTCGACGACGGGCTACACAATGACGGAGCAGCAGGCGATGGGGTTTACGGCGCAGCTGTTCCAGCGTACCCGATCAATGAGACAATCGAATATTATATCGAGGCGTCGAGCACGGATATTTCCTCAACTTCAACCGGTGCAAAGAGATATGAGCCTGTCTACGCAGAGCACAAGCCATACTCGTACTCTGTG
This sequence comes from Phycisphaerales bacterium, assembly GCA_965232505.1. Taxonomy (GTDB): domain Bacteria; phylum Planctomycetota; class Phycisphaerae; order Phycisphaerales; family UBA1924; genus UBA1924. Next base: position 613,521 of record OZ246976.1, on the reverse strand, counting down.
TTTTATGATTCTCCTATCAGGATCAACGAGTTCATGGCTGACAATGACAGCACCATTGAAGATCCAGATGAGGCTGGTGAGTTTCCAGATTGGATCGAACTCCACAACACAGGTACAAGTAGCGTGGATCTTTCTGGATACTTCCTCACTGACGATCTAGAGGATCGGACTCAGTTCGCGATTCCTTCAGGGGTATCAATCCCAGCCGGTGGTTATCTGCTGTTCTGGGCGGATGATGATACAAGTCAGGGACCTACGCACACGAACTTTAAGCTGGGTGCAAGCGGCGAAGAGGTCGGATTGTTCTCTCCAACGAGCACTGGTAATGGGCTTGTTGATTCGCATGTCTTTGGAGATCAGCTTGAAGACGTAAGCTCTGGTCAGGAGTGTGATAACGAGGACGAATGGGAGCGTTTCTTCGCCCCTTCTCCAGGAACTACAAATGGCAGCCGGGCCGACCTCAATGGAGACGGTGTGCTCGACTTCTTCGATGTTTCAGATTTCCTCAACGCGCATAGTAATATGGAACCGATGGGCGATTTCAACAATGATGGCGACTTCGACTTCTTTGACGTTTCCGAGTTCATCAACGCTCATAATGCAGGATGCTAATGGGGAAACGTTAATCCTGTCATAGTCATATTCCGAGGCCCGATCGGATGTCGACCGGGCCTCATTTGTGTCGATTCAAACTGATTTGGTTGATGATTGAGCACGAATATTTATAGTCATTTTTTTAACAAACTGCCCCTGATTCTGTCAAGAATCAGGGGCATTACTTTGAAACGGAGAGGGGGGGATTCTTTCGTGGGTTGTAGCGACAATGCCCAATTTCGGCGTTGTATGCCGTAACGCCTGATTGTTGCGTGAGATAAGGCAAGTGGTTCGATACGATTCGTGCTGTAGGTAGGCGGATTGTGACGGTGAATCTAGGACAGAACTAGGGCAGTGCTGCTACACCATATCCCATGGATCACCAATCTCCTCATTCGGAGCCGGTCCACGACTGACACTTGGCATCGACTGGAATGAGTATTCCCAAGTTGCGGAGCTTGCTTCACCGCCCGTGGAAGATTCGGCTGAAGAGCACGAGCATCTACAGCAAGTAGCGAAGATCCAATGACTCGAGTAACCACCCAATCGCTCTCTCGAAGCTGGTTTACGATCCTGTATCAGAACATAGCGATGATCAGGATTTCGAGCAGATTGTCAGCAAACAACTCTACCTGTGGCAAGTGTCATTCTTGACAAGAGGCATGCGACATACGGGTGTTGCGAATCATTCCGAGTCTCAAGCAATCAGTAGCAACCAGTAACAAAATACAGTATCATGTGCGAATGGCTTCAATGGTACGACATCAACACGAAACTCCCCCTGATCCGCCGCAGGTGATGACCATCGATGACCTTGCGTCATATCTGCGGGTTGCAAAGTCGACACTTTACAAACTCGCCCAAGAGGGGAAGGTACCAGGGCAAAAGGTCGGAAAGCATTGGCGCTTCAAAAAGGATGTCATTGACAGGTGGTTTGAAGAACACTCGGAGGGCCGTGAACGATGAGTCACTCCGAAGCCGACACCTGTCGCAAGTATGTTGTTCCGAAGCTCACCGATGCGGGCTGGGAGACCGAGCCGCATTCGATGGCTGAGCAGCGTACGTTCACAGACGGTCGGATCATTGTCGCCGGGGGTAAGGTGCGTCGCGGCAAGCAGAAGCGAGCAGACTACCTCCTTCGATACACTCGGGACTTTCCGATTGCTGTCGTCGAAGCGAAACCTGAGTACAAGACACCTTCCGCAGGTCTTGGACAGGCCAAGGACTACGCCCAAACACTCGATCTGAAGTTTGCCTACTCGACCAACGGCCACGGAATCACAGAGTTCGATTTCACAACAGGACTTGAGCGAGAGCTTGGAGCCTTCCCCTCGCCGAATGAACTATGGAGTCGCCTCTGCGCGACAGACGGTATCTCGGACGACCAGGCCGAGCGTCTCCTCCACGCGTATCACCTGTTACCCGACAAAAAGCCTCGCTATTACCAGGATGTTGCGATTCATCGCGCCGTCCAATCAATCGTACAAGGTAAGCGACGCGTGCTTATCACCATGGCGACAGGAACCGGGAAGACCGTCGTCGCCTTCCAGATCTGTTGGAAGTTGTGGGCTAGTCGGTGGAATCGCACCGGAGAACACCGACGCCCCAAGATCCTGTACCTTGCGGATCGCAATATATTGGTGGATGATCCGAAGGACAAGACCTTTGTGCCGTTCGGCGACGCCCGCCACAAGATCGAGAATGGCGAGATCGTCAAGAGCCGGGAGATGTACTTCGCCATTTATCAGGCGATCGCCGAGGATGAACGCAGGCCCGGTCTCTACCGAGAGTTCGATCGCGACTTTTTCGACCTCGTGATCATAGATGAATGTCATCGCGGCTCGGCCAGAGCCGACAGCAGTTGGCGAGAGATCCTCGAGTACTTCAAGCCCGCGGTGCAGTTCGGCATGACAGCGACGCCTCTACGAGATGACAACCGTGATACCTACGAGTACTTCGGCAACCCCATCTACACCTACTCCCTGAAGCAAGGCATCGAGGACGGCTTCCTTGCTCCGTACCGAGTGCATCGCATCGTCACTTCGGTGGACGCGGCCGGCTGGCGGCCGACCAAAGGAGAGCTCGATAAGTACGGCCGGGAGATTCCGGATGAGGAATACCAGACCAAGGACTTCGAGAAAGTTGTCGCGCTGAAGAAACGCACCGAGGCGATCGCGGCGCACATCACGGAGTTCCTGAAGAAGACCGACCGCTTCGCGAAGACCATCGTGTTCTGCGTCGACCAAGAGCACGCAGATGAGATGCGCAAAGCAATCAACAACCTGAACGCGGACCTCGTGCAGAAGTATCCGGACTATGTCTGCCGAGTCACCGCGGACGAGGGTGGAATCGGCAAGGGGCACCTCAGCAACTTCCAGGAGCTTGAGACCGTCACGCCCGTGGTCCTGACGACCTCCCAGCTCCTCACCACCGGTGTCGATGCACCGATGGTCAAGAACGTCGCTCTGGTGCGCGTCGTTGGTTCAATCAGCGAGTTCAAGCAGATCATCGGTCGCGGCACCCGCGTCCGCGAAGACTACGGCAAGTTGTTCTTCAGTATCCTCGATTACACGGGTACCGCCACTCGTCACTTCGCCGATCCGGACTTCGACGGCGACCCAGAGTTGATCACCGAAACCACCATCGACGACGACGGCAATGTCGTCGACGAAGAGGTGATCGATGATGATCCGCCCACAGACGAACCGTCTGGTGATGACGACGATGGTGGCGAGGTGATCATCGACGGCGATGGCCCCATCATCGTGGATCCGCCATCCCCTGATCGCCGCAAGTACTACATCGAAGGGGGGCATGTTGAAGTCGCCCATCAAGTCGTTTACGAGATGGACTCCAGCGGCAACCAGCTCCGGGTCATCGAGTTCACGGATTACACAGCGGAGGCTATCCGCTCACTCTTCCGCGATGTAGAAGAACTCCGTGACCAATGGGCGACTCCGAGTCAGCGAGAGGAAGTAGCCGAGCGACTTGCAGAACGAGGCATCGACTTTGATCACCTTGCCGAGGTGACTGGGAACAAGGACTCCGATGCCTTCGACCTCCTCTGTCATCTTGCGTTCGACGCACCCCTCCGCACCCGCCGAGAACGAGCAGAGCGTCTCCGAAAGGACAAGCAGGACCTCTTCGACGAGTATGGTCCTGACGCGCGAGCGATCTTGGTTGACATGCTCGACAAGTACGCCGAGTACGGCCTCGGACAGTTTAAGCTGCCCGACGCACTTCGGGTCCCGCCCATCAGCACCCGCGGGAACGTGAAAGAGATCATCGCGATCTTCGGCGGTGCCGATCAGCTCCGTGCCGCGGTCGAATCCCTCCAACGCGAGCTCTACGCCGCCTGACCCACAAGTAGCCCATGCAGACCCTGTTCAGCGAAAACGAACCAATGGCCAAGAAGACCACTAAGAAGAAAACAACGAAGAAAGCCGGGCGGAAGAAGAAGGCCGAACAGCCTATGACGACCGCCCAGCAGCTCGGTTCGCTGATCAAGTCGGCCCGCGACATTATGCGCAAAGACAAGGGGCTCAACGGCGATCTCGATCGCCTCCCCATGCTCACTTGGATCATGTTTCTCAAGTTTCTAGACGACATGGAACAGGTCGATGAAGAGGCGACCAAGCTGGACGGGAAGCGGTACAAACCCGTCATCGAGTCACCGTACCGCTGGCGCGACTGGGCAGCGAAGGCGGACGGCATCACTGGCGACGAGCTCATCGCGTTCGTGAACCAGGAGGAGGCCGTACGGCCCGACGGCACAAAGGGGCCCGGCCTCCTCGCGTATCTCCGGTCGCTTCAATCCTCGAACGGCAAGAACCGCCGGGACGTCGTCGCCCAAGTTTACTCTGGCGTCGTCAACCGCATGATCAGCGGTTACTTACTCCGTGATGTCATCAACAAAGTCGATGGCATCCACTTCAGCTCATCGGAAGAGCTACACACGCTTGGCGCACTCTATGAGTCGATGCTCCGCGAGATGCGGGATGCCGCCGGCGACTCAGGCGAGTTTTACACGCCGCGCCCAGTTGTGCAGTTCATGGTCGCCGTCACCAATCCACAGCTTGGCGAGACCGTGCTAGACCCTGCCTGCGGCACCGGCGGCTTCCTCGCCGAGGCGTACGAGCACCTCGCCAGGCAGGTTGAGACCACCAAGCACCGACGCGTGCTTCAGGAGCAGTCGCTCTACGGTCAGGAGGCCAAGCCGCTGCCGTACATGCTCAGCCAGATGAACTTGCTCCTGCACGGACTGGAGTACCCGAGCATCGCATACGGAAACACGCTTGCCCGCAAGGTAACCGAGATCGGCGACCGCGACCGGTTCGATGTCATCCTTACCAACCCACCCTTCGGTGGCGAAGAAGAAACCGGAATCAAGAACAACTTCCCGGCCGACAAGCAGACCTCCGAGACGGCTCTGCTGTTCCTTCAGCTCATCATGCGGCTGCTCAAGCGGCCCGAGAAGAACAACGGCGTACCCGGTCGCGCCGCCGTCGTCGTGCCCAACGGCACACTCTTCGGCGACGGCGTCTGCGCCCGCATCAAGGAGCAACTTCTCAAGGAGTTCAACCTCAACGCCATCGTCCGTCTCCGTAACGGTGTGTTCTCACCCTACACGGGCATAGAGACCAACTTACTCTTCTTTGATCGCGACGGACCGACCAAGGAGATTTGGTACTACGAGATGCCACTGCCAGAGGGGCGTAAAAACTACACCAAGACCAAGCCGATGCAGTTCGAGGAGTTCGCTGACTGCATCAAGTGGTTCAGCAAGAAGCGGCGCGACGAGAACGATCACGCATGGAAGGTCATCGTCGATGAGGTGCTCAAGTACGACGACGCCGGCGATCTCCTCTCGGTTAATCTCGATATAAAGAACCCGAGCAGCACCGAGGCGATGCAGCACCAGCCCCCCGAGAAACTGATAGCTGACATCCTTGAGAAAGAGCGGCAGATCATCAGCATCATGACTGAGATTAAAGCTGAACTTGAAGGGGCTAGCGCATGAGCCAGGCTGTTGCAACCCGATCCAACAAGGGCTCTGTCGTGAGCTGTAGCGCGTGGCCTGTTGTGTCTCTTGGTACTGTGATCAAGCATCGTAAGGAGTTTATCAAGATCGATGACACGGCAACTTACAAGCGATGCCGAGTGCAACTGCACGCCAGGGGCATAGTGCTGAGGGACGAAATCGAGGGTGCCCGGATTAAGACGAAGAATCAGCAGATTTGCCGCACCAATGAATTCTTGGTGGCTGAGATTGACGCCAAGGTAGGTGGCTTCGGGATGGTCCCCGATGACTTAAAAGGTGCAATCGTCAGCAGCCACTATTTCCTGTTCACCGTAGATCGATCAAAACTCTTGCCGGAGTTCCTTGGATTCTATGTGAGGACTCCTGACTTCCGTGATCAGGTCAAAGCTCAAGGCTCTACGAATTATGCTTCCATCCGACCCGCCTATGTGCTGAAATACAAAATTCCACTGCCGTCAGTTGATGAGCAGCGGCGGATCGTGGCGAAAATCGAACGCCTCGTAGATAAGCTCAATGAGGCGCACGGACTGCGAGAGGGTGCGACGGACACCACCAGTGCCTTTTTAGTGAGCAGTCGGGCCAAGGCGATGCAAGAGGCCCTTGCAAGAGGCACGAAACCAATTACATCCGCCGCGCTCCTAGAAAGGGGTAAATTTACTCACCGTCCTCGCAACGATCCACGTTTTTTTGGCGGTGACCATCCCTGGATTCAGATCGGCGAGATCGAGTCTGGCGGGAAATACATCAAATCATGGACACAGACGCTGAACGATGATGGTCTCGCGATTAGCCGGAAGTTCCCTGCGGGCACATTGCTCATAAGCATCGCAGCCACAATTGGGGCGGTAGGCATCCTCGGTTTCGACTGTTGTGTGCCAGATAGTATTGTCGCGGTGACACCATATGAAGACTACGACAGCGAGTTCCTTTACCACTATCTCGCTTACCTGAGGACAAATCTCGAACAGGTCGCACCTCAGAGTGCCCAGAAGAACATCAACCTGAGGATACTTTCGTCACTCCCGTTCCCAGATGTATCAAAGGACGAACAGCATAAAATCGTCGAGTACCTCGACGACCTACAAGGCAAGGTCGGCCACCTTAACAATCTACAGCAGAAGACTGCCGCCGAACTCGACGCCCTCCTCCCATCCATCCTCGACAAAGCATTCAAGGGGGAGTTGTGATGGATAGGTCATCGCGACTAGAGGGGAAGGATTGGCAAAGATGGGCTACCAAGCTCCTGCACTGTCACTACTCCAAAGGCGACTACCAAGAGGTCCCAGACACCGATCGAGGGGACGCAGGCATTGAAGGCTTCACAACTGACGGACGCGTCTACCAGATGTATGGTCCTGAGGGAGATCTGACGGTATCAAGGAAGCACGCAAAGCTTCGTGACAAGATGACCACCGATGTCGCGAAGTTCATCGCCAACAAGGGTGGGAAGCTGTCGAACCTATTCGGCGAGACCAAGGTCAAACGGTGGATTCTGCTTGTTCCGTCGTTTGATAGCAAAGACACTGTCGAACACGCGGCAAAGAAGACACGAGAGGTTCTCCAAGCCTCTCTGCCATACGTCGACCAAGACGATTTTAGAGTGATTCTCTTATCGGAGGAGGCATTCGCCGAGGAGCGGGCGGCGTTGCTGAGGCACGCCGTCGAGGGGATCGATATCCAGGTCGATTCGATCGTTGAGTCCGACATCGATGGGTGGTCAGCAGATGCGGACAATGTGCCCAAGCTCGAACAGCTGACAGCGAAAACTGCCAAGATGCCAACCCTCACCTCGGTCGAGAGACGGCAGAAGTTCGAGCGAGAAGTGATTCGATGGTGGCTTGAGGGACAGAATGTACTTGACGGCCTCAGAGATTATCCCGAGGCATGGGAAGCGATCCGGAAAGCCAAGAGCGAGCAGGAAAAGTATCTTCAGGGTCACTGCATGGTCACTGACCAAGCCCCGTATCCCTTGCTACAGGAATCGCTGAGTCGAATCGACCAAGCTGTCACCGATCAAGTGCATGCTCTTTCTACTGGATCACGGAAGGCCGTCGCGCATGAAGCCGTCGCGGACTGGCTCTTGCGGTGCCCGCTTGACTTCCCAGAGGTAGCGACAGATGCCTAGCGTGAATATTCCTGAGCTTGATACGCCCTTCACATTCAACGAACGGCCGGAGTCAATTCCTGGTGACCTACGGCCATTGTGGAGGATGAGTCTCCTACTCCTGATGCTCTTCGTGGCATCTCGTGGAAAGAGGTCGAGCTTTGGTCGGCTCCACGTGCTGAACTGGGCGATCCGTAGCGATGAAGGGCGCGACGCGCTTTTGGCGATAGTGGACGGACATTTACTTCCCGGGACGATCGTGGTACGAATCGAACCATCGTTGAACCGCGCGGTTGACTTCGCACACGGGGAAAAGTTGATCAGAAAGATCGGTGGTGATCGGATCGAGTTGACATCGAAGGGTGAATCTGAAGCCCAGCGGATATTTGAGCAAGAAGACCTCTTATGTAGCGAACGGGAGTATCTAGATCAAATCGGGAAAAAGCTCACAGAAAAGACTGTTGCCGAGCTCTTTGGAGGGAAGTCATAACTATGCGACTACGACACCTGCGCATACGAGTGCTCACTGATCAAGGGCTGTTTGGAGTGGATGTACCATTTACTGATGGATTGTTCATTATCCGGGCAGAGAACTCGATGGGTAAGTCGACATGCCTCAGGGCGATCCTCGTGGCCTTAGGCATGGAAGCGATGTTGACTGCAAACAGAGATGACCTTCCGCTCCCGCCAGCACTGAAGGAGGACCTTCACACTGGCGATGGGCATGCAAGTGTGATCGAGTCAGACATTTATCTCGAGATCGAAAACAGCCAAGGAGAGCGTGCAGTCGTCCGTCGCACTGTGAAGGGCTCAAGAGACCAGGGGTTGATTGAGGTGATTCGCGGTCCTGCGTTGACTACACCGGGACAATATAGAGCGAGCGACTACTTTGTTGGAAGACCGGGCGATACGACACGAGATGCCGGGTTCCTTCGATTCCTGCTCGACTTTCTAGGTTGGGATGTGCCCATGGTTCGCACATTTCAAGGCGAGAGTCGCCCTCTCTACCCCCAGTGTATCATGCCATACTTCATCGTCGAACAACTGAGAGGATGGAGCACGCTCGAACCGCCTTTGCCGACACGATTCGGAATCAAAGAGATGCACAGGCGCTGCGTAGAGTATTTGCTTGGACTGGATGCGATTAATCTCGCCGCCGAGAGGCTGGAGATCGAAGAGCAGGAACAGAGTGTCGCGAAGCAGTGGGGCGTGGTTGTTGGAGCCTTGCGTGCAGTCGCAAAGGGTGTCGGTGGTATACCCCAGAACATTCCGGCGGATCCTGTCGCCACATGGCCGCCTGAGATCTCGCCACTTATCATGGTTCCAGAGGGCGAACAGTGGATCCCGATCGACGCGAAGAAGGAGCAGTTAGAACTGAGACTGCGAGAAATCGAGCAGCAAGAAATACCACGCGTCGCTGAAATCGTCGGTAATGCAGAAGCAGAGCTGGCTAATAAGCAGGATCGACTCGGTGATCGGCAAGCAATGCTCTCTCGCATTCTGGAAGCGTATGAGCTTGAAAGCGATGAGGTACAGGGCACGCGTGCTCGCCTCGAAAAGATCGAGATTGATCTTCAGAGAAACAAGGATACGCGAACACTACTGAATCTCGGGTCCACAGCAGCGTCAAGTATGGCCAATCATCAGTGTCCGACTTGCCATCAGCACATCACCGATAGTCTCACACCACTTGCAGAGGGTCAGGGGGTGATGTCTATTGATGAGAATATCGCTTTCCTAGAGGAACAGCGACGCACATTCAGAGCAGTCCTGGCCAACCAACAGCATGTTGTCGAGGCGCGGGCGCAACAAGTCGCGGCACTCCGGCGAGAAATCTCAGACCTACGGGGTGAGATCCGGTCACTCAGAGAGACATTGATTTCAGATGGGCGGGCACCTTCCATTGCAGCTGTGAGAGAGCGAGTGCAGCTCACCGAAGGGTTGAGGCGCTACGAGGAAGCTTCTGACGAGTTCGCCGGTGAGTTGGAGAATGTGGCGGGACTATCGGCACAATGGAACCGACTGCAGACGGCTAAGAGCAAGCTGCCAAAAGACGACACTACAGCTGCTGATCGTGAAAAACTCAAGCGGTGGGGCGAGTTGTTGCGTGAGCAGCTCAGTGAGTACGACTTTAAGAGCTTGGAGATTAATGATATCACTGTCTCTGAGGAGTCGTATCGGCCGCTGCATGAGGGATTTGATCTACCTACAAACATTTCGGCAAGTGATTTCATACGAGTAATCTGGTCTTATCTCAATGGGCTTCGTGAAGTTGGTGTGGATTTTGAGACAAATCATCCGGGGCTGTTGGTATTTGATGAACCGCGGCAACAAAGTGCAAAAGATTTTAGCTTTGAACAGCTGCTTAAGCGGGTGGCGAACGCAGGCGAGCAAGGTCACCAAGTCATATTTGCAACTAGCGAAAAAGAAGAGACGCTTCGCGTGATGCTTCGTGATATCCCGCATGCGTACCACGCATTTGATGGGTATGTGTTATCGCCAGTGTAGCACTTTTGATGTGATTCATAACCTAGGCCTTGCGCGGAGCAGGGTGCGGTGGATAGGTTGCGAACTATGTTCTGTGAGCTAAACCATGGCTAGTTGACGCAGTGAGTCTATTAGTCTCGTCATCGCCAGCGTGTCTAGCTTGCAGTATTCCAACAGAGCACACCGGACAGCATAGATCTCTTCATCGGTCGCTTCCCCAGACGCGAGCTTGGCGAAAGCCGCTACGGCCGAGCCGCCATCGCCGATATCGAGATCGTTGTAGCTCAGTTCAGGCGCGAGCACAGGGAGGACTACCTTGATGCTCGATCTGCCACAGAAGTCCGGGTGGACCAGCCCCTTCCGCACGACAGGTTCGAGGTCGAACAACTTCGTTTCTAGATCGGCAAGATCCGTTGCCATGACGGGTAGGAGCTTGGCGAGCCCTCGGATCGTCGTCTTCTCGAATGAGCTGTAGACCACGATAGTCCTGCACCCGTCAGTGTCGCGGACCAATCTAGTAGCGAGTTCCTCACGGCAATCCTGGGTATGGTCAGCCAAGTATTCTTGATGTACCAGTTCGCCGCCGGGCGAGACCTCAATATGAAGGGAGTACTGGGTCACAACCTGTTCGTGCGGAGCAACTCCCGGATACAACGGGATCGCGGTTTTGACTGTTTCAAAATCGAGGTAGCCCACGGGCCACTCCAGGTCTTCCAAGCTGGATCGGATCAACTCCTGATCAATCAGCGGCTTCCGTGTCCGTATGGCTTGTGCGACCGCAGCTTGATTCTCACTGAGCTTAAAATCAGTCGGGATGCTCTGGATGGTGAACACGCCTCTTGATGTCAGTTCAACGAACTTGTTCTCCCGAAGCCGTGGTAGCATGAAGATCGGATTTCGCACACCAACACCGACACACTGGGCCTCGAAGTATGCGCAGTCCCGACAGGCAAAACACCAGTGTGGGCTCGGCCGAGAGTTCCTCAGCAGCAATGGTCCAGTTCGTTCCCAAGTCTGATTAAACTCACCGGCCCGTTCAATGACCATCTCGGTGATATCCGTGACGATGAATAGCGATGGATCATCCATGCCCAGTCGCCACTCACGGTTCATCAGCACAAGCTCGTACGACTTGACCGGGAGCCCCGACCTGCGGAGGACCATGCAGGTGTAGGCGAGGTCATCAACATGTTCGTCTTTGGGACCATCATCGTCGTGTAGACTCGATTTGATCTCGCCGATGATCCAGCCACCATGTGTCCGACGGATCCAGTCGGCACGGGCCGCGTACCCATCCACCTCGAATGCAGCTTCGAAGATGACCTTGATGGCCGAATCGAGAATCAGCTGTTTCGTTCTCGCGGGCTTGCCTGCATATACACCCTTGGGGTGAAGACTCTGCGCTCGGCGATGGACTTCCTTCCCCTCCTCCATGCGGAGTTGCTCGCCGGGCGTTGGTGTTCCACCTTTATCGCGCATCAGGTACCAGCCCTGAGTCGTGCATTCCATCGCGGTCAGGAATGCTTCCTTGGTGATCAATCGATTAGCCATTGCGAAGCTCCGTCACCATCATCGTATCAGGAAAGCGGCTTACCCAGTGCAGACCACGCAGGGGTAAGCTTTGCTGATGCGACTTCTTTCCCTTCCTCAGTCAAGCGCCAAGTCCGTGCAGCGGGGCGTTCAATGAGTCCACAGAGTTCCATGATCTTTGTCGTTCGGTTCCAGCCTGGTCGCTTACCGTTTTTCGGGTAGTATTGGTGTGTTTCTGGAAGCCGAGAGAATGCGTCATCCCACACTCGGTAGGTCCAACGCTTCCCGACCATCGCCGAGAGGAGGCTCAGGTCGAACGCCATCGCGATGAATGGCTTTCGCTTGCTTGGGTCCCACGGCCGTTCGATGCAATTCTCTGCATACATCGCCGCGACAGGACCGTACTCAATCACGCGCTCGCCCAGCGTGATGAGTGGATACATCACCAGTTTGCCGTTGACGATGTTCGCACCGTTCGCGAAAATTTTTTCGAGCCCCTGCGAATCAACCAGTTCGAGAAACTCGCTGATTTCTCCATCAGAGATATCGTCTTCGGGCGTACCAGTGCTGCGGCTTGGAGTCACACGCTTGGGCGGTTGTTCCGGTTCGTGCTGTTGCGGATGCATCCACACTTGGTAATCAGGCACCTCGGTCATCCGATAGAGCATGCCCGACGCTCCGTCATCCATGCGCTCGATGTTCGTCTGGATGATGTCGTACTGCTGACGCCATTGTCCCATCCGACGCATCAGCGAAATTTGGAACGGCCTGCCCAGGTTCAGCAGGTCGGAATGCTTGAGGATGAGCCCCGCGGCTTTTTCCATCGCGGGAAGGGAACCATTGCACAGCAGTCGTTCGATGCGGCTGAGGATGCGTTGCTCGGCTGGGTTCATGTCGTGGACCTCCATGTGGGCGAATGGCACGCCGCGATCTCTCGATCGCGGCGGCCTGGGCGGGGTGCAACTACCCCGACTGGGACCTAGGCTGCTTTGCGGTCAGAGTGGTTCATGCGGGACTTGCGTCGACAGGCACCACACCCAAGCAGCTTGGGCTGCTTCCGTTTGGCGCTGAGGCAAGGTGATGGCACGCGAACCTCAAAATCGGCCTTCCAAGCCATCTGAGGCAGTTTGGTCCACCATCCAACTCTGCATGCAAGTGTGGATGGCAGACCAACTCCGTCGTCGGCCACCGACATCCAATCGGGCATCGCGAGCGTAATCTCGCATTCGAGTGTCTTCATGTCGATGACACAGTCCTTGACAAACAACTCCACGAGCCGTCGCTTCTCGGCGAATGTCGCGTCCGCCAAGAGGTCCGCGCCATTCCGAACGGCTTGGGCCCAAGACCGAAGTTCGTCATCGGTCGGTGGCTCGGCGATATCCGCAGTACCAAGTTGTTCACGCACATCATCGAGTTCAGCTATCGCGGCTTCGAGCCGTTCGGTGAAGTAGTCGCGACGCTTGGCATCAAAGCTCTGTGTGAGCCAGTCGATGGTGCTGAGTAGCTTTTCTTCTCGTGCGCGAAGCTGGTCGATTACATTATCCGCGAAAATAATTTTTCGTTCGTTTTGCAACGCGGACAGGTATTCGTCCACCAGGGCGGGCATGCGGCAGAGCGTGTTCTGTAACGCATTGAGGACAGCCGACTCAATGGGCTCGGCGGGTACGCTCTTACGCAGGTACCGCTCGCCATCACGGTTGTACTTGCTTCTTCCTTGGACCACATAGTATTTATAGACGGATTTCGTCCCACCGCTGTGGCCGCGCATGGTCAAGTTGAGTTGCTTTGACCGGATGATGCCGCTGAGCAGGTAGCTCGCTGCGACAGGACTCCGCTGGCGCATGGTGGGTGTGTGGCCTTTTGCCTTGGCTCTGAGGTGCTTCTCGATGCGCCGTTCCGCGATGTCACGGAGAGGGGATTGCAGATACTCGCTCAGCAACGGGTACTCGATTTCAACCCAATCCTCGCGCGGGCGAAACTCCATCGGGGGATTCTTGCGGCCCATCATCTCAACTTGCGATCGTGTCACACGCTCAGGGGCGTTGCGGCTGCGCTTGACTTTCAGAGCGCTTGATCGTTGGTTCGCATATCCCTTGCCCAAGTAGGTCGGATTGTGCAAGATACTGTGGACCGCAGACGCATTCCAACGGCCTCCACTCGGGCTTTGAATCATCGCGTCGTTGGACTCTTTCGCGATCTGCTCGCAGCTCATCTTTTCGATGTCGAATGCTGTGAACATGCGCACCACATGGGCGTGCAATGAAGCCATACCTGGGCACAGTGTCGCTCGCTCTTGCCGTGACTTGATGTAATGCGTGGACCCACCACGCCCATCATTGGGCTTGTAGGTGCGGATCAGCTCTTTCGTCTTCGCGTTGTACTGCTCTTGGGATCCATCCGCGAGATGCCGCAGGATCCACAGGGCTTCGCCCTCGCTTGTCGTGATCAGCTTGTCGATTCCGTATGGAGGAAAGGCACAGTGCGCCCGCCTTCCGTCTTCGAGGCTCTGCAGCGCTCCGCGCGATGCGTTGGTCGCGATCGCTTCAGCGTGCGCCTGGGCAGCCATTGCATCAAAGGTCGTGATCATCTGGCGCGTCCGTGGGTCTTCGATGTACCGGGTGATGCCGATGACATCGACCCCCATCGCGAGCAGGTCGTACCGCACCTTCGATGAGTGCAGCGGGCCGCCACGCGTCAATCGGCTCTCGTCGAAGACAAAGACGAAGTCGAACTGCTCACCGCGATCAAGCCGCTCCTTGACCTCACGCACAAACTCGTCAACATTCCATTCAACGGATGCGGACACGCCCACACGCACGATCGGCTCTGTGGCCGTTGCCCCTCGCTCAGTTCCGAAGCTGAGAATCGCTCCGAGCTGCTGTTCCACACTGTTGTCGCCTTGTGCTTTGGTCGAGCACCGAGCGTATGGCAAGTACCGCTTGCCGTTGATGTAAGAGTCATGAATCATGATCTCTCTCCTTATGTGCGGTGAGGTGCCGATGGGCTGAACCTAAAAGCAAGAGCATCACCGCCTCCTCGAACAGACGCTGCTCTCGGTGCGTCAGCCGTCCGCGGACGACATGGATGCCCACGCTCCGAGCACCTCGGCCTCCGTTTCGGTGACCAACGCGGTCGCCGTCGTGGCGGTCGGTGTCGGAGCGTGGAGCTCCACTGTTCTCTCTTCTGTGCGTACCCATAGAGTCCTTCTTATTTCTTTGAGAATCAGTTCTTCTCGGGTGACCACGGGTTCAGAGGCACGGGGATCAGCCGCATCGTGGGCTCGCTGTGCTCACGCAGAATTCGGTACGCGGATGTGAGGGCATCGCCAAAGTCGTCGGGGTGCTGATCGCGATAGTGCCCGATCAGCCCATCGATCTGGACCTTCGCCGAGGCGAGCAACAGCGCCAATCGAGACCAGTGTTCTTCGTCATCAGGGGAGACAAGCGCGAATCCGCGGGGCATCAGCGCCGGTGCTGAGCCGATGCTCTCGCACCGCTGGATCTCGCTCTGATCCATGTGGGGCGGGAGCACCGCACCGATGACCATCGCATCCACCATCTGCTCCAATCCGATCGTCGCGACCTCCTTGAGCACGGCGTGCTTGGTGTCGAGTGCTTCCTGTCCGGTGAAGTCGTTTGTTGTTTCTCTGTTCACTTGTGAACTCCTTGTGGTTCTCGCGTACGGCTTGCACGCTGGCCGAGTACAACACCCACGAGAGAAAAATCAAGCGCCGTCCACCGAAAGAGGAGTAAATTTGTGAGAATTATGTGCGGCTCGGAATTAAACCGAAAAAATGAAGCCACATTTCAAGATTCAGCCACCACATTGTGTGTCTTGGTCAGCTGGCGGGAACTCAATCGACGCGATCGCGGCCGCCGCATCGTCGTCAAACATCGTGTAATACAAGTCCAGAATGGCACTCGATGACTGCCCCATGAACTCAAGGGCGTACCTGTAGCCGATGTTGCTTCGTGCAAGCATGCTCGCGAATGCGTGACGGAAAGTATGCAACTTATACTGTTCGGGACTGTCAAACCCGCAGCGGGTACACAACCGTTTCAGCGACCTGAGGAGTCGGCGCTCATCCATCGGGCCATCCCCGTTTGGATGCTTCGCTGATCGACCAGCAGGAAACACCAGCTCGCCGTGTCGAGGCAGTGCTTCAATCAGTGGACGCAGCTCCCCGTGGATCGGAACCCGCCGGGTCTTTCGGCCCTTGGTCGTCTGAGCCCCGCCCCGCTTGATGTGGATGAAGCCCCCGTTGGGGCCATCGAGAGGCACATCCGCCCATCGCAGATCACGGAGTTCACCGAACCGCATTCCTGTGTAGGCGAGGGCCGCGAACCGTGGGCGAAGGATCTCATCGGCGTTGGCGAGCAGGGTCGCGACCTGCTCAGGAGTGAAACAAGGCTGATCGGTTGGGGGCGGTTTGCGGACCCGCACTTTGCGGATCGGGTTCTTGGGGATGAGTTCCGCCCGCTCGCAGCCCCATTTGAAGAGCTGCTGGACCACGATCAGCCGATCGTGCCTGGTCTTCTCGCTCAGGTGATTCATGCTCTCGGCGAACGACCAGAACAGCTCTTCGCTGAATCGGTTCGCGTACAAGAGCTTCTGGTCGTCGCAGAACTTCAGGAGCTGATCACACACAAGCTCATACTTCTGCAGCGTCTTTGGGGCTCGCCCCATCCCACGCACGGTCGCGAGGTATCGCTGGGCCATCTCTTCCAAGCGGATCTCAGCAGGCGCTGTCGTGGGCTCGCCCAATCGGATCGACCGGTGAAGCTCGTGGGCCGCTTGGATTGCCGCGACCTTGTTCGTCAGCTTCAACGATCGGAACTGCTGCTTGCCTTCGAGGAAGTACTCGGCGGTGTAGGGCTTGGCGGTTCGCACCTTACCGGTGCTGTCCTTCCACACCCGCTTGCCGATGTAGATCACCGGACGCTCGGTCCCATCGACTGGTTGACGACCAACCAGCTTCATGAGCCGTTGTCCTGCATCAGCTCGATGAGGAATTCATCGCGCCAGAACAAGAGCGGCTTACCACGCTTAGCACTCTTTGGGAAGCGTCCTTCGCTGACCAAGCGTTTTAGCGTGCCCGGTGCACGGCGAGCGATGGCCGCCGCTTCTTCGAGCGTCAGGACGAGTGGGAGTTCAGCCGCCTCAGCAGCGACACGGGCTTGTTCACGAGTGATTGTGGCCATAAAAGCCGGTTGCCACTCGTGGTCGCTTGCCCGGTACGGACCGGGCGCTTGCGTGTGATCGGGATGGCGTGCATGCTTGTCATGATCTACCGAAAATCTCCGCTTTCGGTAATCATAGACGTCCCCACCCAAACGAGTCAAATCGTGTAGAATAGGGCATGCCAAAACCCAAGGGTGACCCAGTCCAGACCCTCGAAGAGCTTGCCCAAGCCCTCCAGAAGCTGGAAGACCGATGTTCGAACGCCAAACGGCAGCTCACAGCCGTCCGGAAGCTCGTTGATCGGCTCGGATCGGAGTTTGAGGACCAAATTCGTCTTGCCGAGCGCCGGGGGTACGCCCCGCGAAAGAAGCCCAAGGCCGCTAAATCGGTCACGGGATACACCATCGAGCCCAGCCGCAAGGGACCGGCCCTCGCTGAGCACCGATCGACCGGCGCGGCGGCCTTCCATTGCCCCAAGTTCGCTTATGACGCGGTCGCAAAGGTGATCAGCGCTGGGCCTGAGTCTCAGAAGTTCGAGCAGATACGAGAATCAGTCGCCGGGATCCTCGGCTACGAGCCCCCAGTGTATTGGCTGCGCGTCTCGACGAGGTTCTTCTGCGAGCGAGGAATGCTCAAACACTCCCGTGCGACATTCACCCGATCGATTGATCGCGGATTCGTCCGCAAGGCCGCCGAGGAGTGGGCGAGTCTGAAGACCCAAGGCTGAGAGACTAGGACAGCTTTAGGACAGTAGGGCAGAATGAAAAGACCGCGTTGCTCGCAAACCCTTGTATCTACGGGTATTTGAGCAACGCGGTCTTTTTCAAACGGAGAGGGGGGGATTCGAACCCCCGAGGGGCGTAAACCCCCACACGAATTCCAATCGTGCGCCTTAAACCACTCAGCCACCTCTCCAATCGTGATGGGGCTCGTTTGGGGGCGAGCCGTGGTCGGACGGATAGTGTAGGCGATCAGATCCGAGATGGGGAAGCCTGAGCGGATGAACAGTGGGGGTGGATGAATTCCATCGGCGATCAACCCAGCAGCGCGATCCCGAGGGCTTTGAGCAGGTCCTCAGGCTCGCTCATGCGTCCGGTCCCGTCGTGACGGCAGGCTTGCCATCCCGCTCCTGGACCCACGATCTGGTTGCCGTCGGCTTGCGCCTGCTCGACATTCCGCAGGTTTGCTGGCTGGGACCACATCGCGTCGTTCATCGCTGGAGCGAGGAGGACGGGGGTCTTCTGACGATTGATCGCGCTGAGGATCAAGGTCACGACCGAGCTCGTGCGAGCGTGGACGATGTCGCTGAGCGTGTTCATCGTGCACGGCGCGATCAGGACAGCTTCCGCACGATCCGCGAGCGAGATGTGCTGGGGATCAGACGATTCCAGATGCTCCCAAGGCGAGGTGTACACGGGATTCCCAGACAGCGCCTGGAAGGTCAACGGCGTCACGAAGTTCGTCGCGTTCTCAGTCATCGCGACGGTCACCTGTGCTCCCGCTTGCGCCAGACGTGAGACGACGGTGCAGACTTTGTAGACCGCGATCCCGCCTGAGATACCAATGAAAATCCTCGCGCCTTCTTCGCGTTCCTTTGTTGGACCAAAGATCGCGGAGAGTTTGCGAGGGTTGAGCCAATCTTCGTTGGTTTGGAACTCAGAAAGGCGTGGGTCGTCACTCATGTGGGAGAGGTACTCGGTTTAGAGCAGCGCTTCGCTCGCGGCGGGCTCGGCAGCTTCTGAGGTTTCCTGATCCTCGACGTACTCGAGGGTGATCTTGTCTTGCAGGATCTCTTCAACGACGAGCTCGAGATCAGTGCGTCCGTCGCGCTCGACGAGCGGGCGAGCGCCGTCGAGGAGCTGCTGGAGTCGGCGTTGGATCAGCGCACAGAGCTTGAACTTGCCGCCGACTTTCTCAATGATTTCGTCACTTTTCAACGCTTCGATCATCTGCTATCCTTCTGTCAAGCCGCGGGTCGTGCTCGCGGGGGGATGGATCTGCTTGCAAACTTGTTGAGCGGGACGATGGTTCTCGTTCCCTGCTGATTGCAGCGGGAGGAAGTCTAGGCCGATCCAACCAGTTGGGCGACAACCGCTTGGGGCATCTGATGTACAAAATCCGCTCCCGATCGCTCAGGGGCAGCCGTTTGAACCCCTGTCAGAAGGGAATCTGTTGAATCCAATGAATCCGACCCAAATCCAGAAGTTCCAGATGGGTGATCGCGTGGTCCATGCGTCCAAACCAGAGTGGGGGGTGGGGATTGTCTCGACCTCGTCCATGGGCGAGCATGAGGGGCAGCCCTGCCAGCGATTGGTCATCCGCTTTGATCGAGCGGGACTCAAGACGGTATCGACGGCGTTCGCGAAGATCGAACCAGCCGGGAATCGGGTGGGGACGGTCCCAGAGAAAGAGTCCGCATCAGCGAAGCTCGATGGGCTGGAGAATCCGATCCTCAAAGCGAGCGCTCGCGAGGTTCAGGACATCATGACGCGGATCCCAGAAGCCGCGCGTGATCCGTTCGCGACTCCGGCGCAGCGGCTCCGATCTACGCTTTCGCTCTACCGATTCACGAACTCCGGAGCCCCCCTGATTGAGTGGGCGGTGATGCAGAGCGGGCTCAGCGATCCGCTCTCGCGGTTCTCGCGCCCTGAGCTGGAAGAATTCTTTGGGTTCTTCGAGAAGATTCTTTGGAAGCATCTCGGTAAGATGGTCCGGGAAGCCCGGGATGTGCCAGCCGCTGAGTTGGTTCAGATCCGGGATTCCGCTCCGATTGAGGGGCAACACGCGTTGCAGCGGCTCCACCGCTCGCGTTGATTCTGGGCAACACCCGGCACAGCCGGACCTGTTGAGACCCCTGGCGGCGAAGGACGCAGCCGGTCCCAGAATCTCCATGGATGACAAAAACGGATTGGTTTGATCCCAGGAGGGGATATTTTCGGACGCTTTGCGTGTCTGCGTTTTTTGGCACGCCCGCGCTCGGTTGTTGGCCGCGCGTGTGCAACTGGTGTGGTGCCGGCGATGTTCGGCGTCATATCAAGAAAGGACATGTCATGACAGAAAATGAGTTCCAATCACGTCTTGCAACCCTCCTCGGACAGATCGATTCCCTCCCAGAGGATCAGCGTCCAAAGCTCGCGAAACTCGCCGCTGAAACTCAGGGGCGTCACCAGCGCATGAAGAAAACCATCTCAGAACTCCAAGAGTCGCTCGATCACCTGCGCTTGAGTGTCAAGTACCTCGTGTTTGATCTGGAAGCGACCCGCCGCGAAAACAAATACCTCCGCAATATGCTCGAATCCGACAACCCTGGCAATGAGGGTGCGGATTGAGTCTGTTTTTGGTTGGTCACTGGGTGACTGACCAAGGGATTTGGTATTGATCGAGCACCCCGTAGGTGGGTAGCGGGGTGCTTGGTCGATGCTTTAGGTGTTCATACAAGGGATTCTGGTCCTGAGGGCCGGTGTCCCTTGTTCATTGCTCGATGCGTGTCTACGCTAACGGGCTACCAGCCGGGTTTTTGGCAGGTATTGGAGCGGTGCCCGAGAGGCTGAAGGGGCCGGATTGCTAATCCGGTGTGCGGGGTAAACCCGTACCGAGGGTTCGAATCCCTCTCGCTCCGTTAGCGCATTGAATCACAGCCCTGCCATTGATGCGGGGCTGTGTTCTTTTTGTTGTTGTGGTGGGACCATTTACGCCGCTTGCTGGTCTTGGTCGTTCTGTTTGAGCCGAGATTCGTTGACGAATTTTTTACACATCGCGAAAAGCTCGGCTTTGTTGATCGGCTTGGGTTGGTATCCGTCGCACCCAGCCGCGAGGCATTTTTCGCGATCGCTGGAGAGGGCGTGTGCGGTCAGCGCGATGATCGGGATCGAGAGGCCGTGCTCTCGGATCTTGCGTGTTGCCTCGTATCCATCCATGACCGGCATCTGCATGTCCATCAAGATCAGGTCGTAGTGGGGGCATTCTTCCGAGAGCAGAAGATCCAAGCAGACCTGGCCGTTCTCAGCGATGTCCACCAACTCGGCGCCGGCGCGTTCGAGGTGGTGGCAGATGAGCCGTTGATTGTCCGGGCCGTCTTCGACCAGCAGGATGCGGTAGCCTTGGACTGGTTTGGGTTGCGATTGAGCCGGAAGCTTTTTGGACTGGGACCGATCGTCGGTTTGCTTGAGGTACTCCTCGATCCCTACGCGCGGGTATTGATCGACGTCGCCCGGATCAATTGTGAACCAGAACTTGGATCCGAATCCGAGCTCGGATTCGACGCCGATGGTTCCGCCGAGTATCTCGGTGAGTTTCGAGGAGATTTTGAGTCCCAGACCGGAGCCGCCGTACTCGCGTGTGGTGGAAGTGTCTGCTTGTGTAAAGGATTCAAACACGATGCTGGCTTGCTTCGTGGTCATCCCGATCCCGGTATCGATGACCTCGAACATCAGACGATTGTCCCGATCGCACATGAAGCAGCGGAGCGTGATCTTCCCGACCTCGGTGAACTTCACAGCGTTTCCGATGAGGTTGAGCAGGATCTGGCGCAGTCGCGTTGGGTCCGAGCGGATGTGTGAGGGGACATCGCTCGGGATCGAGACTTCGAACTCCAGCCCCTTGCCGGTCGCGCGTTCGGCGAGGAGGAGCTCGACGGTGCGGATGAGCTGGAGTGTGTCGAGTTCGATCAACTCCGCGTCCATCTTCCCGGCTTCGATCTTGGAGATATCGAGGATGTCGTTGATGATGGTGAGCAGGTGCTCGCCGTTGCTTTTGATGGTATTGATCGCGTTGTCACGAACGCTATTGCTGAGTTCTGAGCCGTGCTCTTTGAGGATCTCGGTAAAGCCGAGGATAGCGGTCATCGGGGTACGGATCTCGTGGCTCATGTTGGCGATGAAATCAGTCTTCGCTTTGCTCGCGGACTCGGCGAGATCAGCGGTGTTCCGGAGCTTCTCGGCGTATCGGTTGTGCTCAAGCTCAACGGTTGCTCTGGCGCCAAAGAGCTTGAGCGCGGTCTGGGGATCGATCGGTGAGCGCAGGGGCTTGGAGTCGAGCACCATGATCAGACCGATGGGCTTTCCATTACTCCCGGTCAGACGCAGTCCCGCGTACCCCTGGGCTTTCATCTCGGTGAGGATCAGATCATCGGGGAACATGCTCGCTACATCACTCTCGTAGCAGCAGAAGTCATCACTGAGCACATTGTCGCAGGGGGTTCCGTTCAACTTGTACTCGATCGACTCGACAGGGTCGCCGTCGAGTGATCCGGCCAGGATTTCGGCGTAACGTCCGTCGATCTTGTTCTTGAGGATCGCGACACCCGCGAAGCTGGTGTTGGTAGATTCGGCGAGCGCGCTGCAGAGCTGGTAGAGTGTATCGTTCTGTGATTCACCTGGTTTGAGTTCAAGCGCGGAGCGGATCGCGATGTTGAGGCGTTTCTGCTCGTCGATGTCGTGGTGCTGACCGATGATCCGCTTCGCGGTTCCGTCTGAGTTGTGCTCGATGACCATCGCGTTGGACTGGATCCATCGGTACGCGCCGTCGGCGTGCTTGATCCTGAACTCGTCGTGGAAACGTGATTCCCCCGATTTCACAAACTCCGCGATTCGTTGCTTGATCCGGAATAGGTCACGCGGATGCATGCGGTCATAGTAATGTCCGGACTCGATCGGGCTCGGTAGCGGTTCGTCGCCGAGCATTGTGAAGTAGAGATCGTTGGTGTGGAGCGTTTTGGCTTTGACATCCCAGTCCCAGATCCCGGCTTTGGTGGACTCGATCGCGAAAGAGAGTCGTTGTTCCATCTCGACGACATCAGTGATGTCGGTCGCGATGGTGACGAGTTTACTGAAGAACCCTGAGGAATCGATGATCGGGACCTTGTCGATCCGCATGGTGGTCCGATCGCCGTACTTGTTGAGCATGGACTTGATGATGCCTGTGCGTGGTCTTCCCTGCGCGAGCACTTCGAGGTCCTCGTCGTGCGACAGGAGCGGGTCCTCGCCCGCGGCTGGGGTGATTGCTTTGTACTGCTGAGCGTCGTTGGATTCGAGTCCGAGCCACTGGGCGCTGGACTGGTTCATGCGGAGGATGTTGTTGCTCTCGTCCTTGTAGATGACCATCGAGGGGAGCGCGTCAAGGATCATGTTGAGGTCGTTCTCGATCTCTTTTTGGCGCGTGATATCGACACGCAGGGAGTAGAACGCGGTGATGTCTCCGTGTTTGTTGGTCAAGGGGACGATCGTGGTTTCAACCCAATAGATGGAGCCGCTCTTGTTGCGGTTGCAGAACTCACCTCTCCAGATTTGACCGCTGTGGATGGTCTGGTACATCGAGTCAAAGAACTCTTTGGAGTGGTATCCGGAGTTGACGATTCGGCAGTTGCTCCCGATCAGTTCTTCCATGGAGTATCCCGAGATCTCGCAGAACGCCTCGTTGGCTTGTGTGATTGTTCCAGAGGGATCGGTGGTCAGGATGATCGACGCGCGGTTGGTGGCCTCGTTGAGATACTTGAGTTGGAGGAAGGGGAGGGACTCGTCATCGTGTTCAGGGGTGATTGCGGAATCGCTGCGGGGTTGCTTTGTTGAGTTGATCTTCAAGATGCGCAGTGTGAAGGGGGTCGCTAGTGCACTGAGCAGCACGACGCCGATGATCCAAGCGGGCTCGGATACTTGGCCGGAGATCACTCCGCTGATGAGCGTCACGCAGAGCACAACACCGAAGAGAACCAGCGCGTGGAAGCGTTTGCTGGTGGGTCGGGGTTGGTTGAGTTCGTGCGTCATTCGGTGATTGTGAGAGCCGTTTATCGAGGTCCAGGTAAGTCGCTTTTTTCGGCTTATTTCGGCGGTATCTGCTGTGGAATGGGCCAACCGCTGGAGGATCGGGACGAACTCAGGGGATGTACCTAACCAGAATCGCTCAAAAACACATAATTGTGGGGAATCGGACCCGTGCCATGAACGTCAAACGGCGTTGGATGCTCGTTGAGGGTGGATCAACTCAGCGGTGCATGGTCATGACTTCGGGGATCAAATCGCAAAGATCTTGGGGCGTCATGCCGCTGGATGCATGATTGATCTCGGCCCATCGCATCCCGGCTTGCGCGTGCGCCTCAACGGCGATGCACGTGCTCACGAGCAGATCGATCTCCGGATGGTCAGCACACTGCGCCGCGAGTGATGTGATCATCCCGCTCAGGACATCGCCTGTGCCTCCGGTCGCGAGACAGGGGTGACCATGCTGACAGGTCCAAGTGCGCTTGGCGTCGGAGACCACGCTGCCTTTGCCCTTGAGGACGACGATGCAACCAAAGTAGTCGGCGAGCATCTCGCACGCGCGCGTGCGTTCTTCTGGTGTTTCTGATGGGTCCGCTTGCAAGTTGCACGCGTTGAGCAGACGCGTCGCTTCGCCGGGGTGGGGGGTGAGGATCGTGGGGATTGCGAATGGGTTTGATTGTGGTTTGAGTTGCGCGAGTGCGTTGATGCCGTCGGCGTCGATGAGGATTGATCGGCATCGGCTGGTGGGTTGAAACTGGGCTGCGAAGCGGACCAGCTCGATAGCGCTTGGGTCGCTCCCGAGTCCTGGTCCGATGACGATCGCGTCGGATTCATCTGCGAGTCGATCGAGGATTGCTTCGGAGTTGTGCGCGATCGGGTATCCCGTTGCGTGGGGCGCGATCGAGAGCACGGCGTTGAGGATCGGATCGGGAGCCGCGATTTTGACGAGGCCGCATCCGGCGCGCGTCGCGCCGATCGCGGCTAGCGCCGGAGCGCCGATCATCCGCGTTCGGATGGATTGCGGATCACCCTCAGCGCCGGGATCGCCGATCGATCCTCCGATGATGCCGACGGTCCCGAAGGTCCCTTTGTGCCCGTCATCGGGACGATGGGGGAGCTTGGGGAGCGAGATTTGGCCCGGCGTGTCCATGCGGTATTGTTGACGATCCGATCACGCACGGCGGGCTGTTGGACCGTCAACGGCGCTATATTCTGGTGTGATTGATACACACTGCCATCTGACGTTTCCTGATTACGCGGGACGCCTCGACGAGGTGCTCGATGAAGCATCGGCGCTGGGAGTGACCGGCGCGATCAGCATCGCGACGACCACCAGAGACTCGCTCGACACGCTCCGACTCGCAAAGGAGCACGAGTTTGTGTGGTGCAGCGTCGGGGTGCATCCGCTGTACTCGGACAAAGGACCCCACGACTGGGAGGTCCTGCGCCAGCACGCGAAGGAACCCAAGTGTGTCGCGTTTGGTGAGCTCGGACTGGACAACCACTACGACCATCCTCCCAGAGCGACGCAGCACTCGGTGCTCGCGGAGCAGCTGAGCGTGATCGAGTCGTGCTGGGATGCGGGGGACACGCTCCCGATCGTGATCCACTGCCGAAAGGCGTTCGATGATCTGATCCCGATCCTCAAGTCGTGCAAGATCGATGCGGATCGGTTCGTGTTCCACTGTTTCACAGGCACTCCGGAGGACGTGCGCAAGGTGCTGGACTTCGGAGCGAGTGTGTCGTTCACCGGCGTGGTGACCTACAGCAACGCGAAAGACGTCGCGGAAGCGGCGCTGCTCGTCCCGAGCGATCGGATCTTGGTTGAAACAGACGCGCCGTTCCTATCTCCCGATCCGATGCGAGGCAAGCGTCCTTGTCTGCCGGGTTATGCGCGATATACCGCAGAGTTCCTCGCGAAGATCCGAGGCGTTTCGTTCAGCGAGTTCCATCAGCAGATCGACGACAACACGGAACGGTTCTTCGGCATCCGCGCTCCATCTCCCTCTGATCAAGTGCTTGCGAGTGTGCTATGAGCATTATGCAAGGGGACAATAATCTCGGTGGGTGGTTCCATGATCTGTCGCCTTTCGTGTGGAGGATCTCGGGGGACTTCGGGATCCGCTGGTATGGGGTGTCGTATCTGCTCGCGTTTGTGCTCGCGTATTTCATGCTGCGGATGCTCGCGAAGCGCGGCGTGACCCCGATCCCCAAAGACCGAATCGCCGACGCGATGATGCTGCTCGTGGGCGGCGTCATCGTTGGTGGTCGTCTCGGGTATGTGCTGCTGTACGATCCGTCGCTGTTGATAGATTTTTCGGGGTCCCTTCCGTTCTGGGGTGTCTTCCGGCTCACGAATGGCGGGATGGCATCGCACGGAGGCTTCGTTGGAGTCATCTCCGCGGCGTGGTGGATCTCGCGCGGATTCAAAGACGAGCAGGGGAATCGCGTCGGGAAATGTCCTCCGCTGCATGTGATGGATCTGTGCGCGATGGTCGCGCCGCTCGGACTTATGCTCGGACGACTCGCGAACTTTATCAACGGCGAACTACTGGGCAAGGTCGTCGCGCCCTTCGGCACTCCATCGCCGTGGTGGGGGGTGCGTTATCCGCAAGAAATCCTTGAGCGTCCCGACGATTGCACTCGTGAGCAGCTTGATGCGGTCGCGACGATTTCTGCTCAGCACATGCTCCCCAACGAGCAGTACTGGGAAGACGGGTATGTTCGATTACTCGACAAGATTCAGCACGGGAACGAGCAGTTGCAGGAGCAGCTGCTGCCTTGGATCTCGGCGCGGTATCCGACGCAGCTCATGCAGGCGTTCTTTGACGGGCTGCTGGTGTTCATTGTGGTATGGATGATTGCCTACAAGCCTCGGCGTCCCGGAGTGGTCGGCGCTTCGATGCTGATCGTGTACGCGCTGGGACGCATCCCGATGGATCTCGTGCGTCTCCCTGACGCCGGGATCGCGCAGTTTGGTGGATTGACACGCGGGCAGGCGTACTCGCTGATCATGCTCATCGCGGGAGTCGTGGTGCTGATTGTTGTGCACGCTCGCAAGCACCCCAAGATGGGCGGCTGGGGGAGTGGTGGGGCCTCAGTCGCGCTCTCGTCCGAGACGGGCGATGCCGAGGGTCGCGCCGAATCCGAGCACGATGATCCCGAGTGATCCGGCGATCTGAACCGGGCTGGGTTTGAACGCTCGCTGATCCCAGTCTTTCGCGTTGTCGTTCGCTTGCATCTCTTCGAGATTCTCAGCAGTCACCATCTCGCCTTTGATCGTGTCGCCGACCTGAGGCAGCACGCCGGCGCGGAATGGATACAGACCAGCGGGAGCCGCGATGATGAGTCCGAGCAGGACTCCGAGCGTGACGCGTTCGTATTTGTGGAGTACCCAGCGGAGAATGTTGCTGACGACGACCACGCCGAGGATCACGCCGATCCCGACGGGGATGACGATGGACATCTGATCCATAACCGCGCCGAGGTCCGCGTCCTTCAGAGCACTCATCGTGTCCTTGATCGCGCCGATGATCGTCTCGTACATTCCCAGCAAGAGCAGCAGGAACGCGCCGGAGACTCCTGGGAGGATCATCGCGCTCGCGGCCGCGGCTCCGCCGATGATGAGTCCCGCTGGTCCGGAGAGTCCTGAGGAATCCGCGCCGGATTCTTGGAGGTAGACCAGCCCCGCCATAAAAATTGCCCCGATGACGATCCCGATGATGACATTCTTCGAGATCGGACGCACCATCGCGTAGAGGATCGGGACGCCTCCGAGTGTGAGTCCGATGAACAGAGAGAACATCACCCAGCGATGGTGCACGAGGGACCAGTGGATCAGCGATGCGAGCCCCCCGATCGCGACCACGGCTCCGATGATCACGCATCCGAGTGTCAGCAGATCGTTCTTGGTGAACTTAAATCGTGTGCAATCCGACACGGCGTCGATGAATCGGGTGTAGATGCCGCACGCGACGAGCATCGTGCCTCCGGAGATGCCCGGGACGAGGTTCGCGAGTCCCATGAGGACGCCTCCGAGCACGCAGCGGAGGATCGGGACGCGGTCTTGGTGCGTATCAGGGGTGTCTGCGGGGGGATTTTCAGGATGCTGATTCATGGCGTGGACAGGACAATAGGTCAGGAGTTGGTTCGTTCGATGGTATGATGGTGGAAAGGATAGTTTGATGAGCATGATTTCGAGACAGATTGCATATCTCGCATACCTCGCGACTGTGGTGGGAGTTCTGGTGGGGTGCCGGAGCGTGTATCCGCGCACGATGGTTCCCCAATCGAGCGTTGCGCCGGCGCCGCAGTCGGCTTCGACGACGACAATCGAGCGGGCCGACACAGTTTGGCCTTCGCGCTGGGGGTTTGATTCGGTTGAGCCGAGCGATCGGGTCGGCGCGATCATTGTGCTGGATACGCCGGTGCAGGAACTGTCTCCGGCCCATCTCTCGCGTTTCCACCAGCTCCGGATCGGGGATGCGGAATACACGGACATGCAGCTGCTCGCGACCACGATCGGTCGGGTGGATTCCTACAAGTTCCAAGCAGAGGGGCCGGGGTGTTTCTTGTTTGTGCACAATCCTCCAAGCGAGGACGATCCCGAGACTGATCTGGAGAAAGAACCCGATCTCGCGTTCAAGTTTGTGACGGCTCAAGAGAACGCTTCGCTCTCTGGGACCCCTAACGAAGAGCAGGTGCAGGTCCTGCTCGAGCGGACCTGGTTTACATACCGCGGCGCGAAGGATGGAACGGAGACGATCGGCACGGTGCTGCTGATGCCTGGGATGTTCGGGACTCCCGAGCCGGTGATCGATGGGATCGAGCGGTACCTGAACTCGAAGGGGTGGGCGGTGCTCCGGATGCTCTCGCATCCGTCGCGTTTCACCCAGCGCCAGCAGTTCGCGGTCCCCGAAGGCAGCGAGGCGGCGATGTCCAAGCAGATCGCGGAGATGTTCGACACACGCACCGCAGAAGCGGCGTACGCGGCATCAGCGGCGCTGCGCCACGTGCACCACGAGTTTGCAGAGCACGCGGACAAACCCGTCGCGCTGCTGGGGATGTCGGGAGGCGCGATGATCCTCCCAACGGTGTACCGCTTTGATCCCGAGCTCTACGACGCGGGCGTGATGATCGCGGGAGGCGGGAACTTTTTAGAGATCAACGCGCGCTCGAACTACAAGAAGTGGATTGATGCGGTTGATTTGGATGCGGACCCAACGGACGCTGAGATCCAGCCGCTCGAGAGTGAACAGCTGCGCGAGCTTGTTGATCTGTACCTCAAGAACTCGAAGCTCGACTCGCTCCACAGCGCCGAGCAAATGGTGGGGGTCCCGATGCTGATGCTCCATGCGTCATCGGACAAAGCGGTGCCTTCGTCGACGGGTGATGCGCTCTATGAGGCGCTGGGTAAACCAGAGCGCTGGGTGTATCCCGTCGGTCACGAGCTGATTTTCGCGGGGCTCCCGCTCCAGACGCCGAAGATCGAGCGGTGGATGCGTGAGCAGTTGATCGAAGAGTAGATCAGTCGTTCAGAGCCGAAAGTGGTTGATTCGTGTGGCGCTCCCGACAGGGTTCGATGGATCGAGCTTGAGCGCGATGAGTTCTCCGGTGCGCATCGAGCATTCGTATGGTGCTGATGGGCCTTGGATGAGCACGTCCACGGCTCTGCTGACGGTGGGGTTGTGCGAGACCAGCGCGATGGTGTTGTTGCCAGAATCGCGGATGACGTCGATGAGGTCCGAGACCGATTGCGTCGCGGCGAGGCGGTCTTCGATCTGCTCAGGTAGATCCAGCTCGTTCCAGATATGAGACGCGGTCTGCATCGTCCTGTTATACGGCGATGCAAGCACGGCATCGGGACGATCGATCTGTGCTGATGAAAGAAACTCCGCGATGGCGATGGATTGTTTGTGTCCCTTGTACGCGAGGTTTCGGTCTCGGTCGAGTCCAGTGTCAGAGTCTTGCTCTGCTTTGCCGTGGCGGATGATGTAGACGATCATGGGGTCGCTCCGCTTCCGAACATCGCGGTTCCGATGGTGTATCCGCCGTAGACGCCGAGGAGTCCCAGCGCCAGCGACATGACGACGTAGAGGGACGCGATCCCGATGCGTTGATTCTGGATGAGCTCGAGGGTTTCCCATCCGAAGGAGGAGAAGGTGGTAAATCCGCCGAGGATGCCGACGATGAGGAAGACCATCGCGGGGGATTGTCCCTGATCCTTTGCGAGCGCCCACGCCCATGCGAATCCGATGACGGCGCATCCGATGATGTTGACGAGCATCGTGGCGAGTGGGTACAGATTGAGCCAGTGGGGGGGCTCGAGATCGGTGGGGGTGATGGACGCGATGAACTGTCCGATTCCGTATCGGCTGACCGATCCGAGTCCGCCACCAACAAAGACCAAGAAAAGCTTGAGCATGTGGGTACTGTACGCGATCTGTGTCAACGCTGCGGGCGCGTTCCCGGCGGTTTGGGTCCGGTGTCCGACGCGTGGCGCCACGCGGTGAGCATGCCGAGGAGAGCGTAGATGATGGAAGACGGGGCGCGGAGCCCGTGGATGGCGCCCTTCATGTTGTGGTGTATGAACTGCTCGCGTGTGCCGTTGGACGCCCAGTTCCAGTTGATGACGGTGATCGGGAACGAGACGGCGATAAAGACCAGCAGCGCGAGTACAGCGCAGGTCCATCCGAGCGTCCTCGAACCACCGCCCGCGGATTTGACCGCGAGCAATGCGATCACCGATCCACCGACCCACATGAACTGATCGATGCGTGGTCTGAACTCGGGCCATATCTGCTTGATGATCCAGACAAGACCGATCCACAGCGCGCCCCAGAGCAGCGCGATGACGATCGCGCTGCACACGCCGAGCGCGGTTCGAGCATGTTTCGTTTCTGACGCTTCGATTGGTTGGGGTGCCGGGCTCTCGATCTGCGGCTGGATAGATCGAATTTGCTCGATGCGTGCCGATTCGTCCTTGTCAGGAGTACCCAGATCGATCTTGGCTGGTTCGGGGCG
The DNA here is from genome assembly GCA_965232505.1 of Phycisphaerales bacterium. Lineage (GTDB taxonomy): Bacteria > Planctomycetota > Phycisphaerae > Phycisphaerales > UBA1924 > UBA1924. The sequence goes on along the minus strand of OZ246976.1, from coordinate 582,806 downwards.
CGTGTATTGTCCCAGCTCGCTCAGGTATTCCTCGATCGCGCGCGTGTGCGATGGGGACATCGGCATGTTGAGCCGTTGGTAGGTCTTGCTGAGCTGACCGATGGGGTCCGCGATCAGGTCCTCGTGACGGAGCTGTGCGTATCGGGATTGATCCAGCGATTTGAGGGTTTGGTCGGTGCGTGACTCGACGAGGTGGTACTCATCGACGATCCGAGCGCGGAGGGTGTCTGGATCGAGGGGGTCTTCGAGGAGGTGCTGCTTGAGCGAGTCGTGGAGGCGCATGTTGGAATCGATGACGCGCTCGGGATCGCGGGAGATATGGATGAAGCGGGCGCGATCACCAAAGACGTGCAGGAGCTGATCGATATGCGCGCCGTGGCTCGGGGTTTTAAGAACCAGAAGTTTGTCGGTGTTCCGGCGGGTGACCTTCCATGCGAACTGCGCCAGCGTCCTTCTCCAGCGAGCTTGTTCATCCTGCGTGCATGATTCGAGCGTGTTCCATGCTTCCCAGCGCTGTGATGTGCTTGGGAAGATCAAGCGTCCTGGGAGCGTGGAGCAGCATCCCCAGCTCGCGAGCGCGAAGTCGTCCTCGCCCGGCCAGCGTGGTCCGAACCCTACGCCGTCTTGTGGACGCGAGCTGCCGAGGAAGGGGACGAGGAGGAATCGGGTGATGGTCCAGCTGAGCACGAATCCTTGACCCATCAACGCTTGGTACCACCTCGGGGTCACAGCGTTGGGATCGCACGCCATCAGATTGTGCGCGTGGGTTGTTCCCGAGCGGTAGTAGCCGAGGATGATGAGGACGCCGGGCGCGTGATCGAATCGCTCGGGATCGGACTTTCGGAGGCGATGGTAGAGAAACAGTCCTAGGCGTTCAGGTGTCGAGCACATCGTTCCGATGAGACTGCTCGCCGCGATTCCCAGCAGACGGATCCAGTAGCGTGGGTGGACGGAGGTGCCTCTGAGCGTCCTGATCCAGACGTCGAGCGGCGCCAGCGCGAGCATGTGCGGGATCGGCATCGCGACAGTCGGTCGTCGTTTGGGTGTTGGTTTTTGAGCGGGATGTAAGTGGTCACTCTCGTTCACGATCGAGCATATGCAAGCGCTGCGTTCAGAAACGCTCGGCGCTGCTGAAGTGAGCGAGCACGGGCAAGTCTGATCGGTCTTTCGTGCGTATTGTCCCCCAATGACACAGACACCCGCCACATCGACTCAGCCGCACCCGCTCCTCGTCAAGCTCGGACTTGTAAATCACCCACGCGTGGTGATGGACATCACGGGCAACGAAACCCCTGAGAACGACGGCATCATCGTCGTGACCAACCCCTCAACAGGACAACCCCTCGCGGGCGTGCGTCTGGACGACAAAGAGTCCTACGAGCAGACCACCGCTCGCTCAGTCGAAGCGTTCAAAAAATTCCGCTTGGTCCCGGCTCCGAAGCGTGGCGAGCTCGTCCGGCGCATCGGTGTTGAGTACCGCAACGTCCTCGAAGACCTCGGATCGCTGCTGTCGCTGGAGATGGGGAAGATCAAAGCGGAGGGGATCGGTGAGGTTCAGGAAACGATCGATATCGCGGACTTTGCAGTAGGACTCTCGCGTCAGCTGACCGGCATCACGATGCCATCGGAGCGACCAGAGCACGCGATGAAGGAGCAGTGGCTCCCGCTCGGACCAGTCGGTGTGATCACGGCGTTCAACTTCCCCAACGCGGTGTGGGGATGGAATGCGATGCTCGCGGCGGTCTGCGGCGACACCACGGTGTGGAAGCCCTCGCTGCTGACGCCGTTGATCGCGATCGCGACCAACTCGATCGCAGAGAAGGTCGCATCGGACATGGGATTCGAGGATATTTTCCAGCTCGTGATCGGGACCGATGACGTGGTGGGCGAGAGCATGATCGCGGATCGTCGCTACCCGCTCATCAGCGCGACGGGATCGTGCCGCATGGGACGGCGTGTTGGTTCGGTCGTCGCGGGACGACTGGGCAAGTGCCTGCTCGAACTGGGTGGCAACAACGCGGTGATCATCGAGCCGGACGCGGATCTGGATCTGGCGCTCAAATCAACAGTCTTCGGCGCTGTCGGCACGGCTGGACAGCGCTGCACCACCACGCGTCGCCTGATTATCCATGAGTCCATCGCGGACTCGTTCGTCGAGAAGATTGTCAAGGCGTACGAGACCGTGAACATCGGTGATTCTCTGGATGATTCGGTCTTGATGGGGCCGTTGATCAATGAGCAGTCGGTCAAGGGGTTCGAGGACGCGGTCGCCGAAGCGGTCAAGCAGGGCGGGAAGCTCATGACCGGCGGCGAGCGGATCGACGGCAAGGGCGGACACTTCGTCAAACCAACGATCATCCGCGCTCCAGCAAACAACGAACTCCCGATGGCATACACCGAGACCTTCGCGCCGATCATGTACGTCTTCACCTACAAGACGCTCGAAGAAGCGATCGAGATGCAGAACTCGGTCGATCAGGGGCTCAGCAGCGCGATCTTTACCGGATCGAGCAACAGCGCCCAGCGATTCCTCGCACCAACCGGAGCGGGCTCAGACTGCGGCATCGCGAACGTCAACCTCGGGACCTCCGGCGCGGAGATCGGCGGAGCATTCGGAGGCGAGAAGGACACCGGGGGTGGTCGTGAATCGGGTTCGGACGCGTGGAAGGTGTACATGCGTCGTCAGACCTGCACGATCAACTATGGATCAGAACTCACACTGGCGCAGGGGATTCGCTTTGAGTAAGCAACAGATCGCTGATGGATTGGCGTGGGCCGCGGTGTCCGAGGTTGTTTCGGGGATGACCGTGGGTCTTGGTGCGGGATCGACCGCTGCTCGCGGGATCCAGGCGCTGGCGCAGCGCGTCTCAGACGAGGGGCTCGACATCAACTGCGTCGCGGCTTCAGAGCGTGCCGAGGACCTGGGACGCTCGCTGGGACTCAAGCTCATCGACTTTGCGATGCTCGAAGAGATCGACCTGCTCATCGACGGCGCCGACGAGGTGGACCGCTCGATGGTCGTGATGAAGGGCTCACGCGGCGCGATGACCCGCGAGCGCATTCTGTGCTGGGCATCCAAGCGTACGGTCTTTATGGTTAACGAGAAAAAAGTCGCGGCGGATCAGGTCGGGGCCAACTGCCCATTCCCGATCGCGATTATGGCGTACGGACTCGCGTCAACACGCAAGGCACTCCGACACATCGGGATTAACGGCGTCATCCGTCAGGACATGGACGGGCGCTTCTTCCTCACCGATAACGGGAACCTCGTGCTCGACGCGACGATCAACAACCACGAGAACCTCCCGGAACTCGCGATGGAACTCAACGATCTCCCAGGCGTGATCGATCACGGCTTGTTCATCGACGAAGCGGACACGATCCTGATCGAAAAAGAAGACGGCACCATCGAGCGTCTCGATCGATCAACCGAAGACTAACTCCAATCAATAGATTGTGAATGCGGATGGGCTGGATCAGTCCACGCTGTAGCCGTGGCGCTCGCAGATCGTGTTGAGACGATCGAGCGATTCGCCCATGCAGTCCGCGTAGCGCACCCATTTGGCGAGCGATCCCTTGTACACACCCTGCGCCGCTTGGTGGGGCTGGAGCGTCGGGACGATCCGCTTGCGCTTCGAGAAGTTCAGACACGCGTCGTCCCATTCAAGTCCCGCAAACTCAACGAGCGAGCGGGTCTGTTCTTCTGGGTTGTTGACGATCTCTTGGTAATCACCGACGCGCAGCGGAAGCCATGGCGCGTTCTGCGGGATGGTGTCGAGCCAGAAGTCATGCATCTGGAGTCTGATCTCGATCATGTCGACGATGGACTCGAAGCTGTTGGTCCAGCCGTGTCCGAGCGCGAAGTTGCGGAAGTAGCACGAGAGCGCGACGTCGCGCGGATCGCGCCGCGTCAGGATCATCTTCGCTTGCGGAGCGATCGCACTGAGCAGTCCGATGTGCTCGTCGTTGCCGGGGTGTTTGTCCACGACGTACTCGTCGCTCCCGGAGAGTTCCTGGAGCTGCTGGAGGATCTGCGCCCCGATTTTGGAGCGTTTCTTGACAGAGAGCCGCTCGATGATCTGTGCTTTGGGATCGGGGGACATTTTCAGGTCGTACCCCGCTTGGAGCAGGAACGGCGCTTCGCCCGCGCTCTCGGCACGAGGGTGCGCCGAGAGGATCTGCTCAAGGAGCGTGGTCCCTGAGCGGGGCATCCCTGAGATCATGAGGATTTCGGGTCGTGCGTCTGGGCCGTTGTCTGTGGGTTCCAGTGATCGAAGGAGGTCTGGGGTGAAGATCTCCATGACCTTGTTGATGCGTGCTCTGTACTTGTCTACGCGCGTGTTGATCTTGGTTTTGTCAGCGCCCTTGATCGCGTATCCGCCCATGCCGCCGTCGGTTTTGAGCCCGTTGGCTCGGCTCGCGGCGTCCCATGCTTCTTGGTATTTCTCTTGTCGCTCAAGGAGTGTCGAGAGCATGTACTCCATCTCGACGCGCGGCGCGCCCTTGATGGACTGGTCCTCCAGACGGCGCTGGAGGCGCTCCGTCGCTTCGTCCACGCGTCCCGCTTTGACCGCGAGTTCTCCGAGCGTGTGGTCGATGTCCCACGCGTCGATCCCACGCGCGTACGCGTCGTCGATGATCTTGATCGCGTCGTCCGTGAGTCCCTCGTACTGCATGATCGTCGCGAGGCGAGCGATCGCGGGGGGATAGTCGGGATCAATGGCGCGGGTCATCTCCAGCGCCTCGTGCGCTTCACTCAGATTCCCGGCGTACGCGTTCGCTTGAGCGAGCGTGTACATCATCATCAGGTTCTTCTGTCCCGCGATCCCGGCGGTGTTGATGATCTTGATCGCGTCCTCGTGCTGTCCCTGCATCACGCTGAGCTGCGCGGTGCGGACGCGGACCTTGAGCGCGTTGGGATGGTCGCGATGACGCGAGAGGAAGGACTTGTAGAGCTTGATAGCGCCTTTGATATCGCCCGACTGCTCGAGATCCCTGGCTTCGGAGAGGTACGACTGTGGTTTCTTTGGAGCCATGGGAGGACGGTAGGCAAAGCGGGGAGGTTATTCCGGAGCCGGGAGGTCTCGGAGGAACTCGATGAGGCGGTCCCGGCTGGGTGATTGTGCATCGCGGACATACGCGCCGGCGACGCCGCACGCGACGGCGAGGCACTGTCCGAGGTTCAGTCCCGCGTTCTGAGCGAAGCTGTAGCCCCCTCCGAAGTGGTCTCCTGCGCCGGTCGAGATCCGAGGCTTGCGTGTGTAGGGACCCGCAAACCAGCCGGAATCCCCCGTGTCGTCCGCGGCCCCAGCGCCGGTGTGCTGATGGATGACGATGCAGGAGAGTCCCAGTCTTTCGCGGATGCGTACAGCAGCGATCGGGACCATCGCCGCGAGCGTTTGGTTGTGCTCGTCGTCGTATGCGGATACGCCGATGACCTCCGCGACGCGTCCGCTCTCGGCGAGGTTGAGTCCCAGCGTGACCGGAACGTGCTTCTGGAGCTCCTGGATTAACCCCATCGCGCGTCGGATATCGTCGTCCGTGCGCTTCGCGGGATCCGAGAGATCGAGGAACAGTCGTCGATTGGGGTTGGGATCGAGCTTGGGGAAGATCTCGTCGCAGAGTCCCTGCCAGATCCCTTCGACGCCCGCGACGAGTGTCCAGTTGACGACCGAGATCAGGGACACGCCGTTGAACATCTCGATGAGCGTCTCGATCCCGAGCGATTGCTTGATCAGGTCCCACGTCACGCGCTGGACGGATTCGGGTTTGCCGAGCATGATCTTGCCGTCTTCGAACTCCAGCGCGTCGGTGCGTCCTGGAGGACAGATCGGGATCACACGATCGCAGCGATCCGCGAAGGGTTTGTAGATCGGATCGATCCGATGCCAATCGTCTTCGAGCGAGACGGCTCCGATGTAGGTCACGCACGCTCCGAGTGATCCAAGAGCGCTGGAGAGGAGCGGGCCGTTGCCTCCGAAGCGGACGTCCTGCACGACCATTTCGAGATTCGCGCTCTTCCCAGCGGCGGCTCCGCATCGAGCGGCGAACTCAGGGATGGTGCGGATTCGGTCGTAGTCGTCCTTCGCCATGGAGTGGCGCTGGTTGACGATGTGGATGATCGAGTCCACGAAGCCGTCGAAGCCGACGAGGGCGTTGATTGTGGGAAAGTCAGACGCGATCGCGTCGGCGGCTTGCTGTGCGAGTCGATTACGAGATTCATCCATGACCCCAGCATAGCCCATAATTGCCCCTAGAATCGTCCATGAGCACCATTGTCCTTGCGACACAGAATCCCGGGAAGGTCAACGAGCTGCGATCGCTGCTCGATGGATCGGGGATCGAGATCATCGGTCTAGGTGATCTCGACGCGTCGTTCCCTGAGCCTGTCGAGGACGGCACGACCTTCATCGAGAACGCGACGATCAAAGCGATGCAGTACGCGAAACTGACCGGGAAGCACTGTCTCGCGGATGATTCTGGTCTGGAGATCGATGCTCTGGACGGCAAGCCGGGCGTGATCTCGTCGCACTACGCGTTCGATGGAAACGCCGACGGCGACGCGGCGGACCTGACGCGCCAGCAGCGCGACGAGATGAACATCGATCGCGTGCTTAAAGAACTCGAACTGGTCGATCTCAAGGATCGGACGGCGCGGTTTAAGTGTGTCATGGTCCTCGCGTCTCCAGAAGGCGTGGTGCTCGCGACGAGCGAGGGGCGCTTTGAGGGGTTGATCGGATTGCCGCTGGATCATCCGCGTTGCACTCCTGCGGATTCGGTCCCTCGTGGGGGCAATGGGTTTGGGTATGATCCGATCTTTTTGGTTGCCGATGACTACATCCAGACCAGCGCCGAGCTCGAACCTGATGCAAAGAACGCGGTTTCCCATCGCGGCCACGCGGTGCGGGCAATGATTGATCAGATCAAGAAACTCCAGATAGATTGAACCACATGACCACACTCCAATCCAACCCAACCCCTGGCGCTGCACTCAACACCGATCCCGCGCTCATCCCGATCGCGGAGAAGGTCCAGCGCGGACAGCGCCTGACGCTCGACGAGGGGTGGACGCTGTACTCGACTCCGGATCTCTGGACCGTGCTGGACCTCGCGAAGCTGGTCCGCGATCGCATGCATCCAGGAGTTGCGTACTACAACATCAATCGTCACCTCAACTACTCCAACGTCTGCGCCCTCTCGTGCAAGTTCTGCGAGTTCTATCGCAAGAAGGGACAGGACGGCGAGTACACGCGGGACTTGGAGTACATCCGTGCGGAGGGACGCAAAGCCGCGGAATCGGGCGCGACGGAGATGCACATTGTTGGGGGTTTGAATCCGTACCTGCCGTTCGAGTACTACACGGACATGCTCAAGGCGCTGACAGAGGTCGCGCCCAATGTCCACCTCAAAGCGTTCACGGCCGTCGAGCTCGTCCACCTGGCGCGCATCGCGAAGGTCTACAAGAAAGACGATCCCAAGTCGGGAGTGCGTTGGGTGCTTGAGCGGTTGAAAGAAGCGGGGCTGGGATCACTGCCTGGCGGCGGCGCGGAGGTCTTCGACGAGCGCGTCCACAAGGAAGCGTTCAAAACCAAGATCGGCGCGCATGAATGGCTCGATGTGCATCTTGTGGCTCACGAAGTCGGACTCAACTCCAACTGCACGATGCTGTACGGGCACGTGGACAAACGGCGCGAGCGCCTGCGTCACATGGAGATCCTGCGACGCTCGCAAGACCAAGCGCTCGAGCGCCTCGGATACGAGGGCGATCCGGATGCGTACATCGCGGATGGGATCGAGGAATCCCAGCAGATCACCGCACCGGTCATCACGCTCAACAAAGACGGCGTCACACTCCCGACCCCAGCGATGTCCGAGCGGGGGGGGTACTACCAGACCATCACGCCGCTGCCATTCTTCCCCGATGGTTCGGAGCTCGAGCACCTGAGCGGTCCCGGCGGACTGGAGAACCTGCGCACGATCGCCGTGACGCGATTGATGCTCGACAACTTCCCGCACGTCAAAGCGTTCTGGATCATGCAGACCCTCCCGATGGCGCAGGTCATGCTCGAAGCAGGCGCCGACGACATCGACGGCACCGTCGTCTGGTACGACATCACCAAAGCGGTGGGGGAGGGCACGCACCAGGAGACCACGGAACGCGATCTGGTCGAAGCGATCAACGAAGCGGGGTACGAAGCGGTCGAGCGTGACACACTGTATCAAAGGGTGCAGCGGGATGGGAACCGATGGTGTGTGACGGGGTAAACCAATCTTCGTTACTCATATCGGGTGCAAGCGCGGAGTGCAACTTGCGGGTCATGGGTGTGTTTGCGGGGATCAGCGCTGCCGCTGGAGTATTGATTCCATTTTCTGATATACCTTTCAGGTGGAGTGGCTGGATATTTTTACTTGGGCTTATACACGCAGTCGTGTTTGTGCCTGCGATGATTATGTCGCGTACCCCAGTGTGGAAGATGCTTGTCGCGACCATCGTTTGTTTGCTCTTTCCGATTTGGGGCTTTATGGGGGTAGTGTTTGTTGCGAGCATTGGCTCGCCATTTGTATGTTCGTTTCTTTGGGGTTTTGTGGTCTCCTGGGCTGTGCGGAGACCGATCGCGATCGTGTTTTTCGCGATCGCGGGCGTGCTCAGCAATGCAGGCATGATCGTCGCGATGGAGATGAGGATTGGGAACAGTAGTGATTGGGGGCTTCCCCAGAGCATCGGGCTCTGGCATTTGTTGATGTTCCCGACTTATTGCTGGATGATGTCTTGGAGTCCACGTCCGTTGATTGGCGGACCAATTGATCGCTCGGTGTGCCAGCAGTGTGCGTATCCGATCGCTGGATTGCCAGAGGGCGCACCGTGTCCTGAGTGCGGCTCTGCGTTTCTTTAAGACCGAGATTTACCAGCCCCAATTAAGGGGATGTTTGATTCGTTTCAGTACTTCCAACTTAAGCACTTGTAGTAATCCAAACCGTTGGGCGGATCACCCGATCGGTGAGATATAGAACTTGCGTGACACACCCTCGATCTCGTGGTGGTAGTAGAACGCATCGGGCGCGGCGGCGTTGATCGCCGCGAGGAGTTTGGGGAGCTCTTCGAGGGTGACGATTGTGCGTACCATCGAGCGGTCCATGTCGGTGTGCCCTCCCACGCCGGGCTGGGTGGTGTAGGTTCGGTGGGGCGAGGTCTTCTTGATCGCTTGGCCGACGATGTCGGGAGAGTCGCAGATCACAGTGAGCATCGTGAGCTTGAACTTGTGATACAGCGTGTTGAGTGTTTCGGTGCTGATGAAGATGAACAGGCAGGTGTACATCAGCGTGTTGATGACCAGCGCCAGGTCGTTGGTCTTGAGGTACTGGAGCGTGAGTCCGAACACGGTCGAGACCACTCCCGCGATGATCGCGATCGAGCCGACGGGACGCAGGTACTTCATCGCATAGAACGCGGCGACGATGTCCTCGTCACCAGTCGATCCTCGGTTTTTGAACGCGATGGATTTGGCGTATCCCGCGAGGATGCCTCCGAAGAGGACGAGCATGATCCGCTCGTTGTACGCGCCGGGCTGGGTGATCCGGAAATCGGGAAGCAGCAGGAGCGAGAGGATGACCGTGAACACCACAACCATCGAGCGGATCGCGAACGTTCGGCTGATCCGCTTGTACGCGAAGGTGATGAGCATCGATTGGAAGATCGCGTAGAGCACAATGAACGCAACGGTGCTGTCCACGTAGTAGGAGACCGACACCGCGATGCCTTCGGTCCCCGTCAGGATGATCTCGGCGGGGATCACGAAGTACTTGAGTGCCACGGCGTACAGCAACCCCGCAACAAAGACCATGAGGTAACAGATCGGCTTGCTCGACGAGAATGATCGAGGAGCGGTGTACGGAGCCGCGGGCTGCGAGCCTGTTTGTTGATCGGGTTGGGGGGGCTTGGGGATCACATGAGACTATAGGAAACCCGAGCAGGCCTCTCCTGTCTGATTGAGCAATGAGAAGCGTGCTCGGGTTACGGTTGATTCAGCTTGTGCTTGGCGATCAGAACTTCCAACCAACGCCGACGAAGTAGTCTACGTCGTTGGGCTTGATCCCGACCCCTGGTGTGGAATCGTGGCGGTGCTCGATCCCGGCGTTCATCGTCATCCCGGTCTCCGCGTCAAGCAGGACCTCGATCCCGGCGGAGTTGACCCAGCGGAACTCGCCGAAGTCGTCGAAGCTTGGGTAGTAGGTCGTGCTCGCTTTGAGCTTGGTGTTGGCGCTGAGCTTGTGAGTCCAGTCCAGTCCCAAGAGTCCTTCAGGGACAAACTTCTCGTCCGCGTTTTTGCCAAACTCGTACGAGCCACCCACACCGACGCGTCCGATGAGGGTGGTCTTGTCGTTGTTGATGAACTCGTATCCGACACCCACAGCGCCGCTGAGTCGGTGCTGGTATGCTTGGAACTCGTCGTACTCGTACAGACCCTGCGCGAAGTAGCGCCAAGGCCCATCGAGGAGCCAATCGTTTTTGAGTCCGATCTCGCCTCGGGATGCGGAGCGTTGTCCCTCGGATGTGGAGTAGAGGTACGACGCGTGCCCTCTGGTTTCCATCGCTTTGGTCAGGCGCTCGCCCGTCAGAGTGACGCGTCCGGCGAAGTTCTCGTTGTTGCCTGAAGCGCCAGAGATCCCGGCGCTGAAGGTGTAGTCCCACCCCTCGTTCCACGCAAGGTCCTGAGCGGCTTCCGATGCGTCTTCCGCTTCGCCCTCTGGTTGCTCGCTGCTGGAGCTGGTGGATTTGGTTTCGGACTTGGTGGATGCTGAGCTGGATGCCGAGGAGTTTGTTGATTCTTCGTACATCGCGGCTTCCGCTTGAGCAGCGGCGAGCTCAGCTTGCGCGGCTTCGAGTGCTTGCTGAGCGGCTTCGAGGCGAGCGATCGCGGCTTCGCGCGAGTTCGCGGTGTCGCTCGCGAGTGCAGAGCCGCTGACGAGCAGGACGCTCGCCGCGAGAATGGATGCAGGGCGCAGGGAGATGGACATGACTTGGATCCTCCGAGGTCGTGGTCTGAGGTGTAAACGAGGGCGAGCTCGTGGTTTGGGTTATCCGCCGGGTCCCCACCGGTGGGTGAGCAAAGGAGCGAAGCGGGTCGATGTCAACCGCTCGTGCAACGCGATGAGCAGTTTTCCGTAGAATCACGGAGTGCCCCGATCGCATACCTGTCCATCCTGTTTCAAGGAGCTCGCGCGAGTCCGCGCGGTCCCTGATCCGTGCTATGGACTGCCTGTGGTTGTGTGTCCGCGATGCTCAAACGCGAGCGTCCGCACTCGGCACGCGGATATCGAGTTCTGGAGGAGATTCCGCAGAGTCCACCTGAGTTTGCAGGGACTGTTCCTGCGATTGGTGCTGACGATCGGCGCTTCGCTGCTGTTCTGGATGCTCGTGATGGTCAGCGAGGAGTTGTTCTCGCCAAGGTTCGGATTCGATCCGCTCTATCCGTTCACGATGGGTGATGTGGACTACCTCATCGGAGGCGTCTCGGTGCTTGTCGGCGCGGTCATATTGACCATGATCGTCTCGATGCTCTTTGCCCACCGCGCCCTGTTCTTTGGGGCCTTGGTGCTGATGGTGCTTGCTCTGTTCTTTATCACCATCGATTACAACATCGCGGTCGTGATGCATGCTTTAGCTTGGATCGCGGACTTCGATCCTCCCAGCACGCTCCCAAGACGATCGGAGATGGTGGGGCGATTCCAGCGGTTCGGATACCTGGGCGCGGTCTCGCTGATCGGGATCATTCCGGCGCTGGCGTTGCGTGGGACCATCCGGAACACACCACGACGACGTTTCCGCAGAGTGCTTCGACGCAAACGCAAACAGAGGGGTTCCAATGACTGAGGTTCAACAATCGGTCGAGCAGTTCGACGAGATCCGCGCCGATCGCGCGTGCATCGGATGCGGGTTTAACCTGTACGCGCAGCCGGTCATGAAGGAAGAGCACTACGGCCTCGCGATCTGTCGATGTCCCGAATGCGGCACCGTCGCGGCGCTCCAGTCCTACCCAACGATGACGCACTGGGTGAACCGATTCCGTGCTCTGATCGCGGCGATCTGGATCGTGATTCTGCTCGCGTTCTTTGCTGGGAACATCGGCGCGATGACCGGGATGACCGCCGCGGCGTGCGACGAGGCGGCTCGGCATATGGGTAACCTCATCGGCAGGGATCACCAGATCTGGGAAGACCAGAAACTCGCGCAGCTCAAAGCGAAGGAAGCCGAGGAAGGGCAAGCAAACCCTGCGACTGACCAATCCAGTGAGCAGTCCGCAGCACAAGTCGCTGTTCCCGCAGCGTCGATCGATCCGCTCGCGGTGGTCAACACGCCGGGAACGACGATCGTCACCACAACCAACGGCGTGACCACGATCAACGGGATGACCGTCACCCCGATGACCAGCACAGGGAATCGATGGACGACGATCACCGATGAATGGCGCGAGGCACACCTCGATAGCACCATCGAGAATCACGGCGGGCTGGTTGAAAACACAAACAGAGAGTTCCTGATCATCCTCATCCCGATGTTCATCGTCGCCCTCATTGCTGGGGTCTTCTGGAGCGTGGCGCTGCTGGGATCGTCGCGGAAGCGGGCGCTGCTGGTGCCGCTGGTCATGTGTCTGCTTGCGCTCGCATTCGTGCTGGGAATCCACGGCCCGGCGGGACCAAACAGCTATGCGCAGCATGTCTCCGTCTCGATGTACGCGCCGATCCTCGCGCCGATGATGCTGATCTTCCAGTTCCTCGTGCTAGCGCTGGGGATCTGGATCGGGCGCAAGGTGGCGCGGGTGGTTGTGTTGATGGCGCTGCCACCTCGCAATCGCGTGCCTTTGTCGTTGCTGTGGACACGCGATGGTCTGCAGCTCCCAAGCACCAAATAAAAAACCCGCTCCGATTGGAGCGGGTTTGGGTCAGGATTCAAGAGGTTGGATTAGTTCTTGTCTTCGTTGACTTCGAACTCGCCGTCGATGACGTCGCCTTCGACGTTGGCGCCGTCTGGTGCGGGCTCAGCGTTCTGGGCATCCGCCGCGGCTTGCTCGTAGATGACCTTCCCGAGTTCCATGGAAGCGGTTTCGAGCTCCTTGAGTGCGGGCTCGATCTCTTCCTTGGTGATGTTCTCGTTCTTGATCTTCTCTTCGAGCGCTGATGCGGCGGTCTCGATCTTCGAGCGGACGTCCGCGCTGACCTTGTCGCCGTGCTCTTCGAGAGACTTGCGTGTCTGTGCGACCATCGCGTCGGCGCGGTTTTTGAGATCGACGAGTTCGCGGCGCTTCTTGTCTTCCTCGGCGTGTGCCTCGGCGTCCGCTTTCATCTTCTCGATCTCGTCATCGCTCAGTCCACCCGAGCCTTCGATGCGGATGTCGGCTTTCTTGCCGGTGCCCTTGTCGGTCGCGGAGACTTCGAGGATGCCGTTGGCGTCGATCTTGAACTCCACCTCGATCTGCGGCGTTCCGCGTGGTGCGGGAGCGATGCCCTCGAGGTTGAAGTTTCCCAGCGAGCGGTTGTCGCGAGCAAACTCGCGTTCCCCTTGCAGGACATGGATCTGGACCTCCGGCTGGTTGTCCGCGGCGGTCGAGAAGGTTTCCTTCTTGGTCGTTGGGATTGTGGTGTTGCGCTCGATGAGCTTGGTCATCACGCCGCCCATAGTTTCGACACCGAGTGACAATGGGGTCACGTCGAGCAGGAGGACGTCCTTGACGGAGCCGCTCATGACGCCGCCTTGGACCGCGGCACCAAGCGCGACGACCTCGTCGGGGTTGACCGACTTGGACGGATCACGTCCGAAGATGTCCTTCGCGATCTCCTGAACCTTCGGCATGCGGCTCGAACCACCAACGAGGACGACCTCGTCGATCTTGGAGATGTCGATCTTCGCGTCCTTGAGCGCGTCCTGACACGGTGCCTTGAGGCGAGTGAACAGGTCGTCACAGAGATCCTCGAACTTCGCACGGCTCAGGGTTTCCTGGAGGTGCTTCGGTCCCGAATCGGTCGCGGTGATAAACGGCAGGTTGATCGTGGTTTCCTGCGAGTTCGAGAGCTCGATCTTCGCTTTTTCCGCGGCTTCCTTGAGGCGCTGCATCGCCATCGCGTCGGTGGTCAGGTCCACGCCTTCCTTCTTGCGGAACTCGTCTGCGAGGAAGTCGATGAGGCGCTGGTCCCAGTCGTCACCACCGAGGTGGGTGTCGCCGTTGGTCGAGAGGACCTCGAAGACCGATCCGCCGTCGCCGTCGTCACCAATCTCCATGACCGAGACGTCGAAGGTACCGCCGCCGAGGTCGAAGACCGCGATCTTCTTGTTGGATTTCTTTTCAAGCCCGTACGCGAGTGCTGCCGCGGTCGGTTCGTTGATGATACGCTTGACGGTGAGTCCCGCGATCTCTCCCGCGTCCTTGGTCGCTTGGCGCTGCGCGTCGTTGAAGTACGCCGGGACAGTGATGACCGCTTCGGTCACGGATTCGCCGAGGTAGTCCTCAGCGGTGCGCTTGAGCTCAGCGAGGATCATCGCGGAGATTTGTGGAGGTGAGAACTCTTCGCCACGCACTTTGACCTTGACGAAATCGCTATCGCCTCCGGTCAGCTCGTAAGGGATGAGTTTCTCTTCAGCCGAGACTTCTGAGTGACGGCGTCCCATGAACCGCTTGATCGAGAAGACGGTGTTCTTCGGGTTGGTGACTTGTTGGTGCTTCGCTTGCTGACCAACCAGACGCTCTCCCTTGTCGGTGAATCCGACGACGGAGGGGGTGGTGCGGTTGCCCGAGCTATTGATGAGGACCTTGGGGGTGTCGCCTTCCATGACGGCGACGACCGAGTTGGTGGTCCCGAGGTCGATTCCGATGATTTTGCCCATAGTTGTGCTCCTTTCCGACTCCCGCGGGCTGACCCGAAGGATGATTGCAAGTTGTGGTTGGGGAGACAGATTGCAAGGAGCGTGCCAACTTGGGTGCACAGGACACTGATAATTCGCTTGTTTGGCATGACTTGGGTTGAATGAATCCAGTTTCTGAGCGATCAGAGGGTGCACTTAGGGATTCTGGCTGCCAGACTGGCAGGATACGATCCAGGAGTGAAGAACAGCCCAGATCATCCGAAATCGAGCAGATTAGATCGGGGGACGCTCCTCTGTATAGGCACAAGCGGGATGCTCGCGTCGTGCACACGAAGGCTGCTCAGAGAGGGCTGGCGCGTCCACGCGATCGCGCGAGATCAGAGCAGGCTCGATCTGCTCGGGGTCGATTCGGATGGATCACTCACAACCTCGGCGTGTGATTATCAAGACCTCGATGCGTTTGCGCGAGCGCTCGATGAATCCCCTGAACCAGTCACGGCCGTCTTGTACTGGATCCACAGCAGCGGTCAAGGAGCGATCGAACTCATCGAGACTCGCTACGCCGAAGCGGACCTTTGTCGAGTGGTGGGGTCAGCGCACAAGGTCACAGATACCAGCGAGACCACCGCTCGGATCGTGCAGCTCGGGTTTGTCATCGAAGACGCTGGTTCTCGATGGCTCACGCACGACGAGATCTCAGATGGGGTGTACCAAGCCTTTATGTCTGGTGCTCAGCGAACGATCGTTGGGGTGATTGAACCCTGGTCGGCGCGGCCTTGAGTTAGGACTGCTTCGGAGCACAAGAAAGCGGATTGTCCGTGTTCCCAACGATCTGATGGTGACAATTCTGTATCATGAAACTATGGACAACGCATCGCACAAACTTTCGGCTCGTCTCTCGGCGTGTCATTGCTGCGGGCTTGTGCATCGTCTTCCAGCACTAGGAGACCGCTCGGTCGCGTGCTGCACGCGTTGTGATTCGGTGATCAAGCACGGCGTCCATCCGAGGTCGGTCAACCGATGTGCCGCACTCGCGCTCGCGGCTCTGCTGCTCTATCCGCTGGCGCTCTGGCTCCCCGTCATGGAGATCGAGCGTCTCGGACATCAATCCCAAGCATCGATCTGGTCAGGGACCGTCGCGCTGCTCGCGGAGGGGCATCTCTTTGTTGGACTCGCGGTGCTGCTCTTTAGCGTCATCGCGCCGATCGGGAAGCTCGGGCTGATCTTCGTGCTCTGCGTGGGGCAAGGATTGATCGCGCGTCAGGATCGGGCTCGCGCGTATCGCTTGATCGAGCTGATCGGTCGATGGGGGATGGTTGATGTGCTGCTTGTCGCGATCCTGGTCGCAATCGTGAAACTCGGGGACCTTGTCGAGGTTACGCCTGGTCCCGGCGTGGTGGTCTTTGGGGGTGTGGTGATCCTGAGTTTGCTCGCGTCGTCGGTCTTTGATCCGCACGCGATCTGGGAGCGCGAACAATGAGCGATGAACGAAACACCGAATCGAATCATGCAGACGAGCAGATACCGATGGCGGTGATCAAACGCCGGCGCGTGTCGAGTGTGTGGATCATCCCTGTTCTGGCGCTGGGGATCGTTGGGTATCTGGTGTGGTCGCAGGTCATGCGTGATCGTGGACCGATGATCACGATCGAGTTTACGGATGCCTCGGGTATCGAGACGGGCAGCGAGATTGTCCATCGTGGGGTCACGGTGGGGGTTGTTCGTCAGCTCAAGCTCGCATCGGATCATGAGACTGTTTCGATCGTCGCCGAGCTTCATACTGATGCGGCGGGTCTTGCGGTGGAGGGGACGAAGTTCTGGGTGGTGCGTCCCGAGGTGAGTCTCCAGCGCGTCGCGGGGCTCGAGACGTTGGTGGGGCCGCAGTACATCGCGATCCAGCCTGGTGATCCGTCGTCGCCGCGGATAGACACCTTTGTCGCGCTCGATGCGCCGTCAAGGATTGCGCCGCCAGACAAGGACGCGCTGCGATTGGTGCTGCGTGCGGATCGTCTTGGGAATCTGAGTGCCGGGAGTCCGGTGCTGTACCGAGAGATCCGAGTCGGCGCGGTCCGTGATGCTCGTCTGAGCAGCGACGCGACCGGGGTGCTGGTCACGATCGATATCGATCCGAGCTACGCGCCGCTTGTGCACGAGAACACACGCTTCTGGCGCAGCGGTGGGGTGGGGTTCGACTTCGGGTTGTTCACAGGATTAAGCGTGGAAGCGGACTCACTCGATGCGCTGCTCAACGCGTCGATCTCGTTGGCAACCCCTGAGAACGAGCGGCGGCGCGGCGAGCGTGCGCAGAACGGTGATGAGTTTGATCTCACGGTGTCAGCAGACGAAGACTGGCTCAAATGGGCGCCAGTGATCAATCTGAGCGTTCCCTGAGTCTTTGTTTTTCATCCTGATGCGCGAGTTTGCACTAAATGTGGTTCGTTTTGATTTTGTAATCGCACTCGGACCTCAATGTTTGTATCTTAGATAGACATATAGAGATTCATACAGGAGGAAACATCATGCGCTCTCGGATCAGTATCGCTGCAATCTTCGTCGCCGCATCAGCAACACTCTCACACGGACAAATCGTGCTTTCTGAGCTGGATTCGATTCGAGCATCAGATGCGGTTCTTGACGATCAGTATGGAGGTCAAGTCGCGATTTCAGGGAACACCATGCTTGTTGGGTCCCGATACAACAATGAAGCAGGGACAGACTCAGGCGCTGTCTATATCTACGACGCGACGACGCAAGCGGAACTCTTGAAGATAACCGGATCGGATTCTGTCTCGGGAGATCAGTTCGGGACCTCGATCGATGTATCGGGGAACATCGCGATCATCGGGGCTTCAGCGAACGATGCGAATGGTAAGAGCAACAGCGGAGCGGCTTACCTGTTTGATATCAGCACTGGTCAAGAACTCTTTAAACTGGTCGCTGCAGACGGTGAGATTGGGGACAGGTTCGGGATCAGCGTTGCGATCGATGGGGATTTCGCGCTTGTTGGATCTGTAAGCAATGATGAGCAGGGAACAAGCAGCGGCGCGGCGTATCTGTTTGATGTTACAACCGGTCAACAGATCCGAAAGTTCACGGCATCCGATACCATTGCGGGAGATCTCTTCGGACGCGTAGCGATGTCAGGGGAGATTGCGGTAGTTAGTGCTATCGGCGCAGATGATGATCGGGGTGCTGTGTATGTCTTTGATGTGATGAGTGGCACCGAGCTCTTCAAGCTGATGGCATCCGATGCAGATCCTCAAGATCAGTTGGGATGGTCAGTCGATATTTGGGGCACAACAATCGTGGCGGGAACGGTCTCTGACGATCCAGCTCCCGGCTGGTCGGGTTCGGCATATATCTTTGATGCCGCGACTGGTCTTCAACTACACAAGCTCAACTCCAACTTCGAATCCCGAAGCTTTGGGAGCTCGGTTGCTATTTCAGGAACGACCGCACTGATCGGCGCTGCAAACACTGATGACGGCAGTCGAGGAGCAGCCTTTATCTTTGATACCGTGTCAGGGAGTCAGCGTTTCAAGCTCGTCGGGACAGGGCTTGGCAGGTTCGCAAATCTGGGTTCATCAGTCGCTATTGGGACTGAGTACGCCATTGTCGGAGCTTACAACAGCGAGGGGCCAAGCGGGGATCGCGTGGGTTCGGTTCACCTGTTTGATGCGGATGCCGAGTGTGCTGCGGATATTGTCCAGGACGGGAATCTGAACTTTCTAGATGTTTCAGAGTTCATCGGACAGTTCGCAGCAGCGGATCCCGCCACTGACCTGAACAATGACGGCATGTACAACTTCCTTGATGTGAGTGCCTTCATCAATCTGATGTCGAGCAACTGCAACTAAAGAAACACGCAGCCAAATGGGCTGCGTGGTCGTGTTTATTCGAGTTGTCGTGAGTCGCTCACTGACCCTGCGCGAGCAGGTATCCGCGATCGCCGTTGAAGTTCTTCAGCGGGATGTAGCACGCGATCTCGTAGTGCTCCGCGACCTTGTGCATGATCTCGATCCCGACCGTTGAATCAACCGGTGTGTTCTCGTCGCGGCGTTCGAGTCGGCAGTGGAAGTGCTCGACGCACTCGGTGTAGAGCGAGCCGTTCGGCCAAACCTTGGTGCCTCGCGCTGAGATGAGCACGAGCTTCAGCGGCGTGCCTTCGCAGATGGATTCGAGTGTTGGAGCAATCTCGCAGGGCTTCTTGCGGGTGCCGAAGTAGATGTCGCAGCCGACATGCTCGATGTTTGCTTCCGGCTCCGCGTACATCATCTCGTACTCGCTCGGAGTCCCTTGTGGTTTGAAGGTAACCGAATCTCCGGCCCAGTTCTTTGCTTTCGCGGACTTCGGTGCTTGTCCGATGCGCTCAACGATCGCGTCTGCAAACGCGATGGTGCCGACCGGATCGCCCTCGCCCTTCACATCTCCGGTGCGCACGCCGTCTTCGAGGGTGGCGAGCAGCGCGTTGTTGATCTTCGCGGCGATTGCTCCCAGACCGATGTGACGGAGCATCATGACTCCGGAGAGGAGCAGGGAGGTTGGGTTCGCGATGCCTTTACCCGCGATGTCGGGCGCGGTGCCGTGGACGGCTTCGAAGATCGCGATGCGATCACCGATGTTGGCGCTTGGCGCGAAACCGAGTCCGCCGACGAGTCCAGCCGCGAGGTCCGACACGATGTCACCCTGGAGGTTTGGGAGCACGATCATGTCGTAGCGATCTGGGTACATGACCATGTTCATGCACAGCGCATCGACGATGACTTCGCCGCGCTCGATTTCTGGATAGGCCTCACCGACCTTGTGGAATCGGTTGAGGAACATGCCGTCGGTGAGCTTCATGATGTTCGCTTTGTGACCACAGTAGATCTTGTCGAGTCCGAGCGAGCGTGCGGTCTCGAACGCGAACTTGTGGACTTGGTCGGATCCTGGAGCGGTGATGAGGCGAAGGTTCTGGACGACATCGGTGAGGAGTCGGTGCTCGATCCCGCCGTAGGTGTCTTCGACATTCTCGCGAACGACATGAAAATCGATGTCGTATCCGGCTTTGGAGTAGACCGTTTCCACGCCTGGGAGGGTCTGGAAGTGGCGGAGATTCGCGAAGGCGCCGAACGCTTTGCGGAGCGTGACATTGATCGACTTTCCTCCGCCGCCGGTCGGTGTGCCCATTGGTCCCTTGTAGAGGATCCCGAGATTCTCAACCGCTTGGATCGCATCGTCCGCGATCCCTGAGGAGTTTCCGGCGTTGAACTCTTTTTCACCCATCGAGACTTCGACGAAGTCTACATGGTCCATCACGCCCGCGGCTTCGAAGACTGTGAGACATGCTTTGGTGATTTCGGGTCCGATCCCGTCACCTGGAGCGAGAGCGATAGAGAGTTTGGACGACATTTCGGTTCCCTTGTGCGATGAGAGTTGGTCAGCGGTTGCGGATGAGGACATGATGATTTCCCTTCCCATGTACTATTGACACGCGCGTGTCAATCTTTCCATGATTGCGTGCCAGATTTGGGCATCTTCATCATCGTCCGATTCCGGAGGACGCTCGATCCATATCTCCGAAGCGTCCGAAAGATCTCCCTCGTGCATCGCGTTATACAGACCTCGCGCGTATCCGAGGGGGTCTTTGGGGAGTGCTCGTCCCAATGTGCTCGCTGCGAGTTCGTCTCTGGACCACACGATCTGGAACACGCTGGAGCCGGATTGGGCGATTTCATCGCTGGATTTGAGCATTGTCGGCTTGCTGGGTTGGTAGTGCGCACCCAGCACGCCGGGGGATTTGGTGGTCCCCTGATCCTGTGGTGCGTCTTGCCCCGCGTTCTGGGGACCAATATGAACGGCGCGATCGAGCACGCGAGCGATCTGAGCAACGGTGATCACTCCGGGACGCAGGACGCGAGGTTCGTCGCTCGTCAGATCCACGACCGTGGATTCAATCCCGGCTCGGCAGCTCCCGCCGTCGAGGATCAGGAGGTCTTGTCCCTCGAATCCGATCTCCACATGCTCAGCCGTGGTGGGGGAGATGCGTCCCGATGGATTGGCGCTGGGACCAACGATGGGTTTGCCGTACGCTTCGATGAGTCCAAGCGCCAGCGGATGAGCTGGGCATCGCACGGCGACCGTCGGTCCTCCGGCGGTGACGACGTCTGGTACGCGCTCGGACTTGTTGAGCACCAGCGTCAACGCGCCGGGCCAGAACGCTTCGCTGAGCTTCTGTGCGTCGTCGGTCCATTCCTCGACCAACTCGTCAGCCATCTCAGGTCCGGACACGTGGACGATGAGCGGATTGCTCGAGGGTCGTCCCTTGAGCGCGAAGATACGGAGCACGGCGTCTTCATCGAGCGCGTCAGCGCCGAGGCCGTAGACCGTTTCGGTCGGGAACGCGATGGGTTCACCCAAACCAAGTCGGGTCACGGCGGCAACGATCGCTTCGGGACCTTCGAGCGTCTCAGTCATCGCTGCTCTGCTCGGACTGGTCTTCGATCTCGTACTCACCCACGGACTCGCCGGGATTGAGCTGGTTCGCGTCGGGGACGATGAAATCGATTCGGTTGCGATCGAGCGTCGTGCCCATCGCTTGGTAAAGGTCCACCATCGCGGTGTTGTAGTTCACGAGCGACAACGCTTCGGAGATCTCCGCGTTTGCGAGCGACTCCTGCTGATTGAGCTCAAGATTCAATCGCTCGACGGAGTATCCCGCGTTGGTGAGTTCCTTCTCGACGATCAGCGCTCGTAGCGCTTCACCCTGAGCGACGCGCGAGAGCGTGGACTGCGAGATGAGCGCGTGATTGGTCACGACAGCGTTGAGGGCGTTCTTGATGTCAAGGACGATCCCCTGGACCGTGCGCCGATATCCGACGATCGATTGCATGCGCTCCAGACGCGCTCTTCGGAATCCGGCTTCTCCGGCGCGGTTCCCGAGGGGCTGCTCGAAGGTGAGACCGATGAGCCAATCATCGACGAAGCGGTTGGAGATCGAGTCGTTGTAGCCGTCGGCGATCGAGTCATCGAGTCCGAGCATGCGTGCTTGAGCCGTGAGGTTGAGCGTCGGGAGTTTGGCGTTGCGAGCGACGTTTTCGCGGATGGTCGAGTCGTCGATGCTGAGGATCGATTGCTCGACTTCCGGACGATTCTGGATGCCCGTGTCGATCGCGTTGAGCAGTGAGATCGAGAGCGCCTCGACCGCGGAGTCGTCTCCAGGGACAAGGAGGATTTCGGATCCCACTGGGATACGGTCGTCGTTCATGAGTCGCTTGAGGTTGTCGCTCGCGTTGCGGAGCGCGGTCTTCGCGGTCAGCAGATCGGATCGGCGCCGCTCAACGCGTGCGACGGCGTCCGCGACCTGCGCCTGGCGCGCGTCCTGGACACGACGTGCTTTGATGTCATCGCGGACCTCGATGCCTCGCTCGAGGAGCTTGGCGCGGATGATGACCTGCTTGTACGCGAAGACGAGCTGCCAGTACGCGCGTTCGGTGTCTGATGCGGAGGTGATGAGCTGGGTCTTGAGACTCGCGACGGCGCTGCGTTCAGCATTGCGAGCGAGATATATCCCTGCTTGGACGCGGTCGCGTCCGAATCCGTCGAGCAGCGGCTGCTCGTATCCGAGCACAAAGTTAGACGAGTTGCTCGGATTGGGGTCCGCGGCTCCGAAGAAGGAGGACTCGACGTTGGTGTATCCAAGGTCATGCTGGATCGAGAGCGAGCCGCCGGTCGTCAAGCTCCGGCGCACGCCGAGCGTTGCGGTGGCGCTGTCGGACTCGTTCCGAATAACTCCGGTCCCGAATCCCGCGGCGGACGTCTGCGGCGTGATCGTGTCGCGCCCCTCAACACTCCCGAAGAGTGTCCAGTCAAAGACCGCCTCGGCTTCCACGAGCTGTGCTTGGGAGATCGCGGGACCAAACTGAGCGAACTCGACATCGAGGTTCCCCGCGATGCTTGCTTGGACCACGCCTTGCAAAGAGACCGGGACGAGCACGGTGTCGCGTCCGAGGAGATCAGTCCCGATGAGTCCGGCGATCGGATCGTCATGAGGTCCGGAATCCTGAAGCTCTTGTGTGTAGCCCTTGGTCGAGAACTCACGCTGGATCTGCTCGAGATGATCCTCGCGGATGTCGAGCTGGGTCAGGTCCGTCGTGGGGCTCAGCTCGATCGGCTGTGGCTCAACGTCCTTCTCGCGTGCGGCATTAATCTCGCGCTGCACTGAATGAACCATCGCTTGGCGCAGTTCTTTTTCTGATGCTCGCTGGAACGGCGATTGACACCCTCCCGAACAGAGAATGAGCAACGCGGTTGCGGGAACGATCGAGGCAGAGAACACGCGATTGGGAGATCGGGGAATACGCATACCGGAACGATAGGTCAGGTGTTCCGGTAGGTTGCACTCGTTGTGGAGATCAGTCTCACTCAACGGGCTCAAGCGAATACACTAGGGGTGACCCAACGCGTCGATTCGCAGCAATCCGCAGCACTAAAGCAAGGGAGAATACCCATGTTCACGAAACGATCACACTCCAGCCCGCTCCGAGCCATCCCGGCTTTGGTGTGCTTTGCGCTCATGATGCTCGTCTCACCCAAAGCGATGGCACAGAACGCCGCTCCGCAGTGGATGGTCGTGACCAGCGAGGTTGAGCCCGTACGCTGCGGCGATCAGGAGATCTACTACACCATCGCGGAGTTCAAGCGAGGCACGATCGTCGCCGTCGATGGGACCTCTGGCGATTATTCGAAGGTCCGCTACCCCGCGTCGATGGGGGTGCTGGTCCCGGCTAAGGACGCGCGGAGCGTGAAAGCGGGATCGCATGTCCAGCTCATCAACGCATCGCAGCTCAAAGCGGAGTCCATGCTCCGCGGGATCGACGGCTCATGGTGCCCCGTCTTTGCTGAGCCGCTGAGTTCTGGAATCGAGCTGAGCGTGCTCGAGACCCTCCGCGACTCAAACAACCAGGTCCTCGGATACCGCGTCGCGCCGCCGAGACCACCTGCGGTCAAAGCGTTCCCATACGCATACGTCCGCACCAGCGCCCTGCGCAACGCGACTCCTGAAGAGATCGCGTCCCATCAGGGCGGCAAAAAAATCACGACCGGCCAATCCCCGCTCGCGGCTGGTCCCGGATCGTCAGAGACTGGAGCTGGTGAAGAGGCCGTCAATGAAGTTCAAGAGTCAGCGGGAGAGGTCGCTTCCGAGCAGGTGACCGATCCAGAGCCGGTGATTGATCTGCGCGAAGAACAAGTGATCCCTGAATCCACTCCAGAGAGCGAGACGGACGATGATCCGGTCGAGATCCAGAACACGATCCCGGAAGTTCGCGAGACGCCTCGTGTGATCACTCCCGAAAAGACCACACGCCCGGCAGGATCTAGTTTGACGGTCTCGGGGCTCGAAGCACTCGAAGCATCGTTTACCAAGGCACGCTCGATGCCGCGTGAGCAGCTCGACGAGGCGCTCCCTGAGCTGCTCGCGGAGTTCACACGCGCACGTGACGCGGCGGACGCGGACGATCCCGCGATCGGGCCGTTGGAGCAGCGGATCGAGTGGATCAACATCCGCATCGAGACGCGTGATCAACGCCGAGCGATTGCTCAAGCGCTCGCGGTCGCGGACTCGCAGCAGATCGAGCTGAACCAGAAGATCGAGCGATGGAACGACTCGCGTGTGTACAACATGGTGGGGCGTTTGATGCTCTCAGGCGTGTACACGGGCGAGCACTTGCCGTTGCTGTATCGCGTGCGTGTTCCTGATCCGATCACAGGCGTTGATCGCACGGTCGGGTACATCGCACCCAAACCCGATCAGGATCTCCGGCGCTACCTCGGCAGCGTGGTCGGCGTGATCGGTGATCCGGTGCACGACGACGCGCTGGCGCTGACGGTGCTCAGTCCAACCAAGGTTGTGCTGATGCCTGGTCAGTAAATATGAATCACCGATGACCAACGAATCGCCCACCCCTGATCCTGATTCAAGCGCCCAGCATGGCTCTCATCACAGCGCTGGGCAGGGCATCGCGATCGGGTCGGGATTATCGACATTCCCCGATCCCGTCAACGCGGCGATCGATGCGTCCGAGCGTGTCAAGGCGCATGTCCGCGCCCCAGCGGATTTGGTGATCGGGTTTGTGACGCCGAGCTTTGCGCAGCGCGTGGGGATGATCGCCGACGCGATCCGCAGCTCGCTTGAGCCTAAGCACATGCTGATCGTTTCCGCGGCGGGGATCATGGGCAACGACACGGAAATCGTTGAAGGGCCTGGGATTTCGCTGCTCGCGATGAACCTGCCTGGGGTTGAGCTGCATCCGTATACGCTCGACGCGACGTGGGGTCCGATGGATCCAGCGGATCGAGCCGCGAAAATCAGCGAGACGATTGGCGCCTCCGACTCGATGGCGGCTTCGTTTTTCTTCGCCGATCCGTTCTCTGTGCCACTGGTGAACCTCGTCCCAGCACTCTCGGCGTCGCGTGTCGCGTACACCGATCCTCAGGGGCAGCTGCAGCGCATCGGCACGATCCTCGGCGGGATGGCGTCGGGAGGGACCGTTCCCGGCGGGAACACGCTGTTCATCAACGGTAAGCTCAGCAACCACGGCGCGATGGGGATCACGCTCTCAGGTGATATCCAGATCGACACGATCATCTCGCAGGGGTGTCGACCGATCGGCCAGCCGATGGTGGTGACCAAAGCTCGCGGGAACCTGATCCTTGAGCTTGGGGGCATCCCCGCGATCGAAGCGATCCGCGAGTCCCTCCAAGGGATCGGGGACGAGGATCGCGAGCTGCTCGAAGACGGATTGCTTATTGGCCGCGTGATCAACGAACACAAAGCACGCTTCGGGCGCGGCGATTTCCTGATCCGCAACATTCTCGGAGGCGATGAAGAATCCGGATCGCTCGCGATCGCGGACCTCGTCAGCGCTGGACAGACGATCCAGCCCCATCTGCACGATGCGCAGACGGCGCACGAGGACCTTTCGCTGCTGCTCGATGCGCAGCGTCTGTACGATCGTCCGAGCGGGGCGCTGGTGGTCTCGTGCACCGGACGCACGCAGGAGTTCTTTGGTCAGCCGGCGCATGATGCTCGCGCGATCCGTCATGCGTTCGAGCTTCCGGTCGATGGGGCGAAGCTCGCGAAAGCGGGGCGAGAGCTCAACGCACCCGATACCGGCATCCCGCTCGCGGGGTTCTTCGCAGCCGGGGAAATCGGGCCGGTCGGGAACGAGATCTTCCAGCACGGCCACACCATCGCGGCGGCGTTGTTCCGAGAGATCGATCGTGTGGACCTGAAATAGATTGTCCGCAAGAGGCCGCGAGGATGAGCCCTACACTCTCCCAATGGACGCTACACCCACGACAACTGACCATAAATACACCAACGAGCTGATCAACTCGACCTCGCCGTATCTGCTCCAGCACGCGCACAATCCGGTGAACTGGCGGATGTGGTCCGACGAAGCGTTCGCGGAAGCGCGGGAGCGCGATGTGCCGGTGTTTCTGTCGATCGGGTACTCGACCTGCTACTGGTGTCATGTCATGGAGCGCGAGTCGTTCGAGAACGAGGCGATCGCGAAGATCATGAATGATAACTTCGTGTGCATCAAGCTCGATCGCGAGGAGCATCCCGAGATCGACGAGCTGTACATGGCCGCGACCACCATCATGACCGGCTCTGGGGGTTGGCCCATGTCGGTGTTCCTTGAACCTGAGAAACGCAAGCCCTTCTGGTGCGGGACGTACTTCCCTCCCGAACCGATGTACAACCGCCCTTCGTTCCCGCAGGTGCTCCAGTCGTTGTCGCAAGCGTACAAGGACAAACGCGACGAGGTCATCGAGCAGAGCGACGCGCTCGCGGGCGCAGTCGCTGAGCAGGTGGGGGTCTCGCAGCAACCGGTTCAGGTCGGGATCAAGCACATCCAAGCCGCGGTGTCGGGACTGCTGCGGATGTTTGATCGCGTCAACGGCGGGTTCGGCGGAGCACCCAAGTTCCCGCAGCCCGTATTCATGGAACTGCTGCTCGATGCGCGATCGATTGTGGACGACGATACCAGAGCCGCGATCGATCAGAGCGTGAAGCAGACGCTCGATCGCATGGGGATCGGAGGCATCTTCGACCAAGTCGGGGGCGGATTCCATCGCTACAGCGTCGATGAGTTCTGGTTGGTGCCTCACTTTGAGAAGATGCTCTACGACAACGGTCAGTTGCTGCATCTGTACGCTCGGGCGGCGGAGGTGTACGACGATGCGTTCTACAAGCGGATCGCGAGACGGACCGCGGAGTATGTGCTCAGCGAGATGCGTGATCCGAGCACTGATCCGGGAACGACCGGTTTTTACAGCGCGCAGGACGCGGAAGTGAACCATCGCGAGGGTCAGAACTACCTCTGGAACACGCAGCAGATCCAGGAAGTGCTCGATGCGGATGACGCGGCGTTCGCAATCCGAGTCTACGGCCTCGACGCGGGAACCAACTTCAAAGATCCGCACCATCCCAATGAACCCGCGAGCAATGTGCTCCGGCTCGACAAGCGCCCCGAGCTCGTCGCGGCGGATCTGGGAATGTCGGTCGAAGCGTTCCACGAACAGCTCGATCGCGTGAACGGGTTGCTGTATGAAGCACGATCGAAGCGCGATCAGCCGAGCGTTGATGACAAGGTCGTGGGCGCGTGGAACGCGATGCTCGTGTCGGGATTGACAAGAGCGGGGGTGGTGCTTGGCGAGCGGGAGTACATCGAAGCCGCGCGTCATGCGGTGGATTTCATGCTCAAGACGCTGCGGACTCCTGATGGTGAGCTTGCAAGGTCCTGGAGAGCGCATCAGAGCACGATCGAAGCGGGTCTTGAGGACCATGCGTTGTTGCTTTCTGCGATGATGGATCTTGCGATCGCTGAGAACGACGACACGCTCTGGACCCCGATCGAGCGGCTGTTCATTACCACGCGGAAGCACTTCGAGTCGAATCCTGGCGTATACCACGACACGCGGAGCGATCGGAAGGACCTGTTCATCCGTCCTCGCTCGCTTCACGACGGCGCGACCCCATCGGGGGTGGGTGTGATGGCGCTCAACAACGCGCGGATGGTCCGGATCTCTGGGGAGGATCGCTGGATCGAGTGGGCGGTCCAGAATCTGCAGGGTGTTTCTTCTTCCATCGCGAACAACCCGATCAGCGTAGCCAACTCGACTCGGGCGCTGATCGAGCTGATGACCCACCGCGAGCGCATCGGCGGAGCGTACGAGTTCGCGGGCGCCTCGACCGAAGCGCCGAGGCCTGTTAATCCCGTCGCGGTGTATGTGTCGGAGGACAACATAGTCGTCAAGGACGATCATCCGGCTTCATTCTCCGTGGCGCTTGAGATCGAGGAACCCTTCCACATCATCGCGGGAGATCCGGGGTCCTCAGAGGCGGCTCGATCGCTCATCCCCCTCCGCGTGGGTCTGATGGAAGGGCAGGGGGTCGCGGTCTACGCGGAGTATCCGGAGGGTGAAGCGTTCGGGGATGGAGATCAGCGGATCATGATCCATCACGGACGCATCGAGTTCGAGGTCGCGATCGAGAAAGCCGAGGGCATCGGTCCGACGCCCGGCGATCCTGTCCTTGGGATCACGTTCCAGACGTGCAACGCCGAGCAGTGTCTGCAGCCTGTCACGGTCCGCTTGCCCGTGGATTTGACCATCCAATAGCCGATTCGGAGCGGCCAAGACCCCTTTGGGCGCGGTCGTTCTGGTATACTCCTGCTATGGACCAGAAGTTTGAGCATCCCGTGCGCACCATCGCGCTGATGAACCAGAAGGGCGGCGTCGGGAAGACCACGACCGCAGTGAACCTCGCCGCGTCGATCGCTCGGCAGGGACGCAAGGTGCTGCTGGTCGATCTGGACCCCCAGGCACACGCGACGCTCCATGTTGGGGTTGAGCCGGATGATGATCCGACGGTCTACGACCTGCTCCTTGAACCTGAGCATGGCATCGCCGGATGCATGCGTCACATCGACGACAACCTCGATCTGATCCCAGCAGAGACCGATCTGGCGGCGGTCGAGACCGAGCTTTCGTCGGAAACAGATCGAAACAATCGACTCGCCAAGGCGCTGTCGATGCGGGACACGGACCACGAGTTTGTGCTCTTTGATTGTCCTCCAGCGCTGGGACTGCTCACGCTCAACGCACTCGCATCGGCGAGCGAGGTCCTCATCCCGATGCAAGCACACTTCCTGGCGCTCCAAGGTGTCAGCAAGCTCCTCGAAACCGTCGGATTGGTGCGTCAGCAGGTCAATCCACAGCTCCGCGTCGCGGGCGTGGTCTTGTGCATGCACGAGCAGCAGACCACGCACTCACGCGAGGTCGTCGCGGATCTGGAGCGGTTCTTCGAGTCCGGCCGCGAGACCGGGAGTGCGTGGGCGAGTGCGCGAGTCTATCGCCCGCCGATCCGCCGGAACATCAAGCTCGCGGAGTGTCCGAGCTTTGGACAGACGATCTTCCAGTACGAACCAAGCGCGCCTGGCGCTCAGGACTACGAGGCGCTGGGAACCTCGGTCGTCGCGGAATGGGATCGCGCGCTCGCGACGCTCAAAGCTTCGGAAGTCAACACGGAACTGAGCGAAGCGGAGATCAACGTGCTGCGTGGTTCATCGCAGTCGGCTCCGGTCAAGAGCGAGTAGTCCATGCCGGCGCCGATTGTGACGTTCTTGTTTCGGATCGCGTTCGTGGTCTACACCCTCACCCTGCTCACCGCGACGCACTGGCCGGGACTCGCGGTCAAGGGGCCGTTCAGCCGGACAGATCTTTTGATACATCTCGGAGCGTTTGGATTGTGGACGCTGCTGCTCGGGATGACGAGTTGGGTCCGATCAAAGACCTGCGTGCGTCGCAGCGCGCTGCTTGTGGGGCTCATCGGGATGGGATTCGGGGCTTTTGATGAACTCACGCAGCCCCTGTTTCGTCGTGTGTTTGACCTGCTCGATCTAGCCGCGGATATGAGCGGGGCGGCTCTCGCGGGCTTTGTGCTGTTCCTCTTCTGGTACTGGAAGAACGGAAAGCGCTGCATGATCGATCCACAACATGATCCCGCGGCTGATCCTCAATCCGCTCCTGAATGAGTGGCCCCGACCACCCCTGATACCCGATCTTGAAACCAGTGGACTCCCGATCAGATCACAACACGCTCGGCAAGAACACCCGCACCGTTGCGGGATTGACGCTGATCTCGCGCGTGTTCGGATTGACGCGCGATCTGGTCACCGTGCGTGTCTTCGGAGACACGGCCGTGGGTTCAGCGTTCGCGGCGGCGTTTGCGATCCCCAACATGTTCCGGAGATTGTTCGGCGAGGGGGCGCTCTCAGCGGCATTCATTCCTGAGTACACACGGATGGCCGACGATGATCCGAGCAAAGCGGACGCGTTCGCTTCGCTGACGATCGGACTGCTCGCGATGGTCACTGGGATCATCACGATCATCATCGAGCTGGCGCTCCTTGGTGCGGTGTTGATGTCCGCGGACAATCCGGATCGTGCGTACTCGCTCAAGCTTGTGATGGTGATGCTCCCGTTCATGCCGATGATCTGCATCGCCGCGATTCTGGGGGGGATGCTCCAGAGCCACAACAAGTTCGGACCGTGGGCCGCGGCTCCGATCCTGCTGAATATCTGCATCATCGGCGCTTCTGTGCCGTACTTCTTTGTGGAGGGTGCGGATGCCGCGACGTGGGCGTACCCGATCGGGATCGCGGCGGTGCTGTCTGCGGTGCTGCAGGTGCTCTGGTCACTCTGGGCGCTGCGTGGGAAGGTCCGATGGACGCGAGGGGTCGGTGCAGCTCGCGATGAAGCACGCGCGATGCTGCGAAGGATGATCCCAGTGATGATCGGATTGGGGACGCTGCAGCTCAACGCGTTTGTGGACACGCTGATCGCGATGTACCCCAACTGGATCGGTCCGACGTTTCTGGGACGGGACTATCCGCTCGATGAATCGTCCAACGCGGTGCTGTTCTATGCGCAGCGTTTGTACCAGTTCCCGCTTGGTGTGTTCGGGATCGCGGTCGCGACGGCGGCGTTCCCGGCGCTCTCACGCGTCGCGAACAATCCTGAGCAGTTCGGGATCATGCTCCGGCGCGGCGTTCGCTTGAGTCTCTACATCGGAGTCCCAGCAAGCATCGGACTGGTGGTGGTGGGGGGGCCGTTGATCCAGGTGCTGTACTCCGGATTCGGCGACGGCTTCTCGCAAGAAGGCGTCACGAGAGCGTCGGCGGTGTTGGTTGGATACAGCGTCGCGGTCTGGGCATACTCGCTCAATCAGCTCTACACGCGTGCGTTCTACGCGCAGGGAGACACACGAACCCCGATGCGGATCGCGCTGCTGATGGTGGGGGTGAATATCTCGCTGAATCTGGTCCTGATCTGGTGGCTCAAGGAAGCGGGACTCGCGTGGTCCACCGCGATCTGCGCGATCCTGCAGATGATGTGGCTCGCGGCGGCATCAAAGCGTAAGTCAAGCAATATCAATGACTTGGGATCAAAATCGATTCGGCCGTATGTACTGGTCTTCGTCGGGTCTTCCCTGATGGGGGGGGTGATCTTTGGGGTCAGCGAGTTCTGGGGGGTCTCTGAGCAGTGGTCGCACCAAGCGGTCCGCGTGCTGGTGATTTGTGCGATCGGTGCAGCGTTTTATGCGATCTGGTCGATAGCTTGGGGTATGGATGAACTCCGCTGGATCGGAGCCCGCTCTACGGAACGCGCGGGCACAACGAACGGCAACGACGGAGCAATCGGATGAAACGTTCGACACTACGAGACACCGCAAAGGTTCTGGCCGCGATCCTCTTTGCTGGAGGGATCCTCGCGCTCAGTGCATGCAACACTGTCCGAGGCATCGGCAAGGACATCAGCTCCGCCGCTGACACCCTCGATCCCAACGGCAAATAGTTCTTGATTCTCCAGTCTCCACATCATCACTCATATGAGATCATCTGATGATCGATCTCACCAACAAACCCATCCTGATCAGCGGCGCGTCTTCGGGAATCGGAGCCGCGACGTCGATCGCGTGCGCCGAAGCAGGGATGCGCGTGGTGCTCATGGCGCGACGCGAGGATCGGCTCCAAGCACTCTCAAAGCAGATCGGCGAAGACCGATCGCACGTGATCGTCGGATCGGTGGACTCGGACGAGGACTGCACGCGCGCGATCGAATCATGCGTTGAACGGTTCGGGAGCATCTACGCCGTGCTTGCCAATGCGGGATTCGGGAGCGAGCAGCCAAGTCATACCACATCGCAGGACGACATCCGAGCGATGTTCGAGACGAACTTCTTTGGTTCGCTGCGTCTTGCGCAGCCGGCGATTGAGATCTTCAAATCACAAGGGAGCGGGCACGCGATGATGGTCGCGAGTTGTCTGAGCAAGATCGGACTCCCGCACTATGGCACCTACTGCGCCACCAAAGCAGCGCAGGACCACTTCTGCCGAGCGATGCGTCTGGAACTGCTCGGGACCGGGGTTCATGTATCGAGCGTGCATCCGATCGGGACCAAGACGGAGTTCTTCGAGGAAGCCGCGAAGAGATCGGGGGGCGACCTGGATCTCGCGGGATCGAGCGAGCGATTCATGCAACCGCCTGAGCGCGTCGCACGCGCGATCGTCAAGTGTCTTGGAAAGCCCAAAGGCGAGGTCTGGACGAGTCTGCCTGTTCGGCTGGGGCTGGGCGCGAGCGTCGCGTTTCCAGGGATCACCGATTGGGGCTTGCGCCGAGCGATGAAAAGGCGTTTGAGCTCGTCCTGACACGGTTGAACCCCTTATTAGACACGAACATGCTGATCGATCGCATCCGGATGCAATATGGGACGGATATTGCAACGGATGCGTTGCACAGCGCATGCGTCGTAGGGACTTATTATTTATGAATTGAGAAGGGACACCAAATGAAGAAGGAAGCTTCACGCGCGTTTTCGTTGATTGAACTCACCGCCGTGCTTGCGGTTGTGGTCACCGCCAGTGCTGTATTGGCGCCGTCGCTGAGCAGGGTGCGATCGAGCATGCAGGGGATGACCAGCGAGGGGAACCTGCTGACCATCGGTCAGGGATCGGGGATGTACGCGATCGACAACGGGGATCGGATCTTTACCTACACCTGGCGCGCCGGCGTGCCTCAGCTCAATATCCGCTCTGGGAACATGATCTTACCGCCGAGTGACATCCGAGCTGCGGCGTACCAGGCGCGGGACATCCTCTGGAGACACACCGGTCGGATCAACGGCGAGGGAAGACTCTTCCCTCCCCTCGAACGGCTGATGCACCGCCGATACTCGCACCTCGTGCTCGCGGATTATCTGGGAGGCAATGTTTCCGATCCGCTCTGGGTGGACCCTGCAGACGCGCAGCAGCTGAGCTGGCAAGCAAACCCGCTGGAGTATCTTGAAGAAGACAACACCATCCCATACGGCACAGGCTATCCGGGCGGTGATTACGAATCGAGTTCCGGATGGGATGAGCTCGCGGTGCGCCAGTTCTGGACCTACGGCTCGAGCTATCAGCAATCGAATAGCGCCTGGCTCTTTGACGACGTCGCAACGATCACGCCGCAGTACCACACACCGCACATTTACAACAACGGTGACACCCTTGGCGGGAACAATGTGGCTCAGCGCTTCACGAGCGAGGTCCGTTTCCCGTCAGCGAAGGTGTTCATGTTCGAAGAGTTTGATCGCGAGCAGAAGGGAACACCGTATTTCATGTACGATCATGCCGCTCCGGCGAAGCTGATGTTCGATGGATCGATCAACACCGCGTTGACGGGGCTCGCTCGTCCGGGGGTGCATCCGGGTAATGAGCTCCATGACCGTGATAATGGGGAGCAAGATGTGTATTACCAGAGCTACCGGCCGCTCGATAAGTTCCCCTTGCCGATCTTTGGTTCTGAGCAGGGGAACAAACTCGTCCATCGCTACCGCTGGACCTCCGGAGGGCTCTCGGGGCTGGATTATCCGCAGGTTCTGTCGAGGCCATAACGAGTTTTGCTTGTGCGATGGGATGAATCTGATACGATCTGATCGAACGAATTCATATTCTGTAGATAGATCACAAAGGACATCATGATTCATTCCAAAGCACGAGGATTCTCGCTGATTGAGTTGTTCACCCTGATCACGATCAGCGCGAGTGTCACCGCGACGCTCGCGCCGGTGCTGGGTCACCTGCGTTCTCAGGCGCGTGGGATGTCCTCCGAGGGCAACCTCGCGATGATCGGACAAGCGGGGGGGATGTACGCGATCGACAACGACAACCGGATCGCGAACATCACATGGACCGGCGGGAATAGCTACATTGATTTAGCTACTGGTAATTCACGTTTCGCGAGTAACGATGTCGAAGCCGCGGCGATGCAGGTCCGCGATATCCTCTATCGCGCGACGGGACGACTGACGGGCCCACAGCGCATCCTGCTCCCCAGTTCGATCCTCGTGCACCGGCGCTACTCGCACCTCGTGCTCGCGGACTACATGGGGAATGTGGGCGAGCCCATCTGGGCGCATCATGATGACTACAACCAGCTGATCTGGCAGCAGAACCAGCTGAACTTCTCGATCGTCCCGGGCGGTCAGGGATCGGTCCCTGCTGGATATTCCTCTCCTCCCGGCGGGAGCAGCAGCGCGATCCTTCAGCTCTGGCACTTCGGATCAAGCTTCCAGACTGTCCCGCATTCATGGATGCCCGACACCGCGCCGACCTATGCGCCAGTCAGCAGCACACCTCACCTGCTCATGTCCGTGGGGGGACAGCCCCAGCTCGGCGAACGCTACTTCCCAGAGGTCGCGTTCCCGTCTAACAAAGTCTGGATGTATTCCGAGTTCGATCACGATCAGCTCGCGAACCCCTACTTCGCGTACGACCACGCCGCTCCAGAGAAACTCATGTTCGATGGTTCGATCAACACCAAGACCAGCGGCGAGGCGATGCCGTCGGTCAGTCCCGCGGAGTACTCGTTTGGGGGCAGCGACATCTGGACCCAGCACTACGTCCCGATCGACACCTTCCCGATCCCGCTGGGGGGTCTTGGGGATCAAACGGACCTGAATATGCGGTACCGCTGGACGCTCAGGGGGCTGCGAGGGGTGGACTACGTCCGTCTCAACGATCGGATCCGTCGGCGCTAGATTATAATTAGAGACATAAATCGTTGAAAGTGCGCTTGTGGAATGTGGTCAATCTGATAAAATCAGGTCGGACATTGTGGTTACATTATTATTTACCTGAGGTTCTGCCAATGAATAACAACACAAAGCAGCGCGCGACGGGCTTCTCGCTCGTCGAGCTCGCGATCATTCTGGCGATTTCCGTGAGCGTGGGAGCGGTGCTGACTCCGGCGCTGAGTCACAGCCGATCACAAGCACGAGGGATGAGCAGCGAGGGCAACCTCGCGACGATCGGTCAGATGGGCGCGATGTACGGCTTAGACCACGACGATCGGATCTTCACCTTCACTTGGCATGCTGGTGGGACTTATCCAAACCTGAAGAACGGGAAGTTGAAGGTTGCTGCCACAGACACCATCGCCGCGGCTTGGCAAGTGCAGAACATCCTTCAAAGAGCTACGGGGCGAATTAATGGACCGGATGCCATTCTCGCTCCGACCCAGAGATTAATGCATCGACGGTATTCGCACCTTGTACTCGCGGACTACATGGGTGGAAGTGTGACGGACCCGATGTGGGTTGATCCTTCGAATGTCAATCAACTGCACTGGCAAGCGAACCCACTTGAGTATCTCGAAGATGACAACTCATTCCCTTACGGGAATGGTCAACCTGATGAGCAGGGGTATGACACCGATCAGAACTGGGGTCTTATAGCGATTGTTCAACTGTGGCCCTTTGCTTCGAGCTATCAGGTTGTGCCGCATGCATGGCAGCAAGATTTCAGCTTTGCACAGTATGCTCCGGTCGAAAGCACGCCTCATGTTTTTTCGAGTGTGAGTGGGCCGGCGGATCTCAGCGAACGTCGATTCCACGAGGTCCGCTTCCCATCCGCAAAGGTACACATGTTCGAGGAGTTCGATCGCGAGCAAGCGGGATCGCCGTATTTCGCGTACGACCACGCGCAGCCCGCGAAGCTGATGTTCGACGGCTCGATCAACACCGCGATGAGCGGACTCGCCGCGAGTTCGGTGAGTCCTGCGGACTACCTGAATCGTGACAAGTTCGTGTGGGAGCAGACTTATGTGCCCCTCGATACCTTCCCAGTGCCGCTCGGCGGTTTAGAAGATCCGACGCTGCTGAACATGCGCTACCGCTGGACGTTGGGTGGCTTGCAAGGCATCGACTATCCGCAGATGCTCTCGCGGCCATGACGCGACGGAGTCCGTGATACAAGAAGTCATGAATTGAAAAGCCCTCCCGGTGGTGGTCGGGAGGGCGATGTTGGTTCCGAGTCTTGGGTGCGACCCCTGCCGGGGTGTGTCCCTGACCGATGCGCTTCCTTGCGCTTCGATCCCGTCCTTGGTGGGGCAAGGTCACACAAACCTCACGCCCCTCGACTCGGTCCGGTTGTCTCGACGATCAGAGCAGGCAAGATCATCTCGTCGACGCTTGTGCCATCGGGTTCGTCTTTGAACCCTCAGGCGTGATTCATCCCCCGACTTGGAGTGAGCTGATCTTCTCCGCGATCTCGTGCATACGCGCGAGCTTGTCGTTGAACGACGCTTGCCAAGATTCTCGGTCTCGGATCTCCAAGCGATCCCCCGCACCGATCACGACGATGTCGCGTGGGAGCGACAGTGTCTCGACCTGCCATGCGGGCAAACGGATACGGTGGTTCGCATCCACATCCACTTCCTCGGCCGCTGAGAACAGAATCGAATCCAGCTCGGACTGGTCCGGAGATGGCGTCAGACTCGGCGCTCGACGACCTGCGGAATAGAGCTCGTTGAACATCGAGTGGGTGTAGAGCCGAAGTGTTTTGGTCTGAGGCCATGGAATGCAGAACCATGTCGCGCCGTCCTGGTTGGGATCCCAGCGATTCCGGAACTTTGCAGGGATCGCCAGCCGAGTTTTGGCGTCGATCGTCGCATTGGCTTGTCCGGTGAATGGCACGGAATGGGGCCTCAGTGGTGGTCATGTATGGGATTATGTCCCACATCGACCCACAACGCAACCCACTGAACCCACTCTGGTGCATTTTGGGGATTGAATGTGGACAGTGATATCGTCAAACACAGATGAACACAAACACGATCCAGCGCATAAGCCCCTGTATAAGCAGCTTTTGCATCTGCACCGAACTCGATTGCCCTTCTGGATCGAAATTATGAGAACTGCGCGAAGTCCTCTGTGAATGAGGACGAATTCAAGGGGGAGCATGATCCAAGTGGATCTGGTGCTCGAAATCGAGGTAGGAGGGTCGCTTGGACTCGGCACAGCAACAGGTCATCGACGGCGCGATCGCTCGAATCGAGCGCGGCCGTTATCTCATGACCTCGTGCTACGACGGATCACGCTCGGGCGTCCTCGTAGAGTCTGTCCAGTGGCTTATGCAAGACCCACTCCTCATCGGGATCTCGGTCCGCAAGGGACACGAGATCGACCCGCTCATCCGCGACTCGCGTTCCTTTGCGATCGGATTCATCGACGACGATGACAAGTTCATCACGCGCCGATTCGGCGAGCGACTCAACGGCGCGGACTCCGCGATCTACGTCCAGGGATCGGACCCCTTCGATACGCTCGCAAGCGAGACATTGGTGACTGGGAGTCCGCTTCTACCTCAGTGCCGAACGTGGATCGACTGCGAGGTCCTGCGCCGTGTGGATATCGAGAACGCGTACGAGTTCTTCGTGGGATCGGTCGTCGGGATCAAGCACGAGGGCGGATCGGTCGAGATCGCGCGAGAGGTTTCTGAGGACCTCGACTAACCAATCACTGGTTTACGAAAGCACCGAGTCGATCACCGCGTCGAGTTTCTGCTCGAATGTATTGAGCGAGAATCGCAGCGCGTTTCGTCGGCAATCTTCCGGATCGCATGGGGAACTGCTGAGCTTGTCGATCGCGTACGCGAGTTCATCGGGATCGGGGTGGTCGAAGAATCGTCCGGTCTTGGTTTCGATGATGGAGTCCAGCGACCCTCCGGCGCGTCTTGCGATAACGGGACAGCCGCAGGATTGCGCTTCGACGGCGGTCATCCCGAAGTCCTCGACCTGCGGCTGGATGAGTGCTTTGCAGGTCTGAAAGAGTGAACGAATCGCTGAATCGGGAAGATAGCCGTGGAAGTTCGCGGCGCTGTTGTGGGCAGGATTGCTGGGCTTTGGCGCGTGCGATCCGGTCCCCACGATGTCGATCGGCAGTCCAAGCAATCCCGCGGCGTCGATCGCGAGATCGACACGCTTGTAGGGTTCGAGCGCGCCGACATAGAGCAGACGATCGTTGCGAGGGACGGAGTCGGGAGTGAAGTAGTCGGTGCGGATCGGCGGATGGATGACCACGGCATCTCGCTCGTACGTCGAGCGGATCTCGCTTGCGATGAAGCTGGAATTGGCGATGAACTGCGTGACATGCGACGCGGTGCGTTTGTCCCACTGTCGGAGCGAGTCTCCGAAATAGTCAAGACCCGCGGCTCGGAGACGCGACTTGAGTCCACGCTGCGAGGTGTACTGATCGGACTGGGACCACAGGTACCTCGCCGGCGCGTGGCAGTAGCAGATGTGCGGAACGCCGTTAGGTGCTTTGAGCGATTTGATCGCTGATGACGAGGTTGATATGAGCAGGTCGATTGGATGTTTGTCGTGATCGCGCGCAAGCCGAGTGCTCAGCTGCTCGACGGCTCGTGGGTACATCGGGAGCAACCACCGCCGAAGGGCGCTTGGGAGATGGTTGAGCGATGAGGTCGTCTTTGGGAGCACGTCGATCGCGGGAGTGATCTGGTTCCCCGAATCGAACATGGTGTAGAGGTTGGTGATGGTGTGACCCTGCTTGATCAGGTGCGTCGCGATCGCGTCGAGGACGAGCTCGCCTCCTCTGCGAGCGACGAGCCAATCGTGCGCCAGCGCGATGTGGAGCTTCTTGACTGATTTGGGGGCTGGATCGATCATCCGTGGAATAACTAACCGTTCGGTTGGGTCTATGCTTGAGCCGGAGTGGCCCGTCAGCGGCGATGGTATCGAGGAGGATAGACCGATGAGCGAGCAAACCCAGATCACCGCGGCCAATCGTCTCGGGCTTGACTATCGAGCGGAAGCTGAGCGTCTCGGGAAGCCGATCGTCCCGATTATCGACGGACACGCGCATATCAACGGCGAGCACGCGGCGAAGGTCTACAAAGAAGTCTGCGATCTCTACGGCATCGAGCGAGTGTACTCGCAGACACAGCTCGCGCACGCCGAGAAGGTCAAGGAAGTGATGGGGGACCGCATCCGCTTCGTCGCGATCCCGGAGTACATGCACGAGGATCGCAAGTGGGCGCACACCGAGGGGTTCCTGGAGAATCTGGAGAAGTGGCACGCGCTTGGGGCGCGGATGGTCAAGTTTTGGGGCGCGCCGCGATTGCGGGACTACGCTGGCGCGATTGGTCTACCGGCTGAGGAGATCGTGCCGTTTGATTCGCCTTGGAAGCTCAAGATCGCGCAGCGCGCCAAGGAGCTGGGGATGAACCTGATGGTGCACGTCGCGGATCCCGACACGTGGTTCTCGACGATGTACAAGGATTCATCCGTCTACGGCACGAAACGTGATCAGTACGAGTCCCTCCACCGATTGCTCGACAAAACCGGGATGCGTTGTTTGGGGGCGCACATGGGAGGGAGTCCAGAAGATCTGGGATTCCTGTCGCAGCTGCTCGAACGTCATCCGGATTTGGTCATCGATACCAGCGCGACCAAGTGGATGATCCGCGAGCTCTCGAAACAGCCGACGGATGAACTTGTGGGATTCCTTGAACGCTTCGATGGGCGCGTCGTATTTGGGTCCGACATCGTGACGCACGATCAGCACCTGATCTCGACCGATCCCGACAGTCCCGAGTTTGGGAATCAGCTCGCGAGCAGCGAGGACGAGGCGTTCGAGCTCTACGCCTCGAGATACTGGGCGCTGCGGACGATGTACGAGACTGATTATCGAGGCGAGTCCAACATCGCGGATCCGGATCTTGCGATGTGCGATCCGGAGACGTACAACGAGCTCAGCGCGCCGGCGCTCCATGGACACGCGCTGAGCGACACGCTCCTTAGGACGCTTTACCGCGGCGCGTGCGAGCAAACGCTCGACGTTTGGTACGGGGAATGATCGGGTAGATTTCCCGTATCTAGGTCAAAAACCCGATCTTATTGGTATCTCTTGAAATTCAATCTGGTATCGGACGCTCTGATCGTGTAGGGTGACCAGTCGTTGTGACATGACCACATCAGCCACGTGGGCTTGCTGGTGTGCTTGAATTTTCTGGAGAAGGTAGATCGCCGGCGTTTTCTCGTCGGCGAGGAGGACATTGACAATGCATTCTATTGCAGCTTTGCTGACGCTCTGCGGCGTCGCGACTGGGGTTGTTGCCGCGCCGACTGGGGAGACGCTTGAGAATATCCCTGTCGAGAGACTCGAAGCGGATTTCCGTCAGATCGAGATGGACATCGATTCGGGCGCGATCGTAGCGAATGAAATCATCGGACAGACATCGCAAGGCACACTCGATGGTCGCGACGCGATCCAGGAAGTGGTTTGGTCCACAGTCGTCCGCGTCGAGGACGCCGGATGGCTGCGGATCGAGTTCGACCAGGTTGATCTCGCGTCAGCAACAAGCGACGCTCGCGAGAGCTACCTCCGCGTGACCTCGCTGCACGATGGGTACGAGCAGTACCTCGACTTTGAGGCGCTGCAGGTGTGGGGGAACACCACGGCATACTTCAATGGCAACGCCGTGCGTGTTGAGATCATGGCATCGCCAAACTCGATCAAGACCGATCGTGTTGTTATTAGCGGCGTGCAGGCTTCGCCATCGGTCAGCCCCGCGTCGATCTGCTTTAGCACCGATGATCGGGAGCTCTCGAGTGATCCGCGTGATGCACGCTTGATGCCGATCGGTTGCTCCGCGTGGTTGTTCTCAGACCACGGCAGCACCTTCCTCACCGCGGCGCACTGCAATCCATCAGGGGGCAACGTGGTGCAATTCAATGTGCCGCTCTCGACCAATGGGGGTGGATACCAGAACCCTCCGCCTCAGGATCAGTACGTGCTCGATGGCGCGTCGGTCCAAGCGACTCCTGGAAGCATCACGCTCGGGAACGACTGGGGGTTCTTCGGCGTGTTTGACAACACCGATACCGGATTGACACCGCTTGCGGCACAGGGTGATTCGCACAACCTCGCGACATCCCCGATCAGCAACGATGGCCGACCGATCCGCATTACTGGGTACGGCACGACCTCGTCGCCCGTCTCCCCAACATGGAACGGCGTGCAGAAAACACACGTCGGACCGTTCCGTGGATACTCGGGCAATGTCGTCCGCTACACGACCGACACCACCGGCGGCAACTCGGGTTCGGTCATCCTCGATGATGACAACAACCAAGCGATCGGTATCCACACCAACGCGGGATGCGGCGTGAGCGGCGGATGGAACAACGGATGCAACCTGTTCAATGCTGGATTGCAGAACGCGCTCGCCAATCCGATGGGGATCGCTGCTCCGCGCACAATCCAAGCGGACGTCGCTCCGGCGCCAGACTTTGTTTCGCCAGACGGCGGTGATCTTGTCCAACTTGTGATCTCCAACGACCATGACCGCACCATCATCGGCACCCCGACCCTGTTCGTGGATTCGGGATCGGGATTCCAGCCCATCGCTTCGACATTCGTCAACGCGACGACGTACGAAGCGCCGCTCCCTGCCGTCGAGTGCGGGACCGATTTGTCCTACTACTTCCAGATCAGCGACACCGACGGCAACACCACGCAGTACCCAGAAGCGGGCGCTCAAGGACCACTCTCGACCATCGCGCTCGATGACCAGACCGTTGCGGTCGTCGATGATTTCCAGAACCCCGCGGGATGGACCACCATCGACACGGGTGTAACCGCGGGCAACTTCGAGCGTCAGGCGCCGATCAATCCGACCGACAACGGCGGGCCGAGCTTCGATGCCGACGGATCGGGAGTGTGTTTCATCACCGGACGAGGGATCTTCGAGGACCTCGACGGCGGGACCACCCAAGCGATCTCAAACTTCTACGACGTGACTGTTGTTGATGATCCGGTCGTGAGCTTCTGGGCTTGGGTCAACACCTCGGACGACGAACGGCTCATCGTTGAGTTCTCGCCGAACGTCGGGATCAACTGGTTCCCAGTGGATGAGATCGACGACACCAACGGCTGGGCGATCAAACGCTACCGCATCGCGGACTACGTCGATCCAACCCAGATCTTCAAGATGCGCGTCACGATCTCCGATGAAGGCGCCGACTCGCTCGTCGAAGCGGGCATCGATGGCTTCATGATCTCGTCGCAGGTCTGTGGCGCTGACTGCGTCGCGGACTTCGAAGAAGACGGCTCGCTGAACTTCCTCGACGTCTCCGCGTTCCTCTCCGCGTA
Source organism: Phycisphaerales bacterium (assembly GCA_965232505.1). GTDB lineage: Bacteria > Planctomycetota > Phycisphaerae > Phycisphaerales > UBA1924 > UBA1924. The sequence goes on along the minus strand of OZ246976.1, from coordinate 540,405 downwards.
CGGCTCGCAAGACGCGAGCGCGGACCTGGTCGCTGACGGCAGCTTCAACTTCCTCGACGTGAGCGAGTTCCTCGCGCAGTACGGTCTGGGCTGTCCGTAAGCGGATGGGCTGATTGAATAACACGAAGACCCGCGAGTATTGCTCGCGGGTTTTTTAGTCGATCGGTTCGGCGCGTGCCGCGAGCGCTTCGACGCGTGCCGCGAGTTCGTCGGCGCTTTGTTCATCGAGCTTGGTGCCGAACTTGATGTCGATCTCAGGGGTGACGAGCGGGTCGGCGAATCGTGGGGTTTTGCGCGTGAGTCGGAGCGGCGCGTTGCGGATCGAGCCGTTGATCGAACCTTTGGTGACACGTCCGCTGGGGCTCATGAATCCCGCGCCGTCGTAGACCCCGATCTCGCCGTTGGTGATGACGATCCATCGAATAGACGCGGAAGCCGCGGTCGGTTCGATCGGAGTGCGTCCCGGCTTTGGGTTGAGGAAGAGGTGGACACGCGCGATGGTGCCTGTGATCTGCGACCAGTCGCGTGACTCGGTGAAGAACGCGGAGAGTTCTGCGTCCGAGAGGTCCGTGAGGTAGACGTCAGCGGTGTTGCGGTCGTTGAAGGTGTAGGCGCGTGTTGGGTATTCAGCGGAGAACGTCAGTCCCGCCGAGTCGCGCGTGATGCTCGAGCCCGCGGTGCCGCCGTACCCGATCCCGGAGCAGCCTGTGAGGGGCAGCGAGCAAAAAAGAGCGGAAACGGTCAGGAGTGCTTGGAATCGGACGCTTTTCATGCGAGACTGTAGGTGATGCGAGGGATGCGGGTGCAACCGAGGCGGGTTTGCACACGGATCGTTCTGTAGAGATCCTGAAAGGGACAGATGATGTGGAGCGCCAGAACGCTGTGGATATTGATGTTGTCAGCGCTGTCGCTGATAGCTGTCCACGCTGATGCTCAGCCCGGCTACCACGAGGTGACCTCAGGTGAGTACTTGACACCCAACGGCGACGTCGTGAAGTGGACGCGAATCGAATCCCATTATCAGTGGAGCATCAATGGTGGATGGATTGTTGAGAAGCCTGTGAAGATCGAGTTTAGCGCTTCTGAAGAAGAGCTCGTGACCTCTGATCTTGATCCATTTGGGCATCCAAACGCTCGGCTTGAGTACTACGACAGCTTGCAACGCGCCAGGGATCGCATGCGTGGACTCGTCCGTCCCTCGATTCCAGGGAATCTGTATCACGTCTGCGACAATCCGGATTGCGAGTTTTTGGATCCAGAGGGAGTCGAGTCCTCGCCGTTTGTGAATGCTTACACGCCATACGGGATCGGCTGGTATATGCGTTATCTCAATGAGAACCCAGAGGACTGGGAGGTCATGCGTGAGTTCGCGCTCGCGGTTGGGATCTTGCTTGATTACGATCTCGCGATTGATGTGATGTACACCGTGTATCTCAACAGCCCCGAGCTTGGTTCGGAGCCGTTTGATCCGGACTTTCTGGATATAGACGCAGCTGCGCTCCGCACGTTCCTTGTCAAATGTGTCAAGCACGCGCACCGCGAGCCCAGTGCTCAGCGTTGGTTCATGGTTGCGATGGTCATGCAAACAGAAGGGCGATACGAGAAGGCATCGGAGATGCTCGATCGCGCGATCGAGCTTGGTCTAGATGAATCGATCGCGGAGCATTTTTTGGTTGATTCGCCGTGATTCCCTTGGGGTTCAGGCAACGAATGGGGTTGAGTATGAACAGTCGCATCGGGATTCTGCTGGTTTGCACGCTCTCATCGTCGCTGCAGGCGCAGACGAGCGTGACCACAAACTCAGGCGCGACCAACACGGTCACCACTGGTGGCCAATCGGGCGGCCAATCCGGCACCACAACCGGCACATACACAACAAGCGGTGGGGGGACGGTGACATGGATCTTCAGGTACCGCTTCAGTTTCGGTGCGGGAACATGGAGAACCATCCGTCCAGCGAATGATCCAATCAACGGCCCTTGGCAAGAGCTGGTGACCTCAGACAACGAAGTCATCGATCATCCCAACGCACAGATCCTCAAGTACGAGAAGCTCATCAAGGCACGCGACGAGATGCGAGGCGTCCAGCGCCCCACCACGGAAGACGGCTACGCACACTTCTGCGACAATCACGACTGTCCCTACCTCAACTTGAGTCAGCTCAAGGACGAGCCCTTCCATCGTGACGTCGCGGAGTGGGCGATCGGGTCTTATGGCGCGTATCTCCAGGACAATCCGGAGGACTGGGTGGTGCTCCGCGAGTTTGCGATCGCTGTGGGTTTGATGAACGATCTGGACCTCGCGATCGACATCATGCACAGCGCGTACCTCAACAGCCCCGATCTCGGGCTCGATCCCTTTGATCCCGAGTTTCTGGGGATCGACGAGCTGACCTTCCGCTCGCTGCTGGTCAAATGCGTCAAGCACGCACAGCGGTCGCCAAGTGCTCAGCGTTGGTTCATGGTCGCGATGTTGATGCAGGCCGAGGGTCGATACGAGCGATCGGCGGAGATGCTCGAGCGTGCGATTGACCAGGGGCTCGAGCGGAAGATCGTTGATGAGTTCCTGCTCAGTGCTCCGTAATCGATAATTAGGTTTGTGTTTGGTATAAATTGCGAGGGCGGCGCGATTGGCTGCTCCGGAGTGGCTGGAACTACTGAATTGACAACTCAATAGGGGCTGTTGTCTGGACTGGATCATCAGCGTGGTCTAGAGTCGAGGCCCGACTCATCGCGTGATGTGACGGGATCATTGTGAACCGTGTGAACCACATGCGTGCCGATCTGGCCAGATCGGGTGTTCGAGAGAACGAGTGCGTGATGTGGGAGGTGGAGATCAAATGGCCGACAAAGAGTTAATTGAGCAGTTTAAGATCATGGCTCCGGGAGGGCAGGCAACGCCGGCTCCACCTCTGGGTCCTGTTCTCGGTGCAAAGGGTGTCAACCCTGGGCAGTTCATTCAGCAGTTCAACGCCGCGACTGGTGCGCTCAACGGCAAGGTCGTTGGTTGCGTGGTCCGCGTCTACAACGATCGCTCGTTCGAGTTCGACATCAAGTCGTCCCCTGCGTCCGTGCTGATCAAGGAAGCCGCGGGTCTTGAGAAGGGTTCGGGCGAGCCTCAGAACATCGTCGGTTCGATCACGGCAGACCAATGCCGCGCGATCGCCGAGGAGAAGGGCGAGGACCTGAACGCACACACAATCGAAGCAGCAATGAACATCATCGCTGGCACTGCCCGCTCGATGGGCATCACGGTGGAGGGCTAATCATGGGTATGACCAAACGAGCAAAAGAAAACGCTGCTCTGGTTCCCGCTGAGCCACTTGAAGCACCGGAAGCCGTCGCAGCAGTCAAGAAGTTCAAAGGGACCAAGTTCGACCAGTCGGTCGAGATCAGCATGCACCTCGGTGTGGACGTCAAGCACGCGGACCAGATGATCCGTGGCTCGGTCTCGCTCCCCAAAGGCATCGGCAAGTCCAAGCGAGTGATCGCGTTCTGCGCTCCTGAGCATGTCAAGGACGCGATGGCGGCTGGCGCGATCGAAGCCGGCGGCGACGAACTCGTCAACAAGGTCAAGGGCGGTTGGTTCGACTTCGACGTCGCGATCGCTTCCCCTGACATGATGCGTGTCATGTCCGTCCTCGGCAAGGTGCTCGGTCCAAAGGGTCTGATGCCATCTCCGAAGAACGGCACCGTGACTCCAAAGGTTGCCGAAGCAGTCAAGGACTTCTCGGCTGGTAAGCTCGAGTACCGCGCCGACAAGGGCGGCAACGTCCACGCGATCCTCGGGAAGATGAGCTTCTCGGAAGCGGACCTGCTCGAGAACTACAACCACTTCGTGACCACGATCGAGAAGGCGCGTCCTTCCGCGGTCAAGGGTCGTTACATCAAGAAGATCACGCTCAGCGGCACCATGACCCCAGGGGTCCAAGTTGCTCTGGCGAGTGAAGAAGAATAAAGGGGTCATCAGATGAGTAAGCCAGTCAAAGAAATGATGATCCAGGACTACATCGACCGCGTCGGTGATCAAGAGAACGCGCTGGTCATCGGCCTGCGTGGGATCAGCTCCAACGACACCAACGCGATCCGTTCGGGTCTTGCCAAGAAAGAAATCCGCGTGACCATCATGCGGAACAGCCTCTTCGGTAAAGCGTTCGGAGAGACCTCGCTCGCACCACTGAGCGAGGTCATGAACGGCGCCAGCGCTCTTGCGTACGGCGCTGAGTCGGTCGTCGATGTTGCTCGCGAGATTGTCGGGATGCTCAAGGAGTTCCCGGACATCGAGCTCAAGGGCGCGGTCCTCGACGGGATGCTGTTCGAAGGCGACGCGGGCGTCAAGGAACTGAGCAAGTTCCCAACACGCGAAGAAGCGATCGCCGAGGACGTTACCCTTATCCTCAGCCCCGCACGCAACCTCATGGGTGCGGTCAAGGGTCCGGGTTCGGGTCTCGCAGGCATCATCAAGAGCATCGAAGAGAAACTCGAAAAAGGCGAAACCATCGCAAAGGTGTGATCGTCTCGTGAATATGTGTAGACCCAGCGGTTCTCGGATCGCTGGTGAATCAAACAACCCGTACTCACCCGACTGGCCCTGGGCTCTTTGATGAGCAGGGTTAAAGAACCGAGCGGTTCGGTCCCTCTCGGGTGAACGAGTCTGGCGCATCAGAGCGATGCGCATAACGAAGAAGGAGTTGGACCATGTCCGACGAAGCAACCAAAACATTTGACGCGAAGATTTCCAAACTCGGCGACGAGCTCGCAGGCCTCACCCTCAAGGAAGCCGTTGACCTCGGCGACTACATGAAGGAAACCTACGGCATCGAAGCAGCAGCAGGCGGAGCAGTCATGGTCGCCGGCGGCGGCGGTGACGCAGGCGGCGCTGCTGAAGAGAAGTCCTCGTTCGACGTCATCATCAAGAGCCCAGGCGGCAACAAGATCCAAGCGATCAAGGCGATCCGCGAGATCACCGGCCTCGGCCTCAAGGAAGCAAAGGCACTCGCAGAAGAGTCCGGCGCGAAGATCAAGGAAGGCGTCTCCAAGGACGAGGCAGAAGATGTCAAGAGCAAGCTCGAAGAAGCTGGCGCTGAGATCGAAATCGCCTAAACTTTCAAAGATGTCCCCAGAACCAACGTTCTGGGGGCTGCAGACATTTGTCGGGCGTCCCGCGCAATCGGGACGCCCGATTCTCTCATGTTCGGAACGAGGTGAATCCTCTTTCTGAGCAAAAAAGCGGATGTGATCGGATTTATTTTCGGTCTTTGACTGGGTGTTGAGTGTGCGAGGTGTTCCTCGGACGGATGGATGGGTTTGTCTTTGGGATCAAGACAAGCGGAGCTCTGGTTGAGTTGTGCTTGTAAGGGACTGGTTTGTGAGTCCTTAGGTGTCTAGACTTCCCCTATCGGCCGACAATCGGGGCATACCACAATTTTATCGAGTTCTTCATGTGTGTAGCATCGTGAGATGGTGCGCGCCTGTCGAGAACCACAACGAGGTGTTGGATGGCAGCGACCAAAGTGCGCCAAATGGAGCGCGAGCGAGTGGTCCGGAGTTTCGCCAAGCGAGGTGATACGACGGAGGTCCCAGATCTTTGGCAGGTGCAGCAAGCCGCTTATGAGCGGTTTCTCCAGTTTGAAAAGGATCCTGAGTCGCGCGAAACCAAGTTTGGTCTCGAAGCGCTCCTGCGGGAAATTTTCCCGATCGAATCATACGACGAGACGATGCAGCTTGAGTACGTCAGCTACTCGCTCGACGAACCACGCTACACCCCAGACGAGTGCCGTCAGCTCCGCTTGACCTACGGGCACCCGTTCAAGCTGTGCCTGCGCCTCAAGCGCGAAACCCACGGCGACCTCCCAGAAGAAGATATCTATCTCGGCGAGTTCCCCATCATGCTCGGCGGCGGTGAGTTCATCGTCAACGGTGCAGAGCGTGTCATCGTTTCGCAGCTCCACCGCTCTCCTGGTGTGGACTTCTCCATCGTGTCCAGCGAGGGTGACCGTCCGCTCCACAGTGCACGCATCATCCCTGAGCGCGGCTCATGGATCGAGCTCGAAGTGACCAAGAAAGATGTGCTCGCGATGCGCATCGACCAGTCCACCAAGCTCGCGGCGACCACCTTCCTCCGCTGTCTCGACGAATCGGTCGCATCGACCGACGCGATCATCGGCCTCTTCTACGAAGTCGCTGAGATCAAAGCGAAGGACGTCCACCCAGAAGACTGGGCCGCGGCTTCGATCATCGATACCGAATCGGGCGAAGAGCTCGTCCACGTGGGCTGTCAGGTTGGCGAAGAAGCCGCCGAGGCGATCAAGGCATCGTCACTGGGAACCATCCGCGTGGTGCAGAACCCAAGCGATTCATTGATCCTCAACACCATCGCTGAGGAAAACCTTGAAGCATTCGACGACGTGCCGAACGTCACAAGCGATTACGATCGCGCGATGCTCAAGATCTACTCGCGTCTGCGTCCGGGCAACCCGCCGCAGGTCGAGAAGGCGAAGCAGCTCTTCCACGAAAAGTTCTTCGACGACAACCGCTACCGTCTCGGCAGCGTCGGTCGTTTCCGTATCAACCGCAAGTTCGATATGGACATCGATGGGGATCAGCTGTTCCTGCTCGGTCTCGACTTCCTCAAGGTCATCCAGTACATGCTGGACCTTCGCTCGAACCGTCTCGATCCAGAGACCGAGCGTCCGGTCGCGCTGATCGATGACATCGACCACCTCGGCAACCGCCGTCTGCGCACGCTCGATGAGCTCGCGGTCGAGGAAATCCGCAAGGGTCTGCTCAAGCTCCGCCGAACTGTCCAGGAGCGCATGAGCGTCAAGGATCCGGAAGAGGTCGCGAAGATCGCTGACCTTGTCAACTCCAAGTCCATCAGCTCCGCGATCGATTTCTTCTTTGGTCGTTCGGAGCTCTCGCAGGTTGTTGACCAGACCAACCCGCTGTCGTCGCTCGTTCACGAGCGTCGTTTGTCCGCGCTTGGGCCTGGTGGTCTCAACCGCAAGCGTGCGGGCTTTGAGGTCCGCGACGTTCACACCTCGCACTACGGGCGTGTCTGTCCGATTGAGACTCCCGAAGGTACGAACATCGGTCTGATCGTTTCATTGGGTATCTACTCAACAGTCGATGAGTACGGCTTCCTCCGCACCCCGTACCGCGAGGTCCAGGACGGCAAGCTGACCGGCAAGGTCGTACAACTCCGTGCTGACGAGGAAATCCGTTCGATCCTCGCTCCTGCCGACGTGCTGACTCCGGAAGGCGAGTTCAAGGACAAGTACGTGCTCGCGCGTATGGACGGCGATCTCGCTGAGGTCAAAGCGAAGGACGTGAACTACGTCGACGTTTCCCCGAAGCAGCTTGTGGGTATCTCCGCGTCGCTGATCCCGTTCCTTGAGCACGACGACGCGAACCGCGCGCTGATGGGTTCGAACATGCAGCGCCAAGCGGTGCCGTTGATCAAGGTGGATCCGCCTTGCGTTGCGACCGGTATGGAGCAGGAAGTCGGGAACTACTCCGGCATGCTCATCAAAGCGAAGCGCGGCGGCAAGGTCACCTACGTGGACTCCCAGCGCATCGTCATCGACAACGCGGACGAGTACGTCTTCCGCAAGTTCGTCGGTCTCAACGAGCGCACGTGTCAGAACCAGAAGCCGATCGTCAAGAAGGGCCAGCGCGTCAAGAAGGGCGAGGTTATCGCCGACGGTGCATCGACCCAGAACGGCGAGCTCGCGATCGGGAAGAACGCCCTCGTCGCGTTCAACACCTTCGACGGCTACAACTTCGAAGACGCGATCGTGATCTCCGAACGCCTCGTCAAGGACGACGCGTTTACGAGCATCCACATCAACTCCTATGACGTTGAAGTCCGTGAAACCAAGCTCGGACGCGAAGAGTTCACCCGCGACATCCCGAACGTCTCCGAACGCATGCTCCGTAATCTCGACGAGAACGGCATCATCCGCGTCGGCGCCAAGGTCGGTCCTGGTGACATACTCGTCGGTAAGGTCTCTCCAAAGAGCAAGACCGAGCTGACTCCGGAAGAGAAGCTCCTCCACGCGATCTTCGGTCGTGCGGGTGAAGACGTCAAGAACGACTCCCTCGAAGTCAGTGCAGGAACGTCCGGCATTGTCATCGGGACCAAGAAGTTCTCCCGCCGCGTTCACATGAACGAGGCGCAGAAGAAGGCGCTCAAAGCGGAAATCTCCGCGTACGAAGCGGAGCAAGACGCGCAAGCGATCAAGCTCTTCAAGGAGATGACCGAGGAGATCAACACTGTTGTTGGAACCGAGATGGTCGACCCGATGACTCGTCAGAAGGTCGGTGCTTCGGACATCCCCGAGGTTATCAACGAGCAGATCAAGACCTTCAGCACCAAGTGGATCAAGGGATCCAAGGATCTGAAGGAGAAGGCTGAAGTTGTCTACCGTCAGTACTGGCCTCGTATCGAAGCCGTCGAAGCCGAGAAGCAACGCCGCGTCGCTCACATGAAGCGTGGCGACGAGCTTCCAAACGGCGTGCTCGAGATGGTCAAGGTCTACATCGCAACCAAGCGGACCCTCTCCGCGGGTGACAAGATGGCGGGTCGTCACGGGAACAAGGGTGTGATCGCACGCGTCGTTCCTGAGGAAGATATGCCGTTCATGGATGACGGGACTCCGGTCGACGTCATGCTCAACCCGCTGGGTGTTCCTTCGCGTATGAACGTTGGTCAGATCCTCGAAACCCACCTCGGTTGGGCGGCGCAGGTCCTCGGATTCCAAGCGGTCACCCCAGTGTTTGACGGCTGTACCGAAGACGAGATCCACGCGGCGCTCGACGAAGCGAACCAGCACTGTCGTGATCGCTGGGCCGAGTGCGAAGCCAACGGCACCTGGCCACACCACCGCGAACTGCTCGCAGAGATGCCAGCAGGTGGAAAGATCCAGCTCTACGACGGACGCACCGGTGAGCCGTTCAAGCAGCGGACGACTGTCGGGTTCATGTACCTGCTCAAGCTGCACCACCTCGTGGACGACAAGATCCACGCTCGTGCAACTGGTCCATACTCGCTCATCACCCAGCAGCCGCTCGGTGGTAAGGCACGGACCGGTGGTCAGCGCTTCGGTGAAATGGAAGTCTGGGCGCTCGAAGCGTACGGCGCTTCCTACATCCTGCAGGAACTGCTGACTGTGAAGTCGGACGATGTCGAGGGTCGTACCAAGATCTACGAGTCGATGGTCAAGGGCACCAACAAGCTCGAAGCCGGCATGCCGGTCGCGTTTGACGTGCTCTGCAACGAACTCAAGGGCTTGGGTATGAACCTGACGCTGGAGAAGAAACAACTCGAAGGCGGGAGTCTGCTGTAACAACTCCCATCGCGGGCAACTCGTCCGCACGAATCGTGTTGTTTGAATGAGAACTTTGACTCCTTGACGGGAGAAACCGATATGAACGAAAGCGTCTTTGACAGAGTAAACGACTTCTCAAAGGTGAAAATCACCCTCGCGTCGCCCAACGACATCCGTGCGTGGTCGTATGGTGAGGTGAAGAAGCCGGAGACCATCAACTACAGAACGTACCGTCCAGAAAAAGACGGCCTCTTCTGTGAGCGGATCTTCGGCCCTGAGCGTGACTACGAGTGCTCCTGTGGGAAATACAAGGGCACGAAGTACAAGGGCTACATCTGTGACCGATGTGGCGTGAAGGTGACCCACTCGCGCGTTCGACGCAAGCGCATGGGACACATCAACCTCGCATCCCCAGGTGTGCACATCTGGTTCTTCAAGTCACTCCCATCGCGTCTCGGCACGCTCCTTGGGATGAAGACCTCGGATCTTGAGAAGATCATCTACTACCAGGATTACGTCGTCACCAAGCCGGGTGATACCGAGCTGACCTTCAAGCAGGTCCTCACTGAGGACGAGCACCGCAGCGCCCTGGAGCAATACGGCAACGAGTTCAAAGCCGAGATGGGCGCCGAAGCGATCCGCACACTGATCGAGATGCTCGATCTGGACGCGGAAGCAGCGGAAATCCGCGAGGGTCTCGCATCGACTCGCTCGAAGCAGAAGACCAAGGACTACGCGAAGCGTCTGAAGCTCATCGAAGCGGTCCGTCACTCCGAGAACGATCCCGCGTGGCTCGTCATGGATGTGATCCCGGTGATCCCACCCGATCTGCGTCCGCTCGTGCTGCTTGAAAGCGGAAACTTTGCGACGAGCGATCTCAACGATCTCTACCGCCGCATCATCAACCGCAACAACCGTCTCAAGAAGCTGATGGATCTCAACGCTCCGGAAGTGATCATCCGCAACGAGAAGCGCATGCTTCAGCAAGCGGTCGATGCGTTGTTCGATAACAACCGCTGCCGTCGTCCGGTGCTTGGTTCCTCGAGCCGTGCGCTCAAGTCGCTCACCGACATGATCAAGGGCAAGCAGGGCCGCTTCCGCGAGAACCTGCTCGGTAAGCGTGTGGACTACTCCGCGCGTTCGGTCATCGTCGTGGGTCCGAACCTCAAGATCAACCAGTGTGGTCTTCCCAAGAAGATCGCGTTGGAACTCTTCCAGCCGTTCATCATCCGCAAGCTCAAAGAGCACGGCCTCGCCGACACGATCAAGTCCGCGAAGCGCATGCTTGAGCGCCGCGATGCAGAAGTCTGGGACATCCTCGAAGAGGTCATCTACCAGCATCCTGTGATGCTCAACCGCGCACCGACGCTCCACCGCATGGGTATCCAAGCGTTCGAGCCCGTGCTCGTGGAAGGCAACGCGATCCGTCTGCACCCGCTCGTCTGTGGTGGGTTCAACGCGGACTTCGACGGCGACCAGATGGCGGTCCACCTGCCGCTCTCCGTTGAAGCACAAGCCGAAGCGCATGTCCTCATGCTCTCGACCAACAACGTGTTCTCCCCTGCGAACGGTGATCCGATCATCAACGCTTCGCAGGACATCGTCATGGGTGTGTACTTCATCACGACCACACTCGCGGATATCGAGAACACCAACGAGAACGAGGTCCCACGCTTCAAGGATCGTCACGAAGCGATCCTCGCGTTCGACTCCGGCAAGATCTCCATCCACCAACCGATCAGCGTCCGTCTCGGCGGATTCGACAAGGTTGTGACCAAGGAGAAAGGTCCTGTCGAAGCGATGCCTGAGCATGGTCGATTGGTCACCACCATTGGTCGCGTGCTCTTCTCCGAGATCCTCGGCGAGGGCATGCCGTTCTACAACTGCTCGATCGGCAAGAAGGGCTGTGCCCGCGTGATCGACGACACGTACCACTACTGTGGACGCGCCGCGACGATCAACATTCTCGACGACATGAAGGAGATCGGATTCAAGCAATCCACGATTGCGGGTCTGAGCTTCTCCGTCACCGATCTCCGCATCCCGGAAGAGAAGCAAGCGATCCTCGACGACGCACAGTCCAAAGCGACGCGCGTCGAGAAGAACTTCGATCGAGGGATCATCACCGAGCGTGAACGCTACAACCAGCTGCTCGATATCTGGTCGCACTGCCGTGAAGAACTCACCGGCAAGCTGATCGATACGCTCAAGCACGACCGCCGTCACCCAGACGGTTCGTACGCGAGCATCACCGAGAAGGAAGGCGAAGCGTTCCTCAACCCGGTCTACCTCATGAGTGACTCGGGCGCACGTGGTAACGTCTCGCAGATGCAGCAGCTCGCTGGTATGCGTGGTCTGATGGCGAAGCCATCGGGTGAGATTATGGAAACCCCGATCCGCGCGAACTTCCGCGAGGGTCTGCACATCCTTGAGTACTTCTCATCCACCCACGGTGCTCGTAAAGGTCTCGCGGATACCGCGCTCAAGACCGCGGACTCGGGATACCTGACCCGTAAGCTCTGTGACATCGCACAATCCGTGATCATCGGCGAGCACGACTGCGGCTCGCGCCGAGGCATCATGAAGCGTGCGATTTACAAGGGTGAGCAGATCGACGTCCCACTGTCCGAGCAGATCTTCGGACGCGTCTCGGTCAACGCGATCAGCGACCCCGTTTCGGGAGATAAGATCGTCGAAGCCAACGAGATGATCTCCGAAGAAGCTTCCAAGCGCATCGAAGAGATCGGCATGGACGGCGTGCTCGTCCGCTCGCCGCTGACCTCCGAGTCCGCGACTGGTTGTTCGGCGCTCGACTACGGCATGGACATGTCCACCGGCAAGCTCGTCGAAGAAGGCATGGCGGTCGGGATCATCGGCGCTCAGTCGATCGGTGAACCTGGTACCCAGCTGACCATGCGTACCTTCCACTCTGGTGGTATCGGTACGCGTGACGTCCTCGATACCGAGTACCGTGCGCTCAACAACGGTACCATCGAGATCCGCGACTGTAACGAGGTCGCTGTGCAAGACGAGGACGGCAACGATTGCTACGTCTCGCTCAAGCGCAACGGTGAGCTCGCGATCCTTGATGACGCGGGCAAGGAAGTCGAGAAGACCAAAGTCCCATACGGTGCGTTCATCTACACCAAGAACGGCGACACGGTCAAACGCGGTATGGCGCTCCTCCAGTGGGACCCGCACCGTACCCCGACACTCGCTGAGAAGCCTGGTACCGTCCAGTTCGTTGACATCGAGATCGGTGAGACCGTTCGCGAAGAAGACGCGGGCCGCGGTCAGAAAGCGCTTGTGGTCATCGAGCACAAGGGCGACAAGCACCCGCAGATCAATATTGTGGACAATGATGGCAACATCCTCGACTTCCACTACCTGCCTGCAAAGGCGCGTCTGGAAGTCACCGATGGTGAGGTCATCGACTCTGGTCACATGATCGCGCGTCAGCCACGTTCTGCGGCAGGTTCTGCGGACATCGTCGGTGGTCTGCCTCGTGTTACGGAAATCTTCGAAGCACGCAAGCCCAAGGACCCAGCCGTCATGGCTGAGATCTCGGGTGTGGTCGAGATCCACTCCGACAAGCGCAAGGGCAAGATGACCATCCGCGTCATCTCCGACTCCGGCATCGAGAAGGACCACCACGTCCCGAACGACAAGGCGCTGCTCGTCCACGCAGGTGACTTCGTCACCGCGGGTGACTCGCTCACCGAAGGCCCTCAGATCCCGCACGATATCCTTCGTATTAAGGGTGAAGAGGTCCTCTGGCAGTACATGCTCGACGAGGTCCAGAACGTGTACCGCGCTCAGGGCGTGCCGATTAACGACAAGCACATCGAGCTCATCCTGTCGCAGATGCTCCGCAAGGTCCGTGTCGAGAACGTCGGTGATACCGACATGCTCCCGCACGACATCGTCGACAAGTACAAGTTCCGCAAGAAGAACAACGAGATCGCGGGCATGCTCCGCGTGACCGATTGCGGCACCACCCCGCTGCGTGTCGGCGAGCTGTACCCCAAGGACGAGGTCAAGGAAGCGAACATGAAGGCGGAAGCCGAGGGTGGCGAGATCGCGAAAACCAAGCGTGCTCGTCCGGCATCCGCTCGCACGCTGCTCCTTGGTATCACCAAGGCAGCACTCTCGAGCGAGTCGTTCCTCTCAGGTGCGTCCTTCCAGGAATCGACCAAGGTTCTTACCGAAGCATCGCTCCGCGGCGCCGAGGACGAACTCATCGGTCTCAAGGAGAACGTCCTCCTCGGACACCTCATCCCAGCAGGTACCGGCTTCCGCAAGTACCAGGACATCCGCGTCAAGACGCTCGTCAGTCCAGAAGAGCTCGAAGAAGCTATGGCCGACGACGAGTACTACAACGATGCCGAGCTCGACGCTGAGATGTCGCAAGACCAGTACGAGACGGCTGAGGTCGGCTCGCCACAGGTCGAGATCCGCGATGTCATCGTCGGTGAATCCCCAGCGGAAACCACCAGCGACAACTGATCCGCTCGGATAATCAAGACTCTCAATAGAGACTCAACGAGGGCACTCCAAACGGAGTGCCCTCTTTCATTGGTGGACCGCTTTCATCCTACAAATACAAGGCCTACGCTGGGTCATGCCTGATGCAACCGTCTTTGAAGTCTTCCCCACCCCCTCGGATTCGCCGTTCGTCATCGAACATATCGCCGAGGAGTTCACGAGCATGTGCCCGATCACCGGACACCCCGATTTCGGTGTGATCACGCTCCGCTACGAACCGAAACCCGCCAAAGACGGCGGCAAGTGCATCGAGCTCAAATCACTCAAGCTCTACTACCACAGCTTCCGCAACGAAGGCGCGTTCTTCGAAGCCGTGACGAACATGATCCGCGATGATCTGGTCAAGGTCATCGATCCCAAGTGGCTCCAGATCGAGACCAACTGGAAGGGACGTGGAGGCATCCGCTCCGTCGTTCGCGCCGACCACGGCGAAGTCCCGAGTCACTTCCTCGGACGCTAAACAGCAATACAACTGATTACGGATATTCCTGACGCGTCGGACGGATCACCGCATCGCAGATATGCACCGCGGCGGGTTGTGACACGATGAACCCGATCGAGCGTGCGATGTCCATCGGGGTCAGCACAGGGGCGATGCTGTCCATCAGCTCCCCGAACTTCTGCTCGTCGTATCCCGCGACCTGCTGAAACTCGGACCTCACAATCCCCGGCTCGATGAGCGTCACGCGGACACCCTTGGGACCGAGCTCTCGACGAGCGGCTTCGGCGAGTGAGTTGACGGCGAACTTGGTGGAGCCATACATGGATGAAAACGGCGAGATGTGACGACCCACAGTCGATCCCAGAATCACCAAATCAGCGGCTCCTCCGTCGGGCCAATCCCGCGATTCCTGAAGCTCAACGAGCTTGGAACCAGCAGAGCGGATCAGATGCGCCGCTCCGAGCAGGTTTGTGCGAACCATCTCCTCCCATTGCGACGTATCAGAGGTCATGACCGAGCCGTTGAGCCCTCTACCGGCGTTGACGACCACGATATCGGGGATTTGGGCACCCAGTTGTGTCGATGCTCCCATCATTTCGTCGATAACGGACTGATCGGCGGCATCTCCCGCGACCACGACGGATCTGGATGATCCGTCAGCAGTGGGGTACTGGTCGTCGATCCGCTGAGCGAGCTCAGTGAGCTTGTTCTCGCGGCGAGCGTTGAGGATAAGCTTGGCACCGAGCGACGCGAGGTGGAGAGCACAGTCGCTGCCGATGCCCGCCGATGCGCCGGTAATCAGGGCGATTCTGGATTCGAGTGGATGGGTGATTGATTGCACAGCAGAACTCCTTGATCGAGTGTACGCGACGAGTTGAATGAATAGGATGGGCCATGACGCACAAGAACACGAGATTCATCAAACACCAAACCCTCACGCTCCTGAGCGCCTCGATCCTGATCGCTTGCTCAGGGACGCTGGGTGGTTGCAAAGCGATCAAGAAGCACCAGGACCGCAAAGCCGCGGAGCGTGAAGCGCGTCAGATCGAAGAGATGCGGACGCAGGACACCCCTGAGACCGCTGCTCAACCTGAACAACAGCCCATTGCGCAGGGGGATCAGTCCGAGTGGATCCAGCAGCAGCGTCCACGCGAAACCACACAACCCGCTCAGCGGACCGAGCCCGAGTCCCTCGACGAGGTCGTGATGGAGATCATCGACGAGCGCCCATCTGCCAGCGGCTCAACCACTCGTCCGCAGACCGCTGATCCGATTATCGATCTCCCATCACCCAAGTCCCGCGAGGAGCAGTCGCTCGCTCGAGCCGTGGACTTGTACTCGAGCGGCGATCTGGAAGCAGCACTCCGCGAGCTTGAGAAAGCGATCGCGATCAACCCACGTTTCACACGCGCCTACATCGAGTCGGGTGATATCTACATGGAGATGGCGGAGTACGAACTCGCCGAGCGTCAGTTTGCCGCCGCGGTCCGCAACGAACCACGCAACTACCTCGCGCAGTACCGACACGCCAATGTGCTCCACAAACTCGGAGCACTCGAAGAATCCAAGCGTGCGTACCTGCGGGCGCTCTCGATCCGTCCAAGCGCCTTTGATGCGAACCTTGGATTGTCGGTCGTCCATCTCGAATCAGGTTCCGCAGAGCAAGCGATACCCTACGCACAGCGTGCGGTTCGCGCCGATCCACCGAGCGGGCGAGCTCGCATGCACCTCGGGAACGTGTACGCCGCGATGGATCAGCACGAGGACGCGATTGTTGAGTACCAACAAGCCGCGGACATGATGGAAGCGCCTGGAACGGGACTTCTCCTGAACCTCGCGGATTCGCTCAACCAGCTTGAGCGCTACGCGGAAATGGTCGCGGCTCTCGAGCAGCTCGTGCTCATCGAACCAGACACCGTCGCGTACGAACGACTCGGTTCGGGATACTTCCGCTTGCGACGCTACGACGACGCGCTCAAAGCGTTCAACTCCTCAGTAAACCTCGATCCGAACCACTACCCAGGACTCAACGGCATCGCGGTTTGTGAACTCAACAACTACCTCTGGAACGGCAAGACCGACGCGGGCGCCCGCGAGCGAGCGGTTGATGCGATGCGCCGCTCACTGCGTATCGAGCGTCAGCAGCCACGGATTGTCGAGCTGCTGCGTCGCTACTCCAACGCGGCGGGCAGCGAGCAGTAATCGATACGCACTGATATACAAGCATAAAAAACACGCCCGATCGGGCGTGTTTGCTTTTGGATGGATATCGGGATCAAGGGAAGATGCCGCGGACCTTGTAGACATCGCCGATGTGGTCGAGCGCTGATGCGAACGCCGCGGTACGCAGCGAGCAGTTGAGCTCGTTGCGACGCTCGAGTGTGCGCTGTGCCGCGACGACCATGTGGCGGTTGAGCTCGCGGTCAACCTGCTCCGCGGACCAAGTCACAGCATTCTTGTTCTGGACCCACTCGAAGTAGGACACGGTCACACCACCAGCGTTCGCGAGGATCGCTGGGATGACCTCGATGCCACGCTCGTCGAGCTTGCGGTCTCCACCAGGATCACACGGAGCGTTCGCGGCTTCAGCCATGACCTTACAGTCGAGCCATTCCGCTTGCTTCTCTTTGATCATCTGCTCAAGAGCACCAGGGATGAAGACATCAACCGGCGTGCGGTAGAAGGTTTCTTCATCGATCGCGTCTGCCTTGTCGTATCCAGCGACGCCGCCGGTCTTCATGTTGTACTGGTAGAGTTCCTTACAGTCGATGCCGTTGTCGTTGCGGATACCACCGGTGTGGTCCATGACCGCGACGATCTTGGCGCCCATGTCCTGAAGGATCTGTCCGCCCCAGCCGTTCACGTTACCGAAACCGAGGAGCGAGACCTTCATGCCCTGAAGCGGGATGCCGATGCCTGGGAGCATCTCAGCGAGCGTGTCCGCGACACCCTGACCGGTCGCTTTTTCGCGGCCTGCGGATCCACCAAACTCGACTGGTTTACCAGTGACACAGCGGAGCGCGTCGTGGTGCTGGTGAGCGGAGGACATCATGTAGGTGTCCGCGAACCATGCCATGATCTGAGCGTTGGTTCCGACGTCTGGTGCCGGGATATCGACGTCTGGTCCGATCTGGTCCATAATCGCGGAGCAGTATCGGCGGGAGAGTCTCTGGAGTTCACCCTCGGAGAGCTCGCGGGTATCGACCTTGACGCCGCCCTTGCCGCCGCCGAATGGGATGCGGACGACCGCACACTTCATGGTCATGAGGAACGCGAGTGATTTGACGTCATCGAGGTGGACGTCTGGGTGGAAGCGGAAGCCGCCTTTGTATGGGCCGCACGCGTTGTTGTGCTGGATGCGGTATCCCTTGAAGAGCTTGTGGTGCCCATCGTCCATCTTCACTGGGAAGTGGACCATGATCTCATTCTTGGGTTGAGCAAGAATGATCCGGGTACGGTGCTTGAGGTTGATTTGCTCAGCCGCTTCAAGCATCGTGTTGACGGTCTGCGTGTAAAGATTGTTCGGATCATCTGGGAATCCGAGTTCTTCGGTGACCGATCCGCGTGGGAGCTCTGTCGCTGTTGCAGTCATGTGTGTGCATCCAGTCAAGCGTCCGGACGATGCCGGGCGGGCGCCTAGCGCCTTGTGACGCAGCATCCCGATCGCACAGATCCGATGACGCGCTGCCCATCGTCATCGGGCGGCAAAATGACAGCCGCCGGGACTCGAATCATACCCCCAATCGGAACGCTTCGGGTTGTTTTTCAGGACATGCGAGGGTGGATTCTTACGAGAATTTGACGCGATAATTACGCACAAACTGTGCATTGGTGAGTCTCAGGTGAGGTCCCCAAAATTGGAACTGTTTAATTTGTCTAAAACAGTGCCCTGACTGGTTTTCTGTGCGTTCTTGAGGTTCTATCCTCTCTTCCCGTTTCCGGGGGAAATCTCCGGAGCGGATCGGTCCGAGTGCGCCATCAGATGGTCTGGTGTCGCCAATAACGCAACCCAAGCCGTTCCCATTGGGGAACACCCGCCCAATCCGTTCCAGGATCAGGGTGGTGATCAAGGCGACAACGCTGGGCCGGCGGAGTCAACCCTCGATCAAGCTGTCCGCTCGCGGGCAGGGAAGGAACAACACAACATGATCGATGAAAATCTAATCGCTTCACTCGGTATCAATGACGACGAAGCGATGGCACTCTTGGGAGAAGCATTCGGCGACGCCGGCGGCTCCGACCAGATGGATTCGATTCTTACAGAGCAAGCGACCGACCTCACATCGGGCAAGCTCATCAAAGGCACCGTGATCGGCTTCGCTGGTGACGATGTCGTTGTCGACGTCGGACTCAAGAGCGAAGGCCTCATCGCCCGCGAAGAGTTCGAAGACATGACCGGGCTCAAGATCGGCGACGAGGTCGACGTGCTCCTCGAGTCGCTCGAGAACTCCGAAGGCATCGTCGAACTCTCCAAGCGCAAAGCCGATCGTCAGATCGCGTGGCAGCGCATCGTGGACACCACGAAGGAAGAGGATGTCATCGAGGGTATGGTCATGCGGAAGATCAAAGGCGGTCTTCTCGTGGACATCGGAGTCCCTGTGTTCCTTCCAGCTTCGCAGGTCGATATCCGCCGTCCGCACAACCTCGACGAGTTTGTGGGACGCAAGATCCGTGCTGAGATCCTCAAGATTGATACCGAGCGTCGCAACATCGTCATCTCACGCCGTCGTCTCGTCGAGACCGAGCGTGCGGACGCGAAGCGCCGCTTGATGTCCACCCTCGAAGAGGGTCAGATCGTCAAGGGTACCGTCAAGAACATCGCCGACTTCGGTGCGTTTGTTGACCTTGGTGGTATCGACGGCCTCCTCCACATCACCGACATGTCGTGGGGACGCATCAACCACCCATCGGAGATGCTCAAGATCGACGACAAGGTTGAGGTCAAGGTCCTCAACATCGATCACGATAAAGAGAAGATCGCGCTGGGTCTCAAGCAGACCGAGTCTTCCCCTTGGGAAGAGATCGAGGAACGCTTCCCAGTCGGCGCTCGCATCAAGGGCGAGGTCGTCAACATCATGTCCTACGGCGCGTTCATCCGTCTGGACGAGGGCATCGAGGGTCTGGTCCACATCTCCGAGATGTCCTGGACCCGCCGCGTGAATCACCCGAGCGAGATCGTCAATCCAGGCGACGAGATCGAAGTGGTCGTCCTCGAGATCGACAAGAACAAGCAAGAGATCTCGCTTGGTATGAAGCAGGTCGAGGTCAACCCTTGGGAGCTCGTCTCCGAGAAGTATCCTCCAGGCACCATCGTCACCGGCGCGATCCGCAACCTCGCCAACTACGGCGCGTTTGTTGAGATCGAGCCCGGCATCGACGGCCTCCTCCACATCTCCGACATGTCGTGGACCAAGAAGGTCACCCACCCCAACGAGCTCTACTCCAAGAACGACGAGGTCCAGTGCGTGGTCCTCGAAGTCGATCGCGAGAAGCAGCGCATCTCGCTGGGGATCAAGCAGCTCACCGAGGATCCCTGGATCGACGCGATCCCTGGCGCGTACCAGCCTGGTATGGTCGTCAAGGGCAAGGTCACCAAGATCACCAACTTCGGCGTCTTCGTCGAGCTTGAGGATGATCTCGAAGGTCTGCTCCACATCTCCGAGCTCGCGGATCACAAGATCGAGAACCCACAGGACGTCGTCGCGATCGACGAGGAACTGGAAGTCAAGATCCTCCGCGTGGACATCGACGATCGCAAGATCGGTCTCTCGCTCAAGCGTGCTCAGTGGGGCGACTCGGGCGATCTGGGAGATTCCGGCGACTCCAACGACGGCGGCGGCATGGGAGGCATGGGCGGCTTCGGCGGCTCACCAGCACCATCCCGCGGCGGTATGGACGACCACGGCTCCATGGGTACCGACAAGATCTCGCTCTAAAGCGGCTTGAAGGGCTCCAGAGAGCACCCAAATCCCAAAACCTACACACCCCGGCCAGCGATGGACCGGGGTGTTTTTATGAGTTCCCAGCGGGAGTGATGATCGATTGCAACCCCATACGATTGGTCACGGATACTCTCATCGTGACTATGGGATGATGCACTGTCCCCAACTATGCATCACTTGTAGCATCACACAGATACCACAACGCCGAATGCCTTTGGACATTCGGCGTGACCGATTACTGAAGATTTAGCACAGTGCGACAAAGCACAGGAGGCTGAGGATGGCGACCCGCTTGCGAAGGTCATTCATTGCGAAGATGAGTTCAATGCTGTTCATTGCGAAATCCTTTTTTCAGTTGTCTGATCAAAGAGTACCCCAAGCGGGCGAGTCTGCAAGCGTAAAGCATCGAAGTGAAACAACTTCGGGTCGCTCTGTGCAAGTTTCACTTCTCGGACCAGCACACCAAGACCGGCTGGGGAAGATAGGGAAGTTTCCGCGCGTCCGGATCTGCTTATGCGCCCTCGCGCTCGCGGTTCTCGGACCCGCTCCCGCAAACGCCCAGGACCTCGGCATCAACGATGCGATGGATGCTTTCCGGACCGTGGACGCGTGGGTGCGTGATCTTGGTCTCCCAGAAGAGCTCAGCGAAGACCTCCCGGCCCTGAGCATGGTCAGCGTCACACTCCGATTAGACGGCCAGGTCATCGGGCGCGGACAGGTACTCTCGACAACTCCAACAGAAACCACACTCCCGCAAGCAGCACGCAAAGCGATCGCGCAAGCGAACGCCTGGGTCCGCAATCGTGTCGACGTTGAACCAAGCGATGAGGTTTGGGACTCGATCGCGTCGCGTATGACGCTGAGTCTCGAGCTCGCGGATCAACTGGTCCCGATGAGCGAGGACTCGCTCGCGCAGCACGCGCTGGGTCTATCTCCCGGCGTCCAGGCGCTGGTCATGCGCCTCGGAGAACGCGCGGAGGTCGTGACTCCCGACGAGATGTTCTCGCTGGGATTCACACTCGAACAAGCGGCATACTCCATGGCGACCGAACTCTCCGGAGACGGCGCGATGTCGCTCGCATCGATCGGCGAGCTCCTTTCACGAGGCTACACCTTCGCTCGTTGTCAACCGATCTGGATCGCACAATCCGCCGAGGGGCGTGGGGGGGTGTTCGTGGATCGTGGGGGACGCGTGATCGAGGAATCCGCCGTGGGTCTCAAATCGATCCGTCAGATGGCGGATCAACTCGCGCAACACCTGATCGCTCAGCAATGGCCGGGAAGCGAGCAGTACGGGCTCGTCGGACAGCGCGACGTCATCAGCGGACGATCGAACCCAGAGGTCGCGCCAGTCTACGAGCAAGCGCTTGTTGCTCAAGCGCTGATGCGATACGCGGACGACATGAAGGATCCCAAGAAGCTCCGCGCGCGTGAAGCCGCGATGGACCTGCTCAGCGCGATCGCGGCGGTGCAGCCCGGAGAATCTTCGCCTTGGGATGACCAGATCGGGAGCGCCGCGTGCTTGATCGCGCTCTCTGAGCTTGGGTTCGGATTCCTGCCTGATGAGATCATCGAGCTAGATAAGCGCTGCCGCACGGCGATCGGGAAGATCTACTCGCCAATCGATGGGTTCTCACCCACGCTCCCTCCCGCGGCTCAGGGTCTGGTTGCGCAGGCAATGGTCCGCATCGGTCATCCGCACGCACAGCACGCGGTCAAAGCCGTCTTCCAGAACACGCAGCCCGGCGAGCTCGTCGCACAGATGCCCTTCCTCGGCTGGGCCGAGCTTGAGCTCGCGAAGAAGCAGGACGCCGTCCCTGCGAGCGAGGCGCTCAAGCAGATGCGAACCTTCGTCTGGGGACACCAGCTCGGCAAAGTGGACCTCGACTGGAGGGATCGCGACTACATCGGATCGGTCATCTTCACCAAAGGCGCGAACCGACTTCCAGGGAGCGAGAACATCCGTCCGATCGCGTTCATGTGCACGATGCTCGGCGACGCTCGACTCACCCCCGGCACGATCGCGGACTTCGAGGTCGCGAGCGAGATCGGTCGCGTTGCTGCGTCGATGCGATTCGTCAACCAGCTCATGATGGACGAGTCGAGCAGCTTCCTGAGCCGAGCGCCAGAGCGGAGCATCGGCGGGATCCGTCAGTCCCTGACGGACTGGCGCACGAGCCCTGTCGCGAGTGCTCTGGCGCTGATGGCCGCGATCGAGTTCGAGGATTCGGTCCGCTCGATCGGTGCTCGGAAAGACCCCGAACAGTCGCCGTGAAAGAACTTTCGCAAGGTCTCGTAAACCCAGTGTTTTCAGTGGTTTTTGAGCTGTGAAATTGGTGTCAAATTGCCTCCCATTTCAGGCGTAAATTCGGTCGTGCGCCTATCATAGATGTCCCCGATTTTCGATGCTTTCGATCGCACCTTTGGAGTGTGATCGAGCGTGTGAAACGACGCGATTTCGCTGGTTGGGGACCCCACTGGGAGACCCGATCGCATGAGTGATGACCGCGAAGATACAGTGACCAACGGCGATGCAGAGCAGCCGGATTCCACACCGATCGGTGGTGGTGCCGTGCTCGATCTGGACATCGAGCGTGAGCTCCAGGATTCCTACCTGACCTACGCGATGAGCACGATCATGGATCGCGCGCTCCCAGACGTGCGTGATGGTCTCAAGCCATCGCAGCGCCGCATCCTCGTCGCGATGAATGACCTCAACCTGCGACCAAACAAGAAGCACCTCAAGTGTGCGAAAATCTGTGGCGATACTTCTGGTAACTACCACCCGCACGGCGAGTCGGTCATCTATCCGACGATGGTCGGCATGGCGCAGAAGTGGAAGATGAACACGCCGATGGTCCAGCCTCAGGGGAACTTCGGTTCCATCGACGGCGATCCACCCGCGGCGATGCGATACACCGAAGCACGCATGACCCACGCGTCGATGGACATGATGGAAGACCTCAAGCTGTCCACCGTGGACTTCATCCCCAACTACGACGATCGTCTCCTAGAGCCGACTGTGCTTCCAGGGAAGTTCCCCAACCTGCTCGTCAACGGCGGGATGGGCATCGCGGTGGGGATGGCAACGAGTCTCCCTCCGCACAACCCGACCGAAATCCTCGACGCGATCATCCGCTTGGTCAACAAGCCGGAGATCGACCTGCTCGAACTCATGACCGACGAGGTCGACGACGAAGGCAACGTCGTCCGCCGAGGTGTGCAGGGTCCAGACTTCCCGACCGCAGGTCGGATCCTCGGACGCAAGGGCATCATGGACGCGTACACCTCAGGACGCGGACGCGTCACTGTGCGAGGCAATGTGCACGTCGAAGAGATGCGTCCAGGTCGTGATCAACTCGTGATCGATCAGATCCCATACTCGCTCGTCCAGAACACGCTCGTCGAGAAGATCGTCGAAGCGGTCAAGGACGAACGCATCGTGGACATCGCGGACGTCCGCAACGAGTCGGGACGCAACGCGCAGACGCGCATCGTGATCGAGCTCAAGAAGGGCGCTGATCCCGCGGTCGTCGAGAACCAGCTTTATCAGAACACCCCGCTCCAGCAGACCTTCAGCATCATCAACATCGCGCTGGTCAATCGTCAGCCGAGAACGATGGGGCTCAAGCAGATGATGGAGTGCTACGTCGATCACCGCGTCGAGGTGATCACGCGGCGCACGCAGCACCTGCTCCGCGAAGCGAAGAAACGTGCCCACGTACTCGAGGGCATGATCTACGCGGTCGTGGACATCGACGAGATCATCGCGCTCATCAAGTCGTCCAAGACACGCGACGAAGCGATCCAGAAACTCATGGACCGCCGCTACACGATCCCGGCGGATCACCCCGCCGCGGCGCAGATCCCGCAGCGACTCATGGAGATGGTCCGCAAAGCCGACGACCTCGGAGGGACCGCGCTGACACGCGTCCAAGCGGAAACCATCGGTGCGATGCGTCTGATCCAGCTCGTGGGTCTTGAGATCGAGCGACTCGTCAAGGAGTACACCGAGCTCGTCGTCGAGATCGAGGGCTACGAAGCAATCCTCGGCGATCACCGCAAGATCCTCGACATCATCGTCGAAGACTGCGAAGAAATGAAGTCCAAGTACGGGCGCGACCGTCTCACCTCGATCGAGGACGCGGCGGGTGATATCGACATCGCGGCGTTGATCCAAGAGCAGGACATGGCCGTGACGATCTCGCACCAGGGGTACGTGAAACGCGTGCCGCTGGAAACCTACCGCTCCCAGGGACGCGGCGGCAAGGGCGTCAAAGCATCAGACGCGAAGGACGATGACTTCATCGAACACCTGTTCGTCGCATCGACCCACGATGACTTGCTCTGCTTCACCGATACAGGTCGCGTGTTCAAGATCAAGGTCTACGAACTTCCCGAGATGGGACGCACGAGCAAGGGCAGACCGATCATCAACTACATCGATCTCAAGCCGGGCGAACGCACCTGCGCGTACCGATCGATCAAGGACTTCGAGTCCGGATCACACTTCCTCACCTTCGTCTCCAGAGGCGGCATCATCAAACGCACCGCGCTCAAAGAGTACCGAAACGTCAACCGCTCCGGTCTGATTGCTGTTGGACTCAAGGAAGACGACGCGCTCTTCAACGTCCGATTGACCACAGGGGTCGATGACATCATGCTCATCGCGTCCAACGGCATGGCGATCCGCTTCAACGAGCAGGACGTCCGTCTCATGGGTCGCTCCGCGGCTGGGGTCAAGGGCATCGAGCTCGGCAAAGACGCGGAGATCGTCGGGATCATGCGCGTGCCGATGGTGACCGATCAAGAAGACGACGAAGTCCGTCACACATCGCAAGACGCGCTCGATCGCGGACTCAGCGTGCTGACCATTTGCGAGAACGGCTACGGCAAGCGGACGCTCGTCGATGAGTACCGCGTCGCTCCGGAGAACGGCCCGATGCGCAGCCAATCCAGAGGCGGCAAGGGACGCAGCGATATCAAGACAACCGCTCGCAACGGACAAGCCGTGGTCGCGCTGGGGATCTACGACGCGGACGACGTGGTCGTGATCTCTCGCGGCGGATTGCTGGTCCGTATGGCCGTGGATTCGATCTCTCGGATCGGTCGCGGGACCCAGGGCGTGCGTGTCGTGGGCCTCAAGGGCGATGACCGCGTGATCGCGGCGGCACGGGTTGAAGAATCCGAGGACTCAAACGACGATTCTTCTGGTACAATCGACGAGCAGTCGAACTCGACTGACGAAAGGACGGACTGATATGGCCATTGACTGGTCCTCTGACATCGCGGTCGCGAACCTCAATGATGAGCCCGCGTTGTCTGATGAACTCAGCACGATGATCGAGCGGATCGAGAGCGCCGAGTCCCCGCCGCACGCGGTGCTCGACTTCCACGAGGTCACCTACGTGAACTCGTCGAACATCGCTCAGCTGCTCCAGATCCGCAAGCTGCTCGAAGAGCGCTCGCGCCGACTGGTGCTATGCTCAGTCACCGATGAGGTCATGTCGGTACTCATTGTCTCGGGACTCAACAAGATCTTCAGCTTCGCTCCAGACACACTGACAGCGATCGCGTCGGTGCAGATCGAAGACACGTCCGCTTCCTGAGCTTGATTTAAATCGCTGATGCGTTCAGATCATCGATCAGCTCGTTGATCGCTGCTGATCGTTTGGACTTTGGAGCGATGAACAACGCCGTGATGTCGTCGGGTTGGTGCAGCGATCCCATCTGCAGGTCAAGGTTATCCTCAAGGAATCGCACCGATTGATCGAGGTTCTTTGAGTCATTCCCGGCGCTGCTCAGCTGCGAGAGGTACGTCAGCGTCGGACGCTTGCGCTCGTGCTCATCGTCAGCCGTGTTCGGGAACGCGACCTCGAAACCATCGGAATAGAAGACCAGCACATCGCCCGGATTGAGTTTGATCGTGGTCTGCTCAAAGTCCACATCCTGGAAGATCCCAAGCAGCGGCCCTTGCGAGTCCACCATCTCCGTCTCACCAGTCGATTCACGGACCACCAGCGCCGGCGGATGTCCCGCACCAGCGATCGTCACCTCGTTGGTGGACTTGTCATAGATCGCGTACATCGCGGTCGCGAAGCGTGCGTTCTGTCCGTTGTGCGACGCCATGGTGTTGTTGAGTCTGCGGAGCGCATCAGCGGGCTCGACGATCTTGGATGCGGACCCAGACCCATCGAGTTTGCGGAGTCCTTGCGTGATGACCATGGTCATCAGCGCCGCGGGCACGCCGTGTCCGACCGCATCAGCGATGAAGAACGCGGATCGGTGCTCATCGAGCTGACAGATGTCGTAGATATCTCCCGAAACATACGAAGCGGGGCGATAGATAATCCCAAGGTCCACGCCGTCGATCTCCGGAGTCCCGCTGGGGAGATACTCACGCTGGATACTCGCGGCGGCTTGGAGCTCCTCGTGGAGCTTGGCAACCTCGGACTGCACGCCGTGGATCGTCATCTCGCTGAGTCGCAGATCGGTGTTGAGTCGATGCAGCGCCGGCTGGCGCTGCGCCAGCGTCCGGAGCATGAGCGACGCATCGCGCGGGGTCGTTGTTATCGGTTCGCACAAGATCCCCTCGGCTTGCATGAACGAGCGGACGCGATGCTGCTCCTCGTTGACAAGCACCAGCGCCGCGGAGTGCGACTCGCTGAGCATGTCCATCAGCTGACCGATCTTCTTGTCGGGAATATTTTCAGAGATCACGATCAGCGCTGGAGCACTGGAGATCAGTCGATCAGATTCTGATGCGATCAGATCATCGAAGTCCACCGGAGACAGTCCAAGACCAAACTCCGCGAGCAGGTGCGACAGTTTCTCAGACCAGCCGGGCACGGCTTGATCAAACTCGCTGAGTCCCGCGGCTACAACCACAGGACCCGAAAGCGCCTCGCGTGAACCGGTCAATCGCATCGACATACCAAATGCCCTCCAGCGGCAATGAATCATCCGCTGAAGCTCAGATCGGCGATCATCCGCTCCACATGACACCCAGTACCTATGTCAACGAAACGACAACTAGGGGATGCTCCCCCAATCGTTACGTTGCGTCCGATGATCTATCTCAAACGTCAATCAGCGACCGATAAACATGATCTGAACTGAGTCACTGAACAACGGATTCCAGATACTCGGTATCGAGATCGATGAGCTGTCCTTCTTTGAGATTCATCGTCTCGAGCTTGCCGCCGAGGATCTCGATGGCGTACTTGGCGCTGAACCTGCTCGAGTATTTCTTGAGACGAAGCTCGTACTGGACCTGTGACTCATCCGGTTTCCTCGGCTCCTCGATCGGCATGTGGTGCATCGCGACGATCCGTCCCGTCGAGTCCAGGAAGATGATGTCGATGTCGATCAAGCAGTCACGCATCACAAACGCGCGCATCTTGGAATCCGGGAACGCGAAGAGCATCCCTCCATTCTCAGGGAGTGAGTCCACCCCTCCCAGTCCGCGCTCGCGTGTCTGGTCATCAGCAACGATGTCGAGCGTGTAGGTCGTCCCGTCGAGATTGACCTTCGCCTTCCCATCAACGATCGCGGGTTTCGAGCATCCGACGAGCATCGCCGAGAGACTCACCAGCATGATGAGTGTGAAGCGCCGTGAGCACAGGAGTGTCATGAAGTTAGCCATCGATCGTCCTCGCTGGTAAAGGTGATATCTTCGCGTGAGAGTGTATCAAGATCGAACCCCTGAAGGAAGTCCTCGATGCTCATCTCGCCGCGAACATCGGTGATCCCGCACCAGTACCCCATGAGACCGATGACCCGCTCGCGTGTTGTCCCACGCGAGCGGTAGTGATCGATCCGCGTATCGCCGTGACGTTTAGCGAGTCGTCGCCCGTCCTCGCCTCGGACCAGCGGGAGGTGCGTGTAGGTGGGGGTGGGGGCGCATGAGAGCGCTTTCTGGATCGTGATCTGCCGTGCTGTGGAGTCCAGAAGATCATCCCCTCGCACGATCTCGGTGATTCCCTGCGCGTGGTCATCGACCACCACCGCAAGCTGATAGCTCGGACACGCCCGGCGCGTCCAGACCACGAAGTCGCCGACGCTCGCTGATGGATCGATCGACTGCTCTCCCATGAACTGGTCCGTAAACTTGATCGCGCCTTGCTCAACACACAAGCGCCAGTTCGCGCCCGATTCATGGAATGTCTTTGGGATCTCGCTCGGTCGCAGCGACGGATCGTAGCGGATCTCATGATCCCCCTCATTGGGCGCACTGCTCGCGGCTTCGATCTCGCTCCGCGACAACTCGCATGGATACACGCGTCCAAGACTCGCTAACGTCTCCATCGCGTCGGCGTGGGATTGGAGATGTTCCGATTGGATGATCGGTCCCTGATCCCAGTCCAGTCCCATCCATTCCAGCGTGTCAATCGTCTGCTTGATCACCCCCGGCTTGACCCTCGGTGTGTCAAGATCCTCGATCCGCAACACAATCCGCCAGTTCTGTTGACGCGCCAGCGCCCAGTTGATGAGGAATGTGCGAGCATTCCCCAGATGCAACGCCCCTGTGGGCGATGGAGCCAATCTGGTCGTTTTTTGGTTGGAAATTGAGGGTTCACACACGTCGATTTGAGTGTACACTATGGACACATCGCGAGCGAGCGGAGGGAGTGTCCTTCGCTGCTCTCGAAATGAGATGTCCGTGCGGTGCGCGTTCATCGAGGAGGCATCTGTGACTGAACAAGCACTCGGAAAACTCAGCGACGATCAGATCGCTGCCCAGCTCGAGAACTTTCCAGAATGGGCCGAGCTCAACGGGCAGATCCAGCGGACATTCCAGTTTGATGATTTCGATCAGTCGGTGGGATTCGTGAACCGGATCGCTGAATACGCCGAGCAGGTCCAGCACCACCCCGACATCCTGATCCGCTACAACAAGGTCACCCTGACCGTCTCAACCCACGATGCGGGCGGGATCACCCATAAAGACTTCGAGCTCGCTAAGACCGCCGACAGCTTGATCGGTTGAGTCGAACCGAACCTGCTCGATCACTTTTCCAATCAGATTACTTGAGCTCGACCGACCAGTACGCTTCGTCGAGGAACGCTTTCCATGAGGCATAGCGATCGTTGTTGAGTCGCATCGAGATAAGCGGGTTCCGCTTGGGCTGGATCGGTTTCTTGATCAGCTTCATGTTTGCTTGCGTTGGGGTTCGCCCGCCCTTCTTCGAGTTGCACTTCACGCACGAGCAGACGAGATTCTCCCACGTGTCGGGGCCGTTCTGCGTGCGCGGAACGACGTGGTCGATCGAGAGCTCGGAGGTCGGGAAGTGCTTCCCGCAGTATTGGCATCGGTTGTGATCGCGTGCGAACAGGTTGCGCCGATTGAGCTTGACGTGCTGGGTCGGGAGCTTGTCGTAACCAACAAGACGGATAATCCGAGGCACAGCGATGTCGAACCGCACCGTTTTGATCCAGTCGTAGCGATCGGGCTCAAACTCCTTGCGGAGCTCAGAGAGCTCGGCCCAGGTGTTGAGGTCGTAGTTCGCGTAGGACCCATCGTCGGCGTGGATCACCTCCGCGATCTCGCGCGAGAGCAGCACGAACGCTCGACGCGCCGTGACGACGCGGACCGCCATGTACAGCTTGTTGAGAACAAGGACCTTGGAATCAAGCCCGGACACGAGATGGTTGTAGTCAATCGCCGCGGCACCGGAACCCTCTGGGCCGATGCCGCCGGCTATGCCCGTCAGCGACTCGGCGCGCGACCCCTGCCCTGCTCTGAGAGCTTTCGAGCGTCTGGATTTGGTGCGAGGACGGCGGGGCATGGACAGACCTTTCCAACAAGAATCTCATGTGTTGTACCACTTTTTAGCGGCTCCAACAACTCCATACGCGGAGAAGAGGTCAAAGTTTGGTCAAGATCAGCCCAATCCACGCACAACCGAGCCCGGAGAGTGACTCTCCGAGCTTGCTAGCAACTTGTCAACCGCCGATAAAGAGCGTGCGAGATTAGTGTCTGAAGTGTCGAACGCCCGTGGTCAGACAGGTGACGCCGCGCTCGTTGCACATCGCGAAGGTGTCCTCGTCACGCTTGGAACCGCCGGGATGGACGATCGTCGTGACGCCCGCTTCGATGAGCAGCTCGGGACCATCGCTGAAGGGGAAGAACGCGTCGGAGACCGCGATGGACCCCTGAGCGAGCTCTCCCGCTTTGCGGATCGCGCCCAGGCACGATGCGACACGATCCATCTGTCCAGCGCCGGCACCGAAGAGTCGGACGCGTCCGTTGTCAATCCCGCCCAGCAGGACCGCGTTGGACGAGAGGGCCGTGCAGATCGGTTCGAGCACACCCGCGGCTTGCAGGGTCTCTGCAGTCGGAGCGGGACCCGCGGCATGGACCCACGATGACGGGGTCGGGACCACCAGATCGCGATCCTGTACCAGCATCCCGCCTGGGATCCATTTCATCTCGCGAGCGATGTTGGGGGACTGATCGCCGACCTCAAGGATCCGGAGGTTCTTCCATCGCGAGCGGAGCAGTTCAAGCGCGTCCTCGTTGTACGACGGCGCGATGACGACCTCAAAGAACGTCCCCTCAGCCGTGATCCGCTCAGCGGCTTGGAGATCAATCGTCGAGTTCGTCGAGAGGATCCCTCCGAACGCCGCCATCGGATCACCCGCGATCGCGGCGTCCACCGCATCGCTGATCGAAGCAGCGCACGCAGCGCCGCACGGATTGGTGTGCTTGAGCACGCACGCGCCGTGCTGATCGGGCGCTGCGTTCTTGAGCGAACGGGACAGCTCAAGCGCTGCGCTCGCATCGTTGAGATTGTTGAAGCTGAGCGGCTTGCCGTGGAGTTGCTTCGCGTTGATCAGTGTGCCGCTGAGCTGCTGACCTGTGCGATACAGCGCCGCGGATTGATGGGGGTTCTCGCCGTAGCGGAGATCATCGACCTTGGTCATCCCGATCGAGAGCTTCTGAGGCAGTTCGGTTTCGTTCCGAGTCATCCACGCGCTGATCGCGGCGTCGTAATGCGCCGTCGCGGTAAACGCATCAGCAGCGAGCTTCTTACGGAGCTCAAGCGTGGTCGAGCCGTCGTTGTTCTTGAGCACTTCGATGAGCGATGGGTACTGCGACGGATCGGTCACGATCGCGACGGATTGATGGTTTTTGGCAGCGGAGCGGACCATCGAGGGGCCTCCGATGTCGATCTGCTCGATCGCTTCCTCGTCGCTCACGCCCTCGCGTGCGATGGTCGCTTCGAAGGGGTAGAGGTTCACGCACACCAGATCGATGCGTTCGATGTCGTGCTCGTGCATCGCGTCCAGATGGGATTGATCGTCGCGCCGAGCGAGGAGCCCGCCGTGGATCTTTGGGTGGAGCGTCTTGACGCGTCCGTCCATCATCTCCGGGAATCCGGTGACTTCCTCGATCCCTGTCACCGGGATTCCCGCATCCGCTATGGCGCGAGCGGTCCCTCCGGTCGAGATGATCTGGACACCCAGTTCGTGGAGTGACTGAGCGAGTTCGATGATCCCCGCTTTGTCAGAGACGGAAATCAATGCACGCGTAACGCGCACCAGCGGATCGCTGGTGGCTTGGATCGGGGCGTCGGTCATCATCTGGAGGTCCTTCGCGTCGGTTGGGGGTTGGATGGATGAGCTTTATCGCAGGCTGAACTTCGCGATTGCGCCGTTCGGGGAGATCACATACAGGTTGCCATCGATGAACGAATCAGCACGAACACCCGCGGCTCCGTTGAGGTCCGAGGTCGCGATGACCTCGCCCGAGTCGATGTCCACGGCTGACAGCGCCTTGCCGTCCCAGACCATCAGTTCATCGCCGTTAGCGAGCGAGACGACCCAGCCCTGCAGACTGCTGTTGGACCAGATGATCTTGCCGTTGATCGAATCGATCGCGACGAGCCCCTCGTCCGCGGTTGAGCCATAGAGGATCGCGTCATGGATCACCGGCTGGATCACGACGGGCTCGCTCGTCCGCTTGCGCCAGTAGCGATGCCCATCCTCGAGCGAGAAGGAGTACAGCGACTGGTCCGTCGATGGGACGATCACCGCGCCGTCGTCGATCAGCAGCGATGCGATCGCGCCGCCCGCGATGTTGGTCTTGAGGATCGAAGCGCCGTCGTAGTTGTTCAGGATGCGGAGGTCACCTCCCGCGGAGATCATCGCGACGGATCCTTCGTTGACCTTCACAGGAGCGGATTCGATCTCGCCGTCGAACTTGTACGACCAGTGCTTGAAGTCGTTGGTGGTTTCGTACGCGTAGAGCTCGTTCTTGGTGGTCCCGAACAGCGCCAGGTTCCCCATGATCAACGGCTTGGTGTTGATGATCGCGCCCACCGCGTCGCGGTCGAGGGTGTTGCCGTTCTTGAGACTCAGCTCGTGGAGCTCGGTGTCGGAGGTGATGAACAGGGTCTCACCCACACGTGTTGGTTCAAACAGCTGTGTGGTCGGACGATCGAGCTGCTTCGCCCAGCGGACTTTGCCGGTCGATGCTTCGAGACAGGTGACCGTGGTGTCCGATGCCGTGGTGACGATGGTGTCCTCGTATGCGACGGCGTCGGTCAGACCCGCGCCCGGCTTCATGAGCGGGAAACCGGTCCATTCCCAGCGGTATCCGAGCTCATGCCACGCGTCGTGGTCGATCTTCCACTCGACCTTCTCGGCCTTGGGTGCTTGGGTGGTCTGGGTCGATGAGCACGCTTGGAGCGCCGCAACAGGGCAAAGGGCGGCAAGAAGGACAGTGCTACGGATCATGTTTCTGGTCATTCTGGGGCTACTCCAAATGTGGATCATCAAATGTCCGGTTGGTGTCAGCAGTTGGTGAGAGCAAGGATAGGGGGCAAACAGTCAAGATGCAGCCCCAGACGCTGCTGATCATGCCGATCCGCACGCGGATCCCTATGGTTCTTCATGTTTACAGGCATCGTCCAAGCTATCGGGAGCGTCAAACAGACAGAGAAGACCCCAAACGGGCTCCGAGTCTGGATCGATCCGGGATCATGGGAGCATCAGCCCAAAGCCGGGGACTCGATC
The DNA here is from genome assembly GCA_965232505.1 of Phycisphaerales bacterium. GTDB lineage: Bacteria > Planctomycetota > Phycisphaerae > Phycisphaerales > UBA1924 > UBA1924. Next base: position 507,128 of record OZ246976.1, on the reverse strand, counting down.
GCCAACAACGGCTGCTGCCTGACCCTCGTCGAAATCCAAGACGGCTGCTGGGTCTTTGACGCGATCCCAGAAACCATCGTCAAGACCACCATCGGGACATGGACCAAGGGACAGCGGATCAACCTCGAACGCTCCCTCCGCGTCGGAGACGGGCTCGATGGACACCAGGTCCAGGGACACGTCGACGGCGTCGGGACCATCCTGAGCGTTAATCGCGACGACGGATACCGGATCCGCATCGGTCTCGCGGGATTCAACATGAAATGGATGGTCCCCAAGGGCTCCATCTGCATCGACGGCATCTCCCTGACCATCGCGGACCTGGATCACGATGAGCAATGGGTCGAGGTCGCGCTGATCCCCGAAACCCTCGAACGCACCAACCTCACCGATCGCACCAAAGCCGACGGCGTGAACATCGAAGCGGACGTCATGGTCAAGACGATCGTGCAAACGATGGAGCAGATGCAGGTGGTGGGGGGGTGATCAAGTGGTACATCAGCAAGTTTGATTCTTGGATCAATAAGCAAACCGAAGGACTTGATCAATCAGAAGAAAATGTTGGCAAAGCAACTTTGAAAGAGTTTTGGGTCTTTTACAAGATCATCAACTCACCGATTTTTTTGCTCTTTATGTTGCCTCTCATTGTGCTCTTTGGACCATTCTTGATACTCGCTTCGTTGCTTGAAGTGGTCTTTATAATCCTCTTGATATCCACTGGGGTTGCCTTTGCCATCTCTCTTTACATGATCTTGTCTGGGCAGGGCACCACTCAGTTGGCAGTACTCTGTCTATGTTCAGGATTCGCATTCTTGGGATACGCAATAGGAGTTCCATTGGTCCGTAGGTCTTCTTGGTACGTAGGAAAGAAGAAGGCATTTGATCGGAAGCTTCGCTCTTGGCTTCCATTTTGAGTTAGGATACAAACCATGCGTGTCCTCGGATTCGATCCCGGCCTCTCAATCACCGGCTACGGCTGCGTGACCGGTGATGCGATCCGCCCCTCCATCGTCGAAGCGGGGGTCTTCCGATTCACGAAATCCGGACAACCCACGCCTCTGATCGGGGATCGTCTGGTCGAGCTGCATCAGGATGTCAACAAGCTCATCGAGCGTGTCTCTCCGGACCTGATCGCGATCGAGGGGATGTTTGCGCACAAGGACCATCCCGGAACGGTGATCAAAATGGCGCACGCTCGCGGCGTGATCCTGCTCGCCGCGAGGACCGCCGGGATCGAGGTGGTTGAGCTCAAGCCCGCGGAGGTCAAGAAAGCCGCGACGGGATCGGGACGCGCGACCAAGGAGCAGATGCAGCTCTCGATCCAGTCGATGTTCAATCTCCCGCAGCTCCCCAAGCCCGCGGATCTCGCGGATGCCCTCGCGATCGCGGCGTGCGCCCATCGTCGTCATCAGCTCGGTGTGCTGAGTATCTGATTCGACCTACCATACCCCAATGACCGAAACGGACAAGAAAAACGAAGCCGTGATCGCGCAGGTGCTCATCGTCGAGGACGAGATCGAGCACGCGGACGTCATCGTCGATGCGCTCCGACGTCCCGGACACATCTGCACGACGGTCCACACGATCGAACGCGCCTACGAAGAAATCACGGGCGGCAAGTTCGACGTGATCATCACCGATCTCCGCATGCCTGAGAGCGCGGGAGTCCACGGCGTCAACGACGACGGATCCAACGCCGGGATGAAAGTCCTCGAGCTTGCGTCGGAGCATCAGCCGGACGCCGAGACGATCATGGTCACCGCACACGGCGACGTCCCGACGGCACGCGATGCGTTCAAGCACGGCGCGTTTGACTTTGTGGAAAAGCCGCTGGATCTGGTCGTGCTGCGATCGGTCGTCCAGCGCGCCGCGGAGCAAGCGGTGCTGCGGAGCGAGTCCGACGAGCTCAAGGACCTCGTCCAGCACGAGGGATTCGAGGGCATCATCGCGGGCGCTGAGTCGATGCGGAAGATCATCGAAACAGTCCGGACCGTCGCGAGGTCCAACATCGCGGTCCTCGTCACCGGAGAGAGCGGCACGGGCAAGGAGCTCATCGCACAGTCTGTGCACAGGAACTCATCACGCAAGGACAAAAAGTTCAAATCAATGAACTGCGCCGGACAAGCGGAGAACCTGCTCGAAGACGAGCTCTTCGGACACGTCCGCGGCGCGTTTACCGGCGCGGAGAAGGACCGCGAGGGTGTCTTCGAATACGCGAACGGCGGGACGCTGTTCCTCGATGAGATCGGAGACATGCCGCTGACGATGCAAGCGAAGCTGCTCCGCGTGCTTGAGTCCGGAGAGGTGGTTCGACTGGGATCCAACGATCTGCGGAACGTCGATGTCCGATTGGTCAGTGCGACCAACAAAGACCTCGAAGCAATGATCAAGGAGGGCACCTTCCGTCAGGACCTCTACTTCCGGATCAAAGGCACGATGGTACACCTCCCCGCGCTGCGTGATCGACGCGAGGACATCCCACGGATCGTGCGCCACGCGGTCAGCAAGTTCTCCCATGAGCTCAATCCCGGCGCTGCGGTCCCGGAGGTTTCCGATGCCGCGATGCTGCGTCTGACGACGTTCGATTGGCCTGGAAACGTGCGGCAGCTCTTGAATGTCGTCCAGAATATGGTCGTGATGAGCAGCGGGATGGGCGCGAAAGTCATCGGGACCGAGCATGTCCCTGATGAAGTCCGCGAGAGTGATGCAGCCGGGAGTTCGGATTCCTATTCAATAGGTTCGCTCGCGGGATCGAGTCTCGAACAACTGGAGCGCCAAGCGATCCGCGAGACACTCAAACTCACCGGCGGAAACCGCGAGCAAGCCGCGAAGATGCTCGGCATCGGAGAGCGCACGCTCTACCGGAAGCTCAATGAATACGGGCTCCGATAACTCCGAGCAATTGGGTAGATCGACCGAGTTCTGTTCTGTGAACGTCCGATCCCCGAAGTACTAGGGATTAATTACCAGTATCTGCTCACCAGTCCTTAACTCAAATCTGAGTTTCACCGATTCATGGGGTGTACCACGACCTGTTTGTGTGAGGTCGAAAACGCCGTCTTGGAAAGGGAAATTTCCGATGTCCTCCGTACGCTTCGCCGACGTCTTGAGTTGTCCGTCACTCCCATCACTCCCCGCGATCGCGGCTAAGCTCATCGAGCTGACCGGCGACCCAGATGTCCAGATCAGCGAGATCGCGCAGACGGTCCAGCAGGATCAGGCGCTCGCGGGCAAGGTGCTCAAAACCGTAAACTCAAGTTTCTACGGACTCCCAAACAAATGCGGCTCCATCGAGCGTGCGATGGGGTTCCTCGGACTCAACACTGTCAAATCGCTCGTGCTCGGATTCTCGCTTGTCGAGACCACCTCAAACGTTGACCACGACGGATTCGACCTCGTCGGTCACTGGCGCCGGACACTGATGGGCGCCACCGCATCACGCAAAATCGCGGAGATGTTTAATCTCTCAGACAAAGACGAAGTATTCACGGCTGCCCTCTTCCAAGACATGGGCATGCTCGCGATTTTCACGGCTAAGCGTGAAGAGTACATGGACACCATCAGAGGCGTTGATCACGGTCAGCTCTGTGGCGTCGAGAACGATGCCTTTGGTTTCGATCACGCAGAAGTCGGATCAACGCTCGCTCGCAAGTGGCAGCTCCCCTTGAGCATCGCTGACGCGATCGAGTACCATCACTCTCCAGAATCCGCAGAAGCGGAAGATATCGAGATGGTCCGCGCCGTCGCGCTGGGCGCTGAGGTCGCAGAGGCGCTGAGTGTTGAAGCTCCAGGGGCCGCGGTCAGTCACATCGAAGAACTGGTCGCTAAGTGGTTCCCGAACCAGAAGCTCGATATCACGCAACTGTTCGAGGAAGTGAATGAGGCTGCGAAAGAACTCGCTTCGCTCTTCAATACTGAGATCGGCGCGATCAAAGACGTCAACACGCTGATGGCTCTCGCGCAGGATCGCGGGCTCGAGCTCCAGATCAACATGCAGCGCCAAACCGACAACCTCAAGCGCGAAGCCGTCACTGATGGATTGACTGGCATCCCGAACCGGAAAGAGTTCGACCGAGTCCTCGAAGACGCGTACAGCACATACCAGAGCTCGGGAACCGGATACGCGGTGCTGTTCTTTGATGCCGACAAGTTCAAGAGTGTCAACGACACGCACGGCCACGCGGTCGGAGACGCGGTGCTCATCGAGCTCGCAAAGCGAACCACCGAAACAGTCGGCAGCGAAGGCACCGTCTGCCGCTACGGCGGAGAAGAGTTCGGCGTCATCCTGCCGGGCTACACCGTTCTCAACGCGGCAATGCTCGCCGAGCGCGTACGCAGCGAGATTGCTGGAACACCTTTTGACATCCGCGAACTCGACGATGGACCGGATGAACTCCCGGTCACCGTCAGCATCGGTGTGTCGGCGATCGACGCCGGCCCAACCGATCGGATCAGCAAGTCTGATCAGCTCGTGGTTGAAGCGGACGCTGGTGTGTATGCTGCGAAAGCCGCGGGTCGTAACAACGTGCAGGTTTGGAACCCTGATTCGCAAACCGCGAAGCAAGACGAGCCGGCAGCGCCGCTCGATCTGAAGATTCCTGAGGGATTCGAGTCCAAGAAGCGTGTGGTGATTGTGGAAGACGATTCGCTCGCCGCGACACTCCTAATCACGCTGCTCAAGCGACAAGCTGATGTTGATGTGCAGTGGTTCAAGAACGGGCGAGCCGCGATGGATTTCTTCAAAGAATCCGTTGACAACAAAGAACACCCATGCGATGTCGTCGTGTGCGATTTCAACATGCCCGAGTACTCCGGATTCGATGTCTTCGACAGCTTCAAGAGTCTCGGACTTCTGGGGCTCATCCCGTTCTACCTGCTGACCGCGAACGAATCGACGGACATCAAGAAGAAAGCAAGCGAGATGGGTGTCACCGAGCTGATCGGGAAATCCAACTTTGCGAAAAACTTCGGCAAGTGGGTTGGATTCATCGCGAGCGAGAGCAAGCAAGCGGCTTAATGCCGAGCACTACCAATCGAGCGTTCCGCGCCATGCATCGGTGAGTTTCTCGACAGAAACCGACACGCCGTGATTGGTGTCGCTGAGCTGACCCGAGCTGTTGGTCTTCCCGAGCGTGTGGTACCAAGCGCCCGCGGGGAGGTCCTTGAGTAGCTCATCGAGTTTACTCGCGTCCTTGATCTCAAGCACATACCCGCACGGCGCTTCGTTGAAAGCAAACACGCTCGCATCGTGCTGATCATCGAAGTTCAGCTCCGCTCCGATCGGTTGATCCGCTGTTGAGCCTGCGATCAGCATCTCAGCGACTGAGCACAGCACGCCGCCATCAGAGACGTCGTGCGCCGAGAGGACTTTGCCCTGTGCGATCAGTCCCGCGACGAAGCGAGCGATCGAGGCGCCCAGTGCAGGATCGAGTGTGGTGGTTCGATCGGATTGGGTGCCGAAGAGTTGCTCGTAGGTGCTCCCGCCGAGCCCGCCGGGGTTTTTGAGACCGATCAAGAGCAGCGTGGAGTCGGTGCGTTTCATATCGCTCGTCAGAGCGCGATCGAGCGAGCGGACGATCCCCATGCCGGTAATCAGCAGCGTGGGGGGGATCTCGATGGTGGTGCCGTCTTTGGTGGTGAACTGGTTGTTGAGCGAGTCCTTCCCAGAAACAAACGGCGTCTTGTACGCTTTCGCTCCGTCATAACACGCGTGCGCCGCGCGGACGAGCGACCCCAGATTCTCAGGTTTCTTACAGCTCGGCCAGCAGAAGTTGTCGAGGATCGCGATCCGATCCGGATCGGTTCCCACGCACACAAGGTTGCGTACGCATTCGTCGATCGCCGCGAGCGTCATCTGGTATGGATCGTCGCTCAGTCCAGTCGCGAGTCCGCATCCCACCGCGAGTCCTTGTCCTGTCCCAGGGACGGGCTCAACGACCGATGCATCTCCCGGCCCGATCCCGCGTGGTCCGACCAACGGCTTGATCACCGTGTTCCCCTGCACCTCGTGGTCGTACTGACGGATGATCCAGTGCTTGGACGCGATGTTGGGATAAGCCAGGAGCTTGAGCAGCGCCTCGTTGAGGTCCACACCACCGCTCGGGAGTTCGTGTGGGGCGTCTTTCTTCGGAGCTTCCCAGACGGCTGTGCGTGTCGGGGTCGGGATGCCGTCGTGCAGGAACGACATGGGCATGCGACCAACCTCGGTGCCATGGAAGTTGAGGATGAGCTCAGCATCCGGCGTCCCGAAGTGACCAAGGTCCGCCATCTCAACGTGTTCCTCGTCGCAGATCTGGCGCAGCTGCGTCAGGTGCTTCTCAGGGACCGCGAGGACCATGCGTTCTTGTGCTTCAGAGATCCAGATCTCGTCGTAGGTCAAGCCGTTGTACTTGAGCGGGGCGCGATCGAGGTGCACGTCCGCGCCGATCTTCTCGCCCATCTCCCCGACGGCGGATGAGAACCCACCAGCGCCACAATCAGTAATCGCGCTGAACAACGGCCCACCCTCCCAGTCGCGAGCACGCATGATCGCGTCCAGTGTCCGCTTCTCTTCGATCGCGTTGCCGATCTGTACCGCGTGGCTGAACTCGTCCGCGTGCGAATCGGTGAGTTCCGCGCTGCTGAACGTCGCGCCGTGGATGCCGTCGCGTCCCGTGCGTCCTCCCAGCGCGATGATCCGATCGCCTTGCTGTGCTTCGCCAGCGATCAAATCGCTCGGCATGATCCCGATGCATCCGCAGTAGACGAGCGGGTTCCCGATGTAGCGCTGATCGAACGAGACCGCGCCGTTGATGGTGGGGATCCCCATCCGATTGCCGTAGTCGCGGACGCCTCCGACGACCTCGGTCAGGATCTGCTTGGGATGCAAGCATCCGTCTGGAATGTCCGTGGTAGTGGGGGGCGCGACGCAGAACACATCGGTGCTCGCGATCGGTTTCGCTGCGAGTCCTGTCCCGATGATGTCGCGGATGCATCCACCGATCCCTGTCGCCGCTCCGCCATACGGCTCAAGTGCGCTGGGGTGGTTGTGCGTCTCGACCTTGATACAGACCGAATGGTCATCATCAAACTTGATGATCCCGGCGTTGTCCACGAACACAGACTGTGTCCAGTCGAGCCCTTCTTCAATCAGCTCGAACGTCGCCGCGGCGACCGTTGCTTTGAGGAGGTTGTGGATCGTGAGCGAGCCATCCTCATGAACCTCGTGATGGGGGCGGGACGACCAATCGATGCCTTCTATAGCCGGACCGCTGTAGTGGATCGTTGCTTTGAGTGTCTTGTGGACGCAGTGCTCGGACCACGTCTGCGCGAGTGTTTCAAGCTCAATATCCGTCGGCTCGCGTCCCAGCTGCTGAAACTCATGGCGGATCGCTTGCATCTCGTGGAGATCGAGGAAGAGGTGCCCGTCACGCGAGAGGGTTTCAAGCTCGTGGTCTTCAAGATCGCGGATCGGGACATGCGTGAGCTCAAAGCCGTGATCGTGCCCCTTGGGGAGCTCTTCCGGGAAGTATGGCTCTGTGTGCACACCAGAAACCACTGGATTGGCAAGCACACGCTGAGCGATGTCGATCGCATCAGAGCGCTCAAGTCCGAAAATCTCGTATCGGTATCCCGTCGAGACCTGCACCTCGACGCCGGTCAACGCTTTGATCGCTGATGCGGTCGATTGAGCGGGAGGGTCCATCACGCCCGGAAGCGGATGGACCTCGACGAGGGTCCCAGTCGGAGGGGTGCTGCCGTGGGCAACAGTCTCGACGACTGGATTACAGAGCAGCTGGGTGACGACCTGATCGAGCTGCTCGTCGCTCAGATCACCCTCGATCAGGTAGATCCGAGCGCTGCTGGCGCGTTCGATTTGGGTGTCCAGGACCGCCGCACGATGGAGGAACTCGCTGGCGCGAGGGTCGCCGGCGTGCTCGGTGGGGTGGATCTGGATGCGATGAACCTTGCTCTGAACACTGTCGGCGGTAGCGGATGCGTTGCTCATAGACGATCGTAGACCAACAGCGTCCAACACGACTCGATTGGGTGGGTATGATCCGCGCGATGACCCAGACTTCGTCCAAAGAACCAACCCAAGATGCCCCAAAGAGCAAGGTCCACCTCTTCACCGATGGTGCCTGCTCCGGAAACCCCGGTCCCGGCGGATGGGCGTACCTCCTCGTCCACCCCAAATCAGGCAAGCAACGCGAGCAATCCGGCGCTCAGCGCGATACCACCAACAATCGCATGGAACTCCAAGCGGTCATCGAGGGGCTCTCGGATCTGCAGCTCCCGAGCTTCGTGGAGCTGTACTCAGACTCCCAGTACGTCCTCAAGGGACTCGAGGAATGGATCGACGGCTGGAAGCGGCGGGGCTGGAAAACCGCTGGGAAGAAACCCGTCAAAAACGTCGATCTCTGGAAACAGCTCGACGAGCTCCGCAAGCGCCACGTCATCAGCTTCCACTGGGTTCGAGGACACGACGGGCATCCGGAGAACGAGCGCGTCGATGAGCTCGCGGTCCAGGCGCGTGAGTCGATCGCGTCCAGATAATCCTCCGTAGTTCTGTCTTCGTCGATTATCGGTGCACGCTCAGGCGACCGTTCGGGCTGTATCGATTGGCAAACCTGCTCATATCGACTTTTGCCCGCACAGACGGCCCCGCTTTGCCATAGTCCACCCAAGCTCCGATCAACCACAACCCCCATCGGGTCGATGATTTGGATGAGGGCGCACATCGCGTGCCCCCCGATCGCTCTGTTTGTACCCGGGAGACTCCGCCGTGGAACTCGATGCCATCCTCCGTCAAGCGCACGAAGCAGACGCTTCTGATGTCCACATCATCGCCGGCGAACCCCCGATGATCCGTATCCACCAGGTGATGACCAAGCTCAGCGAGACTGTGCTGAGTCAGGAAGTGGTCGCCGCGATGTTCGAGCGGATGAGCAACAAGCACGTACGCACGACCTTCGAGGAAGAACGCGACGCGGACTTCTCGTACGAAGTCGAGGGTCTCGCTCGCTATCGTGTCAATGCGCACATGCAGAAGGGCACGATCGGACTCGCGATGCGTGCGATCAAGACCAAGGTCCCGCCTCTGGAAGCACTCTCGCTCCCAGAAGTCATCGCTCGACTCACCTACCTCCCTCGCGGACTGGTCCTCGTGACCGGCGATACCGGTTCGGGTAAGTCCACCACGCTCGCGGCGATGATCCAAGCGATGAACGAACGCTACTCCAAGCACATCATCACGCTGGAAGACCCGATCGAATACATGTTCGATTCCGACCAGTGTCTGATCGAGCAGCGCGAGCTCGGACGCGACATGATCAGCTTCGCGTCAGGACTCAAGCACGCGCTTCGTCAGGACCCCGACATCATCCTCGTGGGTGAAATGCGTGACCTGGAGACCTCGTCGCTCGCGATCTCCGCTGCGGAAACCGGTCACTTGGTTCTTTCGACGCTTCACACGGTGAACGCTTCGCAGACCGTGTCCCGTATCATCGACATGTACCCATCTGGTCAGCAGAACCAGATCCGCTCGATGCTCTCGACCACGCTCCAAGCGGTCATCTCTCAGACACTCTTCACCCGCTCGGACCGTCCCGGAATGGTCCCGGCGGTCGAAACGCTGCTGTGTACCCCAGCGGTCCGCAACCTGATCCGCGAGAACAAGATTTTCGAAATCCCCAACGTCATCGAGACCAGCCGCGCGATCGGCATGTGCTCGCTTGATTCATCGATCGCCGAGCTGTACTTCAACGGGACCATCAGCAAGGAAGACGCGATCGCTCAAGCGGTGTACCCAGACAAGCTGGAGCGTCAGCTCGTCGCGTGATCAATCTGAAGATGATTCTGATGGAGACTTTCAATGCCCAACTATAAATACCAGGTCAAAGGTTCAGACGGGAAGGTACGCACCGGCGTGCTGTCGGCAGACAGCGCGACCTCCGCGGCGACCGTCCTGAGGAACCAGGGCGTCCACGTGATGTCCGTTGACCAAGCAAAAGAGGGCGTTGCAGAATCCGGTCTTCTCGCGTCACTCTCCAGTCTCAACTCCAAGAAACCCACGCAGAAGAACGTCCTCGACTTCACCACGCAGCTCGCGGTCATGATCCGAGCGGGGATCAACCTCCGCTCGGCGCTCGACGGCATCGCCGATCAGACAGACCACAAAGCGTTCAAGAAGGTCATCATGGAACTCAAAGCGGACGTCGAGTCCGGTAAGCAGTTCTCCGAGGCGCTCGTCAAGCATCCGAAGCTGTTCTCACCTCTATACATCAACATGGTGCGTGCATCTGAAATGTCGGGTTCGTTCTCCGAGATGCTCGAGCGCATCGCGGGATACATCGCGCAGCAGATCGAGACACGCAAGATGGTCATCGGCGCCTCGATCTATCCAGCGATCATTGGTGGCATGGCCGTCGCGGTGACCGTGTTCCTCCTGACGTTCGTGCTCCCGAAGTTCTACACCGTGTTTGAGGGCAAGGAAGATGTCCTGCCATGGGCGACCAACTTCCTGATGATGCTCTCGCAGACGCTGATCGCGCACTGGCCGTTCATCCTGGGTGGTCTCGCGGTCTGCGGCGGCGCGTTCTTCGGATTCTCCAAAACCGAGATCGGCGCGTTCTGGATCGACCGAACCAAGCTCACCATCCCGGTCATGCGAGGCATGTTCCGCTCGCTGTACATCACACGCTCGCTCCAGACGATGGGTCAGCTCATCAACGCGGGTGTCCCGATGCTCGACACGCTCAGCATCACCGGAGACATCTCAGGGAACAAGCTCTTTGAGGGCATGTGGCGCAAGGTCCACGGCTCGGTGAAGCAGGGGCGCAAGATCGCTGAACCGTTGCACTCGACCTCGCTGCTCCCCAAGTCTGTTGTGCAGATGATCGGTGCCGGTGAGGAATCCGGTAAGCTCGGCGAGGTGCTCGACGAGATATCGGTCTATTACGCGAAGCAGCTCAAGGACCACATCAAAGCGGTTACCGGAATGATCGAGCCCGTCATGATCATCATCATGGGTTCAATCGTCGGATTCATCGCGATGGCGATCATTCTCCCGATCTTCAAGATGAGCCAGATCGTTTCGTAAACGATGATCTCTGTAGAGATTCAAGTTTTCGAGCATGGGGGAGGTGCAGGAGCACACGATGTCTGACCATCTATCCAATCAACTAGCGCGTAGAAAGCCCCGCTCCCAGCAGGGCTTCACGCTCATCGAGGCCTCGATGGCGACCGTCATCATCGGTGTCGGCGTCCTCGCGATGGTTGATGCTCAGTCCTCGTTCATCACATCCAACTCGTGGTCTTCGCACGCCGCGAGCGGGACGTACCTTGCCAACGAGATCCGCGAGATGACGCGGAATCTCCCGAAACACGATCCTGTGGTGGGGCTCTTCATCGAAGACAACGGCGACGGCGGCGTCCTCCACGGCTGGGGACCCGACGCAGGCGAGATCACGGTCGAAGACTTTGACGACATCGAGGACTTCGACGGACTGACCTTCTCTTTCGTTGGGACCGCTGGATTCAACGATGGCGATCTCCCGGGACCGATCAACGCGTACGGCGAGATCATCCCAGAACTCGACGACTACGGCGCTGAAGCGGGAACAACGACCAACGGCGTGTTCGTCGGGACTCCTATGTACGGCTGGTCGCAGCAGATCATCGTTCAGAAGGTTGATCCGTTCGACTCCTCGCTGGTTCGAGCGGACAACTTCACCGAAGCCGCGAGCGGGAACTTCCCGGGTCGTGAGGTTGATGAATACCCCCTCCGTGTCACGGTCCGGGTGTTCTATCAAGCGGTCAACCAGATCGAACCGGACCTGGTGACCGAGGTGATGTGGGTGGTGCCTTGATGCTTGGCAGCAAAGGACAGTACACTATGACGAACCGAGCACGCATGATTCAGCTTCTCAAGAGCCAGCGCCGAGGGATCGCTTCGATCCTCGCGATGATGTTCTTGGTGCTGTTTGGATCGTTGATCGCCGCGATGGCGGTCTCATCGACCGGGAATATCCGCACCGCGAACATGCACCTGCACGTGATGCGTGCGATGAGCGCCGCGGAGACCGGTCTCGCGGTCGCCGAGCACCGACTCCACGAAGCGTCCTCGCGTTTCATCGTCGCTGACAGCGAGATCGACGCGGACCTCTCGTGGGCCCTCTGGACCGGGAACGGCTCAGAGATCGGCACCTACGAGGTCACCCCACCTCGCATGGGATACATCGAAGCCGCTACCCCTTCAGGGATCGCGGAGGCGCTGGTCAATATCCACAGCGCCGACACCAACTACATCACAGGACTCGGATTCCTCGAAGCTCCCGAAATCCAGTCCGCTCCGAGCGGGGTTGATGGGACGGTCTACGCGTCTTCCAACTGGGTCAACACGCAAGCCGTGATGCTCAGCGAGTGGGACACCACCACGATGACCAACCCGCCTCCGGCGTATCAAATCCGATACGCGCCACTCGCGGGTGGTCAGTTCATCCGCGTAATCGTCGAGGGTGTGGTCTACGACATGCAGCGCAACAGCCAGCCGATCCGTAGGACCATCATGCGGGACTACCGGATCTCAAAGACCGTTGACCAAGCGATCATCGCGCACTCGAAGATCCTCATCGGGAAGAACGTGACCATCGAGGGCGACCTCGGCACTCGCTTTGACGAGGTGGACTTCAACCACGGCGATCCGATCGTGATGCGTTCAGATTTTTACGGTCTTGACGCGAACCTGGATCAGAAGATCGAAGACTTCTGGGCCGCGCTCTCCGCGTCGGACGTCGATCACGACAACCGCTTGCGCATCGGTCACCCGATCGAGGGAGCCGGGATCCCGTCGGATGTTGACCAAGACGGAGACTCCGTCCCAGACGGCGCGTTCAACGACGCAACGGGTGACGGCTACCTCGATGAGTTTGATATCTTCATCCGTCACTACGACACCAACGGCGACAACCGAGTCACGCTCTCAGGGGCGCTGATCGCGGGAACTCCCGCTGAGACCGCGGGGTCCGCGCCAGAGTTCGACGGCGTAGACGAAGACCTGGCGCTGCTCATGGACAGCTCGACACCCGATCGCAACAAGAACGGCGTGTTCGGATTCACAGACCTCAATAACAACGGTCAGTACGAGCCGGCGGACGAGAACCCACTCGATTACGACGCGATCCACAGCGTGTTCTCCGACCTCGAGCTCGGATGGCGCGATGGGTACATCGATCTGATGGATCGCTACGCGAAGGTCAACGGATCGCTCGTCTTCCGGACAGATCTTTCCTCTTGGGAAACCGCGCAGGGACCAGTCGAAGAACGCCTCCACGGCCCGATCGTTCCGGGTGAGGGCGACTCCCCAATGCAGTTCGGAGCCGACGACCTGACGCTTCCAGACATCGACGAATCCAGCTTCGTCGAGACCGAGACCGCGCTGATGGCCGCTGCTGACGGCGATCCGTTCTGGCAGCAGGTCGCTGATCAGCTCGGGACCACCGTCGCGTCGCTCGATACGTGGACACTCGCGGACAACTCCGCAAACGCGGACGATCCGCAGTTCAACGCGGTCTGGGAAGACGGCGACTACGACGGACTCCCGGACAACCACGCCGAGGCGTACTCAGAGAAAGCCCCGTTCAACTCCCCGAACTACTCGGACATCTACTGGCGTCCGGTGTTCACCAACATGGAGTTCCGCAACGTCCAGATCCCGATGGGTCTTAACGGGCTGTTCAACAACTGCACCTTCGTCGGCGCGACCTACATCCGCACCCACGACGACAACACCCACCCGCTCTGGCAAGAGTACGGCGTCAATAAATACGACACCGATGGAGACGTCATCCCCAAGTACAGCCGCAGTGTCTACGGCGACGATGCGGGTGAAACCGCAGCGAACGCGCCGCCGATGCTCCCGCTGACCGCGGTGCCTCCGAACCAGATGATTCTGATGATCGACGTCGGATCGCCGATCGATAAGGGCGACGTCCCGGATTCAGAGATCGGTACCTATGGTGCTGCGTACAACACGCTCCCAGAGCCGCTCGTGATCGATGGTCTCCGCGTGACGGACACCAAGCAGTACTCCAACAACATCCGCTTCCACGACACGCTGTTCGTTGGTTCGGTGGTTTCCGATACGCCGATCAACTACACGCAGCTCCGGAACAAGATCCAGTTCACCGGCGCGACCAAGTTCGCGACCGTCCACCCCGACGAGCCGGAGAACCCATATCTGAATCCGGACTCGGGTGATATGGAAGACATCCTGACAAGCTCGATGATGCTCCCGAACTACTCCGTGGATCTGGGATCGTTCAACTCACCACCTGAGCAGGACGTCCAGCTCCAGGGCGCGATCATCGCGGGCGTGCTCGACGCACGCGGGAACACGGACATCCACGGCGCGCTGCTGCTGACGTTCGATCCCGAGTACGGCGTAGCACCGCTCATCGACATCGCGGGCGCCCCGATCGGGAACCCCGCAGGATTCAATACCTCGCTCGGATACTTCGGTGACGGCGATGGTGACTACGAATCGGTCGATCCATCGGACCTGCCGATCGTCGGAGGCGTTCCCATCGTCGGATACGACACTACGGGTGACGGCCTCGCCGATGCGCCGTACGACCAGCCACAGCCCGCTGGATCGACCCCTGTCCCGTTTAATGGGTTCGGGAAGATCCGCGTGCGTCACAATCCGGACATGCGTTTGCCATCCGGATTGATGCTGCCGCTCTCGATGCCTCCGGTATCGGGGACCTACCAAGAAGGAGGGATCCACTGATGCCTCATAAAGCGAAACCTGCACGCAAGATTCATCGGTCGATCCGGAGGGGGTTCAGTCTGATCGAAGTTTTGATCGCACTCACGATCACCTCCACGCTGCTGACCGCAACGATGGCGGCTCTGGATGCGTCTTTCAAGGGATACAAGGTCACCACCGAGGGTGCATCGACCAACGTGGTCGCGCGCATCGTGATGCAGCGATTGACCTCGATGGTGCGGACGGGAGAGAGCTTCGGGCCGTACCCGATCAACCCGATCTCGACGCCGACGATCGAATCGACGTGGATGGAGTTCGTCTCCTTCCGAGATCCAGTGTCGGGAGAGCATCGCGTCACTCGACTCGAGCGCCGCGACGGCGACGCGGAAACCGGTCCCTTCGAGCTCTGGTACGTCGTCACTACGTTCATCAACGGCACGTACGAATCCGAATCCGCAGCGCCGCTGCTCGTCGGACTCAACAAGGTTCAGTTCGATATGGAATACGACGTCGGTCCGCAGCTCCGTCGCGTGACCATCGATCTGATCATGCAGCCCAACGATGTGCAGGATGCCGCGATCGGCGCGAATATGGAAGCGCCGACGATCCGATTGGTCGCCAGTGCTTCGCCTCGTCAGTTTGATGATTGAGATTGGTTAACTCGCGTATCCGTTGGGATGCGCTTTGAGCCACTCGAAAGCGCTCGATACGACCTCGTCGATATCCGTGATCTGCGCTTCCCAACCGAGCTTCGATTGAATCTTGGTGGGATCGTTGTAGAGCGCGATCGCGTCGCCCGCTCGGCGCGGTGCTTCGTGAACCGGGAAGTCCACCCCTGAGACGCGTTTGACAGAGTCCAGGATCTCGCGGACCGAGTATCCCTTTCCGATCCCGACATTAAAGGCTTCGGACTCTCCAGGTTTGGTCGATTGCATCGCGAGCACGTGGGCCGAGATCAGGTCCTCGACGTGGACATAGTCACGGATATTCGTGCCATCGGGAGTGGGGTAATCGGTCCCGAAGATGGACATGGAATCGCGTTTCCCGAGCGCCGCGTTGATCGCGACAGGGATGAGGTGTGTTTCTGGATCGTGGTCTTCGCCGAGCATGCCGCCGCGGTCTGAGCCCGCGACGTTGAAATAGCGGAGCATGGTCAGCGCGATGGGGTTGTCTTGCATTGAGCGCTTCGTCGCGTAGTCCTTGAGGATGTGCTCCATGTGCAGCTTTGTGTAGCCGTAGGGGGAGGTGGGGTTCTGGGGGCAGTGCTCGGGAACCGGGATCATGCCCTCTGGGGGATCGCCGTAGGTCGCGCAGGAGGAGGAGAAGATGAACCGCTCGATCCCGCGCCCGCCACGTGATTGGTCACACGCATCGAGCAGTCCGATCGCGCTAGCGATGTTGTTCTTGTAGTACCAGAGCGGGTCCTCGACGGACTCACCAACGTACGCGAGGGCGCCGAAGTGCATCACGGTGTCCAGATCATGGGAGTCGAGCGCGTCGAGCACGCGGTCCTTGTCTCCGAGGTCCGCGTGGACGAACTCGAAGCGATCGGGGAACGCATTCTTGAGCATATCCATCGGCTCGCGATGTCCTCGATGGAGGTTGTCGAGCGCCACGATGTGATGCCTGTCATTGAGCAGTCGCTGGCACGCATGGGATCCGATGTATCCCGCTCCGCCTGTAACCAATATCCGCATGCCATAACTCCAGTTCCCGCCGATCCACTACCAGACTGAGAATAGTCGATCAGATCGGTTTGGGCGACAAGGATGAAATCTTGTCGCTCCGATCCGGTACAATGGTCATCGACCGGCCTAGTTGGCCGATGCTCACAGGGTCATTGAGGAGCCCCGATCCCATGGCGGAATCATTCGGTTCAGACTTTAAACGCTTCTTCGGCAAGGGGCTTGCGATCCTGCTCCCGACCGCCGTAACGCTCTGGCTGCTCTGGCAAGCGTTCGGGTTCATCTACAACAACGTCGCGCAGCCCATCAACAGCGCGACCCGCGTCGCGGTGATCTGGGTCGTGCCGCAGGTCTTTGACGAGGAAGAACTCCCCGAATGGTTCCGCGTCACCAAAGACGAGATCGTGCTCGAGCGCTACAACCGCGAGATCCCGGACTCGACCACAGACGCGGCTCTGCGTAGACAACTCCGCAAAGAGTACCTCAGCGAGTTCTGGGCGAGCCACTGGTACCTCAACCTCACCGGCTTCGTCGTCGCGATCATGCTCATCTACCTCTCAGGCGTTCTGCTGGGGAACATCGTTGGCAAAACCATCTACAGCCGACTTGAAAGACTCATCACCCAGATCCCTGGATTCAAACAGATCTACCCACACGTCAAACAAGTCGTGGACATGATCCTCGGCGAAAAGAAGATGGCGTTCTCCAAAGTCGTACTCGTCGAGTATCCAAGAGAAGGCGTCTGGACCGTCGGATTCCTGACAGGAAACTCCATTCGTCAGATCGACGACTCAGCGGGTGGTCAAGTGGTCTCCGTGTTCATCCCGACGTCGCCGACCCCCTTCACTGGATTCACGATCAATGTCCGCGCCGAGCACGCGATCGAGATGAGCATGACCGTCGAGGAAGCGCTCCGCTTCGTCATCACCGCAGGCGTGCTCGCGCCGGGACAATCGGTTAACGAGATCGATCAGGGAGACATCCCAACGCCTCCGATCGTCATCCCGGATATTCATACAGATACCAACAAGCCAAAGCCCGGCTTAGATTCCTCCAATGCAAACGATTGATCTCCGCTCCGACACCGTTACCAAGCCGACGCTCGCGATGCGCGAAGCGATGGCGTCCGCACAAGTCGGCGACGACGTCATGCGGACCGATCCAACAGTGATCGAGCTCGAGGAACGCGTCGCGGATCTGTTCGGGAAGCAAGCCGCGCTCTTTACGCCGTCCGGAACGATGGCGAATCTGCTCGCGATCCTCGCGCAGACGCGTCCCGGCGATGAGATCCTGACGCACAAAGAAAGTCATATTTTTTACTACGAAGCCGGCGGGTACGCCGCGCTCGCGGGATGCAGCATCAAGTTCGTCGATGATCCGAGTGAGTCCCGGAAGGGGATCTTCTCCGCCGAGGCGCTCAAGAACGCGATCCGTCCGCGTGATATCCACTTCCCGACGCCGACCCTGTGCACGATCGAGAACACGCACAACAGGGGTGGGGGAGTCGTGTGGTCGATGGATCAACTCCGCGAGGTGCACCAAGCCGCGACGAATGCGGGGCTGCGTGTGCACACCGACGGCGCGCGGATCTGGAATGCGTGCATCGCGAGTGGATTATCGCTCAAAGAACTCGCATCAACCACCGACACCCTCTCCGCGTGCTTGAGCAAGGGGCTCGGATGCCCCGTCGGATCGGTCCTTGTGGGAGATCAGGACACCATCGAGCGGGCGCGGCACAA
Source organism: Phycisphaerales bacterium (assembly GCA_965232505.1). GTDB lineage: Bacteria > Planctomycetota > Phycisphaerae > Phycisphaerales > UBA1924 > UBA1924. Next base: position 488,955 of record OZ246976.1, on the reverse strand, counting down.
ACGCAAGATGCTCGGAGGAGGGATGCGCCAAGCGGGGATCATCGCCGCCGCTGGTCTGCACGCGATTGACCACCACATCGATCGTCTCCAGATCGATCACGATCGAGCGAAGAAAATCGCTCAAGATCTTGCGTCGCTTGAACTCTTTGATTTCGATCCATCGAGCGTCGAAACGAACCTCATCTACGCGAAACTCTCGTCGTCCGCGATCGAGCAGCGGGGCGACGCGTTCGCGTGGGAAGCGCTCATGAAGGACATCGGGATCCTGTGCTACGCCGAGAGCGCGGGGACGCTGCGCTTTGTGACGCATCTTGATCTCGATGACGAGCAGCTCGCGCAGGTCGCGCCGCGGATCAAAGACTCGTTCTGAACCATTCTCTCAGTCACACGGATTGCCGTAGACAGACAAGAACGCGGACACGTCGAGGAAGTTGAAGCTCCCGTCCGCTTCAAAGTCCGCGATCGGATCGTTGCTCCCGAACGCCGACAAGAACAACGAGACATCGAGGAAGTTCAGCGATCCGTCCTGATTCATATCCGCGGCTCCCGCCGGATTCGCTGCGCCAGGACTAGGATCAAAGAACGCCAAGCATTCAGATCCATCGGGTGAGCGTCCCTGAGCGATGTCGGTTTCTTGCTGTCCATAGGTCAGCGCGTCGATCTCCGCGAGCTGGTTGTCCACGCGATCGAACAGCCCGACGTCTTCACCCCCAGCCGAGAGCTTGAAGGTCGCGTGGAGCGGCCCCTGCTCCGGTTCATCGTCGGCCCAGACGACGAGATACCCATTCGCTGGGATGATGGTCCCGTCGGGGAACTCCCACTTGTTGGGGTTGGTCAGATCGTCGGTCAGGTATCGGCCTGAGAGATCGACGGGACTGTTCTCGGCGTTGTAGAGCTCGATGTAGTCGTCCGCATCCCCGAACTCATCGGTCGCGGAACCATCATTGCTCGCGAGCCACTCGTTCACAAATACCATCGGCGTCGGATCGGGTTCGGTAAAGCACGCGTCGTCCGGATCGTTCGCCGATCCCGGCGTGACAGCACAGAAGACCTCCTCCGCTCCAACACCATCGGGGAAGTGGCCGAATGATTCATCCACCCCAAGCACAGGCGTGGTCAGCGAATCGATCAGCACCGCGCCGTTGTCGACCGTGTGCGAGAGCGACACGAGCTCGCCGGAGTTTGAGATTTTGAAGTTCGCGTGGAGCGGTCCATCGAGTGGATCATCATCGGCCCAGATGATCAGGAAGGACTTGGCGCCGATCACCGTCCCAGCTGGGATCTCCCAGAGCTGAGGCAGACTCGGCGTGTCGCTGAGGTACATCCCCGACAAATCGACGGGGAAATCCTCATCGTTGTACAACTCGATAAAGTCCTCGAACTGCCCCGCCTCGTCCATCGCGATGGTCTCATTGATCGCGACGACCTCGTTGATATACACCCTCGGCAGAACCGCAGGCGCTGGAGTCGTCGTGCGGAGGTACTGCGTGCGCGCTTCGATATACGGCTTGAGTCCCCACGCCCAAGGCTGACCGCCGCTGTAGGTCGCGGGCTGCGTGAACGAATCGAGGAATGTCTGATTGTTGAAGCCGTAGTCGGAGTTGCCTCCGGAGTATGAACCGGTGAACGCGTAGGGCGCGAGCATCGTGCGGAGCGAATCAATATGCGCCTCGCGCGGAGCGAGTGTGAAGATCCCATCGAACGCATCGGTGGTGCTCGGGATGAACGGCGTCAGCGTATGGGAAACAAACGGCCCAGGATTCGACGCGGTGTCGTAGTCGGGGGTGGATTGCGAGAGATTCGAGAGGTGATCGATCCCCGGATCAGGGAGTCCATCGCGGTCGTTGGTCGTCACGACATCAAAGGTGAAGGTGGACGTGTCGGAAAGATTCAATCTGTCGAGGGGCAGGGTGTAGTTCGCGATCCCGTCGGATTTCTGACTCAGGTCCTGATCGATCCCAGCGGGATTATCAAAGCTCGCGTGGTTGAGGTCCCAGCCCCCTCCATTCCATTCGTACAGCAGGAATCCACCCCCGCCGTCGGTCCATGATCCCAGGAAGTAGTCCGCTTGCGTGGTCGAGTTGATGTCGCGATTCCACGGATTCGAGGTCGATCCCCCGGCGCGTGTATCAAAGAACATCATGATCCGCGTCTGATCGGTATCGCCCCCAACATCAATCGGGCCGAGGACCTGAACCGAAGCGAACATGGTGTCAGAAGTGTTTGAGAGGGTCACGGAGTCGATGTCAAAGTTGGGGTCAGATTTGGACAGGAACGTATCGCCCTGCGTATCGCTGTACACAGTTGGTGTTGGTTCCGTAGGAGCACCCGCGGCCCCGACAAGCTCGCGGACATAGCGGAAGTACTGGTCCTGGTACGCTTGGATATCGAAGATCCGGCGCAGCAGCGGCGGTTCGCCTCCTCCACCGAAGGGGCTCGAGAAGTCCCAACCGAAACCATTGTCCCCAAAGGTTTCAGCGGGTCGAGTCGCCCAATCGGTGGAGAAGAAGTCGATGCCGTAGGTGTTGTCCATATCGAACGGGATGTATTCGAAGATCCCCGTATCGGGATTGAGATACAGGAAGTAGTTGTTCGCGCCGTACCAGATGTTGTCCCACTGCCCGTTCACACAGTCCACGGCCATCGCGCGCAGGAAAGTATCAACATTGAAACGATCGTTGATCTCCGCGGCAAAGGTCGCGTCGTCCGCGGATTCGATGAAAAAGATGAAGTCCGCGAGGTCCGCGTGCTGGTTGATCCCGCTGTCGTTCTCAAGCTCGTAGGTCAGGTTCCCGAGATTGGCGTAGGTATTCGAATCACCCGGCGCGACAAAGCGGAGGTCTGCTCGCGCCCCTTTGTAGGTGCACTGATAAAGATTCCCTGTGTCATCACCAAACCACGCGGCGAGGAACTCGTCGTCGATCTGCTCGACATTGACATAGACATCATCGACGAGCGAGCCATCGTTGATGACGAGGCGGACCATCGATGCGCGAGGGGATGGGACCCCGAACGAGTTGAAGACGTCCCACGCGAGCTTGCCTCGGATGACGGAGGTGTCGTTCTGGTGCCCGTTGAGGTTCAGCTTCTCGAGTCCGAAGACCTCGCGTCCAGGGATGAACTCGTTGAACTTGAGCTTCCATGACTTCTTAACCGCGCTGCGGGAGGTGTTGCCGCGAGGTCGGATCGCGACATCCTCAATAATCGTGTCGGTCTGGGAGTTGACCACTCGGACCGTGCAGTGACGGAAGGTGTTGTCGAAAGGATCAGCGAGCATCGCGTCCAGGTCCGCGGGATCCACGGTCACGGTGATCTGCGTCAGCTCGTCATCGGTAAAGAAAATCTGCCCTGCCTGGTCGTAGCCCGCGTCCCCTGTGGGGTTGGGAACCTCAGCGAGCGCGGAGCTCGCGAAGAAAATCAGAGAGAACACGAGCGTGGCGTACTTCATCAACAACCTCCGGGTAGAACAGTTCAATGTAACTGTTCAGGGGAGGCGAAGCAACACAAAAACGGGCTCTAGAAGCGAAGAAACGGATTCTTCTTGCTGGATCGGCTTAGTACGCGACCGCTTTGGATGATTGATTCAAACATTCGCTCACCGTAGCGAGCAGGGTCCCCGAATCAAACGGCTTCTTGATCAGCTTCGGAGAGTTGAACTGGTTGACCGATTCTGGGAGCTTCGCGATGTCGTGGCCCGTGATAAAGATCAGCGGCACATTGGCGATCGAATCGATCGCTTGCACGCGCTTCTGGACACTGAACCCCGATCCAGCGGGCATGTTGATGTCCAGGATCATCAGGTCGGGCTCTTCCCGGCGAGCGATCGCGAGCGCCTGGTAACCGTCCTGGGTCGTGAAGACCTTGTAGCCCTCGTTCTCCAGCCGGCAAGACATGGCTTCCAGAAGGGCGGCGTCATCGTCAGCGATGAGGATGGTGATGTTGCTCATGGGATCTCGCTCCGGTTGTGCGGGGTGTGGGGTTCAAACAATCAATCAGAGAGACTGCGTCATGCTGATCGCGATGTCCAGCTCATCAACAAGCGACTCGATCGCGAACGGCTTCTTGATGATGTACAGGTTCTCGAACTCAGCGATGCTCGACGCGTACGCGGATTCGAATCCAGTGACGACCAGGATCGGAACGCTTGATGTCGCGCGGATCGATTCAATCACAGTCACCCCGTCACCCGAAGGCATATTGAGGTCCGTGAGCACCGCGTCGAACTCGATGTCTCCGAACAACGACAGTCCCTGCGAGCCGCTGTTGGCGGTGTAGCAGACAAACCCCTCGTTGGAGAGCCGGATGGAGAGCGCCTCGACGACCGCGTCGTCGTTATCGATGATCAGGATAGTGGTATACGGGTCTGACATAAATTGCTCCTATGCAGCATGGGTCTCGGGGACCAGTTCACGAATCGCATCGAGCACCGATGCCGCCTCATACGGCTTACTGATAAAGCGATGACCGCCCGCGGCGTTCGCTTTCATGATCGCCTCGTCCTGTACGTTTGCGGAGAGGAAGATGATGGGGATCTCTGCGAGTCTCGGGAGACGCTTGATCCGCGTGCAGGTCTCGTAGCCGTCGATGTCAGGCATGCGGATATCAAGAATGATCGCGTCGGGCTCGTGCATCGCCGCTGCTTCGATCCCCGCGAGTCCGTTGATCGCGTGGTAGACGGTGTAGCCGTTGGCTTCAAGACGCGTCATGAGCGCCGCGGTAATCCTCGGCTCGTCATCAACAATCAAAATGGATTTAGGCATGACTGAGATCCTTTCGGGTTGTGCTGTCGATGAGTTCGAGGATGCGTGTTTCTGCTTGCTGCGTACTCCAGCGCCCGTTGAGGTTCACGCGTAGGTCAGAGAAGGGCTTCTCCTGACCCTGACGGTGCTCAACATCATTGAGAAGAATCCGCTTGCGGAACGAATCGCCCTCTTCCGTGATCCCGATCAGCAGCACGTCGCTGCGATCATCCGAGTGCAGGATCAGGTCCATCGGGTAGCTCATCGAGTTGAGATACTCAGCGAGCTCTTCAATCGGTTGATCATCACGCGCACGGTTTGCAGAAAGGACCACGATTTTGGGATTCCCCGCACGCTTCTTCGCCTGCTCGACCAGACCTCGCACAACGCTGCGGTTGTCTGAGATCGGGACCGTAAACGAGAACGTGCTGCCCACGCCGACCTCGCTCTGGATATCGACCGATCCGAGATTGATCGCGACGAGCTCCTTGACGATATTGAGTCCCAGCCCGAACCCGTTGGCGAGTCGGCGTTCGTCCTTGCCCCCCTGGTTAAACCGCTCGAACAACTCAGCGAGCGCACTCTCAGGGAGCCCCGGCCCTTCATCGTGGACAGCGATGCGGACCGAGCACTCGTCGTTCTGATATGCGGATATGCGGACCGTGCCGTCACTTTCGGAGAACTTAATCGCGTTGACCACAAGATTGATCAGCGACCGTTGCATCTTGTCGGCATCGGCATATATGCTCGGCAGCCCTTCATCAACATCACGCTCAAGCTTGATTGATTTCGAAGCCGCACGCGATTGAAGCATCGGCCAAACCGCGTCGAAGATTGTCGAGATGGTGTATTCCTTGCGATTCACACAGATCGAGTTGGATCGCAGTCGGCTGCTATTGAGAAAGTCATCGATCAGTCCGGCAAGGTCGCCCGCAGAGCCGGTGATGTGGTTCAGGTACTCGGCCTGCTTCGGGGTCACCTCCCCGCCGAGCCCGTCGGCGATGATCGAAGCGAACTCCTTGATCACCGTCAGAGGCGTGCGAAACTCATGCGCGACGTCCTCGACGAATCGGTGGGCCGTGTCCGTGAGTTCGGTGAGCTTGCGGTTCTTGCTGTTGAGCTCGCGGTTCGCGAGCTTGAGTCGGTTCGAGAGATCGTGGTTGATCTGCTCGAGCCCGGACTTGCGGAGCGCTTCCTTGATCGATCGATGGATGACTTCGGGGTTCTTGAACGCATTGGACTTCACGATGTAATCCGCGGCTCCATGGCGGAACGCCTTGGCCGCGATGGTCTCGTCCCCCGATGATGTCACAAGAATGACCGGCCCCACGTCGGCTTTGATGAAGTCGGTGAGCCAATCCAGACCAGTGGAGCCGGCGAACTGGTAATCGATCAGGATCACCTGATTGGGAACATCCGTAAGCTCCGCGAGCGCGTTAGCGGGATTGTCGTACTGGAGGGTGGTGAGCTCGACTGAATCGGATTCAAACGCCATCTCAAGCGTCGCCGACATGAGTTTTAAGTGTTCTAGATTATCATCAATAATGATAACTGAAAGGTTAAGAACTCCTGATGTATGTCCCATGTTGGTCACCTCTTCGACTCTTGGAGGAGCGTCCGATTGTGTATCCGAATTGTGATACTGATCGGTACGAAGAGAGACCGAGTGGGAACCACCAATAGGTCTTGAATGGTTTTGGGTATGTGCCCCTATTGAATGGTTGTGATTTCCACACAATCTGGGGAGGGATTCGGGATCGGTCCGCCTAGATAGGGTGTCCCAGTCCATAATCTTGAGCGTTGATTACATTCACCAAAAAAACCAGCAATCTTCCAAACAGGAAGCAGGATTGGTTCCAGTGGCGAGTCCGAAACCGATTGTGTTGGCTGGAAACCCCAGAAACCCCTTACTTTAGTGAAAAAATCAAAGCCATGTGTGAATCGTGTCGATGATTTCTCATGATCCCCGAACTGGGATCACTCAATCACCGCCTGCTTTGGAGGGAGTCATAATGACCACGACTACATCCACCACCATCACACATTTCTTGTTGGTTGAAGACGACGATGATCACGCAGAGCTGGTGAAGTACTCGATGCGATCCGGCGACGGCTCAAATCAACTCGAGCGTGTGTGCAACGGGATGGAAGCGATCCAATACCTCAAGCAAGAATCCCCATTCAGTGAAGCGCGTCGCCCAGACGTGATCCTGCTCGATCTCAACATGCCGATGGTCAACGGGCACGAAGTGATCGAGTTTGTGAAGAACGATCCTGATCTCAAAACGATCCCCGTCGTGGTGCTGACGACCTCGAACGCGCAGGGCGACCGCACCCAAGCGTACGAATCTTACGCCAACAGCTATGTGGTCAAGCCGGTCGACTTCAAGATGTTCCAGCAGATGATCCTGGACCTCGAAGAGTTCTGGTCCCTCTGGAATCAATCTCCAATCGATCGTCAATCAGCCTGATGCGCTGGTCTTGGTGCTCATAAAGGCCTTCAGTTGTTCGTTGTTTTAGGTGATAGATATGAACACCAAGATCAAAGCACTCGTCATCGAGGACACGCCGGACCACGCGGAGCTCATCCGTCTGGTGATGGAGGGTATCCCAGATTGCACCACAGTCATGGCGACATGCATGCAAGAAGCGCTCACAGAGCTACAGAACCAGTGCTTCGACATCATCCTCACTGACCTCAACCTCCCCGATTCAGATCGTCACCAAACTGTCCGCAAGCTCAAGGAGACCGCGCCCCACACGCCGCTGCTTGTGCTTACGTGCGACGAAGTAGACGTCAACGGCTCCGAATCAATCAAGATGGGAGCCCAGGAGTACCTCAGGAAAGACGAACTCGCGACCTCACGGATCGATCGGGTCCTCATGCACGCGATCCGGCGTCAGCGGATTCTCAACGAGAACATGGAACTCGCTGAGGAACTGCATAAACAGAACATGGCGCTGGAGATCGAGAAGGGCAAAGCCGAGGCCGCGATGCGCGCCAAGGCGGAGTTCCTGACCAACATGAGCCACGAGATCCGGACCCCGCTGACCTCGATTCTAGGTTTCATCGATGTTGCCATTGACACGATCGGCGACGACATCAATCCAGAATCCGATCGAGCGCTCGGCATCGTTAAACAGAACAGCACCCATTTGTTGTCGTTGATCAACAACATCCTCGATGCCGCGAAGGTGGACGCGGGAGCCGTGGATATCGAGCTGATCCCGAGCAGCATCAGCGAGGTGGTTCAATCGAGTATCGAGCTGATCTCTCCGCTCGCTCGCGAGAAAGGGCTCAGCATCCAGCACTCTGTATGCAGCGACACCCCTGTGCAGCTGCAACTCGATCCGACGCGTCTCAAGCAGATCATGGTGAATCTGCTGGGGAACGCAGTCAAGTTTACTGATCGAGGGACGATCACTGTCTCCGTGACATCTACCCAGGTCGATCCAGAGAACCACTGGGTCTCCATCGAGGTCCGCGACACAGGGATCGGTATCCGCAGCGCCGAACTCAGCAAGATCAGGGAGTTCGGTTCGTTCTCGCAAGCCAACGCGAGCACAACGCGTCGCTTCGGCGGATCAGGTCTCGGTCTCCGCATCAGTCAGGGGCTCGCAAAGATCATGGGCGGCACGATCGAAGTCGATTCCGAGTTCGGCAAGGGCAGCTCTTTCACGCTCTCGCTCAAAGCTTCGGCAATCACTCCGGACCAATGTGTTTCGAGGATTCACAAATCTACCAACGACGGCATGCAAGACCTCTCGGGGCTGCGGGTTCTGATTGTTGATGACTCGCCGGACAACTGCCGACTCTTTGGGTATCACCTCAAGAAATGCAACGCGATCGTTGAGAGCGTGTTCGATGGCGAGGAGGGCGTGCAGCGGGTCTTGGATCCGGAGAAGCCATCGATCGACCTCGTGCTAATGGACCTGCAGATGCCCGTCCTCGACGGCCACAGCGCGTTCAAACACATCCGCAAAGCAGGGAACAACACCCCGATCTTCGCGACCAGCGCCAGCACGGGGATCGAGGATCGTGCCTCAGTCACCAGCGCTGGTTTTTCAGGGTTTCTACCGAAACCGATCAACCCGCAGGATCTCCATCAGATCGCGCTGGGGGTCCTTGAGCGATCCGGCAGGACTTCGAGCGCCGCGTGATTGATCTGAAATGAATATTACTTATGGATTCTTCATTGAATCCGACCGATAAACCTCAGGGAACAATTGTTCACGGAGGTTATCCCATGCTCACAAGACGTGAAATGATGATGCGCTCAGCAGCGGTCGGGGCCTCGGCGCTCGCGTTCCCAGGACTGGCGCGAGACACCAAACCCGCAAAGACATCGCGCAGCGGATTCACGCTGCGTGTGCTGGGAACCCACGTCACGCTCCAGGAACAGATCCGTCTTGCCGCCGAAGCGGATTTAGGTTTCAACATCGAGTTCACTCCCGGCGGGAGCGCCTCGGTTCTTCAGCAAGCATCGACTAGACCCGAGTCGTTCGATGTTTATGAACAATGGTCCAACAGCATCCACATCCTCTGGAGATCGGGCGCGATCCAGCCGGTGCAGACAGAGCGGATCGATCTGTGGTCATCGATCAATCCGATCTCCAAGACCGGCCGGCTCAGCGCGGGCGATCGCATTGGTGCGGGCGATGCGCCCAACACGCTCCTCTACGTTCAGCCGGGACAAACCTTGGGGACTCAGCAGAGCAACCAGGTGAGCTACCTGCCGTATGTCCACAACGTTGATTCGTTCGGCTACGACACCCGCCACATCCCCGCGGGCGAAGCATACAGAGAAGAAAGCTGGGGCTGGCTTCTCGACGAACGCTGGCGCGGGCGCGTCGCGGTTGTCAATGAACCAACGATCGGGCTCTTTGATCTGGCGCTCGCAGTACAAGCCAAGGGATTGATGTCGTTCAAGAATATCGGGAACATGACCGTCGCGGAGATCGATCAGCTCTTTGAGATCCTGATCGACCTCAAGCGTGACGGCCACTTCTCTGGTGTCTGGAACTCGGTCCCCGAATCCGTCGGGTTCATGGAATCGGGACGCGTCGTCATCGAGAGCATGTTCTCTCCTGGCGCTTCGGCGCTGCGAGCACGCGGCGTCCCCGTTCGTTACGCCGCTCCAAAAGAGGGCTACCGCGCCTGGCACGGCGTGATGTGCCTCTCGTCAGCGTGCAGCGAGCAAGCGAGCGACGCTGCGTACGCGTACATGAACTGGTGGCTTTCAGGAAGACCCGGCGCGGTCATGGCTCGGCAGGGGTACTACATCTCCGTGCCCGATCCGATCCGCTCGTACCTGACCAACGACGAATGGAACTACTGGTACGCGGGAGAGCCCGCGAAGACCAACGTGCTCGGGACCGATGGGCGATTGATCGCCAACATCGGAGAGCGGCGCAACGGCGGATCATACACAGATCGCTTCTCAAACATCGCGGTCTGGAACACCGTCATGGATCATTACGAGCACTCGCTGACCCGCTGGGGTGAGTTTCTTTCTACCGAGGCAGCCGGCTAAAGCCAGAAGGATTTGATATGCGCATTCGTACAACAATCCAACTGGCGCTCGGGACGGTGCTTGTCTTGCACATCTTCACAGCAGTCATGGGCCACGCCGGTTTGGAAAAATCACAGAACGATCTCGCGATCTATGAGGGTGTCAACTCCGACACCCTCCGCGTGCTCGCGATCGACAAAGGAATCGCCGAGCTGCAACGGAGCGTCTCGACCTACATGCTCAACGGCCACAAGAGCTCGGCCGAGCGCGTGCGTGAGCTGCTTGAACAAATACGCTACGAGATCCGATATGCCAACGAGCAGACCGAACAAGCCGAAGTGCGTGAACAGCTCGATGCGATGAATCTACGCATTAGTTCGTTCGAGAGCAACTTCGAGAAGGTTGTCGTGGACAGAGAATCCAGAGAGCGTCTTGTCCATGATCAGATGTTCCCAACAAAGGACCTGATCCTTGAAATCATCGAGGGAGCATCCTCTGCATCACGCGCCGTTCTGGCGCCAGTTCAAGAGCATGTCTACCTTGCAGAAAACTCGGCGCTGCGGTACTTCGAAAACCCTGGTCGTGCAATGGTTGATGAAGCGATCTTCCAGATCCAATCCGCTGAGAGATTAATCGAAGACGCTGGCTCACCAGGCGGTGAACCACAAACTGTGCATCAGTATCTAGTGGAGTATGAACGAACATTCCTGCAAGCTGTTCAAGCGACCCAAGGGTACATGCACCTGGTCCACGTGGTGCTCGCTGGAGAGACTTCAGAACTGCTGTACCAATCCGCTCAGATCCGCACAGGGTCACTCGAACGCCGGGACGCTATCAAAATTGAGATGGCAGCAGGGGCCAAGCGATTCCAGGCATGGAGCGATATGGTCGCCGTGCTGACCGTGCTCGCGGGTCTGCTGACCGCTGGTCTCATGACACGATCCGTGCTGGTCCCGATTCTGAATCTGACAGGCACGTTCCATCAACTCGCCGAGGGCAAGAATGATGCGGAGATCGAGTACAGCGATCGGAGCAATGAGATCGGGATGATGGCCAAAGCCGCGGAAGTCTTCCGGCTCAAAAACCACGAGACCGAGGAACTCCTGCAGCATTCACAGTCCATGGCATCGGACCTCGAGCGTCGCAACAGCGAGATGACACAGTTCGTCTACACCGTTTCGCACGACCTCAAAGCACCGCTGGTGACGATCCATGGCTTCGCCGGTGCATTGAAATGTGCTATCGAAGAGGGAGACCTTGCTCGGGCTGAGGGGATGGTCAATCGGATCGACAACGCCTCGATCCGCATGTCGCAGACTGTCGAGGACCTGCTCGAGTTGAGCCGGATCGGGATGGTGGTCAACGAACCGGTCGAGTTCAAGTTCGGAGACGCGTGCGATGCGGTCATCCATGACCTCTCCGGATTGAGACTTAAATCAGATGCTAAAATACAAGTCAGCGACGAAGACTCCGTGGTGTTCGGCGATGAACTCCGAATCCGTCAGGTCCTCCAGAATCTCATCCAGAACGCGATGGTGTACGGGCGGCGTGACGGGAATCCACCTGAGATCGAGATCAGCTTGACAGAAATCGATGGTCAGAGCGTGATCTGCGTTGCGGATCACGGACACGGCATCGACAAAGCCTTCCAAGAGAAAGTCTTTGGCATCTTCCAGCGTCTCTCCACAGAAACACAAGGCACCGGTGTCGGACTCGCGATTGTCCGCAAAATCGCGGTCGCTCACGGCGGTAAAGCATGGGTCGAGAGCCGAGACGGAGAAGGGGCGGCGTTCTACGTCTCAATACCACAGAAAATCGCAACCGCGAACACCAATGGAGTAAACCACTCCGGAGAAGCGGCATGAAGCTTGTGAACGTGATTCGTCTCGCGTTGATCCTGAGCACCATTCTGCTCGGGCTCGCTGTGATGGTGGGATGGATCATCTCGTCACAGGCGCTCGTGCAGATTCATCACAACTTTGTCCCGATGCAGATGAACACCGCGATCGGGTTCTTAATGACTGGCGTGGCGCTTCTGTGCACACTGGAAGGGTGGAAACGCTTAGGCGTCGTCGCATCGGGAGTTGTCTTGCTGCTCGGCGTGCTCACACTCCTTCAGTACATCTCCGGCGGGAACCTCGGGATCGATCAGCTCTTCATCAAACCAACAATCGGTGTAGACCCGGACATCCCTGGCCGGATCGGCGCCAACACCGCTCTGTGTTTCAGCATCGTTGGATTCATGCTGCTGCGATCCTTTGTGGTCAAGGTCAAACGCTGCTGGATCGGGATGGCCGGCGGGATTGTGATTGTCCTTGGGATTGCTTCGCTCTGGGGTTACCTGAGCAACCTTCCAGGTTTGTACGGCTGGGGCGAACTGCTCTCAGGAATGGCGGTCCACACGGCTGTAGGATTCCTGATGGTGGGGGTGGTCATGTACCTGCTCAGGTCTGCTGACTACTCGCTGAACCAATCAGCAGGGGAAGCGGGGCAAGCCGAGGATCAGATCGCTCTCCGCGATCCGATCATCTCGCCCGTGTCCGTCGCTATCCCCATCATGGTCTTGTCCGCGTGCGTCTGGCAGGCGATGGAAAGCTGGGATCAGTCCAACATCGAGTTGATTACAGAAGAAAGCACTCACTCGGTTGCGCATCATCTTGATCGTGTGCTTGACGACCGCTTCAAAGCCCTCGAACGCATGGCCTCACGATGGGAAATGGACGGCGGCACAGACGAACGCATCTGGCGAGCTGACGCTCTGAACTACGTGTCCGGGAATCCGGGTTTGCAAGCCGTCGAATGGGTCGACACCAGAAACATTGTCCGCTGGGTCGAGCCGCTCGAAGGCAACGAGATGGTCGTTGGGATGTTCGGCAGCTTCGAAGATAAACGAATGAACGCTCAGAACGCATCCCACTCTCAGCGAGCGATCAAAGCGACCAAGACCATCGACCTGATGCAAGGCGGCAAGGGCTTCCTCGTGTACGTGCCGTTGGTGGTTGAAGGGAAGCATGACGGGTTTATTCTTGGAGTGATCCATATCCCGTCATTCCTGACGCACAATATCAAAGGCGTGGTGTACGAGCACGAGGTGCTGGTTCAGGAGAACGGGTCATTCGTGTTCTCAACAGAGCTCGAGCCGGACATCGACCGCTACCGGACGGAGGCGGTTGATATCCAGATCGCAGGAGTCAATTGGCAGATCCAGTTGCGTCCAACCAAGAAACTGATTGCGACCCACGCGAGCGCTTGGCCCGAAGCGATGATGTTCGTCGGAACCCTTGTCGCCTTAGGTGTTGGTATGCTCATCAGAATCCTGCAATCAGGAAAGCAAGTCCGCGCGCAGCTCGAGCACCTCCTCGACGAGGTCAGGCCGAGACTTGAAGCGAAGAACCTTGAGCTCGAGCGATCCAACGCTGAGATGGAGGAGTTTACTTACACGGTCTCGCACGACCTGAAGTCTCCACTGGTGACGATCGAGGGGTACGTATCTTTCTTGAAGCAGGACATCGACTCAGAGCGCTACGACCGTGTCCAGGACTTTGCCGCTCGGATCGAGTCAGCGACCAAGCGGATGGGCGACACCATCACAGACCTGCTCGAACTGAGCCGAGTCGGACGAGGAACCCACGAGGTTTCGATCGTCGAGACCAGAGAGGTCGTGCTCGAGGTCGTGTCCTTGATGGAAGGCGAACTGCGAGCCAGCAATATCGAGGTCCATGTCCCGGAGTTCCTGCCGGTCATCGAGGCCGATCGTGTCCGGACATTGCAAGTCTTCCAGAACCTGATCTCAAACGCGATCCGACACGGCAAGCATCCTGAGCGCCCGTGCGTGTTGCGGATCGGCGCCAAGCCCGACGGAAATCGTGTCAACATCTTCGTTTCCGACAACGGCCTTGGGATCAGCCCGCAGTTCCACGAACGCGTCTTTGATCTGTTCCATCGACTCAACCCAAAGATCGAAGGCACCGGCGTGGGTCTCGCGATCGTCTCGCGGATCGCTCAGCTCCACGGCGGACACGCCTGGGTCGAATCCGAACCCGGCGAAGGTGCCACCTTCTACGTCTCCATGCCCGCGGTAAGGCAGAGCACTAAAACAACCGGCCGTGCGGCTTAACACGCTTCCCATTGACTATTTAAAGCGTGACGGGCCTGGTCTGGGCCGAGTGGATCAAATTAATCCATAGACATAGTTGAGAATCAGTCTCAATTAGCTATAGTCTATCTTCCGGTCCCTGCGCCAAGTAGTACCAACCAGAAAGCACGCATGAGTTCAGAGAAGAAAACGCCATTGATCGCGCAGGTGCTCGAGAAACAACGCATCCGCTCCGGCTTTCTGCGCGTCACGATCGGTGGCGCTGAACTGAATCAGATCGAGGGAGATCGCCGAGGTGGGCACCTGAAGCTGCTGTTCCCTAGGTCACGCACAACTGAGCTCGAAGACCTCTTCGCGATCAGAGAAGATTGGAGATCGTCGTGCGTCGCTCGCACCTACACGCTGCTGAACCATCGAGTGGAAGAACAGCAGATCGACATCGACTTCGCGCTCCACGAGGGCCGACTCGGTCCCGGAGGATTGTGGGCACGCACCGTCCAGCGAGGCGAGTGGATCATGCTCACCCCTCCGAGCGAGAAGAAGCTCAAGAACTTTGCCGCATCGAATTACCTGATGGTCGCGGACCGTTGCTCGTACCCCGCGCTGGTCGCCGCGATCCGCGACATACCCGTCGCCGCACGTGTGAATGTGCTGCTGCACACGCATGATTCGAGCGATACCGACGAACTCGCCGAGATGCATGATCAAATCCAAGTCCACCAGATCAACCCAGTGGGCAACTCGTCGCATGGTGCACTGATCGATCAGCATCTAGACCAACTGCGATCGATACCCATCGACCCCCAATCGACCGAGTGCTACCTGACCGGCGAATCTAGCGTGATCCGCGAGATCAAACGCTATCTCACCCACGACGTCGGATGCGACCTCCAAGGCATGTACACCAGCGCCTACTGGAAACTCCAGCACGATCAAGATCAGCACAAGGTCGCGAAGAAGCGCGAGCGCGAAGCCGCGGATGCACAGATCGAGACCGGCATTCAGGAGCTGACGACACACAATCGCTTGAGTATGCACGGAAACTGAAAGGGTTTCACGTGTAAGGAACTCATTGGATTCAAGCAGATCAGCCCCCGACTTCGTAGATCCCTGTCGCTTTGATCGTGAACACTTGTCCGTCTGGTCGAGGACCAACAACCCCGATCAACACCACCTCGTCGAGCGGCTCGAATCCAGCCGCGACAAGATCAACACCCTCGCCTTGTACTTGAACCGTTGCCGTGTGCTCGGTAATTGTGGTGGGGGTCTCACAGCAGTAATCCCAAGGTGTTCCACAGCTGTCGTCACTGAACTGACCGCAGTATTCAAGATCGAGATCCACTAGAGTGAAAATGGGGCTTTCCGCATTGATTGGAGAGCGGCGACCACCGATTCGGCCGCGGATGACGACCTGATCTCCCTCGCTTGCTGATGCTTTGGCATCAGTCACAGAAACATCGCCTGCAGGGGCACTGGTGAGCACCCACGCGGGTCCTGCGGATTCAGTAGTTGGTGTGGCCTGCGTTTGCGACGAGCTCGATGAGTCGCTGCATCCACTCAGGATCATAAGTGTTGATGCGGCGAGTGCAATGGTGGATGATTTGAGCATGACATACTCCTTGTATGCTTCGAGTTAATGTGATTTGAGCGCCTCGGTAATCGGGAGGCGAAGACAACGAACAGCGGGGGGGATCGCGCCGATGAATCCGACGATGAGCCCTCCAAGCAATCCGGTAAGCAGCACGGGTGGATCGATCGACAACGCGAACGCACCCATCGAAAAACGAACGGCTAGACCATCGAGCAGCATGAGCCCGATGATTGACCCCAGCAGGGCTCCGCACGCGGCGGAGAATACAGACTCTTCCGTGAGACTCATCACGATCGCAGTCCGCGTGTACCCCAGTGCCTGGAGCATGCCGACCTCTCGCACGCGAGCCGCGAACGCGGCGTACATGGTGTTGAGTCCTCCGAGGATCCCTCCGGTGGCTATGAGCGACGCGGTGACGATGATCATCACGCGGATCGGCGCGTAGAACGCCGCGATCGAGGCGTAGTACGCGTTCTCTCGGATAGCTGTGATCTCAAGATCCAGTCGGCTCTTTGCTAAGAGGTCCGCGTCGGCGAATGTGCCACCATCAAGCGATACGATCACGCACGAGAGCGAGGACTCGCGATTGGTCGCGATCTGTAGATCAGTCAGCGGGATCCAGATCTCCGCGTTCATGACGGTGTTTGGAGCGCTAAACCGACCCACGATGGTCCAGTCGCGATCATCAAAGTGGATGGTCTGTCCGATGTTTAAGCGTTCCTCCGGAATCCCCAGCCGTGTTGCGGCGAGCGATCCCACCATCAACTCTTCGTGCCCCTGTCGAGGTGGTCGTCCTTGGATGATCTCGACTTCCGGATGAACGAGCAACGCCACATCGCGCACGCCTCGCATCACTGCGGGGAAGTCCTGCTCGGACTCATCGGAGAGTTGGACAGGGAGCGCCGCGTGGATCTCGGGTGAGACAAAGAGCACGCCAGCGCGTTCCTTGATTCCGGAAATACTCGCCCCAGCGATCCCAGCGACAGACGCATCGATCTGTGATCGCTCGACCCCTTCCTCGCTTCCTGTTCCCAGGATCATGATGTTCTGGTTCATGGATTGGTCTTGCGTGAGCGTGCGCTGCATGCCGCGGACGAAGCCGCCTGAGGCAAGCACGAGCAGCACGACCAGCGTCGAACCAAGGAGCGACGCGATGAGGCGAACGCGGGAGCGTCCGAGATTGCGGAGCGCGTATTGGAATGGGAGCTGTCTCATGGTGTGCTCACGCGGCTCGGAAGCATGCCGCGATCTCCTTTCGAGAAGCTTGCCACGCGGGCAGGAGCCCCGCGAGTGTTCCGATGATGCCGCAGATCAGGATGCCTGTCAGGAGCAGTGCGGGACCTGCGACAATGGGGATGCTTGTGCCTTCCACTGAAAGCGCGAAGCTCCCGACGCTTGCGACAATCAACGCCGCGAGGGCGCCGAGCGCTCCTCCGATGAGCGAGAGCAGCACGCCCTCGACGATGATCAGCAAAGCGACGAGTCGCGCGGAGAATCCGAGCGTCTGCAGAACCGCGTGCTCTGAGACTCGGCTCTGCACTCCGAGCACGATCGAGTTGGCGACCAGCGCGAGCACCGCTGCCAAGCATCCGATCCCGAGCCAGCGAGCGAAGCCAACGAGTTCGATGATGTCGTCCGCGACGCGTCCGATGAACGCTTTCTCGCTGAATGTCGCTGTTGGTTCTTGAGCGGTCCGGAACATCTCGTCGATGTCCTCCGCAACGCGATCGAGCATGGAGGACTCCTCGACCTTGACATTGAACTGGGTCACGATCCCGAGCTGATCCCTTCCCGCGAGCTGGACAAACTCCAGCGCTGTGTACGCGACGTTCTGATCCTGCGGATCGGGTGAGCGAACCACCGCGGCTACATATGCCGTGATCCCCGCGGCATCGAAACGCATGCCGGGCTTGAGTCCGCGGCGCTGAGCGAGTGTCTCTCCAAGGATCGCCGCGTCGGTGCGCGAGCGCCACTCATCGAACGATCCGTCGATGACCTCGAACTTGGCGCCAGGTCCGCTGATGAACTCGTCCTTGGGAACGCCTCGGAAAGTGATGACATCGAGACTCGTTCGACAGTTCGAGACCACGATCTTCATCGGCGTGACACTGCGGACACCATCGACCCGCTCAATCCGTCCCTGATAATCCTGCGGGAGCTGACTAGTCGCGGGACAGAACCGATCCTCGCGATAAACAACGAGCGTCGTGTCATTGGCAGTCTCGCTCGTCGCGATGGTCACCCCTTGATTCATCGCTTGCACAGAGGTGAACAGGAACATCGAGATCGCGATCCCCATGATGGTCAGCAAGGAACGCACGCGATTCCGCGTGATCTGTTTGAGGACATAGGGGATGCACTGGAGCGCTTTCATGCGAGCACCCCCGATTCCATGCTCTGCTTGACGAGCTGCCCCTTGTCGAGGTGCAGGGTCCGCTTCGCGTAGTCGGTGGTCTTGGGGTCGTGGGTGACCATGATGACGGTCTTGTCGAGTTCGCGGTTGAGTGACTGGAGCAGCTGCATCACCGAATGCGCTGATGATTTATCCAGATCCCCGGTTGGTTCGTCGGCGACGATGATCGCTGGATCGGTCACAATCGCTCGCGCGATCGCCACGCGTTGCTCTTGTCCTCCAGACATCTGGCGCGGGAAGTGGTCGCTGCGATCCGCGATCCCAACACGCTCAAGCGCGGTCATGACTCGATCGTGACGCTCGCTGCGGCTCAGATTGTGGAGAAGCAGCGGGAGCTCGACATTCTCGTACGCTGTGAGCACTGGGACGAGGTTGTAGAGCTGGAAGACATACCCCACATGGCTCGATCGCCACGCGGCGAGACGATTCCGCGAGAGCGTGCTGATGTCGGTGCCGTCGATGGTGAGCGAACCGCTGGTCGGTGAATCGATCCCAGCGATGAGGTTGAGCAGCGTGGTCTTCCCGCTCCCGCTCGGACCCATCAATGCAAGAAAATCACCTCTTGGGACCTCAAGTGTCAACTCATCGAGGGGGCGGATGACGTTCTCGCCTTTGCGGTACTCACGGGTCAAGTGTTCGCAGACAATCAGACTCATGACGCACCTCCAGAGCTTGGAACAAATCGCACGCGTTCACCTTGGGCGCAGGATGCGGGGTCCGACGCGATAAGAGCGCCGGGGGGGATGTCGGCGTCGAGCGTGACCCAGCCAGCTTCTTGGGACTCGATGGAAACCTGAACCGATCGCAGCACGCCTCGTCCGTTGTTGCGCTCTGTGACGATCCAGACTTGCTGTGCGTCGCTGCTCGTGTCAAGCACGCTCGCTGGGACTTTGACGCTCTGTCGATCAGAGGCTTGTTGTTGCGGCGTAGATTGATCCGGCAAGAACTTCACACGCGTGAGCATCTCGGGACGAAGAATCGGATCGGGATCGATCACGCGGACCTTGATCTGGAGCGTGTTCTTCTGGAGATCCGCTTCGTGCATGACAATCAGCACCTCGCCCTCGAAGGTGCGGTCGGGCAGCACCTCGACGACGATTTCGCATCGCTGACCAACAAACACCTGAGATGCGTCGGCGAGCGGGACATCGACACGGACCTGGAGCTTCGAAGGATCGTAGATGTGCGCGATATGCGCCGAGTATGGGTCGTCCATTGCTCTGAGGGCCTTGTCTCCCGGAGCTTTGAGACGTCGCTGGACATAGCCGCTGATCGGGGCGCGGATGGTCATGCGATCCAGTTCGAGTTGTGCTTCGTCGAGAATCGCTGTACGGAACGCGACCTCGCTCTGCGCGAGATTCGCTTGGGCTCTCGTTGTTTCCAGACGCTCCCGATCGTCGATCCGGAGTTCCAGTGCTCGCCGCTTCGCGGCAAGATCCGCTTCCGCTTGGGCGATCGAAGCGACGAGGATGCTCTCCTGTGCTTGTGTCGCTTCCAGACGCGCGGCTTGTGCATTCCGTTCCTCTCGCGCCGCGATGTACTCGATCTCGGATGTCGCATTGTTGCGATACGCGGTCTCGATTCTCTTGTGCTCTTCCTCCGCTTTGATGAGCAGCGCCTGCTCGGTGCGGATCAGCGAGGGGAGCTGCGATAGCTCCGCGTTCAGTCCATCGAGATGCGCTCGCGTGCTCGCGACGGCGCGTTCCAGCTCGTAGGGCTCTTCCCAGTTCTGCTCAGCAGCCGCGAGCTTGGCTTGCGCCAGACTCAGGGCCGCGAGCGATGAGTCGTGGTTGGCTTTCGCTCTCGCGAGTTGGAGCTTGGTGTCATCGTGGACCATTCGAGCGAGTGGCTGTCCCGCTTCGACACGATCCCCTTCGAGGACCAGCATCTCCTCGATCACTCCATCAGCGAGCGCGGTGGCGGCGACAAAGTAGGGTTCCGCTTCAAGCCAACCCGCGGCTTGAACCATGCGGGTGTTCCTTGGGGGCTCAGATTCGCTGATGGATTCGATGCTCTGCTCAGCGGGATTGCTGGATGTAGCAAGGATCGCTTGTTCGGTCTCGATCATGCGAGCGGGGCGCAGCAGGGGCCACGCGCTCCACGCGATGAGCGTGAGCATGCAAGCGCCCACCCCAAACGGGATGATTACAGGGAGGGGAGATCGACGGGGAAGCGCCCGCGACCTGCCGAAGTCTGGTTGGGAAGTCATGTCAACTCCGATTCAGTTGTGATGTGTCAATGGAGAGTGCGCATAGGCGCACACGGACAGATCACACTGATCTTGGAGGACGCTTGAGTCTCATCAGGTGGGGCGACGAGCACTGAGTTTGCGGCTGAGCCGGATGATCACGGAGCTCGAACGAACTCGTCACAACCTTGGGCATCAATGGAGGCACAAAGGCGCTGCCGATCGTCCGAGCACAGCAATCAGGGGGGCATTCCTGATCATCACATGGAGATGGTTGGCGGTCGCTTTCGTCTTGATCCTGCTGCGGAGTGAGGGGGCAGCATGTTTCCGAAGCGGCATCGAGACTGCTATTGATGGCGGGAATATCACAGCCGCATTGCATCTGCGATGTCCACGCACGCAAAGGCGTGACAAGCATCGCAGCAACCAGCAGACTGGTGATGAAAATACGCATCCGAGTATCCTATCCAAATCTCCGCGTTATAAGGCAATAGAGTTGCACCTATTGCCCAAATATACCATTGGCAACTCCAATTATTCCAATCGGCTGTTTGCTCAACCCCATTTAGCGGACGTGTAGAGACTCCGCCAGTAACAGATTTGGGAATGGAAACTGATCGAGTCTTCGCGAACGTGGGTCCAGAAATCCACAGGCGAGTTAGATCTGATCACATCTCAAATGACCTATATCTAGGAACTTTCAGCAACACCCATCAGAAACCGTCCCCAAAAAAGATAAGGGACCAGCGATTATGCCGGTCCCTTCATCTTGTCGCCACCCCGGCCTTGAAAGACGCGAGGATGACTTGAATGGGCCTGGGCAGACTCGAACAGACTGTGATCCTGATCTAAAATCACTGATTCAGGAGCTTGGGAGCGCAAAAGGCGGCGCAGATTTGGCAGTTTTGGTTCAAGCTCTTCAATGGTTGACAACCATGATCGAGAACCGCAACCCAGAAACTGTCTGCGAGCTGCGTGAAATGATTGAGCTCTACATCAAATCGCTCATCAGCTCGGGCTGAGTTTCAGACTAGCAGTACAAGCATACCAGCGGCCATAAATGCCATGGTGAGATCCTCTACGAGCGTGACCTTGGTCATGGGGAGGTTCAGCGCGGTCCCCAAGCATGCACAGCGGATCGCTTGCTTGTTGAGCAATGCTTTGAGTACTCCGACAGCGCCGATGAGCATCAGCACGAGCGTGATCACATTGGTTGTGATAGGTGCCCAAGCCATCAGGTACATCACGCCGAGGCTCAACTCGATGAACGGGTACGCCCACGCCCATGCAGCGTTTTTGCGAGCGAGCAGATCGTACCCTCTGTACGCTGAGACGAACCCTGGAGGATCGAGCAGCTTGAAGAATGAGAACACGATGAAGAATCCAGCCATGAAGTGGCGCATCATGGGCTCCACCCGCCACGCATCGTTTGACCATGCGACCAGTATCGTCACGCCGGCGATGAATCCGACGATCAGGAAGAGAGGATAGAGACTCTCTGGAGGCGTGTCGTTATGGGCATTTTGATGCATAGTTGCTGTGATTGATGGTTCCGATGCTGATTCCGGATGATGAATCGAAGTCACGCGGTAATCGCCGGCGCTTGTGACGGCGTCTCGGATCTCGTCGTCGCTCACGCTCGCGTTTGTGATTAACTCCGCTGAGCCGTTCTTTGCAGACACGCTTGCGTTGGAGATTGATTCTATCGCGATCAGTGCATTCCGAATCTTGCCTTCGCAACCACCGCAGTGCATACCTTCGATGTCGATGTGTATTGTTTCACTCATGTGTGTGATCTTTCTGTTGTTGATTGTTCTGTCTGAGATAGAAGCCTTCAAATGTGAATATCAAGGCCATGCTTATGACGGCCACGCAGACAACAAGTGGATCGGAAATGGACTTTGCATAGACAAACGCGCCGAGGACAATTGTGTCCAAAGCGATCGCGGTAACGAGCACCCAAACCTTTGCGCCCACGTCCTCACGGAGATTGCGCAGGACACCCCAGTGGATCGCTATGTCCATTACAATATAGAAAATCGCACCTAGTGACGCGATGCGCCCCAAGTCAAAGAACACGGTCAACACAATCGCGATCACGGCTGTGTACACCAATGTGTGCTTCTGGATACGACCCGTCATCCCGAAGTGACTGTGTGGAACGAGTTCCATTTCAGTGAGCATGGCGAGCATGCGGGATACGGCGAACATGCTCGCGATGATGCCGGAGATTGTTGCGACGATGGCAAGTGTGATGGTGAGCCATTCACCCCATTGACCTACAGCAGGTCTAGCAGCTTCGGCAAGCGACGAATCGCGGGCATTGATGATCTCATTGACGCTGAGATTTCCCGCGACTGCGCCGGTCACAAGCAAATAGAGCACGCTGCAGATGACGAGACTGAGTGTGATTGAGCGCCCAACATTCTTCGTTGGGTTCTTAATCTCGCCGCCACTATTTGTGATGGTTGTGAACCCTTTGTACGCAAGGATTGAGAGCGCCACTGCGGCGAGAAAGCCGAGGATACTGTTATTGGTGTCCGCTTGCGGTGCTGGTGTACCGGCCGGGTCAAATGAGAGCGCCGACACCCAGAGTCCTATTACAGCGAATGCTGCTATCCCGACGATCTTGACGATCGCGGTGACTTTGCTGAGCCCTCCAATGACAGAGTTCCCGAGTAGGTTGACGACAAACGCGAAGGCAATGAGACCAACGCCCAGAGTGGGCACGAGCCAAGATTCGGATCCAACTCCGAAGAGTCGTAGGGTGTATGTTCCGAAGGTGCGTGCGACGAGGCTCTCGTTGATGACCATTGAGAAGTACATCAGTAGTGCGCATCCTGCAGTTGCCACACCAGGGCCGTACGCTTTCTGAAGGATCATCGCGATCCCGCCCGCGGAGGGGTACTTGTTGCAGACTTTGATATAGGTATACGCGCTGAACGCGACAACGACCGACGCGGCAATAAATGCAAGCGGGAACAGGGCGCCGGCGAGCTCGGCGACCTGTCCCGTGAGTGCAAAGATTCCCGCGCCGATCATCACACCAGTACCCATCGCGATCGACCCGATGAGTGTCAGGCTCTCCTGCTCGTAGTCGTCACTGTGGGGATGTCCTGAGTGTTGGTGCGCGTTCATATGGGACTCCATGTAATCGTGTGTTGAATCAGTTCTCAGTCCTTACGGGTTCTGATCTTCCCATGCTTGGTCGAGCTTTGAGAGATACTTCGATGGATTCTCGATGACCTTGGGTTCGCACATCGGGCAGCAGAAGCGGATCAGTCTTCCTGCGAGCACAATCTCGCTGGGTTCACCCATGGAGCCCAGCTTTCCGCCGATCATGCATCGGTCCAGTGGGTAGTTCTCGCGCTGTGCATCTGCTGCGGCTTGATCGATCTTTGCGATGTATACGCCGGGGTCTTTGTTGAACTCCTTGACACACATGCTGCAGCACAGACGAACAAGACGATTGGCGTAGATCCGATTGATCGCGATGTCTTCGCCGTCTTCAAACAGGGGCTCGCCAGAAATGGCGCAGGTGGTCATTGGGTAGTATGGGAGTTGGTCCGCGATCATCTGCTCGTCGATCTGCTTAAACAGCTCGTCTTTGTTCTTCTCGAAGCGTCCAACGCACATGGCGCAGCAGAACCGCACTTCTCGCCCATCGATGACCTTGACGACCGGGTCACCCATCGAACCGAGGGCTTCACCTGAAACCGGGCAGGTTGAGAGTGTATAGGGCTGGCTCTCGACCTCAGGAGCATTTGCTTGCTTGGTATCTGCTTGAGCATGTTCCTCGCCGGGCTCGTTGCCAGTCATAGCGAGTGCGACGAATGCGTCACGCTTTGATTCGTCCCATCCCATGAACTCTTTGTCACAACCTGGACAACAGAATCCGATGGTGTTCCCCTTGTACTCGATAGTGGGGACTCCCTCGACGATCGGTTCTTGACCGATCGGGCACATCGAGTTGATTGGGGTGTCCTTCGCGGTTTCGCTTGCATGCGTTCCGCTCTGGTGATGATCCTGCGCGTGTGTGATCGGAGCACAGCAGGCGCATGCGATGAGGGACGATATGAGGATTGCTTTCATTGGAATCTCCTTAGTTTTGCTCGGATGTGTTGAGCGTTGTGTGAACTCGATGTGTGAACTCGGCCCATCCGCTGTAGAGGATGGGGACGACAAACCATGTGATTGAGGCGACGGCCATCCCTCCAAATGTTGGAATAGCCATCGGGATCATGATGTCAGAGCCGCGTCCTGAACTGGTCAGCACGGGCAGGAGTGCGAGGATCGTGGTGGCGCTGGTCATGACGGCGGCGCGGATGCGCAATCGGCCACCTGTGACCACGCAAGATCGGATCGCTTCGATGGTTGATGGGGAATCCTCTTTCATAGATTGCTCGATCCGCGTTGCCATGACGACGCCGTCATCTGTCGCGATCCCGAAGAGTGCGAGGAATCCGACCCAGACCGCGACACTGAGGTTGTACTCGCGGATCTGCAAGAGCTCTCGCATGTTTGTGCCAAGCAGGTTGAAGTCCATGAACCAGGGCTGTGCGTAGAGCCAGAGCATCAGGAACCCTCCGGACCACGCGACAAAGACTCCTGAGAAGATCATCAGTGTGACACTGACACGCTTGAACTGGAAGTAGATCAGCAGGAAGATGACCACAAGTGATAGCGGGAGAACGATTGCGAGTGTTTTGGATGCGCGGACTTGGTTTTTGTACGCTCCGGCGAACTCGAATGTCACTCCGGCAGGGACCTGGAGCTCACCTGATGCGATCTTGTTGTTGATGAAGTCTCGCGCGTCCTCGACGACCTTTACCTCTGCGAATCCTGGGAGCTTGTCGAAGAGGACATAGGAGACCAGGAAGGTGTCTTCGCTTTTGATCATCTGAGGGCCGCGTGTGTACACGATTGTTGCAAGCTCCCTGAGCGGGATCTGTGCTCCATCGGGAGAGGCGATCAGGATGTCACCGAGCGTGTCGGGTTGGTCGCGGAGCTCGCGCTGGTAGCGCACACGGATCGGGTAGCGTTCGCGTCCCTCGACGCTCATGCTCAGGGGCTTGCCTCCGATCGCGACCTCGATGACCTGTTGAACATCAGCGATCTGCAATCCGTATCGCGCGATCTTTGCTCGATCGATCTCGATTTCTAGATAGGGTTTCCCGACGACGCGATCCGCGAAGACCGCCGCGGGTTGTACGGATGGGACTTGCTTGAGCAGGTTCTCGAGTTCGTATCCGAATGACTCGATGGATTCGAGCGATGGTCCGAAGACTTTGATCCCCATCGGGGCGCGGAATCCGGATTGGAGCATCACGATGCGTGTCTCGATGGGTTGGAGTTTGGGGGCGCTTGTTAAGCCGGGCATGTGCGAGGCCTCGACAATCTCGTCCCAGATGTGCTGGGGTGAATCGATCTCATCGCGCCATTGTCGATAGGGCTTGCCGTCCTCGTCCTCGATCAGATTCCCGGATTCGTCACGCACAAACGCATCGGCGTCATCGTCGTATGCAAAGAGGACTCGTCGGTTGTGCTCATCGACGATGTACTCGCTCTCGTATTCGATGATCGTCTCGATCATGGAGATCGGTGCTGGATCAAGCGGGGAGTCAACCCGACCGATCTTGCCCACGGCGCTCTTGACCTCCGGGACGCTCATGATTCTTTTGTCGAGTTCCTTGAGGATGTCTGTTGCTTCTCCGATCGATGCGTGGGGCATCGTGGTCGGCATGTACAGGAATGCCCCTTCGTCGAGCGAGGGCATGAACTCAGAACCCATCCCTGGGAAGTCGTGCGCGAGCTTCACGACAGGATCGGTGGCGCGGATCGAATCTGGCAACCATCCCCACACGCGATCGAAGCCCATCCAGACCGTAGCGCCAATCAGGACGAGCAGGAGAACTGGGAGCATCGAGACGAGTTTGTGTCGCAGCGTCCATGCAAGGACAAACGGGAACGCGAGTCGGATGATCCAGAAAGCGCCCAGCAGCAGCGCAATCAGCAGCGCGATGAGCACGGCGTTGCCGATCAAGCCGGGCTCTGGTCCGATGGGTTCCCATGAGCGCGTGAGCAGCACAAGCACGATGAGCACCACAACGAGATTGATCGACCACACAAGCACGCGAGCGGGCTTGGAGCGAGCGATCCGCGCGAGGAGTCCACGCTTGGGTGTGTATCCCAGGAGCACATGAGCGACCGCTGGGAGGATGGTGAGGGCGATGACGATGGATGCGATGAGCGCGAAGGTCTTGGTGTATGCGAGGGGTTTGAAGAGTTTCCCCTCTGCGGCGGTCATGGTGAATACGGGAAGGAATCCGACGATGGTGGTCGCGACAGCGGTCAGGACGGCGCTTCCGACTTCCATGGTCGCGTTGTAGATCGTCTCTATGCGTGGGGTTCCATCGGATGCTTCGTCGAGTTTGCGGAGTATGTTTTCGGAGAGGACGATCCCCATGTCCACGATCGTTCCGATCGCGATGGCGATCCCTGAGAGCGCGACGATGTTCGCATCAATGCGAAAGAGCTTCATCCCGATAAAGGTTCCCAGCACGGCGATGGGGAGCATTGCGCCGATCAGGATACTTGAGCGGAGATGCATGACCATGAGCACGACGACGATGAGCGTGATGAGGACCTGCTGCTTGATCGCGGAGTTGAGGGTTTCGAGTGTTTCGTTGATGAGTCCGGAACGGTCGTAGAAGGGGACGATGGTGACGCGGGACTCGGTGCCGTCTTCGAGGACTTTCGTGGGAAGACCTGATGCGATCTCGTTGATCTTTGCTTTGACGCGTTCGATCGCGGCCATGGGGTTCTCGCCGTAGCGTGCGACGACGACACCCCCGACCGCTTCGGAGCCCTCTTTGGTCAGCACCCCTCGGCGCAGCGCGGGACCTGTACCGATCTGCGCGATCTGAGAGAGCAGGATGGGTTGTCCGTCGCGTGCAACGATCGCGGTTTGCTCTAAATCCTGAGCGGACTCGATGAACCCGATCCCTCGCACGATGTACTCAGCACGATTGACCTCGATGGTGCGTGCTCCGACATCAAGATTCGATTCACGCACGGCGTTGATGACCTGCGCGAGTGTGATGCCTGTGGCTCGCATCGCGTCTGGATTCACATCGATCTGGTATTCACGCACGAACCCTCCGATGGAGGCGACTTCCGAGACGCCCTCGACCCCTGACAGCAGGTATTTGACATTGAAATCCTGAATAGAACGGAGCTCGTCGAGGTCCCACCCTCCGGTCGGGTTGTTGTCCTTGTCGCGTCCTTCGAGGGTGTACCAGAAGACCTGACCCAGTGCGGTCGCGTCGGGGCCGAGCATCGGGGAGACGCCTTGCGGGAGTGTGTTTGCTGGGAGCGCGTTGAGTTTTTCGAGCACGCGAGAGCGGGACCAGTAGAACTCGATGTCCTCATCGAAGACGACATAGATTGTGGAGAATCCGAAGACGGAGTAGGAGCGGATGTCCTTGACCCCTGGGATCCCCATCAGCGCGACGGTGAGCGGATAGGAGATCTGGTCGTCGATATCTTGTGGGGAACGTCCGGCCCACTCGGTGAAGACGATCTGCTGGTTCTCGCCGATGTCTGGGATCGCGTCTACAGGGACCGGATCACGCGGGAGACTCGCGATCGACCAGTCGAAGGGCGCGACGAGGATTCCCCAGAAGATCATCCCTGCGAGCAGGATCGCGACGACGAGTTTCTGGGTCAGACAGAAGTGAACGATGCGTCTCAGCGGGCTCTGGTTCGTTTGGGGTTCCATGCTTAGCCACCCCCGTGCTGATGTGCTGGAGCTCCGGCTGGTGCTCGCTTGGGTGATTGCTGCGTGGGGTGGGACTGAACGGACTGGGGCTGGATAGTTTCGAGGATCTCGCCGCAGCGGAGCATGGTTGATCCGAAGTAGGGGTTGTCGATTTCTTCTGTGCGTTGGAGCCAGTCGGCACCGACGAAGTCGAAGGCCATCGGACAGTACGCGATGTGCAGCGGTGCTCCATCGGGGATGCCGAAGCGTTCGATAAGCGCGAAGATCGCGTTGCTCATTGGTTCAAAGTCCGCTCGCGCGACCTCGATATCGTCGTAGGAGGGTTTGGGTCGCAGTCCACGCGAAGCGGTGCGCCATGTTGCAAGATCCTCACCGAGCAGTCCAGTGGTCGGGACGGACTCCAGCGCGTCGATCAGTCGTTTCGCGTGGGTGTTGTATGTGCTCAGGTCATCGTCAGCGAGTGCTTCCTGAGCATCGAGGTACGCGTTGACACTGTCACTGAGCCCCTTTTTGAACGCGTGAGGGCGTGAAGTGACAGTGTCAGTGGTGTCAGTGGTGTCAGTGGTGTCGGACTCCATCGACATCATGCTGGGTTTGGCCGCGATCTGCATCGAGCTGTCGATGCGGAAGGCGCCTTTGGTCACGACGCGGTCATTCTCTTTGAGTCCATCGAGGACAATGAAGAACTCCCCGGCTCGCTGACCCAGGGTGACCTGCGTTGGGGTGTAGCGGAACCCCTTCTCATCTTCGATCTGTGTGTAGACCATCGAGCGTGTCCCTGTGAAGAGCACAGCGCTGGAAGGGACCACGAGTGGGGGAACACTGGTCTTGTCCGTGTTGCTCTTGTTCGTGTCGGTTGATTGAATCATCGATTCGATCGGGACAAGATCCATCGCGCAGATCGAGCACTCGCCTTGCTCGTCGTGGATCTCCGTCGGATGCATCGGGCACACCCATCGTCCGAGCAGGTCGGGATCAATGCTCTGGGATCTCCCATCGAGCTTCGCGGTGATCGAGGCGCTGGCAAACATCCCAGGCTTGAGCGAGCGGTCCGGATTCTCGACCGCGACTCGGACCGTGGCGCTGCGTGTCTTTGGGTCGATGATCGGATCGATGAACGACACGCGACCCTCGAACACCTGTCCGGCGTGAGATTCCACTTGGAAGGACACACGCTGACCCCAACGGATCTGCGCGATCTGGGACTCGAATGCTTGGAGATCGAGCCAAAGGTGGGTGAGGTCCGCGATGGTGATGATCGGGGTCCCTGTCTGGACATACTCGCCTTCTTGGATGTTGATGTGAGTGATGGTCCCCCCTCGCGGCGCGTCGATGGTGAAGGTGTCCTTGAGGTAGCCCTCTTGCTGGATCTGCTCGATGAGCGATTCCTCGATCCCGTACAGATGCAAACGCTCGCGAGCAGCGCTGAGGGTTTCGAGCGAGCTGGTCCGCACGATCTCGCTCATGGATTGGGACTGTGAAGCGCTGAGTGATGCTTGGTGGAGTTCTTCGAACGCCGCGAGGAGGTCCGGGGAGTACATCTCCGCGAGATGGTCTCCCTTGCTGACGCGTGAACCCATGAAGTTCGCGTACAGTGTTTCCACTCGTCCTGGGAAGTAGGCGCTGATCCGTTCCACGCTGGTCTCATCGAGCTCAACAGTCCCGAACAGACGCAGCGTACTCGAAGGCACAAAGCGCGAGACGCGAGTCGTCTCGACGCGTGCGGCGATGGTCTCGGATTCAGAGAGCACGAGCGTGTTTGGATCTCCCGAGTCACCCTCGCGGACAGGGATCAGGTCCATGAAACAGATCGGACACTTCGCATCAGGATCAGGCAGACGAACACTCGGATGCATCGAGCAGGTGTACATCTGCGGCTCGCTGTCACTACTGCCACTGTCAGATGACGCGTTCTCAGACACGCTAAGCGGGGAAGTGGCAGTGGGCTGCGACGGATTCCCCAAGCGGACACCAACAAAGAACGCGACGACAATCAGCACCAGTGCAAGGACGGCTGAGGTGTGCTTCCAGATCCAGAGTGCGGGAGCGGGGATTCGTGGGACTTTCATCGCGCGTCCTCCGTGGTGTGGTCTTGGGTGTTGTCTTGGTTGTGGTCTTGGGTGGGTTCGTGGGGGGGGTCGATGGTTGAGTGTGGTTCACGCACGCTCGCGGTTGTGATCCCAGCGAGCTCGTAGAGCTGAGCGAGCGCTCTTCCCTTGGCGGCTCTGGAGCGGATCGCGCTGAGCTCAAACTCAAGGAGCGTGCGCTGAGCATCGAGCAGGTCGGTGAAGCTGCTGGACCCTGTCCGGAACGACGCGAGCGTGGACTGGATCGATTCGGTCGCTTTGGGGATGAGGGTGATCTCGTAGAGCTCCGCACGACGCTGCGCATCGGTGTAGTCAAAGTGTGCTTGAGCGAGCCGTGTGCTCAGCTCGTTGTGCGCCGCTTCTCGTTTGCGAGTGAGCGCGAGACGCTGAGCGATGGATTCACGGACCTGCGCATCGTACTTGTCGCGCCATATCGGGAGATTGATGCTGAAGGTCAGCAGCAGGGGATCATCGCCGCTCTCAGGGATGCTCGGATTGATCGCGTCGTCTGTGAAGATGGTTTGCACTCCGAGCGTCAGCTCTGGTTTGTCTGCATAGCGAGCGACCTGTGTGCGTGACTGCTGCGCGAGGACCTGCTCGCTCAGCGCGATCAGTGATGGGTTCGCGTGCTGAGCTTGCTCGATCAGTGTCGCGAGGGGTGTGGTGAACGAGGGTGCGATGAGCTGCGGGACCGATCCGATCGGTGTGTCGTGCGGACGATCAAGCAGCGCGTTGAGCTGAGCGACGAGGGGTGTCCGAGCGCTCTGGAGCGATACGAGCTGATCGCTCAGCAGACCAAGCTCGACCTGCGTGCGCACCAGATCCGGATGGGAACCAACACCTACGCGGAATCTGGAACGGATCGAGTCTTCAAACGAGGAGAGCAACGCGAGATTCTCGTTGGTGATGCGGATCGTCTCGTCCATTTCATACAGCGCGTAGAGCGCTGCGACCACGCGACGGGTGATCGACCGCTCCGTCGCGATGTAGCGGACCCACGCGGCGCGTGCTTCTGCAGCCGCGGCTTCTTCCGATGCTCGGAGCTTGCCACTCCAAGGGAACTGCTGGGAGATGCCCACACTCGCTTGCTGAGCGCCAACGCGTGTCTCGACCTCATTGGCAAAGAACCCCACAGTCAATCGCGGATCGGGGAGCGCTCCCGCTTGAGCGACACGATTGGAGATCGCGACCCACTCCTGGTACGCGCTCTCAAGCTCCGGAGAGCGGTACAGCGCGGCTCGGATGTACTCGTTGGCTGTCTCCGGATCGGTGTGCTGGATCGAAGACGATGGCGCATCGTGATCCCTGAACCGCGAGCTTGGTCGTGGACTGGATGGTTGATCGCTGTGTGATTGGTCGAGCGAGCGGGTGAGCCGATGGTCCGATTGGATCCGGAGCGGATCGCTCGTGCAACCCGCGAGCGTCAGCGCGGACGCGCACGCGAGCAATGTGATTCGATGCATGACAATGATCCTGGAGTATGTGGAACGAGCAA
Source organism: Phycisphaerales bacterium (assembly GCA_965232505.1). Taxonomy (GTDB): domain Bacteria; phylum Planctomycetota; class Phycisphaerae; order Phycisphaerales; family UBA1924; genus UBA1924. Next base: position 457,053 of record OZ246976.1, on the reverse strand, counting down.
AGAACGACGAAGCAGGAAGTACGCTCAGCGCGTACCGTCCCTGTGGGAGCCGTCTTTAGCGTATCCAGATACCCAAGATCGCTTGGAGTTGGTTGTGGGAGACCAGCGCGTGGAGAGCGCCGACACGCAGCGAGCGGAGCGGGATCCGAGCGACATCGATCGGGATCGTCCGCAGCGAGATCGGAGGGGCACGATCCATCTGGAGCGAATCCCGATCCCGTTGCGGGGCAGGCATCGGCTCCTGAGGTGTGGTGTCGTCGGAGGGGCTGACGCCGCAAGTGCAAGGCCCTCCGCTCATGGGGCAGTAGTCGTCGTCCTGAGTCTGCGTATCTCCAAGCGGACAGCACGAGGAGACAGGGGGTTGCGCGACGCGCTCGTGTGAGCCGCAGAGGGTGGCGCAGTCACTCATCCCGCTCGGCAGCGATATCCCAGAGGCGTGCAGCACGCCGAGGGAGAACAAGATGAGGATGATCCATCGCGTCATGGTTGTTTGCCTGTGATTCGTGGACGCGTTCAACAACTCGCGTCACACCCCTCAGTCTACCCAATCGACCTCATATCGACAACACATTATCCGAGTCGCTTTATTCCTCAATCCTGAAGATATGGGTGGGTCTGGGCCCTCAGATCTCACAGTGGGGTCGAAAACAAATCTCTCTCGCGCGCGTGCGTAGTGGTGTAATCCAGCCCTAATCAAACCCGAACGAAATGTTTGCGGATTGCTACACTTGCTGTATGCTACTCGGTACTGGGTTACTCGCTCAGTGTCGATGGTTTCGATGAAACGGAAAGGAATCTGATGGTGACTGGAAAGCATGGTGCACGACGAGATGAGGTGTGTTCAGCGGCGAGAGCTTTGGTTCAGGAAGAGCTGGAGTTGTTTGAAGCAGCAGGGCAGCAACTCGATGAGATCTACTCCGAGGAGTTGGTGCGCGAGGATGACGATTTCCCGCTTGGTCCAGGCGAGAAGTATGCCGCGGAGGAAACTCCCGAGGGGACCCGATTGAAGCGGCTTGGGGTTGCTGCGAAGTGCTTCCGATTCCCGGAGAGCCATCCGTATGACAATCACTTTGACTTCGAAGGCATCGGTCCGATCGAAGATCGCAAGCTAGCAGCACGGATGGGTATCCTCGTCATGCTCGCGGCGGGTGATCCCGACAAAGGGGAGGTCATCACGCCGGCGATGGGAGTGCTTGCCAACACGCCGTATGCGATCAAAAGCGAAGACCGACTCCCTGGGATTGGTGGGAGCCAATGGTTGTTTTGGAACGAGACAGGTTGGGATGACTACAAAGAGCCCTCACCTCGCGTGTTGAAACGATTGAGGGATGCGATTGACATTGTCCGGCACGGCAGTCTTGATGCAGCGCGGAAGAGCCGGATCCCAAGCGGGGATGGTCGGCCTTGCGATCAGCCGGGGTTGAATCCATACGACGAGCTGGACAGGTCACTGAGAGACTTGTTGCGGCATGTCGATGTGTTTGATGGGAATGCCAGTCAATGGCTCGAAACACACCAGTACGATTTTGGACAGAAGCGTGATGAGCAGCGGGATTGGTTGCTCGACTATACCAGACAGTGGTGGAGGACTTGGGAGCCTGCTGTCAAACGATTGCGGAATGCGCTTTCGAATGTCCAGCGTCCAGAGCTCAAGGATCTAAATACTGAGGGGCTCATGGCATTGGGTAAGCTCAATAGGATTTTCAGCGCGCCCATAATGTATATGGCTCATGAAGAGCCTGGGGATCATCTGTTGGTTCGGCCATTGAGCGTGCTTGGGTTCCAGCGTGAGGATGATCGATTTCTGGTGAGCAACTACCCGAGCGAGCAGGTCAGTGAGGCGGTGCGACCGATTCAGAGGTTTCTGGAGGCCTTAGCGTTGTTCCTCGAACAGGAGGTTGACGAAAATGATATCGCATTCCCTGAATCAATCGTTGAACCAAAGGCAAAGCCGAAGCGTGAAATGATCAACAAACCAATGCGCTATGAAACCGCAACGGTGAAAGCACTTGCTATTGCACGGGCAGAAGGTTGGCCGCGCCGGAGCGGAAAGCCGTCTGTCAGGCGGATGGCACAGAAAGTGGGATGCAGTCCCCACACGCTTTCCAAGGCACTGGAGAACTCTAAAGAGCTCCGGCATCACAGAGATCGGGATATTGTCGCTCTGCCAACGAACGTGTCTGAGCTTGCAGGTCTCATACTTGATCAACAGAAAGACGCTAAATCCGATCGGATATAGGTTTATGCGCGCACGGGGTCTTGCACAGTTCATGTCAAGAAATCGTGGGTTCTGAGCTCTTAAGCATGATTTGGGGTGTGTTCAGAAGTGTGCGCGCGGCAGTTTCCTAGTGCAGAGGGTTCATGTGTTTCCGGGTAGGGACTACCCAGCATGAGCCAGACTTTGCCAAGGAGGCACATCATGAAACCAGAGAACACACTCTGGACCGTCGCACGGATCGCGGCTCATCTGCGCGTGGACCGTCATCGCATCGAATACCTCATCGACGCTCGTGGAATCGAGCCCATCGCGAGGGCCGGGATTGCTCGGATCTTCTCGCCGGCGGATGTGGATCGGTTGGCGCGTGAGATCAAAAAGATCGATGCCGAGCGCCAAGGGGGTGCGCTGTGAACACATCGCATCTATTCAGCAAGAACACCGAGAGATCACCGAAACCCATCGCGGTCCGTCCACAACAGGCGGCGGAGATGATCGGCGTCTCGGAACGAACACTGCGGGAACTGCTGCGCCAAGGGGAGATCAAACACGCGAAGCTCGACCGAGCCGTGCTGGTCCTGGTGAGCGAGCTTGAAGCGTTTATTGAACGAAGAACACAACAACAAGGGGGTGGGGTATGAACCAGGAGTCGAAGAAAAACAGCAAACCCTCGCTGGCGGGCGAGGGCGTGCAACAGAATATGAATCACAGTCAGTTTACCACAGATCACCAGAGCCCGCTCGATCGAGTGCTGGGCGCGGTCAGGTTGCAAGGGGGGACAGTCCGAAGTTCAGGATCGGGGTGGATGTGCACCTGTCCGGCCCATGATGATCGGAATCCGTCGCTGAGTGTTCGTGATGGGGAGGATGGGAGCGTGCTGCTCAAGTGTCACGCGGGATGCTCGAATGAATCGGTGGTCGCGTCGCTGGGGTTGTCGATGCGTGATCTGTTTGTGAGTGAGCGGGGACATGACTCTGCTGCCACTGTCACTTCCGGGAAGAACAGTTCAAAGAACGCGGCAACTGACAGTGGCAGTACGAACAAGTCACAAGAGTTCGCGACGCTTGATGAAGCGATCTCTACGTATCAGGGTTCACTCGGGCTGCACAGCTCCCGATGGGACTACCACAACGAGCAAGGCGACCTCGTCGGGGTGGTCCTCCGATGGGACCACCCCAACTCCCCCAAGAACGGCAAACAGATCCGTCCCATCTCGCTGATTGAGGGACAGTGGAAGCTCACAGGGATGGATGCTCCTCGCCCGTTGTATCGTCTGCGTGAGGTTCGTAATTCCTCTGAACCTGTCCTTGTCTGCGAGGGTGAGAAAGCGGCGGACGTCGCGGCGGCGCTCGGTTATGTCTCCACGACCAGTACGCACGGCTCCAAATCCGCATCTAAAGCGGACTGGAGCGTGCTCGATGATCGCGATGTGGTCATCGTTCCTGATCTGGACGACGCGGGAGACGCTTATGCATCGGAGGTCGCGGAGCTGTGCGATCGAGCGGCGTCGATCCGCATCGTCGATCTCGCGGAGGTCTGGGATGGTCTCCAGCAAGGCGCGGACCTCGCGGATGTGCTTGAGCATGAAGCGGGTGATGTGTCGGCTCTGCGGCGCAAGCTTGATGCGTTGATCGAGCGGACACTGCCTGAACAACCACTGGGAAACAGCGAAAGAACAGCGACGAGTCATCTGAGTGTCCATCAGCCGATTCCCGTACATCTGTTCCCGGAGCCCGTTCGTTCGTACATCGTGCAAGGCGCTGAGGCGATCGGGTGTGATCCCTCGTACATCGCGCTCCCGGTGTTGTCGATGCTCGCAGGCGCGATCGGGAACTCGCACGAGGTGCAAGCAAAGCCGGGATGGGTGGAGCCCTGTGTGATCTGGTCGTGCATTGTTGGGAAGTCTGGGACATGCAAGAGTCCCGCGATCGGTCATGCGTTCGAGCCGCTAGAGAAGATCCAGAGCGGGCTGTTCTACGACTACCAGCAAGAGCTTGACGAACACAAGACTGCTCAGAAAGTTGGGCAGGGCAAGGATGAGTTTGGTTCAGTACCACGTCCACAGCGCTGCATCATCAACGACGCGACCATCGAAGCAACACTCCAGTGCATCCAGGAGAACCCGCACGGATTGGTCATGCTCCGAGATGAGCTCGCGGGGTGGTTCGACTTCGATCGCTACAGCAGCGGGAAGAGAGTCGGTTCTTCTGCGGGATGGATCGAGCTGTTTCACGCGAAGCATGTGAGCGTGGACCGCCGGACTTCCGAGCCCATCGTGGTCCCACGCGCATCGCTAAGCATCGCGGGAGGGATTCAGCCCGGCATCCTCACGCGCGTGATGGATCGCAAGAACCTAGAGAGCGGCCTCGTGGCGCGGTTCTTGTTCGCGAGTCCAGACAGCCCTTCCAAGGGCTGGAGCGACGCTGAGGTGAACCCCAGAACCAGCGAGCGGATGAACACGCTCGTCCAGAAGCTCTATCACCACACGATGTGCACAAGCCCTCCATACACGAGCAATGAGCAGCCGATGCCCCATCGCATCGGACTGGATGCGGACGCGCGAGCGGCGTTCGGTCGATTCGTGACAGCGCACAACCAAGCGATGCAGTCCGAGTCGGACCATGTCGCCGCTGCGTGGTCAAAGCTGGAGTGTTATGTGGTGCGGATCGCGCTGGTCTTCCACCTTGTGCAAGAGGCGGCGGGTGATTTGTCGCTCGAAGACTCAGAGCAGATTAATGCGGACACGCTCGGCGCAGCAATCCAGCTCGTCGAATGGTTCAAGAACGAAACCAAGCGTCTCTACATGCTCAACGAGATGACCGACCACGATCGAGAGACCCTCCGCGTCATCAACTGGATCGACAAGCAAGGCGGCTCTGTCACGACGCGAGAGTTCTACAGGGGCCTCTCAAAGTACAACAGCTCAAGTGTCGCCAAACAAAAACTCGATGAACTCGTCGATGCGGGGATCGGTTTCTACAGAGGCCGAAAGCCGACCGGGAGATCTCAAGAGTTTGTGTTGCACGCACATGACCAGTCACAACCAAAGACCACTGACACTGACACTTCCGGACTTCAAGCAGCAAAGAAAGCCCATATTGACAGTGGCGCGAGTGGGCGCTATCAGGTACTGTCTACAAGGAAGGATCAATAACCATGGCCTCGATTTCACGCGACAAAAACGGAACAAAACGCATCATGTTCATTGATGCAAACAAGAAACGCCACACGATCCGGCTAGGCAAAGTGAGCGTCAAAGCAGCTGAGGCGTTCAAGATCAGGGTTGAGTCTCTGATTACGGCGCATCGCACTGGAACCGCCATTGATTCCCAGACATCAGACTGGGTTTGCTCGCTCTCCGATGAGATCCATGGCCGGTTGCTCAAGGCTCAACTGGTAGAACCTCGGTTACACCACAAGCAGCACACACTAGGGGATCTGATCAACGCATGTTTCGAGTCCATGAGCGTCAAGGATTCCACTTTGACGCGCTACAAACAATCACGCAGGTTGCTCTTTGAGTGTTTCGGAGAGGGGCGGCCGCTAGATGATATTTCTCCACGCGACGCGGATTCGTATCGCACTTGGCTCGAATCCAAGGACTACGCGCCGGCAAAGGTCTCGAAAGAGATTTCAATCGCCAAGATGTTCATGCGTAAAGCTGTCCGTTGGGAGATGCTAACCCGGAATCCGTTTGATGGTGTGGTCGCAGGATCACAGACAAACCGCGACCGTCTCTTCTACCTCGATCCTGAATCTACGCACCGCCTCATCGATGCGGCTCCAAACGCGGATTGGCGTTGCATCATCGCTCTCGCCCGTTTGGGTGGTCTCAGATGCCCCTCAGAGGTCTTGCTGGTCCGCTGGGCCGATGTGGATTGGGCGGGGCTGAAACTCCGTGTGCGGTCACCAAAGACGGAGCGGCACCTTGGGAAGTCAGAGCGGATCATCCCACTCTTCCCTGAGCTCCACACGGTCTTGCTCAATGCCTTTGAACTCGCTGAGAGCGGGGCTGAGTTCGTCGTATCGGGCTACAGAGATCCAAAGGCGAACCTACGCACCCAACTGCTCCGGATCATCGAGCGAGCAGGGCTTGAGCCCTGGCCCAGACTCTTCAACTCGATGCGTGCAAGCCGAGCGACCGAACTGGCAGCGGAGTATCCCGCAGCCGTGTGTACTTCGTGGATGGGTCACACGCAAGCCGTGGGGGAGTCGCACTATCACATGGTCCGCGAAGAGGACTTTGCGAGAGCGATCACAAATCCGATCACACGAAGCGGCGCAAAATGCGGCGCACTTTTGTCGCAAAACGCGTCGCAGCAGCAAGCGGCAGACAACAGCAACAATGAACAGATTCGGTCCCAAATAGATAAGGGACCAGCGTTTATGCCGGTCCCTTCATCTTGTTGCCATTCTTTGCAGAACAGGTCGAATGGGCCTGGGCAGACTCGAACTGCCGACCTCACCGTTATCAGCGGTGCGCTCTAGCCAACTGAGCTACAGGCCCTCGGGTCACGAGTATACCCCGCAATTCCCACGGCGTCACCCATTCCCAACCCCAGAATCGTCCCCAACCACAGGAATCCGTCAACTTGCCCCCTCACAAGCGTGTTCTTCGGACCAAAGCGTCGTAAAATAGCAGACCGACGGGTCTGCTGCCCGTATAGAAGGAAGGAGTCCACCATGCGATCAGACATCTCCTACAACAACATCATCGACGGCGACGAGTTCGATCGGGCCCAGAAAGCCGCGGACGATTCCGCAGGTCTGGACCACACCCAGATCGATACCGAATCCTTCTACGTCACCCAGCAGTACCACCGCTACACCGAAGAAAACCACGCCGTCTGGAAAACCCTCTGGGAGAAACGCTGGGACGTCCTCGAACAGCAAGCGTCCAACACCTACCTCTCAGGACTCCACGCGATCAACCTCAACCCCGATCGCGTCCCCCTCCTCTTCGGGACTGTTCCCGATCCCTACGACCCCAGCAAGACTATCACAGGGATCAACGAGTACCTCCGCCCCCTCACCGGATGGCAATCGCGCGGTGTTCCTGGATACCTCCCCGCCAAAGCGTTCTTCAGTTGTTTGAGCCGCCGTGAGTTCCCGTCCACCGTGGTGATGCGTCCAGCGGACAAGATCGACTACCTCCCAGAACCCGACATCTTCCACGACGTCTTCGGACACGTCCCGCTCCACGCGGACCCAGTCTTCGCGGACTTCCTCCAGACCTACGGCAAAGCCGCATTGCTTGCGGGACCAGAACACGAAGAAGCACTCGCACGACTCTTCTGGTTCACCGTCGAGTTCGGACTGATCTCCGAAGACTCCAAGCTCAAAGTCTACGGCTCAGGAACCATCTCCTCGCACGCCGAGTCCGACTACGCGCTCAACGCTCCCGAAGGCAAAGGCGGACGCGACAACGGGCAGATCGAACGCCGACCATTCGACATGGACCGCGTCATCAGCACCCCCTTCGAGATCGACCACTTCCAAGACATCGTCTACGTCCTCGACAGCTTCGAGCAACTCCGCGACGCAATGAACGACTACGCGAACCGAGTCCTGGAAGATTCCACCGCCAATGTCTGATGAGTCGCATACGACCCGTGAAGAGCATCGCATCGACCTCGATGCGTACCTCAAGCGCATCAACTACGCCGGACCATCAGAACTCGCGCCCACGCTCGAGACCCTCAAGTACCTCCAGATGTGCCATGCAAGCGCGATCCCCTTCGAGAACCTCGATGTGCTGCTGGGCCGACGCATCGATCTGAGCATGCAAGCGATCGAGCACAAACTCGTCACGAGCAATCGTGGGGGCTACTGCTTCGAGCACAACAGTCTGTTTCTGCATGTCCTTCAAGCGCTCGGATACGACGCGATCGGATTGTCTGGACGCGTGATTTTCTCTTCGCCGCCTGGAGTGATGCCCGCACGGACGCACCTGTTCAACAGAGTCACGCTGGATGGCACCCCCTGGCTCCTCGACGTCGGAGTCGGCGGATTCACACCCACCCAGCCCCTCCGGATGGACACCCCAGACCCACAGCAAACCCCGCACGACACGCGCCGGATCATCAAATCCGATTCAACTCCCGACGGCTTCGATCACTGGTTCCACCAGATCCTCATCGATGATGAATGGAGAAGCGTTTACGAGTTCACCGGAGAGCAGATGCTGCAGATCGACCGCGAGGTCGGGAACTGGTGGACCAGCGCCAGCCCCCAGTCGACCTTCCGCGACAAGATCATGATCGCCCTCGCCGCTCCCGACGGCTCTAGACACACGCTCGCAACACGCAAGTACACCCACCGAATCCACGGCAATCCCATCGAAGAGATCGACATCCAAAGCTCAACCCAGCTCCTCGACCTCCTCGACCAACGCTTCGGACTCCGCTTCCCTTCAGACACCAAGTTCGGCATCGACGGGCTCTAACCAATGAACGAATCGAAGCTCCACAACCACATCTACCACCGATCCGCGGATCTCAAAATCAGTGGTGGAAACACGCTCATCGTGGGGCCGGGAGATGATTGTGCGGTCTATGAGTCTCCATCGGGAGACACCACACTCGTCACCGTCGATCAGCTCGTCGAGGGTCGCCACTTCGAATCAACCACCAGCATCGACCTCATCGCGCGCAAAGCGATCGCACGATCCGTGTCCGACATCGCCGCGATGGGAGGCACGCCCTCGTGGTCGCTCGGGACCGGAGTGCTCCCCAAGGACTACCAACACGCCGACGAGCTCTTCGACGCGATGCACAAATGGGCGCTCCACTGGGGATGCCCCCTCATCGGAGGCGACATCGCGTCCCACGCATCAGCAGACCACCCGCTCACCCTGAGCGTCACCGTCGGCGGCACAATGCCCAAAGACACCTCACCCGTCTTGCGAAGCGGCGCTCAGCCAGGAGACGAGCTGTACCTCACTGGACAAGTGGGGGGGAGCTTCGACTCAGGTTGGCATCTCCTCTTTGAGCCTCGACTCCAAGCTGGACTATGGGCTTCCGCAAACAATGTTCATGCAATGATGGACCTCTCCGATGGACTCGGACGCGACGCGGACCGCATCGCCAAAGCATCGGGACTCATCATCGAGATCGACGCGACCAAGCTCCCGATCAATCACAGGTGCAAAGACTGGCGCGAAGCCGTGAGCGAGGGCGAGGACTACGAGCTGCTCATGTGCATCGATCCATCAACCACCATCCCAAGCATGGACCCACCATTGCAAGGCCCAATCGGCATCTGCCGAGCATGCAAAACAAACGAATCCCCCGGAGCGATCATCATCGATCCCCACGGCCATCATCACAACGCCTCAAGCATGGGATGGGATCACTAGCACTCAGCCGGTTGTCTCAATCAGCGCCATCGCCGCGGCGCGTCCGCTCAGCCAAGCGCTCTGCACTCCGAGCGAGAGCCCCTTCCATCCAAACGCATCGCCGCAGACAACGATGCGTGCATCGTCATCCGTTTCGCATCGCTGAACTAGACCCTCGACAGGATGCGCCGAACCCCACCGATGCACCTGCACATCATCAATGTGTTGGTCGTCAACATCACGTCCGAGCAGCGAGGACACCAACGAACGCGTGTGTTGGGTCAATACCCGCTGAGCTTCGAGGCGATCCAGCTCACGATTCGCAGCAGACCAGTCCTCGCGAGCATGAATCACGAGCGTCGATGAATCAGTTTCACGCGAACGTCCGGGTTTGTGATCATCACGGATGATCCGTGCGATGATCTGGTCACTGCCGTCATCACCCACATCAACCATTGCCGGGAGTCCTTCGAGCGGATCGTTGATCCGCATCACCAGCACCCACACGCACCGCGTCTCCACCGATCCGAGCACCGAGCTCAGCGTGTTTGAATGATCTCCGATGAGCCGAGCCGCTTCGCGTGGATGCGTTGCCACGACTATCCGCTCGCACCGCTCAGTCACGCGAGCACCATCGCGCCGCTCAACCTCAGCTTCCCACATCCCATCCTGACGCATAATGCGTTCAACCCGGCACCCACTCCGCACATCGATCCCCTGCGCCATGTGTTCCACAACCGCATCCATCGTCGGCACACCAACAAACGAGTCCCCAACCCCATCCCATCGAGCGCACACCCCCGAACCAATCCAGCGATGGACTTCATTGAGAAACACAGAATCATCCGCACCAAAGCAAGGCGCCCCAAGATTCGCAACCACTTCACCCTCATGTGTCCGCCGAGTCGTGCAGCGTCCGCCGATCCGATACCCACGATCAAGCACGCGAACATCGATCCCCGACTCGTGCAGCATCGAAGCGCACGACAACCCGCTGATCCCGCCCCCGATCACCAGCACCTTGCTCGCCGAATCACTCAAGGCATCGAAACACGATCAAAGACATACCCGCCCTTGACCGCGCCCCAGACCTGCTCGCCGTTGGCATCGTACCCACGATCCCAGGTCACCAAACGATCCTTGCGGAGCCGCACCTCGCTCGTCGCGTAGCTCGCGCCGCGGAGATCGGACTGACAATCACGCCCGTTGGTCGATCCAACAAACGCACGCTGATCCTCGTCCCAACTCACCACAATCGCGCACCCCACACGGATCGAAAGATCCTCAGGGGTCAGTTCAGAGAGCGGCATCTCATCCATGTACGCGCCCGCGAACCGCTCAGGGTTCTCGAAGCTGTACACCGACGAGGAGTACGAGTTCTTATCGATCTGCTCCAGGTGATACACCCGCTGACGATACGGCTGCCCCGCGTTGCTCGCGACCGCCTGCTCGACGTACAGCCAAGGCCCATCATCGCGATCTTCCCAGATCGGGACCATGTGCAGCACAATCTCGTAGAACTCCGGATCACGCTGCGACTGCGCATACGACGAGAACGATCCGGTCAAGAACTGCTCAAACCGCATCAACCCGATCGAATGGGATCGGATCTTGCGAGCCGCGTGCTTGTACGCTGGTTTCTCGTCTTTCCGCGTGTCGGACTTCCACCACTGACCGCATGACGCGATCGGGAGGACCGTCCCGGCGCACAGCGCCGCCGCCAAGAGTTTGACTCTCATTGTGCTCATCGTTTGCCTTTGCCCTTTCCTTTGCCGCCTTTGTTTTTCTTCTTCTGACCAGGACCCGCTTTGCCCGCGGCGTCCCTTCGGTAGTCTGTCTTCCCGCGATCGCGTGACTTGGACTTCTGACTCCGACGCTTCCCGCCGGGAGTTTTGAACCCCGCGCCCTTGGTATCACCAAGTCCACCGAAGTCATCGCCGCCGAGCTTGAGCCCCTGCCCCAATCCCTTGTCGAGTCCCTTGCCCTTCGCTTTCCCCGCGGCACGACGATCGGGATCCGCGATGAGCAGATCCATCCGGCGCATCGCCAGATCGACCTGACTGATGACGACCGTGACCTTATCGCCAATCGAATAACTCCGTCCCGAGTGGATATCGACCAGCGCTCCGGTCCGATCGTCGATCTTGAACGTCGGAGGACGCTTGGCGCGTGTCGTGTCCCCAGGAAGGTCCTGCTTCTGGATCATGCCGTCCGCGAGATACTTCTCGATCTGGACGTACACACCCTTGGGGGTCACCCCAGTAACAAACCCATCAAACTCCTCGCCAATATGCTCAGCCATCAACTGGAGCACAAGGAACTGACGCAGTGCGCGTTCCGCATCCGCCGCGTTGACCTCGGTGTTCGAGCAGTTGTTCCCGATCGTCTTGAGCGTCTGCTCATCGGGACACAGATCGTCTTCCTTGAGCTCTTTCCCCAGCGCGATCTTCGCGGAGTCGGACTTGGGATAGTTGACCCCATTGTCCGTGCGCTTGAGATACGCGACCAGCGCCCTGTGCAGCGTCAGGTCGGGGTAGCGACGGATCGGGGATGTAAAGTGCGAATACGCATGACTCGCAAGCGCGTAGTGCCCGATCAGCGCTGGGGAATACACCGCCTTGGTCATCGTCCGCAAGACCGCCGTGTGTACGGCGCGAGCAGCACCCGTCCCGGCCGTCGCGTCGAGCAGTGTCTGGAGTTCCTCACGCGTCGGGTTCTTCGGGATTCGGTATCCCGCGACCATCGCGGTCTTCTTCAGTTCTTCCACATCGCCCGGAGTGGGTTCGGGGTGCGTTCTTCGCAGCACGGGCACACGCATCGCTTCAAACAGCGTCGCGAGCGCCTCGTTCGCTTCGACCATGAACATCTCGATGATCGTGTGCGTGAACGCGTCGTCTTCCTTGTGCGCATCGACGACCTTACCCGTGTCGTCAAACACCAGCTCAACGTCTGGGAGGTCCAGATGGATCATCCCCGCTTTGTGACGACGAGCACGGATCAATCGCGCGAGTGTGTCCATGTCCTTGCACACATCGATAATGTCCTGTGTGTGAGGCGTGTCCGTCTTCGCGTTCTTCTTCGCCTCTTCCAGGTCGCCGTCGATGAGCGCCTGCGCTTCGAGATAGGTCATCCGCTTGCGTGACTTGATCAGCGACTGACACACCCCGCGCGATCGCACGTTGCCCATCTTGTCGTACCGGATCACGCAGGTCTTCGCATACCGCAGCACGCCCTCCTGCAGCGAGCAGATGCCGTTACTCAAGACCTCCGGGAGCATCGGGATCACCAAGCGAGGCAGGTACACCGAGTTCCCGCGCTCCGCCGCTTCCAGATCCAGTGCCGATCCCGGCGCGATGAAGTGCGACACGTCCGCGATGTGGATCCCCAGCTCCCACCCGCCGTCGTCTAGACGCTTGAGCGAGATCGCATCGTCATAGTCCTTCGCATCCGGCGGATCGATCGTGCAGATCAGGTCCTCCGTCAGATCACGACGCATGTGCAGCGACTCGATCCCCTGTGTTTCAAACCGCGACATCTCTTCGTCAAACCGCTGCGTCGCCTCGCGTGCCTGCTGGACGCACTCCTCAGGGAACTCATTGCTCGGAAGCGAGTACGCCGCGATGACCGCCTGTGTTTCGACATCGGGATCACCCGCCGCACCAAGCACCTTGGTGATCACACCCTCCGCGAGGTAGTCCCCCTCCGGATAGTCAATGATCTCAACCACCACCTTATCGCCCGGCTTCACGTTTTTGGATTCCGCATCGCGGATTATGATCGGATCCGTTAGCTCGCGACCATCGGGATACACCAGCCAGCGCCCGTCGCGCTTGTCGATCTCACCAGAGAACGCGGATCGCTTGCGCGCGATGATGTCAATGACCTCTCCGGAGTACTGGCGCTCCAGCGTCCCGAGCTTGCGCTCGCGCCGCTTGTCGCGCTCGTACCAGATTTTGACCGTATCGCGATCCAGCGCGCCCATCGTCGCGTGGGGAGGGATGAACACATCCCCGCCGTGGGTCGTGCGGGATGGGGAGACGAACCCGATCCCACTGCGCGTCGAGCGGAACTCGCCGATCATCTCGCCGTCGTCTTCGCGGAAGGGGAGGTGGACTTTGCCAGCGTCGTCGATTGAGACTATCTCTTCAGCCGCGAGCTCGCGCACCGCGGCCCCGAACTCCTCGACGTCCTCGATGTTGAGATCTCTCGCAAGGATCGGGATCTGAGCGGGTTGGTACGATTCGTGCGAAATGTGGGCAACCAATCGGTCGCGGAAGCGTTCTGCCATGACGCACTGTATCGACCCACTCGATCGGATGTCGGCACAATCCGCCGCGATCAGCCGACTTTGACCATATCATCACCCATGGCGCTCTCCGCGACGAACCTGTCATTCAGCTACCCCAAAGGGCCGCCCGTCTTGTCTTCATTGGACGTGTCCATCGAGCCCGGCGCCGTCACCGCGATCCTGGGACCCAACGGAGCGGGCAAGTCCACCCTCGCCAAACTCCTCGCCGGGATCACCAAACCCACCCTCGGCTCGATCCACCTCGACAACAACCCACTCCACGACCTCCCGATCCACACCCGCGCGTCGTGCGTCGCGTACATCGCGCAGCGATCCATCCTCGCGTTCGACTACGACACGCGACTCGTCGTCTCCTTCGGACGCCTCTCGCTCCCCAAAGACCCCGAAGCGATCGAGCGTGCACTCGACCGCTTCGATCTTGGGCCGCTCGCTGACAAACCGATGGGGACCCTCTCAATCGGTCAGCAGCAGCGCGTCTCCCTCGCTCGCGCCTTCGCGCAGCTCGATGGTACTCAGAACGCCTATCTCATCGCCGACGAACCCACCAGCGCCATGGACCCACGCCATCAGCTTGAATCGCTCTCAGCGATCAAAGCACTCGCTTCCGAAGGCATCGGGGTCGCGCTCGTCGCGCACGACCTCACGCTCGCGTCCCGCTTCGCCGATCGCGTCATCATGCTCGATCAGCACGGATCACTCCACACCCAAGGCAGCGCACGCGAAGTCCTCACCCCAGATACCCTCGAAACAGTCTTCCAAACCCCGTTTATCCAGTCGAGTATCGAGGGACACAATGTCCTGCTTCCCGCAACGCCAGCGCCCTGATCCGATACAATACAGCACGCATGAACTTCCAGAGCATCATCCAGAACATCCTCTCAAACCCGATCCTGATCATCATGATCATCGGTGGTTTCTCGGCGCTGGGACGAGGCATCAAAGCCGCTCAGGAAAAGAAAGCACAGAAGAGACAACTCCAGCAGCTCCGTGACGCCCAGCGCGACTCACTCCGTACCGGACAGCGTCCAACGCCAACCCAAAGTACATCCCAATCCGCAAGCGCGGACATCACGGAGACGAGTTCGACGACCTGGGACCAGAAACAAGACCTCCGCAGACAACGCATCGAGAAACTCCGTCAGCAGCGGATGGAGCAGCTCAACAAAATCAGACAGCGCCGGAGCGCCTCGCAGTCATCGAGCTCCTCAAGCGGTCAAACCCAAAGCCAGCCAACCCAATCCCAGCCAACCCAATCCCAGCCAACCCAATCCCAGCCAACCCAATCCCAACCAACCCAGTCTCAACAAACTCGTTCTCGGCCACAAGCTCAACCCTCCCAGCGACGACAACAACCCGCCCAGCAAACGCGGAGCGTCCAACAGTCAATCCCTCAGCAGCAATCCACCCAGCGCCGCAGGCCGCGTCCGAACGTCATTCCTCCCGCGGCTCAATCAAACCAGTCCAGACGCCCAACCACCCAGTCCCCCCACAAGCTCGGAAAGACCATCGATAAGGACTCCACCATCACATCGGGGTCCATCGTCAACGGCTCCGCAAGCGACCAGTCCACGAAGAGCTTCCTCTCTCAGAACCTCCGCCAAGCCGTGCTCGCGAAGGAAATCCTCGGACAACCCATCGCGATGCGTGCTCCCGACGAGGGTGCCGGCTCGATTCAATGAGTTTCCCAGCAGATTGCCGATATAATCACGCATGAACCCCGCACGTTCAATCCAATGCCTCCTCTGCACAAGCACCGCGATGCTCCTCGCATCCTGCGGCTCGCTCACCAACGCACCGCGTGGCACCAAGGGACTCCTCGATATCGTCTCGCCCCAAACCTCGCCCACCACCGCTGCGATCCTCGCGACCGACGAGTACAACGCCGAGAACCGATACCGCGGGACGACCATGCTCGCCGCCGCACCATTCGGTGGTGACCCCATCTACCTCGAGCTCTACATCGACGGCACCGACGACCCCGATCCCGGAGTCCGCGCGACTTGCATCCGCGCCCTGGGACGTCACGGCGATCCCGTCCACGCGCCATACCTCATCGACGCGCTCGACGACGAGGACAGCAAGGTCCGCATCGCCGCCGCTCGCGCCCTCCAGCGTGTCCACACACGCGAAGCGATCCCCGCGCTGATCAACACCATCGACGCCGAGAAAGAACCCGAAGCCGACGCCCGCGCCGCAGCTGCAGATGCGCTCGGACAATACCGCGAACCGTTCGTGGTCCAGTCACTCATCGCCGCGCTCCGCGACTCGCGACTGGTCGTCAACAACCGCGTCCAGCACTCGCTCAATATCATGACGGGCCAAGACTTCGGAGTAGACCACGCCGCGTGGCTCCGCTGGTACAACGAGACCGACGACCTCTTCGCTGCAGGTCAGCGATACACCTACCCAGTCTTCAATCGCAAGAAGCGGATCGTCGAGTACCTCCCCTTCGTCCCCGCTCCACCAAACGAGCAAACCTCGACCCCTGTCGGACTCAACCCGATCGAGGAATAGAGCTGCGGATCACCTGATCCTCCCAGAACCCCGAAGTGGGTCCGAGAATCAGTCATTCACCAAGGTTCATTCGACGATTCCGCCCGTATTTCCGATACTTTCATCGTGCGAGCGTTCCATATCCAATCCGACCAGCCCGTCCTCACTCCAGACGCGCCAGAACCAACGCGCCTGCCGGGGTGGGCGATCGTCGAACCAACCCTCGTGCTCATCACCGAGTCCGACATCGACGCGGTCCGCAACCAGCGCCACGACACCATCCTCGGCCATCAGTTCGTCGGAAGAGTCGTCGACGCGGACGATCAAGACCTGATCAACCAGCGCGTCGTCGCGGACGTCAACATCACCGATCCACAGTCCGTGTTCGCTCAGCGAGGGATCGGTCAGCACGACCCCGATCGATCCATCTTGGGACTCCGCAACACGCCGGGCTGTCTCTGCGAGCGTTTCCAGATCCCGCAGCGCAACCTCTTCGTCGTCCCCGATGAAGTCGAAGACGAGCGAGCCGTGTTCGCGTCGCAGCTCGCCGCCGCGATCCACGTCTCACGCATCGAGCGCATCGTCGGCAAGACCTTTGTGACTGTTTTGGGAGGGAACCTCTCCGCGCTGCTCATCGCTCAGATCATGAGCTCGCAGAACGCGTCGGTGCGTCTGCTCACCTCGCGTCCCGATCGTCTCGAGCTGTGCGCCAAGTGGGGGATCAAGCATCGTGATCTGTCCGAGGTCGGCCGGCGCGCCGATCAGGACATCGTCATTGACACGCTCTCAGAACCCGATTCGTTCTCGTCAACGCTCGCGATGGCGCGACCGCGCGGAGCCGTGATCCTGCAGAATCATCCCGTACCAGTGATCTCAGACGCCCACATGACCCCAGCAGACCTCACGCTGCTCATCGAGCGCGAGCTGCGAGTCTCCGGATCCCGCTGCGGCACGCTCAGCGACGGCATCGACGCGCTCCAGTCCGGATCGATCGACCTCTCCGGACTCATCACCAAGCGTGTGAGCTTCAGCGACGTCATGACCGGCATGCGCGCCGCGATCGAGCCCCAGCACATCGCCGTGCTTGTGCAGGTGCAGTAAGAACGAATTCCATCAAGGAATCGCTGGAAGCGTCACCGCCGCGTCGGGCCACATCGCCGCGAAGATCCCCGCCGTGACCAGCGCGTAGATCACGCCATCTATGAAACACGTCACGATGAACCGCGGGGGTTTCCCGAGGAAGAAATCGTTTGCCAGCCCACCCATGCAATACCCCAAGATCGCGGCGGTCCCAACCGTGCGGAACACGTCCATGTACTCAGCGCCCGCCGGGATGCCGATCCCCGCGAGATACCCCGCCATCGCGGAGATCACCACATACACAATGAAACACCGGAATAGGTTGAACCCAAAGTTGGGCGCCTTCCCCTGAATCGTGATCGAGCCCCAAGGCCCGGAAGTCCAGCGTGCCTTAAACGCATCGGACTTCATGTCTTTCGCCTCGCACCCCGGGAACATGTAGTGCCCCGGCTTGATGTTGAGCTCCCCGAGCGCCTTGTCAAAGTCCGCCTCGTTGTCGAGGAACTTGATGTCCGCTTTGTGATACGGCAGCGCCATCCAAACCACAGCGCTGACGATGAAGACAGCAACGCCGGAAACAAGAATCGGGAGCCAGAGTTCTGCAAGACCAACCATGAGAGTCCACCTTTCGTTGAGTGTGCGTCTTCGCAGTATACCAAGAACCAACCAGTTCCCGCAAGACACGAAAAAACCCGCCTTAAGCGGGTCGTATGGTTCGTATGTTCGATGACTCAGCCAGCGGTAGGCATAGATTCGAGCACCTCGTCGATCAAGCCGTATTCGAGCATCTCCTGATCGTCGAGCCAGAGGTTGCGGTCACAATCGCGATGGACCTTCTCTTGATCCTGACCAGTCGCGTGCGCGTAGATCGCATAGAGACGGTCACGCAAGCGGAGCATCTCTTTCGCTTCGATCTCCAGGTCAGTCGCCTGACCCTCCATCACGCCTGACAGCAGCGGCTGGTGCATGAGGTTGCGAGCGTTCTTGAGGCAGTAGCGCTTGCCCTTGGTCCCCGACGATGCGATCACCGATCCCATCGATGCGGCTTGTCCGATGATGTACGTGCACACATCGGGTTTGATGTAGTTCATCGTGTCCACGATCCCAAGACCAGCCGTGACCGATCCGCCGGGAGAGTTGACATAGACATGGATGTCCGCAGTCGGATCCTCATTGGCGAGGAACAGCAGCTGCGCAACGATGAGGTTCGCCATATCATCCATGACGCCTCCGGTTACGAACACGATGCGGTCCTTGAGCAGACGAGAGAAGATATCGTACGAGCGTTCACCGCGACCGGTTTGCTCGATGACGATGGGAACCAGATGGGCACTTGGGTTTGACATATGCATGCACCTTGTGGTGGTGGGGGTGTTTTGAAAATCCGTGATCAGTTACCAGCAGTAATGTTGTGCAGGTCCTTCGGTGGTTCGACGAGTACTTCGTCAACGAGTCCGTAGTCCTTCGCTTCCTGGGCATCGAAGTAGCGATCGCGTTCCGAGTCCTCTCGGATGCGAGCCGGATCCTGTCCGGTGTGCTTGGCGAGAATGTCGATCATCGTCTGCTTGCTCTTGATGATCTGCTCGGCCTGGAGTCGGATGTCCTCCGCTTGACCAGTGATCCCGCCGTACGGCTGGTGGATCATCACCTTCGCGTGAGGGAGGATGAATCGACGACCCTTCGTCCCAGCGGTCAGCAGCACCGAGCCGCCGGAGTACGCGCGTCCGATGCAGTACGTCGCGATCGGGGAGCTTAGGAACCGCATCGTGTCGTAGAGCGCGAGCGTGTCATCCACGACCCCGCCCGGCGAGTTGATGTAAAAATTGATCTCCTGGTTCCGACGCTGATTCTCCAGATACAACATCTGCATCATCACACGCGAAGCCGAGGCATGATTAATCTCACCGATGAGGAAGACGATCCGATTCTCGAGCAAAAGCTCGTCGATCGACATCTCACGGGTCCGTTGATAACTTACTGAAGCTGAGGCCATAAGTCGTTCCCTGACAGGGGTCAAGCGTTCAAAGGGGACGGTCCGGCGGACCAAAAACCCCGTACAAACGGGTCCATTCCCGGCATATCTATCGGGAATCGACGATCTCAGCATGATATTCCCTGCTCAATCGCCTCGAAAAACAAATCGTTCACATTCCCAATCAACCCCGAAACCCCCAAATCGGGACCCAGATCATGGATTACGCCTTGTCACGGCCATTCCCGTTGCTCTTTGGAGCGGAGCTTTCTACAGTTGACGCCGAGCGCTCAGATCGTGTGATCCGGGTCCAAACGCATCCTCTATATACGTGGATGAGAAAGAAAGAGACGATCCCGTGCGAACCGCTGTTCTGAGTGATATCCATGGCAACGCCGTCGCGCTCAAAGCGGTCCTCGAGGACATCAAGACGCGCGATATCGACAAAATCGTCTGCCTCGGAGACATCATCGGATACGGCCCAGACCCCCTCGAATGCGTGGACCTCGTACAGGAACACTGCGACTGGGCGCTGATGGGCAACCACGACTTCGCCGTCGTCTACGAACCCACCAACTTCAACGCGCCCGCCGAGTCCGCGGCATACTGGACACGCGAGCAGTTCGACGCTGAACCAGACGAAGCCGCTCGCACGCGCCGATTCGAGTTCCTCGGATCCCTCCGCGTCCGCGCCGTCGAAGACCTCATGGGAGACGGCACCAAGATCCTCTCAGTGCACGCGTCCCCTCGCCGTCCGATCAACGAATACATCTTCCCAGAAGACGCCAGCGACGCACCAGACAAACTCGAAGCGATCTTCGACCGCGTCGAGCACATCGCACTGGTCGGACACACCCACCAGCCCGGCGTGTTCTCCAACGAACCCGATTTCTATCCACCATCGGAGATCGGTTCCGAACCAGTCTTCAAGTTCATCGACGACGAGAAAGCCGTCGTCAACGTGGGGTCCGTCGGACAACCCCGCGATCACGACCCACGCGCGTGCTACACCATTCTCTCACCCGGCCAAGCCGAGTTCGTCCGAGTTGAGTACGACATCAAAGCCACCGCGGACAAGATCAAAGCGATCCCCGAGCTCCATGATTGGCTCGGAGACCGCCTCTTCGAAGGGCGTTGATCTATCCGCCGATCCCGAAATACCCCGCCGATCCGCTCGGCGCCAATGTCAAAAGCGAGCACGCACTTGCGCACCCATCTCCACCACATGCTGACCCTCCTGCTGGTAACCCTGATCGGGTTTGCCACTCCCGTCTATGCCCAAACCGATGACCCATCGGCGAGCTCCGCAACCGACGAGCCGGTCATCCAGCCAGACGTCCAACCAGACGCCCAACCAACCGTCTCCTACACCGCACGTCCCGCAGCGAGCGATGCAAGCTGGGACTCGCTGATCGATGACCAAGAAGAACTCGAGATCCAGTTCTCCACCCTCGGAGCCGGGATCGAGGGGCTCATCCTGCTCGACGAGTTCGAGACCGTCGCGTTCGAGAAGAACATCCAGATTCAGCACCGTGTCGAGAACGCCGCGGGATTCAACGCGGTCCCCTTCGCGCTCCCAGCGCTGATGATCGACAACGTCTCCGTCGAGCTCACAGGGATTCCGACAGGAACGACAGTCTGGACACAGCTCTCCCCAGGTATCTTTGAAGCGTACATCGACGACGCGAGCGGGAATCCGATCGCACGCATCGAGCGCCGCTTCGTCATGCGAGACGCGCGCCACGCGTTCACCATCGAGCAGATCATCGAGAACCTCAGCAGCGAGCAGCACACCTTCCGATTCATCAACACCGCGATGATCGACATGCCCAAAGCGAAGAACGGCTACGCGGGAGACCGCCGCCGCGTCCGCTTCGGAACACTCAAATCCCCAGAGAAACAGGGCGCCTCCGTCCAGGTCAGCGTCGATGACAAACTCTCCAACCGCTCCAAGCTCCTCGGATCAAGAGTCAAAGACGCCAACGGCACAAAGCACTACCAGACCGCTCACGCCGTTTGGCCGAGCGAAGAAAGCGTCGAGAAGGGGCTCCGTCTGAGCTGGATCGCTTTCTCCGATCGCTACTTCTCCGTCGTCCTCCACCCCATGCTCGATCCGATGAGCACAACCCCGGACCATCGCTTGCTCGCAGAGTCCGTCGAGTCCATCGATCGCTACGTCCTCAACACCTACGACAGCGCTCCAGACACCACGATGGTCCTCTCGACCAACAGCCCTGAGTTCACATTAGAGCCGGGCCAAACCAAGTCCATCATCCTCGGCGTCTACGCCGGACCTCGCACCAAACCCGAGTTCAACAAGGACCCGATCCTCGCAGCACTCAATCTCCCAGAAATGGTCGTCTACAACATCGGCGGCTTCTGTGCAGGTTGCACCTTCGATTGGCTCACCAACATCCTCATCGCCGTGCTCCGCATCTTCCACTCCATCGTCAACGACTGGGGTGTCTCGATCCTCCTGCTCGTGGTGGTCGTGCGTGGATGCCTCCACCCGATCACTCGATGGTCACAGATCCGCATGCAGCGCTTCGGTGTCCAGATGCAAGCGATGGCGCCAAAGCAGAAGGCACTCAAAGAGAAGTACAAAGACGACCCCAAGCGCATGCAGCAGGAGATGACCAAGCTCTGGCGCGAGGAAGGCATCTCGCCGCTGGGAATGCTCGGATGTCTCCCGATGCTCCTCCAGTCCCCGGTCTGGATCGCGCTCTACGCAACCCTCTTCTTCGCCGTCGAGCTCAAGCACGAGCCCGCGTTCTACGGCATCTTCCAGACCATCTCAGGTGGTTCATGGATGTTCCTCTCCGACCTCTCCGCTGCGGACAACGCGATCCCGCTCCCTGAGTTCATGCACTTCTCCTTCCCGCTCTGGGGAACCGTGTCATCTATCAACATCCTCCCGCTCCTGCTCGGTGTCGTATTCTTCCTCCACCAGAAGTACCTCACCCCACCAACCCAAGCGACGCTGACCCCTGAGCAAGAATCGCAGCAGAAGATGATGAAGGTCATGATGGTCGTGATGTTCCCGATCATGATGTACACCGCGCCATCCGGACTCGCGCTCTACTTCATCACCAACTCCACGATGGGTATCCTCGAGAACAAGTGGATCCGCGCCCACATGAAGAAGCACGGCATGCTCGAGATCGAGAACATCAAAGCCGAGAAAGCGAAGAAAGGCCCCGGATTCATGCAGCGCATGAACGAAGCCGCCGAAGCTCGCAAGCAGTTGATGGAAAAAGGCCCTCAGCCCCCCAACCCCGCGTCGCGTCAGTTCCGCGAGAAGAAGTGATCCATGCCCACCGGCGGGACCATCGCAGCCATCGGATCCCCAGCGGGACAGAGTGCCAGAGCCATCATCCGGATCTCAGGCCCCGACGCACGATCCTGCATCGAGTCGATCACTGCGATCCAGAACCCCAGCCGCGGAATCCATCGCGCTCGCATCAAGCTGACAAGCAACTCGTCCATCCCCTGCCTGCTCATCTGGTTTGAAGCGCCGAGGAGCTACACCGGAGAGGACGTCGCTGAGCTCATTTTGGTCGGGAATCCCACACTCCTCGAGCGTGTCCTGGATCGAATCTTCCAGACCCCAGCCGTCCGCCGCGCCGAGCCAGGGGAGTTCAGCGCTCGTGCGTACCTCAACAACCGATTGACCCTCGCTCAAGCGGAGGGGGTCGCGCTGCGGATCGCCGCAGTGGGGGACGAAGCCCTCAGCGCCGCCGATCAACTCCTTGACGGCTCGCAAGGAGACCAGTGCCGAGCATGGGCCGAGGAACTCGCGCTGCTGCTGGCGCTCGTCGAGTCGGGAGTGGACTTCACCGACCAAGACGACGTCGTCCCCATCGCGCCGTCTGAGCTCAGCGATCGTCTCGACACGCTCAACTCTCAACTCCGCGACGAGATCAGCAGCGCTACTGGTTCGGTGATCCGGACATCGCTCCCCCAAGCCGTGCTTTGCGGACAGCCCAACGCCGGGAAGAGCGCCTTGTTCAACGCACTCCTCGGCGTCAACCGCGCCGTCGTCAGCGAACGAGCCGGGACAACACGCGATGCGATCAGCGAAACACTCGAGCTCGAGCAGAGCATCCCCGGCGCGGGATCGATCACCCTGACGGATCTCGCGGGACTGGGAGACTCAGCCGTGGATCCGCTCGACGAGATCGCGCAGCAGCTGGCGCGTGATCAGCTCAGATCCGCCGACGCGTTGATCTGGTGCGACCCATCGGGACAGTTCGTCGACCGCGAAGGATTCACGGCTCTCGATCGTCCGATCATCCGCGTGCAAACCAAAGCCGACCTCGTGATCGACACCGATCTCCAGCCCAACACCATCAGCGTCTGTGCGCTCGATGGACACCGCATCGACGTGCTCAAGCGAGCGATCGCCGATGCCGTGACCGATCGTCAGGGATTGGGTGTGGGCGCGTTCGTCCCCAGACACCGCAGAGCGATCGCCGACGCCATCGAAGGCATCAACAACGCGCTCAACTGGATCGATCGCGACGCCCGCTCGCTGGACGCTCCAGAGCTCGTCGCATCGGGATTACGCGACGCGCTCGACGCGCTGGGAGAACTCACAGGCGAGATCACCCCTGACGACGTACTCGGACGTGTCTTTGCGACCTTCTGCGTCGGGAAATGACCCGTTTTATCGGATATCGCGCGGATTTCGATTGCCGCTCATGCAAACCAATCACGCAAAGATTTTGAAGTATCTGCACGATGCGGACGCTCTGTCGCGCTCATGACCACCACGACGACCAATACGCGTCCAACGCGCAAAAAACACTCCTCGCGATCCATGTTGCTCCCAATCACGTCGATCCAGTGGGTTCCAGCGTTCCAGTCAGGAACCCAGTCACAGTCGGCGCTGACGATCCATGTCATCGCCCAGGAGCACCAAACATGGCACTACGTCTCGGAGATCTCCTCGTTCAATACGGCGTCCTCACCCCAGACCAATGCGAAGAGGTCGTCGCTGAACAGCAAACCAATCCAAGACCCTTTGGGCTACTCGCCGAGGAGCTCTTCGGGGTGGACCCAGGAATCATCGAGCACGCGTGGGCCGTCCAGTTCGCGATGATCTCGCCGAGAATCAACCCGTGCACCATCGAACCCAACGACGAAACCCGATCGGTGATCACCAGCCGACAAGCGTGGCAGTTCGGGTTCATCCCCATCGAGCGCCACAACGACGGGATCGTCTGCGCCACCTCCATCGAGTGCCTCGCCCGAGCGCTCCGTTTCGTAGGCTGGAGGATCGATGAGCCCTGCTCCTTTGTCATCTGTGACCACAACGCGCTGGAAGTCGGACTCTCGATCCACTACCCAATGGACGGCGTGGACTCCGAGATGATGAACCGCTTCCTGAGCCGACCACCCGCGGCATAAACCCGCCGCAGCCGAGCGTCATTGGACGCGAAATCCACGAAAAAACGGAGCCGATCCAAAGATCGGCTCCGCTGAACGGCATTGGAATTCTGCTCGGGATCGATCGATTTGATCAACCCCGATTAAGGATTACCGGCGAGTGGCCTTGCGGCGGGTCGCTTTCTTCTTAGTGGTCTTCTTAGCAGCTTTCTTGCGAGTGGCTTTCTTCTTGGTTGCCTTCTTGCGTGTAGCTTTCTTCTTAGTGGCTTTCTTTCTAGTAGCCTTCTTCTTGGTGGCTTTTTTCTTAGTAGCTTTTTTCTTGGTTGCCTTCTTGCGAGTGGCCTTCTTCTTGGTGGCCTTCTTCGCGGTCTTCTTGCGAGTTGCTTTCTTCTTGGTCGCTTTCTTGCGAGTAGTCTTCTTAGCGGCCTTCTTGCGGGTTGCCTTCTTCTTAGTGGCTTTCTTCTTGGTCGCCTTCTTAGCAGCCTTCTTCTTGGTGGCCTTCTTCTTGGTTGCTTTCTTCCGGGTTGCCTTCTTCGCTACCTTTTTACGGGTTGCTTTTTTTCGTGTCGCTTTTTTACGAGTTGCTTTTTTCTTAGCCATGATGGCTCTCCGTTTTCGAACCCTAATGCTGTGCTGTGGAGCCGAGTGTTCGAGATCGGGACCACATACCGTTATTGACACTTCCGTCTCATCGGAGCCAGAAGGTCGACGACTTGAGCGAACAGCGCCAACAACTCACACTTCACTCATCCGAATTATACATCAACCGTGCGCACGCTGCGCATTATTTCAAGTTTGTCAAGCCGCTCGCGCATTACTCATCGCGTTGCAGCGCACGATCAACAACCAAACCGAGCGGCGCGCGCACGCTGATCGGTCGCGTCACACCATCGCGCGCCGTTCCGAAAACATCGCGATGCACGCGCTTCACAGACAAAAAACACGCCGCGGAGTTGCGGAACACGACGACTTCGCGATCAATTCGCAAAAACACTCGGAACCCATCATGATCGACGCAATTCGCCGCGCATTTGGAACCAATTCGCGGAAGTTCGTGCGCCTCGTTTTTGCAACGAAGCGGGAATTTGTCCCGCTGCGCGTGAAGAATCACTCCATCATCCGTTCCGCGCTGTTCAACATTCATCCAGGTGCACCATGACAACAACACACGACTCGATCATGCAAACAACACTCGACAACGGGCTGCGCATCGCCGTGCAACCCATCGATTCCATGCAATCAGTTTCTTTGCGTTTGATGATCCCATCCGGAGTTATCCACCATGATAATTCCCAACTCGGTATCGCGAGCGTCTGCGCCGAACTTCTCTTGCGCGGCACAACAACACGCACCTCACAACAACAAGCCGACGACTTCGACCTCGCCGGCGCGGTGCGCGACTCTTCCGCGGGTTCGCGTTCGACCTCCGTTTCCATGACCACACTCGGATCAAGATTCGATGAAGCGATCCCGCTCGTAGCACAAATGGTGCTTGATCCATCGATGAATGATGAGTCTTTCGAATCCTCGCGCGTCATGGCGCAGCACGCGCTCGCGTCACTCGCCGACGATCCGCAACAACGCGCCGTCCTCGCGGCACGCGAGCGTCATCTCCCCGAGCCATACAACCGCAGCTCCTACGGCACAGAGTCTTCACTTGCCGCGCTCACCGCAAACACCACTCGACAATGGTGGAACGCACACGCCCAACCAATGGGCTCGATCATCGGCATCGCTGGATCCATCAATCCGGATGAAGCGGTTAAGCACATCAACGAACACTTCGGGAGCTGGTCCGGAACTGCGCCATCGCCGAGCATTTCCACCGGCGCCCCGCGCGGCTACGCGCACGAAACCGACGACACCAACCAGGTCCAGATCATCATCGTCAACGACGCGCCACACGCCGGACATGATGACGAGATGAACGAGCAGCTCGCCGTGAGTGTGCTCTCAGGCGGTATGTCGGGACGACTCTTCACCGAGGTCCGCGAGAAGCGAGCACTGTGCTACGCCGTGTCCGCGAGCTACCGCGCCGAGCGTGAGCACGGTCTCGTCACCAGCTACGTCGGGACCACTCCCGAACGCGCCCAGGAATCGCTCGATGTCCTCCACGAACAACTCCAAGCGATCAAAGCGGGTGATGTCACCCAAGAAGAGTTCGACCGCGCCAAGATTGGTCTCAAGAGCCGAGTGATCTTCAGCGGCGAATCAACCAGCGCCAGATCCGCAGGTCTCGTCGCCGACATCCTCAAGCGAGACAACCCCAGAACCCTCGCGCAGATCATCAACCAGATCGACAGCGTCGAACTCGACGGATTCAACGACTACCTCCGTCGAAAAGAGCTCGGGACCCTGACCATCCAGACGCTCGGACCCGCCGCGCTCAACCCACCCGCTTGATCGCTCACTGATTGACCCCAATCCGACAGACAGTCATGTCAAATCGCCCGAAAGGTCGATATATTGTCCAATGATGACCCACGAATCCTCCCCAATCCCCGGCACTTCCAGCGATGACCAGCATCGCTCGACCCCAGGGTTCTCCATCGGAGGATCTTCCCCCTACATGATCGGGATCGGTGGCTGCGGCATGTCCGCACTGGCGCGCATGCTCAAAGGCGCGGGGATGCACGTCCAGGGATGCGATTCCACATCCTCACCAGTTACAAGTGCGCTCGCAGACATCAACATCAACGTCGGATTCGATGAATCCGCTGAGTCGCTCCCCGACGACATCGACGTCGTGCTCGCGTCCGCCGCTGTGCGTCCCGAGCATCCGATGGTCATCGAAGCGACCAATCGAGGACTGACTGTTCTCTCGTATCCCGAAGCCCTCGGCGCGTGCATGACCGGACGCACCGGAGTCGCGATCGCCGGAACCCACGGCAAATCCACAACCACCGCGATGCTTGGATGCGCCCTGACCGATGCAAAGCTCGATCCATCCGTCATCGTCGGCGCCACCTGCAAGCAGCTCCAGGACGGAGCGCTCAATCCATCAACCAACCGCGTCGGTTGCCGAGTCGGAGCTGGAGCGATCCCATCGGATCACGCCGACGACCAGTGGGGGGGCAAGCCGGGCATCCTGCTCGCTGAAGCGTGCGAGTTCAACCGCTCCTTCCACAACCTCCGCCCGACCGTCGCCTCCATCAGCTCGATCGAAGCGGACCACCTCGATATCTACGGCACCCTGGACGCGGTCGTCGAATCCTTCACTCAGTTTGCCCAGCTCATCCCCAGCGCCGAGCAAGGGGGCAAGCTCATCATCGGACACGACGGCGCGTACCGACGCGAGGTCACCGCCGGACTCACCTGCGACATCGAGACCATCGGATTCAATCCAGGCGCTGATTGGGTCGTGGGATACCGAGACGGCGTCACCAGCGTCCAATCCCCAGATGGTCAGACCCATTCATGGAAGCTCTCACTCCCCGGCGAGCACAACGCGATGAACTCCGCAGTCGCCTTCGCGCTCGGACGCTCCGTCGGCGCCAACCCTGACCTGCTCGCGCAGTCCTTTGATGCGTTCCAAGGCCTCGATCGTCGCCTCCAGCATCTGGGAAGCCGCGACGGAGTCAAGGTCATCGACGACTACGGACACCACCCAACCGAGATCGACGCGACCCTCCGCGCCCTGCGCACAGACCAAGACCCCGCCAAGCAAGGCGGACGACTCATCTGCGTCTTCCAGCCCCACCAGCACTCACGCACAAGATTCCTGCTCGAAGAGTTTGCGACAAGTTTCGAGCACGCGGACGTCGTGATCGTGCCGCACATCTACTTTGTACGCGACTCCGAAGCCGAGCGTCACAAGGTCAACTCGTCGGATCTCGTTGATCGCCTCCGCGCCCGCAAGATCAAAGCAATGCACCTCTATCCGTTCGAGGCGATCATCGAGCAGCTCGAAAACATGTGCCGTCCCGGCGATCTGCTCGTGGTCATGGGTGCCGGACCCGTCTGGCAAGTCGGACAAGGCTTCCTCGATGCAGGTCTGAGCAGATGACCATCCACACCGACAGCTTGCACATCGAGCGCGACGCGCCCATCTCCACATGGTTCCGTATCGGTGGACGCGCCGCTCAGCTTGCGAGACCCGAATCGATCGAGCAGCTGCGACAGTGCCTTGATCTCGACGACGAATGCAAAGTCCTCGGAGAGGGCGCGAATCTTCTCGTAGACGACTCCGGAATCGATCACCTCGTCGTCTCGATGCAGACCGATGGGTTCAAATCACTCGATATGGATACAACCACCGGCATCGTCCACGCCGGCGCTGGGGTCGCTCTCCCTCGACTGATCACGCAGACCGTCAACGCCGGACTCTCCGGACTCCAGGGACTCGCCGGATTCCCCGCAACCATCGGCGGTGCAGTCATCATGAACGCCGGAGGCAAGTTCGGGACCATCTCCGATCACCTCATCGCCGTCCACGCGATGGATCGCGCCGGACGCATGCACGAGCTCCGCAAATCCGAGATCGATTTCGACTACCGCCACTCCGGACTCAACCACCTGCTCGTCTGTTCCGCCGTCTTCCAGCTCACTCCTGCGGACACCAAAGCACTCAAGCAGGAACTCAGCGAGTGCATGAAGTACAAAACCGAATCCCAGCCCATGAGCGCCAAGTCCGCGGGATGCGCCTTCAAAAACCCTACGCTGCACGAGCACATCAAAGACATCGGAGAGCAAGGCACCCGCGTCAGCGCCGGGATGCTCATCGACCGCGCCGGATGCAAAGGGCTTTCAGTCGGAGGCGCATCTGTTTCCGAGCTCCACGCCAACTTCATCACCACGACCCAAGACGCCAAAGCACGCGAGGTCATCAACCTGATGCACGAGGTTCAACGACGTGTCCACGACACGTTCGGGATCCAGCTCCACAACGAAGTCGTCATCTGGACCAAAGAGCAGGAGCGTTCCTCATGACCTCAGTCCTCGTCCTCGGAGGCGGCCCCGACGCCGAACGACAAGTCTCCATCGACAGCGCCACCGGAGTCCATCAGGGATGCCTCGAAGCCGGACTCAAAGCCGAGTTGCTGATTGTCGATGAACCATCCGTCCAAGAGATCAACGAATGGGACGCCGACGTCATCTTCCCCGTCCTCCACGGCCGCTTCGGTGAGGGAGGACAACTCCAGCGCCGTCTCCAGCAGACCAGCAGGCCGTTCGTCGGATGCCAAGCATCCGCATCAAGGATCGCGATGGACAAGATGGCGACCAAGCTCCTCGCCGCGTCGCTCAGCATCCCAACCAAACCCGCCGTGATCCTCGATCCGTCGTCGTACACCGATCCCAACGAGGCCGTGACCCCGATCCAGCCCCCGCTGGTCATCAAGCCCGTCGCCGACGGCTCAAGCTGCGGGCTCTACATTTGCCACACACCCCAAGACTGGATCAACGCGCTCACCTCGATCAAAGCATCCGAAAAACCCCAGGTGTCCATGATCGAGCCGATGATCACCAGCGCTCGAGAGCTGACCGTGTCTGTCATCGATGACGGCTCAAACACCCTCAAGGCACTGCCGATCATCGAGATCGCTCCCGCTCAAGGCGTCTACGACTACCAAGCGAAATACGAACGCAGCGACACGATCTACACCGTAAACCCCGATCTGACCGATGATCTCAAGAGCGACCTCCAAGCGTGGTCGTTGACCTTGTGCCAAGCGATCGGCGTGCGCCATCTCGCACGCGTCGATTTCATGCTCGACGCATCCGGAAATCCCTGGCTCCTCGAAGCCAACACCATGCCGGGGTTCACCGCGTCCTCGCTGCTCCCCAAAGCCGCGGCAGCAAGCGGACTCCCGATGCCCCAGCTCTGCAAGCACCTCGTCAACGCCGCGTTCAGATCGCATCAACCAGTCACCAGTTCCTAAGAGCATCAAGAGAGAAACGCATGGCCGCGAAGAAGAAAAAGAAAGACCCCGAAGCCGCCGCTCGCAACAAGCGCATCGCGATCACCACCGCCGTGATTCTCGGCGCCGCCGGAGTCTTCGTCAGCGCCGGGATGGGGATCAAAGCGATCGACGATCGCGCCGCTCAGCACATCACGAGCACCGACCCCGTCATCCAGATCAACTGGGGCACCGACACCTCGGGACATATCTGGATGCCGATCTCCGAGCGCGACCGCATCGAACGCCTTGTGCAGTCCTCCGTCTCAAACACCAAAGCCCTCAAGTGGCAACCGCTCCACAACGCTTCCAAAGCCCTCGCCTCGACCGGATGGGTCAACAGCGCCCCCGAAGCACGCTGGACCGACGAAGGCACCATCATCATCGAAGCGGACTGGCGCATCCCCGCCGCCGTCGTGCGCCGCGGAGACCGCGACTACCTGATCGATTTCCACGCCAACGTCCTCCCGCTCGATTACCCGCACGATCAATCCAACCAGTTCGTGCTCCACAACCCCGCGCTCCCGCATCCCGGAACCGGGAACAACTGGGACGAACCTGAGATCCGCGACGCGCTCAACCTGCTCGTCGAGCTCCAGAAGCACAACCTCCACCAGCAAGTCGTCGGGATCGATCTCGGAAAGAACCGTGACCACGGCATCCTCCAGCTCCTCACCGACAACAGCGCCCGCGTTGTCTTCGGAGGAGGTCCCGGACGCTCTCGGCCTGCAGAAATGCCCACATCGCTGAAAATCGAACGCCTCATCTCCGTGCTCAACAGCACCGGACGGATCGACGCGGGCGCGATGATCCTCGACGTCCGCGGAGCCGAGCTCTCGATGCAGCGCCACGAGGGCTAGCACGCGATGAGCCACAGAACCCGCTCCACGATCAACGCGTACCCTTCAGCGTGAGCGATCTACCTCCATCCAATCCTTCTGAACACGCATCAGAGCAGGGGCCGTACCCATTCCCCGCGCCCGCACCATCGCCACCAGTCCAGCGTGAGCGTGATCTGCTGGGAAACGAACCCCCAGGTGATCTCATCGACTGGTCCCATCGCAAAGGGGAGCCGCGCGTTTTTGCGCTCCTCTGGATGATCTTCCTGCTCACGACCACGGCCTTGATGTTCACCCGCCTCGCGAGCGGATACACCGTCTCCCCCTCAGTCTCCAGACCCGCCGCGCAGCAGATGCTCGTCATCAGCGTCCTCGGCATGTGTGTGCTCTGGCCATTGGTCCGATTCTCCCAGCGCATCGCGCGCCCAAGTATCGTCGCCGCGTCCCTGCGCGACATGATCGTCATTCTCATCCCCCTCCAAGCCATCCTCTGGCCCCAGCGTCTCATCGTCCTCGGCGGATGGTCCACGGAAGTCGTCGTCGCGCTTGTGCTCCACACCGCCGCGTGGGCGCTGATCCTCGCCGGGACCATCGCGATCGGATCGATCCTCATCGCCAGCTCCGGCGCTTCGCAGCGGACACGCGCCCTCGCGATGCTCGCGACGCTCATCGTCATCAGCATCGGACCATTGATCGAGATGATCACACTCAAAGGAGCCGCGATCGGACCGTCGCATGCGAACCTCGGATGGATGCTCTCGCCAGTGACTGGGATCCTGGAGATCACCGCGGATCGCAGCGTCACCGGACAGCCCGCGATGGTGTACAACGCCCATTTCCGGATCATCACCGCCGTCGGATGCGTCGGATTGGCCCTCCTCGCCTTCGGAAGGGCTCTGGAGAACACCCATTGGGTGGTCAATCGAAGACTGAACCCCTAAACTCCTCATCCGCGCCGAGGGGGCGGCCAAGATTCACACGAGAATCCAACAAGCGGATCGTGTAATCCCTTTCAACGGATCGCGTAGAATAGAACCGGCACACTGCCGGACGGAGTCAATCATGGATGTCATCACACCAGAAGAACGCGACCAACTCAAAAAGCGCCTCGATGCGCTGACCGCCAATCGCTCCGTGATCACCGAACGCATCGCCGAAGCCCGCGCCCTGGGCGATCTCAAGGAAAACGCCGAATACCACGCCGCTCGCGAGCAGCAGGGGATGGAAGAAGCCGAGATCAAGCGTCTCGAGACCCGCCTCTCCTCCGCGCACGTCGTCGACGAATCCAACCAAGCCGACGGCGTGGTCTTCATCGGATCCACCGTCAAGCTCATCGAAGAAGACGAGGACGAGGACGAGTTCGAGCTCTACCGACTCGTCGGAGAAGCCTCAGGCGGAGTCGACGGCGACATCGTCGAAGTCACCGCGACCTCGCCGATGGGTGAAGCGCTCATGAAAGCCCGCGTCGGAGAGACCATCCGCGTCAACGCGCCAAGAGGCGTCAAACGCTTCAAAATCCTCGAGATCGTCTGATCCTTGAGCAAAATCCGACCCTCCTGAATCCCATAGACTGTCAGCCGGTACCAACAGGTGCGGTACGCTATCGTTGACCAAACCGGGTCCACCACGCCCTCACAGAGCACAGGAGTCACCAATGAACCGTCTCATCGCATTTCCCGCCCTCGCACTCGCCGCCACCTCCCTCCTGAGTGGATGCGAATCGATGGGCAATCGTCACTATGACTACCGCGTGATGAAGGTTCAGCACCAGCCAAACTCCGCGCTCGAGATCGTCACCGCCAACGGCTCGATCCGCGCCCTCCAAGAGAACCGCGAGAACGTCGCCGTCGAAGTAGAGCTCTTCGGATACGACGCCGAGCGCCTCGACTTCGCGACCGTCCACGCCGATCGGATGGGCGACAACACCCTCCGCGTGTGGGTCGAATGGCCCGGAGGCAAACGACGCGACGGCGAGGGTGCCAAGGTCGAGGTCTTCCTCCCAGACGCACAAGGAGTCACCGCCAAGACCTCCAACGGATCCGTCGTCGTCATGGGACTCGCCGGAGACGCGCTCGTCAAAACCTCCAACGGCTCTGTCCACCTCGACAAGCACAACGGCAAGATGGACCTCGCCACATCCAACGGCGCGATCCGCGTCGACGACTCAAGCGGAGACATCAACTTCGTCACCACCAACGGCCGAATCCTCGTCTCCAACGCCGACGGCCTCGTCGAGGGCGATACCTCCAACGGCAACGTCTTTGTCTCCACCGCAGACAACGCCTCGGGACCGATCCGCATCCGTACAAGCAACGGACGCGTCGAGCTCGATTTGGGACAGGCATACGAGGGTGTTCTGCGTGTCAGCACCACCAATGGCCGCATCAAAACCGCCAACCTCCCAGACGCGAGACTCATCGAGTCATCCAACCACACCCTCGAACTCCAGATGGGCAACAGCGACACCATCTCCGCAGTCAGAACCACAAACGGCTCAGTCCGCGTCCACGGCGATGCGAAAGACTAACTCAGGAATAGACCTCAAGCCGCGGCTGACCACTCTTTGATCGCCTTGGGATCGCTCATCACCTCGTGCACGCACAGCACCCAATCGGGACAATGCGTGCGAAGCTCCCGGACGCGCTTGCGCTTAGAGATGTAGTACACCGCCGTCCCGCCCTGCACGATCACCGCGACGACGATCAGCACGCCCGCGATCCCCATGCTCATCAGATACTCCAGCTGCTTGAGCTGCTCCATCGTTCCCGCAAGCTCAGGCGCTGCCGCGATCGTCGGATCCGAAGCGAGCGATCCCGCGATCATCGAGTCGGCGCTGTCGTAGGTCATCACCTTAAACACCGCGTATCCCGCGAGCACCGCGCCCAGCATCAACTGATTCAGCGCCAGCCAACCCGGCGCTCCGCTGTCGAGTCGATCCAGCCGACGCGCGAGTCCAAGCTCACGCATCCCAAACCCCGCCAGCGCCAGTCCCAGCATCATCCCAGGCAGCGATCCGATCGAGAACAGCACACTCAGCGCCCCCGCGAGCAGAGTCATCCATCCCGACATCCGCGCATACCCCGACGCCTTGCGGACCGGACGCGCACTCTGCACGCTCGATCCCAGCATCCGCATATGCGACATACTCAACGGCGAATCCGCGCCGATCGATCCGATCTGGCCCTGATGCTGTCCGCCCGGATCCCCGCCGTCATGATGTTCTGTGCTCTGCATGAATCGATGATCGGCGTCTCAGATCAGTAAAGTGGCAAGCGATCTCTAATCCATTGAAATCCAGTCGGTTAGATGCATCTCAGCCGTCAGTGTTGCTCCGAGAATGCTGGAATGTGATCCAAGCGAGTATCGTGGAACAGGAACAGAATGCGCGTTCTAAAAATCCAAATCTGGACGAAATTCGGGCTCAACAAGAATCAAATCGTGATTCATTCGAACAAATCACCGATATGGATATAAATACGGATATTCGTATCAAAAATAGTCGGAATCATTGACACCCAAGCGATTCCTGTTATACGATACGATTCTCGTGGAGGCGAAATTGTGGTTCTTGTGCTGATCACGAGCACTCAAAAACACAAACTCGCCTCGGAAATTACACTGGAACTTGGTTGAGGTTCGGTACCCCAACCAAACGCACAGGACGAAGTCTGGAGAACAACAGTGTCACAACAAGCGGCTCATAACGAAGCGTCACTCGAAGGACTCGAAGCCTTCGTCTATGACGACAAGATCGTGCGCATGTTCGCGTGGGCAACCATCATCTGGGGGATCGTCGGATTCCTCGTAGGCGTCATCATCGCGATCCAGCTCGCATTCCCCGATGCCGGATTCGGGATCGAGTTCCTGAGCTTCGGACGACTCCGTCCGCTGCACACCAACGCCGCGATCTTCGCCTTCGCCGGAAACGGCATCTTCGCCGCCGTCTACTACTCCACACAGCGACTCTGCAAAGCACGCATGTTCTCCGACCTGCTCTCGCGACTCCACTTCTGGGGTTGGCAGCTCATTATCGTGTCCGCCGCGATCACCCTCCCTCTGGGAATCACCCAAGGCAAAGAATACGCCGAACTCGAATGGCCGATCGATCTCGCGATCGCCGTCGTCTGGCTCGTCTTCTTTGGTGGCAACTTCATCGGCACACTCATCAAACGCCGCGAGCGCCATATCTACGTCGCGCTCTGGTTCTACATCGCGACCATCGTCACCGTCACGATGCTCCACGTCGGGAACAACATCTGGGTCCCCGCCGGACTGGTTCACCTGATCAAGACCGGCGAGTTCGCCGGACCAACCTTCCTCATGAAGTCCTACCCCGTCTACGCGGGTGTGCAAGACGCGCTCATGCAGTGGTGGTACGGCCACAACGCGGTCGCGTTCTTCCTCACCACCCCGTTCCTCGGACTCATGTACTACTTCATGCCCAAAGCCGCGGAACGACCCGTCTTCTCCTACAAGCTCTCCATTATCCACTTCTGGTCGCTCGTCTTCATCTACATCTGGGCCGGCCCTCACCACCTGCACTACACCGCACTCCCTGAATGGGCCTCCACCCTCGGCATGGTCTTCTCCGTCATGCTCTGGATGCCTTCATGGGGCGGCATGATCAACGGCCTCCTCACCCTCAAGGGTGCATGGGACCGCATCGCCAAAGACCCAATCCTCAAGTTCTTCGTCGTCGGCGTGACCTTCTACGGCATGTCCACCTTCGAGGGACCACTCCTCTCCATCAAAGCCGTCAACTCGCTCAGCCACTACACCGACTGGACCATCGCACACGTCCACTCAGGCGTGCTCGGATGGAACGGCTTCATGACCTTCGGGATGCTCTACTGGATGATGCCTCGCCTCTTCCAGACCAAACTCCACTCCACCAAACTCGCAACGACACACTTCTGGATCGGCACCATCGGTATCGTCCTCTACATCGTCTCCATCTACTTCGCGGGAATCACCCAGGGACTCATGTGGAGAATGTGGGACGAGACAGGCCGCCTCGCGTACCCAGACTTCATCGAAACCGTCACCAAGCTGATCCCGTTCTACTGGATCCGCGTTGTCGGCGGCTTGCTCTACCTCGCAGGCGCTGTCCTCGCTCTTTACAACTTCTACATGACCTGGAAGTCACGTCCAGCGGAGTACGAAGAAACCGTCCACTACGCCGCGCCGCTCTCGCCAAACTACGAAGGTGATCCACCAGCCAAGTCGCGTCTGACCGCGAACGCTGGGTTCGGACACGCCGGTGACAAGTTCCTCCAAGGCAACTGGCACCGCAAGTGGGAGCGCAAACCCGTCCGCTTCACCGTCTACACCCTGATCGCTGTGCTGATCGGTGGTGCCGTCGAAGCGATCCCGATGTTCATGATCTCATCGAACATCCCGAGCATCGCATCGGTCCAGCCCTACACCCCGCTCGAGCTCGCCGGACGCGACATCTATGTCGCCGAGGGCTGCTACAACTGCCACTCGCAGATGATCCGCCCTTTCTACTGGGAGACCAAGCGCTACGGCGATTACTCCAAGCCGGGTGAGTTCGTCTACGACCGTCCATTCCAATGGGGCTCGCGCCGCATCGGTCCAGACCTCCACCGCGAAGGCGGACGCAAGAGCCACCTCTGGCACTACGAGCACTTCAAGAACCCCGCCGACACATCGCCTGGTTCCATCATGCCACGCTACCCATGGCTGCTGACCAAGGAAATCAACTTCCCAGCAATCCAGGGACGCGTCGATGCCAACGCACTGCTTGGTGTTCCTTACGGGGACCTCGTCCTCGATGGTGCCGCAGTCGAGTCCGCGCAGTTCCAAGCTCAGGTCATCGCATCTGAACTCGAAGAGCAAGGCGGTCCACCAATGGACGAAACCTGGGACAAGCAGGTCGTCGCGGTCATCGCGTACCTGCAGCGTCTCGGGACCGACCTCTACAAGGAAGCACCAGCGGACGCACAAGCGCAAGCAGGAGGTGACCAATGAGTTTCACAGACATCGTCTCCAATATGAATCTGGATATCTATCCGATCATCTCGCTCATCCTCTTCCTCGTTGCGTTCGCGCTGATCATGTGGTCCGTGCTCCGCACGCCGAGGACCGAGAGCAATCGCCAAGCGAATCTCCCGCTCCAAGACGATTACGACCTGAGTTCCACCGACAACATCCACAACCCAGCAGGCAAGGGGGCATCCCATGGCTGAGAAGAATCCAGAACTGCTCGACCACAACTACGACGGCATCCAGGAATACGACAACCCCACCCCAGGATGGTGGCACCTCATCTTCTGGGGCACCATCATCTGGTCCGTCATCTACGTCGTCGTCTGGCACCTGACCCCGCTCATCCCGGACCGCATCACACGCCTGGAAAACACACGCCAGGTCGCGATCGAGAAACAGTTCGCCGCCCTCATGACCATCGAGGACCCAATCACCAAGGTCCGCACCATCATGGGTGACGAGAACTGGCTCGAACAAGGCGCCTCGGTCTACGCCGGGACATGCGTGCTCTGCCACGACAAGAACGGACAGGGACTCATCGGACCAAACCTCACCGACAACCACTACAAGAACCTCACCGATCTCGAAGGGATGATCGACGTCGTCACCAACGGCGCCGCCAACGGCGCGATGCCCGCCAACATCAACCTCCTCGACGAGAACGAGATCGCGCTCGTCGTCGGATACGTCGCTTCCCTCCGAGGCCAGATGCTCGATGGACCACGCGGCGTCGAAGGCGAAGAAATCCCTCCATTCCCAGAACCAATCTCCGCAGATCAGGGCGGTTAACCCCTGATAGACCCAACCCGATGCGATGGTGGAAACACCATCACATCGTTTCCCACTGCAGCAGGACAGCAAAGGAGAGCGGGAGTCTCATCGATGTCTGAGTCACTTCTCAAACCCAACGAACGCGTCCTGTCCACGCTCAACGACGACGGCACGCGCCGATGGATCCGCCCAAAGCTCTCGCCGGGCAAGTTCCTCAACTGGCGCCGCGCCGTCGCGTACTTCCTCATCGCGACCTACTCCCTCCTCCCATTCATCCCGATCAACGGCAAGCCCGCGATGCTCCTCGACATCCGGACACGCGAGTTCACCTTCTTCGGGAAGACCTTCCTCCCAACAGACACGCTGCTCTTCGGACTATTCATGATCATGGTGTTCTTCACCATCTTCCTCGTCACCGCGCTCTTCGGACGCGTGTGGTGCGGATGGATGTGCCCCCAGACTGTCTATATGGAGTTCCTCTACCGTCCCATCGAGCGCCTCTTCATCGGAGGTACGGGACGCAAAAAACCCAAGAACATCGGACTCCGCCGCGTGCTCATGTACATCGCGTACTTTGCGATCTCGCTGCACCTTGCGCAGACCTTCTTGTCGTACTTCGTCGGCGCTTCGACCGTCAACGACTGGATTTTCGGATCACCGTTCAATCATCCTGTCGCGTTCCTGATCGTCGCCGTGACGACCGGATTGATGATGTTCGACTTCGCCTTCTTCCGCGAGCAGGTCTGCTGCGTCGTCTGCCCCTACGCACGTATGCAAGGAGCGCTCACCGACCAAGACTCGCTCATCGTTACCTACGACCAATCCCGAGGCGAACCACGAGGCAAGAAACGACGCAAGCCCACACAAGACACCGACTCATCCGACGTCTCGCTCCCAGTGCTCGGAGACTGCATCGACTGCACCATGTGCGTCCAGACCTGCCCCACAGGGATCGACATCCGCATGGGACCACAGCTCGAGTGCATCGGATGCGCCCAGTGCATCGACGCGTGCAACACCATCATGGACAAGATCGGTCGTCCGCGAGGATTGATCCGCTACTCATCCGAGAACGCCGTGCGCGGAAACGCGCGTCATCTCCTGCGTCCACGCATCATCATCTACCCCGCGATCCTCCTGCTCGTCTTCGCGGGATTCTTGTACGTCCTGAGCACCAAAGGCACCGCCGACGTCTGGATCGGTCGCGAAGCGGGACTCCCGTTCTACACGCTCCCATCCGGCGAGATCACCAACCAACTCCGCACGCGCATCACCAACCGCGCCGAGCAGCCCACCGAGTTCACCCTCACCGTGACCTCACCCCAAGGTGTCCAGATCCGCGACGGATACGGCGTCCTCACCGTCGAGCCAGGCAAAGAGGGCTCCCAAAAATTCCCGATCGTCGCCGACCCCCAGGTCTTCACCTCCGGACAGATCGAGATCACCATCAACATCTCCGACAACCAAGAGTTCTCCAAAGACATGATCTTCGAGCTCAAAGGCCCCAAATACAAACCCTCTACAATGACCCCAGAGGAAAGCAACTCCGATGGATAACCAAACGAATCAAGCAATCCCAACCAACCCAGCCAAAGACACACGCACATTCTTCGAAAAAGGACTCCATTGGCCCCTCGCCATCGTCCTCATGTTCGTCTTCTCCGCGACCCTCATCATCACCACCGGAGTCATGGGCGCCCGCAAGGGGTCCCACGCCGTGGAGCCCGATTACTACGCACGCTCGCTTGACTGGGACAGCGAGAAAGAAATGCTCAACACCGCCGAGCGTCTCGGATGGGACGTCCGCATCAGCGCTTCACCCGTGCTTGATTCCGTCGGATCGCGTCTGGTCTCCATCATGATCCTCGATCAATCGCTCACCCCGATCGAGGACTCCCTCGTCGAAGTGGTCTGCTTCGCGCAGTCCAACGCGCGCGACACGTTCTCCCAAATCCTCCAGCACGCCGGCGCGGGACAATACCAGACCCGCATCCAAGGCATGCACACCACCGGTCTCTGGGAATACCGAATCTCCATCCGCCACGCCGGAGAGCAAGCCCTCGTCATCAAATCAATCGAGCTGGAGGGATAGATGGACCCCATGCTCGTCCTCGTTGCGACAGTCCTCACCGCGTCTCTCGTCGGATCGCTCCACTGCGCCGGCATGTGCGGCGGACTCATGCTCTTCGCCCTCGGCGCCGACGGACAACAATCCAAATCCCAGAAACTCAAACTCCAATCCGCATACCACGGCGGAAGACTCGCGACCTACACACTCCTCGGAGT
Source organism: Phycisphaerales bacterium (assembly GCA_965232505.1). Lineage (GTDB taxonomy): Bacteria > Planctomycetota > Phycisphaerae > Phycisphaerales > UBA1924 > UBA1924. The sequence goes on along the minus strand of OZ246976.1, from coordinate 416,458 downwards.
CATCGCGGGAACCATCGGACAAGCACTGGATTTCGGTGGTTCATTCGTCGGAGTCCAGCGAGCCGCCGCGATCTTCGCAGGCGTGTTCATGATCGGATTCGGACTCATCGCACTCGCGCGCCTCAAAGGCGTGCGCATCAAACACGTCCGCGTCCCCAAGTTCATGCAGCGTGCCGTCGAGAAAGGACAACGCCTCGCGTTTAACCTGACCCCATTCAAACGCGCCCTGACCATCGGGCTGCTGACGACCCTCCTCCCATGCGGTTGGCTCTACGCCTTCGCATTCACCGCCGCGGGAACAGGTTCACCAATCTGGGGCGGACTCACCATGGCCGTGTTCTGGCTCGGGACATTACCAGTCATGGCGACCCTCGGAGCAGGAATCCAGATGCTCGCCGGACCACTCCACGCGAAAATTCCCGCGATCAGCGCGTGCGCCGTCGTCCTCGTCGGCGCGTTCACGGCGATGGGACGACTCCAAGCACCCGAAATGTCCCCCGAAACACTCGGCATCGCAGACAACCCTGCCGCAGTCCCTACAAATCCCGACGAGACCTGCCCCCTCTGCGAACTCGGACTCCCGATGGACGAAGAATCAGAATCTTCAACGGATGCTTCCAATGATCCTTAATCAATGACTGCTGAATCCGAAACCATCACACAAACCAACTGCGACCACTGCGGCCTCCCCGTCCCAGAAGGACTCTACGAACCCGATGCAGAGCACCAGTTCTGCTGCAACGGATGCAAAACCGTCTACAACGTCCTCCACGGCGCGGGACTGGAGAACTACTACCGCGTCCGTTCCGCTGTCGATCCCAGCGCCCAGCCCGCCGCGAGCACAGGAAGCAACTACGAAGAACTCGACGACCCAGCATTCACGAGCACCTGGGTCACACAGTCCGACGACCACACCTCCGAAGTCGAACTCCTCCTCGAGGGCATGCACTGCGCCGCATGCGTGTGGCTCATCGAGCGCCTCCCGCGCGTCGCTGATGGGGTCATCGACGCCCGCGCCAACATCCGCCGCCGAACAGTCTGCGTGCGTTACAACCCCGAGACCATCAAGCTCTCTCAGGTCGCCCAGTCCCTCGACAAGCTCGGATACGCCGCCCACCCAGCACGCGGGAAAGAAGCACGCGCGATCCGCGTGAAAGAAGACCGCAAGTTCCTCATCCGCGTCGCCGTCGCCGGCGCACTCGCCGGAAACATCATGCTCCTCGCGATTGCGCTCTACGGCGGATCATTCTCAGGAATCTCAGACTTCTGGCGCACCACCTTCCGCTGGTACTCGATGGCCCTCGGCATCGTCGTCCTCGTCTGGCCGGGACGGATCTTCTTCACCGGAGCGCTCGCCGCGCTGCGAACGCGCACCGCCCACCTCGACATCCCGATCGCACTCGCGCTACTCACTGCCGGAGTCTGGGGGACCCTCAACACCATCCGAGGCGTCGGAGAGATCTACTTTGACTCCGTCTCCGTACTGGTCTTCCTGCTCCTCGTCGGACGCTGGATTCAGCACCGCCAACAACGCGCCGCGTCCGATTCCGTCGAGCTCATGCTCACGCTCACCCCAAGCAGCGCCACGCTCATCGACGACGAGGGCAACACCAAACGCGTCCCCATCGACACGATCGAAGCGGGAATGTCCGTCCGCGTCGCCGCCGGAGAGTCCTTCCCCGCCGATGGGATCATCACCGATGGATCAACCACGATCGACAACGCGCTGCTCACCGGAGAATCCATCCCAGTCCAATCCGATCCCGGCGATCAAGCCCTCGCCGGCGCGACCAACTTGAGCTCACCAGTCACCGTCCGCGTCCAAGCAGTGGGGGAGCACACGCGAGTCGGCAAGCTCATGCAGCTCGTCGCCAGCGCCTCAGAGCACAAGTCTCCGGTCGTCCGAGCCGCCGATCGCATCGCGGGATACTTCGTGATCGTCGTCATCATCCTCGCGATCGCGACCGTCGCGCTCTGGACGACCCTCGACTCACTCGGGATCGCGATCGAGCACGCGACCGCGCTCCTCATCGTCACCTGCCCCTGCGCCCTAGGACTCGCAACACCCATGGCGATGTCCGTCGCCCTCGGTCGCTCCGCGCGAGCAGGGATGCTCATTAAATCCGCCGTCGTCCTCGAACAACTCGCAAGACCCGGCTCCATGCTCCTCGACAAAACCGGAACCCTCACGAGCGGCACAAGCACCGTCGTCGATTCCCACGGCGACCAAAGACTCCTCCAAGCCGCCGCCTCGATCGAACACTCCTCAACCCACCCAATCGCCCGCGCCATCGCATCCGCATTCGGCGATGACCTCCCAGCCGCGAGCGACATCAAGCAAACCACCGCACAAGGCATCGAGGGCACCGTCAACAACGAGCGCATCACCGTCGGTTCTGTCAACTTCGTCACCCAGAAGCACAACACCCAAGTCCCCGACGAGCTCCAACCCAAGTTCGTTCGATTGCTCGATCGCGGACTCACCCCCATCATGGTCTACAACCAGAGCACACTCCAAGCCGCACTCATCGGAGTGGGGGACCAGCTCCGCAGCGACACCAAACCCGCGATCACCCAGCTCTTCAAACGCGGATGGAACCTCTCAGTCTGCTCCGGAGATCACCCAAGAATCGTCGAATCCATCGCTCACGAAGTCGGGATCGACAACCACGAGGGCGCCGTCACCCCAGAATCCAAAGCACTCCGGATCCAAGAACAGAAAGACGCCCGCGCCAGCGACCGCACCCCAGTAGTCATGGTCGGAGACGGCGTCAACGACGCCGCCGCGCTCGCATCCGCCGACGTCGGGATCGCCGTCCACGGCGGCGCCGAGGCATCCCTCGAAGCCGCGGATGTCTATCTCGTCCATCCCGGAGTCATCCCGATCGTCAACCTTGTGGACCTCTCTCGCTCCACGATGTCCACGATACGCCTCTGCATGATCTTCTCGCTCACCTACAACATCATCACCGCCTCCCTAGCAGTCGCTGGATTCATCACCGCGTTCCTCGCCGCGATCCTGATGCCCATCAGCTCCCTCACCGTCGTCGCCATCTGCACACGAGCGGGCAAGAATACCACTCCCAAACCGGAGCAACGCTGATGTCCGTCATCCTCATCATGATCCCGGCCGCCCTCCTCCTCGCCGGACTCGGTCTCGCCGCGTTCATCATCGCCGCTCGATCAGGACAGTTCGACGATCTGGACACCCCAGCACTGAGGGCCGTCTTCGACGATGACGACGACTTTGATCCAAGCAAAGCCAAAGACCAAGAAACTACCAAAGATCAAGAATTCATCAAAGATCAAGATTCGTCAACTCCCTCCGATCCGACTTGCTCCCATCCCAACCCCACTCAATAATCCGCAATGCCCCAAGCATTCAACGTCGCTTCTCAATCCGCCACCGCATCTGAGCCCGCCGTGCGGATCCAAGGCGTCTCCTACACCTACCCCGCGACCGGGATCGATAGCGGAGCCGTCCAAGCGCTCGACTCCATCGACCTCAACATCCAACCCCGAACCAAGCTCGGGATCCTGGGACCCAACGGCGGGGGCAAATCCACACTCATCAAACTCATCCTCGGCATCCTCAAACCATCTAAAGGCTCCATCAGCATCTTCAACAACACGCCGACCAAAGCGCGTAACCGCGGACTCATCGGATACCTCCCCCAGCGCATCGAAGCCGACCTCGATTGGCCGATCAGCGTCCGCGAGGTCGTCTCCCTCGCGCGGACGTGCCATCGAAAGCCGTGGGCAAAGCCATCAGCCGAGGACCGCGAAGCGATCGACCGCTCGCTCGAGCTCGTCGATCTCCAAGACCTCGCGGACCGTCCCATCGGAGCACTCTCTGGAGGACAACTCCAACGCGCCATGATCGCGCGTGCGATCGCGATCGAGCCCAAACTCCTCGTCCTCGACGAACCAATGGTCGGCGTGGACATCGCGGGACAACAACGCTTCGGTCAACTCATCAACACCCTCCAGGAACGACTCGGACTGACCGTCATCGTCGTCTCCCACGACATGCGAGCAATCGCCGCCGTCGCGGATCGCGTCGCGTGTCTGTCTCGCACGCTTCACTTCCACGATGCTCCGGAGGGCCTCTCACCAGCGGTCCTCGCGCAGGTCTTCGCCCACGATGTAGCCGGAGTGTTCGGCGACATCCACATCGATGCGCATCTAGCGAAAGACTGTGCAGATGACTGCGATGACCCAACGCACAACCCCTGCGGTTGCGACCATATTGACAACAGTGGGGGTGCCCAATGAACAACCTCGCCCCCATCATCATCTCCGCGCTCATGATCTCCCTCATGGGAGGCGCCCTGAGCATCTTCGTCGTCCTCAAACGCCTCGCCTTCATCGGACAAGGGATCTCCCACGCCGCGTTCGGAGGCGTCGGGATTGCCCTATTCCTAGGCGTCCACGGCGCAACCACCGCCGGAGCGATCGGACAGCTCACCATCGTCGTCGCATTCTCCATCCTCGCGGCGCTCTGGATCGCCGCACTCTCACGATCGCACAAGGGACGCACCGACACCGCGATCGGGGTCGTCCTCTCCGCATCCATGGCGCTGGGATTCATCCTCTTCACCGTCGCCGAATCCCGACACGCCCACGACGACCACGGCCACGCCGCGCATGGTCACGAAGACGAACACCACATCATCGAAGAGATCCTGTTCGGGAACATCTTGAGCACCGACTGGAACAAAGCGACCATCGCGATCATCGCATCGCTCGCGATCCTCGCGTTCACCTGGTTCATCCGCCGCAAGCTCATCTTCTGGGCCTTCGATCAACCCGTCATGGACGCGTACGGCCTCAACTCCAAGCGACTCACCAACACCTTCCTCGCAACCCTCGCGATCGCAATCGTCATGTCCATGCAAATCGCTGGAGTCGTCCTCGCCGCCGCGATCCTTGTCCTCCCCGGCGCCGCGGCTCTCAACCTCACAGCCAAACTCAAACCCGCGTTCACCTACGCGATCCTCATCGCCCTCGCCGGCGCTGGACTCGGACTCCTCCTGGGATTCAAAGCCCACTACCCCGTCGGTCCCGCGATCGTCCTCGCCCAGAGCATCATCTACCTCGCAACACTGATCATCAAAACCATCGCCATCCGATCATAAACAGAGCATCCATATGAAAGCCGAAACCCTCCTCGCCGAACTCAACACCATCCGCAAAGACCTCGACGAAGACAAATCCGACATCGAATGGCTCACCCTCCACCACGTCTTCTGCTTCGTCTCCTACAAGATGGGTGACTTCCAAGAGTACATCGACGACCAAGCCAAACGCGGCGCCTTCGACGAGTTCGAAGACTAATCCACATCCAAAACGCGTATGCAACCCCGCATTTTGACCATCCAACGCCGGTTTTGAGCCGAGCGGAGGATTTCATTGCATCCGCGTTTGCACAATCGCCGAAAATATGCATGATGACTAGATCGTGATTGCCCGCCGGGCGCCGCTCCTGCCAAAAGCATCGAGTGAATCCGGAGAGCACCACGACGACCGATCTCAGGACGAGATCGGGCGATGAGCCCCGAGCGACGGCACGGGGAAAAGAAACCCAGCGGCGGCCAACTGATCCGCGACGGCTAGGACAAACCATGTACTCAAAGGAGGTGATTCAGTGAACGATTCAGTCTGTACCAAGGGGCTACGCCTCCACTGAGCACACGCTCGACGGAGAACATGATGTGCTCCGGCGTAGCCCACTGTCAGAAAAACCGCTGATGAGAATCAGCATCCTACGGCCACCTCCCAACAGGGGGTGGCCCTTTTCATGTGTACCTCTCTCTCCTCCCCCGGGCTTCCGGGGGAGGTGGCACGCGTAGCGTGACGGAGGGGGCATGAAAGGCGCATGAAAAAACCCCGACGCCGAAACGCCGGGGTTTAAATCACACTTCAGAGAATCAATCAGATTCCCAGCGCCGCTCCGAGCATGTCGCCGTAAGCAACAATCAGACCAGCGAACACAACCGAAACGATCGAGATCAGCTTGATCAGGATGTTCAGTGCAGGACCCGAGGTGTCCTTGAACGGATCACCAACGGTGTCGCCCACAACAGTCGCCTTGTGATCTTCCGATCCCTTGCCGTAGACGATCTCATCGCTACGACCAGCAGCAACCGCTTCCTGAGCACGAGCCATGATCGCGTCGCGGACAGCCGATGGGACCTTGCCCGAGTTGCCGCTGCCGTCGACCATGTCCTGAGCCGTGGTCTTGCCGTACGACTCAAGCAGCTTCTTCGCGTTGTCCCAAGCACCACCAGCGTTGGCCATGAAGACCGCGACCGCGAAGCCCGAGACCAGACCGCCCGCGAGCAGTCCCATCACGCCTGGAACCGAGAGGGTCAGACCAACGATGATCGGAACCACGATCGCGAGGATCGAAGGCACAACCATCTCCTTCTGTGCACCAGAAGTCGAGATCGCCACACAGTTCGCGTAGTCTGGGTAGTGGTGCCCATCAAGATCAACACCCTTCATAGGCCAGTTGTCCGGATCAGCAACCTGCTCCTCCGACATGCCCTGGTTACGCAGCGCCTGACGGATGAACCCGAACTGACGACGGCATTCGCCCATCATCGCGTACGCCGCACGGCCCACAGCATTCATGGTCATCGCACAGAACAGGAACGCGAGAAGCACACCGATGAACAGACCACCGAGCAGCTTCGGATTCGCGAGCGTCACGTCGTAGAACTTGAGCACGTCCGAAACGCTGCCCTTCTCAGACGAAGCGAGCGTCGCGGTCCAGCCCTCGCCCGCGATCTCGTAACGCGAGTCGTGGGTCGAAACGAGCGGGAAGATCGCGCCGGTCTCGATGTCCTTGATGCGGTTGGAGTGCTTGCCGTCAGCGGTGGTGACGTCGATCGTCATGCCGCCGTCAACATTGACATCATCTCCGAGGCCAGTGCTGACCGCGAAGCGTCCGTAACCGGAGTACACCGCGTAGCCGCCCTCTGAACCAGCAGGAGCAACGTACGAGCCGCCATCGAAGAAGTTCTCAGCTTGCGAGGTGATCTGGGTCTGAACGATCTGGATGTACGCCGCGAACAGCGCCATCGCGGTGAGTGCCGCCGAACCGATCGCAAAGCCCTTACCAGTCGCCGCGGTGGTGTTCCCGAGCGAGTCGAGCATGTCGGTACGCTCACGCACCATCGGTGGCTGACCGGTCATCTCTGCGTTACCGCCAGCGTTGTCCGCGATCGGACCGTACGCGTCGGTTGCGAGCGTGATACCGAGTGTCGAGAGCATCCCGACCGCCGCGATACCAACGCCGTAGAGACCCATGAGGAAGGAGTCGCCGCCGCCGGCAAACGAGAACGCGAGGATGATCGCGATCACAACAGTGAGCAGGGAAGCCCAGGTGGACTTCATGCCTTCAGCAATACCAGCAATGATGACAGTCGCCGGACCAGTGAGCGCCTGCTCAGCGATACGACGGGTCGGTGGGTGCTCGTACGAGGTGTAGTACTCAGTCGCGTGCGCGATCACCAGACCAGCAACGAGACCCGAAACGATCGAAAGACCAAGGCCCCACCAAGCAGGGAAGTTCGCGACCTCGCCCACATCGTTGAAGATGAACCAGAGCAGCCCGAACGCGCCAACAACGATCAGCGCCGATGCGACGTACACACCCTTGTGCAGACCCTTGAGGAGCTGAGCGAACGAAGCGTTCTCCTTCGCCTTGACGGTAAACACACCGATGATCGAGCAGAAGATGCCCAGACCAGCGAGCGCCATCGGAGCCGCCGCGAGCTTGAGCGCCAGCGTATTCGCCGCAGCACCGTCGAGCAGCGTCATCGCAGCCGCGGCACCGAGCGCCATGGTCGCAAGGATCGAGCCGTAGTACGACTCGTAGAGGTCGGCACCCATACCCGCAACGTCACCAACGTTGTCACCAACGTTGTCCGCGATCGTCGCAGGGTTCCGAGCGTCATCCTCTGGAATACCAGCTTCAACCTTACCAACAAGGTCAGCACCAACGTCTGCCGCCTTGGTGTAGATACCACCACCGACACGAGCGAACAGCGCCTGGGTCGAAGCACCCATCCCGAAGGAGAGCATGACCGTGGTGATGTTCGCGATGCCGCCGTCGATCAGATCGGTCGAGTTGAAGATAAAGAACCACGCCGAGATATCGATCAGCGCAAAGCCCACAACCACAAGACCCATGACCGCACCGGAGCGGAACGCAACAGTCAGCCCCTCATTGAGCGACTGCTTCGCAGCCCAAGCGGTACGAGCGGAAGCGTTGGTTGCCATCCGCATACCGAACCAGCCACAAAGACCGGAGAACAGACCAGCGACAGGAACACCGACCAGTGTCCAGATCTCCTGGAGTTTCAGAGCGTACATGATGCCGAGGAAGACGATCAGCAACACAAAGACGCCCGCGACGACCTTGTACTGACGTGTCAGGTACGCCATCGCCCCGTCACGGACCGCCTGAGCGATCTCGACCATGTTCTCGTCACCCTCGGACTTCTTCATGACCGAGCCGTGGAACAGCTTGGCCATGATCAGCGCGAGGATGCCCCCGATCGGAGCAAGGTAATACGCCGGAGTGACATCCGACATCGAAGCCAATGTTGGCATGAGTTGCATACTCATCGTGTGCGTGCCTCTGGGTGGTGGTGGTATTCCTGCTTGTCCTGTGTGTCACCCATGTCACCAACAGGAAAGGTTCAAACATCAAAGTTTCAACAAAACTGGTTGCCCCCGATCCGGGGTCGGGATTCTAGTGCCCGCTTACCTAAAAGCCGAGCCATTGAACGAAAAACGGCATTCCAATCTCAAACTCTGCACAAAAAAACCGTCCCATCTCTGGAACGGCAACAGTTCAAATTCAGCTCACGCGGATCAGTCCCGCGATGGACCACGCTTGGCGGCACGGCGCTTGCGCTCCGATGGCTTCTCGTAGTACTCTTTCCGCTTGATATCCTTGACAAGCCCCTCTTTTTCGCAGAGCTTCTTGAAACGGCGCATCATCTGCTCCGCACTCTCATTCCCACGCGTTTTGATCCGAATCGCCATCAGGGCTCCATTCACTTCAAGGACTTACCAACACCGGCACAAGCGCCGGGCCCCTATCAAAGGCACCCACCCTCCACAGGTCAACCCCAACCCCAGCTTCGCCCCATTTTCGTCCCAACTTACAGAAGCCAAGTCCAGATAACCGATTGCTCAGTGATGCACACCACCACCAAAGCAGCCATCCTGCTGATCGGGATCTGTTCGCTCCTCGTCCTCCCCGCCTGCGAGTCCGTCCCCGCGATGCGCAAATCCGTCGCATGGCAAGGCCAAACCCCCATCTCCGCCTCCTACCTCTGGGGAACCCTCCAAGCAGAGCTCCCGCCAGGTGTCCGCACCGAATCCGTCCTGATCGCGGCCAAAACCGAGCTCCTCCGACAAGGACACGTCATCGACAAATCCACCATCTCCCCCCAAGGCGGAAAGCTCCTCGCCCTCTCCCAGCCCAACGCGCCCTACTCGCGAGTCCACATCAAAACCGCCACCCAACCCTCCGGCGGCGTCAACATCACCATCAACATCGATCCCGACTCCGAATCCCGCACCCGACTCATCCTCGATGCCATCCTCAATCAGCTCAACATCTAGAAACCGTATCAGCATTTCTACCTAAATCCGCACCCAAATGAGTCCGATAGAGCGGATATGCCACAGAATCGGACGCTCATCCAGCGCCTTCCAATCAACCTCAACTCCGCGATCACCCGCGCCGTGCTGGTCTGCATCGGTGTCCTCGTGGTCGGCACACTCGGATTCTCATGGATCGAGAACTGGAATCTCTGGGACTCGTTCTTCTTCACCCTCTACACCCTCACAACAGTCGGATACGACGACGCCGAGATCGGACCAGGAGGTCAGGTCTTCGGCGCGATCCTCATGATCGGAGGCATCGGCTCCGTCTCCTACGCACTCAGCCAGATCGTCCAGTACGCCGCGACCAACGCCATCGATACGGAGAAACGCATGATCACCAAAGCCAACAAGCTCAGCAACCACTGCATCGTCTGTGGGCTAGGACGCACAGGACTCCACGTCATCCAGCGACTCGACGATCAAGGAATCCCCATCGTCGCGATCGATCGCAGCGAAACACTCGTCAAACAAGCCCGCGATCGAGGGATCATCGCGATCCAGGACGACGCGACCAGTGACCACACGCTCATCTTCGCCGGGATCAAAAGAGCATCCGCGCTCGCCGCGTGCACCTCATCAGATTCAGCAAACGCCATGATCTGCCTGACCGCAAACGCGCTCGCCCCCGACATCCCCATCTCCGCACGCGCCGAAGACGAGGACTCCATCAACAAACTCACCCGCGCCGGAGCAACCTCCGTCATCAGCCCAACCCGCTACGGCGGAGAGGGCATCGCCGACTCCATGCTCCGCCCCTCTGTCGCCCAAGTCCTCTACGGCAACAACGACGAATGCGATAAAAAACTCCACTTCCGCGAGATCCCCATCTCCAGCCTCAACCAACGCGCCGGACTCTCCATCGCGCAAATCATCGATGACTTCCCGAGCATCGCCTACATCGCGTCAAGAACCGCTGGAGGTGAATACACCATGCGTCCCGGAACCGACCAAGTACTCAATGACGGAGACTACCTCCTCATCGCCGGACAAAACCACGATCTCGCAGAAATCGAACGCTGCACACCAGAGCAACAAAAAGCCGCGGCTTAAACCGCGGCTCTCAAAGTCTCAAACTAATCAATCAACTCAACGATCTTCGATCGCCACATAAGGCACCGCGTGCTGACCGACGTAATCTGTCGTCGGACGGTACAGACGGTTATCCCCGAGCTGCTCGATCACATGCCCCGCCCAGCCCGCGATGCGTGCGAGCACGAACATCGGGGTAAACAGGTCAAGCTTCAGACCGATGCAGTGGTACGTGGTCGCGGAGTAGAAGTCGACGTTGGGGTAGATGCCCTTGGCCGCGTACTCGCGTTCCATCACCAGCTCGATCGCGTGCGACTTGTTGTACAGGTCCATGTTGCCAGTGTCCTCAGCGAGCTGCTTCGCGAGCGTCATCAGCTCCGCAGCACGTGGGTCCTTGGACTTGTAGACGCGGTGGCCGAAGCCCATGATCCGCTCTTTGTTCGCGATCATGTTCATCACATGGCTCTCCACAGCGTCCACATCAGGGATCTGGTTGAGCATCTTCATCACGCCCTCGTTCGCGCCGCCGTGGAGCGGGCCACGCAGCGATCCAACCGCAGCGGTAATCGACGAGTACATATCCGAAAGCGTCGAGATGACCACGCGAGCCGCGAAGGTCGAGTTGTTCAATCCATGATCCGCGTGCGTGATCATGCAGATATCAAACGCACGAACCATCGCCTCGGTCGGCTTCTCGCCGTTGAGCATGTACAGGAAGTTGGCCGCGAAGCTCAGTGACGGATCCGGATCAACAATGTCCAGCCCTCGCCGGTGACGATCAAACGCCGCGACGATCGCCGGAGCGGTCGCGAGGATATTCAGCGCCTTGTGACGAGCCGCTTCGACCGAGTTCTCGTTGGGTGATGGATCATCCATCACCATCGAGCTGATCATCGTGCGGATCACATGCATCGGCTCAGCATCAACAGGACACGCCTTGATCCGCTCCTTGAGCGCCTCGGTCATCGTGTAGTCGTTGCGGAGCTCAGCCGTGAACTTCTCAAGCTCAGACGCCGTCGGCAAACGCTTGTTCCACAGCAGGAACACCGTCTCCTCGAACGAACTCTTGGAAGCAAGATCACCAATCGCGATCCCGACATACTCCAGAATCCCTTCGGTGCCATTGATAAACGACATCTCGGTCTGTGCGGCAACGACGCCCTCAAGACCCTTGGAGAAAGTACTTTCAGCGGTGCTCATTCGGCATCCTTTCAACAACAAAACTACTCAGTATCCCTGTCTTTTGCGTGGAGTCAGCGCCGAATCAGCGCGCCCAGACAAAGGAACCCAACTATAGGCAACACTCCGCTCCCCCGCCCCAAGAACCCGGGTACCATCCCCGATGCTCATCCCCCTGGGAACAAACCGCCCCCTCCAGCGAAGGACCCGCGTCGTCCCCGTCATCATCGCTCTCAATATCGTCATCTTCGTCCTCCAAATCACGCTCCAATCCTCCGATCCCCAGCTCATCGCCCGACTCATGAATCTCGGAAGCGTCTGGAGACACGACCTCACGCTCTGGAGCCCAATCACCTCCGCATTCCTCCACGCCGACTTCTGGCACCTCGCCGGGAACATGCTCGCCCTCTTTGTCTTCGGGCCTCCAGTCGAGGACCGCTTTGGACGCATCGGGTTCTCCATCTTCTACCTCATCGGCGCCATCGGGTCCGGACTGATCCACGTTGCCGTGTCCGACCACCCCGCAATTGGTGCATCCGGCGCCATCGCCGCCGTGACCGGCGCATTCCTCGTCCTCTTCCCAAACTGCCGAATCCGCGTCCTCTGGCTCTTCATCCTCATCCAGATCCTCATGGCCCCCGCGTGGTGGCTCATCGGACTCTGGATCGTCATCGACCTCTTCTCCCAGACCTTCCAGCCAAACAACGGCACCGCCAACGCCGCCCACCTCGGCGGATACGCCATCGGGATCGCCACCGCCCTCTTCCTCCTCGCGACCAAGATCCTCGCCCGCGAACCAAGCTACGACCTCTTCTCCATCCTCCAGCACAAAAACCGCAAACGCGCCTTCCGAGCCGCCACCAATAACTCAACCCCCAAGCCCTACAAAGCCGTCGAGAAACAAGACCCCATGGTCGCCGAGCTCGCCGCTCGAAGAGCACAGATCTCCGAGCGCCTCTCCGAAGGGAACCTCGAAGACGCTTCCGATCGCTACCTCGCGATGGTCCAGTACTTCAACGACGACCCCAAGTACCCAACCACCATGCACCGCGACGCGCAGTATCAGATCGCCAACCACCTCTACCAAACCAACCAGCGTCAAGAAGCCCTCGACGCGTACCAAGCCCTCCTCAAGGACTACCCAGCAGACCCAGAGCGCGGCGTCATCTGCATCCTCCGCGCCCGCATCAACGCAAACGATCTCAACAACCCCGATGCCGCGTTGGACATCCTCAAGAACCTCATCGCCAACTCGTCAGACGAAGACATCACAAAACTCGCCCAGTCCGAGCTCGATTCCATCCGGAGCAATCAAACATGACTCATCATCGAACCCGAATCAAAGTCTGCGGCATCACCAACATCGACGACGCGCAAGCCGCCGTGGACAACGGCGCCGATGCGCTCGGATTCATCTTCGTCAAAGACACCCCGCGCTACATCGATCCCGATGACGCCGCCGCGATCATGTTCAACCTCCCGCCGATGGTCTCCGCGATCGGAGTTACCCGCGACCTCACCCTCGACGAGTTCTGCGACCTCGAACAAACCTGCCCCGCACACACCTTCCAGCTCCACGGCAAAGAACCCGTCTCCCTCGTCCAGCAATGCGGACCAGGTGTCATCAAAGCATTCAAATATGAGCAGGTCACCATCCAATCCCAGCTCGACCGCTGGGCAAAGGTCGACGAAGTCGACGCACTCCTCATCGACGGCTCAGACGGCGGAGAAGGCAAATCCTTCGACTGGACCCAGCTCGCGCCCCTCGTCGAGAACTACAACAAAAAGATCATCATCGCCGGCGGACTCGACGACACCAACGTCTCCGAGGTCATCAAAGCCCTCAAGCCATTCGCCGTAGACATCTCATCCGGAGTCGAATCCGAACCCGGCGTCAAAGACCACACCAAAATCGCCAAACTCTGCGCCGCCGTCCACGCCGCAAACAGTTAGGTCCCGGCCCGCGACAGCGCAATGAGCGCCACAACCGTCGAGTCCTCGCTCACCCCATCGGTGTGCACCACCGACTCAGCAAGCTCGCAGTACAACGGATCACGCTGCTCAAACACCGTCGCGATCTCATCAAGCACATCCCCGCCCGTCAGCGATGGTCGATCCGAGTTGTCCGCGACACTCAATCGCGCCCTCAGCGTCTCCGGACTCGCCTTCAAATACAACACTCGGCACGCATCCCCCGAAAGCAACCCCGCGCACCCCTCAGCAGTGGGGGTCCCGCCCCCCAGCGCGATCACACGCCCACCAGTCCGCAGCTCATTCTCCAGCGCCGTCCGCTCCGCAGCTCGGAACGCATCCATCCCATGCTGCGCGATCGCCTCGCCCGCGCCAGCGCACGACAAGACCTTCGCCGTCGAATCATCCAGATCAACAAACCCCATCCCAAGCGAATCAGCAAGCCGAGCGCCAAGCGTGGACTTCCCAGACCCACGCAGCCCAATCAACACCAGATTGGGCTCGCCCGACCCCATGCTCACTCGTCCTTCACTCGCGCCATGTACGAGCCGTCATCCGTCGAAACGCGGATCTTCTCGCCGTTGGTGATAAACGGAGGCACACGAGTCTTGAGCCCCGTATCGCACTCCGCTTCCTTGAGCTGATTCGTCGCCGTAGCGCCCTTGATCCCAGGCGCGGTATCCGTCACTGTGACCGTAACCGACGAAGGAAGCTCGATCGCAACCGGACGCTCCTCGTGGAACATCACCAAGCAGCTCGAGTTGGGAGCCATGTACAGCAGCGCATCGTCCAGCAGGTCCTTGCTCAGCTCGACCTGGTCGTAGTTCTCAGAATCCATAAAGGTCCCGCCGCCCTCGCCGTCGCCGTAGAGGAACTCCATGTCCCGACGATCAAGCGTCGCGCCATCGACCACGTCCGATCCGGAGAACCGCTGCTCCTTCATCCCCGCGCCGTCGACCGCACGCATCTTCGCCTGGATGTACGCAGGACCCTTCCCCGGCTTCACATGCCCGATTTTGACCACGACATACAGCTTGCCGTCGATATTGAGCGCCACACCTGGACGAATTTCATTGGCTTTCATAGATATCAGTTTCCTGGGAATGATCGACCAGCGATCAGGGTTCTACATCAGCAAAGGGACCATTCCCAGAGCGCCCCTATCCTAGCACAGCAAGACCACGCACAAAGGAGCACGCGATGACCATTCAATCGACCCTCACACGCCGAGAATCACTCAAACTCCTCGCCGTGCTCACCGCCTCCGCCGCGTCCCCGTCCACCCTCCTCGCCGCGACGCGATCAAGATCCGCCTCGCCGCTCCTCCCATGGAAAGATCTCCCGACCCCGATCAAGGGATTCCAACTCATCGCCGACCTCTCGACCGGAGGCAACACCCTCCTCGCCTCCCACAAAGACCACGCGATCCTCATCGACACCAAGTTCGCGTCCTACGGCCCGGCCCTCCTCCAAGACGCACGTACCCTCAACAACGACTCCACACACCTCACCACCATCAACACCCACCACCACGGCGATCACACCGGAGGCAACGCCTTCCTCCTCCCGCACGCCAAACACTCCTACGCACAACAAAACGCCGTCCCGCGAATCCAGTCCCAGCTCGACCAAGCAAAGTCCGAAGCAGAATCAGGACCAGAAAAATTCTCCGAAGCTGGCGCCTCCCAGGAACTCATCACGCTCGCCAAACAAGCCGCCGACTCGCTCGACCAGATCACCAAGCAAGCCGTGACCCCCAAGCACACCTTCGAAGACTCAACAGAAGTCGAGCACCCAACGACCCCCGTGTCCCTCCATCACTTCGGAGCCGGACACACCGACAACGATCTCATCGTCCACTTCGAGAACCATAACATCATCCACACCGGCGACCTCATCTTCGCCGGACTCCACCCATTCTTCTTCCCCGCCCACGGCGCGACCGCGCTGGGATGGATCAACTCACTCCAATCCATCTACAAGCGCACCGACAAGCACACCCAGATCATCCCAGGGCACGGCCAACCCGGCGACCGCTCCCTCATCACCAACCAGATCAACTACTTTGAGCAACTCGTCGAACAAGTCCAAAAACAAATCGACGCCGGCACCCCAAAGGAAACCGTCGCCGAAATGCATTGGGACTTCATGGATGGTCTGGGATTCGAACGAATCAAATCCCGCGCCATCAGCGCCGTCTACGACGAGCTCTCTCAGTAGTCTGATTCAACTCGTCGCGTAGTAGAAACGCTCGCTCACAATCTTGCCATCACGCCATTCCTGAACGGCGACCTGCTCGATCTGGATGTCCTGGCCGTCCGTGCTCTTCCAGCTCATCGAGTTCTCGTACGCCGAGCTGTTCTCGCCGACCATGACCTTCGGAGTCTCAAAGCTCGTGAACTCCGCGACCGAATCCACAAACTGCTGCTCGCGTTCAAGATTCGCTGCGAGCCCAACAGTCTTCCCATACGCCGGCTCCTCCATCACCACATCATCCGCATAAAACTCCTTCATCGCGTCCATGATCCGCCCCTCGCGGATGTACCCCAGAAGCGATTCGATCCGGACCTGTGTTTCTGTACCAGTGCTCATTGTGCCTTCTCCTTGTGTGTTTGGTGTTCTTATGCCAGTTCAAAGAACAGCAACTCGCTGCCCTCGATTCCTTCAATGTCAACGCGTCCCGCATCAAACGAGAACGCATCGCCGCTCGTGAGTTCTTTGCCATCAACCCTGACCTTCCCGCGCGCCACATGGACATACCCATGCCGTCCGTCAGGGACAACCGCTCCGATCGTGGTCCCGGTGCTCAGGTCCGCAACCGAGACCTCCACATCCGCGTGAATCTTCAGTGATCCATCGCGAGCCGTAGGGGACGCGAGCAGCTGCCATTGATCCGCTCTGCCTGAGGCATCAAACGACGTCTGCTGATACCCCGGCTCAACCCCCGTAGCGTTTGGCTCAATCCAGATCTGCAGCAGATGCGTCGTCGCATCATCCAATCCATTGAACTCGCTGTGACGGATCCCCCTGCCCGCAGACATCAGCTGCAGATCGCCGGGGACGATCTCGCCGCGCTGTCCAGTGCTGTCCTCGTGCTTGATCTTCCCATCGAGCACCCAGGTCAGGATCTCCATCTCATGATGCGGATGCATCCCAAACCCTCGGCTCGCCTTGATCTTGTCATCATTGATCACCCGAAGCGAACGGAACCCCATCCGATCCGGATCCATGTACCGACCAAACGAGAACGAGTGGTACCCGTCGAGCCAGCCGATCTGCGTCCGCCCGCGCGTCGCGCCGTCCCAGAAACGGACTGATTGTGTTGTAGTAGGTTTCTTGGTCATGATGCCGCTCCTTTCCTGTGCTCCATCGTGTGCCGTGGAGTCTCGCTCATATAAAGTGTGTTGCAACACATATTATTCCAAATAAAAACAAGCTCATTCAGCCCCCGCCCCGTCCCTCGCGATCACCAGCAGCGTGTTGAGCTGATCCAGCTCACCCGCCTTCATGTGCCCCAGCTGCTCCTTGTGCAGCTGGTCCACCTTGCCCCGCATCCGCTTGAGCAGCGCCCGCCCCTCTCCAGTGATCCGCACGACCGAGCACCGACGATCGTCCTCGAGCTTCTCCTTGACGACATATCCCGCATCGAGCAGTCGATTCACGAGCCGAGTGGTATCCGGATCATGCGCCACCATCCGCTCACCGATCGATTCCATCCGTATGCCCTTCTTCCCGGCCCCCGCGATAATCCGCAGCGCGTTGTACTGCGTCTCCGAAACGCCGTAGCTCTTAAACAACTGCACAAAGTCGCGTCCAAGCACGCTCATCGTCCGCACCAGGTTCAGATACGCCTCCTGCTCACGCATCGTGAACGCGTTCTTCTTCCCTAGCTCAACCGCGAGCCGAGAGCGTGTTTCAGATTGTCCAGTGCGCGGAGCCATGCTGGATTATGTGTTGCAACAAATAAAAATCAAGCCATTGGTAAAAATTTTGTCTAAAAATGAAGGAGCATCATCAGCGAAGTGGTTTCTTGTATAATCATCAAAACACAATACTTATGAGGGATGGAAAATGATGAAGACCATTATCGCACTCTGCAATCTTGTCATCACTGCAAGCCTACTCGGATGCTCGGAGCAGTCCAATGAGATTGCCGATCAACCCACAGCTGAGCAAGCGGAGCATACAGAAGAGCAAGAGATCACTCCGGATTTAACGGATGAGGACTCAACCGAAGAATCAGAAACCGAGGATGTCGTACCCAGTTCGGATCTTTCGGCTGCAACCGCCGCTCCGGATGGATTCCCAACTGGACAACAAACCCCGGAAGGTGCGGCTTGTGATCTTGCGAGATCGTTCATCAATGCCGATGCCGAGTTATTCAAGTCAGTGTGCTTGTCATGGAAAGCTGGTGAATCAGGCGAGCAATACACCGCGTTCATCGAAGAAATGGCAGCAAGAATGAACGCAATGCAAGGACAATCCCTCGAGCAGTTCGGTGGTCCAAAAGAAATTACCACGTGCTTCAAAGCTCGTCATCTTTCCAAAAATGGACCCGGATCCTACGGATTTGCGGTCATGAATCTCATGGATGTCATGTTTGTAGATGTCATCGCGGATACCTGGGAAGGATCAACATTCATGAGCAGGACATTGGTGGTCATGCGCGCTGATCAAAATTGGTACGCTGTGCCTCGGATCGACTTGTTCCCACTACTCAGCACAGGTCTGAATTCAGAGAGTGATTCCACAGTAGAGTGGGATGACGATTAGCAAAGTAGCGATGGGGACTGTGAGCAATCAAGCTCGTTCCTAGATTCAGCAACCACTGACGAATTGACTGAAGATGCTTACGAAGAAGATCAGGACTCAACTCACTGAATCAAAAACTCTAGTGGAAAGTCCGAAGCTTCAAAAGCCCCAAACACCCGCTGCTCCCCGCTCCGCCAGTCCCTCCCGCGCCCATCACCATCGGGAAGCTCCACAAGAAAGTACACATCCCTGATATCCGCCGGCAGCAACCACTCCACACTCTCGCCAAGCTCCAGAGTCGGGAACTGCGCCGACCCAAGCGAAGGCAGCGAACCCCGAGGCCCAGTCGGAGGCGGCCCAATCCACAACGCCGCTCGATACTCCCCACCAGTGTCCCGCTCATCCAACCGCGTGCGCATCTTGTACCCAACAAGCAGATCGCGCAGATCAATCACCCCAAGATCAACCCGCCCGTCCCCGTCAACCTTCGGCAGATCATCCCCATCAATCCGATGCACCTCCCGCCCCGCAAACACACGAACCCGCGTAACCTCCCCCTCAAACTCCCGCGCAAACCGCCCATCAACCCCCGGCAGGATCCACAACTGATTCTCGTTGCCCTCCGAGTCACGCACCCACGCATGAATCTCCACCCCCCGCCGACCACCCTCGCCGGGGAGCCGCAGTTGACCGACGATCTTCGATTCTTGAGATGCCGCAGCAGACTCAGACGACGCACCGCCACGACTCGCGGCCATCATCGCCGACTCACCGCCGCAGCCAATCAGGACCGAAACAGCAATCACAAAGATCAATACACAAGGACACAGCAATAGTCGGGAGATTGACATTGCCGGAGTATATCAGATGGAGTTAGGTGTCAAACCTGTGTGAGGCGACTCAGGTCTCACGCCGGCTCGAGGATCATCAGCCGCTCAAGATGCCCGCGGATCTGGGTCGCGGTGCATTTCTTGAAATCGATCTGCTCCGCGTTCCATCCGAACTCGCGTGCCGCCTCGATGTGCTCAGGAGAATCGTCGAAGAACAGGATCTGAGCGCCCGCCGCGTTCACGCGTCGTTCGTACGCCGCGAACGCCTTCTCGTTGGGTTTCGCGAGTCCAAACAGATGGCTGCCGTGCTTGTGCTCGATCGCAAACGCGCTTGGGGATTCCTCTTCCATCCGCTCCCAGTGCAGCGCGTTGGTGTTGGAGAGCAGTCCCGTCGTCAGGTCCGCGTACTCGTTGAGCTCGTCGATCAGCTCGCCCACACCCTCGTACTCGTCGAGCAACCACGCGTGATGGACCGCCGCGACTTCCTCGATGCTGAACACCTCGTCGCACGCTTTGGAGATCGAGCGGAAGAACGCCTTGTCGCTCATCTGTCCAGTTTGGTAACGCGGCTCGATCGCGCGCATCTTCTTGTAGCACGCCGTCCCGGCTTTCTTGGTCTTCTTCTCGATGCCCGCGTTCGCGCAGCCTTCTTCCCAAGTACGACAGATTTTGAGTATGACCCCGCCCCAGTCGAAACAGATATGCCGGATGTCATCGCTCATTTCATTCTCCTGCGTGGTCGTCAGTACTCGTAGAGCCGGGAGTGACTTTCATGATTTCGTCCATCACCGTCGTCGCGAACGATCCGCGTGGGAGCTCGAACGCGCATCGGATGTATGCGCCGTGCTCGTCGACGCCGCCTTCGACTTCCGGATCGATCACCGGAATCCTCAGCGGCCTGCGATCGCCCCCGATCATCTGGGGGTGATCGCGTGACTCACACGATTCCAAATCTTTCGTCGATACTCCCGTGTTTGCAAGGGCTTGGAGTTCAATCGCGTCAATTTCCCCAGTTGCCCTCGGCATCGTGGTGCCCCACATCGGGCCTGAGGGACTGATTTCGCCTGATTCGAGGCGAGCGGCGGTCTCCGAATTTTCCAGATCCGATTGTTCCACATGGAACATTCGGCGGGAGTTGAGCAGGAATCCCTGATCGCCGGGGAGCAGCGTGTGGTGGGTGCCGCCAGCGACTCGGTTGTTGAGGACCTGGTTAAAAATCGCGGATTGGAACGCGGATATGTAGAAGCCGAACGCGGTCTGGTCGATCGCCGTGATCGCGGTTTGGGGGTCGGCGTCTTGGGCGAGGCGGGACAGGACTCGGCGCTCGATGTTGAAGACTTTGGGGAGCGCTTCTCGGGCGGCGGTAAAGTTTCCTGCCGCGTACAACTCGCGTGCGTCGTGTTGTGACTTGGGCGCGAGGGGGTGGGGGGAGAGGAGGAGGTCGATCGCGTGCTGGTGATCGCCGAGGATCAGGGCGCGTCCGATCTCGTGGTTGTTCTGGATGAGTCCGAAGCGCTGGGGGCCGAATCGGTTGGGGACGCCTTGCTGAGCCAGTTGTTGGAGGGCGCGGTTTGCGTGGAGCACGGCGGTGGGATTGACATCACGCACGCGGATGGAGAAACGATTCCCGGCGAGGTGTCCGCGTTTGAGTTTGTTGGTGTGCAGATCGACCCACTGGACGGTGAGCTTGTCATGACGCAGCGAGGGGAAATCTTCTGGGGTCTTCCCAGGCGTGTGGACGGAGATGACTTGCTGCGTGATCGCGTGCTTGTCTTTGAGTCCGGCGTGTCCGATGGATCGCTTCCCGACTTTGAAGTGCCGCGCGACGATGTCGCGGAGCTGGAGCGTGGAGAGTCCTCGTTTTTCGATGAGCATGTAGATGTGCTCGCCTTGTCCTGCGGGTTGGTAGAGCGGGAGCTCGGTGACGAGGAAGTCGTCGGGACGGTTTTTGATCGTGCCTCCGATTCCTGGGATATCACGCGTGAGGTACACGGGAGCCGCGACGGCGGCGTCTAAGGGGGGGAGATTGGATGAAGTGGGGGCGGGCATTGGAGGGGATTGTAGGTGGGGAAGGGGATTGTGAATGGAGAAGGCCCGACTGCGCCGAAGACGGCGAGTCGGGGCACCCGCCGAGTATTGCATCTCTCGATTAGTCTCGGCGTTGTTTGATTTCTTTCACACGTTTCCATTCCGCTCGGAGTTTGTCTGCTGAATCCTTGAGTTCATCGACATCAACTCGCAGTACGGTTGTCATCTGCTTCAAGCTTTCTTCTGACCAACCGACTGAATCGAGCCAGTCTACACGGAACGCATTCAGGTATTCTGTGTGCGTGAGCGACCAGTGTTTTGATTGGACATCGTTCTTTCCAGCCATGAATCCGCAGCTGTGGCAGACTTCAGCGTTCATGGTGCCATCTTCAAAGTATGAGGGGCATTGGTGGTGAAACTGACCGCAAATAGAGCAGTAATAGTTTCCCTCATCGTCGTATGGTTGTTGTATGAACTGTGTATCAGATAGTTCTATGAGTTGATAGTTCATTGTGTGCTAAATTTGTGCGGATTGGTTGGGTGCCCCGACTCGCCGTCTTCGGCGCAGTCGGGAATCCAGTGGATATCTTCTAGTCTGGGCTGCTTAGTTCATCAATTCGTAACAACTCTTCTTTGATTCCAGCATACCACCTCGCTGACGACCATTTCCATTCTTCTGGTTGATTCACAAGATTTCTTCGGATCGGATTGGTGTGGATGTAGTTTATTTTTGCGTTGATTTCATTGAGTGTATAGAGATTCCGGTCATATCCACCTCCGTGCTGCCAGAATCGGAGTTTCCCGTCTGGCGTTTGGATTTTGTCGAGGATGCTCGCATCTAACTGGCGCCATCTTGTTATGACTTGTTTGGCAAAGTTGCGTTTCAAGTGCCAAGTAACTTTGGAAACGGGGTACTCTGGACTGTTTGGCCAGATCAATAGATGAATATGTTCGGGCATGATGACCCAAGCAATCAGTCGGAATCCGGTTAGGTCTCTTGTGGATTTAAGTTGATCGACGAATCGGTTTTTGATTTGGTCGTTGTTGAATAGCGGGAGGCGTTTGTAGCAGGAAAAAGTAAGAAATCGTGCGTGGTTTTCATGCTCGAATCGTTTCATTTTTGGAGAGTGGATGGTCACTTGCAGATTGTAGCGAAGACCCGACTGCGCCGAGGACGGCGAGTCGGGGCACCCGCCACCCGGGATATGTTGATCTAGTGTCGATTTGATACCCCGAAGCCTTCGTCTTCTGGCGGTGTCATCACGCAGGCTTGCTCGATGACGGATTCGTCGGCGAAGATCGGGACGTTGGTCGCGACTCCGAGTGCGATCGCGTCGGAGGGGCGGGCGTCGATGTGGACGAGGTGGCCGTCGGGTCGGGCGATGGAGAGCTGGGCGATGAAGGCGCCGTCGACGAGGTCGGTGATGGTGATCGCTTCGAGGGTTGCGCCGAGGCCGGTGATGGTCGATGCGAGCAGGTCGTGGGTCATGGGGCGTGGGAGTTCCATGCCTTCGAGGCGACGTCCGATCGCGGCGGCTTCGACGATCCCGATCACGATGGGGAACGATCGGGGATGGGTGAGGTTGGGGTCGGCTTCGCGGAGCTCGATGAGCTGCTCGGCTTTGCGCTCGTGGATCAGGATTCTGGAGAGTTCCATTTGGACCAGCATGTGGTTGCTCCGATCTGCTGAGATTGTAGGGGGAAACAGGGGGTGCGTCAGGCGGGGGAGATTTGTGTGGTTTGCGGCGAGCGATGGCGGTTGTCGGCTACGCGGACGGTGCTCCCGGTGTGTCCATCGCAGAAGACCCCACGCTGGTGGGACATGAGCGTATCGATGTAGCGGACGAAGTCGGGGCTGGCGCGGTGGAGGTGGCGCGTGCGTTTGTTCCAGACCTCGGAGACGAGCTGGGTGTTGACGATGCGTGTGATGTCGGGCTGCCAGATCTTCCAAACCTGCTGGTCGAGGATCCCAAGGTCCACGAGCGCGTGCTCGTGGGCGAGCAGATCGAAGTACTCACGGATCGCGACGGCGGTTTCGAGGTCGCCTTGCCAGTGGTCGTTGAGGCGGAGGTCGGCGTCGAGTCGGCGGAACGCGATGAGCGATGCGTGACGCTCCGTCAGGTTGAGGAAGACCTGGGCGTTGAGTGATTGTTTGTGGGATTTGGCGCCTCGCAGGTACGCGAGGATGGCGCAGAGCGATCCGGCTACGATCGCGCTCGTGGAGACGAGTTGGAGCAGGAGGGGCAATGGCATCGCATCGGCCCGTCCGCTTGGGAGGATGGTGATTTCTGGTCGGATTCCATAGCGTCAATGCTAGGGCCGCTGATTTTGGAGTCAATACGGGCGAAACTGAAATAGTGGTGGGGGGATGGGGCTTGCGTCCCTAGGATTGGGTGGAAGGATTCCACGACGCTATGCCTACCTTGATGCTCGATATTGTGATGTTTGTGCTGTTGCTGGGGTCGGTGGCATCGCTGGTGTACTGGGGCGCGGTGACGGCGGCGATTGTCAAGACCAATCGTGAGCTGCCTACAGCGAGGGACGGGATCGCGATCGCGGATCGGACGCCTCCGGAGGAGCGGGTGTGCATCGTGGTTCCGGCGCATAACGAGGCGGGGAATATCGCGAAGCTGATCCGATCGCTCAAGGCGCAGGATTACGATCGTTTGAACATCGTGCTGGCGCTGGATCGGTGCACGGACGACACGAAGGGGGTGGCGCTTGAGGCGATTGATGGGGATCATCGGTTTGAGATTGTGGAGATCACGGAGTGTCCGGACGATTGGGCCGGGAAGGTGCACGCGGCGCATAGTGGGGTAACGAGGTCGAACGGGGCGCGGGATGCTGATGTGCTGTTGTTTAGTGATGCGGATACGTGGTTTGATCCGGCGTGTGTTCGCGCGACGGTTGCATTGGCGAATGATCGCGGCTTGGACATGCTGAGTCTGCTGAGCACGCTCGAGGGGGAGCAGTGGTTTGAGAAGTGGGTGCAACCAGCGGCGGCGTTTGAGCTGGCGCGTCAGTATCCATTGCTGAGGGTGAACACGGACGGGGAGCGTCAGCGGCCGTTTGCGAACGGGCAGTTTATGCTGTTTAAAGCGGATGCGTACCAGGACATCGGTGGGCACGAGGCGGTCAAGGGGGCGGTGCTTGAGGACATTGCGTTTGCGCTGCTGCTGAAGTATCGCGGGAAGCGTGGGGGGTTGCTGATGGCGGATGGGATTCTTCGCTGCGGGATGTATGGGAGCTGGGAAGAGTTTGTGCGTGGGTGGAAGCGGATCTATACGGAGTCGGCGAATCGTGAGGCGGGTCGGCTCAAGCGGTACTCGGTGCGGGTGCCTGTGCTTAATGCGATACTCCCTGATATGTCGGTTGCGTGCATGGTGCTCGCGATTTGGCTCGGGAATCCGGTGACGCAGGTCGGAGGGGGGATTGTGGGTGGTGCTGGAGTGCTTGCGTGGTTTGTTGCTGTGGGATTGATGCTGCGGATGAGTCATGCGCCGTTTGGGCAGGTCTTTGGGTTCTGGTTTGGGTCGTTTTTGGTTGGGAAGATCTTTAGACAAGCAGCGCGGGATCTGGAGACGGGGACTCCGACGAAGTGGGGCGGGCGCGAGTATGTGCGTCCGGTCGCCGATG
Source organism: Phycisphaerales bacterium (assembly GCA_965232505.1). Taxonomy (GTDB): domain Bacteria; phylum Planctomycetota; class Phycisphaerae; order Phycisphaerales; family UBA1924; genus UBA1924. Next base: position 391,343 of record OZ246976.1, on the reverse strand, counting down.
GTGGGGGGACGGGATGAGACGGCTTCGGCGCGATGTGGATGAGGTGCGTGTTGAGTTGACGCCGATGATCGACGTGGTGTTTTTGTTGCTGACGTTCTTTGTGTTCTCGATTGTGATGATGGTGCGCGCCGACGTGCTCAATGTCGATCTCCCTGAGCTCGCGTCGGGGACGGCGGCGGAGCGGGTGGAACCCATCACGATCGCGGTGCTTGGGGATGGTGGGCTGCTGGTGAATCGCGAGGAAGCGGACATGGAATCGGTGGTGGGGTTGGTGCGTTCGGCGCGTGAGCAGCAAGCCGGGGCGCCGATCGTGCTTGCGGTGGATGTGGGGTCGAGCTCTGGGGTGTTGATCGAGCTCGCGGATCGTTTGACAGGGGCGGGGCTCGGGGCGTTCTCGATTCTGGGGAGGGAAGACGGGGGTGAGGACTGATGGGCGCGGGATTGATCGAGCTTGATCATCGGCGAGGGGCGTTGTCGGGATCGATGGCGCTGAGTGTGTTGTTGCATGTGCTCGTGGTACTGGTGCTGCTGTGGACGGGGATTCCTGGATCTGGGGGAGATCGCGGAGCGGTGCTGAGTCGTGAGGAGATGATCCAGCAGCAGGAGCGCGAGGAGGAGCTTCGGCTCGGACTGAACGAGGCGGAGTCGGCGTCGATTGATTGGCTCGGGATCGAGCAGCGCGAAGCGGTGCGGGGTGAGGCGGAGATCTCGGAGACGGAGCAGGCGGCACAGACGACGGCGGTGGGGCAGGAGCAGATCAGCGAGCCGGTGTTGGCTCAGCAACCGATCGAGGTTGCTGAGGAAGCGGTTGAGCAGACTGAAGCGAATGAAGAACTGGAGCGGGTGGTTGAAGAGCCGCTTCTTGAGCCGATCGTTGAACCGGTTGTTGAAACGGCGGTCGAACCCGTGCTTGAGCAGACGCCGATTGATGAGGGGCAGGGGGTTGTGATCGCGACGGCTGACGATACTGATGCACAACCGATAGAGGAACCGATCGATCAAGTGGCGGAGCAAGCAAGCGAGCAAGCAACACAAGAACAGACGAGTGCTCCACCAGCGGAATCAGCGAGCAGGGCTGTTGAGGAGACTCCGATCGGGACGCCTGGGGTGTTGTCGGAGCGGGAGGTGGTCGCGACGCGGATCAAGCGTGCCATCGAGGTTGATCCGTACAAGCCCAACGCGCCGGTCGCGGGCAAGGGGCTCGAGATCATCACGGTGCGTCCTCGCTACAGCTCTGCGGTCCGCATGTCGGCGATTCCCAAGAATCCGATCGTGCTGATCTACTTCAATCGCGAGGGGAAGGTTGCGAAGGCGGAGTTTCTGCGTGATCGGGGTGTGGAGTATTCGTCGGGGTATATGGGGGTGGATGAGCCGCTGCTCAACGCGATCTATCAGTGGAAAGCGAAGGGCAAGCAGATCGACGAGATCGAGGGGGATGATCTGATCGAGGTGTCGATCAAGATCGTGTTCCGGCGCGAGCGGTCGAGCGATTCGGACTAGTTACCAGAAGTACACGATCAGCACGGCGAGGATCCCCAGCGCGATGGTCCAGGTGATGAGTGCGGTGATGGTCGCTTTGTTGGCGCGTCCCTTGTCGTACCACGTGGTGGGGCGGACGCCTTGGGCGATGAGGATCGCGGCGGAGCTGAGATTGATGCACACGATGTTGGTCAGCGCGAGGACCGCGGCGCCCGCGGCTTGTGTTGGTTCTCCCGCGCCCAGCAGCATGCCAAATGTCGCGGTGGGTGGGAGCAGCGCGACGGCGACCATGACTCCGACGAGTGTTGCGGAGGCGCCGGTCGTGAACGCGACGACTCCCGCGGCTCCGGACGCGAGGGCGAGGATGATGTCGGCGGTATCGACGGTGGTGCGAGCTGTGATCTCGCTCGTGATGTCGTCTGGGACAGCGAGGTAGCCGTAGACGATGGAGATGATGATCGCGATCCCCAGTCCGGCGACGTTGGACCTGATCGCGTTCTTGATCATCTTGAGATCGCCGAGCGTGGTTCCCAGTGCGAGTGCGGTGTTGGGGCCGAGCAGTGGAGCGATGACCATCGCGCCGATGATGATGGGCGCGGAGTCCTTGAGCAGTCCCACGCACGCGACGATGGTCGCGAGGAAGACCATGCTCAGATACACAGGGGTGATCTTCGCGGAGTCTTGGATGTCCTCGAGGAGTTCTTCGCGCGAGACGCGTCCGAAGCGGGTTTTCCATCCGCTGTGCTGTGTGTCGGATTCTTTCTGCGGCTCGGGCTCGTCCTCGGGTTCGGGGAGCGCGGGGTGGGTCGCTTCGATGTCGTGGAGGATGGTGCGGAAGCCGTGGGTGTCGTCGTACTTGTCGCGGAGCGTGTCGGTGATCGGTTCGACGGATTCGGAACGCAGGACGACGGAGGTCATCGCGAGGTCGTCGTCGAGTGGGGTGATCCAGCGCTGATCGCAGCGTGCATCATCGAGGATGACGCAGAGGTCATCGTGATGATCGGCAGGGAGTATGATCTGGAGCACGCGGAGGGGCATGGTGCGAGTATACCGCTAGATTGAGCTGTTTGAGGCAGTTTCAAGACCTCCTTATCCCGAAGCGGATAAAAGGAGGGGTACCGGTTACAGATTAAACTCGTCTTCGAAGTCGCACGCAGGGATTGGTCGGTATCTCAATGAAACAAGTTGTTGACAAAACACCTTGAGTTCCGATTTGTATTTTTCAGTTGAAACATCATCACTGGCGTGTACTTCTAAATGAAAGCCTAGCGGGTCAGGGGAAAGCTCAAGATCGAGTTTGCTCTTCATGTTTAGCCCAATGATTGCCCAACTCGTTCTCAGAAATCCATGTTGATAAGGAAACCCCAATAGGTCAGAAAGAGAATTTCCTAGTGCATCGATATTGCGATGACCTGGATCTAAGTGAATTACACACTGTCGTTGATAATCTTCCACAAGTTGTCCTAAAGCTCACTGCGGCACAGTTGTTTAGTCTGAAGCACCAACGGTGAGCTCTGCCGTACCGAGTTGTTCTGCTTCGGATTCTTCGGCGCTCTGGATGTGCAGGCGCTTGGTGCGGTGCTCGGACCAGTCGGTGACTTTGAGGTCTGGGGAGTCGGGGCTGGTGTGGGTGCGGATGATGTCGTACTTGGAGTCGCGCTGGGCTGGGGTGAATCCGGCGGTGCGTATGAGGTTACACAGCACGGCTTCGTCGAGGCAGTAGGTCGTTCCGGCGGAGGACACGACGTTCTCTTCCATCATGACGCTGCCCATGTCGTTAGCGCCGTAGAAGAGGGCGGTCTGTCCGATGTGGGGTCCCATGGTGACCCAACTGGAGCCGATGGTGTAGATGTTGTCGAGCATCAGGCGCGAGACTGCTTGGGTACGCAGGTATTCGGTCGCGCCGGCGAAGCGGAGGCGTCTTCCGAAGAGTGGGTCTTCGTCTTTGGTTCCTGAGCCGTCGAGTTTGGCGACGACGTCTCCGGGGAACGGGAGTCCTTGTGCTTTGTCTTCAGGGGTCGGCCAGGTCGGGAGTCGTCCGAGTGCGGTGTGGTCTGGTTGGAAAGGCCACGCGTGGAATCCGAGGTAGTGTCCGCCGGTCTCTGGTTTTTTGATGGTTGGGTCGAAGGCGATGTCGTGCGGGAGTTCACCGGTCCCGAAGTCGCGGATCGCTTTGTCTTGCCACTCGCGGACGAGGCGCATGTGGTGGATTCGGTCGGCGTATCCCTCGATGTGGCCGTACATCATGGAGGCGGAGGTGAACATCCCGAGCGAATGCGCCGCGTACATGACCTGCAGCCATGCTTCCATGTCGCACTTGCCCATCCCGATCTTGGTGCGGACTGCGGGCGCGAAGATTTCGCCTCCGCCACCTGGGAGTGATCCCATCCCGGCGTCTTTGAGTTTGATGAGGACCCAGCGGACTTTGTCGATGAGTGTCGCGCCTGGGGGGTCGAAGAAGTTGACGAACTCGATGAGTTCTGGAGGGGAGAAGCCGTGGACATTGACGTGGGGGAAGCGTTCGCGGAGTCCGTTGAGGAGCTCGAGGTACCAGTCGAGGGGGAGGTCGGGGTTCATCCCGCCTTGCATGAGGATCTGGGTGCCACCGATGTCAGAGAGCTCTTGGACTTTCTCGTAGAGCGCTTCGTGGGAGAGGGTGTACGCGTCGTGCTCGTCGCCTTTGCGTTTGAACGCACAGAAGATGCATTTGGCGGTGCAGATGTTGGTGTAGTTGATGTTGCGGTCGATGATGTAGGAGCGGAGGTGGTCGCCGTGGAGTTCTCGGCAGCGCGCGTCGGCGAAGCGTCCGAGCGTGTGGAGGGGGGCGGAGGTGAGGAGGTCGAGGGATTGTTCAGGGGTGAGACGGGCGTGTCCGAGCGCGACGGCGTTGAGGAGGCCGATATCCTGGGCGTCGAGATCGGGGTGCTCTGGGAGTGGTTGATAGATGGTCATGGTCGGCTCTCCGCGGCGGCACTCAACGGCGCGCCTTGCGTCCAATTGTAGGGGCAAGGGTGGGTTGTGTCCGTTGTGGATTCGTAGGATGGGGGTGATTGGACTCGCGGGATAGTTGATTGGGAGGTATCGGATGCGGATTGCGTATGTGAGTTGTATGGAGCTTCCTGAGGCGGATATCGACGAGCAGCCGTTGGTGGAGGGGCTGTCTGCGGCGGGGCATGATGCGGTGGTCGTCGCGTGGGATGATCCGGAGGTGGAATGGGGGAGCTTTGACGTGGCGCTGGTGCGGGCGACGTGGAACTATGTGCATGAGCTTGATGCGTTCGCGGAGTGGATCGATCGGGTCGATGGGGTGACCACGCTGATGAATCCGGCGTCCACGATGAAGTGGAATCTGCATAAGGGGTATCTGAATGAGCTGGAATCGGAAGGCGTGCCGATTGTTCCCACGGCTTTCTTTGATCGCGGGACGGGTGCGGACGTCGTGGGGCTTGCACTGGAGCGTGGGTGGAAGCGTGTGGTGATCAAGCCGACGGTGGGGGCGGGGTCGTTCGGGACGCGCGCGTTTGATCTTGATGGGGGGGAAGGGGTGGCGGCGCAGGCGTTCTTTGATTCGATGATCGCGGATCGCGGGATGATGGTTCAGGAGTTCATGGACAGCGTGGAGACGATCGGGGAGACCTCGCTGGTGGTGATTGATGGTCGGCTCACGCACGCGATCGAGAAACGACCACGCTTTGATGATCAGGAGGAATGCGTGCTGCTGCGCGAGACGATCAGCGATGAGATGCGCGAGATCGCGGATCGTGTGCTCAGCGCGGCGGGGAGGGCGTGTCTGTTTGCGCGCGTGGATGTGATGCCTGACAATCACGGCACGCTGGTGCTTGGAGAGCTTGAGATGCTCGAACCCTCGTTGTTCTTCCCGTACTGCGCGGACGCGGTGGGGGTGATGGTGCGCGGGGTCGAGAAGCGGATGGCTTCGGTTCAGTCCTGACCGGTTTTGGCGAACTGGAGGTCGTCGGTGACGCCTTGGAGTTTGGCTTGGCCGGCTTTGTCAAACAATGACACGACGACCGCTACTGCAAATCCGATGATGAAGCTTGGGAGCAGCACGTCAAGGTCACCAAGATATCCGGCGATGGTTTCTTGTCCGGATTTCTTGAGCACCCATGGCACGAGGAAGCTGAACGCGGGGACTCCTAAGAATCCAGCGATCATGGCGCACTTGGCGCCCAGTGATGTGAGCTTGCTCCAGAACAGCGACAGGATCATCGTCGGACAGAAGGTCGCGGCGATCCCGGACCATCCGAAGATGATGATCCAGAACAGGGGTTTCTCGGGATCTCGGATGAGGAGTCCCATGCCGATCCCGAACGCGACGAGCGCGAGCACTACGGTGACCTTGCGTGAGAGTGAGACGAGGGATTCGTCACTCATGTTGGGGTGCTTGGTTTTTTGCCAGTAGTCTCGGACGCCTGCGGATGATGCGACGACGAGGAGTGAATCGATCGTTGACATGATCGCGGACAAGACCATCGCGATGAACACGCCTGAGAAGAACGCGGGGAGTAGTTCGAGTGCGGCGGTGGGGAGGATCTCTTCGCGATTGGCGAGTGGTTCGTTGAACTCGAAGAGGCCGTGTCCGCGACCGAAGACTCCAACGAGGACGGCTCCGGAGTCTGCGAGGAGCGTCCAGATCAGTGCGGTGGTCGCGCCGGGAGCGATCTGCTTCTCGTCTTTCATCGAGATGTAGCGGACGAAGACTTGCGGAGATCCCCAGAATCCGATCCCGATCGCGGCGAGTCCGACGATGGAAATGATGGTCCCTGTGGTCCATCCTCCGGTGCTTGGTGTGATGATACCGTCCGCGTCTGCGGGACCAGGGCCGTGGAGCGAGAGGAGGTGGGGGTCGATGGAGCGGAGTGTGTCGGTGATGTTGGTGATTCCTCCTGCTTCGAGGAGGATGATGACGGGGAGCGAGACGAGTCCGAGGAACATGAGCGAGCCTTGGAAGACGTCGGACCAGACGACGGCGGTGAATCCGCCTTGCGTGATATAGAGCAGGACGACGACGAATCCGACGGAAGCGCCGAGTAGATGATCCCATCCGAGGAAGCTGTTGAACGCGTCACCTGTCGCAAAGACCTGAGCGCCGGCGTAGATCGGGACGAAGATGATGAGCGATCCACCTGCAATGAGGCGCAACCAGTGTCCGGAATCGCGGAAGCGTGATTCGAGATAGTCGGGGACGGTGATGGAGTCGTAGCGATCGGTGAGGCGTTTGAATCGACGGGACATCAATAGCCAAGCGCCCCCGACGCCGATGACTTCGCCGAGGACGACCCAGAATGCTTTGACTCCGAAGGCGTATCCCATTCCGGTGAGTCCGAGGAGGAGCCACGCGGATTCGCCGGTCGCTCGTGCGGAGAACGCGACGTTGAAGAATCCGAGGTTCTTTCCCGATGCGAAGTAGTCTCGGATGTTGTGCATCTTCTTGGATGCGAAGTATCCGATCGCGACGAGGATGAACGCGTAGATCGCGATGGCGGCGAGTTTCATGAGTGTGTCGGTATTGATGGGGCACCTCGGGGTGTTCGGGAAGGGGTGGAGTGTTCACCCTAAGGGATTCAGCAGATGCGTGCAAGTGCGCCTAAAAAAGCCCCGTCCCTGCCTTGAACAGATGACGGGACGAGGGCGTGACGGCGATCATGATTGATCGGTTTGCGTCGTTGCTTTCAATAGGGCCTCCGGGCAACTCACCCGAAGACCCCAGGTTTGGAGTTCGTTTATGCCTTGTGACGGCGAGACATGGCTCCGAGTCCGGCGAGCGCGAGGAGTCCCGCGGCGCTTGGTGCTGGGACGAGGACAGATTCGGCGTACTCAACCGCTTCGTCGTGGATTTCTTCATCGAGTCCTGCGTTAAACACGGTGAAGATCACGTCGGAGTCGAGTGCTCCAGTGAGCGAGAAGGTGTTGGCGAGCAGGTAGATTCCCGTCGGGGCGAGGCCGTCGATGGTGTAGTCGAGGTGCTCGTCGAAACCACCGATCGCGTCCGCGTCGTAGTTGATCGAGAATCCAGCGACCGGGCTGTTGTCGAGCGAGGTCGACACGCTTGCTGGTCCGAACGAGAGCGACATCGCATCGGCGGCGACGCTGAAGTTGACGGCGCCGGTGCCGTCCCAGTACATGAGGGACTGGGTGAGGGTGAAGCCCACCTGCGTGTTGTCAGGGAGTGCGCCTTCTTCGATGAAGATCCCTGGTTCGTCGGCGAACCAGTTTGGTCCGCTGAGGGTCATATCAGCGGCGAAGACGCGCTCGCCGATGTTTTCGACGACGCCTTCGTCGTGGTCACCGATCCCGACGGCGACGGTGCCGTCGATGATGGTGAGGCCGTAGTCACCGCCCTCGTGTTCGTGGTCTTCTCCTGCGATTGCCATCGATGCGATGAGGCTTGTTGCCAAGATTGCTGCGAGTTTCATGTCTCTGTCTCCTAAAAAGGGGTTAAGGGATCTCCAAACCCTCCAAACCCTCAAACAAAAAATTGTGTTATGGGCATCCGTTCGCGTAAGCCGCGAGGAAGCTGCTGACGTCGAGGAAGTTGAACTGCCCGTCGTTGGTGAAGTCCGCGACGGGGTCTTGTTGACCGAACGCTTCGAGGAACGCGCTGACGTCGAGGAAGTTCAGTGACTGGTCACCAGTCAGGTCCGCGAGGCACGGCGAAGCGATCAGGTTGTCCTCGATCCATGCGACCGCGGTCTCGATGTTCGGGACTCCGGTGCCTTGTCCGAAGACGATGTAGATCGGATCGGACGCTTCGATGCTTGCGCTTTCGGACCAGAGTTCGAGTTCGAGCAACCACACGCCGTCGATCGCGGGGGGGAGTCCTCCTTCGAGCAGGAACTGCATGTGGTGGTGGAACGATGCGGCGGCGTCGAGCGAAGCTTGTCCGAACACGATCCCTGGAACGACGGTGTCGGTCGATGGGGCGACGATATTCTGAGCGGCGGCTCGGACGATGAGCTGTTCCGATGCGATGGTCTCGAAGTCTTCGTTGGTTTCGTCCCAGACGCGCGGGGCGCTGAGGATGTTGAATCCGATGGTCATCCCTGGGACGAGTGCGCCGAGTTCGGAGTTGAAACCTGGGTTGTTGGTGAAGTTTGGGAATCCTTCGGTGCCGAGGATTGCGGACTTGATCTGTGAGGGGTAGATGACATCGTTGGTATCTGGATCAACGGTGCCGACGACGATCTTGCCGTCTTGGACCGCTGGGATGAAGTCCGCATTGTGGACGACTCCAGCGAGGCATGTCGCGGCGGTGCAGGCGACGGCGAGGGCTTGGGTGAGTGTGGTGTTCATGTGATCTCCAATAGGTTGGCTGTCAGCATTGGATCATGCTGGATCATGTTGGATCATGCTCGTTATTGAGTTGATCCGGTGGGGTTTGCTTCGGGGTGGAACAGGTTGTGGTTTGTGTCGACGTACAGGTCCTGGAAGGACATGGTCCGGACGGAGCCGTCGAAGAATGCGGCGTTGCTTTTGGCGGCTGGTTCGGTGGGTTCTCCGCCGTGGGCGTTGAGCCAGAGCTGGGAGCTTGCGAACTTGGCGCTCGCGTCAGCGCCGAGGAAAGAGAGGTCCCACTCGTCGGGGTGGACGTGATCGGATTTGGCAAAGTCGGGTTCGGTGTAGACCTCTTCTCCGAAGTTGCGCGCGATCGGGGTCATCATGACGAGGTGGACAGTGGAGGAGGTTCTGGGGATGCGGGTGAGCTTGGTGTAGGCGCTCCGCTGATCGAGACGACGTCCTGTGACGGGATCGGGGTTGAGGAATGGCGCGACGCTCTGTGCCGTGAAGCCGTTGAGTCCGTAGCTGGTGAGGCGGGAGATTTCGGGTTGATCTGGGTCGTTCCCGAAGTCGTTGTCGTTGAGTATGTCTTCGTTTGATTCGAACCAGGTGCGGAGTTCTGGGAGGGTGGCGCCCTCGTCGCTGCCTCCTTTGGAGACATTGAGCCAGATCGAGCGGTCTACTGGGGAGTAGAGCGATTCGGGAGCAGCGCCGTAGTCTTGGAGGGAGATGAGCCAGGTCTTGCGGATGTCTCCTGCGAGTGTGCCGTGGGGGAGTGCGGCGTCGATGAAGTGCCCCTTGTAGTCCTCGAGGTACAGCTGGTGTGCGAGCTCGAGCTGGCGCATGTTGGATTGGCAAACGATGCGCTGCGCCGAGGCGCGTGCGTTGCCTAGAGCCGGGAGGAGAATTCCGATAAGCAGCGCGATGATGGCGATGACAACCAGCAACTCGATGAGCGTAAACGCGCGGGCGCGTCTACATTCGATGTAGATCGACATTGGATATCCTTTGGTGGGTGAGTCTGCGCGAGACTATGAGCGCAATGCAGCAAGCATCCGATCAGGGGCGTAGAAAGACGATAGATTCAGCAGATCGGCGGTGCTCGCGCGGCTTTGTCGCCTGGACGCTGGGCTGAGTAGTGCAGCGTCTGATTGGTGATTTTGAAGAGTTCGCCCTTTGGAGTCAGCGGTAGAGTGGTGAGCTGGGGGGCGTCTTGTATCGGGGTGATGGTATTGATCGTGAGGCAGATGTCACAATCTTGCTCATCGTCAGTGTCGGAGGGGCGTTCTGTAGGTTCGCTCTGGGAGTCGAAATGACTATCGACGCAGCTGTGGCCCGTGGATGGCTGGGTGTGGTCGGAGAGGTAGTGGAATGAGCGAACGACACCCGCTCCATGCAGCGCAAAGAGGAGGGTTGAGAAGATCAGGATGAGGCGTGAGATCTTCATCGCTGCTTTGAGTATACACCGATGGGGCGGTCTGCACCAGCAAAAAATACGCCGTCTAGCCGCTCTTAATCCTTGTCTAGCCGCGAGGGTGGAGGGTTTTGATGGTCTTGCTGAGCTGGGAGCGATCGACGTGGGTATAGATCTGGGTGGTCGAGATGTCGGCGTGTCCCAGGAGTTCTTGGACGATGCGGAGATCCGCGCCGCCTGCGAGAAGATGGGTGGCGAAGGAGTGGCGGAGCATGTGGGGGTGGATGTCCTTGAGTCCCGCTTGGGTCGACCAGTGCTTGACGATCTGCCAGACTCGGACGCGTTCGATTGGTCGTCCTGTTCTGGATAAGAACAGCTTGCCTTGATCGCGTTTGTCCGCGGCTCGCTCGGCGGTGATGAGCATCGGTCGGCACTCGCTGATGTACTGCTCCATCGCGTTGATCGCTGGGGTTCCCATCGGGACGAGTCGGTGCTTGTCTCCTTTGCCCAGCACGCGGACGACGCCGACGCGTTCGAGGACATCGGAGAGGTGGATCTGTCCGACCTCGCTGGCGCGAAGACCTGAGGCGTACATGAGCTCAAGGATGGCGCGGTCGCGGAGGTAGAGCGGGGGCTGGTTGTTTGGGGGTGTTGGAGGGGTGGGGGCCGCGAGGAGTTTTTTCATTTGGTTGGGTGTGAGCACGCCGGGGAGTTTCTTCCATTTGGCGGGCTGGTCGAGATGATCGGCGGGGTTCTCGCTGACCTTGTCGTTTGCGTACAACCAGCGGAACAAGACTTTGATCGTCGCGATGTGACGCGAGACGGTCGTCCCGGCGTAGCCGCGGTCTTTGGAGAGCGAGCGGATGTGCGCGATGAGGTGCTCGGGAAGTGTGTTGTGTGCATCGTCGATGCCTTTGTCCTGGAGATCGAGGAGGAGAGTTTCGAGGTCCCTGCAGTATGCTTCGATGGAGGATGGGAGGAGCCCGCACTCGATGCGGATGAAGTTGATGAAGCGACGGCGCAGGATCTGGTTGGGCTCAGAGAGCAGTTCGACTCGGCTGGATTGGGCGGAAGTCACGGGGTTTTCATCGGTTGAAGTTGAGCGGGCGCATGAAAACGCCCCGGTCGGTTGGGACCGGGGCGTTGAGGGTCAGCTCAATTTGGTGGCATCAGCCGATTTACTGCTTGGGATTAGCCGAGCAGTGCGAGGACGTTCTGTGGCGACTGGTTTGCCAGCGACAGGACGTTGGTGGATGCCTGAACAAGGACCTGGTTCCGGGTCAGAGCCGCGGTTTCGGTTGCGAAGTCTGCGTCACGGATGACGGACTCTGCAGCGGTGATGTTCTCGAGAGCGGTACCGAGTGAACGCGAGGTTGCACCGACAACGTTCTTCTGGAACGCACCGAGACGTCCACGGGTCGAGGAGACCTGGTTGATCGCTTCGGAAACGATCTTCTGAGCGGTATCAAGGTTGTTGCCATCGACGACGTTGAATGACTTGCCTGAAGCGAGGTCATCGAGGTAGCCGTCGGCGGAGTTCCCGAGCTTACGAGCGGAGAGGTCACCGATACCGAGCGAGACCTTACCTGCGATGTTGACGTCGGAAGCGAGCTGGAAGTCAGCACCGCCGCCGGTGATGTCGAACGCTGCGACCGAACCGAGGGTTTGTGCGGTTGCGGTGTTGAGTGTGAACTCGACATCGAGGAAGTCAGAGTTGACCGAGAGCTTCTTGCCCTGACCAACAGCGAGGAGGCCGTTGATGGTGCCGGTGATGTCCTGACCTTCGTCACGGATGCCGTTCTCTGCAGCTGCGGCGCTGAAGAGGGTGACGGTTGCTGCACTGGTGACATCGAAGTCAGACGCCGCGTGGGTGTAGATACCTGCGGTTGCTGCTGCGGTGTTGAGTGCACCGTCATCGACGACGGTTGCCGAGACGAACTCGTTTGAACCGAACTCGCTGGATGCGAGACGGATACCGGTACCGCTGACGGTCGCGGTGACGCCGGTGACGTCGGTGAAGGTGTTCACGGCTGCTGCGATGTCTGCGACTGCAGCACCTGAAGCGAACTGGAACTCACGCGAGCCCTTGGAGCCTGCGACTTCGAAGATGAACTGTGCGTCAGCCGAGCTGAGGTCGAGTGCACCACCGAATGAGAGGTGGAGACCTGCTTGCTGAGCGGACTGAGTGACGATGGCGTCAACCGAGAGGTTGTTGGTGCCGTCGAGCTTCGCGCCACGGACCTCGTAGTCGGTCACGCCTGCCGCGACCGATGTGGTCTGGTAGTCGTAGTTGCCGTTGAGGAGCTTGGTTCCCTGGAACTCGGTTGCGCCGGAGACGCGGTCGATGGTCTGGAGGATCGAGTCGATCTGGAGCTGGTTTGCTTCCTTCTCTTCGGTCGAGAGACCAGCGGAGTTCGCTGAGGTGGTGATGAGTCCCTGGAGTTCGGTCAGGAGGTTCGAGACTTCCTGGAGACCGCCTTCAGCGATGTTGACGACTTGCTCCGAGCGTTCGGCGTTGCCGATTGCTGCGTTGAGGCCTGCTTTCTCGGAACGCAGAGTTTCCGATGCGATCAGACCCGCTGGATCGTCCTTACCACGATTGATCCGGAGACCAGTGGAAAGGCGTTCGAGCGCGACGCCGAGTGATTTGTTGTTACGACCGAGCACGTTCTGTGCGATCAGTGACGAAACGTTGGTGTTGATGCGTGTCATTGGCTGACAACCTCCGTGTTATCCCCGGACAAACTTCCGGGGTCCATTGAACGGGCGACTTTCCTTAGCCGTCCGCTTTGCCTTGCCTTGCATTCGCTCGGCTCGGCGGCTTGCGACTTGCATCGCTAAGCTGACCTTCACACCGGGTACACACCCGGATGATGGTTCACGGATCGACGCACTGAACACCCGGATTTAGTCACGTCCCAAGTTCTGTCATATTTTTTTGGACTTCACGCTGTTATCCGGACTCTGGGTCTGGATATATTGGGAAAAACCCATAGAAAAACCCCCTCTAGATGAGGGGGTTGGGGTGATGCCGATTGGTTGTCTATTAAAGGTCTGTCTTTGCTTGCTCGTTTATCCGAGAAGCTGGAGCACCTGCTGCGACTGCTGGTTCGCGAGCGAGAGGACTGTGGTGCCGGAGGATTGGAGGATCTGTGCACGCGTGAGTTCTGAGGACTCGGCTGCGAAGTCGGCGTCGCGGATGAGACTCTGCGATGCGGTCAGATTCTCGAACGCGCCCTGGAGTGATCGCGAGTTTGCTTCGAGGACGTTGCGTTCAAAGGCACCCAATCGACCACGCAGGATCGAGATCTCGTCGATCGATGCTTCGACGATCTCAGAGAGGGTTGAGTAGTCTCGACTCGCGTCCGCTGCGGCGAGTGAGTTGGCTTTCCCTGTCTGGAGCGACGAGAGGAAGTGGGACACGCCGTTCTTGAAGACGCCTCCGAGTGCTTCTGCCGCGGTGGACTGGATACCAATATTGGATTGCTGGAGCGCGTTGACGCTTGGTCCGAGCTGGTAGAGTGAGCCGCCGCCGGTGATGTCAAACGTTGATACAGCGAGTGATGGGTCCGTTGCGTAGGACTCAGCGAGATCGAGCTTGAGCGCCAGCGATGGCGATCCGATCGAGATATTGAGTCCGTCGCCGCTCGCGACGTTGCCATTAATAAGTGCGGAAACGTCACGCCCCTCGTCGCGGGTCGCCGCGACGGTGGTGAGACCCCAGACGAGTCCGGTAACGTCCGCGTTGCCATCTACCTTGACCAGGTTGAAGTTGTCGAGTGTTGCGTTGGACGGCTTGTTGAGTCGCTCGACTGAGACGAAGCTGTCTGAGCCGTAACCCTGTGATTGGAACGCGATCCCTGAGAGGTCGGTCGCGGGGTTGATCCGGCTCGCGGTGACTCCGGTCAGACCGGTCAGCGCGTTGACGCTCGCGGCGACCGCTGAGAGGGCGGTTCCCGAGAGGATGTCGAGCTCGCGGACACCCAGCGGTCCACGGATCTGGATGGTGGTCGCGGAGAGGATGGTGCCGTCACCCACACCGCCGTTATCACCGGTGAGGTAGAGCGAGCCCTTCTGTGCAGATGCGATGACGTCTACAGAGACGTTGATCGATCCGGCGTTGATGAAGCTCGCGGCGGTGATGTTCGACTTGGTGATGGTCGAGACGGCGACGCCTGAGGTGACGTATCCGAGCGATCCGTCGAGGAGCTTTTGACCACCAAAGGTCGAGGTGTTGGCGATCCGTGTGATGGACTGGATCGCGGAGTCGATCTGGAGCTGGTTCGCGTCGCGTTCCTCATCGGAGATGGCGCCGGAGTTGGCGGCTTCAACGGTGAGTGCTTTGATCGAGTTGAGGAGGTCGTTGATCTCGGTCAGCGAGCCTTCGGTCGTCGCGATCACTGAGCTGGCGCGTTCAGAGTTTGAGATCGCTTGCTCGATCCCTTTGAGCTCTGTGCTGATGCGTTCAGAGATGATGAGCCCAGCGGGGTCGTCCTTGCCTCGGTTGATTCTCAGTCCAGTCGAGAGTCGTTCGAGACGAACTTGGAGATCGACGCCTGAACGGTTGAGACGCTGGCGGGCGATCATACTGGGGACATTCGTATTAATCCGTGTCATGGCAATCCTCCGTGATTGCTTGTTGCTTACCTGGTTGAGTAACGATCAGGGGCGGGGGGTTTAGGCGGTGTCCTTCGTTGATGAAGCCTTGGTGGAACTCGCTACAGTGGTCTTTGTACTGGTGAGTCCAGGGGGCGGGCTCACCTTGGTTGTTGGCAGCGTTGCGGCTGCGGGTGTTGTGATGAGATCATTTGTCCGCTGTCCTCGTCGCGCCGGTCCAGGTTTGATGGTCTGGGCGAGCGTGTCGAGGTCGGTGGACCCGAGCCTTGCGGCTTCGGTATTTTCTCTCTTGATCGCGTCGTAGACTTCCTTGCGGTGGACCGCAATTCTCGTCGGGGCGTTGATACCCAGGCGGACCTTGTCGCCTCGGATATCGACGACTGAGATTTCGATCTCGTCCCCGATCATGATTGTCTCGTCGCGCTGCCTTGAGAGCACAAGCATGCGTCAACTCCTTGCACACGAATCCGCGCTGGTTCTTGGTGACCAGACGGAAGAGTCTCTTTCGTTCCATGAATCAGAACAACAGATTCACGGATGTAGTGGCGTACCGATCACACCGCACTGTCGTGCGTGTCAGGTGTGATGGATGCCCCGAGCTTTGGTCCCAGATCAGGCCGAAGCTGTTTGTGTCGATTGTTCCGAGACTCGCATGAGCGGGTGACGGGTCGTCCATCGTTTGTCTGAGAGCACGATCTGCTCGCCGACTTTGTCGAGGGTGTTGATGATCAACGGTCCCTGGAAGTTGCCGGTGAGTTGTTCATCGATCTTGTTGACGATGACAAAGACCTGTGCGTCCTCAAGCTTCTGCAGGTTGAGCCCGCTCATCTGCTCTGGGCGGATGGGTACGGAGTAATCCTGCTCGAAGAATGTCGGATCAGTGACGACGAACGCGAGGTTCGGGTCATCCAGACATTGAAGCCAGAAGAAGCATGCGTCGTCACCTGGCTGCAGGAGACAGAACTTTGTCCTGTCACTGAAACCGAGGAGACCCTCTGGGAATGTAATCACGCGGTCCTCCGCGATATCGATTACACCAAATCTAGTCGTTCGCACTTCCATTGTTGTGCGCTCCGATTTTGCCGGTCTGCCTTGTCGGATCGACGCCGGTATCCATACCGGGCGACATCCTGTCCTGAGCACCCCTCACGACCGACTGTGGGGGGGTTCTCGATCCAATCTCCGTTCCCGGCTTTCACCGGGTCGGGTGCTTGTCTCCGCGGCGTTAGCCGAGGAAGTCCAGCAGGGTAAGCTGCTGGGATTGAGCCGCAACGCTGAGCCCCGCTTGGAGCTGGAGTTGCAATCTCGAGAACTCAGATGACGCGGACGCGAAGTCCAGATCCCTGAGCTGCGAGCGGACGGCCTCGTCATAGACGACGCGATCCTCTTGCCGGCGTGTCTCGTCATCGAGACGTCTTGCGTAGCCGCCGACGGTGGACCGCGCCTGGATGACGTTGTCCTGACTGAGTCCAAGTCTCTTTGACGCAAGTTCGATGCCAAACGTGTCGTCGTTCTTCAATGCCTCGGAAAGGTCCAGAAGATGGGAGAAAAGGTTGTTCACGCGGATTGTGGCGCGATCCTCAGAGCGCAAAAGTGTGTTGCTGCCGTTCGCCTTTGCGTCCAGGAATCCGAGCTGCTCCGCAGCGGTTGAGTTGTTGACGGGACGGACGGAGATCGGTCCACCCCCAGCGATCGCGGCGTCCTGGTTGAACTCGATGCCGTTGCTGATCGCGCCCACGTTTGCCGTGAAATCTGTCGTGGGTCGTCCCGCGGCGGTGAGTGCGGCGTCCGCTTGTGTGTTGATTGCCGCGACGAGCGAGCCGACGGTGGTGATGTCGGAGGGGCTCAGGTCGATGCTGATGGTGAATCCGTCTCCAAGATTGATCTCAAAGTCGGTATTGAGCGCGGGATCCACGAGTCCAGTGAGCGGATCGGTGCGTCCGGAGACGACATCGACGCCCTCGCCGTCGTTGAAGACGGTGATCGGCGTGTTTGCGGCGAAGGTCCGGATGCCGAGGAGTTCAGCGGTGCCCCCTCCACCGGCGACCTCGGAGATCGAGAGCGCGTGGGTCTGGAGTCCAGCGCTCTCAGTCACGATGTTGATCGAGCGCTGATCTTCGGAGATCAGGACGCGGACGCCTGTGTTCCCGGATTCGATCGCGCTCTTGATGTCCGCGATGGTCTGTGCTCCGGAGAGGTCGATGGTGTGGGTCGCGCCGTTGTTGTCGAGCTGGATGGATCCGAGCGGTGAGCCCCCGAGTCCGGCGAGGACGGAGACTGGTGAGGTCCAGGTGAGCTTGGGGTCAAGGTTCAGACCATCGGGATTGCTCGATGAGAACGGGGTCGCGGCGGTATTGACGAGTCCCAGGTCAGCGCCGACGTCGGATCCTTCGAGATCGAAGAACTCGAGGTTTCCTGCTGGGATATCGATGCTGATGGAGTTGCCGTTGATAGAGAAAGCGCTCGGTCCAAGGACGGTGACGGCTTCGTCTGCTTCGTACTGCACGACCGCGGCGTTGAGTCGGTCGAGCACATCGCCGACGGTGACGGTTCCAGTGAGATCAACCTGCGCGACCTGTCCGCCGTTGTAGCTGAACTCGATGATGCCGGTATTGACTCCGACCTGATTGGCGCCGTTGAGGTCTGTGAGGAGGGTGTCGGGCGTGAGTCCTGGATTGAGGTCGACCGTGCCTTCCATGCGATTGGAGAGCTCTCCGATCGCGTTGCCCACGCCGAGGGTAAGCGGGACGTTTGAAGCGGATCCCAATGCGGCGGTGATGCCTCCGACTTCACCAACAAAGCGGTAAGCGCCGCGGTCGTAGATGATGGGTTGGCGTCCTGGTGCAGAGCCCCCAAAGGTGAATCCGATGAGGGATTCCTGGTTCGCGAGCGTGTAGAGCGAGTCGATGAGCGAATCGATGATGATCGCTTGGCTCTCGCGTGTTTCTGGGTCTGAGTTGATCTGCGAGGACGCGATCGACGCGGCTTCGTCCACGAGCGACTTGGCATCTGCGAGGATCTGGTCGAGCGTGCCTACAGACGAGCTTGCGAAGTTGAGGTTCTGGAGGATCTGGTTGGTGTGCTCGATGCGCGTGTCGAGGGTCGAGATGGTCGCGCTGCGGACGGGATCGTCCGATGGGCGCAGGATGTCCAGACCCGATGCGAGCTGGTTGGTCAGGCGTCCGATCGAGATATTCGTCGAGTTGATGTTGTTCAGATTCTGCATCGTGAACAGCAGCGATGGGGCGCGTGAGTATGAGGTGGGGAAGCTGGACATGGCGTTGGTTCCTATTGCTTACGATCAGACGAGCGTGAGCAGTGTGTCGAACATCTCCTGAGCGGCGGTGATAATCTGCGCAGCGCCTTGGTACTGACGCTGGTAGGTGAGCAGGTTGATGGATTCCTCGTCGATACTGACGCCGGAGACTCCGGCGCGTTGGTTGTCGAGACTCTGGCGGACAAGGAAGGACGCGTCGGCTTGTGTTCGCGCCGACGCAGCTTGCACCGCGACGTTCTGGGTCTGGATGCTCCAGAACTTCTCGATGTTCTGGCCGTTGAGCCCGTCGAGTGCTTGTGTGCCGAGCTTTCCGAGCAGGTTGGCGTTCTCGTTGGCGCTGAATGAGCCGTCTGGAGCGAGTCGTCCGAGCATGACGTTGACGTCGTCGCGGACAGCGATGTCCGAGGAGTCGGTGCCTTGGAAGAACGTGTTGACGCCGAGGGTCGCGAGAGCGCCGGAGGAGTCTTCGGAGAACGAGAACGAGTATCCCGTTGGTGCGGTGATCTGGAGTCTTCCTGAGGGGTCGAAGGTCGCGGTGAGCGGGCCGTTGATCCCGGCGGGGTCTCCAGCAGCGTCGATCGCGGCGCGGATGTCTTCAGCAGTGGTGTCGTCGGCGACCGATGCGGTCCCAAGCGTATCAATGCCGTCGAGATCGACCGGGACCCAGATCTGGTCTGAGGATCCGGTGTTATCGTTGCGGATGTTGATGTAGAACCCGCCGTTGCTCGGCGCGTAGGGGAGATTAGCGAGGTCGGAGTTTGCTGGATCGTTGAGCGGGAGTGTCTGGTTCGCGGTGGAGATCTGGAGTGTCCCCAGCGCCGTGGTCAGCCAATCCTCGTTGATCCCAGTGGAGTGGATCTTGTTGACCTCAAAGATCAAGTTAGAGGAGATGCGATCGAGCTTCTCGATGGTCTCGTCGATCGCGCCGTCTCTGGAGTTGAGGAGTCCACCGATGGATCCCGAGGTGACGGTGAGCGTGTCGTTGTTGTCGGCGGTGTTGATCGTGACGTTGACGGTGCCGTTCTGTGTCTGACGATCGATGGTGATCCCGCGTGAGCGGTTGCCCTGCACGATGGGGGTTGATCCGATGAAGACGTCGTATCCGCCTTGGTTGGTTTCGACGGTGGTGACCTCGACGAGCTGAGAGAGCTCGGTGACGATCTGGTCACGCCGATCGCGCAAGGCGCTCGCCTCGGCTTCGCCGATCTCGTTGGAGGAGATGGTGGAGTTGATCAGCGCGATCTCGGTGAACAGCGCGTCGGCTTGGGTCGCTTGCGAGTCGATCTGGTTCTCGATCTGCTGGCGCTGATCGAGGAGGTCCTCACGCATGTTTCTGATAAAGCTCGCGATCGATTTGCCCTGGTTGACGACGGTTGATGAGGAATCCAGCAGCGTGGTCGCTTCGGACCAGACGTTGAAGAACGACGAGAGCTCGGACGACAGGTCGTACTCGGTGCCCTCGTTAAGGATCGCTTCGAGCTGGTTGTAGACGTTGAGCTGCTGCGCGTTGCTGAACTCTTCGGAGTTGGCGTTCCACAGGCGCGACTGGAGCGCGGTGTCGATCTGACGACGCACCTCGTGGATCGCGACACCCGATCCGATGATGAACGGATCGGTGACGCTGCCTCGCACGGCTTGGAGCAGCGCGACCTGGCGCGTGTATCCCGGAGTCGCGGCGTTGGCGAGGTTCTGCGACGTGACCTGCAGACCGATCTGCGAAGTCGAGAGCGCGGACTGAGCGATGTGGAGTGAAGATGTCAGACTCATAGCTTGCTCCTTTCTAAATCGCAGGGGTTACTGCAGTGTGTCCAGACTGGAAACGACCTGATTTCTTCCCGGATCGACGGCACCGCGCCGTCCGTAGGTCCCGGCGTGCGAGAGTTTGGCGCTGACCTGCTCGATCAAGCCGTTCATGTGATTGGTGAGCGCGAGCGACGCGACGCGGACCGCTTCGTGTTCCTCTTTGAGCTGCGCCATCAGTGAGCGCAGCGATCGGGAACGTGTGGTGAGCGTGCGTGCGTGGTGCTCGTCGGCTTCTTGGATGATCTGGTCCACAGTGGGGATCGTGCCGTCGGTCCGCTTGACGACCTTGCGGCGTTCTTGCTCGATGGTCGCGATGCGTCCAAGCGTCTCTGCGGTGGATTCGACGATCTCCCCGATCCCCTTGGCATCGGCGCGGCTGATCGCTTCGCGCTGCAGTCCCGCGAGCTCGAGCAGCTTGTGGTGCTCGTGCTCAAGGTCCAGGAGCATCGCTTCGAGACGATCCAGATCGGTCTGGGTGGATGCGGCTTTGGGAGGTTGGGGTGTGGTGCTGATCATCCGAAGAGGTCCACTGGGGTGTACTGGGTTTGGGTGCTCTCGTTTGAGCTGATTGGTGAGTTCTGGAGGATCTGGTCAGCGATGCGCTGCGCGATCGGGAAGTTGGACGCTTTGGCGATGTCGTCGGCGATCCGGTTGTCGAGCAGCGCGCCGAACTGCTTCTCCGCTTGCGTCTGTCCCCAAGGCGCCGGAGCGTCACGCGTAGCGCGGGCTTGAGCGAGGATGGGTTTGATGAGTGTGGTGGAGATGAGCTTCTGAGCCGTGTCGAGCGCTTTGATCTCTCGAGCGCTTGGGACCACTGGTTGACTGTTGAGCTCGGTGTCGTCGCTCGATCCAGCGCGGCGCAGCAGGTCAGCGGGGTTGGTCGCGACCTTGCCTTCGCTTTGTTCTGAGCCGCTCTCTGAACGGATCGCGTTGTTCCGCGCCGCTTGGAGGGGGCTGGCGTTTGGATCGGTGGCACGCTTTCCCGCAAGGATCGCGGCTTGGGTCGTGAGACTGTTTGAAGTATTGATTGAGCTCATTGGTGTACCTCTTGTGATGGTCTGTGCTCTTGGTGGTTCTGGGTTATCCGACGCCGTCGATGATGAGACGCGCGTGGAGGTTTCCTGCGTTGTGGATGAGTTCGAGGATCTGGATCTGCTCACGCGGCGGGACATCGAGCTGGTCGAACGCGTTGATCAGGTCCTGAAGCTTGGCGCTGTTGGAATCGCTCGTGTCTGTCTGGATCGCGGCGAACTCCGATTCGCTCTGGATTGGCTGGACGAGCGGATCGACCAACGTCGTGATGACAAGGTCCTTGTGCGTGATGACCGTGGGGGAGACCTCGACCTCGCCCGTCATCACGATGATCCCGGCTCGCGTGTCGCAGATGACCTGCGCTGGGAGCTTGCGGAGCGCGCCGGAGATGTTGGTCTCCATGACGTGTCCGAAGAATGATCCAGGATTCGAGCGTTCGTTGGTTGGGACAGTGACGCGGATCGTGCGTGGGTCGATGACGCGAGCGAGTGGTTCTCCGAGTCGATCGGAGGAAAGTCTGTAGTTCTGGTCGATTTCCGACGCCATGGACGCGGCGGGTCCCCATCCAGCGAAGGGCGAATCGATGATGAGATCGAACGATGCGCCGATGTTGGGCATCGTGTTGATGTCGCGGACGATCTGCGCACCTTTGTTGACGATCGCGACGGTGGGGTTGTCCATGTCTGGGAGGGTGAGTCGCCCGTTGGCAAAGCCGTAGACGGGCGAGTTTGGGCGCGGCGTGAGCGGGGTCATCAACAGGATCCCGCCTTCGAGGGACTGCGCGGAGTTGATGACGGAGATCGTGACCTCGTACTCGTCGTCAACCTTCGCGCCCTCGCGAGGGATCGAGCAGGTGACAAGCACGAGTGCGGCGGAGTTGGTGTTGGCGAGTTCATCGATCGAGACCGGATTGCCCATATTGGTCAGCGCCGCGGCGAGTGGACGCGCCATCGCGAGCTCGGTTCCCGAGTCTCCGGTCCCGTTGAGACCGACGACGAGCCCGAGCCCTTGGATGAGCGATGCACCCTGTCCCTTGACTCGCGTGACATCGCGCAGTGTTTTGCCTGCAAGCGCAGGAGTGGCGCAGAATGTTGCGCAACTAATGAGGGTGACAATCCATCGCCACATGTTCGGACTCCTTCCGTTGATGGACATACGCGAATGGTGTGCCAGAACGTGGCTGGGGCTGAATTGGATGGGTTTTGGGGGAATGTGGAGGGGTTGCCTACCATTGAGCATGACTGAAGATGTTCAAAATCCGCTGACCCACGACCCCTCCAACCTCGCGGCGTACTTCTCTGGACTCAACGCGTCGGCGATCGATCGCGAGGACGATCCGGGGGTCGATGAGGATGGTCATGTGATCACAGGGACGATTGTCAATCGTCCGGACTCAGAGCCGAGCGTCGCGCCGGTGCGTGTCCGCGTCGGTCACGGCGTGGGAGCGCAGACCGCGAGTCAGATGCTGCGGAAGATGGCGGACATGATCGAGCAGAATCCAGAGTTCCTGTCGGATCGACCCGGCGCGGCTCTGCGCCGACTCCCGGACGGGAGCAACATCAAGAAACAGCTGACGATCGAGGGGATGCTCGCCGTCGCGGAGCAGCTCGATCCGGAGGAACGGAATCGGCTGTACCAGATGCTCGACAACATCCGTATCCAGATCGATGATCCCAAGCGTGATGATGACGACACGGACGATGATCCGTACTACACCCCCCCAAAGCGGGGATAATCTTGTCGAATGGCATTTAACCGCTTGTGGTTCATAGAGATAGAATGATTCATGGCTGAGAATCTCCCAAAACCAGGCAGCAAGGTCCTCGTAGCGATGTCCGGCGGGGTTGACTCCTCCGCAGCCGCGGCGATTCTGGTGGAGCAGGGGTACGAGGTTGTTGGGTGCTTCATGCGTCTGGGATCTCCTGGGGAGACGATCGACGAGCTGATGCCGTATGACAGCGCGGGGGTGTCGTGCGATCCGACGAAGGTCAAGATCGGTCATCAGGGGTGCTGCAGCGTGGGAGACGCGCACGACGCGCGGATGGTCGCGGCGGCTTTGGGCATTCCTTTATATGTCTGCAACTTCAAGAAAGACTTCGGGAAGATCATCGACTACTTCGTGGATGAGTACGCCAATGGTCGAACCCCGAACCCCTGCGTTCGATGCAATGACTGGCTCAAGTTCGGCAAGCTCCACGAGTACGCGGAGCAGATCGGGGCCCAGTTCGTCGCGTCGGGACACTATGCGCGGATTGATCGTTCAGGCGACGAGCCGAGATTGTTAAGGGGTCTCGATGACGCGAAGGATCAGAGCTATGTGCTCTTCGGCGCGAGCAAGCTGCGATTGAGCGAGATGATGCTCCCGATCGGCGAGTACGCGACGAAGGCGGAGGTCCGCGCGATCGCGGAGAAGCATGATCTGCCGGTGTTCGATAAGCCGGACTCGCAGGAGATTTGCTTTGTTCCTGACAACGACTACGCGGGACTCGTCGAGCGTCGTCGTCCGGAGCTGCGCGTCAAGGGGGAGATCCTCGATGAATCGGGCGCGATCGTCGGCGAGCACGATGGACAGCACAAGTTCACGATCGGACAACGCAGAGGCGTGGGGGTCGCGCTGGGATACCCGATCTATGTCGTGGATAAAAACCCAGAGACCAACACGATCACTGTGGGAACGGACGAGGCGCTGCGTTCATCGCGCTGCGTTGCCAACGAGCTGAACCTGCTGATTGACGAGCAGGAGATCCGCGACTGGAAGCGGATGCTCGTCCAGCATCGCTACAACATGGACCCCGTCCCGGCGAAGGTGCGGTTTGTGGAAATGGACGCGGGCGGCGCATCGGGACGGAGCGGCGGCGTTGAGGTGGAGTTTGATGAACCTCAGCGTGCGGTCACGCCGGGGCAGGCGCTGGCGATGTATGACGCGGATGATCCGAGCTGGGTGCTTGGCGGGGCGTGGATCACGCATTCGTAGCATAAAGTTATTTTTTTGTCTCTATGTGTGTCAATGGTTTTATGGTATCCTGAGTCAAGATACCCAATTTATAGAAGGAGGTCTGATATGAGTAATATGGTAAAGAGTAATTTGGTGAAAAGTGCCGCCGTGTGTCTTGTGCTTGGATTGGTCCCGATTGCCAATGCGCAGGTTGTTCGTGTGACCACGACTGGTGTTATGCACCAGAGCAATATCGACGCGATTTCGGTGTCTGACGAGTTTGTGTTTAGCTTCGATGTGGACCTCTCGATGTCTGTAGACAGCAGCCCGCACCCGTCAACAGGTGCTTATGAGGGTGCAGTGATTGGTTTCGATCTAGAAGTTGGGAACTATGAGATTTCTGGCACAGGAGCCGCGACCGCGGTTTTCTCTCATTATCCAGAAGATATTGATGGGTACAACATGATTCTCAACTCAGTCGATCACTTTGCGCATGAGTTTGTGCGATCGATTGATTTTGAGCTGGTTCACTTTGGGGGAACGCAGTTCGATTCAACACATCTGAGTGAGATCTGGGAACTCGGCGATATCAGCGCTTGGTCCGAGGTCAGGTCAATACGAGTTACAGGTACCACGCCGACAGTGTTTGCTCAAGGCACTGTGTATTCGATCGAAGTCCAGGAAGTGGCAAGCGAATGTGTCGCGGACTTGACCGATGATGGGATGCTGAACTTCCTGGATGTTTCCCAGTTCCTGTCCCTGTTCGGAGCTCAGGATCCCGCCTCTGATATCAACGATGATCAGATGTGGAACTTCCTCGATGTCAGCGAGTTCCTAAGCGCTTTCGCGGCTGGCTGCCCGTAAAGCAAACGAGCATGACTCGCATTGATACTTGTGAGTTAAAGACAGAGTGTTTGGATGAAAGAGCACCTGCTTCGATCGAGGATCTGGAGCAGGTGCTTTTGTTATATTGAACCATGAGGCGGATGATCCGAGCTTAGTGCTTGGTGGGGTGTGGATTACTTCAGTTTGATGAAGGATTCATCAGCGGGTGATCACAGTCCTGAATAATCGATCGAAGAGTTGAATTGTCAAGATTTTCATTTTCATTATAAATGGTTTCGAGATGAATCCTGATGCATGTCAGGTTGTCGCTTGCCTGCTTGTTTTCGAGATACGCTGGAATCATCTCCCATAGCACTGGCCGAAGTATTTCTTGAAGATCTAGCAGCCGTGTGGTATCTGGGTCGTCAAACGTGAACGAGTTGAGGAGCATTGAGATGTCGCCGAGAATGGATAGCAGCATCAAAGTAGGAGGGTGATCGCGTGGGCCGTTTAAGTATTTCGCGCGAACCCATTTTCGTTGTGCGTTGTCCGGTAGCTCTCGTTCCAGCCAATCGATCTGCTTGCTGTGACCATGGTCAGGATTCGTTGCAACGGTTACGCCGAGCACATTGTATGAAAGACGCCTCTCGCCAGTTGAGTAATCAAAGTCCATCCGAGCAAGCTTGCCAGTAGCCATGTTTATGACTAATGAAGCAGATGCGAGGATGATTAGCCATGCAATCATCAGGAACAGGATCTTCAGATATCGCATGAGTTTCTGTTCGAATAAAACACTGCAAAGTTTCGAATAAATCAGATCTTGTGATCAGTCTGACTCAACGCCTCGTTGACCTTCGTCAACCACTCCCCGTACCCCTCGCGGCCCATCAGCCCGAAGGTTGCCTTCTTCCCGGTTTCTACGGCGGGTTGGTCGTACGCATCGATATTGAGCATGCGTCCGGCGTACGCCGTCGCGATCTGCCAGAGGGCGATGAACTCGCCGATGTGGTGCGCATCGACCTTCGGGAACTTGATGGTCAGGTTCGGACGGATCGAATCGATCAGCGCGTACTCCGTCGCTCGCTTCTCGGCGTTGAGCAGCGTGGACATGGTCTTGCCTTCGAGGTAGCTGATCGCGTCCACACCCATCCCGGTCGGGATGGTGATGTCGGTGTCGAACTCCTCAACCTCCAGGAACATGAAGACCTTGTCGTTTGGGCCTTCGCGATAGAGCTGCACCTGTGAGTGTTGGTCCGTTGCGCCCAGTGCTTTGACGGGGGTGAATCCCGCGAAGACGACCTCGTTGTTGATGTCGAACTTCTTCCCGAGCGACTCGGCCCAGAGCTGGCGGTACCAGTCCGCCATGAGGTAGAGCGCGTTGCAGTACGGCATCATCACATGGTTCGGTTTGCCCTTGCGTGTGCCCATCTCAACCAAGAGCAATGCCAACATCGCGGCGGGGTTCTTGTGCAGGTCAGGATTCGAACAGCGTTCGTCCATCGCTTTCGCGCCGTCGAGGAGCGCGTCGATGTCGATCCCCGCAGCGGCGGCGGAGAACAAGCCTACTGGTGAGAGCGATGAGAAACGTCCGCCGACACCCTCCGGAACCGGAAGGGTTGTAATCCCGGCTTCGTCGCAGATGGTCCGCATCGTGCCTTTCTCGGGATCGGTGATCGCGACGACATGGCTCGCCCACTTCTTCCCCAGAGCATCTTGCAGGCGCTGGCGGATGATCATGAACTGAGCCGCGGTCTCGGCGGTTTCGCCTGACTTGGAGACGACATTGAAGAGGGTCTTCTTGGGATCGCAGATGCTCAGGATCGAGTCGAGGTAGACCGGATCCACATTGTCCACGACGAACACGCGTGGTCCTTTGCGTTCTTTCGCGGCTTGCAGGTTGTAAGTCGCGGGATTGAGCGCGGACTGGAGCGCGATGTTCCCCAGTGCGGACCCACCGATCCCCAGCACGACGAGGTTGTCGTATTTCTGTGCGTCTTTGGCGAGTGGTTTGATCGCGCTCACATGCTCGGAACGCATCGGTTCGTTCCAGAGGTTGAACCAGCGTTCCCAGTTGGTGCCTCGGGTTTTGGCGAGGTCGGCGGTGATGGATTTGATTCCATCCGCCGCGTCAGAGCCGGGGGCGATTCGGGCCTCGTCGAGCCCGTGGGCGCCGACGCGGGAGGAGAGCATGTTGGCATAGTCGATCGTGAGCATCCCCAAGCGTATGCACAGCGTTCGGATGCGGTACAATTGAACGATGATGATGCAGCACGCTGAGTCTGGGACCAACGAGGAGCGGGTGATCTACGACGATCGCCCGCATCCTGTGTTCATCGTCACCCAGTCCTGGCGCTGGATCGTGTTCGGGGTGCTGATCTGGGGGTTGATGATCTGGCTCGACGGGCAGCAGCCGGGATACGGGCTGGTCTATCTGGGGTGGTTGGTCTTGGTGCTGGTCGTGATCCGGATCCTGTACGCGGCTCTCGATCGCGTGGTGCGTGTGCATCGCTTAACAGAACGTCGTGTGGTCAGCGGATACGGGATTCTCTCGACAGTGCGGTCCGAGATGGGGCTCGATCGCGTCCAGCACCTCGTTGTGGTGCGGACGCTCGTGGAACGCCTCTTCGGGATCGGATCGGTCGGGATCAGCAGCGCCGGGACAGGGAACGTGGAGCTGGTCTGGAGGGGGGTCGAGAAACCTGAGCAGATCCGCGAGATGATTCTCGAGGCCGCGGACGGATATTCTGGGAGCGGAGCGACGAATCGCCGGATGCCTGTGATCGGGCTCGTCGGCGGGATCGGATCGGGGAAATCGACGGTGGCGCGTGCGTTTGAGGATTTGGGGTGCGTGGTCTCGGATTCAGACAAGAGCGGTGCAGCGGCACTCAAGCAGCCGAGGGTGGTCAAGGAGCTGGTCTCGTGGTGGGGGGATGAGATCCTGGACGAGTCGGGGGGTGTGGATCGCAAGAAAGTCGCTCAGATCGTGTTCAGGGATCGTGACGCGAGGACCAAGCTCGAGGGGCTGGTGCATCCGCTGATCCACAAGGATCGACACAACCTGATCGAAAAAGCACGCTCCGATGGGGGGATCCGCGCCGTGATCGTCGATGCTCCGCTGCTGTACGAAGCGGGGGTGGACAGCGAATGCGATGCGGTGGTCTTTGTGCAGACTCCCAAGCGGATGCGTGTCCAGAGGGTGTCTGAGGGGCGTGGATGGGACGAATCTGAGCTGGATCGTCGAGAAAAAGCCCAGATGGGACTTGAACAAAAGCGGGAGAGGGCCGATTATGTAGTAGCCAACGGCGGCACGAAGAATGAGCTGCCGGCTCAGGTATCCCGGATTCTTGAAGAGATCGAGCGGAACCTGGGTGCGAGCTGAATCCTGTTGATATCCAAATACGGCTGCTTCGAAGCGTTGTTGTTTGCCGTATCTTCTTTCCTTTCACCGATATGAGTCATGTTCTTTCTGAGCCGGTGCTGAAGAGCACTCGGCATGCGGACCCTTGCTGATGAGCGACCGCTCATGGGGTCCATCGAGAACACACACGGGGAATCCGATGAGTAAAGCGACCGAAGTAGCCGACAAGAGCGCCAAGGGGACCGCCGCGTCCAAGAAGAAGGCTGCGAAGAAGAAAACCACCAAGAAAACGACCAAGAAGGCCTCGACCGCCAAGAGCGAGTCCAAAGCGGATTCCAAAGCCGAGAGCAAGGTCGAATCGAAGGTCGAAGCAACTGCTTCCAAGTCCGAATCCTCGTCCAAGTCCGAATCGACTCCGAAATCGGAATCCTCCGCATCGTCCCAGGATTCAGGTTCAGGTCAGAACTCAGGTGACAACGGCGGATCGAACTCCAGTGGTTCTGGCGGCGGTTCGAGCAGTGACGGCGATGGGGGCTCGCGACGACGCAAACGCAAGAAGCGACGCGGCTCCAGCGGATCAGGGGGATCAAGCAACAACGGCGGTCAGCAGAATCGTCAGATCAAGCGCCAGCGGACATCGTTCAACTACGGCGTTCTTCCATCGGATGAGGAACTCGAAAGAGAAGCCGAGGAACTCGAACGCATCGTCGCGGCGTCGGGTGGGAAGATGATCGAGGAGGGCATCACCCTCAACGATCTCCAGAAGATGAAGATCGACGAGGTCTTCGAGGTTGCGGAGAAGGAAGGGCTCGAGGACTTCCATCAGATCCCGAAGCAGGACCTGATCTTCAAGATCCTCAAGACCCGTGCAGCGAAGCAAGGGATTATGTTCGGCGAGGGGTCGCTCCAGATCATGAGCGATGGGTTCGGATTCCTGCGGAGTCCTGAGCTCTCGTACCTGCCTGGTCCGGATGATATTTATGTATCTCCTTCGCAGATCCGTCGCTTTGGTCTTCGCCGCGGGATGACAGTCCGTGGCGCGATCCGTCCTCCGAAGGAATCGGAGCGGTACTTCGCGCTGCTCAAGGTGGAGACGGTCAACGATCGTGATCCGCAGCAGATCCATGATCTGGTGAACTTCGAGGACATGGTCCCGATGCACCCTGAAGAGCGGTTCTTGATGGAGACCGAACCCGATTCGATCGAGACGCGGATCGTGGATCTGGTCGCTCCGATCGGGAAGGGGCAGCGGGCGCTGATCGTCGCGCCGCCTCGCACT
This sequence comes from Phycisphaerales bacterium, assembly GCA_965232505.1. GTDB lineage: Bacteria > Planctomycetota > Phycisphaerae > Phycisphaerales > UBA1924 > UBA1924. The sequence continues at coordinate 362,028 of OZ246976.1, read as the reverse complement.
GGTAAAACGGTGCTGCTCCAGAAGATGACCAAGTCAATCTCAGCGAATTTCCCGGATACCAAGATCTTCGTGCTGCTCGTCGACGAGCGTCCGGAAGAAGTGACGGACTTCAAGCGGAACGTTGCTGAGGGTGTCGAGGTGGTCGCATCGACCTTCGACGAGCAGTCGTCGCGCCACGTCGCGGTCGCGGAGATGGTCATCGAGAAAGCGAAGCGTCTCGTCGAGTACGGCGAGGACGTCGTGATCTTCCTCGATTCGATCACTCGTCTTGCTCGCGCGTACAACAACGAGATCCCACACTCCGGAAAGATCATGACCGGCGGTCTGGACTCCAACGCGCTCCAGCGTCCCAAGAAGTTCTTTGGTGCCGCTCGCGCGATCGAGCGTGGTGGTTCGCTGACCATCATCGGGACGGCTCTTGTGGATACTGGGTCCAAGATGGACGAAGTCATCTTCGAAGAGTTCAAGGGGACGGGTAACTCCGAGCTGCATCTGGATCGTCGTCTCGTCGAGAAGCGGATCTATCCCGCGATCGATGTCGCGGCATCGGGTACGCGGCGTGAGGAGCTGCTCATGGATCCGAAGGAACTGGAGCTGGTGTACCGACTGCGGAAGGTCCTCGCGGACATGAACGTGGTTGAAGCGATGGAGCTGCTCAAGTCCAGACTCGGGAAGCACAAGACCAACGCCGAGTTCCTGATGGCGATGGCGCTGGGATAACACGCACTTTGATCCGGTCGGTCCCGAATCGAGCGAACCGATCGGGGGTCAATGTGGTACACTCAGAAGCACCGAGTCTCAAGGAAGGGCAAGGATCTGAAACTTATGTCCAGTATCGGGCCCAAAGCTGCATACGACATCCCCCACGCACAGGCAGTCCCGCGGATGCACGACGCGTTCGCGGCGGTTGTCCGCTTGCTCGGCGCCGGCGCGTGGTCGATGGCGCTTGGGGTGATCGGACTGTGGGTGCTGCTCAATGACTCGCTCCCAGGATTCCTGTCGAACCTGAGCACCAATGAGCGCCTGCTGATCGGGATCGGGATGCTCTGCGGCGGACAACTGGTGTTCCTGCACTTTGTCGCTGAGCGTATCTTCCCGCGCACCCCTCGCGTGCTGTCGCTGAGGGTGCACTGGGTGCTCGTGGGGATGGGGGCGTTGTGCGTGGTGCTGGTGATCGCGGGTCGCGTGATGAATGGAGGGTTGGCATGAAAGCAACCAAGCGGAGCTTTGGGTTCCTGACAGCGATGATGATCGCGGGCAGCACCAATGGACAGATCAGCGGGCAGTTGGCGTCGGATGCTGTCGAGACGGTTTCGACTCTGGACCTGTCGCTCAACAAGCCGGTGACTCCCGATGACTTCCTGCTTGCGATGCATCTGTTGTCGATGGCGGTCGAGCTTGATCCCAACGATGCGGACCTGGCGCGTTCGCTGGTCGAAGCCGCGTGGATGGCGGGGGATCAGGAAGAGGTGATCCGTGCGACGAGAGTGGTGATCCGCAACGATCCGAGAGACACGGTGGCGCAGCTCCGATTGATCAGCTCGATCATCAATCGTCAGCAGACCGTCGAGGGACGCGTCGCGGCGTTCGATCGGTTCCTTGGTCCAGAGGGACAGTCGATCGATCCCGCGGTACGCTCGCGACTGACAATGGACCTGGCTTTGCTTGAGCGCGAGCGTGGCAACGAGGCGGGGTTCCTCAGCGCGCTGCGCAAAGCCGCGAAGCTTGATCCGTCGAACAAGGCGGCTCAGTCGCTCGTGGCGCAGCATTACTCGAACCAGATCGATGACTCGGCGATGCGCATGCGTCTGCAGCTCCGCGTGCTCAACGCGGATCCGCTTGATCCGCACCTGCACCTCTCGATTGCGCGGATGTGTGCCGCGGAGGGCGCGACGGACGCGGCGTGGAGATTCCTCAACAACGCGATCCGGATCTACAAGATCGACAACGGGCAGACCCCGGCTTTGCTGCAAGAACAGCAGCTCTCTCTGCTCTGGCAGTATGAAGGTCCTCAGGCGATTCTTGACGAGCTGAATCCGTCGCTCGCGGATGAGCGTGCGACGCTCCAGGCGCGGATCGACGCGCGACTCGCGGCGAGCGAACCGATCGACGATCTCCAGACTCCCGACGATATCCGCTACGAGCGCGGGATCGACCAGATCCGTCTGCTCTCGGCGTTCAGCTTGGGAGATCAGGAAACCGTTGATTCGGTGCTCAGGGATCTGCAGCTCGGTCTCAACGCGTTCTATGACGGGGTTGTCGAGCAGCTCAAGCAGCGCGGCGCCAATCGCACAGAGATCCTTGGCAGCTTCCTGCGTGAGGTCGTCGGATACCAGACGATGCGCGCGATCGTGGGGGTGGAGCAGGAGACGATCAAGCGTGACATGGCGCGGATCATCGAGAACGCTCCGGAGCTCGAACCATTCTTCCAGCCGTTTGAGCCGTTCAGTTTGTTCGCTGGAGGCGAGTACGAGGCGTCCAAGAAACAAGCGATGGAAACACTCGGACGCTCAGGGCCTCGTGACCTGATCATCGCGCTCTCGAGCGAACGGCTCGGACAGACGGAAGAAGCGATCGAGATCTATACACAGCTCACGCTCGACTACGCGCTGGAGGCGGCTGGCGCGTACGCTCGGACACGACTGAAAGATTTAACTGGAAACGAATCGCAGATCACAGAAGTGGGCGAGGAGATGCAACAGCTTGCCGCGAACGTGCCGCAGTGGTTCGATAAGATGATCACGAACCCTGAGAACACGATGGCGCTGAGCGTCGAGCCCGTGAAGAGCAGCTTTGAATACGGCGAGCACGCGGCGCTTCGGATCTCGCTGACGAACCGATCGACGCTCCCGCTCTCGCTTGGGAGCTCGCACCCGATTGATTCGAACTTCCTGATCGTCCCCGGATTCCGAGAGATCGAGAGCAGCTTCCGTGGGGTCGGGAGTGCGCAGGTGCTCGATCTGGGACGCCGACTTAGACTCAAGCCGCTGGAAACCGTGAACATTGTTGTGGATCCTGATAGTGTCCAGACGCGTTGGTTGATCCACTCGCAGCCTCAGTCCGTGATCCGTCAGCGCTGGCGCGCTCTGCAGGGTTTCAAGCCGCTGCGTGGTGGAGGGATTGTGAACTCGCCGTTCGGACTGGTGAGCGAGTCGCCTTTAATCGAGCGGAAGGTGCTTCCTGAGTCGCGTGCTTCGGCGCAGCGACTGATCGAAGGGATCGGTTCCGATGACGCGACGACGTTCCGGCTGAGCGTGCTGGGAGCGGTCGCGGCGATGTACCGACCTGATCTGCGTCCAGACTTGGAGCAATCGGATATCGAAGCCATCGTCGATGCGCTGTGGTCTGGATACGAGCGTTCGGATACGACGACTAGGGTCTGGATGCTCGGATCGCTCCCGGTCAAAGCCGCGGTCCCGGCGCTTGCGTCGTTTGATGAACGTGTCCAGCGGATGCTGACCTCGGATTCGCTGATCGATCCGGAGATCGATCCGACGCTGGTCGCGATGGTGCTGATGACGCGCGTGGATTCGATGAACTCACCGATCTTTGACGTTGCCAAAGCGCACGCTGATTCGCGACTCGGATGGATGGCGGATCTGATCAGCACTCGGATCGAGAATGTAGAGCCGATGTACTCAGGGGTGGACAATCCCTTCCAGACCTTTGTCCCCGATTCGAGTGATCCGGGATCGTTCGACTTCTGATTCACGCTTAGCCGAGGGCTCGTATGGGGAATCCCGAACAACCCGTGGATGCTGATGTGATTCAGGAGGATGGTGGTGCAAACGCTCGCGTGAGGAAATCACGCACGCGTTCGATTGTGACGTTTTGTGTCAGCATGGTGCTGCTCGTCGGCGCGGCGTACTTCGTCTACAGAGGCACCAATGGTCTCGAGGGCGTGTGGGATTCGATCAGCTCCGCGCCGTGGTGGATGATCGTGCTGGTTGTGCTGGGACCGATGGGGAACCACCTGTCCGTGTCCATGTGCTTGCAAGCGCTCCAGTCCCGGCACGGCAAGGTCGGGGTCCGCGAGATGTTCGTCCTCGTTGGCAGCGCCTGGCTCTTTAACTACCTCCCGATGCGTCCCGGATTGATCGGACGGATCGGGTACCACAAATCCGTCAACAAGATCCGTCTGCGCGATTCGCTGGAATCCTCGATCTGGTCTGGGGTGCTCGCGGGGATCGCGAACTGCGTGATCCTGCTGCTGGCGCTGGTGATGGTCCGCGTTCCGGAGTTCTGGTCGTTCGTGCTGCCGCTGGTGCCGGTCGCTTTGATGTTTGTCTGCTCCGCGATGATGCGAAGACCCAAGGCACGGCTGCTGATCAAAGCACTCGCGTACCGGCAGATCGACGTCATCATCTGGCTCGGACGCTATTGGCTCGCGTTCCGCGTGCTTGGGATGGAGATCGGGATCGGGGACATCGCGATCATCAGCGCCGTCTCGCAGCTCGCGTCGTTGATGCCTTTGACGGGATCGGGGATCGGGTTCCGCGAGTGGGGGGTTGGACTGACGGCGTCTGCGAGCGGACACACGATGAGCACCGCGATCGCGGCGGACCTGATCAATCGAGCCGCGGAGACTCTGATTGTTGTTCCTGTTGGGTTGGTATGCACCGCGATGGTCGCTCGGCACTGGAAGGGGCAGCGTGATCTCTCGCAGCTGGATTTCTCTGATGAGATCGAATCATCCGAAGACGATCCGCGTCCCGATCCCAATCAAGAGCACAGCGGCGGGGACCGCGCCGAGTAGTATCCATCGGTAGAGCGAGAGCTGTGACGCGTCGAGGGGTTTGATGGTCGCGATCGGTCTGGACTGGATCCCCGGTGCGATCAGATCGTCGTGCTGCGCGAGCCAGGAGATGGAGCTTTCGAGCAATGCGAGGTTGCCCGGGAACGCGGTGGTGATCCGGCCGTCTACGAGCTGGCTCTGACTGAACGTCAGCGCGTCGTACATCCATGAGTTGGATCCGATGACCACGACGCGCTGCGGATCGTTGTCGATGATCCGCTCAGCGCCCGCGCCGAGGATCCACTGATCTCTCCGCACGTCCTTGGACTCCTCGAATATCGGTTGGTCTTGGAGGTACTGACGAGACTGTGCTGGGGTGGACCACAAGCGGACCCAGTCGTGCTCTCCCCAGATGGATTCACTTCCTGGGAGTGTGATGATGGGTTGGGTGGTGATCCCGACACGTGGATCGATGGTGATGGGGACGGACCAGGGGAGGAGTGTGGAGAGGCCGCTGATCGCTTCACCGATGGGGTGGGTCTGCTCGTCGCTGTTGATCGCAGGCACGACGACCATCGCGGGATCGGCGGTGCGTTTGGATGACACAATGCGCTGGGTCAGCAGCGTCTTGGTCGGATCGGGGATGATCCCTAAAGGCTCAAGGACAGGCACCAACGGATCAACGTCTCCGAAGGATCCGAAAATAGAGGGGTTCATCGAGACGAGCACGGAGTCTCCGTTGTCGATGAGCTGCTGTGCGATGTTGGCGAGTGATGTGGCGCGTCGAGCGCCGGTGATGCCGGTCTCACCTCCGCCCGCGGCGGAATCCGCGGAGATCATCACGAAGATGGTCGGACGCTGACCCAGCGGATCGAGCTGCGCGAGTGATGGACGATCGCTCTCATGGAGCGGTGCCCACTCGATCGTGTCGATCCCTTGCTGATTGAATCGGTTGACGGCTTTGCTCAAGAGCTGCGACGAACCAAGCAGCTGTCCCGGCTCTCCGGCGTGGACGAAGACCACGATCGGGCGTGACTGGATGACCAGCTGCGCCAGCGCTGTCGCGATGAGTTCCTGAGCGCGAGGGCCGATGACCCCGGCGGGGGAGATCCCGGCACTCTCGAGGATCTGCGTCGATGGGAGGAGTGTTTCGAGATCGATCGCCGCGATGCCGGACTCTGGTGGTCCGATGATGAGTAGCGCTTCTCCAGTGCTCAGCGCCGTCGCGACGCGGTCCGCATCGATCGGGGTGAGTGTTCTGAGTTGATTGGAGGTGACCGCGAGCTGGTCGATGAGGGTATCGAGCTTGGTGTTGAGTGATCGAGCCGCGGCTCGGGCGGCGGGGGAGATCTCCTGAGCTTGCGCGAAGCTCTCGGTCTGGTTTCGGAGGTCCTCGATCTGCGCGAGCTGCGCGTCGAGCATCGAAGCGCCAGCGCTGTGATCCGTCTCGAGCGAGGTGGACGCGTTTGCGAGGTCCTGCGCTCCGAGACGGACGAGTGCTGCTCGTTGATCGAAGAACGCGCGGTTGGTCGCGCCAGCGGTGGTGGAGCCGTCGATCGAGTCGCGGATGGTGCGGAGGTCTTTGGAATACTCGAGCAGCTGCGATGACGCGACGGACATCAGCGTCGATGCTTGCTCGATGGTCTGGGTGTTCGCTTCGATCGCGCCGGATTCCTGAGCGCGGAGCTCGTTGATGAGCTGCTGGGTATGGTTGAGTCCATCAGCGGTTGAGAGGTCGATGACCTGCGTGCTCAGCAGATCCGACGCACGGTCGTAGGTTTCGAGCACATCGGAGACAAGATCCAGAGCGCGTCGATCGGTCTCGGTTTCGTTGAGCGCTAGGACGATCCGAGTCTTCCCTGGGAGCGCATCGACCATGTTGGTGGCGCGCTGCGAGAGCTTGTGGGCGCTCGTGGAGGTGACATCAAAGCGGAGTCGATGCTCGGTGGTCAGGTATCCCGCGAAGAACGTCGCGAGACCTGTGGTGAGCACGAAGATTGTTCCCATGACGATCAAGACGGAACGCTTGCGAGCGAGTCTGCGGGATTCAAGCACGGCGGCGCTGAGCGCGACCATCCAGATGCTCCCGATCACAAAGAACGCGATGGTTCCCGAGTCGATGATGCCCTTGCCGAGCTCGCCGGCGCGGGAGATGACGGAGAGTCGATCGAGAATCGGCGCCAGTGTCGATCCGGCGCGTGGAGCGAGTACGGATGTGACGACGATGAAGAGGACGAGCGCCATCATCGTGCCGAGGAACGCGAGGGTTTGACTCGAGGTCAGCGACGACGCGAGCAGTCCGATGCTCAGGTACAGCGATCCGACGAGCACGAGCATCAGGTATCCCGCGATGATTGGTCCGACATCGGGAGCGGGAGAGCTGACGATCGTGAGGACGATCGGATAGATCAGCGACGGCGCAAGCATCAGGATCAGGAACAGCACGGCTCCAATAAACTTCCCAAGCGCCACAGCCCAGTCTCCTGCGGGCGTCGTCCGCAGAGACTCAAAGCTCCCGGTCCGGTACTCCTCGGACATCAGTCGCATCGAGATCGCTGGAGCGATCGGGATCAGCAGCCAGGCTGATGCGATGAAGAAGTACCGCATCGATCCCGGCTGACCTGGGATCAGGGTCTGGTTGATGAACAGCACGGCTGAGAGGAACGCAAAGAGCGCGATGATGATCCATCCCGCAGGGACCCTGAACATCGACACAAGCTCACGCGTCGCGAGCGTGGTCACGAGGGCGCGTTGATTGTTGAGCGATTGGATCAGCTTCTGCATCACAATCCCGCTCCGATCGCTGGAGGGGTCGTCGATGCGGGATCGATCAAGCTCATGAAGATCGACTCGAGCGACTGACGCTGCTTGGTGAGCTCGCGGATGAACAACCCTTGATCCTCCGCAGCACCGGCGATGGGTTCACGCAGATCCCCCTCGTTCGGGAGCGCGTTGACCACGACTCGGCACCACCCTCGGCTCGCGTCCTCGGGCTGGGATTCAGCGGCGATGGTGGTATCGACCCCCGGCACCACGGCGAGAACGCGCAAAGCGTGCGCAATGCCCGCGGATGGATTGGTGCGGATCTCGACGGTGTATCGAGTCGGTCCAGGCGCGGAGTTGATGAGGTCGGTGGGGGTGCCGTCGGCTTGGATCTTGCCGTGGTTCATGACCATGACGCGATCGCAGACACGCTCAATCTCAGGGAGGATGTGCGAGCAGACGAGCATGGTTTTGTCTTGCGCCAGATCGCGGATGAGCGAGCGGGATTCGCGGATTTGCGAGGGATCCAAGCCGTTGGTGGGTTCGTCGAGGATGAGGACGGGCGGATCGTGGATGAGCGCTCCAGCGAGTCCGACGCGTTGTTTGTAGCCCTTTGAGAGCTGACCGACACGCCGACGGGCGACGTTGGAGATATGGCACTGATCCATCGCTCGATCGACCGCTTTGGAGATTTCTCGTGTCTCGACCCCAAAGAGTTTGGCGCGATGCTTGAGGTATCCACGCACGGACATCTCTGGATAGATCGGTGCTTGTTCTGGGAGGTACCCGATCTGGGACTTCGCTTGAGCGGGGTGCTTGGCGATGTCATAGCCGACGATGGTGATGGAACCGCGATCTGGGGCTAAAAAACCGGTCATCATGCGGATTGTGGTGCTCTTTCCCGCTCCGTTGGGTCCCAGGAGTCCGACGACTTGGTTCTCTCCAAGCTCGAAGGAGACATCGGTGACCGCTCTGAGCGGGCCGAAGGATTTATAGATTTCTCGGACCAAAATCATAGAGTTCTGCTGGCTCCATCGGGCGGCATGCCGATACTAGCGTGAAAGAAGCTTGAATGTTGTTGGACCCGTCCGGGGGTGGCATACGAATACGATTTAGAGCAGGTTTCCAGAGATCGGGCATTCGCCCGAGGTTGCTCGCAGAGATTTCTTTCTCGAATGGTCAAGACTCAACCCAAACTCGTCCTCGTTGGCGCCTCTCCGGAGGAGACGGCACAACTCAAAGAAACACTCGGCGATCGCTACGAGATCGTGGTCCAGCCCGACGAATCCAGCGTCGCGGCGGTCCTCAAGGCGCTGGGAGAGGGTGTCTGCATCGTGAGTCCCGACGGCGACGTGCTGTGGTCCAACGAGTACTTCGAGCTTCTCGACGAAACAGTGCAGCGGCGCGTCAACGCGTTGTGTGTCCAGTCCGCGGACGCGATCCCTGGGGTGAGTCATGATCCAGCGCAAGGCGGTGCGATGGTCACCAAGCATCGCGTCAACTCCGACGAGGGGATCCGCTCATTCGATGTCTACATCACTGGGATCGCTCGCGTCGAGGATGACGAGCTCCGGACGGGTCGCATCGCCGCGATCGTGCGGGACGTGACGATCGCTCAGCGCACGCAGCAGAAGATGGACGCGATCGATCGCGCGGGATTCGAGCTTGTGCGGATGGATGTGGATCAGATCAAGGAGATGAACGCGCTCGAGCGTCTGCAGCTCCTTGAGAAACGAGTCATCAAGTACTCGCACGAGCTGCTGCGTTCGGATCACTTCGTGATCTTCCTGACTGATCAGAAAACCAACAAGCTCCAACTCGTCATGCAATCGGGACTCCCTGAGGAAATCCAGGATCTTGATCTGTACCTTGAGACGGAGGGGTCTGGGATCTCGGGTCATGTCGCGAAGACGGGCGAGAGCTATATCTGCTACGACACGCTGACCGATGATCGGTTCCTTCCGGGATTGACGGGGGCTCGGTCGAGTTTGACAGTGCCGCTGCGGGTCTCTGACAAGGTCATCGGGATCATGGACATCGAGTCCCAGCAGCCCGGCGCGTTTGATGATCAGGATCGTCAGTTCGCGGAGATCTTTGGACGCTACATCGCGATGGCGCTGCACATGCTCCAGCTGCTGGTGACCGAACGCACAGCAACAAACCAGACGGTTTCGGGGCGCTTCGAGGGCGAGATCAACGAGCCGCTCGATGACATCGTGCACGAGATCGATTGGCTCAGAGAGCATCAGAAAACCGCGGACCCCGAGACAGCTCGTCATATCGATCGCATCCTGAGTGATGTGACCTCGATCAAGGAACGCGTCAAGTGTGTGTCGGAAGGTCCTCAGAATCTGCTGGGAGTGGACGAGGCGCTGACACAGCGCGAGCAGGATCCACTCTTTATTGGCAAGCACGTGCTCGTCGCGGATGACAATCCGAAGATCCGCAAGATCATCGGCGACGTGCTTCGTCATCGAGGATGCGAGACGACGGTCGTCAGCGACGGCGCTAAAGCAATCGAAGTCCTGCAAGAACTCAAATCCAGCGGCGGGCAGATGTTCGACCTGGTTGTGTCGGATATCCAGATGCCGGACCGCAACGGATACGAGGTCTTCAGCGCTGTTCGGAGGTGCAATCCCGAGACGCAGGTGATCCTGATGACCGGATTTGGGTACGACCCGCACCACTCGATCGTGCGTGCGTCGCAGGAAGGGCTCAAGAGCGTGCTGTTCAAGCCGTTCGAGATCGAGCTGCTGATCACGCAGGTGCGTGAAGCGTTCAGTTCATAACTGGTGAGTTCATTGATGGGTTAGATTCGTGTCGCGATGAGCACACGATCGAGTCCGTCGGAGTCCTTTGCGATCCGTGCATTTGTTAGGAGCTCGTGATCCTGAGCGAGCTTGAGTGCAAGCGGGGTCTTCGCGGCCGCGAGCTCGATGAGGAGCTTGCCCCCTTTGCACAGTAGCTTCGGCGCCCGCTCGATCAGCGGCTTAACGAACTCCATCCCGTCGTCCTCGGCGCGCAGCGCCATCGTTGGTTCGTGGTCTTTGACGTTGGGTTCCACCGCGTCCCACTCGCTGTCAGGGATATACGGCGGGTTGCTGACGATGTACCGCAGCGCTCCGGCGCTCCCTGCGACTGGATGATTCTCGATCGGATCGAGCAGGTTGCCTTGCACAAGCTCAACGCGATCGCTGAGATCGTGGCGTGCGATGTTCTCCTTGGCGCACTGGAGGGCTTCTGCGGAGAGGTCCGACGCGATGACGCGCGATCCCGGCAGATGCTTCGCGAGCGCGGCGGCGATGCATCCGCTCCCGGTGCAGATGTCCGCGATCATGATCCCGCGTCCGGCGTCCGAGTCGCGGAGCGTGTTGTCGTCGGGATTCTTTCGCGCGTGCTGGAGGACTTCCTCGACGATCGTCTGCGTGGATGGACGCGGGATGAGGACGCGTCGATCGACGTGGAACAGCATCCCGAAGAAGGACTCCTCGCCGATGAGGTACTGGATCGGTTCGTGCTCCATCGCGCGTTTGACGAGGTCGCGGAGCTGGTCGCGCTCGAGCGGGGTTGCGGGACGATCGGGGTCCATGTAGAGCTTCAATCGCTCGGTCCCCAGCACATGCGCCAGCAGCATCTCCGCCATCCGGCGCGGCGAGTCGAGGTCTTTGGACTCGAACGCTTTGGTCATCCACGACAGCAGATCGCGGGTCGTCCAGGATTGATTGGTCGCGGGTGGCACGCGTGTAGTGTATCCGATCCGCTCGGATTGCAACTCATTTTCCGCCGAACCAATCCTTCGAGACCTGCGCATCGACCTTCAGCGGCACCTTGAGGTCCATCGCGTTCTCCATGCGGCTCGTCACGATCGGCATGACGGCGTCCACGCGAGCGTCGGGGACCTCGAAGACCAGTTCGTCGTGGATCTGGAGGATCATATTGGTGCCCTCGAGGTCCGAGCTGCTCTTGGCGCTGGTGATGTCCCGATGCAGGTCGATCATCGCGATCTTGATCAGGTCCGCGGCGGACCCCTGCACGACAGAGTTGATCGCGACGCGCTCGGCGAGTGCACGGCGTTGTGGGTTGCGTGCGTCGATCTCGGTGATCGGTCTCCGTCGTCCCATCATGGTTTCGACATAGCCGTGGGTCTTGGCGAAGGTGACGCACTCTTCGAGGAAGGACGTGATGTTGGCGAACTTCGCTTTGTAATCGTCGATGATCTGCGTTGCTTCCACGTTGGAGACATTGAGTCGTCGCGCCAGTCCCCAGGGGGTGACGCCGTAGACGATCCCGAAGTTGACCATCTTGGCGCCGGAGCGTTGTTCTTTGGTGACCTCGTCGAGTGGGATGTCGTTGATCTGCGCCGCGACGGCTTGATGGATGTCCTCTCCCGCTTCAAACGCGGCGATAAGCGCGGGGTCCTCAGAGAGATGCGCGAGGATGCGGAGCTCGATCTGCGAGTAGTCCGCCGTGATGAGTTGATGGTCTTTGGGCGCGACGAACGCTTTGCGGATCTCGCGTCCGATGTCGGAGCGGATTGGGATGTTCTGGAGGTTCGGGTCCGACGAACTCAATCGGCCGGTCGAGGCAACGGTCTGGTGGAAGCTCGCGTGGATGCGGCCGGTCTCTGGATGGATCTCGTCGGCGAGTGCTTTGAGGTAGGTCGAGACGAGTTTCGTGAGCTGGCGGTATTCGAGGATCAGCGTCGGGATCGGGGTCTCGATCTCCGGATCCGCGGTGAGTTTTTCGAGGACCTCAGCATCGGTCGAGTATCCGGTCTTGGTTTTCTTTATGGGTTTGATCCCGAGGCCTTCTGGTTCGTCGTCTTCTTTGTTGAAGAGGGCCGCGGAGAGCTGCTTGGGGCTGTTGAGATCGAAGGTGTATCCGATGCTGTTCTTCGCGTGGGTGTTGATTTCTTCGATGAGCTCGTCGATGCGGGACTGGAGGCGTGCTTCTTGTTTCGCGAGTTCTTCGCGATCGACAATGACGCCGTTGCGTTCGAGGGTGGCGAGCACATCGACCAGCGGCATCTCGAGTTCTTGGTACAGCTTGACGAGCGAGGGTTCCTTCGCGAGGTCCTTGTAGAGCACATGATCGAGCTGAAGCGTCACATCCGCGTCCTCCGCGGCGTACGGACCCGCTTGATCGAGCGGGACCTGATCGAAGGTGCGCTGGTTCTTCCCTGTGCCGATGAGGTCCTTGATGGAGATGTTCGTGCGATCGAGCAGCGCCAGCGCGAGGTTGTCCATCGAATGACTGGATCGCGATGCGTCGAGGATAAAGCTCGCGATCATCGTGTCGCCCGCGTCGGGATGGGTCTTGGTGGGTTGATGACCACGCAGCTCGATCCCGGCGTTTCGGAAGACATTTAAATCATATTTGAGGTTGTGTCCGACCTTCGCGATCGAAGCGTCTTCGAGGATCGGCTTGAGTGATTCGATAACCGTCTCGGTGTCGAGGTGCTTCTCACCTTCTGGAGCGAGGCAGGGGATGTAGTACCCAACGCCTTCCTTGTGGGAGATCGAGATGCCTGCGATCTGTGCGCGCATCGGACGGATGTGTGTCGTCTCGGTATCCACAGCGAGCAGCGGCGCGCCTTTGAACGCTTTGAGCATCGCGCTGAGGTCTTTCTTCGTGCGGACGGTGATGTACTCGCCTTGAGCAGCGGGGGTGTCCTCGGCTTGGTCGAACAGCGATCCGAACGCGGGAGCCGCGGCTTTCTTGGATTTGGTGTCTTTCGGATCCTCCTCGCCGACGATCATCTTTTTGAGGTCGTCCTGGTAGCGGTTGAATCCGAGTTCCTTGCAGATCGGGATCAGCTTGTCGAGCGCGATCGACTCCACGGCTGCATCGTTGAGGTCCAGCACGATCGGGACATCGTGGCGCAGCGTCACAAGGTCCTTGCTGAGCGGGAGGTGCTCTTTGCTCGCGATCAGGTTTTCGCGGCGTTTGCCTTTGATCGTGCCTTCGTCGGCGGCGGCGAGGATGCTGTCTAAGTCGCCGTGCTCGACGAGTAGTTTGGCGGCGGTCTTGATACCGATACCCATCACGCCTGGGATGTTGTCGGCCGTGTCGCCCATCAGTGTCAGCAGATCGATGACCTGCTCGGGACGCAGACCCAGCTCTTCCATCAGGTCCGCTTCGGTGATGAGCTCGTCCTTGTGCAGGTCGTACATCTCGGTGGGGGGAGCGCCCTCGCCGAGCAGTTGCTTGAGGTCTTTGTCCTTGCTGATGATCCGCACGCGGATGTCGGGGTGCTTGCTTGAAAAGTCTGTTGCGATCGTTGCGAGGATGTCGTCCGCTTCGTATCCGGCGCATCCGATGACCGGGACGCCGATCTCTTCGAGCAGCGCGAGCGCCCGATCGACCTGCGGGCGAAGGTCCTCTGGCGGCTCATCACGATTCGCTTTGTACTCCGGATACAGCTCGCTCCGGAAGGTCCCCTTGTCCCCTCCAACATCGAGCGCGACCGCGAGGTAGCTGACCGCGCCGTCGTCTTTGAGGTGCTTGCCGTCGTTGCGGAGGAGTTTGAGGAGCATCCCGACGAAGCCGTAGGTCATGTTGGTGGGTTCACCAGTGACCGGCGACGACATGGGCGTGCGGATCGCGTGATAAGCGCGGAAGAACTGGGCGAATCCATCGATGAGGTAGAGCGTTTTCACAGCGGAGGATAGGAGAGGTTATGCGACGAAGTCCGAGTTCAGATTGGAGTCTGATTGGAGGGAGCCACGACTTGCCAATGACGGTCAAGTAGTGGCACCAGGCTAATATTTGGAATGAATACGAAGCAAAAGAAGCAACTCAAGCGCTATATCAACTCAATCTGTGATCCTCGGGTGGGATTCATTCGTGCTGGGGATGCGATTGTTGGCGGAGTTGGTGGTGGGTTTGGAGCGTTAGTGGTTCGATTTTCGATCCCACTTGGCGTGGTCTTCTTGTTGATCTTCATCACGGGTTTGTACATTGGGCACAACATACGCAAGTACACAGTTGTTGACAATAACTACTTTATGTGTCCATGGTGCGGCGGAGATCTTGGTCGAAGAGAAGCAAATGATGTCGGACATTGCCCAAAGTGCCAGTCGCGGTATGTGAAGCAGAGTTGCGTGAATCTATACAAGTCAAAATTTAGTTGGTTCTGGTTCAAAAACAAGCGAACGAGAGTGCGAGAAAAGTATTTGTGGGCAAGAGCTTTCCGCGAAAAACTACGCGATCAAGAGTCCTGATTCACCAGATGCTCCATCGGTTTTCCCGGCCAGTTCATCCCTGAGTTGACGCCGGTGACGGTTTCGTGCAGGACGGTGAGTCTTCGCGAGTACGCTTGCGATTGTTTGATGCCGCGTCGTCCCATGACGTTGAGGGAGATGTCCACGAACTTGCCGAGTCGGAAGGACTTGGTCCCTGTATCGGTGATCCACGAGAACGCGGCGATGGTTCCCGATAGCGCTTCGGACGCGGCGAACATGGTCCCGGTCCCGACGATCGCGCCGGTCATGATGCGTGTGCCGATCGCGGTTTTGCAGTGGTCGCCCATCGTGACGCCGAGGAAGGTTTGGCCGGTTTTTTCCATCTTGGAATCTTTGGTCGCGCGAGCGGTGACCTCGGCGTAGGTGTTGAGGAGGTTGGAGTTGGTGGTGTCGGCCCCGAGGTTGGCCCATTCACCGATCCAGCTGTCCCCCAGATGACCGGCGTGTGCTTTGTTCGCGTATCCCTGGAAGATCGTGCCGCCGATCTCTCCCGCGACTTTGCAGACCGGACCGATCGCGGTATTGGGTTTGATGTTCGCTTGCTCAAGGACGGTGGATCCTGGTCCGATGTAAGCAGGGCCGGTGATGATGGTGCCGGGACGGACGGTCGCGTTTTCTTCGATGACGATCGGACCGAGCTCGGCGTTGAGGATCACTCCCGGCTTGATGTCCGCGTCGGGATGGATGACGACGCCTTGATCTCCCAGGATCATGACACCCTCTGGTGCGTGCTCGACCTTCGACATGGTCTCGGCGATGGACTGCAGGTCGTACTCGATGCAGCGATCGCGGAACGCGCGCCAGTCCCAAGGCGTACGCATCAGGACGGTGTCCTCGATCTCGATCGCGTTCATCTCGGGATTCCCGCCGCTGAGCAGGGCGCGGACGTTGGTGCTCGTCAAGCACACGGCGATCATGTCCTTGGTGGACGCTTCGATGAGGACTTCACCAACGTTGAGCTGACCGATCGCTTCGATCGGGAGGGGGCAACGCCCGTTGATGAGCAGGATCGGTTCGTCGGACTCTTCAGGGGGCTCATTGACTGGCACTCCCGATTGATCCTGCGTGAGTTCTTTGAGTTCGTTGGGGACCACGATGCCGATGGGGTCGAGGTTGAACGCTCTTGTCAGGCGCTCAGCGGTGGTGAGGGCGCCGGTGCGGATCGCGTGGGGCGGGCGCAGGTCGGCCAGTGGGCCGAGATTGGCGTGAGCGTCGTTAAAAAGGATCGATTTCCGGCGTTCTGGCGTACTTTGGGTCATAGCCAATGATCGTAGGCGTGGGGCCGGCTCGATGGTCTATTTGATCTGACGAGCGAAGCGGGTCGCGATCACGGTATGGAACCCCAGAGCGGGGGTGAGGGCGAAGAAGATGAAGGAGAGGAAGAGGGCCGCGATGCCGGTGTAGACCGATGAGAGGGCGTGGTCGATCAGCGCGTCGTTGGGATCCCACGCGATGGAATCCCTTGCGATGAAGCGGAGGGTGATGAGCGCGACCACGAGGATCTCCGCGATGAGGGACGCGATCAGGGAGAGGAACGCGATGGTGAGGGGGTTCTTGCGGATGACCATCCCGCGGACGGAGAAGATGAACTGTGCGGCGAGGAGGTATCCGAGCGCGTAGGGACCGATGAGCGTGACCGGCCCTCCATTGTCGTGGTTGATCGGGGTGAGCAGGTCCATCGAGACACCAAGCACAACGGCGCACCAGAGCGCGTGCTTGCGAGGCGCGTGCAGCGCGACAAAGACGAGGAGCGGGAGGACGACTGATGGATGCACACCACTCGCGCCGGCGTCGAAGACAGGGAGCAGCGCCATCTCCAGACCAAACCCAACCCACGCGACAAAGAGCAGCACGAACCAGTTCATGGCGACCCTCCCTGTCCAGAATCTAGGTCCGGCACGCGGAAGAACACCTCCGGCACGCTCCGGAGATCAACACTCGGACGCACGGTGATGCGTTTGCGGAGCGGTTGATCGGGTGACGGCGCGACGCGCTCGATGGTGCCGATCAGCAGCATCTGTGCATGGCGCGGCCATTGATCATCGAGCAGACGCACTTCCATCCCCACAGCGAGCTGCTGGTCATCGTTTCCCGAATCCGGCATCGTGACGTCGCCTTCGAGCAAGCCCTTGCCGATCGGTTTGAGCATGCATCGAGCGGTGTTCTCTCCTGAGTCGTCGAGCAGGACATTCCCGAGCAACGGCTGGGAGTCCTTGGCGGTGATCGGGAGGACAAGCGCAGTGCGTGCGTCGGTCTCGACGACGCGCCCGCAGAGCTGCACGGCGTTGACCACAGCGACGGTGGAGCGGGTGATCCGCTCGTGACCACCTGAGCGAACGACGAGGAACTCGCGTGAGAGTCCTGTCACTGGACGCGGGATCTGCGTGACCGCGACATCGGGAGTCACGGCGGCTCCTGATGAGAGCTGCTCAACGAGCGCGGAGAGCTGCTTGTTGCTCTGCTGCTCGCGATACAGCAACGCGCGGTAGCGGTCGAGCTCGGACTGGAGCGCTTTCTCGCGCGATGTTGCGTTGGGGTTCCCGACGGACTGGGGGATGACGAGGTTCTTGGCCATCGTCATGGGGTGCGCGATCGGGGAGACAACCACGCGTGCTTGTGATCCGAACCAGTTGGTCCATTCGAGCCAGCGGGAGGGGAGCAGGCACAGCACAATCAGCGTGACCACACAGATCGGCATCGACCAACGAACAAACGCGGGTTGATGATGCATAAGACGCTCCCAGTCAGGTACAAATTACTCACCACAGCATACACGATCCACGCAAGGAGTGGGGTGGATGAGGGGTGATTGGTTGGGTCAGATGTCCGAGTTGTTCTCGAGCGTGTCTTTCCAGACGTCGATGTTCTCGAGATAGATCGCGGTCCCGCGCGCCACGCAGGTCAGCGGATCCTCAGCGAGGGTGACATCGAGTCCCGTCGCTTTGTTGATCTGGATCGGGAGACCAGAGAGCAATGAACCGCCGCCGGCGAGCATGATGCCGTTTTCTACGAGGTCCGCCGCGAGTTCGGGCTCCGCTCTTTCAAGCGTGCGTGTGACCGCTTCGATGATGTTGGTAACCGGCTCGGAGAGTGCCTCGCGGACTTCTTGCGAGGTGATGGTTGTTTTGCGTGGAAGTCCGGAGACCATGTCACGCCCGCGGACTTCCATCTCGGTTTCCTCTCCGGTAGGAGCCGCGGAACCGATCTGGATCTTGACGCGCTCAGCGGTCTGCTCACCGATCATGAGGGAGTAGGTCCGCTTCATGTGCGCGATGATCGCTTCGTCCATGTCGTCGCCCGCGACGCGGACGGATTCGCAGTTCGCGATGTCCGCGAGCGCCATGATCGCGACCTCAGTCGTACCACCACCGATGTCCACGATCATGGATGCGGTGGGTTCTGCGAATGGGAGTCCCGCGCCGATCGCGGCGGCGATGGGTTCTTCAAGCAGATACGTCTTGCGAGCGCCGGCGTGCTCAGCGGAATCAAACACGGCGCGTTTTTCAACAGCGGTAATCCCCGATGGGATCGAGATCACCACGCGTGGTCCGAGCATGCGGACGCGTCCGGTGACTTTGGTGATGAAGTAGTTGAGCATCGCTTCGGTGATCTCGAAGTCTGAGATCACGCCGTCTTTGAGCGGACGGACCGCGGTGATGGATCCGGGAGTCTTTCCGAGCATTTCCTTTGCGACCCAGCCGACGGCTTGTCCGCCCTTGAGGACCTGATTGGTGCCCTTTTTGACAGCGACGACAGAAGGTTCATTGAGAACGATCCCCTGCCCGCGGACGGCAACGAGCGTGTTGCATGTCCCCAGGTCAATACCCATATCAACGCCGAGCGGCCCTAGAAATCGTTCATACCACACGCGGGTCTGTTCTCCATCTGTTCAATATGCCGCGTGTCTTCAGGACACGGATCCTTATTCTAGCGTCCAGAGTACCCGAAATCGGCTCTGAGGGTGGTTTGGCGGTGTTGGGGCGCACAATTCATAAGCAATGCGGCGCAAGTTCAGCCAAGTCACTCATCGGATGGTTGGGGGAGCAGCAAAGAAATTTTCAGAAACTATTTGAAATTGAGACTCAATCGCAATTAGATCGTCCTCGCGATCCTTGTCGTTTTGGATCGCCGAGAACACATTCGCCGTCAAGAGAACGGCTTAATCATTTGGAGAGAGAGATGCAAACTACCTCAGCAATCACCGCTGGACTCGTGCTCGCAACACTCGGTGGCAGCGCGATGGCCAACGTCACCGTAATGACCGATCGGGATTACATGACCTCAGGGTTCTTCTCGTTCGATCCGCTGGTGCGTGGTGACAACGACGGGCGAGGCGTGAACCGTGTCTCGTCGCAGAGCCCGTTCGGGACGTTCAACGAGAACACCTACATGGAGTTCAACGACACCGATTGGTCGGCATTCGATGGACCAGTCGATTCCGCGGTCTTCCGTGTGCAGCTGACCTCCGGCGGCTTTGGCGCTGATTCGTCTGAGTCCAATCCGTTCGATATCAGTGTCCACTCGCTCGGGAGCGATCCATGGACCACGATCGATCACCACGCGACCGGCGGGGCTGGGTTTTACCAGAACTATGTCAACAGCGAGATCACGGCTTCATCGGTCGTCGCGACCACCACAGTCGCCGGGACTGGCGTCTACGAGTGGGATATCACCTCGCTGGTCAACGAATGGATCGCCAACGGCGACGCGAACTTCGCGTACACCATCGCGTTGTCAGGGATCTTGGACACCTCGGGAGGCACCTTCCTGCAAGGGGTCGTGAACTCCACTGATCCGAACCTGACGGGGGAGGAAGTCCTCGGACAGATCGCGATCGTCCCAGCGCCAGGCGTGCTCGGACTCCTCGCGTGCGGCGGATTGGTTGCTTCGCGTCGTCGCCGCGATTGATTGCATTATCCTTCTCGATCGAGGAGAGCGCTCACGGCACGCAGCTGGACGACTTTGGTCCGGCTGCGTGCTTTGTGTTTTTTGAGTTAGTCATAGCGAACGCCGTCGAGTTCGATCCATCCCTCGGCGTGTCGTCCACGTGGATCGTGGTGCGTCCAGTGGAGGACGCCGCCGCGATCGTTCCATTCGTATTGTCCGAAGATCCGGATGATTGATCCCTCCTCGACTGGGACCCTCGGCGCGAGGTCGATGTTGTGGGCAACAAGGACGGAGTCTGTGGGGGAGGGTTCGTAATCGATCGCGAGGAGGAAGCGTTGGTGTCTTGAGCCGTCGTTGTCGTCAGGGAGGAGCTTGACGACGCGTGCTCGGAGTTCGACCATCTCTCCGGATCTCTGGGATTCTGCGAGTCCGACCAGAGCTCGCTGAGAGTCCGCGACTGATTGGGTTAGGGATGTTGAAGTCTGCGGCTCGGATTGAGCGGCTCGTTGGGTTTGGTTGTCCGGCGCGGAGTTTGGCGAGTTGGTGAGGTCGATGCCAAAGTAAGCCGCGACGATCCCGACTCCGATGTAGATCAGGATGTGGATGACCTTCTTTTTACCGAGCTTGTAGGATTGTTCGTCTTGCTGATTCATTCGTATCGCTTCCCGCAATAGTCGATCCATCCGCCTGGACGCCAGTTGGAGGGATCGTGGTGGGTCCAGTGGAGGAGTCCGCCCCGGTTGTTGTACTCGTATTGTCCGAAGAAACTCGCGGTCGCGCCCTCTTCGATGGGGATGCGCGGCGCGAGGTCGATGTTGTGAGCGATCAGCACGGAGTTGATCGGGGATCGTTTGTGATCGACCGCGACGAGAAAACGCTGGTGCCGATCGCCCTCGTTGTCATCCGGGAGGATCTTGACGACGCGTGCGTCAAAGCGGACCATCTCTCCGCTGCGTTTGGCGCGAGCGAGCTTGACGAGTGCTTTTTGAGACTTTGCGAGGTCCTGCTTCCCGATCCGGAAACAGCGAACGATCCCTCGACCGATGAGCGAAGCGCCGGCGCGGACGATGCCGCGACCTTTCCGCTTTCGGTATCGTCGTGGACGCTTGTTTCTCGGCATGCACTGATCTCCGGCGAGGGGAGCATCCTAAGCATCCAAAACGCACGCCGCCCGTTGGACCGGATTCCAACGGGCGGCATGCATGGTGTGGACTTTCATCCATCGTTGTTAGAGGAGTTTCGGATCAGTTGCTCGCGACCGGGCCTTGGGTCTTTGCGGACTCAGGGGTGATCTCGATGACCTGTTGCTCGATCGTGAAGCTGCCAACATTGCTTGGTGCCGGGAGCGATTGATCGTTGCTGAACTCGGTGACGAGCCCTTCCTGATCGACCAGGAACTCGGCTTCATCGACGTAGTTCTTGTCGTTGTCGCGCTTCGTGATCGACTCAAGGCGTGCACGCTGTTCGGTGCGGATGTTCGACAGACGCCCGTTGAGCTGGTCAAGCGAGTTCGCTTGGAAGCTCGAGTGCGCGTCGATGGTCTCCTGGCGGTCTTCCATCATGTCGATCAAGCGTTCGTTGCGTGCGATCGTGTCGATCTGTGCATCGAGCTGGAAGAGCTTCGCTTGGAACTCGGAGCGTTCGGTTTCCAGACGCTCGAGGAGTTCTGAAAGCTGCTGCTCTTGATCGTTGAGGTATCCGAGATCGGTGTTCAGATCGGTCGCACGTGCCGCGTACATGTCGCGGGTCTGCTGGATCTGATTCCGCTTGGCGTACGCATCATCAAGATCGACGGCACGGTTGTTGAGCGAAACACGGACGATCGCGCCGGGATTGGACTCTTGCGTGTAGCGAGCTTGTGTCAGCTGGCCGGTCACGGTTTCGAGATCCATCGAAGCGAGCGCGACGACTTTCTGAGCGACCTGGAGCTCGCGGTCGAGCTGTGAGATCTGTGTCTGAACCTCGGTCAGGTCAGAGCGGACCTCGGCGATCTTCTTGGGGTATTGTGCTTCGAGATTCTTGATCTGAGCACGCAGCATGACGGGGTCTTCGATGTTGTTATCGATGACTCCGATGACGTTCGCACGGGTCTGGTGGAACATGTATCCCACGCGTTGTGGTCCTGCGACCGCAACCAGTACGCCGCCGGCCAGGGCGGTGATCACGACGCCTCGAACGATTGTTTTACCAAAGCAGCATCCCATGACATTCTCCTAAAGACTCTTGGTGCCGGACCATCCCGGCGGTGTGTTGGAATCGGCTCGTGTCTGAGCCGGTGATTGACTTGGATGCCGGGAACACGTCCCGACAGTGAGTGACTGGGATTCACGACTCTTGAATTTCAGGTCATGGAAGAAAAACTGAAAAAACCACGCTGATGAGCTGTAAAGAGGGTCGCAAAACGTTTTTTGCAACGCGATCCTGCACTGTCCGGGTATGCTTATACCAACGGACCAGGTGTTGGCATGGGTGAAACCCGCCAAGCCGTCCGCCCAATAAGCGATCCCAGTCAGCAGGAAAGGGTCTCATGCTCACGAATATGACAACCAGCTTTATTGCTCGGCTCCGCGCCAATGACGAAGCCGCCTGGTTCGAGCTGTGGGAGACCTTCGGTCCTGTGATCCGCATCCAACTCACGCGATGGGGTAAGGGGCGCATCGGGGTCGAGACGGCTCGCGATCTCTCCCAGGAAACACTCGCGGCGCTCTCCAACTCGATCGAACGCTACGACCCCGCTCGTGGCGCTCGTTTCTCGACCTGGCTCCTTGCGATCGCGAAGCACGTGCTTGGGGACGAGATCGATCGTCGAATGGCGCTCAAACGAGGTGGCGGCAAAGCAAACGCGGAGTTTGACGAACGCTGGATGACGGCGGACGCGTCGATGGGGGTAGATGAAGAATACGAGGCGTCGGTATTCCGCGCGAAGGTCGAAGCCGCGATCCGCAAGGTGGAGTCCGAGTGTGACTTCATGGACTTCTCGATCTATCGGATGCGTGTGCTCGATGGTCAGAGCGGCAAAGAGGTCGCGGAAGCGGTGGGGGTGTCCGAGCCGACGGTATCGCGTCGTTTGAGCAAGGTCCGCGATATGTTGCGGAGCCGACTTCGTGAGGTGATTTCGGTGTATTCGTTCACGAATGAAGAGCTTGATGAAGCGTCACGAAATGGGCTGCTGCTGAATCCCAATAGTGTTCCCGACGGGGACGCCGGACCCGCCGAAAAGTCCACTGATATCGCGTTTGACGAGGCAATCGGGGACATCTACCACCGGCAGATGGAGCTTCGGGCGATCGACGAGCAGAACCTGCTCTAGAGCCCGGGAGAACAGGGCACACTCATGCAACCCGTAATCGCAATCGTCGGGATCATCGCCGCCATCCTCGCTGGAGCGTTTTTGCTCGCGGGATTGGTCTTCCTTTTCAGCACGATCTTCGCGCTGACGATGAAGATCCTCAAGAACATCTTCACCTTCATTGGTGCGACAGTCACGGACATGCTTCGTTTGGTCGGGAACGTCATCGCGGCCGCGGTGTTCGCTCCGCTCGTTGTGCTCGCGATCGTCATCGGCCGCTGGTCACGCTCCAAGCACCTTGCTGGCGCGTTCTCGCTTGAGTGCCACTCCGCGATCCGTTGCATCTACAGACTGTTCATCGGGAACCCCGCACGTTTGCTCGGACTTTCAAGTGCTCTTGAAGGTGTCGAGAAGCGCGTCCCCGAAGCGATGGCCGCGGCTCCGACCAAAGACAAACCAAGCAAGAAGCGCGTCGGCGCGTTTGATGGATACACCATCGTCGGCTCGCTCAAGGGTGGCGGTTCGGGTGGCAAGCTCTACATCGCGGAACCCAACGAGATCAAGCAAGCCGCGTTTACTAAGCGTGGGATTGATGCAGATCAGGTGGTCATCAAGGTGTTCTCGCTCAAGGACGGCTCGTCGATGCCTCAGATCGTGCGTGAATCTCGCGCACTGGACGCAGCACGCAAGCTCGGTCTTGTCCTCGAACACGAACTCACCGCGGATCGCTTCTTCTATGTCATGCGGTATGTCCCTGGTGAATCGCTCACAGCGGTCACCAAGCGCATGCACTCGCTCTCTCCGCGCGAGGGGCTCGACGACAAGCAGCTCGGATTCGCGATCGGATACGCGGACGATCTGCTGATGATGCTCGATACCTACCACCGATCTGGTCTGTGGCACAAGGACGTCAAGCCCGACAACATCATCATCGACGGCAAGCACGGCGACGCGAAGGCCCACCTCGTGGACTTCGGTCTCGTCACTCCGCTGCGTTCAGCGATGACACTCACCACGCACGGCACGGAATACTTCCGCGATCCGGAGCTCGTGCGCCAGGCGCTGCGCGGCGTGAAGGTCAACGAGATCGACGGCAGCAAGTTTGATGTCTATGCCGCGGGCGCGGTGCTGTACTCGATGGTCGAGAACTCGTTCCCGGCTCACTCTGGTTTGTCGCAGATCACCAAGCGTTGTCCCGAAGCGCTCCGCTGGATTGTTCGGAGAGCAATGGCGGAGTATGACCGCCGCTACCCAAGCGCGACCGCGATGCTCGCGGACTTGCGTGTTGTGATGACCGCTGAGGATCCGTTCAAGGTCAAACCAGCTGATCTTCCGAGCGTGAAGATCGGGGATAATGTCGAGCCCGATCCGATCCCGGAACCAATGCCCGCGTACGGCGCTCCGTTTGCGCAGTCCGAGACTCCGAAGGCGGCGTCTCCAGTACCACCACGTGTCACTCCTGCGCCCGGGAATGCTGGTCAGCGCGTGGCGCGTCCGCACGTGGATCTCGTCGGATGGTGGACCGGGAAGTACCGCGTCACTGGAAAGTCCGAGCAACCCAAGCGTGGGAACAGGGGCACATCCGGCTTTGTCGTCTCGGCGGGGATCGGTGAGCAGGGGCCGTTCGCGCAGGTCGATAAGATGGAATCACGCCGGAGCATGGTCCCTGTGGCGGATCGCGCCTCGGCGAAGGAGCAGGTCAAGAACGCACGCGCTCGTGCTCAAGCGATGCGGAATCGCGCGTCGCAGCGGCGCACCGGCGTGCGAAAGAACTCCGCGGCGTACAAGAACAATCCAGGACCCGGCGTGGTCTTCGCGGGGATTCTCGGTGTCGCGATGCTGCTTGGACTCGGCGCGTTTGTGCTCAAAGCGGTCGATGAGGGACGATCGATCAATCACACCGAGGTCCATAGCCCCGCTCCGCCGATGACTCCGATCGCGGAGTACCCGCACGAACTCCCGATGGTGGATGCCAACGCGATGGTCATCACGCACAACGCCAACGCGATCGATCCAGACGTCCGCGTGCAGATGCTCGCTGGATTGTCGGTTCTCAATGACCACGGCCTCGATACCTACGGCGATCTGGGCGCTGGAGCAGACGAGCACGACATCGAGATGCTCGCGGACTACCGCAACACACTTGGCGCGATCCCGAGCGATTCTGATGAACTCATCGTCCGCACGCGCTCGTGGATCAAGCAGCAGCCGGACACCGATGCGGTCATGCTCGTCGCATCTGATCCTGAGACCAGCGAGCTCAAGCTGATCGTGGTGACCAAGCCGTTCCACACCACGATGTCGATCGACGAGGACACCGTCCCGAAGCTGCTCAAGCTCATGAAGAACAACGGCTTCAGAGCGTTCCCTGATTAATTAACAGAGTTGTCATATCGAGTTATGCGTTGGAAATCGCGACCAGCGAATCGAGCGCTTTGCGTGCGTTTCCAGAAGCGAGTGATGCACGGCCTAGCTCGATGCCTTGACTGAACTCGTCGCAGACCCCAGCGACAATCAATCCGCCGGCGACGGTCAGCAGCGTCATCTCCGCGAATGGGCTCGGCTCATTGTCCACAATCGAGCGGACGATCTGGGCGCTGTGCTCGACGTCGTTTGCTCGGACTTCGTCGATGGATGAGCGCGCGAGTCCGAGCTGGGTCGCGTCGATGATCTCTTCGCGGAGTTGACCCTCAACAGCGTGAATCACTCGGCACGGCGCGGTGGTCGAGAGCTCGTCGAGCCCATCGGTGGAGTGGACCACCATCGACCGCTTGGTCCCGAGGTTGAGGAGTGCTTGGGCTATCGGTTCGACAAGTTCGTCTTTGTAAACGCCAATGAGCTGAAAGTCCGCGCCGGCGGGGTTGGTGAGCGGCCCGATCGCGTTGAAGATCGTCGGGAACGCGAGCGAGCGGCGCGTCGGCATCGCGTGCTTGATCGCGGGATGGTGGTTGACCGCAAAGCAGAAGCACACACCCGCTTCGCTGAGACACTTGGATTGGGTCTCGACGGATGCATCGACGTTGACTCCAAGTGCGATGAGGACTTCCGCGGATCCTCGTCCGGTTCGTGATCGGTTGCCGTGTTTGGCGACCTGGATCCGAGTGACGTCTGAGTCTGCTGGTGGTGTGATCCCTGCGATGACAATCGCGGCAGCGGTGGAGACGTTAAAGGTTTTGGGAGCGCCTCCTGTGCCGCAGGTATCGACGAGCACCGATCTCGGCTCGCGTGCGTAGTCCACGCGGGTGACCTGCGCCCGCATCGCTTCCGCGGCTCCCGTGAGCTCGTCGCTGGTCGGATGATGCATCGCGAGCCCCGTCAGCACGGCGCCGATCTGTGAATCGTTGAGCTTTCCTTCAAGAATATCTGTAAACACGCCTCTGCTCGTGTCGCGATCGAGTGTTTGTGCATCGAGGAGTTGGTTCATTGCGTGCTGAAAGTGTTCCATACACCACGATAGGTCGAACCTTGGACGCTCGTTGTTTGTAGAATCAGACATGGACTCTCCGCTCTCCACATCCTCCGATCAGATGATCCCGCGGACCTCGTCGCTGGCGCATCGCGCGGCGCGAGTGTTGTTTCTGCGAGCGTGGTTGGGGGGTGTGGTCGGGGTGATGCCCTACTGGATCGCTGGCGCGATTTTGGTGACAGCAGCGTCTCGCTGGTTGGTGGGATTCTCGCAGTGGTGGTGGATACTGGTGGGGAGTGTCGTGCTCTGTGCTTTGCACGCGGCGGTGACCGCGTGGGCCGGACGATCGAACCAACTCGCCGCGGCTGGGTGGATTGATGAACAGACCAGATCACAGAGCCGATTCCGCTCCGCGATGGAACTGGTGACGAGCCGCGGAGCGGACACTGAGTTTTCGATACTTGCGATCCAAGCCGCGGAGAACGAGGCGGCGGGGGCTTCGATCCCAGGTCACGCGATCGATCCTCGACATCGCGCACGCATGGGCTGGAGCGTGCTGCTGATCGCTCTGTGTCTTGCTGCCGGGTTCTTGATCCCGCAGCGGACGTGGGATGAGGTTCCAACGAATCGGGCAACACCGATCCAACTCGCGGAGGCGAAAGAACAGATCCAGCAGCAGCAGGAGCAGATCGAAGAAATCGCGAGCGGGCTTGATGAGGAGGACGAACTCATCCAGCAGACGCTCGAGGACCTCGAATCACTCGAAGAAGAACTCTCGCAGGAGAACCAGGACGAGCGATCCCTGCGCGATCCAGAATCAACCAAGGCACTCGCGGAGTCGAGGGTGCAGCGATTGTCCGATGAGCTGGACGAGCGTTCCCAGCAGCAGCGTCAGGAAGATCAGGCGCTCAAGGATCGACTCGATGCGCTCAAGTCGGAATCGCTCTCGGAAGATTCGGAGCTGGACCGATTCCGCGAGCGCCTCGCGGAGGGAGAGTACGAAGAAGCGGCTCAAGAACTCGACGAACTCGCAGACCGACTCGATTCGATGACAGATGCCCAGCGCCAGCAAGCAGCAGAGGACCTCGAATCACTCGCTCGAGCGCTTGAACAAGAAGATTTGCAACCAAGCGAAAGCGACGATCCTGACCAAGAACCTGAGCAAGAACCAGGTCAGCAACCCGACGCAGAGCAAGATCCAGAATCGCGTCCTGAACAAGAGCGCGATGTTGGTGGGCCATCTCCTGAAGACATGTCCGAGGCCCTCAAGGAGCAAGCGAGGGACCTGCGCGAGCGGGAACCAAATCCCGAGCAGTCTCAGGATCAACAGGAACAGAATCAGGACGGGAATCAGGGAGAGAATCCAGAGCAACAGCCTCAGTCCGAGCCGGGGGAAGGTCAAGAGCAGCAAGATGAGCGGGGGACCCAGAACGATGCTGGTCAAACCGAGCAGCGACCTGCCCAATCCCAAGAACAGGGACAAGAGCAGAACCAGGGGCAGAGAGAAGAACAAGGGCAACAACAAGGACAAGAACAGTCCCAGCAAAGCCAAGGCGAGCAGCAGACAAACCAGCCGACTGACCAGCCGGGGCAGGAGCAATCACAAGAGCGGCAGGGCGAGGGTTCGGATGTTCGTCCCGATTCCAGACTCCGCAAGATGCTCGAAGAAGCGCAGCGTCGCTCCGATGGGGCCGAGCAGGATCGGCAGATCTCCGAGCGTTTGCGTGAACAGCTCGAAAACATGGAACGCAACCAAGATCAGCAACCAGATCAACAGCCGGGGCAAGAACCGGGCCAACAGCCCGGCCAGCAACCCGGTCAAGAGCCGGGGGAGCAAACTGGACGTCCATCCGAGGCCCCATCATCGCCGCCGAGTCCGTCGGAGAATCAACCGAGCCAAACCAACGAGGGACGTGAAGGCAGCGCGGCGGGGGATTCACGTTTCGAGAATGACAACGGGACGGCGGATGACAACGCGTCCGAATACGTGCCTGTTCAAGCGGCGGACGAGGAGTCGCGGGCGGATGAAAACGCGACACCGATCGGTGAGTGGTACAACCCCGATCAGGAGCGTCAGGGCGCGCCGAGCAATGAGTCATCCACGGCTCGTCGGTTCCGCGATGCCGCGAAAGACGCGAGGGAGCAGGTCGATGATCGGCGCGTCCCGCGTCGATACCGCGACGTGATCCGCAGGTACTTCCAGCAGCTCGACGAACGCGCCAAGCAGATTGCTCCATCGAGTGATGGCACCGATGCGCCAGCGCCTACAGGATCATCCGGATGAGTGTGATCCTCGACCAGCCGATCTGGATGCTGCTCTCGCTCGTCGGACTCATCGTCGCGGCGATCGGATGGGGTGTGCTCCGCGGACTCCCGACCAATCGGCGCGTGATGATCGTCGCCGCTCGATTCGCGGCTTTCATCTGCATCGCGATGGCGCTCGCTGGACTGCAGCGCGTGACACACTCGGATCGGATGACCGTGATCGCACTGGTCGATGTGTCGGGATCGGTGGAGGGATACGCGGATCTGGGTGTTGATGACGACGGCTTCCCGATCAGCGTCCAATCCGCGGCGCTGGGGTTTCTCTCAAAGGGAGCGGCTGAGCATCTCGATGATGATCAGCTCGGGATACTCGCGTTCAACGGCGCGCCGTCGATGGTCGCGTCGCCGAGAGCGATCGGGTTGCTTGGGGATGTGTCCTTTGAGATCCCGCACACCGATGGGACGGATATCGCGTCGGCGATCCGCAGGGCGCAGTCGCTGATCCCGGCGGATTCCAAGGGAAGACTCGTGCTGATCTCAGACGGCGTGTCCACCAATGCCGGACTGGATCAACTCGCGCTCCATGTGCCGATCGATGTGGTTCCGATCGAGTACCGCGTCGAGAACGAGGTCGTGGTCGAGAGCGTCGAGGTCCCGGCGAGGGTGAAACCCGAATCGCTCATGCCGGTGCGCGTGACGCTGCGATCCACCGGTCCGTCCAACGGCACGCTTCGGATTATTGTTGACGGCGCGACGGTGAATCTGGATCCGAGTACGCCCTCTGGTGGTCTGCCGCTGGCGCTCAAAGGCGGGACGGAACCGATCGCGCTCTCTGTTCCCGTTGGGTCTGGGCGCGTCCATCGCGTGCGTGCGGTGTGGGAGCCTGAGCGTGATGGGAGCGGGGGGGCGATCGCGGATCGGAACCTGCTCAACAACGAATCGACCGCGTTGACACTGACAAGCGAGCATGGGCGGGCTCTGGTTGTGTCCAGCAACATCGATGGGGAAGCACGATCGTTGATCCAAACACTCGAAGCGGCACGATGGTCGATCGAGCCGATGTCGCCCGCGGAGGTCCCGACGGACTTGTTGGGGTTGGAGCCGTTTGATCTGGTGGTGCTGGTCAACACGCCTCGCGATGCGCTGGGGCAGGGGATCGAATCGACGCTCGATGACTACGTCCGCACGCTTGGTGGTGGTCTGGTGTTTATTGGTGGATATGAAGCACTCGGAGCCGGAGGCTGGAACGCGGGCATCGATGACATCAGCGGATTCGGAAACACAAGCGGATCGAGTGACACGTTGATTGCCGATCTGCTGCCTCTGGATCTTGAGATTCCTGATGATGTGGTGACGACGCACGCGGCGGTGGAGCTTGTACTGGACTCGTCGGGATCGATGAAGCGTCCGGTGCTCGGATCCTCGCGTTCCCAGCAATCGGTTGCCAACAGCAGCGCTGCGAGCGCGATCGAGGTGCTTGATCCCACGGACATGATCGGCGTGATCGCGTTCTCGGGATCGCCTCGACTGGTGGTGCCGATCACGAAGAACGATGATCCAAAGGCCTCGCAAGACAAGATCAACTCGATCAGTTCTGGAGGCGGGACCAACCTCGCGCCGGCGCTGCGGATGGCGCGGGAGCAGCTGCTGAGCGTGGAATCCAAGACCAAGCATGTCGTGGTGCTCTCCGACGGCGAGTCGCAGGATTCTGAGCAGCTGCCGCTGATTGCCAATGAACTGCGAGTGGACGGGATCAAGGTCTCGACGATCACCATCGGCGACGAGGCGGACGAGGAAACGATGCGTTTGATCGCGACGGACTCGGGAGGGGTGTACTACCGAGTTGTGAATCCCGCGGTGCTGCCTCGGATTTTCCTCAAAGCGGTGCGCGTGCTCCGGCGTCCGATGATCCGCGAGGGGGTGGTGACTCCCGCGATTGTCGAGCGGACGTCTCCGATGCTGATTGATTCAGGTTCAAGCGCCATCCCGCAACTCAGCGGCTTGGTACTGACGGAGTTTAAATCGGATGATCCGCGCGTCATGGTCCCGATCGTCAGTCAGCAAGGCGAACCGATCCTCGCGGGACACCAGGTCGAGCTTGGACGCGTTGCGGTCTTTACGAGCAATGTTTCGGACTGGGCGCAAGAGTGGGCGGGGACTGATTCGTTTGACCGATTCTGGAGACACCTCGCGACGTGGACGGCGAGGGCCGCGGATCCGGGAGTGGGGGAGCTTTCGATCGATCAATCGGGGTCGGGTTTAGCGATCGGATACACCGCGATCGACGACAACGGCGTCCCAATCGACGGGCTCAACATCCAAGCAAAGGTCTTTGCTGAAGGATCCTCAGCACAGACGATCGACATGATCCAGGTCGGGCCTGGACGATACGAATCCCTACTCGATTCAGTGCCGTCAGGTGACCATGTCATCGTCGCGACCCCGACTCGGGAGGGCAAACCCATCCGTCCGACGATCGGCGCGGTGCATATCGACGACCAGCGTGAGTTTGATGCGCTGCGATCCGATCGAGCGGCACTCGAATCGATCGCTCAACGATCCGGCGGGCGCGTGCTCGCGATCGATCGAGCATCGGACTTGTACTCACGCGAAGGGATCGCGGAGGTGTCGAGCTACGAATCGATGTGGTGGGGGATGCTCGTCGCGGGGTTTGTGCTGTTCCTGCTGGATCTTGGCGCTCGAAGGGTCGCGTGGGACCGCTGGGTCGCTCAGGCGAGAGAAGAAACGATCGCGGCGACGCGAGCCGTGCGCGCCGATCAGCTCGAAGGGCTCTCGAAGCGCACGAAACGGACCGAACCAAGCGTGCAGATCGATCTGGAACCAGTGCGGCGTCGGTATCCAGCGCCCAGCGCCAAGCCGACGATTGTGCAGGAGGACAAAGAGGATCTAGAAGAACTCAGCTCGCTGATGGCCGCGAAGAAGCGTGCTCGCGAGCGGATGGATGAGTCTTAGTCGAACATTTCTGGCCAAATGGTTTTCAGATGCTTCAGTTCCATATGTGGGAGAGCATCAATCCAATCACTCTTGAGTGCCTCAATAGAGCCAGCGTCGTCTTCAAACACACAACACTCCGCATCAAAGGCTAAGAATCGTGCGATGCAGGTCCGCTCTTGTGCCGTGAAGAGTGCGTAGTACTTCCGGCGATGATCAATATGATCTTGATTCCCGAGTGCGGAAGAATTGAGCTTGAAAATTGTGCTTCCAAAGATGTTCGAATCGACGTTTTCTTCGCCGAGCGCATCTCCATAGCCGGATCTCAGTGTGTGCACCATGTACGCTGGGAGGTAATATCTGAATCCGATTGGGTCTACAAACGAAAGTGCAGATCCGCCTGGGTCGAGAGTTTCGACATCTATATCAGACCAGTGCGAGTCTGTTTCTTCTGCTCGCGCTGCTTGTCGTTCTTCATCAGATCCATAGTCATCGATTACGTGAGCTTCACGGATGGATATTCCACCATCTCGTGAGACATGCCGGAAGACGTTGTTGATCTGATCGATGAGTTGAGCCCGGCGATTTTTCAAATGATCGCGAGCATTTCTGATTCGATCAATATGAAACTGCTCGTCGCGCACATGAACACCTCATGAGTCCACGAGCTCGCCGTTGAGCGAGAGCTTGTCGGCGCTGGTGATGCGTGCCTTGACGATCTTTCCGATGTAATCGCTCGGCGGGACGACGCCATCGGTTGGGACATTGAAGAACACGATGAGGTCCCCGTCGGTGCGTCCTGAGAGTTGTGCGGTTGGGCCGTGGTCTGTGGAGTCGAGCACGGCACTCTGCATCTGCGGCGCTGCTCCTCCGATGGTGATCCCGACCATCCCTGAGCCCGGCTTGACGTCGGTGCCTCGTCGCTTGTGCTCGCGCCGGCTGAGTCCCTCGACGAAGACATCGAACTCGCCACCGACCTGTTCTTGAGCGATCGAGTCGGAGATCTTGTTCTGCAGGTCCAGCAGCTCGTTGTTGCGGATGCGCTTGATCTCGTTGGGGATGTCGTCTGGGATTTTGTCGTACGCGACGGTGCCGGGACGAGGGGAGTATTTGAAGATGAAACAGTTTTTGTATCTGCTGCGGATCAGGAGCTGCTTGGTCAGCTCGTGGTCCTCGTCGGTTTCGGTCGGGAAGCCGACGATGATGTCGCCCCCAAGCATGAGCGGGCGTCCGATCTCAGGCTGATGCAGGTACTCGTTGCATCGCTGGATGAACTCGTAGTACTCCTCGATGTCGTGACCACGATTCATCATCTTGAGCATGCGATTCGATCCCGTTTGCGCGGGGACGTGGATGAATCGGCAGATTCTCGGGCAGTCGCGGATGACCTGCAGCACGTCATCGCCGAAGTCTCGGGGATAGCTGGTGACGAAGCGCAGGCGCTGGATCGCCGGGACCTCTTCGTGGATCCGGTAGAGCAGGTCCGCGAAGGTCGTGGTGTTCGCT
Organism: Phycisphaerales bacterium; assembly: GCA_965232505.1. Lineage (GTDB taxonomy): Bacteria > Planctomycetota > Phycisphaerae > Phycisphaerales > UBA1924 > UBA1924. The sequence continues at coordinate 328,981 of OZ246976.1, read as the reverse complement.
CCCGCGAACGCATCGCGATTATGCGACCCTTTGTAGGTCCGTCCCTTCTGCGGCTGGACGACGCCATCAATGCTTACCGCGGAGTCATGCTCAAAGCGGTAGTGATTGACGGTCTGTCCAAGCAGAGTAATCTCGATCACGCCGGTATCGGCGAGGGATTTGATCTCGTCGATGATGTGCTCTGGTGGACGATGGATCTCGGCGCCGCGAGTATGGGGGACGACGCAGTAGGTGCAGAACTTGTTGCATCCGCGCGTGATGCGGACGTACGCGGATCGACGCCCGTCGAAATCAACCGGAGAGATCATGCGTCCCAGATCGAGCGATTCGAGCGAGTCTCCAGCGGCGGCGAGTGTCGAGGATCTTCTCGATGCGTTCCCTTGCAAAGCGACCTGCTTTGCGGACTTGCGGATCGCGACCTCGGGATCGGACTCGATGAGCGACGCTTTGGTCCGGACCGCGTTGTCGATGAGCTGCGGGAGTTTGTCGAGCTCAGCGGGGCCGCACATAATGTCCACGACCGGCGCTTTGGCGATCATGTTCTTGCCGTCACGCTCGGCCATGCATCCGAGAACCCCGACGACGAGGTCGGGCTGGTCTTTTTTGCGATGCTTCATCTCCCCGAGCCGGGACCAGACCTTCTGCTCGGCGCGCTCGCGAACGGAGCAGGTGTTGTAGAGGACGATGTCCGCTTCGTCCGCGTTTGCGGTGAAGCGATAGCCCATCCCGCCGAGAGAGCCGGCGACGAGTTCGGAATCCAGCTCATTCATCTGGCATCCGAAGGTTTCAAGATAGACGGATTTGCTCGTCATAGGACAGGGAGTGTACGCGTGGATCTGCCCGAATCCCAACGGTTTGTACCCAACCCAAGACGGCAACTGGTGATACACTCGACTCTGTGACCACGATTGATGACATCAAAGCTTGGTTTGTGGACCTCTCGCTCGCGAGCAAGTGCTTGCTGCTGTTCGGAGCCGCCTCGGCGCTGATCATCACGATCGCGCTCTCGCTGCCGCTGCTGCGGATGAACGGGCTTGTGGGCTCGGGAGAGCGGGAACTGGCGCGATCGGTCTACGCGACCTGGAGTCTGGGGAACCACGCTCAATCCGGAAAGCCGATCGATGTGGGGGGGGCGGTGATCACCTCGATGACCCCCGCTCAGGCGCGGCTCGCGCGTGAGGACTCGCCGTTTCTGGATCGCGCGATGACACGATTCGAGCGTTCCACGAACAAGGTCGAGTACTTCGACGCGGACTGGGACGGCTGGAATCGCTTGTACCGCTACGCGCACGTCATCCGCGACGAGAACGCGCAGATCCTCGGCGTCGTCATGCTCGAGCACAAATCCGCAGGCGCTGGTTGGCTCATGGTCGTCAACCTGCTCTACGTCTTCGCGGCGGGGGTCGTCGTGCTCGCGGTGGCGCTGGTGGTCTTCGCGTGGATCACGGAGCGTTTGATCATCCGTCCCGTGCTCTCGCTCCAGAAGACGGCTGAGAAGGTCCGCGATGGGAACCTCGACACACGCTCCAAGATCGCGACGGGTGATGAGTTCGAGGAACTCGCCGAGACGATCAACCTGATGCTTACCGAGCTCCAACGCCAGCAGGATCAGCTCCGCGGCGCCAACGCGGCGATGGACATAAAGCTCTCAGAGCTGGCGCAGGCGAATGTCGCGCTCTTTGAGTCCGCTCGCCTCAAGGGGGAGTTCCTCGCGAGTGTGTCCCATGAGCTGCGGACCCCGCTCAACGCGATCATCGGATTCGCGGAGTTGCTGCTGGAGATCGTCCGCAAAGAGATCGCGGTCGCTGCGGAAGATACCGAACCACCACCGGGCTATGACGCCGACGAAATGTCCAAGCGCGAGCGCTATCTGGTGAACATTGTCTCCGCGGGCAGGACGCTGCTCGAGATGATCGAGTCGCTGCTGGAGATGGCGAAGATCGAAGCGGGACGGGTCGAGCTCAACGTCGCGCCGATGAATGTTGCGGACACCTGTCAAGCACTCGTGGGACTCATCCATCCGCTGGCGCGGAAGAAGGACATCCAGGTCAAGCTCGATCTGGACAACGACATCCCGCTGATCGAGACGGACGCGAAGAAGTTCCAGCAGATCATCTTCAATCTCCTGTCCAACGCGGTGAAGTTCACGGGCGACACCGATTCCGGAGTTCCCGGAGAGATCACCCTCCGCGCCGAGCGACTTCCCGACGACGAGACCGGGAGCGACAGCTTGCGTGTCTCCGTGATCGACAACGGCGAGGGGATCAGTCCCGAAGACCAGAAGCGGATCTTTGACAAGTTCCAGCAGGTCGATTCGGGGCATACTCGTGTTCATGCCGGGACGGGGTTGGGGCTCGCGATTGTTTCGGAGCTCACGCGACTCCTTCAAGGCGAGATCCAGCTCGAATCACAGATCGGCGCGGGGTCGATGTTCTCGCTCATCATCCCGTCGCAGATCGATCCCGAGCTCCTCGAAGAGACCAAGCTCGAAGCGAAGTTCCGTGGATCGCTCAAACCCACGAGCGTGATGCACTCGGAAGTTCACACCGCGGATTGATAGTGCCGAAGCTCGATCGGTTCGGAACGCCCCTCTTCAAAGACCACAGCGATCACATCGATCCGGATCGGACGATCGCGGTACGCATCCTGTTTCATGATCGCGCTGGCGAGGGATCGGAGCTTAGATTTTTTCGCAGCGGTGATGTTGGCTTCCGGATCGATCTGACGAGTGTCGTCGTGCTGTTTGAGTCGCGCTTTGACCTCGACGATGATGACGCAGTGGGACTTGGGGTCTTCGCACAGGAGGTCGATCTCGCCAAATCCGAGTCTCAAGTTATGTGCGAGGACGCGGTATCCGTTGCGTTTCATGTGCCGAGCCGCGGCTCGCTCGCCGCGGACCCAAACGGATTGTTCCTTGGACGCGCCAGCGATCCGAGCAAGGATGCGCGAGATCGCGTTCACCTTGCTGGTCCGTATTGTCTTTCAGCGATGAAGAGCAGGCGGTACAAGATTTCTTCGGCGCTCGAAACTCTTGCACGCTCGATGAGGTCTTTCAGGTACGCCTTGCGTTCTTCGGCGCGTCGCTCCTGCGTGAGCTCGCGATGGATCTCGAGCTGTGCTTCGTAGAGCGTTCTGGAGTCCTGCACGCGATCGGCGTAGAGGATCCAGAAGTTCGCGTTCCCGAGCGAGACCGGTCCGGTCCACTCTCCAAGCGACAGCGAATGCACGGCTTCGTTGAGCACATCGATCTGGAAAAACGCGGTCTCGGTGAACTCGCCGTCGAGCTGGACCTCAAGGATCCCTTGCGTGTCGCGGTTAAAGGTGTTGGTTTGGGATGCCGCGATCTCACCAAAGTCCTCGCCGCTGCTCAGACGAGCCGTGATCGAATCGACCAGCTCACCCTCGGGCTCAAGCACACGGATGACCTGCAGCGTGATCGTCGGATCGGGTTGGTAGCGGTCGATGTCGCGCTCGTAGCGCTGCTTGATGTCGCGCCAGGAGATGTTGATCCGCCGGTTGATCTCTTGGTAGAGCGTCAGTCCGACGAGCGTGTCGAGTTCTTGCTGTCGGAGTGCTTCGTCGAGGGTGATGCCTTGCTCTTCGAGGTAGCGACGGTTGGCGAGCTGAGCACTCCCGAGGTTCTCCGAGAGCACGTTGGAGCGGAAGTCCTTGAGGAACGACTGGAGCCCGACACGCTGCTGCGGTGTCAGCGCGGCGATGGTCTCAGCGCGGAGGAGTTCGTCGTAGATGATGCTGTTGAGCCGTGAGTTGATGATCTCGCCCGCTTCTTGGCGCCAGCGTCCGAGTTCGGTGTCCTTGCCGATCGCGATCAGGCGATCCTTGATCGGCTCGAAGAAGCTCGAGACGTAGATGGGGTGTCCGTTGATGTCGCCGACCTTCGCATCGACGAACTCGAGCCCGTCGTTGCCGCTGGTGATTGGTAGTCGGCTCTGGTTGGATTGGTTTGTTGGTTGACCCTGTGGGGTTGTGGGTGCCCCTGATTGAGACTCGGTCGCAGCAAGCTCGGCTGGTGTTGCCGTTTGATTCTGCTGCTGATTGGATTGGGCGCTCGTGGTCCTGCCGGGCTCGGCGCGGAAGTCGCTCATCCCGATCTCGGTGGGGTTCTTGTGCTTGTTGCCTTGGATCTTCTGACCGCTGCAACCCGCGAGGAGCGCGAGCCCGATCAGTGCGGGCGCGGCCGCGGATGTTCCGCGGGAAATGCGCCGAGAAAGCGACGACAATGTGATGTCAGTGAAGCGTAAATCCAACCTCAAACTCCGTTTCATGTCCTAGCATACACCAACAATAAAGGAAGCACCGATGACCGACTCTGATCAACCAAAGATTATCGTCGATGACGACTGGAAGTCGTCCGCACAAGCCGAGAAAGCGAAACTCGCCGCTCAGGAGCAGGAAAAAGCTCAGAAAGCCGCGGAATCCTCGGGACTCCCCGAAAAGCTCGGCTTCAAAGAACTCATCTCAATGCTCGCAACACAGGCGCTGATGTACATGGGGGCATTCCCAGACCAGTCAGGGCGAGCAATGGTCTCGCTGGACGTGGCGCGTCTGAACATCGATCTGCTGAGTGTCGTCGAAGAGAAGACCAAAGGCAATCTGAGTGATGAAGAGTCCACGATGCTCACGCAGACCATCGCGGAGCTCCAGCATCAGTTTGTCGAGGTATCCAAAGCCGTCGCGCAAGCCGCTCAGGACGGCACACTCGAGCAGATGGGACAGACCCCCGCAGCTGGGGGAATGCCTGACCTCAAGATTTCTCCCGACGGAGTGTGATCCGATCGGATCGCGCTCGTTTGGTGTTCAGGACCCCTGAACGCCGATAATACAACTGAAGTCGAATCTCAAGCCCTCCGGAGCAACAAGCCGTGAGCACAAACCAAAGCTTCATGCAACGACACCAGTTTCTGATCCGCCGACTCCATTCGCTGTCCGGCATCCTCCCGATCGGTGTCTTCCTCATCGCTCACCTCGTCACCAACTCTTCGCTCGCGTGGGGCTGGTTCGCGCTTAAAGGGCGCGGCGGGGCCGAGGGGCTCAACATCTCCGAAGGCGGCGTGCAGTACTTCGCGCACGAGGTCACCTACATCAACACGCAGGTCCCGCACCTGTTCCTGATCGAGGTTACCCTCTGGGCCGCGATCGCGTTCCACTCGATCCTTGGTTTCTACTACGCGATCGGTGGACAGGGGAACCTCCCACGCTACAAGCATCAGGACAACTTCCGTTACACGCTCCAGCGTCTCTCGGGATACTTCGGGATCGCGTTCATTTTCTACCACGTCGCGACCCTCCGCTGGGGATGGACATTCCTGATTCCCAATGGAACGAAGTGGTCGCATGAGTACAGCGCCTCGACACTCGCCGCGGCTCTGCAGGGATCAACCGAGGGCTGGACAGCCGCGGGATTGATCGTTTCGATCTTCTACTTCGTTGGTGTCTCGCTGCTGGTCTTCCACTTTGCCAATGGCTTGTGGACCGCCGCGATCACGTGGGGATTGACGGTCTCCGAGCACGCTCAGAAGAAGTGGGGCTACGTCTGTGCCGCGATCGGTGCGGGACTCATGTTCGCTTCGTGGGGTGCTCTCGCTGGCGCGATGATGATCGACTACGACGAGGCGCAAGCGATCGAGGCATCGCTCCACGGCTCGCACGAGCTCCCAGCTGAGGAGCTCGACCTCCACACCCGATCTGATGACCACACGCTCCAGACCGCTGAGGTTGATCCAGAGGGCTGAGTCCATCGAACTCCAGATACACAGACTGATTGACAAGAGACGAATCGAGGAATCCAAATGAGCGAACAAAGAGTCATCGTCGTCGGGGGTGGATTGGCCGGGCTAGCCGCGTCGATCCGCATCGCCGAAGCGGGCGTGCCCGTCGATCTCTTCTCCATGGTCCCTGTCAAACGCTCGCACTCCGTGTGCGCCCAGGGCGGCATCAACGCATGCAACGAGGTCGCACGTCAGCAGGGGTACTCCGAGTACCAGCACTTCGACGAGACCCTCATCGGCGGCGACTTCCTCAACGACCAGCACCCCGTCCTCGAGATGACCAACTGGGCGCCCAAGATCATCGACCTGCTCGATCGCATGGGTGTCCCGTTCAACCGCTCGAGCGAGGGCTACCGCGACCTGCGCCTCTTTGGTGGATCGCTCTTTAAGCGGACCCACTTCTCCGGCGCAACGACTGGTCAGCAGCTCCTCTACGCACTCGACGAGCAGAACCGACGCTTCGTCAGCGAGGGCAAGGTCACAGAGTACAACTACTGGGAGTTCCTCTACCCCATCACGCAAGGCGAGGGCGAGGACAAGCGAGCCGTGGGTATCGTTGCTCAGGACATGCGGACGATGCAGATCCGCAGCTTCCGCGCCGATGCCGTGGTCATGGCGACCGGCGGGTGCGGCTTGGTGTTCGGCAAGTCCACCAACTCCGTGATCTGCACCGGTGGTGCCGCGTCGCGCTGCTACCAAGCGGGCGCGTGGTACGGCAATCCCGAGATGATCCAGGTCCACCCAACCGCGATCCCTGGCGCTGACAAGTGCCGACTCATGTCCGAGTCCGCACGCGGCGAGGGCGGACGCGTCTGGGTTCCCGCGAAGAAGGGTGACACACGCAAGCCCAACGACATCCCAGAGAATGAGCGATACTACATCCTCGAAGAGCGCTACCCCAAGTACGGCAACCTCGTTCCGCGTGACATCGCGACGCGTGAAATCTTCGACGTCTGCGTCAACGACGGCATGGGGATCAACGGACAGAACCAGGTCTACCTCGACCTGACCCACAAGGACCCCGACTACCTCACGGAAAAACTCGGCGGCATCCTCGACATCTACGAGAAGTTCGCCGGGGAAGACCCACGCTTCACTCCGATGAAGATCTTCCCAGCGGTCCACTACTCGATGGGTGGACTGTGGACAACCTACACGCCGGGGGATTACAACCCTGACCAGCCAATGCCAGAGCACAAGCCTGGGAATCCGATTCCGGTCGGTTCCGAGCAGGGGCACGGCCTCACCATCGGCGCGCACAACAACGCGATGACCAACATCAACGGCCTCTACGCGTTTGGTGAGGTCAACTTCGCGTACCACGGCGCGACACGACTCGGAGCCAACGCGCTGCTGAGCTGTATCTTCGATGGTCTGTGCAACGGAGTTTCGGTGGTCAACTACATCCGCGACGAGGGCACGCCTGCGTCGGCTGATGTTGATCAGTCTGTGTACGACGCGGCCGTGAAGGTCGAGCAGGACAAGCACGATGCGTTGCTCGCATCAACAAGCAAGGGCTCGGGGAACCGCGACAACAACCCGTACCAGATCGCGTTCGAGCTCGGCGAGATCATGAACAACCAGTCCACTGTGGTCAAAACCGGAGCGGGACTCCAGAAGTGTCTCGAGAAGATCGACGAGCTCTCCGAGCGCTACAAGAACGTCGAGCTCGGAGACGGCGCGATGTGGACCAACCAGTCCCTGAGCTTCACGCGGACAGTGGGGGACATGCTGATCCTCGCAGAAGCGATCGCCAAAGCTGGTCTGCTGCGTGAAGAGTCCAGAGGCAGCCACTACCGCACGGACTTCCCGGAACGCGACGACGAGAAGTTCTGGAAGGCATCGGTTGCCAAGTTTAATCCAAGCACCGGGAAGTCGGACATCGAGTTCGTCCCGGTCAAAGCGGGTCTGGTCAAGCTGCGTCCACGCACCTACGGCAAGACCGCACCTGAGAAAGCTGAATCCAAGACCCCTGAACCAGCGAACGCATAATCAGCAGCACTGGTTGTTTACTACCCATCGCCCTCGAAAGGAACGAACACATGGGAGCCGCTCAAGCAAGCATCATCGGAGCCGAAGAACGCAAGGCGAACCGCGCCGTTGCTGTGGAGGGGCGCAGCGTGATCTTCAAGATCAAACGCTGCGACGGTCCAGGCAAACCCTGGCGCTGGGAGTCGTTCAAAGTCCCGACCGAGACCGGATCGAACGTGATCTCGTGTCTCAAGTGGATCGCGGCCAATCCTGTCACGACCGATGGCAAAGAGACCACGCCGGTCGTCTGGGACTCCAACTGTCTCGAGGAAGTCTGCGGCGCGTGCACGATGGTCGTCAACGGACGCGTGCGTCAGTCCTGCTCGTGCCTCATCGATGAATACGCTCCGCGTGAAGGCGACGAGGTCGTCCTCGAACCGATGACCAAGTTCCCGGTCATCCGCGACCTCTGGGTTGATCGCACTCGCATGTTCAACGCGCTCGAACGCGTCAAAGCATGGGTCCCGATCGACGGCACCTACAACCTCGGCGCTGGTCCACAAGAAGACCACGACCACCAGCAGATGCGCTACGCGCTCTCCGAGTGCATGACCTGCGGCTGCTGCCTCGACGCGTGCCCCCAGTTCATCAAGAAGGACCACGAGGACCAATGGGAGACCAGCTTCATCGGTCCGCAAGCGATCTCACAAGCGCGACTCTTCAATGAGCACGGCACGGGCAAACGCCTTAAAGACGAACGCATGGACACCCTCACCGGTCCCGGTGGTATCCAGGACTGTGGCAACGCGCAGAACTGCGTCAAGGTCTGTCCCAAGGGCATCCCGCTGACGGAGTCGATCGCCGCGATCGGACGCAGCGCGACGGTGCACTCGATCAAGAAGTTCTTCACGGGCAAGTGAGCCAAACCATCATCCAAGTACAAACGCCTCCGATCCGGAGGCGTTTTTCGTTGAGGTTGAGTTGGATTGGATTACGCGTTGAGGTCGAGGTTTGGTGAGCCGTTTTTGGATGCTCTACGTCCGCCTTGAGCGTTGTAACCGATCTGATGCTCTTGGCGATCCTCGTTCGCTTCCTCTTGATCCGCGTCCGCGAGATTGCGCACGGCATCGATCTGCTCGACATGCTCGACGCTCGCGAGGAACTGGTCGAAGCCGCGCCCGCGACGGCGTGCTTTATCCGTGTCCTCGGCTTGCTTATTACGCGAGGCGGCATTGCTGGAAGCTGGTGCGCCAGCGAGACTTGAAGCCAGGTTGTTGATTGCTCCGGTCATATATCTAATATCGGAAACGCGCAACGATGGCCGCCAGCGAAATCCACAGTTGATCCACAAATTTTGTGGTTTGTTTGGGTGGTGGGGAGCTAAACCGGGTCAGGCGCCGATGATGTTGACGCCGCAATCGACGTAGATGTTCTCGCCCGTCACGCCGCTGGAGAGGTCTGAAGCCAAGTAGACGGCGGTTTTCCCGACGTCGCTGCCCTCGGTGGTTCTTCTGAGCGGTGCTTTCTCAGCGGCTCGTGTTTCCAGGTCATCGGTTCCACCCACAGCGGAGCTCGCGAGCGTCCGCAGGTATCCGCCGGAGATGGTGTTGACGCGGATCCCCTCGGGACCAAGTTCCGCAGCGAGGTAGCGTGTGGTCGCTTCGAGACAGGATTTAGCGACACCCATCACGTTGTATCCGAGGACGACTTTCTCTGAGCCGTAGTAGCTCATCGCCATGATCGAGCCGCCGCCGTTCTTGGTCATGAGCGGCTTGGCGCGTGCCGCCATCGCGGCGAGTGTGTACGCGGAGATGTCGATCGCGTCGAGATACGCTTGGCGCGGGGTTTTGGCGAACATCCCGAGCTGGAGCCAATCTCGATCGGCGTACGCGATCGAGTGGATGAGGAAGTCCAAGCGGTCATGATCCTTCGCGTAGTTTGCAAACAGCGCGTCGATGTCGTCGTCAGATCCCGCGTTGCATTCGTAGAGGACCGGATCGGGAGTGATCTTCTCTGCGGCGCGTTGAGTCCTTCGGGCGTTCTTCTCGCCTGGGATGTGTGCGAAGGCGCAGGTCCCGCCGTGCGCGTAGATCTCGTTGGCGATGTGCCATGCATAGGAACGATCGTTGGCAACTCCAACAACCAGCCCGACCTTACCATCCAGAAGCCCCATAGAAACGGTCCTTTCGCAATCAAATCGAACCGATTTATAGCCCTACAAACCGGTTGCTTCCATAGATAAGGATGATAGGGCATTTAGCGGGTCTACGATTCCCCATGACCCAGCGAGGTGCACCAGATCGCGTTCTTTCTCCGCTGCCGGACCAGCCGCTCGATGCGTTGGCGTCAGAACTGCGGAATTCCGGGCTGATCCACCGCCTCATCCGCCTCGCCCACGACGAGGACCTCGGCCCGACCTCCCACGATTGGACCGGGGAGCTGATGTTTGATAGGGATCAGACCACCAGAGTCGCTTTGATGATGCGTGAGCCTGGGATCGTCTCTGGACTGACCTTTGTGCCTGACATCCTCAAGGTGTTCGTCCGTCCGTCTGAAAGTGTCCAATGGGCACCAGCATCGGAGGACGGGGAGGTCGTGGAAACGGGAACGTCGCTGGGGACCCTCAGCGGCTCATCGATCGCGATTGTTCGGCTCGAGCGGACATTGCTCAATCTCGTCTCTCGGCTCACTGGGATAGCGACGAGGACGAACGGCTTTGTTGAGCTCGCTCGTGGGACCGATGCGAAGATCTGCGACACGCGCAAGACCACGCCGGGATTGCGCGTGTTCGAGAAGTACGCTGTGCGTTGTGGTGGGGGGGTGAGCCATCGCATGGGACTGCACGATGCGCTGCTCGTCAAGGACAATCACCTCGCGGGATTGTCGGAGAGCGCGTTCTGCGAGCGTGTCCAATCGGCATCCGCTCATGCGAAAGAACAGAACCTGAAGTTTGTGCAGGTCGAGGTCGATACGCTCGATCAGCTGGATTGGCTGCTCTCGCTGGAGCCTGGGATCGTGGACATCGTGCTGCTCGACAACATGAACCCCGAAATACTCACCCAAGCGGTTGCGATGCGCAACGAGCGGAATCCGGACCTGCTCCTCGAAGCGTCGGGGGGGATTAACGAGTCCACGCTGGGACCGATCGCTCGCACTGGGATCGATCGCATCTCGATCGGCGGGCTGACCCATCAAGCGGTGAGTCTTGATATAGGGCTCGATACGCTGTGAGTGCATCCGATGTCATCACAACCTGGCCCGATCAGCTCGAATCCGTCATCGAGGATACATGCATCGATCGCGTCATGGTCTTTGAGGACACGCTGAGCACCCAAGACTCCGCGGCTCGAGCGTGCGTGGGACTCCCAAAGGATCATCCTCCGACTATGGTGGTCTCGTCGATCCAGCGCATGGGACGCGGACAACGCGCCAACAACTGGTACGACGGCGATGGGTGCACGCTCCCATGCTCGCTCGCGATCGGTGCTGAGTACCTCAAACTCTCGAACCCCAACCTCGCGACCCGCGCCGGATTAGCGGTGCTCGACGCGATCTGCGAGCACGCCTCGCATCTTCCGATCTTGATCAAATGGCCCAACGACATCATGATCCGCGTGGAGAACCTGCAGCGGAAAGTGTCAGGAGTGCTGATCGAGCACGCGGAGAACTCGATCGTCATCGGGATGGGGATCAACTGCACGCAGTCCGAGTCCGACTTCCATCCGACGATCCAAGGCTCAGCGGTCTCACTGGCGCAGCTCGGGATCGAGGTCTCGCGGATCGCGCTCGCGTGCTCGCTCACCAAAACACTCGACCACTGGCTCACGCAAGCGAGCGAGGACGATGTACGATCGCACTGGAAAACCTACGACGGATTAACCGGCCGTCACGCGAAGCTCGTGTACGACAACACGCCGTATATCGGAGAGATCATTCATATCGATCCGCTCGATCACATCACGATGATGTGGAGGAACCAAGAAATCAAGTTCCCTGTCGAGCAGACGCGGATCATCTGTTGAGACCCGCTTCAGAGCAAACGCTTGATCTGCTTGCCGAGCTCGAGCGCGTCGTCTTGGGACAGGGTCCCCGCGTTCCAGTCCACATTCAGACCGCTGCCCTCTGAACGATCAGCGAACTTGGGGATGATGTGGAAGTGGACATGATCGACCGCTTGTCCCGCATCGGCGCCGTTGTTCTGGAGGATATTGACCGCCGTCGCGCCGGTGACCTTCTTGATCGCACGAACGATCCGAGGCAGCACTCGACCGACCGCTGCGGAGAACTCGTCGGAGAGCTCGTCGATCGTCGCGGCGGGTTCTTTGGGGATGACGAGCGCGTGTCCTTGCGAGAGCGGTCCGATGTCCAAGATCGAGATGACGAAATCGTCCTCGTAAATCTTGTGTGCCGGAATCTCGCCTCGGATGATCTTTGAGAAGATGGAATCAGTCATGGAGCATCCTAGTGCGCCTCGCTCAAATCCTCGACTCCATCCGCATACAATCCGCCGTGTCTGCTACGACGACCCATCCCGTGATCCGCAAGCTCCCGCCGCTGCTGGTGAATCAGATCGCCGCGGGCGAGGTCATCGAGCGTCCCAGCTCCGTGCTCAAGGAGCTCGTCGAGAACTCGATCGACGCCGGCGCGACCAAGATCACCGTTGAGCTCCAGCAGGGGGGCATCGAGCTCATCCGGATCACGGATAACGGATGCGGGATCGATCCGGAGCAGATGACGCTGGCGCTGACGCCGCACGCGACGAGCAAGATCACCGAGTCCGAGGACCTCGATCGTATCTCCACGATGGGTTTCCGAGGCGAGGCGCTCGCGTCGATCACCTCCGTCGCGCGTCTGACGATCACCTCGCGGACACGCGATCACGACGAGGGACGATCAATCCACGCCGAGGGGGAGCGGATCGAAGACCCCACCCCAGCGGGGTGTCCCGTCGGGACGGTCATCGAGGTCCGGAACCTGTTTTTCAACACGCCTGCACGCCGCAAGTTCCTGCGGACTCCGACAACGGAGCAGACGCGATGTTTGGAATGGCTCAGGGACCTCGCGATGGCGAATCCGTCCATCGGCGTCCGCTGCTTGGGTGACGACAAGGTCAAGCTCGACCTCCCCCCCAACCAATCCCCGCGCGAGCGTGCATTGGCAATCGTTGGCAAGGAACTCGAGTCCCAGCTCGTCGAGGTCAGCGTCGATCAGTTTGATAACGCGCGAGGCGTGCTGATGTGGGGATTGGTGGGTCTTCCATCGATTGCGCGTGCGACGTCCAAAGCACAGCATGTGTTCCTCAACGGACGCACTATCCGCGATCGCACAGTGCAGCACGCGATCCGCGAAGCGTACCGTGGTCTCATCGAGCCCGGACGGCATCCCACGGCGGTGCTCATGATCGAGATGTCTCCGAGTGCTGTGGATGTCAACGTGCATCCTGCGAAGCTCGAGGTCCGCTTCCGCGACCAGTCGATGGTCCACCGAGCCGTGTACCACGGCATCCGCGACGCGCTGACTCAAGCGGATGTCACACCGACGGTGTTCTCACGACTCCCCAATGCCGGGGGTCCATCGGCGATCATGCCGCAAGCGATGCCGACGCAGCCCGTCGAGCAGCAGGTTGATAGGATCGTCGAGTACCTCAACACCAACCCCAAGTCGTCCGATTCTCCAGCAGATCTGCGATCGCACCTCGCTGAGGTGCTCCGCTCTCCGGATTTGCCCTCGTTTGGTCCTTCGGTGCCAGCAGAGCAGCCAACTCAACCAGCGAGAGAGGAGCGATTGCTGCCGCCAATCGTCAGCAATGTCCAGGTGCTGCAGGTCCATTCGAGCTACCTGCTCTGTCAGGACGAGCAAGGCGTGCTCATCATCGACCAGCACGCGCTCCACGAGCGGATGATGTTCAACAAGCTCATCAGCCGAGTGACAGGATCGGGAGCACTGGAGCAGCAGGGATTGCTGACCCCGATCGTGGTCAATGTCAGCTCCGGAATCATCGATCAGTTCGACGAGCTCCAGGAGCTCTTTGAACGCATCGGCATCGACGCGGCTCCGATGGGTCCCAAGTCGGTGGGGGTGTCGAGCGTCCCGAGCTTCCTGCTCTCGCGGAATGTCGATCCCGGCGCGTTCCTTGACGAGCTCTTTGAACGCGTCGAGCACGAGGGGTTTGTGCCTTCCAAGGAAGAAGCGCTTCATGAGGTGCTCGACATGATGGCGTGCAAAGCCGCGATCAAAGCGGGGGACAAGCTGAGCGAATCCGAGCTCGCGGAGATCATCGCACTGCGCGACACGACCGATCGAGCCGCGTCGTGTCCCCACGGCAGACCAACCACTGTGCGATTGACCATTGAAGAACTCGAAAAACTCTTCGATCGACGCTAAAGAACTGTTCGGGTGCTCACCACTCCAGCGTGTCGAGGTGTCTGCAAAGGTGCCACGCGGTGGGGAAGCGTTCGCTGATGAGTGATTTCTTGAGTCCGCTGCAGATGTGCTTGACGACGTCGGGCTGTGATTTGTAGTGTTTCTGACCACCCAGCATGTCGTAGAGGATGCGGATCACGTCGCAGACGTCCTCGTTGATGTGCGATCTCGTCGCGCGTCCCCAGTCGTACATGTCCACGAGCTTGACATCGAAGTGGATCCCGCGTCGTTTGACAAGAATGTTCCCGGCGTGGAGATCGCCGTGGTATTCCTTGCGCTCGTGGATCTGCGATAACCCCTCCGCGATGGTGCGCGTCAGGTGCAGCGCTTCAAAGAGCGGCATCCGCTTGCCGCGCTGAGCATCGACCAGATCACTCAGCAGATCCCCCTCCACAAACTCGGAGATCAGCACGGTCACGGGATCACCCTTGAGCCGGATCTGCTCGCTGTGGTGGTACTGGATGAGGATGTCGCAGTCCTTGAGTCGCTCGAGCTTACGCGCGTAGTGCGTGACGGATCGGTCCTTCTCGTTTCGATGTGGATAGAACAGCTTCGCGGCGCGGTGCGCGCCCGTCAAGCGTTCGTTCACGAGATAGACCTCGCCCTCCCAGCCCATCCCGAGCAGACGATCGACGCGGTAGTTCCGCGTGATGACGCGTCCGGGAGTCAGACCGAAATACGGCTGCGCCTTCATGCGTTGTCCAGCAGCTCGACGGCTTTGAAGCTCTTGCCCTCGAGCATCTCTAGACTTGCTCCACCACCAGTCGAGACGTGCGACAGACGATCCGCAACCCCGAAGACTTCCGCGGCTGCTGCGGAGTCTCCGCCTCCGACGATGGTGATCGCGCCGTTGCTGCTCGTCGCGTCCGCGACCGCTTCAGCGATGAGCTTGGTGCCCATCTTGAACGGCATCCACTCGAACACACCCATCGGGCCGTTCCAGATCACGGTTTTGGAATCCTTGATGATCTGCGTGTAGCGAGCGGCGGTCTTGGGACCGATGTCCAGACCCATGTAGCCATCCTTGATCTGATCGTCGAAGACCTCGATATCCCCAGCGGTCTCGCTGAACAGCGTCGAGCAGATGTGATCCTCAGGGAAGTGCAGGTCCGTTTTGGATTCCGCCGCGAGCTCGATGATCCGCTTCGCGTCGCTGACCATGTTGTCCTCGACGCGTGAGGTGCCCACGTTGTGACCAAGCGCCTGGAGGAAGGTGTACGCCATCGCGCCGCCGACGAGGATGTGGTCCGCTTTAGGAAGCAGGTGCTCGATCGCTGGGAGCTTGTCGCTGACCTTAGCGCCGCCGAGGATGACGGTGAACGGGCGAGCGGGGTTCGACAGCGCGTCGCTGAGGTACGCGATTTCCTTCTCGACGAGGAATCCCGCGACCTTCGGTTTGTTGCCCATCGCTTCTGGGACGCCGGTCATCGACGCGTGCTCGCGGTGGCAGGTCCCGAACGCGTCGTTGACGTAGACATCCGCGAGCGATGCGAGCTGCTGAGCGAAGTCCGCTTCGCAGCGTTTCTCGCAGCCGTGGAATCGGAGGTTTTCCAGGAGCAGCACATCGCCATCGCTCATCGCGTCGACCGCTTGGGCGATCGCGGGGTCTTTGCAGTTCTCCGCTGGGATGGTGACGTCTTTCCCGAGCAGCTCTCCGAGACGCTTGGCGACCGGAGCCATGGAGAACTTCGCTTCGTAACCCTTGCCCTCTGGACGTCCCAGGTGCGACATGAGGATCGCACGACCGCCCCGATCGATCACGGATTTGATCGTCGGGAGAGCCGCGACGATGCGGCGGTCATCGGTGATCTGGTCTCCATCGAGGGGCACGTTGAAGTCCACTCGGATCAGGACTCGCTGACCAGCGACGAGCGTGCTTTCGATTGTCTTCTTTGCCATGGTGTGACCTCCTCGGGGTGGGTGTGTTGGTGTGTGGTATTCTAGGTTCGATCGGGCGCGAAACAAAAAAAGCCGCGACCATCAGGTCACGGCTTTTGTGGTTTCAGATCAGAACTCTTAGTCGTCGAGCATGCCGCCCGAGCCGCCGCGGACGCGAGCGCCGCCGTTGCGGAGCAGGTTGTCACGCAGGGAGCGGAGGTCGGCTTGGACCGATGCGTCGATGAGCTGGTCGCCCATGCGGATCTTGATGCCGCCGAGCATGGTCGAGTCGGTGTAGGGGTGCATGATGACCTCTTTCCCGAGCGATTCGCTGAGCTTGTGCTTGATGCCGTCGAGCGCGTCGGGGGTCATCGGGGACGCGGTGAACACGTCTACCTCGATGCGTCCAAAGCGTTCCTGAACAAGCTCGTCGAGGGCGCCGACGATCGGGACGATGTGTCCCAGACGCCCCTTCGCGTTGAGCTGACGCAGGAAGTTGACAGTGAGCGCCGAGCACTTGCCCTCGAGCATGCGGACGAGCGAGTCGTCGCGTTTTTGTGCTTCGATGAGACGCGTCGCGAGGAGTTCGTTGAAGCCGCGATCGTCACGAGCGATCTCGAGGAGGTCCTCGAGCTCTCCGAGGAGCTGCTCAGGGGTGATCCCGTCGGTGGTCTCAGCGATCTCGAAGACCGCGTGGGCGTACACCTTGGCGAGGGCATCGGGCTTTGATTCAATCAATGGCATGATTCGGTCTCCACCAATGCGTTAGGAGTTGACAGTCTTGAGCTCAGCGAGCGATTCTTCCATCAGGCGCTGCTCGTCGTTGACGGAGACTTCACGCTGGAGGATCTTGCCCGCCATGACGGTCGCAAGGTTGACTGACTCGGAGTAGAGCTCGTTGAGCGCCTGCTTCTTCGCGGCTTCGATGTCGGCTTTCGCCTTCTCACGCATCTCGGTCAGCTCGGAATCCGCTTGTGCCTTGAGCTGAGCAGCGAGCTCGCTCTGCTGGGATTTGGTTTCTTCGAGCATCTGCTGTGCTTGAGCACGTGCTTCCGCGAGGTTTTTCTCGTACTCGTCGAGAGCTTCCTTCGCTTGCTGGCGGGCGCTCTCAGCGGCTGCGATCTCGCCTTTGATCTTCTCGTTGCGCTCGTCGAGACCCTTGACGATCTTGGGCCAGACGACGCTCGAGAGGATGCCGAAGACGATCAGGAACAGCACGATCGCGGTGATCCCAGCAGCCATGCCTTCCTTTGGCGTGGCGAGTGGGGAGGCCTTGTGATGCCCGTCGCCATGACCATCGGCGTGGTGTGCGGCGTCATCGACGTGCGAAGCAGCTTGGTCGGCGTGCGTGTCAGGAGCAGCGTGCGCAACCATCGACGCGAGTCCAAGAGCAATCAGAACAGTAAACAGTGCGAATCGGTTCATCGCGAGTTCTCCATTGAGTTCGGGGAAGCGGATATCGAAACCGTTCCCAAAAACCGGGTCGTGCCGTGTTTCAGACACGATCCGGGAAGTTTGTACGCTATTAGGCGAGGAACGCAACAACGATCGCGAAGAGGGTCGCACCTTCGATGAGTGCTGCCGCGAGGATCATGTTGGTACCGATGGTGCCCGAAGCTTCTGGCTGACGAGCGATGGACTCTAGAGCACCCTTGCCGACGAGGCCGATGCCGAGGCCGCCGCCGAGGACTGCCAGACCAGCACCCATGACTGCGAGACCCTTACCCAAGCTTGCGCCAGCCGCGGCTTCCTGAGCCAGAGCTGATGCTGGTCCGAAAGCTGCGAGAGAGGCGGTTGCCATAGCGATGTTCTTAATCAGGTTCATTACCAGTTTCCTTTCTCCGACCGAGTTCTTCTCGGCCTGAAACACTTTATTGCGGGGAGCACTCCACTGAACCTAAGGAACACACCTCAGGCAAACAATGGCCTTGGGCGACTCCCCGCGGAGCCCCAGGCCCGATTCAAACAAAGACTCACGCGTGAGCAGGAGCTCCCGCATGACCAGATTCATGCTCGTGATCATGATCGTGATCGCCGTGGTGCTCGAGGAGCGAGATGAACACGGTCGTGAGGAACATGAACACAAAGGCTTGCAAGAACGCGACGAACACTTCAAGGAAGTAGATCGCGATTACACCAAGAGAAGAAACGATGCCGATCGGAATCCCGAGCACCGGATCTTCTCTGAAAAAACCATCCACAGATGCGAAACCGAGCAGCACAGCGACGAGGATGTGGCCCGCGGTCATATTCGCAAACAAACGAATCGCAAGCGCGATCGGCTTGATAAACGTTCCGGCAAACTCGATGATGAAGACCAATGCAACGATCGGCAAGAACGCAGGCTTGAGAGGAACCCCACCGGTCATGTGTCCGAAGTAGTCCTTGAGACCCATTTCCTTGACGCCGGCAACATTGATCACAACAGCTGAAATGATCGCGAGCGCTGCAGTCACCCAGATGCTCTGGGTCGCTGTTCCGCCGATGAATGCTTTGTGCTCGGCAACCATCTCAGGCGACATCTTCCCAGCGATGATGTTGTTCAGATCAAGAAGTGGGATCAAGCCAAGAAGATTGTTGACCAGGATGAAAAAGAACAGAGTCCAGAGAAAGGGCATCATCATGTTGGTCCGCTTCCCGATCAGCGGGCGGACGGTGTTCTCGCGGAGGTAGCCGCAGATGACCTCGATCATGTGAGCGAAGCGGTTGTTGGTGACCCAGCGTGCGTGTCCCTGTCCTTCTTCACCAGTCGAAACGCTGGCAGCGACGAACAGTCCGACGAACAGCATGATCGCGGCGGTGATGACCATGTTGGTCTGAGCCGTGGACCACAACCACCATCCGTCTTCGTTGATGATCGTCGCGTGGTTGATAACGTGCTGGACGGGATCCGCCGCCAGGGTGATACTCGGCATCATGCTTGACCCTCCGGAGCGAGCTGTTGATGGCTCGGCTCCACGGTTGCATTGGTATGGTTCTTGATCAACGACATCACAGTCACGACGTCCAGTGCCAGAACAACCAGCACGGAGGCGAGCAATGTCAGTACATAGATTTCTTTGACCGGCTCAGACATCAGGTACAACCCGAAGCCGACCGCTCCGATGATGCCCGCGCGGATGATGGTTCCTGCGAGGACCGGGACGCCCCAGGTCCCAGCGGGACGAGCGGGGAGACCGTTGAGCATAAGCAGCGTCGCGAGGACACCCGCGAGCGTCGCGGGGATCGTCAAGAGACCGGCGTTCATGTCGCCGCCTTGGATGATGCCGATCGCGCCGCCACCGATCCCGATCATGACGCACGCGAGCACGCTGAGTCCCGCCATTTTCAGGATCGGGAGACGCACGGCGTCTTGATTGGTTTGGTATGGCTGATCGGTCATGTAGTCCAAGCTCGAAAACGATTCCGGAACCCGTCAGGGGGGCAGAAGGATAGCGTTCTGGTGCCCAATCGGCGAGTCTTGAGACCATATTTCAGCCGATTCTTCCGCGAATCTGATCACATTCTGACCACATCCTCGATGGACCCAATCAGCCCGCTCGGATCATCAGCTTTCGGGGTCCCCGTCTGTCCGCTTCGAGGAGCGGATCTGCTCGCGATTCAGGTTCATCGCTTCCTTGATAAACAGGTAAAACCCGCCCACAAGCCCCAGCAGCGAGAGCGTGATCGTCCACGTCTTGCCCGTCCCGGCGAGCGAATCGATCACGTACCCCACCAAACCCATCCCGATCAATCCGTAGACCGGATCCAGCGCGATCGCCCACGCCTTCGCTTGTCGATACCGATTGGAACGCTGCTCCTCCTCGCTCGGAGCGCGGTATTTGGGCACCTCGTCCTCTCGGATCCGCAGCTCTTCCGGGATTTCTGGTGGGGTAGCCATCGGTTTGAGTGTCTTTAGCCTTGAACCTGACGGAATGCCCAAGTCCGCGCGTGCTCCGCGGCTTCCTTGATCTTCCCGACATCGGTCCCTGATCCCTGAGCCGCGTTTGGACGTCCGCCGCCCTTGCCGCCCATGATCGAAGTCGTCTCGCGGATCCAGTCACCGGCTTTCAGACCTCGACCGATCATCAGCTCGCTGACCGACGCCATGACCGCGACGCGACCAGAATCCGCATCGGGAGACAGGACCATCACCGCTTTATTCGGCACGGCTTTCTGAATCGTGCTGACCGCGGTCTCGAGCGCCTTGCGATCTGATCCCAGATCGAGCGTCGCGATGACGATATCCTCGCTTGTGCCTTGTGCTGCCGATGCGATGCCTTGTGCGAGTTCTTGCGCCGCCGCGGCTTTCTCTGCTGCAGCCGCTTTGGACGCTTCCTTGAGTTTCTTCGCGACCCCTCCGAGCGATGCACGCAGCGATGCCTTGCGAGCCGCGGGGAGCTCGAGCGCGTCGATCTCGTTGCTGACCTCCTGGAACGCGTCCTTGAGCTTCGTGAACGGCAGCGCATCGAGCGCTTCCACACGCTTGGCGAGTTCATCCGCTTTCGCGCACGATTCGACCGCGGCGTCACCAGTCAGCGCCGAGATACGACGGATGCCCTTGGCGATGCCTTCCTCGACAGTGAGCGCGAATTTTTTTGCGGTTCCTGTGGTTTCCAGGTGCGTCCCGCCGCAGAACTCGATCGATGCGGATTTCCACGCATCGTTGCTCGGATTCCCGATGAGCTGATCGACCTCGATCCCGATCGACACCACACGCACCGGATCGGGATAGGTCTCATCAAACACAGCACGCAGTCCCGCGATGTCCTGCGCCTGCTTGAGCGGCGCCAGCTCGGCGTACACCGTCAGGTCCTGCTCGATCTGATGATTCACGATCGACTCGACCTGCGCGATCTCTTCTGGTGTGACCGGCGCGTTGTGCACGAAGTCGAAGCGGAGCTTCTCGTCATTGACGAGCGATCCGCGCTGATCGACGCTGTCTCCGAGCACTTCACGCAGCGCGAAGTTGAGCAGGTGGGTCGCGGTGTGGTTGCTCGCGATCTGCTCGCGCCGTGACGCGTTGAGGTGGCAGACCACATCATCGCCGCAGGATATCTTGCCCTTGCTGACGCGTCCGATGTGCAGGACATATCCACCGAAGCTCTTGGTGTCCTCGACCTTGAAGATCGCGCCGGTTTTGGTGCAGCGGAGCTCTCCGGTATCGGCGACCTGACCACCCATCTCCGCGTAGAAGTTGGTCTTGTCGAGCACGATCCCGACGCGGTGCATCCCAGCGGTCGTTGTGTCCGCGTGCTCGTCAAAGTTCTTGGTGTTCCAGATCGCTTTGATGAGTCCACGCATCTCGCGTCCACTGAACTTGCCGGAATCGTCGGTCGCTTTGACATTCATCGCGCCGAGCTTGGCGATTTGCTCAGCGCGGAGCTCGACGATGCGCTCGCCGTCGTCTTTCTTGCCGCCTTGTCGCGAGCGTTCCTTCGCTTCTTCCATCGCACGCTCGAAGCCGTCGAGATCGACTTTCAAGCCGCGTTCGTGCGCCATGATCTCGGTGAGGTCGATCGGGAAGCCGTAGGTGTCGTAGAGCTTGAACGCGTCGTCTCCGGAGACTTTGCCGCCCTCGTTATCGAGGTCCTCGAACATCTTGATCCCGCGATCGAGCGTCTTCCCGAAGCTCTCCTCCTCATCCGCGATGATCTCGTAGACACGCTTGGGATCGTTCTTCAGTTCCGGGAACGCGTCTCCCAGCATCTCGACCACAGTGGGGGCGAGGTCGGTCATGACCCCCTGCGGCGCATTCAGCTTCTGACGCCCGTATCGAACCGCACGACGCAAGATTCGACGCAGCACATACCCGCGCCCCTCGTTACTCGGCGCGGTGCCGTCGGTGATCGCGATGACGAGCGTGCGGATGTGGTCCGCAATGACGCGGTACGCCTCATCGACGCCTCCCTCGTCTTCAGCGCCGAGCTTGCCGGAGTACACGCGAGCGCCGGTGAGCTTCTGAATCTTCGCAAACAACGGCTCAAACAGGTCCGTGTCGTAGTTGCTCCGTACATCCTTCAGAACCGACACGATGCGTTCGAGTCCCATGCCCGTATCGACATGCTGTGCCGGGAGGACGCGGAGCTCGCCGCCTTCGAGACGATCGAACTGGATGAACACGTTGTTCCAGATCTCCAGCACATCGGGATCGTCCTGATTCACGAGATCGCGTGCGTTGCGTCCGCCGATGCGGTCGTAGTGCAGCTCCGAGCAAGGCCCGCAAGGTCCCGTGTCACCCATCTCCCAGAAGTTGTCCTTCATGTTGCCGGGGAGGATGTGGTCTTCCGGGAGGTACTTCGCCCAGATCGCTTTGGTCTCAAGATCCGCAGGGAGGTCTTGATCGGGATTGCCCTCGAAGTAGGTCGCGTAGAGACGATCGGGATCGATCCCCCAAACCTTGGTCAGCAGCTCGAACGACCATCCGATCGCTTCTTCTTTGAAGTAATCCCCGAAGGACCAGTTGCCGAGCATCTCGAAGAATGTATGGTGGTAGGTGTCCTTGCCGACATCGTCGAGGTCGTTGTGCTTGCCTCCAGCGCGGATGCACTTCTGCGAGTTCGCAGCACGTTTGATCCCATGCAGCGGAGAGGTCGGATCGAGTGTCCCCTGGAAGATCGGCTTGAACTGGTTCATCCCCGCGTTGGCGAAGGTATCGCGCAGCGACGGATCGTTCGTCGGACAAGTGGTTGATGAGGGCACGAAGGTGTGTCCTCGTTCTTTGAAGAACTCGATGAACTGTGATCTGATCTGAGCCGCGCTCGCGGTGGTCAATGCACTCGACATACTTCGATTCCATTCATTGATCGGAACAAACTCAACACCCTTGCCAACGCTCTCGCACTCGGGTGTGTGGGGGCGGATACATAGTACGCGCCGGCGTCAAGAATCCCCGCCCAAACCCCCACCAAAGCGTCCCAATTCCGTCCGAGAACACAACAAAATATCCAGTTCATTGGCATCAAAGCCCATCTCGGGGTCTGTTAGACACAGCGATTTGACGGATCGAGCCGCTTGTCGTGCAACAACAGAAGAACGGAATCGAATCCATGATCACTAGCCGCTCCATCTCGACCATCCTCTTGCTCTCCGCGATCGGTTCCGCAACCCAAGCGGGTATCCGTCGTCACGACCGCGACGATTCGCTCTACCAGATGCTCGCGAACGAATCCCAGTTCCAATCCGTCGCGAGTCTGTCCATCAGCGCTCCGGGAATCTCGCGCACCTGCTCAGGGACCCTGCTCAACTCGCAGTGGATCCTGACCGCGGCTCACTGCTTCGACGATGTCGAGAACCCCATCGCGTTCGCGAACGCAAACGGATCGTTCGGGGTCGTCGATCAGGTCGTCATCAACCCAGAATGGACGGGCGACCTCACCCAAGGCGGCGACCTGGCGCTCATCCACATCTCGACTCCGATCCTCAACGTCCAGCCCGCGATGCTGTACACCGGATCCAACGAACTCGGATCGCTCGGCACAGGGGTCGGATACGGACTGGCAGGCAACGGCATCACGGGCAGTCAGTTTGGGACGGGCGGCACCAAACGAGCCGGAACGAACATGATCGACGCGCTGGGAGATGATCGCGGGTTTGATCCACGCATCCTGCTCACCGATTTCGACCACCCAACCAACGCGTTCGAATCGACCTACGGCTCACCAGACCCCACAGACCTCGAATACCAGGTCGCATCCGGAGACTCCGGAGGGGCGTTGTTTATCATGGAAGACGGTCAGTACTACCTCGCGGGCGTGACCTCGTTCGTCAACTCGACCGACGGCAACCCCAACGGCGATTACGGCGATATGTCCGCATACACACGCGTCAGCGCGTACTCAGACTGGATCAACTCCGTCATCCCGGCTCCGTCGGGACTGCTGGTGCTGGCATCCGGGATGCTCGGCGCAACCCGCCGCCGTCGCGCGTGATCTGCCCCTATCCTTGAGGTGCATGGCTAAACGCACCACCAAGAAAAAGTCCACGACCAAACGCATCCCGATGGATGCAAGCGCGTCGATCCCGAGCTACCCCAAGCCGATCCCGTTGACGAGCGTCATCGGTCAGTCTCATGCGCTCGATGTCCTCAACCGCTCCATGCAATCCAATCGCGTGCACCACGCGTGGATCTTCCACGGCCCAACAGGAGTGGGGAAGTTCACCGCCGCACTCGCGTGGGCGAGCACCATCCTCGATCCGTCCTCAACCCCTGATCTTTCCGGAGTCATCGCTCCCGATCCCGAGTCCTCGACCCAGCACCTGATCCACGCCGGGACACATCCCGATCTGCACGTCATCCGCAAGGAGATGGCGCGGTACCACAAGGACTCGAAGGTCCGCGACGCGAAGCTCGCGTCGATCCCCAAAGTGATCGTCGAGGAACACCTGATCAATCCCGTCGCGATCGCGTCGTCCTCGAACACCGGCTCCATCGCGTCGAAAGTGTTCATCGTCGACGAGAGCGAGCTGCTCAACAACACGACCCAGAACGCGATCCTCAAAACGCTCGAAGAACCACCGCCTGGGACGGTCATCATCCTGGTGACCTCCAACGAGGAGCAGCTGCTCCCAACCATCCGATCACGCTGTCAGCGCGTCGCGTTTGTTCCCCTCGACGATGACGCGATGCGCGCGTGGATCGCGACGACGGACATTCAGGCCACTCCCGAAGAACATCAATGGCTCATGTCCACATGCAACGGCTCGCCCGGACGCTATCAAGCGGCGCACGAAGCGGGCATCTTTGCGTGGGCAACCGAGCTTGAGCCGCTGCTCCAGCAGTGCGATCGTTCGCAGTACCCCCTCTCGCTTGGGCCGCGGATGACTCAACTGGTCGATGACTGGGCAAAGGACTGGGTCAAGCAAGGCGACAAGCTCAACGAGAACCGATCAAAGCTCGTTGCCAATCAGCTCGGGGTGTCCCACATGTTCGGACTCATCGCCAACCGCGCTCGGCTCCAGCTTGCCAATCCAAGCAAAGCACCGCAGGCGCTCCACGCGATCGATATGGTCGTGCGAGCTCAGAGAGAGCTCAAAACCAATGTTCAGCTTCGGTTTGTGATGGATCACCTCGCCGCGGGATTGTCGGATCCCAAGCAGGGGGCGATCTCAGCGCCGCTTGCTCACGCTTGAATGCTCAGCGATGGGGTCTCGGCTGGTGAGTGCGATGGGGCTTCTGGGACGAACCCCGCTTTGCGATCTTCAGCGAGTTTCTCCATGAGCTTCGCCCATGTCTCGCGTTCGTACTCAAGGAGCTCGATCGCTTTGTTGAGTCGCTCGATGTCTTTCTCGAAGCTCGCTTTGACCAGCTCGCTGTAGATGAACACGTAGATCCCGCGCACGTTCTGTGCGAGCTCGGGATCGGGTTCGGGGTTGATTGTGTTGGTGAGCTCGAGGACGATGTTTCGGCAGTTGGTGAAACCCTCGTAGATCTTCTCGTAGTCCTTGTTCTCCATCCCGTCCTTGGCCATGTTTGCAAAGCGGATCGAGCCGTCGAGCAGGAGCATTCTCAGCTCTTCTGGACTCGCGGTCATGACCTTGGTGCGGAGGTACGCATTGATGTTCTGGGCGCCGTTCCCGGTAGCCGAGTGTTGACCAGTCTGTGATGCGGTTTCGTTCATGTCCGAGCTATCGGTCCTGTCAACAAGCGACTTCAGTGGATTTAGCGATCATTTATCCCAGCGCGGAGATCTGAGAGAGGGCCGATCCCTGGGTCTGGAAGTTCGCGATCGCTTGCTCCATCGCAAGGAACTGACGCGTAAGCACTTCTCGGCGTGCCTCGAGTCGGGTATCAATCGTCTCGATCCTCGATTCCTGCAGCGCGATCTGGCTATCAAACGCCGAGTCCCGACCCGTCAAGATGCCGGTGAGCGAATCAGTGTACCGCGTGGTGAACTCCTCGAACAGGACCATCACGCCTCGCTCGGAGTACTCGATCTCGATGTCCGCGTTGGGATCAACGTCCTCGTCGTCCTGCGTCAGAATCGTTCGGCGAGTAAACAGGTCCTCGACCGCTTGCGGATCGTCGGCGTACGCCTCTCTGAACTTCTCTGAGTCAAACTCCAGCACCGATCCCGATCCCACAGTGATCCCGATATCGCTCAGTCGATCAAACTCAGACGTGAATCCGTCGTTGACGCGCTGGAGTGCAGAGAACATGGAGTTGCGGAGCCCGATGACGGTGCCGTCTCCGAGCAGTGTGCCTCGTGTTTCGGTCTCCTCGTCGTAGCGTGTCTGGAAATCGATCTGCTCGATCGCTTCGTTGAACGCATCGACGAACTCCTGGATCTTGGACTCGATGGATTCGGTGTCTTCCGAGATCGAGATCTCGACCGATTCATCGCTCGTCGAGAGCAGATCGATGGTCACGCCTTGGATCACGCCGTCGAGCTGGTTGCTTGATGAGCGGATCAGGATCCCGTCAGCGGGATTCGACGAGCCGTAGAACACGCGCGAATCGTCCCCCTCGTCGATGGTGGTGATCCCCAGATCAAACCCTCCCGAGTCCACAAGGAAGCGACCGGCACTGCCGGTATCTTCCGATGCGAGCGACAAGCGGAACGGAGCTGATCCCGAACCCGTGTTGAGCAGCGAGGCGCTGACTCCCGCGTCCGATGCGTTGATCGCGTTGATCACGTCATCGAGCGAGTCGTTGGGGTCGAACTCGAGGTTGGTCTCAAACGAGCCGTCGAGGAAACGCTCGCCCGCGTCGTATTCTTCTTGGGTGATCTGTCCCGCGATGCGGAGCTTGGACGCGACGGTGCCCTCGGTGTCGTTGATCTCAAGCAGACCGCCCCCGGCGCTGTTGTCCTCGATGATGATGCCGTCGCCCGTATCGTTGATGCGAGCGGTGACATCGACCGCGTTGGTCTGATTGATTCGACGGATGACATCCGCGAGCGTGGTATCGCTCGACGAGATGGTGATCTCGGTTCGGTTGTTGTCGCCGTCGATGATCTCGAAGGATCCAGTCCCGATCCCGTTGCCGTCGTAGAGCGAGTCGAGCCGCGTCGCGGTCCCGAGGTACGCGAGGTCGAGGTCGGTCCCGCCCGCAACGCCATTGGTAAACGAACCGCTAATTCCCAGTGCCTCGGCTGTATCGACACCACCTGTACCAGAAATGGTGAATGTCCCGATCCCGGATGTGTTGTCCACGATCGAGATCCCGTTGCCCGCGTCGTTGAGTGTCGCGGTGACGTTCCCGCCGCCGGCGGTGTTGATCGCGTTGAGGATGTCGTTGACGTCCTGGAGTCCGCTGATGTTCACGGAGAAGTCTTGGGTTACGTCTTGGAGAGCAAAGTCGAGCTGGCCATCGGTCCCTGTGATCCCACTCCCGCCGTTGAGACTGGAGACCAGGGTGGTGTTGAGTCCCGCGAAAATCCGATCGCCGCTGGTGGTCCCGCCGATGTGCGTGCCATTGATTCCCAGGTCCGAAGCGACGGTACTCTGCGAACCCGATGCGGGAGCGTTGTCCTGGATGAGCATCGCGCGTCCCATCGAGTCGACGATGTCGATCCCGCCGGTCGCTTCGTTGATCGATGCAGTGAGCTCGCTGTCGAGTCCTGCTTCAGCGATCGCGTCGTTGATGCGATCGATCGCGCCGCCGACAGTGGTGACCGCGCTGCTTGTGACGACGAGCTCGCCGTCGACCAGCTCCTCGATATCGCCCAAACGGATCTGGAGCGTGGTGTCGTTGGAGTCGAAGATAAAGTCAGGGAACGGTGCGTTGTCATCGAGCGTGATAGAGAAGTCCCACACGCCGGCGCCTGAGGTGTTCTTGAAACCGACGCCTCGTCCGTCGTTGAGCGTGCTCAGCGAGGTGTTGGTGCCGAGCGTGTAGACCGAGTCGCCGGTGACGGTTGATCCGACGAGGTTATCATCGGTCAATCCGAGCGATTCAAGGACCTGGCGACCGCCAGCGTTGGTGATCGTGCTCACGCCCTCGAGGATAAACTTGTCGTTCTCGACGCGTGCGGTGACTCCCGAGACCTCGTTGATCGCGTCGAGGACCTCGTTGACGGTCCCTGCTCGCGAGAGATCAACCTCGGTGCCGTTGATAGTGATCTTGCCGCGTGTGATGCCGTCGCCGTTGTTGAGCTCAGCGAGTTCCGTGTCTCGATCGAGTCGTGCTTCCGCACCCTCGAAAGTCAAAGACGACAACCCCGCCGCGGCATCACTCGTCGAGAATCCGCGCGAGAGCATCTGCTGAGTCGAGACCAATCGATCGACCACAAAGTCATACGAGCCGGGGAGCGCATCCTGCGATGCGTTGGCAGACAAGATCGCTTCGTTGGAGACGATCGCTTGCTTGTTCTTGAAGATGTTGTCGGTGCGGAACGCCTTAGCGAGGTTCTCGATCGCTTTGAGCCGGGAGTTGATGTCCAGATACGCGGCTTGCTGTCCCTGCAACTGAATCAGACGCGTCTGAGCGAGCACCTTGGGCCGAGACTCAATAGACAACAACTGCTCGATCAACGAGTTGGTATCAATCCCAGAGAACAGTCCTACGCCGGTCGTAATGCCGCCCATAGCGATTCCTTTCCGCATCGCGGAGGTCCTCTGACCACAGCGATACATTCCACCGCCTCATCCTTGAGGCGGTTCCTTGTCCAGTATCGGCGGTTTGAATCGAGAAACTCGACCTTCCGCCGTGTTGTCGCATGTCCCCAAAGCGTTTCTGGATCACAACTTCCCTCATCGGGCAATCCACGCGCTCACTGAGCCGAAATCGTCAAATCCAGCGCAGATCCTGCATCCCCGATCCCGTGCGGGTTTCTGGGGAAACATCCGAGAATCTCTCATTTTCTTCGATCCAGACCACGATCAAGGCGATAATCATCATCGTGACCTCATCAGATACCCATCCCATCCCCGACGCGTTGAACCTCCCCGCACCACCTGTCCTGTGCCGAATCGCGGTAGGACTCCTCGGCGTGCTCGTCGCCGCGTCGGCTACCCCTTGGGTGTACTACTCGATCAACCACTTCGGGGGATTCGACTGGGGACTCATGGGATTCGAGCTCCTGACCATCCTCGCCGGGATCTTCGCGGTTCTGCTCGCGATGGGGAAGTTCCAATCGGGATGGGCGATCGGCGTGACCGCGATCTCAGGAGCCGTGATGGTGGCGCTGGTCTTTGGCCTCTACGTCGGATTCATCATGGCGAAGCAGACCGACTTCCCGAGTCTCGCTCCGCTTGCCAAGTACACCTTTATGGGACGAGCCGCGGCGATCGCTGGATTCTTTTTCTTTGCTTCGATCGCAGTATTTGTGCGCAACAAAGCATCCCTGCCGTTCATCATCAAATCACTGCTGTGCGCCGCTCCGGTGATCGCGATCGGCACGATGATGAAGTTCAACATCGGTCCCGGCGCGTGGATCAACAACACGCTCAATACGTCTTCGGGATCCGGAGCGACCTCCGCCGTACTCTCGATCACGCTTGGATTGTTCTTCATCATCCTCGTTTCCGCGTCGGGTCACCTCCTGATCCGCGCGTACGAATGTGGTCGTCCCGAGCGCATCAAAGGCTCCTGAGCACTGTCCGCTCGGATGGAGAACGTCCGAATAATCCCCGCTTTCCTGTCTGAAATCACCGAATTGGGACCCCATTCCCGGCTCGGTGCTCGTATATTCAAAAGAGATCCTCGCCCAAACCCAACAAGATCAGCATGAACGACCTCATCCTCCTCATCATCGCGTTGACCTTCGCCGCCATCATCGGTGCCGGCGTGGTTTTCTATCTGCTCTCATCGCTCAAGCGTGCTCGTGCAGGCAAGGACATCGACAAGGTCTCGCTCAAGATCATCACCGAGCGCGTGCGAGCCGTGGGCAAGCTTGTTGGTCTTGAGGTCCACGCGAAGGAGATCGCGACCGCGACCTCTGGTTTTTCTTGGCTCCCTCCGATCCTGCTCTC
The DNA here is from genome assembly GCA_965232505.1 of Phycisphaerales bacterium. Classification (GTDB taxonomy): domain Bacteria; phylum Planctomycetota; class Phycisphaerae; order Phycisphaerales; family UBA1924; genus UBA1924. The sequence goes on along the minus strand of OZ246976.1, from coordinate 299,027 downwards.
GCAAGCGAAGATCGCGATGATCTTCCAGTTCGAGAAGCAGTACGCGATCGAGCTCGGGGTCATTGACGAGTCCGACGTTACCGATCTTGGGGGTGGTCGCTACCGCATCGCGCTTCCGCCGATTGTTGGTTCGCTGCGATTGATGGATGTGGAGCCGTATGACATCCAGCAGGGGCGCGTGCTTGGTTTGATCGACGTCATCAACATGAACGCGCAGCGTCAAAACGAGTTGATGCGGACCGCTCAGGATCAAGCCGCGGAGTTGTTCGAGAAGAACGACGAGCGCTACATCCATCAAGCACGCGACGCGATCGAGCGTCAGCTCAGCGCGATCAGCAAGCTCTTTGATATCACGCTCGAGATCGAGTGGACCGCGAACCAGACCAAGATCCAGTCGCGCCTAGAACTCGACGAGACCCTGAAAACAGGCCCCGCGGTCGTCGCTCAGTAATTCTTGATTCCAGTGCTTTAGACCGCGCTGGGGTGCCAGATGGTCTTGAACTCGACGAACGGGTCGAGCCAGCTCGGACCGCTGCATGCGTCGTCATCGAAGTAATCCACTGTACTCTCGCGGATCGTGACCCGCTTCATGTTCACGGCCGCGCCCTCGCGCAGCTCCGCACGCTGAGGATCGCTCACACCACCCGCATGGATCGCGATGATCTCGCGATGCCCTGAGTAGTAGGGGACGAGCTCGTCACGGAATCCAGTCAGCAGATTGACCACGCCGCCGGGAAGATCGCTCGTGGCCATTGCTTCGGCGAGGATCATCGCTGGGATCGGGTTGGTCGCGCTCGCGAGCGCGACGACGGTGTTGCCCATCGCGATGGGACCCGCGATCATCGAGATCAAACCAAGCAGCGCCGGCGAGTCGGGAGCGATGCATCCGACGACACCCATCGAGCCGGGGATCGTGAAGTTGTGGTAGGGGCCGCTGACCGGATTGGCGCCGCCCATGACCGAGGAGTACTTGTCCGTCCATCCCGCGAAGTGTACAACGCGATCGATTGACGCGTCGACTTCGCTGATGCCGTTGTTCCCCAGTGCCACGGCGAGCTCGTGGCGTTTGCCTTCCATCATCTCCGCGAGACGATAGAGGATCTGGCCACGCAGGTATCCCGACGACGATGCCCACTTGCCGTGCGCGCCGTGCGCCGCTTCGACCGCGTTGCGGAGGTCCTTGCGCGACGCGTGGCAGACGTGAGCGCTGAGTCCGATCGACGAATCCTCGACAAGCGTCGAGCGTCCCGACTCGGTGCGCGGAAACTTCCCGCCGATGTAGAGCTTATAGGTCTTGGTGACAGGCAAACGATCGCTCACAGCATGTACTCCATCTCGATCTCGTGACGGATCGGAATGCCGTCGAGTCCCACATCGGGGATGGTTGGTTTCAGTGCTCGGCTCTCAGTCACCGCGTTGCGATGGAACTCGACGATGTCAAAGTCGCGGCGCTGATAGAAACGCATCGCAGGGGTGTTGTCGTTGGTGGTGACGAGCCACAGGCGCTTGCAGCCGCTCTCGCGCGCTTTGTTGCGAACACCTGTGAGCAGGCACGATCCGATCCCGCCGTGCCCCGCCATGGAGTTGTGGGTGACGATCTCGCAGTTGTCGCCGTCGATGTGGTAGGTCAGGAGACCGACCTCCGCGCCGTCGCGCACCGCGACGATCCCAGGGAGCTCGTCGGCGTTGAACTTGCGTCCCTTGGTGACCTGCTCGGTCGATGCCCAGTACTGACGCAGCACGCGCTGCACCCAAGGCTTGTCCTCAGGGGTCAGGTCTCGGATCTCGAATGAATGTACTCCAGGTACGGCGCTCATGGTGTGTCCCTTCCAATCATTTCAAGTACGCGGCAAGACCGTGCCGACCGCCCTCGCGGCCGAACCCGGATTCCTTGTACCCACCAAACGGTGAGGTCGGATCAAACTGGTTGTAGGTGTTGAGCCAGACGACTCCGGCATCGAGCTTGCTTGCCATATCAAAGATCTTCGATCCCTTGTCCGTCCACACACCCGCCGCGAGTCCGTACGGCGTGTTGTTCGCACGCGAGATCGCTTCGTCCGGAGTGCGGAAGCTCATGACAGCGAGCACAGGACCAAAGATTTCCTCACGCGCAATCGTGTGGCTCGGCTGCACTCCAGTAAAGAAGCAAGGCTTGCACCAGTACCCCTTCTCAGGGACCGCACTCGGATTCGGATCGTGCCGAACCGCGCCCTCGTTGCCTCCGATGTCGAGGTACTTGTTGATCGTCCCGAGCTGCTCGCAGGAGTTGATCGCGCCAAGATCGGTGTTCTTGTCGAGTGGATCACCTACGCGGAGCGATGCGAGACGATCGTTGAGTTTCTGGGTAACAGTGTCGAGGATCGATTCCTGCACAAACACACGCGATCCGGCGCAGCAGACGTGTCCCTGATTGAAATAGATCCCGCCGATGACGCCCTCGATCGCTTGATCGATCGATGCGTCCTCGAAGATGATGTTGGGGCTCTTGCCACCCAGTTCCAGAGTCAGACGCTTGTTGGTCGCGGCGGTCGCTTTGGCGATGATCTTCCCGACCGCGGTCGATCCGGTGAACGCGATCTTGTCAACGTCCGGATGGTTGACGAGCGCCGATCCGGTCTCGCCGGCTCCGGTGACGACGTTGACGACACCCTTGGGCAGTCCGACTTCCTGACAGATCTCCGCGAGTCGCAGCGCTGTGAGCGAGGTGGTCTCTGCGGGTTTGAGCACGACGGTGTTGCCGCACGCGATCGCTGGTGCGATTTTCCATGCCGCCATCAGCAGCGGGAAGTTCCAAGGGATGATCTGTCCGCACACGCCGACGGGTTCTGGTTTCTTCCCAGGAAACGCGTACTCGAGTTTGTCGGCCCATCCAGCGTGGTAGAAGAAATGCGCCGCCGCGAGCGGGACATCGACATCGCGTGATTCTTTGATGGGTTTCCCGCCGTCCATGGTTTCGAGGACCGCGAGCTCGCGTGCACGTTCTTGGATTCGTCGAGCGATTCGGTACAGGTACTTCCCGCGAACGATCCCTGGGAGCCCGCTCCATCCCGGAAGCGCCGCACGCGCCGCCGCGACGGCACGATCGACGTCCGATCCATCCGCGTTCCCGATCATGGAGAGTGTCTGCTCGTTGCTCGGATTGATCGTCGCGAACGCTGATCCAGATGCTGATCCGAAGTCGCCGTCGATGAAGAGGCCGTAGGAATCGCTGATCTCGACCTTCACAGACTCCGGAGCGGGGTCGTAGTCAAAGATCCCGCCGCCACTGGCGCCACGCAGGTCCAGGGAACCTGCCGAATGATCGGACCTCGAATCGGTATTCATCGCGCTGCTCATAGCCCATTCTATAGCCAAAACCGCGTGTGAGCCGGTTATAACCCCTCAGGTGCGTATTTCGCTACGAAACGGCGTCATCCTTATTCAATCCTCATCGAATCCAGCCGTTTATCACACCATGGGTACACACGAGAGCGACACATCCAAAGAGAGTTTGACCACGCCGTACAACGCTGATTCGGCGGACCAGTCACCAGCTGAGTCTCCTGTTGCCGACTCAGAATGCGATGCCGTGATGTCGCGCGCTGATATGCGGATCGACACCAAAGGGGTGAAGTGCACGTTCGAGTCCAATCAGGCCCGCGTCGCTGACCTCACAGGCAACGGCATGCGCCTCACGCTCTCGCCCTCCAAACTCCCGAAGGTAGGCGAGACCCACTCCTTCACCTTCTCCGACAATCAGACCGAGCATCAGCTCACTGTCGAAGGCGTCGTCCGATGGATCCGCAAGGGCTCCGTGCTGACGCGCAAAGCCGAGGTCGGGATCGAGTTCGTGGACATCCCGACGTCCCACCGCGACGCGCTCACACGACTCGCGGTTCAGGGAGAGCTCCTCATCAGCAATAGCGACGGCTCGGATGACGAATCATCGACCGACCAAGGCACTCAACTGTCATCAATCAACCTCTACGACATCCTCGGCGTCTGCCAATACGCGAGCCAGGACGAGATCCGCGCATCATTCCACGCACTCGTGAAACTCTGGCACCCGGACCAAAATGATGATCCACAAGCCCCCGCACGCTTCGAAGAACTCCACAAGGCGTACTCGATCCTCAGAGACCCCGCCCTCCGCGCTCGCTACGACGAACGCTTCGGTCCCGATCAAGCCGCTGCATAAGGGTTACGCATCCGAGAAATCATGCCCCGCGGCGTATTCGCCGGACTGGAGTTTTTGCATGCTCCGGAGGACATCGTTGAGCAGTGAGCTGGCGCCGAAGCGGAACCAGTCTGGGGAGAGCCAACCTTCTCCCAGCGTTTCGTTGACCATGCACAGGTAGTGCCACGCTTGTTTCCCAGTGCGGATACCGCCGGCGGGTTTCATCCCGATCTTCTTGCCTTGCGTGCGATACGCGTCGCGGATCGCTTCGAGCATCACAAGCGTGACCGGCATCGTCGCCGCGGGATTGACCTTGCCCGTCGAGGTCTTGATGAAATCTCCCTCGCGGATGTACTCGATCGCGATGTCACTGGCGCGTCTGACATTGTCGTAGGTCTTGAGTTCGCCTGTTTCCAGAATCACCTTGAGGTGCGCCTTGCCGCACGCTTGGACCACGGCCGCGATTTCTTCCGCGACGACCTCGTACTTCCCGGAAAGGAACGCGCCGCGATTGATCACCATGTCGATCTCGTCGGCGCCGTCCGCGACCGCTCGTTCCACATCGCGGATACGGATATCGAGGGGGTATTGTCCCGATGGGAATCCTGTCGCAACGGACGCAACGTTGATCCCTGTGCCGTCGAGCAGTTCCGCGGCGTAGGGCACCATCGACGGATACACACACACCGCCGCGACGTGTCCGAGGCGCTTCCCGAGGAACTCCTCGTCACGTTCCCAGGGACGGATCGCCTTTCGGCACAAGCTCCGGACCTTCTCAGGTGAGTCCGCGCCCTCGAGCGTGGTCAGGTCGATCATCGCGACCGCGAGTTCGAGAGCCGCGAGTTTGGATGCTTTCTTGATCGATCGTGTCGTGAAGGTGGACGCGCGTCGTTCAACCATCACGCCGTCAACAGTGGGGGAACTCGGAAGCGAGAATGTCATGAGTCGTCCCCTTCCGCGTCATCTTGTTCTTCGTCGGTGATCTCGACTACCCCGAACGGCAGTCCGGTCGATTCCCATACGATCCATCCGCCGAGGAACGCACGCACGCGTGCCTTGAGGACGGTGTTGTATCCAGCTTCGATCATCCGCTTCGCCATGGCGCGAGCGCTTGCTGATCCTGGGTTCTCGCCGTAGACGACGAGGTTGTCGTATTTGAGGAGCTCGGGGTCCGCGTCGTAGCGGAGGTCGATCTCGTTGACGCGGATATTCCGGGCGCCCTTGATGTGCCCCGCGTTGTAGCGTTCGGGCTTGCGGACATCGATAAACAGCACGGCCTCGCTGTCCTCAAGACCCTCGTCATAGAGCTCCATCGCTCTATTGAGATCGATAAAGTCGATCTTCTTGTCCGAAACATTCCCTCGGCACCCCCCGAGCCCCAGGAGCACGATTCCGCCCATGAATGCTGCGAGAACTGTCCACAATCGAGTCTTCTGTGCCATCAAGTGCATCCTTCTTTGCCCAATGCAAGAATAATAGGGCAGTGGCGTTTGTTGTATACCCTACAGAAACACCCGGGAATCCTATGCACATCCCCCTTCACACGACGAAATCGATGGTCTGCAGCATCCTGATGCTGGCGGGGACTTCGCCCGCCGAGGTGCAGCCTGACTTTGGTGAGAAGCATCTCTCAGCGACTCTGAGATCCTCTCATCAGACGCTCAGTGCCGGGGATCAGTTCTATCTTGCTCTCGATTTGAACATCGATGAGGGCTGGCACACCTACTGGGACGGGATCAGTGATACTGGGTACGCGCCGACCATCAGCTTTGAAACCAACACAGACTCGCTCTCGTTCGGGACACCTGTTTGGCCAACACCTGAGCGGTACATCGCTCCTGGATCGATTCTTGATCATATTTATGAAGACACGATCACAGTGCTGATCCCAGTCGAAGTCGAGCACTCCGGATCAGCTCCGCTGCACGCGACGATCACCGCATCGCTCGATTACCTGATCTGCAAAGAGTACTGCTTGCCTGAATCCGTCCAATCGACGACCGCGATCGCGATCACCGACTCCACCGATCCAAATCCAGATCAATCAATCCTCTCGATCGCAAAGGATCTTCCAACGGACCTGGTCGAGTACGACATCCAGTGGAGCAGCGAGCAAGCGACGCTGACTGTTCCCGGCGCGACGCACTACCGATTCTTCCCGAGCGATGAGTGCACACAACCAGCCGAGCTCATCAAGCAAGGCGACGTCGAGTCAACCTCGATGACCATCACATTCGATCGTTCATACGACGATCCATCCGACCCAATCCGTCTCTCAGGACGCTTGAGCATCAGAACGTCTGATGAATGGCGTCATTACAATATCGATACTGAACACCAACCCTGAGTTTCAAAGCTCATACGCAGGAGATTCAACCATGAAAGCCCGCAAACGTTTCGCAGTCCTCGCCGTCGCCGCAGCCGCACTTGCTGCTCCCGCAGTCATGATGGGCGCCGCGAACCTGAACACAAGCACCACCGCAAACACCGCAGCCGCGGCGTTGTCGATCGGTGACACCGTCCCGAACTTCACGCTCGTGGACCTCAACGATACCTCGCACACCCTCTCGGACTACACCAGCGCCGGCAAGACCGTCGTGCTCGAGTGGTACTCGCCGGATTGCCCGTTTGTCCGCAAGCATTACCGCAAGGACACCGGGACCATGACCAAGCTCGAAGCACAGTTCGCGGACAACGACATCGTCTGGCTCCGCATCAACTCCGCGCACGGCACCCACCCATCAGCGGACCTCAAGCATAACCGCGAGCACGCTGAGAAGTGGAACATCACCTCCCCGATCCTCATGGACACCACCGGATCGGTGGGCAAGAAGTACGGCGCCAAGCGGACCCCTGAGATGTACATAATCTCTCCTGACCAGACCCTTGCGTACCACGGCGCGATCGACAACCGCTCCGATGCCGCGGCTCCGGGTGATGTGAACTACGTCGAAAACGCACTCAAAGAAACAATCGCGGGCAAGCCCATTACCAAGACGACCACCAAGCCATACGGCTGCAGCGTCAAGTACGACTAATCCGTCCCGCGATCAAGAATCCATAGAATCTCCTCGGCCCGGTCTCTGACCGGGTTTTTTGATTCCGGAGCCCTACTCAAGAAAACCGCCACAACCTCTGCCCAACGGGCCGATACACTCAGGTGCAAGGATGCATCAAAGACCCCGCTCACGGAGCACCCCATGTTCGATATCCCAGGACCGCTCGGCACATTCTTCAACTTCCTCGTCATTGCGCTCGGATTCGGGTTCATCGTGTTTGTCCACGAGCTCGGACACTTCATCGCTGCCAAATGGGCAGGCATCCGCGTGCTCGCGTTCTCGATCGGATTCGGACAGGTCGCGTGCTCGTACCGCAAAGGCATGGGATTCCGGTTGGGTTCATCCGAACCTGAATACAGGAAGCTGCTCTCCGCTGAAGCCGCTGGAGCAACAACGGTTGAAGGTCAAAAGACTACCTATCACAAAATCTCCCCAACAGAGTACCGCCTCTCCTGGCTCCCGCTTGGTGGGTATGTCAAGATGCTTGGTCAGGAAGACCTCAACCCCGTCGCCGTGTCCTCGGCTCCGGATTCATACCAGAACTGTCCGATCCCCAAACGGCTCGTGGTGATCAGTGCGGGAGTGATCGTCAACGTCATCACTGCTGCGTTGCTGTTCATCCTTGTGTTCTCTGTCGGACTGCGGATCATGCCTCCAACGATCGGTCAGGTCCTCCCCTCCAGTCCCGCGGCTTTCGCGGTTCCCGCCGACGACCAGCACACGATCGGACTCCAGCCCGGAGATCGTGTGCTTTCGATCAACGACAAAGAGATCCTCGCGTTCCGAGACATCGCGACGGAAGCCGCGATGTCCAGCGCGTCCAAGCCCGCATCGATCCTGATCGAGCGTGCGGGGATTGATCAACCGATCGAGTACCTCGCGGACCTCAAGCCGGGAGCGCAGCTGGGACTGCTCGATCTCGGTGTGACCCCGCTGCGATCCACCGAGCTGCTGCTCACGGATGATCTGAGCACGTGGAACATGCTCGCGGACAACTACGGCCTTGACCAGATCCCTCCCGGATCAACCATCCTGAGCATCAACGATCAAGCCGTATCAAACACCGTTGAGATCCAGAACATTGCATCGAGCGCGACGGATCTCGAGATCGAGTTCGTCAACCCAGAAGGCGAGACATCGCGGATCACGATCAAGGCGCAGCAAGAACTCATGACCCAGTCCGTCGAGGTCGAGGGCACCACGCTCCAGATCGACCACGTCCTGGGATTGACAGGACTGATGCGTGTGCACCCCGATGTGACCATCGAGGACACCAAGCAGGGGTTGATGCCTGGGGATATCTTCATCAACATCGCAGGCGTCGAAGCGCCATCGCTCGATCTTGCGATCCGGACGATCCGCGAGAACGCGGGACGTCCCATCGATCTCCAGGTCCTGCGTGGAGATCGTGTCGTCGACCTCGCAGTGCAGGTCTCCGATGACGGACGCGTGGGTTTCTATCCAGACACCACAACATACTCCGACGCTCTGGTGACGATGTCGCCTTCGATTGCCAACGCGCTCCGCCTCACTTTCCCCGCTGGATCGCGAGTGATCTCCGTCGACGGCATCGAGGTGCACTCGGTCGATTCGATGGTCTCGGCAATCCTCGAAGCGCGGAATGACGAGGAAGGATCGTTTGCGCCGCACGAGCCGGTGATTGTGCAGTACATCCCGCTCGATGATCCGACCGCTGAACCTAGCGAGGGGTTCATCATCATGTCTGATGATCAGATCGCTCGGCTCACTCACCTCGCTCATCGCTGGCCCGGCGGTTCGGACATGTCCACGCTGTTCCTGCCTGTGCAGACCATCGACAAAGCATCGTCCCCAGTCGCCGCGGTCAAACGCGGGATTCACGAATCGCGTCGTGTCATGCTCCAGACCTACCTGACCTTCCTGCGTCTCACCCAAGGGACGGTTAAGGTCGAGCACCTCAAGGGACCAGTCGGGATCGCGCACATCGGGACGCTCATCGCCGACGAGGGGTTCATCAAGGTGTTGTTCTTCATGGCGCTGATCTCGATCAACCTCGCCGTGATCAACTTCCTCCCGCTCCCGATCGTCGACGGCGGACAGTTCCTGTTCCTGATCTACGAATGGATCCGAGGCAAACCGATCCCGATCCCGGTCCAGAACGCCGTGACGATGGCGGGGCTGCTGCTGATCGGATCGATGTTCCTGCTGGTGACCTTCAACGACATCAAGTCACTGATCGGGTTCTGATCCATGCCCGCTTGGCTCGGACTGCTCCAGCTTCTTTCGATCGGCGCTCTGGGCGCTTGGATTGTTGCGGTGCTGTACACCGCGTGGTCGCTGCTGCATCCGCCTCGCCGGACCTACGCGTGGGCGATCCATCGAGGAGTTGCGGGAGATCCGTCGGAGCTTGATGAGCCGCTCGCGTTTGAGGTGCTGAGCGTTGAATCCAGCTCTAGAACACTCCACGCATGGAACATTCAAGGGCTCAACACAGAAGGTCCAAGATTCGTCCTTGTCCACGGCTGGGGTTCGTCCTCCATCGGCGCGCTCAAACGTATCCCGCACCTGGCGCATCACGCGAGCGAGATCATCACCATCGACCTCCCAGGACACGGCGAGTCCACGGGCACCTCGCAGATGGGCGCGAACGAACACAGAGACCTCGATGCGCTGCTCTCATCACTCGACGACTCCAGACCCACCATCGTCTATGGCTGGTCGATGGGCGCGGGGATCGCACTCCGATTCGCGCGCGACTACAAGGACCAGCACGACATCCGTGCGGTGATCGCTGAGTCGCCGTATATCCACGCGCAGACTCCCGCTCGCAACGTCATCAACCTCCGAGGACTCCCCACGAAGCTCAACCTCAAACCCGCGATCATGCTGATGGGGATGCTCAAAGGGGTCGGGCCACGCTGGACAGGGTTCGCGCGCGATCAGATCGCGAAAGACTTACAAGTCCCGCTGCTACTCATCCACGGCACGGACGATCCCGTCTGTCCGCTCGATGACTCGCAGCGAATCCAAGCCGCCGCTCCGAGTGCGACGCTTGTCGAAATCCCAAGCGCCGGACACAACAACATCTGGACGAATCCGGATTTCACGCAGACGGCGGCTGAGGCGATCATAAGGTTTGTTGAAGATCACGCTACGAGCTGACCGCGAAGTCCATCGCACGCTCCGCGATGATGTCCGATGCGTCGTACAAAGGCAGTGGGGAGGTGGTCGAGGAGATCATGAGCGGCGCTTCGCTGCATCCAAGGATCAGCCCCTCGCAGCCTTTCTCGACGAACCGATCAACGACGTCCATGACGATCGCACGGGACTTGTCGCAGATCCCGCCGTAGATGAGTTCCTCGAAGATGATCGTGTCGAGGGTCTGTGCATCCTCATCGCTTGGGCGCACCAGCTTGATCCCTTTGATCCCGAGGTCGGTCTGGTAGACGGACCCAGAAGTCACGTACTTGGTCCCCAGCACCCCGACGACTTTCCGTTCATCGCGCGAGATCCGATCCGCGACCGCGTCGGTCATCTTGATCCAGGGGATCGGCGAGTTGACATCCGCGAGCTGGACCGCGTGCTGGACCGCGTTGTCTGGAGTGAAGCAGAACTCGGCGCCGATCTCGGCGAGCTTGACGGCTGATTCGCGGAGCATCTGTCCGACGAGTCTCCAGTTGTCGCTTCGGACCGCTTGGATGTAGAGCGCGAGGGGGATGTTGTAGATCGAGACCACCGGATGCTGATCTGCTGGGAGCTTGACCGACGCGTGGCGGAACAGCTGACGATAGCAGCTCGCCGCCCCTTCGGGACTCACAGCAACGATGCCGATGTGCTTGGTCAAGATCAAATCCTTTCAATCCACGAGCACAAATGGAGCAGTGGGAAACAGTGCAGGAACGCTGATTCGCACGAGCCAGGACACCGCATCTTCCCAGAAATCTCGCGTTCTGTCAATCCTACACTTCCATCCATGACACCCAACGCTGATAAATCCACCAACCCCTTCCAAATCCTCGGCATTCAGCCAAGTTTTTCCATCAGCGCGGAACTGATACAACGCGCGTATCTACAACGACTCGCCGCGTCCCACCCAGATTTGGGTCTGGGCGCGGGCGCCGATACTCCGGATCCCGCAACGCTCAACCAAGCACGCGACACGCTCCTGAACGATGAAGATCGCGCGAATCTCATGCTCGAACTCGTCGATGGCCCATCACCCAAGGACACCACGCTCCCCAACGGATTCCTCATGGAGATGATGGAACTGCGCACGCAGATCGAAGAAGAGCTCGAATCCGATCCCGAAGAAGCAAGACCACGCTGGCAGCAGTGGGCAAACGATCGCAGGCAGCAGACGATCGATGAGATCGACTCGCTCTTTGAGTCGCTCAACGACGCTTCCGAGGAAAGAGGCGATTCGATCAAGCAGGACATCCGCACCAACCTCAACGCGTGGCGCTACACCGAGCGTCTGATTGAGCAGCTCGATCCTGCCTATAACCCGTCGGAGGCGGACTTATAGGGTGTCTTTTGCTTGCTTTCTGTTAGTCGATGAGGTAGTTTCATTCATCGAGTTATCTGAAAGCGAGTTAAATTCATGATGTCAGTAGTGAGTTATTTTTTCATAGTGAGTGCGTGCGTATCTGTAGTCCACGCGCAGACATTGATCGAAGATCTGAAGTATCAAGCCGATGACCTATCCGCCGAGGCGGAGTTTGGTCACAGCATCGACACAGACGAAGGTTTGGTCGTCGTTGGTGCTGTGAAAGCTCTTAATCACACGGTTGAGCAGGGAGCCGTGTACCTCTTTCATACGAACTCGGTTCAGCAGGTGCTCAAGATCACCTCGCCCAACGATCAGGAATCAGACAGATTCGGTCAGAGCGTCGCGGTCGAAGGCGGCGTTATCGCTGTGGGCGCGATCGGGACTGGGCCGGGGAGTGATGATTCGGGTTCTGCATATTTGTTCGACACAGCGGGCAAGCTGCTTCACACGCTGATCCCGGATGACCTCGCCGCCGATGACGAGTTTGGAGTATCCATCGCGATTCATAACGACATCGTCGCGGTGGGGGCGCATCAGCATGACGATCGTGATGTGGACTCCGGAGCCGTCTATTTGTTTGATGCTGTCACGGGCGATCTGATTCGTAAGGTATCTCCCAAACTCGGTAAACGAGGCGATCGATTCGGTATTTCCGTCGCGATGGACGGAGACACACTTGTGGTCGGCGCGCACGGCGTCGAGCAATTCGGACCGTTCTCCGGAGCGGTGTATGTGTTCGATATCCCCTCCGGAGAGGAACTCCACAGGATGCTCGCCAACGATCCGCGTGACTTTAGCTACTTCGGTCGAGCGGTCGATGTCGATGGTGACATCATTGCCGTGGGTGCTTCGGGGCACTGGCAGCGTGGATTAGATTCAGGGGCAACGTACATCTTCGATCGCGTTAACGGCGACCAACTCTGGCGGTTTCATCCCGACGATATTCGTCAAGATGATCGATTCGGATTCAGCGTTGATGTGGAAGGTGATCGCTTGCTTGCATCTTCGATGAGTGACTCATTCAGTAACCGGATCTATACAGGCTCGGCATATCTATTTGATCTCAATGCCTACAAGCAGACCGCGAAGATCTACGCATCCGATGGATCGGGGGGTGACGATTTCGGGTTTTCCGCGGCTATGGACGGCAATACCATCGCCGTAGGAGCGCGGGACGAGTCATTCAACTTCACACACGCCGGGGCGGCGTTTGTGTTCAACCTCTGTACCGCTGATTTCAATCAGGATTCCAACCTGAACTTCCTCGATGTCTCCAGCTTCCTCGCAGCGTTCGCTGTCCAAGACCCAGCTGCGGATTACTTCCAGGACGGTAGTTTCAACTTCCTTGATGTATCGATCTTCCTAAGCGAGTTTGGAGAGTACTGCCCGTAATCGTACAGTTAAGTTTCGATCACCTTGGACAATGCGCTCGGTAAGCACACGCACTCAAGCTCAAACACACGAGCCGCGATGTCCTCGGCCGTGTCTTGTGCAGAGACACTGCAGCGACGCTGCTCGATGATCTTCCCCTGGTCGAACTCTTCGTCCGCGAAATGGACCGTGCATCCCGATTCGCTCACCTCGCCTCGCTCAGCGGCTTCGAGAACGGCGCGGTGGACGTGCATGCCGTGCATGCCCTTGCCTCCGAAGTTCGGGAGCAGCGCGGGATGGATATTGATCACGCGTCCGCGCACGCGATCGGTGATCGGGACCAGCTTGAGGTATCCCGCGAGGACGACCCAGTCGATCGAGTATTGATCGCACACGCGATCCAGCTCGTCCGCATTGATCCCTCCATCGCAAACCATCGCGGGCAATCCCGCGGCTTTCGCCTTCTCAACACCAAGACACTCCCGCGATCCGACGACCACAGCGATGTTCGCATCGAGCTGACCCCGATCGATGTGCTCGATCAGATTCTCAAGCGTTCTGCCGCTTCCTGAGAGCAGCACCGCGAGATTCGCTCTGGCGCGATCGCTCATATCAGGTCAATCCGGACTTGTTGCTGCACTCGCCCGGACGCTCGGCACATTCGCGGAACGGGAAGGGCTTGCCATCACGCATGCCTACGAGTGTCATGTTCGCGGTCGTCACGTGCACGATCTCGCGTGTGTGGAACCGCTCCGCGCTGACCTCGATACGAACATCGAGACTCGTGCGTCCGAGCCGAGTGGTGTAGGTGTAGTAGTTGACGATGTCCCCGACATGGACCGGCGCGTGGAACTCGACGCGGTCCACCGCCGCGGTCACCCACGCCATGTCCGCGTGGCGTCGGGCTTCGACGAAGCCCGCTTGGTCGATATAGCTCAGGATGATCCCGCCGAAGATCGTGCCGTAGGGGTTGGTCTCGCGAGGCATCGCGACGACGCGCATCGCGACGATCGGGTCGGTCAGCGCCGCTTCGGGTTTGGCATGGTCGCGTTCAAAGGTCATCGGGACTCCAGGAAATAGTTATGCGTTGAGCTGCTCGTCGTGGTACCTGCTGAGTCGCTCGAACACCGCTTTCGGTACATACCCCTTCACGACGGGCGCCCAGCCTTCTGGACCGATCATGCCTTTGACAAAGCTTGAGCTCAGCTCGCACAACGCTCGAGGGGGCATGAGGAAGACGGTCGTCAGATCCGGATTCAGATCCGAGTTCACATAGCGCATCCCTCGTTCGTACTGGTAGTCATCTTCATGACGAATCCCACGAATGACGAATCGTGCATCCACACGCTTGGCATAATGTGCGAGAAACTCGTTCTGGATCGAAGCGACCTTGACATTGTCGTGCCGATCCGCGATTTCTTGGAGCCAGCCGAGGCGTTCTTCGATGTCGAAGGTGTATTCCTTCTCAGGGTGCTTAGCGACCGCGACGATGAGCTCGTCAAACAGTGAAGCACCCTGCTCGATCATCCACACATGCCCGTTGGTCGGAGGATCAAAGCTCCCCGCGTACACAGCACGCCCGTTCATACCGCGGCCCCATGATTCTGCACCGCGTTCACCGCACTCGTAAAGATGCTCAATCCCGGAGTCGGTCCCGATTTGGTCTGAGCATCCAATCGAGTCGCGTAGGGATGACGGTTCCAGTCCAGCATTCTTTCTGGGTGGGGCATGAGTCCAAAGACCAGTCCGCTCGGATCGCAGACCCCAGCGATGCGATCGTGGGAGCCGTTGATGTTGGTCTGGTAGCGGAGCGCGACCAGGTTCGGATCGATCTGGTAGCTGTCCTCTAGCACGAGCCGCCCCTCGGCGTGTGCGTAGGGGAATCGGCAGACTTCCGGATCATCAAAGCCCGCGAGCTCCTGTGTCCACACGCAAGGCGAGCTCGGATTGATCTCCATCACGGCCCAGTCGTCGATAAACCGCCCGTGCTCGTTCTGGCACAGCGCGATCGACGGATTCTCTGTATCTCCGGGCAGCAGTCCGAGCTGGACGAGGACCTGGAACCCATTACAGATCCCGATGATCGGGACCCCACGATCCCGAGCGGCTCGGAGCTGCGGGAGCAGGTGCTGACGAGCGTGCATCGCTTTGATCCGTCCCGAAGCGATGTCGTCGCCGTAGGAGAAACCACCAGGGAATCCGATGAGATCGAAGGATTCGAGGATCGTTGGGTCCTCGCAGAGCACATCGAGATGGATGGAAGTGGGGGTCGCGCCCGCCATCTGGAACGCACGCACGAGCTCAGCGTCGCAGTTCGTGCCGGCGGTACGGATGACGAGGGCCCGTGGAGTATTGGCGTGGGTGGTCATACCTGATCGTAGGTCGGAAATCGGGCGTATGATCGGATGGGCCGACCCGAAGGACACTCCAGTTTGGAGCGGGTCGGCTTTGTTTGAATCTCCGCATGTCGAGCTGAAAGGACCTCTCCCATGCCCGCTGTATTCCCATTTCGTGCAGTTCAATACAACAACGGCTCTGGAGATGTCTCAGGAGTGATCGCGCCCCCATACGACGTGCTCGACGCGTCCCAGAAGCAAGCGATGCTCGACGCGGATCCCAACAACATCGTCGGGATCGACCTGCCCCATGTCCCCGCGAAGGAGCTGGGTCCCAAGGAAGCGTACGAAACATCCGCGGCGTCCTACCGCTCGATGCTCGAATCCGGAACCCTCTCGCAGCGCCAGACCCCAGCGATGTTTGCGTACCGTCAGACCTTCGAGTTCGAGGGACAGACCTTCGAACGCTGCGGCATGGTCGCGACTGTCGAGACCGTCCCTTTCGGAGATCGCGAAGGCGGCGGGATCCTCGCGCACGAGCAGACCTTCGGAGGTCCAAAGGAAGACCGCAAGGCGCTGATGGAAGCGACCCAGTGCCAGACCTCCCCGATCTTCGGACTCCATCCCGACGAGGACGGCGAAGCGACCAAGATCGTCCGCGAAGTCATGGCGTCCCGCGATCCCGACATGACCGCACAGATGAGCGACGCTGTCAAGCAAGAGATCTGGGCCGTGGAGGACGACGCGACCCTCAGCGCCTACACCGCGGCTCTCGCAGGCGAAGACATCTTCGTCGCCGATGGTCACCACCGATACAACACCGCGCTCAACTACCTGGAATCCCTGGGCGATGTCCCAGCGGACCATCCCGCTCGCCGGACGATGATGGTGCTCGTGTCCATGAACGATCCGGGACTCGCGATCGGACCGACCCACCGCGTCCTCGGAGGCATGGCGGACTACGACATCGACGCGTTCCAGCAAGCGAGCGCCGGACTCCTCAACATCGAAGCGATCGAGAACACCCCATCGACATTCCTCGCGCAGATGAACGTCCTCGCCGAGCGTGAGAAGACCAACATCTTCGGGATCTACGACTACGCGACCGGACTCTGTTTCGCGGCGTGGCCCTCGATGAGCGATCCGCTCGAAGACAAGTTCCCAGACCAATCCCAGGCATGGCGCAGCTTGGACGTCGCGATCATCCAACACCTGATCGTTGACGAGATCTGCTCCCCAGAACTCAACAACGGCGAGCCGGTCAAATGGGCATTCCCGCACTCGATCGACGAGGTCCTCGCGCTCGGACGCGGCGAAGAGACCGGCAGCTCCATCGCCGGCGGCGGCAAACCCCAACTCGCGATCATCGTGCGTCCAACCCCACTCGAAGCCGTACGCGACATTTCGCGAGCGGGCGAGCTGATGCCGCAGAAGAGCACCTTCTTTTATCCAAAGCTCGCGACGGGGTTGTGGTTGAATCCGTTGAGCTAACGATTTACATACTTGTACAAACAAACAGCACCCGGGGTGTGTCGGCCCGGGTGCTGTGAGAAATTGAATCAGGTGTGTGGCTGATTCATGAAAGGGAGTTGATTGAAGATAGAACGCTCCAATCAACCCTTCTATTCAGACATCATCAAGAATGCGCCGCGCGATTCACGCGTTCCAAACACAGCGCGCAAGTACTGGGTTTGCGTGGTTTACAACACGTCGATTTGGTCGCGTACAAATGTGAAAGATTGGTCAAAGCGCCGATTCGCTTGACAACGCAAAGACCCGCGTTCAGAAGTCGAGCTTCTTCGCATACGGCGAGTCGGAATCTTCCGTCCAACCGCGTGCGCGTGACGGGTTCTCGACGAGCGTGCCGTCGGGAGTATGGACGACCATGTCCGCGCCGCGGGCGCGGAGCTGCGCGAGCTGGCGCGATCCGATCTTGGTCCGCAGATTGACAAACTGATCGACATACTCGCGGTCGAGCACCTCGGTCCGGTTCTCGATCGTGTGGATCGTCTTGGAATCACTCAGAGGCACCGTGATCACAAGCTCCGCGATCGGTCCGATGGAGTGGCGCTTGACGCGAGCGATCAGGTCGTCCTGTCCCAGCGGGCATTCCTCGTCGTCGGGATCACCAGGCAGCGCACACAGCGCGATCGCGCCGGGGACACGTGTTTGCCAGTACAGCAGGTCCGCGTGGTCCGTCAGCTTGTCCGCTTTGTTGAGCACCACGAGGTACTCGGGACGCTGGTAGTGGTGGTAGTTCTTGCCCTCGCGTTTGTGCTGCTCCGCTTCCTTCGCCTCGCGTTCCTCGACCTCGGTAAAGAGCTCGTCAAGCGTCGTGAGCACGGTCTCGTAGTGCAGCTCGATGGAGGGGTCCGAGATATCGAGCACGATCAGGATCAGGTCCGCGTGCATCGCTTCTTCGAGTGTCGCGCGGAACGACGCGACGAGGTGGTGGGGGAGATCACGAACAAACCCGACGGTGTCGCTGAGCATCGCGGTGTGCCCGCCCCCGAGGTCCCACTGGCGCGTGCGTGTCATGAGCGTTGCGAACACGCGATCATCCGCGTACGCGCCGCCCTCGGTCAGCGTGTTAAACAGCGTGGACTTCCCGGCGTTGGTGTACCCCACCAGCCCCACAGTGAAGTAATCCACGTTCCGCTTCTCGACCGCTCGGCGCTTGCGTGCTTGGATCTCTTCGAGCTCGCGTTGCAGGATGGTCTTTCGCCGCTGGACCAATCGACGGTCGATCTCGAGCTGCTGCTCACCCGGACCTCTGGTGCCCACGCCGCCAATACCACCCGATCCCACGATGCGCTCGAGGTGAGACCACATCGCGCGGAGCCGAGGATATGTGTACTCGAGCTGCGCGATCTCGACCTGCAGCTTCGCTTCGTGCGAAATCGCGCGTGAGGCAAAGATATCCAGAATCAGCTCGGACCGATCCAGCACCTTGCGCTCGGTGATCTTCTCGATGTTCGCGATCTGCTTCGGAGAGAGATCGTGATCGAAGATGATGGTCGTCGCGTTGAGCTCGTCGCACGCGCCCTTGAGTTCTTCGAGCTTGCCCACCCCCATGTACGTCCCCGCTTCGGGACGCTCGCGTCGCTGCTCGATCTCACCCACAACCACCGCGCCCGCTTGCTTGGCAAGCTCAGCGAGCTCCCCAAACGGATCGCGCTGATCGTACGTGGACTCTGGCAATCGGACCGCCGCCAGCACGGTGCGCTCGGCTTGGACCTTGATATTCTGACGTTCGCTCGGTTCAGGCATGGACAGAGAGTGTAGGGCGGATCGTTAGTGTTTGAGTGGGTGGAGGTTGTGTTTCGCGCGCTGTTCATTGAGATGGACAAGCGCCGGAGGGTGCGAAGCGATGAGCTTGATCAGCTGGGAGCTGGAGCATTCGAGCCGTGTCGATGCCTTCGCGGGATCGAAACCGCCGTCGGCGAGGATATCGAGGGCCTCAGCAATCAAAGCGGGGTGGTCGTGGTGTTTGGTTGAGCAGGAAATCTTGTGCTTCTGACAGCGCGACTTCCAGAGCTCGGATCGGATGTCACCAGCGGGAACCGGGATGCGGACCTCGATCGCGAGCGTGTAGCGCAGCCGTTTGATCGCGACGGACTGGTTCTCTTTGGCGCTGCGTCGTTCGCCCGCTTGAGCGCTCACGCCAGTGGGATTGTGGGTGATGCTGATGTGCGTCGAGACCTTGTTTCGGTGCTGCCCGCCTGGTCCTGAGGTCCGACCTTTGGAGATCGTGCAGGATTTGAGGAGCTGCTCAATCGGGAGAGCCGCAGGATGCGGATCACGCTCGGCAGGTCGATCCAATGCTTCGAAGATATCGTCGATCGATTTCATCGGATCAGCACGCCGTGGTGGGGGTCGCGGCGAGGGTCAGATCATCAGCGTGCCCCGCTTCGTGCAATACCGATCCCAGAGCCGCGATCATCGCGGCGTTGTCTACGCAGTACTTCATGTCCGGGATATGGAGCGAGCAACCGCGCTCGCTTGCGAGGGCGGCAAACTCCAAACGCACGCGCGTGTTCGCCGAGACCCCGCCACCGATGATGATGGATTGGAGATCGGGATGCGTTTCAAGCGCTCGCTTCGCTTTGATCGTCAGCGCCTTGACCGCGGCTTTCTGGAAACTCGCCGCCAGATCACGAACGCGATCGTCGGTCAGCTCCGGAGCGGGTTCCGCGAGACGCTGGGGCTTGCCTGGGAGCTTGGGTGGATTGGGTTTGCCCTTCGCGGCATAGAGCAACGCGGTTTTGAGTCCCGAGTAGCTGAAGTCGAGCGAGTCCTTCCCGAGTCTCGAGATCGGGAAGTCAACAAGCCGATCGTCGGCGCTGGGGTCCTGCGCGAGCTGATCGATATGCGGCCCTCCTGGATACGGCAGACCCAGAATCGATGCGGCTTTATCAAACGCTTCCCCGATCGCGTCATCAATGGTCGCGCCGAGCCGAGTAAGCTCGGTCGGAGAATCCATGCGATAGAGCGAAGTGTGCCCCCCGGAGATCACCAGCCCCAGAGCCGGGAACGCTGGAGGCGTCGTGGTGTCGAGAAACGGCGCGTACAGATGCGCATGGACATGGTCCACCCCAACCAACGGCTTCCCGAGTGACCAGCTCAGCGCCTTCGCTGCTGAGAGACCAACGAGCAGCGAGCCCACCAGTCCGGGACGATGCCCGACTGCGACCGCGTCCAGATCGTGGAGATCCACACCCGCTTCATCAAGCGATTGCTTGAGCACTGGGAGGATGTTGATCTCGTGGAGCCGTGACGCGATCTCCGGGACCACCCCGCCGTATTCGGCGTGGGTCTCGGTTTGCGAAGCGACGACGGAGGATCGCACGATCGTGGAATCTTGGACAACCGAAGCCGCGGTCTCGTCGCAGGAGGACTCGATACCCAGAACGATCACTGGTCGCTGTCCTCTTCCTGATCTTCCGAGAGCTTCACTTCCGCGTCGATCAACCATCGCTCAAGATTCGGTCCAGTGATATCGAGCGTCGCGACCAGATTGCCCTCGGCGTCCTTGACGATCAACTGACCACCAGCAACCTGACGATCGTCGTCCCAGAGATCGAGCGGGTCCTCATCGCTGTCCACCACGCTCTCGATCGCGGTCACGCGCCGATTAATGCGTTCGAGCTGGCGCAGGATGCGTTCTTCCTGTAGGCGCAGCGCGACGAGCTCTTCAAACGCGGCATCGTCGGGCTGGTTGGATTCGATCCCGACTGGTTCAAACTCGCCGGTCGTGAGTCGATGATTCAGCACATTGACCGCGGCGGTCAGCTGAACATCGTCGATCGCTTCGAGGATCGCATCTATCGTGTCAAGCTCCGCGGCATCAGTCTTGTGGATGATCTCGTTCTCGCGCCGAGCCGAGAGCATGTTGCTGCGCTCCTCATTGGTCATCGAGAGGTAGTACCCAGGGGTCGGATCAACACCCCAAGTCGTCGAATCGTCCCGTCGATGCAGCAAGCGACCCGAGGGGAGATAGTAGTACTGCTCCGTCATTTTCAGCGTGCCGGCTCCGGACTCCAGCGGACGGACGGTCTGGACTGACCCCTTCCCGAACGAGCGGGCGCCGATGATGATCGAGCGTCCGTGATCTGAGAGTGCGCCGGAGAGAATCTCCGATGCGGATGCGGAGTTGCCGTTGATCAGCGTGATCATCGGGAAGTCTGGGAGCGTGCCCTTCTTCTTCGCGTGCTCGGAGCGATCGTCATACGCACGTCCCTTGGTGGAAACGATCACGCCTTCCTCAAGGAACAAGTCCGCGATGTCCACGGCTTCATTGAGCAGCCCTCCAGGGTTGTAGCGCAGATCAAGGATCAAACCACCGAGTTCCCCTCCAGCGTCTGCGGTCGCGCTCTCGATCGCGGCTTTGACTTCCTCAGCGCATCCCGGAATGAACTGCGTCAAACGGATGTACGCGATATTGGACGAGTCGTCGATGATGTAACGCCAAGGCCCTTCGCCCCCCTCGCTCCGTAGGAACCCCTTGACCGCTTGGACCTTGATATGGTCGCGGACGATCGTGATGTCCTGCTCGATCCCATTCCGCTCCACAGTGATCGTGACCTCGGTGTTGGGTTCTCCGAGGAGCTTGTCGATGGAGTCGTTGATGGTGTATCCCCACGTCGATTCGCCGTCGATCTTGACAACCTTGTCATCCGCCATCACCCCAGCCTTCCAAGCCGGCGAGTCGTCCATCGGAGACGCGATGGTCAACCAGCCGTCTCTGAGGATGACCTCTGCGCCGATTCCGACGTACTCCCCGCGCATGTCCTTGTTGAAGTCACGCTCAAGGTCCGCCGGGATGAAGGTGGTGTATGGATCGTTGAGGTTCTCGAGCATCCCTTGGATCGCGCCGAGCTGGATCTCGTTGTCTGTAGGTTCTTCGACATAGAGGTGCTCGATCATCGTGTGGACGTCAACGATGGGGTCGTAGAACCCATAATCGGTGGTCCGCGTCGCGCTGGTGGTGACCGCGACGGCTGAGCCGATGACCGCGACCGCGAGGGTAGCAACAAGAGCGTTGGTACGGAAGTTCTGCATCTGCGTGTGCCTTTCGTTGAACCACGATACGCGAGCGGGCCGCATCAGGAGCAGCGCACCGATCGCGAGCGAGGGATCTCTACCTATCTATACCAAGAAAGCGGCGGTGGGGTTCAGGATTTCTCGACCAGTTCCCGAACACTGGAGAGGAAACTCGACGCCGATCGGTTCCCTGAGAACTGACCCACCACACCCCCATCGCGGATCACCAGTGTGGTGGGATAGGAACGAACCGGGAGCATGCGGATCGAGTCGGGGTTGGTGCCGTCTTCGAGATAGACCGGGATGGTGTTCTCTTGCACCCACTGCGTGACCTCCGGATCGTTCAGCGCCCCTCGTTTGAGCGATTGGCAAGGTGGACACCAATCCGCGGTCACCAGCACCAGCATGGGTTTACCCGTCATCGCGGACTGCTCGACGGCTTGGTCAAGCGTCAGCCCCGCCGCGAACATGGTGGGGGTCTCCGCGGGTCCCTTGATCAGACTGATGATCTTGGGGGTCGCGATATACGCGACCAGAGCGAACAAGACGATGGTGATGAAGTGGTTTTTCATGACGGAGTCTCCGTGGTCTGTGCGTATGAACCCCAGCTCTTTGCAGCTTATTCCCTGCTTACCAGTCGTGCGTCGTCGCGATCAGCGGGGACAGCAGGTCTTTGCGAGTCAGGATCCCCGCGTCATGTCCAGATCGAGTCACGATCGCGAGGTGTGCTTCTGCCGCTCTCATCTTGGACATCGCTTGGCGCATCGGGACCTCGGTGTTGAGTCGAACAACCGGCTTGATCAACGGCTCAATCGTCGCCTCCTTGGTGATGTACAGATCGATCGTCTTGACACATCCGATGATCTTTCCGCTGCGATCGTGGACCGGATACCTGGTGTGGCTTGTTTTTTTGATCTGCTTGAGCGCCTCAGCCGGCGATGCGGTGTCGGTGAGTCGGACCACACGCGCCAGCGGGATCATCGCGGTGCGGATCGGGGTCTGGTTGAGCTGGAGCGCTCGGTCGATCATCTCCGTCTGTGACTGCGTGATCTGCTCATCGGCGTGCTTAATCATGTCCGCCATGTGATGACGCGCCGAGCGGACGGATCCGGTCAGGTCCGATCCGATGAGTTTGGACAGCGTACTAGCGACCGCGGTAATCATCGGCGTGATCGGGACGATCGTCAGCGTCAGACGCATGAATCTGAGCACAGGCGCCAGGCGCTCCATCATCATGTTGGCACGCGAGCGGAAGAGCTCTTTCGGGATCGACTCCGCGAAGATCAGCAGGATCGGGGTCAGCACGACCGCTTGGATCACGATGATCAGCGTCTCGGACAGGTTCGTCGTTGAGAGCAGAGCCGTGATCGCGAGGGTCGCGAAGTAGTTGAACATGTTGTTGTAGACCAGCAGCGTCGTCAACAGCGGAGCGGGTTTCTCGAGCTGCGAATGCAACAACTGGGCACGCGGCTGATCGATCGAGCGGACACGCACGAACACCCTCGACACGGCGTACAAGCCGACCTCGAGTCCTGAGCACAGCGCCGAGCCGAGGATACCAATCAGTGCCAAAGCGATCCATATGATGAGTTCATGGAGGGGCATCAGTGCTCATCCTCCGTGTTCGAGTCCGTATCAGCGTCCTCATCCAGATTCAGCTTCACCTCGACAGTCTCGACAACGAGGTCGTTCATCGAGAGCACCGTGAGTGTCGCGGAACCCAGACTGATCTGATCCCCAACCTTCGGGACGCGCGCCAGCGAGTGCATGATGAGCCCCGCGACGGTTTTCGCTGTTGTCCGCGTTGTCGAAGGCGAGAGCTTGTTCGACGCGCTCAAGCCGCTGAAGAGTGACGACCACTCGTTGACTGCGAGTCTCCCAGGAACGGACCACGTCGCGGGACCGATCATCTGGATCTCCTGCGCCTCGGTGCTCGGAGTATCCGCGATCCCTGATAGGAGCTGATCGGCGATGTCGGCGACAGTCACCAGACCCACTACAGTGCCGTGCTCGTCCACGGCCAGCGCGATGGTCTGCGCATTTCCGCGAAGCTGAGTCAGCAGCGTATCGAGCGTCGCTTGCTCAGGGATAAAGAGCAGCGGAGCGAGTGTGTCTCGGATCGCGGCTCCCGCGAGCACGCGCTTCGCGTCCGTCATCCCGATCGGTGTGCCGTCGAGCCCGCCTTCAAACACCGGGAATCGTGTCGCGTTGGACTGACTGCACACCTCGATGATCTCGTCGCGTGTCGCGTTCGCGTCGATCCAATCAAAGTCCACGCGCGGACGCATGATCTCCTCGACGCGCCTTTGCGAGAGCATGATGATCGCGGACAACAAATCCTGCTCGGATTGATCGATGACGCCCTCGGTGGTCCCCATCTCCAGCAGCGCGGACATCTCCTGTGGCGTGATCCCAGGCGGTGGTGGGGGGCCGGGCACAAGGAGACGGGTTCCGGGCAGGATGAAGTACCGCTCTAGGATTGTGATCAACGGACGCAGCGGCTGCTTGAGAATCAGATGCAGCGGCGCGACGATCCGCAAGCACAGCGTCGGAGACGCAACGGCGAACAGCTTCGCGAAAACCTCACCAACCAGGATGATCGCAAACAGCGACGCGATCGAGATCACGATCCGAGCTGTGGTCGATTCGGAGTTGAGCGTCACAATCGAAGTCGTGATGAAGTAACCGACGTTGATCACCATGTTGAGCAGCAATACCTGCAGCAGCAGCTGGCGCGGATTGATCAGTAGACGATCCACGATCAGTCCCAGCCCGTGATGCTCCGCTCTCAGCGTGGCGCGTTTGGAACGCGAGAGCCCCAGCAGCGCGGTCTCGGACGCCGAGGCGATCGCTGAACCCAGCAACAACACCCCCATCACAATGAGCAGCGGGGCCTGAGCAGCGATGGATGAGGTCTGAGCGAGGAGCATTGGTGCGTGGTATGAAATCCGTGTACGTGTGTGACCTTGGGTGACTACTGATATGGTATGTGATCTACCCCCGATTCGGTGGAACGGAGCGTCACGAATGACCGAATGGAGAAGTATGCTCAAGTTTGCTTGGTTGATGACGCTGATCGTGCTCGGATTGGGATGCTCCATCGCCATCGCTGGAGCGCCGGACAAGAGGTCGGGATCTACGAACACATCCAACGAATCCGCATCCCAGATCGAGGCGCGTGGGGTCAAAGCCATGCAGTCCAAGGAATGGTCCAAAGCCGCAGATATCTGGAGGGTGCTGATCCAGCAGCGTCCCCAGAGCTTTGTGGGTCATTACAACCTCGCGGCCGCACTGAGTCGTCTGGGAGAGCTTGATGAAGCGGAGGATTCCCTCGCACGAGCCATCGCTCTGGGATTCACAGACAAGACCCATCTCCAGCGTGATCCGGACCTCAAGAACCTCCGGACCACCGCGTATTTCAGCAAGGTCATGGACCAGTGGGACGCGACGATCCAGACGCGAAGGAACATTGATCTGGCGCGGATGAACGAGCTGGTCAAACACAAGATCATGGAGCACCGCACGCTCGAGGACCTTCGGCTCGAGATCGTCAGCGCCCACGATCCCGTCTCGACAGACCAAGCCGTGGAGGAACTCGAACTGATCACAGCGTGGACGATGAGCGAGGTCTTTACCACACTCGACTCAACCCTCGGCGCCGGAGGTGGCGAGGACGCCGCGTGGGTGATGGTCGGACTCCCGGAACGTAGAGGATTTGCCAAGTGGGCGCTCGAAACCTTCGGATCGAGCGTCCGTGGGAGCATCTCCAGCGTTGGTGGCGCGTACGAGCATCAGCAGCGTCGATTGGTCGCTCAGGACCTCGGTGCGACCCTCCGCCATGAATATGTCCATGTCCTGCACTGGCGCGATATGTCCCGGATGGGTCAGGAGCACGCCCCCTGGATTCAGGAGGGGTTGGCATCACTTGTCGAGGATTTCGACGTCGTTGGGGGACGGCTGGTCCCAGTGCCGTCCTGGCGGACCAATATGGTCAAGCGTCTGCAGCGCGTCCGGAAACTCCCGAGCATCGAGACCATCGCGCAGATGGACCTCAAGACCTTCACCAACCGCAAACCACTCGCTCGATACGCCCAATCACGCACCATCCTGATGTGGCTCCACGAGCAGCGGAAGCTCGGCCAGTTCTACAGCGAGTACATCAAGAGCTACTCGAAAGACCCCACAGGTCTGCTCGCACTCGAGCGCGTCGTGGGCGCTGAGATGGACGAGATCAACAAACGCTACCGAGTCTGGGTTGCGGATCTTGAGGAAGTCGCCGAGACCGGGAGTGATCTGGAAGCGACGCTGGGGATCTCGGTCGAGAACGGCACGGGCGACGGCGTGGTCATCACCGAACTCACACCTGAAGCCCGCAGACGTTCCGGTCTCCGCCTCGGATCAATCATTACCGGCATCAACGGGCGTCCAACACGCGATCTCCACGAGCTGATCCGCTTGCTCGGACGATACAAAGCCGGGGATACGGTCCAGGTCCGCTGGCGCCGAGGCACGATTCATGGCGAGAACCCCGTCGAACTCATAGGACGCTGAGCCGGCGCTGAATAGAATCCCAGATGCAGAGCGATCAGACACATGGAGAGTCGGCACGTCTTGGATTAATCGTCGCGTGCAGCGAGAACGGCGTGATCGGGGTCGACGGCGATCTCCCCTGGCACCTGCCTGAGGATCTCAAGCATTTCATGCGATCCACCAAGGGGCACGCCGTGGTTATGGGGCGCAAAACCTTCGACTCGCTCGACAAGCCGCTGCCGGGTCGGCTCAACATTGTGGTCTCGCGCTCGATGCCTATAGATGATGCGATACCAGGTCAGGTCGTCGTGGTGCGATCGCTCGATGAAGCCATCGAAGCCGGGAGAGCAGCAGATCAGGAACTCGGCAAGGGGCTCGTCTGGATCGCCGGCGGCGGGGAGATCTACAGACAATCTATACAACAAGCAGATCTCATCGTCCGCACGCTCGTGCACTGCGAGCTCCAAGGCGATACCCACTTTCCTGAGGTCCATCCCGATCAATGGATGCTGGATCACGCCGAGGAGCATGCCTCGGACGATCGGCACGACTTTGGATTCACGATCGAGACGTGGGTGAAGAAAGAATCCAGCTCGGATTGAGTGATTTTTGTGAATTGATGGGCGAAATCGAGGGGCATCAAACCTGAATTAGTGGGGTTCTGAGGGCAAGGAAGGGCTTTGGTTGGGTAATTTGAGTTCGATTCCCGAAAATTGACGAATTCCATTGTACATTCTCCTTGCAAGGACCCCGGAATTGGATTATTGTTGTTGCGGGTCAGGAACGAGTCGTTCGTTTCCAAACTAGGTATTTCTGTTAGAAATCCAATAACTGTTTCCAGATGAGGAGATTTGAAATGAAGAACGCTATTTCGCTCGCTGCTGTCGCCGGTATTGCTTCCGCTGCAGCTGCACAGTCCGCTTCGCTGAGCATCGTCGCTTCGCAATCGGTTGTAGATTCCACCATGACTAGCTCGATCACCCTTTCGGTGTACGGCGACGCTGACTTCGGCACCCACATCACTGGTGTAGCATTCACTCTGAACGCTGCTGGCGGTGCTGGCGTTGTCGACGGCATCTCACAAGACAGCGTTGCTGCTTGGGGTGCTCTCGGTCAGGACGACTTCGGTGATGCAGGTGACGGCAACCACGCTGGCACCATCATGGGTCAGCTTACCTTCCTCCCATTCATCCAGCCAGACGCTGCTTCGGCTCTCGGCAACGGTCCTGTCCTCCTCGCTCAGTTCACCGTCAACATCGCAGCACTCTCCGCTGGCACCGTTGACTGGACTGTTGGTGGCGGCATCGGTACCTTCGCGATCGAAATCATCGACGTGAACGCAAACCCAGGCGGCAACCCTCCAGGTGAAATCACCAGCGTTGCAGACGCGAACTTCGGTTCAGCACGCGTCGAAGTCGTTCCAGCACCATCCGCTATGGCTGTTCTCGGCCTCGGTGGTCTCGTTGCTGGTCGTCGTCGCCGCTAATCGCAGCGATACGACAAACAGTCCACAGATCCCTGATCTGAGACTGACTGCTTAAATGCAAACGCCCGCCCGGTTCGCCGGGCGGGCGTTCTTTTTGGTATCTACCTCTACATCCAAAAAGAGACTGGTTGTCTAGCATTTTGCTTCGAGTTAAGAGACTGAAAGCCTTGTGTTTTCGGACGATTTCGGGTATGTTTGATCTTTGTCAAAATGGGCAAGGAGCATTCTGATTTCTTGACCCCCTATTTCGATAGTCTATTCTGGAATGTCGCCGCTGCATCTTGAGCGGCAAAGCGTCTGTAACGTGCAGGCGCGAGAGAAGAGAGAGAAGAGAGAAACCCTTTTTCAAGGAGAGAGAAATGAAGAAGACAGTTGTCATGGCTGCTGTAGCTGGCGTTGCGTCCGCTGCTGCTGCCCAGACCGCGACGCTCAGCATTGTGGCGTCGCAGTCGGTGGTTGATTCCACCGCGACCAGCTCGATCACCCTTTCGGTGTTCGCGGATGCTGACTTTGCAACCCACGTGACCGGTGCTGCGTTCACCCTGAACGCAACCGGAGGTGCTGGCGTTGTCGGCGCAACCACCCAGAGCAGCGTCGCTGCTTGGGGTGCTCTTGGTCAGGACGATTTCGGTGACATGGGTGACGGCAACCACGCCGGGACCATCATGGGCCAGATCACCTTCCTCCCATTCATCCAGCCAGACGCCGCTTCGGCGCTCGGTAACGGCCCTGTGCTCATCGGTAGCTTCACCGTTGACATCATCGCCGACTCCGAAGGCATTGTGAACTGGGCCGCTGGCGCCATCGACATGGCTGAGTTCATGGTCGAGCTCATCGACGTCAACGCCAACCCAGGCGCCAACCCTCCAGGCGAGATCTACAAGATCCTCGCTCCACAGGTCCAAGGCGCAACCGTTGAGGTCATCCCAACCCCATCGTCGATCGCACTGCTCGGTCTCGGTGGTCTGGTTGCCGGACGCCGTCGCCGCTAATCCGCGGCTCTGATTCCGGTCCCTGGTCAAGATCGGATACAAAGACACAAAGGCACCCCGCTGGGTTTCTAGCGGGGTGTTTTTATGTATTTATCCAGTATTACATTGTGATTTGAATCAGTTCAGGTACACTGTATTGAGCAAGCATTCCACATCATACAGGAGGATTTGAGATGAAAAAGCAAGTAGTCTTGGCATCAATCGCGGGGCTGAGTTCAGCCGCTGCTGCGCAGTCGGCATCATTGAGCATTGTCGCTTCACAGAGCACTGTCGGTTTCGGCTCATCCTTCACTCTTTCGGTGTATGCGGATGCAGACTTTGGGACACACATTACCGGTGCCGCGTTCACACTCAACGCGAGCGCGGGCGATGGCGTGATTTCAAGCATCGAGAGCGAAGGCGCTGCTTCGTGGGGAGCACTCGGAGAAGATGATTTCGGGGATGCGGGCAACGGGGATCACGCCGGCTTCATCATGGGTCAGGTCGTGTTTCTCCCCTTCATCCAGCCCGATCCAGCATCAGCCCTTGGTAATGGTCCGGTCCTTCTCGGAAGCTTTACCGTAACCGCCGATCCGAACACATGGGACGACTATGTCACCTGGACCGTCGGAGGCGGTATCGGCACATTCGCCCTTGAGATCATCGATGTGAGTGGAAATCCAGGAGGGAACCCTCCGGGAGAGGTCTACCAAATTGCAAACCCAGACTTTGGATCGGCAAGCGTGGTGATCGGGGCCATCCCAGCTCCATCAAGTGCCGTGGTGCTCGGTCTCGGTGGTCTGATTGCCGGACGCCGTCGTCGCTAATCCACGGCTCTGATTCCGGTCCTTAATCAGGATTGGATACAGCGATACATAGGCGCCCCGCTGGGTTTCCAGTGGGGTGTTTTTATGCTTCATCAGTATTTTCTTGTGATCGGAAGTAGTTCTTGTATAATGAAATAAGTAATATCCATATGCATAGGAGGATTAGAGATGAGAATGCACATCGTACTCGCATCGATCGCGGGGCTGGCCTCGGCTGCTTCGGCACAGACAGCGTCACTGAGCATTATTCCCGAGGGGAATGTGGTGACACCAGGAGGCACTACAACGCTTTCGGTGTATGCTGATGCCGACTTTGGTACGCATGTCACTGGCGCGGCATTCACACTTAATGCTGTTGGTGGTGCTGGAAGAGTTGAGAGCATTGTGAGCAATGGTCCTGCTTCGTGGGGCGCCTTGGGTGAGGGTGACTTCGGTGATGCCGGTGATGGGAATCATGCCGGATTCATCATGGGGCAGATCGTGTTCCTCCCGTTCATTCAACCAGATGCGGCGTCCGCTCTCGGGAACGGTCCAGTATTTCTTGGGAGCTTCACAGTTACGATCGCGGCTACCGCTCCCGGCGGTTTCATAGATTGGACAGTCGGAGGCGGGATCGGCACATTCGCACTGGAACTGATCGATGTCAACGCCAATCCGGGAGGAAACCCTCCGGGTGAGATCATCCAGATCGCGGATCCAGACTTTGGCACAACGCGTGTGCACATCTTCCCCGCTCCGTCATCAGGCGCTCTGCTTGGACTGGGAGCGTTGGTCGCGACTCGTCGCCGGAGATAAGGAAGTCTTTGAACTCAACCCTTAAAGAGCCCATTCCTTGGCGGGAGTGGGTTCTTTGTTGTATATTCAACTCGGTATTAGGCAGTATCTAAGCGAACGCTACCTCTGTGTTGTCGGAGATATCAATGGGAAACGCACACACGTGTGGATTGGGATTGAGCTTTGTCTGCGTTGTGTCCACCATTGCCAGTGGACAAGTCGCGACATTGGATATGGTCGCCGACGGGGTATGGGACGGCGATAACCGGATGACGCTGAGTGTGTTCGTGGATTCGGATTATTCACGGCCTGGATTTGATGTCACGCATGTGCTGATGGCGCAGTACTCATTGAATGCGATTGGGGAGAACTCGACGGTTGTGGATGTCTCGCTGATCGAAGGTCCGGGCTGGGAACAGGATGACAACTTCCTTATCGACGCGGGCTATGACGGAAATGGTGGGCACGCGGGGTTTGCGATGGCGCAAATCTATTTCTTGCCGTTCATTCGTCCGGATGATCTGTCTTCGTTTGATGATGGTCCCGTCTTTCTTGCCAAGTATGAGATCACTTTGTCGGAGCCGATCACACCGGAAACCGAGTTGGGATGGGAGTTTGGTGAGTACTTGGAGTATGGAGTCTATCCATACACATTGACTTTGTTTGATTACTTTGCCAGTCCCGGCGGGACCCATCAGGGCGGTGAAGAGCATCCTGTCTATATAAGTGATATCGAGTTGGGCTCGTTCTATATACCCTCGCCATCCGGATTGGCAATCGTCGGCTTCTCCGGACTCTTTGTTGGCCGGCGTCAACGAAAGGGAAGAGGGTGGAGCTTGTGAGGAAGAACAGTATTGTGCTTGGGGCAGTTGCTGGGATTGCGTCGGGTGCATTGGGGCAGTCGGCTTCGTTGAGTATTGTGGCGTCGCAGACGGTTGTTGATTCCACGGTGACGACGAGTATTACGCTCGCGGTGTATGGGGATGCAGATCTGGGGACGCACCTTACCAGTTCCGGGTTCGGGATATCAGCTGATGGTGGGGTAGGTGTTGTTGACAATATGGTGCTTGATTCGGTCCCATCATGGGTGGCTCCAAACTTCTTTGACGATGGATATGCCGGTGATGGTAACTACAACGGACTTGAGGTTGGGCAGTTAGTGTTTTTGCCTTTTTTACAACCCGATCCTGCGACTGAGCTTGGGAACGGTCCGGTTTTGCTTGCGAACTTTCGAGTAGAGATTAGTGCTGGATCAACAGGATTCATTGATTGGGATCTTGTTGCGATTCCGGATCCACATATACCGTCGAATGACATAGCGATTACCTACACAATTGATATCTACGGGTGTCCGGCTTGCGGTCCGCCGGGTTCTATCCACGGCTTCATTCCCAACTTCGGTTCGACAAGTGTTCGAGTGGTGCCGGCACCTTCAGGGTTGGCATTGATTGGGCTTGGTGGATTGGCGACTGGACGGCGTCGGCGCTGAGTTGGATTAGAGCAGATGTGCTCTTCTTTAGCGCTTTGGGATCGCGTCCTGATTGAGGATGACGATCTCGGGGTGGTTTCGGTAGTAGCCGTCGTAGTCGAGGCCGTATCCGACGACGAACTCGTCGGGGATCTCGAAACCGGTGTAGTCGACCTTGACATCGATCGTGCGTGTCGTCTGTTTATCCAGCATGACTCCGAGTCGGAGTGATGCTGGTTTTTGTTTGAGGATGATCGCTTTGACGAGTGCGAGCGTTTGTCCCGAGTCGAGGATGTCGTCGAGGACGACGACGTGCTTGCCCTCGAGGTTGTCTGGGAGGTCGGACTCGAGCTGCGCGCCCTTGGATGAGATCGACGCGCCGGGGTACGAGCGGACCGAGGTGAGTCCAAGCGAGAGCTTGACAGGGAGCTCGCGGATCAGGTCAGCGACGAAGATCATCGCGCCCGTCATGATCGGGATGATGATGACGCGGTCCTCGTCGAGCCGGGAGTCGCCGTCTTTGGCGAGATCGTCCTCAAGATCGCGTACGATCTCCTGAGCGAGCTCTTTGACTCTCTGTGCGATCTGGTCCTTGGTCACAAGCGTGCGGTCGATTTCTGGGAACATGGACTAGCGTAGGAGCATCGGATCACGCTTGCCGCTCGAATAGAGCAATACTCTGAGAAAGCACGAACCAGAAGGAAAGGCACGCTATGACAAGCAACGAGGATGGATTGGTCGCGATCGTCACAGGAGCGGGATCGGGAGTGGGGGAGCAGATCGCCCATCAGCTCAGCGAACGCGGCTACCGATTGGTCCTCGTGGGACGCACCAAAGAGAAGCTCGATCGCGTGGGGTGCTCGCTGGGGACCCAGTGGGTCGCGATCCCAGCGGACATCGGGGTCGCGGCGGATCGTGCACGCGTAGTCAACGAATCGATCGAGATGTTCGGACGCGTCGATGCGCTCGTCAACAACGCGGGGCTCGCGATTTTTAACAAGATGGCGCGGATCGAGGACGAGGAGCTCGACGCGATGTTCGCCGTTAACGCGATCGGTCCGGTCGATCTCGCGCGGCGCGTCGTCGGAGACATGGCCAAACGCGGCGACGGGGTCATCGTCAATGTGTCCTCAATGGCGCAGATCGATCCGTTCGCGGGACTGGGAATTTATGGCTGCGCTAAGGGTTCGGTCGGTGTGCTCGCCAAAGCCGTCGCGAACGAATACGGCGATAAAGGCGTTCGAGGATACTCAATCTGTCCCGGCGCGATCGAGACGCAGATGCTCCGCTCGTTCCTCCCCGAATCCGCACTCCCGAGCAGCGCGACACTCACTCCTGCTCAGGTCGCGGCAAAGGTCGTGTCGTGCGTGACCGGAGACACGGATCTGGAGAATGGAGCGATCTACGAGATGCCGAGTCACTGAGGAACACGTGAAAGCCTTAGTTCCTGATTGAATCAGATGCTCCCAGCACTCCCGGTAAATACGAAGTAGCCCAGCCCACTCGCGAACGCCCAAATTCCGTAGATCGCGTGCTCAAATCCCGCGGCGAGTGTGGATTTCGTGCGAAGGTAAGTCAGCGCGAAGATGATCCCCGCCGGGAGCGTCATGATCAGCGCGATCGGATTCCACATCGGCGCGTGGAGCCACACGAAGCTGAGGATGTTGAGGATGAGGATCGTGCGACCAGTGCCGAGGATCGGCGCGTAGCGGTGGAAGAAAAACGCGCGATGCGTGACTTCCTGCGGATACGCGCTGACCCAGGGATACAGCATGGAGATCATCAGCATCAGGATCGGAAGCTCGCGCGGCAAGCGAAGGAATCCCGACTCCGGAAGGTACGGCGTGTGATGCGCCAGATACCAGCTCGTAAAGAGAATGATCGGGCCGGTGATTGCAAAGGTGATCAGGATCCTTGGCAGCGCTGACCTGAGGTCCGCAAGCTTCCAGAGCCGAGCGTTGTCGAAGGTGGGGTCGAGGCGGAGGTAGATGAGCATGGTCAGGAAGGTTACCAGCAGAACCGGAAAGATGAACAACCCCGATGGGAGTCCGGTCTCGAAGCTCAGCGAGTCGAGTCCGATCCGATTCAGCAGCTCGTCAGCCAGCCGCGGCTGGGACAGCGCGGCGATGAGAGGCGGCGTGAGCACGTACAACCCCGCCCATTCGACCCAGAGCCACGATTTGCTGTGGAACAATCTGCGCTTGCGGGAAGTTGGTGAGTATGCGGGATTTGTGGTCATATGGGATCGGTATTCGGTTTCTGGGGGGATTCGGATACTGGGTATTGTTGGCATGGGTTCCTAGGATATTGGCCCACCAGTTTTGAACTCATGCCGGCACGACCCGGCTTGTGAAGGAGTCTTTGATGTCGAATCAACCTGTCATTGTTGCCGCTCGTCGTACCCCGATCGGGAAGTTCTTTGGATCGTTGTCACGTGTCGCGTCGCCTCAGATCGGTGCATTCGCGATTGAAGCAGTCTTGGATGACGCGTCTGCCGCGAAGGATCATGTTGATGAATGCATCATGGGATGCGTGCTCCAAGCAGGACTCGGACAGAACCCAGCTCGACAAGCGGGACTCAAAGCGGGACTCCCAAGCACACTCTCCGCAAAGACCGTCAACAAGGTCTGCGGCTCGGGTCTCGAAGCTGTGATGATGGCTGCTCAGTCCATCAAAGCGGGTGACAACGACTGTGTCATCGCGGGCGGTATGGAAAACATGACCGCAGCGCCACACTTCGCCAATGTCCGCAACGGCATCAAGTACGGTCCAGGCACGATGGAAGACCACATGGCGTTCGACGGTCTCCGCTGTGCGTTCGAGTGCTGGCCGATGGGCAACGCCGCGGAGCACATCGCGGACAAGTACAGCGTCACTCGCGAAGACCAGGACCGTTTCGGCGCTCAGAGCCATCAGCGTGCCGCGGCAGCGTGGGAAGCGGGACACTTCGATAGCGAGGTCGTCAAACTCACCGGAGAGCAGCTTGGCAACCGCAAGGTCCCCGGCCCAGAGGGCGGGATCAACATCGACGAGGGCATCCGAGGCGACTCGACCGCTGAAGGGCTCGGGAAGCTCCGTGCCGCGTTCACCAAGGACGGCTCGGTCACCGCAGGCAACGCATCGCAGATCAGCGACGGCGCCGCGGCAACCATCGTCATGAGCGAATCCAAAGCAAGCGAGCTCGGACTCGCTCCGCTCTGCAAGATCGTCTCGTACAACACCTCGGGTGTCGATCCCAAGGACATCTTCGCCGCTCCGATCGAGGGCGTGAAGGGCGCTTTGGACAAAGCGGGATGGTCGATCGACGATGTCGATCTCTACGAGATCAACGAAGCGTTCGCGGCTCAGGTCCTCTGCAACATCAAGGAACTCGGGATCAGCGAAGACAAACTCAACATCTGCGGCGGCGGCGTCGCGCTGGGCCACCCGATCGGTGCGTCCGGCGCTCGCGTCCTCGTCACGCTCATCCATCAGCTCAAGCGCACCGGTGGCAAGAAGGGCGTCGCGGCTCTCTGTCTCGGTGGCGGCAATGCGGTCGCGATGTGCGTCGAGATGTGCTGATACACAACACCATTTGAACTCAGAGTGCCCTCCGAAGTGGGGGCGTTTTTTATGGTCTGAACCACGCTCGCCTACCATTGCCCATGACCACCATCCTCATCACAGGCGCGAATCGCGGCATCGGGTTGAGTCTTGCTCAGCACGCCGCCCAACGCGGATACTCAGTCATCGGCACCGCTCGTAACCCAGACGCTGCTGAAGAACTCAGAGCAACCGGCGCTCGCGTCGAACAGCTCGCCGCCGATTCGGATGAATCCTGCAAGGCGCTCGCGGCGAGACTCGAAGACCAAGCGATCGATGTGCTGGTCAACAACGCCGGGATCTTCCTGCACGATTGCGATGAGCTCGAAGACTTCAATCCTGATTCCTTCACGCAGACGATCGAGACCAACACGCTCGGGCCGCTGCTGGTCCTGCGTGCATTGATCCCGCATCTAGAGCGTTCGCAGCGCAAGATGTCGGTGCAGATCAGCAGCGATCTGGGGAGCATCACAGACGCGAGCACAGGACGACAAGGATCGCTGGGGTACCGCATCGCAAAGGCCGGCTTGAATATGGCTACGGCGACCATCGCACACGAGCTCAAACCACGCGGGATCACATGCGTGAGCGTGCATCCAGGTTGGGTGCGCACGGACCTGGGTGGACCCCACGCGGATCTCTCAACCGATGAATCGGCTTCATCAATCCTTGACACGCTCGAGAAACTCACTGCTGAGGACAGCGGACGCTTTGTCGACTATGCGGGAAACTCAGTCGCTTGGTGATGGCTCATCACACGAAGCCCTGCTCGGTTGCTGAGCGGTGATCAAGATAGAATTGTTGGTCTACATGCCGTCTCGTTGAGACGATTTTTTGGTCGAGTTTCGTGAAGAGTGTTTGGAATCGAGGGGATTGCCGATACATTCTTCAAAGATGCGCAACGCTTGATCAGCGGGGACAACAGACATGGAAATCAACAAGACTTGTCGGCGAGGGTTCACACTCATCGAGCTGCTGGTCGTCATCGCGATCATCGCGGTGCTGATGGGCATCTTGCTCCCCGCGCTCTCAAGAGCGCGGGACTCCGCGAGACAGGTCAAGTGCCTCGTCAACGTCCGCTCGATCGCGACCGGTCAGACGATGTACGCAGACGACAACAAGGGGTGGTTCCCATACTGGTCCGGCTGGCAGGTCTACGGCGGCGAGGGCGACGGCGTCGGGGGCGACGAGCCCGGGCTCGGATGGACCGAGCTGCTCGATAGCTACCTCAGCAGCCGCGAGGTGTACCTCGATCCATCGCGTCCCGATGAGTCCGCTCCCAGCGCGTACTTCATCGCCGCTCGTTTCAGTTGGGATCGGTTCCAGCGTCAGTTCACCTCCGTCCGCGAGCGCTACGTCTACTTCCCGAGCCGCTTCGTGATGGGAGGGGACTGCAACTATCCCGGACTCTACATCGCACCCTACGGCTCCGTGACCGATCCGAGCCGACAACCAGACTGCGATCTCGACGACGCGACCCAGCCCGCCGTGTTCTTTGATGGGGAGCTGGTGCCGCACTATGGTAAGAGCAACCTGTTCTTCTTCGATGGGCACGCAGCAGCGTTCGAAGAGTACGAGCCGGGAACAATGACCTGGCACGGCTCGGAGATGCTCCCCTGGTCGCTCGAGCGCGAATAGCGATTGTTTGCATTCGGCTAAAGCCGGTATATGAGCACGACAAGGGGCACGCGAGCCCCTGAATCCGAGCGGATTTCGGGCTATGATTCCTTCCTATTTCGGGCAGATTGACACGTTTTTAGCCCGGACGAGCAACCATTTGAAGGAATCGACATGCCGACCTCGACCGCCGCGGATACTTTTGTAACTCTTGCTGCCGACACCAACCAAGCGTTGGGCATCGCGCAGTACGCGATTGACTTTCTCAGTGACGACCCCGCCAAGCGCGGCGATCCGTCCGCGGCCGTGCTCGAACGGACCAACCTGTTCTTCACCGATGCCGTGATCTGTGGACTGTCGGCTCTCGCGCTCAAGACCAACGCACCGACCATCCTGCGGAACGAAGCGCTGCAGTACCCCGTCACCGACGCGACCCATCGTCTCGGCAAATCGGTGAAGCGCGGCGCCACCGTGTTTGGGAGCGACATCCAGGTCCAACCAGAAAAAGCTATCCTCGCCAACGGCTCAGCGGTCCGCGAGTGGGACTCCAACGGGACCAACTTCGGATACAACCCAAAGCTCGGCAACCTCGCGGGCGAGTTCGGACACAACGACTTCTACGGCGTCTGCATCGCGGGCGCACAGATGACCGAACGCGACGGCGCGTACGCACTCAAAGCGATGGTCTGTCTCGACGAGATCCGTGGTCGTTTGTCCGAGGTGTTCTCGCTCAAGACGTACAAGGTTGACCACGTCGTCCATGGGGCAATCGGTTCAGCCGCGGTCTTTGGCGCGATGATGGGCGCGACCGCTGAGCAGATCGAATCTGCGATCGGCATGGTTGTGGCGCACTACATCCCGTTCCGCGCGATCCGTGCCGGGAAGCAGCTCAGCGATTCCAAGGGCGCCAGCGCCGCGATTTCCACAGAGGTCGCGATCATGGCGGTCCGCCGAAGCATGTCGGGGTTCATGGGACCTCGCGACATCTTCCGCAACCCAGAAGCGATCTTCCGCATCTTCGAAGGTCCGGGACAGATGTTCCAAGCCGTGGGCAAAGAAGCGGGCAACACGAAAGACGCCGACGCCTCGCCATTCACCCTGACTCTCGCGCAAGGCGGCGACGACTTCGCCGTCATGGGCATGCACTTCAAGCTTGGTCTCTACGAGCACCAGAGCGCCGGCGCACTCCAAGCGATGCTCGATCTGCTCGAAAAAGCACCGCACCTGCTCGACGACGAGACGGGCTCGAAAATCAAATCGATCAAGATCACTGCGTACGAGCCCGCGTTCGGGATCATCGGCGATCCAGCGAAGCGCAACCCAACGACGCGCCAGAGCGCGGACCACTCGATGGTCTACATCGTCGGCACCCTCCTCCGCAAGGCGCTGACTCAGCAGAAAGCGGGATGGACCGAACTGATGCTCGAGCCGTACGACTACTCGCCGCAAGCGATCGTCAACGAACGCACACGTTCGCTCATGGACAAGATCGAGTTCTTCCACGGCGGCAAGGAATACGACGACCGCTACCCCGACGGCATCCCGACCTCGGTCATCATCGAAGACACCGACGGCACCGAGTTCGAGTCCGGCATGGTCATGTACCCCGGCGGTCACGCTCGCAACACCGAAGCGGACCTCCGAGGCATCCTGGCGCACAAGTTCAATCTGCTCGGGAAGCTCGCGTTTGAAGACCCGTCGCCGATCGTCGCTCGATTCGAGGACCTTGGAAGCAAGTCCATCGAGGACATCGCTTCGATCCACAACTTCGAGATCCAGACCCGCGACGGGTACGAATAATCAATCCAGATATGGTATGAAATTAGTTCAGACTCTCAAGAGCCGGGCTTTGGTCCGGCTCTTGTCCTATTGGTGACGAACGGTTGATGTCAAAGAGCACCCAGTCGCCGTCTTCACCCGACGCTGATCCAGGAATCGGTTTGCCTGAGCCATCGACTCGGAGATTGAGGTCCTTGTCGTAGTTCCCAATGAATCGGCGACCGAACCTGCGTACACGGCGGTTGCTGAAACGTGAAGTGTGCTCAGTTTGCACGGTGCGATCGTCGACGCCGTCGGATCCCACCGAGTAGAGCTTGTATCCCGAACTGTGAACAAGATACTTGATGTGTTCTCCCGGATTCATTGTGTCCTCTGGGAGCTGTGGAAGGTAGTTCGGTACCAGTTCGTCGAGCTGCGATGGATATGTACCATAATCAGCTTTATAGACTTCCAATGCGATCATCGTGAGCGCGCTGTCATGTCTGAGTCTCGCTTGGAAAACCGTGTCTACAGCTCTCGAGAGTGCGGGCAGCAACAGATCTGCGGGACCTACAACAAGACCCCCGATCGCGTTGGAGCGTCTGTTTGATGATCTCTCAACTAGATTCTCTTTGTATGTGAGCACCGGGAAGTATTCTGGCCCTTTCTGCTGTACAGACTGCACGAGATCAATCAGGTTGTGGTAGGTTTCGTGCTGTGACTTCCGGTCAGGGGCAAGCGTGAGCGCGATCGGACCGGTCAGGATCTGGACAGGGTTGGGGTTCATGTTAGTCATGTCTGACCAGTCATTGTGAAGTCCGAGCAGGATCTGCGATCCGTGCTTGGTGAGTCTTCCGTTCTGGTTTCCATCGTCTGTGTATGTACGCTGGAGGACATCATCAAACATCATCCGCTCGCCTTCAAAGGACATCTCAAGCGCGGGACGGACTCGTGAGAGCTCGTGTGTCAGTGCGACAAGGTGCTCGCGTGACAGCGACTCTGGGTATTCGTTGATAATCTGCTCGATCGCATCGTTGGTGTTCTCCGCGATCGCGATGTTTACGAGGTCGGCGATGATCGTGCCGTCGAAGGATTTCTGCCGCGCCATCGCGAGCATTGCTGAGAGATTCTCGTATACGCGTTGGTGATCTCCGTCGCGAGCCGCTACAAGGGTGTCGAAGTACAAGAGATTCGAGAACATCCGCAATATTCCCAGATGAGGCAGGAGTACCTCCACCAGCGTTGGTTGACGATCAACATCCGACTGCGGCGCCGCCATCTTGACATCGTACGGGTTCCCGTCCGGCGGCGTGATCTCCATATCAAACCCAACATCGATCCCGATGATCGGACGATGGCTCGCTTTGCGGAGTTGATCCAACTCTGTCGCAAAGTCGCGGACCAGCTGTGCGGTTTGTTCGTAGTGGGGGTGATCGAGCGGGACCTGGGGGATCATAAAGAACCCCGCGCTCATCAGCTCCGCGTCATCATCATCCATAAGCGCACGGCTGTCGTTGTAGGCGCGTTCCTCCTCGCGCTGTTGATCACGGATCGGAGTGCTGAGTTCTTGCCATGCGATGTTGATCTGGTTGTAGATAGGCCATGCCTTCTCGTCTTCCGAGTACGCCTCGTTGTGCGAGTTGATCAGCTGGACGTAGTTGGTCTTGATATTGGGCTCGCCCGAGAGATAGCGGACAAGCTGCACGCTATACACCACAAAGAACAGCACAAAAACCGCCCCGATCGCGCGGCGCATGTTCCGCAGCGTCCTCCAGTAGAGCGGACGCTTGCGTTTGGTTGATCTCCGAAGGAGCTTCGCGACCTTCTTGGGATTCCCGAAGCTGCTGATGATCTCGTCCGGAGACTTCCCAGACTCCAGCGCATCCTGCGTGTGGGTGATGAACTCCATCGCGATCTCGGCTCGCTCGGAGCGCCACAGCTTGGTCCGCCGGACAGTGGTGTCGATCAGCTTCGCGAGCTCGCTCGGGAGCTGGGCTGCCTCGATCTCGGCGCGTGCTTGGGTATTGGGATATCCGCGATGGATGATCCAGCGCGAGATATTGAGCAGCGGCGACTTCTCCACTGACCAGATCCATGCTTTGCTCAGTGAAGGACTCATGCCGTCGCCCCTGCGTCCATGCTCGCCGCGGAGCCCGGGAGGACTCCGAGACTGCTCATCGCGCCCGTGAGTTTCTTCCACGCTTCGAGGTCGGCTTTGAGCTTCTTCTTCCCCTTGCCCGTCAGGTTGTAGTACTTGCGTTTGCGTCCGCTCGGAGCTTCCTGCCACTCCGCTTCGATGAGCCCCTTCGCTTCGAGGTTGTAGAGCATCGGATAGAGCGTGGACTGTCCCATCGCGAGCACGCCGTTGGACTGCTTCGCGAGAGATTCCACGAGCTGATAGCCGTACATCGATTGCGTCGAGAGCAGCTTGAGCACCGCGGTGGGTCCTGCGCCACGCATGAGTTCGCGTTCCAGTTTCATGATTCAGTCGCCTCGCAGTAGGTTGGGTTCACATACTATGTACCACATAGTATATGGATCGGTTGCGTCTCCGCAAGGGATTGATCAAAAATCAGATCAGATTGGGGGTAGCCGCCGGGAAACGCTGATTACTTCTCGGTTTCGAGTCTTTTGAAGGTCATCATCGTGATCGCGTTGGTCGAAAGACGCAGCGTGTCCGGCTCCGCGTGGTACGCGTCGATGTTCGCGAGCAGATGCAAAAACCGCGATTCCTGCTGCATCGTGCCTTTGGGCTGGGCGCAGTGCATCCTCGTCGATGCGATCTGCGTGATCTTGAGCCCGTCGATGCCTCTCCGCTCATAGCTCGCCGAGACGCGATTGCATCCGGCGCTCCCTGACATCCAGGTGTGGTCCTCAAAGCGGAGCCAGAGTGACGTATCCGCGAGCGGCTCTTGACCTTCAATGGAAGTCACGATCCAGGTCGTCCCGGAGATCCACGCCCAGTCCTTCTGTGCTTGTTGGACGAGATTCGCGTGCGGAGCCGCGTCCACGCGGATCGGTTCCTCGTCACGCTTTGCGGACTCACAGCCGAGTGTCAGAAGCAAGGAAGCCGCGAGCAGGACGATGGGGATGAGCTTGTGCATATCCAAGTCTACGGCACAGGATCGGGATTGGTTTCCAAAGCATTGGAATCAGTCCTGACGAGGGTGATTTCAGGGATGTGATGGTCGCTCTGATGCGAATCGATCGCCTCAGTCGGATGCTCAAGCACCTGAATCCCCGCTCCTTCAGCGAGCGTTTCGAGCGTGACGCGATACAACAGCTGCATCTGATCATGAGCGAGTTTCTGTCCCACAAGCGAGGACCAGTACATGACCCCAGCGATCAGCAGGATCGGGATCAGCAGCTGAAACGTCCAAGGCGAGCTCCCCATGATCCACTGCGAGACGCCGAACATGATCGTCAGGAACGCAAGCACAGCGAGCGAAGAGTAGGTCATCATGTACCCTGTCCATACCGATGGAT
The DNA here is from genome assembly GCA_965232505.1 of Phycisphaerales bacterium. Classification (GTDB taxonomy): domain Bacteria; phylum Planctomycetota; class Phycisphaerae; order Phycisphaerales; family UBA1924; genus UBA1924. Next base: position 256,535 of record OZ246976.1, on the reverse strand, counting down.
TGGGAGAGAATCGCCCCTTCATATGCGTGATCGTCTCGTCGCTCCCCTCTGCTCGATGCGATCGCGCCTCGAGGTTAAGCCAAGGCGACCAGAAGTGACGGTCCTTAATCGGGATGACGAGCATCATGTGGTTCCCGGCCGTCCTCCCTTCGATGGGATAGTCGTTGTTGTCCATGATGCTCTGGAGCAGCTCGATCGCGTGCTCCGGCACGATCGGGAAGAGGAACTCAAACTTGGGACGCATCGGTGGGAGCTGCACTACGGATTCCTCATCTCAACCAAACGGACAACATGGTCTGGAATATCGTACTGACTTTTGGGGATTCGCACAAGGCTTTGGTTTGAGTCGCGTAGGATGGGGTCCGACTGGAGTGCCTGATGCCCAACGAAGAAGCCGTGCTTCGGCTAGAGAACCTGATCAAAGACGTCCCCGATTTCCCCAAAGCGGGGGTGGTCTACAAGGACTTCACGCCGCTGCTGGGAGACGCTGGAGCGTTGGCGCTCGCCGTGGAACTCATGGCCAATCCCTACAGAGGCAAAGGGATCGACCTCGTCGTCGGCGCCGAATCCCGAGGGTTCATCTTCGGGATCGCGATCGCTCAGGCGCTCTCCGCCGGATTCGTCCCTGTCCGCAAGCCCGGGAAGCTCCCGCGAGCCGTGCATCGCGCCCAGTACGACCTGGAATACGGCACAGACACGCTCGAAATCCATCAAGACGCGCTCGCGTCAGGGACCAAGGTCCTGATGGTCGATGACCTGCTCGCGACGGGCGGGACGATGGAAGCCGCGTGCGGCTTGGTGGCGAAAACCGGAGCCGTGATCGAGGGGATCGCCGTGTTGATCGAGCTGGAGTTCCTCGAAGGCAGCAAACGGCTGGGGGATTTCGGGGATGTGCATTCGGTGCTGCGGTACTGATTGGGTTTGACGGGGGATTTCATGCCGATCGGTCTATGATTGCGTCCTCCCTCGCTGGTAGGGCGAAGACGGATCGAGTGGCTTATTTGGAGCGTGGAATGACGATGACTGATGTGGTTGCCGATGCTGGATTTGGTGCGTTCGTGGGACGGCATATTGGTCCCGACGACTCGGAAGTCGCGTCGATGCTCGCCGCGGTGGGTGCGGCGGATATGGACTCGTTCATTGATCAGGTCGTTCCCGCCGCGATCCGCATGGATCGCGAGCTCGAACTCCCCGCGGCTCGCAACGAGCGCGTGCTGCTGCGTGACTTGCGAGAGATCGCTGTCAAGAACAAGGTCTTCCGCTCGTGCATCGGAATGGGGTATGTCGGGACTGTCACTCCCGGCGTGATCCTCCGCAATGTGTTCGAGAATCCGCAGTGGTATACGCAGTACACGCCGTACCAACCAGAGACGGCACAGGGTCGGCTCGAAGCGCTGCTCAACTTCCAGACGATGGTCTGCGACCTGACTGGACTCCCGCTCGCCAACTCATCGATGCTCGATGAGGGAACAAGCGCGGGAGAAGCGATGTCGATGTGCGTCTCGATCCTGCGTGACAAGCGCAAGGTGTTCTATGTCGCGGACGACTGTCATCCGCAAACGATCGCCGTCGTCCAGACGCGCGCCAAGTCGATCGGTGTGGAGGTCGTGGTGGGGGGTGTCGAATCCTTCGACATGAGCAATCCAGACGCGGCGGGCGTGCTCGTCTCGTACCCAACCACCGATGGCCGCGTCGAGTGCTACGAGAAGCTCACGAACGAAGCCCACGCGAACGGCATGATGGTCGTCGCAGCCGCGGATCTGCTGGCGCTCACGCTGCTCAAGCCTCCGGGAGAGTGGGGCGAGAAGGGCGCGGATATCGTCGTCGGCTCCGCTCAACGCTTCGGGGTCCCGATGGGATTCGGCGGACCCCACGCGGGATACATGGCGACGCGCGAAGAGCATGTCCGCAAAATGCCAGGCCGATTGGTTGGGATGTCAATCGACTCGCACGGCAAACCAGCGCTGCGCCTCGCGGTCCAGACACGCGAGCAGCACATCAAGCGCGATCGCGCGACGAGCAACATCTGCACGGCACAGGTGCTCCTCGCGGTCATCGCGTCCATGTACGGCGTCTACCACGGCCCCGACGGACTCAAAGCAATCGCACAGCGCATCCGCCACCTCACACAAACTCTGCGCACCGGACTGCTCGAACTCGGACACGAGATCGACGAAGACTTGGTCTTCGACACGCTCCGCGTCAAGGTCAACGGCGATCCGAATGCGGTCCTCAAAGCCGCTCGCGATCTGCGGATCAACCTCCGCGACTTTGGAGACGGCACACTCGGCATCACCATGGACGAGACAGGAGACGAAACCCTCGTCATGGACCTGCTCGCGAGCTTCGGATGCGATGGTTCGTGTAGCTTCGATGCGCTGAGCGAGCAAGCATGGATGGAGATCCCGGAGGTCTTCGAGCGCACCAGCACGTTCATGACCCATGAGGTGTTCAACACGCACCGCTCAGAAACCGAGATGCTGCGTTATATCTCCGAGCTCCAGTCGCGTGAGCTGTCGCTGGCGCACTCGATGATCCCGCTCGGATCGTGCACCATGAAGCTCAATGCGACGAGCGAGATGATCCCAGTCTCTTGGCGCGAGTTTGCGCACATGCACCCATTCGCGCCAGCGGATCAGTGCGAGGGGTACTTTGAGTTGTTCAAGCAGCTCGAAGCGTGGCTCGCGGAGATCACGGGCTTTGAAGCCGTGTCGCTGATGCCCAACGCGGGATCGCAAGGCGAGTACGCGGGATTGCTCGCGATCAGTGCGTACCACGAGAGCCGAAACGACACGCAGCGCAATGTCTGTCTCATCCCGACCTCAGCCCACGGCACGAATCCCGCATCCGCGGTCGTCGCGGGGATGAAGGTCGTCGGGGTCAAGGTCGATGAATCGGGAACGATTGTGTTCGAGGACCTCGTCGCACAAGCCGAGAAGCACAAGGACACGCTCGCGGCCGCGATGATCACCTACCCATCGACCTGCGGCGTGTTCGACGACTCGATCCGCGAGATGATCCAGGTCGTTCACGACAATGGCGGGCTCGTCTACCTCGACGGCGCGAACATGAACGCGCAGGTCGGACTCTGTCGACCTGGTGATTACGGCGCCGATGTCTGTCACTTGAACCTCCACAAGACTTTCTGCATCCCGCACGGCGGTGGTGGTCCCGGCATGGGACCGATCGGGGTCAACGACAAGCTCAAGCCGTTCCTTCCGGGACACCCAGTCCGCAACCCAAGCACCGGCGGCTCGGTCGGCGCGGTCAGCGCTGCTCCGGAAGGATCCGCGAGCATCCTCCCGATCTCGTGGGTCTACATCGCGATGATGGGTAAGCGTGGACTGACGCAGGCATCCAAGGTCGCGATCCTCAACGCGAACTACATGGCCGAGCGTCTCAAGGACCACTACGACATCCTGTTCCGCGGCGCCCGCGGACACGTGGCGCACGAGTTCGTGATGGACTGCCGAGCATTCAAGAAAACAGCGGGCATCGAGATCGACGACATCGCGAAGCGTTTGATCGATTTCGGATTCCATGCACCCACGATGAGCTGGCCCGTCCCCGGCACGCTGATGGTTGAGCCGACGGAGTCGGAATCCAAAGCGGAACTCGACCGCTTCTGCGATGCGCTCATCACGATCCGCAGCGAGATCCGCGAGATCGAAGAGGGCAAGATGCCGAAAGACGACAACCCGCTCAAGGGCGCGCCGCACTCGATCGCCGCGATCGGAGCGGACGAGTGGACGCATCCATACTCCCGCGATGTCGCGGCGTATCCCGCGGAGCATCTGCGACGCTTCAAGTTCTGGTCACCAGTCGGACGCGTAGACAACCCCTACGGCGACCGAAACCTCGTGTGCTCGTGTCCGAGCGTAGATGAAGTCTGCGACGTCTAAGCAACTTGGAGTATTCGCATGGGGAAGAACGGATCAAAGACCAAGCGTGCCCGTTGGATGTTGTATGTTCCCGCGGTGATCTTCATCGTGTTCTTTGTGTGGATTGTAAAGATTGCCTTCGATATGGTGGGCGGCTCAATTCTTTAGAATTGACAAGTGACTGAGCTCAAGGCTTCACGAATGTCCCGCGTTCGCGGTCTTTGGTCGGTCCGGGGAAGCTCAATGCTTTGGAGTGGGCAACCACATACACGCCCGGCTCGAGGATCGTTGCCGCGAAGATCGCCTCGTTGAGGTTCTGGAGCGCATCGGATCGTTTCATCTCAAACGGCCGCATCGCGCCGGTGAGGATGACGGGGACCGCGAGCTGCTGGTTGGAGTCGGCGTTCTTGATGAGCGAGTTGTAGAGCCATTCTCCGGTTTCGCACAAGGTGTCGGTGCCGTGGAGGATGATGACTCCTTTGCAGCCGTTGGGGTCGGTCAGCGGATCATCAGTTGCGGGACCAATGACCAGCTTCACGGCATCCAAGATCCGCGTCCGATCCGCGTCGGTGAGTTCCAGGGAGTCCTTCTGCATGAGCTGGAGGGTGTTGACCTGGGTGTCCTCTAGGCGGAGGAGCCGGAGCATCTCCTGGACGATGGAAGAGCGGTTTGTGAGGGTTCCCGCGTGTTCATCGTAGGTTTTCTCGATGGTTCCACCGGTTGAGATAAGCGTGATCTGGCGCATAGGCATAAGGTTATGCCTGTGATCACCCGATGATTGGGGTTGATGCACCGCAGTCCTGATCGAAGGTCTGTGATAACCCGTTTGTTTGGTGTATGGAGGTCTTGGATGCCGGTTGTGAGTACAAAGGATGCGTATGAGCAGGCGCGTGCGCAGTACGACTCCGGTCAATACCGCGCGGCTTACCGGACCACCAGCCAGCTCTACAACCGCAATCCGCACTTCCCGCCGATCGTCGCGCTCCATGTCAGCGTGCTGCTCCGCTTGCAGAAATCTGAGGAAGGGACACGGATCGCTCGCAGGGCGCTGCGTCATATCACGCACAAACCCCACAGAGTCGCGGTGCTCAATACCCTCAGCGAGGGGCTGACCCACACCGGGAATCTGGACGGCGCGATCGAGCTGATGCGCGATGAGATCATCCGCCAGCCCGATGAGCCGTCGCTTGTTTCAGGGCTCGGACACGTGCTGCTGATCGCAGATAAGAAGGCCCAGGCGATCAAGCTCGTCGAGGACGCGAAGGAGCGGGGGATGATGACGCTCTCGATCGCGTCGATCTTCGGGAGAGCCGTGCTCAGAAGCGATCGCATGCAAGAGGGTATCGAGCTGATCGAGGGACTGCTCGCAGAAGCCGATTCCACAGAAAACCACTCAGCGGGCAAAGCATACAACGCGCTGGGACACCTGCTCGATCGCGCCAAGCGCTACGACGAAGCGATGGACGCGTTCACCAGAGCGAACAGTGTCGTCCCCGCCGCGTACAAAGATGATCTCATCGAGCATCGTGTTCAAGTGATCAAGGAGAACTGGACCGCTGATCGCTACGAGGGCGTCGCGCGTCCAGAACCCGGGATGCCTCGTCCGGTGTTTATCCTCGGGATGCCGCGATCCGGGACGACGCTGACGGAGCAGATCATCGACGCTCACCCGCTTGGATTCGGTGCCGGCGAGCTTGGTTTGATTTCCGAGCTCTTCCGCGAGATCGCGCCCAAGCAGGACAGCCCCTTCGCGACCGGACCCAACGAGTACGACCCCAAGCAGGTCGCTCAGCTCGCGAAGATCTACCGCCGGGAAACGATCGCGCTCGCTGAGAATCCATCGGTCGAGGTCATCGTGGACAAGGCGCCGATGAACTTCTGGTACATGGGGATGATCGCGCTCGCGTTCCCGGATGCCAAGATCATCCACTGCAAGCGTGATCCGCGCGACAACTGCTTGTCGTGTTTCTTCCAGTCGCTCAATCCGGGACACTCCTACAGCTTCGATCTTGGAAACTGCGGACGCTACTACCGTCATTACCACGAGGTGACCGAGCACTACACCAAGCTGCTCAGCGATCCACGCGTCGGGGTGCCGGTCTTTGAGAACCACTACGAGGACACGGTCGCGGATCAGGAATCCAAAACCCGAGCATTGCTGGACTTTGTCGGACTCGAGTTCGACGAGGCGTGTCTGAACTTCCACCAGTCTGGGCGCGTCGCCCTCACGCTCAGCAACGATCAGGTGCGCCAGCCGATCTATAAATCATCGACCAAGCGGTACGAACGCTATGCTGGTCATATCGACGCCCTCGTCGAGGGGCTCGGAGATCTGGTCTGTCAGACCACAAGCGAATAACACGAAACAATTAACAGCCGCTGAAACAACAGCGAATCCATACGACTGCGAGATCATTCATGCAACCCAACCCCGCACAAGCACAACAGCCCACACCAAAGGACTTCTTCGAGCAAGCCAAGAAACTCCTCGCGGTAGGCGACGTGTTCGAAGCTTCCAAACGCGCGGGCAAGCTCAAAGCCCACTTCCCCGAGGAACCACCCATCCTCGCGATCCACGGCTTCACACTCGCAAAGCTCGGACTCCACGGCCCCGCGATCATGGACATGCGCGCCTCATCGCGTCTGACCCTCAAATCGCTCGAGGACGAGGACGAAGCGGAAAACCCGGCGCGTCCACGCATCGTGGACCAGTACATCCGTCTCCAGAGCGAGATCGGACGTTCGCTCGCGCAGCTCGGTGAGCATGACGACGCGGTCGATGAGATCCAGCTCGCGATCGACATGGACCCTGATCGAGGAGACGCGATCGCCGCGATGGCGGAAGTACTCGCGTCCAAGGGCGACACCGCTGAAGCACTCAAGCTGATCGATGATGGTCTGGCACGCAAGCTCGATGAATACCCGCTGCTGATCAGCTACGCGAAGATCTTGGTTGAATCCAAGGAGCAGGACGCGGATCGGATGAAGTCGTGCCGCGACCAGATTGGTGGTTTGGTCGATGAAGTCGGGATCGGCGCGGGAGTGCTCATGGCGCTGCTCCGTGGTCACGGCATGCTCTGCGATGCGCTCGGTGAGCACAGCGCCGCGTTCCAATCGTTCCGAAGAGCCGCCAAGCTCCGGCGCGGCGGGTACAACGCGGATGTCCACGCGAAAATGACCTCGCGGATCATCGAGAACTGGACCGCTGACGAGATCGATAAACTCATGCGTCCCGAGGGATCCCCAGGCGCACAGCGCGTGCTTCTCTGCGGCTCAGACCATTCAGGTGTCCCAGAAGTCCTCGAACTCCTCGAGCGTCTCCCCAACACTGTTGGGGTCGGACCGATCGAATCGCTCGGCATGCTCTGCGCCACGCAGCTCAACTCAGCGCGAGGCGTGCTGCGTGCATTGGTTCCGACTCCTCAAGGACATCGCGGCGATCAGATCGGGAGACTCGCCGCGGGATACAGCAGACAGTGCGACGCTGCGGCTCGGATGGGAGGCATGCGGACTGTTGACTCGCATCCCGGCAACACCCCGCTCGTTGGATGCGTCGCGATGGCGCTTCCCGGCGTGGTCGTGATCAACTGCCGCAGGGACCCAATGGAAGAATCACTCGCGATCTTCTGCGACGAGATGGCAGGGAATCATCCGTACGCGGGTGACTTGGTTTCGACCGCTTCATACGTCAAGGACACCGGGAAACTCATGGACCACTGGACCGAGGTCGTCAGTGACGAGCGCGTTGGTGGCAAGGTGATCAACCTGCAATACGAGCAGGTGCTCAGCGATCCGCAAGCCGTGCTGCGACAGCTCGCTGAAGCGCTCGGTGTGGAGATGGATGACGATCTTGGCGCGGGACTGGAATCGAAACCAAGCACTGGCCCAGGATCACACGTCGATCAGTACAGCGTTGCTCACAAGCAGCTCCGCGAGTTCTTCGAGGTCTGATTTATTCGTGAACGCACTGGCAGTCGGGCTTGCCGCAGCCGCCGGTCTCGCACGCTTCTGGGAGTGGGCGCGGTCCGAGGAATCGTTCCGCCTTCGCATTGATGAACCACGCGTGACGCTCAAGGTGCCAGCAGTTGTAGACCGCGAGCTTGTGGATCGAGATCGGGCCATGATCGGGGTGCAGTCCTGTGCGATCCCAGTCCTGAGCTTCGAGCTGATACAGAAACGCGACGAGCCAAGAGCGGAGCGTGTGGATGGTCGCGACATCGCCACCGATCGGGGGCTGCATCGTCGAGCCCTCGGTGCAGCCGTAGATGGACGAATCGACGAACGCGTGCTCATCGAAGAGCGCGAGTGTCGGGTTGTCTTCCGCGAAGATCTTCCGGATTCTGGTCGCGAAGACCATCTCGACATCCGCGAGGTGACCGAGCACCACACGGATCGGCCAGCGTCCGACGTTTGCATCGGGGAGCCACGCTTGATTGAGCTGCTCGTCGGTGAGCTCGAAGATCCGTGGATCGAGCCACTCCACGCCGACTCGCATGCGGCCGATGAGCTCGTCAATGCTGAGCGATTCGAGTGATTTGATCGAGGGCGGTGTAGGGCTTTGCGCAGTGGTCATGCATAAACGATAGGTGGGAAAAACGTGTCGTTATGGCACAAACCAGCGGAGTTTGTAGTTGCCTTGCTCGAAGGAGACGTCGATCGCGGACCACATCAGATCGCGTCCGACGCGTGAGACCTGGAGACGGAAGATGTTCCGCCCGATCGGGGTGGGGTACAGCCCCGGCGTGTGCTCACCCATCGGCATGAAGTGGAATAGACGGTAGACGTCCCGCTTGCGATTGAGCAGCTCGTCAAACGCCAATCCCGGATCGAGCCCACGTTCCCTGAACTCTTCGATCGTGATCTCTGACAAGATCTGCTCGACGAACAGGTCCCGCTCCTCGTACTCCAGCGCGTGGATCATGTGGTTCATCAGGTGCTTGATGGACTTCGCGTAGAGGGTGACGTTGCCCTCCTCGTCCTCAACGCGGATCTTCCCGCCCGGGACGCCGAAGACTGGGTGGATGTTCTCCGGAGCGATCGGCTTGCGTGTGCCCTCCTGGCTCTCCTTGAGCTTCGAGAGCAGCCCCGATCGTTTGACCTCTTTCTGATACGGCTTGCACGCACAGAGCGTCACGCACGCGCCAAGCACGCACACAACGAGGATTCTGAGTTTGAGTGCGGTCGAGATCGGCATTGCTCAATCAGATACGGGCGTCGTCGCGTGCGGTTCGATCGGCCAATACGTTGGTTCTGGAGAATGACGCGACCAGCTCGCGTGGATGCTCGCGTTGGAGAGCGGAGCGCTGTCCGCGATCGTCGAGGCGGCATCGCTCTGGATCCAGTGCGATCCGATCGAGGTGGGTCGATTGAGCGCCGCTCGTGCGATGAGGTGGGCCGTGTAGAGCAGGTTCTGCGTCTCCCAGCCCACTGGGGTCTCGAAGACCTTGTCGAGCGAGTAGCGTCCCCAGATATTGAACATGTCGCACGCGTCCGCGAGCTTGGTGCGCGTGCGTGCGATCCCGGCGTTATACCACATCGTCGATCGCAGCGACGAGCGGACGTCGGTCAGGTCGAGCTGCGCGTGGGAGCTTGGCTCGATCGAGGAGATGATGGGGGTGGGGGTCACCTGCTGACCATTGGAGCGCTTTGCCGCGAGTTCTCCCGCGATCGCGCCCATGACGAGTCCCTCCAGCAGCGAGTTGGATGCGAGTCGATTGGCGCCGTGGAGTCCTGTGGACGCGACCTCTCCGACCGCGAGCAGGTTCGGGACATCCGTCTGCGTGGTCAGGTCGGTCTGGACGCCCCCGATCTGATAATGCGCCGCAGGGTGGACCGGGAGCGGATCGGTCTCGGGATCGAGTCCGAAGGACTTGAGCGTGTTCCAGATGCTCGGGAATCGTGATTTGAAGTTGCTGATATGCCGACAATCGAGCCAGACGTGCTTGCCGCCTTGGAGGGCGAGCTGCTTGGAGATCGCTCGCGAGACCACATCGCGCGGCGCGAGCTCCGCGAGCGGATGGATCCCAGGCATGAACCGGTTCCCGGAATCATCCAGCAGGTGTGCCCCCTCGCCTCGGACGGCCTCGGAGATGAGCGAGCGCGGCGCGCCTGGGATGTACAGCGTGGTGGGATGGAACTGGAAGAACTCCATGTCGCGGATCGAAGCGCCGGCGCGGTACGCCATCGCGATGCCGTCGCCTGTCGCGATGCGCGGGTTGGAGGACTCGCGGTAGACCTGTCCCGAGCCGCCGGACGCGAGGATGGTGGTGCGTGCCCAGATGACCTGGAGCCCGTATTTCTTGTGCCAGGTGATGGCGCCCATGACCGGCGAGCCGGGCTCATCTGATGGCGTAAGCAGGTCCAGCGCGAAGCAATGATCGAACAGACGGATCGATTTGTGCTCTTGAGCCGTGCGCGAGAGTGTTTCTTGGATCTCTTTGCCCGTCTCGTCTCCCCCGGCGTGATAGACGCGGCTTGCCGAGTGTCCGCCCTCTCGTCCCGCTGAGAGTGAATCGTTGTCATCGGTGTCAAAGTCAGCGCCCCAGCTCAGCAGCTCTCTGAATCGCTCAGGGCCTTGCGTGCAGATGAGCTGGACCGCATCGGGATCGCACATCCCAGCGCCAGCGGTGAGGGTGTCCTGGATATGAGATTCGATGGAGTCGTCGCTCTCAGGGATCTCAGGGAGCACCGCGGCGATGCCTCCCTGCGCCCACGCGGTGTTGGTTTTGTCGAGACGATCTTTGGTGCAGACGATGACCTCACCCGATCCCGCGGCCGCGATCGCGGCTCGCAGTCCGGCGACCCCCGATCCCAGAACAAGCGTGTCGCAGAAGATCTGCGGCAGCAGTCCGGTCCGGAACGGGATCAGGTATCGTTGTGATTCAAAGAGTGAGTCCACTGGGTCTCCGTGGGGGGTAGATGGTGGGGGTGTACATTCTAGGGGGCATCGCAGACGCGGGGTTCTTCCGCGTGAATCTGGGCTCAAAGCGAACTAGAGTACCCAATGGCAAAGTCAGCGGCAAAGCTCCAATCCACCCTCAATCAAGCCCAGATGGCGATGAAACAGGAGCACTTTGGCTCCGCGTTGCTGCTCTATCGCAAAGCTCACGCGATGGATAAAAACAACCACGCGATCCTCTTTCGATTGGGGCACGTGCTCGTCACTGTGGGATACTCGGATGAAGCGGTGGACGTGCTCAAGCAAGCCGCCAAACGCAAGGCCAATGACCTCAACACACTTGTTCTCCTGTCGCACGCACAGCTGATGCAGGGAGACATCGACGGCATGCACGCGACGCTCGACAAGGCGCTGGCGCGTGATCCGTACCACGAGCTCGTGATCCAGAGCAAAGCGGTCGGATACCTTGATTCGGGGATGATCGAGGAAGCGAAGGAGGTCCTCGATCGCGTCGCGGATCTTGAGGATGCGGGCGAACTGATCCAGATGACCCGCGGGCGATACGCGAAGGACACCAAGGACTACACCACCGCGATGGAGATCTTCACGAAGCTCTCGGAGGACACGTCGGTTTCTGACGGGTCTCGCCGCAACGCGATGTACGAACTCGGAGCGGTGCTCGACAAGCTCGGAGAATACGACAAAGCGTTCGCGTGCTTCGAGCGCGGCAACGCATGGCACGGGCTTGGACGAACAGCGCACACCGAATCGCTCCAGAAAACATGGTCTCCCGAGGTCCTGGCGCAGATCCCTGATTCATCGATCAGCGATGAGCGTCCCGTCATCATCGCGGGGATGCCCCGCTCTGGGACGACGCTGATGGAGCAGGTGCTCAACGCGCATCCGCTCGGAGGGACAGTGGGGGAGTGTCCGCTCCTGCTCCAGATGCGGACGCGGACGCTCGCGAGCAATCTCGATCAGGAGAAGATCGATTCGTACGCGAATGAGTATCTTGAACTCCTCGATCGTCGCTGCGGCAGCGACGTCCGGCGCGTCGTTGATAAGCACATGGGGTCCGAGAAGGACCTGGGATTCGTGAGCAAGGTTCTTCCGGGACTGCACGTGATCCACGCGCTGCGTGATCCGCGTGACTGCTGCTTGAGCGCGTACACGCAGAACTTCGGCGCCAACGTGCTGTACTCGCGTGATCTGAAGATGCTTGGAGAGCAGTACGTGGTCCATCGCGAGATGATGGATTACTGGATGGAGCATCTGGACATCCCCGTGTACACGAGCGTCTATGAGGAGTTCGTGAGCAATCAGGAGCAATCGACTAGGTCGCTGCTTGAGTTCTTGGGGATCGAGTTCGATGAGTCATGCATGAAGTTCTACGAGAAGAAAGAGCATGTCCATACTGTGAGCTCGATGCAGGTGCGCCAGCCGATCTATCAGTCCAGCAAGCAGCGTTGGAAGAACTATGAGAAGCACCTCGGTCCTTTGCTGGAGGGGCTCGGGCCGTATGCCGATGGTGTTCATGCGACGAGTTCACGCTGATTCGTCGATCAAACGGAGTTGGAGATGATCAACAGCAACAGCGGAGCATCCGCGATGAGTCAGCAAGGCATCGTGCAGCGAGCACGCACGCTCCTGGCGGCGGGTGAATACCAGACCGTGATCGCGCTGCTCAAAGAGCAGATCGAGAAAACCCCACGCGATCCGCAGATCCTCCGGATGCTTGGGTACGCGCTGATGCTCTTTGATAACCACACCGAGGCGCTGCGTCACCTCGAGTTCGCGTCCAAGCTCAATCCGGGAGAAGCCGACACGCTCTGCGATCTCGCGATGGTGTATCGGCGGATGGACCGCGTCGGTGATGCGCACAAGGCGCTGGACCAGGTCCTCAATGTCAATCCCGCGAACGGACGAGCGGTGGCGCTCAAGGCACGCGTCCTCCAAGCACGCGGCCAATCATCCAAAGCGATGGAGATCGTCGAGCGTGCTCTGGAGCTCTCGAAAGACCCCTCGATCGTGATGATCTTCGGCACGCTCGCACGCGAGCTCAAGAAGCAAGGTCCCGCGATCGATCTGATCCGCGAGACGCTGGAGAATCCAAATCTTGAGCGCGTGCGTCGGAGCGAGCTGTTGTTCTCGCTCGGACACCTGCTCGATTCGGTCGGTGAGTACGACGACGCGTTCGTCGCGTTCGATACAGCAAACAAGATGACCGATCCTGGGACCGCGGTTGATTTCGATCACCACATCGGACGCTGGCCCAAAGACGCGGTCGAGTCGTTTGATCAGCAGCCGATCGATGGATCGCGAGCGGTGCTCGTGGTCGGGATGCCCCGCTCAGGAACGACGCTCACAGAGCAGGTCCTCGGCGCACACCCACAAGCTGGAGGGGTCGGAGAGTCTCCGGTCATCAACTCCATCCTCGGCTCGAAGGGCCCAGAGGATCTGAGCAACGAGATCCTCAAGAAAGGCGGAGAGCGCTACCTCGAATCACTGCGCGAAGCGTATCCGAGCAGCAAGATCATCCGCGTGATCGACAAGATGCCTGAGAACTACCTGTTCCTTGGTCCGATCTCGAAGATGCTACCAGGCGCGAGCATTGTGCACTGTCGGCGGAGCGCACGCGACACGTGCTTGTCGATCTACTTCCAGCGTTTTGGTCCCGCACTCAAATATGCCAACAGTCTCAAAGCGTGCGGCGAGCAGTATCTCGGATACCTCCGGACCATCGAGCACTGGGCATCGATGGGGATCGAGGTCTTTGAATCCCGCTACGAGGAGCTCACAGCGGAACCTGAACCTCGCGTGCGTGCGATGCTCGATCACGTGGGTCTGGAGTTCAACAAAGCGTGTCTTGAGCACCACAAGAGCAAGTCTTCAGTGCATACCGCGAGTGCGGGGCAGGTGCGTCAGCCGCTGTATAAGACGAGCCGAGCACGCTGGAAGAACTATGAAAAACACCTCGGGCCGTTGCTCGAGGTGCTTGGGGATATTGATTAACTGATCGCGCTTTAGTCGTCAACGACTTCCGTCGCAGGGGTGGTCTCCGCAGCGTCTTGCTCGGCTTGCGCTGCTGCGGCTTCAGCAGCGGCGGCTGCTTCCGCTTCTGCTTCGATCTGGGCGGTGATCTCTTCGAGCGTTGGGAGTCCGAGGTGGATGCGCACCGCTTCGGTCATATCCACGGCTTCAGGTGGGGTCACGAGCGGACGCGCGAGGATTTCTTGGGTCACGCCGGTGAGTGTGGTGGTCTGGACAAGGTCCGCGCCGCGGCGGGTCGCGAGGACGAAGGTGTACCCCTGATCCGCGGAGATCTCGTTGACCGCTGCGTGGATGACCTTGTACGCGTCAGCGATCTGTGTCGCGAGCAGGACCTGGTATCCATCGTTGATCTGGTTGGTCGCTTGCTGGATCTGCTGTGTGACTTGCTGGTACTGTGCGTAGAGAGCCGCGGCTTGTGGATCGTCTTGGGTCAGTCCCGACATCTGGGTCTGGATACCGATCAGGCGCTGCTCGTACTCCGAGATCGCGGCGTTGCTCTGGTTCTCGAAATCCGCTCGCTGCTGACTCGCGGCTTCATCCATGATGAGGATGTCCACGAGGCTGTAGACATCGACGACACCGATGTCGCCTTGTCCGATGGACGTGGTCTTGGTGCCTACTGCGGGACGCGCGATGAGTGCTCCCGCGACGATGAACGCGCCGAGGATGATCGCGACTGGGAATGAACGGTTGGAAGTCATTGGGTGCTCCGTTTGGAGGTTCGTGTTCAGGGGAAATATGGACCACAACTGTACGCACCTCGTGCGGCGGTGTTCGCGAGCTCCTATGCTCGAATTCCCCGATTATCGCTCAAGAGAGAGGATTCGCTATGCGTGACCAAAGACTCGACAAACTCGCAGATGTCATCGTTCGCTACTCGACCAAAGTCAAGAAGGGTGATCTGGTGTCCATCGCTGCGGATCCGGTCGCGATGCCGATGATCGAAGCGACCTACGCCGCCGTCCTGCGTGCTGGAGGTCACCCCTTCTGGTCGATGCGCAACTCCACCCTCGCCGACCTCCTCTACGAGCACGGCAGCGACGAGCAGCTCAAGTTCCTCAATCCAGTGGATATGTACCTCACCGAAACCGTCGATGTCAACATCGGACTGTGGGCAGACGTCAACACCAAGTCGCTCTCGCGCGTCGATGCGAAGAAGCTCGCGATGAAGCGTGTTGCCAACGGACCGATCATGGACAAGTTCCTCAAGCGAGCCGCGGATGGTGAGCTGCGTTGGTGCGGGACGCTCTTCCCGACGCTTGCATCGGCGCAGGATGCGGAAATGTCGCTCGCGCAGTACGAGAAGTTCGTCTTTGAAGCAGGACTCCTCCACCTCCCCGATCCAGTCGCGGCGTGGGAAGAGATCCACATCCGTCAACAACGCGTGTGCGACTTCCTCCAGACCAAGGACGAGCTCCACTTCAAAGCGCCTGCAAAGGACGGCCACGACGGGACGGACCTGAAGGTCGATGTTGATAAATCCAAGTCCATCTGGATCAACTGCTCCGGAGGCGAGAACTTCCCAGACGGCGAGGTCTTCTGCGGCCCACAAAACGCCAATGGCCATGTCAACTACACCTTCCCCGCCGTGTACAACGGCCGAGAAGTCGAGGGCGTCCGACTGGTCTTCAAGGACAACCGAGTCGTGGACGCGAGCGCGAAGAAGAACGAGGAGTTCCTGTTTGCGATGCTCGATCAGGACGAGGGCGCTCGCAACATGGGAGAGATCGCGATCGGGACCAACTACTCCATTAAGGAGTTCACCAAGAACACGCTCTTCGATGAGAAGATCGGCGGCACCTTCCACGCTGCGGTCGGGATGGGGTACCCAGAGTCGGGCTCAACCAACGAGTCCGCGCTGCACTGGGACATGGTCTGCGATCTACGAGAAGGCGGCGAAATCCTCGCCGACGGCGAAGTGATCCACAAAGACGGCAAGTTCCTGAACCCGGATTGGCCGGGGAATGAGTGAGTGATCAAAACCGAGTTGCTTCAGTGATCGAATCTGCGAGCTTTGCCAGTTCTCCAGTCTCGTGATCCCATGCAAAGATTTCGTCTTGGTACTTTCCATCGAGCTTCCGGAGCACGATTCTGTTGCCGCATCCATCCTCTCCGATACTCAGCGTATCTGGTGCAGCATTACGCCATTCGGCGTAGCTCTGATTTTCAACAAGCACATGACTCGCGGTCCGAGCAAGTCTTTTGCGATCAGAAGTGTCTTTGATCGGATGGAGCTCCCAATCTAAATCGGCAAGTTCTATCTCGCCGCCGTTATTCGGGAGCATGAATGATTTGTACGACTCAGGCAATGATGCTCCGAGCGACTCTTCGAGTTGTTGAATCTGATTTTCATTGATTGGAAATGGCATCCCCAACTGTATGGCAGCGATCTGCTCAGTGTGACCAACCAACAGGCGCAATTGGTGGAGGGGGTTTGCGTCAGTTGTCTGTTCATTTGAGTCCAAGGGGACCAAACTGTGGGGCAGGGTTTGGTCCCCTTGCTCATCTGTCAGGATCGGGCGCGTAGTATCAACCTGTCTGTTTGTTGTCCCCCTGATTGAGAGATTCCCATGAACGCGATTGATGTCCTTCGTTCCACGTACACCACGAGCCGGATGGTGCTCAAGAGCTATGTTTCGGATCTTTCCGATGCGGATTTGATGAAGCGTTCTCATGACGAGTGCAACCACCTTGCTTGGCAGTTGGGGCATTTGATTGCTTCGGAGTGTCTGTTCATCGAACAGTTGTCTCCCGGCGATGCGTTCGCGTTGCCTGAGGGGTTTACGGAGCAGTATTCCAGAGAGACGCAGAGCGACAACGATGCGAGCCACTTCTTGAGCACTGCGGAGTACTTAGAACTCTTTGATCGAGTCCAAGAAGCGACCTTTGCGGTATTGGATAAGACCACCGAAGCGCAGCTCGACGAGGAGGGTCCCGCGATGTTCCAGCCGATGTTCCCGACGAAGGGTGCGGTGTGGGTCATCGTCGCGACGCACAACATGATGCACGCCGGTCAGTTTGTGCCTATCCGCCGCGCTAGTGGTAAGGACGTGGTGATCTAAACCACCCGCCGACTCAACCAACTGATTGAATCCGGATTCGAGTTTACGGACAACCCTTCCCGAACGACGCGAGGTACGCCGAGACGTCGAGGAAGTTGAAGCTGCCGTCCTCTTCGAAGTCCGCGATCGAGTCCTGGTTCCCGAACGCGGTCAGGAACGCGGAGACATCGAGGAAGTTGAGGTCGCCCTCGCCTGTGAGGTCCGCGGGACAGACGAGCGACTGGATGTTGTAGATATAGACCGCGCCGAAGGACCCGACGATGAGGTCGCTTCCGTCGAGCGAGACCGAGTCGCCGAAGAATCGGTTGTGTGTTGTGTCGCTCGGGAGGAGCTTGGCGAGCTGCTCTCCAGTCTGCAGATCAAACAGGTACACCGAACCAACGCGCTGGACCTCGTCCTTGTCCTCGTTCTCAGCGCCCACGGCGATGAAGCCATTACTGATCGAGAGCGACGCGCCGAAGTACTCATACTCCTCTGGAGTGTCCGGGAAGACCTTAGCGATCTGATCACCGGTCGTGGTATCAAACAGGTACATCGCTCCGGCGTATGAGCCGTTCTCGTAGTCGCGATCCGCGCCGACGGCGACCACGCCTTCGCCAAGCGCGATGTTGGTCCCGAGCTTGTGGTTGATGTGCCCGTCCTCTGCGAGGAACTTGTGGAGTTGTTGTCCTGTGTTGAGATCAAAGAGATAGACCGCTCCCGACGAAGGCCCGTTCGCGTCGTGCCCCGAAGCGCCCACGGCGACCTGTCCGTTGTGGATCGAAACCGACAGCCCAAAGTAATCGCTCGGCATCCCGTCCTCGGCGAGGAGCTTGCGGAGGAACGTTCCCGACTCCGCGTCAAAGAGGTAGACCGATCCGGAGTAGTCGCCGTTGTCGTCGTCGTAGTACGATCCGACCGCGAGGATGCCGTCCTTCATGGACAGCGATCTCCCGAACGCATGGACATTGCTCGAATCCGCGGGGCTGAGCGTGTAGAGCAGCGAGCCGTCGGTCGCGTCGTAGACTTTGACGGATCTTGTGCGTGTGCCGTTGGTGTAGGTCGAGACACTCGCAGCGATCTTCCCATCCTGAATCACTGTCCGAGGCCCAAAGTTCAGGATCGACCCGCCCTCCCCTGGAGAGACCTCGAACCCATCCTGCGGATTCGAGAGCTTGTGCGCATACGCGACGCCGTACTCAGCGCCCTCGTTGTCGTAGTACGACGCGCCGACGGTAAAGAGCCCGTCATGGATCGAGACGAGCTGCCCGTAGCTTTGGTCCGCCGGTAGATCTTTCGGGGTGAACCGCAGGTCCTCGAAATACGGCTGCGCAGAAGCGAGCGTAGCCAAGAGAATCGGGAACGCCGGGGAAAGAACGCGTGTCAACATCGTGCTCGTCATCATGATCAACTCCTGGGGGTATGTATATATGTATCCACGGATATTGTAATTCATTCAGTCCCGTGCCGCAATCACTATTTTTGGGGTCTACGCCTGCTTCAGTTTCAGAGGTGGTTGCTTAAACGCCCCCATCCCGCCCGTGTCAGGAAGGTCCAGGTCAGGGACATTGGCGAACGGGATGCGCCGAGGGGCCGCGTCCTTGCCCTCGTGCATCGCGCCGTAGTAGATCGACGCGTGCCCGTGCTTGCGGTTGATCTGGTCCATCGTGTGCGCCAGATTCGTCTGCTTGCGATCCTGTTCAAACAACGGCTGCTCGATCTGCGAGTCCCGCACCAAACCCCCAAGCGTCACCCCAACACAGAAGATGAACGGATGGGGCTGCAGCTTCCAAAGCTGATCCAGATGATGCAGCAGACGCACCGTGTCCTGACACGGTTCGAGGTTTACATACGCGACCCACGACGGCGCCTCGATCGGTTTGATGTTCAGCGTGAGTTTCGTGCACCAGAACCCCTCGTGCCGCATCCGCGCCGCGGCTTTGTGCAACAGACGGATCGCGACGGAGCGTGCTTTCTCCGCTTCGCGCAGTTCCGGAGCGAGCACATGCTGATGTCCGCAGTTGCGCCGCTTGGTCGCCGCGATGTGGGGATCGTCGCCTTTGAGCCAGTGGTACCAAACTTC
Source organism: Phycisphaerales bacterium (assembly GCA_965232505.1). Classification (GTDB taxonomy): domain Bacteria; phylum Planctomycetota; class Phycisphaerae; order Phycisphaerales; family UBA1924; genus UBA1924. The sequence goes on along the minus strand of OZ246976.1, from coordinate 237,581 downwards.
TCCGAGGACCCCTCCCCATGCTTTGCGGAGCGTTTGCTTGGAAGCGCTGCAGAGCTGTTTGGTCGTGTGGATGCCGTAGCGATGGAGCCGATTGCGGATGCCGTCGGCGATCCCAGGGAAGTCGGTGATGTCGAGGGCGTGGAGACGATCGGGGATCTCGTGACGCTGGATCACAACAAGCCCGTCCGGCTTCATCATGTTCGACGCGGTTTTGGCGAGCATCCGATTGGGTGCGATCCCGATCGAGCAGCGGAGGTACTCTCCAGCGATCTCGCGGATCGCGCGTTTCATCCCCATCGCGAGCTCGCGCGCGCGATCGATCTCGCGATCGGGACCGGTCAGCTTGAAGCTCATCTCATCGATCGAGTACACGCCTTGGACCGGATAGATCGTGTCCACGGCTTCGAGGATCTTGTGATGCGCCTTGATGTACTCGTCCGGACGCGCCAACACCAGCGTGATGCCGGGACAACGCTCGTGCGCTTCGCGGATCCCGCACCCTGTCTTGACCCCGAAGTGCTTCGCTTCATAACTCGCGGCGATACAACAGGTTGAGTCGCAATCGTTGGGAATGATACCGATAGGACGACCACGCAGGTGGGGCTGGAGCTGCTGCTCGACAGATGCGAAGAATGAGTTGAGATCGAGGAAGAGGATCATTACTAAAATATACCAAACAAAATGATCTTGTCAAATTATTTGTACGGAATATGATTGGGTATTTACGGGCGGCAGGCATTCGGGGTCGAGGCTTTTGATTTGACAGGAATCGGGTAGACTGGAGGCGAGAGATTGGCTGATAGGGAACAAGAGGGAGAGATGATGTTTGGACATGGAATGATCGGGTATGGAGTTGTCGGATGCGTGGCGATCGGGACGCTGGGCGTGTCGGCGTGGGCGCAGGCATCGCCGGTGCGGTCGAGCATCGAGTCGTTTGCGGGTATCGGTCTCACGGTCGTTGATGAATCCGACGAGTCGCAGGTCTTCGACGAACAGCTTGATACGAGTGACGATCTTGGACCTGTGCTTGCCAGCGCGATGATCAGCTCTGCGCAGGGGATATACCTCGCATCGTCGCAGACCGCCGCGAGTTTCGTGGATGCGGACCAAGGCGAGTTCAACGGCGTGATTCAATACGAGGGGAATCGCGCTCCGGGGGAGATCAAAGCCCAGAGCTACCAGCACGCACTGACTTCGAAGTTTGAGTACGACTTCACGATCCCATCCGAGGGAATCTTCCACATGTCGGGGTTGCTGTCGAATCCGGGACCATCGCCAATCGAGTTCAACGCGTTGGTCCGCGTGTACGCGGAGAGCGTAGTGGGGGGCGGATTTACAGGTTCGTTCTTCGAGCAGCAGATTCTGGATATCGCGCTTGACGGTGAAGCGATCAATCTTTCGGTGCCTTTGACAAGCGCTTCGGGGTCGTACCGCGTGCAGATCCAGTTGCTCCACAGCGGCAATGGATCACTCGAGCGGAGCTTGCTGATCGGAGCGTTGTCCGCGATGTGGGAGATCGAATCCGAGAACGAGTGTCCCGCGGATATCAATGGGGATGGGAACCTGAACTTCCTTGATGTTTCGGAGTTCCTCGCTGCCTTTGGGGCAATGGACCCAGTCGCTGATTTCAACGAGGACACGATGTTCAACTTCTTGGATGTTTCTGAGTTTCTCAGCGCGTTTGGTGCTGGTTGTCCTTAATGCAGTTGTTTACGGGCACCCCATCCCGAACGCCGCGAGATACGCGGAGACATCGAGGAAGTTGAAGCTGCCGTCGGGCTCAAAGTCCGCGATTGGATCATTCATCCCAAAGGCGCTGAGAAACGCGGAGACATCGAGGAAGTTCAGATCACCCTCTCCAGTGAGGTCCGCGGGACACGCTTCGACCATCACGCACTCGTTGAGGAGGACGCTGATGTTGTGTCCGAACTCGTTGGATACCGCCATGTCCAGATCGCCGTCGTCGTCGAGATCGCCGAGGTCGATCCCGACCGATCCGCCTCCTGTGGTGTACGTGGTCTGGGTTCCGTAGGTCCCGTCGCCGAAGTTGAGCAGGACGCTTGCGTTGCCATCGCCGTTTGCTGTTGCGATGTCGAGGTCGCCGTCGTCGTCAAGATCACCGAGCTGCACGCTCCGAGGTTGATTCCCTGCAGCGTAGAAGGAGCTTGCGAGGAAGGTGCCGTTCCCAAAGTTAAGCAGCACGCTGACATTACCAGGCGCTTGATTGGCAACCACGATGTCGAGGTCGCTGTCGCCATCAACATCACCGAGCCGCACGCGTCGCGGCTGATCACCCACGGCGTAGCGTGTATCAGCGCCGAAGGTCCCATCGCCGTTGTTGAGCAGGACGCTTGTGTCGTCGCTGTCAAAGTTTGCGATGACCGCGTCCAGATCGCTGTCTCCATCGACATCACCCAGCACCACACTGGTCGATCGACTCCCCGCGGCGTACTGCACTTCTGTGCCGAAGGTCCCGTCACCGTTGTTGAGCAGCACGCTCATCCCCGCTCCGATGTCAAACGCGACGACCATGTCAAGATCACTGTCCCCATCGAGGTCACCAAACCGAACGCTCCTGGGTGAGAACCCTGTCGGATAGTTGACCGCGGCTGCGAAGGTCCCGTCCCCGTTGTTGAGCAGCACGCTTGTGTTATGGCTCAGCGCATTGGTCGTGGAGATGTCCATGTCCCCATCCCCGTTGATATCCGCGATGGTCAGCGCGATGGGTGCGTCACCCGCGGCGTAGACCGTCTGCGCCGCGAAGGTGCCGTCGCCGTTGTTGAGCATGACACCGATCTCGTCGGTCCCGAAGTTGGTGTAGCAGATATCCAGATCGCCGTCGTTGTTGACGTCACCGATCTTCGCGCTGCGCACCGAGAGACTCCCCGGATACGAGACCTGAGGCGAGAACGTCGGATCACAGGTCTGCGCCGCAGCCGGCGTGCTCAGCAGCGCGACCGAAGCGAGCGTCAAGGTACAACCAAACGAAACAGTGAGCGATGTGGTGTGCATACAAAAACCCCTTCCAAGAATCACGTTCCAGTCTAAATCAACGTGCGTGGTGACACAAGGAAAAAGCCCTATGCCAGCAGGGTTTACAGCTGTGTGTACAGTGGGGTATACAAGTCTATCAGTCAGCACGGCCGGTAAAACCGGGCTTTACCATCCAGCAGGCGTGTAGTCCGCGCTGTGGAGCAGCTTCCAGACCGCTTGGAGCAGTTCGTTTGTCCCGAATCCCGTCGCCGCGGAGATCGGGAAGACTTCTTGATTCGCATCAAGCTGGAGCTCGATCCGGAGCTTCGCGATGTGTTCCGCGTGTTCTTCTTCAGGGATCAGATCGAGCTTGTTGAGCGCGATGACCTCGGGTTTCTCCGCGAGCTCCGACGAGTAATCCCGCAGCTCCTGACGGATCGCGCGGTAGTGCTCGGCAGGAGTGGGGGCGTTCTCCGGATCACCCTGCGGATCATCAGGGAACGCGTCAAGCACATGGATGATCACCGTCGTCCGCTCGATGTGACGCAGGAACGCGTGACCAAGTCCCGCACCCTCCGCCGCTCCCTCGATCAATCCAGGAATATCCGCAAGCACCATCCGGCGCGACTGATCAAGCATCGCGATCCCGAGCTGCGGAGACAGCGTCGTAAACGGATAGTTCGCGATCTTCGGCTCCGCACGCGTCACCGATTTGAGCAGCGTGGACTTCCCGGCATTGGGAAGACCAACCAGACCAACCTCCGCGATGACCTTGAGCTCTAAAACCAGCTGCTTGATCTCGCCCTTCTCTCCCGGAGTCGCGGTGCGCGGTGCTTGGTTGACGGCGTTCTTGAAATGCTCGTTCCCGAATCCGCCCTTGCCGCCTTGCGCGATGACGACGGAATCTCCGGGACCAAGGTCCGCGAGCTGCTCGTTGGTCAGCTCGTCGTACACGATGGTCCCAGCAGGAACTCGGATAATCCGATCATCTGCATCCGCGCCGGTGCATTGCTTCGACCCACCCATCTCGCCGGGCTTCGCTTTCCATTCGTAGATCCCGCGGAAGTCGATGAGCGTGTTGATGCCCTCGTCAACTTTGAGGATGATGTCACCGCCGCGCCCTCCATCGCCGCCGTCGGGACCACCCTTAGGCATGCCCTTGGCTCTTTTGAAGGAGACCTTGCCGTTCCCGCCGTCGCCGGCGGTGACCTGAATTCGTGCGCGATCGATAAACATGGGAAGAAAGGGTATGTATGGATCATGACCAAGACACCCACCAAGGGGATGGTCCGCGTCATTATCGGAAGAAACTCGCTCCGCTTGCTCCCTGAGAATCAAGATCGGGCAACAGTGGGCCGATAAAGCGGGCGTACACGCAAAGACTCAGGAGCGAATCATGATCAACAACCCCATCAACCGCCGCGCCCACGAACGATTCCAGGTCAATCCCGGCTACACCTCCATGGCGCTCCGCGTGCATCCAGACGAGACCGAGTTCGCGCTCGAGGGTCATGTCTACGACATCTCCGAAGGAGGGGTCTGCTTCGAGCTCGATCGCCCGATCGATCCGGGACAGACCGTGTCCATCCGCATCGACCTCCCGATGACGGGTCAGGACATCGGACCGGGACGAGCCGTGTTCCTGACAGGGAATATCGTGTGGTGCGATCTTGAAGAACCCGGCGCCAGCCGAATGGCATTGGCCGTGACCCGCTTCGATCGCGCCGGCGATCGCGAACGACTGATCAAGTCGCTCACCACCGGACACCACCTCCGAGTCGCGTGAGTTGTGTGAACCAGTTTGAACGAACGAGCCGCTCCGTATAGGGAGCGGTTTTTGTGTACACTGAGACATGCACCTGCAATGGCATTACATGGAGGACGATCGGGGCAACAAGTTCAAGCCTTGCACAATTCCGCAAGCGTCCAAGAACAGCGGCTTGCACCGCTCCGCGTTTGTTGGAAAGAATGATGCGGGTCGTTTCTGGTCGTCACTCCTTGTGCTCGGCGCGTCGTACACCATCGCGATGCAGGTGGTGTTCCTGATCTTCGGCGTCTACCACACCGGAAATCTGTTTACCCCGATCTGGTTCAAAAGCATCGCGTACATGTTCTTTGGATTCGGGGTTCCGATGGCGCTGTTTATAAGATGGGCTGGTTGGAACAGCGCCAAGTGCGCCAAGAAATGCGTGCTCTCGATCGGTCACTGCCCCTCGTGCGCCTATCGCATACTGGACATCAATCCAGAACCCGATGGCTGCACCATCTGTCCCGAATGCGGCGGCGCTTGGAAGCTCAGCGAATCGGAGTAAGCAATACCAACCACTCCGGATTCCCCTTGCCCTTGTTCTTCTTGTTCTTCTTGCGAGCACTCCCGAGGATCGGGCTTCTCGTCCATCCCAGCACATCCCATCCCATGCCGGGAAGCGAATCCCGCACACGCTCCGCGATCGACTGCGCGAGTTCTTCCGTCAGAATCATCCCCTCTTCGAGCTCTTCTTTCGTCGCTTCGTAATGCGGCTTGACGAGTGAGATGACTCGGCCGGTATCCTTGAGCCAGGTCCGAGCCGCGGCGAGTGCTCGTTCCTGCTTGGTCCATCCGAGGTCCATGACGATCAGATCCACGCCTTGGGTCTCGACAACTTCTGGAGGTGGTTCCGTGTGCAGCGCGTTGGAGCGTTCGTGCACGGTCGTGCGTTCATCCTGGCGCAGTTTCCACGCGAGCTGCCCGTACGCGGTGTCGATGCAGTGCACATGAGCCGCGCCGTGGTGGAGGACGCAATCGGTGAACCCTCCGGTCGAGCATCCGAAGTCGGCGCAGATCAATCCCGTCGGATCGAGCGTGAACTCCTCGAGCGCGTGATGGAGTTTGAGTCCGCCGCGTGAGACGTAGGTGTCCGCATCTGCCGAGGGTTGAGCAGGGTCTGTGGGGTGCTGGTCATCCATGATTACTGGAGTTCGGTCGTCGAGGTCGTGGTCAACGGCCGGTGCGTGACAGGCACCCCAACAATCGCGATTTTGAGCTCATCCGCACGCTCGATCATCTCGACGCGATCGAGCATGATCACATCACCCGCCGCGATCGCGAGACACGAGCAGCCGTGCTTCGCGAGGTTCTCGATCGTCTTGAGACCAACAGTGGGGACGTCGGAGCGCCGATCATGCTGAGCGCGAGCGCCCTTCGCGAGCGTCCATCCGCCTTTCTTGCAGAGGTCGGCGGTGCGCTGGATCATCCGATCCGTCCCCTCGACCGCTTCGACGGAAATCACATCCAGATCACGCACGCACAGCGATTGTCCAATGTCCAGGCGCAAGAGCTCAGTGAGCAGGGGCCAGACAAAGTCGATGTCCGCTTGTTGAGCAGGGGTCGGCTGCGTCAGCGTCATCACGCCGGGCTGCGCGAGCTGGGACTGGATGGGGATCGTCGAATCGATGAGCGAAACTCCTTTGCGGTCCAGTTCCTCCGCGACGGCACGAAGGATCGCGTGGGACCTCCGATCGTGACGAAGCTGGGTCATCACCACCTTGATCGTAGTCAGATCGGGGATGTTTTTGAACAGCCTCCAGCGCGTGTGCATGATCTCGGCTTTATCGACATGACCCACCATGATCGCGTGCTTGACCCCTCGCGCCCTGAGCTTGCGGCCCCAAGACCCCAATCGCAGCAATCCGACTTCCTTGAAGCTGTCGCAGAGTTTGGGGAGCGTCCCGTCGTATCGCCCGTGGATCCCGATGCCGTGGACTTTGTGCCCCATCTCGCGGAGTCCCTGTGCGACCAGAATAGGGAGCCGACCACCACCAGCGATCAGCCCGATCGGTGCGGGCGGAGGCGGAGGATCGGGCAAGATGGACAAGACGCCGGACATAGGTGTGGTCTGGATTCTATCAACAATACGGACTCGATGCCCAAATCATCGGTCCGCACCCGGTTTTGACGACAGCCCAGTCAAGTGAGCACGGCGTGGTTGACGATAGTTTGGGTATGTCACTGCGAGTCACGCCTGGAGTCCCGCCTCCGGGAGAGATGCATCCCAAACCCAACGAACGCCCCTGGCTCGGGGTGCGCTTCGTCTGCAGCGGTCAATACCAACGCGTCTACCGCAACCACGAGGGAACCCAGTACCTCGCGCGCTGCGCCAAATGCGGCAAATGCATGAAGTTCCGCGTCGGGAACGAGCAGGGCGCGACGGATCAGCGATTCTTCAATGTCTCCTGCTGAGGGTGAATCTCGGGTGAAACACGCATCAATCGGATACACTTGAGCTATGAGTAGTTCAGCATCCCCCTACGAAATCACCAGATCCCAGGAAGCATGCACCGCGTCCGGACGTGAGTTGGAAGTCGGCGAAGAGCACATCGCCGCGCTGATCGAAACTCCAGGAGAGTCTACGCTGACGCGCGAGCTCTACGCGATGGACGTCTGGGTGAAGGGGGTCAAGTTCGACCACGGCGGGACGCTGTTCGGATTCTGGAGACGACGAGTCCCAGAGCCGGGAGAGTCCAAGAAGACCCCGCTGGTTTCCGATGACGAGATCTTCGATCTCTTCGAACAGCTCGGAGACGCGACAGAACCCAAGCAGATCGGTTTCCGCTACCTGCTCACGCTGATGCTGATGCGGAAGAAGAAGATCGAGCTCGAAGGCATGATCGCAGGCGATGAAGAGAACCCATCGGTGCTCAAGGTCCGCCAGAAGGTCAAGGGTGGGGGAGGCCCCGTCTTCGAGGTCATCGATCCGAAGATGGACGACGACGCGATCGCCGACGCGATCGAGGAGCTCGGACAGGTCATCCAGTTTGAAGGATCAGCGTGATCACCAAAGCTCTGCAACTGACTCTGATCGTCTCGATGCTGCTCGTGCTCGTGGGATGCTCGTCGAGTGGTTCGAAGCGCACTCAAGTCACGCAGGACCAGATCGATCAGATCATCGAGTATCACAATCAGCGCGTCGCGTCGATCGAGCGCTTGTGGGCTCGCGTCTCCGTCCGCATCAAAGGCACCGACGCACGCGGCGAGTGGTTCGAAGAACAAGGCGAGGGACACCTCCAGGTCACGCGACCAGAATCCGTCTCCCTGACCATCGGGAAGCTGGGAGAAACCTACTTCACCTACGGCTCAGGAACAGAACAGTACTGGATGTACGACCTGTCGAACTCGGACCACCGAGTCGCGCTGATCGGATCGCTCGACAAAATCACCCCCGAGCGAGCGGCGGAGATCGGACTGAGCGTCCATCCCGCGGACCTCATCACCGTGCTCGGAATCGAGCCGATCGATCCGGAAACGATCATCGAGACGAGGTGGGAAGACTCCTCTGGTCTGATCGCGATCCGCTTCCCGTCTAGACTCGAGGGGTGGGGCGAGACGGAATACTGGTTCGATCCCGGACGCGGACTACCAATCCTCGTCCGCAGTCTCGACGCATACGACGAACGGCTCGCAACAACAGGTCTCACGCGATACAAAGACATCCTTGATGAGCACAAGCTCGATTCCGGGATCCTTGTCCCAGGGAAGGTCGAGGTCCGCGATCCGCGATCCCAAGGCGGATTCATCCGCATCCAGCTCTCCGAACCCTCCCAGAAAGCGATCCGCGCGATGGTCTACAACCCGGAGCGTTTGTCGCGTGTCTACCGCGTCCATGAGACCATCGATCTCGACGAGGAACACTCCGAACCGATGCCCTGAGCCCGCAGGCGCGACTGAATACACGAGATATACGCTGAAATTGGTGAGTTGAGGTCCGAGAACTTCAGCCGAGGCGGTTTTTGTGCCGACATAGAAGGTATACGACGCACGCACCTGTGGAGGTGTGTGCTGTTGTGCGTGAGGACAGTTGCGAGTACATGAGTGAAGAACCCGTCCAAGATGGTGCCGTCGAAGAGAGCGAGTCCGCGGAGGTAGACGCCGGACCCGCGGTCGATCCGATTGATCCCGTCGAAGCGGTCAAAGGCGGCTGGCGCGATCTCTGGCAGACCCCCGCGATCCTCGCGGCTGGTGGTCTACTGATGCTCGGACTCGCGTACGCGATCTCGATCAAGCCCGAGCCCGTGCTCAAGCCGGCGCTCAAGCAGTCGGACGTGCTCCTCAAGAACGAGCACTACGAGCAAGCGATCGAGCTGCTCAACACCAAGGTCTATCCATTTGTAGTCGAGCCCGACGGCGCTTCCACGGCTGACAAGATCCACTACCACCTCAACAAAGCACGCGCGATTGATCGAGGTCAGCGAGCCGCTGGATTCGAAGATGATCGCAATCACGTGTCGATCATCCGCGAGTACTCCGAAGCCGAGCGTTTGGGCGCTGTGCTCGATGCGCCGGACCTCGCGGCCCTTGCACGAACGTTCCTGGCTCGCGGACAACTCGATAAAGCCAAGATCCGAGTCTCGCAGATCCCCAAGTCGCGGCGCGACCTGCGTGATAGTCTCAATCACAAAATCGTGGACAACCTGCTCGATCGTCCTGTCCCTGAGATCGAGCCCGCGATGGAGCTGCTGAGCACGATGCTCGCCGATACCGAGCTCCCGCTCGATGAACGCGTCTGGGCGATGGAGCACCAAGCGCGGATCCAGCTCGAAGCGGGATTCGTGGATGAAACAATCACGCGGATTCTTCGTGAAATGCCACGACTCGAGCGTGCACAATCCGACGGGCGATCGCGTCTGCACCTGCTGCTGGCGCGCGGCTACCTTGAGCTCGGCGCCAACGACCACGCACGCACACAGATCAACCACGCCTACGACCTCTCTGGCGCCGGCGATCCGCACTACTCCGGCATCCTCCTTGTGCACGCACAGCTCGAAGACATCGAGGGCAACACCTACGAAGCGCGTGATCTCTACGCACAGATCTCAGAGAACTTCTCGCGTGATCGTGTGTATCCGTGGGGGCTGGTGGGTCTTGGAGAAACCCAAGCCGCGATCGGGGAGTCCGAGCTCTCGATCGAAGCGTACGACACGCTGGTGGGGAACTACAACTCGCTGGGGATCGAGTCTGAACCGAGCCGAAAGCAGGTGCTCGATTCGATCCTCGCTCGCGCCGAGGACGCGCTCGCGGCAGGAAACCCAGAAGACACCCTCCGCTACACCATGCTCGGCGAGCGCCTCTACGACGGCAATGTCGATATCGAACTCCCCGCTGAGATCCTCGAGATGCTGATGAACGGTCATCGCGCGATGGCCGAGAAACTGCTGGGTGGTTCGATCGATGAATCTCGCACGCTCCTGGGACTTGACCCATCGACACGTGCTCAGGTTCAACGGCACCTGATCGCCGCCGCGACCAACGCGCGGATGCACTCGGAGCGCTTCGTCGTCACCAACCTCCCCAAGCACGCCCAATCCCTGTGGATGGCGGCGGATCTCTACGACCGAGCCGGGGATCAGCGCGAAGCGATCATCGCGTTCCAGACGTACGCGGACTCGATGCCGTCCGATCCCAAATACGCCGAGGCGTTGTTCCGATTGGGTGAGTCCCTGCGAGCGATCGGCGACTTCCAGAAATCAGCGGAGATCTTTGAGCAGCTGATCCAGGATCGCGAGGGGGTTCTCGGAGCAGACATCGGTCCATTCGCGGATTCGAGCTTTGTGCCGCTGGCGCAGGCATACCTCTATGACGAGGATACCGAGAACGACGCGAAAGCTGAGCAGTTGCTCCTGACCGCACTGAGCGGCACGAAAGTCTCCACAGAAACTGAGCTCTACCGCACCGCGCTGCTCGAACTCGCGGGGCACTACGACTCGACCAATCGCGCCGAGCGTGCGATCGAGCGGTACGAAGAGTTTGTGTCCAGATACGAGGGCGATCCCGAGACTGCGGTGGTGATCTACCGACTCGCCGAGGCGCATCGCCGATTGGGTGACAACATCGAGCTCTCGCTCGGTGAAGCGATGCCCGCCGCGGAACGCAACGAGCGGGTCGCGAAGATGCGATCGCATCGTGCACGAGCGATCGAGCATTACGAGGGCGCGATCAGCGCCCTGAGCGCCCTGCGCCTCAATCGGATGGGGATTTTCGAGAACATCGCGCTGCGGAACGCGCATTTCTACCTTGGGGACTGCGCGTTTGATCTCCAGGACTACAGCGAGGCGATCCGCTACTACGACATCGCTCGCGATCGCTATTCCGACGACCCCGCGTCGCTCGTCGCGATGGTCCAGATCGTCAACGCGTACATCGCGACCAACGAGCTCGGACGAGCCGCGACAGCGAACGAGCGTGCGAAGCGCTTCTACCAGTCGATCCCCGACGACGTCTGGGACGACCCGAATCTCCCGATGGATCGGGCGGATTGGGAGCGTTGGCTGGATTCGAGCGCGATGCTCCTGAGTGCCGTGCCGAGCAACTGAGCAGTTGGTGGGTGGGGGCTGAAGTGGCCTGGGGAGGAAAGTGCGCCACAAAGTGGAGTGATGCGCACAAACAGCCGATAACCAAATACAGCACCCCTGTCTGAGTGGGTATCGACACCGAATGGATTCGGTGAAGTGTGTTTGGAGGTCACGGATGACCCAGCGAGAAGCCAAAATGGCGCCGTCCGAGCGTGTGGAAGCGTTGCTCCAGGAGATGCGCACGCTCTGCTCGCAGATCGACGAGATCGGCACGCAGCAGCAGCGACTGCTCGATGCGGATCAGCTCGAAGAGTTCGTCGCATCGCTCAACTCCCGGAATCCCAAGATCCAGTCCCTCGCGCGGACCTCGGAGCTCGTCGAGAAGCTGCTCGCGAGCGACGGGGTCAACGTCACACAGATCCAATCCGCCCGCACCCAGCTCGCAGAGATGTCCTCGATGGTCGAGGCGATCCTCAAGCGGGACGCCGAGCAGCAAGCGGTCGTCGAGAAACGCCGGGACGAGCTCTCGAAGCAGCTCACCGGCGTCGGTGCATCACGCAACGCGATGCGCGCGTATCGAGGCGGGAATCGTCAACCAAACCCAACCCTTCAAGATCGGAAGGGCTGAGTATGGGCGAGCAAAGCGTAACGCAACAACCTGGTTCACTCTCCGCGGGAGACCTCGCGGAACTGATGGCTTCGTTCAATGAAGTTACCGCAAAGCTTGAGAGCACCCACACGCAGCTCCGGGGCGAGGTCGCTCGGCTCAACAGCGAGCTCGTCCAAGCAAATGAAGCGCTCCAGCGTTCCAAGCGACTCGCAGCGCTGGGAGAGATGGCCGCGGGGATCTCGCACGAGATCCGTAATCCGTTGGGTTCCATCCGTTTATACACACGAATGCTGCAGGAAGACCTCGCGGAGATGCCTGAGCAGTGTGGGATCGTTGACAAGATCGGTCGAGCGGTCACTGGACTGGATCAGATCGTGGGTGACGTGCTCGCGTTCTCGCGTGAGATCCGCGCGAATCAGTCCCAGTGCAGCACGCAGATGCTGATCGAGGACGCGCGAGACGCGTGCGCCGCTGAGCTTGCGGGGATCAAGGTGTCCACCAAAATCGATCCCCAGTGCGAAGAAATCCAAGGCGACGCGCCACTTCTCCATCAAGCACTCATCAACATCATCCGCAACGGCGCCCAAGCAACGCGAGACAACGGCGGTGGTTCCATCGTCATCGGAGTCTCGCAGTCGCAAGAGCACCGACTCGTCTGGGTCCGTGACAGCGGGGGCGGGATCGAGGAAGCCGTGATCGAGCGGATGTTCAATCCGTTCTTTACGACACGAGCCGCGGGGACGGGGCTGGGGTTGTCGATCGTGCATCGGATCATGGATGCGCACGGGGGATCGGTTGAGGTCAAGAACAACACCGACGACTCGGGATGGACAAGCGGAGCGACCGTGTCGCTGCTGCTTCCTAAGCATGTCGTCAATGCGTTGCCCGAAGACGGGTATGGTCAGATTGTGGTCCGCGCCGGTCGCATGGCTGAATCCGCGGATCAAGAAGAGAAAACTCAGAGTCTCGAAGCTCAAGGGGAAGTCGCGTGAGCAACAAGTCAGTATTGGTTGTGGATGACAAAGAGATGATGCGCGATTCGGTCGGCTCAACGCTGACCCGAGCGGGCTTCAGCGTGCGGACCGCCGTCGATGGACGATCGGCGCTCAAAGAGATCGCGTCCAAGCGTCCCGATGTCGTGGTCACCGATCTCAACATGCCCGGCATGACAGGCGTGGACCTGACCGCTGAAATCCGTGAGATCGACAACGAGCTCCCTGTGATCCTCATGACCGCGTTCGGGACTGTCGAGACCGCGGTCCAAGCGATGAAGAACGGCGCGTACGACTACATCACCAAGCCGTTCGAGGGTGATGAGATGATCATCGCCGTCAAGCGTGCGATCGGTCACGCTTCGGTGCTCAAAGAGAACGCGATCCTCAAAGCGAGCGCTCGCTGCAATCAATCGCTCACCGGACCGGTCGGGCTCGACCGGATCATCGGTCGCTCCAGCGCCATCCGCAAGGTCCGCGAGCAGGTCCGTGCCGTCGCATCGAGCCACGGCACTGTGCTGATCACTGGAGAGTCCGGGGTTGGGAAAGAAGTCGTAGCGCATGCTGTGCACGATCTGAGTCCACGCAGCGACTCGGCGTACCTCGCGGTCAACTGCGCCGCTCTCAATGAATCACTCCTCGAGTCCGAGCTCTTTGGTCACGAGAAGGGCGCGTTTACCGGCGCGGACTCGATGCGGAAGGGACGATTCGAGCTCGCGGATAACGGATCGCTGCTGCTCGATGAGGTCTCGGAAGTCTCGCCTCAGATTCAAGCGAAGCTGCTCCGCGTGCTCCAGGAGCGTGCGTTTGAGCGTGTCGGATCAAGCACAACAATCGGCGTCGACGTACGCGTGATCGCGACAAGCAACCGCGACCTTCCCAAGTCCGCAGCGATGGGGGAGTTCCGGCAAGACCTGTTCTATCGACTCAACGTGCTCCCTGTGCAGATCCCGCCGCTGCGTGATCGCTTGGAAGACGTGCAGCCCCTCGCGGAGCACTTTGTTTCCAGGATCGTTGCTCGTGATGGTCGCCGATCGATCAAGATGAGCGAGGGCGCGATCGAGCTGCTGTCGTCGTACAACTGGCCGGGCAATGTCCGCGAGCTCCAGAATATCTGCGAGCGTGCGGTGGTGCTGTCAGACCCCAAAGCCGCGGAGATTAGTCGAACCACCATCGAGCCTTGGCTCATGGAATCGCGTCCGATGCCCAAAGCGATGCCTCTGCGTGCGACCGGGACGACTCCGGCGCATGACGTGGTCCACCAAGCGTCCTCGCCGGAGGTTTCATATCAGCAGCCGACAGGGATGGCGTCCTTCGCGGAACCAAAGATGGACTATCGGCCTGGAGATAAAACACTCGCCGAGATCGAGCGCGAAGAGATCGTCGCGACCCTCCAGCGTTTCAACGGGCATCGTCAGAAAACCGCCAAAGCCCTCGGCATTGGTGTGCGGACGCTCGGCCTCAAGCTCAAGAAATGGAAAGAGGACAGTCTGGTTTCTCCAAACCTCTGAGAAGCACTCAGAGATTGGCACCGCTCATGCGGGACTGATTGGGTTGAAAGGGTAACGCGATGATCCGAGATCTATCGACCGCCGGAGCGATGCCAGCAGCAGAGATGCTGCTGAAGTTTGCTGGACAGCGCCAGAAAATTCTTGCCCACAACATCGCGAACATCGATACCCCGAACTTCCAACCAAAGGATGTCGATCCGCAAGCGTTCCAGGAGATGCTTGGGGATGCGATCGACAAACGCCGCAAGAAGAACGGCGGGTCGTTCGGGTCGCTCCAGTGGGAAGAAACCAAGGAAATCCGCCGGATCGGGAGATCGACGGATTTTCGGCTCACCCCAACGAGCAGCGACGGCGGGATTCTCCACCACGACCGAAACGATCGGGACTTGGAGCGGATGATGCAGGACATGGTCGAAAACGCGACGGCGTACAGAGTGGCAGCGGATTTGCTGCGTACCCAGCGGACACAGCTCCAGAACGCGATCGCTCAGCGCGTGGTCTAATCCGAATCGGAAGGAATAAGCCATGTACGGCTCACTTGATGTATCAACCAGCGGCATGATTGCTCAGCGGACACGCATGGAAGTGGTCGCGTCCAACATCGCCAACGCGAACTCGATCGAGAACGAGTTCGGGGAATACGAGCCGTACCTCCGCCGCGCCGCGATGTTCTCGCCCGTATCGGGACCAGACGGAGCCGGGGTCGGAGTCGAGGTCAGCGATATCGAGATCCAGGAGGGATCCACGCGTCCGGAGTATCGTCCGGAGCATCCGTACGCGGACGAGAGCGGGTATATCCAGGTCCCTGATATTGATCCAACAGTCGAGTGGGTCAACGGCTTGCAAGCGTCCCGCGCCTACGAAGCGAACATCGTCGCGGCGGAAACAACCAAGAATATGATGGCACAGGCTTTGCGGCTTCTAGCGTAATCAGGCGCGATCTGGTAGAATCGAGCAGCCGAGAGCGGAGATTTGATCATGAGTGACCCACTGGGACTGATTGGTTCGTCTGGAGGAGCAGGAAAGCTCCCCGGCGGTATCGGTGGATCAAATACCAACACAAACGCCAACGGCGCCGACTTCAAAGCGTTGCTGATGGGCAACCTCAAAGAGGTCAACGCGCTCCAGCAGGACGCGACCCAAGCCGCGGAAGACCTGATTACCGGCAAGCGGGACGACATCGAAGGCGTGATCGCGGCGACGGAGAAAGCGGATACCGCGTTCAAGATGCTCCAAGCGATGCGCAACCAGGTCATGCAGGCGTATGACGAGGTCAAGCAGATGCGTGTCTGACGCTTCGCTACCGCGCCGGAGACGGGCGGGATCGGTCGGTTCCAGTCCGGGGCGCAACAAACGACACAATCTCAAAATCACGGCGCAGATCATGCGTTTGGTTGTCAAGCTTTGCGCCGGTGTCGGCCGATGTTGACCCGAGCCACGTTCTTTGCGTGGCCGGTGTCAGGATGACGCCGCAGATGGCACGGAGGCCGAGGTTTCGATGAATCAGCTGCGCCAAGTTTTAGATAATGCCGGCACCTACATCGGGAAGATGACCGCATCGCAGAAGCTCCTGCTCGCTTCGCTCGCCGTCATCGCGGCGATGACCATGTTCCTGGTCTCCCAGTACGCGTCCAAACCAGCACTCGTAGACCTGATGGCCGAATCCGGTGACAGCATGGCCGTGTCGTCCCTCCGCGCCGCTGGGATCAGAGCCGAGGTCGTCAACGGCAATATCCAGGTCCCCCCCTCACAACAAACCTCCGCGATGGCGATCCTCGCACAGTCCGGGCAACTCCCCGGCGATACCACGCTGCTCTTCCAGAACCTCATCCAGTCGCAGGACTGGAAAGCATCCAAAGAACAGCACAGACAGCAGTTCAACATCGCGCTCCAGAACGAGCTCTCGAGAGTCATCTCCCAGTTCCGTTTCGTCAAGTCAGCCAGCGTCATCCTCGACGTGCCCCAGAGTTCCGGATTGGGACGCGCGGTGCGTGCACCCACAGCGTCTGTCACCATCTTCACCAGCGGCGGCGCTCCGATCGGACAGGATACCGTCGATGCGGTCGCCGGGATGGTCATGGGCGCCGTGTCAGGACTAAGCCCGAAGAACATCCAGGTGATCGATGGATCGACCGGACAACCACGTACCGTGTCCTCCGAAGACTCACGCATGGCGTCCAAGTTCCTCGATCAATCGCAGACCGTCGCTGAGGACAAGAAGCAGCAGATCAAAGAAATGCTCGGCCACATCCCAGGCGTGATCGTCTCCGTCAGCGCCATGGTGGATGTCAAAAAGGTCGCGAGCACCGAACGCGCCTACGCGCTCGCGGATCAAGGATCGGTCTCTTTGGTGAAATCGCAAGGCGCGACAGAAGACAAGATGCAGCAAGCATCGCGCGGCGCTGAGCCTGGGGTGCGCTCCAACCAGACCGCGAGCATCAACACGGGCGGCGCCAGCGGGAACTCATCCGAGTCCTCCGACACGATCAAAGAGTACGACAACCAGTTCGGATACACCGAAACACAGACCGTTGATCCGCGCGGGATGCCTACGCATATCCGTGCTTCGATCATCGTCCCAGAAGAATACATCCGCGAGATCCTCACCAACGCGCAGCCCGCGAGCGACGACGGCAGCGAACCCGCTCCGATCACCGCTGAGGACATCCGCGAGCGGTTCGAGGGGATGGACGGCAACTCCGGATTCAAATCACTCATCGTGCAGCAGGTCCAGCCCCACCTGATCGGACAAGCGCCGGACGGCTCGGTGCTCGACGGCGATGTCGTGGTCTCCATGGCGCCGATCGGTGACGCATACAACCGCATCGGTCAGGTCCAGTCCGCCGGATTCATGGGATCCATGCTCGGCGGCGGTGGTGGGGGCGGCCCCTCACTCCTGCTCGGGAACGGCAACCTCATCGAGACCCTGCTCGTCGGTGTGCTCGCGGTGGTCGCGATCTTCATGATGCTCACGATGGTCAAGCGTTCGAGCAAGCACATCGAGCTGCCAACAGCGGAAGAGCTGGTCGGCATCCCGCCACAGCTCGAGGGGATGAGCGACATGATCGGTGAAGCCGACGAGGGCGACGCGGCGATGACCGGCATCGAGGTCGAGGACGCGATGGTCGAGATCCAGCAGCTGCGCGAGCAGGTTGGAGAGCTGATCAACGCTGATCCCGAAGCCGCGGCCGGACTGATCAAACGCTGGGCCGAGGTCGAGGAATAAGGAACCGCACATGGCACGGAAAGCAAACGAACCATTACCGACCGATGTGCGGGAGCTCGAAGGCGTATCCAAAGCCGCGATCCTGCTGCTCTCTGTCGGATCGGACCATGCCTCGGCGGTCCTCAAGCACCTCCCGACCGAGAAGGTCGAGGAGATCACGCGCGAGCTCGCCTCGCTCGGACGCGTGACCGACGCGCTCCAGAACGCGGTCGTCGAGGAGTTCTACAACATCTCCGTCGCGTCGCAGTACGCCAACGAGGGGTCGCTCACGTACGCGAAACAGCTCCTCCAGAACTCGATGGATCCGAGCGACGCCGAGCGTGTGCTTGGACAGATCCAGACGCAGGTACAGAAGACCCCGTTTAGCTTCTTGCAGCGCGCCGAGAGCGACAACCTGCTGACCTTTATCCAGGAGGAGCATCCGCAGACCATCGCGCTGATCCTTTGTCACCTGACGCACCACAAAGCGTCTGAGATCCTCGTCGGACTCCCAATGGAGAAGCAGCTCGAGGTCATCAAACGCATCGCGAACATGGAACAGACCAACCCCGAGGTGATCAAAGAGGTCGAGATCGGTCTGGAGAGTCGTCTGAGCAATATGCTGATGCAAAGCATGGAGAAAGCCGGAGGCGTTCCAACAGTCGCGGAGATCCTCAACCTCGCGGACCGCGCGACCGAGAAGACGATCATGGAAGGGCTCGAATCCGACGATCCGGACCTGGTCGAAGAGATCCGCAGACTGATGTTCGTCTTCGAGGACATCAAGCTCGTCAACGACAAGGGCATCCAAGCGGTGCTCAAAGAGGTCGAGAACGACGAGCTCTCTGTGGCGCTCAAGACCGCGAGCGAGGCGCTCACGGAGAAGATTTTCAGCAACATGTCCGAGCGTGCCGCGGAGATGGTCAAAGAGGACATGGAGTTCATGGGACCAGTCCGCGTGTCGGACGTGGAAACCGCTCAGCAGCGGATCGTGGACATCGTGCGTCGTCTGGAAGAAGCGGGCGATGTCATGATCGAGGGCCGAGGCGGCGATTCCGAGATGGTCGTCTAACCGAATCTGGAGGTCCCAGACATGGGCGTCATCAAACGAGCAGACCTCGAGAGCTACACCCGCGACGCGGTGCCGATGGATCTTGGAGACCTGGAGCGCCGCGGTCAAGCGGTGATCGAGTCGGCGCAGAAGCAAGCGGCGCAGGTGCTCAAGGACGCGATGGCCGAGCGCGATCGTCTAGTCAAGGACGCCTCCGAAGCCGGACACAAGAAGGGATACGAGGAAGGACTCGCTCAGGGACTCGAAGAGGGCACCACGCAAGGCCGCGAGCAGGCGCACGCCGAGCTTTCAGCGCAGCTCCAGACCATCTCCGAGCAGTGGTCCCAAGCGTTCAAAGTCTGGGAAGAGCAACGCAACGAGCTCATGATCGCGTCGCGCACCGAGGTGATCGAGCTCGCCGCTCATATCGCCGCGAGGGTGATCAAACGGACCATCGATCTCGATCCGGAAGTGGTCGTCGATCAGCTCGAGAGCACACTCGAAGCGCTGGTCACGCCGACGGATATCCGTGTGCGTGTGAATCCCGCGGATATCGAGCTACTGCAGCGTGTGATGCCATCGATGGTCGAGCAGTGCGCCGCGTGCACGCATGCCGAGCTTGTGGGGGACGATCAACTCGCGCCGGGATCATGCGTGGTCTCCACCAAAGGCGGGGGCACCATCGACGCGTCCATCGCCAAGCAACTCGATCGCATCGTCGCGACGCTGCTGCCTGCGCATCGCGGTCCAGACTACGACAGCCACCTCGATGACCTCGACAACGACACCAATCCAGAATCCGATCCGAAAGAAGACGCGGCGTGAAACTGTTCCCGCGCGAGATGGAGATCGTTGATCGCGTCTGTCCGCTCGGGATCTGCGGACGCGTCGAAGCCGTGCGCGGGATGTCGATCATCGCGACCGATCTCCCGGTTCCGATCGGATCGCTCGTCGAGATCGTGGGTCTCGATGAACGACGGATCGCGGGAGAAGTGGTGGGGTTCGATTCGGGCAAAGCGATCGTGATGCTCCTGAACCAAACCGCCGGGATCACTCCCGGATCAAAGATCATGATGCAGCAGGTCCATCAGGTCTCCCCAGTCGGAGATCGGATGCTCGGCAGAGTCATCGACGGGCTCGGGAACCCGATCGACGGCAAGGGACCGATTTCCGAAACCGTCCAGCGAGCGATCAATCCGAGCCCGATCAGCGCGATGCAGCGCCGAAGGATCCAGGAACCACTACGGACCGGGGTCCGCGTGCTGGACCTGATGACCCCGATCGGTCGAGGGCAACGCCTCGGCATCTTCGCGGGACCTGGTGTCGGGAAATCGACGCTGCTGGGACAGATCGCGCGAGGCACCGACGCGGACGTCAACGTCATCGCCCTCATCGGCGAACGCGGCAGAGAAGTCCGCGACTTCATCGATCACGCGCTTGGTGAAGAGGGGTTGAAGCGTTCGGTTGTGATTGTTGCAACAGGGGATGAGTCGCCGCTGATGAGAATCCGAGCCGCGAAACTCGCGTGCACGGCGAGCGAATACTTCAGAGACAACGGGCTCGATGTGCTGCTGATGATGGACTCGGTGACACGCTTTGCGCACGCGCAGCGCCAGGTCGGATTGTCGGTCGGTGAACCACCCACGACCAAGGGATACACCCCCAGCGTGTTCTCCGCGATGGCGGAGTTGCTAGAGCGATCGGGAACCATCGAACCAGAGAACGGGCTTGGGGGCGGCTCGATCACCGGGCTGTTCACAATCTTGGTCGAGGGGGACGACATGACCGAGCCCGTCTCAGACGCGGCTCGCGGGATTCTCGATGGGCACGTCGTGCTGTCTCGGAAGATGGCGCACAAAGGACAGTTCCCGGCGGTCGATGTGCTCGATTCGGTCTCGCGCGTCGCTGACGATGTGACGGACAGTGCGCACAAAGCGGGCCGGGTGCAACTCTCGAAGCTGATCGCGAAGTATCGAGAGATCGAGGATCTCGTCCAGATCGGTGCGTACGCGCACGGCGTCAATCCAGAGGGGGACACGGCGATTGACATGCATCCGATCATCGCTGAGCTGCTCGGACAACGGACCGACGAGGCCGCGAAGTTCGAGCCCGCGAAGGACATGATGGTTAAGCTGGCGCTCCAGTCAGGGGAAATGATCCAGCAGCGCCAAGCGATCGCCCAGAGCCAACAAGCCCAGAATCAAAATCAGAATCAGCAGCCGGCTGTCGGACCGCCCGCAGGAAGCATGGGGTGATCTGAATGCCGCGATTCCAGTTCCGCCTCCAGCCCGTCCTTGAGATGCGCGAGCGAGAAGAAGAAGAGAAGAAACTGGCGCTCAGCACGCTCGAGCGTAAGCGCGTCGAGATTGAGGATCGGATCCGTGGATACCAACGCAACATCGAGCATGAGCAGGGATCGCTGGCGCAGATGCTCAACGGCGACGGCGCCATCGACTTCCGCGGAGCTCGTCTCCAAGCAAACGCGGCGCTGAGCAACCGATTCTCAGCGCAGAGACTCGTGATCGAGCTCGCGGGGCTCTTTGAGCAGATCGAGCAGGCGCGACAAGAACTCACAAAGGCAGCCGCGGCCCGAAAGGCGGTCGAACTCCTGAGGGATCGGCAGCGAGAAGTGTTCGAAAGTGAACAAAGACGAAGAGAGACGATCGAGTTGGACGATATGTCAGTGATGCGCCACGCGAGAGCGTCCGATGCCTTGCTCTGAGTGGTGATTTGCTGGTCGCGGCTGGCGAAAGGAACGTGGAATGAAAAAGCTCATCAAAGCCCTCATCGTGGTCGCGGTACTGAACCTGATCGGTGTGCTTGCCGGCGTGGGGTGGGTCTTCGCATCCGGTCGTGTCGATTCCCAGCGAATCACGCAGGTCGTAGACATGTTCACCGAGACCACACAGGCGCGGGACCAGCGCATCAAAGCGGAGGAAGCGGAAGCCGCGGCGGCCCTCGCGAGCAAGGAAGCGGATCTCCCCAAGCTCGCGATGAACTCCGACGAGCTCAACGACGTCCGCCTCCAACTCACCCAGATCGATCGCGCGCGTCTTGAGCGGATGCAACGCGAGATCACCGACCTCCAGAACACCCTCAAACGCGAACGGGCGCTGCTCGCGAGCGAGCGGACGGATTTCGAGGAAGAACGCAGCGACTTCAAAGCGATGCGCGAGCGATTGAAAGAGATCGAGGGCTCGGACCAGTTCAGCAAATCACTCAACGTCCTGAAGAACATGAAACCCAAGGACGCGAAGGAAGTGCTGAGCGTGATGATCGAGGAGAACAAGTGGGAACAGGTCGTCTCCTACCTCAGTGCGCTGGGTGGAGGGATCACCACCGACGTACTCTCGGAGTTTGTCAAAGCGGGTGAAGCGGATTTGGCAGCGGGTTTGCTGGAGTCCATACGGATGCGCGGCCAGGAAACCGCGCTGACGGACGCCAGCACCAATGACGACACTCCAAACGAACTCAATCCGTAACGAGAGCAGCGCAGATCTGCTCATCCAACGCGCACAAACGAGCGGACCAGCCGCGGAAAGTGCGCCAGGGTTTGATGGGGTGCTCGAAGCGTTCACGAAAACCGAGCAGCAAATCGAACAAACCGAAGAACTGAGCGACGTTGACGAGAGTAGCGAGGACGAGTCGTCCGAAGCAGCCAGCGATGAAGACTCCGAAGTCAGCAGCGAGGACAGCCAATCAGCTCCCGATGCTGACAAAGCGGGGAGCACCACGTCCAATCAAGAATCACACGATCAGCGTCCCATCGATCAGCAATCCAGTTGGGCAGCCTCGCTCCAGGTGCACTCAGCTGAGGATCTCGGACTGATCCTCTCCAACGCGGCACAGATCGATCTCGCGGACCTCGCCAAGACCCAACTCCAAGGACAGCAGCACACCAAACCCACAGTTCAGCAAGGGAACGAATCTACCAGAACCCCCGAGCAACCGACAAGTTCACAGCCCAAAGCAAACCCTCAGCATGCATCGCGTGTCTTAAAGACCAGCCAGAGTCAGTACCAAGGCGTGAACCAGTTTGGCAGCTTTGATTCTTTCAAGGACGCCGCTGATAGTGTGGTCAAAGTCGCACCAACCACTCCGCAGCACGGCGCTGAGCCAACCACCACTACACACGTAGCAACCCACACTGTCGCGGTCCAAGCGTCCCAAGCGGTTCAAGCGGCGGTTCCCGATGTCGTAGCCCGCAACGGTCAACCCAGGGGCAACGTGAACGCGCAAGCAGCCGCGGTGGATGCCTCGCGAGCGATCACAGGGACTGAATCCACGAGCAAACCAAGCTCTGGGCAGAGCGGCCTCGATCTGGGGGATCGCTCGCAGCAGTCCCAGTCGCTTTCGCAGATGAAAGCCGAGAACGATCGACCGCTGATGCGCCGTCAGGTGATGGCGCAGGTCCAGCGTGGTCTCGCGTCGATCATGAACACCAAAGGCGGGACCATGAAGATGCGGCTGAGTCCGGATCATCTGGGCGATATCAAGATCGAGCTATCAACTAAAGCGGGAGAGGTCCGAATCAATATCGACGCGGCGAACGATGACGCCCGATCGATGCTCAAGGAGGGGCTCGAAGGGCTACGTCACATGATGGAATCACGAGGCGTGAGGATCGACGAACTCCGCGTCAACGATCCTCAGCAATCCGCGTTCGATCAGATGCTCAGCAGCAGCGACGACCAGCAGTCCAATGCGGATCGTGATCCGCAGGAACGTGAATCGAATCAAGGAAGCAGTGGGGGCTCCAACGAAACCGAGATGAGCTCGGACGAGTCCATCGACAACGACATACCACAGAGCATCTGGACCCAGCTGGGTCTGGACGCCATCGCGTAAAGGAAAGGCACCGCTATGAGCGCCATCAGCGATTATTCAACTTCGAATCCCGTCTCGTCTACAGATGATGCGTTCAACACGCTCTCGAGCGCCGAGTTCCTGCAGATCATCTTTACCGAGCTCCAGAATCAGGACCCGCTCGAGCCGCAGGATTCGGGCGCGATGCTTGATCAGCTCTCGACGATCCGGACGATCGAGTCCGACACGCAGATGGTCGCTTCATTGGAGAGTCTCGTGTCCCAGAACGAGTTCGCGGCTGCATCACAGATGATCGGTTCGCTGGTCTCGGGGATCACGCTCGACAATCAGCGCGTCGCCGACCTGGTGATCTCGGTCTCCCAGTCCTCGCAGGGACCAGTCCTCAACCTCTTCGATGGCACGCGCATGCTCTTCAGTCAGGTCGATGAGATCGCGGGACCGATCGATGACTTCACGAATCCAGACGACGACGTCCCGACAGACGATGACACCGATCCGGATACCGATCCAGATGTGACTGGTGACCAGCCGTACGTCGGAGACGCCGGGACACTCGACTCGCAGAGCGGTCAGACCGGATCATCGAGCAACGATCCGTCGCGCCCGATCGTGAGTCCAGCGATCTAAGCAACCCATGAACGCGACAGGGAACCAACTCCTCGCGGCTCTCGGGTCAGGGATCCTCCCGAATGATGTCGGTGCGTCGTCAATCAGCGCCTCCTCCGACTCGCTGAGTTTCGATGAGATACTCAAGCGAATCCAATCCGGATCGCCTTCTGGTGTCCGCGTACAGCTTGGGAAGAAGGTCGGGATCGATCAGGTCAATACCGAGGAGCTCCAGCGCGTCGGACACGCCGCAGATCTTGCTTCGAAGCAGGGGATCAAGAACGCGCTGGTTGACTTAGGTGGTTCGATCGTGCGCCTGGATGTCAAGAATCGCGTTCTTGAAGCGCAGTTGACGCCGGACTCGCAGACAGTCGTGCGCGGCATCGATGGGTATGTCTCTATGCGACCTGCTGCAGACTCCGCTGATGAGGGTGCGGAAGCAGGAAACGCACAGAGTTCGAGCGGATCACTCATTCCGGCACGCGTTGTGCGAAACACGTCACTGGCGGATGTGCTCTCTGCGCGATCCGAGTGAATCAAAGACACGCCGAGCGTATGTGTATCGGTGAGAATGAGGTTTCTATATGGCATCAACCAGTTCACTCTTTATTGGTCTGACCGGGCTCAACACGCACTCTCGCAAGCTCGACATCATCGGTAACAACATCGCCAACGTGAACACCACCGCGTTCAAGAGCTCACGGATCATGTTCGAGACCCTCTTCCAGCGCAACCTCAGCTTCGGGACCGCGCCGACCGCGACCAGCGGCGGGATCAATCCACGTCAGGTCGGAAACGGCGTCGGGATCGGCGCTATCCAGAGAGACTTCAACAACGGATCCATCAACGCGACCGGAGACCTCCGCGATCTCGCGATCGACGGCTCGGGCTTCTTCATGGTCGAGAGCAACGGCTCTACCTTCTACACACGCGCCGGATCGTTCCGACAAGACACTGAGGACAACCTGACCACCGCGACGGGCGAACGCTTGCTCGGATACGGCGTGGACGACGACTTCAACCTCGTCACAGGACAACTCGTCCCACTGAATATCCCAGTGGGCCGTCAGACCATCGCCGAGGCAACCAGCAACGTCTCGATCGTGGGCAATCTCGACAAGAGCGGCGACATCCCGACCACCGGATCGATCATCGACCTGATGGGATCGACCCTCTCAGGACCAACTGTCCTCGGCGGCGGATTCATCAACGCGTCAACGCCGCTGGTCAACATCGACGACCCCAACAACCCCGGCAATGCGCAGTTCACCGCCGGACAGACCATCCGACTTACATCAGATGCTTCCAAGGGAGGCGGAGCGCTCCCAGAAGCCGACCTCACGGTCACCGCGACGACGTCCGTCCAAGACCTGATGAACTTCCTCGAAGATGCACTGGGGATCCAGAGCACCGGTGCTGCAAACCCAGATGGCTCTACACCGGGGGTCACGGTTGACGCGACCACAGGGGTCATCCGCATTGTCGGGAACGTCGGGACAGAAAACAACATCCAGATCTCAACGGGTGATCTCCGCCTTGTTGATACCGACGGCACAACCAACCTCGGAGCCGCGTTCGAGACCACGCAGGTCGCGGAAGCCGACGGCGAGAGTGTGCGAACTACCGTGTCCGCGTTTGATTCGCTCGGAACCTCGGTGCTCGTGGATGTGGTGATGGTCCTCGATTCCACGCCGAACACCGGACCGGTCTGGAGATACTTCGTCGAATCCGCGGATGACACGGATCTCGATATCTCCGTCGCGACGGGAACGCTCCAGTTCGATACCGAGGGGCAGATCGATCCGCTCAACAACTCTGTGCAGGTGACGATCGACCGCATGAATACCGGTGCCGATACGCCGTTGTCGTTCAATCTCAACTTCCTCGCCGAGAACGGACAGACCACCTCGCTCGCGACGGGATCGACCCTGATCGGTCTCACAACCGACGGCCTGCCTCCGGGAACGCTCGAAACCTTCGCGACCGGTGACGACGGGACGGTCGTCGGACGATTCTCCAACGGCGCGATCCGGACGATGGGCCAGGTCGTGCTCGCGAAGTTCTCCAATCCCGCGGGATTGGTGGATCAGGGAGGGAACCTCTTTACGACCGGACCCAACTCGGGACCAGCCGCGATCGCGAATCCTGGTCAGCTCGGACTGGGCGCCGTCATCGCGGGAGCGCTCGAGGGATCGAACGTTGACCTCGGACAGGAGTTCACGCAGATGATCCTGACCTCGACGGGATACTCCGCGTCGTCGCGTGTCATCCGGACCACCGATGAGTTGCTCCAGCAGCTGCTGGTGCTTGGACGATAATGACAGCGGCGCACGCAGCAGGGATCGGACCCGATAACGCAGCGGGTTCTCGGAGGTTGTCATGATCTGTGTCACACGACTCAACGGACAGAAGTTCATACTCAACGCGGAACTTATCCGGACCATCGAGGAGAACCCCGACACCATCATCACGCTTATTTCCGGCGAGCACATGGTGGTCAAAGAGCCGATGAACGAGATTGTGCGCAAAACGATCGAGTACGGGCGTCACCTACGCAAGCTCTGCGAACCCGGATAACCCTACTCTGAGGGGGATTCTGTACCCCAAATTAGCTGACCCTCCTGAACTCCTCCGATCACATCGACGATAGATCCTCCATACACACCCACGGACGGGTTGTGTGCGGAGGTTGAAGCGTGGATATTGCAACCGTAGGCGGGCTCGGACTTGCAGCACTTTGCTGTTTTTTGTCGATCTTGCTGGGTGGTGGAAACCCAATCGGGATGATTAACATCCCGTCGGTGATCGTCGTGTTCGGCGGCTCAACCGGCGCGGTGATCGCTGCGTTCCCGCTCGCTAAATCGCTCGGACTCCCGAGTCTTGTCATGAAGGCGGTCTTCGGGACCTGTGCTGATCCAGCGGAGACGATCAAGGACATCGTCAAGTACGCCGAGATCGCACGCCGTGAGGGCATCCTCTCCCTTGAGAACCATGTCGAAGAAATGACCGACGAGTTCATCATCCGCGGCATCAAAATGGCCGTCGACGGCACCGATCCCGAGCTCATCCGTGTGATCATGGAAACAGAGCTTGAAGCGATGATGGATCGTCACATGCAAGGCAAGATGGTCCTCGACCAGTTCGGCAAATACGCACCAGCGTTCGGGATGATCGGGACACTCATCGGTCTGATCCTGATGCTCGGCTCCATGGAAGATCCTTCAACCATCGGTCCGTCCATGGCGGTCGCGCTGATCACGACGCTGTACGGTGCGATCATCGCCAACGCATTCGCCGGTCCGATCGGTGACAAGCTGTACTCCAAAGACCAAGAAGAAACGCAGCTCAAGACCATCATCATCGCGGGAGTCATGTCGATCCAGTCGGGTGACAACCCACGCGTGGTCGAGAGCAAGCTCCTCACCTACCTGCCTCCGGCGCAGCGCGACGCGTTCCTTGCCGAGCAAGCGGCTTAACGCAACGAAAGGGTGAGCGATGGGCAAGAAAAAAGAACCACCAAAGGCAGAGGTCCCCGAATGGGTGGTCACCTTTGGTGATCTCATGTCCCTGCTCCTCTGCTTCTTCGTGCTACTCGTGTCCTTCTCTGAGATGAAGAAGCCGCGTGAGTATCAGAAGGTGATCGACTCGGTCAACGAGGCGATGGGATTCAAGGGGGGCATGGGTTTGGCGCACCTGATCGAGAGCGCCAACAACTCGATGGTCTCCAACCAAGAAGAACGCGCCCGAAGAGACGGCGACAAACGCTCCACCAACGACAACACCGATCCCAACATCGAAGGACGTGAGACACTCGTCAACATCGTCCAGGAAGGCGCTCGCCACGCGATCGGCGGCTCCATCATGTTCGAGGTCGGGAGCTTCGAGCTCTCCAAACGCAACCAGGACATGCTGCGGGACACCGTCGCTCCAAAGATCCGAGGCCTCAACTACATCTGCCCAATCGTGGGGCATGCGTGGGGGCTCGAAGAGAAGCGATCCGGACTCGGATTCGATGAGCTTGGGTATCGACGTGCGCAGGTCATCAAGGACTTCTTAGTCCGGGAATGTGGTGTAGATGCATCGATCCTGCGGGTTGAATCGGCTGGGAACTCCGAGCCCATGTCGCTCAGCGCAGGTTCTGGAGGAGCGAGCGGGTCAAATCGCCGAGTTCAGGTCTATCAGACCGGTCGAACGGTCTCGCAGACGCATCCAGATCCAAACTTCACCGGCGCGGATAACTGATACACGCATGCGTCCTGGAAGGAACACCGATGGCAGACGAAGAAACCAAAGCCGAGAGCACCGAAGAGTCAACGCCGAGTAAAGGCGGGGGGCTCAAGCTGATCATCATCATCGCGGTCATCATGATCGTCGAGGGTGCAGCTGTGTTCTTCCTCGTCTCCTCCATGGGCGGCCCCAAGGGCGCCGATGCGACCGAACTCGCTGAACTCGAAGGAACAGGCGAGGACGCTCCCGTCGAAATCCCGCTGATCGAGGAACGCTTCCAGAACATGTCCACAGGGCACGTCTGGGAATGGCGCGTCAAGATCGTCCTCCGTGCTCGTCAGAAGAACCAAGCCCACATCGAGACCATCCAGGAGCGCGATACGGCGCTGCTGACCGAGGGGATCGCACTGATCTTCCGCAGGGCGCAAGATCGGCACCTCCGCGAGCCGGGACTCGAGACAATTACTCGTCAGCTGACGACCTACGTCAACGAGGTCTTCGGGGTCGATGCGGATGGGATGCCTCGCGTGGATCGCGTCATCATCCCTGAGTGCAAGGGTTTCCGTGCCGACAACTAAGCGTGTCGCGAGCACAGGATCTGATCCGGAATCAATTTTGAGCAATATCTGCGCGTAAGCGCAAAGAGTGGACTCCGTCGGGGCGATGGGCCGATAAATCGTCATGCGCCGGGAGTCGGCGTGCGCGTTGTGATGAGCGGGCGGAGCCCAAGGAATCCACGATGTCTGATGAAGCCGAACAGCAAGACCCCCAGAACGAAGCCGAGATCGCTCCGGAATCCAGCGCCGACGAGGCGCTCGACGACGCGTCAGCGAAGGCCGACGAAGTCGCCGCCCAAGCCGATGAGGGCGCGGACATGTCCGACGACGAGGCCGCCGCGCTCGCCGCGGCGATGTCTGCGATTAGTGGGGTCACCGATTCGGTGAGTTCCGGAAGCTCCGACGGGGGCACCCCATTCGAATCCCCAGAACTCGGCGACAGCGTGAGCGCCGGAGTCAAGAGCGACCTGGATCTGCTCTCGGATGTCCACATGAATGTCCGCATCGAGCTCGGACGCACTCGCATGTTTGTCGAAGACGTGCTGCGACTGGGAGATGGTGCCGTGGTCGAGCTCGATAAGCTCGCTGGTGATCCGGTTGATGTCTTCGTCAACGACCGCAAGGTCGCGCGAGGCGAGGTGCTGGTGCTCAACGACAACTTCTGTGTCCGTATCAACGAGATCCTCGATCTGCAAGAGAGCTAAGCAAAGAGATGTTTGAACGTGAGCGGAGGATCCGCTCAAGCGAAAGGCCAGGATGGCGACATGACACGGACACACGCGGTGCGGCTCTGCACCATACTCCTCTTTATTCTGCTCGCACCCGGCGCTGTCGCTCAGCATGGGCCTTGGGTAGATGCCACGCCTGAACCGGCTTTAGAGCCAATCATCGATCTTGTCGAAACTCCGGCTGTACAACCTGACACACAACCAGAAACTCAGCAATCACAGCAGGCTTCGTCGAGCACATCAGAATCCAAGCCGCTTGGTCTGCCACGCCAATCTCAGAATCAATCGCAAGACCAGCAACTCGGCAGCGACGACATCAAAACACCCGCCGTGCTGGGGAAAGAGTTCATCCGCACAATCGCGGCTCTCTCAGGCGTTCTGCTCCTCATCTTCGCGCTCGCGCAGCTCTACAAACGATTCGCTCGCACGCGTGGCGGACTCGGTGGACAGATCGGCGCGGGAGGACGCGCCCCAGCGGGACTGGTCGAGGTGCTCGCACGCTACCCAATCTCGTCTGGGATGACCATCGTCGTCCTCCGCTTTGATCGCAAGGTCCTGCTGCTCTCGCACTCAAGCTCACGCAGAGGCAAGCGCAGCGCCGGTAGCAACGAGATGCACACCCTGTGCGAAGTGACATCCCCTGAAGACGTCGCGTCGATCCTCGGGAAGGTCCGCGACGCGAGCGGCGACTCCATCGCGGCGACATTCGAGCGGACACTTCAAGAAGCCGGGAACGCGACGGATCAGGAAATCAGACAAGCGATGTACCAGCCCTCGCCGGGACTCCATGTCCAGCGTCCACGCCGGATCGCGCCGGGGATGGTTGCCAACGACGAGGGCGATCGTCTCGAACTGACGTCGTCCCAAGACTCCTCGGCGGCATCGCAAGTGCTCCGCCGTCGCCTCGGCGCTATGCGGAGGGGACGCTGAAACGTGGTGTTGCTCCGTTCCATCCTGATCTTGGTGCTTGCGGGACTCATGACGTCATCCGTATCCGCGCAGCTTGGACCTTCTCCGAGCGAGTCCGCCAGCGATTCGTTTAATCCGCTGGTCATGCTCGAAGACGCCGGGACGGCGATCAACGCTGCGAGCGGATTCGGAGCTCGCGTGCAAGGGGCTCCGGGAGCATCGTCCGCAGCGACTGAATCATCGCCGCGTGAGGGACTCTCCGTAACCATCAACATCATGCTCCTGCTGACGGTGATCACGCTGGTCCCGTCGATCATGCTGATGACCACCAGCTTCATCCGGATCATGGTCGTGCTGGCGCTTTTGCGTCAAGCAATGGGCACCCAGTCGCTCCCTCCTGGACAGGTCATCACCGGACTCGCGCTCTTCATGACGGCGCTGGTTATGAAACCCACGATCGATCGCGTCTGGAACGAAGCGGTCGTCCCCTACCAGAACGGCGAGATCCGCAACATGGACGTCCTCTGGGAACGCGCCTCGACGCCGATGCGTGACTTCATGTTCGATCAGATCGAAGCGACCGACAACTGGTCGTCGCTCTACATGATCCTCAACTACCAAGGCGTGGACACCTCCGAACCCGAATCCATGACTCGCGCCGACATCTCGACGACGACCCTCATCCCGGCGTACATGCTCAGCGAGCTCAAGGTCTCGTTCTTGATGGGGTTTCGTGTGTACCTGCCGTTCCTTGTGATCGACATGGTCATCGCGTCGCTGCTGATCTCGATGAGCATGATGATGCTCCCGCCGGTTCTGATCTCGCTGCCCTTCAAACTCATGCTCTTTGTGCTCGTCGATGGATGGACCTTGGTCGTCGGCTCACTTCTCGAGAGCTTCGTGCAAGAAGGCACGAGCGGTAGACTCAGCGCGACTGCTGCTGCAGCTATCCCAATCTTCATGCTCGCGCGCATCGTGAAGCGGAGCAACGCGCCTCCGAGAATCACCATTGAGTACGAAGGGGATCGGGATGATTGACGAAGCCGCACTGCAGATGATCCGCGACGCGCTGTACATCGTGCTGCTGATCGCGACCCCGCTGCTCCTGATCGGGATGATCCTGGGTCTGGTGATCTCGCTGATCCAGTCCGTGACATCGATCCAGGATCAGACGCTGACCTTTGTTCCCAAGATCATCGCGCTCGTCGTCGCGGCGGTGTTGTTGTTGCCCTGGATTATTTCTGTGCTCAGTGAGTTCACAGCCGAGATGATGAAGCTGTTCTGATGGTGAGTTTTGAGCCCATGCTGGTCCATGTGCTGCCGCTGATGCTGGTGGTCGCCCGACTCACGGGCTTGTTTTTGTTCACGCCTCTGCTCCAGTCTGGGACTGTGCCGACTGTGTTCAAAGCACTCTTCGCGTTCATGTTCGCGGTCGCGCTCTACCCCTCAGTCCCGAGCTTCGATCCGGGAGTGGCCATTGATTCGGTGCAACTGGCGCCGCTGCTGTTCGCCGAACTGCTCATCGGGATCTCCATCGGACTGATCGCCGCGATGCCGCTCTACGCGATGCAGATGGGTGGGTTCATCATGGGATACCAGGTCGGTCTCTCGCTCGCTGAATCCTTCAATCCAGAGCTGGACTCCAATGGATCGGTCCTTGGAATGCTCCTGTTCTACCTGACTATCTTTATCTTCATAGGACTGGGCGGGTTCGAGCTGCTCTTCCTCGCGATCGCTGAGTCCTTCCACACCGCGCCGATCGGATTGTTCAGCGCGGGAGATGTACCACTGGACATGCTGGTGCAGGTGGTTACGTCCGGATTCGAGCTTGCGATCCGCGTCTCGACGCCGGTCATCGCGGCGGTGTCCATGTCGCAGGTCGCGATGGGTCTGGTCATGAAGACCATGCCGCAGGTCAACATCATGAGCATCGGATTCGCGATCCAGATCCTGACGGGTCTGATCCTGCTGATGCTGATGATCAACGTGATCGGGAATGTCGCGGGCGAAGAGATCGACCGCGTGCTTGACGGCTTGTCCGGCTGGATCCAGAACCTCGCGCTCGACTCAACCCACGCACGCTCAGCAGCGGGAGGGGGAAGCTGATGGACGATCTCGGAGAACGCACCGAAGCGCCAACCCCCAAGCGCCTCCAGTCGGCTCGGGAAAAGGGGCAGGTCCCCAAGAGTCAAGACCTCTCAGGTGCCGTGCTTTTGCTCGGGAGTGTGGTCGCGCTCATCGCGCTGGCACCGATGATCGCGGAGATGTTCGAGCGCGTGCTCCGCAAAATGCTCTCCGCGGATTCAAGCAACGGCCCGCTCACCGTCGCATCGATCCGCTCCGACGGCTCACTCATGATCTACGAGATCGGACGCGTCATGCTCCCGGTCTTGCTGGTCGTGATGCTCATCGCGTACGCGTCCCAGTTCATGCAGGTCGGCTGGCTCATCAGCGGCGACCCCATCATGCCCAAGCTCAATAAGCTCTCGCCGCTCGCTGGGATCAAGCGGATCTACGGTCGCAAGGGGCTCGTCAAAGCCGTGATCAACACGCTCAAGCTGGGACTGCTGATCCTCGTCTCCATCCTCGTCATCCGCTCACAGATCGACACGATCGCTGTGCTCCCCAAACTCCCCGCCGCGATCGCGACCGCGGCGATTCTGCGGATGCTGCTGATCATCGCGTTCACGCTGATCGTGGTTCTCCTGATGCTCGCGGTCATCGACTTCATCTTCCAGCGCTGGCAGCACACACAAGAAAACAAGATGACCAAGCAGCAGGTCAAGGACGAGCGCCGATCGATGGAGGGTGATCCCCAGCTCAAAGGCAAACGCATGCAGATGGCGCGCGAGATCGTGATGCAACAGATCTCTCACCAGGTCCCCCAAGCGGACGTCATCGTCACCAACCCGACCCACTTTTCCGTCGCGATCAAGTACGACTCCAAGGGGATGGGCGCTCCGAAAGTCACCGCGAAGGGCGCTGACCTCATCGCGCTGCGGATCAGACAGATCGCGCGTCAGAACGAGGTCCCGATCGTCGAGCGCCCGCCGCTGGCGCGAGCGCTGTACTGGGGGATCAAGGTGGGTCAGGAGATCAACCCAGAGCACTACGAAGCGGTCGCTGAGCTGCTCGCATATGTCTACAGAATGGAAGGCAAAGCTCAGCAAGAAATGAAGCAACTGAACCCGAACCTTCGTCCAGACCTTGAGCCCGCGCTCGCTGAATAAGGAACACCACTAAACACGCATGGCCGAACAACGCTCCAGCACAGTCCTCCCCTCATGGGTCAATCGCATCAGCGATTACCGAGGTCTGATCGTGCCCATCGGGTTCGTCATGCTGTTGTCCGTCATCCTGCTCCCGCTCCCTCCCGCGGCGTTGGATATCCTCATCGCGTTCAATATCTCGCTCGCCGTCATCATCCTGCTCACCACGCTCTACATGCAGAAGGCGCTCGAGTTCTCCGTCTTCCCGTCGCTTCTGCTCGCGACGACGCTGCTGCGATTGGTGCTCAACATCGCATCGACGCGCCTGATCCTCACCGCGGACGCATCGACTCCCCAAGAAGCGATCGGGGTTGCGGGGAAGGTCATCTCCGCGTTTGGCGTGTTCGTCGCCGGAGACTCGCTCTTCGTCGGTGTGATCATCTTCGCGATCCTGATGATCGTGCAGTTCATGGTCATCACCAAGGGCGCGGGACGCATCGCGGAAGTCGCCGCCCGATTCACCCTCGACGCGATGCCCGGCAAGCAGATGGCGATCGACGCCGAGCTCTCCAACGGCATGATCACCGAAGCGCAAGCACGCACCCGCCGCGACGAGATCGGTCGCGAAGCGGACTTCTATGGCGCTATGGACGGTGCGTCCAAGTTCGTCAAGGGCGACGCGATCGCGGGCATCATCATCACCCTGATCAACATCGCGGGTGGTTTCGCCGTCGGGACCATCGATAAAGGTTGGCCCGCAGGTCAGACCGCCGAGATCTTCACCAAGCTGACCATCGGTGATGGTCTGACCAGTCAGATCCCATCCTTCATCATCTCCATGGCCGCGGCGCTGATCGTCACGCGATCGGGAGACAAGGGCAATCTTGGAACAGAGATCACGGGACAGCTTGTGTCCCAGCCCAAGGGGCTCACGATCACCGCGTGCTTCCTCGCGGTCCTCGCGTTCTCCCCGCTGCCAACCGTGCCGCTGCTGACGATCGCGATCGGGCTCGGTGTGCTCTCCTGGACAATCGGGAAACTCGCGAAGGACAAGATCGTGCACCAGCGTCACGAAGCCGAGGCGGACGCCGCGCAGCAAGCCGCGCCCGAGCCGCCGCAGGTCGAAGACCTGCTCAAGGTCGATGTGCTCGAACTCGAAGTCGGATACGGCTTGGTCCCACTCATCGACACGCACCAAGGGGGCGATCTCCTCGACCGCATCAGCGCCGTGCGCCGTCAGCTCGCCGTGGAGCTCGGACTCGTCATGCCACCAGTCCGCATCCGCGACAACATGCAGCTCCCGCCGCACGAGTACCGCGTGAAAATCCGAGGCAACGTCGTCGCGTCAGGACAAGCGGACCCCGGACGACTCCTCGCGATGGATTCGGGACTGACCACCGGCAAGATCGAAGGACTCCACACCATCGAACCCGCGTTCGGTCTCGACGCGTGGTGGATCGAGCCCGGCATGCGCAGCCGCGCCGAGAGCTTGAACTACACCGTGGTCGATCCGACCAGCGTGCTCGCGACGCACATCACCGAGCTCGTCAAGACCTACGCCGACGAACTGCTCACGAGGGAAGAAGTCAACAACCTCCTCGAAGGTCTCAAAGAGAAAGCCGCGAAGCTCGTCGAGGAAGCGGTGCCGGGAATCATCAAGATCGGAGAACTACAGAAAGTCCTCCAGTCACTGCTCCGCGAGCGCGTCCCGGTCCGTGACATCGAAACAATCCTCGAAACCCTCGCAGATTGGGGCACGCGCACCAAGGACCTTGATGTGCTTGTCGAGTACGCACGCAACGCGCTGCGCCGCACGATCTGCTCGCTCTACGCCGAGCCCAACGACGAGGGCAAGCTCTCGCTCGTCTGTGTCACGCTCGATCCGCGTCTCGAAGACCAGGTCAACGCGTACATCGATCGCGGCGCCGCCGGGACAGTGCTCAACATCCCCGCTCGCGTGGCGCGTGACATCGCGAACTCCGTCAGCGAAGAACTCGGAGGCGTCATGGCTCGAGGTCGACTCCCAGTCGTTATCTCGTCGCCTCAGGTCCGCAACGCGATGTGGCAGATCCTCGAACCCCACATTCCGGGGGTCGCGGTCTTGGGGTACAACGAGGTCGTGAGCGGCATCGACGTCGAATCCGTCGGACTGATCGGCCCGCTTGGGGATTCAAACGCCACCGCAACGAATCAGCCGCAGGTTTCGGCCGGAGTCCCGGCTGGGGTCGCGTAATCGAATCGATGTGGACAACTTGTCGATAAGTGGTCAAAGTCCAGTCAGAGCGGTACATTACGGTTGAACTGTGCCAGATATACCCAACTGCCAGGACGGCTGATTCATGAAACTCAAAACCTATACCGCTCCGACCATGGCCCAAGCACTCGCGCAGGTCCGCAAGGACCTCGGGACCGAAGCCATGATCCTCCATACACGCTCGTACCGCACCGGATCCTGGTTAGGACTCGGAGGCAAGCCGATGGTCGAGATCACCGCGTCCTCTCCCCAACCAGGAGGCTCGCGCAAGTCGCGTCGCGTCAAACGCTCAACCAGCGCGCCCGCTCGCACTCCAGATTCGCAACCAGCGCATTCGCAAGAGCACATCGAAGAAGCCGCGCCAGAGATCGTCGTCCAGCGATCGCGCGTTGCTCAGCCCCAGAGCGCCGCGAACAAGCCGACCGCAGAATCAGAAGTCGATGATCGCGCGATGTTGCTCCAGGGATTGATGGGAGGCGCCGCGTCACCGATCCGGGATCGACGCATCAAATCCGAACAGCGCCGCGCCGAGCCCGAGCAGCCAACCCCAGAGCAGACGACTGAGGTCGAGCACACAACTCAATCCAATGTCGAACCCAGCGCCGCAGAGTTCACGCCGACAACCTTCGATCGCGTAGACACCTTCCAATCCTCGGCTGTCGATGAGTACATTGAAGAACCACCAGTTCAAGCACCGGCGCCTACACCTGCACCTCCACCAACTCCTACGCCAAGCAAGTCGAAAATCCCGAAGGAACGATTCCTGCCGCTGGACCCAAGCTCGGTCTTTGAATCCGCGATGCCGGCAACGCCTGAACCAGTCAAAGCTGAACCAGTCAAACAAGAGCCAGCGAATCGAGAACCAATCAGCGAGCCAGTGCAGAGTGAGCCGATTGAGACTCAAGAGCCAGAACTGCCTGCCGAATCTCCGATCGCTGAGGTCAAAGCGCCAGCCGCAGAATCATCGGAAAACGAAGCGCTCAAAGCGCAGATCGAAGCGCTCCAGAAGATGATGGGTCAGGTGCTCGACACCACGCGCCGTACCGCCGTCGCGGTCAACAAGACCAGCGCCGAAGGGGCGCTGCCTCCGGTCGAGATGTCCGAGCCGCTCCATAAGCAGTACACGCAGATGATCGACAACGATGTCTCTATCGAGATCGCGGATCGGCTCGTCGGCGCGGTGCGTGATCGACTCGACGCCGACGAACTGCGAGACGCTTCGGTCGTCCGTCACGCGTTGCTGCGAGAAATCGAGAGCTCGATCAAGACCACCTCGCAGTCGCTGCTCAGCGAGCCCAGGTCTGACACCACCAGCCGTCCAAAGGTCATCGCGCTCATCGGTCCGACTGGTGTTGGCAAGACGACCACAGTCGCGAAGCTCGCCGCGTCCGCAAAGCTCCGCCACGGCAAGCGCGTCGCGCTCATCACCTCTGACACCTACCGGATCGCCGCCGTCGAGCAGCTCAAGACCTACGCATCGATCATCGGTCTTGAGATCAAGATCGCCAACTCTCCCGACGAGATGCAATCGGTCATCGCGGGACTGAGCGACGTCGATCTCGTCGTCATTGACACCGCGGGACGATCGCAGAATAACCACGCCCGTCTTGATGAACTGGGCGCGTTGATCGCGGCCGCAGATCCTGACGAGACCCATCTCGTGCTTTCGTCAACAGTTGGTGAGAACGTGCTCCGCAAGACCGCTGAGCGGTTCATTGATCTGGGACCCGATCGCTGCATCCTGACCAAGATCGACGAAGCCGTGACGACAGGCATGATCGCCGGGATCAGCGATCGGATCGGTGGGTTGCCGCTGAGCTTTGTCACTGTGGGACAAGAGGTTCCGGACGATATCCTCCCGGCGAAAGCCGAGCGATTGGCGCGAGCCGTGCTCGATGGACCATCCGCTGTGGTTCCACAACTCTGAGTGACTAAGATATTAGGGAATATCCCTAAACGAATGAGACCACGCGTCTACTGGACGCTGTTTGAATATGAGGTTGATTGATGAGCCAGATCGTTTCGGCGACAAACACCCAAACAGGTGGTGAGGTATCCGGACAGGATGACCAAGCATCACGCCTGCGTCAGCTGGTCTCCCGCTTTGAACGCGAAGATTGTGTTGGAGAAACCATCAACACAAACCAGAACGGCATGGTTCCGCCGCAGCGCCGAATCCCGGTCATCGCGATCGCGTCAGGCAAAGGCGGCGTCGGAAAGACCACAACCTCCGTGAACCTCTCGATCGCGCTCGCTCGTCAGAATCGGCGCGCCTGTCTGCTCGATGCAGACCTTGGACTCGCAAACGCCGACGTCCTCTGCGGATTGATGCCCAAAGCACGACTGGAATCCGCGATCGATTCCGAAGAAACCCCATCACTCGAAGACCTCGCGATCGACGCGCCTGGTGGGTTCCGTCTCATCCCAGGCTCCGTCGGCATCGGACGAGTGGGGGAGCTGGATCAACGAGAGCGTTCGACACTCTTGAGCCGACTGGAAGACCTGCAAGCCGGGAATGATGTGGTCCTGATCGACACGAGCGCCGGTTTGGGTGATTCGGTGACGACCTTTGTGCAAGCCGCGGATCTTGGATTGATCGTGGTCACTCCTGAGCCCACCAGTGTCGCCGATGCGTACGCACTGATCAAGGTGCTCATCATGGGCACGGACACTCCAGGGGAAACCAACAAGAACCACACCCCTCCGAAGCTCGCGTTGATCGTCAACCAAGCGTCGAATGAGAAAGAAGCGAACCAGGTCTACAACCGCATGGCGGGTGTCTGCGATCGCTTCCTCGGCTACCAGATCCCGATGCTTGGGTACGTCCGCTCGGACAAGCGCGTCGTCAAAGCGGTCAAAGCGAGATCGCCGTACATGATCGAGACTCCCAAGAGTCCCGCGGGCAAGGACATGACGCGTCTCGCGGCGGCGTTGACCGAATGGGCAGGGATCGAGGGGCGCGCGATGGCCGCGGCGTCCAAGCAGCGATTCTTTGCTCGTCGATAAGTCGATAAATAGTCACACAAATCCAGCCGATGTCCCATCAATCCAGCTGATTGGCTCTGCACTTGCGTTGAGTAGATCAAGCCGATCTATGCGCATCTATTGCGCACAGATCAGAGCCGATGTGTTGGACTTGTGGATGTGATGTGGATCGGAGCGATCAATGAGCGACGTCGAAATCGTTGAGGATCAGGGATATGAGTCGGGTGATGTCAAGCCGGACGTCCCCGCACGCGTGATCTCGACCGTGCTGGGATGCATGGGGTTCTTCACGGCTCTGCTCGTGGGACTCGTTGCGGGAAACCCCGGAATCACGATCGTCTCGCGCGCCATCCTCGCGATGCTCGTTTGCGTCGTCGTAGGGCGCATTTTGGGCATGATCGGCGAGATCTGTGTGCGTGAGTTCCTGACCAAGTACAAGGAAGATCGCCCGACGCCACAGCTCCCTGAGCGACTCAAGCGTTTGTACAAGGCCCGCGAGGATGATCGTCAGCTCAGGAACAAGATGAACAAAGCCGCGTGATGAATGAGCGGATCGAGAGGCGTGATAAACTTGAGAAAAAACTCATGAATCACTACCACAAGCGGAGTTGTAAATTGATATACTGTGGAGCAGGGCAAGGATCGCCCTGAATTTATTCATCGCCTTTGGATAGACAGGACTCACGGGAATGATTTCCGGACCTGACTCAGAGGTACAATTTCAGTCAAGGGTCAAGGAGTCGACCGATGACGGCTATCCGTTCAAGAGCACGAATGTCTTCACGAGCCAGCGCTCGCCATGCAGAGCCATCGGGTATCGCTACGCGATTCGATGAGATGGAAATGGTTGACATCTGGGTGATGTACAAGGAAGACTACTCCGAAGACCTCCGGAACTTCCTGGTCGAAAAATTCCTCCACCTTGTCCGCTACAACGCTGAGCGCATCTACCAGCGTCTCCCTGATGAAGTCGATATCGAAGATCTCATGAGCGCCGGGCTCTTCGGACTCATGGACGCGATCTCCGCGTACGACCTCGATCGAGGCGTCAAGTTCGAGACCTACTGCGCCCCTCGTATCCGTGGCGCGATCCTCGACGAGCTCCGCTCGATGGACTGGGTCCCTCGTCTGGTGCGTCATCGCACCTCGAAGGTCGAGGGCGCACGCCAGCAGATCGAGATGGCGATCGGACGAAAAGCAACCGACGACGAGATCGCCTCTAAGCTCGAGATCGATCAGGACGAGTTCACCAAGTACAAGCGTGACTCCAGCGCCGTCTCCGTGTCCTCGATCACCCGCAAATGCTTCCAGTCCGACGGCTCACGCGAACTCCGCGAGATCGACGTCATCAAGGACAACTCGCAGGTCGCTCCAGTCAAGGTCATCCAGCGCAACGACCTCAAAGACCTCATGACCAAGGGGCTCACGCGAGCCGAGCGTCTCATCGTCATCCTGTACTACTACGAGGGCATGACGATGAAAGAGATCGGCACCACGCTCGATCTCTCCGAGTCCCGCGTCTCGCAGATGCACTCCTCGATCCTCGCTCGACTCAAGGCGCAGATGCAGCACCGCATGCGTGAGCTTGAGCCGATGAAGTAAGCTTCGTCCATCCACCAGTCTCTCCCCCGAGCCCGTTCGTTTGACGGGCTTATTCATGCGCCCACTGGACTCAGGCATAGAGCACGGCTTGACTAGCTCATGCCCACGAGCGCCTACATCGCGATCGGATCGAACCTCGGAGATCGACAATCCACGATCGACAGCGCGATCGCTGCGATCGAGCGTGTGGAGTCCACGAAAGTCATCAGCGTGTCCTCGATCATCGAAACACCACCAGTTGGGGAGATCGAGCAAGGGGCGTATCTCAACGGCGTCCTGCATGTCCAGACGCAGCTCGGCGCACGCGAGCTCCTCGATGAGATGCTCCGCATCGAATCCGAGCACGGCCGGGATCGTGAGAATGAA
This sequence comes from Phycisphaerales bacterium, assembly GCA_965232505.1. Classification (GTDB taxonomy): domain Bacteria; phylum Planctomycetota; class Phycisphaerae; order Phycisphaerales; family UBA1924; genus UBA1924. The sequence continues at coordinate 196,644 of OZ246976.1, read as the reverse complement.
CAGCGGTGGGGGCCTCGCACGCTCGACCTCGACCTGATCGTGTTCGGAGACCAGATCATCGACGAATCCAGATTGCAGGTCCCGCATCCGCGGATGCACGAGCGGAGCTTTGTGCTGATCCCGCTTGCCGAGATCGCGCCGGACATCGAGATCCCTATCCATAACGAAACACCCCGTCAGATGCTCGAAGCACTCGACGGGGCTCGATAGTTATTCAGACTGTTGATTCGTGTTTAGCTCGCTTCAGCTCGCGGATGGCTCTGGTTGTAGACATCCTCGACGCGTCCAGTGGACAAGTGTGTGTAGACTTGAGTGGTCGAGAGCGACTGGTGTCCCAGGAGTTCCTGGACCGAACGCAGGTCGGCGCCGTTCTCGAGCAGGTGAGTGGCGAACGAGTGACGCAGAGTGTGCGGCGAGATCGTCGAGTCAAGACCAACCATGCGGAGGTACTTGTCGAGCTTACGGCGGACAGAGCGTGACGAGAGCCCCTTGCCGTGCTTGTTGAGGAAGAGCGGGAGCGGCTTGTCGCTGTTGGCGCGGTTCGCCCAGATTGGTCCGAACTTCGGATCAGCCGAGAGCAGCTCGATGTAGCGAGCGATCGCGCGGATCGCGTGTGATCCGAGTGGGACGATGCGTTCCTTGCGTCCCTTGCCTCGCACGTGCATCGCTTCGTTCTCGATGTCCATGTCGTCGTAGTTGATGCCGACGAGCTCCGAGACGCGGATGCCGGTCGAGTACAGTGTTTCGAGCATCGCACGATCTCGGCGACCAAGCACGTCGTGGTCATTAGGAGCCGAGAGCAAACGCTCGACCTGCTCGACAGTGATCGCCTTGGGGAGGCGCTTGGACTGACGAGGGGTGCGGATGAGGGTCATTGGGTTGTTGACCGCGAACCCATTGCGGTGCGCCCACTTGTAGAACGAGCGGAGCGTCGCGATCTTGCGCGCCATGGTTGCTGGTGAGTAGTTCTGCTCGCCGAGGAATCCGAGGTACGCACGGATGAGGTCCGCGTCAGCTTCGCAGATGGTCTGTGTCAGAGTCGATCCCTTGACCATCTGGAGGGCACTGGAATCGGTGCGTGCTTTGAACGCGAGTTCCTCGTTGTTCTGATTGATCTCAGTCCCCGCTTCATCGACCAGGTACTCGATAAACTGGCGGAGGTCCGCGCCGTAGCAGCGAGCGGTGTACGGGCTGAAGTGACGCTCGTCGGTGAGGTAGCTGGCGAAGCTGTTGGTGATGGGGAGGGTGGTCATCCGTGATTCTCCAAACATATATATGGACGCGGGGTCGGTGTCTCGGGAGGGTTATCTTGATCTGTGTACTGTGCTATCGGGCGTGTTCTGTGTCGGCTTGAGTCCGATCACCACCATGATGAAGAACAATTTGCGACGCGATCAGTTCCGCATCGTCCCAGGTCAGTGGTGATTGCTCGTTGTCGGCCAAATCCGCGAGGGTTTCGAGGATTTCCCGCGAATCGCCCGCCGCGCACGCGAAGCGCCAGAAGTGCGGAGGACGCTGGAGCGTGACGCACACCATCTCCGCGCCCGCTTCCGAAGACGCGGGCCTGCGTGACGGGGTTGAGTTATCGGGTCTTTTACTCTTCTCAGTCATGCTCAGTCCCTCGATGCACCCGGAAACTCCGAGCGTGCTCACCGAGAGATGAAAGACTATCGAGTCCGGGCGTATCTCAGCCATTCCTCGTCGATGAGTCTCCCAACCGTGTGGTGGGCAACATACTGCGTGTACAGGTCCATGCTTGCGGTGTACACACGCCAGCGCAGTGCGCTGGTCGAGTCCGATCGGCCTTCCGCGTATCGCTTGAGATCCATCAGGACCTCGTGATCTCGTGCATCGAGATGCTGGGACACGCTGTTGACCGGATCCCCAGAGAAGCGTGATCCATCGAAACTCCCGAAGTCGGTGTACGCCATCGTGAGTGCTCGTGGATCGAGATCGGTCTGAGCGCCGCGTTCCATCGCGCCTGGACGCGAGTACAACGCGAGAGCGAGTCCGAGCACTGGTGGGTCGTAGGGGTCGTACGCCGTGATTGATCCGGCGATGATCCCGTCAACTCCCAGAGCGCTTGCGAGCGACATCGCCTCGTTGGTGGAGGTGATCTGCTGGATCCCAGTCTGTCGCATCACTTCGAGCGTGCGATTGATCGGGAGGCATCGGACGCCTCGGATACCCTGGACCGCCGCGACGATGGTGTCTCCCACGATGTCCTCGCGGACGCTGGAGACTCCGGACTCGTTGATCGGAGGGATGACCGCCCACAAAACTTCGCCGTGGGTCGTGTCGTAGGGCGCGACAATGACGCCCGGGACAGTGAATCGGTCACGTTTATCCGTGCTGTTGCATCCCGAGCATCCGAGGAGGATGCAAGAGAGCAGAAGAGCAAACATGGTCTGTGCACTTGTCATGGCGTCCCTGCCGGATCTCGGATGCGCCTCCATGCACATCCATTGCTTGGTGCGATGCCGGAGTTCTAGAGAAGCTCGACGATCGCGGGAAACGGCGGAGATGCACCTTTCGATGCATCCGCCGGGTGGGTGGATAACTGTTTATTCGCCTGCCGCTGGGGTATCAGTCGGGACATTGGCGAAGGTCGATTCAAACTCCGGATTCCGCAAGCTGGCAGCACGCACAGCCGGTGAGAGTTCCATCGACCAAAGGTGGTCCTGACCATCCATATTTGAGACGAAGAAGATCTGGTTGTCGCGTCCCCAAGCAGGCATGAGGTCAACCGAAGTGCCGTCGGTCAGCTTGACCTTGTTGGTGCCGTTGACCGAAACCATCCAGATTGTGGACATATCCGGACGAGCGGTGGTCGAGTTGACCCAAGACTGCGAATACGGCACAGCCGCGAAGCAGACAAACTGCCCGTCAGGTGACCAGGTCGGATTGATGAGTGCTTGATCTGCGCCCGATGCGATCTCAGTCTCGCGACCAGCCGTTCCGGGGTTTGGTTGGTAATCGATGGTCCAGATGCTGAACGCACGATCGCCGCGTTCGCGCGAGCGTTGGAAGAGGATCTTGTCCCCGCCATCAGCTCCAGTCCCAGCGATCGGTGCCCATTCAGGGAACAGACCGAATCCGATAAACTGAGCGCCGTGGTCCGAAGCGACATCGGTGACCCAGATCTCCCAGCGTCCCGTCTGCTGACCGAGTCGGCAGAACGCGAGCTTGGTGCCGTCAGGGGACCAGGTCGGATGGAGATCATGAGCGGACTCATTGGTGATCTGGATCTTGTTGCCGCCTTCAGCAGGCATCAGGAAGATATCCCACGATCCGTTGCGATCAGTCGCAAACGCGATGGTCGATCCATCAGGAGAAATCGCTGGCATGACGTCCTGAGCGGTGTGATCGGTCAGACGTGTGACGACCGCGCCGTTGATGGACTTGGTGTAGATGTCAGCGGTGGGGCGATGCTGCGTGGATGCGTAGATCAGGTTGCGTCCGTCAGGGGTGACGATCGGATCGAAGTCCGATCCAGCGTACGCGTCGGTGATCTTGCGGACGTTGACCGTCGCGCGTGTCGCAGGGGTGCTCGATTCGGTTGGGAGCTCGATACCCATCGCGTTGGAGTAGATCCACGCGCTCAGGTCACCGCCGTGCACAGAGTTCGCGGCTGGCTTTGGGATCGGAGCGTACGGCTCCGGAGCGGCGCTGGTCACTGGACCATTGTTAACAAACTCGTCTGGGGATGAGCTCGTGGAGATCGAAGCGGTGGAGTTGGACGCGAGCTTGTCGTTGTTTGCGAAGCTTCCAGAATCGAGCGGCGGAGCGGACTGAGCGATCGGCTTGACCTTGGGCTGGACATTAGAGTTCGCGGACTGCGCGGTGTTCTGAACATTGGAACCCGATTCGACATGCTCAGGGGTGAAGTACGCCGTGGAGCGTGTGCTCTGGGTCTGCGCCGTCTGCTGCTCGGCTTGTTGTTCTGTCTGGTGCTGCTTGGTGCGATCCCAGAACCCGACACGCTTGGCGCATGCAGGGAGTGTGAGCATGGTCCCAGCGAGTGCGGTCAGGAGGACGGGGCGGATGAGTGTGGTGGTCTGTGTGTCGCGCATGGAGTCAACTCCGTTCACTTCCTGCTTGGCAGGTGCTTATGTGCTTAATCTGGGTCGACGGGCTCCGCCCGGCTCGATCCGCTGTGCTGTGGATCCCTCCGTGGATCGCATAGAGATCAGGCCACCAACTGAGCAGGTGCCCGATAACTGCCTTTATCGGACGAGTTGTTGGTCAGACTTGAAGCGAGATCCAGACAAAAAAAGCCCGGCGAGCCCCACCACAGGCCCGCCGGTGCTCAGAATAGAGGTTTGGTTCAGTTCGGCTCAGACCACGCGACGCCGGACCATGATCGCGGGAGCGTCGTTGGGACGATCCCATGCCGCTTTACAGCGGGGCTGCTGGGTAAATCGGAGATGATCGAGGTACTTGTTGAGCAGTTCGTCGTCGAACTGCTCGAGGAACTCCGCGGTCGCGGACGGATTGACAGAGATGATCTCATCAACAGTCTGCTCGCGTGTCAGCGCGGCGGGAGGCGCCTGGGTCAGCGGCTCACGCGTGAAGGTTGGCTTCTGTCGATTGGTGCGTGCAAAGGAAAACAGATCAGGCATCGCGAGTCTCCGTACTCGTATTGGTGCAGCTTGTCGCCGGGCTGAGTTCCTTCTCATGCCGGTGGTGCTTGCCTGACATCGGGGGATCACTCGCTCGTTGATGAGCGTGTAATATGCGCGGACCTACAATTCCGTGCGCCGTCAGCGCAGGATTGGCCGGGGATGAACTGGGGATAAAGAGCAGGTCGGATCAGACAAAGTCCGCGATCGGCTCGTCGGCATTGTCCGGCGAAGCGGGATCGCTGCTCGGATCGTAATCCGGATTCAGATCGATGATCGGCTCGTCGCCTTGCATGTCGATGAGCACACGCTGATCGCGGACCAGCACCAGCAGCGCCAGGAATGTCCCGACCATCTGCTGCTTGGGTTTGTTGATGATCAGGTCCCGCAGCGATGTCCGCTTCGGGGTTGGGGACGAGATCGACTGGTTCAGCAGCTCGACGATGTCGCTAGCGTACACCTCGATCGGTGTGTCGTCGCTCATGACCTCGTGCTCGCCGAGTCGATCGAAGTTGACCGATTCCACAATCACTCGGAACGCGTTGACCAGATCGCTCAGATCCAGGTCCTCGATCTCCAGCTCGCCCATCTCGTCCATCGCGCTTCGGACCGATTCGTCATCGATCGCGGCGCTGTGGACCGGAGCGCGTCGTTCCCACTGTGCTTGTCGATGCTCGAGCATCGTCGCCGCGTCGCGGTACTTTTTGTATTCGAGCAGCTGACGCACGAGCTCGGCGCGAGGGTCTTCGCGGTCTTCCTGCTTGTCGTCCGGAGCGTCCTCACGCTCGACGACATCCACCGCGAGCATGCGGGACTTGAGCTCCATCAAGGTCGCGGCGGTGACCAGAAACTCCCCAGCAAGATCGATGTCGATCGAGTCCAGATCGTCGAGGAATCCGAGGTACTGATCCGTGATGATCGAGATCGGGATATCGTGCAGATCCACCTCGTGCTTTCGGATGAGGTAGAGCAAAAGGTCCATCGGACCTTCGAAAGCATCGAGTTGTACGCGGTAGAAATCGCTCACATCAATAGTGTAGCGTATGGAATCCGTCGGTGGGGGCCTACCCTTGTCCATGAGCACGCAGACGGACCAAACCACGAATCCTGGTACCGAGCAGGGTTCTGATCAGGAACTCGCATTCATGGCCCGCGCCCTCCAGCACGAGGCGCAGGCAATCGCCAACGTCGCTGATCGGATCGGGGCGGACTTTGTCAGAGCGGTCGATCTCATCGTCCAGTGCGCCCAGAACGACGGCACGGTCCTCGTCTCCGGACTCGGAAAGAGCGGACACATCGGCGCGAAGATCTCCGCGACACTCGCATCTTTGGGAATCCCGTCTCATGCCGTCCATCCGACCGAAGCGGCGCACGGCGACCTCGGACGCTTCCGCAAGCAGGACGTGGTGATCTGTCTGAGTCATTCAGGGGAGACGGAGGAGGTGGTGAACCTCGCCGCGATCCTGCGTCAGGACAAGCTCCCGATCATCTCGATCACGCGTGGGGTTGTGGACGACGCTCCGGAATCCGCACTCTCGCGTCTCTCTGACGTCGTGCTCGCTGTCGGAGTCGTGGGAGAAGCCGGAGACGGCGAGTACCTCGCGCCGACGAGCTCGACGACTGTTGCCCTCGCGATCGGGGACGCAATCGCACTCGCGGCGGCTCGTAGAAGATCGTTCAGTCACGCAGATTTCCACGCAAGACACCCCGGCGGACAGCTCGGCTCGCTCCTGCGTCCCGCGATGGAACTGGTCCGCTTCAAAGCGGGAGACAACCTCCCAATCGCGCGCGAGACAGACACGGTGCATGAGGCGCTCAACGAGGCGGCGCGTGTCGTGCGTCGTCCAGGCGCTCTGCTGGTGACGGATGCGGAAGGGAAGCTGAGCGGGATCTTCACCGACTCGGACCTGCGCCGATTGGTGCTGAGCAATCCGGATGATCTGCAGAAACCGATGAGCGAGGTGATGTCCAAGAATCCGCGCACGCTCGATTCATCCGCCAAAGCAACGGACGCGGTCGCGATGTTCCGCGAGTACCGCGCCGACGAGATCCCGATTGTGGACGAGCAAGGCAAGCCGCTGGGGATGCTGGACGTCCAGGACCTGATCGCGATGAAACTCGTGCGAGAGCAGCCATGACCAAGAAAAACCACACGGACCCGGAGCAGATCGAGCTGATTATTTTCGATGTTGACGGCGTCCTCACCGACGCGACGATCAATATCAACGACGACGGCTCGGAAACAAAGAAGTTCAACGTCCGCGACGGATTCGGGATGCGCCTCTGGATAGAAAGCGGCTTCCAGATCGCGATCATCACCGGGCGATCCGGAGAAGCACTCAAGTATCGCCTCGCGTCCCTCAAGATCGATCCCGAGCTCATCATCCAGGGATCACGCGACAAATCCGCGGCCCTCGACGACATCATCGAAAAAACCGACATCGATCCCTCGAAGATCGCGTACCTCGCCGACGATTGGCCCGACCTCGTCGCGCTCGAACGCGTCGGATTCCCGATGGCGGTGCATGATGCGGAACCCGAAGTCCTGCAAGCCGCCGCGTTCGTCACCGCACGCAGGGGTGGTCGAGGCGCCGCGCGTGACGCGATAGCGCACTTGCTCAAGGCAAAGGGGCTGTACAGCCCAGCTTGATTTGTTGAACCAGATTTACGAGCTCGTGCGATCCACGATGCGGTAGTCTTCGCGCTCGCCGCGTCCGCGGAGTGGGTAGTCCTTGCGGAGTGGGTGTGCTGGGTACTCGTCCCAGAGCAGGATGCGGCGCAGGTCTGGGTGGTTCTTGAAGCGGATCCCGAACATGTCGTAGACCTCGCGCTCGGTCCATTCCACGCCGGGCCAGAGATCGCAGACCGAGTCCACTTCCAGCGCCGGATCCACGGCCGTCCCGTCGGTCGGGAGCGTCGGATCAAGCAAGACCTTGACAAAGAACCGATCTGTCCGCGAGTAGGAGCAGAGGTTGTAGATGACCCCGAAACGCCCCTCGGTTTTCGCGGGGTAGTTGAGGTAGTCCACGCCCGTGACATCCGAGCAGAAGTCGTAGCAGCAGCGCTCATCGTTCTTGAGGAAACTCATGACCTTGTGCAGGTCGTCCTTCTGCACAATCAGGATCGGCTGGTCGCGGAACTGCGTCGCCTTGAAGGTGCAGTTGGGGAACGCGGCTTTGACAATCGCGAAGGTTGGGTGGTCGATCGACTGTTTCTCTGCGGTGCTCATGGATGGATTGTAGTCGATTCAAGACGACCAAGGCGGCGAATCGCTCCCCCTCAATCGCAGCGGATCACCCGCTGAGTCGCGATGCTCCCGATGGTCTCGCTCAGGAGCTGCTCGTCGATGAGTCCCGATCCGATCGAGGCGTGTCCAAGCTGATTCTCAGACTCGCTTTGGACGCTGCGGACCACGACGCCCCAGATATTGGGGAGCTCCTCGCAGAGCGTGGTAAAGCGGATGAGGTGGTCTTTGAGATCGCTCAGCATCGAGGGGGTCAACCAGCCGGCGGGATCGATCAGCAGCGGGACGCTCTGATGGTTCGCGGCCCACGAGAGCGTGCAGATCGCGTCGGACAGCCGACCACCCACGCCTGGGAGGATCACGACCTTGGTGTTGCTCGAAGAGGCGCGTTCGAGAATCCTGTCCACCGCTTCGTTGAACGGCTCCCACGAGTCTTGCGACCATTGACTGAGCAGAGCCGCGGATGGTTCGGGATCGGATTGGACGTGCGTGCCACACGGGATCACGATCGTCTGGTCCTCGAAGGAGTCCGACCAGTGCTCAAGGACGTCAAACACATCGTGCGTCAGCACGCGAGCGACCGCTTCACCTGTTCCATCGGCGATCGATCCATCGGATCGGGTCCAGCGGAAAGCAGCGGTATCGGTTCCAGAGGGCGTTTGGGGCGACATTGAGCAATAGTAGGGGTGCGGAAGCATCGATGGAGCACTACGATTGGGACATGCCAGGCCCAAGCGGACCATCTCCACGCATGATTGGACTGACGATCGCTTCGTTGATGCTGATCACGTTCGCCGTCATCGTCTGGCAGTCCGTGGGACAGGGCGCCAGCAGCACGCCCAGCAACCAAGACAGCTTGTTCCCTGATGACCCCAGCGATATCCCGGACCTTGACGAGCTCGAGCAGGGCGCGCGGATGCTGGTGACGATCGTTGATCGCGACGACCCAACGCGGATCGCAGGCACGCTCGAAGCGGACCAGTTCGAGCCGATGGGTGGGGGACAGCGCCGATTGGTCAATCCCGATGGCTGGATCTACATGCGTGACGGACGCCGGGTCCACATCACCGCGGACCACGGCGTGGTCATGATGCCGGACCCAAACGAAGCGCCGGACTCGGGAACGCTCGAAGGCAACGTCACGATCCATTCGTACGACCCAGCAACAACAGACGCCGTGGGCAGCGCGATGGGGATCACGAGCAGCGCGGATCAAACACCCGCGATGACCGCGAAGTTTGATCAGCCCGTCGAGTTCGAGCGTCGATACCACCGCTTGACCTCTGACGGACGCTTCACGATCGACTCCGCGGGATTGTCGTTCATCGGACACGACCTGACGGTGATGCTCAACGAGGTCAAGGGACGCATCGAGCTGATCGACGTCCGCAAAGGCGAGCGTCTCATCCTCCGTCCCGATGCGAATAAACCAACGCGAGTCACGAAAGCGCCCCAGCAGTATCAGCTCTCGACCGTGGTGTATCCGAGCGCTTTGATCCAAGACAATGCACCGGCCGCTGCGCCGCAGGACTCACCGAAGCAGCAGCCCTACCACGTTGAGATCAAAGACCAGGTCCTGGTCGATCTCATCGGCACCGGGACACTTCGCGCCGACACGCTCGATGTGTGGGCAATGCTCATCGACGGCTCACTGAGCAGCGACGCAGTCAAACAAATCCAGTTCGCACAAACTGAAGCAGAGACTGAGTCCAATACCGACAGCGCCAGTACAACTCAACCACCAAGCACAACCCAGACCCCAAACCCGGCTGCACCACAGTCGGCGACTGCTCAATCTGGATCAACGACGACTGACGCTCAAGACGGTGAAGTCGTGCTGACCTGGGATGGCCCGCTTGTCGTGCGGCCGATCGAGGACATTTCGCAGACCGTGCTCGCGAGCGAGCAGCTCGCGTTGTCCTTCAGGTCCCAAGACCGCGTTACATTCGACGCACCAACCCAAGGCTTCAGCGGATCGGTCGATGCGCTCACATACGGCGCGACCAGCGCCAAGCTCTCGCTCAGCAGCAACGGAGATCAAACCATCGAACTCATCGCCGAACAGACCGGAACGCTCCACGCGCAGCAGCTGACGGCGGATCTGGATTCCGGGATGATCTCCATCGATTCGTCCGGCAGACTCGAATCGATCCAAGCGACCGATGAGCCGCGTGCTCAGATCGATTGGAACGACTCAGCGAGCTTCGAACTCTCAAAGCTCGATTCGGGAGAGCTCACCGGACGTCTCACCGCCGCGACTTTCCAAGGCGGGGTACTGGGCACACGAGCCGACGCGGTCATGCGGACCCAGTCGCTCGTCGCGCAGCTCGACGATGACGGCCCGATGGAGTCCGCATTGCGAAGCATCAAGCTCAGCAATGGGTCCCTGCAGTCCGACTCGGGATCGCTGACCGCCGACTCGATCGCGATCGGGTTTACGCCGAGCTTTGACGGCTCCAGCGTTGATCCGGTGTCACTCAATGCAAACGGAGCCGTGCTCGCAATCTCGCAGGATGGGCGCGTCGAGACCAACAAACTCGACGCGAGTCTCTTCAGCGATGTCGATGGATCAACACGCGTCAAGCGAGCCGTCGCGATCGGGGACACCAAGTTCCTCGGAGAGAACCAGACCACGGCCAGCGGTCATCGCGTCGATCTCAACACCGAGCTCGACACGATCCAGATCACCAGCAGCGATTCGAGCGATCAAGCATCTGCAGGACAAGCCGGCTCGCTGATCCACGGCGACGACATCCTCATTAACACACGCTCACGATCGATCCTCGTCGAGGGCCCGGGATCATTCGATCACGACATCGCCGCCGATGGAGCGACGTCTGGATTCGGCAGCGACCTGAGCGGCGGACATCTCCGCGTGACGTGGGAAGAGTCCATGCGATTCGATGACGCGCTGGGATTTATCGAGTGCAGCGGAGAGGTCGTCGCGGTCTCGACCCCAGACGCGTACACTCTCGACAAACTCAAAGCGGATCGACTCGAGATCGATCTGACTCCAACTCCGAGCACAAGAAGAACCGCGGCCGCAGAGAACGAGCCCGAGCGGGAGCTCATCGAGGCGCGTGCGTTCGGACGAGCGGTGCCTGGGAGTGATTCGGTTCCCGCGAGCGTGGAGTCGCGGACGTACGACCCTCAGAATCCAGAGCGAGCGGTGGGGGTGATGTATCTGGAGGGCGCTCAGCTGATCGCCGACAACCGATCGCAGGTCCTCAGCGTCCCGACCAGCGGCATGCTTGTGCTCATGGACCGAAGTGAAGACCAGCCGGGAGGACAGCCCGCGGAGTCAACGAGCGTGATGCCCAACACCTCCGGACCAGGACTCACCCGCATGACCTGGCTCGGATCGATGGACCTCAATCGTGCATCGGGAAACGCGCTGATCTTGAGCGAGGTCAACATCCGTCATAAGTCACTGACGACCGGCCGCGTGTCCCAGCTCGGATGCGATCAGCTCCAAGCATCGTTCACGGGTTCCCAAGCTTCTGATCCCTCAGCTCCGATCACCATGCACGCCGCGGAAGCGAGCGGGCGCGTCCGCTTCACCGATCTGCAGCGCACGCTGTTGTCGGACCACGCGATCTACGACGCCGCGGCGGAGACCATGTTCGCGTTCGCGGATCAGGACCGACTCGTCACCCTACGCGATACCGCCGACCCCACACCGATCTCCGCGAAAACCCTGCTCTGGGATTTGCGTCGTGACCTCGTCGAGATCGACGCGCCGAGCCCGGTGCGTGCGCCATCGCGTCCATAATCTGAATACAAAGGTCGGCTCAGATCTATCCGAAGTTGGTGACCATCTTCCTCCCGTTGCATGAAGGGCAAGGGATCGGGTGACCAGTCGACGGCTGAAGCGAGGGCACCGCGTTGAGTCCCAGAGTCCGGACCGCGACAGTCTGGGGACAAGGCACCGATCCAACTCCCTGACACTCCGGACAGAGCTTGAGCTCGATGTCGCCGACGAGTTTCAGTGATGGGAATGATTGGTCGTGCTGTAGGTCCATGCCGACTTATCGGCTGGATCGTCCGCTCAGTTCAACGATTCAACAAACTTCTTGAACCGATCCATCCCCTCGTTGATCTGCTCATCCGAGCACGCGAACGAGATGCGGACGTGGTTTGGGCCGCACCCTCCGAAGTCGTTGCCGGGGACGAACGCGATGTGCGCCTCGTCGAGCATCGCTTCAGAAAGCGACGGGCAATCGGTGATCTTCACGCCCTTTGGGGTCGTCTTTCCGAACAGACACGACACATCCGGGAAGACATAGAACGCGCCGGTGGGGGTGGGGCAGGTGACGCCCGGAATCTCAGCGAGCCGAGACTGGATGAGCTTCGCTCTGCTCGCGAATGCTTGGCGCATTTCCTCGACCGTTCCCGCGACGGACTCGTTGGTCAGCGCCTCGCGGATCGCGGGATAGTTGAAGCTCGTGATGTTCGTCGTCATCTGTCCCTGGAGCTTCCCGATCCCCTTGATTAGCGACTTGCCAAACTCTCCCGGCATCGCGGCGTATCCAATCCGCCAACCGGTCATCGCGTACGCCTTGGACATGCCGTTGAGCGTGATGACGCGTTCCGCGATTTCGGGGATGGATCCGATCGAGAAGTGGTGGTGCTCGCCGTAGACGATCTTCTCGTAGATCTCGTCCGTGAGCACGACCAGATTCGGCGCGATGTCCACGGCTTCGTGGATCACCTTCGCGAGATCGCGGATCTGTTGTTCTGAGTACATCGTGCCGCAGGGGTTGGATGGGGAGTTCAGAATCAACAGCCGCGAGCGAGGGGTGATCGCGTCTTGGAGTTGTTTCGGAGTGATGCAGAAGTCCGCTTCAGGTCCCGCGACGATCTCCTTGACCACGCCTCCGGAGAGTTCACACACCGGACGATACGAAACCCACGCGGGAGTGGGGAGCAGCATCTCCCAAGGATCCTCACCAACCGCAGGCGGATCAAACAGACACTGGATCGAGGAGTAGAGCACATGCTTGCCCCCAACACCGATCGCGATGTGCTCGCCCGTCAGTCCCTGGATGTTGTTCTCCTTCGTGAGCTTCTCAGCGATGCACTCACGCGTGGGCATGTCACCGAGCGTGGGCATGTACTTGGTCTGTCCGTCCTGGATCGCTTTGATCGCGGCGTCCTTGATCGGCTGCGGCGTATCAAAGTCCGGCTCACCAGCCGCGAAACTGAGCACATCAATCCCCGACGCTTTCATCGCCTTGGCGCGATTGTTGAGCGCGACGGTAATTGATGGCTTGAGAGTCGAGACGCGATTGGAGAGTGAGGGTGACGTTGTCGATTCGGTGTTCATGGCAAGCCCCTGTGTTCACGCTGCTCCCGAATCGTAGACTGGTCCGGAACCGTAGAGCGATATATCCGAATAGCCGCGTATGAATATACAGATTGTATCTCTCGCCGCAGTTCTGTTTTGTTCACTCACGCACGCACAAACAGCAATCGGGAACTTTGAAACAGCCCCTTTGTATCAGGTCGAGTATCCGGTGATCAAGCCGATGCACATGATCGATTCGTTGGTGCTGGATGCTGAGGAGGGCGGAGGGTTCGGGTCAAAGGTAATGCTGCACGGAGATCGACTCTTGGTCGGGGCTCCATTCTACTTCTCGCAATCCGAGAACGGCTCCGGAAAGAGCGGGATCGTGGTCTCGTATGATTCACATTCGGGAGAGCTGCTCAGCATTCTTGAGTCTGCTGAATCCGGATCTTACTGGAACTTCGGCTATGGCATGGGGACTGTGGGAGAACTTGCGTGGATCGGATCAATTAGTCCGTACCAGTTTGATCTGTACAACATCAACAACGGCACTCGAGTCGGGAGTCTGTCTCCAAACCCGGCTATTGACGGGGTTGCGTTGTGCTCAAGCGAATCGAGCCGCTTTGTATGTATTCAGTACTTAAGCAACTCCGAGACTAGGACAACAGTTGTATTTGATTCAGAGACCGGCGAAGAACTGGGCCGGTTTGACGTCAATGGGCGCCACTTTAACCTCACCGATACAATAACCGAGAGTGTTGCGATCGATGATGAGCAGCTCTACATTCAAAGCTTTGTAGAGTCAGAGTTAGATCCAGACCGTTACTTTGCACAAGTGGATGTCTACGACATGAATACCTTCGAGTTCCAGTACACCATCCGTCCGGATGTGGAAACCGGAGCGTTCGGGATGAGTATTGATATCAATAGTGAGTATGTCGCAATTGCATCCGGGTATAACTCGGCTGGGTACATCGACCCAACTGGGCAGTACGACACGCGAGTCGGAACAGTGGACCTGTATGACCGTTCCACTGGAGAACGTGTTTGGAGAGTGACTCCAAGAGACACAATGCGTGGATCAAACCTAGGGAGATTGGGCGCCACCTCGATCGCGATGAACGATCGCTATGTCGCGGTCGGTTCGATCTTTCAAGGATCTGTGTACCTCATCTCCATTGATGATCCGGACCTTGTATACCGGATGGGACAAGAAGAGGGGCACGCGATGAGGAGAGGCGAGTTTGGTGCATCATTAGCGATGAGCAACGATCGCCTCTATGTCGGTGCACCAGAGCATATTTCCGAGGTCAATCACCAACTAAGTCTGGGAGCCGTGTTCGTCTACAACGTCGGGTGCCTTGCAGATTTGAATGGTGATTCCCGCTACAGCTACGAGGACATCGCGGAGTTCCTTGATCTGTTCAGTGACCAAGATCAGAGAGCGGATCTGGATCAGAACGGGCTCTACAACTTCATCGACATCAGCGAATACCTTGAGCTCTTGTCATTTGGTTGTTACTAATCAGAGTTCAGTCTGCCTTTCGGGCCTGCTCCAGCAGCATCGCCGCGAGCAGCTCGACCTTTTTGACCTCACGTGTGATCGCGATGCGTTGCATCTCCATCCAGAACCAGACTTTCATGAATCCGATCATGAAGCAACCGGTAATCACGCCCATCGCCCACCCGATCATGTCCTGGGTTTCCGTCGCATCAAAGAAACGAACCAGACACCAGATCGAGAGCGCGAAGACAACCAGCGAGACAATGACAATCGGTACCGTCATGATCCAGTGTCGGCTGCGGAACGTCGAGATCACGAGCTGATCTACACGGAGCCCATCATCCGGCCCTCCCAGCATCTCGGCGTCGCTGGGATTGAGCGCCTTGCGGATTTGGTCATCGAGATTATTCATCGGACTCTCCTTTCATAGAGTATTCATTCATCTCAGATACTGCTTGAGCTCGCTGCGAGCTCTAGTGAGTCTGGTCTTTACGGTCCCGCTGGGGATCCCCAGCACGATCGCGATTTGCTCGATCGTGCACTGATCCATGTAGAACAGGTACACCACCTCGCGGAGTTTGGGATCGAGGCGACTGACCGCGACGCGGATCTGTTCCGAGCTTGGGTCCTGCTCAGGATCAGCCGCAGGCAGGTGAGCGAGTGCCGGGTTGGGACCAGCGGTGTTCCGCCGATTCGCATCCCGCGCCCTGATCCAGTCCGCGGCTCGGTTGTGCACGATCCGAAACGACCACGCGCCGAATCGAGCGGGATCACGCAATCGACCGATCCCGCGAGCGATCCCGACCCACGATTCCTGCATCACCTCGCTTGTCCCCTCATGGTCCTGCGTGAGCCGAAACGCTCGTCGAGCGAGCGGCGGGGTCCACAACTCGACGAGTTGCCCCATCGCTTGCTCAGAGCCGCTCTGTGCTTGGAGCACCAGAAGCTCGGTCAGGATGATCGGCTGGGATTGGGTCATGCCGCTCCTATTGTCTCTGGACCACGCGGATTGGTTTTTGGAAAACCGCCAAATCTGCACAAATGCTCGCTGAGATGCTGATTTCGGAGCTCCCAAGCACGATTCGAGTGTCCGCAATGGTCCAAAATGGAGGTTCTCTGGATCGAGCGGGCTATAATCCCTCGTCCCACAATGAGCGGGGCGGAATCAAGGTTTTGGCGGCGATCGCTGCTCGGAATGTCCCGGGCATCCTCGACCGCGACGGAAGGAATGAAACCATGCCATTGACCAGTGAAGAAACAGCCCAGATTGTCAAAGAGTTCGGACGCAGCGAAGGCGACACCGGATGCCCAGAGGTCCAGATCGCTCTTCTGACCGCGCGCATCAAGCAAGTCGCGACGCACCTGCGTGAGAACAAGCAGGACATGCACAACCGCCGCGGCCTCGTGATGATGGTCGGCAAGCGCAACCGCTTGCTCCGCTACCTTGCTCGCACCAACCGCGACGCATACCTCGACACGATCAAGCGTCTGGGACTCCGCAAGTAATCTCCTCGACCCGCGTGCTGGACACAGCACGCGGGTTTTTGTTTGTTGAACCAAGAGCCCTGTTCGCAGAGCGGCAGTCGGCGCTGGACATCAAGAACCCATTGAGTGTGTTTGAATGAGATGTCTTACGCCTTCTGCCTCTTGTGATGCGAGGACAGGGCTTGTACACCGGGATCGATCAGGGTGCGCCGCACGAGATCCATCCCCGCACGCGGAATCCTCGCAGCCGCACACGACCCTGAGGTAAATACGAATGACCACCAAAGAAATCGTCGTCGAAAAGGAAATCGGCGGCCGGATGATGCGCATCGAGACCGGGAAGATCGCGAAGCTCGCGACCTCCGCGCTCTTGATCTCGCACGGCGAAACCACCGTCATGTGTACCTGTATGCGTGCGACCCCACGCCCGGGACTCGACTTCTTCCCGATGCAAGTCGACTACCGCGAGAAACTCTCCGCGGGCGGCAAGTTCCCAGGCGGATTCCGCAAGCGTGAAGGCGCTCCCAACGAAAAAGAAGTCCTCACGATGCGCATGATCGATCGTCCGATCCGCCCGCTCTTCCCAGACGGCTTCATCGAAGAAGTCCAGATGCAGTGCTGGGTCATGAGCCACGACGGCGAGAACGACGCAGACGTCATCGCTGGTACCGGCGCTGCCGCTGCCCTGTCGATCTCCGACTGCCCATTCGAGGGACCGCTCGCAACCGTCCGTGTTGCTCGCATCTTCACCGATGATGGCGCTCAGTTCGTCCTCAACCCAACCGTCTCCCAGCTCGACTTCTCCGATATGGACGTCGTCATCGCTGGTCACAAGGACGGCGTGAACATGATCGAAGTCGGCGCTGCGGAAGTCCCAGACGAGGACGTCCACGCCGCGATCAAGTTCGGATACGAAGAAGGCGTCAAGCCGATCCTCGAGCTCATCGAAGAGCTCGTCAAGAAGGTCGGCGTCGAGCCACGCATGGGTGACCACCTCAACCTGATCCCAGACGAGATCATGGACAAGGTCGTCTCCATCTGCGAGAAGGACCTCACCGAAGCGCGTCAGATCAAAGGCAAGCACGATCGTGGTGATCGCGTCGCTGAGATCAAAGCATCCGTCATGGAGCAGTTCCCAATCAACGACAGCGGCACCCCTGCTGAGTGGGAAGCAACCAAAGCCGCGAATCGTCAAGCGTCCGAAGCGTTCCGCAAGCTCGAGAAGAAGATCACCCGCAAGCTGATCGTCGAGAAGGGCATCCGTGCCGACGGGCGTGGTCGTACCGAGATCCGTCCGCTCGAAATGCACGTCGGACAGTTCGCTCGCACCCACGGCTCCGCATTCTTCCAGCGCGGTGAGACTCAGTCGCTCGTCTCCTGTACCCTCGGCACTGGTCGCGATGAGCAGATCATCGACGGCTTGCTCCCTGAGTACTCCAAAAAGTTCTACCTGCACTACAACTTCCCACCATTCTCCGTTGGTGAAGCGGGTCGCATCATGGGACCTGGTCGCCGCGAAGTGGGTCACGGTGCACTCGCTGAGCGCTCGCTGCTCGGGATTCTCCCATCACCAGAAGAGTTCGCGTACACGATCCGCCTCGTTTCGGACATCACCGAATCCAACGGCTCGTCCTCGATGGCATCCGTCACCGGCGGCTGTCTCGCACTCATGGACGCTGGTGTCCCCATCACCAACACCTGTGCAGGGATCACCGTTGGTCGCTTCGCGGATGAGAACGACGAGAACGAAGTCCTCGTCACCGACATCATCGGCGAAGAAGACTTCTTCGGCGACATGGACTTCAAAGTCTCCGGCACACGCGAAGGCATCACCGGTATCCAGCTCGACCTCAAAGCTCGCGGCTTGACCCTCGATCAGATTGAAACCATCTTCGCGCAAGCGAAGGAAGGACGCATCGACATCATCGAGCAGATGGAGAAGGTCATCCCAGCTCCACGCGAGGAGACCTCGAAGTACGCTCCGCGTCTGCTCCAGCTCAAGATCGATCCAGAGAAGATCGGCAAGCTCATCGGGCCTGGTGGCAAGACCATCCGCGCCCTGCAGGACAAGTACTCCGTCAACATCGATGTCGATGACGACGGCAGCGTGATCGTCTCGTCGTCCAACGCGATGAACGTCGAGAAGGCAGAAGCCGAGATCTCCGCGCTGTGCGAGGATGTCAAAGCGGGAACCATCTACGACGGGAAGGTCGTCTCGACCAAGGACTTTGGTGCGTTCATCGAGATCGCTCCAGGGACCGACGGCATGTGCCACATCTCCGAGCTCGCAGACGGCTACGTCGAATCCGTTGCGGATGTCGTCTCCGTTGGCGACGAGGTCAAGGTCAAGGTGCTGCTCGTGGACGATCAGGGACGCATCAAGCTCTCGATCAAGCAAGCCGATCCCGAGTGGGAAGAGAAGGCCAAGGCACGCAAGGAAGAGAAGGAAGCCCGCGGCGAGTCCGACGATTCGGGTTCCGACAACGACGGTGAAGGTGGGGGCGAGAAGAAGCGCCGCCGTCGCCGCCGCTCCCGCAAGCCCGAGTCTTCATCGGCAGAATAAGCTCATTTGAGGCCTTGCCGGGTCTCGATTGACCAATCCGCTATTCAGTGAAACCCCCGAATAAATCTTGTATTTGTTCGGGGGTGTTTGACGCGCGGATCATATCTGGTATGCTGGTGGGTGTGTTATCGCTCCTGAGCGATGCACGTGTAGTCCGGTCCGTGACCTCGTTCTCGTGGGTGATTCATGGATCCGGAGTTAGGAGACCGAGCGCACCCGCTCGGGGACAGACATGGGCAACGAAAGCAACACGCTTGTTGATATCCAAGGCAATGTGAAATGGTTTGATCCATGCAAGGGCTTTGGTTTTATTGTCGGACCAGATGACCAAGATATCTTCGTCCACTACACCGTCATCGAGGGCGAGGGTTTCCGCGTCCTCGCCGACGGCTCCCCAGTCCAGTACAGCGCCGAGAACGGCGACAAGGGATGGAAAGCGACCAAGGTCACCGCGCTCGAAGCAACGGAATCAGACGATGCTGGTTCAGAAGCAGAAGTCGTCGTCCCCAAACGCACCTACTCCCGAACTCCTCGTCGTTGAGAGAAGTCGATCAATCTTGAGGCGATGCATTGATAGACGATCACCGCGTCCGCGTGTTGGGTTCTATGCTCATGACGTGGATGTGATCGTAAAGGAACGCAAATGAACGCTCTGCTCTGGGTACTGCTCGGCTGCGCGATCGGTGCATTGGGCGCCGCGATCGTCGCGCGCGTCGCTGTGGGAAGAGCCGCCGCTCGCGTCCGTGTCTCGCAGAAGCGTGCCCGATCCGCTGAGCGACTCGCCGAGATCGGATCGATGACGTCGGGACTCGCCCACGAGATCAAGAACCCACTCTCCACGATCGGACTCAACGCGCAGCTGCTCGGTGAAGCGATCGAGGACCTGCAGATCGACGAGCAGGAGAAGGGACGCATGGGACGCCGAGTCGGCGCCCTGCGGAACGAGACCGATCGTCTTCGTGGGATCTTGGAGGACTTCCTTGAGTACGCCGGAGAACTGCGACTCGACAAGCGTCCAACCGATCTCAACGATCTGATCGAGCAGCTCGGGGATTTCTTCCACGTCCAAGCGCAATCCAGCGGCGTCCAGATCCGTCTCGACCCTTCCCCCGATCGGGTCGTCCTGTCGATCGACGCGAACCACATCAAGCAAGCCGTGCTGAACCTGATGATCAACGCCGTCAACGCGATGAAGGATGATCCGGATTCCGGAAACGACCTCATCCTCCGCGTCACCAAGCACAGCGACGACAGCGTCTCGATCCACGTCACCGATAC
Organism: Phycisphaerales bacterium; assembly: GCA_965232505.1. Classification (GTDB taxonomy): domain Bacteria; phylum Planctomycetota; class Phycisphaerae; order Phycisphaerales; family UBA1924; genus UBA1924. Next base: position 176,661 of record OZ246976.1, on the reverse strand, counting down.
CGGCCCTGGGATCTCCGCAGAAGATCAGGAACGCATCTTCCATCCCTACTTCACCACACGAGCATCCGGGACAGGGCTGGGACTCCCGACGGCTCGGAGAATCGCTGAAGCCCACGGCGGGGCGCTCGAGCTGCACTCAGAACCCGGGAAAGGATCAGACTTTGCGATCCATCTTCCCCCCGATTCCCCTGAGGAATCATCCAATGTTTCAAGCGATGCGCCACAATCAACGAAGTAGGGATATCCCTCTCGCTCGATCCCATTGATGGCGATACACTACAATCTGAGCCGAGAATCAAGCGTCGAAAGGCGCGACAGAGGACCCTGATATGAAGATCGCTTACTCAACGACAGTCTGCCCCGGATGGACATTGGATCAAGCGATCCAGACCGCTTCGGATCTTGGATACCTCGGTCTTGAGATGCGTTCGTTCCTCGATCCCCAGCCCGCGATGATGTGCGATCCGATGCGTTTGGATCCTTTCGAGGTCCGCTCCAAGTTCGAGCACGCCGGGGTCACGCCCGTGGCATTGGCGACTGGGGTCCGCTACGACAAGCCGGTCTTCCCCCCAGTCATCGGACACATCTTCGTCAACGCGGAAGAGGGCGTCAAAGAAACCAAGCAGTACGTGGACTTCGCTGAGAAAGCATCCGTCAAGTACGTCCGCGTCTACGGCTTCGAGCTCCCACGCTCCGAACCCAAAGCATGGGGACTCCGGAGAGTCGGGGAGCGCCTCCAACTCGCCGCACAAACAGCACGCAACACGGATTGCATGGTCCTCATCGAGAACGGCGGATCCTTCGCTCGCGCCTCGGACCTGCTCGAACTGATCAACGCGTTCCCGCATCTGAACCTCGGTGTTTCCTACAACATCCAAGCTGCGCAGCAAGCAGGCGAGTGCCCCGTCGAGGGGGTCGAGTTGATCAAGGATCACCTCCACTGCGTCAAGCTCCTCGACGTCGATAACGAGCATCATCCTGTGCTGCTGGGAGAAGGCGTGCTCGCGTGCCGACAGACCGTCGCCGCGCTCGATGAGATGGGCTTCGCCGGATGGATCGTCTACAAGTACCCCAAGCTCTGGGTCCACGAAGACGGCCGAGACCCACGCGAGGTGCTCAAGCACGCGAGCGACACGCTCTACGAATGGATGCAAGCCGATGAACTGGCGTGCGATTCAGGGTGCGGGTGCGACGCGTCAAACGCATAAGATCCCGCGTGGATGCACACAGCTCGACAGCATTGATCACTCGCGCCAAGGACGCGGGCTTTGCGCTCGCAGGGATCACAGGTGTCGATCCATCCAAGTGGGGGAGCGAGCTCAGAGATTGGCTCAGCGAGCACAAGCACGGCGAAATGGACTGGCTCGCAAACCACGCGGACCTTCGGATCAATCCAAACCAACTCATCGATGAAGCACGATCCATGCTGCTCGTCGCGGACGTCTATGCGAGCAGAGTGGACAACATCGACTCCCCGCTCAAGCAGGGGCAAGGCAGAATCGCACGCTACGCGCGCGGCAAAGACTACCACAAGATCATGAAGAAACGCCTGATGGCCCTCGCCGATGATCTGCGAGCGGAGCATCCCGACGCGCAGTTCAAGGTCTTCGTCGATACCGCGCCGGTCCTCGAACGCGAGCTCGCGCAGCGAGCGGGGCTCGGATGGATCGGGAAGCACACGCTGTTGATCCACCCCAAGATCGGGTCGTACTTCTTCCTCGGCGGGATCGTCACCACGCTCGATCTTGTGCCTCCTGCGGATCAGCGCCCTGAACCCGACCACTGCGGCACGTGCACACGCTGCATCGACGCGTGTCCGACCGATGCGATCACGCCGTATTCTGTGGATGCTCGCAAGTGCATCTCGTACCTGACGATCGAGCACCGCAGCGATATCGATCCCGAACTCGCGAAGCACATCGGCGACTGGATCTACGGCTGCGACATCTGCCAAGAAGTCTGTCCGCACAACTCACAGCGAGACGACGCACCAACGATCAACGATGCCTACGCGCCGACGCGCGACCGCTTCGATCTGCTCGAAGTGCTCAACTGGTCAGAAGACGACCGCCGCGAAGCGTTCAAGGGGTCCGCGATGAAACGCGCCAAGCTCAAGATGATGAAACGCAATGCAAAGATTGTCGCGCAGAATCAGGGACTCACGCTGGATCAGTGAGCCGCTTGCCCTTGAGCACAAACGCGCCGCAGAGAACGACGACGAATCCCGGAGCGAGCCACACGGATTGTCGTTCGATGAATCCCATCCAGAACATCGGAGCCGCGACTCCGATCGCGAGCCACATCATCCATCTCTGGAGCGGCACGTCCGACGAGTGTGCACGCACCACGCGGTAGAGCATGTACGCCGGGAACACCAAGCCGTAGAACGTCAGGAAGCAGCGGTACACGATCTCCCCGCCGCTGAGTCCGCTGTGCTGAGGCAAACTCGCGGCTGAGAATCCCAGGAGTCCCGAGATCAGCAGCACAACAAACAACGCTCGATATCCGAGCAGTGGGTGTGGTTGGAGCGTCCCCATCCGATCCAGATGAACGCGGACGGTGAAGATCCATTGGCAGAGGATGTGCACAAGAACCCCCGCCGCGATCCAAGGCGTTTGGATCGCGCTGAGCATCCCGCCGTCCATCGCACCCGCGATCAGACCTGCGTATTGCGTTGTCAGCACGATCATGAGCGCAAAGAACACGCAGAACCCGATTGTGAATCCGAGCCGACCCGATGATTGTGTGGGGAGGTTCTGTCGCGCGTGGTGGAAGGTGATGTCGAGATACGGGCACAGCAAAAACCCAAAGATCGAGATCGGGACGAACCACTCAACCCCGGACCTTGTCGGCGGCGATTCCATCAGCGAGTCCAGCGCCGGACGAGCTTCGGGCTTGACAAACAACACGACCAGCACCGCGGCGCTGATGATCCACAACAGCATTGCGAGCTGCGGCGCCTTGCCGAGCCGGACTAAGCGTCCCGACGAGAAGATAAACGCGACCGCGATCGCCCCAGCCCCGAACAGATACTCGTTGGGCATGGGAAGTGCGATCTTGAGCGTTGAGATGATCCAGAAGATCCAGAACACATGGAACCCGATCGTGATCGCGGAGAACCACCAGAGCGCGATCGGGTGGAGCTCGACAAAGCTGACGGACTGTGCACGCGAGCGGAGCACCCAGCCCATCGCCGCGGCTCCGAGCACGTTGGGGATCGCGAACGCGATGAACCCCGCCCAACCGAAGTCACGCAGGAGCAGGACCGGGAAGAACATCCCGATGCACCATGTCCATGAGCATCCGAGGTACGCGCCCCAGAGGATTGGATTGGTCGTCGTCGGCTGAGAACGGATCAGCGTGCTCTGCTCGCTCATGCCTTCTTCGTCCCGCGGAGTTTCTTCGCTTTGTGGTGCGCCTTTGGGGTCACGTGGAAGGTCGCTGTGCAGCGTCCGACCCGCTTGGGTTTGGCGGGTTTGGAGTTTGGATCATCCACCTCGTCCACGAGTTTCTTCTCGCTCATCGGGACGAGGACCTGGACGATGTCCATGCGGATCGTGATGTTGAACTCTTCCCCAGTCGCAACGAGCGCGTGGATGTCCTCGAGCGGGGTCATCCGATATTCTGCCGGGCCGTGACACGGACGCAAGAACTTGTATTCGAGGTGCTTACAGACCACGGTGTAGTCACCGCCGCAGACGCTGAAGACGTAGTTCCCCCCCGCGATCTCGGAGTTCCCGAGGAGTGCGGCACCCGCCATCGCGCTGTACCAGTTCTTGTTGAACCTGCGGAACGGGAGCGTCGCGCGGTACGTGTTCTCGTCCTGAGACATCTTGATCCCAGAGCGGAACGCGTACGGCAACCAGATCATCGAGCAGACGCGATTCCAGAAGTTGTTCCGCGTCGAGAGCTTCGAGATAAACGCCTCGGCACGCTCAAACAAAGTCCGCTTGGTCTTGGGGACCTTGGTCGGGCCGGGCTTGGGCTTGGCTTCCGCAGTCGACCCCGCCGCCTCGGATTCTGTAGTCTTGGATCCCGAATCGACAGGGGACTCCGCTTGCTTCGTAGCGTCGCTTGGGGTGTCCTGGATTGGTGGGGTGGTCTCAGTGCTCATGGCTGCTCAGAAGTATAGATCGGAAATGACCATCCAGCGTTGCGAAAGCTCACGCATTGGTGAGTTCGAACCATCCAGAATCTGTGTTCTTGACCGTATAGAGCGGATTCCCCGGCTCGTGGTCGAGCAGCAGCGTCCATCCATGCTCCGCGGCTTCGCTCAGGAACCAGTGCTTGGTGATCATCGAGGTATACGGCTCCACATCGTACGAGAGCGAGTACGCCTGTCCCAAGTGGTAATGCGTCGGCATCACGTCGGGAGTGAAGACGATCGTGCGTCCCTCATTGTCCTCGAACTGCACCGCCTGCTGACCCCAGGTGTGTCCCGGGACGAGGAAGACCTTGATCCCTGGGAGCACCTCCGTCATACGCTCAGCCGCGGTCGATTTGGGCATCTCACCCTTCGAAGGCTTGCGATTGAGCGGGAACGGACGAGGCGAGTCGATGAGACGCAATCGAGCACGCCCGCCATCAAGCGGCATCCGCTCGTCCTCAAACGGGAGGATGTGGTCGCGGTAGTACGTCCGAGTCATGACCGCGTCGTTGTTGCGAGCATCGACCCACTCGCGGCGCTGGACAATCAACTCCGCGTTGGGGAACGTGAACATGACCTCGTTGCAATCTCCAGACGCCGCGCCTGCTTTGGTCGCGATCCAGTCCGCTTCCTCACCATCGCGAGCTCGGCGGGTCAGACCACCAGCATGATCAAAGTGCAGGTGCGAGACGATCGTCGCTTCGATGTCAGCGGGATCGACTCCAGCGCCCTTGACCTCGGACTCAACCGTGCGTCCGTCGAGTCCGAAGATGGTGGACATCTTCTCGTCGAGCTTATCGCCTGTCCCCGCTTCGATGAGGTAGCAGTGGGGCTTTCCGGTCTCAGGATCGACCTCTTCGGATTCGAGGAGCACGCAGTTGTGCATCAGCTCGATCCGGTTCTTGTCATCCGGCTCAAGCGTGCGTGTCCAGACCACGCGCGGGATAATCCCGAACATCCCTCCGCCATCAAGGAGGAAACGAGAAGCACGAAGAAGTGTCCATTTGTATCGCATGACCAAGCGTAGGTTCAGCGCATCAAAAAACCGCCCGCAGGTGCGCGAGCGGCTTGAGAAATCGGAAATGATCCGGACGCTTTAGAGCCCGTCCTTCTCACCCATCATGCGGAACATATCCACACAACGATTCGCGTAGCCCGCCTCGTTGTCGTACCACGAGATGACCTTGAAGAAGTTGCTGTTGAGCTCGATACCCGCGCCGGCGTCGAAGATCGACGAGCGAGGATCGCCGACGAAATCGCTCGAGGCGACCTGCTCCTCGGTGTATCCGAGCACGCCGGCCATCTTGCCTTCCGATGCTTCCTTCATCGCCGCGTTGATCTCCGCGAGCGAGGTGGATTTTTCAGTGCGGAAGGTCAGGTCCACAGCAGAGACATCCGCAGTTGGGACACGGAACGACATACCAGTCAGCTTGCCAACCGTTGCTGGGAGGCAGAGTCCGACCGCTTTGGCAGCGCCGGTGCTCGCCGGGATGATGTTCATGTACGCGTTGCGTCCGCCGCGCCAGTCCTTCTTCGATGGGCCGTCCTGAGTCGGCTGCGTCGCGGTCGCGGCGTGCACCGTGGTCATCAGACCCTCTTCCAAACCAAAGGTGTCCAAGATCACCTTGGTGATCGGCGCGAGACAGTTGGTCGTGCAGCTCGCGTTAGAGATGATCGTGTCGGTATCGGGGTTGTACTTCCCGCAGTTGACCTTGTGGACGAAGGTGGGGACGGTGTCGGGAGTCTTGGTCGGCGCGGAGATCATCACGCGCTTGCAGCCGTTGTTGTCGATGTGCTTCTGAGCATCGTCGCGCTGGGTAAACAGTCCGGTCGATTCGAGGACATAGTCCACACCCATGTCACCCCACTGGAGGTTGGTTGGATCGCGCTCCGCGCTGGTCTTGACGACGGTGCCGTTGACAGTGATGGTGTTCTCGGTTCCCGAGACCTCAGCGGGCTTGTGATCAATCAAGAATCGCCCGTGCATCGTGTCGTACTTGAGGAGGTACGCGAGGTTGTCCGCCGGGACGAGGTCGTTGATCGCGACGACCTCGATGCCTGGGGTGTTGGATGCGATGCGGTGAACGAGGCGTCCGATGCGTCCGTAGCCGTTGATACCGATTTTGATGCTCATGCTGGTGTCCATCCTTTGGATTGGCCGGTGCACCGGCCGATGAAGCCCGAAGAGCTCGGGCGCGGGTTTTGATTGAGTACGACTCTAGGTCACCACACGCGATGGATCAGCACGACGATCGGTCTAGGTGCGGATATCTGACAGCACGCGAGGCGGGAACGCCGCCCGCAGAGCATTGGCGACTGCGAAGACGTCGATGACCTCCTGCGAGATCGCCCCCGCGACTGGGGGGAGGTACCCCATCGCCGCGAGGATCATCCCCACGATGCTCAGGATCATCCCCCCAACAGCGGATTGGAGCGCGATCCGGCGCATGTGCCGAGCGATGTGGAAAAACTCGTCCACACGCTCGAGCGACGAGTCCATGATCACCACCCCCGCGGCCTCGGTCGTGATGTCCGACGCCTGACCAAACGCGATCCCGACCGTCGCGAGCGACAGCGCCGGCGCATCGTTAATCCCGTCACCCACAAAGCAGGTCCGCGCCCGCTCAGATTCAGCGCGGACGATCTCGACCTTCTGCTCAGGGGTCTGTTCCGCGCGGACCTCGCTGATCCCGACCCGCTCCGCGAGGTACTCCGCTTCGCTCGATCGATCTCCCGAGACGAGCATGACCTTCTCGTAGCCGTGCTTCTTCCCGAGGTGCTGAATAAAGAGCTTGCCGTCCTTGCGTGGTTCATCGCGGAACTGGATCGTCCCGGCGTATTTCCCATCGATCGCGACCACGCACTCCAGTCCCGCCGCGACCTCCGGCAGATGAGCGCCGCTCTCCGGATCGATCTTCACGATCGCGTTGCGACCAGTGATCAGCACATCGCTCCCCTCGATGCGTCCCGAGAGCCCCTGTCCAGGTTTCTCAGAAACCGCAGAAGGCTCAGAGCACGACACCCCAGCCGAGGTCGCTTTCTTGACGATCGCATTAGCGAGCGGGTGCTTCGAGTAGCGTTCCAGCGACCCCGCTTTGCGCAGGATTTCGTCCGGATCAAAGCCCTCGGCTGTCAGGATATCCGTCACCGTTGGTGTGCCGTAGGTCAGCGTGCCTGTTTTATCGAAGATGATGGTCTTGCAGGTCTCGATGGTTTCCAGAGCCGCGGGGTCCTTGATGACGATCCCGCGCTTGGCGCTCAGGGAGATCGATCCGATGATCGCGACCGGGATGCCGATCAATAGCGGGCAAGGCGTCGCGACCACCAGCACCGCGAGGAAGCGCGTCGGATCTCCGGAGATGAACCACGCGAAGATCGCCAGCGCGACAGCGATGGGGGTGTAGTACGCGCCGAGCTGATCCCCAAGACGGCGCATGTGGGGTTTGCGTTGCTCTGTGTCGAGCATCACCTGCATGATCTTCGCGTAGCGGGAGTCTTGTGCGGGCTTGGTCGCTTCGATCGTGATCGCGGATTCGCCGTTGATCGCGCCGGAGAACACCGACGATCCCGGCGCCTTGGACATCATGTACGGCTCACCAGTCAGATACGACTCGTCCATCACGCCGTGCCCATCGATCACCACGCCGTCAACAGGAGAAGTCTCGTGGGGGAAGATCGTGACATGATCCCCGACCTGCACATCGTCGAGCGGGACATCCGTGAGCTTCCCATCCGCTTTGATGTGCGCCACAGAAGGCATCCGCTTCGCAAGCGCCTTGAGCACGCTCGATGCGTTCTGGACCGCGTATTCCTCGAGCGCCTCGCCGCCGGACAACATGAGCACCACGATCGATCCCGCGAGGTATTCGTCGAGCAGCACCGAAGTGACGATCGAGATCCCCGCGAGCAGGTCCGATCCGAACTCCTTGCGGAGCGCCTTCATCAAAAGCTCAAGCACCAGTGGCGTTCCACCAAGCACGAGACAGATCGTCAGCGGGATCCGAGCGGCCTCTGGACTCGCATCGAGCGCGAAGCGCAGGATCACATGAGCCGCGATGGTCACGATCGCAAGGATCGCGATGCTGATCTCACGCGTGTCCCAGAGCTTCTTGAGGATCATGTTCATCGAATCATCTTTACGCCATCGCGAGTTCGTGCGCGTTCTTGGTGTGTCCCGCGACCATGGTCAGCACCGCGCGCGTGCCCATCTCCCAGCCGAGGAATGGAGTATTGACACTCTTGCCGACCAGATCGTCTTCCGTGAGTGTCCATCGGTGATCTGGATCGATAAGCGTGAGGTCCGCAGGACCACCGATCTTGATCTTGCCGAGCCCAATCTCGTCGAGCCCGCACAGCTTCGCGGGATTGATCGTCATCAGCTCAATGAGCTTGGGCCACTCGATGTGACCGGTCTCGACAAGCGCCTTGTGGTACAGCCCCAGCGCCGATTCGAGACCGATGATCCCGAACGGCGCGTCGCTCATCGCGCTGCGTTTCTCATCCGCGTGGTGCGGCGCGTGGTCCGTCGCGAGGATCGTAATGACGCCGTCCGCGACGCCCTGTCGCAACGCGTCGATATCCGACTGCTCACGCAACGGCGGGTTCATCTTCGCGAGTGTTCCGTGTGTTTCGATCGCTTCGTGTGTGAGCAGCAAGTGGTGGGGGGACGCTTCGCAGGAGACGGGAATACCTTCTCGCTGTGCTCGCGCGACGATCTCGACCGAGTTCCCAGACGACATGTGCTGGACGTGGTAGTGGCACCCGATGTATTTGTTGAGCCGAATATCACGCTCGATGATGAGCTCTTCCGCTTCGCGGGGCCAGCCCTTCAAACCCAGCTTGGTGGAAACGGTCCCGCCGTGCATCACCGCTCCCTTGGTCAGTGTCAATTCCTGACAGTGCTGCATGAAGCACTTGCCCGTCTGCTTGACCGCTTGGAGCACGCTCCGCATCATCGACGCGGACTCGACGACATCGCCATCATCTGAGAAACCGACCGCTCCCGCATCGAGACAAAGCCCGATCTCTGCGAGCCGTTCTCCCTTGCGTCCAAGCGTTGCCGCCGCGACACTGAACACTCGGCAGTGCCCCGCCTTCGCTGCACGCGATCGCACAAACTCGATCATCTCCGGAGTATCCAGCGTCGGAGAGGTGTTGGGCATGCAGCAGACCGTCGTAAACCCACCCGCGATCGCGGCTCGCGTTCCCGACTCGATATCCTCTTTGTGCGTCTGTCCCGGCTCACGCAGGTGCACGTGCGGATCGATCAATCCCGGAGCGAGGATCATCCCCTCGCCATCGATGACCTGGTCAAACCCGGAAGGGTCGATCCCTGAGTCGATCGCCGCGACCACCCCGTCGCGAACCCCCAGATCGGTGATCTGATCCGTCCCGGATGCCGGATCAATGAGACGTACGGAGCGAAACAAGACCGATTCGGGATGCTTTGGGGTGCTCATACCCAACGATAGGTCGCTCGGGCACTTGATTTAGCCTGAAGAGGTCTAACTAGGAGTGGGTTGGTCTGGGCAGCGATGACGGACTATGCTTCACACCGGCCTGTACGCAGGCCGAATCCGGGATGTAGCGCAGCTTGGTAGCGCGTTTGACTGGGGGTCAAAAGGTCGCAGGTTCAAATCCTGTCATCCCGATTTCGCTCGCAAAATGGCCCTAGCTAGTCTCAGGGCCATCTGTGTTTTTAGATGAGTTCAATCCTCTCCTCTGAGTCTTGGATTGCCAATGCCTCTCGAACGATCGTGCCGCTTTGAAGCAGCAGAGTGCAACTCCAGTCGGATGTGATGGCTGCGCTTGCGAAACCGTACAATCCTGCTATGGACACTCGAAAAGAGATCGGTGATGCTGGGGATGACCGGCTAGCACCAGTGCGACATCTCGGCACGCGCATGATGATTGGACCAGACGGCGAGGAGTGGCGCTTTGAGATCGAACGCGATGGCCTGCCCAGATCGTGTGATGCCAACGCGATCGTGTTCGGCAACAACGGATTCGGCGACCTGATATATCTAGAGGCAGGGCGCGACGAAGTAATGGTTTGGAGACACGAGGGGGAGGAGACCTCACGCTACTGCGATAGTGTTCTCGAACTCCACCCAGATTACGAGCGCGGTGTGTCGCAGATAGGTCCTGTGCAGTACGCGGTAACAGGTCAGGATGTGCGACTGGGCGACCGGGTGCGTGTGCGGTACTGGTTGATCATGCGCGGCGCGGGGACGGTTGTGTATGTCCCCGGCATATCCAAAATGAAACCCGAAATGGAGAGGGACGGGCTCACATGGGTGCGGGTGCGGATGGACGGCGGGTTCGATCTAGACACGGTTGTGATCGATGGCAAGGTCCAGCGGTCGGTCCGGTTGCTGGGGCGGGCAGACGCTTCGCAGGCATGACTCCATCCAAGCATCAGAGCGATGCCAACCTCAAGCCATAACCGACACTGATGGGACAGGGTCGAGTTCCAGGGGAGCGAGAAATGCTCTGACGCTCAAAGCAATGCCAGCGTTTCTAGGTCCCAAAGCCGGATATGAGAGCGGTATTTGTCCCACTCAAACACGCGGACAGCGTGTTTGAACGCTGAAATCGCGGTTTTTCGCATATCCCAGCCTGAAAGCACATGATTCGTTGGCTCTGCGTTCACCTAATCCAATCAGTATTTATTTCTCAAATTGTTTCAGAAACAGATTGTGAAACGTAGTGATATCCAGTAAGCTAGCCGAATGGCCACGCTCGGCACATCTTCAAATGAATCTCAGGATCGCTTCGAGAGTGACACTATTGAGGTGGTGAGTTCCGCAAGGAATGTCTACGCGCGGATGATCGAGGAGAAATGTCCAGGCACCAAAGCAGTGTCAGCCGTATCCCAATCGCTCGGAATCCATCGCAAACTCGCATGGCAGTTGATCAAGGTGGCGTACAGCGGTGACGCGTTTGTGGCCGCCAAACACATGCCCTCAAGCAAGAGTGTCTCGGCGCTGGTCAAAGCCGCTGAGCTGAGCGGGGTCGCTGAGGAGCTGGTCGAATCGATCAAAGCAACGGACCAGAAGTTCCGGGCGCTCGTCGAGACCCATGCATCGAGTAAGTCCGAGTTTGACATGCTGATCGAGTCCACCGGCTCCGAGCACGACATCAACGCTGAAGACCGCTGGCGCCAGCTCGCATTCGAGGGCAACAGCTTCACGTGGGGTGCTCGCTGCAAGGTGCTCCTCGCGATGTGTGTACTGTTGCCTTCGGAAGATACTGAAGACTACTTTCACGCGGCCCAGATCCGTGGGCTCATGGGGTTCCGTCAGACTCGTCCAGATGTACGATGGGTGATCAATCAATCCGTCGCACTCGACGACGACGCGCAGCATGAACAAGCCATGCAACGCGCCGCGATTGATCCGCAAGCCGCGAAGCAGTACAGCGGGGTCCCAGTGATCCCAGAGTTCTGTTCCGATCCGATGCCGGCGCTCAGCCGGAAGAAGACCCGCGATGGGATGATGCAGGATGAGTTCTTGTCTTCTGAGGTTGGTTTGCTCGGAGAGCGGACCCTCGTGACCGGAGAGATTCTCCGCAACATCGCACCAACGCACGCGATGCCCAACGATAAGGTGGCGCATTTCGGAACCACTGTGCGAACACCCGCTGAGATGTTGCACTTCGATCTCTTCGTGCGAGCCGGGTTGTTCGGTGATGTCGAGCGAGAACTCCGTGTGTTCTCCGACATCGCATCGCCGGCTTCCTTCGAAGACTCGGATAAGCTGCACATCGGTGGGGAAGTCAAGCTGCTCGGACGCGGGCTCGCGTTCGCGCAGTGTGTAGATCTACCAGGCTACCCAGATCTCGCGAGCTCGGTATTCGCTCGGCTCGCGATCGATCCAGATGAGTATGAGTTGTATCGCATTCGTATGGCGTACCCACCAGTGCCAACGTCGGTGATGGTGAAACATGAGCTGCTCCCCAAGGATCGGTGAGCAGATTTTTTGATGGCATGATGCCCGTTGTGTTGAGATGAATCAGAATAACCCAAAGGAGAGTTGAAATGAATATGTACATGAGCGCAGCAGTCTGCGCAATCACCGTTGGATCGGCGTTCGCAGGCATGAGCGTGAGCACGTATGATGACCTGGCAGAAGCGTTCTACGGCCAGTCCATGCACTACAACGGAGTGACCTACAACCAAGTCAACAACGTCGCAGGAGTCTTCCCTGACGGAAGCACTTTCGAGGCGGGCGGAGGAGTTGAAGGTATTGGCAATGATATCATCGTCGAGAACGCTGCCCTCTTCTACAACGACTTCCCAGGTTGGGGCAGCGCCAACAACGCGCTGACCTTCGGGAGTTCATACGTCGTCGGTGACAACCTCTCGCTCGGAGCGATCTCAACAGTGACTATGGACCTCGACAACGTCGCTGATTTCGCGTCACTCGAGATGGCATACTTCGAAAATGGTCCATGGGGCGGCATCGTCTACCACCTCGACGCATACCTCGGTGACACGCTCGTAGATTCGGATTCATTCTCGATCTCCGACCTTGGAGGCCGTGACAACATCGCTCTTGCAACCCTTTCGGTCGACGGAGTGAACTTCGATTCTCTGAACCTCTACGCAACCTTCGGGAGCAACTACTCAGCGCCACGGATCATCATGGATAACCTGACAATCAACACAGTGCCGGCTCCAGCATCAAGCGTGCTGCTCGCTGGTGCAGCAGGTCTCTTTGCACGCCGTCGTCGGTAAAAAGATCTAACCGATCCAAATCGAAATCAATCCATGTATGGCCCCAGCAATCGTCGGGGCCATACTCGTATTTCGGGATCACCCATTCAGGTCCGACGACAGTTTGAGTCTGACGAGGGGACCAAAAAACTCAGGTGATGCGCCGCGTGCGCCGCGTGAAAGCGGTTGAACTCTGAGCGAGGCATGTTCCCAAATCCAGGATGTGCATAAAGGGGGCTGGTGGACCGCTCGAACTCTTTGACGCACTCTTCAAACTTCTCGAGCTCCATCGCGTCTTGGAGCCCGTCGATTGGGACGAACATCCCCGCGGTCCGCATGCCGTTGATCGAGTCGCCCCTGAGCAAACGAGGCAGCGCGAGCTTTCTGAGGAATGGACGCAATGGCAACCCCAGCACATTCATCCACGTGGGGTAGCCGTGCATGTTCGCTTCCATCGTGAGACGGATGTGGTTGCAGATCTGCGCCAGACTCCAGTTCCCCGTCGCTTCATACCCCGATTCGTGGAGCATTCTGCATTCGGAGACCGCGTCTTGGAGAGTGTCGAGCTTGAGTTCGCGTCGCATATGAATCCTCAAAGATGATCATGTGAATCAGAAGCATTGATCAGCTTTGTTCGAGAATCCAGTCCTGTCCTTTCACCAAAATCTCTGTCGGGACCTCATCAGCGATGTCCTCGAGCAGATCCGACAGCAACACGCCGCGCAGGTGCTCCCGCCACCGCTCATCCGCTTCCCACATGATCTTCGCGATCCCGCAGGGGCGCTCGCGAGAGCAGCGTCGTTCATCGCGTGTGAGACTCGGATTGTTTAGTCGGATCTCGTTGCACACGAAGGTCGATCGCTTCCCCTCGACCGCTTCGATGATGTCGAGGAAGCTGATCTCCGACGGCTCACGCGCCAGACGATACCCGCCGCTGGGACCAAGCGTTCCCGACACGATCCCCGCTTGCGCGAGCCCCTGCATTGCTTTGGCGAGATACTCGCGAGGCACTCTATGAAACTCCGCGAGCACCTTCGATGGGATCGCCTTGCCGTCCGGGACCGCCGCAAGAACGCCGCAGCAGTGCAGTGCCCATTCAACTTGGTTTTTGAGTTGCATCACTCCAGTTTAGCCGCGTCGAGTCCCATGACCGAATCCAAAGATCCTGGCTTGTTCCGCGTCGCAAGGTTCGCGATGTTCCAGCCATTGATGGCGATGACCAAGAACGTCAGATCAGCGATCTCCGTCTCGCTGAGGTGTCCCTGAATTTGTCCAAATACCTCGTCCACTTCGCTGCTCTCCCCGCGTTTGGTCAGTACCTCTGTCCACGCGAGAGCCGCGCGTTCGCGTTCGTTGAACAGATGCGATTCATGCCAGACCGCGAGGTGATGGAGCCGCAGCGCTCGCTCGCCATGGATGGTTGCTTCCTTGACGTGCATGTCCACGCAGAACGCGCAGCCGTTGATCTGGGAGGCGCGTGTGGTCACGAGATCACGCAGACCAGCCTCGATGCTGCTGTGCTCCAGCGTCTCCCCAAACGCGACATACGCCGAGAAGGACTTGGATGCGAGACCAGCGTAATCAAACCTGGGAGTGCTTGGGGGAGTGGAAATCGGGTTATTGAGTGTGGTATGCATGATTGGGCTCCTTTACGGATATTGTATATCCGAATTAGAAGGGGTCAAGAGCGCTACATCCAAGCTGTTCTTTGCATCGCTCAGTGGATTGGTCGTCTGATACACTGACTCAACAGTCACCCCCCCCCGGAGTATGCCGTTGAGTCTCGATCAAGAAATCATCCGTTCGCTCGATGCGTGTGTCCTCTGCTGGCTTGCCACGAGTTCGTCCAGCAATCAGCCGAGTGTTTCGCCCAAAGAAATTTTCGCGTCCTACAACAACGACTCCGTCATCATCGCCAATATTGCGTCACCAAACTCAGCGCGAAACATCCGCGAGAACCCAAACGCGTGCGTCAGCTTTGTCGATGTGTTCACACAGAAGGGGTACCAGATCAAAGGTCCGGCGCAATACCTCACAAAGGAAGACGCGAGCTATTCAGACATTGAACGACGCTTAGAGTCGCTGACGCTCGGAAAGTTCCCGTTCAAATCAGTCTTCCGTGTCTATGCCGATGAAGTCAGCGAGATCCTCGCTCCGGGGTATCGCTTGTTCCCTGAGACCACTGAACAGGATCAGATTGAGAGCGCGATGATCACCTACGGCGTACAACCGCGCACATACCCCCGTGTTTAGCAACCTGTCAGCGTCATAAAGTCGGAATTGATCAAGATTGGGTTGAGACCGATTCGTAAGCAGCGGTCATCACTCCAAATCAGTCTATCCTTACAACGATGAACCCCCAGCACAGCAAGCCATACGATCGGCTCGAAGTCTCGAGCGCCCTCCAATCGCTCTACGAGCGCTACCGCGACTGCAACGAAGGACGGATCGCTGACTACATCCCCGAGCTCTCCAAAGCGGACCCGAGCTGCTTCTCGATCGGTCTCGTCACGGTCGAAGGTGAAGTCTTCGAAGTGGGGGATAAAGACAGCACCTTTACCATCCAGTCGCTCTCCAAACCCTTCACCCACGCACAAGCACTCGCGGATCACGGGCGTGAGTACGTCATGCAACGCGTCGGCGTGGAGCCATCGGGGGACTCGTTTGACAGCATCATCCGTCTGGACGCGAACAACCGCCCGCACAATCCGATGGTCAACGCGGGCGCGATCGCGGTGACCTCGATGATCCGCGGAAACTCGCAACAAGACCGACTCGATCGAATCATCGAGCTGCTCGGCAAGTCCATGGGGAAGACTCCCAGCATCGACGAAGCGGTGTACGAATCCGAACGGACGACGGGACATCGGAACCGAGCAATGGCGCACCTCATGCTCAACTTCGGGATCATCGAAGGCGACGTCGAGGACTCGCTTGATCTGTACTTCAAGCAATGCTCCGCGCTCGTGACGGCTCGGGACATGGCGACGATGGCCGCGACCCTTGCCAATGGTGGGATCAACCCCATCACCAACGAGCGATGCGTCCAGCGCGAGTACATCCGCGATGTCCTCACCGTCATGCACACCTGCGGCATGTACAACTACGCCGGGGAATGGGCGTACACCGTCGGACTCCCCGCAAAGTCTGGGGTCTCCGGAGGGATCATCGCCGTGGTCCCGGGACAGTTCGGGATCTGCGTCTACTCGCCTCCAGTCGATGAGCGAGGCAACAGCGTGCGTGGGATCAAGGTTTTCGAGGACCTGAGTCGAAACTCAGGGATGCACATCTTCGAGACCTGGCACCAAGACGGCGAGGTCCTCAACCACATCGACGGCATCGAAGACCCCGCCCCGGCGCTCCCCGATACCACGCAACCTGTCGGAGACGCGACCGTCCACAAACGCGACAACCCAGCGTTGAACACTGATTAAGCTTTGACTGTTTCCTTCGTGTCGCTGTTGAGTGGATCGCCGCACTTCTTGCAGTATTCCGCGTCGGGATCGTGTCCTTGGTACATGCATGATGGACAGGATCGTGTTGTGACGCGTCCTGATTTTTGAACCCCCGCGATCTCCGCCGAAAGAATACCGGTCGGCACGATGATCATCGAGTATCCCACGAGCACCAGCACCGCGGTGGTGGCTTTCCCGACTGTTGTGATCGGGATGATGTCGCCGTAGCCGACCGTGGTCATGGTGATGATCGCCCAATACATCGCGCTGGGCATTGATTCAAAGTCTTCATTCCCCGCGGCGCTCTCCACTACGTGCATCAACGCGCTCGCGATCAGGATGACAATCAGCACCGTCGTCATAAACACCGCGATCTTGTGACGGCTGACATAAAACGCCTGCTTGAGGGCCGAGGCCTCGGTCAGGTATCGAGCGAGCTTGAACACACGGAAGATCCGCAGCAGCCGCATCGTGCGGACAATCATCAATCGCTCGCTCCCCGATCCAGGGAGGATGATCCCTAGAAACGCCGGGAGGATCGAGAGCAAATCGATGATCCCAAAGAACGACGTCGCGTACCGCAACGGCTTGCGCACGATCAGCAGCCGAAGGATGTACTCGATGCTGAAGAGGATCGTGAAGAACCACTCCAATCCATAGAAGATCGCTTTGTACGGATCCTCATTGGCGGCTTCGAGCGTGCTCAGGATCACCACAAGCACCGAGAGGATGATCGCGATGATCAATCCGACATCAAACAGCTTCCCGGCCGGGGTGTCGGCCTCGAAGATGATCTCGTGGAGCTTCTCGCGCCAACTCGCGAGAGATGTGTCGGAAGATTGGGAGGAATGCGACATCAATATCCTGTATCGGCAGTTATCATCGAACTCTTCCGACTTTCTTGGTCATTGGATATCGCTACTCTGACGAGGCAGAGCCGTGGGACAACGCATCGGATCATATCTATGATGCCCAAATTCGACACGTAGCACGCAGGTGCACGAGTGAGGGCAACATGGACGTAAGCGAAGTTCTGAACAATCTCAAAGCCGGGAACCAGAGGTTCGTCAAGGCGCTCGAGAATCCGGAGTACGACCGATCAATCACCGAGAGTCGATTGGTGGAGGAGCACGCGCCCAGCGCGATGGTGCTCACGTGCGCCGATGCTCGCATCCCGATTGAGATGATCTTTGATCAGCATATCGGTGAGCTCTTCGTGGTCCGCATCGCCGGGAACATTGTCACTCCGGAAGTGCTCGGGAGTCTCGAGTTCGCGGCTGGCGCTCTGGGAGTCCAGCTGCTGCTCGTCCTCGGACACACCCAGTGCGGCGCGGTGAGTGCGGCTCTCAGCAAGAGCGATCAGCCGCTCCCTGCTCACCTGAGCAACCTCGTCGAGGGGATCCGCGCGACGACCAAATCATGCACGTGCGTCAACGAGGCGATCGATCTCAATATCAATCACTCCGTCGAGCAGATCGCTCAGCAATCTCCAGTCCTCGCGGATCTGATTAAACAATCCAAGCTCACGGTGATGGGTGCTCGCTACAGCGTCGAGTCGGGTGTGGTCGAGTTCTTCGAATAAGCATCGAAGTCACATCAAGAACCATCATCCACAGAAAAACCACCCGCGGGACGGGTGGCCGTGCATCGTTGTCGCTGGTTCTTAGCGGCGGTAGGTGATCCGCGCCTTGGTCAGGTCGTAGGGAGAGATCTCCACCGTGACCGTATCGCCCGGCAGGATACGGATGTAGTGCTTCCGCATCTTCCCAGAGATGTATCCGATGATCTCGGTCTGCTGCTCGTTTGGGAGCCGGACCTTGAACATCGCGTTTGGAAGCGCCTCGGTTACGATCGCGTCCATTGTAATTTTGTCGTCCTGTTTCGCCATGAATTCTCCAAATCCCCTATTCCTTGTCCATTTCCGGGGGCTCAACATTATGCGCCAAACCCGCTCAGGGTGATGGTTTAGAACAGAATCCCCTCGATTTGATCCGGATTCTGGTCACTTGAGCGTGCTTCAAGCCTTCCCCAGCACCTCGCTCGGAGCGATCAGCACGGCATCGTTGAGGTTCGTCCCCGTCGCTCCCGTCACGATCTGAGCACCGATCGAACCCAAAAACGTGAGCGAATCGTGCATCTCCAGAGCTTTCTGTGCACTCTTGAGCACTCCCTGATCTGCAAGCATCTCAGGCGTCAGCACCGCGCCCGCCACGTCCGTCGGCCCATCGATCCCATCAGAAGCGAGACCGATGACCACCCAGTCCGAGCGATTGAGCCGCATCAGTTCCACACCCGCCGCGAGGACCATCTCTTGGCAAGGCCCCCCAATACCTTTGCTCCCCGACGCATCGACAGTCGTCTCACCCGTCGCGATGCATGCGGTTGGAGTCTGCTGATTTGCATACAACGCCGCAAGCGATCGTCCCGAGTCCGACGACTCACCTAGCGCATCCATCGTTTCGATGTAACCATCAAACCCCAACTCGCGGATGAACGCAACGCATCCCGAGCGGAGCGTCTGGTGATTGCCGATGATGGTGTGCTTGATCGAATGCTCAGCATCCCGCATCGGTCCCGAGGCGATGGTGTCCAGATCGTCACCCATCACATCGGAGAGCACGCACGCCTCGTCGTGGTTGACGTGGGAGAGCTCACGGGCGAGCCCGCCGCCTTTGAGAGTTTCGAGCTGCTTGCGGACACGGTTGAGCTGCTGGATCGTCGAACCAGCAACATTGAGTGCTCTGGTGCGCTCGATGATCTTTTCAAGCGTCACCCCCGATGCTGGAGAGCACAGATGCGCTGAACCACCCCCCGAGATGCACACCAGACAGCTGTGGTTTGCCGGAATCGATCGCGCAAACTCGATCACCCGCTCCGTAGCGACCACATTCCGAGAAGTCGGATTCGGATGATCCACGCCATGAAACTCCAGACCAGTCGGAGCTTCATCATCCGGAATCAAGTCCTCAGGACACAGCACAACCCCATCCACGAACCGATCACCGAGCCCGTCCCGGCAAGCGATCGCCATCGCCGCCGATGCTTTCCCAAACGCGATCAGATGCGTGGGTGATCGAAAGCTCACCAAATCCATATGCTGCTCGACCAACCGCTCCGGATCACACGCAGCGAGCGCCTGCTCCACAAACCCCGAAGCAAACCGCGCGATCGGTGGTGCAAGTTTGTCTGAGCAGATCGACTTGTTCTTCACGACAGCACCGATCGCAGCCGTTTGATCGCCTCGTCGATCGTCTGCATCTGCTTGCAGAACGCGAAGCGTACAAACCCCGCGCCGTCCTCCGGATTCATATAAAACCCGCTCGGAGGGATCGCCGCGACGCCCGCGTGCTCTGGGAGCCATCGGCAGAGATCGACGTCGGTGCGCAGCCCGAGCCGTTGCGTGACCTCCGCGTGCTCCGCCATGATGAAGTACGCCCCCTGTGGTTTGCGGACTGTGAACCCCAGCTCGCTCAGCGCCTCAGCGAGCACATCTCTCGTAGAAACAAAGTGATCTCGTTGCTCGTCCACTTCGCTGCGTGCGTCGTTGAGCAGCGCCGCCGCGCCGTGCTGCATCGGGCCTGGGACGGAGAACGTGAGGAACTGATGTGCTGATCGCACTCCAGCGGTCAGTGGTGGGGGAGCCGCGGTCCATCCGACCTTCCATCCAGTGAGCGAGAAGGTCTTCCCGATCGACGACATGACCACTGTCCGCTCGCGCATCCCCTCGATGGTCGCGATGGATCGGTGCGAGGCGCCGTCGTAGGTCAGCCGTTCGTAGACCTCGTCGGAGAGCGCGATCGCGTCGTGCTGCTTGCACAGGTCCGCGATCAGTCGCAGCTGCTCATCGTCCATCACCATCCCGGTCGGATTGTGAGGCGTGTTGACCAGCACCGCTCGCGTTTTGTCGCTGAACGCCTTTCTGAGTTCCTCTGGATCAAACCCAAATCCATTCTCCGTCGGTCGGATTGTGACAAACTTTGCATCAGCGCCGCACATCGCAAGACACGCACGGTACGAGTCGTAATACGGCTCAAACAGGATCACCTCATCCCCCGGATTCACGAGCCCCAGCAGCCCCGCCGCGATCGCTTCCGTGCAGCCGCTCGTTACGGTGATCTCAGTGGTCGGGTCGTATTCGATCCCGTTGTAGTCTGCGCTCCATCGAGCGATCGCTTCGCGGAGCTGGGGCGCTCCAGAGAGCGGGCAGTACTGGTTATGCCCTTCGCTGATCGCACGCTGAGCCGCAAGCTTCCCGAGTTCCGGCCCATCAAAGTCTGGGAACCCCTGCGAGAGATTCACGGCGTTGTGCGCATTGGCAAGCGCCGTCATCTCAGTGAAAATAGTCGTCCCGAATGGTTCAAAGCGTTTAGCGATCTGCGTCATGATCCCAAACGATAGTGCATATTGAGCACCGCTGCAAAGACCACCTACTCAACGATCCCCAGCATCGATGCAGCTTCCCACGCCGCGTCCGACCATGGCGCATCGATGGTGATGTCGATCAACTGCTTGCGTGTCTTGGGATCGCTCCCTGCGTCATCACCGTAGCGATCACGCACATTCGACAGCCGCCCTGCGGCTTTCGTCTCGGCTTCTTGGATCAGCTCCCGCTGCCGCTCGTCCACCCATCGGATCGCGTCTGAGAACTGATCCGAGCTCGGCATCGCGTGCCCCATCCCCTCGATCATGTCCAGACGCGCGTCCAAGCCGTCGGCTTGCATCTGCGCGACGCGCTTCTCCATCTCCGGAGCGTTGTAGTCCATCGTCCCGGTGATGCACGCGAAGCGGCGATCCTTGAGCATCCGCATCCATCGACCGCTCGGCTTGGCGAGACGCTCGGGCCAGTACTCGCCCGCTTTGCCTGTTGGGGTTCGGTGATAGGTATCTAAACCGATGATCGGGACCGCGCCGGTGAAGATGTCGGGGAACCCAAGCTGCAGAATCCCGGAGCATCGACCGCCGCCCGAAACGCCCGTGATGTACACCCTGCGTGGATCGGTGCGGAAGTACGCTTGGATCGTCGCGATCGAATCGAGATGGATCTGGAGTCGATCGGTGAGTGCTCTTCGGTTCCCGTTATTGTCCACGCCTACGGCTATCAGATTCAGCTCGTCGCACGCGTCGTGGAAGATATCCGGGATCCGTCCGTTGGGGTTCGCGCTCACCCAGACCAGGATGCCCGGGAGTTCGCTGGATTGCTGATTCACTGGGATCCGAACCTGCATCTGTTCGTTGTCAAGGTCGCGTGTCAGCTCGGGGTACTGCCGTTTGAGTCGTGCCCTTCGGGTCTTGCCATCGAGCTGTGTGGTGGATTCGAAATACGGCTGATCGAGTCTCCCGCTCCGCAGCTGCGATCGGATCTGCTCGCGGTCGATCCCCAAGAGCATCGCGCGATCCACTCCGAGCGCATCAATCGTCGAGTCAGCGATGACGTACCCCTGAGCAGGGTCATGCTCATCAAGGAGGTAGTGCAGCCCCTCCTGATCCCTCGCGATCGTGAGCAGCTTGGATGCACCCGTCCGAGTGAGCTCGAGCACTCCGATGGATTGGATTGCTTCTGGGAGTCCAACCGCTTGACTGAGCTCCCTGCGGAATCGACCCATGTCCTTCGCATCCAGCACAGCCGCGATCTTCCCGAGCTGGCGCAGCATCTCAGATTCCGAGAGATTCGCATCCAGCGGCTCGTCCCCCATCGTCAGCACACCCCCCAGAGCCGGCTTGTCCCCGATCCAGAGCACGCCCCGATCGACTCCCTCTTCCGACTCCTCAAGGGGCTGGGCCGAAACCCCACCAGCAACCAAGGCGGAGCTCAGCACGAGCAGCACCAAAGTCCGGATATTGGTAATTCGACTGGAGTTCATACCCTATGTGTACGATCTTGCCGTGGTCTGGTTGACGTCCGAGGGCGATTCTTTCCCAGATCATCCCCCAGGACTTGACACTGGGAATGAGGTTGCTAGCGTAGTGACCAGCATTTTGATCCTCCGTAGCTCAATGGTAGAGCGAGCGGCTGTTAACCGCTAGGTTACTGGTTCGAGTCCAGTCGGAGGAGTTCACAAGACCCGTCCCACCCACGTGTGGCGGGTTCTTTGTTTTTGGACTTCGAGAGATGAGTTTGCTCAGGCGCTCTTGCGGCACGCTTGCTCGCCGTGCTGACAGCCGCAACTCGTGTCCATCTCAGGCACCGATCGCGCGGTCTTGGGACTCAGCAGCTCGCTCATCACGTACTTGATCAAGCGCCAACCAGTCGGGAGCGCTTTGAAGTGCGTTTGACCGGCGAGTCGCGCACGTTCCTCGACCGGGAACTCCGCGGCGGTCTTCTTGAGCCGATACGTCGCGACGACCATCTCTAGATCAGCAGTGACCCCATCTGTGCGTAGGTTTGCCATCTCGAACGCGTCGGTCCGCATCGCTCGACAGCCGTGGAGCACATCGCGTGTGATCCGTCCGCGCCGACGGAAGAAGATCCAGAGCACGAGGCCCATTAGCATCACAAACCACTTGCGAGGCTTGATCAGCTTCGAGTCCTCCTCGTTGACGGCACCCTTGCAGATCCGCGAAGCGATGACCAGTGCGTGCCCGTCCTCGAGCAGAGGGAGGAACTCGGTCACCATCGCTGGATCGATCGATCCCTTGGGATGGAAGAACACGACCGCGTCGATGTCCCGCTCGGATGCGACGTTGAACGCTTCGATGTACGCGCCGTTGTAGCCTTTGATCGACTGGGAGATGACCTCGATCCCGAGCCCGCTGAGGTACTCGACCGTGCCGTCGCTGCTGTGGCCGTCGATGCAGTAGACCGCGTCGAACTGGTCTAGAGGCAACGATCCCACATCGTGCTTGCAGCCCTCGATCTCGTTTCTGGTGAGTAAGCACAGACCGACACGCACTAGAGAGCCCCCGCTGGGACGGCTCTGGATTGAGGCTGCTCCGAGAGACGCTCAAGGTCCCAGAGCCAAGTGTCCAGGAGCGCGGGCTCGTCGATCCCGACGATCCCTCTGCTCGCGAGCATCTTGTAGCAACGGCGCATGTTCTCGTGGATGTGCTCAACACCCGGCTCGCACTCGACGGCGTCGAGCAGCTTCGCGATCTCCGCGTTCTGGGTGTATCCAGGGATCTCGTCACTGAAGTCCCGATTCAGGTCGTGCTCGTTGCGTTCCTGATAGACCGTGGGGCTGGTGAACAGCACCGACCAGTTGTTCGCCCACGCGATGCGCTGAGCGACGAAGCTACGCCAGATGTCCGTCATCCGGAATGAGCAGTACGCCGGGAGGTACATGAGTCCCCACGCGTCGCGCCACCAGACCGTGTTCTGACTGTTGAACGGACACCAACTCCCGGCACTCAGTCCGATCGTTCGTCCAGATTCAAACTTGATCGGGAGCGGGAGGATGAGCCGGTAGATCGCGTCCACATCCGGATTGTCGTCCGCGAGTCCCTGCTGAATCGGCGCGTCGATTGATTTTGGCTCGGTTGGCTTCGGAGGAGCAACCCGGACGCGATCCAGAGGAAGTCCACGAGGCCAGATGTTGTGCTCCGTGAAGTAGCGGTACACGTTGACCCAGTCGTCTGAGTCCACCGTCTGGACGTGCTGCGTCCGCTCGCGGATCTCAAAGAACGAATCGAGCGGCAGGTTGTCGTCATCTGTCTCCACAATCACCGAAGCGCCTTGCTCTGCAGCGAGCAGATACCCAAGGTTCTTGCGAGCGTAATGACCAACAGGACACGCACGAGCAAAGTCGAACTCAGACTCAAGCTGCTGCTCGAGTGAGTAGTACCGGCAGCCCTCAAGCTCGAAACGCTCAGGGCTTTTCTTGTCCCCGATCACGAGGAAGTCCCAGCCCGCTTGGGTCGCGCCGTGCGCCAGCGACCGCAGCGCCTCGTTGGGCGCGTTGATCGAGGTGACCACAAGAGTGGGGGTTCCGGTCGGTTGTGTCATCGAGCAGGTCCTTTCGCCAACATCGTCGAGAGAGCATCGGATGCTCAGTCTGATGCTTCGGCGCTGGACTCAGCGAGCCGGTTGATCTTGTCGGCGCCTGCTCGCTGAGCGAGGTGGGCGCTGAGTCCGACCAGCCGCGTCCCGATCGGCGAGCGATCGAGCTTGATCGTCAAACGATCAGCTCGGCCGAGCAACCAATGAGCCGAGGCATCAAGCGGGATGATATGGTCGCCCGACCCCAGAAGGCAGGTCAAACGAGCGTCTTCTGCCCGATTCCCTGATGGAGAAGCTTCAGAATCCAGCGACCATCCGATGGAAGCGGGCAGGATCATCCCCTCAGGGATCTCAAGTTGCAGGACGAGCAATCCCGCGTCCTTGCCGAGGACTCCGGATTCTCCGAGATTGATCTCAAAGACGACGGGATTGGATTGCACGACAAGCACATCCGGATCATCCTCGTCTGTGATCAGTCCATGCCGTGGGATGATGCCGTTGGTCGAGACGATTGTGTACGCGTGATCCGCGAGCGTTCCGGACGATCGTCCCCACGCGTGAGGCAGCCACGCGAGTGGTCGGATCGGGAACGCGGCTTCGAGCAGTTCGAGTCTGCTCCGGATCGCGTCGGCGCGAGCGGATTCATCGAGACGATCGGAGTCTATCAAGACGTACCAGCCGTCGATGAGCGTTGGGAGCATCCGCTGAACCACATAGCGCCAAACCAACGGCGATCGCAGCGATGGACCGCCTCCATCCCAAGGCAGGTTCCGATCCGGATCCGCAACCGCGACCCCGATCCTGCGCTCAATGATCGCATCCACCGCGCGTGTCTGCTGCTGATGATGCACCGTGTTGTAGATCGAGGTCGTGTTGAGTCCCGGCATCCGATCAAGGAAGAAATGCATCGCGGCTCGATTGGTCAGGTCCACATACCCCTCTCCTTCATCGAGCATCGAATCCAGCACAGTTCCCAATGATCGGATCTCGTCGAGGCGCGTGGATTGTCGCTCGTCCAGCACGGCGACTCGTCCCATGTTGGGAGCGCCGATGTCCAATCCATCGACGATCTCCATCGGCTGCTGACGCACGACGCACTTGGTCGCGAGTTTGTTGAGCGGCTGGAGCTTCGCACCAGACGCGAGCGCGACAAGAAACGTGAACGGCATGAACGCCACAAGCATCGGCACACGACGCGCCGAGCGTGAGCCGTAGCGGATCAGCACCGGGATCGCGACGCTTGCTGCGAATAGCGTGGACATGATCGTTCTGCTCGGACTACTCGCGTCGATCCGTCCCAGTGATCGGAACGTCATCAGCGTCAGGTACAGGAATACGCAGAGCCCAAACGACACGACGAGCGTTCGTCGGGTGCCTTTGAAGTGGCGACGAGCGTAGAAAACGACCAGTCCGCTCAGAGCCGCGAAGATCGGGAATCCGGCGCGCATGACCTCGAACATCATGTGAGGCATCGGCATGGGCCACTTCCCTGCCCTCCAGGGTATCCCATCGGGAGCTGCGGGATTGTCCCAAGGCGTCGCGTGCGCGACGCTGTTGATGCTCCCCTGTTCCATGCCGTAGCGCACCGCGCCCAGCACCATCGGACCGATCGGGGTCAGCGCCATGATCCCGAGTGCGCCGATTGCGAACACCAGACCGCTTGCGATCAATCGTCCGATCTCGCTTCGGAGCGCTCGGTAGAAGTTCCAGAATCCCAGTGGCATCGTCGCGAGAACGATCAACCCGCCTTGCCCCGGCGCGTAGAGCACCATCAGCGTCCCGATCACGACCCACCAGATCAACCACGACGAGGGGCGCCACTTGATCGTGCCGAAAGACAGGATGAGCAGAGAGCACGCGACCAGGATCTGGATCTCCGCGATCCCTGTGATGGGGAGCATGAGCGCGAGCAGGAATCCGAACCCTCGTCCCATGACTCTGACGAGCACTCCCAGTGCGATCGCGTGGTATCCCAGCGCGACGAGCGGGGCGGTGGTCGTGAATGACGCGGCGCTGCCGTCTGCGAAGACCTCTGGGATGAATCCGGGGACGTAGTTCATCAACCCACGTGCCGGCGTGTAGTCCTGATACGGCACCCAACCAAACTCGCTGAGCGTCCAGAACGGGACCACGAACTCACCCCAGTGATAATCATCCGTTTGCAGCACCGGATGCCCCGCGGGATGGATCGCGAGCAGACACATCACCGCGAGCAGCGACAGGGGAGAGATCATCCACGAGATCGACGCTCTCGGCGAGCGAATCTGCATCACCAATCGGCGCACGATGTCGATATAGCCCACCAAGATCAGCACCCAGAGCAGCACCCAGAACGACTGCGAGAGCACATCACCATTCCACAGCACCCCGCTCTGGATCGGAGCGGGGGGGATCAGCGAACGAAACAGCAGCGGCAGACCCAGCTGAACAAGCGCCAATGCCCACGCGACGCGATTGGTGCGTTTGGTATGAGGTTCCTCACCACCGATCCGCTGCGTCGCAAGCAGCACCAGCACAAACCCCACGGCTCCACCAATCGCCGCGGCTTTCCACACATCGTCGATCGCGACAGCACCCGAAGCGATCGAACCACGCTCCTGCGCGATCATCACCCCGAGCCCGCTCATGGCGCCAAGCAGCACCGCTCCGACGAGCGAGCCCACGCGTTCGAGCATCGCTTTGTTGTTGAGCATGATCCATCCCTGACGAACAGCTCTCTGGGACAGGAACGTCGTCAGCATCACGAGCAGTGTGCTGAGGAACAGCAGCGAGCGATCGCGGGAATCATGCAGGAATACCATCGCGACCGCGAGGCACGCCGGGATCATGGAGAGCTGCAGGAGCTGCTGGTATCCGAGCAACATGCCTTGTCCGGCTCGCGAATGAATCGTGCGCCCGACGCGATCGAGGACCCAGTAGACCCCGAGTGAGATGAAGATCAAACTCAGGACGAGCGCGAAGTCACGTGCCTTGGACGCGTTGTTCCATCCGAGGTTTCCCGCGATGAGATCGTTGTACTGCGGTTTGGAATCGACGGCGTCGTAAATCCCGAGCGAAGCGGTGAAGCCGCAGATCAGACTCGCGAGGAAGTAGGTGATGGAGATCGACCGCTCGTGCGTGGGTGGTGTTGTTGCTTTGGCATCGCTCATAGATTGCAAGGTGCTCTCTTCACGCTGTGAGTCATGGATGAGCTTCAAGGATACCCGACCGCGCCGCTTGATGTGCGTATGCAGTGACCTGAGCGCAGAAAGAACCCGCTCGTTTTGAGCGGGTTCTTTCGTAGATCAGATTGACGTGTTGGTGTGTGGCTTACCAGTTGTCGCCGCCACCGCCGTAGCCGCCACCGCCACCGCCGCGGTTTCCACCGCCGCCGTAGCCGCCGCCACCACCACGGTTGCCGCCGCCGTATCCGCCGCGACCACCGCCGCCGCCACCGTAGCCACCACGGCCGCCGCCACCGCCGTAGCCGCCTCCGCCGCGTGGACGCTCTTCGCGTGGACGTGCTTCGTTGACAACGAGTGCACGGCCGCCGCAGTCGGAGCCGTTGAGTTTTTCGATTGCTTCACGGCCTGCGCCGTCGTCTTCCATTTCCACGAATCCGAATCCGCGTGAGCGGCCGGTCTCGCGATCACTCATCACCTTTGCGGAACGGACTTGACCGATCTCGGAGAAAAGGTCGTTGAGTTCTTGATCGTTCATCGAGTAAGGGAGGTTCCCCACATACAGGTTCAGCATTGCTGTCGTCTTCCAAATGCCCGTGAGTCTAATCTGATCGAGTAAGAGAACCGGGCTTCTTCTTCGTCGACGCAACACCTCGTGGCGATGCACCCAAGTCTAGACACCACAAGAGTCTGAGCTTGTCAAGATTCGGAAATGATAATTCCAGCGCCACACCCCGATCCTTGCGGGGATTCCCCGGAGTAACTGTTGTTGAAGAACAACCCCGACCCGTCTGAATTGCCCTCTGCTACTCAAATTCGCCCTTTCGTGGTATCATCGCCAATGCTCCCAGACCAGGCCCCACTCGAATCCGCCTCACTCAAAACGCTCTGGGATTTCCAGAATCCTGCCGAGAGCGAACAGCGATTTCGCGCGTTTGCCGAGCGTGCACGGCATGCCGGGGATGCGTATTTGGCGCAACTCGCGACCACCCAGCAGGCGCGGGCGCAGGGACTCCAGCGGAAGTTTGAACTCGCGGAGCAACTGCTCGACTCCATACCAGCACCATCTTCAGACAGTGACGGCGAGCTCCGGACTCGTCTCGCGCTTGAGCGTGGTCGCTTGCTGAACTCGTCTGGGAAACGCGAGCAGTCCGCGCCGGAGTTTGAGTCCGCGTGGGACGTGGCGCGTGAGAAGGGGCTGGATGAACTCGCCGTGGACGCAGCGCACATGCTTGGGATTGTTCTTGATGGCGAAGTCGGCATGGGGTGGAATACTCGTGCACTCGAACTCGCGATGTCGTCGGAGCACCCTGAAGCACGAGCATGGCGCGGCTCGCTCCTGAACAACATCGGATGGTCCCTCCACGACACAGGTCAGTACGAGCAGGCGCTGGACCACTTCGAGACCGCGCTCCAGGTGCGAATCGAGCAGGGCGACGAGACCACGATCCGCATCGCTCGCTGGTGCATCGCTCGCTGCTTGAGATCGCTCGGGAGGATCGACGAAGCGCTCCAAGCACAGCAGGAGCTCGCGACCGATCCCGAGGCAGACGGGTATGTCTATGAGGAGCTCGGCGAGTGCTTGCTCGCGCTCGATTGTGCGGACGAGGCGCGTCCACACTTTGCCAAAGCGCACGCGATGCTCTCGAAAGACATCTGGCTCAGCGCCAACGAGGCGGATCGACTCGAACGACTCAAGAAGCTCGGAGAGGCAGCGCAATAAAAAACCCGGCATGGAGCCGGGTTCATGAAACAGATTCGAGTGCGATCAGTCCTTCTTGAGCAGGTCGCGGATTTCCTCGAGCAGGACCACGTCAGCAGGTGGTGCCTTCGGAGGTGCGGCTTCCTGTTCCTTCTCGAAGTTTGCCTTCGCTTTGTTCATCATCTTGACCATGATGAAGATCACGAACGCGAGGATCAGGAAGTTGATGAAGATGGTGATGAAGTTCCCCAGTGCGAGGACCGAGCCCAGCTCGCGTGCATCAGCGAGCGGGAGCGATGGGTTCGCTTCCTTCGCTTGGCTAACAGCTTCAGAGAGCGGGATATAGATGTTGGTGAAATCGACCTCGCCGATGACCGAACCAACGAGCGGCATGATCACGTCGTCGATCAACGACTTGATGATCAGACCAAACGCGCCGCCGATGATAATACCGACGGCCATATCAACCATGTTCCCCTTGATGGCGAACTCTTTAAACTCTTTCATCATGCCCATGAGATTTTCTCCAGTGCTTTGTGTTGGACCCTGCGTAATTGTTACAGGATGAGTAGTGTCCCTAGTGCAATACTAGTGAGCACAAACAGTTGGTGCAAACACCCCACACCCCAAAACTCGTGTTTTGTCATCGCGGTACTTATAAGCGATTTGAATGTCCGGAATGGAAGCGGTCAGCCGCCTTTGAGCTTGACGACGCCTTTGCCCTTCGTGATTTTGCCGATGACATGGACGGATTCGCCGAGTTTCTCGAGCTTGCGTTTGACGCCGTCGGCGAAGGTTGGACGCACGACGAGGCAGTACCCGATCCCCATATTGAACACCTTACGCATCTCCTCGTCGTCGATGCCGCCTTGTTCCTGGAGGAACTCGAAGACCTTGGGGGTGTCCCAGCTCTTGAGGTTGATGGACGCATCGACCTTGCCGTGGAGCGCTCGGTTGAGGTTGCCCTCAAGACCGCCTCCGGTGATGTGCGCCATTCCGGAGATGACCTTCTTGACCTTGTACATGCGCAGGAGCTTGACGATCGAGTCCGCGTAGATCCGTGTTGGGGTCAGCAGCACTTCTCCGAGCGTGCGATCTGGATCGAGTTCTGGGTAGACCTTGTCGAGCTTGAGCTTTGCGTGCTTGATGACGGAGCGGACGAGTGAGTAGCCGTTGGAGTGGACCCCTGAGGATTCGAGTCCCAGCACGATGTCACCCGGCTCGACGCGCATCGGATCGGTTGCTTTCTTGAGCTCCACGACACCGACGCTGAATCCCGCGAGGTCGTAGTCCCCCGGCTTGTAGAGATCGTTCATCTCCGCGGTCTCGCCTCCAATCAGGGCGCATCCCGCTTGCTTGCATCCGTCTGAGATCCCACGCACGAGATCGTGGAGCACGTCCTGCTCAACCTTGTGGACCGCGATGTAGTCGAGGAACAGCAGGGGCTCAGCGCCCTGGACGATCAGGTCGTTGACGTTCATCGCGACGAGGTCAATCCCGACGGTGTCGTGCTTGCCCATCTCGATCGCGAGGTGGACCTTGGTTCCCACACCATCGGCGCACGCGACGAGGACGGGATCGGTGAAGTTGTGCTTGAAGAGCTGCTCGTTGTAGTCCAGGCGCAGTAAGCCCGCGAATCCGCCGGGGTTATCGATGACGCGTTGCCCGTGTGTTCTGCGGAGCAGCGATCCGATGGAGCCGACGAACTTGTCCCCGGCTTCGATGCTGACACCAGAATCGGCGTAGGTCAAACCTGAGGGCTTGCGAGAGCCGGACTTGCGAGGACCGGGCTTGCGATGACGGCTCTTGGTCGATGCGGGCATACCTAAGCGTATGCGGCTGAAATGAGCGAGGGGCAAAAGAAATGACCTCCGCCGGAATGTGCAGAACCTCGATGAGGTTCGTATACTACCAGATCAACAAAACGACAGAGGAGTCCATATGCCAGAGTCTCATTTCTTCACCTCCGAATCCGTCTCCATGGGTCACCCCGACAAGGTGTCCGACCAGATCTCCGATGCGATCCTCGACGCGATGCTCGAGAAGGACCCACACTCCCGCGTCGCGGTCGAGACGCTGGTCTCCACAGGGATGGCGGTCATCGCGGGTGAGGTCACGACCACCGCGTATGTCGATATCCCGGAGACGGTCCGCAATGTGATCCGTGATATCGGATACACCGACGGCGATATGCGGTTCGATGCTGAGTCGTGTGCCGTGCTCGTTTCGATCAACCAGCAGTCCCCTGACATCGCGATGGGTGTCAACAAAGAGGGTGCGGGCGATCAGGGCATGATGTTCGGATTCGCGTGCAAGGAGACTGACGAGCTGATGCCGCTCCCGATCATGCTGAGCCACAAGCTCGTCGCTCGTCAAGCGGAGGTGCGTCAGGGAGACATCATCCCTGGACTGCGTCCCGATGCCAAGAGCCAGGTGACCGTCGAGTATGACAACGGGAAGCCGGTCCGTATCGATACTGTTGTGATCTCGACCCAGCACGACAAGACGTGGAACGATCGTCAGGACGAGCTCCGCAATCAGGTGATTGATCAGATCATCAAGCCTGTGCTTGGTGAGTACTGGAATCCTGGGATCACGATCCACGTGAATCCGACCGGACGCTTCGAGCTCGGCGGTCCACACGGCGACGCGGGATTGACTGGCCGCAAGATCATCGTCGATACCTACGGCGGACGCGGTCGTCACGGCGGTGGCGCATTCTCCGGCAAGGACCCAACCAAAGTTGACCGCTCCGCGGCGTACATGGCGCGCTACATCGCGAAGAACGTCGTCGCGGCGGACCTCGCGGATGAGTGCGAGATCCAGCTCTCGTACGCGATCGGTGTCGCGGAACCAACCAGCGTGTTCGTCGAGACCTTCGGGACCTCGAAAGTTTCGGAAGATGCGATCGCGAAAGCGGTCCGTGAGGTCTTCCCGCTGACTCCGCGTGGGATCATCGACTCGCTCGATCTGCGCAAGCCGATCTACCGCAAGACGGCGCGTCACGGCCACTTCGGACGCACCGCGGTCGAGAAGAACGGCACATGGTTCTTCCCATGGGAACGCACGGACAAAGCGGACGCGCTCAAGGCAGCGGTGAAGAACGCTGAACCCTGCATGGCTTGATTGAACTAGCGATAGAGCCCGTGCTCAATGATGTATGAAAGCACACCCGGATCGAGACCCTCGATTCGGGTTTTTTCTTTGGATCGATCGAGGTCTGTGAGTTGCTGACGGATGCTGGTTGAGGAGTAGGGGAGTGTTTCGAGCTCGATGCAGGACTGTTCCCAATGGTGGAGGTCGTCGTTGTCCCAGACGCCGAGCTCGTCGAGGGTGCTGATGAGGGTGGAGACGGATTCATCGGGATCGTCGTTGCCTCGCAGGATGACGACGGCTTCCTTCCAGAACTCGGTGTAGCGGCGCCAGCGGTGCATGGAGAGGGCTTGGTCAGCGCCGATGAGGAAGCGGTTGGTGCCTGTGGTGAGCATGAGGCGGACCACAGACCACGTGTCGGCCCAGTAGCTTGGCTGGGGCTGGTTGTTGGGTGCTTGGTTGAGCAATCCGTCCGCGAGCTCTTGTGTCCAGACGGTGGCGGGACGCTCGATGGACTCGATCGCGAGCTTAAGCATCTCAACGCGGTGCTGATCCGGGGTCGGGGCGGTGTCTTTATGCGGCGAGCGCGACGCGGGGACGTATACCAACGCGCAGGAGTTCGGGGTCAGTCCCAGCGCGATCTCGAGCTGCTGAGCGGCTTGAGCCGCGAGCGTGGTGTGCGCGAGGTGGGGGGGATCGAAGGAGCCTCCAAAGAACAGACGAGCGGGGGCGTCCTTGACAAGCGCAGGGAGGGAGACGGGGTGGTGGTTCCGCTCGATGGTGTTCTCGGGGGGTGGAGGCGGCGGTGGAGAAGAAGGGGTGGTCATGCGTGATTCTTAGGGGCGGCTTGGTTCAAGAACGAGTGGGGGGCTAGAATCTCTGCCCGCGTGTGTTTCATGCGTGCGGGAACAGATTGTGTGACGGCCCCATCGTCTAGCCTGGTCCAGGACACCAGGTTCTCATCCTGGGAACGCGGGTTCAAATCCCGCTGGGGTCATTCGGATGACGCTCGGACTTAACGCCGAGCGTTTATTCGTTTTCCAGCTCGCGCTCGACGATTTCTACCGCGTTGCGGACCGCGTCGTGGTCGAAGCCTCTTCGCGCGAGTCGGCCGATGAGTCTTCGCTTGCGGACTTCGGGATCGTCGATGCTCGCGAGGGAGCGGTGCAACCTTCGTGCGAGATTGAGCGCGTCGGCTTTGGGGTCGCTGTCTTCGAGTTCTTCGTCGAGGGTTTCTCGGATGATCGACGACTCGATGCCTTTCTCTCGGAGCTTGGCTTCGATGAATCGTCTTCCCGCTGGTTTGGAGCGGATGATGGATCGCGCTCTCATCCCGGCGTACTCGCGGTCGTTGAGGACTCCGAGCTCGGTCAAGCGATCGATCGCGTATTGGATCGCATCGGGATCGTTGTCTTTGCGGAGGAGTGATCGACGGAGTTCCTCCGCGGATTTGGCGCGGGCGCTCATGATGCGGATCGCGGATCGGTAGGCGCGGGATCTGGTGAGCTCGGTGTGCAAGGCAAGCGCGAGGTCCTCGGTCCATGCGTCTCCGACCTTGAGTTTGTGCTTGACCTTTGTCGTGTGCTCGATGCGTCCCATGAGCACGCGATCGACGCGGACGGAGAGTTGGTCTGGTTGATCCGAGCAGGCGCGGAGGGAGGTGATGGAGGCGGAGCCGTCGGTCGGGATGTCCTTGGGGGTTGGTTTACGGGACTTGTAGTTTTGGCGATAGCCTCGGCTCATGGGAACATTGTACGGTACTGGGAGATCTCGCTGACTCCCTTCGCGTCGTTGCTGCGTTTGGCGGCTTCGAGCCCCTCATCGAGGATCTTGGCGGCGTCCTCGTTGCGGTCGAGCGCTTCGAGGGAGCGTGCCATGTGGTAGTACGCGTAGCTGTAGTCCGCGTCGGCTTCGATGGTCTTCTTGTAGAACTCGACGGCTTGCTCGTGCTCGGAGGTCTTGGCGTAGTCCTGCGCCATCGCGTAGAGCATGAACGGATCGTTAGGCTCGAGATCGAGCAGCTTCTGGATTTGTTCGCGTGTCGGCATGTGCTGAGTTTACACCATATTTCGACGGGTGGCCCGACGGAGCCGTCTTCGGCTCCTTCGGGAACGGGAGTGGTGTGCAGTTCAAATACCCGAAGCATCGGAAGACCGATGCGTCGGGCCGCCCTTGCGTTTGGGATTCCTGATCGTGGAGGAGTCGAAGACGACACCTCCACGCCACCCGGGTCTGCTTGAGTTACTTGGAGTAGTCGAACACGCCGCGGCCGGTCTTATTGCCCAAGCGTCCGGCGGTGACGAGCTGCTTGAGGAGCGGACACGCGCGGTAGCGGGGGTTGTTGAGGCCCTCGGCGAGGACTTCCATGATGTGCTCGCAGGTGTCGAGTCCGATGAAGTCTGCCAGACGCAGCGGGCCCATTGGGTGCGCCATCCCGAGCTTCATGATCTCGTCGATGTGCTCTGGTTCTGCGACGCCTTCCATCCAGGTGTAGAACGCTTCGTTGATCATTGGCATGAGGATCCGGTTGGACACAAACCCCGCACGATCGTTTGCGGGTACCGCGACCTTGCCCATCGCTGATGAGAGTGCGAGTACGCGGTCGGTGGTTTCTTGGGAGGTTGCGAGTCCATTGATGACCTCGACGAGTTTCATCACTGGGACTGGGTTGAAGAAGTGCATCCCGATGAAGCGGTCCGCGGCGTCGCCTACAGATGTCGCGAGGTCAGTGATGGAGATCGACGAGGTGTTGGAGGCGATGATCTGGTTGCCTGTGAACTTCTCGGCGAGCTTTGCGAAGAGGTCCTTCTTGATGTCCGCGTTCTCGACGATCGCTTCGATGACGATGTCGGAGGAGTCGAGCGCCGAGAGGTCGGACGCGTAGGTGATGCGGCCCTTGGCGGCGGTCACTTCGTCCTGGGTCATGCGTTCTTTTTCGAGGGCGCGAGCGAGGAGCTTGTCGTGGAGAGCGCCGCATTTGGAGAGCGCGGCGTCGGCTTGGTCGTAGACGACGACATTGAATCCGGAGACGGCTCCGACTTGTGCGATGCCTCCGCCCATTTGTCCGGAACCGATGACTCCGATGGTGTTGATGCCGTGGTCTGTGCTCATTGTGATCTCCTCGGTTCGGGTGGTTGAATGGGAAGGGATTCTAGTCCGGAGGGTGGTGTTTGTGTATGTGTACGAAGAGTACCAACCACCCTTTGGGGGGTGGTTGATACGCTTCTTGAGTTGGTGTTTGGGTTCTTGTGTTGGTTCAGGGGGTCGCTGGTTACGGGCAGCCGTCGCCGAAGAGTTGGAGGTATGCGGAGATGTCGAGGAAGTTGAGCTGGCCGTCGTTGTTGAGGTCGGCGATGCACTCCTCGGCGTTGGGGTTCTCGACACGTGTGACCCTGACCTGGAGGTGTCCGGTGGTGTTGATGAGGTCTTGAACGGGGTTGCTCCACTTCGCGGACGCGAACGAGCCTTGTGGGCCGTTGGCGATGTATTCGATCCGTCGTGGCATGAACCCTTGCATGTTTGGGAGTGAGACGCCGTAGTCGTCGGAGCTTGCTGGGAGTGACTTCATGTTGGCGGTGAGTCCGGGCTTGGTGCCTTGGACTTGGACGGTGTAGTTGAATCCTTCGTGCTCGAGACTGATCTCGTAGATTTTGAGATCGGGGTAGTAGCGGAACTGCGCGTCCTGGGCGGGTAGGTACTCGATCGCGATGTTGTTTGTGACCACAGGCAACGCGAGTTCGGGGTTGTACACTGTGCCGGGGTAGGACCACCACGCGACGACCTCGGCGCTGACGGGCTCGAAGATGTTGGGTTCAACGGGTGGGGCGCTGGTGTCGAACACGACACGCAGTCCGATGGGGTGGAGGAGTTTGGAGTCTGATTGTGCTTGTCCGACAAACTCGATCTGGATGAACGGCTGCGCGTTTGCGTTTGATGTGCACAACGCGATCAAGGCAATGATCGCGCTGAGGACGATGGTGTTCAGGGACTTCATTGTGGGCCGCTCCTCTCAATGGCTCTGTGAACGTCCAAAGTACTCGAATTCGAGTCTCGGTACAAGGAAATTCGAGCGTCTTATCGGAACCGGATGGTGTGTGTATGAACGGGGATTGCGGGGGCGAGAGGGCGGATTCTGTGGGGTCCTGTGTGCGAGCGAACCAAGAAGATCATCATCACTGGGGGGTGATGATGACCTGCTGGGTTCGCTTGGTGATACGGCTGGAGTCAAGCGGGTTGTTTGAAGTGGTGGGTGGCCCGACGGAGCCGACTTTGGCTCCTTCGGGATCGTGAGCGTGGGGTATTTCAAAGACCCGAAGCATCGGAAGACCGATGCGTCGGGCCACCCTTTTGACGCATAGAATCCCCTCCACCCCCCCCAAACCCCCCCCCAAAGTGAAGATCACGCGAATGGGTAGATGCGAGGACTACGAAGATGGCACAGCAACTTGGAGCGGCGACGAGCGAGTTTGAGAAGATGGATCGGTGCGCTGATCTGGATCATCGCCCGCGTGTGCTGCTCGGGAAGATGGGGCTCGATGGGCACGATCGTGGGGTCAAGGTCATCGCTCGTGCATTGCGGGACTCTGGGGTGCATGTGATCTACTCGGGACTCTGGCAGACCCCCGCGTCGCTCGCGATCTCTGCTCGCGATGAAGACGTCGATTGTATCGCGGCTTCCATGATGTCCAACTCGCACCTCGTGCTCGGGAAGAACCTGATCAATGCACTGAAAGACGTCGGACGCAGCGATATCCCGGTCCTGATGGGTGGCATCCTCCCTGCGGAAGATGTCCAAGCGCTCAAGGAGATGGGGGTGCAGGAGTGCTTCCCGACTGGGACTGGGCTGCTGGACATCGTCAACGCGGTCCGCAAGGACGTCAAGGCACAGGACCACAACGTCCCGTCGGGGCACGGTTCTGCTCAGCTCGCTCGGGACATCTCGCTCATGCACGATGAGAAGGAGATGCGGAGCGATGCGAAGCGTCGTCGTCCAAAGCATGTGATCGGTTTGACCGGATCTCCTGGTGCGGGAAAGAGCACGCTGGTGGCGCAGCTGGTGCGTGAGCATGCGGTGCGTGCGAAGAAGGATCCGAGCATCGGTCGCTGTGCGGTGATCGCGTTTGATCCCAAGAGTCCGATTACGTCGGGCGCGCTGCTTGGGGATCGACTGCGTGTGGATTTCAACACACTCGGAGAGCACGTGTTCTATCGCTCGCTGGCGATCCGAGGCGAGGACTACCACGGCCTCCAAGACGCGGTCGAACTCATCGGTGGCGCGTTTGATGGCGAGCAGGCGTACGACACGGTGTTTGTCGAGACGGTCGGTGCGGGACAGAACGAGACGATGATCCGCAATTATGTGGATCAGACGGTGGTCGTGCTGACGCCTGGCATGGGCGACGCGGTGCAAATGGACAAGGCGGGGATCCTTGAGATCGCGGATGTGTTCGTGTGCAACAAAGCGGATCATCCGGGCGAGGATATCCTCGTGCGTGATCTGCGCGAGATCGCTGGGAAGACGCCGATTTATGAAACGGTCGCGACGCACGCGCAGGGGATCCCTGAGCTGTTCGATGGGGTCTTTGCGGGATGATGGAGATCGACGAGTCCATTCTCAAACTGGCCACGCAGGTCATCGAGCACGCGAAGGCGCAGGGCGTGACGCTCGGATGCGTCGAGTCGTGCACCGGAGGGATGCTGGGATCGGTCTTGACTTCCGTATCTGGATCGTCCGATGCGTTTGAAGGGGGACTCATGGCCTACTCCAACGAGACCAAGGTCCGCTTGGTTGGGGTCGATCGCGAAGCGCTCGACAAGCACGGCGCGGTCTCCAGTCCCGTCGCGGCGCACATGGCGATGGGGGGGATGAGCGTGCTCGGGGTCGATCGCTGTGTCTCGATCACTGGGATCGCGGGGCCTGGTGGTGGGAGCGAGGACAAGCCGGTCGGGACGGTCTGGTTTGGACTCGCGACCAAGGGGAACCACGAGGTCAAGTGCACGCTCGCTGAGTACGAGGGGGATCGTCACGAGGTCCGCACGCAAGCGGTGGAGCTCGCGCTGCGGATGCTTGATGTGGGAGCGTCAGAATGAACAGCCCAATCCAATGTACCGTCAATGGCGAAGCACGCGAGCTCCCGGAGGGGACGACGATCGAGGGGTTGTTGTCGTTGCTTGAGATGAGCGACGCGGTGTGTGCCGTGGAGGTGGATAAGAAGCTGGTTCCCAATCGCGAGCGGGGCGATCGGGTGCTTGTGGATGGTCAGCGTGTGGAGATTGTGACGCTGATTGGTGGGGGCTGATAGGGGGGGAGTTGGGGGGTTAAGATTGTATTGGTGGGGGAGTGGGGCTTGGTTTTCATTTGGGATGCTGGGAGACTTCTGGTACACTCTCGTTGGTTCATGATGGGCTGATGATTGAGAGGTATTCCATATGAAATGTATTGATGGTTTTGTTGTGGGTTCTGTGCTTGCTTTGTGCTCGGGAGGGGCTGTGGCGCAGCCGTATATCGAGATCGGGGTGACCGGGGTCTCGGAGGTGGCGAAGCAGACGGAGCGCAGCGCGTTCCGGGCGGTGTTTGATACGTCGAGAGCGCCGGATGATGTTGATAGTGAGTACATGTATTACTACGCGGTCGAGGCGGCGGCGCTCGACTCCAACGCGACGACGAGCTTGTTTGGTCCGATGGGGACGACGGATCTGATCGATGATGATCTGTGGGTGACCGAGGGTGTGTTTGCGGCGTTGTGGGTTCCGCTGTCCAATACGGATGCGTATGTGGTGACGGTGGATTGGCCCGCGAAGTCGAACATGTTGATCGTGTCGCGCTCGCAGGGGTCGTTGACTGAGCCTGATGACACGCTGAGTGATGAGCGGAATGATTACTTCTTTGAGCCGGCGCTCTTTGAGTCTGTTCAGTTTAATACGAATCTCGGGGAGATGGTCTGGCAGAACGGGTCGTTCGTGACAGGGCCGTTCGTGACTCAAGGAGGGTTCAGTGTTTGGGTGCGTGACTACACGCCTCCGGCTCCCGAGTGTCCCGGAGATATCAACGGCGATGGGGACCTGAACTTCCTTGATGTGTCGAAGTTCCTCAAGGACTTTAGGATGGGGTGCGAGTAAAAAAAACACACCGAGGCGTGTTTGTCGCTGGTCGGTGTGCTCATGCTCTTGAGATGTCAGTGAACCTGATGAATCAGGACTCGGCGGTCTCGGTTTCTGATTCCGCTGGTGCTGAGTCTTCTTCGCCTTGACGCTTCTTGACTCGGACGTATCCGAGTCGCTCTGAGAGTGTTTCGAGGGTGAAGGGGGACTCGCCGGAGTCGTCG
This sequence comes from Phycisphaerales bacterium, assembly GCA_965232505.1. Taxonomy (GTDB): domain Bacteria; phylum Planctomycetota; class Phycisphaerae; order Phycisphaerales; family UBA1924; genus UBA1924. Next base: position 137,129 of record OZ246976.1, on the reverse strand, counting down.
ATTGCTTGCTGGATGTCTCGTCGTCCCTGACCCGCGAGGATCTGGTAGAGGTTGATGTCGAAGACTTCCTGCGTCATCGGACGAGGAGCGACGACCTTCGCGAGGGCGATGCCCTTCGAGCTCTGGACCACGGCGCTGACGAAGATCGGTGATGCCGCGATCTCTTCAGGGGTCGCGAGGGGGTTGAGTCCTGCGGTGGCTTCGTGGACAGCGCTGCGGAAGGCATCGGAGTTGAGTCCCGGCTCGACGAAGGTCGCGAGGCGGCCGCGTGCGACGTTGTCCTGGGTCACGAGCAGGTTGCGTGCGACGCCTGGACGTGTCGCGTCCTCTGGTCCGAGGTCCATCGCGAGACTGATCGCTGGAGCGAGGTCCGCGGAGGTCTTGGCGAGCTCGGTGATGGCGCTGAGGTTCTCGCTGAGGAGCTCGAACGCTTTGACGCTCTTGTAGTCGTTGACGACGCGGTCGCGTCCGACGTCTTCGATGCTGTCGGCTGGTCCCGCTGGTTTGACCTCGTAGAAGATCGCGTAGTAGCGGTTCCCCTGCGCGTCTTCCGCTGCGGGATCGACGAGGTGGATCCCCTCCTGCACGTGCATGAGCTGCGCGAAGTCCGCGTCACCGATCCCCTGCGGGATGAGGTACGCGGGGAGCTGACGCTGTCCGACGCGGTAGTTGGAGGCGCCATAACCAGGCAGCGTGGACATGTCCATCGCGTTGAGCCAGCGGTCGGTGTGGGTCTGGACGCTTGGGAGCGGGACCTGGGTGTTGAGCTGTTCCTGGATTCCATCGACGACGGATTGGGCGATGGATTCGAGCGTTGGGCGCGTGGTGGACCAGTCTGCTGGGAGGATGTAGTGGTCGCCTTCTTTTTCGAGGACGCGGGTCGCTTGGAGGATGCGCGAGCGGATGATCTTGTCCGCTTCGACCATGAGGTCCATCGCGCGATCGGTGCGGTACGCGCGTTCGATGTTGAGGCGCTCTCCCGCGAAGTCGCCGGGATAGCGCTGCTGGTCGGCAGGGAGCTGGTGATCGGTGCGCCAGATCTTGTTGAGCTCGACGCGGTCGATCTCGACGGTCGAAGCGATCGCGGCTTGATTGAGCGTCAACCATCCGAGCTTGACGCGTGTGGGCTGCGTGTATCCGATCGCGAAGTCGTTGTCCGATGGCGCGTCCGCTTTGTACTGATCGAAGAACGCTTGGAGCTGCTCGTCGCTTGGGTCTTCGATCGCTGGAGCGATCGCGGATCCCTTGATCATCACCGCGTCCACGGCGATCGCGTCGTAGCGCTGCTTCGCGGCGTCCATCGCGCCGATGTCGGAGTACGACGGGACGGACGAGTAGACGCGGAAGAGACGCTCGATGCCTCGTGCGGTTGCGAGGGTGCGGTAGACGTCGTTTTCAGTTGCTCCCTGGGACATGCCGGAGGCCATCGCGACGTTGCGGTGGAGGGGTGCTTCGTACTGAGCTGCACGCGCAGCAACTTCTTGTGCGTACTGCTGATCGTTGCTGAATTGGAGCATCCCTTGTTGGACCATCTGCTGGACCTGGAACGCGGCGTTGCGTCGTGCGAGTTCTGGGATCCAGGTGATGCCTTCTCCCGCGTCTCCGACGAGTCCCGCGTCGTTGGCCATTTTGCTCAGGAGCATCCAGTGGAGTTCTGCTTCATCGCCGCTGGAGGATTGGTCGATCCCGAGTCCGCCTTGTTGTGTGGGGAGGAGGAGGAGGGGGGAGACGCGTTTGATGACCGCGAGGTCGAAGGTGGCGCGTTGGTAGTCGAAGCCGTTGAACTTGGTTCCGTCTGCGAGTGTGGAGACGGTGGCTTTGCGTGGATCAGGGGAGAGCTTCCCGATGATCGGCTGGAAGAGGAAGACGACCATGAGCAGCGAGCCGCCGATGGCGAGGATGATGAGTTGGTACTTGCGGATGAACTTGAGCATGTCGGCTCCTGATCCTGAAAAGGTTGGGTGCCCCGACTCGCCGTCTTCGGCGCAGTCGGGATTGGGTCATCATGAACGAGAAAGACCCGACTGCGCGTAAGAACGCGAGTCGGGGCACCCATGTTTGTGCAGATTTCCCGACTCTATTTCGATTATCGATAGAATTCGATGATGAGGTTGGTGTTCACATCGAATGGGATCTGGTCCTTGGTTGGGAGGGCCGCGATCTTGGTGTTGAGTTCCGATGGGTTGAACGCGATCCAGCCTGGGACCTCGTGGCCGCCCATGGATTCCATGTTCTCGCGGACGACCTTCTCGATCTTCGGCTTCACCGTGATCACATCACCGACGTCCAGACGACGCGATGGGATGTCGCACTTGTGACCGTTGACCAGGACGTGGCCGTGGGAAACGAGCTGACGCGCGGACCAGATGGTGCGGACCATCCCAGTACGGCGGACAACGTTGTCCAGACGACGCTCGAGGAGCTGCATGAGGACGTCGCCCGAGTTGCCTTGCTTGGACTTCGCTTCTTCAACAGTGCGGCGGAACTGCTTTTCAAGGATGTTGTAGTGGTAGCGGAGCTTTTGCTTTTCGACAAGGCGGATGCCGTAGTCACGCAGACGGCGACCACGGAAGCCGTGCATACCCGGAGGGGTGAGCTGACGCTTTGAGGTGTGCTTTGGAGTGTCACAGATGGGGACACCAACACGACGCGAGAGACGGACCTTTGGTCCTGTGTATGTAGCCATAGCGGCTTCCTTTCTGACAGCGCGATTCGATGCGCTGCACTTCCGTCCGCAGTGGGCTGGCTTTCAACCAGTTTCCTCTGCGGTGCTACTTGGGAGTAGCGACCATGTCGGTTGGCCGAGACTTCGGTCCGACGGCTTGGCCCGGGCACGATGCCCAAGGGGAAAGGATTGAAGGCGAGAAGGGGGTGGATGTCAAGGATTGGGGAGGGGTTATGAGGGGGGGAAGGATACCGAATAGATGCCTAGTATTGGGGATGGGCGTTTATAAGTGGCTCACCAGAGTGTTTCGAACTCTCATATCCTTTTTTGTTAACAAGGTGAATAGAGATCGGTCAATGTACACAGAAATACCAGTCATGAAATACTACATAAAAAGACCGATGCTTTCTGGAAAATGTGTGATGGAGATCGATAAAGACCGGTTTGAAACAATTCGTGATTCTAGGGAATCACTGATTGCTAAAACTGGCATAGAGGAATCGTTCAATATCGTAATTGATAACTACAAGGAGTTCGAAACATCCGCCATGGAAATTGCCATTGACTCGATGTGCAAGCCGTTTCGTGTTGGCTTGGATTTTCAAGCATGGCGTCTGCTAACAGAGCGTAGAATTCTGAATTTACTGTCATCATGTAGGATGTACTTTGATCTGACAAACAAGAGTCTTAAAGACTGTTATGGAAAGACTTCAGACTTGTATGTTGAGTGGGCCAAAGAAAACAGCGCGCAGTATGATCAGTCATTGTCATACAGAGCAATGTACGAGTTGCGTAATTTGGCTCAACATAAATGCAGATCAGTGCATTCCTTTTCTATGCCATCAAGGTGGAAAAGTGATGATGAAGGTGATCGGATGGAAGTAGCAGTTGCTCCGATCTTGGATCTTGACTACCTTGAGAATAACGGATTTAAAAAACGAGTGTTGGATGAATTGCGATCGTCTGAAGACCTCGATTTAAGGACACACTTGAGGACCTATGTGAATGGAATTGCTAGCTTGCATAGACGACTTCGGATTGTATATGACAATCATTTGTTGGGTTGGTTGAATGAGATTGAATCAGCAAATGACGATATTGATAAGCAGTCTCCAGACAAACAGAGAGCTTCGCCAGACATCGTTTGTATAGACGACAACAATGACACGGAATCCTATTGGATCGGTAGAGATTTGATCAGTAGACATGATTTCCATTCTCAGATGTACGACCCCATCAACATCAATAATCGTCACATCACGGGATATGTCTGGAAGTAGTTATAAATGAATAGGTTGCTGGAATCGGCCGGGGCGACCTGCAGATTTGAGCTTCTACTACTCATCAAGCCCTCGGTAAGGGGCTGATGAGTAGTGATCACTCAATATCCCCATTGCACAACCGCTTGGCGGGTGGCATGTAGGTGCCGTCTTCGGCTCCTGCATGTCTTTTGTGTCCAGGAATCCAAGATCGTGGAGGAGTTGAAGACAACACCTCCACGCCACCCATCCGAATCACCACGCCCAACCGACCCAAGATGATCAAACCCTCCCTCAGGGTTTGATCATCTTGGATCTTGATCTCTTTCAAAACCTCTCTATCTCTCTCAAAACCCAAGGTGATCAAGCCCAAGGGTGGGGGCTTGATCACCTTGGAAATCTTCATTCGATGAATCCGTTGTCCTCGTAGCCGTGGAGTCGTGCGAGTTCGTGCAGGTCGGATTCGTCGTCCAGTTGCTGCTCATACACCAACTCATCCGGCTCCGGCTGAACAGGCATCGAATCCCTCGGCTCATCGCTCTCGTCCTTGCGGATCATCCAGTACCACTGACCATCTCTCCGGAACGATTCAACACTGATCGCTCGCTTCGCGCGATTCAAAGTTGCAATCGAAATCCCACACCCCTCCGCATCCTCGCGCAGTTTCGTTGCCAGCTCCGGACCCTCCCCCAGCGCCTCCTCGAGGAACCGCTTCGCCTCCTCCATCGCGCTGGGCGTGGACCTTGCACCCTCGAACGCCTGCTCGATCGAGTCCGCGTCCCATTCGATGTCTTCATCGAGCCACACCACTCTCCCCTCATCGATCCGGTACACGCGAGGCGACGACTCCTCGCTCAAGTTGTTCTTCACCGGAGCGACCACACGCTTGCTCGCATCGTCGGGATGCTTGCTCACCAGATGCCGGGTGCCCCGACTCGCCGTCTTCGGCGCAGTCGGGATCGAACACTTCCGGCACGCCCCGAGCAAAGCGCCGCACATCTGTGCGCACAAAAGCGGTGATTCGTGTACATCAGGGGAGCCATTTACCGGACCCGTCAACACTCCGAGTGAATCTGGGAAACCTCTCCGATCTGGACGAGCTCCAATTCGAGAACCTCCGCGATCCTAATGCGAAACTCTGGCAATCAGTCAGATCCGTGGCATTGTCTCATTGACCGAGGCACTCCAGCACAGCCGGAGAGCAAAAGGACAAACCGCACGAGGTGCACGATGAAGACGCAAGCAAACACATCACGGATCGAGGAGCACACGGCTGCGTTTGCTTCCATCGAAACGCGCGTGCTTCTGCGTCTAAGCACTCAGGGACAGCGCATGGGCCGCATCCTCCTCCGAAGCGACCTCCACTAAACGCGTCAGCAAGTCCCCCCCCGGAACACCTGAACCAGATCACCAGCGTCCGCATTGACGCGCGATCATCCACGCACACCAAGCGCGTCTGATCGATCGATCCCGTTCCGTGATCCCATCTGTATTCCAACGCCCCCCAATCCCCCACAGACCCGGACCGAGCGAGAGGTCCGGGAGCTGATGCCGCGTCCTCGCAGCGCCCAACATGCGAGTTGACCAATCCATCAGCTACAACTGCGGCGAGCCACAGCGTTGTCCGAGTCCTCCCCCTCACTCCGACAGCCCGGCTCGCCGCATCTTTTTTCATTCATGCAAGCACCAAATGAGTACTTGATAGACTAGGGAATTCTCCTTATCATAATGCCCAAGCGTCTGTTATAGAGCACACTGATCTGATCATTCAAAGAGCAGAGGGAACCCCATCATGTCCATCCGTCCATTGACCGCCGCCGCCATCATCGCAGCTTCATCCATCGCCGCAACCTCAGCAAGCGCCCAGTTCTACTCCGATTCCTTCACCTACCAAGGATCGCTGAGCGAGAACGGCGCACCAGCCAACGGCTTCTACGACATCACCTTCCTCGTCTACGACGACGAACTCGGAGGCGCCCCAATCACCAACGGCACCGTCACCGTCACCAACGTCCAGGTCACCGATGGACTCTTCTCCACAGAAGTCGACTTCGGAGTCTTCGGAGATATTTTCAACACCTTCACCCCACGCTGGATCGAGCTCCGCGTCTCCGAGTCCGGACAACCAGGCACCACCATCCTCGAACCACGCCAGAAGCTGACCCCAGCGACGCTTGCCAACTTCTCGCTGCAGTCCGGATACGCGGTCTCCTCCGGAACCTCGCTTCAAGACGCGTACCACAATGGCAACACCATCCACTTCGACAACACGAACGGACCGATCAACCTCCAAGAGTTCAGCGGTAACTCCCCGGTCATCAACTTCAACAACGCGCTCGCCCAAGCACGATTGGTACTCGGATCCAACTCCTTTGAAGACGCGGGATTCATGGTTCTCGGCGGAGCTCTAGGCAATGCAATTATCAGAATGGAGAACGATTTCTCAACAGGTGGCGGGGGCTTCTTCGTGCTCTCGCGTAATGATGTTGGCGACTCAGGCGTTGTCATGCAAGGCAATGTTTCCGGGAACGAAAACGCAGCATTATCCATCATCGGGGCCGACCGAGCCATGGCGCTCAACACCAACGCAGCCGGCGACGAGTCGGTCGTCGTCCCAAACAGCGCCATCAACGCAACAGAAATGCTCAACGAGCCGGGAGTTGCTGAGACCTCCAACTCGGGGTTAACCGCGTTGACCCAGGCCTCCCCAACGATCGATGTCATCAGATCCATCACCATCGATGCGCCGTCCGGTGGATACGTCCTCGTCATGGCGACCGCAGAAGTCTCCTTGGGACATTTCGCAGGAACAACGACGTCCGTCAATCTAGGGATCTCCGCCAACGAAACCAGCTTCTTCGCCAACACCGACCACGAAACACGCATCCCCTCCACTGCCCCGGACGGCGTATATGACTACACCGTCACCGTGCACGCGCTCATGAGCGCTACGGCAGGGGCCAACACCTACTACTTCCTCGGAGACCTCAACAACAACGCACCCGTGACCTGCTCCATCCTCGACCAGCAGGTCACCGCACTCTTCGTCCCAACCGCCTACGGCCCCGCAGCACTCCAACTCCAGTCCAACCTCCCTGACGAGTACAACCAGGTCTCCCCGCCGATGTCCCAGCTCGACATCCTCGCAGAAAGGGACGCCGCGATCCAAGCCAATGCAGCCCGCCAACAACGCGAGCTCGAAGAGATGCGCGCCGTCATTCAACAACTGAAAGAGCAGATCGACGAGCAAGACCAACGACAGTCCCGCGACTGATCACCCAACCAAAGAAGCACACAGGAACTCAACTTCCCCCACCGTCTAGACAAACGGGTGAAGTTGGGTGCCTTGGTGCGCCATCCACGTTTCAGACGCGTGGTATAGGTTGTTATCGGTCATTGATGTCCATGAGTACCCAACAGATTCCTTGCTGCTCCGAGCACAAAACCATACAATCTCGATGATGACGTAGTTGTTATCCACGTAGACCATCCGAGAGCAAAGAGAGAGAATCATGTCCATCCGATCATTCACCGCCGCCGCGATCATCGCGGCTTCGTCCATCGCCGCAACCACCGCCAATGCGCAGCTCATCCGAGATTCCTTCACCTATCAAGGATCACTGAGCGACAACGGCGCGCCCGCCAACGGTCTCTACGACATCACCTTCCTCGTCTACGACGACGAGGTCGGAGGCACCCCGATCGCCAGCGGGACCGTCACCGTCAACAACGTCGAGGTCACCGATGGTCTCTTCTCAACCGAAGTCGACTTCGGAGTCGCCGGTCTTGTCTTCAACACCACGACCACCCGCTACCTCGAGCTCCGCATCTCCGAGTCGGGACAACCCGGCACCACCATCCTCGAACCACGACAGAAGTTCACCCCCGCGCCCCTCGCGAACTACGCGCTGCGATCCGCATACGCGGACTCCTCCGGAACCTCGCTCGAAGACGCGTACGAGAACGACAACACCATCCTCTTCCAAGGCGTCTACGGCCCCCTCGAGCTGCGAGGCACCTCAGGACAAGCCCCGATCGTCAACCTCTACTCCAACTTCGGAGACCGCAGAGCAAGATTCGGATACGACGGCAACCAAGATGCGGGATTCGTCGATCTCATCGGACCAGGCAACAGCTCCTTCGCACGACTCGAGAGAGACATCTCAGGCACAGGAGGCGGCTTCCTCGTCCTCACCCGCAACAACAGTGGTTCCTCAGGAATCCTGCTCGAAGGCAACGTAGGCAACTCACAGTCCTCATCCATCAGCATCTTCGGCAGCGCCAACTCCATCTTCCTCGATGCGAGTCAAACAGGGAACGCGTCGGTCCGCCTCCCAACCGGCGCGATCAACTCCATCGAGATGTCCAACGAGCCGGGAGTCGCCGAGACCACGGTCATCACCAGCGTCAACCTGACCCAGGACGCATCAGCCATTGATGTGCTCTCCTCCGTCACCATAGACGCACCGACAACCGGCTATGTCCTCGTGATCGCTTCCGCAGAGCTCACCATCAACCACATCAACGGCACGAGCTCAAGCACAAACTCAAGCTCGGTCAATCTCGGTGTCTCCAACACCAGCACCGCATTCCAGAACAACCTCGACCTCGAAACACGCATCGACCACGACCAGCCCACCGGTTCCTACGACCACGCCGTCACCACCCACGCGATCTTCACCGCTGGACCCGGAACCAACACCTACTACTTCCTCGGAGACTTCAACAACACCAACGGCGCCACCGCATCCGTCCTCGACCAGCAGCTCTCCGCGATCTTCATCCCAACTACCTACGGCGCTGCAGGCATCGAGTCCATGCAGAGCATCCCCGACGAGTTCAACCCGTCGCGTGGACCGATGACCCAGCTCGACATCCTCGCCGAGCAGAACGCCGCACTCCAAGCCAACGCAGCCCGCCAACAACGCGAGCTCGAAGAGATGCGCACAATGATGGAACAGATGCAGCAACAGATCAACGAGCAAGCACAACCCCAATCCCGCGACTGATCCAATCAATCAAACAAGCACACAGGAACTCAACTTCCCCCCCAGGGAAGTTGGGTGCCTTGGTGCGCACTCTGAGCCACCAGAATGCCCAGTTTCGACTTGCTCAACGTCCCCGATCTTCATAAAATCAGACTCGTTTTTCATATGTACCAAAAGAAGACTGAGGGAGTCTGAACATGTCGATCCGTCCAATCACCGCCGCCGCCATCATCGCGGCTTCCACCATCGCCGCAACCACCGCACATGCCCAGCTCATCACCGATTCCTTCACCTACCAAGGAACACTCAACGACAACGGCGCGCCCGCCAACGGCCTCTACGACATCACCTTCATCACATACGACTCCCCAGTCGGAGCCGGCGCAATCCTCGGCGGAGCGACCACCATCACCAATGTCGAAGTGGTTGACGGGCTCTTCAGCGTAGAAATCGACTTCGGTGTCTCAGGAGATGTCTTCGATTCCAACCAAGCACGATACTTGGAACTCCGAGTCTCCGAAGCCGGACAACCCGGAACCACCATCCTCGAACCTCGCATCAAACTCACCCCCGCGACACTCGCCAACTACGCGCTCCGATCCGGATTCGCCGAAAGCTCCGCAACCACCCTCAACGACGCATACCGAAACGACAATACCATCCTCTTCCAAGACACCTTCGGCCCGCTCAATCTCATTGCAACACCAGCTGAGTCTCCAGTCATCAACATGCGCACAAACCTTGGTCAAGACCGCTTGAGTCTTGGATTTAGAGATTTCAGCGGGGAATCCTTCCTCTTTCTCTACGGCTACCAGGACAGCCGAATCTTCACCGCCGAGAGAGATGTCTCTGTAGGCGGAGGTGGCTTCCTCTCATTAGCCGGAAACGATGCTGGCGTCATCAGCATGAACTTCGATGGTAACTACTTCGGCACAGAATCCGCACGGATGAGCCTGATCGGAACTGGAGGCACCGTCATCTTCGCGACCGATGAAACCGACAACGAAAGCGTCGTCCTCCCAAGCAACGCGATCAGCAGCACTGAACTCCTCAACGAGGTGGGTGCCGCGGAAACCGTCGGCGCCGTAACTGTCAACCTCACTGATGACGCCGTTACAATCGATACGATCAACTCCGTCACGATCAACGCCCCCGCAGACGGATTCGCCCTCGTCATTGCCACCGCAGAAGTCGAAGTCGATCACGTCACCGGCTTCACCACCTCAGGTGTGCTTGGTGTGTCAGATTCCACTGATTCCTTTGAAGTCAATACCGACCTCGAAATCAGAATCCCAAGCAGTGCGCCCACCGGCCAGTACGACTACCCCATCACCTCCCACGCAATCCTCCCAGTCTCAGCAGGCCCCAACACCTTCTACTTCCTCGGAGATGACAACTCCACCGGAAACGCGACCTTCACCGTCTTCGATCGACAAGTCTCCGCGATCTACATCCCAACCTCCTACGGCTTTCTCGGACTCAACGCAGAACCCAACATCCCCGACGAGTACTCACAGTCCGCTCCCCCAATGAACAGCTACGACATCCTCGCAGAACAGAACGCCGCCCTCCAAGCCGACAACGAACGCCAACAACGCGAACTCGACGAGATGCGAGCAATCGTCGACCAGATCAAGCACGAGATGCAACGCGAGCAACAGCTCCAATCCCGCGACTGATCCATCCGTTCCCCATCCAAACAAGCACACAGGAACTCATCATCCCCCCACAGGGATGATGGGTGCCTTGGTGCGCCAAAAGTCGGGAATTTGCCCACCCCCAGACTCAGACTATTCTCTTGCTGAGCATTCCATATCGCGTTAGAATCCGACTCATTCGTTCCAAGATCCAGAGAGAGGGACCCCCGACATGTCGATCCGTTCAATCACCGCCGCCGCGATCATCGCGGCTTCGTCGTTCATCACTACCACACCAGCCCACGCGACACCCACCACATTCACCTACCAGGGACACCTCGTCAACGACGGACAACTCGCCGACGGCATCTACGAGTTCCAGATCAGACTCCTCGACGACATCGGGACACAAATCGGCTCCACCGAGTTCGCCAACGTCGTCGTCAGCGAGGGCACCTTCACCCTCGACCTCGACTTCGGACCCGCTGCCTTCGATGGTTCAGAACGCTTCCTCGAACTCGCCGTCCGCTCCGTAGACGACGGCGGATCATTCGTCACCCTCTCCCCGAACCAACGCGTCAACGCAACACCAGTCGCCCAGTTCGCACTCACAGGGAATGAAGGACCCCAAGGCCCACAAGGACCCCAAGGCGACCAAGGCCCACAAGGTGAACAAGGCGAACCAGGACAAGACGGCCAAGACGGCGAGCAAGGACCAGAAGGACCACAAGGCCCCCAAGGAATCCAAGGACCGCAAGGCCCACAAGGCCCACAAGGGGACGACGGTCCAGCAGGTGATTCCCATTGGTTGCTTTCTGGATCAAACACTTCATACACCGACGGCAATGTCGGGATTGGCACAGGCGCCTCAAGCAACATGGCACTACGCGTAGGCGCTTCAGGGGCTGTCCATGACTACGCGATCTATGCATCCACCTCTGGGGTCAATGGGATCTTTGGTCTTGCAGCATCGACAGGAACCAACTACGCCATCCGAGGTACCACTCAGAGCTCCACCGGATACGCAGGATACTTCGAAGGCGGCAGAAACTACTTCGAAGGACGCGTCGGGGTCGGCACAACCACCCCAACCGACGAGATCCACATCAACGCACCCGCCGGAGAGTCCGCCTTCCGCGTCCAGCACGACGGACTCACACGCATCCGCGTCAACGTCAACGGCGGAGTCTCACTCGGAGGCAACTCCACCATCGTCCCCGCCGGAGACACCTATGTCGTCAACAACCTCGGAGTCGGAGAAAACCAACCAAGCGCCAAACTCCACGTCAACGCCGAATCAGGACGAGTCCCCCTCGAGGTCTTGACCAACGGCACACGACGCATGCACATCTCATCAAGCGGCGGTATCACGCTCGGAGACACCGGCTCCGCATCGGCAGGTGATGTGTACATCGTAAATGATCTTGGTGTGGGTGACAGCACTCCAAACGCAAAGCTCCATGTGCAAGGCTCAGAAACGCAGACCCCATTCCGTGTGGACAAAGGGGATGGCAACTACGCCATGATCGTGTCGAGTGAGGGAATAGTCACGATTGACAATCAACTCTCGATCGGTACAGCATCCGTTCATAGCTTTGAGCTTGCCGTCTCAGGATCAGCCGCCAAAACCGGAGGCGGAAGCTGGGCCGTCTTCTCCGATCAGCGCCTCAAGAAAAACATCTCCCCGATGCAAGGCTCCCTCGAGACACTCACCGCGCTCCGACCCGTCAACTTCGAGTACACCAACAAAGACCACTTCTCCTACGCAAAGGGCATCCAGCAAGGATTCATCGCACAAGAAGTCCAGCAGGTCATCCCCCAGTGGGTCCACACCGCAGACGACGGCTACCTCTACCTCGACCAGACCGGATTCGAAGCCCTCGTCGTCGGAGCGATCCAAGAACTCCGCAGCGAGAACACCAAGCACATCCAAGAGCTCCAAGCCGAGAACCAACAGCTGAGATCCGAACTCGAGCAGCTCAAACAAATGGTTCGCTACCTGATCGAGAACTAAACCGATCAATCAACTCAAGTATCAAGCACACAGGAACTCATCTTCCCTCCGTCTTTAGAAACGGGGGAAGTTGGGTGCCTTGGTGCGCCAAGTGCAGATAGTCTGATGACATGGATAGAAGATTGGTCTTGTAGACAATCACCGCTTCTGTTACAGTCGGAGTCCGGGAAATACCCCAATACGACAAGAGAGAGGCCCATCATGTCCATCCGCATCACTATCGGCGCACTCGTCGCATCCCTCGTGACCACACTCAGTCCGGCGCAATACTACTACATCCCCTTCAGAGTCCCCGATCATCCAGCCGTGAACCCAATCAACCTCGGTCTGGACTTCGGTGCCGATGCCAACGAGTTCTACATCGCCGGACGAGGATTCACCGCAGGCGACGACACCAGCCCCGGAGCTGTATACAAGTTTGATCGAAACACCTATCAATACCTCCAGACCTATGCCCCTATCGATCATCCCTGGGACGACTTCTTCGGATGGGCTATGGACTACTACGACGGCTCCCTCTTTGTCAGCGCGCCATATGCGCAGAACACCTCAGGCGCAGACAACGGAGCCGTATACATCATCAACCCATTCAACGGATCGCTCGTCCACACCTTCAACGAACCCACCACCGACACCCCCTTCGGGTTCTATGGCACAAGCATGTCCGTCGATGATGTCAACTACTTCATCGGCGCGCTGCAATACGGCCCAACCCAACAAGGAAGCGTCTTCGTCTATGTCGCCGCCAACAACCTCCTTGTCGCGACCCTCTCACCCGATCCCAAAACGTCAGACATCCGCTACGGCGATTCCATTGAGCACAACACCAGCTACCTCGCCGTCTCCGCTCCAGGATACGCCCTCGACAACATCGAGGGCGCGGTCTATGTCTACGACTACAACACCGGAGGACTCCTCTACCGGCTCACCTGTCCCACCCCCGACACCAACGGCACATCCAACTTCGGAAACGACATCCTCCTCGTCGACGACCGACTCTTCGTCAGCGTTGGTGACTCCGCGCCCTTCAACATCAGAGGACGCATCTATGTCTACGACCTGACCACTGGCAACCACATCGACACACTCCTCCCTCCAGACACGGGCGACATCTTCGCACGCTTCGGATACTCCATGAGCGCCGAGGGCAACATCGGAGTCTTCAGCTGCGAACGTGACAACTCCACCGTCCTCAACGGCGGCGCCGTCTACATCTACAACCTCGACACCCTCGAAGTCATCGACAAGGTCAACACACCCATGCTCAACCGCGACTTCATGCAGTTCGGGATGGATGTCAAAATCCAGGACGGCACCATCTTCGCATCCGCGATCGACCCACGCGAAACAGACATCCTAACCAACAAAAGAGTCGTCTACATCCTCGAACGCTTCTGCCGACCCGACATCACACTCGACGGCGATCTGAACTTCCTCGATGTCTCCGCCTTCCTTAAACTCGCGATCGACTACAACGAAGACGGCTCCTTCAACTTCCTCGACATCTCCGCCTTCCTCCAGTCCTTCGCAGAGGGATGCCCGTAATACATGCTGAGCAATCAAAGTGCTCCAAAGACATTCCCGCAGGAGGGGTCAATGAACCAAGTCCTTATAAGCTCATTCTCACTCGCATGCAGTGCTCTGGTCGCAAACGCACAGTTGTACTACGTGCCGATCGAGATCCCCATCACTCCAGAAGTATCCCCAGTCTGGCTCGGATCATCTTTCGGTGCCGACGGCAACAGACTCTACATCGGAGGCTTTGGAAGCTCGGTCCCATCACGACTGAGTCCCGGAGGCGTATACGAGTACGAATACGATTCACTCGATTATGTAAACACCATTGATCCAATCGGAGACCCAATCGAGGATTCCTTCGCATACTCAATGGAGTATTACGATGGATCGCTCTTGGTCGGCGCGATCAACGCCCAAAGCCCCGGTGCCGGAGATGCCGGAGCGGCGTACCTTATCAATCCGATCTCCGGCGCACTGCTCCACACCTTCGACGAAGCCGCAAACGCAACGCCCGCCAGCGAGTTCGGAATTGACGTCTCCCTCAATGATGTCGCGATCGCCATCGGAGCAATCGGCTACGGCCCAAGCGCAAGAGGCCAAGTGTTCGTCTACAACGCAGTCACCAATGCACTCATCACGACCCTCGATCCAGACCCCATGACCACCGACACCTTCTACGGCGCTCAGGTCGAGCACAACGACAGCTACTTCGTCGTCTCCGCTCCCGCAAACGCCGTCAGCGCCGTCGAGGGTGCCGTCTACGTATACAACTTCACGACCGGCGATCTCCTTTACAGATTGACCGGCCCAGTACCAGACACAAAAGGAACAGGGCAGTTTGGCAAAACCATAGAACTCTTGGGGAACCGACTCTTCGTTGGTTCCGGGATCAATGCTCCAGCAGGTGTACGCGGTTCCGTGCTCGTCTACGATCTCACAACAGGAAACATCATCACAACACTGACCGGAAACACCGGTGATGACGCCGACGGCTTCGGAGCAGCAATCAGCGCCGAAGGCAGCACCCTTGTCATCGGAGCAGAATACGACGATTCAACAGGTGTGCAAGCCGGTGCCGTGTATATCTTCGATCTCGATACATACCAAATGATCGACAAAGTCCTTCCGCCATCGCCCGTCTCCGAGCACATCCTGTTCGGGATGACGGTCAAAATCCAGGATGATAAAATCCTCACATCGAGCTTCGATGAGGATCAGTTTGATGGCCGAGTCAAACGAGTATTTGTGCTCCAAGCATTCTGCAGGCCCGACATCAACTTCGACGGAAACCTGAACTTCCTCGACGTCTCCGCATTCCTCAAATCCGCGATCGACTTCAACGAAGACGGCTCCTTCAACTTCCTCGACATCTCCGCCTTCCTCCAGTCCTTCGCAGAGGGATGCCCTTAAAGCTGAGAACAGAAGCACACAGGAACTCATCATCCCCTCCCAGGGATGATGGGTGCCTTGGTGCGCCAAATTACAGCGATCTCTGTTGCGAGGAAGGATACTTTGGGGGGGTTAATCAGCCAGCGGATCGGGCTTGTATACCTTCGTCCCAAGCGCCCAGTTCTTCTCGGTAAAGTTCCCGCCCAGCGCCGTGTTCTCGCGTTCCGGACGAGCCGTTGCGATGGTCATGACTGTCTTCGCGTCGAGGTTGTCGATCTGCGAGACCAGCACCGCTTCCGGAGACGACGGGATCTTCGCCGCGCCGTATTCCGGACGCTCGTGATGCGAGATGATGATGTGCTGCAAGATCGTCATCGCCCCCGCAGGCATCCGCGTCCCGCTCTCACGCATCATCTGCTGCGCCTTGTCGTGGAGCATGATCGCGCCCTCAACAAGGTGCCCAATCAGCTCCCCACGATCCGAGTACCCAAACCCGCGATCATAGAACAGTTCTCTGGTCTTCCCGAGATCGTGCAGGAACAGCCCCATCAGCACGATGTCGCGATTGATCTTCGGATACAGCGGGCAGATCTTGTCCGCGATCTGCATGAGCGTCAGCGTGTGCTCAAGCAGCCCACCGAGGTACGCATGATGGAGTCGCACCGCCGCGGGAGCGGTCCGGAACGCGTCCATCAGATACTCGTCGCTGAGGTACGCATCCGCAAGCGCCTTCATCGCGGGATGTTCCAGCGTCTGAAGCATCTCGACGACCTCGCTGAACATCTCCTTGGGATCACGCTCACAGCTCGGGAGCAGCTCACGGAGCTGTTCTGGACTCGGATCATGCGCCTCGATCGTGTGGATGATGATCTGCAGCTCCCCCTGATACGCCTGCGTCTCGCCCTCGACCCAGACGAAGCCGTCCGTCGGGAGGCGCTGGAAATGCGCCTCGTCGATCGACCACATCCGTCCCGCCGTCTGTCCAGACGCATCCCCAAGCAAGCAGCGCAGGTAAGGCTTGCCGTTCTTGGTCATCCCCTGCTGAGCGTTCGCGATCGCGAAGACGCCGTCAAGACGCTCTGAGGGGTTCATCTGGGAGATCATCCGCCGGGAGGTGTGTGTGCTCATGGAACGAGTATAGAGCGTGGTCGAGCAACTTCCATGCCTAGGGTAGTGATCGACTTGTGATTCGCTCCAAGCGCCATAACATAGTCAGAAACATCCTCAGAAACTCAGTCAGACCGAATCCCAGTCAAGCCCCTCAGGACCCGCTATGCCCACCCCAAGGACAACCGCACATTCCATCATCGCGGCCCTCGCGATCAGTGCCGGCTCGTCCACCTCCCTCGCCGCTACAGCAAACCTGAACCAAAGCAACAGCCAGCAACAAGCCAATCAGCAGCAAGCCAACCAGCCCACCAGCCAATCCTTCGACGACATCTCCCTCGCCGTCGAGCCCATCGCAGGGATCATCGCCCTCGCCGCTGAATCGGGTTGGGTCTGGAAATCGGGAAACACCAACCGCATCGTCCTCGACCGCGACGTCCGCGTCACCATCGGTGGATCAGACCTCAGCGCCCGCAGAGCCGACATCTGGCTGCGCCCCATCGACACCAACACCTACCAGTTCTTTGGGATCTTCGAGAAACTCACCTCCAACGACGGCTCCTTCAAAGGCGAACGCGTCCCAGTCCGAGCCATCATCAACCTCCAAGACACCATCAAGCTCCGACTCGGCGGACAACTCAACGAGCCCCCAACCCGCAAAGACCTCGTCGCGTTCATGGAGCGCTCACAAACCCTCTACAACCAGCGCCTGCTCGAGCAAGCACCAGCCGAGCCGACCCAGACCCTCCGCTGGGCGCCCAAAGAACTCCCCCCCTCAACCCTCTCCTCCGCTGAGCAAGTCGCCCAGTCCGATCGCGTCCTCCCTGCTCCAGAGTCGGACCTCAAAGAATCCCGAGTCCGCAAGGTCCTCGCCTCCACCCTCGGCCGCGCCGAGCAGCTCGCACAACGAACCGACCCGATCACCAACGAACCGATCGAGCCGCTGCCCGATCGTTCATCCGATTCATCTCCGGAACAAACCGCGTCCAGCCAATCGTCCAACCAGCCACCGGCCCCAACCGAGCCCCCTCCAGAACCCATCTTCCGCGCCTCGGGAATCTTCTCCATAGCCATCGACGGCAAGATCATCGTCCAAGGCGCCCAACCAGCCACCGACACCGAGCCCGCTCGATCCCCGACCATCACCGCCGACGGCGGGATCACGATGCAGTACCAAGACCCCGCATCGCGACAAACCATGGACCTCCATGCCGAGCGTGCGGTCATCTTCCTGCGTGAAGACACCAACACCTCCGCGTCCCCCTCCCAGCTCAACGCATCGGAGATCGAAGGCATCTACCTCGAAGGCGGAGTCTTCGCCGGAAACGCGGACTGGTCCGTCCGCTCCCCAAAGATCTATGTGGACCTCGTCCGCGACAAGATGCTCATGCTCGACGCCGTGTTCTGGACCGTGGATCAGCGGACCAACATGCCTCTGTACCTGCGAGCCGACTCCGTGCGCCAGACCTCGCAGGGAGAGTTCGAAGCCGAGAAAGCACGCATCGCCAACACCGCGTTCTACGAGCCCGACCTGAGCATCGGAGTCTCGAAACTCAAAGTCTCCGTCCGCAACGAACGCGAACAACCCCGAGGCCTCCTCGGACTCGTGGGATCCGTTTCCTCCGGATTCGGTGACGACGAACCAGTCGACGACATCGAACCAGGATCGGATCTGGTCCGCAGAGTCCACGTCGACGGCAAGAACGTCACCCTCCGACTCGGATCCATCCCCATCATGTGGGTCCCAAGAGTCAAGGGAGACTCCGACGCGTTCCCACTCAAAGAAGTCCGCGTCGGAGACACCAACCGAGCAGGACTCGCTGTCCGCACGCGCTGGGACCTCTACTCCCTCTTCGGAGTCGACCCCATCCCCAACGTCAAAGCCAACCTCCAGCTCGACTACTACGGCGAGCGCGGCTTCGCCTTCGGTGTGAGCAGCAACTGGAACACCCCAAGACACACCGGATCCCTCTACTCCTACCTCCTCCCCTCCGACAACGGCACCGACATCACCTCCGCAGGACGAGAGATCGCACGCGACGACGAAACCAGAGGCATCATCCAGTTCAACGACATCTGGGAACTCCAAGACCCCTGGACCCTCGTCACCAAAGGCACCTACATCTCCGACGAAGCCTTCGTCGCCGCTTTCGACGAACGACTGGGCCGTGAGACCGTGGACTTCGACTCAATGCTCCGTCTCGAGCGCACCGGAGAGCGTACTCAGTTCGCACTGGAACTCTCAGGAAGCCCCAACGACTTCTTCGCTGCTGAGCATCTGCTCCAGAGCCCCGGATACGCGGTAGACAAGATCCCCGAAGCGAGCTTCGTCTCCGTCACCCACGACCCATTCGAGCAGAACCTCCCCGGCGTCTTCAACTACCAGTTCGAAGCAAGCGTCGGAGCAATGCGTCTCCGCTTCTCCGAACCCACCGCCGCGGAATACGGCTTCGACACCGTCGCTCTCGCGATGGGCGCGTTCGGAACCGCGCCAGGAACCTCCCTCGCCGACACCCAGCGAGCACTGGGACTCGACGAGGACACCGTCGGACGCTTCGACACACGCCACGAACTCAGCGCCCGCTTCGATGCCGGCCCGTTCCGCCTCACCCCATTCGTCGCCGGACGAGTGACCGCGTACGACACCTCGTTCGACACCTTCACCCCGACCCAGACCGACGACGTCCGCTACTGGGGCGCCGCCGGGATGACCATCTCCACCACGCTCACCAAGGTCGACGACGAAGCGAGCAGCGACTTCCTCGACATCCACCGCATCCGCCACATCGTCGAGCCGTCGCTGACGTTCTGGCAAGCCGACTCCGCGTTTGCAGTGGGGGACACCCCGATCTTCGACGACGACGTGGAAGGACTCCTGCGTGGTTCCATGATCCGAGCCGGAGTCGCCCAGACCTGGCAAACCAAGCGAGGCGGCCCAGGACGCTGGCGCGACGCCGACATCCTCAAGATCAACACCGAATACATCTGGTCCTCCGATCGCGCCGGGACCACCGTCATCCCAGACTACTTCTCCGCACGCCCCGAGCTCTCCAACCCAGGGACCTACCTCGGATCAGACCTCGTCTTCTCCCCAACCGACGTCCTCGCGTTCTCAGGTTCCGTCATCTTCGACCTCGACCAAGACCAGACCGCACGCTCCAGTGCAGGTGTCCTCGCTGAGCACCGCCCCGGATTCGTCAGCTCCCTCGAGTACCGCGACATCCGCGCCATCGACGCGACCTACCTCACCGGACGCACGAGCTACACACTCACCGACAAATACGCCGTCGCGATGGCCGCCAACTACAACTTCGATCGCGGCGACTTCCAGAACTTCAATGCACGCATCGACCGCAAGTTCCAGGTCGGAACCCTCGGGATCTCCGTCAACTACGACAACATCCGCTCCGAAACCAGCATCGGATTCGTCTTCCGACCCTACGGCACCTCAGGGGTCAGCAGCGACACCTTCATCTCTGAATAATCTGACACCCGCCCCAACAGCCGATCACTGCTCAACAAACAGATCCGCCTGCCGCTTCGCCGTCACCTCGCACGCGAGGGGCTGATCCGGATCGATCGGATACTTCCCAGTAAAGCACGCCGTGCAATACCCGGATTCCGCGTTCTGCATCACCCCGAGCATCCCGTCGTGACTCAGGAAGTGCAGCGAGTCCACCCCAAGATACTCGCGGATCTCCTCGACCGACTTGTTATGCGCGATGAGCTGTTCCGGAGTCGCAAAGTCCACGCCGTAGAAACACGGACTGACAATCGGAGGACACGAGATCCGCACGTGGATCTCCTTCGCGCCCGCTTCACGGATCTGCTTCATCTTCTCGCGTGTCGTTGTGCCGCGGACAATCGAGTCATCCACGATCACCACGCGCTTGCTGTCAACGATCTCCGACACCACATTGAGCTTGAGCCGCACCGCTGCAGCGCGCTCCGCTTGCGTCGGTTTGATAAACGTCCGTCCAACATAGCGATTGGGAACAATCCCCTCGCGATACGGAATCCCCGACCGATTCGCGTACCCATTGGCCGCACTCCGTCCCGAGTCCGGCATCGGCATCACAAAGTCCGCCTCGACCGGCGCCTCCACCGCGAGCTGCTCCCCAAACTTCTCGCGCGAGACGAGCACGTTCTGTCCGAACACCTCCGAAGCCGGATTCGCAAAGTACACATGCTCAAACACACAACGCGACAAAGGCGCCATCGGAGCCGCGTACCGACGCGAGCGGATCCCCTCGTCCGAGAGCGTCACGATCTCGCCTGGTTCGATCTCACGAACATACTTCGCGCCCATCACATCCAGCGCCACCGTCTCCGACGCCACGCAAGGCGACCCATCCTCAAGCTCCCCAAGCACCAGTGGACGGAACCCCCAAGGATCACGCGCTGCCTCGATCCGATCCTTGAGCAGCAGCACCAGCGAGAACGCCCCTTGCAGATTCCGCAGCATCGCCGCTGTGGGATCAGGAGTATCCCGCTGATCCGGAGACGCGAGCAAGTGGATCATCACCTCGGTATCCGACGAGGTATGGAAAAGCTGCCCGCGCCGCGAAAGCTCGCGACGCCACACCTGCGCATTGATCAGATTCCCGTTGTGCGCCACGCTCACCGGCCCATCGAACATCGTCTCAACCAAAGGCTGGATATTCTCCGCGCCAGACCCCCCAGCAGTCGAATACCGCGTGTGCCCGATCACCCCTCGATTGTTGAGGTTGTCCTTGTTGTAGTACCCATCAAGACGTTCAAGACGCTCGCTCGTCAGCACATCGCCCACGAGCCCGACCCCGCGTTCGGAGTGGATGCGTCCGTTGGAGCTCGCCGCGAGTCCCGCCGCCTCTTGTCCGCGATGCTGGAGCGCATACAGACCGAGATACCCCAGATGCACCGCACGCGGATGGTTCCAGACCGCGACAATGCCGCATTCCTCTTTCGGAGAATCATCCAGCACATCCAGATGCACATCACGAATCATGCCCGGCTCCACAAATGCGTTTCAGCGACCAACCAACCAGCGATCAACAAACAATAGGTCCAGCTCGTCAGATGATCTCGACCGACCCCACCGAATCACACAACCCTGCATCGGCGCCACGACCAAGAAGCAGCTCGATCGCCCCTCGCCCCGCATCGCCCATATCCAGCGTCAGCGCCGAGACATACATCGACAGGTACTTGTCCACCAGCTCCGGATCATCCCACTCCGTCCGATCCCCCTTGTTGATCTGAAGGTGGAGTCTCGAAGACTCTTTCTCGCGCACCGCCGTCTCGATCGAAGCCGTGAGCAGATCCGCAACACGCTGACACGTCCCGTCGCCGTGCTTGCTATCAAGCGATCGAGCAACCACATTGAGCCCCAGCGGCAACGGCTTCCCCTGCGTATCCGCATGCCACCACTGACCAATATCCCCGATCTGCCGCAACCCAGAATCCCCAAACGTCAGCTGTGCCTCATGGATGAGCAACCCCGCATCCACGCGACCATCCTTGACCGCACCCGGAATATCCGAAAACAACATCGGGACAAACTTGAATCCCGGCGCGATCAGATTCAGCGTCAGAAACGCACTCGTGTTCACGCCAGGCACCCCGATCGTGACCGACGAATCCAGATCATCCAGAGACTGCAATCCCGAGTCCGACGCGACCACAACCTTGGGGCCGTAGTTCTCACCGAACGACCCACCCGATCGCGTGATCAGATACCGATCCGCGATCGCCGGATACGCCGCACACGAGATCGCCGTGATGTCATACGGCTCAGATGCCCCCGGATCAATCGCAAGCTCATTGAGCTCCTGCACGTCACGCGCCACAAGATCAAAGCGGAACGGACCAGTATCGAGCTGGGGTTGTCCGAGCGGTCCATCAATCGGAGTCCCGTCCGGATTCGTGATCCCAGTCAAAGGCCACCACATCACCAGATCATCCGAGTCCGGAGAATGCGCCAGCGAGAGCGTAATCGTTTCAGTCTGAGTCATGCGACACCTTCAGCGACAGGTCTTTAGTACTTCGTCAACGACGGATCGAGCCGATCCGACCACCAGTGGATCCCGCCCGCGATCGAGCGAGCCCCCTTGAATCCCTGCCCCTGCAAAAACAACGCGACATCCAGCGAACGCTTCCCAGTTCGGCACAACACCGCGACCGTCGTGTCCTCCTCGATATCCAGCTCGCCCAT
Organism: Phycisphaerales bacterium; assembly: GCA_965232505.1. Taxonomy (GTDB): domain Bacteria; phylum Planctomycetota; class Phycisphaerae; order Phycisphaerales; family UBA1924; genus UBA1924. The sequence goes on along the minus strand of OZ246976.1, from coordinate 114,359 downwards.
CGCGCCAGGGATGTCTCCCATCGCGATATGCGTCGCGCCAGGGATCGCGCTGATCGCAAGCTCGTGCGCCTCGCGCACATCGAGCAGCAAGAAATCATCCGCGCCAGACTCATGCAGCTGCTGCGTCTCAACAACGCTGATCTCAAGATCCGCGTTAAATGGATAGTTCGGTGGATTGTCCGTCAGTTCACTCATCATCCGTCTCCTGTTCATTGATCGATCCAGCGATCGGTCCCGTAGCCCAAGCAAGCTCCTGTCGGCTCCGTTTCCAGACCCGCTGAGGACTCCACTGCGTATTGGTCAGCTGATACTGCAGCAACATCGGATTGAGCAGCCCAACCCCCGACGACCCGACCTCATCGAGCGTATCAAGCACCGATCCCATCCCACCAGTCCGCTGATACTCCAGCGCCGACTCCACGCTCGGCATCAACCCATACACCCTCGGCTCATCCGTCTTACGTGGAAACGGATACACCCGCATCGCCGCGCCGTGCGCGATCCCATCAATCGGGACCACAAACACCGTCGTCGTCCAGGTCGATCGCCGTCCGCCTGCATCCAGTTCCACACGCTCGCGATCAGTCGCAAAGCTACCTGTCCGCTCAAGCGCCCCAACCTCAAGCCGCTCGTTCTGCGCATACCCACATCCCCCGATTCCACCAATCAGTCCCCCGACCAGTCCACACCACAGGATTGTCAAAACACGCGATTTCATGCCCCCGATCCTAGGTGAACCACGCCCCAAAGAGTGATCCGCCGCCCCCGCACACCTATCCTTGTGCAGAGAAATCCGCAAAGAACCACAACGCATGGCGAAAAAGAACAAGAACAAAAAATCCAACCACTCGCCGGTCTTCGACAACCGCCGAGCCCGTCACGACTACTTCGTCGAGGACACCCTCGAGGTCGGGATCGTCCTGGAGGGCTCGGAAGTCAAAAGCATCCGCGACGGCAACTGTTCCCTCAAAGAGGGATACATCTCAGTGGACCTCGACCCACCCCGCCTCACGCTCCACCAGATCGACATCCCGCCCTACCAACCCGCCGGAGCGCTCAACCATCGCCCAAAGCGTGACCGCATGCTGCTCGCCAACAAACGCGAGATCGAGCGCCTCGCCCGCTCCGTGGACATCAAAGGCGTCACCCTCATCCCCCTCAAACTCTACTTCTCAGGCGGATTCGCCAAAATACAGCTCGGGATCTGCAAAGGCAAAGCGCAGCACGACAAGCGCCACTCCATCGCCGAGCGTGAGAACCAGCGTGACCTCCAACGCGCCATGTCCCAGAAAATGAAGTACTAAACCGATCTCGCAACCCCAGCGTCCCCGATCGCGCATACCGTCGATCGTGCAACGACGCGCCCTCGTCATCCTGATCCTGCTCGTCCTCAGCTTCGTCCTGATCGCGTTCCTGCGCCTCATCGCAGGCACCGACAAGTGGGGGATCTCCGACGATTCCTATATCAATGCCCTCCGCTTCCGACGAGTCTGGACAGGATCACTCGTCGGCGCATCACTCGCAATCGCAGGAGTCCTCCTCCAGTCCCTGCTCCGCAACCCCCTCGCCGCGCCCGATCTCATGGGACTCAGCGCCGGCGCCGGATTCGCCGTCACGCTCACCATGTTCATCACAGGAACCGCACTGAGTGTCGGAGGCGCTTCGATCCCCGCGCTCATCGGAGCCGTCAGTGTGCTCGCGTTGGTCTACACGCTCTCCAAACGTCAAGGCGTGATCGATCCCGTCACCATGATCCTGATCGGGGTCATCGTCTCCGTGATCCTCGGAGCCGCAACCATGCTCGTCGCGGCCCAGATGCCTGATCGTGGATTCGGAACCAGCCGATGGATGATGGGACACCTCCGCGAGGACCTCAAAACCACGCACCTGCTCGCATCGTCCATCGCGATCCTGATCGTGCTCGTCCTCGCCGTTGTCAGGTCGCGTTCCTACGACGCCGGCGCGCTCCCGAACGACGAAGCCGCGAGCGTGGGACTCAACATCAAACGCGTTCGTCTGGAACAACTCCTCGGAGCCGGGATCCTGACCACGATCTCGATCATCCTCGCAGGCCCCATCGGATTCGTCGGACTCGTCTGTCCCCACATCGTCCGCGTCCTGATCGGACCGCGCCACAACACGCTGCTGATCGCGTCAACCATCCTCGGCGCGTCCATGGTCGTCGGGGCTGATGTGGTGACACGAGCAATCGAAACCGACGCCGGACGCATCCCCATCGGAGTCCTCACCGCACTCATCGGAGGCCCCGCGTTCCTCGTGCTCCTGCTCAAACAGCGGACGAGCAAGTCGATAGGTTGAACAATCAACTGATCACGCGTTGAAGTACCGCGCCTCAGGGTGATGCGAAACAATCGCGCACGTCGACTGCTCCGGATCGATCTGGTAGTTCTCCGTCAGATGACACCCGATCCGCGTAGGATCCAGCAGCTCCCACATGATCGTGTGCGCACTCATGTCCGGACACGCGGGATACCCAAAGGAGTACCGCGATCCGCGATACTTCTGCTGGAAGAGCTCGCTGATCACGCTCGAATCCTCGTGTCCAAACCCAAGCTCCTGACGGATCCGCTTATGCCAAAGCTCCGCCAGCCCCTCCGCGGCCTCAACTCCCAGCCCGTGCCAGTACAAATAATCCTGATACTGATCCGAATCAAAGAGCTCCTTGGTGTAGCCGCTGATCCGCTCACCCATCGTTACACACATCATCCCGATCACATCACGACGACCGATCGCCTCGCACTCCCCAAGGTCGCGATAGAAATCAGCAATGCACAGCGTCTTGTTCGAAGACTGACGCGGGAACGCGAACCGATTCATCTCGCGATCATGATCCTCCGGATCAAACATCACCAGCGAATCCCCATCGCTGCTGCACGGGAAGTACCCATACACGACGCGAGGCTGCAGGATTGATTGCTCCAAGCACACCTGCTTGAGCTCCTCGAACTTGGGCTTCGCGACATCTTCAAGCATCGCTTCATGCGCCGCCTTGTCCTGCTTGCCCCGCTTGAGTTGCCACTGCACGCTAAAGAGCGCTGTCGGATTGATGTACGCGAAGATATCCCGAAGCGACACATCCTCGATCACCCGCGTCCCCCAGAACGGCGGGGTCGGAACCTCGTTGTCACGCACCACCGCAGACCGCGTCAGCACCGAAGTCGCCGAAGCCGGCTTGATCTTCCCCTGATGCTTCGCGATCGTCGCTTGTCTCGTCTGTGCCCGCTCCTGAGCCGCGACGAGCAAGTCTTTGCTCGTCCCAGTGATGATCGCGTTCATCGTGTCGAGCCCATCAAACGCGTCTTTCGCATAATGCAGATCCCCCTCGTACACATTTGTCAGATGCCCCTCCGCATAACTCCGCGTGAGTGCCGCGCCGCCGAGCAGCACCGGGACCTTGATCCCAGTTTTGTTGAGCTCAACAAGATTCTCCTCCATCACATTGACGCTCTTAACCAGCAACCCCGACAGCCCGATCGCGTCCGCCTTCGTTTCCTCATACGACTTCAGGATCGCATCAATCGGCTGCTTGATCCCGAGGTTGTGCACCGTAAACCCGTTATTCGACAAGAGGATATCAACCAGGTTCTTCCCGATGTCGTGCACGTCCCCCTTGACCGTCGCGAGCACGATCGAGCCCTTGGACACCGAATCGCTCTTCTCCATATGAGGCTCAAGCAGCGCCACCGCACGCTTCATGACTTCCGCGCTCTGGAGCACAAACGGCAACTGCATCTGTCCGCTCCCGAACAACTCGCCCACCGTCTTCATCCCATCGAGCAAGTGATCGTTGATGATCTCAAGAGCCGTGTACTGCTCGAGCGCTTCATCAATCGACTCCTCAAGATGCTCGCGTTCGCCGTTGATGATGTGGTTCCGGAGTCGTTCCTCAAGCGACAGGTCCGATTGCGAGACCTGATCCACCTGCTCTGTTTCGCCTTGGAACAAATCGATCAGGTGCGCCAGCGGATCGTGCTTGGGATCGTCGGTGCCCTCTGGGAGACCGATCCCGCCGAGCGCTTCGCTGCGACGATCGAAGATCAGGTCCATCGCCGCGTCCTTCTGCGCCTCGTCCATCCGATGCAAAGGCGTGATTTTCGACGCGTGCAGAATCGCACTCGTCATCCCCGCCTCAACAAGCTCATGCAGCAGCACCGCGTTGATCACCACGCGAGCCGAGGGATTCAATCCGAACGATACATTCGACAAGCCGCACGTCAGCTGCACATCCGGATACGCCTCCGCGATCCGTCTCGTCCCCTCGATCAGCTCGCTGGCGCTGCGACGATCCGAGTCCATCCCCGTCGACACCGGAAGCACCAGCGGATCGATAAACAGATCCGAGACCTTCAAGCCATGATGCTCCACAGCACGCTCGATCGCCCGTGATGCGATCGCGAGTTTGCGATCCGCCGTCCTCGCCATCGCGTTCTCTTCATCCTCGTCGATCGTCCCGATGACCAGCCCCGCCCCGAACCGCTTCGCCATGTCGCACAGCTCGTCGAACTTCTCTTCGCCCTCCTCGAAGTTCGCGCTGTTGATGATGCTCTTGCCCCCCGATGCTTTGAGCCCCGCGAGGATCACCTTCGGATTCGTCGAGTCGAGCATGAGTGGGGCATCGACCTGCTTGACAATCCGCGAGACCACCTCGTGCATGTCCCGAACGTTGTCGCGCCCCGCGACATCGACATTGATATCAATCACATGCGAGCTGTCCCGAACCTGCTGACGCGCCAGCGACACGATGCCATCGAAGTCCTCTTCCTCAAGCAGCCGCTTGAACTTTCGCGATCCCGACGCGTTGCACCGCTCTCCAATAATGAGCAGCGACAGATCCTGTCGATACTCAACCGCCGAATACAGCGACGAACAGCTTGGAACGACCACCGGATCATCGCGACGGACCTTCTCGCGACCATCCACGAATGCACGAAGCTTCGCGATGTGCTCAGGGGTCGTCCCGCAGCACCCACCGATCGCGTCCACCAATCCCTCGTCAAGCATCGGGGTGACCGCCTTGACAAACGAGTCGGGACCAAGCGGATAGACCGTTTTCCCCTCCTCAAGCACCGGAAGACCAGCGTTGGGCATCACCGTGATCGGACGATCCCATTTCTTCGCAAGCGTCCGCACATGATTCATCATCTCCACCGGACCCGTCGCGCAGTTGAGCCCAAGCGCCGAGATCGGAAGCGGACGCAGCGACTCGATCGCGGCCTCGATCGAACTCCCCACAAGCATCGTCCCCGTCTGCTCGATCGTCACCGAAACAAAGATCGGCACCGACCCAACCTCAACCCCCAGTACCCGCTCCGCCTGCTCGACCGATTGCACAGCGCACCGGATCTGCAATAAATCCTGACACGTCTCGATCAGCACGCAATCAACCCCGCCCTCGATCAACCCCATCGCCGCCTGCGCGTACGAATCACGCAGATCATCAAACCCGATCTGCCCGAGCGTGATCAGCTTCGTCCCAGGCCCAAGCGATCCCGCGACATACCGATCACGTCCATCAGTTGAAAACTCATCAGCCGCTTGCCGTGCGATCTCTGCCGCCGCTTTGCACACGCGCCGCGCATCATCGCTGCGATCAAACTCTCCTAGCACATGTGCCGCGCCGCCGAACGTATTCGTCGAGACCACATCAGCGCCGGCTTTCAAGTACGCACGATGGATCTCCCCGATCTGCTCAGGACAACTCAGCGACAGAATGTCCGTGCAGTTCTCGCACCCTTGGTAATCATGCTCGATGTCCAGATCCAGCGCGTGGATCTGCGTCCCCATCGCGCCGTCCCACACAAGAAGACGTTCGCGGAGATGCTCAAGAAACTGCTGTCTGCGTTTGGTATGGCTCATATTCTAAATCCGTTATTCTGGATGAACGGATTATACATGTCCGGAGCCAGAAATCACGACTGAGTCCAAAATGAGCACAAAAAAGGACGCCCCAATCGGGGCGTCCGTGAAAGTCTAAAGCAGTAACGCTTACGGGCAGCCCGCCGCGAATCGAGTCAGGTACTCCGAAACATCGAAGAAGTTCAGCAGCCCATCAGGGGACCCGTCCGGATTCCCCGCAAGGTCCGCCGCGGGATCCGCAGAGCCGTAAAGGGACAGATACGCCGAGACATCAAAGAAGTTCAGCAGCCCGTCAGGAGTGCCGTCCGGATTCCCAGCGAGATCCGCCGGACAGGTGACCACGATCTCGCAGAGCAAGCCCTTGATAGTCACCGCGTCAATGCCCGCCTCGATGATCGAGCCCTGACCCTGATCAGAAACCAGGAATCGGATACGCATCGTCGAGGTCGCGGGACCAAACGCGTCAAGAGGAAGCTGGGACTGGATCCAGCCGCCAACAGTCTCTTCAGAATCAGGCCCGATGATGTCGAGCGTCTCGTAAGACTCGCCGCCGTCGTAAGAGATCCCGACCTCCATGACGTCACCGCCCGGAGCGGCACCCGATCCGCCGCCGGTATTGTCGTACCAGCGAGCGTACTCAACGACCGGGCTGTTCATCCCAGCCGCATCAAACACAGGCGATGTCAGGATCGTCAGCGAATCGACATCCGAGTTCACTTCGCCAACCGTATTGCCGGTCACGAAGCAGCTCCCCGATCCATCGAAGTCCATCGTCGGATCACCCGCACTGCCATCACCCATCGGGACGCCGCGTTCCCACATGCCATCGAGGGGGCTCTTCGCGCCGCCGCCGACCGTCCAGCCGGTATCAAGCTCGAAGTTGTCCTCGAACACAAGCACCGGCTCTCCGATGTTGTATCCCAGCAGCGAAGTCTCATTGAGATCCGGGAAAGTCGTTAGACCAGTCTCCACACCCTCGACACTGATGAAGTACACGACATCAAACGAACCCTGCGGGAGCATATCGTGATTCGGATTACAGTCCTGCGCCGGAATGGTCGCGGTGTAGCTGTTGCCGCCGTTGGAGACCAAAGGCACCTCAACAAACCCGCTGCCAACGCCGGGCATGCCCGATGCTGCGAGGTACGACAGAGTCTCTGAACCCGGAACGATCTGATCGATCGGCTGATCAATCAGCACCTCAAACACATAGTCCTCGCCCGGAAGTACTTCCGCCGCCGGCTCCTCCGCAAGCATAATCACCGGCTGAGGGTCCTCGCAGAGCAGCTCGTTCACCGACACACCATCCACACCCGCCTCGATCACCGAAGCGTTCTGGAGGTCGCTGACAACAAAGCGGAACTGCAGCGCCGAGGTCGCAAAGTCAAAGTCTGGAACATCGTCCCCGAGCGTCTCGATCAGATCGATCTCAGCAAAGAACCAGCCGCCCTCTGCCTCCAGCGTGTTGGGACCAACAACCTCAAGCTCGAACCAGTCGGTCCCGCCGTTGTCCGAAACCTCGACGAGCAACACGTCCATCGTGTCATCGGGACCCGACCCTGTACCGGAGCCCGTATTGTCGTACCAGCGCCAATACGAAACACTCGGACGAACCACATCGGAAATATCAAACATCGGCGAATTCAGAATCGTCGGCCCGCCGTCAACGTCGGTGTTAGAACCAGGACCACCATTACCAGTCAGGTAACACTGCCCAGAACCATCCGCGTCCGTCGTCGGATCGCCACGCGACCCATCACCCGCAGGCACGCCGCGTTCCCACTGTCCCGCGTTCTGACCCATGATCGCTCCGGTCACCGTCCATCCAAGATCGCTCTGGAAGTTGTCCGAGAAGAACGCCGATGGATCACCAACAAACGCGCGGAACGGATCTTCTCCGCCACCGATCGGCAGGGTGTACGGGATCGTCGCCCCAACAGTGCGCGCCTCGATGTAGTACTCCACGATCGTATCAGGATCACAATCAAACCCAGGCAGCGTCGCGGTGTACTCAAGACCCTTCGCAGGAACCAGTGGAACCTGTGTATACGGCCCAGAATCAATCCGGTAGTTCAAGAACTCCGAACCCGGCTGCACGCTCTGCTCAAACGGATTGAGCGTGACCGTAAACGTGTTGTCCACGCCCGGCTCAAGATACGTCAGCGTCTGCGCTTCTATCCCCAGCAGCGTGGCGGTCGAGACATCAATGTCATACAACTGCACGCTCTCAAGAGTCGAAGGGGTGTACACCTCAAAGAAGTAGTCGCCGTCCATCGGCGCAGGAAGCTCAAGCGTCTCCGGGAACCCCTGCGGGAACACCGCCGCCGTCAGAATCGGATTGACCAGGTCATCCGCTGAATACACACGGAGTTGGAGATTGTGAATAAGATTAAAGTCAATCAGCGAAACTTCAGGCTCATTTGTTCCGCAAGTCTCCGTCTGCGGACTCTCCAGATACTGATCCGCTGACGGCGTCACCGTAAACGAGACCAGCGCCGGCGTCTGCAGCGTCAAGCGGTAGTAGTCCACGTCCGAGTTGTCATCCAAGCTCATCTGCTCAACCGAGATCGACTCATCGGCGCCGATGCTCCCTAGATCAGTCGCAAACGCCGGGTTGTCGTTGGGCTCAGCAATATCGCCGTAGTGGCGCTGCCCGTTGAGAATGTCATCGAGCTGAGGTCCATCAAACGCGAACGAAACAAACGGCTCCATCAGCTTGTTGTTCTCGCGAGGACACACGTGGAACATCCCCGCCCCGTGTCCATGCTCGTGAGCCGTCACGTTGCGGAACCCAAGCGAGTTGTTGCCCGTGTTGTTGAAGAAGCTATCGAACGCGTCAAACACCATGTCGCCGCCGAACGCCGGGAAGAAGTTGAACGCGAGCACGCCCGAGTTCCCGTCGAGCACCATCGCACTGATTCTGATGTCGCCGCGCACATTGAGCTCCCCTTCAAAGAAACGGAACGTCGAGCCGTCGTCATTGGGCTCGTACACATAGCTCATGCCTGTCAGCTCAGCCCAGCGATCAAAGACCTGATCAAACAGGTCTTGCCAGACCGCAGGGGAACCGTACAAACTGTTGAGCCACGCAAAGAGCTGCGAGTTTCCTGACCCAAACCCAGCGTCAGGGATAAACGTCCCATCGGGAACAAACGAGTACGTCAAAATCGTCGGATCACCCTGCTCAAGCCCCGTCCCGCTCAAGACCGTCCGATCCCAGCGATCCGCTTGCTGAAAAGCATTCGGATTATTCGTCGAGAGCATCTGCGTCGCGAGCCAAACATAATCGTTGTCCGTCTCAGGCGAGAAACACAACTGTGGCACCACAACATCGGTGTCTAGCGCATTGGCAATGCTTCCGAGCGCCTCGACCTGCTGGTCGCTCATCTGATGATCACTCATCTCGCTCAGCGTGCTCTCGAGCCATTCCACCGCACTGGCCGTCCCGTCAAACGGCACAAGCGACCTCGCCTCCATGTTGTACGCCTCTGTCCCGAGCCCGCCCTTCGCGATGATCTTCGCCTGCTCGCTCACCGGGAGCGACGGAAGCAGCGACTGCGCAATCAGCTCAAGCTCACGCTCCTGACAGTCGGACTGCGTCTGCTCTTGCAGACATGCATCACAACCATCCGAAACACCCGCAAACCCACTCGCAGACGACAAGCCAAAAGCCGCACCAACAGCGGTCAAAATCAATGACTGAACACGCATATATAAATCCCTTATGTATCAACGCGGCATCGCTACAACGCGATCGTCCCGCTCGACGCTCTCATTCGCATCCGGTCCCTGCTTGAGGGTGAACAACACCCCTCAACATCCCCCGAGCCGGATGCGTGTACTCCTGATACTAAATTAGCCGATCAAAGGCCGACTGTAAATACTGATTCTCAATAAGTTAACGATAAAAGGCCCGGATCCACGCCTAAAACGCACCTTGATAGCCCCGCAGCCCTGATCAGACCAACTACGTCCGGTAGTAACCCCAATACGCGTTCAGCACGAAAAAACACCCCGGATCGACCGGGGTGCTCGAAAGTGCAATATTGATCTCGAAGGCTTACTTGCCCTTCTTGAAGTAGTTTCCAGCGAACTTCTTCTGGAACTTCTCAACACGTCCCGCAGCGTCCACAAAGGTCGCCTTGCCCGTGAAGAACGGGTGCGAGCCCGACCAAACGTCAACCTTGAGCTCAGGAACCGTAGCGCCGACAGTCATCACGACCTCGCCGTTGTAGTAAACCTTGCAGGACGGGTAGTAGGTTGGGTGGGTGTCATTCTTCATGAGTGCATTCCTTCGTATCCCCGGTTTCCATCCGGAGGGCGTCAAGCATAGCCCTCAAATCCAGTCCTGTCCAGCGCCTAAACCCATCTTGAAACAAAGCTTCTGGGAAAATAACGCCAATTTATGACCAGAATCGAGCTCACCGCCGGACCAACTAGAGCTCGGCTTAATCAGAACTCACAGTTGCCGTACTGGCTCAGGAACTCCGAAACATCCAGGAAGTTCAGATTCCCATCACCAGTAAAGTCTGCAACCAGATCCCCATCGCCGTACTTCGCGAGGAAATCAGAGACGTCAAGGAAGTTCAGCGATCCCGTAAAGTTCAGATCAGCCCGGCACAGTCCGCCGCCAGCAACGATCCCAGTGTTCGGCTCAGTCTCATACCCAGCCGCGAGCCAGCGGAACTGGACATCGAACATGGGATTGCTTTTGTCAGGTACACATATGAACGCGCATTCCCCAACGTACTGCTCCGTGACCTCAAACGCAGTCCATCCGTAGTACCAGTCCGACTCGCCATCATTCTGCCAGCGGAACGGGATGTACACAACGCCCTCGTCCGTGAAGGCCGACTCTTCAAACATGCATCCTGGTTCACACGCAAAGTCGCCCGGAGCTTCCTTCTGGACGATATCAAGCACGCTCCCCACATCACACAACGGCTCGGTGTACACCCAGCCCCCGGTCGCTACATCAACAATATCACCAGCCGCCAAGTTCATAAGCCCGATGTCAGCAACCTCAGGGAAGAGGTTGCCCGGGAACGCGCCGAAGCACTCAGTCCCATTCTCAATCACAACCGGACGGTAGTTCGTGCCAAATGTTCCGCCCCCAAGAGTCTCGCCATCAAGCGCGAAGGCGATGTTCGGATGCGAGGCATCAATATCCTGCAAGTTAAAACGCTCAGGGGTCAGCGTGGATCCCGACTGATACACAACCACCGGCTCAGCATGAGCAGCCATCGCGAGCATCGATGCGGTCATAACACATGAAAGCTTTGTAATTTTCATCATTTCCTCCTTAGGAATAAATCGGATATCTTCCGTACACCGGAAATATGTGTGAATACACACCCTCAATATACCCCGGGCAGATTTCCGGCACAACAAAAGAACATGGTCCACATAAATAAATGGGCTTTTTGCCCATTCATTAGTTTTTAAACAAGTTGTGCGAGAGCTTTACGCGTTCAAAGCAGCGATTCTGGATTCTGCAGCGATTCGACAATCTCCGCAAGCGCCAGAGCCGCCGTCGCGCCGTCCACCACACGATGGTCACACGCCAGGGACAAAGGCATCCGCTTGCCGACCATCAGCTGACCGTCCTGGACAACCGCGCCGTCGTACGCCTTGCCGACCGCGAGGATCGCGACCTCAGGGTAGTTAATCACAGGCGTCGCAAAGCGTCCCGCGTGCGAGCCCACGTTGCTGATCGTGAAGGTCGAGCCCATCAGCTGCTCACGAGGGATCGAGCGATCACGAGCGCTCGCCGCGATCTGAGCGATCGACTGCGCCAGCTCAACCACATTCATCCGATCCGAGTCCCGCATCACAGGGACCATGAGACCACTGTCCGTGTCCGTCGCGATCCCGAGATGCACCGCGCCGTACTGCACGATCTCCTGCGCCTCGTCATCCACGATCGCGTTCATCGCGCCAAAGCGTCCCGCAAGCGAGCGAGCGACCGCCGCACACACAAACGGCAGGAAGCTCAGCTTCACACCAGTCTGAGCCGTGACGTCCTTCCGCAACGAATCCAGAGCGGTCACGTCCGCCTCATCTACAACCGTGAAGTGCACCGCGGTATCGACGGCACTACGCAAACGATTCGCGATCGTTCGGCGCACACCCTTGAACGGAATCCGCGCCTCGTGCTGTCCCGGCTGCACCATTCCTTGCTGCGCCGGATCAGGGATCGGACGATACGCCGCAGGCCCCTGGTATCCCGGAGCCGCCGGCACGCCGCTACCCATCGGCTGACCGTACTGCGGAGGCGGTGGTGGGGGCGCGTAGCCGTAACCCGGAGGAGGTGGTGGCGGAGCGTACCCATAAGGCTGGTGATACCCATACGCCGGAGGTTGGTACCCATACTGAGGTGGATATTGCGGAGGGTACTGCGGCGGATACGGCTGCTGATACTGTGCCGCCGGCGCCTGCTGCGGAGCATACGAAGGCGAAATCTGAGTCGTAGGCAGATTCAACGGACGACGAGTCTCCGCCGGACGCGCTGGTGCCGGTGCAGCCGGTGCTGGTGCACTCGCTGGTGCCGATGGAGCCGGTGCAGGAGCAGAAGCCGCCGGACGAGCCGGAGCCGCGCCGCCGCCTGCTTTCGCGTTCTCGATGTCCTTCTTGGTCACGCGTCCGCCGATACCTGTCCCTGCGACCGAGTTGATGTCAATCCCCGCGTCCCGCGCCATGCGACGAACCGCAGGTGACGCGAGCGCCTTGCCATCGCTCGATCCCATCCCTGGAGTCGAGTCCGACATCTGTCCGACTACGGACCCCTGATCCTCTGGACGATCATCATCCGCTTCTGCCGCAGGAGCAGCCGCTGGTGCCGCCGCGGGAGCGTCATCCGGACCACCCTCGTAGGTCACGAACGGCGCGCCGACCTTGATGATGTCGCCGTCATTGCCGTGCAGTGTCTTGATCGTTCCAGCGCGAGGCGATGGGACTTCAACGAGCGCCTTGTCCGTCTCCATCTCCGCGATGACCTCAAGCTCATCGACAGTGTCGCCTTCCTTCACGACCCACTTAATGAGCTCGGCTTCCTCAAGCCCCTCACCAAGATCGGGAAGAATAAAGATGTTCGGATCAGATGAAACTTTGCCAGCCATATGTTCAGTCCTCTTCGCTGCACCAGTCATTGGTGGGCAGTGGGGGTCGTATCGAATCAATCACTCGTCAATCACTCTCAGCCGTATCAGTACGCCAAGCACTCCGTGATCCCCTTCAGGATCCGTGGTGCCTCAGGCAAGTACTCATTCTCCAGCTTGTAATACGGCATGATCGTATCAAACCCAGTCACGCGCTGGACCGGTGCTTCCAGATGCAAGAAGCACTCTTCCATAATCCGTGCTGCGATCTCAGCACCAAGCCCGCATGTCAGCGGCGCCTCGTGCACAATCACGCACCGACCAGTCCGGCGAACAGATTCCGCGATCGTGTCCATGTCAAACGGATAGATCGAACGCAGATCGATCAGCTCCACCGACACGTCCTCAGGACAGTTGTCGATCGCTTCCAGACACTGGAACACCGGAGCGCCCCAGGTCACGACCGTCAGGTCATCGCCCTCAACAACCGTCTTCGCTTCCCCGATCGGGATCTCGTAGTACTCGTCAGGAACCTCTTCCTTGAAGGTCCGGTACACACGCTTGGGCTCAAAGAAGATCACCGGATCAGGGTCCTTGATCGCGCTGTTGAGCAGCCCCTTCGCGTCATACGGCGTGCAAGGCATCAGCACCTTGATCCCAGGAGAGTGCGTGTAGATCGCTTCAGGAGAATCCGAGTGCAGCTCCGGAGCGTGGATACCACCACCAACAGGAACACGAACCGTCATCGGGACCGTGACCGCCGAGCGTGTGCGCGTCCGCATGCGTCCGCCGTGGTTCACGAGCTGGTCGTACGCAGGTCCGAGGAACCCCTCGAACTGGATCTCGGGAATCGACTTCATCCCAGCAATCGCAAGACCGATCGCCGTCCCCATAATCCCCGATTCATCGAGGGGGGTGGAGACCACACGATCCTCGCCGTGCTTCGCCATCAGTCCTTCTGTCGCGCGGAACACGCCGCCATTGGAACCGATGTCCTCACCGAGCAAGATGACCTCCGGATCACGCTCCAGCGCCTGATCCAGCGTCGAGGTAATCGCTCCAACTAGTGTTTGCTGTGCCATCAAGAAACTCCGTTAACCAATGACCGCGATCGTGGTCGCCGCGTTCATGTTGTTGCTGCTCTGCGACTGCTGATCGACAGCAGCCAGGTACTCATCAAAGGATGCGGGAAGCGCCGAGTTGAGAATCTCCGCCACCTGCTCCGCGGGCTGCTTCACACGAACCGCCCCGCTCCAGTGTCCAAAATCGATGTCCGCCTTCTCAGCACCCTTCGGGGTCACCGAGCGCACATACGCGGCATTGATGTACCGCTCCTTGCCCTTGACATCGACAATCTTCACCATCATTACTGGATCTCCGCCGCCTGAGCATTGAGCCCGATCTGCGATGGATTCCGACCGATCGAGCTCGTCCGCATCGTGTCCCGCTGAACCTTGAGGTCCTCCGGAAGATCCGCGTACATGTCATCAAAGAACTCGCTGCTCTCAGGTGCAGGTACCGAGATCGCCGCATCAACCACTTCCTTGACAATGGTCTTGGCGCGATTCTCAAGCTCTTCCTGCTTCTTGTCGTCCCAGATCCCGACCGACTCCATGTACTTGCGCGTACGGATCAGCGGGTCCTTGTCGAGCCAAGCGTGCAGCTCTTCCTCGTCGCGGTACCGGCGAGCATCGTCCGCCGTCGTGTGATCCGCAAGACGGTACGTCACGCCCTCGATGAATGAAGGCCCGCCACCCTCGATCGCACGCTTGCGTGCGTCCTGGGTCGCCTTGTACACCGCAAAGATGTCGTTGCCATCCACCTGAATCGTCGGCATGTCATACGCCAGCGCCTTCTGCGCCACCGTCGCCGAGTTCATCTGCTGCTCGCGAGGAAGCGAGATCGCCCACGAGTTGTTCTGACAGTAGAAAATCGTCGGCACCTGCATCACCGACGCGAAGTTCATCGCGTTGTGGAAGTCACCCTCCGACGTCGCGCCATCACCAAAGTAGGTGATGACCGCACGATCCGCTTCCTTGCGCTGCTTAAACGCCCACGCAATACCAGTCGCGTGGAGCATGTGCGTCCCGATCGGAACACTCAGCGGCGTGATGTTCACACCCTCCGGGAACTTCGATCCACGCTCATCACCCATCCAGTACTGGATGACATAGTGCATCGGCATGCCGTGCATGAACAGAGCCGCGTTCTCGCGATACGAGGGCACGACCCAGTCGTTCCCCTTGACCATCGCAAGCGCCGATCCCACCGCGTTCGCTTCCTGCCCCTTGTTCTGCGGATAGGTCCCCATCCGCCCAGAACGCTGCAGCTTAAACGCGATCTCATCAAGCTCTCTACAAACACGCATCTGCTCGTACAGATACACGACCTGATCGTCCGTCAGCGTGTCCTTCGCGAGCTTCTTATCAAGCTTTCCGTTCTCATCAAGAATCTGTAGATGCTCAATCTTGGCTTCATACACAGTATGGTGTGGCATAAGTACTCCTACCTCAGTCGTCCTCGCCGGAAACCACCGCGCCTCCGTCGAATTTCAAATACGGCGGGCGAGCAGTTCCAAAGCTCACCTGAGGGACAGAACTATAGGTTCATACAAACGATTTGGCAGTAAAAAACCGGGGCAACGCAAACGCTTGCCCCGGCTCCATTTTAATCAAAACAACTCAGTCAATCGTCCAGAAACCCACTCCAAATCCGGACCAAAGCCAATCTGATTCAGACTCAGTTCAACTGCTCAATCGTCTCGCTCATGTGCTCGCGGCCAGTCCCGCCGTGCACAGCGCCAGTGGTCCCTGGGAACTGCTTGATGTGCTCCTTGGGAAGCTCGCGACCAGTGCCCTTATCGCTCGGCGAGCTCTCAGGAATCGCAAACAGCTTGTTATCCAGCGTGCTCGAATGCGCAAACGCCGCCTTTGCCGCTTCAAGCATCGTGTCATCAGCATTCTCGTGCAGCTCACGGAACGCCTGATGGATCGCAAGCTCCGCGACATCAAAGAAGTGGATCGCCGACGCCTTGTTGCGTTCAAACTCCGTCCCGGACTCGCCGTTACGGATATCCATGTCCAGACGCGAGAGCGTGCAGTTCCACGCGTGGATGTACATCGCCGCATCCGCGAGCCGTGCCTGGGTTGCCTGTGCGGTCACGATCGCCGCGTCCTTCTTCTTCGAGATAATCTTGAACTGGTACGTCAGCTCCGAGATCAACCGGCACACACGCTGCCCGTACGGACTCAGCGATGGGTGCAGCTTGTTGATCTGCGGCGCCTTGTTGCGAATCCCGAGGAACACCTCGCGACCCAGCGGGAGCGCCGCCTTGATCATCGTCGGCGTGAACTTCTTGTTGTCCGCCATCTCCTTGATGCCCAGCATCTTCTCCGCGAGCTGCTTGCCGCCGTACGCGAAGATGAACGACTGCATAACTTCGTTAGCGCCTTCGACGATCGTGTTGATGCGAGAATCGCGGAAAATCCGCTCAAGCTCGTTCTCCGTCATCGTGCCCTCGCCGCCCATGATCTGCAGCGCGTTGTCCACCGTGCGCCAGCCCATCTCCGAGCAGAAGACCTTGCAAATAGCAGTCTCAAGCATGATGTCCTCGTCGTGACGATCCAGCATGCCGGTCGTCATGTACAGCACCGAGTCCATCGCGTACGCGAGTGCCGACATGTACGCAACACGCTTCTGCACAAGCTCAAAGTCCGCGATCGGACGCTGGAACTGATAACGAGTCTGTGCCCACTTGATCGACTGATCCATCGCCGTCTTCGCGCCACCGAGCATGCCCGCAGAGAGCGTACAGCGACCGTAGTTCAGACAGGTCAGCGCGACATTGAGCCCCTTGCCCTCCTTGTGGAGGAGGTTCGCTTTCGGAACGCGGACATTGTTAAAGCGGATCCGTGCCTGCCAGGTCCCGCGGATACACATCTTGCTGCGATTCTTGGAGAAGATCTCGATCCCCTCCATGTCAGGCGTGCACACAACCGCCGTCACGCGCTCCTTACCGTCGATCTTCTGCTTGCCCATCACCGTGAACAATCCAGAGATCGCGCCGGAGGTAGCCCATTTCTTCTCGCCGTTGACGATGTAGTGCTCGCCGTCGTCTGTGACCTCGATGGTTGTCTCCTGGCCACCCGCATCACACCCGACTTGTGGTTCTGACAAACAGAACGCGCTCAACCACTCGCGAGCGAGCTTCGGAAGCCAGCGTTCTTTCTGCTCATCGGTGCCGTAGAGCATGACTGCTTTACAACCGATCGACTGGTGCGCCGAAACCATCACCGCAGTCGATCCACAGCGGGTTCCGAGCGTCTCAAGCACGCGGTTGTACGAGGTGATCCCCATACCAAGCCCGCCGTGCTCCTTGGGGATGGTCATCCCGAGCACACCCATATCAAAGAGCTTCTTGATCACCCACTCAGGGATGTACTGCTCCTGATCGATCTCCACTGCAGGGTGCTCGTTCTTCAGGTAGTCCTTGAGCTCCGCGACGAGCTTGTCACACTCCGCGACCTCTTCTGGGGAGGTCTTGGCAAGCTCCGGATACGGATACAGCAGATCCTCACGAAGCTGACCCCAGAAGTAGTTCTTGACCGCCCCCATATCGCTTGGTTCAGGTCCGAGCAGCGTCTCCGCGTCCGCGATCATCTTCTGATCACGCTCCGAGACACCCTTCATGTTCTTGAGATCCGCTTTCTTTACGTCTGCCATTGGTTGTTTCTCCTGAAGAAATCACGCCGAGCAGCTTTCATGCCCGCCGTGTTGTGTGTTGTTTATTTACCCTTGTTGAAGAACGCGTTGATCGCTTCCTGCGCCGGTTCCGTGTGCCGCAAGCGGACCAAGTGATCCCGCTCCCGCTGCAGCGCGTCCTTCCATCCAGACCCGATCCCGACCTCAACCGCATCACACACCGCATCGGTGTGTGGCTGTGATTCGAGTTCGCCTCGTGCGTCGTTCAATGCTTCTTTGAGTTCGTCTGGGTCATCCCGCCCGATGCATCGCATCGGCGCCCCGTCCCGCGTTGGTTGCTCCTGCGAGCCCACCCAAGCACGCGCCGCCGGGATCAGTTCCGCAGCGTCCGATACCGTGACATCAAACAGCCCCAGCTCATCCGCCTGGTCCGACTTCATCGCGCGTCCATTCGCCGTCATCACGATCGCATCCTTCGCGTCGATCCGCGATGGGAGCAGGTTCGTCCCGCCCCAACCAGGACAGATCTTCAATCCCGCCTCAGGGAGCCCAATCAAAAACGGCTTCGCTTCCGGATCAATCAACCCGATCAACCCGTCACAATGCATCGCCAGTTCCAAGCCACCCCCAAGCGCCACCGAATGAATCGCGGCAGCAGTGGGGCAGTTCAAGTCAGCAATCTTCTGGAACACGCGAGCACCAAACTCAAGATACTCGTGCAGCCCCGCATCGTCCATGGCCATGATCGCTTTGAGATCCGCCCCAGCAACAAACGCGCGAGGCGCCGACGAAGCAAGCACAAACCCACCAAGATCATCCGGCAGCGAATCAAGCGTCGCATCCAACCGCTGCAACAGCGACTCATCAATCACCACCACCGGACGACCGGGCTGATCCAACGTCAACACCGCAATGGTGGCACCATCAGCGTTCGTGCTCAGCTCAACCGGCAGTAAATCTTGAACCACAGGAATGTCTCGCTCTTGCGGAGGTGAGATCGCCATTCTTCCGACGATCACCGCGCGGATCCGCAGCTCCAGCGGTCAGATATCCTATGCACGACGAACCTGTTTTGACAGTCAAAAAACCAGCGTTGCACCCTATCCCAAGCACCCAATCTCCTCCCCCGGGCTTCCGGGGGAGGTGTCCGCGCAGCGGACGGAGGGGGTCGCGTAAACCTATTTCATCCGGGCCGATAACGCCGCCTGCGCCTCAGCAGTCCCAAGCACTTGCGCGCTCAGCTTCGCCCCCTCAAGCACCATCCCCGCCTCGATCACGCCATCAATCTTGTTCAGCAGCCCCTTCGTGGTCGCCAGCGCATGAGCACCGCCGCTCGCGAGCCGTTCGACAATCTCATCCGTTAGCGTATCGAGCCCTTCGCGATCCTCAGCGAGATGATCGACAAGTCCAACCGCCGCCGCCTCCGCGCCCGACATGATCCCCCCCTTGAGCATCGCCGCGCGAGCGCGTCCCGCGCCCATCTTCGCAACCACCCAAGGCGCGATCACCGCCGGACACAACCCAAGATCCACCTCAGGAAAACCAAGCTTCGCATCCGCATGCGACACA
Source organism: Phycisphaerales bacterium (assembly GCA_965232505.1). GTDB lineage: Bacteria > Planctomycetota > Phycisphaerae > Phycisphaerales > UBA1924 > UBA1924. Next base: position 95,115 of record OZ246976.1, on the reverse strand, counting down.
CTCACATCACACACACAACTCAAACCACACCCACCCCCAACCGCGGCCCCGTTCACCTTCGCCACCGTCACCATCCCGAGCTCACGGATCTTGATCGTCAGCTCCGCAAGACTCCGCAGCAAACGCCCCCCAAGCGTCTCATCCCCCGACAACTCAACAAGTACGGCCTTCAAATCCATCCCCGCACAAAACGCCTTGCCCGCCCCCGTAATCACCAACACGGAACACTCCGAGCCCCTGAGCGCATCCACATGCGCATGCATCGCCTCAAGCATGTCCAAAGACATTGAGTTCCGCGCCTCGCCGCGATTCATCACCAAAGTCGCGACCCGTCCATCAATCGTCATAGTTGCCAGTTCACTCATTGCAATACCTTAATCCTTCGCGCCCCATAATGCCCCAAGCATCCGCTGCTCCTCATCACTCCCCACCCGCGACAACGACGCCTGCAATCCATCCCCGCCAAGCTCACTCGTCCCCTTCGTAATCAAGTTCACTAAACGCTTCGTCTCCCGCACTCCATCGCCAGGCTTTGCCGCAAGCGACCGCGCCAGCTCCATCGTCCGCTCGGCAACCGCCTCCGCATCCGCAACAACCTCGTGCACCAATCCGATCGCAAACGCCCGCCGTGCGTCGATCAATCCCGGATCCAGCATCAACGCCCGCGCCGGCCCAGCCGGGATCGAAGACATCAAAAACGCCGCCGACACTGCAGGCGACACCCCGATCTTCACCACCGGATACCCAAGCTGTGCCCCCTCATCCGCAACCACCACATCCGCGCCCCCAAGCATCGCGCACCCACCCGCGATCGCGCACCCATGCACGCCCATCACGACCGGCACCGCCGCTTCGCGCATCGCAACGACGCACTTTGATAACCCTGTCAACAGCGCCCGCATCGTCTCGCCCGATTCATCGGCCGCGCACGCCTTGAGATCAAACCCCGCGCAGAACACCTTCCCATCGCCAAGCACCGCGATCGACCTCGTGTCATCCCCGATCCCACGAACCGCCGACTCGAACGCCGATAACATCTCAGGGAGCATCGCGTTGCGCTTCTCTCCCCGATCCAGGGTAATCGTCGTGACCCCATCTGCTGAGCGTACATCGATCATCAAATCAACCCCCCAGCATAAATCGACGCATGTACCATCAAGTCCCGATCCACCCGAGTCTTGAGCCCAGATGCCGAGACCGCATCGAGCACATCAAGCGTCGAAACATTCCCCGGCGCCCGTGTCGACTCCGTCGATGCATACGGACACCCACCAAGACCCCCAGCCGACCCATCAAACGACCGCACCCCAACCTCCAGCGCCCGTTCAATACATGCGTCAGCATTCCCAAACGTATCGTGCAAGTGCAGCGTCAGGGTCGGATCACCAAAGTCATTGAGCGCCCGCCCATCGAGCCGATCGATCACATCAATCAGCACCTGCTCAATCGAGTCCGGCGTCCCCGCCCCGATCGTGTCCCCAAGATCAATCTCATCGACCCCAAGCTCAAGCAACCGCGCCGCAACATCCGCGACCTGCGACGCCGGGATGTCCCCATCAAACGGGCACCTGACAATACAAGAGATGTACCCCCGAACCATCAACCCCTGCCCGTGCGCCTCAGGGATAATCGGCGCAAACCGCTCCAGCGTTTCCTCAATCGTCGCGTTCGTGTTCTTGAGCGAAAAACCCTCGGAAGCCGCGGTAAACACCGCGACCTTATCGATCAGCCGCTCGACCCCGTGCTTCGAACGCGCATCGCGGTTCACGGCAAGCGCCCCCTCAAACCCCTTCATATTCGGCACCAGCGCCGAGTAACACACCCCGTCCCGCTTCGTCGGCGCGATCAGATCAAACACCTCCGCCGCGTCCCCGAGCTGAGGCACCCACTTGGGTGACACAAAGCTGCTCACCTCAACCTCATCAACCCCCGACGCCTCTACCTTCCGCACAAGCTCCGCCTTCTTGGTTGCATCCACAACCACCGACTCCGCCTGCAGTCCATCGCGTGGAGACACATCCGTGATCCGAATCACCCCGCTCATTCCGAGCCACCCGCACCATTCCCCCCAGCAGCCCCAGCACCAGGATTCTTAAGCTCCTCCTGCTCCGCCTCATCATCCCCAGAGAACTTCAGGAACGGGATCGTCGAATCAATATTGTTAATCGTCTTGCGGAGCGAAGCAAGGTGCGCACTGACCGCCTGCAGGTCCCCCTTGACCGCCTCGATCCGCTCGTCCATCGTCGTCATATTCCCATCCATCGCCTCAAGCTTCGCATCAATGCTCGCCAGACGCTCACGGATCTTCGACATGTTCTCATCAATCGGCCCAAGCGTTGAGTCCAGCTGCGTCTCCAGCTTCTCCAGAAGCTCGTTCGCCCGCTCAACCTTCGCGAAGCTCTCATCGATCTGCGTCAGCTTCTGATTCGACAGCGCAATCTGATCATGGATGTCCTGCACAATACAGCCAGGCATGAACGCGACCATCAAGAGAATCAAGCACGCCAGTAGATACTTCATGTCAAGTTCCTTTCGCATTCCAATCAAACCTGCAGCACACCCGTCTTCAGATCCCGCGTGTAATCCCACCCCTGATTCGCGGCATCCAGCGACGCGATCAACTCCTCGCGTGTCTGGTGGGGCTCGATGATCCGATCCACCCACCCGCGAGCCGCACCGTGCCGGATGTCCTGCTGCTCGTTGTACGAATCCGCGACCGCATCAAGGATCGCCTTGTGCGTCGCCTCGTCGATCTCCTCGCCCTTGCGAGCCCTCGACCGTTCCTCGATCATCGCGAGCGTCCCCGTCGCCGACCCCGCGCCCATCACCGCACACTTACTGCCGGGCCACGCCATCGCGACAAACTGATCAAACGCACGACCGCACATCGCGTAGTTCCCCGCGCCAAACGACCCCCCAAGAATCACTACAATCTTCGGCACCACACAGTTGCTCATCGCGTTCACCATCTTGGCGCCGCTGCGGATAATCCCGCCCTGCTCGCTGTCGCGTCCCACCATAAACCCAGTCGTGTCGTGCAGGAACACAATCGGGATCTTCCGCTGATTGCAATCCATGATGAACCGCGCCGACTTATCCGCGCTGTCGTCATAAATCACCTTCGGCATATTCACCGATTTACTCGGACCCGCCTTCCCACCAGGCAACTGCCGCTCGCTCATCTTCGCCTGATTCGCCACAATCCCGCACGCGTGCCCACCGATCTTCGCGTACCCGCACACCAGCGATTGCCCGTACTCCTCTTTGTACTCATCAAAGTCCGGCGCCAGCACCTGCTCCCCATCCACCGTGCGTGAACCCGTATCCACAATGCATGAGATGATCTCCTTCGCATCGTACTGCTGACCAGGTTTATCGGTGAACACCTTGTAGATGTCCTCCGGATCACGATGCGGATGCTGCCGCTTGCGTTCCGCCGCATCAACCACGGCCGCACGATCCGGATACTTCGCGACCAGAGACCGCAATCGCTCGATACACGACTCATCATCCGGCTCCCTGAAATCAATCGTCCCCGAAATCTGCGCATGCATCTCCGCCCCGCCCAGTTCCTCATCACTCACATCCTGCCCGATCGCCGCCTTCACCAGCGCCTGACCCGCGAGATACAGCCCCGACCCCTCCGTCATCAACAGCGTGTCGCACAGCACAGGAAGATACCCACCCCCAGCAACACAGAACCCCATGATCGCCGAGATCTGCGGAATCCCCTCCGCGCTCATCACCGCGTTGTTGCGGAAGATCCGACCAAAGTCATCAGTGTCCGGGAACACATCCTCCTGCATCGGAAGAAACACCCCCGCCGAGTCCACCAGATAAATCAAAGGCAGTCGCGCCATCTGCGCCATCGTCTGCGCGCGGATGATCTTCTTGCACGTCATCGGGAAGAACGCGCCCGCCTTCACCGTCGCGTCGTTCGCGATAATCATGTGCCGAACCCCCTCGACAACACCGATCCCTGTCACCACCCCAGCCCCAGGCGCTCCCCCGGCTTCCTTGTACATATTGAACGCCGCCCACAACCCAAGCTCCTGGAACGAGCTCCCCTTATCAATCAACCGATCAATCCGCTCGCGAGCCGTCAACCGTCCCTTCGCGTGCTGCCGCTCGATCGCCTTGGGACCACCCCCAAGCTTGATGCCCGCCTCAGTCTCAAGAAACTCCGCCGTCAGATCACGCAATGTCGATGTAGATTCAGCCATAGTCACAGAGGATAGGAGCACTCCCCCAAATCTTCCCCGTTCCTCCTGACTTCTGACCCCTTGCAGCCGCGCCCAATCCCCCGTACCGTGTTGCTATGAACAATACCCTAAGCCGTGCCGTCATCGCCCTTTCGATCCTCCTGCTCGCGTGCAACCCGCTCGCGATGGCGCAAATCGAAAAACAAAGTGAAAAGACAGATTCAAACTCCAGCCCCGCCTTCGTCATCTACCCCAACGAATCCTCCATCACCTACCACACCGTCACCATCGCAGGCACCCCAATCCACTACCAAGCCACCGCAGGCACCATCACCATCACCTCCCTGCGAGGCGACCACGAACCCACCGCGCAGATGTTCTACATCGCGTACAAAAAACTCGACGCCCCACACGATGAAAGCAGCGACGACTCCAACGAACCAACCTTCCCCGACGCCGCAACAAGACCCATCACCTTCTCCTTCAACGGAGGCCCCGGCTCCAGTTCCGTATGGCTCCACCTCGGAACCTTCGGACCAATGCGCGTCAACCCCATCGACGACTTCGGAAACCCCGGACCGCCACCCTACAAACTCGTCGAGAACGAATACTCCCTCCTCGACCAATCCGACTTCGTCTTCATCGATCCCGTCACCACCGGATTCTCCCGCGCCGCCAAAGACAAAAGCGAAAAAGACTTCCACGGCGTCAACCAAGACATCCGCTCAGTCGCCGAGTTCATCCGCCTCTACCTCGGAAAGGAAAAACGTTGGGGATCACCCAAGTACATCGCCGGAGAGTCCTACGGCACAACCCGCGCCGCCGGTCTCGCAGACGAACTCCAATCCACCCACGGCATCTCACTCAACGGCGTCATCCTCGTCAGCGCCATCATGAACTTCCAGACCGCACGCTTCGATGTCGGAAACGACCTCCCATACCCCCTCTATCTCCCAAGCTTCGCCGCCACCGCCAAGTTCCACGACGCGCTCTCAAACAAATACCAACGCATGGACCTCGAACAGTTCCTCCGCGAAGTCGAAAGCTTCGCGATGAACGACTACACCCTCGCCCTCGCCGCGGGAGATCAGCTCTCTGACAACGACCGCGACAACATCGCATCCAAACTCGCCGACTACACCGGACTCAGCAAAGACTACATACTCCGCACCAACCTCCGCATCACCATGCCTCGATTCCCCAAAGAACTCCTCCGCGATCGCGGAGAAACAGTGGGGCGTCTGGACTCCCGCTTCAAATCCTTCGACCGCGACGACGCCGGAGAGTCCTACGAGTACGACCCAAGCATGGTCGCGATCAAAAACATCTACACCGAATCCATGAACGAGTACCTCCGCGGAGACCTCGACTACCAATCCGACATGCGCTACGAGATCCTCACCAATGTTTGGCCGTGGTCATTCAAGGGAGTCGCCGACAACCAGTACCTCAACATCGCCGAGCGCCTCCGCAAAACGATGCACAAAATCCCCAACATGAAAGTCTTCATCGCCAACGGCTACTACGACCTCGCCACCCCATACTTCGCGACCCAGTACACCATCGACCACATGTTCCTCCGCCCGCACCTCAAACAGAACATCTCCATGCACTACTACGACGCCGGACACATGATGTACGCCGAGCACGCCATGCTCAAAAAACTCAAAGACGACCTCGACGAGTTCTACCAGTCGCGCACGCAAGACTAAACACAGGACCATCGCATGTTCTCATTCCCGCCATTCCCCCCATACGAAGGCCTGCACCCCCTCGTCGTCCACTTCCCCCTCGGACTGCTCCTCATCGCGTGGATCCCCATTCTCCTCTGCGTCATCGACAAGAAACGCCGAGGCAAATGGATGCACACCGCCCTCACCCTCCTCATCATCGGAACCCTCTTCACCTTCGCCGCCGTCATCACCGGAGAAGCCACCGAGAAAATCATCGGCACCACAACCCAGCAGATCCACGACGCCGTCCACGAACACGAAGAAACCGCCGAGTCTGCGCGCAACTACTTCATCGTCACCACCGTGCTCTTCTGCTTCGCCGTCATCGCACGAAAGCAGCTCGAAGCAAGCAAGAAGAAACCCGCCCTCATCGTCATCGCGATCCTCGTCGCCCTCGGATACACCCTCGGCTCCCTCGCACTCATCAACGCCGGACACCAAGGCGGAGTCCTCGTCCACCACCACGGCATCCACGCACCGATCACTCCGCCAAGTCCATAAATCAATCCAAACCACGGCTTAAATAACACCGTGACCCAAGCCCGCTCCATCCTGCACGTCGACATGGACGCCTTCTTCGCGTCCGTAGAACAACGCGACAACCCAGCACTCCAAGGCAAACCCGTCCTCGTCGGAGGCTACGGCCCACGCGGAGTCGTCGCCGCCGCGTCCTACGAAGCACGCAAGTTCGGATGCCACTCCGCCCAGCCCACCGTCATCGCCAAACGCCTCTGCCCCGATGCGATCATCGTCTCGGGACGCCACTCCGACTACCGAGCGGTATCAAAGCAAGTCTTCGAGATCCTCGAACGCTTCTCCCCCGCGATCCAGCCCATCTCCATCGACGAAGCGTTCCTCGATGTCACCGGATCAACAAAGCTCTTCGGATCACCCATCGAGATCGCGCAGCAGATCCGCGCCCTCATCAAACAAGAAACCCAGCTCACCTGCTCAGTCGGAGTCGCGCCTAACAAGTTCCTCGCCAAGCTCGCCTCCGACATGGACAAACCCGACGGCCTCACCGTCATCCACCCAGACCGAATCCAACAAACCCTCGACCCCCTCCCCATCAACACGCTCTGGGGAGTCGGACCAAGCACCGAGCGCTCCCTCCACAAACTCGGGATCCGCACCGTCAAAGACCTCCGCAGCCACCCCCTCGAATCCCTCCACGCCCGCATGGGAGACCTCGGCGCCCACCTCCACAAACTCGCCCAAGGCCTCGACGACCGCCCCGTCCGCATCGACCGAAATGCCAAATCCATCTCCCACGAGCACACCTTCGAGACTGACCTCGTAAGTCCCGACGAAGTCCGCGCCCTGATCGCACGCCAATCCCAAGACGTCGCGATGCGACTCCGCAAACACAACCGCTACGCGCGCACCATCAGCATCAAAGTCCGCTTCGGAGACTTCGAAACCATCACCCGCTCGATCACCCTCGACAACCAATCCGACGAAACCCGAGTCATCCACGACTCAGCCCGCACCCTCTTCGATGAGTGGGCTAAATCCTTCCGACCAGTGAGGCTCATCGGCGTCGCCGTGTCCCAGCTCACCGACGCCCCCGCATCACCCGGCCTTTTCGACACACAAGACCACGCCAAAGACCGAGCCGTTGATCGTACTTCTGATCAGATCAACACCCGCTTCGGAAAGGACGCGCTCACCCGCGCCTCCGCGCTCAAAGCCAAACCCCGCCACGGCACCCACGGCCCTGGTAGTTCCCCAGAAGAACACCGCTAGCTCACTCGTCCTCAGACTCAACCACCAGCACACTCCGCGCCAGCTCCAGCCGAACACGCTCGTGCAATGAGTCCTCATCCAGCGCATCGACCGCCCTCTCCACGCGCTTGACCGCACCCTTGCGAGGAAGCGCCAAGTGACACACCGGATCTCCCGGCGCGACAGATGGCAGCGTCGTCATCCCAAGCACCACCCCAGTCTCCGGCGCATGAACCACATTCTGCCGCTCGCCAATCAGATCCGTATTCGTCGCCAGCGCCTGCCCCTTCCGCACAATGTCCCCCGGCGACACATGAAACTCCAAGAACCCGCCCTGCGCCGCACGGATCCACTTCGTCGTCTTGGTCACCAATCGAAACGCCGGCTCAACAATCTCCCCATCAATCATCTCAAGAAAACGCAAGCAGTTCATAATCCCGCGAACCGCATACTCCACAACCCCCGCCTCGACCTTCCACACCTCGCCCGCCTCAAGAATCAGCGTCGCGCACCCAATCTCACACGCGCTTGCCCGCAGCGATCCCTGAGGCCCCTTGCTATCGACAATCAGCGAAGCACCAAACGCATTGGCAAACGCCGCGAGCTGCTCGTTGTCCATATCCGCGCGCACGTTGGGGAAGTTCGTCCGCCGCACCGCCGCCGTGTGCAGATCAATGCAGTAATCACACCCCCGGATCACTTGATCAAAGAACGACCGCGCCATCCGACTCGCAAGACTCCCCTCCTTCGAGCCAGGGAAGCTTCTATTGAGGTCCCTTCGATCCGGAAGATACCGCGAGTGCCGCTCAAACCCCATCATGTTAATCACAGGCACCATCACCAGCGTCCCCGCCTTGAGCTCAAACGGCTGCTCACGGATGATGTGCCGGATCGTCCCCGTCCCATTGATCTCATCGCCGTGCACCGCCGCCGTGACCGCAACAGTGGGGCCGTCCTCCTTGCCGCGCCACACATAGATCGGGATCTTGATATCAATCCCGGAGTACCCCTCCGAGATCACGATCGACACCGAGCCCGAAGCCCCGCGTTCGATCTGCTCCCACACGTATGTTTGATCCGAGTTGGTTCCCATCAGGAAATACCCTCAAGCTGCTCGATCTTCTGCGGATCAAGCTTCTTCGCCTTGGTCTTGCGCTTGCGCTTCTTCTTCTCCGGAATCAGATCACGCATCGCCTCAAGCTTGCCGTAGCACAACAAGCTGTCATCCGCCTCCAGCTCACGTGTTGCTTTGGGATTGGAGATCACCTTGATCCCGCGATGCAGATTCAGGATCGTAAAGTCCCGCTCGCGCAGTCCCGACTCCGCGATCGTCTTTCCAACAAGCTCTGACCCCTCAGGAATGACGATCTCCGCGACCCCGACCCCCTTCGAAACCGTCAGCCGCTGGCGCACATCAATCTCAGGGAAGTTCACCTGACTCGCGATGTAATCAATCACCGCCCCCGCGATATCCAGCCCCGTCGCGCCCTCGATCCCCTCAAGACCCGGAGACGAGTTCACTTCCATAATCTGAGGCCCATCATCCCCCTCCAGCATGTCCACACCCGCGACCCGCAGCCCCATGATCTGCGCCGCGCGGACCGCCGCCTCTTCAAACTCTGGTGGAAGCTCGATCCGTTCCGTGCGCCCGCCACGATGCACATTGCTCCGGAACTCATCCCCCTGCGCCACGCGCCGCATCGCCGCGACAACCGTGTCCCCGACCACAAACGCGCGGACATCCTTCCCCTTGCTCTCCTTGATGAACTTTTGAACCAGCACATTCTGCTTCGCGTTCTGCAGCGTTTCGATGATCCCCTCCGCGACCTTCGTCGTCTCCGCAAGAATCACCCCGACCCCCTGCGTCCCCTCCAGAATCTTGATCACCACCGGAGCGCCCCCAAGCCGCTCAATCGCCGGAAGCACATCAGCACGATCCCGCACAAACGTCGTGTGCGGAATCCCGATCGAGTGCCGGCTCAGAATCTGCATCGACCGGAGCTTGTCCCGAGAGTTCGTGATCCCGTTCGCCGTGTTGGGCGTGTACACATCCATCTGCTCAAACTGACGAACCACCGCCGTACCAAAGTACGTGATCGAAGCCCCGATCCTCGGCAGGATCGCGTCATATTCACTCAAGACCTTCGAGCGGAAGTACAGATCAGGCTCCCCCTCCTCAAGCTCAAGCGTAAACCGCAGCGTGTTGAGCACCTTCACATCATGCCCGCGATCCACCGCCGCCTGCTTGAGTCGCTGCGTGCTGTAACATTTCGGAGCGGTCGAAAGAATCCCGAGTTTCATGATGACTTCTTCCCGGCCTTTTTCTTGGCCTTCCCAGTGACTAAATACTTCTTCGACGAATCCACAAAGTACCGTCCCGCCAGCGCCTCACGCCCGATCAACATTCGGCACAGCATCCCCTTCCGGCACACCAACCCCACCTCCGCATCAAACTCATGGTCACCGATCCGGATCCGCGTGTGACAGATCACCCGCTCGCTCGCCTCGCCGCTGCTGGGTTTCACGCTCGTCACCCGATGGCACGGCGCCTCCACCCACCGAGTCTTCCGCTCCGGCTCCGTCCGATACACAATCTCAAACCGCACGTGCGTGTCATCGATCATCTCGTACTGAGCGACATCAATCGCGCTCGTCTTCGCCCCTGTATCGAGCTTCGCGCGAACCCGCCGAACCTTCCAGTCAGGAAGATCAACCCGCTCACGCCACCCAGCCACAACTTCTCGATCAGACATTGGCAATCTCAGCAAAGAAACAGCAAGACAAACAACTACCGCACGTTTCCATTGTATTCGAGTTCACCCAACCACAAGCGCCAACCACCCACATAAAAAAGACGGCCCCGAAGGGCCGCCATCAAGATTTAAACACAAAGACTACGAATCAGCTCACGCCCGCCGCCGCCGCGCCGCGAGCAACCCACCAAAGCCAACAAGTGCAAGCCCCGACGGAGCGGGAACAGTCTGCGCCGAAAACGCAAACGAGTACCCAGTCCCGATCTCGAACGCCTCGCCGAGTTCACCCTCAGTCCGCTCAAGGCCACGGAAGTAGAAACTCAAGCTGTACACGCCAGGTCCAACAACAAGGTTCACTGCATCAGAATACGAGTACGCATCCATCTCATTGTCGCGCCGCGTCGAGTGCAGCACATCCCCATCAGGATTCGTCGTGATATCCGACATAGTCACTCGGCTCGAAACCAGCCCGTGCTCAGATCCAACATTCCAGTAGTCATACGAGAGGTTCAACTCAACCGCTTGATCGGTCTGGAACTGGACACTCACGGATGAGTACACGCCATACGTAGGCATCTGCCCCGGATCACCGATCAATCCCGAAATATTCCCGCTCGACTCGCCAGCCATCGAGATCAGATCCGAATCCATCCCGAAGCCGACCGCGATCCCGGTGGTAGCCGTCACCGCATCATGCGGACCGCCATCACCCATCACAGTCACGCTCTCATCGAAGTTGACGAAGTCACCCCCGCCCACCTGTGTCCGTTCATTGGTCTCGCCCACAGGTCTCCGATTCACATACGTCTGGTGACCCTGATCAACCGGCACAATCGCCGCCTCCGCCACGCCACTCAGCGCCGCGAAAAATCCGAAGCACACAACCGGTGCCATCGATACATAGTTCATTGCTGAACTCCTTCTACTCGTTCGGGAATCAATGTGAATAAATAAGTCCAACCCGCGACCATTCCCGTCAATCACAGGCAATTTCATGACACCCCAGGATTCATCCCGCGCAAGCGGTACATCCACCAACCCAGCAGACAGCCAACAAAGCGTCTGCTCGAGCGATAGCTCACAGCTTCAAGATTCAATCCCAAGGATTGTTCTTTTGTTTACAGACTACAACGCCGGCGTCGTGAGCCAGCCAACCCAGCGCCAAAGAGCACCGCAATCGAGCCAGGCCCAGGAATCGCCGCAAACGCATCGACACCAAAGCCGATATCCGCGATCTGCGTATACGAGCCGTCCTCGACGCTCACGTCGAGGATCAACCCATCCCGATCAACCGCGATCAGTTGCCCGTTGACATACTCCAGGCCTGCCAAGAATCGCCCGTGATCGAGCAGCCCGATCTCGGTCAAGTTGCCGGTCCCAAGATCAACCGACACCAACAAATCAGGCGCAAGGAACTGGCCATTGTCAATCAACGCATACGCCTGCGCCGAGTCCACAATCGTGAATGCTGTGAACTGAAGGTAGTCACCCGGGAACGTCACACCAAGGTAGTCCGAAGACGCCCCGGTTACCGTATCAATATTGAAGATGTTGGTCTGACGAGCCCCAATCAGCTGCTCGCCAAGGAAGTCGCCATCAAAGAACGTATCAGGTTCGACGCCCCCAACAACCATCCCGCTCGCAGTATCGATCTCGATAAACCCGGGATCCGCGTCATGCTGTCCGTACAGTCTCCCAGAATCCGAGAGCAGCAGGTCATACACATAAGGCTCATCAATCTGCCCGATCATCCCCGTCGCGCCACTCACCAAATCAAGCGAGTAAAGCATGTCATCCCGGTCAACCACATACGCAACACTCGTCCCGCCCGCCTGCGCCGTGCCAACCAAGGCACAAAGAGCAAGGCACAACAACGGCGCCTTCGTCAAATAGTTCATTGCTGAACTCCTTCAAGTTGTTCGGGAATCAGTTTTAATAAATAAGTTCGGTCCCACGATCATTCCCGGCAATCGCGGGACTCTCCTATACGCCCAGCCCAGCCACCTGTTCCTGCCAGCCCAGAATCCCCTCCCCCTCGCAGTCGCGTGTCCAGTTCCACGATCCATCCTGCCCTCCATGCCGACCAGATATATCTGAAATACCCACGGATTCGACTTGCACAATCGAAATGTAACTGTTACATTGTCCGCAGCCGGACACAAAGTCCGCATATCCCAGACCCGCCGTGTACACCTCGGGTCAACCATTTTCAGTCAACAGGGACTCCGCTAATGATCCGCTCCACGCTCGCACTCATCGCCGCACTGCTCGTGACCACCACCGCTCTCGCGCAGTCCGGAGCTCCCTCATACACCGGAGAAGTCTGCTTCGACGGCTCAACAGTCACCGTCAACGTCAACGCCACACCAACCGCCACCGCGATACTCATCTACCCAACCCCACCCGGCGGCGGATACTTCATGACCAACGACGGCAGCGGGAACTACTCCAAATCCTTCAACGGCCTCAACGCAGGAACACAGTTCACCTTCCACCTCGTCATCCAGATCCCTGCTCAATACGAGTTCCAACCACACGCCATCACCCTTACACAAGGCTGCACCAAGTTCAGCTTCGGTGACGGCGGAGATGGTGGCGACGGCGGAGACGGAGGCGATGGTGGTGATGGAGGCGACGGCGGAGGCGACATCGACCCCGGAGACTTCGGTCAAGGCGGCTTGCCTCACTCGCGTGCCTTCCGTCACGACGTTGCCGACAGCAACGGCGATTGGGCAATCCTCTTCGAATCCGGAGCCCCAGCATCACCCCTCCCAGGTGTCAACTCCGTGGACGTCCGCTACCGAGTCAATAACGGCGAGATGCAATCCGCATCCATGGCCAACCTCGGAGGATTCATCTGGGGACGCACCATCCCCGGCGCTCAGCCCGGAGACGTCGTCTCATACTCCTTCGTCCAAACCGTCGGCATCGAACCGATCGACTCCGCATGGTTCGAGCGCACCGTAGGCGAAGCCGCGCCACCGCTCCCAGACTTCCCGATCGTCACCGACGCCGCACTCCGATTCAGAGACCGCCACGAAAACGAATGGCGCTTCGACCACTACCCCGCCGGATACGACGTCGGACGCACCTTCGACCTCGTCATCACCGACCACGGCAACCGCCTCGACTTCGAGCTCACCACCGCACCCGAAGTCCCCGTCAACGCCGTGGACATCAAGTGGTACAACCAATCAGGCGAAGTCGGATTCTGCGACCGCAACATCTCCGCGATCAGCCAGCGCATGGACGGCGGTGGGGGATCATTCACCTCCTCCATCACCAACCTCGTCCCAGGTCAACGCGTCGATGTCGAGTTCACCATCCTCGCCTCCCAAACCTACTACAGCGAGTTCATCTACTACTACATGGGAGACGGCCGACTCCAACGCGAATACCAGCACCCCCTCGCCTACGCCGCCGGAGACGCCTCCATCCCAGTCGTCACCGTCAAACAGTTCGCGTTCAACCAGCACGCACTCAACCTCCCACCAATCGAGCTCGCCTCATTCATGGAAGGCAAAGTCATCTTCGAAACACGCTGGGACGACGGCCTCCTCTTCAACCCACCAACCGCCTTCGACTGTAACGGTGGACCAGTCGGTTTCAACATGGGAACCAGCCCAGTCTTCGAGCCCGGGCTCCTCGGACCACAGTACACCAACAACTCCTGCATCGAGTGCCACATGCTCGACGGCCGCGGACAAACGCCAACCCCAACCAACAACTCAATGGAAGACTACGTCGTCCGCGTCAGCGTACCAGGTCAACCCGGAGAAGCCCCGCAACCCCACCCGCTCTACGGCGAGCAACTCGACATCAAAGCCACCCCAGGAAACGCACCAGAAGGCAACGCCTCCATCGTCTGGGAAATCGTCAACGGCACCTTCGACGACGGCACCACCTACGAGCTCCGCAAACCAAACTACGAGTTCACCGATCTCCTCTACGGCGAGCTGGGAACCAACATCCCAGGACAACCCGCACCAAGCACCCAAGGCGGACCATACGAAGGAGAAGCAGAACTCTCCGTCCGCATCGCCCCAATGCTCATCGGACTCGGGCTCCTTGAAGCCGTCGACGACGCTGAAATCATGGCATGGGCCGACGAAAACGACACCGACGGCGACGGCATCTCAGGTCGCCCAAACATGGTCGACGACATCGTCAATGGCGGAACCGCAATCGGTCGCTTCGGATGGAAAGCCGTCCACCCAAGCCTCAAACAACAAGCCGCCTCCGCATTCGCACACGACATGGGGATGTCCTCCCACCTCGTAGGTGACAGCCCCGCCGAGGTCGATCCATGGACCATCGACTCCATGGTCGCCTACCTCCGTGGACTCGCCGTCCCCCCACGCGAGAACTACAAGGACCCCGTCGCCCAGCAAGGCAAGATCCTCTTCGAGGAAGCCGGATGTATGCAGTGCCACCGCCCCGCGATGCGCACCGCGTCCGACGCCGACTTCGCGCCTTACCGCGATCAGATCATCCAACCCTTCACCGACATGCTCCTCCACGACATGGGTGAAGACCTCGCCGACAACCGCCCAGAGTTCGCCGCCACAGGCAGAGAATGGCGCACGCCACCACTCTGGGGCATCGGATACGTCGGTCACGTCCTCGGCACCCCAACCGATCCATTCGATCCAAACGGGAACCCCGCCGAAGCCAACTACCTCCACGACGGACGCGCACGCACCCTCATGGAAGCCATCCTCTGGCACGGCGGCGAAGCCGAACCAGCACGCAACGCCGTCCTCGCGATGGACGCCACCCAGCGCGACGCACTCATCGAGTACGTCAAGTTCCCATTCATCGATCCAGCAACCATCGCCGAAGAACCACAGTGCGTCGCTGACTTCACAGGAGACGGCCAACTCAACTTCCTCGACGTCAGCGCCTTCCTCAGCGCATTCGGTACGCAAGACCCAAGCGCCGACATCACCGGAGACACCCAGTTCAACTTCCTCGATGTCAGCGCCTTCCTCACCGCGTTCGGCAAAGGCTGCCCGTAAACCCAACGAAAGAGATCATCAACAGATCTCCCGACATCCGCATATGACCAAAGCACGGAGACTGAACCAATGTTCGCCCCCCGCCCGCCGTTATCCACGCGCCTCATCGCAGTGGTCATGCTCCTGATGTCCTCCCTCTCACCAGCCCAACCAACACCCCCGGGCCAACCAATCACCCACCCCCAAGGGCAAGGACTCCACGCGCCCATCACCTCCGCTCAAAGCCGAGTCGCCCTCAGTCTCAACGGACAATGGAACCACATCCCAGACCCCTACGACAACGGATCACTCACCCACCTCAGCCAACCCCTCAGCCACGGCTACTGGGAAGACCAACAACGAACCGCCCCAGAACAACGCATCGAATACAACTTCCAAAACGCCCTGCCCCTTGAGGTCCCAGGGGACTGGAACAGCCAACGCGAAGACCTCTTCTTCTACGAAGGTACCCTCTGGTACCAACGCTCATTCGACTTCGACGCATCCGACTCCAAACGCTACTTCCTCCACTTCGGAGCCGTCAACCGACACGCCGACGTCTGGATCAACGGCCAATACCTCGGATCACACCACGTCGGATTCACCCCCTTCAACTTCGAAGTCACCAGCAAACTCAAACCCACCAACAACACCCTCGTCGTCCGTGTTGACAACCGCCGTCGCGCCGAAGATGTCCCCGCCATACGCACCGACTGGTGGAACTACGGCGGAATCACCCGCGACGTCGCCATCCTCGAAACACCATCAACATTCATCCGCGCCTGGGAAGTCCAACTCAGCAAAGACGCCACCAAAGCAACCGGATGGATCCAACTCGACGGCCCAAACGCACACGATCAAGAGTGCGAGATCACGATTGGTTCACAATCACCGATCAAAGCCAAAGTCACCACCGGCGCTCACGGCATAGCAACCTTCGAAATCCCATGGTCAAACAACCTCGCCCTCTGGAGCCCCGAAAGCCCAACCCTCCACCAAGTCAACATCTCAACATCTGCGGGCGACCATGCCCAAGACAGGATCGGTTTCCGCACAATCACAACCCAAGGCCGAAACATCCTCCTCAACAACAAACCCGTCTTCCTCCGAGGGATCTGCCTCCACGAAGAAGCTCCCGACCGCGAAGGTCGCGCCTACTCCGAATCCGACGCCCGCAAACTCCTGAGCTGGGCCAAAGAACTCGGATGCAACTACGTCCGCCTCGCGCACTACACGCACAACGAGCACATGCTCAAAGCCGCCGATGAACTCGGACTCATGGTCTGGGCCGAGATCCCCGTCTACTGGGTGCTCGATTTCGAAAACCCCGTCACCCGCACCTACGCCCAGACCCACCTCACCGAAATGATCGATCGCGACCGCAACCGCGCCAGCGTCATCATCTGGTCCGTCGGAAATGAAAACCAAGGAAGCGAGACCCAGACCGCACTCCGCAGAGACCTCGCCGCCATCGCACGCGCTTCAGATTCATCCAGACTCATCTCCGCCGCCTGCTTCGTCCGCATGACACGAGGAGACGACGGCAATCTCAACGGAGTCTTCGTGGACGACCCCTTCGGAGAGTACGCCGACATCCTCGCCATCAACGAATACATCGGTTGGTACCACGACTCCACCACCCAACTCGAAGGACTCCCCCTCCAAACCGAATGGGAAAAACCGCTCATCTTCAGCGAGTTCGGAGTCGGAGTCAAACAAGGACTCCACAGCGATTCAGTCGACGCCGACGGCAATGCCAACGAGATCTGGACCGAAGAGTTCGGCGCCCGCTTCTACAAAGACCAACTCGCCTGGTGCAACGAGCTCAAAGAACAAGGACTCCTCCAAGGCCTCTCCCCCTGGATCCTCAAAGACTTCCGCTCCCCGCGCCGCCCCCTCGCCCAAATCCAAGACTGGTACAACCGCAAAGGACTCATCTCCGAGACCGGCCAAAAGAAACTGGTCTTCTCAGTCCTCCAAGACACCTACACCAAATGGGCACAAGACTAATCCAGCCCCATCTTAACGCCACACAACAACACCCCAGCGTCAAACGCCAGGGTCATCCCCCAAACCAATAAACTCAACCCAATAAACCCAGCTCAAATCAAGGGGACTGCTGCAGCAGGATCACATTCAACTCCTGCGAAGCCGTATTCACATACTGCGGATCAATCTCCGAGTACCCATCCACGATCCGCTCAAGCGTCTCCGTGTACGACACGATCTCACCCGCCGCCTTAAACGACCGAGCCGCATCCCGCAAGCACGTCAGCTGAGTCCGCATCAATGCCGTCTTCTTAAACTCCAGCGCCCCGTCCGCCGGATCAAGCCCATTGATCAGCACATCCTGCTGATCAACCGCCCAAAGACGGAGCATGTTCGCTTCCTCGCGCCCATCGTTCTCATCCAGCAGCGTGCCGATCTTCGCGACCAGATCCGCCCAGTGAGGAAGGCCGTAGTACCCCTCATCAAGCACGATATCCATCGCCGTCGCGACCGCTTCCGGATCGTACTCGGTCATGGAGTACCCCTGCGCTCTGAGCAAGCTCATCTCAAGCGCGACGCGCGTGCCTAGGAAGTCCATCCCAAACTCAGGGTAGTCAGCGAGCAACGTGGTCAGGTACTGCTCCGCGACCTCGTCGGACCCGATCTCCAGCGCGCTCATCGCGCCGATCTTGAGCGCGTTGGACTTCACCCGATCGTACCGAGCAATCCCGTCCCCGCTCGCGATGATCTCGTCAGCGATCGCAACCGCCAGCCCATGATCCCCCGACTGCTGAGCCGTGCTCATCAGCGGGATCGCAACCATACCAAACAGATCGTGATACCCCGAGGTCTGCTGGATGCTCCTCGAGATGTTGTAGCACATCAGATACGAATCCTTCGCCGCCGCAAAGTCACCCAGCGCCAAGTGGCACTGCGCCAGCATCCGCGCGCTGTCCGCCGTCGAGTCCTCGTTGTGCTCAAGAGCGATCGCCGAGGTGAAGCACTGCTTCGCGAGCTCGAACTCCGAGTCGACCCACATCGTGTGCCCAGCGATCGTGAAACCATCAAACCGCTGCTGGGGCGACAGCGAATTCGAATCATCACCCGCCATATCCATCACCTGCTGCGCAATCGCAACCCGATCCGTCGCATCCTCAAACAGAATGATCAGATCCCGCGAGGTTTTCCACAATATCGAAGGCACAACCGGAGTCGTCGCCTCCCGATCAACCACCCCAGGCGATGTCTGTGCATAAGCCGCCGGCACAACGATCGCAACCGCGAGCAAGCCAGAGAGTGCAATGTGAATGTATCCATGGTTCATCTTGTCTGTCTCCAATAATAACTTACGCAAGCAGTTCGCGGATGATGTCTCGAATCAAATTGATGAGATCTTGCAACGTCCCAGAGAATGGCCCACCTGTGTCGTCGTCATCTTCGTCACCATCTGGGTCATCCGGATCATCTGGGTCATCCCCATCTCCTGATCCGCCATCTCCACCATCACCGGAACCGCCATCGGAGCCGCCCCCATCGGAACCGCCACCAGAACCACCATCAGATCCCCCTCCATCTGAACCTCCGTCCGAACCGCCCCCATCGGAGCCGCCCCCGTCCGAACCACCGCCGTCTGATCCCCCTCCATCAGAACCGCCATCATCAGGATCACCGCCGCCGCCGTCGCCCCCTCCGCCACCGCCGCCGCCCCCTCCGCCGCCCCCTCCGCCGCCGTTGTCATCGCAAGCGCAAGGCACCGTATCTGCCACCGGACGATTCCCCCGATACTCAGGAGTAACCCCGCTCCGGATCACCGTAGCAAACCCCTGCTCCTCAATCAGATAGCAGTACACAACCCCGCTGCAAGAGTCCTGGTCCTCAATCCCGTCCCCATCCCGATCACACGGAATCGAAAGATTGTGGTACTGCTGGTGATACCCATAGTCCACAATCACATCGCTCAACAGCACATAAGGCACCGCCTCATACTCTTCACAAGGCCCCACCAGCCGCTGTACAACAGGAATCTCGCTCGCCAGGTTGTACGTCACACCCTTGACATTCGAGTACGCCGTCGAGTCCGACCAGTTGGACGAAATCCCCAGCGTGTGCCCACCAGTAATCGAAGACCCCGCCGAGATCGCCACACTCTCCGACGTATCCGTCGTCGTCGTCCACGATTCTTCAGCCGTCACAGTCCCCGTAAAGCTGATGTCGAGCATCAGATCTTCGCATTCGCTCCCCAAGTTCTGCGGAGCAACAGCCCCCTCCTCGAGGTAGTACACATAGTCAGGCCCGTAGTTGGGAGTCGCATATTCAAAGTGATTCGAGCGGACCTGCGTGATCGTGCCGTACGAGTAGAAGTTGTTGCTCCCCTCAGTAAACTCCCAGTAATCGCAGTACGACTCAAGCGGATCGATCATGATCTGATCGCCCAATCCATCATCAACAACCTGAGCGATCGCGGCATGCGGCAGCAACAGTGCAACAACCAAGATCATAAAAAGTTTGTACATACCAACTCCCCGATTCTGCCCACGGAATCTCAATATTCGAGCAGCGAATGTAGCAAGAACAGCCACCTGTGTCAACGAAATACAAGATCGTAAATTCAAGCGCCCATTGAAAATGCGTCAACTCCGTCATCCCATCCGATGACGAAACTCGCGCACCAATCCAGCGATCATCCGATCAACATCAGTTCACTCAGGAAAACGCCCCACCCAAGCACCGCCCATGCAGCTCGAGCCGTTCCACATTCCAACGCATTGATACCTCATCGAGTGCTATCAACGACCGGCTGATCGTCGTCAAGGACACCCCGCCTGGAAGGCCTGCAGAAACGCCGAAACATCAAAGAAGTTGTAGTGACTATCCGCCACGATATCCGCCAGCGGATCTTCCGCAAGCATCGCCCCGATAAACGCTGAGATGTCCAAGAAGTTCAGGTTCCCATCGCCGTTGAGATCAGCGATGCACGAACACTCGTCCGCAAACAAACTCAGCCGCACGCTGATGTCATTGCTCTGCTCATTCGGGACCACAAAGTCAAGATCGCCATCGTTATCCAAGTCCGCCAGAGCCACCGATCTTGGGCTTCGTCCAACCGTGTATTCAGTCTTTGGTCCAAAGCTCCCGTCACCATGATTCAAAAACAACGCGATCTGTCCCGAGTACGGATTGACCACGACAGCATCAATGTGACCATCCTGATTCAAATCCTCCAACTCAACTTTGGTCGCATCACTGGAAGTATGCGTGATATCTGAAACGATGTACTCGACCAACTCACCGAACCCCCCATTCCCAAGATTCATTAAAACACCCATGGTCTCGTGCAGCTTGTTCACGATAACAAAGTCTTGGTCCCCATCCCCGTCAACATCATCAAAGGCAACATCAGTCGGCGAAAGCCCATCCGAGTCAATCCGCTCGTTAAACCCCGCGTTCCCATCATTCAGAAACACACTGACCAATCCCGCAGAATGCGCAACGACCAAGTCCAGATCCCCATCTGAGTCCATATCAATCGCATCCAAAGTCAACGGCTCTTCCCCAGTCGCATACTCCACCGGCGAATCAAAGATACCAGTCCCAGGGTTCAGCAGCAAACTCAGTACGCCACTCTCCCAATTGGACACCGCAACATCGAGATCACCATCAGAATCAAGATCCTGCAGAACCGCGTCGATTGGATACTCACCGAGCGGATACCTCGTTTGTGTTGCAAAGGTGCCGTCCCCGTGATTCATCAGCACACTCAGGTCATCATGCTCATAGTTCGCCATTACGATATCAAGATCACTATCTTGATCGATGTCCCCGAGCAGCACCTCTGAAGGATTTCTTCCCCCCACATACCGCACATACTCTCCAAATGTCCCATCACCATGGTTTAACAGCACACTCGCGCTCAGCCGAGTAGCCGCGGCAATATCAAGATCGCCATCCCCATCAAGATCGCCAAAGCTCACCGCCGTCGGAATGTGGTAAGTCGTGTACTGAACCTGCGGCTCAAACCCGCCATCACCGCTATTGATGAAGATACTCAGGTCGTGACTCGAAGCATTGGTGACCACCGCATCCAGGAACCCGTCGTCGTTGAGGTCCGCCATCGAAACACTCTGAGGGCTATCCCCAGCTTCATACCTCGGATTCGGATAAGTCCCATCCCCGTGGTTGTAGAGAACACTCGCCCCGTCCTCAGTTGAACTGCCAAGGATCAAGTCAGTGTCACCATCGCCATCAAAGTCGCCGTACTCGATTGATCCCTGAGACACACCGGTCCCGTATTTTTGAACGAACTCGTCAAATATCCCATCACCCTGATTCAGCCGTATTGCGACCGCGTTGGATTCACTCAATGCAAATGCAACATCAAGATCGCCATCGAGATCCGCATCATAAACAGCCATGTCATACGCAGTGCTCGATTGCTGGTATTGACCGCTCTCAGTAAACGAACCAGTACCATCATTTTTGTAAACAACAAAGATGTCGTCATACTCATGCGAAACCAGCATGTCTAAATCATCATCATGATCAATATCATGGAAACGAAGGAGATTGATCTGACGGATTGTCTCGATGCAATCCGCAGCTGCAAGCGATCCGTCACCATCATTCAAAAACAAGCAAAGCCTTGGGTATGGAAAAACATCGGTCACAACCAAGTCCTGGTCACCGTCACCATCGATGTCGCTCGAAACCGCGATTTGGGGATACGTGAACTGAGAAACCGTTGGTCCCTCCGTAAACGTCCCAGCGCCGGTGTTGTAGTGCACCTGAACATAGTCACTTTCCAGATCATCAACAGTCAATATGAGATCGGGATACCCATCGCCGTTCATGTCACCAAATGACCTCCCGCGTACAGCGACAGGAACATTGGTCTGGTAACAATAAAGCTCCGCAAATGTCCCGTCCCCATTGTTGAGGTGTATGCGAAGATCGGTACTGAGTCTATTGCGTCCAACAATATCCAAGTCTTGATCCAGATCGAGATCGATAAGGGTGTTGCCGAGAGGTTGCTCACCTGTGGTATAGACAGCACTAGGTGAAAACGTGCCGTCCGCCACGCCCATCAGCACACTGAGATGTCCCTCAGTAAAATTCGAAACCACAAGATCGAGAAGACCATCCCCATCAAGATCACCCAGATCGATGCCGCCAGGCCGATCGCCAAGAGGAATCTTGAATGGACCAGAGAAGTTCAGCATGCAGGTCTGACCCTTCGCCGGACCAATCGTTGCCAAAACAAAGATCGCAACCAGCAATCGTTGAACAAGTGAGAGCGACAATGGAAACATTGCATGCATGATCAATCTCCAAGCATCACATCATAATCTTCGCATTACGAACATCTATAAATGTACACCATCATGCCGATCCCACGCACTACATTTCAGGAAAGATCCTCCGCCGGACCGAGTGTCCTAGCTCGCCATCGTCAGCCCCGCCCAGAACAATCCTCCAGCGAATTTCTCCCATCCAACCAGCATATCCAATAATTATCGCTCCCGAACCCCATCCGTACATTGACAACCTGTTCGGGGTCTGGTACAGTGCCCCCGCCGGGCCCGCGAGCAGCACCGCCCCCGGCCGGGACAATAGACAAAATGTCTAGGTCGGTAAGGACACCAACCACCCCGCACCCGTGCTGGTCCCCGCACGCCCACAAGGCTGAGGGTCGAAATCAAACCGCCGATCGCACCTGCGTCAATGACTAGATCCGTGCGCACAAAGGCGGTCATGTTCCACGTGGAACAATTTTCGATCCCAAAACGCCCGAGGCCCCGTGTGGCAAGCCTGAAAGGCACACATCATGGCCAAAGCCAAAAAACCAATCGAGTACAACGCCACCCCCGCCAACGACACCCAGAAAAAACAAGCGCTCGACCGCGCCCTCGCGCAGATCGACAAAGCCTTCGGCAAAGGCTCGATCATGCGACTCGACGAGGACGCCTACAACAGCATCCCCGGCATCTCCACCGGCGCCCTCTCGCTCGACCTGGCGCTGGGAGGCAAAGGCATCCCCCGCGGCCGCATCGTTGAGATCTTCGGCCCAGAATCCTCAGGTAAAACAACACTCGCGCTCACCGTGCTCGCCCACGCCCAAAAAGAAGGCGGCGTCGCCGCGTTCATCGACGCCGAGCACGCGCTCGACCCGTCATGGGCGCGGAAGATCGGCGTCAACGTCGATGACCTCCTCGTGTCTCAACCAGACATGGGTGAGCAGGCGCTGGAAATCTGTGAGCTCCTCGTCCGCTCCAACGCCGTCGATGTGATCGTCGTCGACTCCGTCGCGGCACTTATCCCACGTGCAGAAATCGAGGGCGAGATGGGTGACACCGTCGTCGGCCTCCAGGCACGATTGATGTCCCAAGCGATGCGCAAACTCACCGGCGTCATCGCTCGCTCCAACTGCACCGTCATCTTCATCAACCAGATCCGCGAGAAGATCGGCGTCATGTTCGGATCACCCGAAACCACCCCCGGCGGTCGTGCGCTCAAGTTCTACTCGTCGGTGCGTCTCGACATCCGTCGCACCGGCACGATCAAGGTGGGCGACGAAGCCGTGGGCAACCACGTCCGCGTCCGCGTGGTCAAGAACAAGGTCGCTCCGCCGTTCCGTCAGTCCGAGTTCGACATCATGTTCAAGGAAGGCATCTCGATCACGGGCGACCTGATCGATATGGCCGTCGAGGACAAGGTTGTTGACAAGTCCGGCGCGTGGTACTCCTACGGCGACGCGCGTCTGGGACAGGGACGCGAGAACGCGAAGGACTTCCTGCGTGAGAATCCGGACCTGTTCCAGGAGATCCGCGAGGGTGTGCTTGATGCTCGTCTCCCTGATCGCCACAAGCTGGAAGCCGCGGAAGAGCTCGCGGAGGACGAGGGCGGCGCTGAGGTGGTCGTCAAGGGCGGCAAGTCCAAGAAGCAGCCGGAGTTTGCGGCGTCTGAGTCGTGAAGCTGCTCTGAAAGAGTGGCTCGGGAGCGGGCGGCGTGTTGCCAAAGCGCGGTAGGGGGCCAATGATCCTCGACCAATGCATCACATGCGGATGTGGCGGAATTGGTAGACGCGCTTGGTTCAGGTCCAAGTGGGCGTAAAAGCCCGTGGAGGTTCGAGTCCTCTCATCCGCATTTGAAATGAGCCCCGGAGTGCACGCTCCGGGGCTTTTTGTGTGGTTGGGTCGGGTTGGGTTTGGGGCTGGTTCGGGGCGGCGTAGAATCGGGGCATGGGACTGTTGTATAGCGGGATCGATGAGGCGGGGTACGGGCCGATGCTTGGGCCGTTGTGTGTGGGGAGGGCATCGCTGCGGGTTGAGGGGTGGGAACCAATCGCGGAAGACGGGCAGGCGGCGCGGGTCCCCGATGTGTGGGAGGTGTTGTCATCGGTGGTCGCGAAGACACGCAAAGAGGCGAAGGGGCGGATCACGGTCGCGGACTCGAAGAAGCTGAAGCTCGCGAGTTCGTCGGTGCGGAATCATCCGCTCGTGCATCTGGAGCGTGGGGTGCTCGCGATGCTGGGGACGATTGGTGATGTGCCGCGGACGGATCTGGAGTTGTTTGAGATGCTTGGGGTGCGGATCGAGGATCAGCGTTGGTTTGGTGGTGATCCGATCGAGCTCCCGATCGGGAACGAGATGGATCTGCTGAAGATCGATTCGAATCAGCTGCGCACGGAGATGCACAAGCAAGGGGTGACGATCGAGGAGATCAAAGTCCACGCGATGGGGGTGGGGGACTTCAACGAGGTCGTGCGTGCTCATGGCACGAAGGCGGCGACGACGGCGCAGCTGCTGCTGGAACATCTGCGATCGGTGTCGAAGGTTGACGCAACGCACACGCGTGTGGTGATCGATCGGCAGAGCGGGCGGACGCATTATCACAAGCTGTTGTCGCGGGTGTGGGGCGGGATCGAGACGCTCGAGGAATCGGCGCGGGCGTCGCGGTATTCATGCGGCGATGAGCTGGGCGTGCTGCTGGTGTCCAAGGCGGACGATGCGTACTTCCCGGTGTCGCTCGCGTCGATGGCGGCGAAGCTGGTGCGCGAGCTGATGATGGCGCGGTTCAATCGGTACTGGTGTGCGCAGGTGCCGGAGCTCAAACCCACGGCGGGGTACGTGCAGGATGCGCGGCGATGGCTGGTGGATGCGGAGGGGATGTTGATGGATGGGGATCGGGTGGGGCTCGTGCGGATTGCTTGAGAGTGGGGGAATCACCCGGCAGCTTTGGAATGTTTGAGTTGGGCATCTGGAGCTGGAGTCGTAGTCTGTAATATGTATAATAGCTTTCTATGATACATAAAGAGATTACAAAACCGGCGCCGAGAAAAACGAATAAGAAACTCACGAGTGGGTATGAGGCGGAATGCCAGATGGCGTTTTATCTCAAGCGATCCTTTGGTGAATCCAAGGATGTGTTTGTGCTCAATGATCTTCGGTTGGAGCGAAATGGGGAGATAGCGCAGATTGATCATCTCGTGCTGCACAAGCACGGGATGGTGATCGTCGAGTCAAAGAGTGTGTGCGGTGAGGTTCGGGTCAATCAGCACCTGGAGTTTGTCTATGTGTATCCGAGGAAAAAGGTGGGGATGCCTTCTCCAATCCAGCAGGCGAAGCGGCAGGGGGAGTTGCTGCGCGCGCTGCTGATTGATTACAAAGAAGGTCTGAGGGGAAAGAAGATTTTCGGGATGGTGCAGGGTGGGTTCCAGCATTGCCCGATTCAGGTCCTTGTAGGGATCTCTGATCAGAGCATTATCGCTCGGCCCAAGCGGGCGATCCCGGAGCTGCACAAGGCGGATCAGATTCCGGATCAGATCAATCAGATCATTGCTCGGCATGTTCAAGGGTCGAAGTTGACGACGGCTTTCGATGATGGCTGGGGGCTCTACACGCTCCGCAAAGAAGAACTCGAGCGGGTTAGCGCCTTTCTCGTTGGGCGTCACACTGCAGCTGAAGCAGATCAGGTTGAGCAGGAAATTCGGACGGTTAGTGTTGAAGCTGTTCGAGAAGAACAAGTGGTGACGAACAAAGTGATGCCTGTTTATCTATGCACGCATTGCCAATCTACAAGTCTTGAGATTCGGTATGGGAGGTCGTACTACTTCAAGTGCTTGGACTGCGATGGGAACACCGGGATCAAGAATGTGTGTTCGGGGTGCGGGAAGACCAAGAGAACGAAGAAGAGCGGGCGAGAGTTTGTTACGAGCTGCGATGATTGCGATCATTCTGAGTTGTTCTTTGTAAATCCGGATTCGTAGTGAGCGGGGGTAAATGAGTTCGTGAAGACCCCCTCCGTTACTCCGCGACACCTCCCCCCGGAGGCCCGGGGGAGGAGAGTTGCGTGGGGAGGGACTCTGTTGAAGAGTGATTTGTCTGATGGATATGGATTGGGCGCTGAGAGGGTTCTATATTTGCACAATGACGCAAGTATACAAACGAAAGAGTCCGAGTCCGAAGCAGGCGTTTCGTCGGCGGTCGAGGCTTGATACGCTGCTCGATCCTGAGTTTTTGAAGGCGGTGGCTGAGCCGACTCGGGCTCGGTTGTTGTCGTGTTTGCTCAAGTGCGGGCGGGCGTGTTCGGTGACAGAGGTTGCGGAGTGTTGTTCGCTGGATTTCTCGACTGTATCGAGGCATCTTTCATTGATGGCTCGGGCTGGGGTGTTGACGGCACAGAAGGAGGGGCGGACTGTGTGGTATGCCGCGGATTCGGAGGTGTTGGCGGGGTATTTCCGGGATGTTGCTGATGCGATCGATGAGGTTCAGCCTGGGGCGGATTGCTGTCCTGGATCGGGTTCTGGAACTGGTTCGAAGGGGTGCTCGAGATGACGTTGTCGGATAGTCTTCCTCGCGTGCTGTTTTTGTGTACTGGGAACTCGTGTCGATCGCAGATGGCTGAGGGGTGGGCGCGGCATGTGTTGGATGGTGTTGTTGATGCGTGCAGCGCGGGGACTGAGCCGCAGGGATTGAATCCGCTTGCGGTTCGGGCGATGGGGGAGGTGGGTGTGGATATCTCTGCGCACACAAGCAAGAGGGTTGACGCGTGTGATCCTGGGACGCTTGATCTGGTGGTGACGGTGTGCGGTCATGCGAACGAGCATTGTCCGGTGTTTCTCAGGGAGAGCGATCGGACGGTGGTGATGCATCATGGGTTTGATGATCCGCCTGCACTGGCAGCGGATGCGGCGAGTGAAGAGGAAGCGATGGTTCATTACCGGCGGGTTCGGGATGAGATCAAGGAGTTTGTCGGGACGCTTCCGGAACTGCTGAAAGTTGAGAAAGAGTCATGGCTATGACGAAAGATTGTTCGAATGCTGAGTGTGGCGGTGTGCATCCCAAGCGGCTCGGGTTTCTTGATCGGTTTCTTACGCTCTGGATTTTTCTTGCGATGGCGCTGGGGGTGCTCGCGGGGAGTGTGATACCTGGGATCGCGGAGGGGCTTGATCGGGTGTCTGTGGGGACGACCAATATTCCTATTGCGGTGGGGTTGATTTTGATGATGTATCCGCCGCTTGCGAAGGTGCGGTATGAGAAGTTGCCTGAGGTCTTTCGGGATTGGAAGGTGCTGGCGATCTCGCTTGTGCAGAACTGGGTTGTGGGTCCGGTGCTGATGTTTGCGCTTGCGGCGTTGTTGCTTCGGGATCATCCGGAGTACATGATCGGTCTGATCATGGTTGGGTTGGCGCGGTGCATCGCGATGGTGCTTGTTTGGAATGATCTTGCTGAGGGGAGCAGTGATTACGCGGCGGGGTTGGTCGCGTTTAACAGTATCTTTCAGGTGCTGTTCTTTGGTCTTTACGCTTGGATCTTCATTACTTGGCTGCCTCCGGTGTTTGGACTTGAGGGGGCGGTGGTGGATATCTCGATTGTTGAGGTGTTCCAGAGTGTGATGATTTATCTTGGGATCCCGTTCCTTGGTGGGATGTTGACTCGGTTTGTGTTGAGGCCGATGAAGGGGGAGGAGTGGTACGCGGAGCGTTTTATTCCGAGGATTGCGCCGTTGACGTTGGTTGCGTTGTTGTTCACGATCTTCGTGATGTTTAGTTTGAAGGGTGATCAGATTGTGGCGCTTCCGCTGGATATTGTGCGGATCGCGATCCCGCTGACGATTTACTTTGTGGTGATGTTCTTGGTGAGCTTCTTCATGGCGAAGAAGGTAGGGGCGGACTACGAACGTTCGGCAACGCTCGCGTTCACGGCTTCTGGGAACAACTTTGAGCTTGCGATCGCGGTAGCGATTGCGGTCTTTGGTATTGGGTCAGGGGTTGCGTTTGCGACAGTGGTTGGGCCTCTGGTTGAGGTTCCGGTGTTGCTGGGGCTTGTGCATGTTTCGCTGTGGTTCCGGCGTAGGTTTGATTTTGGGGAGCGCGTAGGGACAGACTGATGGATGGTTCCGTCTGTGACTTGCGGAGAATGTGTGTCGGCAGTGGGGTATGGGTTATGGGCAGCCCAGTTGGAAGGTTTCGAGGTAGAGGGAGAGGTCGAAGAAGTTGAAATCGCCGTCGTCGTTGAAGTCTCCGATATCTTCGCCGGTTGAGTATGCGTCGAGGAAGAGACTCACGTCGATGAAGTTGAGTCGGAAGTCGGCGTTGAGATCTGCGATGCAGGGGTCTGGCATGAAGAATACATATGCGGATCCTTGGAAGTTGTTGATTCCGAATGCTTTGGTACCCGCGACGATGATGCCGTTGTCCATACTGACGGATGATCCGAGTCGGTTGTTGTAGAACCCGTCGCTGGCGTAGAGGTTGAAGAGTTCGGCTCCTGAGGATGCGTTGAAGAGGAAGACGGATCCCTCGTTGTTGACGTTGACTCTGTTTTCTCTGGATCCGACGCAGACGATCCCGTCGCTGATGGCGACTGAGGACCCGAAGTAGTCGTAGCTGTCGCCTCCGATGGTGTCGACGAGTTTGTGGAGTTGGTTTCCGGTGTTGAGGTCGAAGACGTATGCGGATCCGGATGACACGCCGCGATCGTCGTCTCCGATGGCGCCTGCGATGACCATTCCCTCTCCGATGGCGACTGAGGTGCCGAACTGGTCGTAGTTGTCGAGGTCGTCTGGAGTGAGGATGTCGAGCTGAGCGCCGGTGGTGGTGTCGAAGAGGTAGACGGCTCCGGATTCTATTCCGGCGCCTTGGACGTTGGACTTTGGCGATCCGACAGCGAGGATACCGTCGCTGAGAGCGATCTTGCGTCCGAACGAGAGGAATGTTGCGGGTGTGTCTGGGAAGACTTTGAAGAGCTGGGCGCCGGTGGTGGCGTCGAAGAGGTAGACGGCTCCGCTGTCGGCATCAGAGGAAGCGCCGACGACGACGGTGTTGTTGTCGATGTCTACCGCGGTGCCGAATCGATCGAGGACTGCGCCATCGGTTGTTTGGAGTTCGTGGAGGAGTGCTCCGGTGGAGGCGTCGTAGAGGTAGACCGATCCGATTTCGTTATTGTCGTCTTCGTCGATTTCTGATCCGACGGCGATGATGCCGTTGTCGATGGCGACGCAGTTTCCGAACTGTGGGCTGCTGAGTGTGTTTGTGGGGGATTCGAGGATGTAGTCTTCGATGAGTGTTTGGGCGAGGGTTTGTGTGGATGCGAGCGCGGAGAGGGTGAGCAATGACAATGTATGCTTGCGGGTGATCATGATGTTGGCCTCCTGGACGATGATGCTTCAAATGAAACGGGATATGGTCTTTATAACATACTGCAATAGATTGGGGTGTTGTAGAGAAATCTTTGATTTTGTTGACGGGGAGTGTTGTGATATCTGAACAAAGCGTGTTGTTGAGGGTGGGGCGCGGTGGTTGGCGGGGTCATACGATTGGGTATGCAGGATCGTGGATCATCGAAGTTGTATCTGGATATGGCGGCGCGCGCGGCGGTGCGGGCGTTTGGGGAGGCGGCGCCCAATCCGATGGTGGGCGCGGTCATTGTCAAAGACGGTCGGGTGATTGGGGTTGGGCATCATCGTCGGTTTGGGGGGTTGCACGCGGAGCGGGAGGCGCTGAAGAACGCGCGGGAGAATGGGCATGATGTTTCGGGGTCGGTGGTGTATTGCACGCTGGAGCCTTGTTGTCATCATGGGAAGCAGCCGCCTTGTTGTGAGGCGCTGATCGAGGCGGGGGTGGCGGAGGTGGTGTATGCGCGACCTGATCCGGCGGAGGTCAGCGGTGGGGGGCACGCGATCTTGGAGGCCGCGGGGATTCGGTGTTCGTGTGATGCGAGTTCAGAGAATGCGGTGGCGGTGGGGGAGGCGTTTGTGAATCGTGTGCGGACGGGGCTGCCTTGGGTGGTGGTGAAGTGGGCGCAGACGCTTGATGGGAAGATCGCGACGGGGAGTGGGGAGAGTCAGTGGATATCCAATGAGCGTTCGCGGCGGTGGGTGCACTGGCTGCGCGCCAAGATCGATGCGATCGGGGTTGGGATGGGGACGGTTCTTGCGGATGATCCGATGCTGACAGCACGCGGCGTGCGGAAGGTGCGGCGGTCAGCGGTGCGGGTGGTGTTTGATACGCATGGACGGTTTCCGGAGGATTGCAAGCTCGCGCAGAGCGCGGGGGAGTACACGACGGTGGTATGCACAGCGGCGACGGGGACGATCGGTGTCCCTGGCGTGAGGACGCTGCACTGCAAGATGAAGGACGGGCGGCTGGATCTGGAGTCGGCGCTGCGGGGGTTGTCTTCTGAGCTTGGGGTGAGCTCGATTCTGATTGAAGCGGGTCCGACGCTGCTTGGTGGGTTGATTGACGCGGATCTGATTGATGAGGCGGTGGTGCATGTAGCGCCGGCGGTGATGGGTGATGACTCGGCGAAGTCGTGCGCGAGCGGGCGTGTGTGTAGTCAACTGTCGCAGATGAAGCGGTTTGAGTTGAATCGAACTCGCGTGGTGGATGGGGATGTGCATTTGTTCTATAGACGCGGCGAGTGATTATGAACTCGGTTTGGTCCAGAACGCGTAGGTCTCGTTGACGGTGCAGTTTGCGTAGGTGCCTTCGGCGGTGACGGCGAGTTCGGTTCCAGGCGCAGTGTGTGAGTCTTTGATCATCGCGAAGGCGATGGGGATCGCGCCGAGCATGGGGGAGATGGTTGAACTGGTCACGGCGCCGATGGGGGTTTGTCCGGCTTGGTCCTTCGCGTAGATGTAGGCGCCGGTCATCGGCTGGAGGATCTCTTGGTGCTCGATGGTGATGCGCTGGTCATTAACTCGGATCGGGACGATGGCTTGTTTGCGGATGTTGCGGGCGTGCATGCGCGCGACGACTTCTTGTCCGAGGTAGCAGCCTTTGGCGAGGTGGACGCGGGAGTTCATGATCCCTGATTCGGCGGGGAGGGTGTCGGGTCCGAAGTCGATGTTGTAGAGGGGGTGTCCGGCTTCGATGCGCGCGGTGTTGATGGCGAGCCAGCCGGTGGGTTTGGGGTTGGATTTGTTCTGATCTTCGTTTTCGCTTTGGGCGGTGAGTGCTTTGTAGATGGTGTCGAGTTGGTCGGTTGGGATCGCGAGGGAGAGGCCGATCTCTCCGGTGAGGTCGAAGCGGTCGGCGACGACTTGGGTGTTGTTGAGTGTGACGGTGGTGTTGTGGTGTTCTTCGACTGGTTCTGTTTGGAGGTGTGTGAAGGAGGTTGGGCCGTGGATGGAGATCCAGTGGAGGGAGTCGTCGATGGTGATCTCGATGTCCTCGGCGAAGATGAAGGTGCTCAGGGATTCGGCGGTTTGCTTGGCGAGGTGTCGATCGAGTTTGACGAGGGTGTAGTCTTCGCGCTCGATGAGCCGGAGGTCGGCGTCGATGCGTCCCTGGCGGTTGAGCCAGAAGCTGAAGATGGATTGTCCGGGTTTGAGGTCGTCCACCTTGGCGGTGAGCATGTTGTTGAGGAAGCTGTGGCGCTCGGATCCGGTGATTTTGAGCGTTGCCATGTGTGGTTCGTCGAATACGACGGCGGCTTTGCGGAGCGCGGCGTATTCCATGTCGAGTTGTCCGAAGGTTTCGACGACTTGGGTTTGGGCGTTTTGAGGGCCGTAGGGGATGAAGAAGGCTTCTGAGGACTCGTGAACGGCGTGGAGGGGGTTGGTGGTGGTCATACGATATGATCGTAGCGGTTGTGCGATGGTGGACTTTGTGCTAGAGTACAACTGTTCTGAAATAAATCAAATATTGAACACATGATTGCTGGGAATGTTGCTGGGTGATGTGTGTTCAATGGAACTCGAAGGAGCGTCCTGTGGCTTTGAATACGAAACTGCTTGCGAACTTGTGTGAGACTCCCGGCGTGCCTGGTCGTGAGGAGCGCGTGCGGGCGCTGATCGAGAAGGAGATCAAGGGGCTGTTTGATTCGGTGGAGACGGACGCGATGGGGTCGCTGATCTGTCGGCGCAAGCCTCGCACGGCTTCGGGTGGGGTGAAGAAGGTGAAGGACGCGAAGGTGCTGATGCTGCTGTGTCACATGGACGAGATCGGGTTCTACATCTCGAGCATTGATGAGCAGGGGTTCTTGTGGTTGTCTCCGGCGGGTGGGTTTGATACGCGGAACCTGTTCTCTCGCCGTGTGCTGGTGTGCGCTGATTCGGGGGATTACAAGGCGGTGATGAATCCGGGTGGTCGTCCGGTGCACATCGCGAGTCCGGAGGATCGCAAGAAGGTTCCTGAGGTCAAGGAGTTCTTTGTAGATACGGGGATGACGGCGGCTCAGGTGAAGAAGACCTTCAAGATTGGTGATTATGTGGTGATGGATGAGCCGTTCATTGAGATCGGTGGCAAGTGTGTTTCTAAGGCGCTGGATAATCGCGTCGCGTGCTGGCTCGGGATCGAGTCGGTGAAGAAGCTGGTGAGCTCGAAGTCTGGGAACAACTGCGAGATTGTTGTTGCGTTTACGACGCAGGAAGAGGTGGGGCTCCGCGGGGCGAAGACGGCTTCGTTTGCGGTGCAGCCTGACATCGGGATCGGGATTGATGTGACGCTGTCGTGCGATACACCTGGTGTTCCGGCGAATGAAGCGGTGACGACGCAGGGCGAGGGGTTTGCGCTGCATGTCAAGGACAGCAGCTTTATCTCGGATTACGAGCTGACCTCGAAGATTGAATCGATCGCGAAGAAGAAGCGGATCCGCTACCAGCGCTCGATTCTTGGTGCGGGCGGTCAGGACGGCGCGGCGGCGCAGCAGGCGGCGGCGGGCGCGAAGGCGGTCGGCGTGACTGTTGGCACGCGGTATATCCACACGGTGACTGAGATGATCGATAAGAAGGATCTGCAGGCGGCGTGTGACGTGCTGGCGGCGGCGATGGGGGAGCTCAAGTAAGAGTTCCTGAGCATTGAAATGAAAAGGGCGGCCCGGATTGGGTCGCCCTTTTTTGTTTGTATATAGAAGATTTTTTAGGTGAGGTGGGAGCGGACCATCCAGTGGTCTTTTTCGAGGTTGGCGAGGATGCCGATGATCATGTCTTCGCTGACGGGGTCGATGTCGGCGAGTGCTTGCTGGGCGGAGCGGAGCTGATCGATCGTGCTCTGGAGCATCTCTGCGGTTTGTCTTGGGGCTTGGTCGTCTTTGACGAAGTCGTCTTGGGTGCCTGGGATAGATGAGGGGCCCATCGAGGCGCGTTGTCCGACGGCGGGGCATCCGAGGGTGACGATGCGTTCGGCGATCTCGTCGGATGCGGCGCGGGCGTGGTCGATGATCTCATCAAGGAACTCGTGGACGGGCTTGAAGTTTGGGCCTTGGACGTTCCAGTGGATTTGTTTGAGGTTGAGCGCCAGGTCGATGCTGGATTGGACGCACGACTGGAGAATCTCGGTTTGCTTGGATGGGTCGAACGAGGTTGGGAAAGTCATGGTTGGATCCTTTCTGCATTTGGGGTTGAGATTGGACTGGGTATTCTAGGCGTTGATTTAGAATATTTCTAAAGAAGGTGTTGGTATACAAACAACGCCGGGAACTGCGTCCTTGCGGTTCACGGCGTTGGCGTTGGTGTGTGTTTTGTTGTTGTCTTACGCGGCGATGTTGGTCGCTTGCTCGATGGCTTCGATCATTGCTCGGACCTGGAATGGTTTTTTGAGGAATGAGTCGAATCCGGCGGCGCGGAGTCCTTGGGCTTGGCCGTCGGTGAGCTTTCCTGACATGGCGATGAGCTTGGTCATCTGCATGGATTCGCTTGAGCGGATCATGGAGGCGAGTTCGCGTGGTTCGCCGTCGGAGACGTGGACGTCGATGAGGACGACGTGGGGGCGGAAGCGTTCGCAGGCGAGTCCTGCGGAGAAGGCGCTGTTGGCGACTTGGGTGTCGTAGTTGGTTTGTTCAGCGAGTACGGTGTTGAGGACGTCGGAGACTTCTTGATCGGTGTCGACGATGAGTACGCGGGTGGTCCCTGTGGAGATGCCGTCCATAGGGATATGGTGGGCTTTCATGAAGCGGTAGAGCTCTGGGACGGGGATGCGTCGGTCCTTTGAGCCGGGGATTCGGTAGCCTTTGAGTTGTCCTGAGTCGAACCATTTGGAGACGGTTCGGGGGGCAACGTTGCAGATTTTGGCGACCTCACCGGTCGTGAGTACGTCTTTTTCGATTGGCATCATCTCACCTCGTATCACGCAGAAGTGGAACGGCACAATCCGTTCATGCCGCGTATGAGCGGGTCATCGGCGTAAATGTATGGCATCTTGACGCTTGTACGGGTCATTTGGATAGATCTTCTTATTCAGACGCTTTGCGGACGTGGATCGGGGAGATTTGGGGCTTGATGTGGGGCTGGTGTGGGTTGGGGTTGGTTTGGTGGAGATTTGGGGGGTTATTGAACTTCTGGGTCGAGTCCGATACAGTTGCCCTCGCCGGATTGGGTCTTTCTGTGAGAGGGGCAACATCCGGGGATGGGCAGCGTATACGATGCCCTAGGGCGAGTTTTTCTCGTCTGTATAAGTAGTCTGTCCGCAATGTCCAACTGAGCTGAGTCTCGATCCCAAGAGGAGTCCGTCGTGCGTCAAACGACTCGGAACATAACCCGTCTTTCCAGTGCCTTCCTCCTCATGGCGTGTGGGGGTGCCTTGGTTGGCGCTTCTTCAATCGCTTCAGCTTCGTCGGCTGTGGTGCAGCCTGCTAATAGTGCTTACGAGGAGGAGACGGTCATCCTGCGTGACTTCATCCACTTCGTGAAGATCGCTCGCTTCGATGTTGCTGCGGATCTCGGTCAGCAGTTGATTGATGCTGGTCTGACTCCTGAGGAGTTTGTTGATCTTGTGGACACCTCGCGTGAGCTTGATCGTTTCGAGGAAGCGATCGCGGCGGCGATGCGGGTCCCTGTGCTTGAGCCGATCGCGGGTCAGCTTGATAAGGCGTACCGCAACGGGAAGCTTGATCGTGCTCGCAATCCTGATGAGATCGCTCGCAATATCGATCTGCTGACTGGTGGGCTTCGTGCTCGTCAGCTCGGTCGTCAGCGTTTGATCGCGGCGGGTGAGTACGCGATGCCTCAGCTGCTCGATGCGTACCTGCAGAAGGACAACCTCGCGCTGCGTGCTCAGGTCCAGCGTTTGTTTGTGGACATGGGTCGTCAGACGATCGCTCCGCTGATGGCGGCGCTGCCTCACTTTGATGCGACGCGCCAGGAGGCGGTTGCTGAGGTCTTGGGGCTCATCCCGTATCGGACCAGTTTGCCAGTGTTGATTGATCTGTACCAGAACACGGACAACGACGGCGTGCGCAAGGCATGCGGCCGCTCGATCTCGCGTCTTGGCGGCAATCCGAGCTCGGATGTCGCGGATATGTACTCGCTGCTCGCGGATTCGTACTACAACGAGCCGTCGGAGCTGACGAGCTTCCCTGGTGAGGATCACCAGATTGTCTGGGACTTCAATCCTGGTCTTGGTCTGGTGATGACCCCGATCCAGACGGAGGTCTTCCACGAGGCGATGGCGATGCGGTTTGCGGAGGCGTCGCTTGCGATGAATCCGGACTCGGCTGAGACGCTGGCACTGTGGATCTCGTCGAACTACTCGCGTGAGTTTGATACCGCGGATGGGTATGAGAATCCGGTGTACTCGTCGGATCGTCGTGATGCGGAGTACTTCGGGATCGCGGCTGGACCTGACATTACTCAGCTCGTGCTTCGTCGCGGGATTGATACTCGGGATACGCCATTGGTTCGTAGCGCGATTGATGCGTTGTCGCAGACGGCTGGTCCTCGCTCGCTGTGGGGACAGGCGATTGAGGGGCGCTACCCGCTGCTTGAGGGTCTGGGATACCAGAACCGCCGCGTGCAGTTTGAGGCGGCGCTGGCACTGGGCAATGCTCAGCCACAGCAGTCGTTTAATGGTGCGGAGCGTGTGATTCCGCTGCTTGCGAGTGCGGTGCGTGACGCGTCGGCTCGGTACGCGGTTGTGCTGACTGGTTCGGATCGTGAATCGTACGATCAGTACCGCAATATCCTCGAGACTCAGGGCTTTACCGTGCTTCCTCCGTCGGATGGTGGATTGGATGGTTTGGCTCCTTCGATCGCGCAGTCGCCTTCGATTGATCTGATCGTGACCTCGCTTGGGTATGACGACACGCTGCTGACGATCGAGACGGCTCGGACGGACAGCAAGATGAATGTTTCTCCTGTGCTGGCGCTGATGCTGACGGATGATGTTGAGCCGTTGCGTCGTCAGTACCTGCGTGACCAGACTGTTGCGGTCCGTCGCGTGGAGATCTCGAACTCGAATATTGAGGTTTCGGTTGAGCAGCTGCTGATGGCGGCGTCGGGTGGTCCGATCAGCGAGGACGAGGCGGCGGATTACGCGGCTCGTTCGATCGATGTGCTCCGGAACCTGGCGATCTCGAACAACAGCGTGCTCAATGTGCTGGACGCGTCGACGATTCTGATCGATGTGCTCGAGGATGTTGGCGGGCTCAAGATGCTCGATGTCGCCCAGATCCTGTCGTATGTGGATCGTCCGGCGGCACAGTCGGCGATCATGGATCGTGCGATGGATACCTCGGGTGTTGAGCAGCTCGAGCTGCTGACGATGGTGGGCGATTCTGGCAAGCGGTTCGGGAATAACCTGAACGCTCGTCAGGTGCGGGCACTGCTGGAGTACGCACGTGACGCAGACGATGAGCTCGCGACGACCGCGGTTGCGGCGATGGGGGCGCTTGAGATTCAGAACAGCGATCTGCTCGGACTGGTTCTTGAGGGTCGCGAGTAAGCGGTGAATCTTTGATTTAAGATAGGCAAATTCACGCTTGATAAAGAGAGCGGACCCCTCGGGGTCCGTTTTTTATTGGGCCGTTGATTCTGTCGGTTGCGTCCGAGATTTGGGGGATTGTGGTGGGGATTGCCGTCATGATCGGCACGGGTGGTACAGGTGTGACGTGGGTGGTGGCGCAGACGGAACTGAAAGTGTTGGTTGTGAATGTGTTGGGTTGTTCTTCCGATGAGATGTTTATGACATTTGAGTCAACCCTTTGGCGGCGCGTGGCTGCCGGCGGGTGACAGATTTATGCCGCGAATCCGCGGAGGATGGGTTCTCGGCTCCCCGCCGAACCACAAGCCGTCGGGAAACCAACGGTATCGAACAAGGAGTTCACACAATGCAAGCAATGCGCAACACCGTGGCTAAGGGCTTCACCCTGGTCGAAATTCTCATCGTGGTCGTGATTCTCGGTATTCTTGCCGCGATCGTGGTCCCTCAGTTCACCAATGCAGCGAATGACGCTCGTCAGGGTAATATCGAGACTCAGGGCTCGACTCTGCAGAATCAGCTCGAGCTTTTCGCAGCACAGAACAACGGTAGCTACCCGACTGTCGCTCAGCTCAACACTGATCCGACCGTTGGCGGCGGCACCGATGGCTGGGGCCCGCTCATCGATGGCAACTACATCAAGGAAGCACCAGTCAACCCATTCGCTCCTGCAGCGAACCGCACTCTTGTGACCGCAAGCACCGCTGCAAACGGCGCTGCTGCTGACGCTGAAGCAAACGCTGGCGACGGCTCACAGGGCTGGTACTACAACCCAGCGACCGGCAACATCCGTGCAAGCGGTGGCCAGTACTAATCAGACGCTATGAGTCTGAACGAACTATCGCGAGGTGGGTCCCTAACGGGGCTCACCTCGTCTTGCTTGAAGCCGGGAGTGTTTGTGCCGGCGACATCATCGGGGAACACTATGAACCGCATCTCACGTGCCTTTACACTCATTGAAATCTTGATCGTTGTGGTCATTCTCGGGATCTTGGCGGCGCTCGTTGTTCCGTTGATGGCGGGGGCGAGCGAGGATGCGGCGGTGGCGACGGCGCAGACTGAACTCAACAAAGTTCGTCGAGCGATCGAGGTGTACCGGGTTTCCAATGCCAATACGCTTCCGGTGGTGACGGCTGGTGACGGGACTTGGGGACCGATTGTGAGCCGAGAGTATCTGCGTGAGGCGCCGACGAATCAGTATGTCAGCGGCGCGAACTCTCGCGTGATTGTGCTGGGGACGGCGCCTGATGGCGCGTTCCAGACGACGCATGGCTGGATTTACGACAGCTCGACTGGTTCGGTGTGGGCGGGGAACTTTGATGCTGATGATGAGCCGTTGCCGCGGCCTTGATTATGTTGGACGGGACTTTGGGTTGGTTCTTGAGGGGGGAGGAAAGTGCTATGACGCGACACAAGCGATCGACATTGAACTCCCGGGCGCGTGGGTACACGCTGGTTGAACTCCTGATCGTGATCACGATCCTGGGGACGTCTGCGGCGATGGTGATCCCGTCGATGGGATCGGTGGGGGTGCTGCGGATTCAGGCGGCGGTCCGATCGGTGGTTGCTGATATCACGTTTGCTCAGATGGATGCGCTCGCGTATCAGGAAGAGCGTGCGGTGGTGTTTGAGGAGGAGGGGAACTTCTATACGCTCACTCGTGTTCCAGGCGGGACGATTGATCCCGATGCGGACGCGTTGTTTGATCCCAAGGGTCCTGATCAGCGGTACCGCGTGATGCTTGATGATGAGCGGTTCGGTGGTTCGTTCCTGCGTGACATCAGTTTGAACGGCGGGACGGCGATCATCTTTGACGAGATGGGGGCGCCGATCGCGGTTCCGGCGTCGGCAACGTTGTCGGATGGTGGATCGGTGCAGATCCAGGGTCCGACCTCTCGATTCCGGATTGATATTGCGGCGTTTACCGGTCGTGTAACGGTTGTGCAGCTTGATTGAGTGATTGAGCGGACAAATCGGTCCTTGCAGCAAACTGGCTTATCAGAACCTCCGATGTTGGCGTCGGAGGTTTGTTCTATGAACACCAAACACAATGATCGGCGTGCTCGTGCATTTACATTCATGATGTCTCTGGGCATGCTCGCGGGGGTGCTCATCTGGGCGAAGCTTCGGTTGGTGACTGACATTCCACGGAGCGCTTTGGCGGTTCCTGAGGAGGTCGAACCGACTGAGAGTGATCCGGAGAGCGGGGCAGAGAGTGGGGCTGAGATCATTGATGAGCAGGACGGATTCGATGATGAGTCTGAGCCGGCTGTTCTTGAAGAGACAGAAATTGAGGACTGAGTTATGAGACCTACTTTGTGAAGATAGGCGGGTGATTCCTCCGGGATTTTGGGGGGATGCGCAAAGTGGGTGACCTATTCGGTCGAATCTTTAGCAGTAATCAGGTCTGGGCCGTGCAGTCATCGGGCAGACGCAAGAGCGAACTACTTCGCGAGGAAACAAGTGATGAACCAGATCGTCAACAACACACTCATGACCTTCACTCGCGCAACACGAAGCGCGATCACCCCTGCTTTGGTCCTCTCGCTCGGCGCGGGGATGGCGGCTCCGGTTATGGCGCAGGATTCGGGTGAAGATCCGGGTGCGTTCGGTTTGCTCCAGGAGTTCGCTCAGCAGGGCTCGAGCGAGGTGGTTAGCGAGACCCTCGACGATACGCTCGGCGAACCAGTTGATTCGACTGCAGATCAGAGCACTTCGGACAACGACATCTCTGACCTTGCTGGTGAGGTTGAAGTGTCGGAGTACGACCTTGTTGACCTGCACGTGAACAACGAGGATCTTGGGAACATTCTCCAGCTCCTTTCGATCCAGTCGCAGCGGAACATCATCAGCTCCAACACTGTCCAGGCAACGGTCACCGCTGACCTCTACGGCGTGACCTTCTACGAGGCACTCGATTCGATTCTCAATGTCAACGGCTTCGGGTACATTGAGAAGGGGAACTTCATTTACGTTTACACTCGTGCTGAGCTCGAAGAGTTCGAGCGTGCGGCGCGTCGTCCGGTTTCACGGATTCTGCATCTTGATTACCTGAACTCTGCGGATGCCGCGGAGTTTGCCAAGGAGTTGCTGTCGGACTCGGGATCGATCTCGACGCACGCGGCGACCGAGGCGTTTACGATCTCTGACGGTGCTCCGGCGGGTGCTGACACCTACGCGGCGTCGGCTTCGATCGTGATCCATGACTTTGAGGAGCATGTTGACGAGATCATGGCGCTGCTGCAGGAGCTTGATACCAAGCCGGCGCAGATCCTGGTTGAGGCGACCATTCTCCAGACGGCGCTCAATGAAGCGAACGCGTTTGGTGTGGACTTTGCTCTGATCAAGAACCTCGACTTCTCAGACTTCATCGGTACCGGCGGTCCGCTGAGCGTGATCGACGGTCTGATCGGTGGCGCGGGTGAGCTCGTGGACGGCACGGCTGTTCCGGCGTATCCAGCAGGCAACACCAGCGACTCTGGTGGTGTCTCGTCGAGCGTGGGTAACACCGCTGGTCCGGCGACCCTCAAGGCGGGTCTTGTCAACGGTGATGTCGCGGTGTTCATGCGTGTGCTTGACGAAGTGACTGATGTGACAATCGTTTCGAATCCGAAGATTCTGACGCTGAATCGTCAGCCGGCTCGCGTGCTCGTGGGCACTCGTGTTGGTTACCTCAACACGACCAGCACCGAAACAGCGACCACACAGACTGTTGAGTTCCTTGAGGTCGGTACGGAGCTTGCGGTCCGCCCGTTTGTTTCCAAGAACGGGTTGATCCGTCTTGAGCTCCGTCCTCAGGTTTCGACCTTTAACCTGCGGAGCATCACGGACAGCACTGGTGCGACCGTGACGATCCCGGACGAGGATACCACTGAGATGACCACCAACGTGATGGTCCGCGACGGGCAGACCGTTGTGCTTGGTGGTTTGTTTACTGAAACAACAACCGCTTCTCGCCGTCAGGTGCCAATCTTGGGCAATATCCCGATGATTGGTCAGGCGTTCCGCGGGAATGATGACTCGACTCGTCGCAGCGAGATCATCTTTATGATTACGCCTTCGATCGTGAACGACACTGTTCTGACGGAGGCGGGCGAGCGTGGCAAGGACTTTGTTGAGCATGCTCGTTACGGTGCTCGCAAGGGCTTGCTCCCATGGTCGCGTGAGCGTCGCGTGGGTCAGATGCTGATCGATGCTCGCTCGTACGCGGACTCGGGTCAGACCGAGAAGGCGCTCGCGAAGATCGATCAGGCGCTGCGTCTGCAGCCGAACTCGCCTGCGGCTCGTGCGATGCGGACCGAGATCACTGGTGAGATGCGTGTCGCTCCGACGCGTGCGATGATCCAGAGCATTCTCCACGGCGAGTTGCTTGCAGATGACGCTGGTCAGGCGCAATCGGACATGGACTTTGATCCGGTCGTTGAGATCAACCCGATGGAGGGCGTGTCTTGGCCGGACCCTGAGCAGTCACCTGAGCAGGTGGACCAGTTCGAGGAGATCGAGCAGGTCGCTGAGGTGAGCGAGCAGCTCTCGGATGCGAGCGACAGCGGCTTTGATAGTGGCTTTGACGCTGGCTTCGACGGCGGATTCGAGACTGGTCTTGATACTGGTGTTGACGCTGGATTCGAATCAGCTGAGCAGCAACCAGAAGAGTTCGTGGCGTACACCGAGATCACTGATCCAGCGGCTGAGGGGTTTGAATCCTTCGAAGCACAAGAGTTCAGCGGCGACGAGTTCGAGACCGCGTCGATTGAAGAAGATCAGTTCCAGAGCGAGCAGTTCGCTGGTGACGAGTTCACTGGTGAAGAGTTCGCGGCTGAGGGCTTTGAAGAAGGCTCATTCGAAACTGGTTCATTCGATGCAGATTCGTTTGATCCAGCGCCGTATGTTGAAGAGGTTGCGAACGGCGAGTCGCAGCTCCCAGCTGATTTCAGCAGCGAGCAGTTCGAGGAGTTTGGCTACGAGGAGGTTGCTCCTGGTGTCGCGATCGAAGATGACTTCTTCTCGATCTGTGGTCAGCTGATCATCTCGCTCCCGGGCGGTGGTGCACTCCAGCTCGACTGGCCTCTGAGCGTTTCGGACTGGACGAGTGCGAGCAATGGTTCGCAGTCGACTGAGAACGCGACCCAAGAGGTTGAGCTCGATCCGAACGCGACGATCTTTACTGAAGTTCCATCGGATGACTTTGAGTAAGCAAACGTTAGTTTGTAGTGCTCAGTGACTG
Organism: Phycisphaerales bacterium; assembly: GCA_965232505.1. Classification (GTDB taxonomy): domain Bacteria; phylum Planctomycetota; class Phycisphaerae; order Phycisphaerales; family UBA1924; genus UBA1924. The sequence continues at coordinate 52,301 of OZ246976.1, read as the reverse complement.
ACGAAATCCATAATCACACATGAACGGGTGCGTTTTCCCCGGGAGTAGGACAAGATGAATCGTATCTCTCGAATCGCACTGGCCGCGGGCGTGGCGTGCACAATGGCTGGCTTGACCGGATGTATCGGCGGGCACGGCAAGTACACCCAGGAGCACATCTCTCTTGCGAAAGAGAAGATGAGCTTCCTGAAAGCGGCGACCGAGTGGGACCTCGCTCGGCAGGCGTTCCTTGCTGGTGATCTGGAAAAGGCGCTGGACAAGGTTGATGAATCGCTTGCGATCAATGACACCGTCGTCAAGAGCCATGTGCTTAAGGGGCGGATCCTGATCGAGATGGGTGATCTGGGCAATGCGATCAAGAGCTTGCATACCGCGGAGACCTTGAGCGCGGAAGACTCGGATACGCAGTACTACCTCGGCGTGGTCTTTGAGCGTCTGGCGCGTCCTGAGGAGGCGCTGACGCACTTCATGAACGCGTGTGAGTTTGATGATTACAACCCTGGGTACGCTGTCGCGGCGGCGGAGATGATGATTGATCTCGATCGCAGCAGCGAGGCGAAGCGGTACCTTGAGACGCTCCCGATGTCGACGAACAACGCGGGTATCCAGCAGACGCTGGGGCACATCGCGCTGATCCAGCTCGATCCGAAGCAGGCGGAACTCCACTTCCGTGATGCTCGCTTGCTGGCTCCGGATGACACGGGGATCCTCGAAGAGCTCATCCATACGCAGATGAAGAACGGGCATTTCGCGGATGCGGAACGCAACATCTCGGCGCTGCTTGAGAACTACGAGCACAAGGATCGTCGTGATTTGAAGCTGCTGCACGCGAAGGCGTTGATGGGGACGGGGCGTCCTGTTGAAGCACGCTCGATTTATCAGGAGCTGCTCTCGAAGAACAACGGCAAGGGCGATCTGGATTCATGGATCGGTCTTGGGAACTCGTCGTACGCGATTAATGATGATCGCACGGCACGCCGGGCCGCGGCGCGGATTGTTGGGCTGAGTCCGAACACCCACGATGGCTATGTGCTCTGGGCGATGCTGCATCATCGGACTGGAGAGATGGACAAGGCGCTGAGCTCGATCAACGACGCGATCGATCGCAACAACTCAGAAGCGGATCTCTTCGCGTTCCGTGCGGTGGTTCAGCGTGAGCTTGGGATGTACCAGAGTGCGCTTTCGAGTGCGACTCGCGCCAGTGCGCTTGATCCTGCTCATAGCGGGTACGGGCAGCTCGTGGGATCGCTGCAGAATCAGGTGCTTGCTTCGATGCAGGCGACCGACGAGTGATCAGAGATCCGCGACTCTGAGATCGCAGAGGATCGGTTCGACATTGACCCGGTCTTTCCAGCGAGAGAGTTTGGGTTCGACAACAAGATCGACCAATGAGCCCGGGCTGATGTCCCGGGCTTTTTTCCACCAGTTCCATCCGATGACGCGGACGACGGATTGGTTGTTGTGTGCGTCTCCGACTCTGAGGGAGAGGTGGGCTCCGGTCTTTCCGAAGGGTTCGGGGCGGCCGTTGATCTTGGCGTTTCGGATCAGCACGCGGACGCGGGGGTTTCCAGCGCCGAAGGGGGCGAGCTGCTCGAGGGTGATGAGGGTGGGGGCGTCGAGCTCGTTGATCGAGGCGGCGGCGTCTACGCGGATGGTCTGGACGAGGTCTTCTGGAGCGAGGATGCTGTTGGTGTGGTTTGTGAGTTCGTCAACGAAGCTCTGGAAGTTTGATTGGTCGCACGCGAGTCCGGCGGCCATGTCGTGTCCGCCGAAGGAGGTGAGGTGGTGAGCGCAGGATTCGAGCGCGGCGTGGATGCTGAATCCCTCGATGCTGCGTGCGGAACCTTTGCAGACGCCGTCTTTGGTTTGCATGAGGATGGTGGGGCGCGCATAGCGATCGACGAGTCTTGAACAGACGATCCCGACGACTCCGGGGTGCCAATCTTCGTGCGCAAGGACGATGGCGCGTTTGTCGGGGCCGGTCATTCCGGATTCTTCGGCGAGCTGCTCGGCGTGGCGGAGGATGCGTTGCTCGGTTGCTCGGCGCTGGTCGTTGAGCGATGAGAGCTGGTGGGCGAGTTCGGTCGCGCGTTGTCCTCGTGCGGAGGTGAGGAGTTCGAGGGCTTCTCCGGCGTGTCCGAGGCGTCCGATCGCGTTGAGTCTTGGTGCGAGTCGGAAACCCACGGCTTCGGCGTCGACTTGTCCTGGTCCGAGGTCTGAGGCGTTGATGAGGGCGCGGAGGCCGACGATTGGGGAGGACTGGAGGCGGGAGAGTCCGAACTTGGTAATGACGCGGTTCTCGTCGATGAGCGGGACGACGTCGGCGATGGATCCGAGCGACGCGAGGGCGAGCATGTCTACGAGCGTGGTGCGGAGCTTGGGGGTGACTTTGTCAGAATCGCAGTGGAGGGTCGCGAGGCGCCACGCGAGTTTGTATGCGACTCCGGCGCCGCAGAGTTCTCCGAAGGGGTAGGTGGAGTCTGGACGACGCGGATGCACGACGGCGTAGGCATCGGGCATGTCGTCGAGGGATTCGGGTGGGTTGTGGTGGTCGGTGATGATGAGGTCAACGCCGAGGTCATTGGCGGTTTGTGCGGGTTCGGTTGCGGTGATCCCGCAGTCGACGGTGATGATGACCTTGGCGCCTTGGTTTGCGAGATTTTGGATGGCTTGGGAGTTGAGGCCGTAGCCTTCTTCGATGCGGTGGGGGATGTAGGTGGAGACTGCGGTGTTTGGTGAAAGGACTCCGAGCATGTGGACGAGGATCGCGGAGGCGGTGACGCCGTCGACGTCATAGTCTCCGAAGATGACGATGGGCTCGTCGTCTTTGATGGCGTCGAGGATGCGCTGAGCGGCTTTGTCGAGATCGGGGATGAGGGAGGGGTTGTGGAGTCCGGCGAGGGTTGGGCTGAGGAAGTCTTGGGTCGCTTGGTCGTCGGTGAGGTCGCGTGCACAGAGGACGCGGTCGATGAGGGGGAGGGAGTGGTCGTTGTTGACGGCGGATGTGTTCCAGACTTTGGTGAGCCCGCGCTTGGGATGGGTGGTTGGGGAATCGAGCTGCGAGGGCATGAGGGGCTCCGGGAATCTGGATATCGCGCCGGGCAAAGCCGGGATTGAGGGGGAGAGGTACACTATCCTCAATCATGGTCAAGCTTACCAAAATTTACACGAGAACTGGGGATTCTGGCACAACTGGGCTCGGCACGGGCGAGCGGGTTCCCAAGGGGGATCTGCGCGTCGCGTCGTATGGATCGGTGGACGAGACCAACGCGGCGGTGGGGGTCGCGGTGATCCACGCGGACGAGGGCGGGGCGATGTGGAAGCGTCTGCGCGCGATCCAGCATGACCTGTTTGATCTGGGTGCGGATCTGTGCACTCCGATCAAGGCGGATGAGGATCCGGCGATGGTGCTGCGGATCACGCAGGGGCAGGTCGATGCGCTGGAAGCGGCGATTGATGGGTGGAACAAGGATCTGGAGGCGCTGACGAGCTTTGTGCTTCCCGGCGGGACAGCACTGGCGGCGGCGCTGCATGTGGCGCGGACGGTGTGTCGACGTGCGGAGCGGGAGGTGTCTGAGCTGCTGATCAAGGAACCTGAGCGGACATCGGGGCTGACGATGACGTACCTGAATCGGCTGAGCGATCTGTTGTTCGTGATGGCGCGAGCGGCAAACGATCCGGAGCTGGGGGGCGGGAGCGGGGATGTGCTGTGGGTGCCTGGCAAGAATCGGGAAGATTCGGGGGATGCGTAGGGGATGAATCCGGGGGCGGGGTTGTTTGTATACACTATCAATCGTGCGAGCGAAGATCATCGATTTTTGGAAGTCCGCGATCTCGACACGAACCAGTGATCTGCTGGAGGGTGTTGAGGATTCGAGTGTGCGCCAGAGCGGCGTGCAGTTTTTGTCGATGAGCATGCTGCTGGGGACGGTGCTGATCGCGATGCGGTGGATGCACCTGTCGAGTATCGAGATGTTGACGGGTTCGACGCGCGCGATTTCTCTGAGCGGAGCGATCGCGCTTGAGCTGAGCTGGGCGGTGGTGTACATCGCGGGGCTTGCGATTATCTTGGGGCTCAAACCGAGCGGGATCTGGTCTTCACGGTTGACGGCGATTGTCGTTGTGATTGAGGGTGTGATCGCGTTGGTGCGCTGGAGTGTGGGGTTTGATCCGGGGCCGGGCGGCAATGCGCTCGCGGCGATTTTGATCGTGCTCACGCTTGGATCGTCGATGATGCCTTGGACTCCGCGATTGACGTTGTCGTTGTCGGGGGCGTGGATTCTGGTTGCATCGGCGACGCTGGTGCTGGTGGGGCCGGATGAAGGCGTGTCGATGGTCGCGACGATCTTTGGGTATATCACGGTCGTGGTTCCCGCGAATATGGTCTCGTTCTTCCGGACGACGCGGGTGCGGGATCAGTTCGAGCTGCGGTTTTTGCAGCGGCGCTATGACGGGATCGAGCAGGAGTTGTCGGCGGCGAAAAATATCCATGAGCGTGCGTTCCCGCAGCCTCGCACGAATGGGAAGGTTCGATTTGCGTACTCGTATCGTCCGATGAGTCAGATCGGTGGGGATTACCTGTTTGCGAAGGTGCTGGGGGATGATGCGGACGCGTCGGTGCTGGTGGTGCTGCTCGATGTTTCGGGGCACGGGATCCCGGCGGCGCTGATGGCGAATCGTTTGCAAGGGGAGCTGATGCAGCTCGCGGGTGAGGATCAGTCGATTGAGCCCGATGAGTTGCTTGCGTCGCTGGATCGGTATATCTGTTTGACGAGTCCGGATACGCCGGTGCTGGTGACGGGGATCGCGATGCGTGTTGATCCCAAGCGTGATGAGCTTCGGATTGCCAACGCGGGGCATCCTGGGGCGCTGCTGCGGGACAGCAACGGCGGGATCACGGAGATTGATGCGACCGGGCCTTTGATGGGGATCGATCCCGGCGCGTCGATGCGGTGGGAGCTTGAGACGATGCGGTTTGGCGCGGGGGATTCGTTGATCGCGTTTACCGATGGGGTGAGCGAGGCGATGAACAGCGGGCGCGAGATGTTCGGGAGTTCGGGGGTTCGCGGTGCGATTCAGGGGGGATGGATTGAATCGGGGCAGCGCTGGCCTGAATTGATCCGGAGGGCGGTGGATCGCTATTGCGAAGGTGTGGTGAATGATGATATGCTGATTGTGGATGTCTACCGTCCGCAGGGCGCGTGAGTGCTTTGATCGCGCTGGTATGGTTGAAAGGAAGCCGAGTGTCTAAGTCCGGCAGTATTGAGACGACAGAGTTCAGACGATCGTTCCATCAGGAGACGCACCAGTTGCTCCGGCGGCGGTTGATTTGGTATGTGTCGATCTGGGGCGGGCTGGGATTGCTGGGGTTTGCGTTTGTTCTGATCATGATGTTTCAGAACTCGCAGGTGACGAATCTGATCAATACGGGCGGGGCGAAAGCGCTGTTCATCATCGTCAACGGGCTCTGGCTAGCGGTTTACGCCGCGGTCTTGGTGATGGTGATCGAGAAGCGGGTGAGCGATCGGCGCGTGATCCGGATGTCGCTGGGGCTGATTATTCTCGACGGCGTGGTCGCGGTGACCCTGCGTGTGGTTGATCCGTCGCTCAACTATGGAGGTTGGGTCTGGGTCATTTCGCACTTTGTTGCGTGCTGTGTGTTCCCATGGACAGTGAAGCAGGCGTTGATCCCGCTCGTGACATTGTCGGTGGTGAGCGCGGTGGGGCACTTGATCAGCGGCAGGTCGGCGATGGGGACGTTCGGTCTGGTGGTCACGACGATGGCGTTCATGACTCCCGGCGTGTTTATCTCTGGGATTCGGCACAATCAGCGGATTCAGAAATCGACGAATCGGTTCCTGAATCAGCGGTACGGGATGCTCCGTCAGGAGCTTGCGTATGCGAGGCAGATCCATGAGGCGTTGTTTCCGCCTCCGATGACGGTGGGTCCGGTGCACTTTGTGTATCGGTACGAACCGATGCGTCAGATCGGCGGGGACTATCTGCACGCGAGCAACTCGCATGTTGATGAGCACGGCAACGAGATGCTGTCGGTCGCGGTGGTGGACGTGACGGGGCACGGGATTCCCGCGGCGCTGACGGTGAACCGATTGCACGGCGAGATTGATCTGCGTTTTGCGGAGCAGCCTGATATATCACCTGGTGAGATGCTGAGTCATCTGAATCGGTACATCAACCTCACGCTCTCGAAACACTCGATCTTCGCGACGGCGGTGTGCTTCCGCGTGGATCTTGCTCGCAACAAGCTGGAGTACGCGTCGGGGGGGCATCCGCCCTCGTTCTTGAGAGGGGTGGACGGGACGATTCAGGATCTGGACTCGACGACGTTTGTGCTTGGCGCGTGCAAGGACAAGGACTTTGATCCGTGTCAGGCGGAGGTGGACTTTGGTCCTGGGGATTCGCTGATCGCGTACACGGACGGGGCGATCGAGGCGCGATCGAGCGAGGGCAAGATGCTCCATATCGAGGGGCTGCGCCGGATTGTCGCGTCCACGGCTCCGCTGGGGTCGGAAGAATCGGCGCACAGCGTGCAGGGGCACTGGTCCGAGCGGATCCTCCGCGAGGTGACGTCGCATCGCGATGGGCTTCCGCCGGAGGACGACACGCTCGCGATCGAGATTTATCGTCCGATCCGTCCCAAGACGCGGAGCGATTCGGATGGGGAATCGTCGATGGTTGAGGCGGCGAGTGCGGCCGCTGGTGGGGTCTCTGGTGGGGGTTGATCAGTCTTTGACGCCTTGGACTCGATCTGGATCGGTGTATTTGATGAGTGTTTGGGAGAGGTCTACGCCGTTGATATTGGCGAGGGTGGCGATCCATGCGAGGACGTCGGCGAACTCTTCTTCGAGGTTTTCGCGTTCCTCAGGGGTTGGGGGCTTGTTCTTTCGGTTGTTGTTCGCGAGTGCGGTGGCGAGCTCTCCGAACTCCTCGGTGAGGTAGAGGAAGGTCCCGGCGGTGCCTCGGGCGTTGTCAGAGGCGAAATAGCGGTCGTAGATGAGCTTTTGGAACTCTGCGACGGTGATCCCCTCGGGGTCGATATTTGGGGGGGTGGAGGTCGAGTTTTTTGATTCTGGGGTGGTCATGGGGCGATGGTAGGGGCGGGGATCTTGCTTTGGGCGATCTGGTGGCTACACTACAGACCCGACTTTGGGCGCGGGCAGGCGCGGTGTCTGTCCGGCTCGTCGAGATTTGGTCCGATTTACAGGTCAGGATTCAGCTCTATGCCGACCATCAATCAGCTCGTACGCAAACCACGCAAGACTCCGAAGGTGAAGTCGAAGGTCCGTGATCTGGATAACAGCCCACAGCGTCGTGGTGTGTGTTTGACTGTGAAGACAACGACTCCGAAGAAGCCGAACTCCGCGCTGCGGAAGATCGCTCGTGTTCGTTTGTCCAACGGCAAGGAAGTGACCGCATACATCGGTGGTGAGGGACACAACCTTCAGGAGCACTCGATCGTGCTCGTGCGTGGTGGTCGTGTTCGTGACCTTCCCGGTGTGCGATACCACATCGTTCGTGGTGCTCTCGATACGCTCGGCGTTGACGACCGCAAGCAGGGTCGCTCGAAGTACGGCGCGAAGAAGGGCAAGTAAGACATACAAGTACGCGACCAGCGTGGTCGTGTTGGCAAGTAATCCCGGGCATTTCTCATCGGCGCCGGGGTGAACAGCGTTTCAGATTGCTGAAACAGATGAGCCGAAGGAGATGACCCATGGCCGGTCGCATTACCCACTCAGAAGCACAGCTGCGTCCAGATCCGAAGTTCAATGACAAGGTTCTGGCGAAGTTCACCAACTGCATCATGTACGACGGCAAGAAGACTGCCGCGCTCCGCATCATGTACGACGCGATCGACGTGATCGACGATCGTCTCAAGAAGCAGCCAGACGCTGTTGAGGGATGCGAGAACGGTCTGCAGGTCTTCCGCAAAGCGGTTGACAATGTGAAGCCTTACGTTGAGGTCCGCTCGAAGCGAATCGGTGGTGCGAACTACCAGGTCCCGATGCAGGTCAAGCCGAATCGTCAGCAGTCGCTGTCGTTCCGCTGGATCATCGCGGCGGCACGCTCTGAGAAGGGGCGTCCGATGCACCAGAAGATCGCGGACGAGCTCTGGGCCGCATCGCGTGGCGAGGGCAAGGCGATGACCACTCGCGACCAGACCCACCGCATGGCGGAAGCGAACAAGGCGTTTGCACACTTCGCACGCTAAGCGATTAGCACCGATAATGATCAAAGAAAGCCCGGCGGTTTCGTCGGGTTTTTTCTATGTCGATCGAACCTGATCGGGGTTGTTCCGATACATGGGTATGCGATTGGGCTGGAGGGCATTCTGGGTGCTGATGGTCGTCTGGGTGGTGGGCTCGGCGCTTGGGTCGTGGTTCACGATCCAGGCGTGGGTGCATGGGACTGGTGGGGTGGTGCGTCCTCTGGGGAATCTCGCGTGGATCGTGTCGCTTCCGGGATGGGCGACGGCGTTTATCGCGCACCAACTCGGGATCGGGGGTGGTCGGTCCGATGTTGGCTCGATCGTGATCGCGAACGTGACGGGGTGGGGGTATCTGGTGATTGGGATGGGGGTGCTCTGGATGATCCGCGGGTGGATGCATCGCGGGAAGGGTGCTGGCAATGACGACGCAATGAACGAAGACACGGTGAACCAATCGAGGCGGGCGTTCTTGACGAACTCGACGTTTGGTGGTGTTGCGGTCGCGGCGGCGGGGGCGCCGGGGTATGCGACATTAGTTGAGCCTTGGTCGATCAAGGTTCGGAGGTACTCGGTTGCGATTGATGGTTTGCCTGAGTCGCTGCGGGGATTGCGGATCGCTCAGGTTTCGGACACGCATCTTGGGCCGAGGATTCCGGAGTCGTTTGTGGTTCAGGCGTATGCGATGGCGCTGGATTTGAATCCGGACTTGATTGTGCTGACTGGGGATCATGTGCACGATGGGACGCGGGAGTATCAGCGTGCGGCGGAGCTTTGCAAGCCGATGGTTGAGCGGTGTCCGATGGGGGTGATCGGCGTGCTGGGGAATCACGATTGGTGGGGCGATGGGTTTGCGTTGACGCGGATGCTGTCGGATGCTGGGGTACGGATGATTGATAATGATCGGGTGTGGATCGATGCTGCGACTCGGCGCGTTGTTGATGCAGAACCTGCACAGGGCATCGCGATGGTGGGGCTCGGGGATCTGACGGATTACCGAGTTGATGTTGAGCGGGCGTTTCGGGATGTGGGGGCGGAGACAGCAAGGATCGTGCTGGCGCATAATCCGGATACGGCGGAGATCGACGAGCTCTCGCGCGGTGATGCGCAGCGGGTGGACCTGATGATCTCAGGACACACGCACGGCGGACAGGTGAAGATCCCGTTCGTGGGGACTCCGGTTGTGCCAAGCGAGTATGGACAGAAGTACGCGGGGGGGATGGTTGATGGGCCGAGGTTCCGCGTGTGTGTTTCGAGGGGGATCGGTATGTCAATGCTCCCGGTGCGTGTGGGGGTGCCGCCGGAGATCAGTCTGATTGAGCTGGTTTAGGATGGAATGATGGCGCAGTGGTTTTCGCAGTCCCATTCGTCCGCGAGGACACCCCAACCGAGGCGGTCGGTGAGTCCGATGGATTCGATGTAGAAATCGTTGCGTTGACGGACTTCGGGGGTGACTCCGAGTGATTCGATGAGCTTTGCGGAGTGGGTGTTCTTGTGCGAACAGTAGATGCGGACGCGCTGGAGTCCGAGTCCGGCTTTGGCTTGTGGTGCGAGGGCCCAGGAGATGGTGCGGGCGCAGGCTTCGCGTGCGTATCCGTTCCCGATGGCGCTTTTGCGGATCCAGTATCCGGTCTCGCACGATGCGGTGTCGCGGCGGACGTCGTGGACTCCGGCGCCTCCGAAGTAGCGGCCGGTGTCTTTGCAGAAGATGGCGGTGCCGACGTTGTTGAAGGTGTCGGGGTTGGCGAGGGACATGATCTGCTCGCAGATGTATTTGGTGGTGGACTCGAGCGTGCGGTGGTTGTCCTTGGCCCAAGGCATCCAGGGGAGCAGGTGGTCGTCGCGGGATTCGTTGATCGCTTCGAAAACCTGCTCGACGTCCTCAAGGCGGTAGGCGCGGACGATCAGGCGCTGGGATTCGAGCTCGCATGTGAGCGGCGTGGGCGGGGTCCACTGGAGGCCATCCACAGGATAGTTGTTCTCTGATGAGCAGCGTGTCATGCATCGAGGATAGCAGATGAATACCCTTTGGTGTGGATGCAGATACGACAACAGATCGGTACGCTCGGCAGAAACGGGTGTCGCACATCGGTGAGGACGGTCAGCGGAAGCTGAGCGAATCGCACGCGATGATCGTTGGGGTGGGGGCGCTGGGGTGTGTGTCGGCGGATCTGCTCGTTCGTGCGGGGGTGGGGACGGTCACGATCGTGGATCGGGATCTAGTGGAGCTGTCGAATCTGCATCGTCAGGGGTTGTACAGCGAAGCAGATGCGATCGAGAAGAAACCCAAAGCGGTCGCGGCGCAGGATCGGCTGCGAGCGGTGAACTCTGGTATTGAGGTTCGGGCGCATATCGCGGACTTCACTTCGGAGAACGCGTTGTCGTTGATTGAGGGGGGCGGGGTTCCCGATGTGCTGATTGATGGAACGGACAACTTTGAGACTCGGTTTTTGATCAATGACTGCTCGGTGAAGTTGGGTGTGCCTTATGTGTATGGCGGGGCGATTGCGACGCAGGGATCGGCGGCGGTGTTTGTGCCAAATAGGGGAGGGCCTTGTTTGCGATGCGTGCAACCGAATCCTCCGAAGCCTGGAACGCAGGCGACGTGTGAGTCGGCGGGGGTTGTGGGTGCGGTGTCGTCGATCATCGGGAGCTACCAAGCGGCGGAGGCGATGAAGGTGCTGATGGGGCAGATGGATCGGGTGATGGGGTCGATGCTGAGCTTTGATCTGTGGGAGGGGCAGAGGACGAGGGTGGAACTCAGCGATGCGAAAGATCCGGAGTGTCCGTGTTGTGGGAAGGGGCAGTTCGAGTTTTTGGAGGCACGCGGAGCGCCGCCTCAAGCGCTGTGCGGGCAGCTCGCGGTTCAGGTGTCGGGTGGTTCGTCGATGATCGATCTGAGGCGACTGGGAGCGGGTCTGGAGGGGTTTGAGGTCAAGGACTACATGATCCGCGGGATGGTTGAGCACGGCGGAGAACGCTTTGAGCTGACCTGCTTCGCCGATGGACGCGCGATCATCGATGGGACGGATGATGTGGGACTGGCGCGGGCGATTTACTCGCGCTACATTGGTATTTGACTGATCGTTTAGATATACTGTGTGGTCTAGGAGGGGCCCGCTGGTCTATTCGGCGGGAGCATGGAACGAACACCTTTGAACTCAGGAGAAGAACATGACCACGACCGCATCGACGACTGGACAGAACATCACACGCACGCTTGCTCGCACGGCTGAGCTCGCTCAGGGGCTGCTGACGGGTGTGACGAAGGAGAACTTCGCGCGCATGCCTCAGGCGGACGGGAAGGCGATCAACACCAATCACCCGTGTTTCATCTACGGGCACCTCTCCATTTACCCACGCTTTATTTTTGAGCTGATGGGCAAGGACGGGTCGGCGATTGATGTCCCTGAGGGATGGGAAGATCTGTTCAAGCATGGGGTGGACTGCAAGGACGATGTCAACGGCGATATCTATCCGGCGATGGACGAGGTGCTCGCGTACTTCAAGAAGGCGCATGAGGCGGTCATTGAGATGCTCGGATCATGCGACGATGAGACGCTCAACAAGGCGTTTGAGGGCGAGGGGTGGCATGTCGATTTCGCGGGCACGCCTGCGGCGTTGTCGATCTTTATGCTTCACTCGCACTACATGTTCCACTTGGGACAGATGAGCGCTTGGCGCCGTTGTGTGGGACTCGGATCGCTTGAGGCGTCTGCGAGCTGAGTTGAAATTTTACAATCGAACGAACGGGTTGGTCACGGCTTCGTGGCCAACCGTTGTTTTTGGGCCGTGTCCTGGATAGCAGGTGGTCGCGGGATCGAGTGTGTAGAGGTGTTGCTTGATGGAGGATTCGAGCTGCTCGAAGCTCGATCCCGGGAAGTCGGTGCGCCCGATGGATCCATTGAAGAGGGTGTCTCCGACGAGTGCGGTGTTGGAGGGCTCGTGGATGAATGAAATCGAGCCGGGCGAGTGTCCGGGGGTGTGTGCGACTCGGAAGGTGAGGGAGTCGAGGGAGACAGTGTCGCCGTGGTCGAGGAATCCGGCGGGGTCTGGCGCTGTGACGGAGAGTCCGAGCGCGGCGGAGAGGTTGAGCATGGGGTCGTTGAGCCAAGACTCTTCGAGCTTGTGCATGTAGATCGGGGAGTCTGGGAAGCGGGCGCGGGCTTCGAGGAGTCCAGCGATGTGGTCGGCGTGCGCGTGGGTGAGGAGGACTTTGTCGACGAGGAGTTGTTGCTGAACGACTGCATCGAGGAGTGGGGTTGGCTGGTATCCACAATCGACGATCCAGCAGCGTGAGCCGGGATTTGGGTCTCCGTCGGTGACGATGAAGCAGTTGGTTTGGAAGTCGCCGAGTGGGAATGCTTGGATGTGTGGTGTGCCTGGGGGTGTGGTCATGCGTTATATTATTCAGTGTGGGGCGTTGTGTGTTGATGATGGGGATGAATGGAGAAACTGAGATGGCGCTGATCCGAAATATTCATGAGACACAGATGAACGAGGTGCAGATGGACGGCGTCTCTGGCGCGAGCATGGCGATTATGGTGGGGCGTGGTGATGACGCGCCCAACTTCGCTCTGCGCTCGTTTGAGGTCGTTGCGGGGGGGCACACACCACAGCATCAGCACGATTATGAGCACGAGGTGTATGTGGTATCGGGGAGTGGTCAGGTGCTGCTCGATGGGGAGCGGCATCCGATCAAGGGCGGGGATGTGATTTATGTGCCTGCCAATGAGGAGCATCAGTTCACGGTGGATGCGGATTCGGGGGAATCTTTGCGTTTCCTGTGCGTTGTCCCTGTTGAGCAGAACTGCGGGGGGCCTGTGCCTGGATCTTGAGCTGAGGAGCGGACTCTTATGGACGAGGAATACGGACTATCGATTGGTTGGGTCATTGCGATCTATGGGATCGCGGCTGCGATCTCTGCCTTTGGGGTGCTGCGAGGGTTGCAGATTGAGTCTGATCCTTACATGCTGATGGGGCTCGCGGGGTTGATCGTTACGCTGACGACGCTCCCGATCTGTTTGAATCGAGGATCCAGTGGGAGCGCGAGTGACTCAGCGGTTGAGGCGGATCGGCTCAGAGCGCAGATCGCGAAGATGACCAAGTCCATCGAGCATCTTGAGGAGACGATGATCTTGTCGGATGATGCTCGGCGCGTGCTCAATCGGCACAAGGAGCGTCAGCTGCTGCGCGGAGCAATCGAGGAGGACATCGAGCGTGGTGATTTCAACGCGGCGATGGTGCTGGTGAACGAACTGGCGCAGCGGTTTGGGTATCGCGCCGATGCGGAGGAGTTTCGTCAGAAGATCGATGTGGTGCGGATGCAGACGGAGCGGTCGCGGATTCAGGATGACATCCAGAAGCTTGATGGGTTGATCAGCGATCATGAGTGGGATCTGGCGATTGTTGAGGCGGCGCGGATCTCGCGTTTGTATCACGATTCGCCGCTCGCGGAGGGGCTTCGGCATCGGGTGGAGTCGGCGCGGCAGCGGTACAAGGTGGAGATCGAGCGGCGGTTCCTGATGGCGGCGCAGGACGATCGGATCGAGGAAGCGATGGAGATGATTCAGGAGATGGATCATCTGCTGAGCGAGACGGAGTCTGAGCAGTTCAAGGAGGTCGCGCGCGGGGTGATCGGGAAGGCGAAGGAGAATCTCGGAGCCGCGTTCAAGCTGGCGGTTCATGATCGCGCGTGGGATCGGGCGGCGTCGATCGGTCAGCGGATTATCGATGAGTTCCCAAACTCGCGGATGGCGGGTGAGGTTCGTGAGCTGATCGATACGCTGCGCGAGCGGGCGTCAACGATCGCTCGGGACTGACTCTTCTGAGTCTGAACCAGATTCTTTGTTTGCCACGGCTTTGGGGTCGGGTTGTCTCCACGTGTAGATCAGGAGCAGTCCGATGCCGATGAGCAGGTAGAGGTCGGCGACGTTGGAGACGTAGGGCCAGACCTCGTCGGAGCCGCCTCCGGGCCAGGTGAGTCCGAAGGGGAGTTTCATACCTGGGAGCGGGTGGATGAAGTCGCGGACGCATCCGAAGACGAGGCGGTCGTAGAGGTTTCCGATGCCGCCGGAGATGATGAGTCCGAAACCGGCGTGCGCGGTCCAGTCTTTGGGCTTCGTCCACTTCGCGAAGAGCACGAGCGCGACGACGATCGCGATGAGGGTGAAGATGATGAAGAACCAGCGTTGTCCGGCGCCGATACCGAAGACCGCGCCGAGATTGAGGACAAGGGTGAACTCCAGAAGCTTGGGGATGACGACCACGGCGTCGTGGTAGGGGATGAGGTTCCCGAGGTTTGGTTCTGAGAGGACCTGATCACGGTCGATGTGGACGGGGAGGTCGGTGATCTTGGCGAAGGCGAGGGACTTGCTGACGAGGTCGGTGATGACTCCGAAGACGAGGGTTCCGATCAACCAGATCCAGGCGCGCTTTGAGCGGAGGGTGGACGGCTGAGTGGTTGTCTGGGGTTGCTCTGAGGTCATCAGTGCTTGTATTTCTGGTCCATCATGCGCGCGGCTTCGATGGAGTACTTCGCCCATGGGAGTTCTTCGAGGCGTGCTTTCTTGATCGGGATGTGGAGCTCAAGGCAGAGGCCGTAGGTGCGGTCTGCGATGCGTGCGAGCGCTTCGTCGATCTCGCGGATGAGGTTTCGGTCCGCGGCGGCGAGTTCGAGGTTGAGTCCTTGTTCGAAGCTTTCGCTCCCGAACTCTGCGGCGTTGCTCGCGGTCTGGGTTTCCCCTGAGTTTGAGCGGAGCGCTTCGTCCTCGAGGTTCTGGACATCTCCGACGAGCTCGGCTCGTTTCTGGAGGAGGATGAGCTTGTACTCATCGAGCTGCTTGGCGGTGAACGGGGTCTTGGTACGCCGGGAGACCTTGGTTTCCTTGGCGGCTGTTTTCTTTGAGCGCTTGGTCGAAGCGATCAGCGGCCCGCCTTTGAGGAGGGAGTTTGGTCCGAGGAGAAGCGGGCGCGTGGGTGGCGCGTAATCCTCAGGGGATTTTTTCTTGTTGCGCGGGCGCGTTGGTTTTTTGGTGGTCTTTGCGGCGTCGTCCTTGGAGGACGCGGCGGCTTTGGTGTCCGCTTTGGGAGATGAGTCTTTGGTCACAGCCGCTTTCTTGGTCGTTTTCTTGGCGACCTTTTTGGTTGATTTTTTGGTCGTCTTCTTCGCGGTTTTCGCGGCTGCTTTTTTAGTCGTCTTCTTGGTGGTTTTCTTCGCGGCGGCTTTTTTCTTGGTCGTTTTTTTCGCGGCTGGTTTCTTTGTTGTTTTCTTCTTGGCGGTGGAGGTGCGCGCGGATGTCTTCTTGGAAGCAGGTTTCTTGGTGACCTTCTTCTTGGTGGTTTTCTTGGTGGTCTTTTTGGCGACCTTCTTCGTAGATTTTTTAGTGGTCTTCTTCGCCGTCTTCTTGGCGGTTTTTTTCTTGGTTGTTTTCTTTGCCAAAACGCACCGTCCTTTTGTGGACTGACTCCTGGAAAGTACGCAAACAAATACGGTCAGCCGGGGGCAAGGGTAGGCGCAGCGGGTATGGGGGTCAAAAAAATAGGGTGAAATAACCGAACACGCATCGAACAGGCGTTATGAAACGCTGCTGAGGTCTGGTTCTGCGGTTTGGACTTCGCCGAGCTTGCGGAATCGGTCGTAGCGGGCGTTGATGAGCTCGTCGATGTCCATGGCGCAGAGTTCGTCGAGCTGGGACTCGATCCATTTCTGGAGGAGCTTGGAGGCTTCCTCGTGGTTGCGGTGGGCGCCTCCGAGGGGTTCGCGGATGACGTCGTCGACGATGCCGTTCTTGAGGTTGTCGGTGGCGGTCAGGTTGAGCGCGACGGCGGCGGCGTTGTTGGTCTGCTCGTTGGCTTGCTTCCAGAGGATCGCGGCGCATCCCTCGGGAGAGATGACGGAGTACCAGGAGTACTCAAGCATCGCGACGCGGTCGGCGACGGCGATTCCCAGCGCGCCACCTGACCCACCTTCTCCGATGACGATAGAGACGATGGGGACCTTGAGGCGCGACATCTCACGGAGGTTGACGGCGATCGCTTCGGCTTGGCCGCGTTCTTCTGCTCCGAGACCTGGGTAGGCGCCTGGGGTGTCAACGAGGGTGACGATGGGGAGTCCGAACTTCTCGGCTTTGCGCATCTTGGCGAGTGCTTTGCGGTAGCCCTCTGGGTGGGCGCATCCGAAGTGGCACGCGAGTTTTTCTTGTGTGGTTTTGCCTTTTTGGTGTCCGACGATGAGGCACTTGCGGTTTCCGATGCGTCCGAATCCGGTGATGAGCGCGGGGTCATCGGCGAAGGCGCGGTCGCCGTGGAGTTCGCAGAAGTCGCGGGTGATGTGGTCGATGTAGTCGCGGGTCTGCGGGCGGTTGGGGTGACGCGCGACGCGGACGGTGTTCCAGGGGGAGAGATCGGTGTAGACGTCCTTGAGCGCTTGGACGCGTCGTTTTTCGAGGAGGTCGAGGTCGGCGGGGTTGGGCTTGAGTTCCTCGGCTTGGATGCCTCCGAGAGCGGGGACTTCTGGGCCTTCAGATTCGATCGCTTTTTTGGTGAGGGTGATTTCTTCCTCGATGGCGACGACGGGTTTCTCGAACTCAAGCTGGTAGAACGTGGACATATGGACTTCCTTGTTTAGACGAGGTAATTGTATCGCAAAGACGGGCGGAAGTGGAGCGTGTACGCTCTTGGTATGAACAGCATCCAGATTCCACTCTTATTCATCGGCGGGGGCAATATGGCTCATGCGATCATTTCGGGGGCTCAGCACGCGGGGGTGCTGGATCCGAAGCGGATCGCGGTGCTAGATCCCGATGCGGAACGTCGCTCGATGTATTCCATTAGCTTCGAAGATCCGGGGCAGGCGGTTGCGTGGCTCAGCGGCGGCGCTGAGCGGGGGTGCGGGGTGGTGCTTGCGGTCAAGCCTCAGATGCTGCGGGAGGCGACGGCTCCGATCCGGCCGCTGCTTGAGAATATGGGGTTGTCTCCGATAGTGATCTCGATCCTTGCGGGGACACGCTCGGCTGGGGTGGCTAATGCGCTAGGGAGCGGGGTGCGCGTGGTTCGGGTGATGCCCAATACTCCCGCGTCGATTGGGCTGGGGATGAGCGCTGTTGCGGGGAGTGATACTTCGACGGACGAGGATGTGGCGCTCGCGGAGGTGTTGATGGGCGCTGTTGGGGAGGTGGTGCGGATTGATGAGTCGATGATGGACGCGTTCACGGCGGTCGCTGGGAGCGGGCCGGCGTATGTGTTCTACCTGGTCGAGGCGATGACCAAGGCGGCGGAGTCGCTTGGGTTTGATGCGGACTCGGCACGCAAGATAGTCGAGCAAACAGTGATCGGGTCATCGAGACTGCTTGAGGCATCGGATGATGACGCGGGGGTGCTGCGATCACGCGTGACCTCGAAGAAGGGGACGACCTATGCGGCGACGACCACACTCGATGAGCTGGGGGTCATGGACGCGTTCACCACAGCGCTCACGGCGGCGCGGGATCGCGGGGTTGAGCTTGCAGACGAGGGTTAGAAGTCCCTTCGGACAAAGACCACGCAGCAGATCAAGAGGATGAACGCTTCGTAGAGGAACGAGGTTCCCAGCACCCACGTGGTTGAGCGTTCTCGCATGACTTCTTCGACCCTGCCTGCGGCTCTTGGGTCGGCGAATGCGGGTTCGTCGCTGTTGGTGTTCATGCGTGCGGCTTGTTCCTCGTTCATTCCCATCAACACGGCGATTTCTTCTTGGGTGATCAGGGAGCGTTCGAGGAGGCTAACGGTTTCTTGGGTTTTGGGGAGGATGGTCTTTGCTCTGATGACATGGCTGGCCCACTTGGTCCAGGTCTCGGCGCCCTCGTTTGCTTCAATCAGTCTTGAGCGGGAGAGCTTGAGTGCGGGATTGACGGCTTCGAGCGAGTCGGTGTAGCCGTTGGTGAGTTCTTCGCCGTCTTCACCTGGGATTGGTTTGCCTTGCTCGCGGAGCTGGGCGATGCGTTTGGTTGCGAAGCTTTCTTGACGCTCGATATCGACCTGCGCATCCTCGGCGCGGAGGATGGAGCCTTCACGCTGGGCGATCATCATCGCGTCGCCGACATTGACGAGCCAGATCGCGAACCAGAAGAGCATGGTGAGCAGCAAGGCCGCGATGGTTGAGCGGGTCATGAGTCCGACGAAGGCACAGAACGCGAAGAGGTAGCTGAAGAACGCGAGGACGATGGGGATCGCGAGGAGGAGTTTGGGCTCCCACGCGCCGCCTCGGATCCCCATGACGAGCATGCATCCGATCGAGAAGATGGTGACCTGGAGTCCGACGAAGAGGAGTCCGGTGAGGTATTTCGTGAGGAAGAGACGCACGCGTCCGATGGGTTTAGAGAGCACGGGCTCGATGGTGCCGCCTGAGACAAGATCTGGGATGATGCTTGCTGTGGAGACGAGCGCGAGGATCGCGGTTGCCCAGCTCAGCCAGATCGGGATTCCCCACGTGGTGAACTGGAGTTTGTAGAAGAGTTCTTTCGAGACGAGGTCGGTGGTGAAGAACTCGTTCTGGAACTCCCAGTGGAGGAGGGTCACGCCTCGCTCGTTGATTCCAAGCGCTGCGTAGAGCACCACGACGAGGAGATTGAGTCCGAGGGTGAGCCAGAACAGTTTTTTGGCGTTGAGCTCGCGGTACGCGTCGAGGAAGATGGCGGCGGTTTGGGTGAGGATCATGAGTTGGCTCCCTTCTTGCTTGAGCGGGCGCCTGAGATGGCTCCGGGTTTGTCGCCGTGGTCTGTGCTGACGACTTGCATGAAGAGGTCTTCGAGGGAGGGGCGTTTGAATCCGGCGGATTGGATCACGATGTTGTGCTTGCGGAGCGTGTCGATCGCGGGCTGGACTTTCGACGCGTCGTCGGTCTTGAACGCGATGGTGTTGTCGGAGGTGTCATCTGCTTGCTCTGGGAGCGAGAGGGTGTTGAGTTCCGCGGATGCGTGCTCGGGGATTGGGGCGGTTGTGGTGATGACGAATCCGGATTGGTCTGCGGTGAGTTCGTCGATCGTGCCTTGCGTGCGTACGAGGCCGTGGACCATGATCGCGACGCGGTCGCAGACCATTTCGAGTTCGGAGAGGAGGTGGGAGTTGAGGAAGATGGTGCGCCCCTCGTCTTTGAGATGCGAGAGGATGTTGCGGATGTCGCGTCGTCCGGAGGGGTCTACGCCGTCGGTGGGTTCGTCGAGGACTACGAGCTTGGGGTCGTTCATGAGTGCTTGTGCGAGTCCGACGCGTTGGCGCATGCCCTTTGAGTAGGAACCCAGTTTGTCTTTGTGCCAGGAGTCCATGCCGACGAGTTCGAGGAGTTCGGAGGCTTTGGCTTTGCGTTGTTTGCGTTTGATGCCGGACATAGCGCCGAAGTGTTCGAGGACTTGTCGTCCTGTGAGGTAGGCGGGGAAGCGGTGGTGTTCTGGGAGGTAGCCGATCTGCTGGAGTGTTGATTTGTCACCGACTTTGCTTCCGAGCACGGTGCCTGAGCATTTGGAAGGGGAGATGACGGTCATCATGATTTTGACGAGCGTGGACTTTCCCGCGCCGTTGGGGCCGAGGAGTCCGAAGATTTCTCCTTGTCCGACGGAGAGGTCAACTCCACGGAGTGCTTTGATGCGTCGTTTGTATGTTTTTTCGACGCCTTGGATGTCGATGACTGCGCTCATGATGCGGGAACTCGCTTTCGGGCAACGATATGGAACATGTGCCAATGCTTGTGCATGGACTCACTTTGTCGGCTTGGTCGGTCCTCTTCGATGAAGGACTCCAGAATGTATTGGTCAAACAGCTTGAGGGTTTCATCACGTGTGAAGTGGGAGCGGTCTTCGATGATGGCCCAGTCATCGCGGTCTCCGAAGAGCTGGCCGCTGAATCGACCGCCGGGGGCGATGGCGGCGTCGATTTGAGACCAGAGGGCTTGGAAGTGATCGGGGGGGCAGAACGGGAGCGAGAAGCTCGCGTTGACGAGGTCCGCTTTGGGGATTTGGAGTCCCTCGAAGTTCGTGTGGTTGATCTGGATTCGGTTGTTTGCGAGCGCGGCTTGGATTTCGGGTCGTGCTTTGGTGCGCGTGATGCCGTCTTCGCTGCCGTCTTGCGCCCATACGGTCCATCCGGCGTTGATGAGGGGAACGGAGTCGCGGCCGTCGCCGCAACCGAGGTCCACGGCGTGGAGGGGGTTGGTTGGATCGATTTCTCCGAAGAGTTCGATCGCTTTGAGGACGGTGTCGCGGGGGGGCTTGCCTTGCATGCGATCGAAGTAGCTCGGCCAATCTCGGCGATGGGCGGCTTCATGAACTGGTGGTGGGTTGGTCATCACTTGTTCCCCGATCGGTGATACCCTTTGGTATGTATCGCGATCTGACTTCATTTCTCCGTGCTCTTGACTCTGAAGGTGAGCTTGTTCGGATCACCGAGCCGACGAGCCCTGTGCTTGAGGTCACGGAGCTGGCACAGCGGCAGTCTAGGCGGACGGATGCGGTGTTGGGGTCGGAAGACTCACAACGCACCGATCCGGAGTTTTCACGCAATGGGGGCAAGGCGATCCTGATCGAGCGTCCGGAGGGGGCGAACTTTCCGCTGCTGATCAATGCGTTCGGATCGTACAAGCGTGTCGAGATGGCACTGGGGGGGCGGGCGCTCGAAGACACGGCTCGCGTGATCGGGGAACTGACCAAACCCGAACCTCCTCGCTCGATCGGGGAAGTAATCGGCAAAGCGAAGCAGTTCTATCCGCTCCTGAAGATCGGTCCCAAGCGGAGCAAGCGGGATGGCGCGTGTCAGGAAGTTGTGCATACTGGTGATGCGGTTGATCTGACGACGATCCCGATCCTGCGCTGCTGGGAGCATGACGGGGACTTTGAGACGCTCGGATATCCGGCGGGGATCAATAATGCTATAGCGGGCATGGGGCATCCGCAGATTGATGCGCCTGAGTGGGATGCAAAGTATCGCGGGCGGTTCATCACGCTCGCGGGGATCCACACGATTCATGCGGATGATCGGGATGATCCCAAACCCAAGTCGCACAACATCGGGATGTATCGCGTGCAGCTGCTCGGGAAGGATCGGCTCGCGATGCACTGGCACATGCATCATGACGGCGCGGCGCACTGGCGGTCGTGGAAGAAGCTTGGGAAACCGATGCCGGTTGCGATTGTGCTTGGCGGTCCGAGTGTGCTGCCGTATGCGGCGACGTGTCCGCTTCCTCCTGGGATCAGCGAGCTGCTGATGGCGGGGTTCTTGCAAGGGGAGGGCGTGCGGATGTGTCGCGCCAAGACGGTGCCTTTGTGGGTTCCGGCGGATGCGGAGATGGTGATCGAGGGGTTTGTGGATACGGATGCGGGGTATCCGGGGTGGGATCCGCGTGAGGATGGTGCTGGAGATTTGGGTGAGGGTGCGGTTTTTGAGGGGCCGTTCGGGGATCACACTGGGTTTTACTCGATGCCGGATCGGTATCCGATGACGCGTGTGACGGCGCTGACACATAAACGGGACGCGGTGTATCCAACGACGGTGGTGGGGCTGCCTCCTCAGGAGGATTACTTCCTTGGGAAGGCGACGGAGCGGATCATGCTGCCGCTGCTCAAGACGATTCTGCCTGATGTGATGGATTACGACCTGCCGTTGTATGGATGCTTCCACAACGCGGCGAATATACAGATCAAGAAGCATTATCCGCTGCATGCACGCAAGGTGATGCACGCGATCTGGGGGGCGGGGCAGATGGCGTGGACGAAGACGCTGTTTGTTGTGGAGGATGATGTTGATGTGCATGATCTCTCGAGTGTCATACGAGCGGTGTGGGATCATTGCAAACCATCGCGTGATATTGAGCGTGTGCATGGGGCGGTGGATATTCTGGACCACGCCGCGGCTCGGTTCGGGACGAGCATGAAACTTGGATTCGATGCGACGCGGAAGGTCGCGTCTGAAGATCTGGATGGGCAGGACATTGATGATCCGTCACCGATCCCCAGTGAGTCCGCGTGCAAAGAAACGATCGCGTGGGCGCGGTCTTGCGATGGTGTGCTTGAAGCGACGACTCCGGAAGCGGTGCCGGGATGGGTGTTTATCCGTGTCGATCGTGGGTATGACGAGGCGGATCGTGCGGGGCTTGGGGGCAAGGTGCTCGATGAGTTCTGGAACGAGCCGACGGAGCATCGGTTTATCGTTGTAGTTGGCCGGGATGTGAATATCCATGATCATCACGAGGTGCTGTTCCACTGGGTCGCAAACTGCGACTTTGCGCGTGATGCGCAGTGGGATCAGTCGCATGGGTGTGATCGCGTTGGGTTTGATGCGACTCCCAAGACCAGCGGCGATGCGCGGAATAACCAGCCCGTGCGGGCTTGGCCTCCGATATTGACGATGCCCGATCGGATCAAAGAGCGTTGTGATGAGCTGGATCAATCAGTTGAGTGATTAGCCGCCGGGGACGCCGGTCTGTTCGGTCATCCATGCGTCGATCTCGACGATGACGTCTTCCATGAATGGTTTGGCGGCTCGTGCGCCTGATCCGGGTTTGATGTTGTTGAGGATGATCGAGAACGCGACGCGCCTTCCGCTGTTGTGTTCGAGGACTCCGGAGAGTGCGTAGACGCCGTTGAGGTAGCCGCTCTTTGCTTTGAGGTTTGAGCTGAGGTTGGTGTCGGTGAATCGTCGTTTGAGTGTGCCGTTGCCGGGGGTGGCGAGGGAGTCGGCGAAGGTGTCCCAACTCTCGTGGTGGGAGAGGATGTTGAGCCACTTGGTGAGGGTTTTGGGAGTGACCTTGTTCTCTCGGCTCATCCCTGATCCATCGGCGATGATGGTGGTTTGGGCGGCGGTGGCGCTGACGTGCTGGCTCAGGAGCAAGCGGACGACGGAGGCGCCGTTCTCCCATGAGCCGGGGTCTCCTGTGATTTCGTGACCGATGCGTTTGATGAGCGCCTCTGCATAGAGGTTGTAGGAATCGGTGTTGGTGCGGTTGAGGACGTCGGAGATCGGGGTCGTGACGACGGCGACTGGGGTGGAGTCCCAGTGGTCCTCCGGACCAGCGAGACGGACGGCGTCGACCGCGTAGCGATCGGTGTTGATGGTGATGCCGCGTTCTTTGAGTGCTTGAGCGAAGACCGATCCGGCGTAGAGGGAGGGTTCGTGGACGCTGACAGGGATTTCGGTTTTACCTCGGACGTTGCCGTAGAGCGTGAACTTGTTGGCGGGGGTGGGGCGTGCGACCCAGGCGCTGTCTCGTCCTTTGGTGATGGTCTTTGCTTTGACGCGGACGTCGATCCATGGGAGGTCAGGTTGCATCTCCAGGAGCGGGGTGCCTCCGAGGGATCCTGGGATGGGGTACATGTTGATGACGTTGGTTTGGAAGTTGAGTCCTCCGACCTCAGCGCAGTACCAGCGGTTGAGCTGATCGGTTGGCCAATCGGGGTGCGCCCAGATTCGGTCAAAGACGCGGTCGTCAACAATGATCTCGTCGAGCGAATCGATGCCTCGGTCCTTGAGGGCTTTGTACACGGCGTCGAAGAGTGCTTCGTGGGTCAGGACTTGATGCTCGTTTTCGAAGATCGCGGCGTCTCCGAGCGCGGGGTCACCAGAACCTCGGATGATCATGGTGTTGCGGTTGTTGGAGGAGAGGATTTCGATGGAGGTTCGGAAGTCGAAGTTTTCTCCGAGGACCATGAGCGCGGCGCCGGAGCTGAGGAGTTTCATGTTGGACGCGGGGATCATGAGCTCGTCGCTGTTGAACTCTCCGAGCTCGCGTCCGGTGTCGAGGTCGATGATGTGGATCGCGGTCTTTCCCTTCCCGAGACTCGCGTTGGCGACGAGTCGGTCGAGTTTGAGATCGAGCGGACCGGCAATAGAGAGCGTGCAGAGCGCGGCGATCAGGAAGAGCATGCTGAGGATGCGAGGGGCGGTCTGCTGAGATCGGGTCTGCATATTTCGGGTCTCCTGTACCTTACGATCGGGAAAACCGGCTTGTTTGCTCCAGTTCTGGACGACATCAGCGGCGGGTTTGTTCGATGACTCGGGCGTGGGATCGGGCTGGGGGTAGTCTATCGGATTCGGGGCCCCAATGATTCGGGAGCGTGCGAAGAGCACGCATTGAAAGGACTAGATCGCATGAGCACTCCGAATCCGACGATTCCAGATGAGAACGATGCTGTTGAGCTGACCCATCAGGGGGTGCTGATCGTTGATGACAACGAGCAGAATCTTGAGCTGCTCCAAGCGTATCTGGATGATCTTGGTGGACCGGTCCGTGTGGTGAGCGATGGGATCCAAGCGATCAAGTCGGTTGAGCAGGATCCGCCGGACATTATTCTGCTGGACATCATGATGCCCAAGATGAGCGGGTATCAGGTGTGCAAGCAGCTCAAGGGATCGATCGAGACCAAGGACATCCCGATCATTATGGTCACGGCTCTGAGCGAGGTGGGGGATGTGGAGCGTGCGATTGATGTTGGCGCGGATGATTTCCTGACCAAGCCGGTCAACAAGGTTGAGCTGCTGACACGCGTCAAGTCATTGCTGCGTGTCCGACAGCTCAAAAGAAACCTCGACGATGCGGTCGCCGAGGTTCGTGCTTTGCGTGATCAGGCCGGCGATTAACACCGGATTGAATCGATTTCAGGTTATGGGCAGCCCTTCCCGAATGCGGTGAGGAATGCGCTGACATCGAGGAAGTTGAACTGGCCCTCTCCGGTGAAGTCGGCGGATGCTTCCATTTTGCCGAACGCGGTGAGGAATGCGCTGACATCGAGGAAGTTGAGATCGCCCTCGCCGGTAAAGTCGGCGGGGCATGTGTCGATCACGGCTTCTGGGAGGATGAAGTCGATGAGCACCGGACGGTGATCCGACGAGAGTCCGGAGATCGAGAACGGGTTGACTGGGAACGAGCGTGCTGGTTCTGGGATGTCGTCGATGGACATGCCTGATCCGGTCGAGCGGAAGATGAATCTCCGGCGTGCTTCAGCGATGGAGTCTTGGTAGATAAGGTAGTCGAGTTTCGAGCTACCGCCTTGGGTGGAGGATTCGTTTGAGATGGGGTGGAGCGCGAGGTCAGCGGAGGAGTCTGAGCGGTCGCGGTCTGTGCCGTCGGTGCCTCCGGTGAACTCGGCGCGGGCGATGAACTCAGCTGGTCCGTTCCCGGGTTGCTGGTTGAGGTCACCTCCGACGACGACTGGGGTGTTCTCGTCGAGGATGGTTCCGGTGTTGGGGACGGAGATGCGGTTGTTTGGGTCGCTCATCCCGGTGCCGGCGCCGTTGTAGTAGTAGTCGATGAAGTAGGCGATGTTTCTGCTTGCCAGCTCGCGCTGAGAGAAGTCACTGGAGCTGCCTCCGGCTTTGAGGTGGCCGTTCCCGACGACGATGTCTCCGGCGTACATTTCGTCTGGTAGATCGATCTCAGCGAACTGATAGCCGCGGATTCCTGGGGTGCCTCCGGTCTGGTACTCGTCCGGGACGAGGGCGAAGGTTGAGAAGGTGGCGCCGCCGCCGTTGAGGTCGGTGAATGGGTAGCGTGAGAGGATCATGTTGCGGTTAAATCCGTCGTTGGCTTCGCTGACGTAGACGTGGGGGAGGTCGTATCCGGTTCCGGTGAAGAGCTGGACGTATGAACCGACAGCGACGTTTCCGTTGTAGATGTCGGTGCCGCCGTGGACGAGGAGGTCGGCGACGTTCTCGAGTGTGGAGATGGAGTCGATGCCGCTGCCTGTGCCGTTGCCTGAGTTGTCGGCGCACTCTTGGAGGATGAGGATGTCTGGTTGGAGGGATGCGATGATGCGGACGATGCCGTTCCAGTCACCGAAGGTGTCGCCCTTGTCGTTGGAGGAGCAGATGCCGTCTTGGACGTTCCAGGTCATGACTCGGAGGTCGGTCGCGTCGGACTTGAGCCACTCTCCGTTGTGCGGGTCCCACTGTGCGTGTGCTGCGGTGCAGGACAATGCGGCGATGGTTCCGGCGATGATAGTACGGCAGTTCATAGGGCTCTCCTCTGTCGCTTCTAGGTGATTCTGTGGAGCTTTAAGATACCACAGGATTCAGAGCATTCAAAGCCGAAACGAAAGGGAATGAATGTCTGTTTGAATGATTCAAGAAACGCCCGCGCTGTTGAGCGCGGGCGTTTGAGTTCAGGTTGTACCCGATCGGGTGTGATCGAGGATTATGGGCAGCCCATTCCGAATGCGGAGAGGAATGCCGAGACGTCGAGGAAGTTGAACTGACCTTCGCCGGTGAAGTCTGCGGCTGGATCCATGTTTCCGAAAGCGGAGAGGAACGCCGAGACGTCGAGGAAGTTCAGTTGGCCTTCACCTGTGAAGTCCGCAGGACATGGGTTGACCACTTCGGTCTGGTAGTAGCCGACGTAGAGGCCTACGGAGTAGGACTCGTCTGCTGGCAGACCTGGGTCGTAGGTGACGGAGGTTGGGTTGTTGAAGCGCATGTCGCCGGTGGTGTCGTAGGTGATGGTGGTACCGAAGAACACACCGCCGTTGGTGATTGGGTCGGATGGTTCAACGCCGGAGATGTCCGAGTTGTTCCATGCGTACTCAGCAACGTTGGTTGCGTACATGGTCGATGGGGTTGCTCCGCCGGTGTTGGTGGAGGAACCGATGAAGTCGATGCGGTAGTCGATACCCGAGTTCACACCCGAGAAGACCTGTCCGACTTCCATGACCAGTTCGAGCTGGTAGGAGAAGGTTGCTGGGTCGTAGATCGCGCGGAGGAGAGCACCGTCGAAGTCCGATGCGTCAGGAGTGCCGTCCATATCGGTGTCGATGCGGTCGAAGAGCTCGACTGCGGACATGAACCAGATGTTGCCTGCTGAGTCGATTGCTGGAGCGGACATGCCTGGGCCGAGTGGGAAGCCGCCGGTGACGGCGTCGAGGTTCACGATCTGACCGATTGAGTCGCCGTTCTCGTCGCAGATTGGCTTACCAGCGTTCTCGGTGAAGAGGTTGAACTGGTCAACGTATGCCGCGAGGGTCCACTCTTCCATTCCGGTCGAGGCGTTGTAGCGGCAGACGACGATCTGGTTGGAGAAGTCGTCGGAGAAGCCGTTCTCGTTGACCATTGCCGCCATGAGTCCACGGCCTGCTTGATCACGACCGATTGCGACGTGACCAACACCACCACGGAAGAGGGTCGCGCCGGTGTAGTTGTTCGGCTGACCGTTTCCGGTGTAGGTGATCGCGAATCCGGTTTCGTTGTCGGTGATTGGGGTCGCGACTGGGATCTCGAAGCCCTTGACGCCGACGATAGCGCCTGCGGAGTCCACGCTGGTGACGTTGAGGATGCGGGTTTCACCTGGTGCGTCCTTGGAGAGGAGCGCGAGGGTGTAGTCGGCGCCGTTCCCGAGGAAGTCGTGGGTGGTGGTGCCGAACGAACCGCGGTGGTCATCGCCCCAGCCGTTGGCTGTGTCGAGGTGTGCGGTGGTGTTGGTGAATGAACCGGTGTCAGCGACGAACATTTCGGTGGTAGCCGCGAACGCGTTGCCGTTGACGGAGAGGCCGCCTGGTCCTGCGACGCGTGCTGGGATGTTGTTTGGAACGCCGAGCACTTCTGGGTATGCAGTGATCAGGCGATCGGTCGCGTCGAGGGTTGCTGCGGAGGAGACAAGGTTTGGAACCATGCAGTCACGGTCGCCGAGGCGGGTGCGGAAGAGGTTGTTTCCTGCGAGCTGGTTGATACCGGTCGAGTTGTTGTTGTCGCCGCGGTAGAAGATGTTGCCCTGAGCGTCCATGGAGAGGCCGCCGAGCTGTGAGTCGTCACCTGCGAACTCATCGGAGGTGTTGTTTGCTGCTTGACGACGGTCAACGTAGAGTCGGTTGGCGTTTGATGGATCGTAGTTGACGAATGCGCCGACGATGCCGTTGAAGCTTGAGCCACCGGCAGTGGTGCCGAACTCGTTGATGGAGACTGCGAAGCGTGAAGCACCGCCGTCACCGACGAACTCTGCGGTACCTGGGGTGTTGAGTTCAGCGTTCACACCAGCGCCTGGCTGGTTTTCCCAGAGGGAGAACGCGGGGCGGGAGTAGTTGACATCGGTCAGCGTGCTTGGGCTGATGGTCGAGGACGAGTAGAGATTGTTGAAGTTTGCTGCACCGGTTTTGTTGAGCTTGATAATTGGTGCGACACCAAACATGTGGCCCTTCGAGGTGGTGAATGGGTGCAGGTCAACAACGTATGCGGCACAGTGGTCGCTCCATGGGTTGAGTGCGTCGCCTGGCAGGTCTCCGCCGTTGACGCTGACGCTGTCCTGAGCGAGTGCTGGTGCGCACAGTCCTGCTGCGGCGATGATTGCTGCGATTCCGAGTTGCTTACGCATGATCTCTGTCTCCTTTGGGTGATGACGAATCCGCACGCGCGGACTCGTCGATCTCACAGGTTTTTGTTCCGGGGCATTCCACTGCCCTGCTCTCCTCGAGTCTGATGACAACCCAAGCGGCGACGGGGTCAATCCCGATCCGGTAGGGAGGCGCAAACTCTGCTCCTAATCGTAGCACATTGGGGGAGAATCAACGGATTTCAAAGTTGGATAATCGATCAATATTGTGTCAAGATGACCGATAAAGCGGAATGAGTTCGGGTATTAGAAGGGTGCCATTTCACTCATCCTCGCCGCGAGCTGTCCGGCGAGCTTCGTGTTGGATTTGACGAGCTCCAGATTGGCTGCAAGTGTTGCGCCTTCAGAGACTTGGTGCAGGCGGGAAAGGATCGCTGGAGTCGCGTCGCGACCTGACGCACCGATGCTCTTGGCATGGGCCTGGGCGTCGCTCAGCCAAGCGTTCCATTGTGTGTGTTCCAGTTCGTGCTGTGGTGGGATCGGGTTGGCGACCACGATGCCTCGTCCGGTTCGGCTGAGCTCTGAATGGATGAGAGCGGCGAGTTCGCTTGGATCGTCGATGCGGACATCGACTTGAGCTTTGGATTCTCTGAGATAGAAGGCGGGGAACGAATCGGTTTGGTATCCGATGACGAGGACGCCGAGGGTTTCGAGTGCTTCGCGTGTGGATTCGACATCGAGGATGGATTTGACGCCGCTGGTGACGACGGCGACTGGGAATCGTGTGAACGCGGCGAGGTCGCTGGAGATGTCGAGGTGCTCGCCGTATCCGCGATGGACTCCACCAATGCCTCCGGTCGCGAAGACGCGGACTCCTGCGGCGGATGCGAGTTCCATCGTGGTGCTGACGGTCGTCGCGGCGTGGACTTGTTGATGCATCGCAACGCCGAGGTTGGCGGTGTTTGCTTTGAGGACTGAGTCTGCGGAGAGCATCGTTGCGAGTTCTTCGTTGGTCATCCCGACGGTTGGCTTGCCGTTGACGAGCCCGATGAGTGTCGGGTGAGCGCCTTGATCGGTGACGATCTGTGCGAGTTCATCGTTGAGTGGTTGGGAGGATTCTGGGGGGACGCCGTGGACGAGGAGGGTGGTTTCGAGCGCGACGGAGTTGGGCTTTGAACGGTTGATGAGGTCCATGGATTGTCCGATGCTGGGGATGTGCGGGTTTGCAAATCAGCGGATGTCTGGTACGCTGGTCGGATGGTTGGTGACCTACACAATACGGGAGTGGCGAGGGGATGACGACAGTCCTGATCGTGATCCTGAGCTTTGTGCTGTATTTGGTTGCGTACCACACCTACGGCCGGTACCTGGCGCGGCGGGTATTCCGGATCGATCCTGATGCACAGACTCCGGCGTGCATGATCGATGACGGCGTGGACTTTGTTCCCTCGAAGCGGTCGCTGGTGTTTGGTCATCACTTCACTTCGATCGCGGGGACGGGACCGATCGTGGGTCCAGCGATCGCGGTGGTCTGGGGTTGGGTTCCAGCGTTGGTGTGGGTGCTCGTGGGATCGATCATGATGGGGGCGGTGCACGACTTTGGGGCGCTGGTGATCTCGATGAGGCATCGCGGTCGCACGATCGCGGATCTCTCGGGATCGGTGGTCAATCCGCGCGTGCGGATGCTCTTTATGATCGTGGTGGTGATCGGATTGTGGATCGTGCTCGCGATCTTTGGGTTGGTGATCGCGACGATCTTCAAGCTGTATCCGACGAGTGTGATCCCGGTGTTTGCGCAGATCCCGATCGCGATTGGTTTGGGGATCTGGTTGCGACGCGGCGGCTCGATGCTGATAGGGTCGCTTGTCGCGGTGGGGCTGATGTACGCGACGATCTGGTGGGCTTCCAACAGCACGCCGTATTGGGAGTTTACGGAGTTCATGACTGATCGGTTGTCGGTCATTGGGATCTGGACACTGATCTTGATGATCTATGTGTTCATCGCGTCGGTGCTTCCGGTGCACGTGCTGCTGCAGCCGAGGGACTTTATCAACTCCTGGCAGTTACTGGTCGCGATGGGGTTGCTGGTGCTGGGGGTGCTGGTTGCTCGTCCACCGATTGTTGCGGACGCGGTGCGGTTGGTGCCTGAGGTTTCGGTCAATGGGAATCCGGCTCCTCCGATGCTGCCGTTCTTGTTTATCACGATCGCGTGCGGTGCGGTGAGCGGGTTCCATTGTCTTGTGTCTTCGGGGTGTTCGTCGAGGCAGCTCAAGACTGAGGGGGATGCTCAGTACGTGGGGTTTGGCGCGATGCTCACGGAGGGGTTCCTCGCGACGCTCGTGATTGTCGCGTGCATCGCGGGGATCGGGATGGGGAGCGAGGACGGCGAAGCGACCTGGTTGCTCTTTTACCAGCAGTGGGGTGGTGATGCGGGACTTGGCGCAAAGCTGACGCCGTTTATTCAGGGATCGGCGAACATGATCGGTTCGATCGGTATTTCAGAGCACTTCGCGATTACGCTGATGGGTGTGTTCGTGGCGAGCTTCGCGGCGACAACGCTTGATAGCGCGACGAGACTGCAGCGGTATGTGATCGCTGAGCTTGCAGTGGGGCATGAATCAACACACAAAGCCGGACGGATTCGCTCGATGATTGCGAATCGGTATGGTGCAACGACTATTGCTGTGGCTTCTGGGTTCTTGCTTGCGATCTCGGATGCGCCTGTGAGGGGGCTTGAGAATGCTGGTCTCGGCGGGCTCACACTCTGGCCGATCTTCGGCGCGACGAATCAGCTGCTGGCGGCGCTGGCGTTGCTCGTGGTGACAGTGTGGCTGGTCAAGTCCAAGAAGCCGGCGTGGGTGAGTGCGGCCCCGATGGTGTTCATGCTGGGAATCACGAGCTTCGCGATCGTGCTGCTTGCGAAGGGGTTTGCGGATTCGAGCAACGCGCTGCTGCTGGGGATCTCGGTGCTGATGCTGGTGCTGGAGATCTGGATCGTCATCGAGGCGGCGGGGCTCGTTCTCGGACAGAGACGAGACGGCGTCCGATAGGACGGAGAGATTGAAAAATGATCGGGGGTCTGTTGGCATCGGTTGCGATCGCTTTGGATGGTGTACCTGTTCAGCACTCGTTTCTAGGGGTTTGTGATCATGTTCCAGTCGATTCAGTCACTGTGTATTCCGATTTCAGCGATCGCTCTGATGAGTGTCGCGGGGACTGCGGCTGCGTCCGATGGAACGCTCCCCAACGACGAGGTGGTCGAGTGGGTGGAGATCTCGATCCATATGCCTGACGGGCGCGTGATCAAGACGAAGGAACCGAGGTATCCGTCGAGGTCGAGGGTGTACATCACAACTGGGGAGCTGCCTCCGTTTAAGGCGGTCAGTCCGAGTGGTTCGAGCGGGGTTGATGAGCCGACGATCGTTGAGCTTGCGAGCGAGGGCGACGTGGGCGAGCTGGGATTGGAACTCGGGGTGGATTCAGCTGGTGATGGGACTGTCGTTGCAGCTGGTGATGGTGCAGTCGAGGCGAGCGGTTTGACCGAAGCTGTAGAGGTTGCTGAGGTGAGCGAGGCCGTCGTGAGTGCTGAGGCGATTGAGGAGCCCGCGAGCAGCGGGGCGGTGCGTCAGTTCAAGAAGTCCGGTTGATACCGAATGCACAGATGAATCAACAAAAAGAACCCCCTCGACGATCGAGGGGGTTCTTTGATTTTGAGATCAGATCAAGCGATCAGACGCGATCCTTGAGACCCTTGAGTGGGCGGACCTTGACAACGTTGCGTGCTGGCTTGGCCTTGAACACGGTTTCTTCGCCGGTGAATGGGTTGATGCCCTTGCGTGCCTTGGTTGCTGGCTTGCGCTGGACCATGACCTTCATCATGCCTGGGACGTTGAAGGCACCGCAGTTGCCCTTCTTGAGGTCCTTCTCGATCATGTCGCCCATGACGTCGAAGACCTGAGCGGCTTCCTTCTTGGAGATGCCGACGTGGTCGGAGATGATGGTGAGGACCTCGGACTTGGTGCGTGGCTTGTCCTTGGCAGCGACGATCTTGGCTGGCTTCTTAGCGACTGGTGCGGCCTTCTTCGCTGGTGCCTTCTTGGCAGCGGTCTTGCGTGCTGGTGCCTTCTTGGTGGTGCGGCGAGCAGCGGTCTTTTTCGCGGTTTTCTTGGTGGTGCGTTTCTTGGTTGTTTTCTTGGCCATTGCATACTCCATTCTGCAACTTAGTGAATCTGCGTGTGGCTTCCACCCACACGAACAGTTGTTTTTACCGGACTACTATCGGCACCTTACCAGCATTTCGCCCTGTTTTTGTAGGGTTTTTCAGATATTTTTTACTTTTGCGATCCGATCGTCGTCCCGCGCATCGCTCGCGGAGGCGGTGAGTTTGTCTCCGGAGCGACCTATTGTTGGAGCATGGAAACCCCTGAAAAACAAGTGCGAATCACGCGTGCGATACCCGGAAAGCTGGAAGTACCAGACGCTTGCGTGCAGGTGCTTGGGGAGGGGCTCGCGACCAAAGAGGCGCTCAGACCCTTTGTTTCAGGGGCTCATGCGCTCGTCACGATGTACACCGATCCGGTAGATGAGCAGCTGCTCGATGCGGCGGGCGAGCAGCTCCAGATTGTGAATAACTTCGCGGTGGGGCACGACAATATCGATCTGGAGGCGTGCAAATCGCGCGGGGTCATCGTCTGCAACACACCCGATGCGGTGACTGAGGGCACGGCGAACATTGCGTTCCTCCTGCTGCTGGGGAGCGCGAGACGGCTGATCCAAGCGGATCGCTACGCACGCTCTCCGGACTATCCCGCGAATGGTCAGCTCGGGATGGCGGACTTCATGGGGATCGATCTGTGCGGCAAGGAGCTGCTGATCGTGGGGGCGGGGCGGATCGGGTACGCGACGGCTCTGCGGGCCAAATCACTGGGGATGCGGATCGCGTACGTCGCTCGCAGCAGGCACCTTGAGTTCGAGATGGCGCCGCTGGGCGCTCGGAGGGTCGAGCTTGAGGAGGGGTTGCGGGAAGCGGATGCGGTGAGTATTCACACGCCTTTGACCGAGCATACCAGGCACCTGATCAACGCGGATCGGCTTTCGATGATGAAGAAGGACGCGATCCTGGTCAACACAGCACGCGGTCCAGTGGTGGACGAGGGGGCTCTGGTGGAGGCGATCGAATCGGGGCACCTGTGGGGAGCGGGGCTCGATGTGTTTGAGCAGGAGCCGACGGTGCATCCGGGATTGGTGTCGAGTGATCGCGTGGTGCTGACGCCGCATATCGGGAGTGCTGAGGATCGATGGCGCCGCGCGATGACGGAGATGATCCAGACGAACATCATCGCGGTGTTTAGCGGCAAGGAGCCGCCGACTCGGGTGGTGTAGGTCGATTTCGATCAGTCCTGGACTGAGCGGTGGCGCGTCGGATCAGCGAACTCGAGTTCGAGGAATCGCGCGACGTAGTCGATGATGGAGTCGGCGACTGGGATGTCCGGGTTGCTCGTTGGGCCGTGGGGCTCGAATCGCATGCCTTTGAATCGCTTGACGGCTTCGTCGACTGGGAGGCCGTATTGGAGAGCGATGGAGAACGCTCGGCAGAATCCCTGGCACATCCCTGAGATCGCGGACCCTTCTTTGGCGATTTTAATGAAGATCTCTCCGGGCGTGCCGTCGGCGTAGAGACCGATGGTGAGGTAGCCCTCGTGACGACCGATGGAGAACTTGTGGGTGATCGATTCGCGGGTCGGGGTCAGGGATTGGCGGGTCGCGAGCATCGGGTCGTCCTTGTGATCTGGCGTTCTTTGGGGCATTCTGTGGGTCATTGGATTGTCCTGGATCGGCCTCCGTGCCGAGTGGACCCCAACTCTATCGGACCTTTTCGCTGATGTCCCTGAGAAATCGGTGGGGTGGGGAGGATTCATGACAATTCGGGGGTGCTGGAGGGGCTTTGTCTTGCTCGATGCGGCGGGCGTGCCGATACTTACAATACAGACCCCTGAACGAGCCCCGATGCAGTCCACGAATCACACATCCCGAGCGACGACTCAGCAGCGCCCAGTCAAGGCGTCTGGTTGGATGGTCGCGGCTCTTGCGATGCATCTGCTGGTCGCGTCGATGGCCTCGGCGGCGTCAACGTGCTCTGAGACGATCGAACGCACTCGCGTCACGCGGATCTCGCACTCGGTCGCGCAGGCGATCCGTGATCTTGTGGATCATCAGCAGAGCGAGTCGGTCTGGGTTGTTCGGGACGCTGAGGATGCGCCGATCGGTGCGATGCTCTCGGCGGGTGATGACCATGCAGAATCCGGTTCCATGCTTCACGCGTGGCTGTTGAATCTGCCTCCGCCTTCGGCGTGAGCAGCGATCGCTGAACTCATCGTCATCAATACCCAAGTAATACACACCACACCCAATCCGGTCTGTTCAGAGCAGCATCGGTTCATAGCAGGGAATCCACGCGGAGCGGGATCGCTCGCGGGATCCAGATACGAGATACCCCATGTCCAGTTCAGAAATTCCAGTTATTGGTTCCATCCTTTCCAAGGTCTTTGGCTCGCGCAACGAGCGGATTGTCAAGAAGTACACCTCGCGCGTGGACGCGATCGGTGAGCTTGAGCCTCAGATGAGAGCGCTGACAGACGCGGAGCTTCGCGCCAAGACGGAGGAGTTCCGCAAGCGGTTTGATGGTGGCGAAGCGGTCAACGATCTGCTGATCGAGGTCTTCGCGGCGGCGCGTGAGTCGATGGACCGCTCGATCGGTATCCGCAGCATCTTCAATCCTGAGCAAGAGTTTGATGCGTCTCTGCTGAGCGGGAGCGTCCGCGCGACCTACGACAAGATCAGGGCTGAAGCGGACTCGCTGGACGCGGCTGAGCCGACTGGTGAGTTCCTGGGGTGTGCTGAGGCGGTTCCGGGGTACATGCAGGTCGAGATCCCCAACGAGATTTACGACGCGGTGCGTGAGATCTATCCGGAATCGCGTCCGCCGTTCCGTGCTCGTCCGTTTGATGTGCAGCTCATTGGCGGCATGGTGCTGGGTCAGGGGAAGATCGCGGAAATGAAGACGGGTGAGGGCAAGACCATCGTTGCGCCGCTCGCGGCGTACATGGCATCGGTCACGCGTCAGCAGGTCCATATCGTGACGGTCAACGACTACCTCGTGCAGCGTGACCGCGACTGGACGTTCCCGTTCTTCAATAAGCTGGGGCTCACCGTCGGCGCGATCCATCCGATGCACATGCAGCCGGAAAGCGTGAAGCGGGAGATGTACCGCTGTGATGTTGTCTATGGGACGACTTCGGAGTTCGGATTTGACTACCTCCGCGACAACATGAAGCGGAGCGTGGACGAGCAGGTGCAGCGGAAGCGTCAGTTTGCGATCGTGGACGAGGTGGACTCGACGCTGATTGACGAGGCGCGAACGCCTTTGATTATCTCAGGTCCGGCGCATGATGATCAGCCACGCTACGAGCTCGCGACGGGACTCGCGAAGCAACTGGTGGATCTGCAGAAGCCTTGGCAGGAGAAGGAAGACGAGGTCCAGCGTTGCAAGGAGCTCATCAAGGGTCTTGAGGGCGATATCCGTCAGACACGCAACTCGGATTCGATCCCGGAGCTCCAGAAACGGCTCGAAGAAGCGAAGAAGCAACTCCCAGAGATCGAGCACGCTCGTGACCAGCACGCGCAGTACTACGAGATCGAGATGGATCGCAAGTCGGCGCACCTGACGCACGAGGGGATCGCGCACGCGCAGAAGCTCGCTGGGGTTGGTTCGTTCTATGTGGATGAGAACATGGATATCCCGCACCTGCTCGAGCAGTCGCTGCGTGCGTACGCGGTGTATCAGCGGGACAAAGACTACATCGTGATGGATGTTCCCGATCGCATGACAGGCAAGGCGGAGCCGAGCATTGTGATCGTGGATACCAATACGGGTCGTCCGATGATCGGTCGTCAGTGGTCCGACGGTCTGCACCAAGCGGTGGAGTGCAAAGAAGGCGTGCCGATCAAGCCTGAGACGCAGACGGTTGCGTCGGTGACGGTGCAGAACTTCTTTAAGATGTACAAGCAGCTCTCGGGTATGACAGGGACGGCGGATACCGAGGCGCAGGAGTTTCATGATATTTACTCGCTCGATGTGGTTTCGATCCCGACGAACAAGCCGATCGCGCGTGATGACCATGACGACCTGATGTTCCTGCGAGCGAAGGACAAGTGGGAAGCAATCGTCGATGAGATCAAGGCATTCCACGACGCGGGGCGTCCGATTCTTGTGGGTACAACCTCGGTCGAGAAGTCCGAGATGATCTCGCGGATGCTCACGAGCAAGTACCAGATCCAGCACTCGGTCCTCAACGCGAAGCAGCACGAGAAGGAAGCGAACGTCGTCGAGGACGCGGGGCATCTTGGAGCGGTGATGATCGCGACCAACATGGCGGGGCGTGGTACGGACATCAAGCTCGGGAAGCTCAATCGAGAAGACTTCATCGAGCACCTGCTCAAACGCGGGATCGCATCGCGCGGCTTGACGGCTGAGATGAGCGATCAAGAACTCCGCGAGAACGTGTACCGCAAGATCGCGGCGACGGAACTCAAGGGTGAGGGCGTCAAGAAGCGTGACGCGGAAACGATGGACTTTGATGAGCTCGAGCTCAAGCTGCTGCGCCACTGGGCGGGGCAGAACACATGGATGAGCGGCAAGGGCATCGAATCGGCGAGCGCCGACGAGCTCCGCGAGGAGATGGACAAGAACGCTCGCTCGATCCTCCATCGCATCCGCTGGTTCGACAACATCGAGGACATGGGCGGCTTGCACGTGATCGGTACCGAGCGCCACGAGTCGCGTCGTATCGATAATCAGCTCCGCGGCCGTTCCGGTCGTCAGGGTGACAACGGTTCGTCACGGTTCTTTGTGTCGCTCGAAGACGATCTGATGAAGATGTTCGCGGGTGAGACCACAATGAAACTGCTCTCGCGGCTGGGCATGAAGGAGGGCGACGCGATCGAGCATCCGTGGCTCTCCAAGAATGTTGAGCGGGCGCAGAAGAAGGTCGAAGAACGCAACTTCCAGATCCGCAAGAACATCCTCGAGTACGATGAGGTCATGGAGCATCAGCGTCAGCGGTTCTACGGCTTGCGCCAGCGGATCCTCGAAGGGCGTCAGGTCAAGGAGCTCATCTTTGAGTACATCGAGGACGTCGTGGATGACGCGATCGAGGAGTACCTGGATGATGATTACGCCGCGACCTGTGCGGCGGATTACGCACGCGAGCAGCTCGATTGCTCGATCCTCCCTGAACGACTCAAGGGCAAGGACGCGGACGAGATGGACATCGCGATCCGTCGTCTTGCGAAGGAGGACGTGACGGCCAACATCATCATGACCCTCGGCGAGTACATGCCGATGGAGGGGTCGGAGGTGTCGATCGACTTCGATTCAGCGGGTCTGCACCGATGGGCGAAGAATCGCTTTAACATCGATATCGATACGGGCGAGCTCCGCGAGGGTGGTGCGGGACAACGCCGAGAGGTTCAGGAGATGCTCGAAGTGGCGGCGTTTGCGAAGATCGACGCTGAGCCGCTCGAGAAGATCCCAAGCTTTGCGGATCCGCGATACGGCGCGGAGAAGCTCGCGGAATGGTGCAAGGGCAAGTTCACCAAGGAGATCGATCCCGATGTGATCTTGAAGCACAACGCGGATGATGATCTGCGTGTGCGTGATCTGATCATTGATACCGCACGCGAGCTCTATGAGAAGCGCGAAGCGGAGTTCCCGGCGGACTTCATCATGCAGCGCACGATGATGATGGCGCGTCAGGATCCGACCGCAGCGTTCGAGATGCTCGGTCAGTGGGCACGTGAGCGACTCGGTATGGAGCTGACGGCTGAGGACATCAAGACCACGCCTCCAGCGAAGATCCGCGAGCGCATCGTCGAAGCGTCACGCGAGGCGATGAAGAACGATGACCTCTCGGTCATGGTCGAGAAGACGCTGGCAACATCGAGCGATGACGAGCTCGACGCGCTGCTCAAGGATCGCTTCAACGAGGGGATCACGGAGCGGATGCGTTACCTCGACGAGAAGGAGCGCGAGCCGGCGATCAGGGCGCGTGTCGAGACGCTTTCGCGTCCCGAGCTTGTGCAGTTCGAGCAGATGGTGCTGATCGAGACGCTCGATACGTCTTGGAAGGATCACCTGTACTCGATGGATCAGCTCCGCGACACGATCGGTTTCCGCGCGATCGCGCAGACGGATCCGAAGATCGAGTACAAGCGCGAAGGTCAGCGGATGTTCAAGGGCATGATGCGCGAGATCCGCGAGAAGGTGACAGGATACATCTTCCGAGCTCGCTTGACGGCTCCGGCGCCAGCACCTCGACAAGCACCGCCTCAGCAGCAACGACCACAACAGCAGCGTCCGCAGCAACCCCAGCGCCCGCAGGGGCAGGGCTTTGCGACAGGGAACATCGTCGGCTCCACGATGGTGGGGCCTGGGTTCAGTGGTGGTCAGATGCTCACGCCTCCTCCAGCGAAGCCCACGACGGAAACCAAACCTGAAGCCGCTCCAGAGTCCGCTCCGGATCAGGATTCGGGATCAGAGGCGGCGGATAAGCAGGAGTAAGGGCGTTTCTGCGTCTGGAATCGGGTTTCTGATGGTTTGTTGAGGGATCCGAGCGTGTGGTTCGTTCGTATATGATTTGGGGACTGAGCCGCGCATATTGTGTAGACACACGGGAGCGGCTTCGCGGTTCCCGAGCTCTCTCGCACCGGAGTTCAGTATGATGAATCAACGAGTAATCTCCAGATCCCGCCGGGCAGTCGGCTTTACGCTCGTCGAGCTGACGATGGTGGTGTCCATCATTGCGCTATTGACCGCGATCACGATCGGGGTGGGGGCGTCGATGGCCGACAGCGGACGCAAGCGTGCGACGGTGGGTGTGATTCAGGTGCTGGACCAGGCGTTGGACGATTACATCAACACTACAGGTGGGATTCCACCGGCGCTCGTGCGGATCAGCAGCGAGGATCTCAACAGCGAGGTCGAGGGGATCGTCGGCGCCGACAACGATGCGTACTACCCCGCGATCGACGGCGTAATCGAAGTGCTCGTGCCAAATGATGATCTCGATGCTCCGGATCGCCATTACACAGTGAACTCCGTTGGGTTGTTTATTGCCTCGGTTGCTCAAGGGATTGATATCGAGAGTGTGCTGAGCACGATGGATAACGGATTCATCCGGGCATACGAGGTCGATGGTGATCTCCAGCCCGAACTGCTTACGGTGTTTGATGCGTGGGGGAATCCGATCCGCTACGTGCATCCCAAGTTTGATGGTGTGATCGAGGAATCGACGGGTCCAGGTGATCGTCGGGCGCTCGGTGAGGCGGGTGACTTCATTGATGTCTTCGATACCTCTCCTGCAGGGCCAGGCTTTTTCTCAGCGGGATACCTGCCGATGAATCTTTCGCAGATCGCCTTTGACATGATCGGGGTTCGTCGCAACAAGATCCTGCAGGTGGATCAGGTCGAGGCGTTGAACACCGGCGGTGACTACCCGGTCGAGGCAGACTCGGACGGCGGCACGTGCCCAACACAGCGTCCGTACTTCTACTCGTGCGGTCCTGACGGTGATCCGTCAACGGTGGATGACAACATCTACACGATCCAGCCCAACTTCATCAATCCGTTCTGATTGATACGAGTTCAGAGATTACTGATTGATCTCGTAGAGCAGCGCGTGCTCTCCTTCAAAGTTCAGTTCGCCGTTGGCGCGGAGTCCGCATTTCTCAAGGACGCGGATGGATGCTTTGTTTTCTGGGAGCACTAATCCCACGATACGGCTGAGCTTGAGTGTGCTGAAACCAAACTCGATACTCGCGGTGCACGCTTCGGTGCCGAGTCCTTGTCCCCAGTATTCTGGGAAGAATCGGAAACCGACGTCAACGAAATCGAGTTCTGGGAGGTACTTGAGGCCGCAGAATCCGATGATTTCTTGGGACTCTTTGTGAATGCACGCCCAGCGTCCGTATCCGACGGCTTCGAAATCTGGGTAGTTCTCGATCGCGTGCTTTGCTTCTTCAACAGATTGCAGCGGGGGCTCGCCCGTGTATCGCATGACTTCGGGGTGGCTGTTGAGTTTGTAGAAGGACTCAGCGTCGCTGGGAACGAAGGCGCGGTGGGTGAGTCGCTCGGTCTCTGGTCCGACTGGGTAGGTGTTCATGGTGCATTATTGACCGCTGCACGCGCAATGAAAAAGCCCATCAAACGATGGGCTTTCGGAGGGTTTTGGAGAATGCTTTGATTAGCGGCGACGACGAGTTGCGGTCAGTCCACCCAGTCCGAGGAGGAGGGCGGAAGCTGGTGCTGGTACCGCGGCGAGGGAGACGTCGTCAACAGAAAGGCCGTTGGCGATGTCAGCAACGGCACCTGCGGAGATCTGGAAGCGGAGAAGGACAGAGTCGGCGCCGTCCGCAGCGACGAGGCCGTCAAATGAGAACTCTTGGTAGCTCTCGTTGATTCCGAGTCCGATGAGGGAGGTGAGCATCTCGCCGCGGACTCCGCCGCCATCGCTGCCGTCCTGGTCGAGCCAGAGGATTTGGACGAAGGTGTCCATGCCGACGAAGCTGGTGGAGTCAACCTTTGC
The DNA here is from genome assembly GCA_965232505.1 of Phycisphaerales bacterium. Classification (GTDB taxonomy): domain Bacteria; phylum Planctomycetota; class Phycisphaerae; order Phycisphaerales; family UBA1924; genus UBA1924. The sequence continues at coordinate 11,161 of OZ246976.1, read as the reverse complement.
GGAGAATGACAGGTCATAGCTCGCGCCGGAGGTGATGGTGCCGACTGGGAGGTTCTGCTCCATGAAGTACGCAGCGCCTGCTGGTGCGTTGTTGATGTGATCGAAGGACATGTACGCGTGGTAGCTGCCGCTGTTTGGCATCGCGTCGCTGCGTCCAACAAATCCGGCTGGGCCGCTGAGTTCACTCCAACCTTCGGCGTCGAATCCGGTGCCGGCTTCGAAGCCGCCGTTGACGATGACGTTTGCGGATGCACTCGATGCGATCCCGCTGAGGGCGATTGCTGCCAATGCGGTTGCGTTGATGATTTTCATGGTTATCTCCTTTGGTTCTCTCGTGTCCTGTATCAACTCGCTGTGGTTCAGCCGGGCTGATTACGTGTGCATTTCAAAGCACAACTTCATCATAATGTAACAGTTACAAGTGTGGCGGTAAATAAGAGAGTTCAAAAACGGCGAAAATTGGGATAAAAAAGCATGGCATGAAACAGTTTTGCTATTTCATGCCATATGGGCGTTTTTTGGATGAAAACCGGGCTTTACGCGTTCGCGAGGGCGACCTGCTCGAACTTAGCCGTGAAGTGGCGGAGTGCGGCGGGTTCTTCAGTGATCCGGTATCCCGGCAGTTCCGAGGCGCGGCTCTTGAGGTCGAGGATGACCTCGATGACGTAGTCGATGTGCGACTGGGTGTAGGTCCGGCGCGGGATCGCGAGGCGAACGAGTTCCATGTGCGCGTGCTCGCCCATCATCACGGATCCGATCTCGCAGCTGCGGATGCCTCCGGATTCATACAGAGCGCACGCGAGGGCTTGTCCTGGGAACTGGTCTTTGGGGATGTGGGGGCAGAAGTCCGCGGCGTCGATGTAGATCGCGTGACCACCTGCGGGGCGCACGATGCTGATCCCGGCTTCGAGGAGTTTCTCTCCGAGGTACTCGGTCGAGCGGATGCGGTAGCGGAGGTAGTCCTCGCAGAGCACCTCGCGGAATCCCACGGCCATCGCTTCGAGGTCGCGTCCGGAGAGTCCGCCGTAGGTCATGAATCCTTCGGTGAGGATCAGCAGGTTGCTCGCGGCGATGAACTGCTCCGGATCACGGATGAGCAGGACCCCACCGATGTTGACCATGCCGTCTTTCTTGGCGCTGATGGTCGCGCCGTCGCAGAGGTCGAACTGATCGCGGCAGATGTCTTCAACAGCGCGGTCCTGCTGACCAGGTTCGCGCTGCTTGATGAACCATGCGTTCTCGGCGAATCGGCATGCGTCGAGAATGAACGGCTTGTTATACTTGTCGCACAATGCACGCACGGCACGCATGTTTTCGAGGGACACGGGCTGGCCGCCGATGGAGTTGCAGGTGACGGTGACCATGACGAACGGGACATCGCCGCCTCGTGTTTGGAGGAGGTCTTCGAGCGCGACGAGGTCCATGTTGCCTTTGAACGGCGCGTCGGCGGAGGGGTCCTGCCCTTCTTTGGTGAGCAGGTCGATGGTTGCGCATCCGGAGTGCTCGATGTTGGCGCGTGTGGTGTCGAAGTGCGCGTTGTTGGGGACGATCTTCCCTTTGCCTTGTCCCGCGCCGATCATGACTTCGACGAGCAGGCGTTCGCTCGCGCGTCCCTGGTGGGTGGGGAGGATGTTAGAGATTCCTGTGATGTCTTCGATGGTGTCGCGGAAGCGGAACCAGCTCGGAGCGCCGGCGTAAGACTCGTCACCACGCATGACGCCGGCCCATTGCTCAGAGCTCATCGCGCCGGTCCCGGAGTCGGTGAGCAGGTCGATCATGACATCTTGCGAGGGGATCGCGAAGAGGTTGTGGTGTGCCTTGCGAAGCGCCTCTTGACGCTCCTCGAGCGTAGTCATGCGGATGGGTTCAACAGACTTGATGCGGAATGGTTCGATGATTGTGGGCATGGGTGAGTGTAGGTTTCTGGGTATGGATTCAATGGTATAGAAGCAAAAAACAGCCCGGATAGTCCGGGCTGTGAGGGTGGGCTTTTGGTGGGTTAATCCCAGGTATTGATGGGGGCGTCTGGATTGGTTTCTTCGCCCTCGGCGCCGCGGACCTGGTCTGGCGCGAAGTGGTCTTGGCGCCAGGATTCGGGGTATTGCGGATCGTCGAGTTCCATGCACGCTTTGGTGGGGAACATCGGACGGAAGGTGTCGCACATCACGGCCATCTCGTCGGTCCACTTTTTCCCGAGTGAAGCTTCGACGGTTCCCGGATGCGGGCCGTGGGGGATGCCTTGTGGGTGGACGGAGATCGATCCCTGCGAGATCCCGCGTCGGGCTTTGTAGTTCCCCTCGACGTAGTACATGATCTCGTCGGAGTCGATGTTCGAGTGGTTGTACGGCACAGGGATCGCATCGGGATGGAAGTCCAACGCGCGAGGGCAGAACGAGCAGATCACGAAGTTGTGTCCTTCGAACGTCTGGTGGATCGGCGGAGGCATGTGGAGCTGTCCGGTGATCGGCGCAAAGTCGTGGATGTTGAAGCAGTAGGGGTAGTAGCAGCCGTCCCATCCGACGACCTCGAGCGGATGGTATGGGTAGATGTAGGAGTGGACGGAGTTGAGCGCTTTGATGCGGACCTCGAACTCTCCCGCTTCGTCGTATGCGAGTGGGTGATCTTCATCTTCGAACGGGACACGCAGGTCGCGCTCGCAGTACGGCGCGTGCTCGAGGAACTGCGATGTTTTCTTCGAGATGTAGCGCGGCGGCGGGAGGATGTGCGACGCGTTGCAGGTCTCGAAACAGACGAACTTACCCAGCGGCATCTCGTCTTTGCTGAATCCTCCGAACTCGTTGTTGTCGCTGCCGTCGTCGGGGCGTTCGTCGAAGACGATTTTGTAGATCACGCCTTTGGGCATGACGATGTAGTCTTTCTTCCCGAACTTGAGTGTTCCGAACATGGAGTAGACCGTTCCGGATCCGAAATGGACGAAGAGGCACTCGTCGCCTTGTCCGTTTTTGAAGTGGTACTCCATCTGGGATTCGGGTTGACAGATCGACATCTCGACGTCGCTGTTCCCGAAGATGACGACGCGTCCTTGGACTGGGTCGCCGTGCTTTTTGAGGTTCTGTGATTTGACGTGGCGCATGCGCATGACGTCTTGCTCGACGTACTCGACCTTGGTGGAGTAGAGCTTCTTCCATCCGGTGACCTGGGTCGGCGGATGGATGTGGTACATGATGCTGCTGGGTCCGACGAATCCTTCGGTGCCGAAGAGTTCTTCGGAGTAGAGTGCTCCGTCGGGGCGTCGGAACTGGGTGTGGCGCTTCTTTGGGAACTTGCCCATCGACATGTAATACGGCATGTAAAGTCAACCTCGTTCTTCCCGCTCGGAGCGATTCCGGCGGGAGATGCCATGTTTTCGGACCTTCGAGCGAGAAACGCTGAGGTCCTGAATACGGGATTATATCAGTCTGATTGCGTGCTTTGGTCTTTGCGATGCCCCGCTTTGAGACGCAAATCGCGGGTTTGTGTGGCTGACGAGCCATTCGCGAACATTGGGCGAACATTTCCTGCGGATCAAGGTGATGTGGAGATGTGCTGAGTGAATGACCGATAGTGCAATACCGCGCTCTTTGATGGGTTCGGGCGTATAATCTGGTTCGAACTGGACGAGCTTGGTAACGGGTCTATGGGGACGACCGGCCGGGTTCATGTGAGCCGAAGACTTTGTTCAAAGACGCCGCTGCAAAACGATCTCAAGATGATTCATCCTCACGGGTCCGATTTGGCCCGTATGAGTCTGTGCGTCCGCTCGCTCCTGTTCATGGCTGCAGCCGAATGATCATGCTCCACGCTCGCGAGCGGACGAATCATTTGCTGTACCGCTACGAGCACATCACTGATACCGTCGCTCGCCGAAGAGTGTTCGATCGGATCATGAAAACCGCTCGTCTCGACCACGCGCACATCCTCAAGATCGAGCGCGTCGGCTACGACGATACGGGGCGGCTCTGTGCGATTACCGAATACCCTGGGAATCAGGAGGGGCTGGTCTCGCTTCGGGACCTGCTTGAGGTCCGCGGCGGTCGGCTTGAGTTCAGCGAAGCGATCAGACTGATGGGTCAGCTCCTTGAGGCGTGCATGCATGCCGCGAAACTCGATATCGTGCACGGCGCGATCTCGATGGACGAGCTCCTGGTTGATCGTCACGGATGCACACTGATCGAGCTCTTCGGACTCCAGCAGGCGCTGCACAACACGTACTCCATCCAGGACGCACGCGCCGAGCAGACACGCACGGTGATCGGGATCGGGTACCAGCTCGCGACGGGGATGGGCTACGGCGAGCACGCGTCGAACAACGAGGGCGGCAAGCCTTCGAAGTTCACCAAGAAGAACGAGAAGCACTGGGACCAGTGGTTCAGCTACGCGATGGACCCGCTCGGTGGATTTGAATCATCTCAGCAGGCGCTGGAAACGATGCCTACGGATGCGGAGCACATCGCTCGGCTCGTCGAGCTCAAGCCACAGATCTCTGCACGCTCTTCTGGTCGGTCGACCAAGACGAACCAGAACCTCGCTGGCGCGGTGTTCTCGCGGTTCCGTCGGTCTACCAGCCGTCAGCGGGATTGATACGAAGCACAACTTGTGATTGCACGACTCAGCTCATGAGACATTTCATGAGGTAGCGGCGTCGTACCGCTTCTGGATCTCGGACCAGTTGATGATGTTCATGAACGCGTCGAGGTAATCCGCACGTCGGTTCTGGTAGCTGAGGTAGTACGCGTGCTCCCAGACATCGACACCAAGGAGCGGGACAGCGCCGGCGAACATCATCTGCTGCTGGTTCTGCATCTGCAGGATCATGAGTCGATTGGCGAGCGGCTCGTGGACGAGCCAGCCCCAGCCCGATCCCTCGACCGACTTGGCGGCGGCTTTGAACTGATCCTTGAACGCTTCGATGCTCCCGAAGTCCCGCTTGATCGCTTCAGCGAGCGAACCGGTTGGATTACCCCCGCCGCCTTGTGATTGGGGCGCCATTCCGGTCCAGAAGAGCGTGTGGTTGATGTGTCCCCCGGCGTGGAAGGAGAGCTGACGCTGCCAATGCTGGATAGTGCTCGCGTCGGTGGTTCCTGCGCGGATGCCTTCGAGCTGCTTGAGCGCGTTGTTGAGTCCACGCACGTATCCCGCGTGGTGTTTCGAGTGGTGGATGGTCATGGTGATGACGTCGATATGCGGCGAGAGCGCGTCGTAGTCGTAGGGGAGCGGCGGGAGTGTGTACTCGTTCTTCGACGCGTTGTATCCGAGGTCAAGCGTGGAGAGTGTGGAGGCGTGGGCGATGGAAGAGAGACCTGCGACCCCTGCGGCGGTTGCGGTCATTGCGGTGAGTGCTTCTCGGCGGGTCATGTCGGGATTCATCGTGTGCTCCTTTGTGGTGAGAAGTAATCTGGCGTCCTGTCTATTCCATTGATGTTAGCTTTGCCGTCCTTCGATCGCTGCGATGAGGCATGTTGCTCCCAGCAGGAGCAACTCGTCGAGGTCCTCGTCGTCTTTGAGCACGGATAATCCGAGTCGATAAACAAAGAGATTGAAGTGCTGACGGACAAACGCGACGGGTTCGACGGAGCCGTTCTTGAAGAACTCGTAGCGCTGGGGGAAGAAGGCGGAGAGGTCTCCGCGGCGCATGAACGCCATGAACCAGCTTTTCTCTTTGAGGATGCCGATCTCTTTGCCCTCGTCGTCGAAGATGAGCCACTCGTCCTTGAGGAACGTGGACTTGAGCCCTTTGCGCCGGAGTGATCCGACCTGCGTGCCGTCGGGGAGTTTGATGTCGTAGGTGGCGCCGAAGTCGATGATGGAACGCGCGGCGAGTGTCAGCAGCGGTTCAGAGAGCGATTCGTCCGTGTAGAGACGGATGTCTTCTTTGAGCTTGAATGCTTTTTGTTTGCAGTATCCGACGACGGAGCCGTGCTCGTCGTAGATGTGGAACGCGGCGCCGAAGATCTTGAGGATCTTGCGGCGGATGGTGTACTGCTCTCCGGGTTTGGCTTTGATGGGCATGCGTGGTCCTGATGATGGTGAACGAATATGGATGATCTAGTGTATGAAAAAACCGGGTCGCGTGGACCCGGTTTCGATGAATCAGGATTGGAGTCAGATTTACTCTGATTCTCCGACCTGCCAGCGCTTGAAGGAGCTGAGGGAGCTACCTGAGCCGACGAGGTCTTTGATTTTCTTGGAGGTGTCCATGATGAAGTCTTGCTCGAGGAGCGCGACTTCTTCGAAGAACTTCCGCATGCCGCCCTCGACGATTTTCTCGGCGATGGATTCGGGCTTGCCCGATTCGATGGCTTGCTCGATACGGAACTTCTTTTCCTTCTCGACGAGGTCCGCGGGGATGTCGTCGGAGCTCAGTCCGAGCGGACGAGGCATTGCTGCCGCGACGTGCATCGCGATCTGACGCATGGTGTCGTCGGCGAGTTCGCCCTGAGCTTGGATGAGGACACCGGTCTTTCCGTCGTGGTGGACGTACTGGCCGTAGGTGGTGGATCCGGCATCACCCGAGAGGCGCTCGATGCGACCGATCGAGATGTTTTCGCCGGTCGAGATGCGGAGGTTGTCGATGATCGCGGTCATCTCTGGGGTTGGTTCCATGGAGCCGGAGTCCAGGTTGAGTGCGAGCTTGGCGAGTTCATCGGTTGCGTTGATGAAGTTCTCGTTCTTCGCGGTGAAGTCGGTTTCCGCTTTGATCTCAACGATCACAGCGGTGGAGCCGTCGTCGGAAACAGCGATCCCGATGCGGCCTTCGCCTGCAACGCGGTCGGTCTTGGTTTCCATCTTGCCCTTGAGCTTCTTACGGAGGAGGTCTTCGGCCTTCTCTGGATCGCCGCCGGCTTCGGTGAGTGCTTTTTTACATTCCATCATCGCGAGCCCGGTCTTATTCCGAAGGCTCATGACATCTTTTGCGCTGATTTCCGCCATATCTGTTCTCCAGCATTCTGCGGTTTGGTGACGCCGCCCATCGCTGGGCGGTGCGTGGTGGTATTGATTGGTTCAGACCTCGCGGCCTGAGTGACTGTGTGATATTCAGGACTCGGCAGCAGCGGTCGCTGCGTCGCTGACGGAGCCTTCGGAAGATGCTGAGTCGTCAGCCTTGAACTGTGCACGGCGTGAACGCTTCATCGCACCATCGTTTCCGGCGGATTCCTCTTTGTCGTTCTTCGGAGCGACGCGTGACTGCTTGCCATCGGCGATTGCTTTGCAGAGCTCGCGGACGATGACGTCGATCGAACGCATGGAGTCGTCGTTGCCTGGGATCGCGATGTCGGCCATATCTGGGTCACCATCGGTATCGATGAGGCAGATGGTCGGGATTCCAAGCTTGCGTGCTTCGCGGAGAGCTGTGGTCTCGCGCTTGACGTCGATCGCGATCATGACGCCTGGGAGTTTGTTCATTTTGCGGACGCCGCCGAGGTTGCGAGCGATCTTCTTCATCTCGCGGCGGAGCTGGGATTCCATCTTCTTCGAGTAGGACTGGAAGTTGTCCTCTTGCTCGATCGCTTCGAGTTCTTCGAGACGCGAGAGGCGAGAGCGGATGGTGCGGAAGTTGGTGAGGGTGCCGCCGAGCCAGCGTTCGGTGACGTAGTGCATGTCAACATCGGAGACGCGTTGCTCGATGACGTCCTTCGCTTGGCGCTTGGTGCCTACGAAGCAGACGTCCTTGCCGCTCGCGACGACGTTCTGGACGAGCTTGCGAGCGAGGAGGAGACCCTTGACGGTTTCCTTGATGTCGATGATGTGGATGCCGTTGCGCTTCCCGTAGATGTAGGAGCCCATTTTGGGGTTCCATCCTGAGGAGCGTTGTCCGAAGTGGATGCCTGATTCGATGAGGTCTTGGACAAGTGTGTTTGCCATGATGGTGATCCGTTCCTTTACCAGCGACACCGGCGGTGATCGGACCGCGAGAGGGCGCTTTGGTGACAGATAAGGACCCGCGAAGTGCGGATCGGTGTTGATTTGTACTCAGTCAAGTTGTCCGGCACCGATCATGCCGGGCTTTAAGTATAGATACCTGTTTGGGTTGGGCAACCAAAAATATGGTCGAAATTCTGCGATTGGAGCCCAAACAGGTGCCAAATTAACACATGGGTCTTGATTCGGTGATCCGTGTGGCAGTGGGGGCTGATATTGGGTCTAGCTTGATGCGTGTTGGTAGGTGTACTACGCTTGGTGCTTGGGGCGTGTAGCTCAGTTGGCTAGAGCGCTGCCGTCACATGGCAGAGGTCACAGGTTCAAGTCCTGTTACGCCCATTTCAAGCTCAAATTGAGTCGAAAGCATCGGCAGGGATCAGCATTGTGCTGGTCCCTGCTCTGTTTTTGGTAGATCAATGAATCCCTGTGCATCTATGTATGAGATCATCAGGCAGGCGTTGGTCATTTGAAATCCGCTCTGGAGATTGTTACGCAAGGCTTCTTTGGACACCGAGTTGGATGTTGAGAATGCTCATGATGTGGGTGTACTCTTCGTTGGCATCGATTGCCAAGTCGGTCGATTCGGAGATGACTTCTCGAAGATAGGAGAGGACCTTCTGGTTCACCACCTGGACCGCAGAACCGACGTCAGCGGGCTTGTTGAATCCGAGTTTCTTGGAGAGTGGTAGGAGGGGGGTGGGCGTGTTGCCGTAGACACAGGGGCTGTAGATTCGGTCCTGGAAGGCGTCCCAGTGCCGTTGTTTCGAGGTCGCGACGAGGTGCTCCTGGCAGCGGCGCACGGCTTCTTCGAGCTGTGCGATCGCCCACTCCTGATCGAATGTGCAGAGTGCTTGGTCGTTGTCGTCTTGCTGAGTTTCTGGGCCCAGGTTGTCGAGGGAGAGGGGGGTGGACTTGCCGAAAGACGTGGATTTGCGGTGTAGGTCGATGAGGTAGTGCTTAAGTGCGGTGATCAGATAGCTCCGCAGCTTCCCTCGTCCAGGTTTGAACTGCATGAAGAGGTTGTTGGCGATCACACGCTCAACGAAGAATGACTGCGTGAGCTCGGACGCTTGGTCGCGGTTCTTGCCTTTGTGACGCAGATACGAGTACACGGGCTTCCAGTAGATCTGCGAGATCGCTTCGATCGCTTGCTCTCGACGGGATGGATCGTGGAGGTCCGCGATCAGCGTATGCGAGGTGTCCTCGAATCGGGCGTGTGTCTGCGTCAGATCCATCTGGATCGCTCCCCTTGATCCAGAAACGGATACCAAAGCAATATAACGGATTTGCTCTATACTTGGAACCATATCCCGTAGTAATGTTTGAGAATTCTAATGCGCATCGATCAAGCAAACAAACTGATGAGCAAGCTGCTTGAAAGCGGATTCGAAGATACTGATTTCCCAGTGATCGAGGGTTACCTGATTATCGAGCAGATCGGTGCTGGGGGGGCGGGGACGGTCTACGAGGGGGTTGTGGTCGCTACAGGGCGATCTGTGGCGATCAAGATCTATCACACCAAGGTCTCGAATCCCGCTTCGCACTCGATCCATGAGCTCGAGCTGCTCGCTCATGTCCGCTCGCCCGTGGTGCCGCATGTATTCGATCATGGCTGGGTGGACAATCAGGTCTACATCGTGACCGAGTTCATCGATGGCGATCGGTTGCTCGATTATGCAGAGGGGCTGGGTTTAGAGGATCGAGTCAAGCTGCTCGCTCAGATCTGTGACGCGGTGGGGGTGCTCAACGAACGGGGGATCATCCATCGGGACATCAAGCCATCCAACATCATGATCACCAAGCAAGGGACGCCGGTGCTGATCGACCTTGGTATCGCGGAGCTCATGGAAACACACGGCCGGCAGGTGCGAGATCCCAGCGGTATCTCCACCCCAACAGGGACGCTTGATTACATGTGTCCAGAGCAAGCGAGGGGAGAGAACGACGCGATCACGACGCGATGGGATGTCTACGGACTCGGCGCGATCGGGTACGTGCTGTTGACAGGATCGACGCCGCATGATCTGAGCGGCTCGGTTCAGGATCGGCTCAAGCAACTCGCGACTCAGCTGGTTAGAGAGCCGCGGGATATTGATCCCAAGCTCCCCAAGCAGCTCGCTTCGGTACTGCTCAAAGCGTGCAGCTATGAGCCTACAGCTCGATATGAGTCGGCGCAGCACCTTCGTGATGATCTCACACGCTGGGTCAACGGCGAGCACGTGCTCGCGGGAGAGCAAGGGCTCTGGACACGCATGACTCGGAGCATGGCGAGGCACCCATACCTGAGCGTGGCGTCGGTGAGCAGCTTGATTGTGATCTGTATCTTTGGGGTTTCAGCGATTGTGTTCTGGTATCAGAGCATGGTGCCTTATCGATTCGCATCGCAGGATCGACGTGAAACAAACATCGCTGAGCTTGTTTCAAGAAGCGGACTCGCACTGAGATCTTGGGAAACAGATGAGAGCAAAGGAATTCGTTACGGGGGTGATGTTTTTGAGACGCCTGATGGTCGATTCGCTGTGATTGGTCTTGAAGTTCCTGATATTCATAGCGGGCAGGTTGGACTGCTGGGATACAAACTCGGGGACTATCAAGAACCTGCTTGGAAAGCTGAGCAGACGGTCCCAGAGCTGATGGCATACTCGATTCGCAAGGAGCCTGGGCCGCACAACTTTCGATTTCGAAAGATACTCATAGAGGATATTTTTCCTGAGCGCGTTGGCCGAGAAATTATCTCTATCCATCATCACAGTTTGTATTCGCTTACAGCAGTTCAAGTTCATACACCGAGCGGCGAGCTACTTTGTGACTACTACCACGATGGTTGGCCTGTCTCGATGTACTGGAATCCGAGATATCGTCAACTGGTGCTCGCAGGGCAGAACAGTGATGGGACTTCGCTCCACAGGGGGGCTGATGAACTCTGGGTCGGGAAGTACCCCGTCGTCGTGTTTGCTATCGAGCTAAATATCGGTGAGTTTCGTAAATCGATCATGCATCCTGGTCTTGACTTGGGTGCTCAAGGATACAAACCCCTCTGGTATAAGTGCCTGCTTCCAGGTGAGGAGTATCCACATGTCCAGAGCGAGACCAATGATGTAGTGATGAGTGTGCACGCCCCGGGATTGGCGCGGCATCGAAGTGATGGATACACCGCAATTCAGTTCGGTGGAATGGGCAACCGACTCTTCGACCACGTTACTTTTTTGGTCGACGAAAGTGGAGTTGAACAAGATCGAGT